>NZ_CP063374.1:3847500-6247500 GCF_015160875.1 Streptomyces chromofuscus | reverse complement strand
CCGGGACATCTGACCCCCGGACCGCCCCTGCCCGCCCGCCGCCCGGCGGCTTCACGATTGGTCGGGCCCTGGTGAAACCAAGGCCTCACCGGCGCCGGAATGCTTCCCGAGATTTCGAGACCACCTCGAAGCCGAAGGGAAGATTGCCATGACCGCACGAGTCGCGGGCGCCGCGCTGGCCGCCGGTGCCGTTGCCGTCCTCTCCGTCACCGCCGGCTCTTCCGCACTCGCTCAGCCGCGGGCCGCGGACGAGCAGGCCACGGTGTCGGTGCTGCACGGCGTGCCCGGCCTGACAGTGGACGTCTACGCCGGAGACAAGGAGCTGATCCCGGACTTCGAACCGGGAACGCTGACCGACCCGATGAAGCTGGACGCGGGTTCCTACGACATCAGGATCTTCCAGGACGGTCAGGGGCCGGACGGCACCCCCGCCATCCAGAAGACCGTGGACGTGCCCGCGGGGGCCGACGCCACCCTGGTCGCCCATCTGACGGCCGACGGCGAGCCCGCGTTGCACGCGTACGTCAACGACACCTCCGAGGTGCCGGCCGGGCAGGCCCGGCTGACCGTGCGGCACGTCGCCGCCGCACCGGCGGTCGACGTCCGGGCCGACGGCACGCCGGTCTTCGAGGACCTGGTCAATCCGAAGGAGGCCAAGGGCGAGGTGTCCGCCGGCACGGTGTCCGCGGACGTGGTCCTGGCCGGCACGGACACGGTCGCGCTCGGTCCGGCCGATCTGGACCTGGCCGAGGGCACCAACACCATCGTCTACGCCTGGGGCAGCGCCCAGGACGAGAACCTGGCGCTCAAGACGCAGACGGTGACCGGTATGCACTCGGCGCCGAAGGGCGTCCCCGCCGGCGAGAGCGGACAGGCCGCTGCACACAATGAGCGCCTGCCGCTCGGCGCGCTCTCCCTCGGCGCGCTGTCCGCCCTGGGTGTCGCCGGAGTGGTGTTCCGGCTGCGTGCCTCGTCCCGCTGAGAACCAGGGAGCGTGTGCCGCCGGAGGACCACGGAGCGTGTGCCCCCGGAGGACCACGGAGCGTGTGCCGCCGCCGCTTCCACGGCGGCGGCACGCTCCCCCGTGCTCACGGGTGAAGGGAAGTCGCTCATGGACAGGGCCTGGTCACGGCGAGCCCTGCTCGCGGTCCTGGCCGCGGCCGTCGTGGGGCTCGTGGCCGCCGCCGCGCTGCTGATCGACGCCTGGTCGGGCCAACCGCGTTCGTCCGCCGAGGACTTCGGCGCCACGCCGCGCAACGGTGCACCTACCGCGCCGAAGACGCCGAGCGGGACACCGGGGCGGACGCCGGACACGCCGGTGCGCGACGACGCGGGCGCCGCGGCCGCGTCGGCCTCCGCGCCGATCGCCGAGCCGCTGTCCCTGTCGTTGCCCCGGCTCGGTGTCCGGGCGCCGGTCGACCCGGTGGGCGTGACCGGCGACGGGCAGGTGCGGGTTCCCGAGGATCCGCGACGGGTGGGCTGGTACCGCTTCTCGCCCCCACCGGGCGCGTCCGCCGGGTCCGCGGTGATCGTCGGCCACGTCGACTCCGACCGGGGCGGCCTGGGCGTCCTCGTGGCGCTGGCGGACGTGCGGCGGGGCGACCGCGTCCTCGTGGAGCGGTCGGACGGCGGCAGCGTCGCCTTTCGCGTGGTCTCACGGCGCACCCTCCCCAAGGAGGACCTGGCGGAGTCGGGGGCGTTCCGCAGGGACGGGTCCGCGGCCCTGACCCTGATCACGTGCACCGGCCCCTTCCTGCCGGACGACGGTGGATACCGGAACAACCTGGTCGTCACCGCGGTGCCGGCGTCGAAGTGACGGCGTCGGGGCGGATGGGGAGACCCGGCCCGGTGACGAGCCGGGAAGGCTCCCGGTCGGAGGTGGACGGTGGAACACACGGACGAGGAGACGCTGGCCGCCATGGCCCTGGGCGAACCCGCGCCGCCCGCGGCCGCCGAGCACGTGCGCACGTGTGCTCGCTGCGGCCGGGAGCTGAACGCCCTGCGCCGGGTGGTGTCGGCCGCCAGGGCGCCCATGGGCCAGGACGAGGACCTCGACGAGCCACCGGCCGGTCTGTGGGACGCCGTCGCCGGCGAACTCGGCCTCGCCTCCCGGTCCTTCGGCGCCACGAGGGCACCAGGGCCGCTCCCCCGCGCGCCGAAGCCGACGCGGTCCAGGCGCTTGACGGTGGTGCTCGCCGCGTGCGCCGCGCTGCTCGGGGCCGCCGCCGGCGGCGGCATCACCTGGTGGGCCGCCCAGGAGGGCTCGTCCAACGGCTCGTCCAGTGCCCCGTCCGCCGCCGGTGAGCGGCTGGACTCACTGCGGCCCGGGTCGGCCGGCTACGCCCGGCTCACCGACGGCGGCGGTCACCGCACCCTCGACGTGACGGTCACCGGTCTGCCTCGCACCTCGGGCTACTTCGAGGTCTGGCTCATGGACCGCACGCACAGCAAGCTCGTCTCGCTCGGCGTCCTCGGCCCCGACGGCCACGCCGCGCTCCCCGTTCCGGAGAACGTCGACCTCGGCGAGTACTCGTTGGTGGACGTCTCCGTCCAGCCCTACAACGGCGATCCGGAGCACTCGGGGGACAGCCTCGTGCGTGGTCCCCACACCGGTTGAGACACCGCTCGCGTACACCGCACGCCGCACGCCGCACACCGCACGCGGCGCGCGGCGCGCTGCCCGCCGCCCGCCGCCCGCCGCCCGCCGCCTGCCGCCTGCCGCCTGCCAAGAAACGATGCAACGACGATGCAAGTTGTTTCGGTGCATCGATTCGGGTGACGGTGAGGGGGACGGCGCCGCCCCCGCGGCCGCCGAGTCCGCACACCGCGCGGACGCCCTCCGTTCGTCCCCGGGAGTGGTCGCCATGACCGCACGGCAGACAGTCCGCACCGAGCCCACCGCCCCGCCGGCGCCGCGGGACCCCCGGTCCCCAGCGGCCCGGGAGTTGGCAGCCCGCTTCGCCGCCGGGGACGAGAGCGCCCTGGCCGACGTCTACCGCGCCTGGGGGGCGCTGGTCTACACGATCGCCCGCCGCTCGCTCGGTGACGCCGGGGAGGCCGAGGACGTCACCCAGAACGTCTTCCTCGCCGCCTGGCGCGGCCGGAAGGGCTTCGATCCGGCGCGCGGGGTGCTGTCCGCCTGGCTGGTGGGCATCACCCGCCGCAAGGTGGCCGACGCCCTGTCCGCGCGGACGCGACGCGGGGAACTCGCGGCCACCGCCGGGTCCCTGTTGCTGCTGGAGGACCGGCGCCGGACCTCCGAACCACAGCTCGTGCTCGACCGGGTCGTCGTACGGCAGGCCATGGCCACGCTGACGGAGGCCCAGCGCCGGGTGCTCAGCCTCGCCTTCTACGACGACCTCACCCAGACGCAGATATCCCAGGTGACCGGCTGGCCGCTCGGCACCGTGAAGAGTCACACCCGACGCGGACTGCAGCGACTGAGCCTGTGCCTGCGGGACGCCGAGGTCGCGTAGCGAGGCCCGTGGGACTCCATGGCGCGAGGAGCGCGGTGGCGTCAGGCCTGGGGGTCCGATGTCTCGGGTGCGCCGGCCGACGGCAGTGACAGGGCGACGGCCTCGCGCAGTCCGCGCGGACGCAGCAGGCCCGCGGCGGTGCGGACCCCCCAGCCGGGCCCGCTGAGCAGCACGCGACTGCGGGTACGGGCGCCCCGGACGCCCCACCACGTCGCCGCGACGTGGCGCGCCAGCGGCCAGTCGGCGGTGGACCGGGACTGCGACCACAGGGCCACGGTCCCCGGACCGGTGCGCCGCACGGCGGCGAGCAGGGCCTCGGCCGGCACGGCGGCGCCCAGCATCAGCACCGGCAGGCCGTGCTCCGCGAGCGCGGCGCCGAGCGCCTCCAGGGGCAGGGTGTGCTGCTCGCCGGGCAGGCACGCCAGCAGCACCGGGCGGGCGTCCACCGCCCGGTGCCGCAGCACCGAGCCGACGTAACCGTGGCGCAGCGTCGCCGAGATGTGCCAGGACAGCAGGTGCTCGACCTCCACGTAGCGGTCGTCCGACGACTCCCATTTGCGGCCGACCGCGCGCAGGGTGGGTGTCAGCACGGTCTCCCATGCGTCGATCAGACCGTACGTCGCGATGGCGGCGGTGATCTGCTCCTGCACGGCCACGGAGTCCATCCGCACGGCGGCGCGGGCGAGGCCCCGGCCCTCCCGGCGGACGTCGCCGAGCGGCAGACCGCTGCCCGAGTGCGCGCCCCTCGCCGGGCGCGGGGCGACGGGGGCGGACGGTGGCTCGCCGCCTTCGGGCGCCGGCCGCGGGGTTGCGGGCGAGATGTCGGCGGAGGGTTCCGCCCGGGACGGAGAGCTGTCGGCGGGGGGTTCTGACCCGGCCTGAAAGGTGTCGGCGGAGGGTTCCGCCCATGCCTGAGAGGTGTCGGCGGGGTGGTCGACCGCGGCGGGCGAGCCGTCGGCCAGGGGTTTCGCCGCAGCGCGCCGCGCGAAGTGTTCCCGCGCGGCACGGGCCGCTTCCGCGGGCGGGACGCCCGCCGCCGTCAGCCGGCACATCTCCCGCACCATGGCGACGTCGTCCGGGGTCCAGCGGCGGTGCCGCCCCTCGGCCCGGGTGGCCGGTCCCAGGCCGTAGCGGCGGTCCCAGGAGCGCAGGGTCGTCGGGGAGACGCCGAGCTTGCGGGCGAGGAAGCCGGTCGTCACGCCCACGTCGGGCGGGCCGGGGGCGGGCGCCGTGGCGTCGGCGGGGGGTCGGGTCATGGCACGGGGTCGTCCTGTTCGCGGTGGTACGCACGTGCCCGGGCGGTGGGCACACGACTCTTCGCCTCCTGGACGTGCCGCGGATGCGGGGGCACGGAGGAGGACCCCGTGCGGGCGGCGGTGCGGCCCGGAGCGCAACCGTCCCGCACCCCTTCACGGAAAGGAGGAACAGAAGCGGTCGAGGCTCCACCTCGCCGCGGAGGGCCGGAACACACCGAGAGGATGGGTCATGAGGCTTCGCGACGAGCTTCCCGTGGACCACCGACTGGCCACGGTCTACCGCTACGGCGCCGGACTGTGCGGCGTGATCCTGCTGGTCTTCGGCTGTCTGGGCTTCGCGGACCGGCTCAGCCCGTTCGACACGGACGGGACCCGGATCGCCGGCCTGAGCACCAACGGCCTGCTGAGTCTGATCTCGGTCGTGGTGGGACTCGTCCTGATCTGCGGCGCCGTCGTCGGCGGCAACGTCGCCTCGACGCTCAACATGGTCGTCGGCACGCTGTTCCTGATCAGCGGATTCGCCCACCTGGTCGTCCTGGACCGGTCCGGCAACATCCTCGACTTCGGCATGACCAACGTCGTCTTCACCTTCGTGATGGCGCTGCTCATCCTGACCTTCGGCATGTACGGACGCGTGTCGAGCAGGCTGCCGCACGACAACCCGTACTGGCGCCGCCGCCACCCCCGCGAGGCGGCCCGCGAGTCCCTTGCCGCCCGTCGCCGGGCCCGTCAGGCCGAACTCGCGGCGAGTCCCGGGACCCGGACCACCCCGGCCGACCCGCCGGCGCACCGGCGTGCGTGATGCCGGAGCCGCCCGTACTTCCGGCCGGGCGCCGTGCGCGCGTCCCGTCACCGTGGCACGGGACCGCCCTCGTGACCCTCCGCGTCGCGCGGCTCCAGGTAGACCTCGTCGACGTAACACCACGCCCACTCCTCGCCCGGCTCCGCGGAGCACATCACGGGGTGTCCGGTGGCCCGGTGGTGGGCGTCGGCGTGGCCGCCGGGCGAACTGTCGCAGCAGCCCACGTGGCCGCACGACAGGCACAGCCGCAGACGGACCCAGCGCCGTCCGCGTGCCGCGCACTCCCGGCACACGTCGCGGTGCGGCACGGCCGCCGGGTCCGGCGTCTCGGTGTGGGCGCAGCCGCGGCCGTCCGGCCTGCCCCCGTCGGGTCGCACCATCCACGTACGCACGGGGTGTCTCCCTTCACGTCGGGTTCGCCCCGCTCCGGGCCCGGCCGCCGGCCGCGACCTGAGGGGCGCTGTGCGGTTCGTTCCTCGCGACGCGGCTCGTGGGATGCGCCTTCGTGCTGCCGGGCCGGCATCCGTCCACCCGTACCGACCATCCCGCCGCGCCGGGGACACCCGTGTCTGACATGGTCGAACCGGGGCAACAGTGCTGGCGTGGTGCACACGCGCACTCCTGCTGAGAACCGAGGTGAGCCATGACACAGGATCTGACCCCGAAGTACACGGTCCCGGGCATCGAGCGCGAGGCGGCCGGCCGGCTGATCGGCCTGCTGCGCCTTCGCCTGCACGCGCTGAACGATCTGCATCTGACGCTCAAGCACGTGCACTGGAACGTGGTCGGCCCCCACTTCATCGCCGTCCACGAGATGATCGACCCGCAGGTGGAGCGGGTCCGGGAGATGGCCGACGACACGGCGGAGCGCATCGCCGCGCTCGGCGGCGTGGCCCAGGGCACGCCGGGGGCGCTGGTGACCGAGCGCACCTGGGACGACTACTCCATCGGCCGGGCCGACGCGATCGCCCATCTCGGCGCACTCGACCTGGTCTACACCGGCGTGATCGAGGACGTGCGCGCCGGGATCAAGGAGGCCGGTGAGCTCGACACCGCCACGGAGGACCTGCTCATCGAGCAACTGCGGGACCTGGAGCAGTTCCAGTGGTTCGTGCGGGCCCACCTGGAAAGCGCGAGCGGCACACTCGCCACCGGCCGGGCCAAGACGGAGGAGGAGGCCGCCGCGAAGGGCGCCGAGCTGAGCTGAGCGTCCCGCGGCCCCCGTCCGGTTGCCGGGAGCCGTCCTTCACGGCCGGCTCCGGCGACCGGGCCGGCCCCGGCGGCCGGCAGCCGCGCCGCGCATCCGCCGGGCCGGGTCCGGGGGAAGAGAGGCGGGGTGCGGGTGGCCGTGCCCGGGCGGCGACGGACGTGAGGGAGCCGGATGAGCAGTCGACACCTGGACCGCGCGCCGTGGGACGTCGTCGTCGTGGGCGCCGGAGCGGCCGGACTGGCCTGTGCCCGGGACCTGCTCGCGGCGGGGCTGCGGGTGCGGCTGCTGGAGGCCGGGGACCGGCCCGGCGGCCGGATGCGCACCGACGTCGTGGCCGGGTGCACCGTGGACCGTGGCTTCCAGGTCTTCAACACCGCCTATCCGCAGGTACGGCACCGGGTGCCGCTGGGGCGGCTGCGGTTGCGCCGCTTCACTCCCGGGTTCCTGGTGTGCGACGGCGACCGGCGACTGCGGTTCGCCGACCCCACGCGCGCGCCGAGGCAGGCCCTGGAAGGGCTGACCGGTGGCATCGCGGGGCCGCGCGACCTGGCCGCCCTGGCGGTGCTGACGGGCTGGGACACGCTCGCGCCCCCGGCGCTGCTGCGACGGCGGCGGGACACCACGACCCGGCGGGCGCTGGCCGGCGCGGGCTTCACCGACGGCTTCGTGGAACGGTTCTTCCGACCGTTCTTGTCCGGGGTGTTCCTGGAGGACGAGCTGGAGACCTCCGCGCGGTTCTTCCACCTGGTGTGGCGCAGCATGGCGCGCGGCACGCTCTGCCTGCCGGCCGCCGGTATCGGCGCGGTGCCCGAGCTGCTGGCGGCCCCGCTCCCGCCCGGCACCCTGGTCCTGGAGTCGCCGGTGACGGCCCTGACGGACGAGGGCGTCCTCGTGGACGGCGACCGGCCCGTACCGGCGCGGGCGGTGGTCGTGGCGGCGGGACCCGCCGCGTCGGCCCGCCTGCTGCCGGACCTGACCGTACCGCCGTACCGCACGGTGACCACGTACTACCACCTCGCCGACCGCTCCCCGCTGCGCGAGCCGACGCTGGTGACGGACGTGCGGGGGCGTTTCGTGAACAGCGTCGTGCTGAGCGAGGTGCACCCGGCGTACGCCCCGCGCGGTTACGCGCTGGTCGCCACCTCGGTGCTCGGCGGTGACGCCGAGGGCGGGGAGAAGACCGTACGGGCGGCCCTGGCCGAGTGCTACGAGGCCGAGACCTCGGGCTGGGACCCGATCGCGACGCGCACGGTCGAGGAGGCGCTGCCCGCGATGCCGCCGGGGCGGCCGCTCAGCCGCCGCACCCGGGTGGGTGCGCGCCGGTACACGTGCGGCGACCACCGGGCGTCGGGATCGGTGCAGGGTGCGCTGGCGTCGGGGGCGCGGGCGGCCCGTGAAGTGGCGTCGGACCTGCCGGGCCGGTGACGGCGGCGAGCCGGGGCGCGGTCCTGCCGTGCGGGTCATGGGCTCCCCGAGTCGTGCCGGCGTGACGGGGCGCCGCCCGCCGCGACGGCTCTTACCGGGTATGACGACTTCAGGCCGGGGTATCCGGTCGTCCGACCGACGCGGCGACCACACCACGGAGACGATCCGCGCGTCGGGTGAACCAGGGAGGGAACGAGGATGACCGCGATGTCCACGGAGCCGCAGCGCGAGGTCCTTGAGACCGTTGCGAGCGACACACCGTGCACCGGGGAACTGCCCTGGATCGCGGACGGCTCCGCGGTGGCGCCGCGGGACGCCCGCGAGCTGACGAAGCTGTTCCTGGACCGGCTCGCGGAGCTGGAGGAGGGCACGCACGAGTACCAGTACGCGCGCAACACGCTGATCGAGATGAACCTCTCGCTGGTCTGGTTCGTCGCGCGCCGCTTCCGCAACGGGGGCGACCTGGAGGACATCGTCCAGGTGGGCACGATCGGCCTGATCAAGGCGATCGACCGGTTCGACCTCACCCGGGAGGTCGAGTTCTCCAGCTTCGCCATCCCCTATGTCGTCGGCGAGATCAAGCGCTTCTTCCGCGACACGAGCTGGGCGGTGCACGTCCCGCGGCGCCTGCAGGAACTGCGCGGAACGCTGACCCGCGCCAGGGAACAGCTGTCCGTCCGCCTCGACCGCGAGCCGACGGTGGCGGAGCTGGCCGGGCACCTGGGCATGAGCGAGGACGAGGTGACCGAGGGGCTCGTCGCGGCCAACGCGTACACCGCGGGCTCCCTCGACCTGCCGACGGACAGCGACGACACCCAGGGCGCCACGACGTACGCCGACCTCCTGGGCGACGAGGACCCCGCCCTGGAGAAGGTGGAGAACCTGCACGCGCTGGCGCCGCTGCTGCGGGACCTGGACGAGCGGGAACGCCGGATCATCGAGATGCGCTTCGGGCAGGAGATGACCCAGGCTCAGATCGGGGCGGTGCTCGGTTGCTCCCAGATGCACGTGTCCCGGCTGCTGTCCCGTGTGCTGCGCCGTCTTCGGGAGCACATGCTGGCCTGACCGACGCCCGCCGCCGGGTGGTCCGGCGGCGGGCGGGTCCGTACGAGTGCGGTGCGCCCGTCAGCTCTTGGCCAGCACGACGTCCTGCCGCTGTGTCGCGAGGAAGGCGGGCAGCGGCAGCCCGCCCTGCGGGCGGAGCTCCATCAGCGTGGCCTCGACCTGGGCGGTGCCTTCCTTCAGTACGCGGTTGCGCGGCTTGCCGATGTTCTCCCAGCGGTGCGCCTGGCCGTCGCACACGGCGCGGCTACCGCCGATGCCGTACCGGACCAAAGGGCTGTCCTGGGCGATGGTGGAGCTGATGAAGACCGGTCCGGTGTTGTCGGAGCAGCGGTAGGTGCCGGTGAGGGTGATCGTGCCGTCGGCGGCGATCCGGCCCGAGGGGTCGACGGTGACCGACTGGTTCGAGTCGGCGGTGACCGACTGGTTCGAGTCGGCGGCCGCCGGCGTCGAGGGGGTGGCGGCGAACAGGGCCAGCGCGGCGGTGGCGGCCACGCCGAGCGCGGGGCGCAGGGACATGGAAGGACCTCCTGAGGTGGGGGCTTCCACTGGTACCGGGCACGCGCGTCCCGGGCCGTGACCGTCACTCCTTCGGTGGCGAG
The DNA here is from genome assembly GCF_015160875.1 of Streptomyces chromofuscus. NCBI lineage: Bacteria > Bacillati > Actinomycetota > Actinomycetes > Kitasatosporales > Streptomycetaceae > Streptomyces > Streptomyces chromofuscus. The sequence continues at coordinate 6,237,667 of NZ_CP063374.1, read as the reverse complement.
TCCGCCCGGCCGTCCGGGAACCGTCCGGGTGTTGTCCCCGTCCTGTCACGCTTCTCGGCGGTCCGTTCCCCCGCGTTCACGGCGGGAGCGTGGTGTGGGTCGTACGGATGGTCCGACGACCGTGGAGGTGCGCCATGTGTTCCCACCGGCCCTCGTGCTCCCGGCCCGACGGCCGGGTGGTCGCGCCCCGGCGTCAGGGCAGCACGGCGAACCCGTCGAGTTCCACCATCGCCGCCTCGTCCCAGAGCCGTACGACCTCGACGACCGCCATGGCCGGGTAATTCCGTCCGGCCAGGCTCCGCCAGACGCGGCCCAGTTCGGGGGCGTGCGCCCGGTAGGCGGCGACGTCGGTGGCGTAGACGGTGACGCGGGCGAGGTCGGACGGGGTGCCGCCGGCCGCGCGCAGGGCGGTCAGCAGATTGCCGAGCGCCTTCTCGAACTGCTGGGGCAGGGTGTCGCCGGTGACCTTGCCGTCGGTGTCGAGGGCGGTCTGGCCGGCCAGGAAGACCAGCCGGGAGCCGGTGGCGACGACGGCGTGGGAGAAGCCGGTGGCCGGGGAGAGGTCGGGCGGGTCGATGCGCTCGGCGGTCACGGTCGGGCCTCCAGGGTGGCGTACAACTCCTTGGCGATGATGCCGCGTTGGACCTCGCTCGCCCCTTCGTAGACGCGCGGGGCGCGCACCTCGCGGTAGAGGTGTTCGAGCAGGTGGCCGCGGCGCAGCGCCCGCGCGCCGTGCAGTTGGACCGCCGCGTCGACGACGTACTGCGCCGTCTCGGTGGCGAGCAGTTTCGCCATCGCGGCCCGCCGCGGGACACCGTCCGCGCCGTCGTCGTACGCGGTCGCCGCCGCGTACACCATCAGGCGGGCCGCCTCCGTGCGTACGGCCATCTCGGCGATCTGGTGGGCGACGGTCTGAAGGTCCCTCAGTTTGCCGCCGAAGGCGTCCCTTCGGGCGGTGTGGTCGAGGGCGGCGTCCAGCGCGGCCTGGGCCATCCCGACGGCGAAGGCGCCGACGCTGGGGCGGAACAGGTTGAGCGTGCCCATGGCGACCTTGAAGCCCCGGTCGACCTCGCCGAGCACGTCGTCGGCGGTGACGGGCACGGCGTCGAAGCGGAGGGCGCCGATGGGGTGCGGGGAGAGCATGTCGAGCGCGGTGCCGGTGAGGCCGGGCCGGTCGGCCGGGACGAGGAAGGCGGTGACTCCGCGCGCGCCCGCGTCGGGGGTCGTCCGCGCGAAGACGGTGGAGAAGTCGGCCTCGGGCGCGTTGGAGATCCAGCACTTCTCGCCGGTGAGCCGCCAACGGCGGGCGCCGTCGGGCTCGGCGGACAGCGACAGGGCCGCCGCGTCCGAGCCGGCGCCCGGCTCGCTGAGGGCGAAGGCCGCGATCACGCCGCCCTCGCGGACGCCCGGGAGCCAGCGGTCGCGCTGGACCGGGGTGCCGTGCGCGTGGACCGGGTGGGCGCCCAGGCCCTGGAGGGCGAGGGCGGTCTCGGCCTCCGTACAGGCGTAGGCGAGCGACTCGCGCATCAGGCAGAGGTCGAGGGCGCCGGAGGCGAACAGCCGGTCCAGCAGGCCGAGGCGGCCGAGTTCGGTGACGAGGGGGCGGTTGACGTGGCCCGGTTCCCCCTTCTCGGCGAGCGGGCGCAGTTGTTCGGCGGCCAGGGTGCGCAGCTCGGCACACCAGGCGGCTTGTTCCGGTTCGAGTGAGAATGCGGGCACGGCCGGCCCTCCCTCCGGAGTGGTCTCACCCGACGGTATCGCGCCCCGTTGACTGCCGTCACCAACACGATACGCTCCTGGTGCGAGCCCACCACGACGCCCACCAGGCAAGGGGGCGAACCGCCATGGACGACCGTCCGACCCGCTCCGCCCACGTCGACACCTTCGCGCGCGACCATCTCCCGCCGCGCGACCAGTGGCCCGAACTCCGCTTCGACCTGCCGGAGCTGCGCTACCCCGAACGGCTGAACTGCGCCGCCGAGCTGCTGACCGGCCCGCCCGACACCCACCCGGTCTTCCGCACCCCGCAGGGCCCCGCCTGGACGTACGGCGATCTGCGCGCCCGCGTGGACCGCCTCGCGCACGTCCTCACCGCCGAACTCGGCGTCGTCCCCGGCAACCGCGTCCTGCTGCGCGGCCCCACCACGCCCTGGCTGGCCGCCTGCTGGCTGGCGGTGCTGAAGGCCGGCGCGGTCGCCGTCACCGTGCTGGCCCAGCAGCGCCCGCACGAGCTGAGCACGATCTGCGGGATCGCCCGCGTCCGGCACGCGCTGTGCGACGTCCGGGCCGTCGACGACCTCGCCAAGGCGGAGATACCGGGCCTGCGGATCACCACGTTCGGCGGGGACGCGCCCGACGACCTGCTCAACCTCCCGGCGCCCGGCACCCCGTACCAGGCCGTGGACACCGCGGCCGACGACGTGGCGCTGATCGCGTTCACCTCCGGCACCACCGGCCGCCCGAAGGGGTGCATGCACTTCCACCGGGACGTGCTGGCGATCGCGGACACCTTCTCGCAGCATGTGCTGCGCCCCCGCGGCGACGACGTCTTCGCGGGCAGTCCCCCGCTCGGCTTCACCTTCGGCCTGGGCGGCCTGGTCGTCTTCCCGCTGCGGGCGGGCGCGGGCGCGCTGCTGCTGGAACAGGCGGGCCCGAAGCAGCTGCTGCCCGCGATCGCCGAGCACCGGGTGTCGGTGCTGTTCACCGCGCCGACGGCGTACCGCGTGATGCTCGGCGAACTCGACGGCCACGACCTGTCGTCGCTGCGCCGCTGCGTGTCGGCCGGCGAGAACCTGCCCGCGGCCACCTGGCGGGCCTGGCACGAGCGCACCGGGCTGCGCCTGATCAACGGCATCGGCGCCACCGAGCTGCTGCACATCTTCATCTCGGCGGCCGACGAGCACATCAGACCGGGCACGACCGGTCTGCCCGTCCCCGGCTGGCAGGCGCGCGTGGTCGACGCCGAGGGGCACGAACTGCCTCACGGCGAGCCGGGCAGGCTGGCCGTGCGCGGCCCGGTCGGCTGCCGGTATCTCGCCGATCCACGGCAGCGGGAGTACGTGCGCGACGGCTGGAACCTCACCGGCGACACCTACGTCCGCGAGCCCGACGGTTACTTCCGCTACGTCGCCCGCGCCGACGACATGATCATCTCGGCCGGTTACAACATCGCCGGACCGGAGGTGGAGGAGGCGCTGCTGCGGCATCCGGACGTGGTGGAGGCGGCGGTCGTCGGCCGGCCCGACGAGGCGCGCGGCATGGCGGTGGTGGCGTACGCCGTCCTGAAGGAGGGCGCCGAACGGGACCCGGCGGCCCTGCGCGCGTTCGTCCTGTCCGAACTCGCGCCCTACAAGTGCCCCCGTGAGATCGTCTTCCTGGACGCCCTTCCGCGCACCGCGACCGGCAAGCTCCAGCGGTTCCGCCTGCGCAGTGAGGGTGACCAGCAGTGATCCGTACGACCTAAGATGATCAACGTGTCCGACCAGCACGCTCCCCGGTCCCTCATCGTCACGCTCTACGGCGCGTACGGCCGCTTCATGCCCGGCCCGGTACCGGTCGCCGAGCTGATCCGGCTGCTGGCCGCGGTCGGGGTGGACGCGCCCTCGGTGCGCTCGTCGGTGTCCCGGCTCAAGCGACGCGGCCTGCTCGTCCCCGCGCGTACCGAACAGGGCGCGGCGGGCTACGAACTCTCCCCGGACGCCCGCCAGTTGCTCGACGACGGCGACCGGCGCATCTACGCCACCGCGCCGCCCGAGGACGAGGGCTGGGTGCTCGCGGTGTTCTCCGTGCCCGAGTCGGAACGGCAGAAGCGGCACGTGCTGCGTTCCCGCCTGGCCGGGCTCGGCTTCGGCACGGCCGCGCCCGGCGTGTGGATCGCCCCCGCCCGGCTCCACGAGGAGACCCGGCACACCCTGCAGCGGCTGCGTCTCGACCCGTACGTCGACCTCTTCCGCGGCGAGCACCTCGGCTTCGCGCCGACCGCCGAGGCGGTCGCCCGCTGGTGGGACCTGGCGGCGATCGCCAAGGAGCACGAGGCGTTCCTCGACCGGCACGCGCGCGTGCTGCGCGACTGGGAGCGGCGCGCGGAGACCCCGCCCGAGGAGGCCTACCGCGACTATCTGCTCGCCCTGGACTCCTGGCGTCATCTGCCGTACGCCGACCCGGGCCTGCCGGCCGGCCTGCTGCCGGCCGACTGGCCCGGCGTGCGGTCGGCGGCGGTGTTCCGCGGGCTGCACGAGCGGCTGCGCGACGCGGGGGCGGCCTTCGCGGGCCTGTGACCGCGAAGAGAGAACGTGCCCGTCGCCACCGCCCCGGCCGACGCGCCCGCCCGTCTCCCCGTGCAGTACGTCATCCGGCACGGCGAAGTGCGCCACTGCGCCGCGCAGTTGGCGTCCGGCTCACTGCGCGTCGGCGACCGGGTGACCATCCATCCGTCCGGCGAGTCCTCCGAGATCACCGGCAGCGACGTCCTCGGTGCCCGGCCGACCGGGCGTTCGCGCCGCAGTCGGTCAGCCTGCGCCTGGCCGACCAGCGGGACATCTCGCGCGGCGACGTGATCACGGCCGGGGTCGGCGTGCCGGCGCTCACACAGGACGTCCGCACGGCCGTCTGCCACCTTGCCGACCGCCCCTTGCGGGTCGGCGGCCGGATGCTGCTGCGGCACACCGCCCGGACCGTCGAGGCGATCGTCGAGGACCTGGCCGGCGCCCCCGATCTGGCGGCGAACGACCTGGGGCGGATCACCCTGCGCACCGCCGAGCCGCTGCCCCTCGACGACTACGCCGTCTCCCGCCGAACCGGCGCGTTCCTCCTGATCGACCCGGCGGACGGGGCGACCCCCACGGCCGGCATGGTCGAGCTCGGCGACTGAGCGCGCACCGCCGGGGCGGCCGGCGTCAACGGCCGAGTGTCAGACGGGGCTTGGGGGCGTCGGTGCGTCCGGTCCGGGGCGGCCGGCTGCCCGCCCGATACGGGGCCGGCCAGACGACGCCCGGTCCGTCGTACCCCTGCTCGGCGGCCGCGTGCAGCGTCCAGTGCGGGTCGTACAGGTGCGGTCGGCCCAGTGCGCACAGGTCCGTGCGGCCCGCGAGGATCAGGGAGTTGACGTCGTCCCAGGAGGAGATGGCGCCGACCGCGATCACCGGGACGCCCGCCTCGTGCCGGATCCGGTCGGCGTACGGCGTCTGGTACGACCGCCCGAACTCCGGCCGCTCCTCGGCCACGACCTGCCCGGTCGAGACGTCGATCGCGTCGGCGCCGTGCGCGGCGAAGGCGCGGGCGATCGCGACGGCCTCCTCGGGCGTGGTGCCGCCCTCGGCCCAGTCGGTGGCCGAGACGCGCACGGTCATCGGCCTCTCCTCCGGCCACACGGCCCGTACGGCGTCGAAGACCTCCAGCGGAAAGCGCAGCCGTCTGGCGAGCGAGCCGCCGTAGGCGTCGGTGCGCCGGTTGGTCAGCGGGGAGAGGAAGCCGGAGAGCAGATAGCCGTGGGCGCAGTGCAGTTCCAGCAGGTCGAAGCCGGCGCGGGCGGCACGCAGGGCGGCGGCGGTGAACTGCTCCCTTATGTCGGTGAGCTGGGCGCGGGACAGCTCGCGCGGTGTCTGGCTGCCGGGCTTGTACGGCAGGGGGGATGCGGCCACGAGCGGCCAGTTGCCGTCGTCGAGCGGCTCGTCCATCCCTTCCCACATCAGCCTGGTCGAGCCCTTGCGCCCGCTGTGGCCGAGCTGCACGCCGATGCCGGTGCCGGGCGCCTGGCGGTGCACGAAGTCGGTGATCCGCCGCCAGGCCTCGGCCTGCTTGCCGGTGTAGAGACCGGCGCAGCCGGGGGTGATCCGGCCCTCGGGGCTCACGCAGACCATCTCGGTCATCACCAGCCCGGCGCCGCCGAGCGCGCGGGCGCCGAGGTGGACGAGGTGGAAGTCGCCGGGGACGCCGTCGACGGCCGAGTACATGTCCATGGGCGAGACCACGACCCGGTTGCGCAGCGTCAGGCCGCGCAGCCGGAACGGGGTGAACATCGGGGGTGTGCCGGGCGGGCAGCCGAACTCGTGCTCCACGGCCTCGGTGAAGCGCGCGTCGCGCAGCCGGAGGTTGTCGTGGGTGACGCGGCGGCTGCGGGTGAGCAGGTTGAAGGCGAACTGGCGGGGCCGCTGGCCGAGGTGCGACGCGAGGTTCTCGAACCACTCCAGGCTGGCCCTCGCGGCACGCTGGGTGGAGGCGACGACGGGCTTGCGCTCCTGCTCGTACGCGGTGAGGGCCTCGCCGAGGGTGGGCCGTTCCTGCAGGCAGGCCGCGAGGGCGAGGGCGTCCTCGACGGCGAGCTTGGTGCCGGAGCCGATGGAGAAGTGGGCGGTGTGGGCGGCGTCGCCGAGCAGGACGACGTTGCCGTGCGACCAGCGGTCGTTGACGACCGTGCGGAAGGTGGTCCAGGCGGAGTTGTTGGACTGCAGCGGGTGGCCGCCCAGCGCGTCGGCGAAGATCTTCGCGCAGCGTTCGATCGACTCCTGCTCGCCGAGTTCGTCGAAACCGGCCGCGTGCCAGACCTCCTCGCGCATTTCGACGATCACGGTGGAGGCATCGGGGGCGTAGGGGTAGCCGTGCAGTTGCATCACGCCGTGCTCCGTCTCGGCGATCTCGAAGCGGAACGCGTCGAAGGGGAAGTCGACGGCGAGCCAGATGTACCGGCAGCGGTGGGTCGTGAGGTGAGGGCGGAACGTGTCGGCGTAGGTCTCGCGGGTGGTGCTGTGGACTCCGTCGGCGGCGATGACCAGGTCGTGGGACGTCGCGAGGGTGGCCGGGGGCGGGGCCCCGGTGCGGAAGCGGAGGTCGACGCCGAGGTCGCGGCAGCGGTCGTGCAGGATCTCCAGGAGGCGTTTGCGGCCCAGTGCCGCGAAGCCGTGGCCTCCGGAGGTGTGGCGTTCTCCCCGGTGGACGATGTCGATGTCGTCCCAGCGGACGAAGTGCTGTTGCAGGGCCTCGTAGACGGCCGGGTCGGCGTGTTCGATGCCGCCCAGGGTCTCGTCGGAGAGGACGACTCCGAAGCCGAAGGTGTCGTCGGGGGCGTTGCGTTCCCAGAGGGTGATGTCACGGGAGGGGTCGAGGCGTTTGAGGAGGGCCGCCGCGTAGAGGCCACCGGGGCCGCCGCCGATGATCGCGATGCGTGAGGGACGCGCCCCTGAGGTCGGCATCCTCACCGTCCCTGCCACTTCGGCGGGCGCTTCTCCTGGAACGCCGCGTGGAACTCCGCGTAGTCCTCGCCGGTCATGAGGAGGGCCTGGGTCGACGCATCCAGTTCCACCGCTGCTGCCAGGGGCATGTCCAGCTCGGCCGTGAGGAGGGCCTTCGTCTGGGCGTGGGCCAGCGCCGGGCCGTCGGCCAGGCGGCGGGCCAGTTGCTGTGCGGCCTGGTCCGCCCGGCCCTCGTCCGTCAGCTCGCTGATCAGGCCGATCCGCTCGGCCTCGGGGGCCCTGACCGGTTCTCCGAGCATGAGGAGGCGGGTCGCGTGGCCGAGGCCGACGACCCGGGGCAGCAGGTAGGCGGCGCCCATGTCGCCGCCGGACAGCCCGACCCGGGTGAAGAGGAACGCGAAGCGGGCGGTGGGGTCCGCGATGCGGAAGTCCGCCGCCAGCGCGAGCACCGCCCCGGCGCCCGCCGCCACGCCGTGCACCGCCGCGATCACCGGGAACGGGCACTCCCGTACCGCCCGGACCACCTGTCCGGTCATCCGGTTGAAGTCGAGCAGCTGGGCGGTGTCCATGGACAGCGTGGCGCCGATGATCTCGTCGACGTCACCGCCGGAGCAGAAGCCGCGTCCTTCGCCGGCCAGTACCAGGGCGCGCACGGACCGTTCCCGGGACAGCTCGGCGAGCAGATCGCGCAGGTCGGCGTAGGCGCCGAAGGTGAGCGCGTTGAGCTTGTCGGGGCGGGCGAGGGTGACGGTGGCGACGCCGTCGGCGCGGTCGACGCGCAGATGGCGCCACGGTGAGGTGGGGGCGGCGGAGCCGGTGAAGGGACTCATGGGGTGCGGCCTCCTTGGGCGGGCACTGCCTCACTGACCTCTACCCTGCGACGTTATCACTCATTCGTGACTGCCGTCAGGATCACGCGATAGGAGCAGGGCGGGAAACCGCCCTGCTCACAGAGGTGCAGTCGCGTCACAGAGGTCACCGGACGTCAATAAGGCGGTAACAACGGGAGCACCCGGGCAAAGCCCGCCGTTCACCCGGGTAAGCCTCCCTCACCGGGCCGAAGGTCCCGGGCGGTGCCCGTCGTGAGACCCCGCCGAAAGGCGCCGTACCATTCCTCAGGTTGAAAGCAGGACGGCCTGACTCCCTCGGCACTCAGGACACGCCTGCGCCATGAACGGACCAGCCTTGCACGAACGCCCCTCCGCCCCCGCCTCCTGGCGCATCACGCTGCCGCACTCCGCGGCGGCCGTACCCGCGGCCCGCGCGCTGGTCCGTTCGGCGTTCGCGGAGCTGGAGCACGGCGCCGACATCGACACCGCCGAACTGCTCACCGCCGAGCTGGTCGCCAACGCCGTGGAGCACACCGCGGGCGACGCCCCGATAGAGCTGGTCGTGGAGCTGCTGCCGACCGGCTGCAAGGTCGAGGTGCACGACCCCGACCCGGTGCCGCCCGGCAACCTCACGCGTCCCGCGGACCGCGAGCCCGACCTCTGGCAGGAGCACGGGCGCGGTCTGCTGCTGATCCGCACGCTGAGCGCGTCGTGCGGTCACCGCCCCACCGGCTCCGGCAAGGCGGTGTGGTTCAGACTGCCTGTGGTACCGCGTCAGCGTCAGCCGCAGTGCCGTCCGCGTCCGGCGTCGTGACCCGGTTCATGCGCGAGTTGCGGCGCCCGTGGCCGATCCCTCGTGGCGGAGCCACGTGGGCGGTTCGGCAACGCGGCGAGCGTGCGTGCCAGGGGTCGCCGGGCAGGCGGGAGTCTGACGACAGGGCCCGAGGCCGTGGCCCTCGCGGTCGGCGCCGGATGCGGCCACCAGGAGGGCGGGGGACTTGATGCGGGGCATGCGGGTGGTGCTTGTTTCTGGTGGTGCGGGTGCGACGGGGTCGGTCCCGCAGTGGCTCCGGAAGGGGTGGCTCCGGGCCGCCGGTCAGCAGAAGGCCTGATCAGGCACGGTCGGAACAGGGACGGCTCACCCCAGGGTGGCGACCAGGACCGCCTTGATGGTGTGCAGCCGGTTCTCCGCCTGGTCGAAGACGACCGAGTGGGCCGACTCGAAAACCTCGTCGGTGACCTCCAGCGAGTCCAGTCCGTGCCGCTCGTGGATCTCGCGGCCGACCTTGGTGCCGAGGTCGTGGAAGGCGGGCAGGCAGTGCAGGAACTTCACGTTCGGGTTGCCGGTGGCGCGCAGCACGTCCGTGGTCACGGCGTAGGGGGCGAGCGCGGTGATCCGCTCGTCCCAGACGTCCTGGGGCTCCCCCATGGAGACCCAGACGTCGGTGGCGACGAAGTGGGCGCCGAGGACGCCCTCGGTCACGTCCTCGGTGAGGGTGATCCGCGCGCCGCCGGCCTCGGCGAGCGCGCGGGCCCGGTCGACGATCTCCTGGGCGGGCCAGTAGGACTTGGGGGCGACGATCCGCACGTCCATGCCGAGCAGGGCGCCGGTGACCAGGTAGGAGTTGCCCATGTTGAAGCGGGCGTCGCCGAGGTAGGCGAACGCGGTCTGCCTGAGCGGGACGGCGCCGTGCTCGGTCATGGTGAGGACGTCGGCGAGCATCTGCGTGGGGTGCCAGTCGTCGGTGAGGCCGTTGAAGACGGGGACGCCGGCGTACGCCGCCAGTTCCTCCACCTTGGCCTGGCTGTCCCCGCGGTACTCGATCCCGTCGTACATCCGGCCCAGCACGCGCGCGGTGTCCTTCACCGACTCCTTGTGCCCGATCTGCGAACCGGCGGGGTCGAGGTAGGTCGTCGAGGCGCCCTGGTCGGCGGCGGCGACCTCGAACGCGCAGCGGGTGCGGGTCGACGTCTTCTCGAAGATCAGCGCGATGTTGCGGCCCCGCAGATACTGGGTCTCGGCCCCGGCCTTCTTCGCGGCCTTCAGCTCGGCGGCCAGCTCGACCAGGCCGAGGAACTCCCGCTCGGTGAAGTCGAGCTCCTTGAGGAAGTGGCGGCCTGCGAGGGCGGTCGGGACTGTCGCCATGGGCGCTCCAGAAGACACGGGGACGGGGACACTGGAAGTCTATACGACATTCAGCATTTGTATGCAAACCGCGGCCCGGGCCGTTCGCGCGGCATCCGGTTCCGCACGGCATCACGCTCCCGTCGCGCTCCCTTCGCGCTCTATACGGCATCCCGTACGACCGGACAGCTCATGCAGCGCGGGCCGCCCCGTCCCCGCCCCAGCTCGCTGCCCGGGATCTCGATCACCTCGATGCCCTGTTTGCGCAGATGCGTGTTGGTGGTGGAGTTCCGCTCGTAGGCGACGACCACGCCCGGTTCGACGGCGAGCACGTTGCAGCCGTCGTCCCACTGCTCGCGCTCGGCGGCGTGCACGTCCTGGGTGGCGGTGAGGACCCGGATCTCGCTGAGCCCGAGCGCGGCGGCGATCGCGCGGTGCATGTGCTCCGGCGGGTGGTCGGTGACCTTCAGCTCCTTCTCGCCGACGCCCGGCTCGATGGTGTAGGAGCGCAGCATGCCGAGCCCGGCGTACTGGGTGAACACATCGCCGTCGACCATGGTCATCACGGTGTCGAGGTGCATCAGCGCCCGCCGCTTGGGCATGTCGAGGGCCACGATCGTCTCCGCGGAGCCCGCGGCGAACAGCTTGTGCGCCAGCATCTCGACGGCCTGCGGGGTGGTCCGCTCGCTCATGCCGATGAGCACGGCGCCGTTGCCGATGACGAGCACGTCCCCGCCCTCGATGGTCGACGGGTAGTCGGCCTGCCCCTCGGACCAGATGTGGAACCCCTCGTCCCGGAAGAGCGGGTGGTGCCGGTAGATCGCCTCGAAGTGCACGGTCTCGCGCTGCCGGGCGGGCCAGCGCATGGCGTTGATGGACACGCCGTCGTAGATCCAGGCGGAGGTGTCCCGGGTGAAGAGGTGGTTGGGCAGCGGGTCGAGCAGGAAGTCGTCGAGGTCCATGACGTGGAAGCGCACCGAGGTCGGCTCCGCGTGCGCGTCCAGGAACTCCCGCTTGGTCATCCCGCCGACCAGCGCCTCGGCCAGCTCCCGGGTGGACAGCGCCTCGAAGGCCGCACGGAGGTGGTCGGTGGCCAGCGGGCCGTACTCCTTCTCGTCGAAGACCCGGTCCAGTACGAGCGTCCGCGCCGCCGGGATCTCCAGGGCCTCGGTGAGCAGCTCGCCGAACAGGTGGACGGTGACGCCGCGGTCGCGCAGCACGTCGGCGAAGCCGTCGTGCTCGGCGCGCGCCCGGCGCACCCACAGGACGTCGTCGAAGAGCAGGGCGTCCTTGTTGCTGGGGGTGAGCCTTTTGAGCTCTAGATCGGGCCGGTGCAGGATGACGCGGCGCAGCCGCCCGGCCTCGGAGTCGACATGGAATCCCATGCCTCCATCCTGACCATTCGCGCTCCTGTTCACCCCCGTTTCTGCGGGGCCGCCCCTGACACCGGGCCGGCCCGCGTCCAGGACGCGGGCCGGCACACCGGAGGCGGCCGGCTACAGCCGCGGGTCCACCGGCTCCGACTCGAGAGCCAGCACCCCGAACACCGCCTCGTGCACCCGCCACAGCGGCTCCCCCTCGGCCAGCCGGTCCAGGGCCTCCAGGCCGAGCGCGTACTCCCGCAGCGCCAGCGACCGCTTGTGGTTCAAGAACCGCGAGCGCAGGCGGGCCAGGTTGTCCGGGCGCGTGTACTCGGGACCGTAGATGATCCGCAGGTACTCACGGCCGCGGCACTTGATGCCGGGCTGCACGAGGCGGCCCTGCTCCGAGCGCACCAGCGCGCCGAGCGGCTTGACGACCATGCCCTCGCCGCCCCGGCCGGTCATCTCCAGCCACCAGTCGACGCCGGCCCGCACCGACTCGGGGTCGCCGGTGTCGACGTACAGCCGCCGGGTGGTCTGAAGGAGACCGGTGCCGTCGTGCTCGACGAGGCGGTCGAGCAGGGCGAGCTGCTGGTCGTGCGGCAGGGCGGCGAGGCTGCGGCCCTGTACGGCGAGGACCTGGAACGGTGCCAGGCGTACGCCGTCCAGGCCGTCCGTGGTCCAGCAGTAGCGCCGGTACGCCGCCGTGAACGCCGCAGCCTCGGCCGCCCGTTCGCGCTGGCGGGCGAGCAGGCCGGTGACGTCGACGCCGCGGGCCGCCGCGCCCTCCAGGGCGGCCACCGCCCCCGGGAACACGGCGCCGGAAGCGGCGCCGACCGCGGCGTACTGACTGCGCAGCAGCCCGGACGCCTTCAGCGACCACGGCATCAGTTCCGCGTCGAGCAGCAGCCACTCGGTGTCGAGTTCCGCGAACAGGCCCGCCGACTCGACCGCCGACCTGAGCCGTCCCAGGATCTCCTCGGTGACCGAGTCGTCGTCGAAGAAGGGGCGGCCGGTGCGGGTGTAGAGCGACCCGGTGGGACCGTCCACGCCGAACCGCTTGCGCGCCGCCTCCGCGTCCCGGCACACCAGCGCCACCGCCCGCGAGCCCATGTGCTTCTCCTCGCACACGACGCGCTCCACGCCGTCGTCCCGGTACTGGGCGAAGGCCTCGGCCGGGTGCTCCAGGAAACCGTCCCGGTGCGAGGTGGCCGTGGGAGCCATGGTCGGCGGAAGGTAGGGCAGCAGCCGAGGGTCGACCGCGAAACGGCTCATCACCTCGAGTGCCGCCGCCGCGTTCTCCTCACGGACGCCGATCCGCCCGGCGTGCCGGGTCTCCACGACCCGCCGGCCGTGCACGTCCGCCAGGTCCAGCGGCCGTCCGTCCTGCCCGCCCGGCGCCTCGGAGCGCAGCGGCTTCGTCGGCTCGTACCAGACCCGCTCGGCCGGTACGTCGACCAGTTCCCGCTCCGGCCAGCGCAGCGCGGTGAGCTTGCCGCCGAAGACGGCGCCGGTGTCGAGGCAGATCGTGTTGTTCAGCCAGGTGGCCTCCGGGACCGGGGTGTGGCCGTAGACCACGGCCGCCCGGCCGCGGTAGTCCTCGGCCCACGGGTAGCGCACCGGCAGCCCGAACTCGTCGGTCTCCCCGGTGGTGTCGCCGTACAGGGCGTGGCTGCGGACCCGGCCGGAGGTGCGGCCGTGGTACTTCTCCGGCAGACCGGCGTGGCAGACGACCAGCTTGCCGCCGTCGAGGACGTAGTGGCTGACCAGCCCGTCGAGGAACTCCCGTACTTCCTGTCTGAACTCCTCGCTCTCGCCCTCCATCTGCGCGATGGTCTCGGCGAGCCCGTGGGTGTGCTGGACCTTGCGGCCGCGCAGGTACCGCCCGTACTTGTTCTCGTGGTTGCCGGGCACGCAGAGCGCGTCGCCGGACCGCACCATCGACATCACGCGGCGCAGCACGCCCGGGCTGTCCGGGCCGCGGTCGACGAGGTCGCCGACGAAGACCGCCGTACGGCCGTCGGGGTGCACCCCGTCGACGTAGCCCAGCTTCCCGAGCAGCGCCTCCAGTTCGGCGGCGCAGCCGTGGACGTCACCGACGATGTCGAACGGGCCGGTGAGGTGGGTGAGGTCGTTGAAACGCTTTTCGGTGACGACGGTGGCGCTCTCCACCTCCGCCGTCCCGCGCAGCACGTGCACCTTGCGGAAGCCCTCGCGCTCCAGGTGACGCAGGGAGCGGCGGAGCTCGCGGACGTGCCGCTGGATCACGCGTCGCGGCATGTCCGCCCGGTCGGTGCGGGCCGCGTTGCGCTCGGCGCACACCTCCTCGGGCACGTCGAGGACGATGGCGATGGGTAGCACGTCGAACTTCCGGGCGAGCTCGACCAGCTGCCGCCGGGCGTCCGGCTGCACGCTGGTCGCGTCGACGACCGTGCGGCGGCCGGCGGCGAGCCGCTTGCCGGCGATGTAGTGCAGGACGTCGAAGGCGTCCCGGGTCGCGCTCTGGTCGTTCTCGTCGTCGGAGACCAGGCCCCGGCAGAAGTCGGAGGAGATCACCTCGGTGGGCTTGAAGTGCCGGCGGGCGAAGGTGGACTTGCCGGAGCCGGAGGCGCCGACGAGGACCACGAGGGAGAGGTCGGTGACGGGCAGGGTGCGCCCGGGGGTGTCGACGGTCATGCGGCCTTCTCCTCCTTCGCGGTGACAGCGGTACCGGCCGTGCTCATCGAGAAGACGGCCATCTGCGTGGGCGGTCCCACCTCGGGGTCGTCCGGCCCGACCGGCCGGAACTCCACCTCGTAACCGTGCCGTTCGGCGACGGTCAGCGCCCACCGGCGGAATTCGGCACGCGTCCACTCGAAGCGGTGGTCGCCGTGCCGGACGTGCCCGGCCGGGAGGGTCTCCCAGCGGACGTTGTACTCGACGTTGGGGGTGGTCACGAGCACCGTGCGGGGGCGGGCGGCGCCGAACACCGCGTACTCCAGGGCGGGCAGCCGGGGCAGGTCGACGTGCTCGATCACCTCGCTGAGCACGGCGGCGTCGTAGCCCTTGAGGCGCTTGTCCGTGTAGGCGAGCGAGCCCTGGACGAGCCTCACCCGCGCGGCCTGCCGCTCGCCCATGCGGTCCAGCTTCAGCCGCCGGGAGGCGATGGTGAGCGCGCGCACCGACACGTCGACGCCGACGATCTCGGTGAAGCGCGCGTCCTTGAGCAGCGCCTGCACCAACTGGCCCTGGCCGCAGCCCAGGTCGAGGACCCGTGCGGCACCCGACTCCTGGAGCGCGGCCACGATCGCCTCCCGCCGCTGCACGGCGAGCGGCGTCGGCTTCTCGGCCTCCTCCGTCTCGGCCTCGACCGCGTTGTCGATGTCCTCCACCTCGCTGTCGTCGGCCTCCGCCAGCCGCACGAGCTCCAGTCGCTCCATCGCCCGACGGGTCAGCGACCAGCGGCGCGAGAGGTAACGGCTGGTGATCAGCTTCTGCTCCGGGTGGTCGGGCAGCCAGCCCTCGCCGGCCCGCAGCAGCTTGTCGACCTCGTCGGAGGAGACCCAGTAGTGCTTGGCGTCGTCGAGGACAGGGAGCAGGACGTAGAGGTGGCGCAGGGCGCGCGCCAGGGTGAGCCGCGAGGACTCCAGGACGAGACGCACGTACCGCGAGTCGCCCCACTCGGGGAACTCGGTGTCCAGCGCCACGGGTTCGGCGGTCACCGTCCAGCCCAGCGGCTCGAAGAGACGGTGGACGAGGCCGGGGCCGCCGCGGGCGGGCAGTGCGGGCACCTCCACGCGCAGCGGAAGCGGCTCGGCGGCGCGTTCGGGGCGGGCGGCGCACACCCCGCGCATCGCGCTGGAGAAGACGCCGCTCAGCGCGACGGCGAGCAGGGAGGACGCCGCGTACGGGCGGTCGTTGACGTACTGCGCCAGTGCCGCGTCGGGTGCGCCGCCCCGGCCCTTGCCCTTGCCGCGCCGGACCAGTGCCACCGCGTCCACCTCCAGCAGCAGCGCCGCCGTGCAGCGTTCGGCGTCGGCCTCGGGGTAGAGGACGTGCGCCTTGCCGTAGGAGGTGGAGAACGCCTGCGCCTTGTCGGGGTGCTTGTGCAGCAGGTACCCGAGGTCGGTCGCGGGGCGTTCGGGGGTGCCGGTGGTACTGATCGTCAGGAACACGGTGATTGCCTCGGAAGGGTGCCGAAGTGCGGGGACACGCCCGCGGGTCCCTGACAACGTACAGACAAGTCGGCCGGATCACCTGGGGATTTCCGCTCGGCCGGGGCTCGGCGGGGCTCGGCGGGGGACTTGGCGGGACTCGGCCGGGGACTTGGCGGGACTCGGCCGGGCTCGGCTGTGGCAGGGCCGTGTGACCGGAGGGGTGGGTTCCGTCACGGCTCGAGGGGCCGGCGCCGCTCGGCTCGGCGTCTGTGGCGAGCGGTGGTTCGGCCTCCGTCTGCCCCACCGTCGCGTCGTGGGCGGGGTCGCTGGTCCTCGCGGCGCCGCTGTGACCGCGTCCGGGCGAGAGCTGCCCGGCGCCGGCGTCCCCGCGTGCGTCGGCCCCGCCGTCGCGTTCCTCGCCCTGTCCGCCGCCGCGCTCGCCGTCGGCGCGGGTCTCGCGTCCGAGCCGAGATGGGGCGGCAGGAGCGGGGCGGGTGCGGGCGCGGCGACGGGCCGGGCGCGGCGACGGGGCCGGCGGCGCGGCCGGCTCGGCGACCAGCCCGGCTCGACTCGGCTCGGCTCGGCTCGGCTCGGCGACGGGCCGGGTGCGGGGTCCTGCCTCAGGCATGTCCGCCGGTTACGACAGCTGGGACTGGACCTCCGCGGAGATCAGCTCCATGTGGTCCAGGTCGTGGAGGTCGAGGAGCTGGAGGTAGACACGGCTGCAGCCGATCTCGGCGTAGCGGCCGATCTTGTCCACGACCTCGGCCGGGGAACCCGCCAGGCCGTTGAGCTTCAGTTCGTCGACCTCGCGGCCGATCGCGGCGGCACGGCGGGCGACCTCCTGGTCGTCCCTGCCGACGCAGACGACGAGGGCGTTGGAGTAGACGAGGTCGTCACCCTTGCGGCCCGCCTCCTCCGCGGCGGCGCGGACCCGGCCGAACTGCCGCTCGCTGTCCTCGACGGAGGCGAACGGCATGTTGAACTCGTCGGCGTACCGCGCGGCCAGCCTGGGCGTGCGGGTCGCGCCGTGGCCGCCGATGAGAACCGGGATCTTGGGCTGGGCCGGCTTGGGCAGCGCGGGCGAGTCCGTGAGCTCGTAGTACGTGCCGTGGAAGTCGAAGGTCCGGCCGACCTCCGTCGCCCACAGTCCGGTGACGATCTCCAACTGCTCCTCGAGACGGCCGAACTTCTCCTTCGGGAAGGGGATGCCGTACGCGGTGTGCTCTTCCTCGAACCAGCCCGCGCCCAGCCCGAGTTCGACCCGGCCGCCGGACATCTGGTCGACCTGTGCGACCTGGATGGCGAGCACGCCGGGCAGTCGGAAGGTGCCGGCGGTCATCAGTGTGCCGAGCCGGATGCGCTTGGTCTCGCGGGCCAGTCCGGCGAGGGTGATCCAGGCGTCGGTGGGGCCGGGCAGGCCGTCCACGGACCCCATCTTCAGGTAGTGGTCGGAGCGGAAGAAGGCGTCGAAGCCCAGGTCCTCGGTGGCCTTCGCGACGGTGAGCAGGGTGTCGTAGGTCGCCCCCTGCTGGGGCTCGGTGAAGATTCGAAGATCCATGCCTCCATCCTGCCTGTTCGGGCCGCCGGGCACCTCCTCGGTCCCGGTGGCCGTCGCGCGGGGCGCCACCCCGTCCCCGCCGAGGGTGAAATGCGTCAAAGCGCTTCACGGGTGCGCGGCCGCGCCAGTGACCCGCCCCAGTGGTGATCGTTGGCTCGGGCGGAGCCGGACCGCCCGGCGCCCGCACCGGCCGGTCGACGCCGTCGACGCCGGGGTGACACCCGCACCGGCCTCCCCGGGGGGGCCAGGGCCGAGGAGGCCGTCATGTCGGAAGAGACCGTGCCGCAGCAGGGCGGGGCCGACGCCCAGCCGAAGGGGCTGCTGCAGCAGATGGAGGAGCTGATGGCGACGCTGAACGCGGACCTGTCGGCCCTGGACGCGGATCTTCAGGCGGCGGGCACCAACAGATCGGCTCCACCGGCGCCGGCGGAGCGGGCGGTCGAGCCACCTGAAGGGCTGGGCCGGATCTGACGTCCAGGGCCTGTCGGATCAGGCCACAGGGATTCGACGGTGCCGGCCGGCGTCTGCGGCGTGATCCACACGACAGGCCCTAGCCCGCCTCCCGTGCGGGTACGGCCTGTTCGCGGTCCGCCAGCTTGCGCAGCAGCTCCAGGACCCGGTCCCGCGACTCGTCCGCCGCGTCGATGGCCTCCATGCATTGCCAGTACGTCCCCTCGTCGGGAGCGGCGCAGGTGATGCCGACGAGGGCTATGCCCACCTCGCCGAGCAGACTGCCCAGGTGGAGCAGGGCCTGGCGGACGTCGCCCAGTTCGGTGAGCTGGGCCGCGCGCAGCTCACCGGGGGCCAGCTCCGGGGCGTCCAGCACTCCGCAGCCGCGGCCCGCCAGTTCCGTCAACCCCAATGCTTCACCGCGCAGTTCAGGCGGACCGAAGACCGCGAGACGGCTGCCGATCGCCTGAGCGAGGGCCTGTGCCTGCCACACCTCCGTCATGATCTCGGCGACCTCACCGCTTCCCGCCAGGGCACGCCTGCTCGTCAGGATGAGTCGCACCGCGTCCATGCGCTGCCCCCGTCTGTCCCGACGCGCTCTCTCCGCACGTCTGCCCGAACCTACCCGGTTCACTACCCAGCGTGAGGGCGCCTGAGACGAAAAGCTAGAGGAAGACGGAAATCTGTGGACAACAATTCGGCCGCGGTTCGGATTTCGGATACACAGAGTGAAAGTGGAGCACCGCACTCCCGCCCCTGATACGGCCCCGCGGCGGGCGGCCTCACGGGCCGTCCGGTGCCGGGAACCGCTCCTCGTTGCGGTCGATCTTCGCGGCGAGTGCGGCCAGTGGGTCGATGCCGAGCACCTCGCACAGCTGGAGCAGATACGCCAGCACGTCGGCGACCTCGTCCCTGACGCGGTGCGCGGTGCCGGGGTCGGCCATGACACGGGCCGACTCCTCGGGCGTCAACCACTGGAAGATCTCGACGAGTTCGGAGGCCTCGACGCTGAGCGCGGCGACCAGGTTCTTGGGCGTGTGGTACGGCTGCCAGTGCCGCGCGGCGGCGAAAGCGGCGAGCCGGCGCTGGAGGGCGGCCAGGTCCGGGGGTTGGGGGCGGTCGGGATGTCCGGGCCGATCGGGATGCCTGGGCTGATCGGGCTGTTCGGACGGATCGGGATGCCTGGGCTGATCGGGCTGTTCGGGCCGATCGGACGGATCGGGATGCCCGGGCTGATCGGGCTGTTCGGGCTGTTCGGGCTGCGCTGTCACGGCTTCAGGTGTACCACCGTGATCCCGTCCTCCTCCGCCGCCCAGGAGGCGTCGCTCACCGCGCCGACGCAGCGGATGTGCCCGCGCTCGCCCATCCGGGCCGCCAGCCGCAGCAGTTCGGTGCGTTGCGGCACGTCGAGCGCGCGGTCGAAGCCGTCGGCGAGCACCGTGAGCGTCTGCAACGCGGCGGGCACCTCACCGACCGGGTCGACCTCGAGGACACCGGGCCCCGTGAAGAGGACCAGGGCGAGCGCGAGGTAGCGCAACTCCCCGTCGCCCAGCCGCCCGAAGCCGGTCCGGTACCCGTCGCCGCGGTCGAGGCTCCCCCGGATCGTGCCGTCGGCCGCCGGTTCGGCCAGGACGTCCACGACGTTCCCGGCGCAGCCGGCCCGTACCGCCGCGACGAACTGCCCGTGCCGCCGCCCGCACTCCTCCCTGGTCCGGAACAGCACTTCGGCAAGGTTCGCGCAGCCGCCGAGGAGACGTCCGGAACCGGCCGGCACGGGGGCGCGCATCCGCTCGGGCAGCGGGTCGCAGGCGAACACCGACCGCAGGGCCACCACCATCTGCTCGGCGGCGGCGAGCACCTGCCGCTGCCCGTCGGTCTTGCCCGCCACGCGCAACGGCAGCAGCGCGGTGCCGAGCCGGTCGTCGGGCAGCGGGGCCCGCGTCACGGGCGCCGATCCCCCGGTGTGCCAGGCGGCCTGCACGGCGCGCCGGCCGGGATCCCGCAGCGCGGTCTCCAGCAGGACCAGCGGACCGGAGGTCAACCGTTCGCCGACGACGCGCAGTTCCGGTTCGGCCTGCACGGCGACGTCGAGCCGTACCGGCCCCTCGGGACCGTCCGCCGTGCAGCCGATCCGGAAACCGCGCCGCCGCTGGGCGTCCGGCCGCGCCCGCTCCGGCACGCAGGCGAGCGGGTCGGGGAACACCTCCTGGAGGCAAGCCCCACCGCCGAGCCGGGCCAGCGCCTGGTACGCCCGCAGCGCGGTCGTCTTGCCGGAACCGCTTGGCCCGGCGAGCAGCGTGCACGGCCCCAGGGGGAAGCCTGCCCCTCGGTGCCCGGCGAACGCGGACAGCCGCAACTCCGTGACGCACGGCCGCTCCGGACACCCCCGGCCCGGCGGGTAGGGGTTGCGGGGCGGGGAGGTGGTGGGGGGAGCGGTCATGTCCGGACCGTAGAAGACGCCGAGGCGGCGGAACCGTTCCGCCTGTCGCACCTTCCTACGATCGGGCGACGACGACCCGCGTCCTTGCCCCGGCGCGGCCCACCCCTTGTCCCGGGGATGGGACCGTCACACCCCCGGAACGCCCGCCGCCCCCTCCATCAGTCCCTGGACCTCGGTCCCGGGCGGCGTCAGCAGGAACACGTTGCGGTCCACGCGGTGCATCCCGCTCGACCGGCCGAAGACGACGCCGGTGCTGAAGTCCAGCACGCGCTTGGCGACTTCGGTCTCGGCGCCGGTGAGGTCCAGGAGGACCGGGATGCCTGCCATGAGGGTCTCGGCGACCTCGCGGGCGTCCGCGAAGACGTTGACGCGCAGGACGACGAACCGGCGGCGGGTCTCGGTCTCCGCGTCCGGCAGGGCCCGGTGGCCCACCGCCGACGGCCAGGCGTCCCGGCCCCGCAGCGGCACGACCTGGGCGAGCCCCTCCCACTGTTCATCGGTGACGTCGTGGCGGTTCACCGGCTCCCCCCGATCTGCCTCGCACTCATCGCCTGCACCAGTCAATTCTTACGCCATGTCACCCGTTCGGCCGAACAGCGACACGGTCCGCGACCGCCCCGACCGCCCCGACCGCCCCGACCGCCGCGGTCGGTCGTCGTGCCGGCCGGGAGCGAAGGGCCGTGAGCGCGGACAAAGGGGCACGGTCGTACGTGACAGGCCGTTGTCAGTGGCCCCGGCTAGTGTGCCGAGCAATGACCGTCCGGTCCCTTCGGGAGGTTCTCATGGCTTCGCGGCTCAACCCCTATCTCGTCTTCGAAGGCGACGCCCGTCAGGCGATGGAGTTCTACAAGGAGGTCTTCGGCGGCACGCTGTCGCTGAACACCTACGGCGAGATCGGCGGCCGGTCGGGCGCCGCCGACGCCGACAAGATCATGCACGGCATGTTGGAGTCGCCGAGCGGGTTCACGCTGATGGGCGCGGACACCCCGCCCGGCGAGGACTACCGCCGCGGCAACGCGTACTCGATCAGCCTGAGCGGCGACGACGAGGCCGAACTGCGCGGCTACTGGGAGCAGTTGTCGGCCGGCGGCTCGGTGTCCGTGCCGCTGGAGAAACAGATGTGGGGCGACGTGTTCGGCATGTGCACGGACCGCTTCGGCGTCGCCTGGATGGTCAACATCACCGAGCGGCAGGGCTGACCGGGTCGCGCGGGAGCCGGACCAACGCCGTGACGTGACGAGCGACGCCGGATCGGGGCCCCGGTCCGGCGGGCTGCCGACCCGAGCCGGGCTGCTTGGCGTCGCACGCTTCGGGTACAGCCTCTGAAAGGGGGACTTCGACCCGCCCGGAGCTTACTGAAAGTGATGTTTTCGTGACCCACCTCGGCGGCCCCGGCGACGATCAGGCGAAGGGATCGGCTGACGGTCCGGAGGCCGTCGCGCCGGACATCGCGGATGCCGTGGAGAACCTGGCGAACCTGTGGTCGCTGTCGGCGCAGGGCGCCGCGCTGCGCCTGTCGTTGCACCAGTTGCGGGCGTTGCGGGCGCTGGAGGTGGCACCGGGGCTCAATCTGACGGGGCTGGCGGAGCGGCTGGACATAGGGCTTCCGACGGCCAGCCGGCTGTGCGACCGGCTGGAGGCGGCGGGGCTGATGGAGCGGGCGCTGCATCCGCACCGGCGGCGTGAGGTGCGGCTGAGTCTGACGGCCCATGGCCGGCACGTGCTCGACGATGTGGCGGAGCGGCGGGCACGGGCGCTGGGGGCGACGCTGGCGGGGATGGAGCCGGCCGAACGGGACGCGCTCAGCCGGGGGCTGCGGGCGTTCCTGGCGACCCGGACACAGCAGGCGCCGCTGCCGGGGGACGCGGCGCCCGACACCTGAACCGGACGAACCGGTGCCGACCCATGGAGGAATCCGGTTCGGTGGCCGTCCGGGCTCCCGCCACCTCCCTCCCGGCGCCTCGACACCTCGAAGCCGTCGTGGCAGGGGAGGTCCCCGGCCTCGCCCCGAGCCGTGCTGCCGCGGCGCTACCGCGGCACAGACCGGTCCGGGGCCTGCGTCCGGACGGCGCCCCGGTCCGACCGCGGGGACGGCACCGGTACGGGTCCCGGTGTCCGGATCGTGTGACAGAGCAGCATGCAGACGTCGTCGTCGCGTTCGGAGTCGTCCAGCAACGGCTTCAGCAGTGACTGGGCGGAGGCGTCGAGGTCGCGCTCCAGTTCCGTCGCGCTCAGCGCGGCCATGGCCTCGGTGAGCCGGTCGATGCCGGGGTCGATGCCCAGAGCCCGCCGCTCGACCAGGCCGTCGGTGTACAGCGCGAGGGTCGAGCCGAGGGGGAGGTCGACGGCGTGCTCCTGGAACTCGTACGGGATGGGCACCCCCAGCATGATCCCCGGCTTGGCGTCCAGGACCCGCACCGAGCCGTCCGGTTCGCGCACCACGAGGGGCGGGTGACCGGCGGCGGCCCAGACGAGGGTGGGGTCGCCGGGCCGGAAGCGGGCGACGACCGCGGTGGCGTACAGGTCGGGCTGCTGGTGACGGAGCATGCGGTGCAGCCGTGTGAGGACCCGGCCGGGCCCGTCGCCCTCGACGGCGTACGCGCGCAGGGCGGTGCGCAGCTGACCCATCATCACGGCCGCCCGCAGTCCGTGCCCCGTGACGTCCCCTATCACCGCGAGCAGGCTGCCGTCGGGCTGCGGGAAGGCGTCGTACCAGTCGCCGCCGATGTTGAGCCCTCGTGTGGCGGGCAGGTAGCGGGCGGCCAGGCTGAGGCCCTCGACGTCGGGCAGGTCGGTGAGCTGGGCGCGTTGCAGGGCCTCGGCGACGTCGCGGTGCTGCTCGTAGCGGCGGGCGTGGTCCAGGGCGGTGCCGATCCGGCGGGCGAGTTCGACCAGCATCACGGAGGTGTCCGGGTCGAAGCGCGGGCCGGGCGCGGTCAGCGTCAGCACGCCCAGCATGCGGTGCGCGACGAGCGGAACGCACAGCAGCGGCCGGTCCGGGGCGAGCACGGAGGGGGGCAGGTCGTCCACGCCGGGGAGTCCGCCGGGGTGGCCGGCGGCGTGCTTGGGGCGGCCGGTGCGGGCGGCGGCCACGGCGGCCGCGGGGCGTCCGCCGCCCCGGGGCACCCGCTCGTCGTCGAAGAGCCAGACGTCGACCTGGCCGGCGTACTCGGGGACGAGTAGTTCGGGCAGGCGGCGCAGGATGGCCTCGTGGTCGAGCGAGGCGGTCACGGCGGCGCTGGCGTCGGCGAGGAACGTCAGCAGCCCGCGGGCCTTCTCCGCCTCGGCGCGCGCGGCCCGCTCGGCGTCGAGCAGTTCCCGCTGGGCGAGGGCGGCCGCGTCGAGTTCGGCGTGCAGGGCCAGTACGCCCTGGTTGGTCTCGTGCAGCTCCTCGCGGTGGAGGCGGACCAGGGCCTCCTTCTCGTCCAGCTTCGCCCGGAGGTCGTCCACTTCCTCTCTGGAGGTGTCGAGTTGTTCCACCAGCTCCCCCGTGTCCCGGTCCGCGGTGAGCAGGGCGTCGGCGAGGTCGGGGCTGTCGGCGCCGTCCCCGCCGGGGCGCTGGGGGCAGGTGAGGGTGAGCCGGTGCGGGGGCCGGCCGGTGGGTCGTACGTCGATCTGGAGCCGGTCGGCGTCACGGGAGCCGAGGACGAGTTCCGCGCCGCCCTCGTCGAGGCAGCGCCGCAGGTGTGCGGTGAGGTCGGTGAGGAAGCGGGCGCGGTCGAGGGCCGGGGCGTGTGCCGTGAGCCGGGCGACGGCGCTCCGCGCCCGGGCGGCGTCGGCGGCCGAGCTGATGGTCCAGGTGTCAGGGGCGGCGGTCATGGGCGCAGGTCCGGCTGTCGGGGGCCAGTACGGCCACACTGGTGTCGTCGCGTACGGGGCGGGCGGCGCTGCTGGCATCGCGCAGGACGGCCGCGGCCACCACCGCGGGGTCGTGGTGGAGGAGGCGGGGGTCGGCGGGCGGGGTCCAGCGGCTGGGCAGTCCGTCGCTGTGCAGGACGAGCAGGCTGTCCGGCCGCCACGGCAGCCGTTGCTGGGGGACGGCTGCCGGGAACTGCGAGCCGACGATGCCGGGACGGGAGACGAGCGGCTGCCAGGCCCCGTCGGAGTGCAGACGGGCGCCGATGTTGCCGATGCCGGCGAACTGGAGCTGGTCGGTGTCCATGTCCATCTTCGCTATGGCGACGGCCGCGCCGCGGGTGGGCCGCAGCGCGGTGTTGAGGTGCCGCAGGATCTCCACGGGCGTCAGGTGTCCGGTGCGGTGCAGTTCCTCGACGGCGGCGCCGGAGGCCTGGGCGGCCTTCGCGCCGTGGCCGAGCCCGTCGGCGAGCATCAGCGTCAGGTGGGTGGGGGTACGGACCCAGCTCCAGGCGTCGCCGGAGTGCTCGGCCTGCGCGAGCGGAATGTTGACGCCTCCCACGCGCGGGCAGGGCAGGGGCGCGGCGTTGCGGGGCGCGGCGGTCCGGTCGATGCGGGCGATCGCCACGGTGCCCCGGCCGCGGACGCTGTACAGGTCGAAATCGCTGGATATGCGCAGGCAGGTGCCGAGGCCCGCGCCGAGGGAGGCGGGGGCGGTGGTGTGGCCGTCGCGCAGGGCGGCCTCGACGTCGGTGATACCGGGCCCGTGGTCGAGGGAGACGAGCTGGACCGAGGGCACGGGCGCGTCGGCGCCGGGGCGTTCGACGAGGTTGATCACGATGCGGCCGCCGTCCGCGTGTTTGACGAGGTTCGTGGCGAGTTCGGTGGCCACCAGGGCGGCCACCGCGACGCGGTGCGGGTCGAGCCCGGCCCGGGCGCCGGCCTCCTCGGCGGCGACCCGGACGTCCCGGACCCGGGTGGAGTCGTGGACGGGGATGTCCCAGACCCGGCTCATGCGGTCCCCGGGCGGTTGCTGGGGAGTACGGAGTTCCAGGCGACGGCGGTGACGGTGGTGCCCCGGCCGGGCGCGGTGTCGATGGTCAGTTCGTGGACCAGGCGCTTGGCCCCGCTCAGGCCGAGACCGAGGCCGCCGCCGGTGGTGTAGCCGTCGGTCATGGCCAGTTCGACGTCCCGCATGCCGGGGCCGGTGTCGACGAACGACAGCCGCAGTCCGCGGTCCTGTCCGTTGTCCAACGGTGTGATCTCCACGTGCCCTCCGCCGCCGTGGACGAGAGTGTTCCGGGCCAGTTCGCTGGCCGCGGTGACCAGCTTGGTCAACTGCACGAGTCCGAAGCCGAGTTCGGCACCGACCTGCCGCACCTGCTGCCGTACCCGGGCCAGGTCGGCGTCCGAGCCGATCGGCAGGCTGGTCGAGGCGGCCTGGCGCGAGGTCGATGTCATGTTCGCCCCCTGCCCGCCCCGTGGCCGAGGAGTTCCAAGGCGCGTTCGGTGTCCAGGGCGGTGAGCAGACCGGGCAGGGTCAGCCCGAGTTCGACCAGCGTGATCGCCACGGCGGGCCGCATGCCGGCCAGCACCGTACGGGCGGCCAGCAGGCCGGCGCTGGAGGCGATCTCGGCGAGGACGCGGCCGAGGAACGAGTCGACCATGTCCACGCCGGAGATGTCGATGACCACCCCGGTCACCCCGCTGTCGGCGATGCGCTGGGTGATGTCCTGCTGGAGCTGCTCGGCCATCCCGTCGTGCAACTCACCCTGCAGGGTGACCAGCAGGACGTCCCCCAGTGCCAGTACGGGCACCGGGGCCGCGGGGCCGGCGGCGGACGCGCTCATCGCCGGCTCGCTCCCGCCGCCGCGGACGACCGGTCCTCGGCGTCCTGCTGGGTGATGGCGTAGGCCAGCGCGTCGGCGAGGCTGGCGCGGGTGAGCACGGATCCGAGGTCGATGCCGAGGTGGACGATGGTCTGCGCGATCGCGGGGCGGATGCCGGAGACGATGCACTCGGCGCCCATCAGCCGGGCCGCCGCCACCGTCTTCATCAGGTGCTGGGCGACCAGCGAGTCGACGGTGGGCACACCGGTGATGTCGAGGATGGCGTACCGGGCGCGCTGGGCGACGATCGCGTCCAGCAGGTTCTCCATCACGACCTGGCTGCGGGCACTGTCCAGCGTGCCGATCAGCGGTACGGCGACGGTGCCCTCCCACAACTTGACCACCGGGGTGGCCACTTCCATCAGCTGCTGCCGCTGACGCTCGATCAGCTCCTCGCCCGCGCTGAGTGCCCGCTCCATCACCACCAGCCGCAGGGTGCCCATGAGCACGGTCAGCGCCAGCACACTGTCGCCGGTCTGCGGATCGTCCGGGTCGGCGAACCCTTGGCGCAGCAGGGCGACCGCCGGTACGCGCAGCGCGGCGACCTCGTCGGCGATCTGCGCCGGGCTCAGTCCGGCACGGGCCCGGGAGGAGGCCATCCGCCCCAACTGGTCCCGCACGCCCTCGAATCCGGGCGCCGCGATGTCCTCCAGCCGTCCGGTGCCGGCGACCGCCGCCAGGGCGTCGACCACGGCCTTGCCGGCCTCGACCGCCTCGTCGCGGGAGACGGTGAAGACCGTACGGAACAGAGCGGCGTCGGCCCAGCGCTGGGCGATCTGCTCCCGGGAACGGTCGAGAAAGGCGGCCACCTGCCGCGCCGCCGACTCGTTCGCCGCGTCCTGCTCTTGCACCTGCATCGTCTCCTTCTCCACAGGATCCTGCGACCCTGCGAACGGCTCGACTTCAGCCATTTATTGCCGTATGACAAACATTAGCCTCGGGGCCGCGGCCCGAACAACAACCCGCGATCACCGCCCCCGGCGGGACTCGGCCCGTGGCCGGGGTCATCTTCCGTGCCAGTCCAGACACAGCACGAGGGCGTCGTCGTCCGGGACGGGCCGGCCTCGGTGGCCGGTCAGCTCGCGGAGGATGGCACGCGGGACCTCGGCCGCGGGGAGCAGGCGGGTGGCCAGGATCGCTCGCGCCAGCGCCGTGTCCCCGTACGCCTCCCCGCCCGGGGAGGCGGTCGCGTAGACCCCGTCGCTGACGAAGACGAGCCGGTCGCCGGGCTCCGCCCGGAATTCCTGCGCCACGTAGTCGGTCTCCTCGAACATGCCCAGCGGGAGTTGGGCTTCGAAGGTGACACGCTCGACCGTACCGCCCCGCAGTCGCAGCAACTGCGGGGAACCGGCGTCCACCACCCGTGCGTGGCCGGTGGCCAGGTCGAAGTCGAACATCAGCACCGACAGATAGCTGCGGCCCCGGTAGTGGGCGTAGACGGCCTGGTCGGCGAGGGCCGCCTGGTCGGCGATGGGGATGCCGGCCCGCCGGGCGTTGCGCAAGGCGTTGATCGCCAGGTTCGTCAACAGGGAGGCCTCTATGCCCTCACCCATCCCGTTGGTGACGTACAGCGTCAGCCGGTCGGCCGTCGCGGACCAGTCGAAGTTGTCCCCGAAGATCGCGTACGCGGGCTCCAGCTGGGCGCCCAGCTCGTACTCGGGGGCGGAGCAGGACCGGCCGGGCAGCAGCTGCCACTGCATCTCGGCGGCCAGGGTGAGCCGGTCCCGGCGCCGGGCCTGGACATAGATGTCGGTGTCCCGCTCGGCGACGACGACCTCGTGTCCGAGCACCTCCGCGATCTCGGCCAGCTCGCCGAGGCTGCCGTCCACGTGGCCACCGCCGGGCAGTGTCACCGACAGCACGCCGAGCCGGTCGCCGCGCACGGTGACCGGCAGGTGCGCGCACACCGCACCGTCGCGCACATCCTGCACGAAGGGCCGCTGGGCGCCGAAGGCCCTGCCCTGAGGGCTGTTGTGGGCCGACACCGGCTCCTGGGTGTGCGGCAGCACGGACACCGGCTGCAGCACGGTCAGGCCGTAGTCGGCCATGTAGAGCTCGACGGACTCCGCCGTGTACTGCTCGACCAGTACACGGCGGACAGCGTCGAGCAACTCATGGGGGGCCGCCGTGCGCAGCGCGCGCTCAGCGGCGATGAATCTGTTCACGCCGATCAACACACCAATCCTTCACCGATACGCCAACGGGTCCTCACTCGGGCTACACATCTGTCCGGGTGCCCCGTATCGGTCGTCCGGGCACTCTCCGGCCGGGTCGCAGGCCTAGTACTCTTGCGGTCATCCCAGCGCCTGCGAGAGTGTGACCGTGACTGACTTCCGCCCCCGCCCCCAGCCGGACGAGGTCGCCGCACGTGTGACCTCCACGGCCGCGGAGTTGCTGGAGGTCCTGTGGGGCCGGGCCTCCACCGCGCCCGCGTCCGCCTCCCAGCTGCGCGTACTGCTCATCCTGGAGCACCACGAGGGCATCAATCTGCGCACCCTCGCCGACTCGCTCGCCTCCACACCGCCGTCGACCAGCCGCCTGTGCGACCGGCTCCAGGCGGCCGGGTTCGTCGAGCGCGCGGTGAGCCCCGCCGACCGGCGGGAGGTACGGCTGTATCTCAGCGGCCGGGGGCGTGCCTTCCTGTCCGATCTGCGCGCGCGCAGGGAGCAGGCGTTGCAGTCGGTGCTGGAGCAGATGCCCGCCGCCAAGCGGATCGCGCTGGTGCAGGGGCTCGAGGCGTTCTGCGACGCGGCCGCGGCACGGATACAGGACGCCGACGACGCCCGCGACCGGACCGCCTGACCCTCCCGCCGCGCCGGCGGCCTCCACGGCCTGCCGCGTCGGCGCACAGCACGGAGTGACCTCCGTTCACCGGAACACATTCCAGACCCTTCCCCGTGCCCGTCCGACACGGTTACTTTCTTGCCTCGTCGCATACTTGTCAAACGGCAACTGTTGACTGGGCTGCCGCTTCGTATCGGTTACCCCGAACAGCGACGACCTGCGCAATTGTGGTCGACGTCTCGGAAGGGCATCCGACTCGGCGAGGCGAGGAAGGGGAGGCTCGGAAGACCCGGCCCCGGCCGCCCACGGACGGCTGCGGCCACGGTCAGGCGGCTGCCCGTTACCGGGCGAGCCGCCGCCGCACCGCGTAGACCGCGGCCCCGACGGCCAGCACCGCCGCCCCGGAAATCACCGAGGAGACCGGCAGCGCGAACGCCAGTACGAGGCATCCGGCGACTCCGACCACCGGGACCAGAGGGTGGGGACGCCCCTCCTCCGGGCCGAGGGTCCAGGCCGAGGCGTTGGCGACGGCGTAGTACGCCAGGACACCGAACGACGAGAACCCGATCGCGCCGCGCACGTCCGCCGTCGCGGCGACCGCCGCCACCACCGCGCCGACGACGAGTTCGGCGCGGTGCGGCACCTTGTACTTCGGATGGACCGCGGCGAGGGCGTGCGGCAGATGCCGGTCACGGGCCATCGCGAGGGTGGTGCGCGAGACGCCCAGGATCAGCGCCAGCAGCGAGCCGAGCGCGGCCACCGCGGCGCCGACCCGCACGACCGGCGCCAGCCAGTCGGCGCCCGCGGCACGGGCGGCGTCCGACAGCGGGGCGGTCGCCCGGCCCAGGTCCTGCGGTCCGAGCACGGCCAGGACGGCGACGGCGACCACGGCGTAGACGGCGAGGGTGATGCCGAGGGCGATCGGGATGGCCCGGGGGATGGTGCGCCGCGGATCCCGGACCTCCTCGCCCAGGGTGGCGATGCGGGCGTACCCGGCGAAGGCGAAGAACAGCAGGCCCGCCGCCTGGAGCACGCCGCCGAACGTCATGTCGCCCCCGAGGTCCAGCCGGCCCGCGTCCGCCGCGCCGGAGGTGAGGGCCGCCACCGCGACGGCGGCCAGCACCGACAGGGCCACGGCGACGATCGCCCGGGTCAGCCAGGCCGACTTCTGCACGCCGGCGTAGTTGACGGCGGTGAGCGCCACGACCGCCGCGACCGCCACCGCGTGCGCCTGCCCCGGCCAGACGTAGGCGCCGACGGTGAGGGCCATCGCCGCGCAGGAGGCGGTCTTGCCGACGACGAAGGCCCATCCGGCCAGGTAACCCCAGAAGTCCCCGAGCCGCTCACGGCCGTAGACGTAGGTGCCGCCCGAGGCGGGGTAGCGGGCGGCGAGCCGGGCCGAGGAGGTGGCGTTGCAGTAGGCGACGACGGCGGCGAGGGCGAGACCGAGCAGCAGACCGGAGCCGGCCGCGTGGGCGGCAGGGGCGAGCGCGGCGAAGATCCCGGCGCCGATCATCGAGCCCAGGCCGATCACCACGGCGTCCGGCACCCCGAGCCTTCGGTTCAGCTCGTCGGGTATCCGCCCGGTGATCGACGACTTGCTCATGAGCCACTCCTTCGGCGGCCGACGGGCCGCTACTCCTGCGGCCCCGGTATCGCAGACGATAGGTGAGGCCGGTTAAGTCCATGCGGACACGTCGTGGCGAACCGTGTGCACGGGCTCCCGCTTCCGCGCTCTTCGCAGGCCGCCGCGGCGTTCACGCGGTACGCGGCGAGCCGGCGAGCCGCGGGCGACGGTGAACGCCGCGGCGGCCCCACCGTCACGGCCGACCTCGCCCCTCCGTTCCCTGCCGCACCCCGGAGCATCCCTACGACTGCCTGACCGCCGGCATCGGGGCCCTGCCCGGCGTCCGCACCGCGGAGATGTCGCTGACGCACAGGCGCGGGAAGACGCCCAGGTGACGGCGCCGCGGGACGAATGCCGCGGCGTGCGGGCTCAGGTCTGCTCCGGGGTGAGCACCACGAAGTCCGCGTCGGACGGGTCGACGCAGACGGCCATCCGGCCGACGCCCTCGGCGTCCTCCGGTCCCATCTGCACGCTGCCGCCGTTCCCGGTGACCTCGGCGACCGCCGCGTCGCAGTCGGTGACGGCGAAGACGGGGTGCCAGTAGGGCCGCCCGCCGGCCAGGGCGAGGTCCTGCCGACCGACCTCCATCAGGCCGCCCTGCATACGTTCCACCGGCAGCCCGGCCGGGGTGATGAGGGTGTACGTGCCGCCGCCGCCCGGCAGCTCCATGTCGCTGAACTGCCAGTCGAAGACAGCGCCGTAGAACTCCTTCGCGCCTTCGGCGTCACTGGTGTACAGCTCGGTCCAGGACAGCGAGCCGGGCTCGTCGACCAGCTCCAGGCCCGTGTCCGTCCCCGGCTGCCAGACGGCGAACTCGCCGCCCAGCGGGTCGCTGTACTGCGCCATCCGGCCCCACTCGCCGAGGTCCATCGGCGCCACCCGTACCGTGCCGCCCGCGCGCTCGACGGCCTTGGTCGTGGCGTCGGCGTCGGCGACGGCGTAGTAGATCATCCAGGCCGAACGCGCCCCCTCCTCGGTGAGCTTGCCGAGTCCGGCGACGATCCTGCCGTCCTTCCGGAACATCCCGCCTTCCATGTCCTCTCCCTCGGCCATGGGCTCGTACTCCCAGCCGAGCACCGCGCCGTAGAAGGCGGCGGCGGCCGGGACGTCGGGCGCGCCGAGGTCGAGCCAGCAAGGGGAGCCGGGGGTGGCGTCGGTGGTGATCACGGCGATTCCCTTCCGCAGGTCCGGTCTGGGAACAGCGTGACACCCGCCACTGACACTCGCGCGGCGGCGCAGCCGGCACGGGAACGCGTCGTGGACGCGCGCACCCGGCCCACCGGTCCGTGTTCGCCCGAGTGAACCGGTTCGGACCACGTACGTCGCCACACGGAACACCGAACACCGCCCGCCGCGGGTACACCAGTGCGGTCAATCACCTGTGGTGATGTTCCCGTGCGGTTCTCGTCTCGTAGGTCATCGGCGTCGTGCCAGCGTGGTGACCGACGACCGGAAGACGGGTTGCGGTGGGGCTGTGGTGATGGGGACATCTTTCCGGCATGCACGCATGCTGCGTCGTGCCGGACTGACGGTGGCGTGCGGGGCGCTCGTGACGCTGGCCGTCGTACACGCACGCAACGGTGGCGACGAGGGCGCCGTGTCCATGTGGGTGTCGGCGGTGTCCGCCGTCGTGTCGGTGTGTGCCTTCGTCGTGGACCTGGTGTGCGGTACGAACCCCGGGGAGCCGGGTACGGCCGACCCGCCGGAGGCCCGGCGGCGGCAGGCCGCCGACGCCCTCGCCGACGCGGTACGGGCGCAGTGGTCGGCGGAGGCCCGCAGGCGCCGGTTGCACGATCCCGCGCCCCTGGACCTCCAGTGGGTCCGGGTGGGCCCGCCGCTCGCCGGCCAGGCCCTCGGCGTCCCGGTACCCGCCCCCCGGGAGGAAGACCAGCGGCTGGCTCGTGTCGTCGAGACGTTCCAGGCGGTGCGCTCCGGGCGGTTGGTGGTCCTGGGCGAACCAGGCGCGGGCAAGTCCGTCGTGGCGGTGCGATTCGTGCTCGGTGCGTTGGAAGCGCGGCAGGCGGGCGACCCGGTACCGGTGTTGTTTCCGCTGGCGGGCTGGGATCCGTACTCGTTCTCGCTGCGGGGCTGGCTGGCCGACCGGCTGGCCAAGGACTACGGCTCGCCGGCCGCCCCCGTGGGGGAAGGGCGCACACTCGCGCAGGAGCTGCTGGACGCCGGTCTGGTCCTGCCCGTGCTCGACGGCTTCGACGAGATCCCGCCGGCCGCGCAGGAGAGCGCACTGCGCTCCCTGAACTCCGAACTGGACGCCCGCCTGCCCGTCCTGCTCACCTGTCGCACCGCGGCCTGGGCGGACGCGGCGCGGCGGGGTGGCGCACTGACCGGCGCGGAGGTTGTGCAACTGCGGCCGCTGGACTACGCCGCCGCACGCTCTTACCTGACACGCACCGCACACCACGGCAGTGCCTGGTCGCCGGTCCTGGAAGCTCCTCCGGCACAGCTGGTGGAGGCCCTGCGCTCCCCGCTGACGGTGACTCTGGCGCGTGTGGTGTACGAGGACGCTTCCCGTGACCCGGCCGAGCTGACCGACCCCGACCGTTTTCCGACGGCGGATCGCATCGAGGAACACCTGCTGAACGCGTTCGTCCCGACGGCGTTCGCCGGACCGGGAACGAGCTGGCACCCCAAGGCGGCACACCGCTGGCTGAGCCGCCTCGCCCGCGACCTGACCGGCTCCGGGTGGAATCTGGCCTGGTGGGACCTACCCGCCGCGATGCCCCGGCCCCTGCGTGTCATCGGCCCTGCCGTGATGGCGCTCATCGCCACGGCCGCACTGCTGGTACCCATCGCCGTTCACGGCGGCGGAGTGATCGCCAACTGGGACAGCCCGGCGTCGGCGGTGCTGAACTTCGCGGGCATCCTGACCGGCCTGTGCTTCGGCCTCGCGTACCTGCTGCCCCCGACGCCGGAGACCCCGCAGGGACCGCGGTGGCTGGCCCGGACGGGCCTGCGGACCACAGCCGCGGCGGCGGTCGTCGGAGTGGGGCTCGGACTGCTGGTGCCCCCGCTCGTCGGTTCCCGGCTCGGTGCCGTCATCACTCCGCGGCCCACCTGGTACCTCAACGGCTGCTGCTTCGGCCTGGTCCTGTCCATGATGTTCGCTGTCGCGGGCCTGTCCCGTCGCCCCGGCCCGCTCAGCCTGCCGTGGGTGGGCAGCCCGAGCGGCCCCCGGGCGGTCCGCGCGCTGGGCGCGCTGATCGTCTTCGCCGGGCTGGCGGTCTACGGCTACACCGGCGAGGAAGTCACCGCGCTGACCTGCGTCGTGGCGGGCCTGGTGCTGCTCATGGCCGGCCTGGGCCGCCCCGACCGCCCGAATGCCGGTTACGTCGCGCCTGCCACGGCACTGCGCGGCTTCGCCCGCGGACTGCTGCGGGGCTTCGTCGCCTGCACTCTCGTCGGGGTCTGCGCCGGCGCCGTCGTCGGGGTGATCAGCGGCACCTTCGCCGCCGTGCAGATCCACTCGGCTCCCGACCGGAGTGCCGGCGAGGAAGTGAAGGGCTGGCGGCTGACGACGGCGGACGGCAGGCGCGCCGTCCGCTCGACGGCACCGCAGGAGGTGCTGCTCGTCGAACGGTCGGCGTCGGCCGCCCCGTTCGTCGTGGCGAAGGGCGCGCGAATCTCCTGGGACAAGAAGGCGGGAGCGTTCAAGGGCCGGCTGACGATCCGGAACTCCTCCGACGGCGGCTGGGTGACCGACTGGCCGGGCGCACCCGCCGCCTGGCAGGGCAAGCAGGTGGACGCCCACAACCTGGTCCTGGCCCTGCCTCACCAGGTCAGGCTGTGGCTGGTGCACCGCGATGCCTCCGCCGTGGTCCTGGACGCCGTCGGCCCGCTGGTGGCCTTCGGAGTGCTCGTCGGGATGATCGGCGGCTGCGCATCCGGCGTCTACCGCGCCCTGAACACCCCCTCGGACACCACCCGCGCCACCGGCCCACACAGCACCCTGCGTACCGACCGCACCGCCACCTTCACCCGCAGCGCCGTCGCATCCCTCCTCGCGGGAGGGGTGTGCCTGCTTCTGATCGCCGCGACCGGCCGGGGCAGCACCCTCGGCACCATGCACACCGAGCTCTGGGTCCCCGTCGGTACTTCCGCGCTCGCGCTCAGCGCGTGGGGCCGCACGGCCACGGCCCGCGTCTGGCTGGCGCTGACGGGCAGGGCTCCTTGGCGCTTGATGACGTTCCTGGAGGACGCCCACCGCCTCGGCGTACTGCGTCAGACGGGTGCCCGCTACGAGTTCCGCCACCAGCACCTCCAGCGCCACCTGGCCGACACGGCACCACCCAGCACGGACCACCACCCTGAACTGCGCCGACTCCTGCGCTGGACCGCCATCGCGGCAACGGCGTTCGCGCTGGCGTACGCGACCGGCCGCCCACTCCTCGACGACCCGCCGTCCACCTCCCTCGAACCGTCGGAAACCGCCCAGGTGGTCACCGCCGTCGGTGCACTGAGCACGGCGATCGGGATGAGCGTGGCGGCCGTGATCAAGGCGGTGGCACTGCTGATCCATGCGAGGGCGGACATGGAGCGCGCACGAACAGGCCTGCCGCCACAGCCGTTGCCGGAGCCGGAAGGGGAACCCGCGCCGAGTGACGACCGGGTGTGAGGCCGGGCGGGTTCGTCACGCTCACGCGTCGTGGAAGGCGATCAGCCGCCGGTGGGGCACCCGTCGGCGTCGTCCGGTCCACGGTTCGGGCCTGCGGCGGGGAGGGCGGCAGGCCGGTCTCACGGCTGACGAAGCGGTGTGTCCGGCACGTGGTCTGGAAAGCAGTAAGACCTGTTGCTCGGCCCACCGCCTCTCGAACCGACGTCCGCAGCGTCGAAGGACGACCCATGTCCCGGGGCAGAACCTCACACGCCGGGCGGACCGGCAGGTCCGTGTCGTGTTCCGTCAGGCGGTGGGCCGCCCTGCCGGACGGCGGTACACGCCGTACCAGTAGCCGTAGGCCAGTTCCCGGGCCACCAGGGCATCGTCACCGCCGTCGCTGCCGACCGCCTGCCGGGTGATCACCGCACCGCCTCCCTGGACGATCAGCGTGGCGGCAAGACGGGGGTCGATGTCGGCCGGCGTGCGTCCGGCTCGCTGCTCCGCTTCGAGGCTCGTCACCAGATGGTCGATGAAGCGGTTCTGATGGTCCGCCCACGAGTCGCGGACGACGGGGTCGTACGCGGCCACCTCGTGGATCGCGGACAGCAGCGCCGCGTGTTGGCGGTAGTGCCGGATGATCCGTTCGTAGGTGCGTGCCAGGCCCTCGGCGCCACCGTCCGGGCCGCTGGGCTGCCAGGCCCGCGTGATCTCGTAGCTCCGCGCTCTGAGGGAACCACTCACCCGCAGCAGTACGTCGACCTTGTCGCGGAAGTACAGATAGAACGTGGACCGTGAGATCCCCGCCGCGTTCGCGATCTGCTCCACGCTCAGCTCGGTGTAGGTGAGACCGACGCGCAGGAGTTCCTCCAGAGCGGACACGATGCGTTCCTCGAGCACGGCCCGCCGGTCGGCCGCGGTGGAGCGTCGTCGCGTGGTGGAAGCCATGCCGCCATCCTACGGAGCCGCTGGTGAGGCTCCCGCAGGGATGGCGGCCGGCCAGGGCCTCGGGCCGCTGGGGCACTCAGACCATGAGGCTCACGCGCTCGTCGACGTCCAGCAGTGACTTGCCGTACACCTCCAGGCCGACGGCCGGGATCAGACCCGCGTGCCGTGCCGCGACGTTGGCGTCGCGCCAGATCCGCTGCAGGGGGTGGGTCTCGGCGAACGCGGACGAACCATGCGCGTTCAGCAGGATTCCGATCGCCTCGAGTACCTGCTGTGCCGCGTAGCCGGCCTGGGCCCTGATGTGTGCCCGTGCCGCGTAGTCCAGGGGCGCCACGGGGGCCGCCCGGTCCACCGCGTCGACCGCCTGGTAGGTGTGCAGCCGGGCCGTCTCCAGCTTCAGCGCCGCCTCCGCCACCTGCATCTGAACCCCCACGGAGTCAGCCTGCCGTGCATGGGTGGTGAACGACAGCGGCTTGGCGGCAGCCGCCTCCAGCACGATGTCCAGGGCCGCCCTGCCCAGCCCGAGAAGCGGCCCCATCAGGCACAGCAGCAGCATGGGCCCGAACGTGGAGCCGTACAGCGCCTCCTCCGGCCGGGAGCGCACGCGTGCGCCCTCCGCGGTGGCCGGTACCGACAGCGCACGGTACTCGGGTACGAACACGTCCCGGGCGATGAGCGTGTTACTG
This sequence comes from Streptomyces chromofuscus, assembly GCF_015160875.1. NCBI lineage: Bacteria > Bacillati > Actinomycetota > Actinomycetes > Kitasatosporales > Streptomycetaceae > Streptomyces > Streptomyces chromofuscus. The sequence goes on along the minus strand of NZ_CP063374.1, from coordinate 6,201,179 downwards.
GCCGTGCCCTTCATGCCCGCCATGTGCCAGGTGTCCTCGATGGTGAGGTCGCCCGCGGGGATCAGGACCAGCGCCTGGTCGACGACCGCGCCGTGGTCGTCCTTGAGCAGTGCGCCGACCGCGGCCCATGTGGCATAGGGAGCACCGGAGTTGTACGACCAGCGGCCGCTGACCCGCCAGCCACCCGGTACCTTCTCCCCCATGCCCGTCGGTGCCGCCACGCCGGTCACGCGCGCGTCGGGGTCGGCACCGAAGACGTCTTCCTGGGCCTTGTCCGGGAACAGGCAGGCCAGCCAGTTGGTCACCGCGATGATCATGCCGGTCCAGGCGGAGGAGCCGTCGGCCGTGCCCAGGGTCTCCGACACCTCGGTCAGCGTACGCAGGTCGGTCTCGAGACCGCCGTACCGCTTGGGGGTGAGCAGCCGGAAGACACCCGCCTCCCCCAGCGCCTCGATGATCTGCGCCGGCACCACCCGGTCCGTCTCGCCACGTCCGGCCTGCTCGCGCAGCAAGGGCCGCAGCGCCTCGACGCGCGCCGCGAGTTCCGCTTCGGCCTTCTGCACCGGCCGGGCGTCGAGTGCAATGTCGGAATCGCTGGGCACCGTGTTCTCCTGTGCGGTTGGGGACTTGAGAGGGCCGCCCGGCGTGCCGGCCGAGCGGGGAGTACGCGGGGTGATCGACCTCAACGGGCCGGCTCCGACGCGATCTTCGTCAGCAAGGCCGCGAACCGCCCGGGCATCGACAGGAACGGCGAGTGGCTGCTGGCCATGCGGTGGACCGTGCCGGCCCGGGTGGCGAGTTCCTCCTGCAGCTGCGGCGGCAGCGCCTGGTCCTGCTCGCAGACGACGTACGTCGAGGGGATCGTGTGCCACGCGGCCGCGGTCACCGTCTCACTGAAGGACCTCGTGCTCTGCGGTACCAGCCGTGCCGCGGCCGCCTCGGCGTCGGCCGTGGGGGCGTCCGCGTAGAACAGCGGGACCGGCTGGTCGGGCACGGCCTGGAAGCCGTCCGGGTTCGAGGGCGTGGGCGCGCCGTGACGGCCCAGAAGGTTCTCGCCGACCTCGAGCTGGTACGCCGCCAGGTAGACGATGTGCACGACGTTGGGGGCTTCGGCGACGGCCTGGGTGACCGGTACACCGCCGTAGGAATGGGCGACCACGACCACCGGGCCGTCGATGCGCGCCACTTCCTGAAGCACCACTCGTGCGTCGTCCTGGACACCGGCCTCCCGCCCGGCACTGGGCAGGTCGACAGTCCGGACCTCCCAGCCGTCGGCGTGGAGTACCGCGGTCAGCGGCTCCCAGCACCACGAGCCGTGCCATGCCCCATGCACCAGGAGGAGGGTCGGACGGGATATCTCATCAGCACTCACGAACAGTCCACTCTCAAGATCGGACGAACTCCCGCGCTCAACAGCGCCCGACGAACACTAAGCAGGATTGGACACACTGTCCAACTAGGTGTCCATTTGTTGGCTCGCCGGCCGCCGGGACCCCGCGAACATGCGTCGGGTGACGCGAGGCACCGAGCCAGGGACACGTACGCACACCGGGGCCTCACGGACACAGGGCGCGCGAGGCCGCGAGCAGGCGTGGGGCACGGCCGCGCACACGCGGAGCGAGGCCGGGCGGCCCCGACGCCGGGCGCGTGAAACGCACCCACCAGGTCACCCGCGGAGCCGGCCACCCGGGCGGCGTCCTTGCCGGGTCGCCCTCCGCGTCGGCCGATCACCGCGAGGACGTCACGAAGGCGCTTCCGGCATCGCCGGACCCCAGCACGAAGAGAGCATCGGCGGCAGCAAGGGTCGACGCCCAGGCGGCTCCCTTTGGTGCTCGCACCGCCAAGAGCCGGATGACCGGGGTCGGGCAGATACGTCAGTAACCGGCGGTGGGCGCCCCGTCGACGGCGAGGGCGGCTCCGTTGACGAACTGGGGACTCGTCGCCAAGGAGGAAGGAGGTGAACGCGGCGGTCTCCTCCTCCGTGGAGGCCCTGCCGCTCGGCTGCCGGTTGACGAGGTCTTGGGCGGCCTCAGGATCGGCCTCCCGGAAGGCGCGCGGCAGCGGGGTGTCCGCCAGTCCTGCGACCAGGGCGTTGACGCGCACGCCTTCCTTCACCGCGTCAAGTGCCGCGGAGCGGGAGAGGCCACGACGCCGTGCTGGGCGGCCACGCAGGCGACAGCCGACGGCTCACCGGCGACGCCGGCCACAGAGGCGTTGTTGCGGACTCCACCGCCGCTCCGCCGATGAGCGGCTCCGTCGCCCGTCCCTCGCACACCCCCACTTTGGACTTGCCGGTCCAAAAATCGGGTGACACTCTGAATGGACCTGAAAGTCCAGGAAGAGGGAGTGTGCACGTGACCACCGACAAGGACGCCTTCGTGCGCCGGTTCGTCGAGACGTTCGAAATGAAGGACGCCTCCCGCCTGGAGCCGTTCCTGCACCCCGAGGTCGTCTTCCGTAACTACGGCGAGGACGAGGTTCACGGCAGGGCGGCAGTCCTGCAGCTCTGGGAGCACATCTTCGCCACGTTCGAGCAGGTCAGGTTCGAGACCGTGCACCAGGCCGTCAGCGCGGACGTGGTCATCGCGGAACAGGTCCACGGCCTCGCGCTGCCCGGCCGCCCCCTCGCCCCGGTGATGAACATGGCCGTCTACGAGATCCGCGACGGTCTCATCGCGGCCTGGCGCGACTACACCAACACGACCTACGCCGCCCAACTCGTAGCGGGCTGAGCGCCGCACACGATCGACACGACCGCGCGCCCGACAGCACCACGCCCTCCCCCACGACCTCGTGGAACAGAGAACGGAGACTTGCCCATGGACGCCATCGAGCGTCTGAGCACCATTGAGGACCTGCGCCGGCTGATGGCGCGATATGTGCGCTACGCCGACCACAAGCGGTGGCAGGACCTGGCCGGCCTGTTCACCCCGGACGGCACCTTCACCCCGCACAAGCCGGACGGCTCGGTCTGGCTGAGCATGCGCGGACGAACGGAGATCGCCGCGACCATCGGCTCCAGCGCCGGCCCGCGTGACGCGCTCGTCCACCACCTCTTCTCCGACGAGATCGACGTGGAGTCGGCGACCTCCGCCTCCGGCGTCTGGTCCATGGAAGACCTGATCACCCGCGCCGAATCCGCCGACGGCCAGGTGGAGGCACCGGAGGACTTCCCGTTCAGATCCATGCACGGCTTCGGCCACTACCACGGCCGGTTCACCAAGAGGGACGGCGCCTGGTACATCGCCGAACTCCGGCAGACCCGCCTGCGCCTGGACTTCACCTACTGACACCGGCCGCCCATCGGGGCGCCGATCCCCTCCCCGCAACGAAAGCAGCACGACCATGAGTGACCAGCACGACCGCACCACCCCGCAGCGGTTCACCATCGACGTCCCGCAAAGCACCCTGGACGATCTGCGGGCCCGGCTGAAGCAGACCCGCTTCGCCCCGGACCTCGACAACGAGGACGAGTACTACGGCATCAGCACCTCCTACCTCGAGCCACTGGTGGAGTACTGGGCGGACGGCTTCGACTGGCGCAAGGCCGAGCAGCGGCTCAACGCCTTCACCCACCACCGCGTCGACATGGCGGGTACCCCGGTGCACTTCCTGCGCGAGCCGGGCAAGGGCCCTGCGCCGGTTCCGATCATCCTGTCCCACGGCTGGCCCTGGACCTTCGCCGACTGGCTCAAGGTCGTCGGACCGCTGACCGACCCCGCGGCCCACGGCGGAGACCCCGCCGACGCCTTCGACGTCGTCGTCCCCTCACTCCCCGGCTTCGGCTTCTCCACGCCGCTCACCAAGGGCGACATGAACTACTGGAAGATGGCCGACATCTTCCACGCCCTGATGACCGACGTCCTCGGCTACGAGAAGTACGCGGCCGCCGGCGCGGACTACGGAGCCCTGGTCACCAGCCAGCTCGGCCACAAGTACGCCAGGCACCTGTACGGCCTGCACCTCGGAACCGATCTCATCCCGGGAATCTTCCAGGACGACCGCTTCTGGGACCTCACCGGCGGTCAGCGGATCCCGGACGACGCCCCGGCGCGGCTGCGAGAGGACCTGCTGCAGTTCGACGCGACCTACGCCTCCCACGTAGCGGTCCACATGCTCGACGCGCAGACCCTCACCCATGGCCTGAACGACTCCCCCGTGGGCATGCTCGCCTGGCTGGTGAGGCGCTGGAAGAAGTGGAGCGACCGCCGAGGGAACTTCGAGCAGGCGTTTCCCCGCGACCACATCCTGACCAACGCCACCATCTACTGGGTCAACCAGGCGATCGGCTCCTCCATCCGCGTCTACCGCAACGCCAACCGTCACCCCTGGAAGCCCGAGCACGACCGGCAGCCGCAGATCGAGGCCCCGGCCGGCTTCACCTTCCTCCTGGGCGACGTCTACCCGCCCGGGGTACGCACCCCGGAAGAGCGCATCGCCGCCTTCGAGAACGGCCCCACCCGGCCCTGGTTCAACCCGGTCAACGTCAACGTCCACCACCAGGGCGGTCACTTCGGCCCGTGGGAGAACCCGGAGGCGTTCATCACCGACATCCGTGAAACCTTCCGCAAGCTGCGGTAGCGGGCGTTCCACCTTTGGACCGACAAGTCCATTAGTCGTACACTCGCTTCATGACCACCGCCAAGGGCCGGGCGACAAAGGCACGCATTCTGGAAGCCGCCGTCGACCTCCTCGTCCAGGGTGGCGCGGAGAACCTCAGCCTGGATGAGGTTCTCCGCGCCACCAAGACGAGCAAGGGACAGTTGTTCCACTACTTCCCCGGCGGCAAGGAGGAGTTGTGTCACGCCGCCACAGAGCGGCAGCTCGAGCGGCTCATCGCCGCCACGATGCCCTCGCAGCTGGACACCTGGGAAGCCTGGCAGGAGTGGATCAGGCATCTGGTGCACCTCCATGAGCTGCAGTCGCAGGACGACGCCTGTGAAGTCGCCGGCCTCGCCGGCCGCGCCCTGGACAACGATCCCGGCACGCGCGCGGCCATCGGGCGCGCCTACGAGCAGTGGAGCGAGCTGCTGCGGAGCCAACTGGAGAAGATGCAGGCGAACGGTCTACTGCGAGCCGACGCGCCCGTCGACAAGCTCGCGTCGATGGTCCTGACAGCGCTGCAGGGCGGAGCCGTGATCGACAAGGCCACCAACTCGAGTCGGCATCTGACGAGCGCGCTGGACTTGACCTACACCTTGCTCCGTCAGTACGCGGCATAGCGGCGCACTGGCCGCGCGACAGGGGCCGACGGCGCTTGAACAGGCAAGGTGCCCGTCAAACGCCCTGCGTCCTCCCTTACGTGCTCCCGCGCCTGTCCGCATTCCAGCGGCATGTGCGTCGCGCCGAGGACGAAGCTGACGCGAAGCGTGCGGGGTTCGCCCGACGGCCTGAAGCGGACTCCGGCGGACAGCAGTCGCTGGAAGAGGGCCGCCATCTCGGTGTGCGCCACCGGAGCGCCGACGCAGCGATGGATTCCGGCGCCGTAGGACAGCTGCCGCTTGGGCGTACGGGCACGTCGAAGCGGTCTGCGTGCGCGGACTGTTCCGGATCCCGGTTCGCCGACACGTTCCACAGTGTCACGAAGTCGCCCTTGCGGATGCGCACACCGGCACGATCCACGTCACGATGGGCGACGCGCTGCACGCAGGCGTTCGTGGAACTCCAGCGGAGCATCTCCTCAATGGCCGTCCCCAGCAGGCTCGGACCGCTCAGCACGCGGTCGTACTGGTCCGGATGGCCGATCAGGGCCTGGAGTCCGGAACAAACGGTGCAGGAACTCGTCTCGTTGCCGCCCACCGCGACGTTCATGCAGTTGTAGGAGATCTCCTCCTCCGAGAGCGGCCGCCCGTTGATCCGCGCGCGCAACAGCACGCTGACGAGGTCGTCTCCCGGCTTTCCTCGGCGCTCGTCGACAAGGTCGGTGGGGCCGACCGCTGCGCGGCTCGGCGCAGCACTCCCATATCGCCGGGCGCACAGTACGGCCGTGTCGACGCCGGCCACCGCCCCGCACCTCGAACGTGCCCGGGTGGAGCCCCGCGCGATGACGACCTCCCGTCGCACACGAGACGACGCGAGCAGCCATGAGCACGCAAGTGCTCTGGCGGCTTCTTCGCACGTCGATGGGCCGGAGGCCGCCGTACACCCATCAGCGCTGCTGAGGATTCAAGCCTTGAAGGGGCGCAACAGTCCGTAAGGATTTCGGTTCGAAGTGTTGACCACCGCACACAGCCTCCCTACGTTGTCGGCGACTTGAGAGCGCTCTCACAGGGGGCCGTACATGAAATCTCGAAGAATCCTGTCGTTGCTGACAACAGCGGCTCTAGCCGCCACCGCCCTGGGTTCGCTGGGCAGCGGTGTCGCCTCGGCCGCCACCATCGCGGTGGGGAAGGGCAGTTACAGCGACGTCCGCCCCGCCGGCCGCCAGGGACCGTCGAACAGCGGTGGCCAGGCGGTCAAGCCGAAGGTCACTGCCGCCATGGCGGGCACCCCCGTCCCGACGAACGACTGGTGGTCGTCGCTGGCCTTCCAGCGGTTCTCCAGCAACCCGTGGTCGGAGAACATGTACGGCCACCCCCTCACCTACAAGGCTGTCTCCGGCGGCCTGGAGGTCGGCTACCCGACCACGCACCAGATCGTGGGCGGTGGCCGTCAGTACGAGTTTCCGCACAAGGCCGACCTGACCCTGGGGCTCGCCGGTCTCAACTCCCCCGACGCCAAGGCGGACGGGTGGAGCGACTGGACCGTCAGCCCGTACTGGAACGACGGTGCGCGCAGCCTGCGGACGACCATCGGCCATGGCCTGCCGTACGTGTACGCGGAGGGCACCGGAGGGGCGGCGCAGATCAGCGCGGCGGCTGTGCCGACCGTCTTCGCCGACCAGGGCAACGTCCTCGGCGTCACCATCTCGGGTCATGACTACGCGCTGTTCGCCCCGAGCGGCAGCGACTGGACCGTCTCCGGCCACGAGATCCGGGCCGACCTGGGCTCCAAGGAGTACTTCTCCCTGGCGGTCCTCCCGGACAAGGCAGCGCTGGCCGACTTCACGAAGTACGCCTTCAGCTTCGTGACCGGATCGAAGGTGGACTGGGAGTACAGGGAGGGCGACGGCGAGGTCACGGCGACCTACTCGCTGACCACCGAGCCGAAGGAGGGGACTGAGACCGGTACCTTCCAGGCGCTCTACCGCCACCAGTGGCTGCACAGCAGCGACCCGCTGACCGCCTACCGCTACGTCTCCTCGCGGGGTGCGATGAAGGTGCGCGAGGGCACGTCCTTCACGACCACCCAGAAGGTGAACGGCGTGCTGCCCGGCCTGCCGAGGTCGGCGGGCGTCGACAAGGCGAAGCTCAAGGACTACATCAACGACGTGCTGGCCCAAGGCGATCCTTTCAGCGGCGCGATCGACACCTACTGGACCGGCAAGGCCCTGGGCAAGCTCGCCATGCTCGTCCCTCTCACGGACCAGGTCGGAGACACCGTCAACCGCGACAAGCTGCTGAACTTGATCAAGGGCCGGATGGAGGAGTGGTTCACGGTCGGCGGCCCTTCCGAGTTCTCCTACGACAAGGACTGGCGCACCCTCATCGGGTACCCCGCCTCGTACGGAAGCGACCAGGAGCTCAACGACCACCACTTCCACTACTCGTACTACGTGATGGCCGCGGCCATCGTGGCGCAGTACGACCCCAGATGGGCCGCCGACTCCGAGTGGGGCGGCATGGTCAAGGAGCTCATCAAGGACGCCGCCAACCCGGCGAGGAACGACAGCAAGTACCCGTTCCTGCGCGGCTTCGACGTCTACGCCGGCCACAGCTGGGCCGCCGGCCACGAGGCGTTCGCCGCCGGCAACAACCAGGAGTCGTCCTCGGAGTCGATCAACCTCAGCGCCGGCCTGATCATGTGGGGCTCGGCCACGGGCGACAAGACGCTGCGTGACCAGGGCGTCTACATGATGATGACCGAGTCGGAGTCGATCGCGCAGTACTGGTTCGACGCCGACCAGCAGGTCTACCCCGAGGACTTCACCCACGACGTCGTGGGCATGGTCTGGAGCAGCGGCGGCGCCTACGCGACCTGGTGGACCGCCAACCCCGAGGAGATCCACGGCATCAACTTCCTTCCCCTGACCGGCGGCTCGCTCCACCTGGCCCGCGAGAAGGCCATGCTGCGTCGCAGCGTGGCCGAGATGGAGAGGCAGAACGGCGGCCCGGCCGTCGAGTGGAAGGACATCTTCTGGCAGGTCCAGGCCCTCTACGACCCGGCCGGGGCCCTGCAGCACTGGAACCAGTGGAACGGCGGCTACGTCCCCGAGGAGGGCGAGACCAAGGCCCACACCTACCACTGGGTCGCCACGATGGACTCCATCGGATCACCGGACACGACCGTCACGGCCGACTCCCCCACCGCCGTCGTCTTCGACAAGAACGGCACCAAGACCTACGCTGCGCACAACTACACCGCCGAGGCGTGCTCGGTGCTCTTCTCGGACGGCGGAGTACTGAACGTCCCGGCGAGATCCACCGCGTCCGGCGCGGGCGGCGACACCCAGCTCGGCACGCTGTGCGGCGCCCCCGGTGACGACAAGCCCAGCGCGCCCGGCACCCCGGTCGCAAGTGACGTCACTGACGACTCCGTGAAGCTGACCTGGAGCGCAGCGACCGACGACAAGGGCGTCAAGGACTACGACGTCTTCCGCGGCACCACCAAGGTCGCCACGGTCACCGGCACCACCTACACCGACACCGGCCTGACCGCCGGCACCCAGTACACCTACAGCGTCACGGCCCGCGACACCTCCCACCAGGTCGGCCCGGCCAGCGGCACCGTGACCGTCACCACCTCGGGGCCCCCACCGGTCCCGGGGAACACCTTCTACCTGCGCTCCGGCGGGCAGCTGACCACCCAGGCGGCTGCGGCAGGATCCTCGGACATCATCCCGTCAGCGGGCGGCGCCAACCGCGACGGAACCCCGTACAACCCGCTCGTCTACGAGGTCAAGAACGTCAACGGCACCCTGAAGGCGGGCTCCGGCACGGCCTTCACCCTCAAGGTCGACGCCGGCACCCACGTCGGCCACGCCCAGCAGGCCCGGGTCTCCTACGACCTGACCGGTGACGGCACCTTCGACCGGGTCGAGACGTTCCGCTACTTCGCCACCGACCCGATCACCGGCTGGGAGGACTACTCCTCCACCCGGCAGGGGACTCACTCCGCGTCGGGCACCCTGGGCGACCTGGACGGCGGCACCGTCCGCGTCGAGGTCTGGAGCGCCCTGGGCAACGGTCCGTCCACCCTCCAGGTGGGCACGGGATCCGTCCTGACCATCCCGTTCGTCTGACAGCCGATCGGCCCCGGCCCGGCCTGCGACTCATCGTCCCGCGGGCCGGGCTCGTCCGGTGGAACGGCCGTCGAGGAACCCGCTACCCGTACAACCTCGGAACGGAACTGTCCACGGGCCGCCAGGGCTGGGCCGAGGTCAGTGGCACCTGCCACCTCTGGCCCGACGAAACCGACCCCGCCCGTCCCGGCGCCGCCTCGTGGGCCGGGCCTGCCGTCCGCGAACGGACTCGGGCTCAGAAACGTACCGAGCACAGGATGCGTGACGCCATCAGCGCGGTCGACACCTCACCCGCCGAGACGCTGCCCACCACGAACGACGGCAGACCGTCTCACGAGGTCCGAACGTCACCGGAGCGGCAAGACACCCCGCCGACCGCAAGAGCTGGACCGGGCAGGCGCGTCCACCACCTCTCTACAGGCCACGAAACAGCAGGTCAGCGACGTCGATGAGCGCGCGCCGAACTTGTGCACTTTGGGAAAGGGTCGAGCACCAGCGGCCGTACCTGAAAAACCCAATAAAAGACCAGGTCAGAGCCTCTTTGTAGCAGACTCAAGAATCGCCACGCACTCCACGTGATGCGTCATCGGAAACATGCCAACAGAAAACATGTCAAAGAAAAACCTCAGGTCAGGGGCTCGCCGACGCAAATCGGACTCTATATCGATGGGCATTACGGGCACTTCGGGCGCAATCTTGACGCAAGCGCGCCGCCCCAGGGGGCCCTGAGCTGATCGCCGCCGAAGGATCTCGCCGTATGGCATTTGAAATGCCATACTCATGTCATGGCTGATGATGACACCGACTTCCCTCCTGGCGATGGCCCCACCAGCGGCATCTCCGTCTCCCTCACGGCCGGCACCCTGCAAGCGATCCGTGACCGGGTCGGCAAGCGGGGCGTGTCCGCGTACCTGGAGAAGGCCGCGCAGCGGCAGATCGAGCGCGACGACCTGGACGAGCTGATCGCCGACTTCGACAAGACCCACGGCCCCGCCGATCCCGAGGCCGTAGCCGCCAAACGCGCCAAGCTCACCGGCGGCACCGCCTCCAGCACCGGGGCGGCCGCGTGAGCGGCGCGCTCATCTTGGACAGCGAGGGCCTGGCCAAGGCGGTGCGGCGCGACCGCGAGGTCCACGAGTGGCTCACCGCCGCCCGCGACGCCGACCTTCCGGTGATCACCTCGGCCGCGGTGCTCGTCGAGGTGATCCACCCCGAGATCAACGACAGCGCGCTCAAGTGGACGCTGTCCCGACTGCGGGTCGAGCCGGTCACGCAGGCCCTCGCCCAGACCGCCGCCGCCCTGTTGCGCGCCGCCGGGCTGCACGGCCACAAGTACGCCATCGGCGCCATGCTCTGCGCCACCGCACTCGCCCAGCCCGGCCGCGTCACGATCCTGACCTCCGACGTCGAGGACATCACCATGCTCACCACCGACCACCCACGCGTGACCGCCGAGAAGATCTGATTCACTCCGCCGCACCGGCCTCGGATACGAACCTTCCGGAGGGCCGCACCGCGTCCACCTACCCGCGCTACCGATCATCGAATGCACGCTCACCGGCGCAGTACGACATCCGGGAGCGTTGCAGCCAGGAACGGTCCCATGGGAGAGGAGGAATCGATGACCTGGTCGCCGCTGCCTGACTACCGATTTCGACAGCGCTCCCCGTGGGAACCGCCTCGCTGCTCTCCTTGCCCCTCTCCGAGACCGGTAAGGTGCGCGGGCACCAGCCCGACCGGAGGACTCAGCACGTGACGACGATCCAGCACAGCAGGGCGGGCAGACGGCAAGCCCAGCGCCGTATCCGCCCCAGGCGTTCCCCCGCCGTCCCCTTGATCGTCCTCGCCTGGGCCGGCGCAGCTGCCGTCGTGTGGATGTGGTGGCTCAACACGCCGGCCGTGCTCGCCAACGCCGGGGACCGGCTGATCCACGCGGGGCGGATCACCGGCCTGCTCGCCGGATACGTGATCGCCCTGGTCGTGGTGCAGATGGCACGGGTTCCGGCCCTGGAGCGGCGGGTCGGCTCCGATCGCGTGTCGCGCTGGCACGCGACGAGCGGTCGGTACGCGCTCTCCCTCACGCTGGCCCACGTGGTGCTGACGGTGTACGGGTACGCGCTGCAGGGCCGGATCGGCGCCGTGGAGCAGACGGTGTCGCTGGTGACCGAGTACCCGGAAATGGGTAAGGCGGCGATCGGCACGCTGCTCCTGCTGCTCGTCGGCCTCGTCTCGGCTGGGGCCGTGCGGCGCCGGGTGCGCTACGAGCTCTGGTACTACCTGCATCTGCTCACCTACCTCGCCGTCTACCTCGCCTTCTGGCACCAGCTGGCCACAGGGGCGGAGTTCATCGCCGACCGGGGTGCGCGCACGGTCTGGTACGTGCTGTACGGCGCGGTCGGCGTGCTGCTCGTCTGGTACCGGGTGCTGACTCCGGTACGGCTCAACCTGGTCCACCGCTTGCGCGTGGAGGCAGTGGTGCCCGAGGCCCCGGGCGTGGTGTCCGTCCTCGTCCGCGGGCGCCGGCTGCATCGTCTCGGGGCGGAGGCGGGACAGTTCTTCCGCTGGCGGTTCCTCACGAAGGGACTGCGCTGGACGGCGAACCCGTACTCGCTCTCCGCGCCGCCTCGGCCCGACCTGCTGCGGATCACGGTCAAGGCCGTCGGCGGCCACAGCGCGGCCCTCGCCCGGCTGCGGCCCGGGACCCGCGTGTGGGCCGAGGGGCCCTACGGGTCGCTGACCGCCGCCCGCCGCAGCCGCGGCAAGGTGCTGCTGATCGCCGGCGGCGCGGGCATCACCCCGCTGCGCGCGCTCTTCGAGACCCTGCCAGGGGCCGGTAGTGATCTGACGCTGCTCTACCGAGCCCGTACGGCTGAGGACCTCGCGCTGCGCCAGGAGCTGGAGGCGATCGCGGACGACCGGGGGGCGCAGCTGCTGTACGTGGTCAACGGGCGGGACGGCAGGCGACGCGCGATCAGCGCCGAGATGCTCCGCAGGATCCTGCCGGACATCGCCCGGCACGACGTGTACGTGTGCGGGCCGCAGGGGCTTGCCGAGGAGTCCTACGCCGCACTGCGAGAGGCGGGCGTCCCGGACCGGCGGATCCACCACGAGTCCTTCGCCTTCTGAGCCGCCGAACCGCTCGGCGGCCGGGCCCGGTGTGACGCCCGGGGGCTCCGTGACGCTGAGCGGGGTGTGAGGAAGACACATCCGCTCCGCCGTGCGGTGCTCGCCGGGGCGGGCACCGTTTCCGCCGTCGTGCTGCTGCTCGCGCTCAAGCCGACCACGGATCCGTCACTCGCCCAGGACGCGGAGGGCCTGAGCACCCCCGTGGCGTCCGCGGTCCCGGCCGGCGCCGGCAGCGCTTCCTCCGCCACCACATCGCCGTCGGCCTCGGCGAGCCCCTCGGTCTCGCCTTCGGCGAGCACCAGCGACTCCACCTCCGGCAGCGCGTCGCCGTCGGCCGTCCCGTCGGCGTCTCGTACGACCACCGCACCGACGAAGGCGAGTGCCCCCACCGCGTCCCGAACCACGTCGGGCACGTCGGGCACCTCCGGCACCTCGGGCGGGTCCACCACCCGGTCCGTCGCCGGAGCCACGGTCAGTACGCAGTACGGCTCCGTCCAGGTGCAGATCACGGTCAAGGGGAGCACGATCACCGGGGTCACCGCCCTGAAGTCGCCGTCCTCCACCCCACGGAGCAGGGAGATCTCCGCCGACGCGATCCCCCAGCTCAACCAGCGGACGCTGGCGGCGCAGAGCGCGAACATCGACTCCGTCTCGGGAGCCACCTACACCAGCGCCGGCTACCGTCAGTCGCTCCAGAGCGCCCTGGACAGGGCCGGTGTCTGAGCCGCGCGTGCAGCATGTGGAACACGTGATGGGCACGGTGTTCTCGTTCGACGTCCGCGGGTGCTCCGGCCTCTCCCGTACGCGCGAGGCGCTCACGGAGGCGGTGGACTTCCTGCACCACGTGGACCGGGTCTTCTCCCCATACCGCGAGGACAGCGAGGTCAGCCGCCTGGCGCGCGGAGAGCTCAACCCTGAGCAGTGCGGTCCGGACGTCCAGGAGGTGACGCGCCTGTGCGAGGACGTGGTGCGGCGCACCGAGGGCTGGTTCTCCCCCTGGTACGCGGGAAGCGGCGACGGATGGGATCCGACCGGACTGGTGAAAGGCTGGGCCACGGAGCGCGCGGCCCGCATGCTGGCCTCGGCGGCCCCCGACACGGCCGTGTGCGTCAACGGCGGCGGTGACATCCAGCTGCTCGGCGGGCCCTGGCGCATCGGCCTCGCCGACCCCCTGGGCCCGGGCGCGCTGACCGCGGTGGTGGAGGTGGGCGCTGATGTACCAGAGGCGGCCGTGGCGACGTCGGGCCCGGCGGAACGCGGCTGCCACATCCTCGACCCTCATACCGGCGAGCCGCCCGCACACCCGCTCGCGGCGATGACGGTCGTCAGCTCCACCCTCACGGTCGCCGACGCCTTCGCCACCGCCGCCTACGCCATGGGCGATGCCGCCCGCTCCTGGCTGGAGGAGCAGCCCGACGCCGAGGGCCTGGCGACGACCGCTACCGGTGCCACCTGGCAGAGCACCGGCTTCGCCCACTGGACCAACTGACGCCTCAGCCGGGCAACGACCGGTGGCCGCCCCGTCGCACAGGGACGGAACGGCCACCGGCGTTCACCAGGTCGACCGGATCAGAAGAGCGAATAGAGCAGCCGGTTCGGCGAGCCGCTACCCGCGCTCTTCACCACGCCGCTCGTCGTAGCGGCCACCATCGCGTCCCTGACCTGTGCCGGAGTGGCGGAGGGGTGCCCCGACAGGTACAGCGCCGCGACGCCCGCCACGTGCGGGGTGGCCATCGAGGTGCCGCTGATGGTGTTGGTGGCGGTGTTGCTGGTGCTCCAGGACGAGGTGATGCCCACGCCCGGCGCGAAGAGGTCCACGCAAGTACCGTAGTTGGACCGGGAAGCCTTGGTGTCGGTCTTGTCCGTCGCGCCGACGGTGATCGCCTCGGGGACGCGTGCCGGGGAGTCGTTGCAGGCGTCCTGGGCCCTGCCGCCCTGGTTGCCGTTGCCGGCGGCGACGGCGTAGCTCAAGCGATGCCACCGCGCTGTGCCGAGCGCTCGTTGACATCAGACCCCAGTAGGTGCGGCCTTTTCTCGCGGAGCGGCTCTCGTCGCCAGGAGGGCTGCCGCGAAGGAGCTTCCGCTCAGGACAAGGAACAGGCCGCCGCAGCCGCCGAGCAAACCGGCGAGGGCAGCTCCGGCCCAAGGGGCGAGGGCGGCGGCGATGGTGGCCGGGGCCGTGAGGAGGGCGGAAAGGTGGCCGTATCGGCCGGCGCCCCATCGGTCGGTGACCGCGGTGGCCTGGAGGAGGGTGAGGTTGCCGCGGACGACGCCGGCAAGGACGGAGAGCAGGACCAGGAGCGGGATGAAGTCCAGTACCGGAACAGCGGGGTGCCGTTGGAGGAGTACGAGCTCACCCGCGGGGACCACCGCCGTCAGAAGCAGAGCGAGGAGATCAGCGAGTGGGATCGGCGTCAGACAGAAGAGGACGACGCCAAATGCCGGGCAGACCCGGAGAGGGCGGAGCGCCGCCGCCAGGCGTTCAAGAACGTCGCGAAGCTGATGCAGTCCTTCAAGAAGGCCGACCACGAGATCATGCGATGGCGTGTCCGGCTGTACTGCGGCCACATCATCGAGACGCAAGCGCACTACACGTACACCGACCCCCTCTCGGCCGGGTCATACGGCAGGCGATGCTCTGAGTGCGGGGAAGACCGGCAAACAATCGTGGCCTTCGAACCCATCGGGCTGCGCGGCGAGCCACCGGAACCAACAGAACCCAAACGTTCGTCGCCCCCTAAGAAGCCGACACGAGCCGACCTCGAACGACGCGTTAAGACGCTGGAGAAGGAGAACGAACGCTTGCGCGCGAAGCTCAGCGGCTGAAGGTCCGACCGGGCGCCGGCGGCAGGCGCCATCGCCGCATAGACGCAGTTCACGTCAGCCTTCGCTCGTGTCTGACGCGGTACGACTCGGCGTACTGGACGCGGCCAAACGGCCCGCCCGGCCGACGGTTGCTCGGCCGGGCGGGCGGCCCTCACCGGCCGAGGTGCTTCTTGTAGAACGGGATCAGGTGATCCAGGGCGATCTTGACCGGTTCGGGCTGGTCGTACAGGTCGTAGTGGGAGAAGCCTTCCGCCACGACCAGTTCCTTGTCCTTCGACGCCGCGCGGCGGTAGATCTCCAGGCCGTCCCGGTACGCGCCGAACGCACCGGGCTTGTCTCCGACGACTACGCACAGCGGCCGCGTCAGGAGAACCTCGGCGCGGTGGAAGGCGTCCCAGCCGATCGCGGAAGCCTGCCGGGAGAACAGTCCCTCGGTACGGCCGCTGGGCTTCTCGCCGCGCTCGGTGCGGTAGTACGCGGTGGCCTCGGACAGGTCGAGTTCGGTCAGACCCTGCTCCTTGGCGGCCTCGGGAGACGCCGGCAGGTACTGGGTGACCCGCCGCTCTTCTCCCCGTGCCTCGGCCGTACGCTGCTCGGCAACGGCGTCGAGGGCGCCGATGGGGTCGTAGTCGCTGAAGGACTCGTGCATGAGGCGCCCGAAGTTCACGCCTGTGACGCTGCCGACGGCCTTGATGCGGCGGTCGGTCATGGTGGCGTTGATGGAGTAGCCGCCGCCACCGCACACGCCGATGACCCCGATGCGGTCGGCGTCGACGTAGGGCAGCGTCACCAGGTAGTCGATGACGTAGCTGATGTCCTGGGCCCGGAACACCGGGTCCTCGATCGACCGCGGCTCACCGCCGCTTGCGCCCTGGAAGCTGGCGTCGAAGGCGATGACGACGAATCCTTCGTCCGCCAGCGCCGTTCCGTAGACGTTGCCGGCAGTCTGCTCCTTGCACGAGCCGATGGGGTGAACGCTGACGATGGCGGGGTAGGTCCGGCTCTCGTCGAAGCCCGGCGGGAGGTAGATGTCAGCGGCAAGGTCCCAGGCGAGCGCCTTGACGGCGACGTGCTTGATGTTGTCGGTCATGGGTGCAACTCCTCGTCGGTGAAGCGGGGCGCGGCCAGTGGCAGGGGCGGGGCCGTGCGTCCCAGAAGTGATCAGCCCTTGTCGGCGGGCTCGCCCGTCAGGTGCTCCCGGAAGAACGGGGCGGCCTGGGAGATGGCGCGATCGACGTACTCGGGCACGTCGTAGAAGCTCATGTGCGTACCGCCCTCGACGACCTGGAGCTGCTTGGGGCTGCGGACCCGGCCGTGCAGTTCGGTGGACATCCACAGCGACCCGGCCTCACTGCCGGCCACGATGAGGATCGGCTGGGTGAGGAGGTCCTCGACCATGTGGAAGGCGTCGAAGGTGAAGATCCGCGAGACGCTCTTGGTGAAGAGGAACTTGTTCTTGGCGTTGGGGTGCTGGGCGCGCGGGGTGAGGTAGTAGTCGCCGGCCTCGACCAGGTCGCGCGGGGTGTTCTCGTCCGGCTCCGGCGGGACGTAGGGCAGGTAAGTCGGGTCGGCGCCCTTCGTGGCCTCGGCGGTCCGCTGCTCGGCAAGAGCCCTGAGAGTGGGCACGGCGGCCGCGTCGGAGTCGGTGCCGTACCAGCCGCGGCGGAAGGAGGTGCCGATGTTGACGGCGCTGACGGTGGTGAGGGCCTTGATCCGGTAGTCGGTCATCGCGGCGTTGACGCTGTAGCCGCCGCCGGCGCAGACGCCCAGGGCGCCGATGCGCTCGGGGTCGACGTAGTCGAGGGACTGGATGTAGTCGACGGCGGCGCGGACGTCCTCGACGCGAGCGTAGGGGTCCTCCAGGTGGTGGGGCTCGCCGCCGCTGTCGCCCTGGAAGGAGGCGTCGAAGGCGAGCGCCACGAAGCCCTGCTCGGCGAGCTTGCTCGCGTACAGGCCGGCGGCCTGTTCCTTCACGCCGCCACCGGGGTGGACGACGACGATGGCCGCGTGAGGGGTGTCCGGGGCGAAGCCGTCGGGCAGGTAGAGGTTGCCCGCCATGGTGATCTGGCCGTTGGGGAAGGTGATGGCTTCCATCATCTGCTCCTGTTGTGTGTAGGTGCGGTGTGGTTTCAGTGGGTGCGCAGGTGCGCGAGGTCTTCCCTGACGCGGGCCGGTTCGGCGTCCAGGGGCAGGTTGGCAGTGTCCTTGACGGCGTCGAGGGCACCGGAGAGGTCCGGCTGGGCCTTGGCGAACAGGGCGGTGAAGTCCTTGGTGGCCCAGCCGGGCCCGGAGAAGACCTCGAAGGTCTTGCCGATGGCTGCGTCGTCCAGCAGCGCCTCGACCAGGAGGCCGCCGAGGGCCTCGCGGCTCACTCCGTCTTCGCCCGTGTCACCCTGCTCGATCCGCAAGTGCGCCCCGCCCTCGCCGGCATCCAGCCAGCCGGGGCGCACGATCGTGTACGGGGCGCCGCTGAGCCGTACGAGCCGCTCGGAGCGGCGCTTCCAGTCCAGGGCGTGACCGCCGTCGTTGAAGGATTGGTCGCGGCGGGTGACGAAGATCGTCGTCTGCAGGACGATCCGGGGCCGGCGCTCCCCGAGCGCACGCAGGACGTTCGAGACGCCGCCGTAGTCGATCCGCTCGAAGGACTCGGGGCGGGCGTCGTCGTCCGAGCCGTGCACGAAGATCACCGCGTCGATGTCCCGGACCGCCGCTGTGAGGGTGTCCGGTGCCGTGAGGTCGCCGACGACGATCTCGGTGCCAGGAGGCAGCGCCTTGCGGGCGCGGGATGCGCTGCGGGCGAGGGCCACGGCGGTCAGACCGCGGGCGGTCGCCGCGGCGACCACGTGCTGCCCGGTGCGGCCGGTGGCCCCGACGACGAGGACACGATCGATAGAGGGCATGAGGGGTTCAGCTCCTTCTTCGGCTCAGGAGTCGATGACGGCCATTCCGGCTTCGTCGTGACGCTCCCCGGCGGCCGGGGTCAGGTTGTTGAGCCGGTCGATCTGTTCGCCGGTGAGTTCGACGCGGTCGGCGGCGGTGTTCTCCTCGACGCGCGAGACCCGCTTGGTGCCGGGGATGGGGGCGATGTCATCACCCTGGGCGAGGAGCCAGGCCAGAGCGACCTGTGCCGGTGTCGCGCCCGCCTCCGCCGCGACGGCCTCGACCTCGTCGACGATCCGCAGATTGCGCTGGAAGTTCTCGCCGATGAAACGCGGATTGATCCTGCGCCAGTCGTCCTCGGCGAAATCCCGGGTGGAACGGATCTTCCCGGTGAGGAAGCCGTGGCCAAGGGGCGAGTAGGGGACGAAGCCGATGCCCAGCTCACGCAGCAGGGGCAGCAGCTCGGCCTCAGGGTCGCGAGTCCATAGGGAGTACTCCGTCTGCAGGGCTGCGACGGGATGCACGAGGTGGGCGCGGCGGATCGTGGCCGGGCCGGCCTCGGACAGGCCGATGTGGCGGATCTTGCCCTCGGCGACGAGTTCGGCCAGGGCGCCGAACGTCTCCTCGATCGGGGTGTCCGGGTCGACCCGGTGCTGGTAGTACAGATCGATGTAGTCGGTACCCAGACGGCGCAGCGAGCCTTCGACAGCGGTGCGGACGCTGGCCGGGCTGCTGTCCAGCCCCGGGCGGCCGGTGTAGGAGATGCCGCCGAACTTCGTCGCCAGCACGACCTGGTCCCGGCGGTCCTTCACGGCTCGGCCGACGAGTTCCTCGTTAGTGTACGGGCCGTAGATCTCCGCGGTGTCGATGTGGGTGACACCCAGGTCCAGCGCGCGGTGGATGGCGCGGACGGCCTCGGCGTCGTCACTGCCGGCACCGGTGTAGTAGGCAGACATCGACATGGCGCCGAGGCCGACGCGCGAGACGTCGAGTCCGCCGAGAGTGATGTGCTTCATGAGGAGGATGGCTCCGTTTTCCCTGTTGATTCAAAGCGGATGGTGGCCGTGAGCGGAGGATGTGTCCGACTCGCTGTCGGAGCAGACCAGAAGGTCTCGGCTCCGAATTCCTAGAGACCGGCGAATATTCGCCTCTCCGTCATTCTTCTCTTGGCCACAGGACGACACTCGCACGCGCCATGCGCCCCCACCAGAGGAGACTTTCATCCTGGGAGGAATCCATCCAGGGATAAAAATATCCCTGCCACCCCAGTTACCTGCCGGGTGACACTGGAGACCATGACCAGTAGTGCGCGCCCCGATGAACTGGGGGCCTTCTTGAAGGCACGCCGAGCCGACCTGAGCCCGCAATCGATCGGTCTCCCCGAGAGCGGAGCCCGCCGCCGTGTCCCGGGGCTACGCCGCGAGGAGGTCGCCGCCCTAGCCGCCATCAGCGCCGACTACTACACCCGCCTGGAACAGGGCCGCATGCAGGCATCGGCGCCGGTGCTGAACACACTGGCACGCGTCCTGCACCTGGACGACGACCAGCGCACCTACATGTTCCAGCTCGCCGGGCGCCCCTCGGGAAAGCCCGCACGCCGCTCCGCCCAGAAAGCACAACCCCGACTGCAGCGTCTGCTCGACGACCTGGCCACGACCCCGGGAATCATTCTCGGCCGACGCATGGACATTCTCGCGTGGAATCCACTCGCGGCAGCTCTCGTCACTGATTTCTCACACATTCCGGAGAAGCACCGGAACTATATACGCCTGGTTTTCACCGACCCGAAAATGCGGGAGCTGTATACCGACTGGAAGAACGTCGCCCACACCTGTGTGGCCCAGCTTCGCATG
Organism: Streptomyces chromofuscus; assembly: GCF_015160875.1. Classification (NCBI taxonomy): domain Bacteria; kingdom Bacillati; phylum Actinomycetota; class Actinomycetes; order Kitasatosporales; family Streptomycetaceae; genus Streptomyces; species Streptomyces chromofuscus. Next base: position 6,181,154 of record NZ_CP063374.1, on the reverse strand, counting down.
GAGGCGGCCCGCGACCCGGACAATCCGCGCCTCACCACACTCGTCGGCGAGCTGTCGGTCCAGGACGCCGATTTCCGCCGATGGTGGGCCGACCACCACGTAGCAGTACGAGGAGTCGGCACGAAGACACTCAGGCACCCGGTCGTCGGCGACCTGACCCTCGACTGGGACACCCTCGCCTCCACCACCGACACCGACCAGCAGCTCGTGGTCTGGTCCGCCGAACCCGGCTCCCCCTCCCACGACGCCCTACGCATCCTCGCCTCCTGGGCCAACGCCACGACCTCGGCCACCACCGAGACCAGCACCGACACCGACCGCTCGCTGCCCGGCTGACCTGAGCCGCTGCCACACTGGAACCATGAGCAGTGGCGACCCGAAAGAACTGGGCACATTCCTCAAGGCGCGCCGGGCCGAGCTGAATCCCCTCCAGGTAGGGCTGCCGGACACCGGACCTCAGCGGAGGGTGGCGGGCCTGCGCCGCGAGGAGGTCGCCCAGCTGGCCGCCATCAGCACCGACTACTACACGCGCGTCGAACAGGGCCGCATGCAAGCATCCGTCCCCGTCCTGGAGGCAATCGTCCGGGCCCTGCGCCTCACCGACGACCAGCGCACCTACCTGTTCGAGCTTGCCGGCCGTCCACCGATCGAAGCGCCTGCCCCACCGGACCGGACCGTCACCCCCCACACCCGCAGACTCCTCGACCAGCTGACCGAATCACCCGCCCTGGTCCTGTCCGACACCATGGACGTCCTGGCCTGGAACCGGCTCGCCGCAGCCCTCCTCACCGACTTCGGCCAAGTCCCCGAAGAGGACCGCAACTACGTCTGGCTGCTGTTCAACGACCCCGTCCTGCGTGCCCTGTACGACGACTGGGAGACCGGCGCACACGCCTGCGTGGCCTACCTGCGCATGCACACCGCCCGCCGCCCGGACGACCCCCGCCTCCTGCGTCTCCTGGAACGGATGGCGCATCACGCCGACTTCCAGAACTGGTGGCAGACGCGTGAGGTCGCCGTTCAGGGCGCCGGCAACAAGGTCTTCCACCATCCGGTCGCCGGTACCCTCGTCCTCGACTGGGACACCCTGACCAGCTCGACTTCCCCCCGGCAGCATGTCGTCATCTGGACGGCGGAGTCAGGCAGCCCCTCGGAGAAGGGGCTTCGTCGTCTGGCGACAGCCGCAGCCGACAAGCAGCGGACAGGTCTCCCCACATGTCGTCCGTGAACGCCCACCGTCAGGGGCTGCGTTCACCGCATCGGCGTGGTGCTGATCGGGGCCTCCTTCTGATCCTCCGTGCGCCGCAACAAGCGGTTCGCGGATGCCGAGGGATCCGGCACGACCAAGAAACGGCGATGGCCTCCGTGAGCTGATCATGTTGCGGCTGGCGGCACTCAATGACGAGCCATCAGAACGAGCGTCAACTGAGCGTCGATGTGGTCGGCCTCCCTCCGTACTGATGGAAGGGACGACCGCACCGCCGTTCCGGTACGCCATCTAGAACGCCAGGTCAGACGGCGTTCGTCAGCAGACCACGCGCTTCACGTCGTGCACCTACGGAATCATGTCGGCACGACCCGCCCGCAACCTGGAGAATCAGAGCATCAGCAGGTCAGAGCCCCTTTGCAGCAGGCTCCAGAATCGCCACGCACTCCACGTGATGCGTCATCGGAAACAGGTCGAACACCCGCAGCATCCGCACCCGATACCCCCCGTCCCGGAAGTACCCCAGGTCCCGGGCCAACGCCGCCGGATCGCATGCCACATAGGCGATCCGCCGGGCCCCCAGTGACGCCAGATGCTCTACCGTCTTGCGGCCCGCCCCCGCCCGCGGCGGGTCCAGGACCACGAGGTCGACCTCCGTGATGCCCGTGCGCGGCAGGACCGTCTCGACCCGGCCCTGCTCGATCCGCACGCGCGGGAACTCCGCGAGGTTGTGCCGCGCGTCCTCCACCGCCCGCTTGCCGGACTCGATGCCGAGGACCGCGCCCTGCTCCCCCACCCGGTCGGCGAGCGCGCCCGCGAACAGGCCGACGCCGCAGTACAGGTCGAGCGCCATGTCGCCCTTGCGCGGCAGCAGGCCCTGCATGACCGCCGTCACCAGGGTGTCCGCCGCCTTCGGGTGGACCTGCCAGAAGCCTCCGGCCCCCACCCGGTACGTGCGCCCGTCCGCGCGCTCGCGGACGAAGGGGCGCCCGTGGACCCGGTGCACGCCTCCGTCCTTCTCCTCGACCCGCATCACCGACACCGGCCGGTCCAGCTCCACGATCGGCAACCGCGCCCCGGGCCGCGGCGTCAGGATCACCTGCCGGTCCTGCGACCCCGTCGCAGCGATCGCCTCGATCGACGCCATCCCGGGCCACTCGCGCTTCTCGATGCCCAGCTCACTGACGCCCTCGGCCGCGATCATGCAGTGGTCGATCGGCTCGACCTCGTGCGAGCGGTGCCGCCGCAGCCCCGCACGCCCGGAGCCGTCCACCGCGTACTGCACCCGCGTCCGCCACTGCGGCACCTGCCCCGCGGGCAGCTTGTCGCCCTCGGCCGGCATCACCGTGCCGTCCCAGCCCGCCTCCTCCGGAGTGAGCCCGGCGAGCCGCCGCAACTGCTCGGCGACGACCTCGCCCTTCAGCCGCCGCTGCGCCCCCGGCTTGGCGTGCTGCCAGTCGCAGCCACCGCACCGGCCTGGTCCGGCGTAGGGGCAGGGCGCCTCGATGCGGTCCTTGGACGCCGACAGCACCTCGACCGCGTCGGCACGCAGGAACCGAGCGCCTTCCTCGCCCTCGGTCACACGGGCGACGACCCGCTCTCCGGGCAGCGCGTGCCGGACGAACAGCACCTGCCCCGACTCGGTGCGCGCGATGCAGTGCCCGCCGTGGGCGACGGGGCCGACCTCGACCTCGTACTCCTCCCCGACGAGCGACCCCACCTGCGGTTTCTTCGGTTCTGCCTGCATGGCGGGAGCGCTCCAGATACGAGAGGGGGTACGGCCGGACAACAGCCCACCAGTCTACGTGCTCACCGCACGCCTCAGTCCCGGCCGCTCGGCTCCTTCGGCCGCTCCTGCGCCGGCCCGCGCCGCACGGCACCCGGCGCGTTCCAGTCCTGCCGCTTGCGGGCCCGCTTCTTCGCGACCTCCGACGACGCCAGCTGGTAGGGCACGGACGTCACCATCACACCCGGCGTGAACAGCAGCCGCCCCTTGAGCCGCAGCGCGCTCTGGTTGTGCAGCAGCTGCTCGTACCAGTGGCCGACGACGTACTCGGGGATGATCACCGAGACGACGTCGCGCGGCGACTCCTTGCGCAGGCTCTTGACGTACTCGATGACCGGCCGCGTGACCTCCCGGTACGGCGAGTCCAGCACCTTCAGCGGTACGTCTATCCCGCGGCGCTCCCACTCGTCGCGCAGCGCCTTGGTGTCGGCCGGGTCGACATTGACGCTGAGCGCCTCGAGGGTGTCCGAGCGCAGCAGCTTGGCGTAGGCCAGGGCGCGCAGCGCCGGACGGTGGATCTTGGAGATCAGGACCACCGAGTGGACCCGCGACGGGCGGACACTGTCGTCGCTCGGCCCCTCGGGGGCGGCGAGCTCCTTGGACACGTGGTCGTAGTGGCGGCGGATCGCGGTCATCGTCACGTAGAAGATCACCATGCCGAGCAGCGCGACCCAGGCGCCGTGGCTGAACTTGGTGACCAGGACGACGACCAGCACCAAGGCGGTGAAGAAGGCACCGAAGGCGTTGATCGCGCGGGAGCGGTTCATGTGCCGGCGCTTGGCGAGGTCGGTCTCCGTGGCCAGGTGGCGGTTCCAGTGCCGGACCATGCCGGTCTGGCTGAGCGTGAAGGAGACGAACACCCCGACGATGTAGAGCTGGATCAGGCGGGTGGAGTCGGCTTCGTAGACCCACACCAGCAGCGCGGCCGCGCCGGCCAGCAGCACGATGCCGTTGGAGAAGGCGAGGCGGTCGCCGCGCGTGTGCAGCTGGCGCGGGAGGTAGCGGTCCTGGGCGAGGATCGAGCCGAGCACCGGGAAGCCGTTGTACGCCGTGTTCGCGGCGAGGAACAGCACCAGCGCGGTGGCCGCGGCCAGCACGATGAACAGGAAGCTGCCCCGGCCGAAGACCGCCTCGGCGACCTGCGAGATCACCGGGTTCTGGACGTAGTCGGAGCCGACCGGGACACCGTTGTCGAGCAGGTCGTGGGCCGGGTTCTCGGCCATCCGCACGTTGGAGGCCATGGCGAGGCCGATGATGCCGCAGAACATCGTGACGGCCAGCAGGCCCATCAGCGCCAGCGTGGTCGCCGCGTTCCGCGACTTGGGCTTGCGGAAGGCCGGGACGCCGTTGGAGATCGCCTCGACGCCGGTGAGCGCGGCACAGCCGGAGGAGAAGGCCCGCAGCAGCAGGAAGACCAGCGCGAAGCCCGCGAGGCCCTGGTGCTCGGCCTTGATCTGGTAGTCGGCCGTCGGCGCCCGCATGGTGTCGTCCAGCACGAGACCGCGGAAGGAACCCCAGGCGATCATGATGAAGACGCCCGCGACGAAGACGTACGTCGGAATCGCGAACAGCTTGCCCGACTCCTTGACCCCGCGCAGGTTCATCAGGGTCAGCAGCACGATCACGGCCGTCGCGCAGAACACCTTGTGCTCGACGACGAACGGGATCGCCGAGCCGAGGTTCTCGATGCCGGACGAGATCGAGACGGCGACGGTCAGGACGTAGTCGACGAGCAGGGCACTGGCGACGGTGAGGCCGGCCTTGGGGCCGAGGTTGGTCGTCGCGACCTCGTAGTCGCCGCCGCCGCTCGGATAGGCGTGCACGTTCTGCCGGTAGGAAGCGACGACCGTGAACATCAGCACGACGACCGCGGCGGCGATCCAGGGGCTGAAGTGGTAGGCCGACACACCCGCGATGGACAGGACCAGCAGCACCTCGCCGGGCGCGTACGCCACGGAGGAGAGCGGGTCGGAGGCGAAGACGGGGAGTGCGACGCGTTTGGGCAGGAGCGTTTCGCCCAGCCGGTCACTGCGCAGTGCACGCCCGATCAGGATCCGTTTGGGCACGTCGGTCAGTTTGGACACAACAGGGGATCGTAAGCCTTCGAACAGGGGGTCGCCCACCGGCCTCCCGGCATCTGCCCGCCGAGTGAAATACCCGCCAGGTCGGCCGGTGAATCCGGCGTACGCGATGATCCGCATGCCTATATGACAAAACCCTAGCCGATTGCCCCAGTTTCCCCCTCCGGAGGCACCATGCCCGCGACCGCAGAGCTCATCGGCGCCACCGCCGCCCTCGTCGGCCTCGGCATCCTCACCGTCCTCAGCGTCTGGAGCATCAGCCGCCGTTGATCACCGTGAACCGTGCACAGGGGTCCCCGCCGCGGACCGTGCCTGTGTAGCTTGGTCGGCGGTCTGAGACCCTGTTTCAAGCCAAGTCAACAAACCCTGACCTCGGAAGGACGGTCGTGCACATCGTCATCATGGGCTGCGGCAGAGTGGGCTCCGCTCTCGCCCAGACCCTGGAGCAACAGGGGCACACGGTCGCCGTGATCGACCAGGACCCCACCGCCTTCCGACGACTGGGCTCCTCGTTCGGTGGCCGCAGGGTCACCGGTGTCGGCTTCGACCAGGACACCCTGCGCGAGGCGGGCATCGAGGAGGCCGGCGCCTTCGCCGCGGTCTCCAGCGGCGACAACTCCAACATCATCGCGGCCCGCGTGGCCCGCGAGATGTTCGGCGTGGAGAACGTCGCGGCCCGCATCTACGACCCCCGCCGCGCCGAGGTCTACCAGCGCCTCGGCATTCCGACGGTCGCCACGGTCCGCTGGACCGCCGACCAGATGCTGCGCCGGCTGCTGCCGTCCGGCTCCGAGCCGCTGTGGCGCGACCCCACCGGCGGCGTCCAGCTCGCCGAGGTGCACGCCTCCAGCGCCTGGGTCGGGCACAAGATCAGCAAGCTCCAGGAGGAGACGGGCGTCCGCGTGGCGTTCCTCACCCGGCTCGGCGAGGCGATCCTGCCCACGTCGCAGACGGTGCTGCAGGAGGGCGACCTGGTGCACGTCATGATGCGCAGCGACGATGTCGAGAAGGTCGAGGCGTCGTTCGCCGAGGGACCCGAGAGGGAGGGCGGTCACTGATGCGCGTCGCCATTGCCGGAGCCGGCGCGGTCGGCCGGTCCATCGCCGGTGAGCTGCTGGAGAACGGCCACGAGGTCCTGCTCATCGACAAGGCGCCGACCGCCATCTCGGTCGAGCGCGTCCCGCAGGCCGAGTGGCTGCTCGCCGACGCCTGCGAGATCACGTCCCTGGACGAGGCGGCGCTCCAGCGCTGCAACGTCGTGATCGCCGCGACGGGCGACGACAAGGTCAACCTGGTCATTTCCCTGCTGGCCAAGACGGAGTACGGCGTCCCGCGCGTCGTCGCCCGGGTCAACAACCCGCAGAACGAGTGGCTGTTCAACGAGTCCTGGGGCGTCGACGTCGCCGTCTCCACCCCGCGCCTGATGTCGGCCCTGGTCGAGGAGGCGGTGAGCGTCGGCGACCTGGTCCGCCTGCTGCGCTTCAGCCACGGCGACGCCAACCTCGTCGAGCTGACCCTGCCGGAGGAGTCGGCCCTGGCCGGCACCCAGGTCGGTGACGTGGAGTGGCCCGAGGACACCTCCCTGGTCACCATCATCCGCGGCACCCGCGTGCTCACCCCGACCCAGGAGGACTCCCTGGAGGCGGGCGACGAACTGCTCTTCGTGGCCGCGCAGGCCCGGGAGGAGCAGCTGGAGGACCTGCTGTCGGTGCGCAGGGAGCACCCGGCGGACTAGCCGCGGCCCGTCCGGACGGTACGAGACGAGGGCGCCCCACGTGATCGTGGGGCGCCCTCGTCGTCGTATCAGCCTCACTCCTGGCCGCTCGCACCGGCGGGACCCTTCTCGGCCGCCCGTGGCTCGACGCCGTACCGGCCCGGCTGCTACTCGCCCGCGCGTGCCTCGGCCTCGAGGCGCTTCTCCTCCGCCTCCATCTCGGCGAAGACGTCGATGGGCGGCGGTGCCTTGGCGAGGAAGACCCACGTCAGCCACACCGCCAGCAGGAAGGGCGGGATCTTCAGCGCGACCAGCACCCAGCCGAGCTGCGTGGTGTCGGCCCACCAGTACAACGGGAAGAGGATCGCGCACTTGGCGAGCAGGATCAGCCCCCACGCCCAGCTGGCCTTGGCGTACGCCTTCTTGCGGCCCGGGTTGCGGGTGCGCCAGGAGAGGTTCTCCTTGAAGACCGGGCCGAGCATCAGGCCGATCAGGGGCACACCGGCCAGCGTGGTGATGATGTACGCCAGCGCCAGGCCCAGCGTGTAGAGCATGCCCGGCAGGTAGAAGTCCTTGGCGTTGCCGGTCATCATCGCGAAGACGACACCGAAGGCCACGCCGAAGACGCCGCTGAAGGCGTGCTTGACCGTGTCCTTCATCGCCAGGCGGACCACCACGAGCAGCAGCGACACGCCCAGAGCGGCGAGCGCCGACAGGTGCAGGTCCTTGTTGATCGTGTAGATGGTCACGAAGAGGAGGCCGGGCAGCACCGTCTCGATCATGCCCCGCACGCCGCCGAAGGCCTCGAACAGCGCGGCCTCCGTCACTGCCCGGGATTCGTGCTCCGTGTCTTCGGTGTGTTCAGTCGGCTTGTCGAGCGACGTCACCGGCTACTCCCGTCCGAGGGGTCTCAGTTCGTACTTGGGGTTGAACAGCACCCGGCGGCCCCGGCTCATCGAGATCCGGCCCGATGCGATCAGCTTGCGCCCCGGTTCTATTCCGACGATGGAGCGCCTGCCGAGCCACACCACGTCCAGTGCGGCGGAGCCGTCGAACAGCTCGGCCTCCAGGGCCGGGACTCCCGCGCGCGGACGCAGCGTGACCGTGCGCAAGGTACCAGTAACCGTGACGATCTGCCGGTCATGACAGTCACCGATGCGGGTGCAGCCCGCGGTCTCGGCGTCCTCCCGCAGCTCCTCGGACTCCAGGTCCTCCTGCGAAGAGGAAAGCCGGTCGAGCATGCGCCGGAACCGGCCCACCGGCTTTTCGGAACGAGGAACAGCACTCATGTCTGAAGCCTACCGGGGTGACTGACAGCAACGTACCCCCGTCACCTACCCCCGTACCGCGGCCCGAACCGGCCCCCTCGGCGCGGCCCGCCCCGCGCCTCACCCTCACCTCACCTCACCTCTCGAAGCGGTAACCCATCCCCGGCTCCGTGATGAAGTGCTTCGGATGCGACGGGTCGGCCTCCAGCTTGCGGCGGAGTTGGGCCATGTAGACGCGCAGGTAGTTCGTCTCCGTCCCGTACGACGGCCCCCACACCTCCTGCAACAGCTGCTTCTGGCTGACCAGTCGGCCGGTGTTGCGCACCAGCACCTCCAGCAGGTGCCACTCGGTGGGCGTCAGCCGCACGTCCCGGCCGCCCCGGTGGACCTTCTTCGCGGCGAGGTCGACGGTGAACTCGTCGGTCTCCACGAGCACCTCCTCCTCGCCGCTCCCCACGGGCTCGGCGCGGCGGACGGCGGCCCGCAGCCGGGCGAGCAGTTCGTCCATGCCGAAGGGCTTGGTGACGTAGTCGTCGGCGCCCGCGTCGAGCGCCTCCACCTTCTCGTCGGAGGAGTGCCGGGCCGACAGCACGATGATCGGCACCCGGGTCCAGCCGCGCAGTCCCCTGATCACCTCGACGCCGTCCATGTCGGGCAGCCCCAGGTCGAGCACCACCACGTCCGGGTGGCGGGCGGCGGCGAGCTCGAGGGCGGTCGCTCCGTCGTGGGCGGCGTCGACCTCGTACTTGCGCGCCCTGAGGTTGATCACGAGGGCGCGCACTATCTGCGGCTCGTCGTCGACCACGAGCACTCTGGGGGCCTGGGGAGCACCCCCAGTGGGACTCACCATGAGGCCTGCCTTTCTGAGGGTACGGAGAGGAACTCGGGGCGCGCCCCCGCCGGGACGGTGAGGACCATGGTGAGCCCGCCACCGGGGGTGTCCTCGGCGTCGAGCGTGCCGCCCATCGCCTCGGCGAAGCCCCGGGCGACCGCGAGGCCGAGGCCGACCCCGGCCCCGCGCGGGGCGTCGCCGTACCGCTGGAACGGCTCGAAGATCCGCTCCTTGGCCTCGTCCGGCACGCCCGGCCCCCGGTCGACGACCCGCAACTCCACCCGGTCGGCGATGGCGCTGGCGGCGACCAGCACCGGCGTACCGTCCGGGCTGTACTTGACGGCGTTCTCCACGACGTTGGCGACCACCCGTTCCAGCAGCCCGGCGTCCACCCGGACCATCGGCAGCGTCTCCGGCACGTCCAGGACCACGCTGTCCTCGGGCACGCCGCCGAGCGCCACCGGGACGACCTCGTCCAGGTCGGCCTCGCGGATGATCGGCGTGACGGTGCCGGTCTGCAGGCGGGACATGTCGAGCAGGTTGCCGACCAGGTGGTCCAGGCGGTCGGCGCCCTCCTCGATGCCCGCGAGGAGTTCCGCCTGGTCCTCCTCGGACCACGCCACGTCGTCGGACCGCAGGCTGGAGACGGCCGCCTTGATACCGGCCAGCGGAGTGCGCAGGTCGTGGCTGACCGCGGCCAGCAGTGCCGTCCTCATGCGGTTGCCCTCGGCCAGCGTGCGGGCCTGGTCGGCTTCCTCCTGGAGCCGGCGGCGGTCCAGGACGACCACGGCCTGTGCGGCGAACGCGGCCAGCACCCGGCGGTCCTCAGCCGGGAGGACCCGGCCGGTCAGCGCCAGCGCCATGTGGTCCCCGACCGGCACGTCCACGTCCGCGTCCTCGGGGCGTTCCACCGGCCCGCCGGCACCGGCTCGGCCCACGCAGGTCCACGGGTCGACGTCGCTCTCACGCTCCAGCAGCGCGGCCGACTCCATGCCGAAGGTCTCCCGCACCCGCTCCAGCAGGGCCTCCAGGCTGGTCTCGCCGCGCAGCACGTTGCCCGCGAGGAAGGAGAGGATCTCCGACTCCGCCCGCAGCCGCGCCGCCTGGTGGGTGCGCCGGGCCGCGAGGTCCACCACCGACGCAACGGACACTGCGACGGCCACGAAGATCACCAGCGCGACGATGTTCCTCGAGTCGGAGATCGTCAGCCGGTACAGGGGCGGGGTGAAGTAGTAGTTCAGCAGGAACGATCCGACGGCCGCCGCGGCCAGCGCCGGGAGCAGCCCGCCGAGCAGCGCCGCGGCCACCGTCAGCGCCAGGAACAGCAGCACGTTGTTGGCGAGGCCGAGGTCGACGGTGGTCAGCAGCACCGCCAGGATCGCGGGACCGGCGAGGCCGACGGCCCAGCCCCAGACGATCCGGGCCCGCCCCAGCCGCGCCCCGCGTGCGACGGGCAGTCCGCGCCCCTTGGCGACCTCGTCGTGGGTGACGATGTGGACGTCCAGGTCGGGGCCCGACTCCCGGGCGACCGTGGCGCCGACGCCCGGTCCGAAGACGTACTGCCACGTCTTGCGCCGCGACGACCCGAGGACGATCTGGGTGGCGTTCACCCCGCGGGCGAAGTCCAGCAGCGCGGCCGGTATGTCGTCGCCGACCACGTGGTGGAAGGTTCCGCCGAGATCCTCGACCAGCGCCCGCTGCACCGCGAGTTCCTTGGGCGAGGCGGCCGTGAGTCCGTCGCTGCGCGCTATGTAGACCGCCAGCACCTCACCCCCGGCGCCCTTCTCCGCCAGCCGCGCCGCCCGCCGGATCAGCGTGCGCCCCTCCGGACCCCCCGTCAGACCGACGACGATCCGCTCCCGCGAGCCCCAGATCCTCGACACCCGGTGCTCGCTGCGATAGCGCTTCAGGTACTCGTCGACCCGGTCCGCCACCCACAGCAGCGCCAGCTCACGCAGGGCGGTGAGGTTGCCCGGCCGGAAGTAGTTCGACAGGGCCGCGTCCACCTTGTCCGGCTGGTAGACGTTGCCGTGCGCCATGCGGCGGCGCAGCGCCTCGGGCGACATGTCGACAAGCTCGATCTGATCGGCCCGCCGGACGACTTCGTCGGGCACGGTCTCCCGCTGCCTGACCCCCGTGATGGACTCCACGACGTCACCCAGTGACTCGAGGTGCTGGATGTTGACGGTGGAGACCACGTCGATCCCGGCCGCGAGCAGTTCCTCGACGTCCTGCCACCGCTTGGCGTTGCGCGAGCCGGGGACGTTGGTGTGGGCGAGTTCGTCCACCAGGGCGACCTGCGGGCGGCGGGCCAGGACGGCGTCCACGTCCATCTCGGCGAAGGTGCCGCCGCGGTACTCCAGGCGCTTGCGGGGGACGTGTTCCAGGCCGTTCAGCATCACCTCGGTGCGCGGCCGGTCGTGGTGCTCCACGAAGGCCACCACGCAGTCCGTGCCGCGCTCGACCCGCCGGTGACCCTCGGACAGCATCGCGTACGTCTTGCCCACGCCCGGTGCCGCACCGAGGTAGATCCGAAACTTGCCGCGTGCCATGGCCTCATTGTCCGTCTTCCGCCAACTGCTGCGTACGCAGCGTCGACCCTACGGCCAACGGTGCGGGGGAAGGGGACGGCGAGGGTGCCAGGAGCACGTCTTTGACAGAACCCTGACGCGCCCGCCCTGGGCGCTCGGGTCGGTGTCGTTGATCGGTGACAGCGTGGCCGTGGAGAAGGCCTCGGAGCTCGTGGTGCCGCCCCTCGGGCAGCCGTCCACGGTGATCGTCATCCGGCCCCCGCGGGCGATGACGCCGAGCAGGCCGACGCTGTTGCTCGCGGTGCCCCCCGCGACGGCCGCCGGAGCCGCGGCCCCGAGTACGGCGGCTGCCGCGGCGCACTCCGACGGGCCGGACCCCCGCGCAGCCCGCCCCGACGCGCCGCGCCCCGTTTCACGCGCGGCCATGCGAAAGGGCCGTACCCACCGGGGTACGGCCCTCTGCCCGTCTGCCCTGTCTCAGCGGACCTCGGTGATCTCCGGTCCGCGCTGGAGCTGCCCCATGCCTCCGGAGAAGCGGGAGTTGCCCTGGTCGTCCTGCTGGACGCCCTCGGGGACCATCTGCGCGTCGTTCGGCAGCTTCAGGACGATGGGGTCCCTGGGCGCCATCGGCCCGTCGCCGCGGACCACGACCGTGTCCCGGAAGATGTTCTCCAGCAGCCCGGCCGCCTGCGGCTGCACCGCGCCCTGGCCGGAGATCACCCCGCGCAGGAACCAGCGGGGCCCGTCCACACCGACGAACCGGACGACCTGGAAGCCGCCCGTGCCGTCCGGCAGCTGCACCGGTACCTGGGCCCGCAGCTCCCAGCCGAGCGGTCCCTCGACCTCGTCGACGATGCCGCCCTGCTGCGTGATGCCTGCGGCGATCTCCTCACGCACCTCGCCCCAGATGCCCTCGCGCTTGGGAGCAGCGAAGGCCTGCAGCTGGATGGCGCTGTCCCGCAGCACGACGGTCGCCGCGACGATCGCGTCCCCCGCGACCTCGACCCGCAGCTCCATGCCGTCGACTCCCGGCACCAGCAGCCCGCCCAGGTCGACCCGGCCCTCGGCCGGCTCGCGCACCTCGGAGCTGTCCCACGGTCCGTCGGGCCGCGGCTCCGGCTCCAGCCGCACCCGCTCACGACCGACCTCGTCGTCCGCCTCAGTGTCGACGCTGTCGACGACCTGCTCGGCCTCGCCGGCCGCGTCCTCGGCGGCACCCTTCTTCTTGCGACGTCCGAACACGTCACTGTCCTTCCCGGTCGGATACGACCGAAGCGTATCGATTCCCACCCGCCTTGCCGCCGACGGCGGCATGACCGCTTGTGCCGCCCCCGTCGCCCACCGCGGCATGGCCGCCGGTGGACCCGAAGCCCCCCTCGGCCCGCGCCGAGCCGGGAAGCTCCGCCACCTCCTGGAAGCGGACCCTCTCGACCTGCTGGACGACCAGTTGGGCAATCCGGTCGAAGCGCTCGAACCGCACGGTCTCGCGCGGGTCGAGATTCACCACGATCACCTTGATCTCCCCACGGTACCCGGCATCAACCGTCCCCGGGGCATTCACGAGGGCGACACCGCAGCGGGCGGCGAGACCGGAACGTGGGTGCACGAAGGCCGCGTACCCCTCGGGCAGCGCGACAGACACCCCCGTCGGCAGCACGGTCCGCTCGCCCGGCGCGAGTTCACAGGCCTCGGTGGTGCGCAGATCGGCACCCGCGTCACCGGGGTGCGCGTACGCCGGAAGCGGTACGTCCGGGTCGACGCGCCGGATCAGCACGTCCACGGGGTCGCGGCTCACGGGTTCACCTCGAAGGCACGGGCCCGCCGGATCTGGTCGGGGTCCTCCATCGCGGCCCGGATCTCCTCCTCACGGCCGTGGTCGATGAAGTGGTCGACCTTGACCTCGATGAAGAGGGCGTCCGCGCGGACGGCGACGGGGCCGTCGGGGGCGCCGATGCGTCCGGTGGCGGTCGAGTAGATCTTCCGTCCGGCCACCGCGGTCACCTCGGCCGCGAGGTGCAGCGTGGTGCCCACCGGCACGGGCCGCACGAAGTCGGTCTCCAGCCTGCCGGTCACCGCGATGGTGCGCAGCAGCCAGTTCAGGGAGCCGAGCGTCTCGTCCAGGGCGGTGGCGAGCACTCCGCCGTGCGCGAGGCCGGGGGCACCCTGGTGTTCGGGCCGTACGGTGAACTCGGCGGTGATCGACACCCCTTCGCCCGCCCGCGCCGCCAGGTGCAGCCCGTGCGGCTGGTCGCCGCCGCAGCCGAAGCACTGGTCGTAGTGCGCGCCGAGGAGTTCCCCGGGCGCGGGAGCGTCGGCGTGCCGCGCCGGCTGCTTCGCGTCGGCGGGAGGCGTCAGACCTGGGGATGTACCACTCACAGCCGCAGACCTTACCCGCCCGTCCGCCTCCGACGACCGCCCTGCCCGTCAGCGCTCGCGCACTGGCCCCCCTGATCCTGGCTGCGCGCGGACAGCGTGCCAAGCTTGACGTCATGCAGCTCTCCGCGGCCCCGTACGAAGAACGCCTCACCGCGCCCCGCTCCTGGTGGCTGATCAGCTTCCTGGCCGGGGTGTCGCTCGCCCTGATCCTGTTGCCGTTCGGCACGCTGCCGCTGCTGGGCGGTCTGGTCGGCGGCACGGCCACCGCGGCGGTGGCGGCGAGTTCGTACGGCTCGGTCCGCATCCGCGTGGTGGGCGGCTCGCTGATCGCGGGTGAGGCGAAGGTGCCCGTCACGGCGCTGGGCGAGGTGGAGATCCTGAGCCCCGAACAGGCCCGGGCCTGGCGCACGCACAAGGCCGACACCCGCGCCTTCATGCTGCTGCGCGCCTACATCCCCACGGCCGTGCGGGTCGAGATCAACGATCCCGCGGACCCGACGCCGTACCTGTACCTGTCGACGCGTGAGCCGCAGCGGCTGGCGGAGGCGATCAGGACGGCGCGGGAGGCGGCCGCCGCCTAGCCGGCCGGGGCGAGTTCCCCGCCCTCGACCCGTCAGCGGCCGGGTTCCTTGTCCGGGCCGTTGCCCATCGGCAGCGCGTCCGTGGGCCGCTCCAGCGGCGGCAGTTCCGTGAGCCGGTCCCAGGGCACCCGCGTCTTCCGCAGGTCCGCCCGGATCCGCGCGGCGAGCTTCTTGGTGTCCCGCCGGTTCATGACCGCGCCGACCGCTGCGCCCACCATGAAGGGCATCAGGTTCGGCAGGTTGCGCACCATGCGCTTCATGATCTGCTGGCGCAGTTCGCGCTTCATCGGCGCGCCGAGCGCGGCGTTGATCGAGGCCGGCTTCATGGGGTCGACCCCGCGCTCCTCCGACCAGGACTTCAGATAGGCCGCACTGCGGTCCTTCAGGCTTCCGGGCGGCCGCACGCCGTAGACCTCGTGGAGCTCGGCGATCAGCTTCAGCTCTATCGCCGCGACTCCGGTGATCTCCGCGGCCAGTTCCGCGGGGATCGCGGGCGGCACGGGAAGCATCGCCGCCGCTCCCACGCCCGCTCCGACCGTGGCCGACGCGGTCGCCGCGCCGGCGATCAGCTTGTCCGCGAGCTCTTCGGGACCGAGACCGGGGAACTGCTTGCGCAGCGTCGCCAGGTCTCGTACGGGGATCCGCGGGGCGAGTTCGATGAGCCGGTCGGCGAGGTGCCCGAGGCCGGCCTTGGCGTGCCGCCCGCCCTTGCGGACGCCTTCCATGGCCAGCTCCCTGGCCCTGTCGCGCACCACCGCCGCTCGCCGTGTGGCGACGGGAGCGGGGCCCTGAGCCGGTACCGGGAGGTCGGCCCGGTCACCGGCCGGTTCGAGCGAGGCCGACTCCGCAGGGACCGGTCCCGTGTCGGAGGAGCCTCGCTCGTCGTCACGCACGCCGTGGAGGCCGTCGGACGGCCCCGAGTCCGCTCCCCAGGGGAAGCGGCGCTTCCGAGAGGGGGTCGAGCCAGTCACGGCCGACCCCGCCTCAGTCGCAGTCGCGGCAGATCGGCTGACCGTTCTTCTCCCGGGCCAGCTGGCTGCGGTGGTGTACCAGGAAGCAGCTCATGCAGGTGAACTCGTCCTGCTGCTTCGGCAGTACGCGGACCGCCAGCTCCTCGTTCGAGAGGTCGGCGCCGGGCAGTTCCAGGCCCTCTGCGGCCTCGAACTCGTCGACGTCCACGGACGAGGCGGACTTGTCGTTCCGCCGGGCCTTCAGCTCTTCAAGGCTGTCCGAGTCGACGTCGTCGTCGGTCTTGCGTGGGGTGTCGTAGTCGGTTGCCATGTCGCTCTCCCCCTCCGGGTGTCTGCAGTGTCTCCAGCGCACGTAACGCGTGAGAGGCCGGACTTGTGCCCGACCCGAGGCGGAGATTTTGCCTCACATCAAGGTCTGTTACTCAATCGACACCCAACCGGACTCCTCAGGAGTGATCGGCTTGGATGGCGATCGGGACCGTACACGGTCCTCATGTCGCACTTCAAAGGGACCTCCCCGTCTACTTCCCGTGATCCAGGCCCTGGAAAACCCGGATTTTCCGGGCTTTTGGGCAGCTCACATGATCACGCAGAGTAGATGGCCAGAAAATCGCCTTTGTGATCGATCACACATGGGACGTCCGGATGGGTGCACCGAGAATTCAGCGCAAAGCGAACATCCTCGGGTGTGTCGTCGGGGCCCTCAGATCGGGAAGGTGACCCGCATCACCAGTCCGCCTCCCTCCCGCGGCCGCGCCGCGATGTGTCCGCCGTGCGCCCGGGCCACGGACCGGACGATGGACAGGCCCAGCCCGACACCCTTGTCGCTGCCGGTGCGCTCCGTGCGCAGTCGCCGGAAGGGCTCGAAGAGGTTGTCGATTTCGTACGCCGGCACCACCGGCCCGGTGTTCGCGACGACCAGGACGGCCTGGCCGTGCTGGACCTCGGTGGTGACCTCCACCCAGCCGCCCTCGGGCACGTTGTACCGGACGGCGTTCTGCACCAGGTTCAGGGCGATCCGCTCCAGCAGGACGCCGTTGCCCTGGACCACTGCGGGCTCGCGCGTGCCCCGGATCTGTACGCCCTTGGCGTCCGCCTCGGCGTGCACCTGGTCGACGGCCTGCGAGGCCACCTCGGCGAGATCCACGGGCTTGCGCTCGACGATCTGGTTGTCGCTGCGGGCGAGCAGCAGCAGGCCCTCCACGAGCTGCTCGCTGCGCTCGTTGGTGGCCAGCAGCGTCTTGCCCAGCTGCTGGAGCTCCACAGGCGCCTTCGGGTCGGACAGGTGCACTTCGAGGAGCGTGCGGTTGATCGCCAGCGGCGTTCTCAGCTCGTGGGAGGCGTTGCCGACGAAGCGCTGCTGGGCGGTGAAGGCCCGCTGGAGCCGCTCCAGCATGTCGTCGAAGGTGTCGGCCAGCTCCTTCAGCTCGTCGTCCGGGCCGTCCAGCTCGATCCGCCGGGACAGGTCCGAACCGGCCACCGCGCGGGCGGTGCGGGTGATCCGCCCGAGCGGCGAGAGCACCCGGCCGGCCATGGCGTAGCCGAAGGCGAAGGCGATCACGGCGAGACCGAGGAGGGCGAGCAGGGAGCGGCTGAGCAAGTTGTCCAGGGCGTGCTGGCGCTGCTCGTTGACGCAGGCGTTCATGGCCTGGTTGAGCTCGGCGGCGGTCGGCGAGCCCGGGAAGTTGCAGGTCTCGCTCGCCACCTGGCCGGAGAGGATCTTGAAGGGCAGTTCACTGCCCACGTTCATGGCGTCCGCGGCGAGCAGGTAGATGATCGACAGCAGCATGATGCCGGCGATCAGGAACATGCCGCCGTACAGCAGCGTGAGCCGTATCCGGATGGTCGGGCGCAGCAGCGGGAACGGGGGAGCCGCCTTCCTGGGGTCCCAGGTGGGCTTCGGGGGCGCCTGGGGAGGCGCCGGGTGCGCGGCCACCGCCGATCAGATCCGGTAGCCGGAGCCGGGCACAGTCACGATGACGGGCGGCTCCCCCAGCTTGCGGCGCAGGGTCATGACGGTCACGCGCACCACGTTGGTGAACGGGTCGGTGTTCTCGTCCCAGGCCTTCTCCAGGAGCTGCTCGGCGGAGACGACGGCGCCCTCGCTGCGCATCAGGACCTCCAGGACGGCGAACTCCTTCGGCGCGAGCTGCACCTCCTTGCCGTCCCGGAAGACCTCGCGGCGGTTGGGGTCCAGTTTGATCCCGGCGCGCTCCAGGACGGGCGGCAGCGGGACGCTCGTCCGGCGGCCGAGGGCACGCACGCGTGCGGTCAGCTCGCTGAAGGCGAAGGGCTTGGGGAGGTAGTCGTCGGCGCCGATCTCCAGGCCCTCGACCCGGTCACTGACGTCGCCGGAGGCCGTGAGCATCAGCACGCGCGTGGGCATGCCCAGCTCGACGATCTTGCGGCAGACGTCGTCGCCGTGCACCAGGGGCAAATCGCGGTCGAGGACGACCACGTCGTAGTCGTTGACGCCGATGCGCTCCAGGGCGGCCGCACCGTCGTACACGACGTCGACGGCCATGGCCTCCCGGCGCAGTCCGGTGGCCACCGCATCGGCGAGCAGCTGCTCGTCCTCGACGACGAGTACGCGCACGTCGCTTGTCCTTCCTGTGACCACCCGCGCAGCGCTTCGGGGCACGCGCGAGCAGGGATGTTCGGGGAGTGTGTGACCTCCATCCTGCCCTTTTCGGCCATAAGTCGGCAGTAAGGCGGTGGAGCGGCAGCGGGGGCGCCCCCGGGGCCGGCCTCCGTGTTCTCCGCGGCGGCCCGGGAGCGAGCCGCGGGGAACGGGGCGCCGGGCCTGCGGGACAGACCACATCGACCCGGGGCGCCGGGCCTGCGGGACAGACCACATCGACCCGGGGCGCCGGGCCTGCGGTCGAACCGTGTGGACCGGGGCGCCGGGCCTGCGGTCGAACCGTGTGGACCGGGACGCCGGGCCTGCCGTCGAACCGTGTGGACCGGGGCGCCGGGCCTGCGGTCGAACCGTGTGGACCGGGACGCCGGGCCTGCCGTCGAACCGTGTGGACCGGGACGCCGCCTCCACGGGAGCCCCCGCTCGAACTGGACGCCGGGTTCGCACGCGGGCGCCCGTGTTCCGGACGCCGGGTTCGCATGGCGGGGTCCCGACAGCGGAGCGCCGGATCCGCGGGCGCGACCGCTTGTACCCGCGCCGGCTCAGGGAATACGAGATTTTCTCTTCCGGTTGAGGTTTCTGCGGGAGGGACTGGGGGGAGGACGGTTTACACCCCGCGATCACGCTCTGCTTGTGCCGCAGCACCATGCGGTACGCCGCGGTCCGCTTCCGCAGAGTGGGCGTGGGTGTCCGGCACCGTCGCCGCCCAGCAGGGCAGCGCTGGGCACCCATGGGAGACGTGATCGCCCCTTCCGAACGGCACACCCCCGTGCCATCGACCCACGACCCAGGACGAGGGGGCGCAGCATGGACGCATTCACCGCAGGACTTCTGCAGCGCATAAGGGCGACCGAGTCCGACCTGACGCGCGCCCGGAACGAGGGCGACGACTTCCTCGTCGAGGTGGAACAGGGCGAGCTCGACGACCTGCGCCGTCTCGCCGCCGAGCACGGTGTGGAAGTCGGCGCGTCAAGCCTCTGACCCGTACGACGACGGGCCCCCGGCGAATCCAGCGCCGGGGGCCCGCTCGTGTTCGGCCGACTTCTCGGCCGCCCTTCCCGCCGACCTACCGGTCGGCCTCCCGTCCGGTCGGTCTCTGGCCGTGTCAGCCGGATCGGCCGGATCAGTCGTGCCAGGCGCCGAAGTCCTCCAGGAGCCGCTGGAGGGGCTCGAAGACGCCGGGGGTACCCGCGACCGTCAGATCGCGTGAGGGGCGCCCAGAGGGCCGTCCTCCGGTCAGGACACCCGCCTCCCGGGCGATCAGGTCCCCCGCGCCGTAGTCCCAGGCGTTCAGCCCGCGCTCGTAGTAGCCGTCGAGCCGGCCGGCGGCGACGTCGCACAGGTCGACGGCGGCGGAACCGCTGCGCCGGACGTCCCGCACGAGCGGGATCAGCCTCCGGGCCACCTCGGCCTGGTGCGCGCGGACCTCGGTGACGTAGTTGAAGCCGGTGGAGATCAGCGCCTGCTCCAGGGGCGCGGTTGGCCGGCAGGCCAGCCTGCGCTCCCCGTCCCACGCTCCGGTGGCCCAGGCCCCGCCGCCGAGCACCGCGTGGTACGTCTCGCCGCGCATCGGCGCCGCGACGACCCCGACCACGGTCTCGCCGTCCCGCTCGGCGGCTATGGACACCGCCCAGGTGGGCAGGCCGTAGAGGTAGTTCACCGTGCCGTCGAGCGGGTCGATCACCCAGCGGACGCCGCTGCTGCCCTCGCTGGAGGCGCCCTCCTCGCCGAGGAAGCCGTCGTCGGGGCGCCGGTCGGCGATCAGGTCGGTGATCAGCTTCTCCGCCGCGATGTCCATCTCGGTCACCACGTCGATGGGACTGGACTTGGTGGCGGCCACGGCGAGGTCGGCCGGGCGGCCGTCCCGCAGCAGCTCACCGGCGCGGCGTGCGGCCTCCTGGGCGAGCGCGAGCAGTTCGAGGTGAGTGGCGTCGGTCACGGGGCTCCTCATGCGTAGGGGCTGTCGGCACCCGCGGCGGCGGGGCGCGGGGCGCGGGCCGGGCAGCAGCCCACCGGGCAGAGGTTGTGGCTCGGGCCCAGCGCGCCCAGCGCACACGGCGTGACCTCCTGGCCCCGCTCCACGGCGGCCCGCTCCAGGACGAGGTCGCGGATCGCGGCGGCGAACCTCGGGTCGTCACCCACGGTGGCCGAGCGGCGCACCGGCAGACCCAGCTCCTCGGCCTTGGCCTTGGCCTCCGTGTCGAGGTCGTACAGGACCTCCATGTGGTCGGAGACGAAACCGATCGGCGCCATCACGACGGCCGGGACGCCCGCGGCGTGCCGCTCTTCCAGGTGGTCGCAGATGTCGGGCTCCAGCCACGGGATGTGCGGGGCGCCGGAGCGGGACTGGTAGACGAGCTGCCAGGGGTGGTCGACGCCCGTGCGCTCGCGGACGGCGTCGGCGATCAGCCGGGCGACGTCCAGGTGCTGCCTGACGTAGGCGCCGCCGTCCCCGTGTCCCTCGACGGGGCCGGAGGTGTCCGCGGCCGAGTCCGGGATCGAGTGGGTGGTGAACGCGATGTGCGCGCCGTCCCGGACGTCCTCGGGGAGGGAGGCGAGGGACTGGACAACGCCGTCGACCATGGGCTCGACGAAGCCCGGGTGGTTGAAGTAGTGCCGCAGCTTGCCGACCTCCGGCAGGTCCAGGCCCTCGGCTTCCAGGGCGGCGAGCGAGTCGGCCAGGTTCTCGCGGTACTGGCGGCAGCCCGAGTACGAGGCGTAGGCGCTGGTGGCGAGGACCAGGATGCGGCGGCGGCCGTCGCGGACCATCTCCCGCAGGGTGTCCGTCAGGTACGGCGCCCAGTTGCGGTTGCCCCAGTAGACCGGCAGGTCCAGGCCGTGGTCCGCGAAGTCCTTGCGCAAGGCGTCCAACAGGGCGCGGTTCTGGTCGTTGATCGGACTGACTCCGCCGAACAGGAAGTAGTGCCGGCCGACTTCCTTGAGGCGTTCCTTCGGGATGCCGCGCCCCCGCGTCACGTTCTCCAGGAACGGGACCACGTCGTCCGGCCCCTCCGGGCCGCCGAACGAGAGCAGGAGCAGGGCGTCGTAGGGGGTGGCATCGAGCGCGTCTGGCATGACTCCGATCCTGCCACCCGGCACTGACAGCGACGTAACGGTGGGTGCCGCACGGGTTGCGCGGCCATGTCCCCGGGTGCATTAGGGTGACCTAACTCGTAAGCTGTATGAGCCATCTTCGCGCCTTACCCATACCGAGCCGCCCGTGGACCCACCCTCGCGGCACGGCTCCCTCGCCGACCCTTCCGAGCCGCCCGGAGACCCAGTGCCCAGCCCTTACCGCGCCCTGTTCGCCGCCCCCGGCTCCAAGGGCTTCTCCGCCGCGGGATTCCTCGGCCGGATGCCGCTGTCGATGATGGGCATCGGCGTGGTCACGATGGTCTCCCAGCTCACCGGGCGGTACGGGCTGGCGGGCGCGCTGTCCGCCACGATCGCGCTGGCGGCGGCCGTCGCCGGTCCGCAGGTGTCGCGGCTGGTCGACCAGTACGGCCAGCGGCGGGTGCTGCGCCCGGCGACGCTGCTGGCGCTGACGGCGGCGGCCCTGCTGCTGGTCGCCGCGCACTGGGACTGGCCGGACTGGGTGCTGTTCGTGGCCTGCGCGGGCATCGGGTGCGTGCCGAGCGTCGGCGCGATGATCCGGGCCCGCTGGGCGGCCCTGTACCGGGGCACCCCGCAGCTGCACACCGCGTACTCCTTCGAGTCCGTGGTGGACGAGGTCTGCTTCATCTTCGGGCCGATCATCTCCATCGGCCTGTCCACCGCCTGGTTCCCGGAGGCCGGCCCGCTGCTGGCCGCCTGCTTCCTCGCGGTCGGCGTCTTCTGGCTGACCGCGCAGCGGTCCACCGAGCCCGACCCGCACCCGCGCGAGCGGCACGGCGGCGGATCCGCCATGCGCTGCCCCGGTCTGCAGGTCCTGGTGACCACATTCGTGGCCACCGGCGCGATCTTCGGGGCGGTGGACGTGGTCACGGTTGCCTTCGCCGACGAGCAGGGCCACAAGGGAGCGGCCAGTGTCGTCCTCGCGGTGTACGCCCTGGGCTCCTGCCTGGCGGGAGCCGTGTTCGGGCTGCTGCACTTCAAGGGGGCGCCCGAACGTCGGTGGTTGCTGGGTGTCTGTGCGATGGCCGTGAGTATGATCCCCCTCCTACTGGTCGGGAACTTGCCGTTTCTGGCCGTGGCGCTCTTCGTCGCGGGCCTGTCCATCGCTCCCACGATGATCACGACGATGTCCCTGATCGAAGAGCACGTACCACGCGCGCAACTGACGGAGGGCATGACCTGGGTGAGCACCGGGCTGGCGGTGGGGGTCGCCCTCGGCTCCTCCGTGGCCGGCTGGGTGATCGACGCCGCCGGTGCGCGCGCCGGGTACGGGGTTCCGGCGGTGTCCGGGGCCGCCGCGGTCGCGGTCGGTTTCCTCGGGTACCGCCGGCTCAAGCGACCGGCGCCGGGTCGGGGAGGCACCGTTGAGCACCACAGCGAGCGGGAAGAACGGCACGTGGCGTAACTGGGGCGGCAACGTCGCGGCGCGTCCGGCGCGGGAGGTCACGCCCGCCTCCGTGGAGGAGCTGACCGAGGCGGTGCGGCGGGCGGCGGAGGACGGCCTGACGGTGAAGGCCGTGGGCGCCGGGCACTCCTTCACGTCCATAGCGGCGACCGACGGCCTGTTGATCCGCCCTCAACTGTTGACGGGCATCCGCCACATCGACCGGGAGGCCGGCACCGTCACGGTGGAGGCGGGCACCCCGCTCAAGAGGCTCAACGTGGCCCTCGCGCGCGAGGGGCTGTCGCTGACCAACATGGGCGACATCATGGAGCAGACGGTGTCCGGGGCGACCAGCACCGGCACGCACGGCACGGGCCGTGACTCCGCCTCCATCGCGTCCCAGATCCGGGGCCTGGAGCTGGTCACCGCCGACGGATCGGTACTCACCTGCTCCGAGAGCGAGAACCCGGACGTCTTCGCGGCCGCCCGGATCGGCCTCGGCGCCCTGGGCGTCGTCACCGCGATCACCTTCGCCGTCGAGCCGCTCTTCCTGCTCACCGCGCGCGAGGAGCCGATGACCTTCGACCAGGTCACCCATTCCTTCGACGAGCTCTGGGCCGAGAACGAGCACTTCGAGTTCTACTGGTTCCCGCACACCGGGAACACGAACACCAAGCGCAACAACCGCAGCGCCGGCCCCGAGCGGCCGATGGGTCAGCTCCAGGGCTGGTTCGCGGACGAGTTCCTCTCCAACGGCGTCTTCCAGGTGGCCAACTGGGTCGGCCGCACGGTGCCCGCCACCATCCCCACGATCGCCCGGATCTCCAGCAGGGCCCTGTCCGCGCGCACCTACACGGACATCCCGTACAAGGTCTTCACCTCCCCGCGCCGGGTGCGTTTCGTGGAGATGGAGTACGCCGTCCCGCGCGAGGCCGTCGTGCAGACGCTGCGCGAGCTGAAGGCGACGGTCGACCGGTCCCGGCTGCGGATCAGCTTCCCCGTCGAGGTGCGCACCGCCCCTGCCGACGACATCACGCTGTCCACGGCGTCGGGCCGGGACACCGCGTACATCGCCGTCCACATGTTCCAGGGCACGCCCTATCAGGCGTATTTCACCGCGGCCGAGCGGATCTTCACCGCGCACGACGGACGACCGCACTGGGGCAAGGTGCACACGCGGGACGCGGAGTACTTCGCCGGGGTCTATCCGCGCTTCGGGGAGTTCACGGCGCTGCGGGACCGGCTGGATCCGGAACGGCGTTTCCAAAACAACTACTTGCGGAGGGTGCTGGGGTCGTAGCGGGCGCGCTGGGTGGCGGGCGTCGCCGCCGGGTCCTCACCGGTGTCCTGGTCGTCCTCGCCGCTCACGCTCGCGCCGTGGGCCGGCGTCGAACCGCCCGCCGTACCGCCGCCGTCGCTCCTGACGAGGCGTCACCCGACGGTGTGGCGCCGCCGGTGGTGTCCGGCGTCCCGGAATGGCTCGGCGTCGAACTCTCCCCGCCGGAACGGAATCGGACCCCGAGCCGGAGTCGGAGCCGGAGTGCGTGTCCCCGGAGTCCCGGGCCGACGACGCGCCGTGGCCGGAGAGAACGTCACCGACCGTCGTGCCGCCGCCGCTGAAGCTGCTGCCGGAGGCCAGTTCGTAGGCGGTGACGCCGGTCATCGTGACGCCGAAGACCGGGGCCGCCGCCAACAACGGGCGATTTCGGGCCCTGCCCCGCGTGCGGCGGACCGTGCCCTCGGTGAACTCCCCCGTGACGGGGTGCGCTTGCACGGCGGGCCGGGCGGGGGCCGCGACATCGCGGAGTTGCTCACCGGTCCGTATGAAGAACTGCTGGAACAGCGACCCGCCGCAGGTGGCGATGACGCTGACGACTCCGGGGCCGAGGAACGTCCCGTACACCCCGGCGTAGGAGGCGAGTTCCGCGGCCATCACCGCGGCCACCGCACTGCCCGCGACCTGTGGCACGCTCAAGTCGATCCGCTTCCGCCTCACCTCCTCTCCCGAGCTCGACTCCTCAACGACATCGGGCCTTTCGCGCATTCCGGGCCTTGCCGGCCTTTTCCGTACTTGATCGACTGGGGGTACGAGAGGGGGACGTACGGTCGAAACCGGTAGTTCCGTTTCTGGTGATTCCGTGAAATACGCCACGTGCGCGATCGGGAAAACCCGTCGGCGGCGGCCAAGTACCGCCTCCCGGGAGAAGTTGCGCGGCGCGCCAATCCACGCACGTGGTCCAAATGGAGTACTGTTGCGAGCCCTGGGTCAGGTCTCCCGCCAGGGCGTCCGGGACCTTTCAAGGATCGCCGGGAGGGGGCATGTTGCACAGGGTGACGGAGTTGGTCACTTAGCGTTGCGAATAGGTAACCGTGCCATAACGGCGATCCAGGGCCCGTGCCCGACACGCCGGGCAACTCGGCAAGGTTGTGGCAGGCTGCACCCGGGCAGGCCACACTCGACTAGCGGAAGCAGCGACGCACGTGACGTCGGCAGGCACCACCCGGGAGGTCCCCATGCCCGAACTGCGTGTCGTGGCCGTCTCCAATGACGGCACACGGCTGGTGCTGAAGGCTGCGGACAGCACGGAGTACACGCTTCCGATCGACGAACGGCTCCGCGCCGCCGTGCGCGGCGACCGTCCCCGCCTCGGCCAGATCGAGATCGAGGTGGAGAGCCATCTCCGCCCCCGAGACATCCAGGCGCGGATACGCGCGGGTGCGACCGCGGAAGAGGTCGCCCAGATGGCGGGCATCCCCGTCGATCGCGTACGCCGCTTCGAGGGTCCCGTGCTGGCCGAGCGCGCCTTCATGGCCGAGCGGGCCCGCAAGACCCCGGTCCGCCGCCCCGGCGAGAACTCCGGTCCGCTGCTGGGCGAGGCCGTGCAGGAGCGGCTGGTGCTGCGCGGCGCCGAGAAGGACACCGTGCAGTGGGACTCCTGGCGCCGCGACGACGGCACCTGGGAAGTGCTGCTGGTCTACCGCGTCGCGGGCGAGCCGCACTCGGCGAGCTGGACGTACGACCCGCCCCGGCGGCTCGTCCAGGCCGTCGACGACGAGGCCCGCTCGCTGATCGGCGAGGCCGACGACCTCGGCGCGCCCGAGCCCAGCTTCCCCTTCGTCCCGCGGATCGCACGGCTGCCGCGCGAACGCACACTCGACCGTTCCGCCGACCGTGAGCGGCCGAGCCTGCCGGCTCCTCCGACGGAGCCCGCCGCCGAAGAGAGCGCGAGTGAGCGGGACTCGCTGACCAGCCTGCTGGAGGCGGTGCCGAGCTTCCGGGGCGACCTGGTGGTGCCGGAACGTCCGGTACCCGAGCCGGTGGAGGAACCCGCCGTCGAGCCCGAGGAGGAGGAGCCGCCGGCGCCCGCCGCCTCGGCCGGTTCCGCCTACGCGGACGTCCTCATGCCGCGATCCGTCGGCAGCCACCGTGACCGCCTCATCGGCGCCACGGACCGCCAGGCGGAGGCCGACGGGGTCCGCCCCGGCCGCAGAGCGGCGGTCCCGAGCTGGGACGAGATCGTGTTCGGCACGCGCCGCAAGAAGCAGGAGTAGCTGCCGGGCGACGTACGAAACCGAGGGCCCGCACCTGCCCGGGGGCGGGCCCTCGGCGTGCGCGGCGCGGGGTCGCTGCGGATGCCGGCCCTGCCGCGTGCGGGCCCTCACGGTCAGCGGCGCGACGGTAACGGACATCGGACCCCATCGCGCCGGGCCCTTGCACTCGGTGGCGCGACGGTAACGGACATCGGACCCCATCGCGCCGGGCCCTTGCACTCGGCGGCGCGACGGTAACGGACATCGGACCCCATCGCGCCGGACCCTTGCACTCGGCGGCGCGCCGCTGTTCGGGCCCCGGACTCACCGCATGCGGGCCTGGGCGGCCCGGCGGTCACTGCGGACCGGCCCCACCGCTACCAGGTCCTCAACGTCAGCGGCGCAGCGGCCACTGCGATCCGCCGCCACCGTGACCGCACCATCGACCTCGGCCGCACGCCGGTCACTGTGGGCCGGCCCCACCCACGTGCGTGCCCGGCGTCGGCCACGTGCGCGCCATCTCCCGTCGTGCGGGGAGCCGAAGGCGGCGGCGCGCCCGGAGGGCGGCGTTCGAACGCGGCCCGTTACTGCGGATCCGGCCCCACCGCGACCGGGCGTGACGGGTCCGAGGACCACTCCGACCAAGAGCCCACGTACAGCGCCGCCGGGATGCCCGCGACCGCGAGCGCCAGCACCTCATGCGCCCCCGAGACACCGGAACCGCAATACACGCCCACCTTCGCCCCGTCGTGCGCCCCCAGCGCGTCGAAGCGCGCCCGGAGCTCATCGGCGGGCAGGAAGCGGCCGTCCGCCCCCACGTTCTCGTTCGTCGGCGCGGACACCGCCCCCGGAATGTGCCCGCCCACTCGGTCGATCGGCTCCACGTCCCCCCGGTACCGCTCCGCCGCCCGCGCGTCGAGCAGCACACCCGAACGGGCGAGCGCAGCGGCGCCGTCCGCGTCCAGGAGCCCCTCGGCGCCGGCCACCGGCCGGAAGTCCCCCTCCTCGGGCGTCGGCTCCTCCACCGACAGCGCGCCCTGCCACGCCGGCAACCCGCCGTCGAGCACTCGCACGTCCGGGTGACCCGTCCAGCGCAACAGCCACCAGGCACGGGCCGCGGCCCAGCCCTGGCCACCGTCGTACACAACGACTCGCCGGCCCGACGACACGCCCGCACGGCGCATCGCGGCGCCGAACCGAGCGACGTCGGGCAGCGGATGGCGCCCGTGCGCGCCCGGCGCCGAGGCCAACTCGCGGTCCAGGTCGACGAATGCCGCACCGGGGATGTGCCCGGCCGCGTACGCGGCCCGCCCGTCGAACGGCGGTCCACCGGCCGCCTTGGCCACGGTCAGCTGCCAGCGCACGTCGAGCAGCACGGGCGGGTGCGGCCCGGACAGGTCGCTCGCGAGTTCGGATGCGGTGATGATGGCGTTCATGGCCACCATCCTCGCGCACGGGGTGGCCCTGTCGCCCATGTGCGGCTACTCTGCTCGGCCGGACAGGTCCGATCACCAGGCGTACGGGACCGGGCACTGGCTGTGGAGCCGATCGACACCCGAGAGCAATCTCCCGGAAACGGGCAGGCAACCGCGGCTCGGGCCACCGTCGCGCGGGGAGCCGGAGACGGCGGCGCGCCCGGAGGCCGGGGCACATGACTGGGTGCGAGCATCGGCACGGGGGTCCGAGAGCGGAAGCGACGCGGCCACCGTCAGGGGCCGAGGAGAGAGTGACGATGACCGAGGCACGGGGGCCGGCCGACCGCAACGGCGCAGCGCACGACCGGTACGCGCCCGGCGCGCCCTGCTGGGTGAGTCTGATGGTGCACGGGCTGGCGGCGACGCAGGAGTTCTACGGGACTCTGTTCGGCTGGGAGTTCCGCCCCGGCCCGCAGCAACTCGGCCCCTATGTGCGGGCCCTGCTGGACGGCCGCGAGGTGGCGGGCATCGGGCAACTGCCGCCGGACCGGCGTCTCCCCATCGCCTGGACGCCGTACCTCGCCTCCGACGACGTCGACCGGACCGCCGACACGATCCGCCTGTGCGGCGGCACGGTCGGCGTGGGGCCGCTCGACGCGGAGGACGCCGGACGACTCGCCATCTGCTCCGACCCCTCGGGCGCCGTCTTCGGCGTCTGGCAGGCCGCGACCCACCGGGGCGCCGGCCTCGCCGGGGTGCCCGGGGCACCGGCCTGGCACGAGTTGCTGACGTTCGAGTCGGAGAGCGTCGCCAAGTTCTACCGGACCGTCTTCGGCTACGAGCAGGAACCGGTCGTCTCCGCCGACATCGACTACCTCACCCTGCACCTCGGCGGGCGCCCGGTCGCCGGCCTGCACGGTGTCGGCACGTCCCTGCCCCGCGACCGGGGCCCGCACTGGTTGACGTACTTCGAGGTCGCCGACCCGGACGAGGCGCTGGAGCATGTCGTCGGGCTCGGCGGGCATGTGCTGAAACCGGCGCACGACAGCGAGCACGGGCGCGTGGCCACGGTGGCCGACCCCGAGGGCGCGCGGTTAGCGCTCCTCCGAAGCCGCCGCTGAGGGCGCTCGGGGTCGCCAAGATCGGCGGGTCGGATCGGCGGGTCGGCGGGTCGGCGGGTCGGCGGGTCGCTCAAGCCCACGGGACGCTCAAGCCGGTGGGTCGCTCTCAGCCCGGCGACACCGGCAGCACGTCCGGCGACAGCGGTGCCGCGTGCGTGGCAGCGGACGTCATACGGCGTCGGTGATGCCGGCGGCACAGCACCTCGTAGCCGACGGTGTCCCCCTGGTTGACGTCGCCGACGACCACCTGGGCGCCCTCGACGACCATGTGCCCGCCGACCGTACGCGCGTTGTGCGTGGCCCGGGCGCCGCACCAGCACAGTGCCTCCACCTGGAGCACCTCGACCCGGTCGGCCAGCTCCACCAGCCGCTGGGAGCCGGGGAAGAGCTTGGTGCGGAAGTCGGTCGTGATGCCGAAGGCGTAGACGTCCAGGCCCAGGTCGTCGACCACGCGCGCGAGTTGGTCTATCTGCTCCGGGGCCAGGAACTGCGCCTCGTCCGCGATCACGTAGTCCGCGCGCCCACCTCGGGAGAGATGGTCGACGAGGTACCCGTACAGGTCCATGCCGTCGGCTACCTCCACCGCGTCCGTGACCAGGCCGAGCCGGGAGGACAGCTTGCCCTCGCCCGCGCGGTCGTCCCGGGTGAAGATCATGCCCTGGAGGCCGCGGGCGGAGCGGTTGTGCTCGATCTGCAGAGCAAGCGTCGACTTCCCGCAGTCCATCGTTCCGGAGAAGAACACCAGCTCGGGCATGGGAGGTTGAGCACCTTTCGGCGATGAGCGGTAACGGGGGTGGGTGTCAGGAGCGTACTTCGAGCAGTGGGACCAGCTGCTCGGCAGGGGTCATCGAGCCGTGGTTGCCGACCATCGACGACTCCTTTGGCTCCCGTTCGGAGGCGATGAGCAGGACGTCGTCGCGCGCGGCAGCGACCACGTCGCCGATGCGCGGGTGGACCCGCTCGTCGATGTGCGGGCCGAACCAGCCCGCCGCGATCGCCTCCTCCCGCGAGGCCACCCAGAACTGCTCGCCGAGCACCTCGCGCCAGCAGGTCAGTACGTCGTTCTCGGCGCCCGGCACGGCGTACACGTGCCGGGCGCGGCCCTCGCCGCCGAGCAGGGCGACGCCGGCGCGCAGCTCCCAGTCCTCGTCGAAGTCGATGCGGTGCTGCTCGCCGAAGGGCACGTCGACCATGCCGTGATCGGCGGTGACGTAGAGGGCGCTGCGCGGCGGCAGCTGTTCGGCCAGGCGCTGGACCAGGCGGTCGACGTACATGAGCTGGCCGACCCAGGTGTCGGAGGCGAGGCCGTAGCGGTGCCCGGCGCCGTCGAGTTCGGCGTAGTACGTGTAGACGAGGCTGCGCTCCCCGGCGGCGAGCTGCACGGCGGCGAGGTCCATGCGCTCCTCGCCGGTCAGCCGTCCGTGGAACGTTCCTCCGCTGAGCGCGACCTTCGTCAGCGGGGTGTTCTGGAAGGCGGGGGAGGTGACCTGCGCAACGTGCACGCCGACGCGGGCGGCCAGCTCGAACACCGTGGGGTACGGCTGCCAGGCGGCCGGCGGGGTCCACGGGTGCCAGCGGAGCTGGTTCATCAGCTCGCCGGTGTCCGGGTTGCGCACGGTGTAGCCGGGCAGGCCGTGCGCGCCGGGCGGGAGGCCGGTGCCGACGGAGGCGAGGGAGGTCGCGGTGGTCGCCGGGTAGCCCGCGGTGAGGGGGCGGCCCGTGCCACCGCGCGAGGTGGCAAGGAGCGACGTCATGAAGGGCGCTTCCTGAGGGTGCGCCCTCAGCTGCTCCCAGCCGAGTCCGTCGATCAGGAACACGCAGACCCGGTCGGCGGGGGTCAGCTCGGTGATCGCTGCGGTCATGCCGGGTACGCCCATGCCCGCGGCCAGTGTGGGCAGCAGGTCGGCGAGCGAACCCGTGCCGTACTCGGGGCGGGGGGCGGAGTCGACGGCGAGGGGCTCCGGGTGGTCCCAGGCGGCGGGCTGGACCATCAGCGGGCGGGGTCCGCGGTCGCCTCGGAGATGGCCTGCGCGAAGACGAGCGCCTGGCGGACCGTCTCCGGGCCGTCCCCCGCCTCGCTGACGCGCAGGCTGAGGTCGTCGGCCGTCGAGCTGCCCGTGTAGCCGTGGTCCGCCTCGCAGTTGGCGTCGCCGCAAGCGGCGGGCTCCAGGTCGATGCGGGAGACGGCACCCCAGCCGATGGTGAGCACGACCTCGCGCGGCAGGGTGCCCGGCGTGTACGACTCCGGGTTGGCGACCACACGGCTGACCACGACCGAGGAGATCCGGTCGAGCTTCACCGACTCCGTCGACGTCGTGGCGTACGGCGTCGGGGAGGTGCTGTCGGCGGCCTGCTCGTCGGTGTGGCTGACGATGAAGCGGTTGTCGGTGAGGACGAGCACGGTCACATGCCGCCGCACCTCGTTCTGGTCGAACGTCGTCTCCTGATGGACCAGGTACGACCGGATGGGCTCGCCGCCCACAGCGGCCTCCACCGCCTCGGCCACGAGGGCCGGGTAGTAGCCACTGCGCTCGATCGCCGCACGCAGCCCCTGGGTCGTCGTACTGGTCTTGGCCATGCCGTCCATCCTACGGGGGCCCACTGACTGCGAGGCACCGCTCAGGCGGTCCGGGCCCGGGCTCAGTACGTCGGCAGCGTCCGGGGGCCCAGGTCGTCACGGACGGGGGGCGGGGCCAGGCGGACGGAGGCGCCGAGGACGCTCAGACCGTGGGGGGCCACGACGACCGGTTCCAGGGTGACCGCGACGACCTCCGGGTGGTCGTCGACCAGGCGGGACACCCGCAGGAGCAGCTGTTCCAGGGCGGGGGTGTCCACAGGTGTGGAGCCGCGCCAGCCGAAGAGGAGGGGTGCCGTCCGGATGGACCGGATCAGCGAGGTCGCCTCGCGGTCGGTGACCGGGATCAGCCGGTGCGCGGTGTCGCCGAGCAGCTGGGAGGCGGCTCCGGCGAGTCCGAAGGAGAGCACCGCTCCGGCGGCCGGGTCGATCACGGTCCGTACGACGGTGTCGACGCCGCGGGGGGCCATCCGCTGCACGACCGGCCGCAGCTCCTCGGGCTTTCCGAACAGTTCCGTCAACTCGGTGTACGAGCGGCGCAGTTGCTCCTCGTCCGCGAGGTCGAGGCGTACGCCGCCGAGGTCGGCGCGGTGGCGCAGGTGCGGGGCTGTGGCCTTGAGGGCGACGGGGTAGCCGAGGGTGCGGGCGGCTTCCGCGGCGGCGTCGGGGGTCGGGGCGGGCAGGGCGCGGTGCACGTGGACGCCGTAGCGGCGCAGCAGTTCGCAGGTCTCCTCCGTGCCGAGCGTGAGGCCCTGCCCGCGCGCGAGCAGTCCGCCGATCAGCTCGGCCGCGCCCTTCTCGTCGATGTCGTCGTACTCGGGCACCTTCCCCGGGTCGGCAGCCTCGCGCCGCCACTGCGCGTACTCGACGGCTTCGGCGAGGGCGCGGACGGCGCGTTCGGCGGCGGGATAGGCGGGGATGAGGCGGGAACCGGTGGGGGCGGGGGGCGCGGGGGCGGTGCCCGCGGGAGCGGTGCGCGCATCCGGCCCGTCGACCGGCGTCACGCGCGCCCCTGGAGGGACCGCGCCCGTGGCACCGGACAGCGCCGGAGCGGCCTGGGGTGCGGTATTCGCGGCCGCTCCCGAGGCACCGGACAGCGCCGGAGCGGCCTGCGGCGCGGTGCTCGCCGCCGCTCCCGTGGCACCGGGCGGCGCCGGAGCGGCCTGCGGCGCGGTGCTCGCCGCCACCGAGAGGGCGTCCGCGAGGCCGCCCAGCTCCACGTGCACCACCAGCACCGGCTTGGAGGGCACCGCGGCCGCGGCCGCTCTCAGGGCCTCCGCCAGCGCCGCGTCCCCTGCCGCGCCCTCCCCCACGGCCGGTATCGCCGTCACCACGACGGCGTCGCACGTGTCGTCGGCCAGCGCTCGCGCCAACGCCTCCTGGAAGTCCTCCGGCGCGGCCCCCGTCGTCAGATCCAGCGGAACCTGCGGTCGCAGCCCCTCGGCCAGGCAGGCGTCGTACGTCAGGAGCCCCAGTGACTCGGAGTTCCCGAGGATCGCCACGCGCGGCCCCGCCGGCAGCGGCTGGCGCGCGAGCAGCAGCCCGGCGTCCACCAGCTCGGTGATCGTGTCCACCCGGATCACCCCGGCCTGCCGCAGCAGCGCGGACACCGTGGCGTGCGGCAGCCGCGTCGCCCGTACCGCGTGTCCCTGCGGCGCCGCGCCCCCGTGCCGCGCGCCCTGCACCACGACCAGCGGCTTCGCCGCCGCGGTCCGCCGCGCGAGGCGGGTGAACTTGCGCGGGTTGCCGATGGACTCCAGGTACATCAGGACGACGTCGGTGTCCGGATCGTCGTACCAGTACTGGAGCAGGTCGTTGCCGGACACGTCCGCGCGGTTGCCCGACGAGACGAACGTCGACACGCCCGTGACCCCGGTGACCCCGCCGCCGCGCCGGTGCAGCCGGGACAGCAACGCGATGCCGATGGCGCCGGACTGCGCGAACAGCCCGATCCGCCCGGGCCGCGGCATCTGCGGTGCCAGCGAGGCGTTGAGCCGCACCTGGGGGGAGGTGTTGATGATGCCAAAGGCGTTCGGCCCGATGATCCGCATGCCGCACGCGCGCGCCTGGCGCACGAGTTCCCGCTGCCGCTCGCGTCCGTCGGGCCCGCTCTCGGCGTACCCGGCGGAGACCACGACGAGACCCTGCACCCCGTGCTCGCCGCACTCGGCGACCACCTCGGGCACGTACTGCGCGGGCACCGCCACGACCGCGACGTCGACGGGCCCTTCGATGTCCCGCACCGACCGGTACGCCGGCACCCCGTCGAGTTCCTTCTGGCCCTCGGGAAGCGCCTTGTTCACGGCGTAGAGACGGCCGGTGAAGCCCGCCTGCCGGATGTTGCCGAGCACGCTGCGGCCCACGCCGCCGGGCGTGCGCCCCGCGCCGACGACGGCGATCGAACCGGGCGTCAGCAGCCGCCGCACCGACCGACCCTCGGCCCGCTGCTCACGCGCGCGCTGCACCGCGAGCGAGCGGTCGGTGGGTTCGAGGTCGAACTCCAGGCGTACGACACCGTCCTCGAAGCTGCGCTTCTGGGTGTACCCGGCGTCCGTGAACACCTTGATCATCTTGGTGTTGGCGGGCAGCACCTCGGCGGCGAAGCGGCGGATGCCGCGCTCGCGGGCGACGGCGCCGATGTGCTCCAGCAGGGCGGAGGCGACACCGCGCCCCTGGTGGGCGTCCTGCACCAGGAAGGCGACTTCGGCCTCGTCGGCGGGCGCGGACGCGGGCATCCCGTCGGCGCCGATCCGGTCGTAGCGTACGGTGGCGATGAACTCGCCGCCGATCGTGGCCGCGAGTCCCACCCGGTCCACGAAGTCGTGGTGCGTGAAGCGGTGGACGTCCTTGGCGGACAGGCGCGGGTAGGGCGCGAAGAAGCGGTAGTACTTCGACTCGTCCGAGACCTGCTCGTAGAAGCTGACCAGGCGCTCGGCGTCATCGACGGTGATGGGCCGGATGCGTGCGGTGCCGCCGTCGCGCAGCACCACGTCGGCCTCCCAGTGGGCGGGGTACTCGTGCCGGTCCGACGGGCTCTGCATGGGCCCCAGAGTACGGCTCGCGTACGACAACGGCGCGAGGCAGTCTGTGGAGGGACAACACCGGACCGAGGCCGCGGTCCGCGACGCTCCGGACGGGACGAAGCACCCGTCCGGGCAGGCTTCACGATATGGGAAACTGGTCTAGACAACCCTGAACACCTGAAGGGCAGCATCACATGGCTGAGCGCCGCGTCAACGTCGGCTGGGCCGAGGGTCTCCACGCCCGCCCCGCCTCCATCTTCGTCCGAGCCGCCACGGCCGCAGGCGTCCCGGTGACGATCGCCAAGGCAGGCGGCAACCCCGTCAACGCGGCGTCCATGCTGGCCGTCCTGGGTCTGGGCGCCCAGGGTGGCGAGGAGATCGTCCTGGCCTCCGACGCCGAGGGTGCCGACGCGGCGCTCGACCGTCTGGCCAAGCTGGTCGCGGAGGGTCTCGAGGAGCTTCCCGAGACCGTCTGAGCCCGCGCACGGCAGTCCTGAGGCCGTGTCGCCCCTCCGGGCGGCGCGGCCTCGCCGTTTCCAGGCGGCGGGCGTCGCGGTTTCCGGGCGGCGGGGCCTCGCGGTTTCCGGGCGGTAGGGCCGTGGTGGTTTCCGGAGGGGGCGGCTCGGCGGTTTCCCGGCGGTGCGGCATCGCTGTTTTCCGGCATGCTCGGCCACGTTTTCACGCGCCGGTGCGACAGGAATGCACGGCAGGTCGACAGGAATTCACGGCAGGCCGGAAAGGGCAGCGGAAATACTCCGCCGCCGAATATCTCCTCTTTGTATACGGCGCCTGTGTTAATGCCGCAGGCCTGTCATGTTTACGGCATGTTGCGAAGTCCTCACACGGTCCGCGCGGTCGCCGCTGACGGAGAAGCGCAGCCGGTGCGCGCCGGTCGCGCGCTCGGTGTGCAGCGCCGTGATCGCCCGCGCGCGCTCGCCGTCGCCGCGCGCCACCGCGTCCACGATCGCGCCGTGCTCCGTCCAGGACTCCACAGGGCTGACGGGCGCCTCGACGGCGTACATCCAGGCGATCTTGTGCCGCAGCTGGGTCAGCATGGCGATCAGGGCGGGGCTGCCGGAGGCCTGGGCGAGCGTCTCGTGGAACCAGCCGCCCAGGGAGCGCAGGTCCTCGCTGTTGCCGCGCCTGGCCCGCTCCTGGCCCAGCCGGACCAGGCCGCGCAGCACCTTCAGATGGGCCTCGGTGCGCCGCTGCGCCGCCCGGGAGGCGCCGAGCGGCTCAAGGAGCATGCGCATCTCCAGCAGGTCGGCGGCCTCCTGCTCGGTCGGCTCCGCCACGCACGCGCCCGCGTGCCGCCGGGTCACCACGAAACCCTCGGCCTCCAGGGTGCGCAATGCCTCCCGGACGGGGACGCGCGAGACGCCGTAGCGGCGCGCGAGGAGTTCCTCGGTGAGCCGGCCGCCACGCTCGTAGACACCCGCGACGATGTCGTCCCGGATCGCCGTGCACACCGAGTGCGCCGGAATACGCATGACCGACCTCCGCCTTAATCCCCATGAAACGTCGAGATCGACGTGTGTTCCGTGACTCTATTGCAATGAGCCGGGATTTCCGACGGCGGGCTGGAATCCATGGATTTTTTTTGGACATACAGACGCACGAAACGCCGAAAGCCCCGGCTCGTGAGCCGGGGCCCGCGGGAAGCGGAGCGATCCGCCGTCAGACGCTGACGCCGTGCGAGCGGAGGTAGGCGATCGGGTCGATGTCCGAGCCGTACTCCGGGGTCGTCCGGACCTCGAAATGCAGGTGCGCCCCGGTGACGTTGCCAGTGGCGCCGGACAGGGCGATCCGCTGCCCCGGGGTGACCGTCTGGCCCACCGAGACACCGATGGACGACAGGTGGCCGTACTGGGTGTACGTACCGTCGTTCATCTTGATCACTACTTGATTGCCGTACGCCCCGCCCCAGCCGGCCTCGACCACGGTGCCGGAGCCGACCGCGCGCACGAGTGTGCCGCTCGCGGCGTGGAAGTCGACGCCGGTGTGGCTGCCGGAGGACCACAGGGAGCCACCGGACCGGTAGCCGGTGGAGACGTAGGAGCCGGTGATCGGCGGGACATGGGCGGTGAGGCGCTTGCGCTCGGCCTCACGGGCGGCACGCTCCTCGGCCTCGCGCGCCTCCTTCGCCTGCTCCCTGGCGCGCTGTGCGGCGGCGGCCTCGGCCTTCTTCTCGGCGGCCGCCTTCGCCGCGGCCTGCTTCTGGGCGGCGGCCTGGGCGTCTATCTGCTCGGCGACCGAGTCGCCGATGGAGACGACCGGGAGCAGGCCGGTCTCCTCGGCCGCGGGCTCGGTGGCGAGCGCGGGAGCGGCCAGGGTGCCGATGACTCCGGTGGTGGTGAGCGCG
Organism: Streptomyces chromofuscus; assembly: GCF_015160875.1. Taxonomy (NCBI): domain Bacteria; kingdom Bacillati; phylum Actinomycetota; class Actinomycetes; order Kitasatosporales; family Streptomycetaceae; genus Streptomyces; species Streptomyces chromofuscus. Next base: position 6,144,644 of record NZ_CP063374.1, on the reverse strand, counting down.
GCGACACCCGCCGCGTGGGCGGTGGTGCGCTTCATCCGGCTGGGACGACGGTGCTTCCCGGTGGCGCGCGTGAACGCCATGTGGTGGCTTTGTCCTTTCCTTCCCTCTCGCCTACCGGGTTAGCTGACGGGTTCGGAGCAGGAAGGTCTCCTACGGACTCCCTCGCCGCGCGCGGGCGTCCGATTCACCCCAGGGACTTCATGGTTGGGTCCCCGGCTCCCCTGGCTCGCGCCGTACGGGGACTCGGCGATGACTGTCCGGTGCCGCGGGTGCGGCGCACTGCCTGACGGACAGCCCGGATGACGCTAAACGGGACATCTTCCGATCCCCAAACGAAGAAGGGCGTTTGTAGCGCATCCCACAGGTCAGACAGGCAACCTCTGCCTCAATTGGGACATTCCCATCGCTCAACCGGCACATCAAGGGGCCCTGGTGACGGATCGGTCACCAGGGCCCCTGCACGCGCGTGCCGCCGGTCTGCCTCTACTCGGCCGTCACGACGGTGACTTCGCCGATACCGAGGGCCTCGACGGGCTCCTTGATCTGCCCCGCGTCACCGACGAGCACCGTCACCAGACGGTCCACCGGGAAGGCGCTGACGACCGCCGCGGTGGCCTCCACGGTGCCGGTCGCGGCGAGTTGCTGGTACAGCGTCGCCTGGTAGTCGTCGGGCAGGTGCTGCTCGACCTGGTCGGCCAGCGTGCCCGCCACCGCCGCCGCGGTCTCGTACTTCAGCGGCGCCACACCGACGAGGTTCTGCACGGCGACGTCGCGCTCGGCGTCCGTGAGGCCCTCCGCGGCGAGCGTGCGCAGCACCGTCCAGAGGTCCTCCAGCGCGGGGCCGGTGTTCGGTGTGTCGACGGAACCGCTGATGGCGAGCATCGAGGCGCCGCTGCCGTCGGGGGCGGAGCGCAGTACCTGGCCGAACGAGCGCACCCCGTAGGTGTAGCCCTTCTCCTCGCGCAGGACGCGGTCCAGGCGGGAGGTGAGGGTGCCGCCCAGGCAGTAGGTGCCGAGCACCTGGGCCGGCCACACGCGGTCGTGCCGGTCGGGGCCCACGCGGCCGATCAGCAGCTGGGTCTGCACCGCGCCGGGCCGGTCCACGATGACGACGCGGCCGGTGTCGTCGGCGGTCACCGCCGGCACGGGCCGCGGCTGCCCCGGGGACCCGGTCCAGGCGCCCAGGGTGTCGCCGAGCAGGGCGTCGAGGTCGACGCCGGTGAGGTCGCCGACCACCACGGCCGTGGCGGTGGAGGGGCGGACGTACCGCTCGTAGAAGGAGCGTACGGCGGCGGAGTCGATCTTCGCGACCGTCTCCTCGGTGCCCTGGCGCGGGCGCGACATGCGCGAGGTCGCCGGGAACAGCTCCTTGGAGAGCTCCTTGGCGGCCCGCCGGGCCGGGTTGGCCAGCTCGTGCGGGATCTCGTCGAGGCGGTTGCGGACCAGCCGCTCGACCTCGCTGTCGGCGAAGGCGGGCGCCCTGAGGGCGTCGGCGAGCAGACCGAGGGCCTTGGGCAGCCGGGAGACCGGGACCTCCAGGCTCAGCCGGACGCCGGGGTGGTCGGCGTGCGAGTCGAGGGTGGCGCCGCAGCGCTCCAGCTCGGCGGCGAACTCCTCGGCGGAGTGCTTGTCGGTGCCCTCGGAGAAGGCGCGGGCCATGATCGTGGCGACGCCGTCCAGGTCGGCGGGCTCGGCGTCCAGGGGCGCGCCCAGGAGCATCTCGACGGCGACGACCTGCTGGCCGGGGCGGTGGCAGCGCAGCACGGTCAGGCCGTTGTCGAGCGTCCCGCGCGTGGGGGCCGGGAACGCCCAGGGGCGCGCCTCGCCCGCCTGCGGCTGGGGGTGGAAGTCCATCGTGGCGAGCTCGGTCACTGGGCCGCCTCCTCGGTGTCGTCGCCGCCGGCGGCCTGCGCGGCGTCGGTGTCGTGGGCCGGTGCGGCCTTGGTGTCGTGGGCCTCGGTGGCCGCGGCGGCGGGGGCCTGAGCTCCCTCCGTGGCGGCTGCCTCGGCTTCTTCGGCCTGCGCGGCCGTCGGCTCGTAGACGAGCACCGCGCGGTTGTCGGGCCGCAGGCGGGCCTTGGCGACCTCCCGGACCTCCTCGGCGGTGACTTCCAGGACGCGCTGGACGGCGGTGAAGGCGAGCTTCGGGTCGCCGAACAGCACGGCGTACCGGCACAGTTCGTCGGCGCGGCTGGCGACCGTGCCGAGCCGGTCCAGCCACTCCCGCTCCAGCAGGGCCTGCGCGCGCTCCATCTCCTCGGCCGTCGGGCCCTCCTCGGCGAACCGGGTGAGCTCCTCGTCGATGGCGGCCTCGATGACCGGCACCTCGACGTCGCCGGACGTCTTCACGTCCAGCCACCCCAGGGAGGGCGCCCCGGCCAGCCGCAGCAGGCCGAACCCGGCCGCGACCGCCGTGCGGTCCCGGCGTACGAGCCGGTTGTACAGGCGGGACGACTCGCCGCCGCCGAGGATGGTGAGCGCGACGTCGGCGGCGTCGCACGCGCGCGTGCCGTCGTGCGGGAGCCGGTAGGCGGCCATCAGGGCGCGCGCCGGGACCTCCTCCTCGACGACCTCGCGCAGCTCCCTGCCGATGATCTCGGGCAGCGAGCCGTCGCGCGGGGCGGGCTTGCCGTCATGGGCGGCGATGGAGCCGAAGTACTTCTTGATCCACTCGAGTGTCTGCTCGGGATCGATGTCGCCGACGACGGACAGCACCGCGTTGTTCGGCGCGTAGTACGTGCGGAAGAACTCGCGCGCGTCCTCCAGGGTCGCCGCGTCGAGGTCGGCCATCGAGCCGATCGGCGTGTGGTGGTACGGGTGGCCCTCCGGGTAGGCGAGGGCCGCGAGCCGCTCGAACGCGGTCCCGTAGGGGACGTTGTCGTAGCGCTGCCGGCGCTCGTTCTTGACGACGTCCCGCTGGTTCTCCATGGACTCGTCGTCGAGGGCGGTGAGCAGCGAACCCATGCGGTCCGCCTCCAGCCAGAGGGCGAGCTCCAGCTGGTGGGTGGGCATGGTCTCGAAGTAGTTGGTGCGCTCGAAGCTGGTGGTGCCGTTCAGCGAGCCTCCGGCACCCTGCACCAGCTCGAAGTGCCCGTTGCCCCTGACCTGGGCGGACCCCTGGAACATCAAGTGCTCGAAAAGGTGAGCCAGGCCGGTACGTCCCTTGACCTCGTGGCGCGAGCCGACGTCGTACCACAGGCACACCGCCGCGACCGGGGTCAGGTGGTCCTCGGAGAGCACCACGCGCAGGCCGTTGTCCAGGCGGTGCTCTGTCGCTGTCAGGCCGCCGGAGCCTGCCTCGGCTGTGGCCGTGTGACCCATGGGCATGTACGTCCCTTCGATCGCGGTGCGGTCGGGAAACCGCGGAATTTCCTGCCAGTCCTGCCACTGTATGCAAGCGTGCCGACCTGGTGTGAAGTTCCCGGAGCGCGTACGCCCTGAGCGAGAACCGGGTCGCCCTCCGCGAGGGCGTAGCCTGCGGAGCAGCGCGGGGCCGGGGGCCGACGTCGGGTCCAGGGTCCGCGTTGTCAGCGGCGCGGTCCACAATGGTCCCCGTCAGATGCCGTTGACGCTTCAGCAAGAGTGAGCCGCAGGGACCTGAGCGCCCCGTGGGCGAACGACCAGGAAACAGGAGGAGCCGGCAGCGATGGCCCGCCGCAGCACGAAGACCCCGCCGCCCGACGACTCGTACGAGGAGCGGATCCTCGACATCGACGTCGTGGACGAGATGCAGGGCTCCTTCCTCGAGTACGCGTACTCGGTCATCTACTCCCGGGCCCTGCCGGACGCCCGCGACGGTCTCAAGCCCGTCCACCGCCGCATCGTCTACCAGATGAACGAGATGGGCGTGCGCCCCGACCGCGGCTATGTGAAGTGCGCCCGCGTGGTCGGCGAGGTCATGGGTAAGTTGCACCCGCACGGCGACGCGTCGATCTACGACGCCCTGGTGCGCATGGCCCAGCCGTTCTCCATGCGCGTGCCCCTGGTCGACGGCCACGGCAACTTCGGCTCGCTGGGCAACGACGATCCGCCCGCCGCCATGCGGTACACCGAGTGCCGGATGGCCGAGGCCACGAGCCTGATGACGGAGTCGATCGACGAGGACACGGTCGACTTCGCGCCCAACTACGACGGCCAGGAGCAGGAGCCGGTGGCCCTGCCCGCCGCCTTCCCGAACCTGCTGGTCAACGGCTCGTCGGGCATCGCGGTCGGCATGGCCACGAACATGCCGCCGCACAACCTGCGCGAGGTCATCGCGGCCGCCCGCCACCTGATCAGGCACCCGAACGCCGACCTCGACGCGCTGATGCGGCACGTCCCCGGCCCCGACCTGCCCACCGGCGGCCGGATCGTCGGCCTCTCCGGGATCCGCGACGCCTACGAGACGGGCCGCGGCACGTTCAAGATGCGGGCGACGGTCTCCGTGGAGGAGGTGACGGCGCGCCGCAAGGGCCTGGTCGTCACCGAGCTGCCCTTCGCCGTCGGCCCGGAGAAGGTGATCGCCAAGATCAAGGACCTGGTCGGCTCGAAGAGGCTGCAGGGCATCGCCGACGTCAAGGACCTCACCGACCGTGAGCACGGGCTGCGCCTGGTCATCGAGATCAAGAACGGTTTCGTGCCGGAGGCGGTCCTGGAGCAGCTCTACAAGCTGACGCCCATGGAGGAGTCCTTCGGCATCAACAACGTCGCCCTGGTCGACGGCCAGCCCCTCACCCTGGGCCTGAAGGAGCTCCTGGAGGTCTACCTCGACCACCGCTTCGAGGTCGTGCGCCGGCGCTCGGAGTATCGCCGCGGCAAGAAGCGCGACCGGCTGCACCTGGTCGAGGGCCTGCTCACGGCCCTGGTGGACATCGACGAGGTGATCCGCCTGATCCGCTCCAGCGAGAACTCCGCGCAGGCCAAGGAGCGCCTGATCGAGCGCTTCGGCCTGAGCGACGTCCAGACGCAGTACATCCTGGACACGCCGCTGCGCCGGCTGACGAAGTACGACCGCATCGAGCTGGAGGCCGAGAAGGACCGGCTCACCGCGGAGATCGAGGAGCTCACCCGGATCCTGGATTCGGACGCCGAGCTGCGCAAGCTGGTCTCCGCCGAACTGGCCGCCGTTTCGAAGAAGTTCGGCACCGACCGGCGTACGGTCCTGCTGGAGTCGGCAGCCGCTCCGGTGTCCGCCGTTCCGCTCCAGGTGGCCGACGACCCGTGCCGGGTGCTGCTCTCCTCGACGGGACTGCTGGCCCGCACGATGAACGCCGAGCCGTTCCCGGAGGGCGCCGCCGCCAAGCGCGCCAAGCACGACGTGATCGTCTCGGCGGTGCCGGCCACGGCCCGCGGCGAGCTGGGCGCGGTGACCTCGGCGGGCCGGCTGCTGAGGATCAACGTCATCGACCTCCCCCAGCTCCCGGAGACCACCACGGCGCCGAATCTGTCGGGAGGCGCGCCGCTCGCCGAGTTCGTCTCCCTGGAGGACGACGAGACGGTGGTCTGCCTGACCACCCTCGACGAGTCCTCCCCCGGGCTCGCGCTGGGCACGGAACAGGGCGTCGTCAAGCGCGTGGTCCCCGACTACCCGGCCAACAAGGACGAGCTGGAGGTCATCACCCTCAAGGAGGGCGACCGGATCGTCGGCGCGGTCGAGCTGCGCACGGGCGAGGAGGACCTGGTCTTCGTCACGGACGACGCCCAGCTGCTGCGCTACCAGGCCGCACAGGTGCGCCCCCAGGGCCGCCCGGCGGGCGGCATGACGGGCATCAAACTCACCGAGGGCGCCAAGGTGATCTCCTTCACGGCGGTGGACCCGGCGGCGGACGCGGTCGTCTTCACGGTCGCGGGCTCGCGCGGCACGCTGGACGACTCCGTGCAGACGACCGCCAAGCTGACCCCGTTCGACCAGTACCCGCGCAAGGGCCGGGCGACCGGCGGCGTGCGCTGCCAGCGGTTCCTGAAGGGCGAGGACTGCCTGTCCTTCGCCTGGGTGGGCGCCACTCCCGCGCGCGCCGCGCAGAAGAACGGCTCACCGACCGAGCTGCCCGAGATGGACCCGCGCCGCGACGGCTCGGGTGTCTCGCTGGCCAAGCCGGTGACGGCGGTGGCGGGACCGGTCTAGACCGAAGGTTCCTCGGTCTCCCGCGTACCCACTTCGTCCGTGTCCGGTACGTCCGGTACGTAGCGCAGGACACCCCACATGCCGTACTCGTCGGCGTGTGGGGCGTCGTTCGTGCACGCCGCCAGCTCCTTGTCGAGAGCCGGGGCGTCGATGCCGGTGCCGATGAGGACGAGCTGGGTGAGGCGTTCGCCGTGCGGCTCCCAGGGCTCCGGGCGGAAGCGGAGGAACCGCCCGACGGCATGGACGGCGTACCGGTTGCGCGGGTCGTGCGGGCCGAAGTCGACGTATCCCTTGATCCGGTACAGGCCCTCGGGCCGGCTGTCGAGGAACGCCATCAGCCGACGCGGGTCGAGGGGCACGTCGGAGACGAAGGAGAGGCTGTCGTAGGCGGTGTGCAGATGACCGCCGTGCGCGTGCTCGTCACCGGGGTCCTGGCGGTCGTGCAGGTCGTCGAACGACAGCTGCCCGATGCGCTCCCGCGACGGCCGGCAGTCGAACAGGAACTCGGGGTCGATCCGGCCGTAGGTCGCCGGGACGACGGCTGCGCGGTCGGTGAGGGAGCGGACGAGGGCGAGGACGTGGTCGGCGTCCGGCGCCCGGTCGGTCTTGTTGACCACGACGAGGTCGGCGATGGCGAGGTGCCGGTCGAGCTCGGGATGCTTCGCGCGCGTGTCGTCGAACTCGGCGGCGTCGACGACCTCGACGAGGCCGCCGTACACGATGCCCGGGTGCTCGCCGGCCAGCACCATCCGCACCAGCTCCTGCGGCTCGGCGAGTCCACTGGCCTCGATGACGATGACGTCGATGCCGGTGCCGGGGTGGGCCAGCCGTTCGAGGTAGACGTCGAGCTCACTGGCGTCCACGGCGCAGCAGAGGCAGCCGTTGCCGAGGGAGACGGTGGAGTCCCCCAGTGCCCCGGCCACGGCCATGGCGTCGATCTCGACGGCGCCGAAGTCGTTCACGACGGCGCCGATACGGCTGCCTCCGCTGTGGTGCAGGAGGTGGTTGAGCAACGTCGTCTTGCCGGAGCCCAGGAATCCGGCGAGAACGACGACCGGGATCTGCTGGGGACTCGGGCCCTGACCCACCGTGCGACCTCTCTCACGCCTACGCGCACACCGGTTCACCGCCCGGCGCACATACGGAACTTGCATGCCGGGCCAGGATACGAGCACGCAGAATCTCCGCGAAGTGAACGATTGTTAGCAGCACGAGCGGGGCAGACGTTGGGCAAGGCGCCGGTTCGTGCGACCCTCCCTTCCTTCCGTGCGCCTCCTCTCCGCCTCCCTGCCGATCAGAGCCGCTCGGCACCCTGGGAGACGGCAAGCGCCGCCCACCGCTCGCCGGTCCCCTCCAGTCGACCCGCACCCCGACGACCGGCGGACGGCCGCCTGAATCGAGGGTTGACATGGCCACACGGAAAAGCAGGACACGGGGGCTGGGCACCGCGGCGGCAGCGGGGCTGGGTCTGCTGACAGGAGCCCTCGCCGCCCTGGCCGCGGAACGCCGCACGGTGAACGCCGTACAGGCACGACTCGACCGCCTGGAAGCGCAGGTGGCTCACTCACATCGGCACGCCAACCTCGCCAACCAGCAGAACTTGCACTGGGAACTGCTCAGCAAGGCGATCGACAGCCCTGAACTGGCCGAGGTGCTGGACATCTTCGAAGCGCCGGCATCTCCGCTCGAGCGCCGCCAGTACCTCTTCGCCAATGCCCTGTACACGAACCTGCTTTTCTACTACCGCATCGGCAACCTGAGCCGTGAGGAGTTCTTCGGACGGGTCCGCGGACTCCTGCAGAACCCCGTGGTACGGGAGTACTGGTTCGCGACCCGCGGTCAGCGCGCCACGCTGCCCGAGGACTCGGACGAAGCCGAGTTGGGGCGCATGGTGGACGACCTGCTGCGACAACTGGAGGAGGCGGACACGGAGGAATGGTGGGTGGTCGGAGAACCGCCGACGGAGTAGCCGCGCGTACCCGCCAGAATCACACCCCCGGGCCATAACGAACGGATGAATACGTCAGTTGTCCCAGTCGCCACTGGGGTTGACTCACGCCTGATCGTGCAGAGCGGCCCCACAAGCGTCGCTCACGCTGCCGGACGACGAGTGCACCCACAAGGCTGCCTTCGCACCAGCTGCCGTTGTGCACCCCATCTTCAGTCGTGGACCAAAGGGAACGAACAGTGAGTCAGATCATCCGTCGGATCGGTGTACCTCCCAGCCAGCGAGGAAGTACTGGAGGAGGCAATTGCCCTGACATCTTCGAATTGGCCGACGGAAACTTCGCCGTCATCGGAAGGGACGCCACGGACTCACTCGACCCGGATCTGCCCTCCGACGCTTCGCGTGCGGAATACGAGCGCATCGTCGTCGTGACCCGCGAAACGCTGATTCGCGCGAAGCGCGACATTCCAGACGTGTGAGCAACGCATGGACCTCGACAGCATAGCGACGCTCGTCGGTGCGGTCGGCGGCCTGCTCGCCGGAATCGCAGCCGTGATCGCCGTATGGCCGCGACGCAAGAACCGGCCTTCCGACCAGCCGCCACCGCCGCCGCAGTCCTAACCCGGCGTCCCGCCGGCCGCCTCTCGCCTCGTTCCACCCGGGTGCTCCGCCCGGCACCCGCGGCCTGAGGCGGCACGGCCGAACCCTTCCGTTCGGCTTTCGGGTCCGGCACCAGGTCTGGTGCCGGACCTCGTTCGTCGCCGAGGGTGTGCTCACGCCGCCCGCGGCACCTCCACCGGCGCCCCCGGCCCCACATACCGCGCCGCAGGGCGGATGATCTTCGGGTCCTGGGACTGTTCCAGGACGTTGGCACTCCAGCCGACCACGCGTGCCGCCGCGAACGTCGGGGTGAACATCTCACGGGGCAGGCCGCACAACTCCATGACGACGCCGGCGTAGAACTCGACGTTCGTGTGCAGTGCGCGGCCGGGCTTGAGTTCGGCGAGGATCGCCTCGACCCGGCCCTCGACCTCCGTCGCGAAGTCCACCAGCGGCCCACCGAACTGCTGGGCGATGCCGCGCAGCATGCGGGAGCGCGGGTCCTCCGTGCGGTAGACGGGGTGACCGAAGCCCATGATCCGCTCGCCTGCGCGGACGCGTTCCCGGATCCAGGGGTCGATGCGGTCCACGGTGCCGATCGCGTCCAGGGTGTCCAGCGCCCGGCTCGGGGCCCCTCCGTGCAGCGGCCCGGAGAGCGCTCCTACGGCCCCCACCAGACACGCGGCCACGTCGGCGCCCGTCGACGCGATGACCCGTGCCGTGAAGGTTGATGCATTGAACCCGTGATCAATGGTTGAGATGAGGTACTGCTCGACCGCACGTGCTCGCTCCGGGTCCGGCTCCTCCCCAGTCACCATGTACAGATAATTCGCCGCGTAGGACAGGTCCTCGCGGGGCGGAACCGGCTCCATCCCCTTCCCCAGGCGGTACAGCGCCGCGAGCACGGCCGGTACGGCAGCGGTCGCCACGAGCGTGTCCTCACGCCGCCGGTCCGCGTCGATGTCGTACAGCGGGCGGAAGCCCTTCGCGGCGCCCAGCAGCGACAGCGCCGTGCGCAGCCCGGCGAGCGGTCCGGAGCGTCCGCCGGCCGCCGCGACGGCGGGCAGCGCCGCCGACACCTCGTCCGGCAGCCGCCGCAGCCCGGCCGTCTCGGCGGCAAAGGCGGCCGCGCCCGCCGCGTCCGGCAGTTCACCGTGCATCAGGAGATGCCAGACGTCCTCGAAGGGACGGGTCTGCGCGAGTTCGACGGCCGAGTACTGCCGGTAGTGGTAGAAGCCCTCAAGACCCCGGACGTCACCGATCTCCGTGTCGGTCACGACGACGCCCGCGAGCCCCCGCGGTACATCGACAGGAGTGTATGCGGACCTGTTGACGGACATGTTGACGGACATGTTTTCCTCCCTGGACTTGATTCGACTGTCCATGGTTGACTGAATTCCTGTCAATATTGATTGATTCAATATGTCGTCCCAGGCAGCTACGGTGACCCCCATGCGCGTTCAAGACCCCGGCCCCGTCCCACCCGGGCGGCGGCTGAGCACCAAAGAGGCAGCCGAGCTCCTCGGCGTGAAGGCGGAGACCGTCTACGCCTACGTCAGCCGCGGCCAGCTCAGCAGCCACCGCACGCCCGGCGGCCGGGGCAGCACCTTCGACGCCGCGGAGGTGGAGGCCCTCGCCCGGCGCAACAGGCGGGAGAGCGCCGGGAGCCCGCCCTCCGCCACCGACACGGCCGTGCGCACCCGCATCACGCTGATCGAGCAGGACCGGTACTACTTCCGGGGCGTCGACGCGACGGACCTGGCCGCCCACCACAGCTACGAGGAGATCGCGGAGTGGCTGTGGACCGGGCGCCTTCGCCCCGGGATCACCTTCACCGCGCCCGAGCCCTCCGTCGCGGTCGCCCGGCGCGCGGTCGGCGCCCTGCCCGAGCACAGCGGCCCCACCGACCGGCTGCGCGTCGCCGCGGTCGCCGCCGCCAGCGCGGACCCGCTGCGTTTCGACCTCGCCGAGAACGCCGTCCTGGGCACCGCGCGCGTGCTCATTCCCACGCTCGTGGCCGCCCTGCCCCCGATGCGGCACACGCGGTGCGACGAGGGCCCCCTCGCCCAGCGCCTCTGGGCACGGCTCAGCGGACGCGAGCCCGACGATGCCTCGCTGCGGGTCCTGGACACGGCGCTCGGCCTCCTCGTCGACCACGACCTGGCCGCCTCGACGCTCGCGGTGCGCGTCGCGGCGTCGGCCCGCGCGCACGCCTACGCCGCCGTCTCGGCCGGGCTCGGTGTGACCGAGGGCCCCCTGCACGGCGCGGCCAGCGGACTCGCCCACCGGTTGCTCAAGGAGGTGCTGGAGCGGGGCGACGCGGCCCCCGTGATCGCTGAGGAGCTGCGGGCGGGCCGCCGGGTCCCCGGCCTCGGCCACCGGCTGTACTCCGGGGAGGACCCACGCGCGCGTGCCCTGTTCGCACTCCTGCAGGAGATGCCCGACGCCGAGCCCGCCCTGTCCGCCGCCCGGGACGTCGTGGCCACCGCTGCCCGGCACACCCCGCTGCACGCCAACGTCGACCTCGCCCTTGCCGTGCTCACCACGGCGTGCGGGATGCACGCCACCGCGGGCGAGGCGATCTTCGCGGTGGCCCGTACGGCCGGCTGGATCGCCCATGCGCTGGAGGAGTACGGGGAGCGGCCCCTGAGGATGCGCCCGAGTGGTCACTACGTGGGTCCGCGCCCGCCGCAGCCCCTCCCGGAGTAGGACACAGGGAGGTCAGGAGGGCACCCCGGACGAAGTCAGGTTAGGCTCACCTCTGTGAGTAGGTGCGCAACCGTCTCGCGGGACCTCCACGAGCCCGTTTCCGGAACAGCGGCGACCGCCAGGACGTGGCTCCTGGTGGAACAGCCGGGCCCGTGGGGTGCCAAGGCCCTCACCTCGAGCCACCTGGACCCCGCCCTGGGCCGAGCCCTGGAAGCAGCCGCGAACGGCACGGGCGTACGCATCGCGCTCATCCGCCGCCCCGGACGCCACGCCGACTGCGGCACGCCCGCCGTACGCCAGGTGTACGCGGCCCACACCATGCCCGGCGGCTCATGGCTGCACGCCGCGACGACCGCCGACCCGTCGCAGCTGCTGGACCTCGACTTCACCGCACTCGGCAGGGGTGACCACCACACCTTCGACGCCGCGCTGCAGGGTCGCCCGCACACCGGTGCTCCGCTGGCGCTCGTCTGCACCAACGGCAAGCGCGACCGCTGCTGCGCCCTCCTGGGCCGCCCGCTCGCGACCGAGCTCGCCGCCTCCGGGACGGGGGGCATCTGGGAGGTCACCCATCTGGGCGGTCACCGCTTCTCCCCGACGGTGCTCGTGCTGCCGTACGGCTACGCCTACGGCCGCGCCGAGGCCCACACCATCAAGGACGTCCTGCACGCCGTCCAGGAGGGCCGGATCGTGACGGAGGGGTGCCGCGGCCGCTCGGCCTGGGAGCGGCCCGCTCAGGCGGCCGAGCTGGCCGTGCGCACCGCGGCCGGCGAGTACGCGGCGGACGCGCTGAGCGTCGTGGGGACCGAACACGACGTACGGGCGGACGAGGCCGCACCGCACTGGGAGGTCACCGTCGCCCATGCGGACGGACGCCGCTGGCGCGTGAGCGTCGCCCAGGGCGCGTCACTGCCTCCGCGCCCGGAAAGCTGCGGGGTGTCGGTCCTGGGCGCCCCCGCGCGGATGGACGTGGTGGCGGTCCGCGAACTGACGCCGACGGCTTTCGCGGTCTGACACCGCCCGGCCGCGCTGCCGGGATGGCCGGCCGGGCATCCCGCCTGTCCTGCCACGGACCCGGCAGGTGGCGAGGACCCACGCGTCGGCGTCCTGGAGCCCCCTGCCCGCATTGATCCCACCCGTCTTCGGCGTACCCCCCTCCCCCACGTACCTTCGTGGGCATGAGCCCCACTCCCCCCGCCCGCCGCCTGCGCCTCGGTCTGCCCCGCCGGGTGTTCTCGCAGGTGCTGATGATGCAGGTGGCGATCGCCGCGGGGGTCGCGGTGCTCGCGACCGGGCTGTTCCTCGCGCCCCTGGGCGACCAGCTGGACGACCAGGCGATGCGGCGCGCGCTCGCCATCGCCCAGACCACCGCGGCGCAGCCGCAGCTCGCCGAGGACGTCCGCAGGACGCCCGCGACGGCCGACGGGCCGGTCCAGCGGGAGGCCGAGCGGATCCGGCGGGCCACGCAGGCCGAGTACGTCGTGGTGATGGACCGCCGGGGGGTGCGCTGGTCGCACACCGAGCCCTCGCAGATCGGCAGGCACGTCTCGACCGACCCCAGCGCAGCGCTCGCCGGCCAGGAGGTCATGGAGATCGACGCGGGCACCCTGGGCCGCTCCGCGCGCGGGAAGGTGCCGCTGCGGGACGGCGACGGGGAGATCGTCGGGGCGGTGTCGGTGGGCATCGCGTACGACAGTGTCCGCGCGCTGCTGATCCACGCGATCCCCGAGCTGCTGGCGTACGCGGGCGGCGCCCTGGCCGTCGGTGCGCTGGCCGCGTGGCTGATCTCCCGGCGGGTGCAGCGGCAGACCCGGGACCTTGCGTTCTCCGACATCGCGGGGCTGCTCGCGGAGCGGGAGGCGATGCTGCACGGCATCCGGGAGGGCGTCGTCGCCCTGGACCGCACGGGGCGTGTCCGGCTGCTCAACGACGAGGCGCAGCGCCTGCTGGGCATCGGGGACGAGGCCGTGGGCCGTTCCCCCCACGAGGCGCTCGGCGAGGGACGTACGGCCGACGTCCTGGCGGGCCGGGTGACCGGCACCGACCTGCTGACGGTGCGCGGCCGGCGCGTGCTGGTCGCCAACCGCATGCCCACCGACGACGGCGGCGCCGTCGCCACCCTGCGCGACCGCACCGAGCTGGAGCAGCTGGGCAGGGAGCTGGACTCCACCCGCGGCCTGATCGACGCCCTGCGCGCCCAGGACCACGAGCACGCCAACCGGATGCACACGCTCCTCGGACTGCTGGAGCTGGAGATGTACGACGACGCCGTCGACTTCGTGGGCGAGGTGGTGGGCGATCACCGCGCCACCGCCGAACAGGTCACCGAGAAGATCGAGGACCCGCTGCTCGCCGCGCTGCTGGTCGGCAAGGCGACCGTCGCGGCCGAGCGGGGCGTCGCCCTGCGCCTGTCGGGGCGTACGCGCCTGCCGGACCGGCTGGTCGACGCCCGGGGACTGGTCACGGTCGTGGGCAACCTGGTGGACAACGCGCTGGACGCGGCGGCGGGCACACCGCACGCGCGCGTGGAGGTGGAGCTGTACACCGAGGGTCGTACCGTCGTGATCGCGGTACGGGACACCGGTCCCGGTATCGCACCGGAGCTGCGGGAGTTGATCTTCACCGAGGGGTGGTCCACCAAGAAGCCGCCCGCTCACCGGGAGCGCGGCATAGGGCTCTCCATGGTGCGCAGGCTGGCGGAACGGCAGGGCGGTACCGCGACGGTGGGCGAGGCCGCCGGTGGCGGCGCGGAGTTCACCGTCGTCCTGCCCGAGGCCCTGGCCGAGCCGGGCACGGAGGCGGCCCTGACCGTCCCGTCCGTCCAGCGGTCCGCCGAGGAGGAGACGCGATGATCGAGGTCCTGGTCGTGGACGACGACACCAGGGTCGCGCGGGTGAACGCCGCCTACGTCGAGAAGGTGCCGGGCTTCCATGTCGCCGGGGAGGCGCACAGCGCGGCCGGGGCGCTGCGTCAGCTGGAGGCGCTGCCGCGAGTGGACCTGGTGCTCATGGACCACTATCTGCCCGACGAGACGGGCCTCGCGGTGGTGCGGGAGATGCGCCGCCGCGGCCACCAGACCGACGTGATCATGGTCACGGCGGCGCGCGACGTCTCGACGGTGCAGGCCGCGATGCGGCAGGGCGCGCTGCAGTACCTGGTCAAGCCGTTCGCCTTCGCGGGACTGCGCGCCAAGCTGGAGGCGTACGCGGAGCTGCGTCGCACCCTCGACGGCGGCGGCGAGGCCGAACAGGCAGAGGTGGACCGCATCTTCGGCGCGCTCTCCGCGACCACGGAGCCGGATCTGCCCAAGGGCCACTCCCCCACCACTGCCGAGCTCGTACGGCAGTCCCTGATGAACGCGGAAAGGCCCCTGTCGGCCCAGGAGATCGCCGAACGGACCGGGGTGAGCCGCCAGACCGCCCAGCGCTATCTGAAGCTGCTGGAGCGCACGGGACGGGCCACGCTGACCCTCAAGTACGGCGACGCGGGCCGCCCGGAACACCGCTACGTGTGGGCGACCCGCGCCTGAGCGTCCCTACGCCTGAGGGCGACCCGCGCGTGAGCGCCCCAGAGCGACTGGGCGACCCGCGTCCCTCAGCAACTGGGCGACACGGGTCCCAGAGCGACTGAGCGACGCGCGTCCTGCGCCCCAACGCGGTGGGCGATCCGCGCCTCAGCACCCCTACGCGGCCCCCGCCCCCGTCAGCGCCCGCACCTGCGTCTCGGCGTGCTTGGCGGCGTCCGGTGTCTCCGCCGAGGTGACCGTGCCGAGCCAGCCCGCCAGGAAGCCCAGGGGGATCGAGACGAGGCCCGGGTTCTGCAACGGGAAGTACTGGAAGTCGACGCCGGGGAACAGCGATTCGGGGCTGCCCGACACCACGGGCGACAGCGCCACGAGCGCCATGGCCGGGACCAGCCCGCCGTAGACGGCCCACACGGCGCCGCGCGTGGTGAAGCCCCGCCAGAACAGCGAGTAGAGCAGCACGGGCAGGTTGGCCGACGCGGCGACGGCGAAGGCGAGGCCCACCAGGAAGGCGACGTTCAGTTCGCGCGCGAGCAGGCCGAGGGCGATCGCGACCACGCCGATGCCCACCGCGGCGACGCGTGCCACGGTCACCTCGCCGCGCGGCCCCGAGTTCCCGCGCCGCAGTGACGCGTACAGGTCGTGCGCGACGGACGCCGAGGAGGCCAGGGTGATGCCGGCCACCACGGCGAGGATGGTGGCGAAGGCGATGGCGGCGACGATCGCGAACAGAACCGTCCCTCCCGTGGAGCCCAACCCTCCGCCCAGGTCGAGTGCCAGCAGCGGCACCGCCGTGTTCCCGGCCGCGTTCGACGCTCGTACGGCGCCCGGTCCGACGATGGCGGCCGCGCCGAACCCGAGGACGATCGTCATCAGGTAGAAGCCGCCGATCAGCCCGATCGCCCACACCACCGAACGCCGTGCCGCCCGCGCGGTCGGCACGGTGTAGAACCGGGACAGGATGTGCGGCAGCCCGGCCGTTCCCAGCACCAGGGCGAGCCCGAGGCTGATGAAGTCGAAGCGGGCGGTCCAGTCACCGCCGTACTTCAGTCCCGGTGCGAGGAACGCATCGCCCTGGCCGCTGCGCGCGGCCGCGGTGCGCAGCAGCTGGTCGAAGTCCCCGTGGAACCGGGCCAGGACGAGCGCGGTCAGGGCGATCGCCCCGCCCATCAGCAGGACCGCCTTCACGATCTGGATCCACGTGGTGGCCCGCATCCCTCCCAACGACACATAGATCACCATCAGCGCCCCGACGCCGATGACCGTCCAGGACCGCGCCGCCTCGCTCGTCCCGCCCAGCAGCAGCGCGACCAGACTGCCCGCGCCCACCATCTGCGCCACCAGATACAGAACGGACACGGTGACCGAGGAGGTTCCCGCCGCGATCCGCACCGGTCGCTCCCGCATCCGCGCGGCGACGACGTCGGCGAGCGTGAACCTGCCGCAGTTGCGCACGAGTTCGGCGACCAGCAGCAAGACGACGAGCCAGGCGACCAGGAAGCCCACGGAGTACAGCATCCCGTCGTAGCCGAACAGCGCGATGAGCCCGGAGATGCCCAGGAAGGAGGCCGCGGACATGTAGTCGCCCGCGATGGCAAAACCATTCTCCATGGGAGAGAACAACCGTCCGCCGGCGTAGAACTCCTCCGCCGAACCCTGCCGATTGCGGCTCACCCAGGTGGTGATCCCGAGGGTGACGGCGACGAACGCGCTGAACAGCAGCACCGCCAGAGTCTGGTGATCACCCGTCACGACGCACCGCCGCGAAGGCCGCGCGTCAGTTCCTGGGTGTCCCAGCGCAGTTCGAGCGCGGCCCGGTCCCGGCGCAGTCGCGCGTGCCGGGCGTAGGCCCAGGTGAGTAGGAAGGTGGTGAGGAACTGCCCGAGTCCGGCCAGCATCGCCACGTTCACCGCACCCACCACGGGCCGCGCCATCACTCCGGGCGCGACCGTGGCGGCGACGACGTACGCCACGTACCAGACGAAGAAGCCGGTCACCGCCGGCACCACGAATCTCAGGTAGCGGCTGCGCACCTCCTGGAAGGCGGCGCCGCGGTGCACTTCGAGGTAGACGTCGCCGGCAGCCGGGACCTCGTCCCGCGCGGGTGGCACGGGCGCGGCCGGGACGGTCGGCTCGCTCCAGCCGGAGGCAGTGGCGTCGTACCAGGGGTCGTCGTACTGCACAGGGCGACCGTTGCTTGAGTGCATGCCCAAGCATGGACAGAGCGGGAAGATCCGTGACTCTTCTTCTTCCCGCTCTTCACCCCATCAGGTGACACGAACCGCTGGTGGCCGCGGCCTCGGCCCGAGACCCGCTCCTACGCGTCGATGCGCGAGCGGTCCAGGGTCGCCGCCGAGTTGGAGATGAACTCCTTGCGCGGGGCGACGTCGTTGCCCATCAGCAGGTCGAAGACCTGTTCCGCGGCGTCCAGGTCGGCGAGGTTGATGCGGCGCAGGGTGCGGTGGCGCGGGTCCATGGTGGTCTCGGCCAGCTGGTCGGCGTCCATCTCGCCGAGGCCCTTGTAGCGCTGGATCGAGTCCTTGTAGCGGACGCCCTTGCTCTGGAACTCCATGAGCTTGTCGCGCAGCTCGCGGTCCGAGTACGTGTAGACGTACTTGTCCTGACCCTTCTTGGGCTGGACGATCTCGATCCGGTGCAGCGGCGGCACCGCGGCGAACACCCGGCCGGCCTCGACCATCGGGCGCATGTAGCGCTGGAAGAGCGTCAGGAGCAGGCAGCGGATGTGGGAGCCGTCCACATCGGCGTCCGTCATCATGATGATCTTGCCGTAGCGGGCCGCGTCGAGGTCGAAGGTCCGGCCCGAGCCGGCCCCTATGACCTGGATGATCGCGCCGCACTCGGCGTTCTTCAGCATGTCCGTCACGGACGACTTCTGCACGTTGAGGATCTTGCCGCGGATCGGCAGCAGCGCCTGGAACTCGGAGTTGCGCGCCAGCTTGGCGGTGCCGAGCGCGGAGTCGCCCTCGACGATGAACAGCTCGCTGCGGTCCACGTCGTCACTGCGGCAGTCGGCGAGCTTGGCCGGCAGCGACGAGGACTCCAGCGCCGTCTTCCGGCGCTGCGCGTCCTTGTGCTGGCGCGCGGCGATGCGGGTGCGCGCGGCGGCGACGATCTTCTCCAGGACCACGCGGGACTGCTGGGCGGCGTCCCGCTTGGTGGCGGTCAGGAAGGCCTTGAGCTCCTTGGAGATCACGTTGTTCACGATGCGGCGGGCCGCCGAGGTGCCGAGCACCTCCTTGGTCTGCCCCTCGAACTGCGGCTCCGCGAGACGGACGGTGACGACCGCGGTGAGGCCCTCCAGGGCGTCGTCCTTGACGACGTCGTCCTCGGCGACCCGGAGCATCTTCTTGGCGCGCAGCACCTCGTTGACCGTCTTGGTGACGGCCTGCTCGAAGCCGGCGACATGGGTGCCGCCCTTGGGCGTGGCAATGATGTTGACGAACGACCTGAGCGTGGTCTCGTAGCCGGTGCCCCAGCGCAGCGCGACGTCCACGCCGAGTTCCCGGGTGACCTCGGTGGGGGTCATCTGCCCGTGCTCGTCGAGGACGGGGACCGTCTCCTTGAAGGTGCCGTGTCCGCTGAAGCGGAGGGTGTCGCAGACGGGCTTGTCGGTGGCCAGGAACTCGCAGAACTCGCTGATGCCTCCGTCGAAGCGGAACGACTCCTCACCCTTGCTGCCGCCCTCGCCGAGGCCGTACTCGTCGCGGACGACGATGGTCAGTCCCGGGACCAGGAACGCGGTCTGACGGGCGCGCTGGTGCAGGTTCTCCAGGGAGAGCTTGGCGTCCTTGAGGAAGATCTGGCGGTCGGCCCAGTACCGCACGCGCGTGCCGGTGCGGGTCTTGGGGATCTTCTTGGCCTTGCGCAGGCCGCTCTTGGCCTCGAACTTCGCGTCCGGCCCCAGCGCGGCGAAGGCGCCGGGGACACCGCGCCGGAAGCTGATGGCATGGGTGTGGCCGCCGCGGTCGACCTCGACGTCCAGCCGGGCGGACAGGGCGTTCACCACGGAGGCGCCCACGCCGTGCAGACCGCCGGACGCGGCGTACGAGCCGCCGCCGAACTTGCCGCCGGCGTGCAGCTTGGTCATCACGACCTCGACGCCGGACAGGCCGGTCTTGGGCTCGACGTCGACCGGGATGCCGCGGCCGTTGTCGCGCACCTCCACCGAGGCGTCGTCGTGGAGGATCACCTCGATGTGGTCGCAGTACCCGCCGAGGGCCTCGTCCACGGAGTTGTCGATGATCTCCCACAGGCAGTGCATCAGGCCGCGGCTGTCCGTGGAGCCGATGTACATGCCAGGGCGCTTGCGGACGGCCTCCAGCCCCTCCAGGACGAGCAGGTGCCGAGCGGTGTAGTTGGAACCGTCCCGGTCTGCTCCTGCCAGCAGCGCTGTGGACGGCACGGACGTCTCGGCGGTCACGCGGTTCGCTCCTCGCTGAATTTCATATGGGGCCCATCTGGGTAAGGGCGCGGCTCCGGTAGCCGCTCAGAGGGTACCGAGGCCTGGTAGAGCCGTTGTAACGCCACCCTCGTCCGGGAACTCAGACTAGTCCACGGTCGCATGGGTGTTCGATCCCTCGTTGGAGTGAAGCACATATCACGTTCCCTTCGAGGCATGAACCATTTAGGCTCCGGGCACGTCCTCATGAACAACCGGCAACCCGGCCGGGAGGACCGAATCCGACAGACTGCGCGAACCCGTAAGACACACAGAGACGTGATACGGCACATTCGCCGCCAACGGGCAGCAGACAGCCGACTCGGAAGATTTTTTCGAGGAAAAGCCCCGAGCGGGAACGTTTTCGGGCTGGTTGGATGTTGACCCTGGTACGACAGCTCGTCGAGCTAGAGAAGAGGCGACGTGACTACTGTTCTGACCCCCGCGAGCCACCTGACGGCCGCTGATCGGTGCGACCGCTGCGGCGCCCAGGCATACCTGCGCGTCGTCCTGCTCAGCGGCGGAGAGCTGCTCTTCTGCGCGCACCATGGCCGCAAGTTCGAGCCGGAACTCAAGAAGATCGCCGCTGAGATACAGGACGAGACGGAGCGGCTGACGGCCGTCCCCAACACCGCTGCGGAAGAAGAGCGCTGACGCCTCGCGTCCACGACGAGCCCGGCCCAGACCGGTGAACGGGCGGCCGCCCTGCTCTCAGGGCGGCCGCCCGTCCTCGTCCCCCAATGCGCTACCGAGGCGCTGTCAGGACGCCCTCCTGGGCGCTTCGGGCAGCTTTTCCGCTGCCTCGCCCCGCGAGGCCTTGGAACCGGCCTTCGGCTTCTGAGCGACGTGCTCCCAGCCCAGCTTCCGCAAGGCGTCGGACACCCGCGTGTAGACGCCCGGGCTGCCGGGGCGCCCGCAACCGCTGCCCCATGACACCAGGCCGATCAGCCGCCCCTGGGCGACCAGCGGACCGCCGCTGTCCCCCTGGCAGGCGTCCCGGCCACCCACCCGCTCCCCCGCGCACAGCATGCTGTCCGCGCGGTAGGTGCCGTCGGCACTGCCCGGATACGCCCGCTCGCACAGCGCGTCCGACAGCACGCGCACGCGTGCCGCGCGCAGGCCGTACGGGTAGTCGCCGGCGCCGGTGACATCACCCCAGCCGTAGACCGTGGCGGGGGTGTCGGACGCGTACGCGGCGTCACCCGGCCCGGCCATCCCGATCACCGCGTTCTCCGGCAGTTGCCCGGCGAGGGTGAGCACCGCGAAGTCCCCGGCGTTGCTGACGCCGTCGTAGGCGGGGTTCACCCATGTCTCGCGCACGGGGATCTCCTGCCCTTCGTCCGAGCGCAGGTCCGTGCGGCCCACGACGACCTTGAGGTCGCGCACCTGGCCCGCCGGCATGCCGAGGACGTCCTCGCCCAGGCAGTGCGCCGCGGTCAGGACAGTGGTCCGGCCCACCGCGACCGCCCCGCAGAACTGCCCGGACCGCGTACCCCCGAACCGGTCACGGCTGGACAGCGCCACCGTCCAGGGACTCTCCGCGGCATCGATCGGGAAGCCGCCGACGACTATGCCGTCCGCGGCTGCGGGGGCGGTGGAGACCAGCGGTATCGCGGCCGCGGCGGCCGCCAGGACCAGCGGCCGGGCCAGCGCCCGGACGAAGGGACGACGCATGGCGTACTCCTCACTCTGGGGTGTGCGTGAGACACCCAGAGTGATCCAGGCCGCTACGGCCCGCACCCGCTCGGCACGGGCCGCCTGCGCTTGCACGGCCCGCGCAGCACCCGCTCCGACGAAAGGCCCGGCACCCCTGCGGGGTACCGGGCCTTCACGTCGTACGGACGACCTAGTCCAGGTAGTCGCGCAGCACCTGCGAACGAGACGGGTGGCGCAGCTTCGACATGGTCTTGGACTCGATCTGGCGGATGCGCTCGCGCGTCACGCCGTACACCTTGCCGATCTCGTCGAGGGTCTTCGGCTGACCGTCGGTGAGACCGAAGCGCATGGAGACGACGCCCGCCTCGCGCTCGGACAGGGTGTCGAGCACGGAGTGCAGCTGCTCCTGGAGGAGCGTGAAGCTGACCGCGTCGGCCGGAACGACGGCCTCGGAGTCCTCGATGAGGTCACCGAACTCGCTGTCGCCGTCCTCACCCAGCGGGGTGTGCAGGGAGATCGGCTCACGGCCGTACTTCTGGACCTCGATGACCTTCTCCGGGGTCATGTCGAGCTCCTTGGCCAGCTCCTCCGGGGTGGGCTCGCGGCCCAGGTCCTGGAGCATCTGACGCTGCACACGCGCGAGCTTGTTGATGACCTCGACCATGTGCACCGGGATACGGATGGTGCGGGCCTGGTCGGCCATCGCGCGGGTGATCGCCTGACGGATCCACCAGGTGGCGTACGTGGAGAACTTGTAGCCCTTGGTGTAGTCGAACTTCTCCACCGCGCGGATCAGACCGAGGTTGCCCTCCTGGATCAGGTCCAGGAAGAGCATGCCGCGGCCGGTGTAGCGCTTGGCCAGGGAGACCACCAGACGGAGGTTGGCCTCCAGCAGGTGGTTCTTGGCGCGGCGGCCGTCCTCGGCGATGATCTCCAGCTCGCGCTTGAGCTTCGGCGCCAGCTTGTCGGAGTTGGCCAGCTTGTCCTCGGCGAACAGACCCGCCTCGATGCGCTTGGCCAGTTCCACCTCCTGCTCGGCGTTGAGCAGGGGGACCTTTCCGATCTGCTTCAGGTAGTCCTTGACGGGGTCGGCGGTGGCGCCGGCCGCCGCGACCTGCTGGGCGGGCGCGTCGTCCTCGTCCTCGTCGGACAGCACGAAGCCGGCGCTCTCGGCACCCTCGGGCTCCTCCGTGGCTCCCTTGGGCTCCTCCAGCACCTCCTCGTCGAGCAGCTCGACGTCGTCCTTCTTGGCGGCGGTGGTCTTCTTCGCCGGCGCGGCCGTCTTCTTGGCCGCGACGGTCTTCTTCGCGGCCGCCTTCTTGGCGGCCGTCTTCTTGGCAGCGCCCTTCTTCGCGGGTGCGACTTCCTCGGCCGGATCGTCGACGGCGGGCGCGGCCGGAGCGGCCGTGGTGGCGGAGGCCTTGCGGGCGGCCGCTGTCTTCGCCGGGACCGTCTTGGTGGCGGTGCGCTTGGCCGGACTCTTCGCTGCGACGCTCTTGCGGGTGCGCTTGGGTTCTGCGGCACTGACCATCAGCGTCACACCCTCTTCCTCGAGGATCTGGTTGAGGCTGCGCAGTACGTTCTTCCACTGAGTGGCCGGAATCTGGTCAGCTTCGAAGGCCCGACGCACGTCATCGCCGGCGATCTGCCCCTCAGCCTTTCCCCGCTCAATGAGCGCCATGACAGAGACGGACTCGGCGATCTCCGGCGGGAGCGTACGGGATGTGCTGGCCGACACGAACAACCTCTCGGAACGTTGGAAAACGACTTCCGGCCCCGTCCACGACGGACAGGAGCCGACCGCCGGCTTGGGGATGGGCCGACGGCGCGGGCGGGGGCCGGGAAGAGCCAGAACGCCTTGCACAGCGTCCGTGTTCCCTTCTCGGCGGTCACCTCTTAGGTCATCGCGTTGTTTCCACGAGCGTTACGCCCAATCCGCGTGGCCCGAGTCACACCCCGTAAGCGGTCAAAAACGGTCAGGCGCGGACAGATGAGGTCACCCAGGTCGCCGACTCGTACCGTTCCGAACGCGC
Source organism: Streptomyces chromofuscus (assembly GCF_015160875.1). NCBI lineage: Bacteria > Bacillati > Actinomycetota > Actinomycetes > Kitasatosporales > Streptomycetaceae > Streptomyces > Streptomyces chromofuscus. The sequence goes on along the minus strand of NZ_CP063374.1, from coordinate 6,121,614 downwards.
CGCGGGGTCCGTCGCACCGTCGGACCCCGCAGATCCGGACGAGACCTGCGGGGTCCGACGGAGGACGAACTGCCGGCCGAGCGATGCCCGGGGGAAGGGGAAGCCTCGGACACCTCCCGGCCGTGACACACCGCGGGTGCGGTCAGTGCTCGCGCGGCGCCGGCACCACGCGCTCCACCTCGGGGTGGACGGTCAGCAGCTGCCGCATGGCCGCCTCGGCGGCCCCGCCGTCGCCGGTCGCCAGGGCGTCGACGATCCTGACGTGGTGCGCCAGGGTCGTCTCGTTGGGCCGGTCACAGCCGGTGACCGGGCCGCCGGAGACCTGGAGCGCGGCGGAGACGATGCCGGAGAGGTGCTCCAGCATCCGGTTGCCCGCGATCTGGATCAGCAGCGAATGGAACTCGGTGTCGGCGCGGGAGAAGGTGATCGCGTCACCCTGCTGCATCGCGTGGCCCATGATCTCGACCATGTCGGACAGCCGCTGCTGGACGTCCTCACGCCCGTGCCCGGCGGCCAGGCGGGCGGCGAGGGGTTCGATGGTCCACCGCAGCTCGCTCAGTTCGCGGCGCTGGTCGTCGCGCTGCGGCCCGAAGGCCCGCCATTCGATGATGTCGGGGTCGAGCAGGTTCCAGTCGCTGACGGGACGCACGCGCGTGCCGACGTTCGGGCGGGCGCTGACCAGGCCCTTGGCCTCCAGGACGCGGAGCGACTCACGGACGACGGTCCGGGAGACCTCGAAGCGCTGGCCGATCTCCTCGGGCACCAGGGGGCGGTCCGCCCCCAGATCGCCGGAGACGATCATCTGTCCCAGCTGCTGTACAAGTTGGCCGTGCAGTCCGCGGCCGCGGCTGCCCGCGGCGCGCCGGCCCACACGGCCCAGCTCGGGGTCCGCGCTCTCCCACGCGGGGGCGCCCACGCGGTCGGGGCCCGGGGCCTCGGCGTAGGGGTAGCGGTCGAGTTCGCCCGGGCCGACGAGACCGGAGTCGGTGGAGCGGGCGGAGGTCATCATGGTGTGCGCAAGGGTACTCACGGATCCTTTGTCGGCGCTGTTTCCAACTCCCTTGAGGTCTTTGGTGAAAAGCACACGAAAGGGTGATCGCTCACCCCGTCGCAATTGACGCCTTATCGGAAAGAAATGGGCTTTCCCGAGGGAGTTGTGCGCACCACCAGAACGGAAGGGCGCGGAGGGTTGTCAGAAGGTGGTCGTCAGACCCTGCTCCGCAGCGTCGTGAGCACATACGCGCAGAGCAGCGCGCCGAGCGACAACGTCAGCGCGCTGCCGACGGGTTGGGCGACGACCCGCGCCGCGGCCTCCAGATAGCGCTCGCCGCCGAAGGGCCACTGCAGCAGAAACAGCTGACGCATCCGCATCGGGAAACCCGCGGCGGCTCGCACGGACGATCCCTCCACGACTTTCTGTACGAGAGGCACAACGAGAATCGGTACGGCGAGAACGGCGGCGAGCCCGGCCGTGGTGGACCGGAAGACACCGGCGGCCAGCACCCCGGCCCAGGCGCACCCGACCATGAGCCCGAACCAACTGGCGCTCAGCGACAACCAGTCGCCGGGAACCTTCGCGAGTTCCGCTCCGTAGACGAGATAGAGCACTTCGGCGTCGCAGCCCAGCGTGAGGACGGCCAGGGCCAGTGCGGTGGCCGCGGCGACGAGGAGCTTGGCCGTGAGCAGCCCCAGCCGGCGGGGCACGGTGCCGCGGTCCGCCGCCAGAGCGGGGTGGCGGAACTCGTCCCCGAACGACAGCGCCCCCAGCAGCCCCGCACCGAGCGCCGCGGGTGGCAGCGGGAGCTGCTGCGGCCACGCGGCGAACAGGCGCCCCTGCGGGGTGTGCCCGATCCGTGCCAGGACGAGAGCGGTGAGCGCGGACACCACCAGCACCGTGGCACAGGTGACGAATCCGGTGCTGATCCCCGTGGCCCGCCGGAGTTCGTAACGGAGGGGACGGAGGGGGCTGCGGGCCGGGTGGACGGAGATGGGGGGTGGAAGTGGGGGAAGCGTTCCCGTGAGGCCGGTGAGGCGCTGATGGCTTCCGGGGGAGCTGAGGTTACCGGGAGTCTCGAGATCGGGGTCGACGGGTTTCTCGACGTCCGCGGAATTCCTGGAGCCTTGGTGGGTCGCCGAGGTGCGGACGTTGACCGAGTGCCGATGGTCTGTGCCCTCGGAGACCTCCGGGGCGGGGGCTGGTCGCGCGGTGGTGGGCGACGTGGTGGCGGGCGTTGATCCGCGCACGGCGGGCCTCGGCTGGGCGGTGGGTGTGCCGTCGAGGGTTTCGCCGCTCGCGGCCGCGGCGGGCGTGGCTTCGTCGGTCGCGGCCTTGCCGATGCTCGTTCGGCCGGACAGGCCGATGCTCGTTCTGCCGCTGCCGCCGGAAGTCGTCTTGCCGGAGGTCGCCTTCTCGGACGTCGCGTTGCCCGATTTCTCCGCGCCCGAGGTCGCTGTGCCGGAGGTCGCCGCGTGGGAAGTCGCTTTGTCGACTGCCTCAGTCTCCGCCGACCCCGAGGAAAGGGTGATGGCCGCGTGCAAACCGCTGTCGGACTGGCGCGGCAGGCCGGCCGTGGGCCGACGCGCCTCCGGCTCGGACACCTCCTCGGCAGGTTCCCGCTCCTGTCCCTTACGCCCCTCCTGCGAACCACGCAGCTCGTGCGACTCCCGCGACTCCTGCGGCGCTGGTGACTTAGACGATTGCTGCGACCCTTGCGACTCCTGCGACCCTCGCGACTGATGCGACTCATACGGCGATGCCGTTCCCGCACCCGGACCCATGTCCCCCACCTCGTCGGCGAGTTTGAGGACGAGGACGCCGTGGCGGAACGCCGTTTCGCCGACGTCGGCACAGGTACTGCCGTACACGGAGAGCCGGTTGCCGCTTTCCAGGACGACCTCGACGGAGCGGTGCGCGGTGCGGGCCTCCTTGGTGAGGAGGGCTGCGAGGCGGGCGGCGTGCGGGCTGCGGACGGCGACACGTGGCCGCAGCCGGGTGCGGGCGAACTGCGCGGCCTCCTGGTCGGCGACGACCCTGCCCTGTTCCAGGGTGACGACGCAGTCCGCGGTGCGCGCGGCCTCCTTGGGGTCGGACAGCGTGAACAGGACCGTTCCGCCCTGGGCCGCGTGGGCCCGCAACATGCCGTACAGCCAACTGCTCTCACGGGCCGAGAGCCCGGCGGCGGGTTCGTCGAGGACGATGGTGTGCGGGTCGGACAGCAGGACACACGCGATGCCGAGACGGCGGTCCATGCCGCGCGAGAGCGTCCCCAGGTTTTCGTCGCGGAGGCTGACGAGGCCAACCACCTCCAGTACCTCGTCGGCTCGACGGGTGGAGACACCGGCGGCGGCGCACAGCATGCGAAGATGGCCGCGAACCGTCCGGCCGGGGTGCCCCGGCACGTCGCCGAGCAGAACGCCGACTTCGCGCGACGGGTGGGCGATGCGATGCAGCGGACGGCCTCTGAAATAGGTGATGCCACGGCCCTCTTGGAGTTCGAGCATCAGCCTGAGGGTCGTCGTCTTTCCGGCACCCGGGTCTCCGAGCAGCGCGGTGACGCGACCCGCGGGCGCTTCGAAGGAGACGTCGTCGACGGCAGGCGTAAGGCCCTTGCGGGAATAGCTGGTCAGTCCGAAGGCCTGGATCACCCAAAGCAAGATAGCGCGTTATGTCCGTTTTATCGGGCACTTCAGGCCTTGCCTCGCGGGATGTGATCAGGTACCTCGTCACCGGAAGGTTTTTTGTGGCTTTTCTACCGACTTTCCCCACGCTCTTCGAGTCCCGCGCACGCGACGGGAACCGGTGATCCGGTCCGGTGTCACACCTCCGGCCGCAGCATCGGCGGGTTCAGGAGCGTCGCCCCGCCCGCGCGGAAGAGCTGGGCAGGGCGGCCGCCCTGCCGGGTGGTCGTACCGCCCGTGGGCACCAGGAAGCCCGGCGTGCCCGTCACCTTCCGGTGGAAGTTGCGCGGGTCCAGCGCCACTCCCCAGACCGCTTCGTAGACGCGGCGCAGCTCACCGACGGTGAACTCCGGCGGGCAGAACGCCGTGGCCAACGACGAGTACTCGATCTTCGAGCGAGCCCGCTCCACCCCGTCCGCGAGGATCTGCGCGTGGTCGAAGGCCAGCGGCGCCACGGGCTCGCCGTCACGGCCGTAACCGCCCTGTTCGAGCAGCTCCTCGACCGGCGCCCAGCGGGCGTTGCTGGCGTCGCCGCCCGCACGCGGGGCGGGCAGGTCGGGGGCGAGGGCGAGATGGGCGACACTGACGACGCGCATCCGAGGGTCCCGCTTGGGGTCGCCGTAGGTCGCGAGCTGCTCCAGGTGGGCGCCGTTGTCCTGGGCCGGGACGGAGGGGTCGTGGACGCGCAGCCCGGTCTCCTCGGCCAGTTCGCGCGCGGCGGCCTGTGCCAGGTCCTCGTCGGCCCGCACGAAACCTCCGGGCAGTGCCCAGCGCCCCTGGAACGGTGGCTCACCCCTGCGTACCGCCAGCGCACACAGGGCATGGCGACGTACGGTCAGCACGACCAGGTCCACGGTCACGGCGAAGGGCGGAAAGGCTGACGGGTCGTAGGGCATGCCGCGATCATAGTCGTCTGCCTGACGATAAACACTCCCTTCGTCAGCCGCTTCGGCTGACGGTCGGCATCCGGGCGGCACGCTCCCCACCTGCGGCTCCCGGCCCTCGCACACCGTCCCGTCGTCCGAGGTCACGCCGCCCGGTTGCCGTGTGCGATCAGCGTTTCGGTCTCTCGCTCGTCCCCCGGCCCACTGGATCGGCCCCAGATCTGCCGGCCGGGTCACGCTCCCAGCTGCAGCCCCTCGGCCGCCTCCTCGACCATGGCGAGGCCGAGTCGGCTGACCCGAACGGAGAAGGGCGCGCCCGCGACCCGTAATCCATTCAGGGTGATCTCGCCGAGGGGCGCGCTGCGGACGGGACGCAGCGTGACCGTGCCGGCCGGGGTGTCCGGGCGAATGCCGGCGAGAGTGGTGAGCAGCATGATCCCGCCGGCGGCCGCGGTGGCGGCGGGGCGGCAGGCGGCCGGGTGGGCCAGGGGCGTGCTGCCGTCGGTGCGCTGTTCTCCCGCGTACATCTCGGGCAGCCGGTGGCCGAACGCCCCGGCGGCCGCCAGGACGCCCCGCAGCAGCGAACCGGCCTCCTCCTCGAATCCGGCCGACGCCAGCCCCGCGACCGCGATCGCCGTCTCCTGCGTTCGCACGGCGCCGCCGCGGTGGCCGAACGGGTTGTACCCGGCCTCCTTGGCCCCCAGCCCACGCAGCCCCCACCCCGAGTCCATCGCCGGGCTGCCGAGGAGCCGGGCGAGCTGCTCGGTCTGGACCCGGTCGAGCAGCCCGGGCGCCGATTCGCCCCCGCCCAGCAGGCCGGTGTCGAGGAGGTGGACGGCGGTCGCCCCGAGGTGCGGTACGAGGCGGCCGTCGGGGGCTCGGGCCGCCGCCGGCCGTCCGCCGCCCAGGTCGTCGACCCAGAAGTCGGTCCGGAACGCCGCCCGCAGTGCGCGGGCCCATTCCCTCAGCTCCGCGCCGCGTGGCATGCCGCAGGCGTCGAGCAGATCCGCGCCGAGCAGCGCCGCGCGATGGGCGTGCGCCTGTGTCTCGCAGCGGGCGGGGCCGCCGGGCTGCGGGTCGCACAGGTACGTGCCGTCGCCCACGGCGGTCCGCAACCAGGTGAGACAGCGCTCGGCGGCCGGCAGCAACTCCTCCGTCTCGTGCTCCGGCATCCCCCAACGACGGGCCTCCGCGAGCAGCGCGGGAAAGAGCAGTGTGGCCTCCGTGCCGGTACAGCCGGGCGGCAAGTGGCCGCCCGCGTCCCGGCGCGGGCCGGGGATCATGCCGGACTGCCGTCCGGGTCCGGTCAGTTGGCCACGGGCGAGCGCGCGCAGCGTGCCCGTGGCGAGCCGGGTGCCGAGCGGCAGTGCCATCCGGGCGGCCGCGAGGGCTTCGGCCGGGGCGAGGCCGCAACGCCACGGTGCCCCGGCGGCCGGATACACGTCGGCCGGATGCGCGGGATCGCGCAGCAGCAGCGCCTGGAGGTCTTCGACGCTGGTCCGCAGGAGCGCCTGTACGCCGGGGTCGTCGCCCGACGCGCCGGCCTGGGCGAGCGGGCTCGTCGCCGTGCGGCCGACCGCCCGCACGGGTCCCGCCCCGTCCGGGCGCACCCTCAACTCCACACTCATGCTGCTGCCCGGGGGGAGGTGGAACTCCCAGCGCAGCAGCCCCGCTGAGGCCAGTGCGTCGGCGGGCGGCGGGTCGGCCGTGATCGACGAGGCCTGTGTGCCGTCCGACCAGCGCAGACCGGCGTCATGAACGTCGGCGGGCACTTCCGGCCCCGCGCGGCCGGACGCGATCGCACCCATCGCCGCCAGGTCCGTGCCCAGGGCGACCTCGACGGGGAGACGCAGGGGGCGGGGCGCCGCACTGTGCAGCGTGATCCGTTCCGTGCCGTTCGCGTGCCGGGTGCGCTCGACCACGACGTCCGGGTCCGGTCCTGCGAGCGGCGAGGCCCGCAGGGTGCCCACGAAGCGGGCGCGATCGGCACCGGTCATCCGCGCCTGCACCGGGAGCGGTTCACGCCCGGCCACCCGAAGCTGACAGCGGGAGAGCAGACGCCGGCCCGCGCGGTAGAAGCCGTCCAGTCCCTGGCCGGTCAACTGCCCGTGTTCCGTGGAGATCGCGAGGCCCGGCAGGGCGACACAGACCAGCGCGGTGTGGGCAGGCGGCAGTTCGCCGGTGCGGCGCGGAGGTGGGCTCGGGGGCTGGGCCGGTGAGGGCGCCGCGGGGGACGGCGCGGGACGGGGCGTGGTCCTGCCCGTTGGCCTCGGCGGAGAAACCGTGGGCGAGCCCGTCGGCTTCGGCGGATGTGGCGAGCTCTGGCTGGTCGGCCGTGCCAGTGCTCCCGAGCCCTGTGCGGGTGGCATCCGGTGTGCGAGGGCTTCGGTCCACTGGGGCGGGCCGGTGCCTGGCCCTGGGCGGGGCGTTTGACGGCCCCGGGCTGGCCGGTCCTCGTCGGCAGCGGGCGGGGTCGGCCGGCGCGTGCGGTCGTCGGCGGCGGAGGGCGGAGTCGGCTGGTGCATCGGGCTGCTTTCTCTGCGCTCTGTGCGCCTCGGGCTCGTTCGGGGCCGGGCGGAGGGCTCGGCAGGGACACTGCGTCGTGGCGGCGCGACCCGTCCAGGCGTTCCGCCACTCAGGTGAACGGACCGGGGCTCCTCCGGGTCACGCCCCCGCCCCGCCGACCCGCCCGAATGGCGGGCGGGGCGCATGCCGGGGTGGTCGGCGCGGAAGCTCCGGGCGGCGATCGGACGCTCGTGAGTAGCGCGGATCCGGCTGACCCGGCTGATCCCGCAGATACGGCTGATCCAGCTGCCCCGGCAGCCTTCCCGGCCGCCCTCATACCTCCCCCTTGGTGCCGCTGCCACCAGAGGAAACGCCTCGCCCGGACGTCCCACGACGCCGTACGCCCGCCCTTCCGGCCGTCGGCGGACGCGTACCGCCGGTCCGCCCCGCACCCGGGGCCGTGCCGCCTGTCGGCAACCTGCGCGACGGCAGCGGACTCTTCCGCAGCTCTTGAGTAGGCAGGGAGCCGTCGTCGGCGTCACCGGCGGGCAACTCACGGCGGCGCGCTCGCGAGCCCGCCACGGACTCGGATACGTCGGCACCACCCCCGTCGCCATCAATGCTCTGCGCCTCGACGAGCCGCTCGGCCGGCGGCCGGGCGCGGCCGTCCCGTTCCGCGCGCAGACAGCGCCTGATGGACTCCGGATCCAGGCCTTCGTTGATGGCCTGGTGCAGAAGGCGGGCGAAGAGATAACTGGGGTCCGAGCCGAGCGCCATGGCGAGCGCCTCGCGGGCCTCGAGGTCGTCGCCGGTCGACCAGGCGACCCAGCCCGCCAGGGTGAGGGGCGCAGCGGCATGCTCGCCGTAGGGGCCGACGCACCGGCGGGCCAGCGCTCGCCACAACCGGAGCGCGAGAGTCGCCTCGTCACCCTCCATCCACTCGGCCGCCCGGTCGCGGGTGGAGCGGTCCTGCAAGCCGAGAATCAAGGTCGCGGCCTCGTCGTTCCGGAGCAGTCCGTCGTCGCGGAGGTCCGCCATGAACGCGCCGGATACGAACGGCGCCTCGGCCAGCCGGCTCATGACCTGCCGGGCCAGTTGCACTGTCTCCTCGGCCACCTCCGCGCGGCTGGTGCCGTCCAGCATCCTGGGGACGAGGGCCATGCTGCCGGCGTCCAGCGCGGCCTCCTGTTCCAGGGCCGCGGCGGTCTCCCATGGCTGAAGCCTCGCCCTCAGCTCCCGCAGGCTCCCCCGCACCTGGAGCCCGGCGTAGGTGGCCGCGGCGGCCAGGACGGAGGTGCCGGGCAGCCCCATGGGCAGGCCCTCGGCGGGGCAACATCCCGGGTTCTCGCAGCAGTACGACCAAAAACGGCCGTCCGAGATGCACAGGGCCTCGATCACCGGGACGTCGAGCCGGCCGCACTGGACCCGCAGTTCGTGGGCCAGCGGGAGGAGTCGCTCCATGACCTGACGACCGGTCTCACCCTCGCCGGGCTCCTGGCAGACGTACGCCACGATCTGCTCGGGCCGCGCTCCTCTGCGCTCGCTTCCCCACACCAGCCCTTGCGCCAACTGCCCTGCCACGGATTCCCAGTCGTCCGGACTCGCGGGAATGCCGAGCCGTGCCCGGCCGCCGAACCGCCCGCGCCCTCCCCTGTCGTGGAGGGCGACGAGCACGATGCTGTCCTCGGGGCAATACCCGAGCAGATACGGCAGCGCGTCAGCCAGCTCCGCCGGGGTGCGCAGGGTGACGCGGTGGGTGGTGGCGGGCTCGTCGTAGGCGCTTCCGTCAGGGAAATCAGTGCCTCCGCAGTATTGCGCGGGCCCGTATCGTCCGCCCCCGTCATGCGCCGGCTGGTCTCGTCGGCCCTCTTCATGCGTGAGCCCTTGTCGTCCGCCCCCGTCATGCGCCGGCCCGTCTGATCCACCCCCGTCATACGCGAGCCCGTCGCCGTGCCGACCGTGACCGGTGGAGGGACGCGTTCCACCCCGGCCGGTCACGTCGTCGTTTTCGGATGATCCAGTCGTTTCGCCGTGATTCGTCATGCGCCGACGATCTCTCGGAATCCAGAACTCCGCTTGCACCTGTGGATAACTTCGATCAGGGACACGACAGCCGTCAACAGCCGCCCCGCCTTTCCACAGCCGTCCGGCCCGTCTGTCAGTGCCGTCCTGTTGTATGGACGCATGGAGCACACGAGCAACGCGGAACTCCGCACGGACGCCGACGCGGTCCTGGCACGCCTGGTCGGAGACACCACCGGCACCGCCCGGCTGCGTGAGGACCAGTGGCGGGCGATCGAGGCGCTGGTCGCCGACGGGCGCCGGGCCCTGGTCGTGCAGCGCACGGGGTGGGGCAAGTCCGCGGTGTATTTCGTGGCGACCTCGCTGTTGCGGGCACGCGGCAGCGGCCCCACCGTGATCGTCTCGCCGTTGCTCGCGCTGATGCGCAATCAGGTCGATGCCGCGGCCCGGGCGGGTATCCACGCCCGGACCATCAACTCCGCGAACACAGAGGAGTGGGACGCCGTCCAGGCGGAGATCGCCGCAGGCGAGGTCGACGTCCTGCTGGTCAGCCCGGAGCGCCTCAACAACCCCGACTTCCGCGACCAGGTGCTCCCCGCGCTCGCGGCCGCGACCGGGCTCCTCGTCGTGGACGAGGCCCACTGCATCTCCGACTGGGGCCACGACTTCCGCCCGGACTACCGGCGGCTGCGCACCATGCTCGCCGACCTGCCGGCGGGCGTCCCCGTGCTCGCCACCACGGCCACCGCCAATGCGCGCGTGACCGCGGACGTCGCGGAGCAGCTCGGTACGGGCGGATCCTCGGACGCCCTGGTGCTGCGTGGTCCGCTGGACCGGGAGAGCCTGAGCCTCGGCGTGCTGACGCTGCCGGACGCCGCGCACCGTATGGCCTGGCTCGCCGACCACCTCGACGAGCTGCCGGGCTCGGGGATCATCTACACACTGACCGTGGCCGCCGCGGAGGAGGTCTCCACGTTCCTGCGGCACCGCGGGCACGCCGTCGCGTCGTACACCGGCAAGACGGAGAACGCCGAGCGCCAGCAGGCCGAGGACGATCTGCTCGGGAACAAGGTCAAGGCCCTGGTCGCCACCTCGGCCCTCGGGATGGGCTTCGACAAGCCCGATCTCGGCTTCGTGGTCCACCTGGGCTCGCCCTCGTCCCCCATCGCCTACTACCAGCAGGTCGGCCGCGCGGGGCGCGGTGTCGAGCACGCGGAGGTGCTGCTGCTGCCGGGCAAGGAGGACGAGGCCATCTGGGAGTACTTCGCCTCGCTCGCCTTCCCCTCGGAGGAGCTGGTACGCCGCACGCTGGACGTCCTCGCGCACGCGGAGCGGCCCCTGTCCCTGCCCGCCCTGGAACCGCTGGTGGAGCTGCGCCGCTCCCGGCTGGAGACCATGCTCAAGGTCCTCGACGTGGACGGGGCGGTGCGGCGGGTCAAGGGGGGCTGGACCGCGACCGGGCAGCCGTGGACGTACGACTCGGAGCGTTACGCCTGGGTCGCCCGGCAGCGCAAGGCCGAGCAGCAGGCGATGCGGGAGTACGCGTCGACCACGGGCTGCCGCATGGAGTTCCTGCAACGCCAGCTGGACGACGAGGGCGCGAAACCCTGCGGGCGCTGCGACAACTGCGCGGGGGCGCGCTTCACCGTGGACACGTCCGCGGCCTCGCTGGACGCCGCGCGCGGCGATCTGGGCCGGGCGGGCGTCGAGGTCGAGCCCCGCCGGATGTGGCCGACCGGGCTGCCGTCGATCGGCATCGACCTCAAGGGCCGTATTCCGGCCGGTGAGCAGGCCGCGCCGGGCCGGGCGCTGGGGCGGCTGTCGGACATCGGCTGGGGCAACCGGCTACGGCCGATGCTGGCACCGCAGGCCCCGGACGGTGTCGTGCCGGACGACGTGGCGAAGGCGGTCGTGGGCGTCCTGGTCGACTGGGCCAAGGGTCCCGGGGGCTGGGCCTCGGGCCGAGAGGACGCCCAGCCGCGTCCGGCCGGCGTGGTCACCGTCGCCTCACGCACCCGGCCGCAGCTGATCGACTCACTGGGCGCCCGCATCGCGGAGGTCGGCCGACTGCCGTTGCTGGGATCGGTGGAGTACACGGCCGACGGGCCGCCGGTCCCGCGGAGCAACAGCGCACAGCGCCTCAAGGCGCTCGCCGGTGCCCTGACGGTACCGGCCGGCCTGGCCTCGGCACTCGCCGAGACGCGCGGCCCCGTCCTCCTCGTCGACGACTTCACGGAGACGGGCTGGACCCTCGCGGTCACCGCCCGCATGCTCCGGCGCGCGGGTGCGCAGGGGGTGTTGCCCCTCGTTCTGGCCGTGCAGGGCTGACTTACATGGCTGACTTGTACGGCCGACGTGCAGGACTGACCTACAGGGCCGGTCGCACGCCCAGCGCCACTCACACGCACGGCGCCGCTCGCGTTCCACGCGCGCGTGCGGCCCGCGAACGTCCTGCACGCGGTGTCCCACCCGGCATCACTCCCCGCCCCACCGGGTACGGATATAAGCCACAGACCACTCAATATGGTTCGGTCGCCCCAATTGCTCGTTGCCGCATCCAAGTTCGACAGGAAGAATTGAGGTCCGCTCCCCGCACGGCTCGCCCCGTGACCAGACAGGGCTCCCCTGCGGTGTGCGCTCCCCCGATCCAGACCCCGCCCGCAGTGTGGGCGCGTAGCCGAAGGGAGGAACGTGACCTTCGGATTCGCTCCGTCCTCCGCGGCCTCCGCATCGACCTCCGCATCAGCCAACACCGTGGCCCGGGTACTGGAACCCGCGGAGTGGGCCGCTGCGGGAATCCCGCTGCTGCGCAACCCGCGGGAGGTCGTCGGCGGACTGCACACGCGGCACCGCCCCAAGCTGTCGACGGCCATCGTGGCCGTGCTCGACGCGGACGAACGGCTCTGTGCGAGCGCCTCGTTCACCAGGCGTCCGGCGCCCGCAGACGGCTGGATGCTGCGCAACGCCCTGCTCGACCAGTTGCGCCGGGTCATCCCGCACGACCTGCGCCGCCGCGCGCCGGTGCGCACGGCCGTGCTGCTCTACTGCCGTGACGGCGACGCCCGTTGGACGGAGGAGGACGGGGCCTGGATGTGGGGCCTGCGCGACGCCTGCACACTGCACGGACTGCGCTGCGGGGCGTACATCACGCTGACCCGGGACGGCTGGCAGGTCCTCGGCGAGGGCCGCGGCGGCCGCCGCCCCAACTCCGAATCGGCGCCCGAGCCGTTCGCGACGTCCGAGGCACCGCCGCCACCGCCGCGCACCGGAGGCGCCGCCTCCGAGATTCTCAGCCGCGTGGCAGCCCGCTGACGGCCGCGGACCGCGAGTACCGCACCGACGCCGTGCACCAGCGCGTACGGAGGCACGGCCGGCAGGACGTCACAGCACCTCTCAGCGCCTCTGCCGGCACGAGGCCGGAGGGCATGCGCACGCCGGTCGTCCGCAGACGCCAAAGGCCGCGCCGTGCAGTCGCCGCCGGGACGGCGCACTCGCCGGCCCGGCGCCTCCGATCTACCGGAACCGGCTCAGACGCCCACGCCCAGCACCGAGTTGATCTGCTGCGGGTCACCGCAGACGATCAGCAGGGCGCCGGCCCGGGTGAGAGCCAGGGGCAGTGCGGTGGCGGCGATGGTGTCGGACCCGCCGTTGACGGCGACCACGACCACGGGCCGGGACGCGGCACGGTCGACCACGGCGGCGTCGGCGTAGAAGACGTCGTCGCGGGCATCGTGCTGCGCCCAGTAGGACGCCTCGCCGAAGGACAGCTCGTGAGCGGCCCAGGGGTGGGGCTCGCCGGTGGTGATCACCAGCACGTCACCGGGGGCGCGGCCGGACTCCAGCAGCAGGTCCACGGCTTCCTCGGCAGCGTCGAGCGCACCCGCGGCCGGGGCCGGGATCAGCTGGATCTGCGGAGTCGCCGAAGCCGCAGCCGGGGCCGGAGCCGACGCGGCAGGGGTGGCAGTTGCGGCCGGACCCGCGGGTCCGGGCTTCGGCCCGACCGCGCCCGTACGCTGCGCCGGCGGCGTGGGCCGGAGAGAGCCGGGACGACCGGGACGCGGCGGAGCCGCGGGGCGGGGGCCGGGTACGGGGCGGGGGGTCGGCGCGGTACGGCCACTGGCCGGAGTCGCGCGGGGACCCTGGGCACTCTCGTGAATCTGAGGCTCCTCGGGGATGAGAGGCATGGGTGGATGTCTATCAAACGTTGGTACGGCTCGCGCCGGTGGGTGGCACATACGTGCGACCAGAACCGTCAGAAATCGAAACCGAGCTGACCTTCGATCTCAGGAACGCTTCCGTCCGCCCAGTTGCGGACCTTCTTGAGGTGCCGCCACTGGGGCAGCGCATCAAGATACGCCCACGACAACCGGTGGTAGGGGGTGGGCCCCCGCTCCGCCAGTGCGGCCTTGTGCACGGGTGAGGGATACCCGGCGTTGTCCGCAAAACCGAAGTCTGCATGGTCGATACCCAGTTCGGCCATCATTTTGTCGCGCTGAACCTTGGCGATCACCGAGGCCGCGGCAACGGCCACGCACGACTGATCGCCCTTGATCACCGTGCGGACCCGCCACGGCGCTCCGAGATAGTCGTGCTTGCCGTCGAGGATCACCGCGTCGGGACGGACGGGCAGGCCCTCCAGGGCGCGCACCGCCGCCATCCGCAGCGCCGCCGTCATGCCGAGGTCGTCGATCTCCTCCGGGGACGCGTGCCCGAGAGCGTACGACGTCACCCAGGTCCGCAACGTCTCGGCGAGCTCGGTCCGCCGTTTCACGGTGAGCAGCTTGGAGTCGGTGAGGCCCACGGGCGGCCGGCGCAGTCCGGTGATCGCCGCGCAGACGGTGACGGGGCCGGCCCAGGCGCCGCGCCCCACCTCGTCAACACCGGCAATGACCTTCGCTCCGGTCGTGGCGCGAAGGGAGCGCTCGACGGTGTGAGTAGGCGGTTCGTACGGCATGGCGCCCTTAGATTACGCCGCCCGCAACGGCCTTCGACACCCCGGTCCCCCAACCCGCGACCGGCACCGCGACGACCCGGACACGGGGCCCGGTCGGGCTCGGCAACGGGCCCGCCGACTGCTCGACCACCTGCTCGTTCTGCCGGTCCGCGCATTCGCTTCCGCACACCTACGACCGGTACGTCGCCGTCACCGGCTCGGCATCGAAGAGGCATCCGTTCACGACCCGGAGCCACGTCTCCCTCCGCCACATTTCGCGGCCGAACAGCTCGTGCGGGGCCCCAACCGTGGACGACACGACACCCAGGATGATCACACAATGGAAGCGCCCCGCATGAGCACTGTCGCATTCGTGAACGATGGAGCGGGGGGCGGAGCCGGGGCGCGAGGACATCGCGCCGCACGGCGCCGGGCGACCGGACGTCACGGCTCCGGCAGTCCCCACGACGTCGAGCTTGTGCTCGCGACGGATCCCACGCACGCACAGACGGTCGTGAACCCCGTGGGATCACAGGCAGGCGCCCTCAAGCAGCACCGTCAGGCCGACGCCCTCATCCACTCCGGCAGCCCCTCCGTCCGCTCCACCCACTGCGCGGGCGGCGCTCCGGCCTTCCCCGAGGCGAGGACTCCGCCCACGATGGCGCAGGTGGTGTCGACGTCGCCGCCGGCCTGCGCGGTCGTCCAGAACGCCTGCTCGAAGTCGCCCAGGGAGCGCGCGGCCGACCAGAGGGCGAACGGCACGGTGTCATGGGCCGTCGTACGCCGTCCGCAGCCCAGGACCGCCGCGACCGTCGCCGGATCGCCGTAGTCGAGCATGTCCCGGGCACGACGCAGCCCGGCACCCACGGCGCTCTTGGGCACGAGGGCGACGACGTCGTCGAGCAGTCCCTCGGGGCTGGGCGGTCCGGCCGGGGCGGCGATCAACGCCGCGGCCGCCGCGACGGCCATGGCCCCCACCACGGCCTCACGGTGCTGGTGGGTGGGGTAGGCGGAGATCTCCGCCTGGTGCGTGGCCTGCTCGGGGTCGTCGGCGTACCAGGCGCCCAGCGGGGCGATGCGCATGGCGGCGCCGTTGCCCCAGGAGCCCTGGCCGTTGAAGAGGGCGGCGGACAGCTCGCGCCAGTCGCCGCCTTCCCGGATCAGCCGCAGCAGCCGGTTGACGGCGGGGCCGTAGCCGCGGTCGAAGTCGTGGTGCTCGGCGAAGGAGCGGGCGAGGGCGTCCTGGTCGATGCGCCGGTGGGCGGCGAGGACGGCGACCACGGAGCAGGCCATCTCCGTGTCGTCGGTCCACTGCCAGGGCCCGGGCGGCAGCTCGCGCCGCTTGAGCAGCGGGTAGTTGACCGGCACGAAGAACTGGGAACCCAGCGCGTCCCCCACCGCGAGTCCGCGCAGGCTGGCCAGGGCGCGGTCCAGGCGCCCGCCGGGAGAGGAGTCGGTCATTGCCCTGCCACTCTATTCGGTGATCCCGTACGGTTCCGGATCTCGCCAGCGTTCGAACGGCCGGTCCAGCGTGTACTTGCCGTCGTCCCCCAGAACGAGCATCCGTATCTCGCCGTTCCCAGGATTGGACAGCGACTCGAATTCGGCGACCGTCCAGTGGAACCAGCGCATGCAGAACAGCCGCATGGCCAGGCCGTGCGTCACCAGCAGCACGTTCGGCGGGTGATCGGGCGCCTCGAAGCTGCGGTACAGGCTCTCCAGGAAGCCGCCGACCCGGTCGTACACGTCGGCGCCGCTCTCGCCCTGCGCGAAGCGGTAGAAGAAGTGCCCATAGGCGTCTCGGTAGGCCTTCTGCAGTCGTACGTCGTCGCAGTCCTGCCAGTTTCCCCAGTCCTGTTCCCGCAGCCGGGGCTCCTCCCGGACGCGTATGAGATCGGGGTCGAGGTGGAAGGCGCGGAGCGTCTCATGGGTACGGCGATAGGGCGAGACGTACACGCTGACGCGTTCCCGCCCGAACACCTCCCGGAGCCGCTTGCCGGACTCCTCCGCCTGTTGCCAACCGCGTTCGGTCAGTGGCAGTGCGTGATCGGGCTCGCGCTCGTAGACGGAGTCATCAACGTTGCCCGTCGACTCGCCGTGCCGGACAAGGACGATGCGCCGTGGTCGTGCCATGCCAAAACCCTAGATCGGGCGACGCCGGTTCGAGCACTCGTACGGGGCTTGTACGGCGTAGGTCACACGGTTCCGGCACCCTGCGCCACACCGGGCGCACACATCGTGAGTGTGGACCTCACACGATCCACGTGGGCTCCAGCTCCACGATGTCGCCGGTGAGGGCCGCCACGTCGGCCTCCGTCTGGGCCCGCAGGGCGAGCCGCTCCACGCGCTCGGTACGGTACTTGCCGTGCTCGGCGGCCGACCGCCACATCGACAGGACCATGAACTCGTGCCCCGGGGCCTCCGCGAACAGCCCGCGGATCATCCCGGGCGAGCCGGCCATCGCGGGATTCCAGACCTTCTCCTGCATCAGCGTGAAGTTCTCCACGCGCTCCTCGTGCACGCGGCACAGGGCGACCCGGACGAGGTCGGCGTCCGTGAAGCGCGGCTCGAAGCCCGTCTTCACGTCGAAGCGGTAGTCGAAGAGCCGGACCTGCGCGTCCTTGAAGGTGCCGGACTGGGCCGCGGCCAGCCGGTCGTGGGAGCGGGCCATGAAGGAGTCGTAGAAGGCACGGCTTTCCCAGAAGGCGAAGATGTGCGCCACCGAGGGCCGCCCCCGGCTCCAGCCTCCGCCCTGTCCCCGAAATCCCGGCTCCCCCAGAAGCCCCGCCCACTTTCGCTGTCCCCGCTCGAACCCCCGGCGGTCCACCACGGTGCAGCGAATCCACTTGACCAGCACCGCGCCATCGTAAGGCCACGGGCGTGGCGCCGGTCACGTCCCGACGCGGCGCACACGCGCACGCCCACCCGCGCGCGTGGCAGGATGGACAACCATCTTGGGCCGCCCGGCAGTTCGGGCTGCCGGCACACGGGAAGGGGGACGTCCGATGAGCGGCATCACCAAGGGGATCCGCAAGGTCGAGATCGCAGTGAAGTGGGACCCGAGTACGGCGGACCAGCCACCGACCGATCTGGACATAGTGGCCGCCACCTATACGGAGAGCGATCCCCATGGCGACCCCGCCTATGTGGTCCACTTCGACAGCCGCTCCCCGGACGGCACCATCACGCTCAACCGGGACAGCAAGGACGGCAAGGGCTTCGGCTGGGACGAGGTCCTGACGGTGGAACTCGACCGGCTCGACCCGCGCTACGCGCGCGTGGTGGTCGGCGTCATCATCCAGCAGCGCCCCGCCCGCCGCACCTTCGTCAGCGTGATCAAGCCGTCCCTGCGCATCCGCGAGGGCTACACCGACCTCGCCACCGACGACTTCGGCGACGTCCTCGGCTCCACGGCGGCACGCGTGGCGGAGTTCGTGCGCGGCGACGCCGGGGCGTGGGACTTCCACCCGGGCGTCCACGGCTTCGAGGACGACCCCGCCACCTTCACCAGGACGATGGGCCACGGGCCCACCCCGTAACCGCCCGGCGATCGCGCACGGGTTGAACACGTACGACGACGAGGGGCGCCGGCACGGAGCCGGCGCCCCTCGTCCTCAGTGACTACCCGTCAGGCGTCAGCTGCAGCCGCTCGTCGAGCCGCAGCCCTCGCAGATGTAGCAGGAACCGGCGCGCTGCATCTTCGTGCCGCAGGAGAAGCACAGAGGGGCGTCGGCCTGGATGCCCAGCTGCATCTCCACCAGTTCGGCGCTGGTGTGGGCCTGCTTGGGGGCGGGCTTGGCCGCCTCCACCTCGGCCGTCGGCGTGGCGACCGCCTTCAGCTCCTGGGCGCGCGGCGCCGACTGGGCCAGGCCCTCGACGTCGACGTCCTCCTCCAGCGGCTCGTACGAACCGGTCTCCAGGTGACGCTGGCGCTCCTCGGCGGAGTGGATGCCGAGCGCGGAGCGCGTCTCGAAGGGCAGGAAGTCCAGCGCCAGGCGGCGGAAGATGTAGTCGACGATCGACTGGGCCATGCGGACGTCCGGGTCGTCGGTCATGCCCGCCGGCTCGAAGCGCATGTTGGTGAACTTCGAGACGTACGTCTCCAGCGGCACGCCGTACTGGAGGCCGACGGAGACCGCGATGGAGAAGGCGTCCATCATGCCCGCAAGGGTCGAGCCCTGCTTGGACATCTTCAAGAAGACCTCGCCGAGACCGTCGTCCGGGTAGGAGTTGGCGGTCATGTAACCCTCGGCACCGCCGACGGTGAAGGACGTGGTGATGCCGGGGCGTCCCTTCGGGAGGCGCTTGCGGACCGGGCGGTACTCGACGACCTTCTCGACCGTCTCGCGGATCGTCGCCTCGGCCTTCTCCGTGACCTCGGCCTTCTCCTTCTCCTTGGTCTTGGCGGAGAGCGGCTGGCCGACCTTGCAGTTGTCGCGGTAGATGGCGAGGGCCTTGATGCCCATCTTCCAGGCCTCGAAGTAGATCTCCTCGACCTCCTCGACGGTCGCCGTCTCCGGCATGTTGACCGTCTTGGACAGGGCGCCGGAGATCCACGGCTGGATGGCGGCCATCATGCGGACGTGGCCCATCGGGGAGATGGCGCGCTCGCCCATGGCGCAGTCGAACACCTCGTAGTGCTCGGGCTTGAGACCCGGGGCGTCGATCACGTTGCCGTGCTCGGCGATGTGGGCGACGATCGCCTCGATCTGCTCCTCCTGGTAGCCCAGGCGGCGCAGGGCCTGCGGGACGGTGCCGTTGACGATCTGCATCGAGCCGCCGCCGACCAGCTTCTTGAACTTGACCAGGGCGAGGTCGGGCTCGAGACCGGTGGTGTCGCAGGACATCGCGAGACCGATGGTGCCGGTCGGGGCGATGACGGACGCCTGGGAGTTACGGAAACCGTTCTTCTCGCCGAGGCGCAGCACGTCCTGCCAGGCCTCCGTGGCGGCGGCCCAGATCGGCGTGTCCAGGTCGTCCATGCGGACGGCCGTGCCGTTGGCGTCGGAGTGCTGCTTCATGACGCGGTTGTGGGCATCGGCGTTGCGGGCGTAGCCGTCGTACGGGCCGACGACCGCGGCGAGCTCGGCGGAGCGCCGGTAGGCCGTGCCGGTCATCAGGGAGGTGACGGCACCGGCGAGGGCGCGGCCGCCGTCGGAGTCGTACGCGTGGCCGGTCGCCATCAGCAGGGCGCCGAGGTTGGCGTAGCCGATGCCGAGCTGGCGGAACGCGCGGGTGTTCTCGCCGATCTTCTGGGTCGGGAAGTCCGCGAAGCAGATGGAGATGTCCATCGCGGTGATGACCAGCTCGACGACCTTGGCGAAGCGCTCGACCTCGAAGGACTGGTTGCCCTTGCCGTCGTCCTTGAGGAACTTCATCAGGTTCAGCGAGGCCAGGTTGCAGGACGTGTTGTCCAGGTGCATGTACTCGCTGCAGGGGTTCGAGCCGTTGATGCGGCCGGACTCCGGGCAGGTGTGCCAGTGGTTGATGGTGTCGTCGTACTGAATGCCCGGGTCGGCGCAGGCCCAGGCGGCCTCGGCCATCTTGCGGAACAGGGCCTTGGCGTCGACCTCCTCGATGACCTCACCGGTCATGCGGGCACGCAGGCCGAACTTGCCGCCGCTCTCGACGGCCTTCATGAACGCGTCGTTCACGCGGACCGAGTTGTTGGCGTTCTGGTACTGGACGGAGGTGATGTCCTCGCCGCCCAGGTCCATGTCGAAGCCCGCGTCGCGCAGGGCGCGGATCTTCTCCTCTTCCTTCACCTTGGTCTCGATGAAGTCCTCGATGTCGGGGTGGTCGACGTCGAGGATGACCATCTTGGCGGCACGGCGGGTGGCGCCGCCCGACTTGATCGTTCCTGCGGAGGCGTCGGCGCCTCGCATGAAGGAGACGGGACCGGAGGCGTTGCCGCCGGAGGAGAGCAGCTCCTTGGAGGAGCGGATGCGGGACAGGTTCAGGCCGGCGCCGGAGCCGCCCTTGAAGATCATGCCCTCTTCCTTGTACCAGTCGAGGATCGACTCCATGGAGTCGTCGACGGACAGGATGAAGCAGGCGGAGACCTGCTGGGGTTGCGGGGTGCCGACGTTGAACCAGACGGGGCTGTTGAAGCTGAAGATCTGGTGCAGGAGGGCGTACGCCAGCTCGTGCTCGAAGATCTCGGCGTCGGCGGGCGAGGCGAAGTACTTGTAGTCCTCGCCGGCCTTCCGGTACGTCTTCACGATGCGGTCGATCAGCTGCCTGAGGCTGGTCTCGCGCTGCGGGGTGCCTACGGCACCGCGGAAGTACTTGCTGGTGACGATGTTGACCGCGTTCACCGACCAGAAGTCGGGGAACTCGACGCCACGCTGCTCGAAATTGACCGAGCCGTCGCGCCAGTTGGTCATGACGACGTCACGGCGCTCCCAGGCCACCTCGTCGTACGGGTGCACGCCGGGGGTGGTGTGGATGCGCTCGATACGCAGCCCCTTGGTGGCCTTGGTGCCCTTCGCTCGGGAACCTCGTGCCGGGCCGCTCGCCGTCTCTGTCATGCCGCCTCCCTGTACGGGCGAAAACGCCCTGAAGTGCTCCGATGTTCCCGAAGCACGGTGTTCTGTCATGTGTTGCGGGCCCCTCTCGCTGCCGCCCGCAACAGGTCTTCGATCGCCGCCGACCCGGCCGGTCCGGATGCCGCCTCCGGTCCCGGCCGCCGTTCAGTCGGCGGCGCGGGCGGGCTCGGGGAGCTGAGCAGCCCCTCCGGACCCGCGGTCGTCCTCCGGGCTCCCCGTACCGCCGTCCTCGTCGTCCGCGGCGGAGAGTTCCGGCTGTTGCCTCAGTTCCGCGATCGCCGCCTCGAAGTCCTCCAGCGACTCGAACGCCCGGTAGACGGACGCGAAGCGCAGATAGGCGACGAGGTCGAGCTCCTGCAGCGGGCCGAGTATGGCCAGCCCCACGTCATGGGTGGTCAGCTCGGCGCTCCCGGTGGCCCGCACGGCCTCCTCGACCCGCTGGCCGAGCTGAGCGAGTGCGTCCTCGGTGACGGGCCGCCCCTGACATGCCTTGCGCACGCCGTTGATGATCTTGGTGCGGCTGAAGGGCTCGGTGACTCCGGACCGCTTGACCACCATGAGCGAACACGTCTCCACGGTCGTGAAACGACGGGAGCAGTCCGGGCACTGGCGGCGCCTGCGGATCGACGTGCCGTCGTCGGTCGTACGACTGTCGACCACACGGCTGTCGGGGTGCCTGCAGAAGGGGCAGTGCATGTACTCCAACCCTCCTCACAGCAGACTCAATAGCCTCAAAAGACCCTCGGGCCCCTCGAAGCGAGCACAAGCATAGGCGATGATCGGGCGGCCAAAGACCGGGGGGACCACAACTTCTGGGCTGCTGTAGCCATCCAACCACTAGATGTGGGGATCGGCCCGTACATCCGCCCAGCCACGCGTGTCGACGGGCGCACCACCTGCCCGTATGCGCGCGTGCGGCACCCAGGGCGTGTCGGCGGCGCGGCCGTATTGCTTCGGCACGTGGGGAGATACCGTGAGCGCCGCACGGAGAAGAGGTGGGACTCCGACGCGAACGGGGGCCGGTGCCCGGTCAACGGGGCGGCGGATGGCAGACTGGGCCCCGTCCTCACGAGGGCTCGACCCGGCGGTGAAGAGTACAACAATGGGCGCTTTCGCCCGCAGGGTGCCGCGTTGGCCATACACCCGGACACATGATCGCGTCCGGCGATTCGCACTTTTTCACTCGAACGTGTGTTTGGCGCAACCTTTCGAAAGCAACTACCGTTGTCCTGCAGGGAGACCATCGAGAGGGGCCGACGTGACCACCACCGCAGACAGTGCCATCACTGCCCAGGACCGCTCCCAGGGCCGACTCGAGCCGGTGCATGCGATGAACGAAGCCACGAATCCAGAGGCGCACAAGCGCTCCCTGCCGGGCCGACCTCCAGGCATCCGGGCGGACAGCTCCGGGCTGACCGACCGGCAACGCCGGGTGATCGAGGTCATCAGGGACTCCGTGCAGCGGCGCGGCTACCCGCCGTCGATGCGGGAGATCGGCCAGGCGGTCGGCCTGTCCAGCACGTCCTCCGTGGCGCACCAGCTGATGGCACTGGAGCGCAAGGGGTTTCTGCGCCGTGACCCGCACCGTCCGCGCGCGTACGAGGTGCGTGGCTCGGACCAGGCCGCTTCGGTGCAGCCGACGGACACCGCGGGCAAGCCCGCCGCGTCGTACGTCCCGCTGGTCGGCCGGATCGCCGCCGGTGGCCCGATCCTGGCCGAGGAGTCGGTCGAGGACGTCTTCCCGCTGCCCCGGCAGCTCGTCGGTGACGGCGAGCTGTTCGTGCTGAAGGTCGTCGGTGACTCGATGATCGAGGCGGCGATCTGCGACGGCGACTGGGTCACCGTCCGCCGCCAGCCGGTCGCCGAGAACGGTGACATCGTGGCCGCCATGCTCGACGGCGAGGCCACCGTCAAGCGCTTCAAGCGCGAGGACGGCCACGTCTGGCTGCTGCCGCACAACTCGGCCTACGAGCCCATTCCGGGCGACGACGCGACGATCCTAGGCAAGGTGGTCGCCGTACTGCGCCGGGTGTGACGCCCGTCGCGGGCGGCCCTCTCGCGTCCGCCCTCCCCTGACCGGGCCCCGGAACCTCTGCGCCGGTTCCGGGGTCCTGTGCTGTCTGCGCCCGCGCCGGGTTCGGGGGCGTCTTCGCCGGAGGCGTCTTAATCGGGGGCGTCTTCGGAGGCTTCTGCGAGGCTGGGCGACCTGCGTGGTGCACCCCGGAGCGAGTCGCCCCCTGCGCGGTGCCGCCCCGCAGGGGGCGACTGGGTAGGCGAGGCCGCCCCGCGCGTCGTGCCGCCTCGGCGGGCTTCTCACCGGCGTAGGCCTCCGCGGTCGCGCCACCCCGGCGACCTCTCATGGAGACGCTCGCGCACTCGAGGCATCCGACGGTACCTCGGAGACACTCGCCCTCGGCAGCTTCACGCCACCCCGGCGGTCCCTCAGAGACGCTCACCCCACGCCTCTCCACCCAGCGGCACTCCAGGCACACGCACCCCGGCCCTCACGCCACCCCGACGACCCCTCCGAGACGCTCGCCCCACGCGTACCGTGACCCCGGCGACCCGCACGGCGGCGTACCGGCCGGCCTGTCACGCCGAATCGCCCTGTCGTTCATGGGGCCGGCTGCGCTTCCTTCTGCTGGGCCGCCGCGTCGATCGCGGCCAGCGACTTCCGGACCTGGTTGCGGTCCGTCGTGTACCAGAAGTCGGGCAGTGACGCCTTCAGATAGCTCCCGTAGCGTGCCGTGGCCAGCCGCTGGTCCAGGACGGCGACGACACCGCGGTCCCCCGAGGCCCGGACGAGGCGGCCCGCGCCCTGCGCCATCAGCAGGGCCGCGTGCGTGGCGGCGACCGCCATGAAGCCGTTGCCGCCGGCGTCCTCCACCGCCTTCTGGCGGGCGCTCATCAGCGGGTCGTCCGGACGCGGGAACGGGATCTTGTCCATGACGACCAGCTGACAGCTCGGTCCGGGCACGTCCACGCCCTGCCAGAGCGACAGCGTCCCGAAAAGGCACGTCTTCGGATCGGCGGCGAAGTTCTTGATCAGCTCGCCCAGGGTCTCCTCGCCCTGGAGGAGGATCGGGAACTCGGGAATCCGGGAGCGCAGTTCCTCGGCGGCCAGCTGGGCGGCCCGCATCGAGGAGAACAGGCCGAGGGTGCGCCCGCCCGCCGCCTGGATCAGCTCCGTCAGCTCGTCCAGCATGTCCGCCCGATCGCCGTCTCGCGCGGGGCGGGACAGGTGCTTGGCGACGTAGAGGATGCCCTGCTTCGGGTAGTCGAACGGCGAGCCGACGTCGGCGCCCTTCCACTGGGGCAGGTCGTCACCCTCGGTGCCCTCGGGGGCCAGTCCCAGGGACGCGCCGACGCCGTTGAAGTCGCCGCCCAGCTTCAGGGTCGCGGAGGTGAGGATCACGGAACGGTCCGTGAAGAGCTTCTCCCGCAGCAAGCCGGAGACCGACATCGGGGCGACGCGGAGGGACGCGCCGAACCGGTCGTGGCGCTCGTACCAGACGACGTCCCACTCCGAGCCATGGGTGATGCGCTCCGCCACGTCGTGCACCGACTCCACGGAGGCCAGCGCCTGCTTGCGGACCGCGTCCTCGTCCTGGACGGACTTGTCACGGGTCGCGCCGATCGCGGAGATGACCGTGCGGCAGGCGTCGCGCAGCGCCGTCAGCGCGTACCCGAGGTCCTCCGGGATCTCCTCCAGCCGGCCGGGCAGGGCCAGCTCCATCAGCCGCTCGAAGCCCTCGGCGGCGGTCTGGAGCTGGTCGGCGGCCTTCTCGTTGACGAGTTTCGCGGCCCGCCGGACGGCGCGGTTGACCTGGCCGGGGGTCAGCTCGCCGGTGGCGACGCCGGTGACGCGGGAGACCAGTTCGTGCGCCTCGTCCACGATCAGCACCTCGTGCTGCGGGAGCACCGGGGCGCCCTCGATGGCGTCGATGGCGAGCAGCGCGTGGTTGGTGACGACGACCTCGGCGAGCTTGGCGCGCTCCCGGGCCATCTCGGCGAAGCACTCGGCGCCGTAGGCGCACTTCGAAGCCCCCAGGCACTCCCGCGACGAGACGGACACCTGGGCCCACGCCCGGTCGGAGACACCCGGCGTGAGATCGTCGCGGTCGCCGCTCTCGGTCTCGTCCGACCAGTCCCGCAGCCGCAGCAGGTCCTGGCCCAGCTTGCTGGTGGGCGCGGCCGCCTCGAACTGGTCGAAGAGGCCCTCCTCCTCGTCCTGCGGAACGCCCTCGTGCAGGCGGTGCAGGCACAGGTAGTTCGACCGGCCCTTCAGCATCGCGAACTCCGGACGGCGGCGCAGCAGCGGGTGCAGCGCCTCGACCGTGCGCGGCAGGTCCCGCTCCACCAGCTGGCGCTGCAGCGCCAGGGTGGCGGTCGCCACGACGACCCGCTCACCGTGCGCGAGCGCGGGCACCAGGTAGCCCAGCGACTTGCCGGTGCCGGTGCCGGCCTGGACGAGCAGATGTGAGCCGTCGTCGATCGCCTCCGCGACGGCTTCGGCCATGGTCACCTGGCCGGGGCGCTCCGTACCGCCGACGGCTGTGACGGCGGCATGCAGGAGTTCGGGGAGTGAGGGCTTCGTCATAGCTCGACCACCCTACGACCCGGCACTGACAAACGGGTGATCACGGTGAGGGCGCGGAGTGCCGTGGATCGCTTGAGTGCGACATCGGATCGGCATGGACCAGTCGTGAATGCAGTGGTGCTGTGGGCGATCGGGACGGGGCGGAGCGGGGCGACGGAAGATCGGGCTGAGGTGCGGTGGCGGGGAATGGGAACCTGTTCGCCGTCTCGTGCGTACTAAAGGCGATGGATCAGTTGCACAGCGCTACATCAGATGACGCAGGGAGCGGTCGCGCATCATGAGGGCGGCCCGCTTGGCGGGCAGGTCGGTCTCGGCGGCGAACCGGAATCCTGCGTTGAGGAAGGCGGCCACGGAGGGGGTGTTGCGAAGGTCGGGTTCCGCGACGACGCGCGCGCAGGCGGGTCGTCTGTCGAGGACGAGGTCCGCGACGGACCGCAGGAGCGTGCTGCCGAGCCCTCGTCCGCGTCTGGCGATGTCGCCGATGAGGAGGTGGATGCCGGTGTCGTGCGGCCGGGCGGGATAGTGGCGGGCCAGTGCGTCGAGGTCGGCGCGGTAGATCTCCCAGTAGCTCATCGGGGTGCCGTCCAGCACGCCGAGGCAGGGGACGCTGCGGCCGTCGCCGGCCAGCTGGGCGTTCAGGTGCTCCTCGGTGACGCTCTGCGTTCCGTCCAGCTGCCAGAAGGCGGCGACGGCGGGGTCGTTCATCCAGTGGCCGATGAGCGGCAGGTCCCGCTCGACGCGTACGGGGACGAGCTGGAAGACGCCCGCGGGTGTGTCGGTCGGGCCCCAGTCGCCGACGTGGTCGAGCAGGTCGTCGGGGACGGGCGGTACGGCTTTCAGCCGTGGCGCCCCCGGGCTCCGCGGCGGGTCCGTGTCGGTTCCCTCCCCGGCGAGGAAGGCGACGAACTCACCGGGCAGACGCAGGTCCAGCGTGTCCTCGGAGTCGGTGTCCTCGGGCGTGTGCTTGCTCTCGCCCGGTACGGGACTCCTGTCCGTGACGGGTGCGGTACCGGCGTCGGCGCTCGCGTCGGTCGGGGGCACGGGGGCTCCTCTCAGGAGGTGGTGTCGGGCGTCGTCCTTGGGGAGGGCGGTGGTTGGCGTCGGTCAGGAATGGAGGGGGTTGGCGATGGTGACATAGACGGACTGGGTGTCCACCGGTCCCACGAGTTCGTCGAGGCCGTGCAGCCGGGTCAGCAGGTTGGCCTTGCACCGCAGGACGGGTGAGTCGAGGAGCAGGGAGGGCAGCGGGGTACGCAACCGGGCGGGGCCGCGGGCGGCGCCTTCGAGAAACCGGCGGAAGCCGGCGAGGAGCAGCCGTTCGTCGGCCAGGTGCTGCGATCCGAACGCGCCGATGAGGCCGAAGACGTTGTTGATCGCCAGGTAGTAGGCGAAGCGCTCGTCGGTGACCGCGTCGGGCACGAAGGTGTCGCTGCGCTCGCCGATGCCCGGCAGCCGGGCGGTGAGTTCCGCGCGCCGGGACTCGCGGAAGTAGTAGCCCTGGTTGTCGCGGTAACGGCCGCCGGCCGGCCAGCCGTCTCGGTCCAGCAGGACCAGCGTGTTCTGCTGGTGTGCCTCCAGGGCGACCCCGGCCTCGCCGTCCAGCCACAGCACGGGACGGACGACCTGTTCGAGGTAGCGCAGGAACCACTCGGCGGCGACGGCTTCGCACGGACGACCGGCCCGGTCGGCGAGCCGCGTGACGACGTCGGCCAGCCGGGACCCTTGTGACGCCCGGCCGGGGTTCGCGGGGCCGGCGGACGGGCCGGACCGGACGTGAGGTCGGGGTGCCGTGAGCCCCGCGACGCAGGAGACGTCGTCCGTGGGCGTGAACGGGTTGTGCCGGATCATCACGTCGAGTCCGCGCACGGGGCGGCCGTCCGGCCCGTCGACGGCGACCCAGGCCGGGTCGCGGACGATGTCGAAGGCGGGGTGGGCGGACTGCCACTGCTGGGACAGCCCGGTGCGGAGCAGGCGATGGACCTCGACACCGCGGTGCAGTTCCTTGCGGAGGTTCTCACGGCGGGAGTTGGTGATGTGCAGGCCCAGCGACAGCTTGAGCATGGCGAGGGCGTGGGCCCGGTAGACGGTGCGGACGGAGGAGGTGGGGTGCCAGGCGGAGCCGTGGGCTCCGAGGTCCCGGAGCAGTCCGGTGTCGAGCAGGGCGGTGACGTCGCCGCGGTGCCCCAGTTCCCGCCACTGCCAGGGGTGCAGGGGCAGCGCGGTGAAGCCGTCGGGCAGGGGCAGGCCGGCTCCGGCCAGGCCAGCGGTGAGCCGGGCCGCGGGGACGGTGCGCCCACGTTCGGTCCAGGCGGAGTCCGTGGCGAGCACGGACGGAGAGACGGCCACCCAGTGCAGGGGGAAGGAATGGCGCGACTCGGGTGAGTAGAGGTGCGCTTCGGCTTCGGTCAGGCCCTCGCGGCTCTTCGGGGCCGGGTGCAGGGGGTGCCCGAGCAGGAGTGCCTGTTCGGCGGCCAGGAAGAGGTCGGGGTCGTCCGCCGGGCGTTGTTCGCGGTCACTGATGAAGGTGGCGACTCGGCGGGCGGAGTCGGCGACACGTGCGACGAGGTCGGCGCCTTCGCTCCGCCCGCGCGGCTGTCCTCCCCCGGGTGCCTCCCGGGCGAGCAGCGCGGCGACGGCGACCGCGTCGAGCGGCGAGGACTCTTCCGGGGCGCCGGCCAGGCGGGGCGGGCCGAAGCGGTGCCATCCCGTGCGGGACCAGTAGTGCACGGGGGCGAGCAGCGCGGTGCCACTGGCGGGGAGCGGGATGCGGAGGGTGCCGTGGTCGGGGGCGGGGAGATCGGTCTCGCGCACCCAGCAGCGCAGCAAGTTCTCCACGGCCGCCGCCTGGGCCGCCGTAGGGGCGTCGGACTGCTCCGGGAGGTCGGTGGCGGTTCCGTTCAGCCGTTCCGCCTGCTGCCGGGCGCCCGGCTGTCCGGGGACCGTCCCGGTCGTCGGCAGGGGGGTGGCACGGGGCTCGCCGCAGCGCCGGGGGGTGGGACGGACACGGCCGTCGGGTGTGGGGGCGGTGGTCAAGACGGTTCCTTGCGGGCTCGGTTCGGCTCTTGGGGACAAGCCGGATGTGCTTTCGGGTGGGGCAAGCCGGTGTGCTCTCGTGCGGGACGGCTGGGACGGTGACGTGCGAACGGGCTGGGGACGGTCACGGGCGGGACGGGCGGGGGGCGGTCACGCATTGAGGGCTGGTGATGGTCATGTGCGGGACCGTCCGGGCGTGGCGTGGTCGTCGGGCTGCCGGTCCGGACGGCTCGATGGGCGGGCGTCCTCACGCGGGTGGGCGTGGGCCGCCGCCGTGAGGGCGTCGGTGAGGCGGTCGAGTACCGCGGAGGCCTGCTCGTCGGTGATGGTGAGCGGTGGCAGCAGCCGTACGACGCTCGGGCTCCGGCGGGCGAGTCCGACGATCAGGCCCCGTCGCAGGCACTCCCGCTGGACGGCGGCGGCGAGTTCCGGCGCGGCGGGACGGGCGGTGCCGTGAACGCGTCCTTCGGGGCTCGGCGGCGGTGCGATCGCGCCGCCGGGTCTTGTAGCCCCGCCCGCGTCCCCGGCGGCAGGGGAGTCCGCCGCCTGAGCCGCCTCGGATGCCTTCGACGGCGTCGACGCTTCCGACGGCTCCGACGCCCCCACCAGCTCGACGCCGATCATCAGCCCTCTTCCGCGCACATCACCGATGCAAGGGAACTCGCGGGCGAGGGACCGGAGTCGGGACAGCATGCGGCTGCCGATGGTGGCCGCTCGTTCGGCCAGGCCGTGTTCGCGGACATGGGCGAGGGTCGCCGTGCCCGCGGCGAGGGCGAGTTGGTTGCCGCGGAACGGGCCGGGCACGGCGACGGGACGGCGCGGTGCGAGGTCGTCGTGGTGGATCACCGCGGCGAGCGGGAGGCTGCCGCCGATGGCCCCGGAAAGGATCATCACGTCCGGTGTCACCCCGCTGTGCTCGACGGCCCAGAAGACGCCGGTCCTGCCGACGCCCGTCTGCGTCTCGTCCACGACGAGGGGGATGGAGCGGGCGGCGGTGATCCGCCGCGTGGCCCGCATCCACGCGTCGGGCGCCGGGAGCACACCGCACTCGCCGTGGACGGGTTCGACGAGCATCCCGGCGGGGCCGGCCGCCGCGGACGACGCGGACAGCGCGGCCTCCGTCCAGCGGACGGCGGATTCGGCGCCGTCCGCGCCGGCGAGGCCGAAGGGGCAGCGAGTGCCGAGTGGGGAGGGCCGGCGTCCGTCCGGCGACTGGCCGGACTCTCCCTCGGTCCCCCGGACGTCGGGCGGCGTCCCGTGCCCGGCGCCGGTGAGGGAGACGATGCGGGTGTGTCCGGTCGCCTCGCGTACGAGGGCGACGGCGGCGTCGACCGCCTCGGTTGCCGACGGCCCGCAGAACTGCACGCGCGCGTGGTCGGCCAGTCCCGCCGGCAGGGTCCGCCTCAGCTCCGTGACGAAGGCGTCCTCGACGGGGGTGGCCAGGTCGGGCACGTGCAGTGGGGCGCCCGAGTCGAGGACCTCGCGGATCGCTTCGAGGACGACGGGGTGGTTGTGGCCGAGGGCGAGGGTTCCGGCGCCCGAGAGGCAGTCCAGGTAGCGGCGTCCGTCCGCGCCCTCGACGGTCAGGCCACGGGCGCGTACCGGCACGATCGGCAGGGCGCGCGGATAGGTCCGCGCTGCCGACTCGCGCGCCGGCTGGCGGCGTGAGATCCCCTCGGTCACTGTCACGGCTCCTGTCCTCCCGCTCTGGGCGGGCGCTCCATCGCCCCCTGTCGGGCGACGAGTTGCCCTCACGCTCACCGCGTCCGGCCGACGATCACCCGCTGACGCCGTTCCGCGCCGTCACTCGCCCACGGGCCGGACGGCACAGCTCCGGTCGTCGCCGCCCGGCCCGGCGGTCACGCGGCGCTGAAGTCCGACGCCGCCCGGCAAGGCAGCCCGTCCGGCCCACAGTCCGGCGCGGCAGCCACACCCGCCCACGGTCCAACGCCACCCGGCGCGGCAGCCACTCCGCCCCGCCGTCCGGCGCCACCCGACCCACGGTCCGGCGCACCCGGCGCGGCAGCCACACCGACCCACGGTCCGGGGCCACCCGAAGCGGCGGCCGGACAACCGTCCCGGACCGGCTCACGCCCGTACACCCGCTCAAGAACCCGCGCTCGCACCGCACCTGCGCACAGCCACTGTCGACAGCACACCTCCCGAGGCAACGCGGGCGGAGCGCGGGCACACAGGAACAGCCCCGGCTCCCCACCCCCACCGCTACCAACACCGGTCCGGCCACCGGGTTACGGGTTGCTCCAAGATCCTTGCCGTGACGTAACCGTTGCCGTTCCGTGGGAAGTCCCCCACAGGGAGCGCATAGTGTGGGGTGCCGTTGCCGGAACGCCGTGATGTCGGCCTGAACCGCAGTGAGTTCGGCCGGGATCCGGCCGCGGCGCCGAACACGTTCACCACCAGGGGGAGTACCACCATGCGATCCATACGGCCGTCGTTCACCGCTCGCCGGGTCGGGCGCGCGCGTCGCGGAACCGC
The DNA here is from genome assembly GCF_015160875.1 of Streptomyces chromofuscus. NCBI lineage: Bacteria > Bacillati > Actinomycetota > Actinomycetes > Kitasatosporales > Streptomycetaceae > Streptomyces > Streptomyces chromofuscus. The sequence continues at coordinate 6,090,915 of NZ_CP063374.1, read as the reverse complement.
CTCGGCACCGGCCGTCGTCGCGCTGGCTTCGGCGCTGGCGCTCACCGTCACCGCGTGCCAGTCGGCCGACTCCGCGGCGGACGCCCGGGCTTCGGCCTCCTCGGCCGCCTCGGAGGACGGCAAGTTCCAGATCCCGGACGACATCAAGGACCGGCTGAAGGAACACGGGATCGACCTGGACCAGTGGCGGGACGGCGCCTGGAAGAACTGGGACAGGGACGACTGGCTGCGCGAGGCCGAGGACTTCATCAACCCGATCATCGAGGACCTGTGGGACCCGGACCGGATGCGGCAGGCCGAGGAGCCGGACCAGGCCGTCGACGAGGGTGACCTCTCCGGGGACCAGGGGGTCACGGACCCGACGCCGGAGCCGGTGGAGGCGGAGGCCGTGCCGGCGTCGTACCACGCCAACGCGCCCGAGGCGGGCAAGGTGTTCTTCGACTCTCCCGAGGGCACGATGGTCTGCTCGGCGACGGTCGTGAAGGACCCGGCCAACCCGGGCAAATCGAACCTGGTGTGGACGGCGGGGCACTGTGTGCACGCGGGCAAGAGCGGCGGCTGGTACCGCAACATCGCGTTCGTGCCGTCGTACAACGACGCGGGCCTGTCGGCGGCGGAATTGCAGAGCGCCACGAAGGAAGAGGTCGCTCCCTACGGTGTCTGGTGGGGCGACTGGGTGCAGACCTCGGACCAGTGGATCGAGCAGGGCGGCAAGACGGGCGGGGACGGGGCGGCGTACGACTTCGCCGTGCTGCATGTGACGCCGGAGGACGGCAGCGGGGGCAAGTCCCTGGAGGAGACGGTGGGCTCGGCGCTGCCGGTGGACTTCGCCGCTCCGGCCGTGCCGCAGATGGAGAGCGTCACGGCGACGGGTTACCCGGCGGGGGCGCCGTACGACGGGCAGGCGCTGTACCGGTGCGAGGACGAGCCGGGACGTCTGTCGATCACCGCGTCCGACCCGACGATGTACCGGATCGGCTGCACCATGACCGGCGGATCGTCCGGCGGTGGCTGGGTCGCGACGGGCCCGGACGGGAAGCCGGCGCTGGTCTCCAACACCTCGATCGGCCCGGTGACGTCGGGCTGGCTGGCGGGGCCGCGGCTGGGTGACGAGGCCAAGGGCGTGTTCAAGGCGGTGAGCGGCAAGTTCGCCGGCCAGTGACGGTGCCGTGGCACCGTCACTCGCACATGCATGCGCCGACGCCGGACGCGCCTCAGCACACTCGGACGGACTTTCAACGGGGGTCACAGCACCATGCGTTCCACACACCAACCTCGCACCGCTCTCGCCGCCTCCGCCCTCCTGGCCGCGCTCGCGCTGACTGCCACCGCCTGCGGCGGTGGCAGCGCGGACGAGACGGCCGATCGGGCCGGGGCCTCGGCCTCGCAGGGGGCCGGTGACGGTGGCGGTGACGACAAGGCCGGGATACCGGCCGACCTCACGGACCGCCTCGCGGAGCACGGGATCGACGTCGACGCCTGGAAGGACGGCGGCTGGCGGGACTGGGACAGGGACAAGTGGCTCAGTGAGGCCAAGGACTTCGTCAACCCGGTGATCGAGGGCCTGTGGAAGCCGGAGCGGATGACGTCCGCGCAGGAGGCCGACAAGACGTTGTCCACCAAGGACGCGTCGGCCGACCAGGGCGTCAGCGACCCGGAGCCCGCGCCCGTCGAGGCCACGGCCGAGCAGACGCCGTACCACCGGAACGCGGCCCCGGTCGGGAAGGTCTTCTTCGACTCCCCCGAAGGTTCGATGGTCTGTTCGGGCACGGTCATCAAGGACGTGAACCACCCGGGCAGGTCCCACCTCGTGTGGACGGCGGGGCACTGCGTGCACGCCGGGCAGGGCGGCGGCTGGTACCGCAACATCGTGTTCGTCCCGGCCTACAACGACCTCGGCAAGTCCGAGGCGGAGCTGGGCGACGCCACCACCACCGAGATCGCCCCGTACGGCAACTGGTGGGCGGACTGGGCCTCGACGTCCAACGGCTGGATCGAGGGCGGCTCGGCGACCGGCGGTGCGGGGGCGGCGTACGACTACGCCGTGCTGCACGTGCGGCCGGAGCAGGGCGCCAAGTCCCTGGAGGAGACCGTCGGCGCGGCGCTGGACGTGGACTTCTCGGCGCCGTCCGCTGCGGAGGCCGGCGAGATGGGTGCGTGGGGGTATCCGGCGGCGGCGCCCTACAACGGGCTGAAGATGTTCAAGTGCCTCGACCGGCCGGGGCGGTTCTCGCTCAGCCCGGTGCTGCCGACGATGTACCGGATCGGCTGCACCATGACCGGTGGTTCGTCGGGCGGCGGCTGGTTCCGGGTGGTGGACGGGGAGACCAGGCTGGTCTCCAACACGTCGATCGGCCCGGCCGACAGCACCTGGCTGGCGGGACCGCAGCTCGGTCAGGACGCGCAGGCGCTGTACGAGAACATGAGCACGACGTACGGCGGCCGATGACACGCCGATGACGAAGGCCCGCCCCTCGCACGGGGCGGGCCTCACTGTTTCGGCTCACACAGCTCTGGGAGCCTACGGGCTACGGCTCCACGGCGCGGTCACGGCCGGCTCAGGCGGCCGGGGTCGGGACGTACGGCGCGAGTTCCGCCGCCAGTTCCTCGTGCACCCGCACCTTGAGCAGGGTGCCCTCCGGGGTGTGCTCCTCGGAGATCACGTCACCCTCGTCGTGGGCGCGGGCCACCAGCTTGCCGTGGGTGTACGGCACGAGCACCTCGATCTCCACGGACGGGCGGGGCAGCTCGTTGTCGATGAGCGCGAGCAGCTCGTCGATGCCCCGGCCGGTGCGGGCCGAGACGGCGATGGAGCGCTTCTCGATCCGCAGCAGCCGCTGGAGGACCAGCGGGTCGGCCGCGTCGGCCTTGTTGACCACGACGATCTCGGGCACGTCGGTGGCGCCGACGTCCCTGATCACCTCGCGCACGGCGGCCAGCTGCTCCTCCGGGTTCGGGTGCGAGCCGTCCACCACGTGCAGGATCAGGTCGGACTCGCCGACCTCCTCCATCGTGGAGCGGAACGCCTCGACCAGGTGGTGCGGCAGGTGCCGGACGAAACCTACGGTGTCGGCCAGGGTGTACAGCCGGCCGCTCGGGGTCTCGGCCCGGCGAACGGTCGGGTCCAGGGTCGCGAACAGGGCGTTCTCGACCAGGACGCCGGCGCCGGTGAGGCGGTTGAGCAGGGACGACTTGCCCGCGTTGGTGTAGCCGGCGATGGCGACCGAGGGCACCTTGTGGCGCTTGCGCTCCTGGCGCTTGATGTCACGGCCGGTCTTCATCTCCGCGATCTCCCGGCGCATCTTCGCCATCTTCTCGCGGATCCGGCGCCGGTCCGTCTCGATCTTGGTCTCACCGGGGCCACGGGTGGCGAGGCCGCCGCCCTTGCCGCCGCCCATCTGACGGGACAGGGACTGACCCCAGCCTCGCAGCCGCGGCAGCATGTAGGTCATCTGCGCGAGTGCGACCTGCGCCTTGCCCTCGCGGGACTTGGCGTGCTGGGCGAAGATGTCCAGGATCAGCGCCGTACGGTCGATGACCTTGACCTTGACGACGTCCTCGAGGTGGATCAGCTGGCCGGGGCTGAGCTCACCGTCGCAGATGACGGTGTCCGCGCCGGTGTCGATGACGATGTCGCGCAGCTCCTCCGCCTTGCCGGAGCCGATGTAGGTCGCCGCGTCGGGCTTGTCGCGGCGCTGGATCACGCCGTCGAGCACCAGTGCGCCCGCGGTCTCCGCGAGGGCGGCGAGCTCCGCGAGGGAGTTCTCCGCGTCCTGCACGGTCCCCGAGGTCCAGACGCCGACGAGGACGACCCGCTCCAGACGGAGCTGGCGGTACTCGACCTCGGTGACGTCCTCGAGCTCGGTGGAGAGGCCCGCGACGCGGCGCAGAGCCGCGCGCTCGGAGCGGTCGAACTGGTCGCCGTCCCGCTCTCCGTCGATCTCGTGGCTCCAGGCGACGTCCTCTTCCATCAGGGCATCGGCCCGGAGGCCTTCGGGGTAGTCGTGCGCGAGGCGCTTGGTGTCCTGGGAAGGGGAAGAAGAGGAGGTCATTGGGTCCTTACGTCGTTGAGGATTTCGTAGTGCGGCGACGGGGCGCAGCGCACGTGAAGGATCGTGGAGCCGCTCCGTCACTCTGCACAACGCTCGAGTGGCCCGGGAGATTCCCGTCACCCTTGCCGCCGACCAGAAGATGGTCGCACGGTACGCCCCGTCTCGTCACCGTGTTATTCCGCGGCCGTTTTCCTCGGCGCCATGACATCGGGCGAGGCCTGCTGCCCGGGAGAATGGCGGGCAGCCGCCGGCTTCCAGTCCGGGTGACCCGGCATCGGGGGGGTCTTCTCGCCGTACAGCCAGCCGTGCAGGAAGCCGCTCACGTCGCGTCCGGACATCCGGGAGGCCAGCGACACGAAGTCGGCGGTGGTCGCCGTGCCGTCCCGGTGCCGGCTCACCCAGGCCCGCTCCAGCCCGTCGAAGGCGGCGCGTCCGATCTCCTGGCGGAGGGCGTACAGGACGAGGGCGGCGCCGTCGTAGACGACCGGGCGGAAGATACCGAGGCGGCTGTCGGACTCGGGCACCTTGGGAGCGGCGGGCGGGCCGCCGGCGGCGCGCCAGCGGTCCGAGGCGGCGTACGCCGCGCGCATGCGCGCCTCCAGGGAGCGGTGCCCCCTCTCCTGCGCGTACAGCGCCTCGTACCAGGTCGCGTGTCCCTCGTTGAGCCACAGGTCGGACCAGGTGCGAGGGCTGACGCTGTCGCCGAACCACTGGTGGGCCAGCTCATGGACCATGATCGAGTCGACGTACCACTCGGGGAAGGTCGAGTCGGTGAAGAGGTTCTTCTCGAAGAGGGAGAGCGTCTGTGTCTCCAGCTCGAAGCCGGTGGCGGCGTCCGCGACGAGCACGCCGTACGTCTCGAAGGGGTACGGCCCGACCTTGCCCTCCATCCACGCGATGTGGTCGGGGGTCTTGGCGAGCCACGGTGCGAGCGTCGCCCTGTCGCGGGTCGGGACGACGTCCCGCAGCGGGAGCGCGTGCGGTCCTGTGCCGTGTACCACCGTGGAACGGCCGATCGAGACCTGGGCGAGTTCGGTGGCCATGGGGTGCTGTGTGCGGTAGGTCCAACTGGTGGCGGTGCCGACGCGCCGCACGTCGGCGGGCAGGCCGTTGGCGACGGCCGTGTAGCCCTCGGGGGCGGTGACGCGGATGGTGAAGCGGGCCTTGTCGGAGGGGTGGTCGTTGCACGGGAACACCAGGTGGGCGGCGTCCGCCTGGTTGGCCATGGCGAGGCCGTCCCCGGTGCGGACCCAGCCTCCTTCCCGGCCCTCGCCGGGGAGCGGGTCGCTGGTGTGCCGCACGGTGATGCGCGTCGACTGCCCCTGCGACAGCGGTTCGTCCGGCGTGACCACCAGGTCCTCGTCGGCCGCGGCGAACGACGCCGGCTCACCGTCGACCTCCACCGAGGTGACCCGGCCGCGGGCGAAGTCGAGGTTGACGCGCGACAGGGGTGCGGTCGTCAGGGCCTCGATGGTGGTGACGGCCTGAAGCGGCTTGTCGTTGCTGCCGGCGTACGTGAAGGAGAGGTCGTACGCCGACACGTCGTAGCCCGGATTGCCGAGGTGGGGGAAGAGGCGGTCGCCGACGCCCAGCGGGATGGGCGAGGCGCTCGCGGCGACCAGGCAGATGGAGGCGGCGGAGGCGACCAGGGCCGCCTTGATCCGACGGGCGGTCCTTCGTGCGCCGACGCGGGCGCGGGCGGCGTCGGTGACGGGCGGTGCAGCCCGGTGGGGGGAGGTGAGCAGCATGGAGTTACGGCTACCAGCGCGCGCGAACCACACAGCGACGACGCGCGCCGGGCGCACCCGAACGGGGTGCGGGCGGGCGTATGGGGGCGGGGGCCGGGGACGTACTCGCGAGGGGTGCGGGGGGAACCGCAGGGGGTGCGGGCGGGCGTACCGGGTGCGTGCCGGCGGCGTACGCGCGGGATGCGGCGGGCGTACGGAGGCGGGTGCCCGGCGGCGTACTCGCGGGATGCGGCGGGCGTACGGAGGCGGGTGCCCGGCGGCGTACGCGCGGGGTGCCTATGGGCGAACGCGAGCGAGTTGCGGGCGGCGTGATGGCGGCGCGGGGATCAGGTCCGGTCGGGGGGTCACCATGCCGGCGCGTGATGCTGGGCCCGGCTCACGTCGTACACGCCCGCCACGTTCCGCATCGCGCGCATGAGGGCGGGCAGGCGGGCGGCGTCCGTCAGTTGGAGGGTGTACGTGTGGCGTACGCGCTGTTGGGTCGGGGGCTCGACGGTGGCCGAGACGATCTCGGCGCCTTCGAGGGCGATGGCCTCGGTGAGGTCGGCGAGGAGATGGGGGCGGCCGAACGATTCAGCGACCAGGGTGACCCGGCACCCCGTGGTCTCCCCCCAACGCACGCCCACCTCCGCGCGACCCGCGCTCTTCATCCGCGTCCCCGCCGCGCATCCGACGCGATGGACCGTCACCACTCCCCCGCGCACGGCGAAGCCGGTGACCGCGTCGGGTGGTACGGGCGTACAGCAGCGGGCGAGCCGCACGCTCACCCCGGGACGGTCGACGACCACGGCGCCGGTGGATCGGGACGGCGCCGAGACCGCGGCGGCCGAAGGGGCAGGAGCGGCGGTGGTGACAAGTGGGGCCGGCGGAGGACTCGTGGCCGCATCGAGAGACGTGGCGGCGCTGTCCGTGTGCGTCGGATGCGCCGCCAGCCAGCGCTGGATGGCGATGCGGGCGGCCGGCGTGTGGGCGTGCTCCAGCCACTCCCGGGACGGCTCCGAGGCGGGGTCCTGGCCCATGAGCAGCTGGACGCTGTCGCCGTCCTTCAGCACGGTGCTCAGCGTCGCAAGCCGCCCGTTGACCCGGGCGCCGATGCACGCGTGCGCGTCCTCGCCGTACTGCGCGTACGCGGCGTCCACGCAGGTCGCGCCCTCGGGCAGGCCGAGGGTGCCGCCGTCGGGGCGGAAGACGGTGATCTCGCGGTCCTGGGCGAGGTCCTCGCGCAGGGTCGACCAGAAGGTGTCGGGGTCCGGCGCGGCCTGCTGCCATTTAAGGAGGCGGGAGAGCCAGCCGGGGCGGGTGGGGTCGGCGCGCTCGCCGTCGGCCGGGTCGTCGGAGGCGGGCGGCGCGTAGGGGTTGCCGAGCGCGATGACACCGGCCTCGGCCACCTTGTGCATCTGGTGGGTGCGGATGAGGACCTCGGCGATCTGGCCGTCCGGCCGGGCGAGGGCGGTGTGCAGCGACTGGTAGAGGTTGAACTTCGGCACGGCGATGAAGTCCTTGAACTCCGAGACGACGGGCGTCATGCACGTGTGCAGTTCGCCGAGGACGCCGTAGCAGTCCGCGTCCTCGTTCACCAGCACCAGCAGCCGGCCGAAGTCGCAGCCGCGCAGCCGGCCGCGCCTGCGGGAGACGCGGTGCAGGGAGACGAAGTGCCGGGGGCGGACGAGGACTTCGGAGGGAATGCCGGCCTCGTTCAGCACGGCACGCATCTCGTCGGCGATCGCGGCGAGCGGGTCGTCGGAGAGGGCCGCGTTCTCGACGATCAGCGCGCGGGTGTGCTCGTACTCCTCTGGGTGGAGGATCGCGAAGACCAGGTCCTCCAGTTCGGTCTTGAGTGCCTGGACGCCGAGCCGTTCGGCGAGCGGGATGAGGACGTCGCGGGTGACCTTGGCGATGCGGGCCTGTTTCTCGGGGCGCATCACGCCGAGGGTGCGCATGTTGTGCAGCCGGTCGGCGAGTTTGATCGACATCACCCGGACGTCGTTGCCGGTGGCGACGAGCATCTTGCGGAAGGTCTCGGGCTCGGCGGCGGCGCCGTAGTCGACCTTCTCCAGTTTGGTGACGCCGTCGACGAGGTAGCGGACCTCCTCGCCGAACTGCTCGCGCACCTGGTCGAGGGTCACGTCGGTGTCCTCGACGGTGTCGTGCAGCAGGGAGGCCGTCAACGTCGTCGTCTCGGCGCCGAGTTCGGCCAGGATGAGGGTGACGGCGAGCGGGTGCGTGATGTACGGCTCGCCGCTCTTGCGCATCTGGCCGCGGTGCGAGGACTCGGCCAGGACGTAGGCGCGGCGCAGGGGTTCGAGGTCGGCGTCGGGGTGGTGGGCGCGGTGCGCGTCGACGACGTGGCCGATGGCGTCGGGCAGCCGGTCCCGGGGGGCGGAGCCGAGCAGTGCGGCGCGGCCGAGGCGGCGCAGGTCGATTCTGGGCAGCGACCTTCTGCGCGGCGCCGATGCGGGCGCTGGGCCTGTCATCGGGCCCGTCGCGGCGCCTGGGGTCGCAGGGTTCGTGGCCTCCGCACTCATGGGCACCTCCGGCTGCGTGGACCGGCGAACGGGGTGCCCCATGGCGGACACGGCTCAGGGGTCGGCGACTTCTCCCCGTCCGGGCCGGTGCTTGATGCTATCGAGCCGACCACACGCTCCTGACCGCCTCTGGCCCAGCGTGAAACGGATCACCCATTCGAGCGACGGTTTGGATGTTTATGGCTGGGCCCGGCATGCACTGCGGCGGCCATACGTCGAACGCCCGCACGATGCCGGGGACTACGGTCGGCACCCGCCGTCGCCCGACCCTCGTGGGCGTCGACTGCCGCGTACGGCAGCCGAATCCCTACCGCGTACGCAGCCGACTCGCCGTCAGCCGAGCCCCGCCGCAGGCGACTCGCCGCAGCCGACCTCGCGCGGAAGCCGACTCGCCGTCAGCCGGCCGCGCCCGCGAGCCAGTCCGCGTCGACCTCGCCCTCGGCGACGATCACCGCCGGTCCCGTCATCTCTATCTCGCCATCGGGGCGTTCGGTGATGACCAGGCGTCCGCCCGGCACGTCCACGGTGTAGGTCGCCGAAGTCCCGGTGACGGCCGGGTCGGCGCCGTCGCGGCGGGCGGCGGCCACGGCGACGGCGCACGCGCCCGTGCCACAGGAGCGGGTCTCGCCGGAGCCGCGCTCGTGCACGCGCATGGCGACGTGCCGCGGGCCGCGGTCGACGACGAACTCCACGTTCACGCCGTCCGGGTAGGCGGCCGCCGGGCTGAACGGCGGCGGGGAGAGCAGGTCGCCGGCGTCCGCGAGGTCGCCCACGAAGGCCACGGCGTGCGGGTTGCCCATGTTCACGTTCCGCGCGGGCCAGCTGCGCGCGCCGACGCTCACCGTGACGTCGCCCTCGGGGAGCCGCGCCCTGCCCATGCCGACGGTGACGTCACCGTCCTTGGCGAGATGCACGGTCTTCACGCCCCCTCGGGTGGCGACCGCGATGTCCCCCTCGGCCACGTGGCCGGCGCGCTGGAGGTAGCGCGCGAACACGCGCACGCCGTTGCCGCACATCTCGGCGATCGAGCCGTCGCCGTTGCGGTAGTCCATGAACCACTCCGCCTCGGCCGCCATCTCCTCGGCCTCGGGGTGCGCGGCGGACCGCACGACGTGCAGCAGGCCGTCCCCGCCGATCCCCGCGCGGCGGTCGCACAGGGCGACGACGGCAGCCGGGGGCAGGTCGATGGCGTTCTCGGGGTCCGGGACGATCACGAAGTCGTTCTCGGTGCCGTGGCCCTTGAGGAAGGCGATCCGCGTGCTCATTCCTCGATCGTACGGGGTGACTACGACACCACGTCGTCGCCCGGGACGTCGGCGGGCGCCTGACCGCCTCACGGCGAGCGGGGGCTGGACAGGCGCTTCACCGTCTGCGCCGGGCGCGGGTGGCAGTGGGCGTCCGGCCCGTGGTGGGCGCGGGGCGCAGTGGGCGCCCGGCCCGCCGGTGGGCGCGGGTGTCAGCGCAGGCGGGCGACCCGCCACACCGCCAGCACGACGACCGCAGCGACCACGACCACGTACGCGAGCACCACCCGCCAGTCCGGCCGCCGCCCGGACCCGCGCTGCGGCAGCCCCGGCCAGGTGTGGCCGACCTTGCGGGCGGCCATCATGCCCCAGCCGGCCGCGCACGAGCAGATCAGCAGCCCCAGCATGGCGATCACGGCTCCGCTGTCGCCGAAGTCGAAGGCCAGCGGGAAGGCGAACATGAGGGAGCCCACCGCGGCCAGGCCGACGATAGGGGCGAGCTGCCACAGGCGCAGTCGGCGCTGCGGACGCAGTTCGACCTCGACCTCGGGCCCGCTCACGAACATCTCGTCCGGCTCGGGTCCGTCGTCGGTCACGCCGTCCGGCGTCTCGTCGAGCGCGTCCGGGCCCAGGCCACCGTCCGGGTCGGGCACGGGACGGCCGTTGCTCCCGGCACCGGAATGGTGCACGCCGTCGAACCCGAGTCCCTCGCCGTCGGCACCGGGACGGGTCTCCGCGTCGAGGTCGTCAGGGCCCTCCCCGTCCGCGACGAAGCGTCCGTGATCGTCGGCGATGACGCGGCCCTCCCCGTCGGGGCTCGGACGGCCGTCGTCGTGGCGCTCCGGTTCGCCACGCCCGGTGGTGGCGCGCTCAGTGCCTTGTGCGGTGTCGCGAGGGCCGGCCTCCATCGCCACGCGCCCTCCCAACTTGGACTCCACTTGGTCGATCGAAGCTCGATGATGGCACGGCACCGGAGGCCCCGATGACGGCCGGAGCGTCCCGATGCCATGACGTGATCAGGCTGTGACCGGTCGTTCGACCAACGCCAGGGCATGCCGCGGAAGTTCCGTGAGGTCCGCCGCGGCCCCACTGAGCCAATGCACCCGGGGGTCGCGCCTGAACCATGAATCCTGACGGCGCGCGAAGCGTTTGGTGGCCCGGACGGTCTCGGCCCGTGCCTCCTCCATCGTGCACTCACCGGCCAGCGCCGCGAGCACCTGCTGGTAGCCGAGTGCGCGCGACGCCGTACGCCCCTCGCGCAACCCCCGCGCCTCCAGTGCGCGCACTTCCTCGACGAGCCCGGCCTCCCACATCCGGTCGACCCGGCGCGCGATCCGCTCGTCGAGCTCGGGACGCGCCACGTCGACGCCGATCTGCACGGTGTCGTACACCGAGTCGTGACCCGGGAGGTTGGCCGTGAAGGGCATGCCGGTGATCTCGATCACCTCCAGCGCGCGGACGATACGGCGGCCGTTGCTCGGCAGGATCGCCCGCGCGGCCTCGGGATCGGCGGCGGCGAGGCGGGCGTGCAGCGCCCCGGAGCCGCGCAGGGCGAGCTCCTCCTCCAGCCGGGCCCTGATCTCGGGGTCGGTGCCGGGGAACTCCAGGTTGTCGACGGCCCCGCGGACGTACAGGCCGGAGCCGCCGACCAGGATCGGCCAGCGGCCGTCGGCGAGCAGGCTGTCGATGCGTTCCCGGGCGAGCCGCTGGTACTCGGCGACGGAGGCCGTGACCGTGACGTCCCAGATGTCGAGCAGGTGGTGCGGGACGCCGCCGCGCTCCTCGGGCGTCAGCTTGGCGGTGCCGATGTCCATCCCCTGGTAGAGCTGCATGGAGTCGGCGTTGACGACCTCCCCGCCGAGCTGTTGGGCCAGGTGGACGCCCAGATCGGACTTTCCAGCCGCGGTCGGTCCGACGACGGCGATGACTCGGGGGGCGGGAAGTGCGCTGCTCACGGCACCAGTCTTGCAAACCCCGCACCCTGCCCTCGAACGAGTTACGTGACGGTGGCGGGCGGGAGTCGTTGCCCGTTGCGAGGTTCGCGCCGCCGGTTTTCGGAGGCGGCGACCCGGGCGAGGCACGCGGACGCTTCCCGAGCGCCTCGGCTTCGCCCGGACAGGGGGCCCCATGGCGACGCGGGATTTCGCCCGCGCGAGTAACGTATGGAGTTGATATGGGCGTTTTTGCGCGACTTTTCCGCAGGTCGAAGACCACGGAAGAGGCGTCGACCACCGAGGCCCGGGCCGGCCGGCCGCCGGCCGGGTCCGAGGCGGACGGGACTGCGGAAGCGAAGGAGTCCGGCGAGACCAGCGCCGGGGCCGGGACGGAGCCGGCCCCGGCGAAGGAGAGCGAAAGGGGCGACGCCTCCGAGGCCGTCGAGATCCCCCAGCAGCAGTCCCCCGGGACGGCGGCCGACAGCGAGGCCGACGAGAGCGCCCGGACGTAACAGTCCCGCGAGGGAAGGTGAACCATGGGTCTCTTCCACGATCTGAAGGCCAAGCTGACCCCGGCCAAGGGCAAGGTCTCCGACCTCGCACAGCAGCACGAGGGCAAGATCCAGCACGGCATCGACAGGGCCGCGAAGGTCGTCGACGAGCGGACCAAGGGCAAGTACAGCGACAAGATCCACTCGGGCACCGACAAGGCAAAGGGCGCCATGGACCGGCTCGCGCACCGGCACGACAGGGGTCCGGGAGGTGGCACCACCACGCCGCCGAGCGGCCCGCCGCCGGTGTCCTGAACAGTCGCCGGCCGAGCTGACGGCCGAGCCGACGGCAAGCGCGGACCAAGGAGACACGGCACGCAGGACGGCCGCGGGGCACATGGCTCCCGGCCGTCCGCCGTCGGGCGGGGACGGGTGGGGGTTGTCGGTCGTCGGGTCCGGGGGACTGGGGAGCTGCCGACGACCGCCCACTGGGGAGCTGCCGACACCGGCGCGCGGGATGCTCACAAGCGGCGTGCGGGAGCCGCCGACCATGGCGAACAGGACCCCCGCAAGCGCCACGCGGAAGCCGCCGACCATGGCGAACAGGACCCCCGCAAGCGGCGTGCGGGAGCCGCCGACCATGGTGAACAGGAGGTCTCCGCCGCCGCGGCGCTGGACCCCCGCAAGCGGCACGCGCGAGCGTCGAAGCCGCGTTCACGGAGTCGTCTCAAGCGGCGGTCGGGACCGCTGTCGTGAGCGGCGGACGGCTGTCGTGCGAAGGGCTCATGACCAGGACGCCACCACGTAGCCCACCCCGTACGGCGCGTCCTCGTACAGCAGGGTGCCGGTGAGGTCCGCGTCGGTGGCCGCACCGGCCAGTACCTGCCAGGGTGCCCGGCCCGACACCATCAGCTGCCGCGCCAGCTCCACGTCCAGCGCCCGCAGCGCCGCGAGATCCGCCGCCCCCAGCGCGCGCCCGGCCGCGGCGTCGAACGGCTCGGCCCGTTCGTCGAGGTAGCCCGGCGCCTTCAGCGTGCGGCACGCGCTCGCGTCGCCCATCACCAGCAGCGCCACGCGCCCGGCCCGGGCGGCGAGGTCCCGGCCGATCGCGGTGCATTGGTCGCGCGCGAGTGATTCGCCGACGGCGAGTCCTTCGATCGGCGCGTCCGACCACCCGGTCCGCTCCAGCAGCCACGCGGCGACGGCGAGCGACGGCGGCAGCGGTCGCCGTGCGCCCGCGTCGGCCTCCACGCCGGCCGCCGTCTCCCGGCCCAAGCGTACGCCGACGTCGACGCCGAAGCCGCGGAAGGAGCCGGGCGTGCCCTCGGGGTACGTCTCGGCATCCTCCTGCCGGGTCGGCCCGACGACGATCAGCCGGTCGGGCCGGACGGCGGCGAGCACCCCGAGGGCGTCCGTGCATGCGGCCCGGGCTGCGTCCAGTTCGGGTGCGGCGCCCGCGGCGACGGCGGGGACGAGAAGCGGCGGGCAGGGGCAGACTGCGGCGGCGACAAGCATGATCGGCAGCGTAACCCCGCGGACCCTCCGGTCAGCGCCCCGACCTCAGTCGCAGCCGCATCCGCTGCCCGAGGCCACCGGCAGCGGCTCGGGGACGCCCACCTTCGGCAGGCCCAGCAGCACGCCCGCCGGCTTGACCGCCTCGGCGGCGTTGCGCTTCTCCCAGGCGTCGCCCGCGCGCGTGCGTCGCACGTCGAGGACCGGCCCCTCGGCGAGGAGGTGGTGCGGGGCGGCGTACGTCACCTCGACCGTGACCACGTCGCCGGGGCGCACCTCCTGGTCCGGCTTGGTGAAGTGGACGAGGCGGTTGTCGGGGGCGCGGCCGGAGAGGCGGTGGGTGGCGCCGTCCTTGCGGCCCTCGCCCTCGGCGACCATCAGCTCCAGGGTGCGGCCGACCTGCTTCTTGTTCTCGTCCCAGGAGATCTCCTCCTGGAGGGCCACGAGACGCTCGTAGCGCGCCTGGACGACCTCCTTGGGGATCTGATCGTCCATCTCGGCGGCCGGGGTGCCCGGGCGCTTGGAGTACTGGAAGGTGAAGGCCTGGGCGAACCTGGCCTCGCGCACCACGTGCAGGGTCTGCTCGAAGTCCTCCTCGGTCTCGCCGGGGAAGCCCACGATGATGTCGGTGGTGATCGCCGCGTGCGGGATGGCGGCGCGGACCTTCTCGATGATCCCCAGGTAGCGCTCTTGGCGGTAGGAACGGCGCATGGCCTTGAGGACCGTGTCGGAGCCGGACTGGAGCGGCATGTGCAGCTGCGGCATCACGTTCGGCGTCTCGGCCATGGCCGCGATGACGTCGTCGGTGAAGTCGCGGGGGTGCGGGGAGGTGAAGCGGACGCGCTCCAGGCCCTCGATCCGGCCGCAGGCCCGCAGCAGCTTGCTGAAGGCCTCGCGGTCGCCGATGTCGCTGCCGTACGCGTTGACGTTCTGCCCGAGCAGTGTGATCTCGGAGACGCCCTCGGCGACCAGGGCCTCGACCTCGGCGAGGACGTCGCCGGGACGGCGGTCCTTCTCCTTGCCGCGCAGCGCGGGCACGATGCAGAAGGTGCAGGTGTTGTTGCATCCGACGGAGATCGACACCCACGCCGCGTACGCGCTCTCGCGGCGCGTCGGCAGCGTCGACGGGAACGCCTCCAGCGACTCGGCGATCTCGACCTGCGCCTCTTGCTGCACGCGCGCGCGTTCCAGCAGGACGGGCAGCTTGCCGATGTTGTGCGTGCCGAAGACGACGTCCACCCAGGGCGCCCTCTTCACGATCGTGTCGCGGTCCTTCTGCGCGAGGCAGCCGCCGACCGCGATCTGCATGCCGGGCCGCCCGGCCTTCTTCGGGGCGAGGTGGCCGAGGTTGCCGTACAGCCGGTTGTCGGCGTTCTCCCGTACCGCGCAGGTGTTGAAGACGACGACGTCCGCCTCGCCGTCGGAGCCCTCCGGGGCGCGTACGTACCCGGCGTCCTCCAGCAGTCCGGCCAATCGCTCGGAGTCGTGGACGTTCATCTGGCACCCGTAGGTGCGGATCTCATAGCTGCGAGTGACGCCCACTGTCTGGCTCCGGTCGATGCTGCTCATGCCATAAGGGTAGGCGGTTCCGGCAGTGCCTCTTCCGCGTCTGTCCGAAGCGGCCCTCCACGTAGTCCTCCGCCCACGGGTCGACCATGGCGTACGAGCGTGTGGCCGTCCGCGAGCAGCACGCGTATCGGTGCCGGCATCAACGGCCCCCGCCGGTGGCCGGTATGCGCAGCCGTACCTCCGGGCCCCGCTCGGGCGCCGACCCCACCATGAGCACCGCCCCGGCCAGCTCTCCGCCCGCCGTCGCGCACGTCCTTCCGTGTTGACACCCATGTCGCCGCCGTACGGGCGGATGGCAGCATGGCGGGGCCGGGCCGACCAGCACGACCGGGACCGCCGGGACCGGCCGGGACTGGCCGGGACGGTCAAAAACGCCGGGCGACCGGGACGACGGGACCACCGGGTCACCGGGAGGACCACCGGGACCACTGGGACCACCGGGGCGACCGGGGCGACCGGGGCGACCGGGGCGACCGGGGCGACCGGGGCGACCGGGGCGACCGGGGCGACCGGGGCGACCGGGGCGACCGGGGCGACCGGCGGAACGATCGTCGAGGGCATCCGTCGCCCCGGTGATCGGCCGAGCAATCAGCAGGACGACCGAGCAACGAGTAAGGGGAAGAATCGTGTCCGCACCACGCCTGAGGGCGACGCCGCTGCCGGGCATCGGGGTCCAGTACGACCTGGTGACCCGGGAACACCGCCATCTGTCCGTGGTGGCCCACCGCGACGGCACCCGCACGGTCAACGTCTACCGGGCCGACGACCCCGACTCCTGCCTGCAGTCGCTGCACCTGACCGCCGCGGAGGCAGCGGCACTGATCGACGCCATGCAGCCGTCGCACCACAGCAACAGCCTGCTGTCCACCACGGACCTCGGCCTGGTGGCCGAGCGGATCACGGTCGGCGGGACCTCGCGGTGGAACGGCCGCGTCCTCGGCGACACCCGGATGCGCACCGAGACCGGCGCGTCCGTCGTGGCGGTGCTGCGGCGGGCCGACGCGATACCGTCCCCGGCGCCGGACTTCCGCCTCGCCGGCGGTGACACGCTGATCGTGATCGGCACCCGCGAGGGTGTCGACGCCGCCGCGGCGATACTCGGGCGGGAGTGAGCCGGTGCACTCCGCGGTCCTGTTGATCGAGTTCGGTTCGATCCTGCTCGGCCTCGGCCTGCTCGGCCGCGTGGCCGGCCGGCTGGGCTTCTCCCCCATCCCGCTCTATCTGCTCGCCGGGCTGGCCTTCGGCGAGGGCGGCCTGCTGCCGCTCGGGGCCAGCGAGGAGTTCGTGGCCATCGGCGCCGAGATCGGCGTCATCCTGCTGCTGCTGATGCTGGGCCTGGAGTACACGGCCAGCGACCTCGTGACCAACCTCAAGGCGCACTACCCGGCGGGACTGGTCGACTTCGCGCTCAACGCCCTGCCGGGCGCGGCGGCCGCGCTGATCCTGGGCTGGGGCCCGGTGGCCGCCGTCGTACTGGCGGGCGTCACCTGGATCTCGTCCTCCGGTGTCATCGCCAAGGTGCTCGGCGAACTCGGCCGGATCGGCAACCGTGAGACGCCGGTGATCCTCAGCGTGCTGGTCCTGGAGGACCTGGCGATGGCCGTGTACCTGCCCATCGTCACCGCGCTGGTCGCCGGCATCGGTCTGGCGGCGGGGAGTGTGACGCTGGCGATCGCGCTGGGCGTGGCGGGGCTGGTCCTCTTCGCGGCGGTGCGCTACGGCCGCGTCATCTCGCGGTTCGTCTCCAGCGACGACCCGGAGAAGCTGCTGCTGGTCGTCCTCGGGCTGACGATCCTGGTCGCGGGCATCGCCCAGCAGCTTCAGGTGTCGGCGGCGGTGGGCGCGTTCCTGGTCGGCATCGCGCTGTCCGGGGAGGTGGCGGAGGGGGCGCACACCCTGCTGAGCCCGCTGCGCGACCTGTTCGCCGCGGTCTTCTTCGTCTTCTTCGGCCTGCACACCGACCCGGCGAGCATCCCGCCGGTCCTGCTGCCGGCCCTCGCCCTGGCCGTCGCCACCACACTGACCAAGATCGCGACTGGCTACTGGGCGGCCCGGCGTGCCGGCATCTCCGTCCGGGGCCGCTGGCGCACGGGCGGTGCGCTGGTGGCGCGCGGCGAGTTCTCGATCGTGATCGCCGGCCTGGCGGTGACGGCCGGCATCGAACCGTCCCTGGGCCCGCTGGCCACCGCCTACGTCCTGATCCTGGTCATCCTCGGGCCCGTCACAGCCCGCTACACCGAGCCACTCGCGATGCGCTGGACACGCCGCTCCAAGAACACACCCGGCCCGGTCCGGCACGAGGAGACCGCCAGGGCGGAGGCGCAGGTGGGGGACTGAGGCCGGATGCGTCGGGGCCCCTGGCCCGGGCGCATGACGGACGAGGCGGGGCTGCGCGGAGGGAGCCTGGCGCGCAAGGAGCCCGCGCGAAAGGAGCCCTGAACCGCCACCGTTCCGCTGACGCGCGCCCCCGAGGCGGCCCACTCGCGCCCTCGCGGCTGCCGTCCGCGCCCGGCCCCGCGACCGGCTCACCCCTCGTCCGGCCGCCACCCCTGCCGGCGCAGCACCCCCGCGACGTCCGGCGCCTCGCAGTGCTCCCCCTTCAGGACCTTGCCGTCGGCGCGGCGCACCACCTGGCCGTCGGGGCCCAGCTTGGTCATGTTGGAGCGGTGGATCTCGGCTATGACCGCGTCCAGGTCGATGCCGTGCACCAGAGCTGTGCCGTACGCCACGTAGACGACGTCGGCCAGCTCGTGCGCGAGCTTGTCCAGGGGCCCGGTCACCGCCACCTCGGCGACCTCCGCGGCCTCCTCGGCCAGCAGCTCGGCCCGATGCGCGGCCAGTTCCGACGGGACCCGCTCCGGGGTGCCGCGGACGTCGAGGCCGAAGGCGAGGTGGAACGCGCGGACCAGGTCGGCGGGCGAGGAACTCATGCCAGGAACGATATCGGCCCGCACTGACAGTCCCCTGTGACTCCCGTCCTGGTCAGCCGCCGTACGGGCTGGCAGGATCGCGCGCATGCCCAGAACGTTCCCCCGTATCGGCACCCGCCGCGCCCTGCAGGGCACGGCCGCCGGCGTCGTCGCCCTCGGCCTGCTGCTGTGGTGGCTGCTGCCGCTGGGCGAGGAGCCGCCGAGCGGGTCGATCACGTTCAGCACCGGCACGCCCCGCGGTGTCTACCAGGAGTACGCCACCCTGCTGCGCACCGAGCTGTCCAAGGACATGCCGAACCTCGACGTGCGGCTGCTGACCAGTGACGGCTCGCAGGAGAACGTCGCACGCGTGGCGACCGGCGAGGCCGACTTCACCATCGCCGCGGCCGACGCGGTGGAGACGTACGAGCTGAACAAGGGCCCGGGGGCGGACCGGCTTCGCGGGGTCGCACGGCTGTACGACGACTACGTGCACGTCGTCGTCCCCCGCGACTCGGACATCGACTCGGTCGCGGACCTGCGCGGCAGGCGGGTCGCCGTAGGTCTGCCCCACTCGGGCGTGCGGCTGATCGCGACCCGGGTGCTCAGGGCGGCCGGCATCGACGCGCAGCAGGACATCACGCCGATGTCCGACGGCATCGACACCGGGCCGGACCGGCTCCGGAGCGGTGAGATCGAGGCGTTCTTCTGGTCCGGCGGGCTGCCCACGGACGGTCTGCTGCAACTGTCCCGGAAGTTCAATTTCCGGTTCCTGCCGATCGACGCCGCCTACGTCGACGAGCTGCACCGCCAGGGTCCGGCCACCCAGCACTATCGCGCCACCAACATGCCCGAGTCGGCGTACGGGGCCCGTGGCGGCGTCGCCGTGCCCACGATGGCGGTGTCCAACGTGCTGATCACCCGCAAGGACATGGATCCCGAGCTCACCGAGTGGGTGACCCGCACGGTGATAAAGAGCCGCGACGGCATCGGCGCCCACGTCCACTCCGCCCAGCTGGTCGATCTACGCACGGCGATCTACACCGACCCCCTGCCCCTGCACGACGGCGCGCGGCGCTACTACCGCTCGGTCAAGCCGTAGGGCCGTTGCGCGGCACGCTCACCGTCACCTTCAACCCGTGCGGTGCCTGGTGCTCGTACGCGATGGAGCCACCGGCCGCCGCGAGCAGCGCGCGGGAGATGGACAGGCCGAGCCCCGAGCCCTTCACGTTCTGGTGCCGTCCGCTGCGCCAGAAGCGGTCTCCGACGCGGGTCAGCTCCTCGTCGGTCAGGCCGGGCCCGCGGTCGGCGACCACGACGGTCGAGCGCCCACCGTTGCTGGCCACGGTGACCTCGACGCACTCGCCCGCGGGGGTGAACTTCACCGCGTTGTCGATCACCGCGTCCAGCGCGCTGGACAGGGTCACCGGGTCGGCCCAGGCGGTCGTCGGCGGGCACTTCCCCACCAGCCGTACGCCCTTGGCCTCGGCGGTCGGCGCCCAGGCGGCGACCCGCTCGCCGGTGAGCGCGCCGATGTCGGTGAGCCGGAGGTCGGCCCCGGCGTGCTCGGCGAGCGCCAGGTCGAGCAGGTCGTCCAGGACCCGTGCCAGGCGCTTGCCCTCGGCCTGGACGGAGGCGATCTCCTCGTTGCCCTCGGGCAGTTCGAGGGCGAGCAGCTCGATGCGCAGCAGCAGGGCTGCGAGCGGGTTGCGCAACTGGTGCGAGGCGTCGGCGACGAAGGCGCGCTGCTGCTCCAGGACGACCTCGACGTTGTCCACCATCTCGTTGAAGGAACGGGCGAGCCGCCGTAGTTCCGGCGGCCCGCTGGCCACCGCCACCCGGGACTTCAGGCGTCCGGTGGCGATCTCGTGCGTGGTCGCGTCCAGGACGCGTACGGGTCTGAGCACCCAGCCGGTCAGCCGCAGCGCGGCGCCGACGGCCAGCAGCATGGCGGCCGTCTCCCCGGCGGCGATGACCAGCCAGCCGTACAGGATCCGGGAACGCATCTGCCCGGTGGGCGAGTCGGTGACCACCACCGCGACGACGTCGCCGTCCCGGATCACCGGGGAGGCCACGACGAGCCGGTGGTTCTGCCACGGCCACACCTGCTCGGGATCGTCGCTGCGGCGGCTGAGCAGCGCCTCGTCGAAGGCGGCCCGCACCTCGCCCGTCCGCGGGAGGGACCACTCCGCCGGCGCGTGAGCCATGGAGGTCTCATCGGCGTAGAAGACGCCGACCCTGATGCCGTAGACCTCGTGGTAGCTGTCGAGTTCGCGGCTCAGCGTCTCCAGGCGCCTGCCCGGGGGTTCGGGCGGGGCGTTGACGAACTGGGCGAGGGCCGCGAAGAACGCCGTGTCGTCGATCCGGTCGACGACCACCTTCTGCTGCTGGGCCGCGGCCACGCTGACGGCGAGAGGGATGCCGAGGGCCAGCAGTACGGCCGCCATCAGGACGATCAGCAGCGGCAGGAGACGTGTGTGCACCCTGCCCCGCTACGCGGCCGGGGCGACGAGCCGGTAGCCGACGCCGCGCACGGTCTCGATGAGGGCGGGCATGCGCAGCTTGGCGCGCAGGGACGCGACGTGCACCTCCAGGGTGCGTCCGGTCCCCTCCCAGCTGGTGCGCCACACCTCGCTGATGATCTGCTCCCGCCGGAACACCACCCCGGGACGCTGTGCGAGCAGGGCGAGCAGGTCGAACTCCTTGCGGGTCAGGGGGACGACCGCACCGTCCACGGTGACCTGGCGGGTGGGCAGTTCGATGCGCACGGGGCCGAGGAGCAGCGCGGTGTCGCCGCCGGCCCCCGGGTCCTCGTGAGCGGTGCGCCGGCTGACGGCGTGTATACGGGCGAGGAGCTCACCGGTGTCGTAGGGCTTCACGACGTAGTCGTCGGCGCCCAGGTTGAGGCCGTGGATACGGGAACGGACGTCGGAGCGCGCGGTGACCATGATCACCGGGATGCTGGTGCGCTTGCGGATCTTGCCGCACACCTCGTACCCGTCCTGGTCGGGCAGGCCGAGGTCGAGCAGGACGACGCCGAAGCCGACGCCCTCGGGGACGAGCGCCTGGAGTGCCTCCTCGCCGTTGCGCGCGTGCGTGACGTCGAAACCATGCCGGGCCAGGACCGCGGACAGAGCGGCGGCGACGTGGTTGTCGTCCTCGACGAGGAGCAGTCTCATCCCGGCCCCCTTCGGTTCATCGGCAGTACGGACTCGGCGGGTACACAAACGTGCACACGCGCGCGTGCACCAAGGCAGTGACGCTGATGGAGGAGGACGGCGTCAAGCGGGTTCCGGTTGCCCGGCCCTTCCGTTATCCGGCCGATACGCGACCTGCCGTCCGCGCTACCTGTCGTGTCCAGCTGCTATCGGATCGTGATACTCAAATTCGCCTCAGATGTAATGACGCAGGTCGCGTAGGGTAGCTACTGTCCTCCGAAACCGAGGAGGACGGAGCCTGAGAGCGATGACCGAAGTATCGGTGGCCAAGGAAGATGTGGCCGCGACCGGCGAACTGGTCGTCCTGAAGAGCGTCAACAAGCACTTCGGCGCGTTGCACGTTCTCCAGGACATCGATCTGACGATCGCCCGCGGCGAGGTCGTCGTGGTCATCGGGCCCTCCGGGTCCGGAAAGTCCACCTTGTGCCGCACCATCAACCGGCTGGAGACGATCGACTCCGGCTCGATCACCATCGACGGCAAGCCGCTGCCCGCGGAGGGCAAGGCGCTGGCCCGGCTGCGCGCCGATGTCGGCATGGTGTTCCAGTCGTTCAACCTCTTCGCGCACAAGACCGTGCTCGAGAACGTGATGCTGGGCCAGATCAAGGTCCGCAGGGCGGAGAAGAAGCAGGCCGAGGCGAAGGCCCGGGCCCTGCTCGACCGGGTCGGCGTGGCCTCGCAGGCGGACAAGTACCCCGCGCAGCTCTCCGGTGGCCAGCAGCAGCGCGTCGCGATCGCACGCGCCCTGGCCATGGACCCGAAGGTCATGCTCTTCGACGAGCCGACCTCGGCCCTCGACCCGGAGATGATCAACGAGGTGCTGGAAGTCATGCAGCAGCTCGCCCGCGACGGCATGACCATGATCGTCGTCACGCACGAGATGGGCTTCGCGCGATCGGCCGCGAACCGTGTGGTGTTCATGGCAGACGGCCGCATCGTCGAAGAGGCCGTGCCGGACCAGTTCTTCAGCAATCCGCGCAGCGACCGCGCCAAGGACTTCCTGTCGAAGATCCTCCACCACTGACCGTCGCTCGTCGCCTCCGCGACGAGCCGCGCTTCCCGCACGGACGGCCCTCCACTTCACCACGCAAAGGATGTTCACCATGAAGTTCCGCAAGGTCACCGCCGCGGCGACCACCGCACTTGTCCTGTCCCTGACCGCCACCGCGTGCGGCGGGGGCGACGGGGACTCGGAGTCGGGCTCCGGTGGCAGCGACAAGATCAAGATCGGCATCAAGTACGACCAGCCCGGTCTCGGCCTGAAGGAGCCGGGCGGCTCCTTCTCCGGCTTCGACGTGGACGTCGCCACCTACGTGGCCAAGGAACTCGGCTACGAAGCCGACCAGATCGAGTGGGTCGAGACCAAGAGCGCCGACCGTGAGAACGCCCTCTCCCGCGGTGACGTGAAGTTCATCACGGCCACCTACTCGATCACCGACGAGCGCAAGCAGAAGGTCGACTTCGCCGGCCCGTACCTGCTGGCCCATCAGGACCTGCTGCTCAAGGCGGACTCGGACATCAAGGAGGGCACCGACCTCAACGGCAAGAAGCTGTGCTCGGTGACCGGCTCCACCTCCGCGCAGAACGTCAAGGAGGAGATCGCTCCGGACGCCCAGCTGCGGGAGTACGGCACGTACTCGGAGTGCATCGCCGGTCTGCAGAGCGGTGCCGTCGACGCGGTGACCACCGACGACTCGATCCTCGCCGGCTTCGCCTCGCAGGACCAGTACAAGGGCCAGTTCAAGCTCGCGGGCCTGAAGCTGAGCAACGAGAACTACGGCATCGGTGTCAAGAAGGGCGACTCCGAGACCCTGAACAAGATCAATGACGCGCTGGAGAAGATGGTCAGCGACGGCGCCTGGGACAAGGCCGTCAAGGACAACTTCGGTCCGGCCAACTACCAGAACGAGCCCGCGCCGCAGATCGGCAAGATCGTTCAGTAACGCGGGAGTCCGCACTCAGCCGCGGGAGTCCGCACCCGGCGGAGTGTTTCGCGGGCACGCCGCCGCCGGCCGCTGTCCCGGCGGCGGCGTGCCCTGCCCGCCACGTTCGTCACACACCCGGAAGCGCGGGAGATCGTGTTCGACTTTCTTTCTGACTATGACGACCCGAGCCTGTTGGGCGCCTTCTGGGTGACGGTGCAGCTCACCGTCTTCTCGGCCATCGGCTCGCTGGTCTGGGGAACCCTGCTGGCCGCGATGCGGGTCAGCCCGGTCCCGCTGATGCGCGGCTTCGGCACCGCCTATGTCAACATCGTCCGGAACATCCCGTTGACGGTCATCATCGTCTTCACCTCGCTCGGCCTCGCCGACATCTTCGGGGTGACGATGGGCGCGCCGGACGACTTCGACCTGCAGGGCTTCCGGCTGGCGGTCCTCGGCCTCGTCGCCTACACCGCCGCCTTCGTCTGCGAAGCGCTGCGGTCCGGCATCAACACCGTGCCCGTCGGGCAGGCCGAGGCGGCCCGGGCCCTCGGGCTGAACTTCAGTCAGGTCCTGCGGCTCATCGTGCTGCCGCAGGCGTTCCGCTCGGTCATCGGCCCGTTGGCCAACGTCCTGATCGCGTTGACCAAGAACACGACGGTGGCCGCCACGATCGGTGTGGCGGAAGCGGCCCTGCTCATGAAGGAAATGATCGAGAACGAGGCTCAAACCGTGCTCATCGGCGCGATCTTCGCCTTCGGTTTCGTGGTACTGACCCTGCCCACCGGCCTCTTCCTCGGCTGGCTGAGCAAGCGACTGGCGGTGAAGCGGTGACCTCGGTTCTGTACGACGCCCCCGGCCCCAAGGCCAAACGGCGCAACATCATCTTCTCGGTTGTCTTCGTCGCCCTGCTCGCGCTGCTCGCGTGGTGGGTCTGGCAGGTCCTGGACGACAAGGGCCAGCTGGAATGGGCCCTGTGGAAGCCGTTCACCGAGGGCGCGGCCTGGACGACGTATCTTCTGCCCGGTCTCGGCAACACGCTGAAGGCCGCGGCGCTCGCCATGGTCATCGCCCTCCCGCTGGGCGCCATATTCGGCATCGCGCGCCTGTCCGACCATCGATGGGTGCGCGGGCCGGCCGGAGCGGTCGTGGAGTTCTTCCGGGCGATCCCGGTGCTGCTGCTGATGCTGTTCGCCAACGAGTTCTACGCCCGCTCGACGGACATCAGCAGCGAGGTCCGGCCCCTGTACGCGGTCGTCACCGGCCTGGTCCTGTACAACGCCTCGGTCCTCGCCGAGGTCGTCCGGGCCGGCATCCTCGCCCTGCCCAAGGGGCAGACGGAGGCCGCCCAGGCGATCGGCCTGCGCAAGGGCCAGACGATGACCACCATCCTGCTGCCGCAGGCCGTCACGGTGATGCTCCCGGCCATCGTCAGCCAGCTGGTCGTCATCGTGAAGGACACCGCGCTGGGTGGCGCGCTGCTCAACTACAGCGAACTCGTCAGCGCCCGCGGCACGCTCGCGGCCAACTACGCCAACGTCATCCCGAGCTTCATCGTCGTCGCGATCATCTTCATCATCGTGAACTTCATCCTCACCAGCTTCGCGAGCTGGCTGGAGGCCCGCCTGCGGCGCAGCAAGCGGAGCACCGGCGCGGTGCTCGGGGCCGAGAAGGTGGAGGACCTCAACGCCGCCGAGATCGGCGGCAGCTACGGCACCGGCGCGGAGGGCAAGCCCTGAGGGCCACTCAGTAGCCTGCGGTGACACGAGGGGCAGTGGCATGATCGCCACTGCCCCTCGTCACTTGACGCAAGCACCGGCAATGGGTTGCATACGTTCTGTGATCGTGCACCCTGCTCCAACCTCCTGTTCACACACGTCTCCGAAGGCACCGCTGCGGACAGGGAGCGCCGCGTGGATCCGGTGATCGTCGTCGGAGCGGGGCCCGTCGGGCTCACGCTCGCCCTGGCGCTGGCGCGCCAGGACGTGCCGTCCGTCGTTCTCGACGAGGGCCCGGGGCTGGACGAACCTCGGCTCGCCCGCACCGTCGTCCTGCGCGAGGACACCGCCGCGTTCGTGGAACGGCTGACCGGCGTGCCGCTCGACGAGGCCGGCACCCGTTGGGCCGGATGGCGGTCGATGCGGCGCAAGCAGGTGGTTCGGGAGATCACGTTCGAGGACCCCGGCGACGCCGACGGCTCCGGCGGCTTCCTGGGCCCCGGCTTCGAGGGCAGCGGCTCCGGCGACCACACCGGCGTCCGCCCGGAGGAGCAGGGCCGCCGGCTCGGCTCGGACTACGCCGTGACCACCGGCACCGCTCCCGAACAGCCGCCGTTGCACCTGGCCCAGCACGTCCTCACCGGCGCCCTGCGCGCCGCCGTCGACCGCGAACCCCTCGTCAGGATCGCCGCGGACAGCAGGCTCGACGCCATCGAACAGGAGACCTCCGGCGTCACCGCGCACACTCGTGGCCCGAACGGCACCTGGTGGCGCGGCAGTTATCTGGTGGGCTGCGACGGCCCCCGCTCCACCGTGCGCAAGCTCCAGGACATCCGCTTCCCCGGCCGTACCGCGGTGGAACGGTACGCCGTCGCCGCGCTGCGGGCGGAACTCCCCTGGCCCGGTCGGGCGTTGCTCCATCGGACGCCGCCGTGGCGGACGTCGGGGCCCTCGTCCGGGGAAATCACCGCACGCCCGCTCCCCGGCGGCATCTGGCGGCTGGACTGGCTGCTGCCGCCCGGCAAGGACCTCGTCACGCCCGAGCTCCTGGTGACCCGCGTCCGCGAGACTCTCGCGGGCTGGACCGGCGGCTCCACACCCGCGTACGAACTGCTGGACACCGGCGTGCACACCGTCCACCACCGCCTGGCCCGCCGCTGGCGCGTCGGCCGTGTCTTCCTCGCCGGAGACGCGGCCCATCTCCTCGGGGCGCTCGGCACGCAGGGACTGGAGGAAGGGCTCAAGGACGCCGACAACCTCGCCTGGAAGCTCGCGCTGGCCTGGCACCACGGGCCGCGCGAGGCCCTCCTCGACAGCTACCAGGCGGAGCGCCGCGCCGTCGTCGCCGCCCGGCTGCGCGCCGCCGACCAGGTGCTGCCACTGCTGCGCGGCGGCGGAGCCCTGCGCTCCTACGTCCCCGGCGCGGGCCGCAACCATGACGCCCTGCTCGCCGACGGCCACCTGGGGCGCGGAGCGCTGGGCGCGCCGGCCACGTACGCCGACTCACCCCTCGCGCCCGAACCCATCGAGGCGGAGGTCCCCGTCGACACGCTCCCTGGCGCGCCGGTGACCGACGTGCGCGTCACGGCGGAGGATGGTTCCTTCGTACGGCTGCGCGACCGCCTCGGTCGCGGCGCACTGCTCGTCGTGCTGATCGCACCGGGCACCGGCGTGTGGGAGCGCAAGCACTGGGTGACCGCCGGGATCATGCCCCGGCTCGCGGCCGCGGTCACCGCGCTGCCCCACCCCGCCGAACTCCTGGTCGCAGAGCGCTACCCCGGCGCGTCCGCCCACACCGTGCTCCTCATCCGCCCCGACGGCCACCTCGTCACGGCCCTCAACGGCGTCCGCCCCGCCGAGCTGTACGCGGCGGCGGAGGCGACACTGGGCGGCCCGTCGCAGACCACGGCCGAGGCGACGGCGGGGTCGCGCTGACGCGGGACGAGGTGAGCTGGGATGGGGCGGGCCGGCGCGCTGCTTTGCCGGGGCCGCTCGTCCGGAGCGGGCCGACGCGCTGGTTCGCCGGGGGCACTCGTTCGGCGCGGGCCGGCGCGCTGCTTTGCCGGGGCCGCTCGTCCGGAGCGGGCCGACGCGCTGGTTCGCCGGGGGCACTCGTTCGGCGCGGGTCGGCGCGCTGCTTTGCCGGGGCCGCTCGTCCGGAGCGGGCCGACGCGCTGGTTCGCCGGGGGCACTCGTTCGGCGCGGGCCGGCGCGCTGCTTTGCCGGGGCCGCTCGTCCGGAGCGGGCCGACGCGCTGGTTCGCCGGGGCACTCGTTCGGCGCGGGTCGGCGCGCTGCTTTGCCGGGGCCGCTCGTCCGGAGCGGGCCGACGCGCTGGTTCGCCGGGGGCACTCGTTCGGCGCGGGTCGGCGCGCTGCTTTGCCGGGGCCGCTCGTCCGGAGCGGGCCGACGCGCTGGTTCGCCGGGGGCACTCGTTCGGCGCGGGTCGGCGCGCTGCTTTGCCGGGGCCGCTCGTCCGGAGCGGGCCGACGCGCTGGTTCGCCGGGGGCACTCGTTCGGCGCGGGTCGGCGCGCTGGTTTTTGCGGGGCGCTCGTCTGAGGCCGGCCGGCGCGCTGGTTTACCGGGGCGCGGTCGTCCGGCGCGGGCCGCGCGCTGGTTCGCGGCGAGGGTCGGCGCCTGTTCCCGGGCCGCGCGCTGATGTACCCGAGGGAGGCTCGCCTTGGTGTGCGGGTGCACGCCGGCTTCAGCGGGCTCGCCCTGATGCGCAGGTCCGCGCCGGCCACGGCGGGCTCGCGCCGATCTTCCGGGACCTCCCGGGGCGCCGTGCGCACCTCCTCCTCGCCGTCACCCCGTGTCTCCGTCCGCAGAGTGGCGGCGAGTTGACCGGTCCGGACCGGCATGGTGTACTCCGGATCGTGACCGACACCTGTGTGCGCCTGTGGCGGAGGGTCCATATGGACCTCGTCCGCTATGCGGGCTGCGTGTGTCGTCCGTCCTGCTGACTTCGCCTTTCTTTCTTCCGCGCGCCGCTGACGCCTCGCCGCGCGCGCTCCCGCGAACGCTCTTCAGGACGGTGCACGTTGTCTGTCTCCCCCTCTCCCTCCGCCCCCGTATCCCCTTCCGCTTCGGTTGCCGGCTCCGCACCGGCTCCCGCATCGGCCGCGGGCGCCCCGACACAGGCCGACCTCCTCGACTTCGTCCGGCGAACGGCCGCCGACGCCGCGTTGATCGACTCACTGCCGCTCGACCCCGAGGGCCGTACCTGGGTACGACTGGAGGGTCCCGGCGGCAGCGAGGCCTGGCTGATCGGCTGGCCCCCCGGCACGGGCACCGGCTGGCACGATCACGCCGACTCGGTGGGCGCCTTCCTCACCGCCCGCGGTGAACTCAAGGAGCACTCCCTCGCCGCCCGGCTGCCCACCGACGGCTGGAAGACCCTGGAACTCACGGAGGACGTCGACCGGCAACGCCGACTGCCGGCGGGCCAGGGCCGCTCCTTCGGCCGCCACCATGTCCACGAGGTGCTCAACGAGTCCCCCGACCGGCACGCCGTCTCCGTACACGTCTACTACCCACCGCTGCCGCGGATCCGCCGGTACAGCCGTACGGGGAGTGTGTTGCGGCTGGAGCAGGTCGAGCGGCCGGAGGACTGGCAGTGAGGCGGGGTGCGCAAAAGTGGCCTTGTGCCGGTGAACGTGCAGGTGGCGCAGCGTCGTTGGGGAGGGCCGATGAGCGGTGAGCAGGGGCTTCCGGTGAGTATCGACGAGTTGCTGGAGCGGGTGCGCGAAGAGTACGTGCGGATCGAACCGCAGGAGGCGTACGAAGCCGCCCGGGCCGGCGAAGCGCTCCTCGTGGACATCCGGTACGCGGCCCTGCGCGAGCGGGACGGCCTGATCCCCGGCGCCGTGGTCGTGGAGCGCAACGAGCTGGAGTGGCGTCTCGACCCCCGGGGCAGCCACCGCCTTCCCGAGGCCACGAGTCACGACCTGCGCGTCGTGGTGATCTGCAACGAGGGTTACGCGTCGAGCCTGGCGGCGGAGTCCCTGCACCGCCTGGGCCTGCACCGGGCGACAGACCTGGAGGGGGGATTCCAGGCGTGGCGGGCTGCGGGCCTGCCCGTAACGGCGAGCCTGTGACGCCGAGTCCGTGAGGGGCGCGTCCGTAACGGCGAGCCCGTGAGGGCGTGGGCGACGGTGGGCCTGTGACGGCCCAGGCGGGGGCGTGGCGGTTCCGTGGAGAAGAGCCACCGAACGAGCTCCAGCCCACGCCCCGACCAGCCGCACCTCCGCGCGCACCCACATCGGCCCCACCCGCGACCGCTCCCGCACCCGGCACCCGGCACCCGCAATCGCACAACCGCAGGCGAAGTCGATATCCGGAAGCTGAAGCCGAAAGCGCCCACGCAGCTCAACCGTGCCGGGACCCCCTCAAAACCCTTCCTCCTCCAAGAAGTCCGTATCGTCCCCCTCCTCCTCCAACGCCCGCCGCACCACCCGCAGCGCCATCCCCTCGGGATAGCCCTTGCGCGCCAGCATCCCCGCCAGCCGGCGGAGCCGCTTGTCGCGGTCGAGCCCTCGCGTCGAGCGCAGCTTGCGGGCGACGAGTTCGCGTGCGGTCGCCTCCTCCTGATCGGTGTCGAGCTGGGCGACGGCCGCGTCGATCAGCGTGGAGTCGACCCCCTTGGTCCGCAGCTCCTGCGCCAACGCCCGCCGGGCCAGTCCCCGGCCGTGATGCCGGGACTCCACCCAGGCGTCCGCGAAGGCACTGTCGTTGATCAACCCGACTTCTTCGAACCGCGACAGCACCTCCTCGGCCACGTCGTCCGGGATCTCCCGCTTGCGCAGGGCGTCCGCGAGCTGCTTCCGCGTGCGTGGGGTCCCGGTGAGCAGGCGCAGGCAGATCGCCCGTGCCCGCTCAGCCGGGTCCCCTGGGGACTCCTCCTGCTCGGCCCTCGACAAGGAGGAGGTGCCCCCGTCCTCGGCGGACGGCTCCGCGAAGTCCCGTCGACGGCGTCCGCGCCCCCGGCGTGAACCGGCCTCGCCGCGCCCCCCGCGGTCGCCGCGAGACCCGTCGCCGCGGCTCGCGGCCGCACCGGCGTGCGAGCCCTCGTCCGTCCAGTCGTCACCGTGCGCGGCCCCGGCAAAGCCCCCCTCGTCCGCGCTCCCCGGATCCGGCTCCCGCGGGATGCCGGGGTCTGCGTACTCGGCCCAGTCGGTTCGCCGTGTCACGAATCAGCTCTTGGCAGCCGCGGCCTTGGTCTTGGCCGTCTTGGCCGCCGCCGGGGCCGGCACCGCCTTGGCCGGGTCGGCTGCGGGAGTGGTGGTGACCGCGGCGTCCGCGCCCGGCTCCGCCGCCGGCTCCTCGGCCCGCACGCCCACGCCCAGCTTCTCCTTGATCTTCTTCTCGATCTCGTTGGCGAGGTCGGGGTTGTCCTTGAGGAAGTTGCGGGCGTTCTCCTTGCCCTGGCCGAGCTGGTCGCCCTCGTACGTGTACCAGGCGCCGGCCTTGCGGACGAAGCCGTGCTCCACGCCCATGTCGATCAGGCCGCCCTCGCGGCTGATGCCCTGGCCGTAGAGGATGTCGAACTCGGCCTGCTTGAAGGGCGGCGCGACCTTGTTCTTGACGACCTTGCAGCGGGTGCGGTTGCCGACCGCCTCCGTGCCGTCCTTCAGGGTCTCGATGCGGCGGATGTCGATACGCACCGAGGCGTAGAACTTCAGCGCCCGGCCACCGGTCGTGGTCTCCGGCGAGCCGAACATCACACCGATCTTCTCGCGGAGCTGGTTGATGAAGATCGCGGTGGTCTTGGACTGGTTGAGCGCGCTGGTGATCTTCCGCAGGGCCTGGCTCATCAGGCGGGCCTGCAGACCCACGTGGCTGTCGCCCATCTCGCCCTCGATCTCCGCGCGCGGGACGAGCGCCGCGACGGAGTCGATGACGATGAGGTCGAGAGCGCCGGAGCGGACCAGCATGTCCACGATCTCGAGGGCCTGCTCGCCGTTGTCCGGCTGGGAGAGGATGAGGTTGTCGATGTCGACGCCGAGCTTCTTCGCGTACTCGGGGTCGAGGGCGTGCTCCGCGTCCACGAAGGCGACCTGTCCGCCGGCCTTCTGGGCGTTCGCCACCGCGTGCAGGGTCAGGGTCGTCTTGCCGGAGGACTCCGGTCCGTAGATCTCCACGACACGGCCGCGCGGCAGGCCACCGACGCCGAGGGCCACGTCGAGTGCGGTCGACCCGGTCGGGATGACCTCGATCGGCTCCTTCGCCCGCTCGCCCATGCGCATGACCGCGCCCTTGCCGAATTGCCGTTCAATCTGCGCGAGGGCGGCGTCGAGAGCCTTCTCGCGGTCGGTACCTGCCATGGGTTCCACCCGGTTTGCTTGAGTCGATCGCTTCACGTCAAAGACGCTAACGCCTGCCACTGACAATGCGCCCCGACGCCGGTCCGGCCTGTGGATAACTCGGGCACTTCACCATCAAATCCCTGTGGATATCCCCGTCGAGAGCCTCACCGGAGCCTCCATAAGAATGGATGTTCGATTTTTGTGTCAAGCTCACCACGCGGCACCTACGAGACTACGACCGCGTACTGACACGGGCCCCCGACTCCGCCCACCGCCCCGGACTCCGCCTGCTTCCCACGACGTACGACAGGTGTCTCCGGCCGTACGACGACGGCACCGGACTCCTCCGTCAGGCTCGGGGCATGCAGCCTCCCGCACGGCCCCCACAGGCCACCGCCTCCGCTCCGGCAGTCGCCCCCGCACCCCGCGCACAGTCCGCCGCCCCCGTCGTCGCCCCCTCGCCCCGCGTGCAAGCCACCTCCCCCACAGCCGGCTCCGCTCCCCGCACGCAGGACACCGCTTCCCCAGTCGGCCCCGCCCCTTCCCCCGGAACCGTCGCCGATCGTCTCTGCCACACCACCGCCCTCCTCCTGTTCCTCTCCGGCCTGGCGCACCTGGTGGTCTTCGCGGTGGACGGCGGCCCGTGGAACGGCCCCGTCTCGTGGCGCAAGCCGGTGACCTTCGGGCTGTCCTTCGGGGTGACGCTGATGGCGGTCACATGGGTCACGTCGTATCTGCGGATGGCGCCGAGGCTGCGTACCGTGCTGCTCGTCGTTTTCGCCGCCGACTGCGTGGTGGAGGTCGGCGGCATCACCCTCCAGGCGTGGCGCCGGGTGCCCTCGCACCTCGACATGGAGACGCCCTTCGACACGGCGGTGTCGATGACGCTCGCGGTGGGCGGTGGCGTCCTGGTGATCCTGCTCAGTGTCTTCGCGGTCGCCGCGTTCCGGCACCGGCCCTCGGGCCCGGCGGGCATGGCCCTCGCCGTACGCTCCGGGTTCGCCGTCCTGCTCGTCGCGCTGGCCTCGGGCGCGGCGATGATCGCACGCGGCGTGGTGCTCGTCCGGACCGGCGACCAGGAGGCGGCGTACCACTCCACGGCCCCGCTGAAGCCGCTGCACGGGGTGGCTCTGCACGCCGTGCTGATCCTGCCCGCGCTGGCCTGGCTGCTCTCCCGCACTCCTTGGAGCCGGCCGGTCCGCAGCAGGATCGTCGCCACGGTGGCCGGTTGCTACTGGGCCGCCGTCGCCGGGACCGCGGTGTGGGCCGTCCTCACCTACTGACGTCCGGCGGCAAGCCCTACGAACGCCCTTCCGCGGAACCCTGCCCCGATTCCCCGGTTTCCCCCGACTCCCCGGCTCCCCCCGCCCCTTCGGATCTTCCGGACCCCCTGGATGTACCCGGCTCTCCCGGCTCCCCTGACTCCGCCCCAGGCTCCCCCGACTCCGCCGCTCGCAGCCGCCCCCACTCCCGCCGCGCGCGGATGACGAGCCCCGTCCCCGGTGTCCGCCTCCGGTGCCCGTGCACCCGGGGGTCGTCCGTGACGGCATACCGCTTCACGTACGCCCCGAGGAAAGCCTGGAGCGTGGCGACCGCCGGGATGGCGATCAGCGCGCCGACCGCGCCGAGGAGTGCCGTTCCCGCGACGACCGACCCGAAGGCGACCGCGGGGTGGATGTCGACGGTCTTGGAGGTCAGCTTGGGCTGGAGCACGTAGTTCTCGAACTGCTGGTAGATCACGACGAAGATCAGCACCCACAGCGCGTACCAGGGATCGACCGTGAAGGCGATCAGCATGGGCAGGGCGCCGGCGAGATAGGTGCCGATGGTGGGGATGAACTGGGACACGAGCCCCACCCATACGGCCAGTACGGGCGCGTACGGCACACCCAGGAACTGCAGCAATATGTAGTGCGCCACACCCGAGATGAGCGCCATCAGACCGCGCGAGTACAAGTAGCCGCCGGTCTTGTTGACGGCGATCTCCCACGCGCGCAGCACCTCCGCCTGGCGGGCAGGCGGCAGCACGGAGCACAGTGCGCGGCGCAGTCTCGGGCCGTCGGCGGCGAAGTAGAACGCGAACAGGGTGATCGTCAGCAACTGGAACAGGCCCCCGAGGACCTGGGCCGACACGTCCAGGACGCCGGTGGCGCTGTTCTGCACGTAGGTGCGCAGCCAGTCGGAGCGCAGTAGACCCTCCTGGACGTCCACGCGCCTGAGGTCGGTGTTGAAGTGCGCGTTGATCCAGTTGATGACGGAGTCGAGGTAGCCCGGGAAGCCCTCGACCATGGTGATGATCTGCCCCGCCAGCATCGAGCCGAGCAGGGTGACGAAGCCCGCGGACACCGTCATCACGGCGAGGAACACCAGTCCGGTGCCCAGCCCCCGGCGCATGCCGCGCGAGGCCATCCAGCTCACGGCGGGCTCGATGGACAGGGCCAGGAAGAAGGCGATCAGGATGTTGATCAGCAGGCTGGTGAGCTGGTGGAAGGCCCAGCTGCCCAGCTGGAACACGGCGACCAGGGCGAGCGCCAGGACCATGGCACGCGGCAGCCAGCGCGGCATGCGTTCGCCGGCCGCGACGACGCCGCCGACGGGAGGCCGGGCGGGCGGCGCTGTGCCGGAGGGGGATGCGTGGGGGGCTGCCTGCCCGGTCTCGTCTGCCACAGTGCAAGTCTCACTCACGCCACCGACAATCGGGTGACGTCCTGCGATCTTCGTGACCGGTCAGCGCTTTTCCTGTGGCACGTTCATGACCCTGCACACCACGCGCCACACGTCCTTGGCCTCCCAGCCGGCGTCGAGCGCCTGGTGGACGGTGCGTTCACCGAGCTCCGACATCACGTGATCGCGCGCGAAGGTGTCGGCGTACCCCGTACCGAAGTGCTCCGCCATCCGCTCCCAGAAGACCGTCAACCTCATGACACCAGTATCCCGCCCCTGAGGGTGGGCCCTGACCGGGAGCACTTGCCGAGACCGCTTTCCGTCCTACGGTCTGAGCCATGGCCGAATCAGGAGCTTCATCACTCCCCCCGACGCCCCCGGCGCACTCCCCTCTGTTCCGCGCCGAGCAGTTCGTCTGGCTCACCGCGCGCGTACTGGAGCAGCGCCTCTTCGCGTACCACTTCCTCCACGGCGGCGCCGACCCCGTGGACACGGCGCTGGACGCCTACCGCAACCAGGACGGCGGGTACGGCCACGCCCTGGAGCCCGATCTGCGCGGCCCGGTAAGCCAGCCGCTGCACACCGCGCACGCCCTGGGCGTGCTGGACTCCGTCGGGCGCTGCGGCGGCCAGCGCGTGGAGCGCGTGTGCCGTTATCTGACGTCCGTCTCGACGCCGGACGGCGCCCTGCCGGCGGTTCATCCCAGTCAGCGCGGCTATCCCACGGCCCCCTTCGTGCCCATCGTGGACGACCCGCCCAGCGAACTCCTCGCCACGGGGCCGGTGGTGGGTCTGCTGCACCGCAACGAGGTGTGGCACGCGTGGATGTTCCGGGCGACGGACTTCTGCTGGCAGGCGGTCGAGTCCCTGGAGAAGTCGCATCCGTACGAGATCCAGGCGGCCGTGGCCTTCCTGGACTCCGCACCCGACCGCCCGCGCGCGGAGGCGGCCGCCGACCGCCTGGGCCGCCTGGTCCGCGCACAGCGCCTCGCCGCCCTCGACCCCGAGCACCTGGACGCCCACCCCGTGGCCCCCGGATACGCCCCCGGTGAGCACCACTTCCCGCACGACTACGCGAGGACTCCGCACTCCCTCGCGCGCGCGTGGTTCACCGACGACGAGATGGCACGCTCCCTGGACTTCCTGGCGGGCGAGCAGCAGGAAGACGGAGGCTGGCCGATCCGGTGGCGCCGGTGGAACCCCGCCGCGGCCCTCGAGGCCCGCCCCCTGGTGACGATCCAGGCCCTGCGCACCCTCAGGTCCTACGGCCGTCCCATCGGCTGACCCCGCGCCTCACCCGCCGATCGCCCGCACCCCCGCCGTCACCACCACGGCCGCCGCGACGACCAGCAGGAAGGGCGCGCGCAGGAACAACGCCACGGCGGCCGCGGCAACCCCGGCGGCCCGCGCGTCCAGCACCAGCGCCCGCCCGTCGGCGAACGTCTGCTGGGCCGTGAGGGCGGCGAGCAGGGCGACGGGCAGCAGGGCGGCGAGCCGCTTGACGAGCGGCCGCTCCAGCACGCCGGCCGGCACCAGCAGCCCGGCGAGCTTGACGGCGTAGCAACTGACGGCGGTGACGCCGATCGCGATCCAGACGTTCATCGTTCCCCCTCCGGCCCCTCGCGACGCCCACGCACCCACAGCACGACCGGCGCCGCGAGGGCGGCCACGAGCACCGGCAGACCGGCCGGCAGCACCGGCAACAGCCCCAGCCCGAGAAGCACCGCGAGCCCGGCGACAGCCCGTTCGGTACCACCGCGCAGCATCGGCGCCAGCAACGCCAGGAAGACCGCCGGGCCGGCCGCGTCGAGCCCCCACGCGGCGGTGTCGCCGATGGCCTCCGCACCCAGCGCGCCGAGCAGCGTGGTCAGGTTCCACAGCACGTACAGACTGAGCCCGGTCACCGCGAACCCGATGCGGACACTGCGCCGCGTGGGCTGCGCCAGCGCGACGGCCGCCGTCTCGTCGATCACCCACTGCGCGGCGAACGGGCGCACCGCGCGCGGGAGGGCCAGCAACTGCGACAGCCGCAGCCCGTAGAAGGCGTTGCGCACCCCCAGGAAGAAGGCGCCCGCGGCCGCCGTGAACGGGTTCCCACCCGCGGCGAGCGCCCCCACCAGTGCGAACTGGGACGCCCCGGTGAACACCAGAAGGCTGAGGGCACACGTCTGCCACAGGGTGAGTCCGCTGCCCGCCGAGGTCACCCCGAACGCGAACCCCGACAGTCCTACGGCGACTCCGACCCCGAGGGCGTCCCGTACGACGGCGGCATCCGGCCGTCCTTCGGGCCGTATGTCTGTGAGAGCTGTCTGTTCTGCCACGCGTCGGACGGTAGGCGCGGCCGCCGCGCCGCGTCTTGTACGTTCTTGCGCTCCCGCTGGTAGGCCCCCGGCGGCACCCCGACGATCCGGCTGAAGTGCCGGTTCAGATGGGGCTGGTCGGTGAACCCCACCAGCGCGGCGGCCTCCGCGGGCGCCGTCCCGGCGTCCAGCAGCAGCCGTGCCCGCCGTACCCGGGCATCGGTCAGCCAGGTGTGGGGCGGCATTCCGTACGCCTCTCGGAAGGCCCGCAGCAACGCGAACGGACTGGTTCCCAGCTCGCCCGCGAGCCCGTCCAGACTGGGCGGCTCGGCCATCCTCGCCTCGAGCACCTCACGCGCGCGTGCCGCGACGCGAGCCCCCGCCGTCCGCACCTCACGCTGGGGCAGCGCCCCACCGTTCAACCGCAGCAACCGCGTCACCACGACCCGCAACAGCGTGTCCGCGGCCAGGGCGTTCCCCTCGTCCGCGGCCCGCAGCACGCGATGCACCAGCCCCACCGCGTACGGATCTTCGAAGACCGGCCGTACGAACCCCGGCGTCCCCCGCATCAGCGTGGTCTCGGCAGCGATCTCCGCCACCACGTCCGGCGAGGGATAGACGGCCCCGTACCGCCAGCCCTCCGGCACCCCCGCCCGCCCGGTGTGCGGCGTATCGGGATTGACCAGCGCCAGCGCCCCGGCGCCCGCGTACTGATCACCCCCGCCGTGATGAAAGACCTCCACTCCGTCCGCGATGGCGGCGATCACGAAGTTCTCGTGCGTGTGCCGCACGAACGTCTTCCGGACATACCGGGCCCGCAGCAGATCCACACCGGGCAGCTCCGAGTACTGCCAGTGCCGCGCACGCTCACCCGACCCCATGACCTCATTCTCCGCCACCCTTCCGGCGTGAGACGGACGGCCCACGGCGGGGCAGCCGCGTACGGCGGGAAGGGGCCGTGCCGGGGGTGTCCGCCCGCAGCGGTTGGCGCGTCAACCCGGGCGCGTTGGTCAGAGAGCGATTCCGCCCGTTGCGAGGACGGACCCCCGGCGCGGCCCCGACGACGCACGCACCGCAGGCGCCACAGCAACCACGCACCCACAGCCACGGGCCGCCGCAGGCACCGGACAGAGCAACCCCGAACCAGCACACGCCTGGCAGGAAACCCTCGAACCGGCAAGCACCCGACAGAAACCCCGAAACCTCAGAAACCTGTCAGAACCTTCTCGAAACTCGCCCGCACACCACGCCCTCCGCCCTCAAACCCGCAGCTCAGCCCCATTGTCAGTGCCGAGGTGCAACATGGACCCATGGCGAGCTCCACACACCGAGCCCTGGACGGCTTCTCCCCCGCGACCCGCGGCTGGTTCACGGGGGCCTTCTCCGCGCCCACCGCGGCCCAGGCCGGTGCGTGGCAGGCCATCCGCGAGGGCTCGGACGTCCTGGTCGTCGCCCCCACCGGCTCCGGCAAGACCCTGGCCGCCTTCCTGGCCGCCCTCGACCAGCTCACCTCCACCCCCCACCCCGCCGACCCGAAGAAGCGCTGCCGGGTCCTCTACGTCTCCCCCCTCAAGGCCCTCGCCGTCGACGTGGAGCGCAACCTCCGCAGCCCCCTCACCGGCATCCGCCACGAATCCGTCCGCCTGGGCCTGCCGGAACCCGACGTCAAGGTCGGCATCCGCTCCGGCGACACCCCGGCCACCGAGCGCCGGGCCCTGTCCAGCCGCCCCCCGGACATCCTGATCACCACGCCCGAGTCCCTGTTCCTCATGCTCACGTCGGCGACGCGCGAGTCCCTGACCGGCGTGGAGACGGTCATCCTCGACGAGGTGCACGCCGTCGCCGGCACCAAGCGCGGCGCCCACCTCGCCCTCTCGCTCGAGCGCCTGGACGAGCTCCTGCCGAAGCCGGCCCGCCGTATCGGCCTCTCCGCGACCGTCCGCCCGGTCGACGAGGTCGCCCGCTTCCTCTCCCCCCGCCGCAAGGTGGAGATCGTCCAGCCCAAGTCCGGCAAGGAGTTCGACCTCTCGGTCGTGGTCCCGGTGGAGGACATGGGCGAACTGGGCGGCTCCCCGGCGTCCGACGCCAACGGCTCCGAGAGCGCGGAGCGGCCCTCCATCTGGCCGCACGTGGAGGAGCGCATCGCCGATCTCGTCCAGGCCCACCGTTCCACCATCGTGTTCGCCAACTCCCGCCGCCTCGCGGAGCGCCTCTGCAATCGCCTCAACGAGATCGCGTACGAGCGGGCGACCGGCGAACCCCCGGACGAGCACCACTCCCCGGCCGAGCTCATGGGCGGCTCCGGCGCCGCGCAGGGCGCCCCGCCCGTCCTCGCCCGCGCCCACCACGGCTCGGTCTCCAAGGAGCAGCGCGCCCTGGTCGAGGAGGACCTCAAGGCGGGCCGCCTCCCGGCCGTCGTCGCCACCTCCAGCCTGGAACTGGGCATCGACATGGGCGCCGTGGACCTCGTCGTCCAGGTCGAGTCCCCACCGTCCGTCGCCTCCGGCCTCCAGCGCGTCGGCCGCGCGGGCCACCAGGTCGGCGCGGTCTCCACCGGCGTCGTCTTCCCGAAGTACCGCGGTGACCTGGTCCAGGCGGCCGTCGTCACCGAGCGGATGCGCACCGGGGCGATCGAGTCGCTGAAGGTCCCCGCCAACCCCCTGGACGTCCTCGCCCAGCAGCTCGTCGCGATGACGGCCATGGACACCTGGCAGGTCGACGACCTGCTCGCCATGGTCCGCCGCGCCGCCCCCTTCGCCTCGCTCCCCGCATCCGCGTTCACTGCGGTCCTGGACATGCTGGCCGGCCGCTACCCGTCCGACGCGTTCGCCGAGCTGCGCCC
Source organism: Streptomyces chromofuscus (assembly GCF_015160875.1). NCBI lineage: Bacteria > Bacillati > Actinomycetota > Actinomycetes > Kitasatosporales > Streptomycetaceae > Streptomyces > Streptomyces chromofuscus. Next base: position 6,051,963 of record NZ_CP063374.1, on the reverse strand, counting down.
GCGTGTGGTGTGGGACCGGGTCACGGGCACGATCACCGGCCGCCCGGGCGCGCAACGTCTCGCCGTCACCTCGGGCGGCACGATCCCGGACCGCGGCCTCTTCGGCGTCTTCCTGGCGGGCGCCGACCCCAAGAAGGGCGGCGGCCGGGTCGGCGAGCTGGACGAGGAGATGGTCTACGAGTCCCGCGTCGGGGACGTCTTCACGCTCGGCACCAGCTCGTGGCGCATCGAGGACATCACCCGGGACCGGGTCCTGGTGTCGCCCGCCCCCGGCGTCCCCGGCCGCCTGCCCTTCTGGAAGGGCGACCAGCTCGGCCGCCCGCTGGAGCTGGGGCGTGCGGTGGGCGCGTTCCTGCGCGAGGTCGGCTCCCTCGGCAAGGAGGACGCCCGCCTCCGCCTGCTCGCTGCGGGCCTCGACGGCTGGGCCGTCGACAATGTGCTGTCCTACCTCGACGAACAACGCGAGTCCTGCGGCCACGTCCCCGACGACCGCACCATCGTCGTCGAACGCTTCCGCGACGAACTCGGCGACTGGCGGGTCGTCGTCCACTCTCCCTTCGGCGCCCAGGTGCACGCCCCGTGGGCGCTCGCGCTCGGTGCCCGCCTCTCCGAGCGGTACGGCGTGGACGCCCAGGTCATGCACGCCGACGACGGCATCGTGCTGCGCCTGCCCGACGCCGACCTCATGAACCTGGACCTGCTGGACCAGGAGCCGATGAAGCTGGGCACGGAGTACGACGCCGAGCAGGCCCCCGTAGGAGCGGCGGACGTCGTCTTCGACAAGGGCGAGGTCGACCAGATCGTCACCGACCAGGTCGGCGGCTCGGCCCTGTTCGCGTCCCGCTTCCGCGAATGCGCCGCCCGCGCGCTGCTGCTGCCCCGCCGCAGTCCGGGCAAGCGCACCCCCTTGTGGCAGCAGCGTCAGCGCGCCTCGCAACTGCTGCAGGTGGCGGGCGAGTTCGGCTCGTTCCCGATCGTCCTCGAGGCGGTCCGCGAATGCCTGCAGGACGTCTTCGACGTGCCCGGCCTGGTTGAGCTGATGGGCGACCTGGAGTCCCGCAAGGTCCGCCTGGTCGAGGTCACCACCCCCGAGCCGTCCCCCTTCGCACGCTCCCTCCTCTTCGGGTACGTCGCCCAGTTCCTGTACGAGGGCGACTCACCGCTCGCCGAGCGCCGCGCCGCCGCCCTGTCGCTGGACTCGCGCCTGCTCGCCGAGCTGCTCGGCCAGGCGGAGCTGCGTGAGCTGCTCGACCCCGAGGTGCTGACCGAGCTGGAGCGCGAGCTTCAGTGGCTCACCGAGGACCGCCGGATCAAGGACGCCGAAGGAGTCGCCGACCTGCTGCGGCTCCTCGGCCCGCTCACGAACGCCGAGCTGGCGGTGCGGGGGGCCGAACCCCAGTGGGCGCAGGAGCTGGCCGGCCACCGGCGCGCGATCAAGGTCCGGGTCGCCGGTGCCGAATACTGGGCGGCGATCGAGGACGCGGGCCGCCTGCGCGACGCGCTCGGCACGGCGCTGCCGGTAGGCGTCCCGGAAGCCTTCATGGAGCCCGTGAAGGACCCACTGGGCGACCTCCTCGCACGCTACGCCCGCACCCACGGCCCCTTCACCTCGGCCACGGCCGCCGCCCGCTTCGGCCTGGGGGTCGCGGTCACCGAGGGCGCCCTGCGGCGGCTCGCGGCGTCGGGAAGGGTCGTGGAGGGGGAGTTCCATCCGGCCGGCATCGGTCAGGAGTGGTGCGACGCGGCAGTCCTGCGCCGGCTGCGCCGCCGTTCCCTGGCCGCCCTGCGGCACGAGCTGGAGCCGGTGCCGCCGGCCGCGCTGGCCCAGTTCCTCCCTCAGTGGCAGCACATCGGCCGGGGCCACACGCTGCGCGGGATCGACGGACTGGTGCGCGCCATCGAGCAGTTGCAGGGCGCCTCAGTGCCCGCCTCCGCTCTGGAGAAGCTGGTCCTGCCGTCCCGCGTCGCCAACTACACCCCGGCGATGCTCGACGAGCTCACGGCCGCCGGCGAGGTGATGTGGGCCGGGGCGGGCGCGCTCCCCGGCAAGGACGGCTGGGTGTCCTTGTACATGGCCGACGCAGCTCCCCTGCTTCTGCCGCCCCCGCACCCCCTGGAGCTGACGGCCCTGCACGAGTCCGTCCTGCACATCCTCTCCGGCGGCTACGGACTGTTCTTCCGTCAGATCGCCGACCAGGTCCGCGCCACCACACACCCGGAGGTCACCGACCCCCAACTGGCCGACAGCCTCTGGGACCTGGCCTGGTCCGGCCGGCTGACCAACGACACCCTCGCGCCGCTGCGCTCCCTGCTCGGCTCGGGCCGCACCGCGGGCTCCACGGCCCACCGCGCCAAGCGCACCGTCCCCCGCGGCCGCTACGGCACACTGACCGCCGCCGCCCGTACGGCGTCCCGCAGCGGTCCGCCCACCGTCGCCGGCCGCTGGTCCCTGCTCCCGGCCCACGAACCCGACCCCACCGTCCGCGCCCACGCCCTCGCCCGCACCCTGCTCGACCGGCATGGCGTGGTGACCCGGGGAGCGGTCGCCGCGGAGGGCGTCGAGGGCGGGTTCTCGGCGACGTACCGCATCCTGTCCGCCTTCGAGGAAAGCGGTCAGGCCCGGCGCGGCTATGTGGTGGAGGGCCTGGGCGCCGCTCAGTTCGCGATGGACGGGGCGGTCGACCGCCTCCGCGCCGTCGCCAACGCCCGCGACCGCGGAGACGGCCTGACCGACCCGGCGTTCGGAGACGGCGCCGGCTCCCCCGCCGGAGGGAACGCCTTCGGGAACGGCGCCGGCTCCCCCGCCGCACACAACGCCTTCGGCGCCGGCGCCACCGGCTCGCATGACGGCTTCTTCAGCCCGGCCGACGCCTTCGGCCCCTTCGGCGACCACGCCTACCAGGACGACGGTGCCTACGACGACCCCGACGGCGACGCCCCGCTCGCCCACCCGGCGCCGGGCGAATGGGTGTCTCCGCGGGACTACGCGACGACCTCGGCACCCTCCTGGCAGAACGGCGGCCGAACGCCGTACGACTCCGGCGCATCCGCCCGCCGTAACCGACCAGCCCCCGCTTCCAGAGCCGTCGTCCTCGCCGCCGCCGACCCGGCGAACGCGTACGGTGCCGCCCTGCCCTGGCCCGAACCCCCGACCGGCGCCGGCCACAAGCCGGGCCGCAAGGCTGGTTCCCTGGTCGTCCTGGTCGACGGCGAGCCGGCCCTCTACATGGAACGGGGCGGAAAGACCCTGCTGGCCTGGCCCACCACCCCGGACACCGGTCCCGGCGACGACCAGCGTCTGGGCGCCGCCGCCGAGGCTCTCGCCGCGGCCGCCCGTGCCGGTTCCCTGGGCACGGTCACCGTGGAACGCATCAACGGCGCCGCGGCCCTGACGTCCCCCGTCGGCGGCCTCCTCGAAGCAGCGGGCTTCATCGCCACCCCAAGAGGCCTGCGCCTGCGCGCCTGACTCCGACTCCCCCACCGCCCCGGCACCCTGGCCCCCGGACACGGCCCCCGCGCCCCGAGACCGCCTTGGCCCTCCGGAGACCGCCCCCATGAGAATTCGCTCCCAGAACATGCCAGGCTGAACCCATGCCCGAAGGAGACACGGTCTGGCAATCCGCGAGGCGCCTGCACACCGCCCTCGCCGGCAAGATCCTGACCCGCTCCGACCTCCGCGTCCCCACATTCGCGACGGCCGACCTCACCGGCCGCACGGTCCTGGACGTCACCCCCAGGGGCAAACACCTCCTCACCCGCATCGAGGGCGGTCTGACCCTCCACTCGCACCTCAGGATGGACGGCTCCTGGAAGGTCTTCGCGGCGGGCGCACGCTGGACCGGCGGCCCCTCGCACCAGATCCGCGCCATCCTCGGCAACCCCGACCACACCGCCGTCGGCTATCGCCTCCCCGTCCTCGAACTCCTGCGCACCACCGACGAGGAGCGAGTCGTCGGTCACCTCGGCCCCGATCTCCTTGGCCCGGACTGGGACCCGGACCAGGCCCTGGCCAACCTGCTCGGCGACCCGTCCCGCCCCCTCGGCGAGGCCCTGCTGGACCAGCGCAATCTCGCCGGCATCGGCAACGTCTTCAAGAGCGAACTGTGCTTCCTGCTCGGCGCCACCCCCTGGCTTGCGATGGGCGCCCTGCCCGCCGACCGCGCCGCCGCCCTGCCGTTCCTCGCGAAGAAGCTCTTGGAGGCCAACCGTGAACGGCCGATCCGCAGTACCACGGGCCGCCGCGGTCAGGACCTGTTCGTGTACGGCCGCGCACCGCGCCCCTGCCTGCGCTGCGGGACCTCCATTCGCGTCGCCGACCAGGGGGACGGCTCCCGCGAGCGCCCCACCTACTGGTGCCCGCACTGCCAGACCGGCCCGGCCCCGACGCCCGGCACCCGACGCCCCGACGAAGGCCAAGCCCGTACGTCGGGCAAACCCCGGGGCCGCGACGAAGGCCAAGCCCGTACGTCGGGCAAACCCCGGGGCCGCGACGAAGGCCAAGCCCGTACGTCGGGCAAACCCAGGGGCCGCGACGAAGGCCAAGCCCGTACGTCGGGCGAACCCCGACGCCGCGCCGCCGGCAGCCCCCCACCGCCGTAACCCCCGACCGCACCGAGGGCCGAGCCGGAAAACACCGGCCCACGCCTGATTCCGCGCGCTGCCGCCCTCACTTGACGCTGCGTCACTACCTGCCGTCCGCCCCCGATGACCGACCGCCCCGACACCACGGCCAAGGCGCACACGGAGTCGCTGACGGCACGGATGCCCCCGCTGGGCCGCGTCGGCGAGGCGGGACGACGTCGCTCACACGGTCTGTACGTGGTCTCGGAGACATCGACCCTCACCACGGGCCAGATCATCCGTTTGAACGGGGGCGTGGCGATGCCTTGGTAACGGCTCCCCCGACCACTCGCCACGCCGCCCGCCCGAGTGAGCCTGCCGCGCGCCCCCTGGGCACACAGTGCACCGGCAGCAGGCTCAGCCCCCACCCCCCGGCAGCGACCATCCCCTCGAGCACCCCCGCGTCCGGCGCCGTCGCCAACCGCAGCACGGACCACCACCACACGGCGCCGAGCCCCAGTGCGGCCCCCCAGCGCACTATTCGCCCCGCCATGGCCGTCACCTCCAGCTCGACGCCAGACAGCCCGTCCTCGGGTTGGGGACGACGCTAGTCGTGCGCCCTCCCGCCACGGGAGGGCGCACCAACGGCACAGGGGCGCACCACTCACCGGCGCCGACGGCAACCGGGGCACCCGCATCACCCGCGGGCACGTCCGTGCACCGGGGACCCCGGCTCGACCGAGGGCGCCTCACCACAGCAGCCGTCCGGCCCCAGCCGCTGAACCCGCAGCCACCACGCAGAGCAGGCGTCCCAGGCCTCCCGCACACGGCCTCCCCGCACACACCGATGCACCCCACACCCCACGGACCCCACACCCCCACCTCACCCGTTCTCGGCCTGGAACATCCAATGGTGCTTCTCCAGATCCGCGGTGACCCCGATCAGGATGTCCTGCGAGACGGGGTCCGCCTCCCCGGTCGCCACCACCCGCTCGCGCATCCGCCCGATCACCGCCCCCAGCGCGTCCACGAGCACCCCGACCGCCTCCGCGTCCCTGATCCAGCCGCCGGCTGTCGCGGCGATTCCGCTGCCCACGGCCACCGTCGAGGCCCGCCCGTCGGGTGAGACACCCAGCGCCGAAGCGCGCTCGGCGACCGTGTCGGTGTGGGCGCGTGCGCTCGTCACCACCTCGTCGAGCTGCAGGTGGACGCTGCGGAAGCGGGGCCCGACCACGTTCCAGTGAACCTGCTTGGCCACGAGGGAGAGATCGATCAGATCGACGAGGGCACCCTGCAACGCCTCGGCGACGGTCTTCAGGTCGGCGTCGGACAGCGGGCTCTTCACGACGTACATCGAACCTCCGTTGGCTGGCCCGTCATGTCCCTCCACGATGACCGCGCCACCCCGGACCGGCAAACGCACGCAAAACGGCACCAAAGGGCTCGCAAAGAAAAAGCCGCACCCCGGAACGCGAACACCCTGGAGACGGCAACCCCCCGCAAACGCGAAAACCCCGACCTCGCCCCGGGAAGTCCCGGAGAAACCCCGGCCGGGGCCTCACACGATGTGGCGATCACGCACTGGCGATCACGTACTGAACACGATCACGTACTGTCGCTCACGATGTGGCGATCACTGCGACCACTGGACTGATGACGACCACTGGACGGACGTCACTGATGACACCCAGCCCATGACGCACACGCGAGCCTCGGCTCACGCGGCAACTACGTCGACCGCCTCGGCGGGCGCCTTGATGGTCACCCGTTCCGGTGGCACACCGGTCACCGACACGGAACCCAGCATCGGACGTACCGGCGTGGGCACAGGCTCACTGGGGGTGGCCGCTGCAGACTGGGCCAGCTCGGCGAGAGCGAGTTCGTCGCTCACTTCCCGCATGAGCTCGGACATCCGTACGTCCAGCGCGTCGCAGATGGCGGAGAGCAGTTCGGAGGAAGCCTCCTTCTGCCCCCGCTCCACCTCGGAGAGATAGCCGAGTGAGACTCGGGCGGACGAGGAGACTTCGCGCAGAGTACGGCCCTGGCGCTGGCGCTGCCGACGCAGCACGTCACCCAGCAGGCGACGGAGCAGAATCATCGGTGGCTCCCTCCTCGGACCGCGTAGCCGCATCCTTCACGCCCCACCGTACCGCCTTGCGCTGCGGCCGTGCGGGGAGCGATGTCGTGTTCACTCAGGGCTGCAAACATCAAAACCCCCCGTTCCGTTCCGTATCCTGTGCCCGCTCATTCCCAGTCTGTTCGCTCGCAAGCTCCCTCAGAAGCAGTGCGAGTACGCTCCGTACACTCTCCATACGAATTTCCGCCCGACGGCCGTTCAACCTCAGGGCCTCCACTTTTCCGCCACCGGCAGAACCGGCACCAGGTCCGAACGGCCCGTCCAGGGCGACGAAAACAGTCCCGACCGGTTGTCCGTCCTGTGGTTCCGGACCGGCGACACCCGTCGTCGCGAGGCCCCAGTCGGCGCCCAGTGCCTTCCGCACGCCGGCCGCCATCTGGGCCGCGACCTGCGCATCCACCGCTCCACGCTGAGCCAGCAGGGTGGCGTCGACGCCGAGCAGTTCGTGCTTGAGCTCGGTCGCGTACGCCGTGATCGATCCCCGGAAGACCTTGGACGCCCCGGGGACCGAGGTCAGCTCGGCCGCGACCAGGCCACCCGTCAGCGACTCGGCGACGGCGACCGTCTCGCCCCTCACCGTGAGTAGTCGCACGGCTTCCGCGGCCGGGAAACTCACCCTTCCGACTCCTGCAACGCGGCCCGGCGCTCGGCAATTCCCTGCCTGCGCAGCACGATGGCCTGTCTCACATAGTCCAGCCCGGTCGCCACGGTCAGCACGACCGCCGCGGCCATCACCCAGAACCGCAGGGTGGCCAGCCATCCCGTGAGCGCCAGCACGTACATTCCCACGGCCACGCCCTGGGTGAGGGTCTTCAGCTTCCCGCCACGGCTGGCGGGGATGACGCCGTAGCGAATGACCAGAAAACGCAGGAGCGTGATCCCCAGTTCCCGCCCGAGGATCACCCCCGTCACCCACCACGGCAGATCGCCCAGCCCCGACAGGCAGATCAGCGCCGCACCCATGATCGCCTTGTCGGCGATGGGGTCGGCGATCTTCCCGAAGTCGGTGACCAGGTTGTAGGTGCGCGCCAGATGCCCGTCGAACAGATCGGTGATCATGGCGATGGCGAAGGCCGCCCAGGCGAGCGAGCGCCAGGCGGGGTCGTAGCCGCCGTCGGCCAGCATCAACGCGACGAAGCCGGGGACGAGCAGCAGCCGGAGCATGGTCAGCAGGTTGGCGACGTTCCAGACGCTGGCCTGGTTCACCGCAGCGGCCGCGATCTTCCCGCCGCGCGCCGGTTTCGCCTCCGTCTGCGCGCCGGTGGCCTCGTCTGCGACGGCAGCCGGGCCGGAGACACCCGTCCCCGTGGCGCCCGCGCCGGACACACCCATGCCCTTCACGGGAGCCTTCGTCGAGGAGGCGCCCGCGGGGGCCGCGGCCGCGCCGTTCGCCCGGGCGGAGCCACCCGCGGCGGACGCCGGTACTCCGGTCATCTGCCCGCCTCCTCACTGCCGGCCCGGCCGTCGCCGCCGGCGCTCACGAACGCCGTCAGCGGCTCGGCCACGAGGTCGACGCCCTCCGTACCGACCACCTTCGCCTCGACCATACGACCGACGCTCAGGGCCTCGCCGCCCGTGACGCCGGTGAGCAGCACCTGGCCGTCCGTCTCCGGCGCCTGGTGCGCCGCCCGCCCGTGGGTACCCTCCTCGGCGTCCACCGACTCCACCAGGACGCGCAGGGTCTGTCCGAGGCGCTCCTCGGCCCGCTGCGAGACGAGTTCCTCGGCGAGCTGCGAGATGTGGGCGAGCCGCTCGGCGACGACGTCCACGTCGAGCTTGTTGTCGTACGTCGCCGCCTCCGTGCCCTCCTCGTCGGAATAGCCGAAGACGCCGATCGCGTCCAGCCGTGCCCCGTTCAGGAACCGCTCCAGCTCGGCCAGGTCGGCCTCGGTCTCCCCGGGGAAGCCGACGATGAAGTTGGACCGCACGCCCGCCTCGGGCGCCTTGCTCCGGATGGTGTCGAGCAGTTCCAGGAACCGGTCGGTGTCGCCGAACCGGCGCATCGCACGCAGCACGCCCGGCGCGGAGTGCTGGAAGGACAGGTCGAAGTAGGGCGCGACCTTCGGCGTCGAGGTCAGTACGTCGATCAGGCCGGGCCGCATCTCGGCGGGCTGGAGGTAGCTGACGCGCACCCGCTCGATGCCGTCGACCTCCGCAAGCTCCGGCAGCAGCGACTCCAGCAGGCGGATGTCGCCCAGGTCCTTGCCGTAGGAGGTGTTGTTCTCGGAGACCAGCATGATCTCCTTGACGCCCTGCTCGGCCAGCCACCGCGTCTCGTTCAGCACGTCGCTCGGGCGGCGCGAGATGAAGGAGCCGCGGAAGGACGGGATGGCGCAGAAGGAGCAGCGCCGGTCACAGCCGGAGGCCAGCTTCACCGAGGCGACGGGGCTGCCGTCCAGCCGGCGCCGCAGCGGCGCACGCGGGCCGGAGGCCGGGGCGAGGCCCGCCGGCAGGTCGGAGGGGGCGCCGTGGCCCGGCAGCGCCACGTCGGACGCCGACTGCCGCTCGGCCGGGCTGATCGGCAGCAGCTTGCGCCGGTCGCGCGGGGTGTGCGCGGCGTGGATGCCACCGTTCAGGATGGTCTGCAGGCGGTCGGAGATGTTCGCGTAGTCGTCGAAGCCGAGCACGCCGTCGGCCTCGGGGAGGGCCTCGGCGAGTTCCTTGCCGTATCGCTCGGCCATGCAGCCCACCGCCACGACGGCCTGGGTTCTGCCGTGCCCCTTGAGGTCATTGGCCTCCAGGAGGGCGTCGACGGAGTCCTTCTTGGCGGCGTCGACGAAGCCGCACGTGTTCACCACGGCGACGTCCGCGTCCTCGGCGTCCTCGACGAGCTCCCAGCCGTCCGCCTCCAAACGGCCTGCGAGCTCCTCCGAGTCCACCTCGTTACGGGCGCAGCCAAGGGTGACAAGTGCGACGGTACGGCGTTCAGGCATGGGCTCAAGACTACTTCGTCCCGCTGACACCCCACGTCGACGGGGTTGGCCGATCTTGGCCAACCCCGTGTGAAATACGCCCCTCTCCGAAGCCGCTCAGCCGACCTGCGGATCGCCCTTCGTGTAGGTGAGCCGCTCCACGGCGCCGGGCTGGAAGTCGTCCTCGATCTTCTTGCCGTTCACGTAGAGCTGGATGGCGCCCGCGTCGCCGAGCACCAGGTTGATCTTGGAGCTGTCCTGGAAGGTCTTGGACTGGCCCTGCTTGAGCAGGCCGTCGAACAGGAGCCGGCCGTTGTGGTCCTTGGCGGAGATCCAGCTGCGGCCGTCGACGGCGCTGACCTGCACGGTGACCTTGTCCCGCGGGGCGGCCGCGATGGCGCTCTCGGTGGGGTCGGGCTTGGGGTCGGTGGGCTTGGGGGCATCGGCGGACGGCGAGCCGGAGGTGCCCGCCGAGGGCTTGGCGCCTTCGGCGACCGGTGCCTTGGAGCCGTCCTCGGAGTCACCCTTGAACAGGGTGAACCCTACGAAGCCGATCACGGCGACGATCGCGGCGACCATGGCCGCGGTCCAGTTGGGCCCCCGTCGCTCCGGACGGATGCGCTCGGCTTCGAACAGCGGCGCCGCCGGCGTCGGCGCCGGACTCCCGCCGCGCTCGGCGTCGTACTGCGCGAGCAGGGGCGCGGGATCCAGGTGGACGTACTTGGCCAGGGTCCTGATGTGCCCGCGCGCGTAGACGTCGCCGCCGCACGGTGCGAAGTCGTCCGCCTCGATGGCGTGCACGATGCCGATGCGGACCCGGGTGGCGGTACTGACGTCATCGACGGTCAGCCCGGCGGCAATGCGCGCCTGCTGCAGGGCACGGCCGATGGAGAGGCGGGCTTCCTCGGGAACGTCTTCGAACGGACGCTCGTCTTCAGGGGAGTTGCCGATGGACACGGGGGCGCCTTTCGAGCGTGTAGCCACCTGTGCTGGAGGTTCAGTCTAGGGGGGGTCCAAAAGGGTGGGGCAACCCGGTGGAGGGACTTTGTACGCCATCGGTATGGCTCGACGTCCCGTTGACGGGTGTGGTGCTTGACGAATGATGGGGCGGGTGCTTGTCGCTTCCCTCAACTTGACGTACGTCGCAGGGAAACGGTTGCTCAATGATCCCTTACGGGTGAGTCACGATCGAACAACCGCGTGCGGCGAGCCGACGATCGTGACCCGCTTGCCTACCCTTCAGACTCCCCACGGATGACGGCGAGCACGCCATCCAGCTCATCGGGCTTCACAAGAACATCACGTGCCTTGGAGCCCTCGCTCGGCCCGACGATGTTGCGCGATTCCATCAGGTCCATCAGCCGCCCGGCCTTGGCGAAGCCGACGCGCAGCTTGCGCTGGAGCATGGAGGTCGACCCGAACTGCGTGGAGACGACCAGCTCGGCCGCCTGGCACAGCAGATCCAGGTCGTCGCCGATGTCCTCGTCGATCTCCTTCTTCTGCTGGGTGCCGACGGTGACGTCGTCCCGGAACACCGGCGCCATCTGGTCCTTGCAGTGCCGGACGACGGCCGCGATCTCCTCCTCGGTCACGAACGCGCCCTGCATACGCGTGGGTTTGTTCGCGCCCATCGGCAGGAACAGCCCGTCGCCCTTGCCGATCAGCTTCTCGGCGCCGGGCTGGTCGAGGATGACCCGGGAGTCCGCCAGCGACGAGGTGGCGAAGGCGAGCCGCGACGGCACGTTCGCCTTGATCAGGCCGGTGACCACGTCGACCGACGGCCGCTGCGTGGCGAGCACCAGGTGGATGCCGGCCGCGCGCGCGAGCTGCGTGATGCGCACGATCGCGTCCTCGACGTCGCGCGGCGCCACCATCATCAGGTCGGCGAGCTCGTCGACGATCACCAGCAGGTAGGGGTAGGGCTGCAACTCCCGCTCGCTGCCCTCGGGCGGCTTGACCTTGCCCTCGCGCACGGCACGGTTGAAGTCGTCGATGTGCCGGTAGCCGTACGCCGCCAGATCGTCGTAGCGGAGGTCCATCTCCCGTACGACCCACTGAAGCGCCTCGGCGGCCCGCTTCGGGTTGGTGATGATCGGCGTGATCAGGTGCGGGATGCCCTCGTAGGCGGTCAGCTCGACCCGCTTGGGGTCAACGAGGATCATCCGGACGTCCTCGGGGGTCGCCCGCATCATGACCGAAGTGATCAGGCAGTTGATGCACGACGACTTGCCGGAACCGGTGGCTCCGGCGACCAGCATGTGCGGCATCTTCGCCAGCGAGTGCATGACGTACCCGCCCTCGACGTCCTTGCCGAAGGCCACCAGCATCGGGTCGTCGTCCTCGGCGGACTCCGCGAGCCGCAGTACGTCGCCGAGGTTGACCATCTCCCGGTCGGTGTTCGGGATCTCGATGCCGACCGCGGACTTGCCCGGGATGGGGCTGATGATCCGCACGTCGGGGCTGGCGACGGCGTACGCGATGTTCTTGGTGAGCGCGGTGATCCGCTCGACCTTCACGGCGGGCCCGAGTTCCACCTCGTAGCGCGTCACCGTCGGCCCGCGCGTGAAGCCGGTGACCGCGGCGTCGACCTTGAACTCGGTGAACACGTTCGTCAGCGAGGCGACGACGGCGTCGTTGGCGGCGCTGCGCGCCTTGCCGGGGCCGCCGCGCGTGAGGAGGTCGAGCGCCGGCAGGGCGTAGGTGATGTCGCCGGACAGCTGGAGCTGCTCGGCGCGCGGCGGCAGTTCGCGCGGCTGCACGGGCGGCGACTTGGTGAGGTCGGGGACCCCGGTCCCGATCTTCTGCTGCTCGGGCCGGGCGGCCGGCACCGGCGTCGGGGTGGGCGTCGTCTCCGCGCGGTCGCCCACGCTGACGCCCTGGGTGAGGTCGGCGACGATCGGCGAGGGCGGCATGCCGTGCAGGACGGCGCCGTCGAGCGCGGCGGCGGCGGCCGCGGCGACGTCCACGGCGTCCTTCTGCCGCCCTCTCTCGGGCTGTGGCACGGACGTGCGCCCGGGGCCGCCGCGACGCCGGGAGAGCGCCTCCTGCTCGGCTCCGTCGGGGTCGTAGCCTTGCGGGGCCTGCCCGCGCCGGCGGCGGCCCCGCGCGGGGAGCGCCTCGCGCCACTGCTCGTCGTAGCGCTCGTCGTCCTCGGTGAAGTCGTCGTCCAGTTCGGGTTCGCGAACGAGGCCGAGCTTCACGCCGAGCAGCCGCAGCCGCTGCGGGATGGCGTTGACCGGGGTGGCCGTGACGACCAGCAGCCCGAAGACCGTGAGCAGCACCAGCAGCGGTACGGCGAGCACCTCGCCCAGGGCGTACGTCAGCGGGGTCGCCGCGCCCCAGCCGATGAGTCCGCCGGCGTCCCGTACGGCCTGCATGCCGGCGCTGCGGGCGGGCGAGCCGCACGCGATGTGGACCTGTCCGAGCACGCCTATGAGCAGCGCGGACAGGCCGATGACGATGCGGCCGTTGGCCTCGGGCTGCTCGGGGTGCCGGATGAACCGCACGGCGACGACCGCGAGCAGGATCGGCGTGAGCAGGTCAAGTCGTCCGAAGGTGCCGGTGACCAGTATCTCGACGAGGTCACCGACGGGACCGCGCAGGTTCGACCAGGTGCCCGCGGCGACGATCAGCGCGAGCGCGAGCAGCAGCAGGGCGACGCCGTCCTTGCGGTGGGCCGGGTCGAGGTTCTTCGCGCCCTGCCCTATCCCTCGGAAGACTGCGCCGACGGCGTGCGCCAGGCCGAGCCAGAGCGCGCGGACGAGCCGGTAGATGCCCCCGGTGGGGCTCGGCGCCGGCTTGGGTGCGGCCTTCTTCGCCGGGGCCACCCTCCTGGCGGGCGCCGCCTTCTTCGCCGGGGCCTTCTTCGCGGCGGCCTTCTTCGCCGGAGCCTTCGCCGAAGCGGCAGCCTTCTTGGCGGGCTGCTTCTTGGCTGCGGAGGGACGTGAGGCCATGGGTGTGAGATTACCGGTGGAGACGGCAGCGGACACGCGTGCCTACTGCTTCACCCGTTCGTGTCGCCCTTGCCGAGGCGCGAAACTGACGCCGGCTCATCAGCAGGTGACACGCCCGGGCCCACCGTGCGACGGCTCCGTGACCGCTCCGGGACCTCGGTCGGGCAACTCGGCGCCCTCAAGGGTCAGTTCTGCGACGGCACCGAGGGGGCGCCGCCGGTGCCCGGCTCCAGCGCGTCCAGCGCCCGCCGCAACCCCGTGAGCTTGCGCTCCAGATGAGCCGCCGTGGCCACCGCCGCCGCGTCCGCGGACTCGTCGTCGAGCTGCTTGGAGAGCGCCTCGGCCTGCTCCTCGACCGCCGCGAGGCGCGCCGACAGCTCGGCCAGCAACCCGGCGGACTCCTTGCCGCCGACCGCGCCCTTGCCGCCGCCCTCCAACTGCAGCCGCAGCAGTGCCGCCTGCTCGCGGAGCTGGCAGTTCTTCATGTACAGCTCGACGAACACGGAGACCTTCGCCCGTAGCACCCACGGGTCGAACGGCTTGGAGATGTAGTCCACCGCGCCGGCCGCGTAGCCACGGAAGGTGTGGTGCGGGCCGTGATTGATCGCGGTGAGGAAGATGATCGGGATGTCCCGGGTCCGTTCACGCCGCTTGATGTGCGCGGCGGTTTCGAAACCGTCCATTCCCGGCATCTGGACGTCCAGCAGAATGACCGCGAAGTCGTCCGTGAGCAGTGCTTTGAGCGCTTCCTCCCCGGACGATGCCCGCACCAGCGTCTGATCGAGCGCCGAGAGGATCGCCTCCAGCGCCAGCAGATTCTCCGGCCGGTCATCGACCAGGAGGATCTTGGCCTTCTGCACCATGGCCCGCCCTCCTCGCCCCGGCAGTGCACCGGGCGCCGCCCCGTGGGACGACTCCGTTGCGCCGCCCATCCTCGTGCCGGTCATCGTAGCCGCACCCCGCCTGTCGCCACACCCTGTCACCGCGATGTCACTGTGCACGTAGCAGAAACGCGGTGGGGGACCAGAAGGTTCCCCCAATCCCGCACTTGTACACAGCTACGCACACTCTCCGTCAACAACTCCCCACGGACACCCACTGTTCATTCGCCCTGCATCCACTGCTCCATCACCGCCAGCAGGTGGTCGGGATCGACCGGTTTCGTCACATAGTCGGACGCGCCCGACTCGATCGCCTTCTCCCGGTCGCCCTTCATCGCCTTGGCCGTCAGCGCAATGATCGGCAGTCCGGCGAACTGCGGCATCCGGCGAATCGCCGTGGTCGTCGCATAGCCGTCCATCTCGGGCATCATGATGTCCATCAGGACGACCGCCACGTTGTCGTGCTGCTCCAGCACCTCAATGCCCTCACGGCCGTTCTCGGCGTACAGCACCGACAGCCCGTGCTGCTCCAGGACGCTGGTGAGCGCGAAGACGTTGCGGATGTCGTCGTCGACGATCAGTACCTTCTCACCCCCGAACCGGACACCCGCGCGCGGGTGGGCCTCCGCCTCCGCGCCGGCCTCACCGGCCTGCCACGGCTCCTGCGGCAGGGCCCGCTGCTCGGCCACGCGCGTGTGCCGGCGGCGGCGCCGGAACAGCGCGGCGGCCCCGTTCTGGGTCTCGTGGTACGACCTCACCTCGGCCGGCGTCTCGACCGTCGCCTCGGCCAGCTCGGGCCACTCGGCGCGCTCCGCGGCCGGGGCCGAGGGCGCGGGCTGCTGGTAGCCGTGCGGAGGCAGCTCGCTGGGGTGCAGCGGCAGGTAGAGCGTGAACGTGGAGCCGCGGCCCGGTTCGCTCTGCGCGTGGATCTCCCCGCCGAGCAGCTGGGCGATCTCCCGCGAGATGGACAGGCCGAGGCCCGTGCCACCGTACTTGCGACTGGTCGTGCCGTCCGCCTGCTTGAACGCCTCGAAGATCACCCGCATCTTGCCGGCCGCGATCCCGATGCCGGTGTCGGTCACCGAGAACGCGATCAGGTCGGCGTCCGCGTCGGTCAGCGACCCGGCCTCCAGCAGCTGCTCCCGGATGGCCTGCGGCACGTCGTCGCGCGCGGGACGGATGACCAGCTCCACCGAGCCCGAGTCGGTGAACTTCACCGCGTTCGACAGCAGGTTGCGCAGCACCTGCAGCAGCCGCTGCTCGTCGGTGTGCAGCGTGGCGGGCAGCTCCGGAGAGACCCGTACCGACAGGTCGAGGCCCTTCTCCGCGGTCAGCGGCCGGAACGTGGCCTCCACGTAGTCCACGAGCTGGACGAGCGCGATGCGCGTCGGCGAGACGTCCATCTTGCCCGCCTCGACCTTCGACAGGTCCAGGATGTCGTTGATCAGCTGGAGCAGGTCGGAGCCGGCCCCGTGGATCGTCTCGGCGAACTCGACCTGCTTGGGCGTCAGGTTGCCGTCCGCGTTGTCGGCGAGCAGCTTGGCCAGGATGAGCAGCGAGTTCAGCGGCGTACGCAGCTCGTGCGACATGTTGGCCAGGAACTCGCTCTTGTAGCGCATCGAGACCGCGAGCTGCTCGGCGCGCTCCTCCAGGACCTGCCGCGCCTCCTCGATCTCGGTGTTCTTCACCTCGATGTCGCGGTTCTGCTGGGCCAGCAGCTCGGCCTTCTCCTCCAGTTCGGCGTTGGACGCCTGCAGGGCCTTCTGCCGGTTCTCCAACTCGGCGGAGCGCTCCCGCAGTTGCTCGGTCAGCTCCTGCGACTGCTTCAGCAGCACCTCCGTCTTGGTGTTGACGGAGATGGTGTTGACGCTGGTCGCGATCATCTCGGCGATCTGGTTGAGGAAGTCCTTCTGGATCTGCGTGAACGGAGTGAACGAGGCCAGTTCGATCACGCCGAGCACCTTGCCCTCGAACAGCACCGGCAGCACGATCACCTGCGCGGGCGGCGCCTCGCCGAGCCCGGAGGAGATCTTCAGATAGCCGCTGGGCGCGTTCTCCACCAGGATCGTGCGCTTCTCCTGGGCGGCCGTGCCGACCAGCGCCTCACCGGGGCGGAACGAGGTCGGCATGGAGCCCATCGAATAGCCGTACGAGCCCAGCATCCGCAGCTCGTACGGGTCGTCGTTGCCCGCGCTGTCGGCCGGCTGCATCGCCAGGAAGAACGCCCCGTGGTGCGCGGAGACCACCGGCGTCAGCTCGCTCATGATCAGCGAGGCCACGTCCTCCAGGTCCCGGCGCCCCTGCATCAGCGCGGAGATCCGGGCGAGGTTGCCCTTGAGCCAGTCCTGCTCCTTGTTGGCGATCGTGGTGTCGCGCAGGTTGGCGATCATCTTGTTGATGTAGTCCTGAAGCTCCTGGATCTCGCCGGAGGCGTCCACGTCGATCTTCAGGTTCAGGTCGCCGCGGGTCACCGCGGTCGCCACGCGCGCGATGGCACGCACCTGCCGGGTGAGGTTCCCGGCCATCTCGTTCACGGACTCCGTCAGGTCCCGCCAGGTGCCGTCGACGTCCCGCACGCGCGCCTGGCCGCCCAGCTGGCCCTCCGTACCCACCTCACGGGCCACGCGCGTGACCTCCTCAGCGAACGAGGACAGCTGGTCGACCATCGTGTTGATGGTCGTCTTGAGTTCGAGGATCTCCCCGCGCGCGTCGATGTCGATCTTCTTCGTCAGGTCACCCTTGGCGATGGCCGTCGTCACCATGGCGATGTTCCGCACCTGGCCGGTCAGGTTGGACGCCATCTGGTTCACCGACTCGGTGAGGTCCTTCCACGTACCGGCCACACCCGGCACGTGCGCCTGACCGCCGAGGATGCCGTCCGTGCCCACCTCACGGGCCACCTTGGTGACCTGCTCGGCGAACGAACTCAGCGTCTTGACCATCGTGTTGAAGGTGTCGGCGAGCTGCGCCACCTCACCGCGCGCCTCGATCGTCACCGTGCGCGTCAGGTCGCCGTTGGCGACGGCCATCGCGACCTGGGAGATGTTCCTCACCTGAACGGTGAGGTTCTTCGCCATCAGGTTGACGTTGTCGCTGAGGTCCTTCCAGATGCCCGTGACGCCCGGCACGTGCGCCTGGCCGCCCAGGATGCCCTCGGTACCCACCTCGCGGGCCACCCGGGTCACCTGGTCGGCGAAGGACGACAGCTGGTCCACCATCGTGTTGACGGTGGTGACGAGCTCCAGGATCTCGCCCTTGGCGTCGACGGTGATCTTCTTCGACAGGTCGCCCTTGGCGACGGCGGTGGTGACGTGGGCGATGCTGCGCACCTGCACGGTGAGGTTGTTCGCCATGAAGTTGACGGACTGGGTGAGGTCCTTCCAGGTGCCGGAGACGCCCTGCACCTCGGCCTGGCCGCCCAGCTTGCCCTCGGTGCCCACCTCACGGGCCACGCGCGTGACCTCCTCGGCGAACGAGGACAGCTGGTCCACCATCGTGTTGAGCGTGTTCTTCAGCTCCAGGATCTCGCCGCGCGCGTCCACCGTGATCTTCTGCGACAGGTCACCCCGCGCCACCGCCGTGGCCACCTGGGCGATCTGCCGCATCTGAGCCGTCAGGTTGCCGGCCATGCCGTTCACGGAGTCCGTCAGGTCCCGCCACACACCGGCCACGCCGGGCACCTGCGCCTGACCGCCGAGCCGGCCCTCCGTACCCACTTCGCGGGCCACCCGCGTCACCTGGTCGGCGAAGGCCGAGAGCTGGTCCACCATCGTGTTGACGGTGTTCTTCAGCTCCAGGATCTCCCCGCGCACGTCCATGGTGATCTTCTGCGACAGGTCGCCCCGCGCCACCGCCGTGGTCACCTGGGCGATCTGCCGCACCTGGGCGGTCAGGTTGCCCGTGATGGAGTTGACGGCGTCGGTGAGCTCCTTCCACGTCCCGGAGACGCCCTCCACGCGCGCCTGCCCACCGAGCCGCCCCTCGGTACCGACCTCCCGGGCCATGGTCGTCACCTGGTCGGCGAACGACGACAGCTGGTCCACCATCGTGTTCACGGTGTTCTTCAGTTGCAGCATCTCGCCGGAGACGTCCACGGTGACCTTCTGCGACAGATCACCATTGGCGACCGCCGTCGTCACCTGGGCGATGTTGCGCACCTGTCCGGTGAGGTTGCGGAACGCCGTGTTGACGGAGTCCGTCAGGTCCTTCCACGTCCCCGCGGCGCCCGGCACCTGCGCCTGGCCGCCCAGCTCGCCCTCGTCGCCGATCTCCCGCGCCACCCGCGTGACCTCGGAACCGAAGGCGGACAGCTGGTCCACCATCCCGTTGACGGTGTTCTTCAGCTCCAGCATCTCGCCGGCCACGTCCACGGTGACCTTCTGCGACAGATCACCATTGGCGACGGCCGTCGTCACGGCCGCGATGTCCCGCACCTGAGTGGTGAGATTGCGGAACACGGTGTTGACGGAGTCCGTCAGGTCCTTCCAGGTCCCCGCGGCGCCCGGCACGTTCGCCTGTCCGCCGAGCCGCCCCTCCGCGCCGACCTCGTTGGCCACACGCGTGACCTCGTCCGCGAAGATCCGCAGCGTCTCCGTCATCTGGTTGATCGTCTCGGCGAGCTGCGCGACCTCGCCCCGCGCCTGCACGGTCACCTTGCGCGACAGATCACCGTTGGCGACCGCCGTGGTCACCTCGGCGATGCCGCGCACCTGGGCGGTGAGGTTGCCGGCCATGGTGTTGACGGAGTCCGTGAGCTCCTTCCACACACCGGCCACCCCGGGCACCTGCGCCTGGCCGCCCAGCTCGCCCTCGGTACCCACCTCGCGCGCGACCCGGGTCACCTCGGAGGAGAACGCGGAGAGCTGGTCCACCATCGTGTTGACGGTTTCCTTCAGCTCCAGCATCTCGCCGGCCACGTGAACCGTGACCTTCCGGGACAGATCACCCTTGGCGACCGCCGTCGTCACTAGCGCGATGTCCCGCACCTGGGCGGTCAGCCGGTACGCCATCGTGTTGACGGACTCCGTCAGGTCCTTCCACGAACCGGACATACCGCGCACCTGGGCCTGCCCGCCGAGCTTGCCCTCGGTGCCCACCTCACTGGCCACGCGCGTGACCTCGTCGGTGAACGTCGACAGCTGGTCGACCAGGTTGTTGACGGTCCGCCCGACCTTCAGGAACTCCCCGCGAAGGGGATGCCCGGACCCGTCCGGCGCGTTCGTCCTCAGCTCCATCCGCGGCGACAGATCACCCTCGGCCACCGCGAACAGCACCCGGCTGACCTCGGAAACCGGCCACACGAGGTCGTCGACCAGCGCGTTCGAGGCGTCGATCGCGGCCGCCCAGGAGCCCTCACAGGCCCCCGTCTCCAGCCGCTCGGTGAGCTTTCCCTCGCGTCCCACGACGCGCCGTACCCGCGACAGCTCGCCCGTCAGGTGCAGGTTCCGGTCGGCGACCTCGTTGAAGACGGCGGCGATCTCCGCCATCACGCCGTCCCCGGACACCGTCAGCCGCTTGCGGAAATTGCCGTCGCGCATCGAGACCAGGGCCGCCAGCAGCCGGTTCAGGGCGGCCGTGTCCACCTCGGTGGTCCCATTCCGGCTGCGCGGGGACTGTCCGCCCTTCGCGCGCGGCTTCGTGCCCCGCGTCGCTGCGCCAGACTCCACTGTGTCCCTCCCGCAGGGGTCGACCATTACTGCTGTGCTCGGCTGCCACCGTCCGGCGCCGGGATGCTCCTGCGTATCCGCGCCGGGTGGTACCAGCCGTCAATCCCACCAGGAGGAACCGGACCGCACCAGGGGCTGCTGCCCGTCGCACGCGCGTCGCATTCGCCTTGTCCGGAGCCTCCACAAGAAGCCTGCCCAGTGTTTCACCCCGGCTGAACCAGGCCATAACAGTTCGGCAGCTTCGCACATCGTCCGCACACCCTCCGGACGGAAACACTGCAGACCGGCATCCGCATGAACCGCGAAGGTAAGTAACCTTGCATGCGGCTGTCCAGCCGCACCGGTTCCGTCCGGCCTGGGCGGTGGCACGAGAACGAGCGGGCATCGGAGGGGCGGCCGCACACATGACCACCGGACTGATCCCGGGGGAACAGCCCCCGGACCCCCGGCCGACGAGCGGCCTCCCGTCGCAGACGCGACGCGAGCCGGTCGGCGCCGCAGCCCAGCACGACGAGAGCAGGTCGAGGAGTTCCGTGATCACCGCGCGCGCGGCCGCCAGCTTCGAGCCCGTCGGGCGCTCGGTCGCCTCCGCACGCTCCTTCGTCCGCGACACGCTCCAGGGCTGGGGCCACGCCGACATCGTCGACGACGCCGTGGTGCTCACCAGCGAGCTGGTCACCAACGCCGTCGTGCACGCGGGCACCACCGCCGACGTCCTGTGCCTGCGCCTGGACGGCGGCGTCCGCATCGAGGTCGCCGACCACTACCCGGAGCGCGAGGTCCCCCTCCAGGGTTCCGCCGTCAACATGGGCAGCCCCGACCGCGAGGGCGGCCGCGGTCTTCAACTGTGCGCGGCCCTGGCCGGACGCTGGGGCGTGGAGTACACGCCCACGCACAAGCAGGTCTGGTTCCAACTGGACCTCCCCGAGCGGGCCGTCGGCACCCGCACCGCCGGCCCGTCCCTCCCTGCCGACCTGCTCCCGATGGCCGACGGCCGCGTCCGCGTCGCCGTCATCCAGATCGACCGCAGCGGCTCCATCACCGCCTGGAACGAGGACGCCGAGGAACTCTTCGGCTACCCGGGCGAACAGGTCACCGGCAAACCCCTCACCGACCTCGCCGCCTGGCCCCACACCCCCGGCACCAGCACCGGCATCGCCGAGGCGCTGCAACTGTCGCGCTGGGAAGGCAGCTACGGCATCCGGGACGCCGGCGGCCGGGTCGTACCGGTGTACGCCTCCCACCTGCGCGTCCGCGACACCGCCGGCGAGCCCTCCACCGTCTGCCTGCTCGTCCGCGACCACGAACGGGCCGTCCTGCAAACGCCGGTCCGCATCACCGCGCCCGACACGGCCACCGCCTCCGAGGGCCAGAGCACCGACCCCTTCGAGGTGTTCATCGGCTCCCCCGCCCCGGACGACCTCGACGGCCTCCTCCAGCGCACGGTCGAACGCGCTCGCGACATGCTCGACGGCGACTCCGCGTTCCTGCTCCTCGCCACCGACGACGAGACGGAACTGGAGGTCCGCGCCTCCACGGGCCTGCCCTCCGCCCGCCAGCGGTTCGCCCGCGTCCCCGTCGAGGCGGGCCCCGGCCGCTACGGCTCCGCCCGCATGCCGGCCGTCCACGACGACCTCACCGCCGTCCCCGGCGCCGTACCGCTGCTCAACGGCACGGGCATGCGCTCGGTCGTCACGGTCCCGCTCAAGGTGGAGGGCCGCCTCACCGGCTCCCTCGGCGTCGCCGCGGAGGCTCCCGGCAGATACTCCAACGAGGAGGCGCTGCGCCTGCAGTTCGCCGCCGACCGCATCGCCCTGGCCGTCGAGTCGGCCCGCCTCGGCGAACTCGAACGGCTGCGCCGCGGCTCCCTCAGCTTCCTCGTCGAGGCCTCCGACCTGCTCGCCGGCACCCTGGACCGCGACCAGACGCTCGCCCTGATGGCCCAGATGACGGTCCCGACGCTGGCCACCTGGTGCGCGGTCTACACGATCGCCGACCAGGCCTCGGAGCCGTACCTGTCGTACGTGCTGCACGAGGACGAGGAACTCATCGACGGCATCAAGTCGTTGCTCTCGAAGATCTCCCCGCCCGACCCGGTGCCCACCCCCGGCGCCCGCGTCTGGTCGGCCCCGGCGGAAGCCGCCCACCAGGCCGCCCTGCGCACCTCCATGCGCAGCCTGGGCCTCGGCGAACCCGCCACGGTCAGCTCCGGCATCGGTACGACGCTGGCGACGGCGTCCGCGGTCGGCGGCGAGACGGTCGTCCTGCCCCTGGTCGCCCGCAACCGCGTCATCGGCATGCTCACCCTCGGCAAGCCCACCGACGAGCACTTCCGCCAGGAGATCCTGGAACTGGCCGAGGACCTGTCCCGCCGAGCCGCCCTGGCCCTGGACAACGCCCGCCTCTACTCGGAGCGCACGGCCATCAGTCAGTCCCTCCAGCGCAGCCTCTTGCCGCCCGAACTCCCCGAGATCGACGGCGTCGAGGTCGAGGTCATCTACCGCGCGGCCGGCGAGGGCAACGAGGTCGGCGGCGACTTCTACGACATCTTCCCCATCCGTGACGGCGCCTACGGCTTCGCCATCGGCGACGTCTGCGGCACGGGCCCGAACGCCGCGGCCGTCACCGGCCTCGCCCGGCACGCCCTGCGCCTGCTCGCCCGCGAAGGACTCAGCGGCCCGGCGGTCCTGCAGCGCCTCAACTCCGCGATCCTCGACGAGGGCGCCCGCAGCCGCTTCCTGACCCTCCTGTACGGCGAGATGCGCCCGCAGGAGGACGGCAGCGCGGAGCTGAAGGTGGTCTGCGCCGGCCACCCGCTCCCCCTGCGTCTGCGCCAGGACGGCACGGTGGAGGCCGCAGCCGAACCCCAGCCCCTCCTCGGCGTCCTGGAGGATCTCGACCTCTACGAGCAGACCGTCACCCTGGACCCCGGCGACGTCCTCCTGTGCGTCACGGACGGCGTCACCGAGCGCCGCGAGGGCAACCGCATGCTGGGCGACGACGGCCTCGCCGACGTCCTCACCACCTGTACGGGCCTCACCGCGGGCGCTGTCGCGGCCCGCATCATGCGCGCCGTGGAGCGCTTCGCCTCGGACGCGCCCTCCGACGACATGGCCATCCTGGCGATGCGCGTCCCGGGCCTCCACAACGGCCTGGCCAACACCTGAAAAACGAAAAGGCCCCCGCCCTGTGGGCGGGGGCCTTTTCGTTTCGGAGCCCCCAAACGGAATCGAACCGTTGACCTTCTCCTTACCATGGAGACGCTCTGCCGACTGAGCTATAGGGGCCGGTCACCTTATCGAGGTTTCCCTCGCGGCAACGGAATAGATCATACCCCGAACCGACCCGTGCTCCCAACCACGACCGTCCGGTGCCCGGAACGATCAGAAGGCGGGCTGCAACAGTCCCCCGAGCGCATTGCAGGCGGACACGACCCGCTGCAAGTCCCGCTTCGTCAAAGCACCGTCCATCGGCAGCGCGAGCGTCTCCGCGGCGGCCCGCTCGGTCTCCGGCAATGACACGCACTGCCGGAAAGCGGGAAGCCGGTGCACCGGCGTCTTGACCGGCACGCGGCAGTCAACTCCCCGCGCACGGACAGCACGTGTGAAGGCATCCCGGTCCGGCCGCCCGTTCCCGGGAACCCGCACCACGTACTGCTGATAGGTGTGCCCGACCCCGCCGTCCGGCGTGAGGACGCCCTTCAACTTCGCATCCAGGTACGCGGCCCGCTGCCGACGCTGCGCGACCTCGTCGTACGGCGCCTCCGACTCCCCCTGCTGCAGCACCAGGATCCCGTGCCGCTGCCCGAGAGCGTGCAGGCCGGCGACGTCCGCCGGCCGTCCGAACCGGTGGACGACAACGACCGCCGCGGTACGCGAAGTTATGGCCGCATCGACCGCGGACGCGTCGAGGCAGTACGACACCGGGTCGATGTCGGCGAACACCGGGCGTGCCCCCGCCATGGTCACCGCTTCGGAGACCTCGACGTTGCCGAAGGCCGGCACGACGACCTCGTCACCGACTCCGACGCCGGCGGCCCTGAGCATTGCTGCAGTACCCATACTGCGGATCGTGGTTGCGCAACGTGAACTTCAAGTGACGCAGAACAAAAAAGGGTTGGACCCGAAACCGAAGTTCCGGGTCCAACCCTGCAATATTTGTTCGGCGGCGTCCTACTCTCCCACAGGGTCCCCCCTGCAGTACCATCGGCGCTGTAAGGCTTAGCTTCCGGGTTCGGAATGTAACCGGGCGTTTCCCTCACGCTATGACCACCGAAACACTATGAAACACAACCGCACCACCCATCAGGGCGGGGTTGTTCGTGGTTTCAGAACCAACACAGTGGACGCGAGCAACTGAGGACAAGCCCTCGGCCTATTAGTACCGGTCAACTCCACACGTTACCGTGCTTCCATATCCGGCCTATCAACCCAGTCGTCTACTGGGAGCCTTACCCCATCAAGTGGGTGGGAGTCCTCATCTCGAAGCAGGCTTCCCGCTTAGATGCTTTCAGCGGTTATCCCTCCCGAACGTAGCCAACCAGCCATGCCCTTGGCAGAACAACTGGCACACCAGAGGTTCGTCCGTCCCGGTCCTCTCGTACTAGGGACAGCCCTTCTCAAGACTCCTACGCGCACAGCGGATAGGGACCGAACTGTCTCACGACGTTCTAAACCCAGCTCGCGTACCGCTTTAATGGGCGAACAGCCCAACCCTTGGGACCGACTCCAGCCCCAGGATGCGACGAGCCGACATCGAGGTGCCAAACCATCCCGTCGATATGGACTCTTGGGGAAGATCAGCCTGTTATCCCCGGGGTACCTTTTATCCGTTGAGCGACGGCGCTTCCACAAGCCACCGCCGGATCACTAGTCCCGACTTTCGTCCCTGCTCGACCCGTCGGTCTCACAGTCAAGCTCCCTTGTGCACTTACACTCAACACCTGATTGCCAACCAGGCTGAGGGAACCTTTGGGCGCCTCCGTTACCCTTTAGGAGGCAACCGCCCCAGTTAAACTACCCATCAGACACTGTCCCTGATCCGGATCACGGACCCAGGTTAGACATCCAGCACGACCAGACTGGTATTTCAACGACGACTCCACAACCACTGGCGTGGCCGCTTCAAAGTCTCCCAGCTATCCTACACAAGCCGAACCGAACACCAATATCAAACTGTAGTAAAGGTCCCGGGGTCTTTCCGTCCTGCTGCGCGAAACGAGCATCTTTACTCGTAGTGCAATTTCACCGGGCCTATGGTTGAGACAGTCGAGAAGTCGTTACGCCATTCGTGCAGGTCGGAACTTACCCGACAAGGAATTTCGCTACCTTAGGATGGTTATAGTTACCACCGCCGTTTACTGGCGCTTAAGTTCTCAGCTTCGCCCCACCGAAATGGAGCTAACCGGTCCCCTTAACGTTCCAGCACTGGGCAGGCGTCAGTCCGTATACATCGCCTTACGGCTTCGCACGGACCTGTGTTTTTAGTAAACAGTCGCTTCTCGCTGGTCTCTGCGGCCACCCCCAGCTCGAGCAGCAAGTACTCTCACCAGGCGTGGCCCCCCTTCTCCCGAAGTTACGGGGGCATTTTGCCGAGTTCCTTAACCATAGTTCACCCGAACGCCTCGGTATTCTCTACCTGACCACCTGAGTCGGTTTAGGGTACGGGCCGCCATGAAACTCGCTAGAGGCTTTTCTCGACAGCATAGGATCATCCACTTCACCACAATCGGCTCGGCATCAGGTCTCAGCCACAAGTACGACGGATTTACCTGTCGCACGGCCTACACCCTTACCCCGGGACAACCACCGCCCGGGATGGACTACCTTCCTGCGTCACCCCATCACTCACCTACTACCAACTTGGGCCGGCGGCTCCACCACTCCCCTTCACCCGAAGGCTCCAGGGCGGCTTCACGGCCTTAGCATCACTGGATTCAATGTTTGACGCTTCACAGCGGGTACCGGAATATCAACCGGTTATCCATCGACTACGCCTGTCGGCCTCGCCTTAGGTCCCGACTTACCCTGGGCAGATCAGCTTGACCCAGGAACCCTTAGTCAATCGGCGCAAACGTTTCTCACGTTTGTATCGCTACTCATGCCTGCATTCTCACTCGTCAACCGTCCACAACTCGCTTACACGGCTGCTTCACCCGGCAGACGACGCTCCCCTACCCATCACAGCAGGCGTTGGCCCTCATGCTGCAATGACACGACTTCGGCGGTACGCTTGAGCCCCGCTACATTGTCGGCGCGGAATCACTAGACCAGTGAGCTATTACGCACTCTTTCAAGGGTGGCTGCTTCTAAGCCAACCTCCTGGTTGTCTGTGCGACTCCACATCCTTTCCCACTTAGCGTACGCTTAGGGGCCTTAGTCGATGCTCTGGGCTGTTTCTCTCGACCATGGAGCTTATCCCCCACAGTCTCACTGCCGCGCTCTCACTTACCGGCATTCGGAGTTTGGCTAAGGTCAGTAACCCGGTAGGGCCCATCGCCTATCCAGTGCTCTACCTCCGGCAAGAAACACACGACGCTGCACCTAAATGCATTTCGGGGAGAACCAGCTATCACGGAGTTTGATTGGCCTTTCACCCCTAACCACAGGTCATCCCCCAGGTTTTCAACCCTGGTGGGTTCGGTCCTCCACGAAGTCTTACCTCCGCTTCAACCTGCCCATGGCTAGATCACTCCGCTTCGGGTCTTGAGCATGCTACTGAAACGCCCTATTCGGACTCGCTTTCGCTACGGCTACCCCACCCGGGTTAACCTCGCAACACACCGCAAACTCGCAGGCTCATTCTTCAAAAGGCACGCAGTCACGAGATACAGCAAGCTGCATCCGACGCTCCCACGGCTTGTAGGCACACGGTTTCAGGTACTATTTCACTCCCCTCCCGGGGTACTTTTCACCATTCCCTCACGGTACTATCCGCTATCGGTCACCAGGGAATATTTAGGCTTAGCGGGTGGTCCCGCCAGATTCACACGGGATTTCTCGGGCCCCGTGCTACTTGGGTGTCTCTCAAACGAGCCGCTGACGTTTCGACTACGGGGTCTTACCTCTACGCCGGACCTTTCGCATGTCCTTCGCCTACATCAACGGTTTCTGACTCGTCCCACGGCCGGCAGACCGTGAAAGAGAGATCCCACAACCCCGCATGCGCAACCCCTGCCGGGTCTCACACACATACGGTTTGGCCTCATCCAGTTTCGCTCGCCACTACTCCCGGAATCACGGTTGTTTTCTCTTCCTGCGGGTACTGAGATGTTTCACTTCCCCGCGTTCCCTCCACACTGCCTATGTGTTCAGCAGTAGGTGACAGCCCATGACGACTGCCGGGTTTCCCCATTCGGAAACCCCCGGATCAAAGCCTGGTTGACGACTCCCCGGGGACTATCGCGGCCTCCCACGTCCTTCATCGGTTCCTGGTGCCAAGGCATCCACCGTGCGCCCTTAAAAACTTGGCCACAGATGCTCGCGTCCACTGTGCAGTTCTCAAACAACGACCAACCACCCATCACCCCCGGGTACAACCCGAAGTTCACTGGGGCCGGCACTGAAGGCGACCATGCGGCCGTACCTTCAGACACCCAACAGCGTGCCCGACCAGTCTCTGTCCGGAGATCATGCGTTCCACGCTCCGAAGAGCAGTACTAGCAGCCTCCGACCCAGAACCTGGCCGAGTAGTCAACGTTCCACCCATGAGCAACCAGCATCAGACACTCGCCGATGTACTGGCCTCTGACCTCGTCCCGAAGGACTCGGTGAGAAGTGCTCCTTAGAAAGGAGGTGATCCAGCCGCACCTTCCGGTACGGCTACCTTGTTACGACTTCGTCCCAATCGCCAGTCCCACCTTCGACAGCTCCCTCCCACAAGGGGTTGGGCCACCGGCTTCGGGTGTTACCGACTTTCGTGACGTGACGGGCGGTGTGTACAAGGCCCGGGAACGTATTCACCGCAGCAATGCTGATCTGCGATTACTAGCGACTCCGACTTCATGGGGTCGAGTTGCAGACCCCAATCCGAACTGAGACCGGCTTTTTGAGATTCGCTCCACCTCGCGGTATCGCAGCTCATTGTACCGGCCATTGTAGCACGTGTGCAGCCCAAGACATAAGGGGCATGATGACTTGACGTCGTCCCCACCTTCCTCCGAGTTGACCCCGGCGGTCTCCCGTGAGTCCCCAGCACCACAAGGGCCTGCTGGCAACACGGGACAAGGGTTGCGCTCGTTGCGGGACTTAACCCAACATCTCACGACACGAGCTGACGACAGCCATGCACCACCTGTACACCGACCACAAGGGGGCACCCATCTCTGGATGTTTCCGGTGTATGTCAAGCCTTGGTAAGGTTCTTCGCGTTGCGTCGAATTAAGCCACATGCTCCGCCGCTTGTGCGGGCCCCCGTCAATTCCTTTGAGTTTTAGCCTTGCGGCCGTACTCCCCAGGCGGGGCACTTAATGCGTTAGCTGCGGCACGGACAACGTGGAATGTTGCCCACACCTAGTGCCCACCGTTTACGGCGTGGACTACCAGGGTATCTAATCCTGTTCGCTCCCCACGCTTTCGCTCCTCAGCGTCAGTATCGGCCCAGAGATCCGCCTTCGCCACCGGTGTTCCTCCTGATATCTGCGCATTTCACCGCTACACCAGGAATTCCGATCTCCCTACCGAACTCTAGCCTGCCCGTATCGACTGCAGACCCGGGGTTAAGCCCCGGGCTTTCACAACCGACGCGACAAGCCGCCTACGAGCTCTTTACGCCCAATAATTCCGGACAACGCTTGCGCCCTACGTATTACCGCGGCTGCTGGCACGTAGTTAGCCGGCGCTTCTTCTGCAGGTACCGTCACTTGCGCTTCTTCCTGCTGAAAGAGGTTTACAACCCGAAGGCCGTCATCCTCACGCGGCGTCGCTGCATCAGGCTTGCGCCCATTGTGCAATATTCCCACTGCTGCCTCCCGTAGGAGTCTGGGCCGTGTCTCAGTCCCAGTGTGGCCGGTCGCCCTCTCAGGCCGGCTACCCGTCGTCGCCTTGGTGAGCCGTTACCTCACCAACAAGCTGATAGGCCGCGGGCTCATCCTGCACCGCCGGAGCTTTCCAACCCCCACCATGCGGAGGAGGCTCGTATCCGGTATTAGACCCCGTTTCCAGGGCTTGTCCCAGAGTGCAGGGCAGATTGCCCACGTGTTACTCACCCGTTCGCCACTAATCCCCACCGAAGTGGTTCATCGTTCGACTTGCATGTGTTAAGCACGCCGCCAGCGTTCGTCCTGAGCCAGGATCAAACTCTCCGTGAATGTTTACCGGTGATCCGGTGACACACACGGGAGCGGAACCGTCGAGCGGAATAAGCCCGACCGTTCACAGCGTCCTCGCTGTGTTTTCTTCAAAGGAACCACGTCCCGGTCTGATGACCGGAGACGGGGTATCAACATATCTGGCGTTGACTTTTGGCACGCTGTTGAGTTCTCAAGGAACGGACGCTTCCTTCGTACTCACCCGAGATACTCTCTCGGGCTTTCCTCCGGGCGCTTCCCTTCGGTGTTTCCGACTCTATCAGATCTTTTCTCGATCCGATTTCCTCGGTGCTTTCCAGGTTCCCGCTTTCGCGTTTCCCTTTCCGGCGCTTCCGACTTTATCAGAGATTCTGAGTCGGATTTCCGCCCCGCTCCGGAGACTGACTCCGGCGCACGGAGTGGCCGGGTTCCCGGGGGAGCGAGCCGTAAACCTACTGGAGCGGGGCGCCCCGATGCAAATCGAGGCGCCCCGCTCCAAGTCCGGGCGGACGAAGGGGTCCTACGCGGGTCAGACCTCCACGACCACCGGCAGGATCATGGGCCTGCGGCGGTAGGTGTCGGAGACCCACTTGCCCAGCGTGCGGCGGATGAGCTGCTGGAGCTGGTGAGGCTCCACGACGCCGTCCTGCGCCGAGCGCTCGAGGACCTCGGTGATCTTCGGGAGGACGTCGATGAAGGCCGCGTCCTCGATGCCCGAGCCGCGGGCCTGCACGTGCGGGCCACCTGTGATCTTGCCCGTGGACGCGTCCACGACGACGAAGACCGAGATGATGCCCTCCTCGCCGAGGATCTTGCGGTCCTTCAGCGCCGGCTCGCCGACATCGCCGACCGAGAGGCCGTCGACGTACACGTACCCCGCCTGGACCTTGCCGGAGATCTTCGCCTTGCCCTCGACGAGGTCGACGGCGACGCCGTCCTCGGCGATGACGATGCGGTCGTGCGGGACGCCGGTGAGGGCGCCCAGCTCGGCGTTGGCGCGCAGATGACGCCATTCGCCGTGGACCGGCATCAGGTTGCGCGGTCGGCAGATGTTGTAGAAGTACAGGAGCTCGCCCGCCGACGCGTGGCCGGAGACGTGGACCTTGGCGTTGCCCTTGTGGACGACGTTGGCGCCCCAGCGGGTGAGGCCGTTGATCACGCGGTACACCGCGTTCTCGTTGCCGGGGATCAGGGACGACGCCAGGATCACCGTGTCGCCCTCGACGATCCGGATCTGGTGGTCTCGGTTGGCCATGCGGGAGAGCGCGGCCATCGGCTCGCCCTGGCTGCCTGTGCAGACGAGGACCACCTCGCCGTCCGGGAGGTCGTCGAGCGTCTTGACGTCGACGACGAGGCCCGGCGGGACCTTGAGGTAGCCGAGGTCCCGGGCGATGCCCATGTTGCGGACCATGGAGCGGCCGACGAAGGCGACCCGGCGGCCGTACTCGTGGGCCGCGTCCAGAATCTGCTGGATGCGGTGGACATGACTGGCGAAGCTCGCCACGATGATGCGCCGGCGGGCGGACGCGAAGACCTGGCGCAGGACGTTGGAGATGTCGCGCTCGTGCGGGGTGAACCCGGGGACCTCGGCGTTCGTGGAGTCGCTGAGGAGGAGGTCGATGCCTTCCTCGCTCAGGCGTGCGAACGCGTGGAGGTCGGTGAGGCGGTTGTCCAGCGGGAGCTGGTCCATCTTGAAGTCGCCGGTGTGCACGACCATGCCGGCGGGGGTGCGGATGGCGACCGCGAGCGCGTCCGGGATGGAGTGGTTGACCGCGACGAACTCGCAGTCGAAGGGGCCGATGCGCTCGCGCTGGCCCTCGGCGACCTCGAGCGTGTAGGGACGGATCCGGTGCTCCTGGAGCTTGGCCTCGATCAGGGCCAGGGTCAGCTTGGAGCCGATCAGCGGGATGTCCGGCTTCTCGCGGAGCAGGAAGGGGACGCCGCCGATGTGGTCCTCGTGGCCGTGCGTGAGGACGATGCCCTCGATGTCGTCGAGGCGGTCCCGGATGGACGAGAAGTCCGGCAGGATCAGGTCGATTCCGGGCTGCTCCTCCTCGGGGAAGAGCACTCCGCAGTCGACGATCAGCAGGCGGCCGCCGTACTCGAAGACGGTCATGTTCCGGCCGATCTCGCCGAGGCCGCCGAGCGGGGTGACCCGCAGGCCGCCTTCGGGGAGCGGCGGGGGCGGGCCGAGTTCAGGATGCGGATGGCTCAAAAGACTCTCCTCACCACACGCGCCACGTACCGGTGGGGGACGTGGCGCGCATGACGTTCGTGCAGAAGCAGTTGTCGTTGTGGGGTGCGGGCACCGGTGGCCCGCTTATTCAGTTGTGAAGTCCATGCGCGCCCGGTTGGGCGAAGTCTGTTGTCAGAGCTGTACCCCGCCGGCGGCAAGATCGATCTTGAGCTGCTCGATCTCCTGCGGCGTGAGCTCGACCATGGGCGGCCGCAGCGGGCCGCCGGGCAGTCCCTGCAGGGCGAGTGCGGCCTTGGTGGTCATGACGCCCTGGGTGCGGAACATGCCCGTGTAGACCGGGAGCAGCTTCTGGTGGATCTCGGTCGCCTTCTGGACGTCGCCGCTGGTGTAGGCCTCGACCAGCTCGCGCAGCTCCGGGGTGACCACGTGGCCGACGACGGAGACGAAGCCGACGGCTCCCACGGAGAGCAGCGGCAGGTTGAGCATGTCGTCGCCGGAGTACCAGGCGAGGCCGGAGCGGGCGATGGCCCAGCCGGCGCGACCCAAGTCGCCCTTGGCGTCCTTGTTGGCGACGATCCGGGGGTGCTCGGCGAGGCGGACCAGCGTCTCGGTGTTGATCGGGACGCCACTGCGGCCGGGGATGTCGTAGAGCATGACCGGCAGCTCGGTGGCGTCGGCGACGGCCGTGAAGTGCCGGTAGAGGCCCTCCTGCGGGGGCTTGTTGTAGTACGGCGTGACGACGAGGAGGCCGTGTGCGCCGGTCTGCTCGGCGGCGCGGGCCAGCTCGATGCTGTGGTGGGTGTCGTTGGTGCCCACACCGGCGACGATGTGGGCGCGGTCGCCCACCGCCTCCAGGACGGCTCGTACGAGGTCCGATTTCTCCGCGTCGCTGGTGGTGGGGGACTCGCCGGTGGTGCCGTTGATGATCAGGCCGTCGTTGCCTGCGTCCACCAGGTGCGTGGCGAGCCGCTGCGCGCCGTCGAGGTCGAGTGCGCCGTCCGCCGTGAAGGGCGTGACCATGGCGGTAAGGACCCGCCCGAAGGGGGCCTGCGGAGTGGAGGTCGGAGCCATGGGTTACACGCTACTCGTTGCTCAAGGCCTGGTCTGCCCTCAGGGTGCGGGAAAAGTCAGGACAAAGGTGGAGCCCGGCACTGCCTGCTCGGGGGTTCAAGCAGTGCCGGGTCCGTTTGATCAGGCTAGATGAACTTCTCTAAATGCCGCAATACGGACACTTCGCCCGACTGGCCCGTACATCAGTGCCCGCCCGGAAAACGCCGGTGCGTTACGGCGCCACCCGGCCGTTGGCGTTGAAGGCCGCGTACGTGAGCGGCATGAGCCTGGCCCACTCCGCCTCCATCCTCTCGCCGACCATCTCGATCTCACGCTGCGGGAACGACGGCACCTTGGCGAGCTCGTGCTGGGTGCGCAGGCCGATGAAGTGCATCAGCGAGCGGGCGTTGCACGTGGCGTACATGGAGGAGAACAGACCGACCGGGAGGACCGCGCGGGCGACCTCGCGGGCGACGCCGGCGGCGAGCATCTCCTGGTACGCCTCGTAGGACTGGCGGTACGAGTCCTCCATGACGCGGCCGACCAGCTCCTGCTGCGCCTGCGTGCCCTCGACGAAGCGGTACTTGCCGGGGCGGCCCTCCTGGACCAGCTTGCGGGACTCGTCGGGGACGTAGAAGACCGGCTGGAGCTCGCGGTAACGGCCGGACTCCTCGTTGTACGACCAGCCCACGCGGTGCCGCATGAACTCGCGGAAGACGAAGATCGGGGCGCTGATGAGGAAGGTCATCGAGTTGTGCTCGAAGGGGCTGCCGTGCCGGTCCCGCATCAGGTAGTTGATGAGGCCCTTGGAGCGCTCGGGGTCCTTCTTCAGTTCGTCCAGGGACTGCTCACCGAGGGTCGAGACGCGGGCGGCGAAGAGCACGTCGGCGTCCGAGGCGGTGTGCTTGACCAGCTCGACGGTGACATCGCCGCGGAAGCTCGGCTTGAGGTCCGGAGCGTCATTGGCTGCGTCGGCAGGGGTGTCGGTCACGGCTTGGAGAGTCCCTTCCATCCACTTCTCTCGGGCGGCGCCCACTCTACGGCCCAGCTCTGACAACGGGGCGTTCGGTGCCGGGCCGCGACAACTTCGGCGAAGCGCGGCGAAAGTTCTGCCAATCCGGCTTAACCGGGCACCTTTCGCGGCACCCGCTCGTCTGTGTTGATGACAGTGACTCGTTCGAGTCCAGAGAGGAGCAGGACCCCCGATGTTCCGTCGGCGCGAACCCGTACCCTTCGCCTTCCTCGCCGAAGCAGAGCGGTTCCGCAGCAATGTCACTCCCCCGCCCCCCGAGCGTGCGACCGCCGGGCAGATCGCCGGGCGCTGGCTCATGGGGCTCACCATCGTGGCCGCGCTCGTGGGCTCCCTGGTCGTCGGCACGCCGGCGCTGGAGCAGGACCACTTGTCCACGCCGACGCAGCAGTCACAGGCGTCCGACGGGCGCTGAGCGGGCGCGACTCGGACGGACCCCCAAGGGTGGTGGGCCGGGGCACGGGTCGATAGCCTCACCGGGCACAGCCCATGCATGGATGAGTGAGGATCCAGCCGTGCCCCTGTCCTTCCTGACGGCCGACCGCGCTTTCGACACCGCGGACGACGTCGCGCTGCCGTTCGACGACCGCGACCGCTGGCGGCGGCCCTACCGTCCCGGCCCCTGGCGGGTGAGTGTGG
This sequence comes from Streptomyces chromofuscus, assembly GCF_015160875.1. Classification (NCBI taxonomy): domain Bacteria; kingdom Bacillati; phylum Actinomycetota; class Actinomycetes; order Kitasatosporales; family Streptomycetaceae; genus Streptomyces; species Streptomyces chromofuscus. The sequence continues at coordinate 6,017,652 of NZ_CP063374.1, read as the reverse complement.
CCTCGGTCTGGCTGCTGCTCGCCTCGTTCGTGCTGTTCGCGGCGGTGATCATCGCGCTGGCCGGCACGCTGCCCTCTTCCGGTGTGGTGTTCGGCATCGCGCTGGCGGTCATCGCGGTCGCGCTGCGGCTGCTGCGCATGGGCGTGTGGGTGAGCGCGCACGGGCTGCGTCAGGTGCGCTTCCTCGTCACCCGGACCCTGCCGTGGGAGCGGGTCGCCGCCGTGCGGACGGTGCAGCAGCCGGTGCGCTGGCTGGGGCTGCCGCGCACGGTGCAGGGGCAGGCGCTGATCCTCGTCCGCAGGGACCGGTCCGCGGACGACGCGCCGTACCTGCTGACCACGCACAACGCCGACTTCCTGGCCCGGCCGGAGGCGTTCGACCGGGCGGCGGACGCGGTGGAGGCCTGGGCATCGGAGTACGGACGGGACTGAGCGCGGGCGGCCACGCGATGCTGGTGAGACCCGGCTACGCGTGGCCTTTTCGCGCGCGTCCTGACGAGACCCGGCTGCTGGAGTCGTTTTCGCGCGGGTTCCGAGAGGCCGGGTCGCGAGATGCCGACGGGCCTCGGGACGCCTGGCGTCGGCACCATTCGGGGCGCCCTGCGCCGGCACTGGGCGGGCCGTTTCGCGTCGAGGAGACCCGGGGCGCCCCGTCCCGGCAGGACTCACGGTCACGGCGCCTCGTCAAGGCAAGAACCGCCGGCCCAGGGTCGGCAAACGCACGTCGCCTTGCGCCGACAAGATCCGGCCGACGCGGCGCTCGGCGCAACCGAAGTCTCCCTGATTCGGCGAGGCCCGGCACGCCTCGTGTCGGCCGGAACCAGGTCGCCCATGTTCCGGCGAGGCTCGGTACCCGGTGTCGGCATAAGCCGGGACACCCGTTGTCGGCCGGGCTCGTGTCGCCCGGCTTCGGACGCGGCCCATGTCGCCCGGTGTCGGCCAGGTCGGCGCGGTTCAGGCCCCGACCGGCTTGCCGTCGTGGAGGGCGATCGCCCGCTGCATCGCCTTGCGGGCCCGCGAGGTGTCGCGGGCATCGTGGTAAGCGACGGCCAGGCGGAACCAGGTGCGCCAGTCGCCCGGTGCCGGCGACGTCCGTCCCGCCCGGCATCGACGAGGCCGCGTCGCCCGGTGTCGGCCAGGTCGGCGCGGTTCAGGCCCCGACCGGCTTGCCGTCGTGGAGGGCGATCGCCCGCTGCATCGCCTTGCGGGCGCGCGAGGTGTCGCGGGCATCGTGGTAGGCGACGGCCAGGCGGAACCAGGTGCGCCAGTCGTCCGGTGCCGCCTCGGTCTCGGCCTTGCGCCGGGCGAAGACCTCGTCGGCCGAGTCGCGGTCGATGCGGCCGCTGGGCAGGCGCTTGAGCTCGTCGACGGGCAGGCCGCCCTCGGCGTCGAGTTCGGCGGCGAGCCGGTTGGCCCTGCGGACGAACTGGGTGTTCTTCCAGAGGAACCACAGGCCGATGAACGGCAGCACCAGCACCGCGACGCCGAAGGTCACGGCGATCAGCGAGCCGGTCTCGATGAGCAGTACGCCACGGCTGCCGACCAGGACGAAGTAGAAGACCAGGACGGCGGCCGTGACGAGGTAGGAGAGCTTCGCGCGCATGAGGGTCCGGCTTAGCCCAGGTCGAGGAAGTGTTCCAGGCCGAAGGTGAGGCCCGGGGTGGTCACCACGCGGCGGGCGCCCAGCAGGATGCCCGGCATGAAGCTGCTGTGGTGCAGGGAGTCGTGCCGGATCGTGAGGGTCTCGCCCTCGCCGCCGAGCAGGACCTCCTGGTGGGCGAGCAGACCGCGCAGGCGCACCGCGTGCACCGGCACGCCGTCGACGTCCGCGCCGCGGGCGCCGTCCAGGGCCGTGACGGTGGCGTCCGGCGCCGGCGCCGTCCCGGCCGCACGGCGGGCCTGCGCGATGAGCTGGGCAGTGCGCGTCGCGGTGCCGCTGGGGGCGTCGACCTTGTTGGGGTGGTGCAGCTCGACGACCTCGACGGACTCGAAGTAGGGCGCGGCGATCTGCGCGAACTTCATGGTGAGCACGGCCCCGATGGAGAAGTTGGGCGCGATCAGCACGCCCGTCTCCGGGGACTGGTCCAGCCAGCCGCGCAGCTGCGCGAGGCGCTCGTCGGTCCAGCCGGTCGTACCGACGACGGCGTGGATGCCGTGCCGTACGCAGAAGTCGAGGTTGCCCATCACCGAGGCGGGAGTGGTGAGTTCGACGGCGACCTGGGCGCCGGTCTCGGCCAGCGTCTCCAGCTTGTCGCCCCGGCCGAGGGCGGCGACCAGTTCCATGTCCTCGGCGGTCTCGACGGCTCGTACCGCCTCCGAGCCGATCCGGCCCTGGGCACCGAGGACCGCCACGCGCAGCTTGCTCATGTTGTTGCTTCCTTACCGGAGACGGGGGTCAGGCGACCGCGTCGTGCAGACGCGACGCCTGCTTGTCCTTCAGCGGGCCGATGACCGACAGCGAGGGCCGCTGTCCGAGGATGTCGCGCGCGACCGCCCGGACGTCGTCCGGGGTGACCGCCGCGATGCGGCCCAGCATGTCGTCGACGGACATCTGCTCGCCCCAGCACAGCTCGCTCTTGCCGATTCGGTTCATCAGCGCGCCGGTGTCCTCCAGGCCGAGGACCGTGGAACCGCGGAGCTGGCCGATGGCGCGGTCGATCTCGTCGTCGGACAGGCCGTGCTCGGCTACGTGGTCGAGTTCGTCGCGGCAGATCTTCAGCACGTCGTGCACCTGGCTCGGCCGGCAGCCGGCGTACACGCCGAACAGGCCGCAGTCGGCGAAGCCGGAGGTGTACGAGTAGACGCTGTAGGCGAGGCCGCGCTTCTCCCGCACCTCCTGGAAGAGCCGGGACGACATGCCGCCGCCGAGGGCGGTGTTCAGCACGCCGAGGGCCCAGCGGCGGTCGTCGGTGCGGGCGAGTCCCGGCATACCGAGCACGACGTGGGCCTGCTCGGTCTTGCGGCCGAGCAGCTCGACGCGGCCGGCGGTGCGCAGGGCACGGCGGCCGTCGCGCGGGCCGATGGGCCGGGCGGCGTGGTCGTTGAGGGCGCCGGCCTTCTCGAAGGCGGCGCGGACCAGCCGTACGACCTTGTTGTGGTCGATGTTGCCGGCGCAGGCGACCACGAGGTGGGTGGGGTCGTAGTGCTTCTTGTAGAAGCGGCGGATGCGGTCGGCGGTGAGGGCGTTGACCGTGTCGACCGTGCCGAGGACCGGGCGGCCGAGGGCGTTGTCGCCGAACATCGTGTGCGCGAACAGGTCGTGCACGCAGTCGCTCGGGTCGTCCTCGGTCATCGCGATCTCTTCGAGGATGGCGCCGCGCTCGACGTTGACGTCGTCTTCGAGGATGAGCGAGCCGGTCAGCATGTCGCAGACGACGTCGATGGCGAGCGGGAGATCGGCGTCGAGCACGCGTGCGTAGTAGCACGTGTACTCCTTCGCCGTGAACGCGTTCATCTCGCCGCCGACCGCGTCGAGGGCGGCGGAGATGTCCAGGGCGCTCCTTCTCTGCGTGCCCTTGAAGAGGAGGTGTTCCAGGTAGTGCGTGGCGCCGTTCAGGGACGGCGTCTCGTCGCGGGAGCCGACGTGCGCCCAGATGCCGAAGGTGGCGGAGCGCACGGAGGGCAGCGTCTCGGTGACGACGCGGAGACCGCCGGGGAGGGTGGTCTTGCGGACGGTGCCGATGCCGCCGGTGCCCTTGATGAGTGTTTGGGTACGGGCGACGGCCCGCGCCTCCGAAGAGGGGCGGGCCGTCACCTTGGAGCTACGGGACGTCACTGGTCGGCGTCGTCCTTCGACTCGTCGCCGGAGCCGCCGGTGGACTCGGTCTCGCCCTCGATGACCGGGATCAGGGAGAGCTTGCCGCGGGAGTCGATCTCGGCGATCTCGACCTGGACCTTGTGGCCGACGCCGAGCACGTCCTCGACGTTCTCCACGCGCTTGCCGCCGGCCAGCTTGCGGATCTGCGAGATGTGCAGCAGGCCGTCCTTGCCGGGCAGCAGGGAGACGAACGCGCCGAAGGTCGTCGTCTTCACGACCGTACCGAGGTAGCGCTCGCCGACCTCGGGCATCGTCGGGTTGGCGATGCCGTTGATCGTGGCCCGGGCGGCCTCGGCGGAGGGGCCGTCGGCGGCGCCGATGTAGATGGTGCCGTCGTCCTCGATCGTGATCTCGGCGCCCGTGTCCTCCTGGATCTGGTTGATCATCTTGCCCTTGGGGCCGATGACCTCGCCGATCTTGTCGACCGGGATCTTCACGGTGATGATCCGCGGCGCGTTCGGGGACATCTCGTCGGGCCGGTCGATCGCCTCCATCATCACGTCGAGGATGTGGAGACGGGCGTCGCGGGCCTGCTTCAGGGCCGCGCCCAGGACGGAGGCGGGGATGCCGTCCAGCTTGGTGTCGAGCTGGAGGGCGGTCACGAACTCCTTGGTGCCGGCGACCTTGAAGTCCATGTCGCCGAAGGCGTCCTCCGCACCGAGGATGTCGGTGAGGGTGACGTAGTGCGTCTCGCCCTCGATCTCCTGGGAGATCAGGCCCATGGCGATACCGGCGACGGGGGCCTTGAGCGGCACACCGGCGTTCAGCAGCGACATGGTGGAGGCGCAGACCGAGCCCATGGACGTCGAGCCGTTCGAGCTGAGCGCCTCGGAGACCTGGCGGATCGCGTAGGGGAACTCCTCGCGGGTCGGCAGGACCGGGATGAGGGCCCGCTCGGCGAGGGCGCCGTGGCCGATCTCGCGGCGCTTGGGGGAGCCGACGCGGCCGGTCTCGCCGGTGGAGTATGGCGGGAAGTTGTAGTTGTGCATGTAGCGCTTGCGGGTCACCGGGGAGAGGGTGTCCAGCTGCTGCTCCATGCGGAGCATGTTCAGGGTGGTGACGCCCAGGATCTGGGTCTCGCCACGCTCGAACACCGCGGAGCCGTGGACCCGCGGGATGGCCTCGACCTCGGCGGCCAGGGTGCGGATGTCGGTGAGTCCGCGCCCGTCGATGCGCTTCTTCTCCTTGATCACGCGCTCGCGGACCAGCTGCTTGGTGAGCGAGCGGTACGCGGCGGAGATCTCCTTCTCGCGGCCCTCGAACTCGGGCAGGAGCTTCTCGGCGGCGAGCTGCTTGACGCGGTCCAGCTCCGCCTCGCGCTCCTGCTTGCCGGCGATGGTGAGCGCCTGGCCGAGCTCGGGGCGGACGGCGCCGGTCAGCGCCTCGAAGACGTCGTCCTGGTAGTCCAGGAAGATCGGGAACTCGGCGGTCGGCTTGGCGGCCTTGGCGGCGAGGTCCGACTGGGCCTTGCAGAGCACCTTGATGTAGGGCTTCGCGGCCTCCAGACCGGCGGCGACGACCTCCTCGGTGGGGGCCTCGGCGCCACCCTCGACCAGCTTGATGGTCTTCTCGGTGGCCTCGGCCTCGACCATCATGATCGCGACGTCGCCGTCCTCCAGGACGCGGCCCGCGACGACCATGTCGAAGACGGCGTCCTCGAGCTCGGTGTGCGTCGGGAAGGCCACCCACTGGCCGCGGATCAGCGCGACGCGGACGCCGCCGATCGGGCCGGAGAAGGGCAGGCCGGCCAGCTGCGTGGACGCGGACGCGGCGTTGATGGCCACGACGTCGTACAGGTGGTCGGGGTTGAGCGCCATGATCGTGGCGACGACCTGGATCTCGTTGCGCAGGCCCTTCTTGAAGGACGGGCGCAGCGGGCGGTCGATGAGGCGGCAGGTGAGGATCGCGTCCTCGCTCGGCCGGCCCTCACGGCGGAAGAAGGAACCGGGGATCTTCCCGGCCGCGTACATCCGCTCCTCGACGTCGACCGTCAGCGGGAAGAAGTCCAGCTGGTCCTTGGGGGTCTTGGAGGCGGTGGTGGCCGACAGCACCATGGTGTCGTCGTCCAGGTACGCCACGGCGGAACCGGCGGCCTGCTTGGCCAGGCGGCCCGTCTCGAAGCGGATGGTACGGGTGCCGAAGGCGCCGTTGTCGATGACGGCCTCGGCGTAGTGGGTCTCGTTCTCCACTAGCGTTTTCTCCTCGTCTTCGTCCCTCCTCACCCGTGTGGTGGGGGGACGGTGGCGGAGAAGCGCTCCGTCTGGTGCGGGCCGGTCTTCGATCGAAGCACCCGGGGCTCACTTCCCCCGGGGGCCACTACCGAGGACCGGCGGCGGCGAGGTGCGCTCCTCCTCGTTCGTCTTGTGTTCCGCCATACCCGTCAGGCACGCGGAATCACGCTGTGTCGTGTGTCTTGCGTTGTGCTACCACACTACAAAGGGGTGGTGACACTCCGCACGTACAGCAAAGGGAGCGGCCCCCTAGAAGTGGGAACCGCTCCCTTCACGGCGTCTTACTTGGCGCCCGCCGCACCGCGGCGGATGCCGAGGCGGTCGACCAGCGCACGGAAGCGCTGGATGTCCTTCTTGGCGAGGTACTGCAGCAGCCGGCGGCGCTGACCGACCAGGATCAGCAGGCCACGGCGGGAGTGGTGGTCGTGCTTGTGGGTCTTGAGGTGCTCGGTCAGGTCGGAGATCCGACGGGACAGCAGAGCGACCTGGACCTCGGGGGAGCCGGTGTCACCCTCCTTGGTACCGAACTCGGAGATGATCTGCTTCTTCACTGCGGCGTCGAGCGACACGCGTACTCCTCATGGTCTGTGATTGCCGCCGAGTGCCCCCGGTCCACATCTCGGGGGATCTTCCGTGACTCGGAAGGCGGGGATCCGCTGGGCGCGGCCTCCAGGGCCTGGGGCTCCGGGGGTGCGTACACATACGGCCGTCAGTCAGGGTACCAGGGGAGTGGGGGGCGCTGATCCGCGGTGATCCGCGGTCCCGGTCGCGCCCGGTCGGCGAGTGATCGGGGGACGGGTGTGCGAATCCACTGTCGACCTCGCTCTGCGAGCAGTCGAGGTGCGGGTGCGCGAACCGCTTCGACTCGGTCAGCGGCCCGGGCACATTGTGCGGATTCCCTTCGGCTCCCGCGACGATCGCTTGGGCTCACGGTGGGCGATCAGTCGATCACCCTGCCTCCCTGCCGCGGTGGGGCGGCCGAAAGGCGCCAGGGGGCGGAACCTTTCTGCATCGTGCGCGCCCTCGACCCCGGGTCGAGTGCAGGGGCGGGCGTCTGAGCCAAACCTCTGACCTGGGGGAACGTCGCCAAGTAGGCTGATGACTCAGCTCGTTGGCACAGATGGAAGGACCGGAGCCGCCATGGCCGATGCCGAGGACCAGGAACTCACAGCGCGCAAGCAGCGGGAGCGGGACGAGCTGTACGCGCTCGACATCTCGGGCGTCGAGTGGCACAGCGCGCCGGGCACCGAGGAGCACGAGGAGCGGGTCGAGATCGCCTACCTGCCCGGCGGTGCCGTGGCCATGCGCTCGTCGCTCGACCCCGGCACCGTGCTGCGCTACACGGAGGCGGAGTGGCGGGCGTTCGTGCTGGGGGCGCGGGACGGGGAGTTCGATCTTGAGCCGGCGCCGGGAGGGGGCGGGGTCGCGGAGCGGTAGCCCGCTGCGCGGGTCGCCTCCGCGGACGTCGCGGACTGCGTGTACATAAACGAGGGCGGGCCGAAGCTCACGCTCGGGGGGTCCTTTCCGTGCCGTGTGTTCGGCTCGTCGTCGGCTTCCCGCACGACGTTCGGCTCGTCGTCGGCTTCCCGCACGCCGTTCAGCTCGTCATCGCCCGGGCGGCCGCGTACACGTCGAAGACGGCCAGCGCCAGCGGCACCAGGGTCAGCAGGACGAAGCCCTCGGCGATCTCCAGGAATCGGCCCCAGAAAGGGGTGACGCCGCCGCGCGAGGCGATCAGGCCGATCGCGGTGACGACGGCGGACACCGCCGCGATCGCCGCGACGAGCCAGATCGTACGGATGTCCAGGTCGGTGCGGTCACCCGTCAGGGCGTCGCGGACCACCGACAGCGGTGGGTCGAGCGCCAGACCGAGCCCGAGCAGCACGAGGGAGCCGAGGCCCGCGGCCAGGACGGGGGCGACCTGCGCGGTGTAGCGGAAGAGCTGGGCGCGCATCAGCAGGGCGATGCCCACGGCGAGTGCGAGCAGCTGCGCCCAGACGTCGTCGGAGAAACCGAGGACCGCGCCGGAGCCGACCGCGATCAGGGCACAGCCCCCGACCAGACCGACCAGGAGTTCGTGACCGCGGCGGGCCTGGGCGGTGATCCGCTCCACGTCGACCGGCTCCTGAGGGGCCGGATCGTCGCCGTACGCACTGCGCGAGGTGGAGGCCTGGGCGTCGAAGCCGATGGGGAGCCGGGCGAAGCGCATGGACAGGCCGGGCAGGAAGGCCAGGGCGCCCACCGCGACGGGGGCGCACAGGGCGGCGATCTCGGACGGTGTCCAGCGGGCGAGGATTCCGGCGAACACGGCGGCCAGGACGACCCCGGAGGCGACCAAGCAGGCGACGAACGGGCCGTCGCCGCTCGGCGAGCACAGGGTCAGCAGCACCGCCGCGAGCAGCACCGCCGCGCAGGCCAGCAGGAACTGGAGCTTTCCGATGCCCTGGCCGTCGGCGAGCGGAAGGAGCCCGGAGCCGGCCACCGCGACGTTCGGCAGCGCGCCGAGTCCCAGCGCGATGGCCGAGGACCGGTCGTCGTACACCCGCGCCCGTACGCAGGCGAGGGCCACCAGGAGGACGCCGGCGACGGCGGCGAGGACCCCGGGCAGGCCGTGCATGTCGTGGCGCGGGTCGCCCATCCAGGCCACGAAGGCGAGCAGGGCCGGCAGGACGCCACCGCCGACGAGGCCCGCCGCACGTGTCAGGTCGCCGCCCCACAGGGTGTGCTCGCGGGTGACGGCCGAGGCCACCGCCTCGGACACGTCGTCGTGGACGGCGGGCGGCAGCGACTCGGAGAAGGGGCGCAGGGTGAGGAGTTCGCCGTCGAGGATCTGCTGGGCGGCGAGCGAGCGGGAGCCGTCGAGCACCCTGCCGTCCCGGCGTACGAGGTGGTAGCCGACCGGCGCGCCCTCGGCGGGGCTCTGCCGGGAGAGCCGGAGGATTTCCGGACAGATGTCGACGACCGGGACGTCGTCGGGCAGGGCCACGTCGATCCTGCTGTCGGGCGCGACGATCGTGATCCGGCAGAAGCCGAGCCCGTTGCCGGAAGCGCCTCCCGTTCCGGGCCCTTGCGCGGTGGTCGTCCCCGATGCCGTGATGCTCACCTGCTGCTCTCCCCCTGAGTGATGCTTCGGCGTCGACGGTGTGAAAAAGCCGCGCCGGTTCGCGCGCCGCGGGACCCGCGGGTCCGGCCGGGCCGCCGAGCGAGCGCCGTGGAGTGCCGAGGAGCACGCAACGTCCCGTGTCTCAAAGGCCGGTGGCACATGTGCTCACGCGAACTTCCGGCACCTTACCGCCCCCTCGTCACACCGGAAGTCAGTAGGATCACGCGGCGGCCTGCGTCCGCCTGACACGGGGTGGCGGACGGTACTTACCGTGGCCGGCAGAGGAATTGGTGAGCAGTGAGCCACATCGTCGTGAAGCGCCCTCCTCGTTCGCTGCCGTCCGAGGTACCCACGGGCGAGATCGCCGTGCAGCCTCCGCCGGAGTTGCCGCGCGGGCATCAGGAGAGCGTGCTGATGCAACTCCTGCCGACGCTCGGCATGGGTGGCTCGGTGGTCTTCTTCTTCACGAGCGGGCAGCCGTTCATGAGGATCATGGGCATGGTCATGATCGCGTCGACCATCGCCATGTCCGTCGCGATGGTGGTCCGCTGGCGCCGCGGCACCCAGGGGCAGTTGGCGGACCTGCGCCGCGACTACCTGAGCTACCTGACACAGATCCGCCGCACCACGATCACCACCGCGAAGGCGCAGCGGGACGCGCAGTACTACCTCCACCCCTCTCCCGATCAGCTGTGGGCGCTGGTCGCGGAGGGCAGCCGCGTGTGGGAACGGCGGCCGGGCGACGAGGACTTCGCCCAGGTGCGCATCGGTCTCGGCCCTCAGGCGCTCGCCACCACACTCGTCGCCCCCGAGACGGGGCCGGTCGAGCAACTGGAGCCGTTGACGGCGGGTGCCCTGCGGCGTTTCCTCGCCGTCCACAGCACCCTGGACGACCTTCCGATGGCCGTCTCCCTGCGGGCCTTCTACCACGTGACGATCAGCGGCGAGCCGCAGTCGGTACGGTCCTGCGCCCGGGCCCTGGCCGGCTCACTGGCCGCGCTGCACTCCCCCGACGACCTGGTCGTCGTCGTCGCCGCGGGCCGCGAGGAGCTGGCGCACTGGGAGTGGGCCAAGTGGCTGCCGCACGTCCAGGCCCCGGACGCCGTGGACGGCGCCGGCAGCCGCCGCCTCATCGGCTCTGACACACGGGAGTTGGAGAACCTGATCGCGTCCCGGCTCGGCGGCCGTCCCCGTTTCCACCCGAGCGCACCGCACCTGCCGGACGGGCCCCACATCGTCGTCCTCCTCGACGGCCTGTCGCTGCCCCCCGACTCGCTCCTCGCCAACCCCGAGGGCCTCCAGGGCGTGACCATCCTCGAAGTCGGCCCCGGCGAGCCGGCCGGCACCGGCGGCGAACTCGCCGTCGTCGTGGGGCCCGGCGCCCTGCGCCTGGAGTCGGCGCACGGTGCCGTCTACGAGGGGACGCCCGACGTCCTGTCGTACGAGTCCGCGGAGGCCCTCGCCCGGCAACTGGCCCCGCTGCGGGTGGCGTCCGGCGGGGACGACGACGAACCACTGCTGGCCAACCTGGAGTTCACCGACCTGTTGAACCTGGGTGACGCCGCGTCCGTCGACACCCGGCGCACCTGGCGTCCGCGTTCGCTGGCCGAGCGGCTGCGGGTGCCGATCGGCGTCGGCGAGGACGGCCGCCCCGTGATGCTCGACCTCAAGGAGGCGGCGCAGGAGGGCATGGGCCCGCACGGCCTGTGCGTGGGCGCGACCGGCTCCGGCAAGTCCGAGCTGCTGCGCACGCTGGTGCTGGGCCTGGCGGTCACCCACTCCTCGGAGACCCTGAACTTCGTCCTCGCCGACTTCAAGGGCGGCGCGACCTTCGCCGGTATGGCGCAGATGCCGCACGTCGCGGCCGTGATCACCAACCTGGTGGACGACCTGACGCTGGTCGACCGCATGGGCGACTCCATCCGCGGCGAGCTCAACCGCCGCCAGGAGATGCTGCGGGACGCGGGCAACTTCGCCAACATCCACGACTACGAGAAGGCCCGGGCGGCGGGTGCGGCCCTGCAGCCCATCCCCTCCCTGGTCCTGGTGATCGACGAGTTCAGCGAACTGCTGACCGCCAAACCGGACTTCATCGAGATGTTCGTGCAGATCGGCCGGATCGGCCGCTCGCTCGGGGTGCACCTGCTGCTCGCCTCGCAGCGTCTGGAGGAGGGCCGGCTGCGCGGCCTGGAGACCTACCTGTCGTACCGCATCGGTCTGCGCACCTTCTCGGCGGCGGAGTCACGCGCGGCGCTGGGCGTGCCGAACGCCTACGAACTGCCGAACGTCCCCGGATCGGGCTTCCTGAAGTTCGGCACGGACGAGATGGTGCGGTTCAAGGCGGCGTACGTGTCCGGGGTCTACCGTTCCGGCGGGCAGCGGGCGGCCCTGGGCGGCGGTCCGTTGCCGGTGGACCGGAGGCCCGTGCTGTTCACGGCGGCCGAGGCGCCGGTGCGGTACGTGCAGGTGCCCCAACAGAGGGCGGCCGGGTCCCCTGGGGACCAGCCGGAGGTCGACGAGGCGCTCGCGGACACGGTCCTCGACGTGATCGTGCGCCGGCTGGAGGCGCAGGGCCCGGCGGCCCACCAGGTGTGGCTGCCACCGCTGGACAGCCCGCCGTCGCTCGACGCGCTCCTGCCCGGGCTCACCGCGGTGCCGGAGCGGGGCCTCACCCAGCCGGGCTACGAGGGCGCGGGCCGCCTCGTCGTGCCGGTCGGCCTGGTCGACAAACCGTACGAGCAGCGACGTGACGCGCTGTGGGTGGACTTCTCGGGCGCGGCCGGCCACATGCAGATCCTGGGCGGCCCGCAGTCCGGCAAGTCGACTCTGCTGCGCACGCTGATCTGCTCCTTCGCCCTCACCCACACCCCGCACGAGGTCCAGTTCTACGGCCTCGACTTCGGCGGCGGTGGCATGGCCGCGGTGGCCGGACTGCCGCACGTGGGCGGCGTGGCCTCACGGTTGGACCCGGAGCGGGTGCGGCGCACGGTGGCCGAGGTGTACGGCGTGCTGACCCGCCGCGAGGAGTACTTCCGCTCGGCCGGGATCCCGTCGATCGCGGACTTCCGGGCCCGCCGCGCCCGGGGGGAGATCTCGGCCACGGACCAGCCCTGGGGCGACGTCTTCCTGGTCATCGACGGCTGGGGCAACTTCAAGTCGGACTACGAGACGCTGGAGCCGATCGTCCTGGAGATGGCGGCGCGCGGGCTCGGCTACGGCATCCACGTCGTGCTGACGGCGTCGCGGTCGATGGAGGTGCGGGCGAACCTCAAGGACCACCTGATGAACCGCCTGGAGCTGCGGCTCGGCGACACCATGGACTCGGAGCTGGACCGCAAGGTCGCCGCCAACGTCCCGGTGGGCGTACCGGGCCGCGGTCAGTCGCCGCAGAAGCTGCACTTCATGGCGGCGGTGCCGCGCATCGACGGGCTCACCTCGGACACGGACCTCGCCGACGCCACGCAGGCGCTGGCCGCGGAGGTCTCCCGGCACTGGCAGGCGCCACCGGCTCCCGAAGTGCGCTTGCTGCCCCGGGAGTTGGCGGCGAGCGAGCTGCCGCCGGGCCATCGCTTCCCACGCAAGGGCGTCGCCTTCGCCCTCGACGAGGACCACCTCGAGCCTGTCTTCGTCGACTTCGAGCAGGACCCGTTCTTCCTGGTCTTCGGCGAGGGCGAGTCGGGCAAGTCGAACCTGCTGCGTCTGCTGATCAAGCAGCTGACGGAGCGGTACTCGGGGGACGAGTGCAAGCTGTTCGTGGTGGACAACCGGCGCTCGCTGCTGGGCGTCACGCCGGACTCGCACCTGGCCGAGTACATCCCCATGTCCAACGCCATGGACCACCACACGACCGCGCTGGCAGACCTGATGAAGCGCCGGACGCCGACAGCGGACGTGACGGCACAGCAGTTGCGGGACCGCAGCTGGTGGCGGGGGCCGACGGTGTACGTCGTCATCGACGACTACGACCTGGTCGCCACGTCGAGCGGGAATCCGCTCAGCGGACTGACGGAACTGTTGCCGTTCGCCAGGGACGTGGGCGTCCGCTTCATCATCGCCCGCTCGACGGCCGGCGCGAGCCGTGCCTCGTACGAGGCGTTCATGCAGCGCGTCAAGGAACTGGGGTCGCAGGGCGTGGTGCTGGCGGGTGACCCCGGTGAGGGGGACGTGCTGGGTGGGGTGCGGCCCCGGCCGATGCCTGCGGGGCGGGGGGTCTTCGTGTCGCGGCGGCGGGGGAAGCCGTTGGTGCAGGTGGGGTTGGTGCCGGAGAGGGCGTACTGAGGTGTCGTACGCGGATGCCGAATGGTCGAACCGGGCTGCCGAGGTGTCGTACTCGGCGTTGGGAGGGACGTACTGATGGTCGGAGTGGGGATCTTCATGATCCTGCTGGCTCTGGTGCTGGTGGGCCTCGGTTCAGCCGACCAGCGAGATGTGAGGTCGCGGCTGGCGGGCCGAGATCTGCGCCGTGGCACCACCGAGTCGAACTCTGGAGAATTGTGGGTTCAAGGGTGAGATGCGTGAACCAAGCTGCATCGAGCCCGGGGATCCGGCTTGTTGGTAGCTTGGCGGAACGGTCCCGTCCGGGAGGGCGGGGCTTCACGGGGAAACGGGGAAGGAGTCCGCGCAATGGCGTGGGACGAGTGGGAGCAGCTGAAGTCACAGGCAGCGGAGCGTCAGTCGACACAGATGCAGCTGAATCAGCTGGATCCTGGTAGCGGCGGGGGCTACACCCAGGATCCCAGTCACTTCGGCGACCTGGCAGTCAGCCAGGGCGACCTGGCGAAGATCGGCAAGAACGCGTTCGGTTTGTACAACGACCTTTGGAACAGGGGACGCAGGGCTGTGCCCACCAGTGAGACCGCCGCGGGGACCCTGTCGAAGGACGGTTTCACGCTGGGAGGCGCTCTCAAGCATGTGGCGACGCGGTGGGATGAGCAGTTGTCCTCGCTCCGGGATGCATGCGCGCACATTTCCAACCACATGACCGTCACCAAGAAACTGCACTCGGGTAATGACCAATACATCCGGCGCCAGATGAGCAGCATCGACCTGCTGGACGCGGGCTTCGACGAGAGGGTCGGTGAACCGGGCAGGAAGAACTCGGTATACGGCGAATCAGGCGAGAAGAAGGACGAGAACTGATGGATCTCGACGCTCTCCGTTTCGCCAACTTCAGTCAGCTCGACACGGCCATCGACGACTGGTCGACCATGGTCAAGGACCTCGAGACGGTGAAGGACGACGCCGAGAAAGGGCTCCGAGGCGCCGCAAACACGGCCAACTGGGCCGGCTACAACGCCACCGTGACGAAAGAGTTCATCGGCAAGACGGCCGGCGAATTCGCTGACGCCCACACGCAAGCCAAATCAATCTGGAACATCCTCAGAGACACGCGGGACGAGCTCAAGAAACACCAGGAAAAGCTGAACGATGCGATCGACCGGGGCTTGAAGAAAAACCTGACGGTAGTGTCCACCGGTAACGGCGGATTCACCGTCACCATGAATATCCACCCCGATCGCGCCGCGAAGGGCACGACGGTTCCCGAGCACCATGAGAGTGACGTCACCGCGCTGCGCGACGAGCTACAGGAGATCCTCAACGGGGCGACAGAAATCGACAACTCAGCCAGCACTGTACTCAAGGCCATCGCCGACCAGAGCGCGCTCGGCTTCTCCGACGCCAACTACAAGGACCGGGACGCCGCGGCAGAGGCCGTCAAGACGGCCGACGAGCTGGCCAGGCTGGCGAAGAAGAAACCCGAGGACCTCACGGTCGAGGAATTCGACCGCCTCAACAAGGGGCTCAAGGAGTACGCGGACGACGAACTGTTCGCGGAACGCTTCGCCACGTCTCTCGGTGCAAACGGGACCCTCAGCTTCTGGACGGGCATCAACGACCCGAACCGTGCCTGGGAACTGGGACACAAGCGGGTCGACCAATACGACGACCTGCAGAAGCACCTCAGCCTCACCCTCGCCACCGCGTCGCAGAGTGACAGCGCGAAAATGACCGACTGGAAGTCCGGGATGATCGACCTGGCGGACAAGCCCGTAGGCCGCAGCGGCGGTTTCCCGCTGGGGGGCCAGGTCATGACCAACCTGATGCGGTGGGGCGACTACGACGACCGCTTCCTCGTCGACTACGGCGACAAGCTGATCGAGACGGAGAAGAAGTTCACGGACAACGGCCGCCACGGCGCCTGGACGCGGACGAGCGGCGACCCACTCCTCAACCGCCCAGGCACCGACTCCGGCTGGGACCCGATGACCGGCTATCTCAAAGCCCTGTCCAACAGCCCTGACGCGGCAACGCAGTTTTTCAACGGCACCTTCGTCACCAAGGACGAGGACCACGACTTCACGCAGGATCTCGACGATGACGGAAACGAGGCCAAGCGGTCGCTGACCAACTTCGACTACCTCTTCGAGGAGCGTGACTGGCCGCAGGACAGGGACAGCAAGGGCGAAGAAAGCATCGCAGGCCGGAACAATCTGGCCTTGGCGTTGGAGGCGGCCACGACGGGGCATCCGGCGGGGGAGATCCCGACGGCGGATACGCCGGCTCATAATGCGGAGCAGGCCGGGTTGACGAGAGATCTGATCGACTCCATTTCCGAAGACCCCACCCGCCTGAAGGATCACACCTACATGTCGGACAGTATTGGCCAGATCGCGTCCGAGTATCTGCCGGACATCAACCGCGCTACAGCAGACGCGCCGGAGGGGAACACGAGTGTGACGCGCCTCTTCCCGATCGCCGGTGCGGCCGCCAGCCTGGAGCACGCAAACGTCAGCCGCTTCCTCGTCGCGGTGGGGCAGAACCCGGAAGGCTACGCCGCAATCGAGGTCGGCCAGAAGACCTACATGGCCAGCCTCATGGACTACCACCTCAACCCGGACTTGCCGGAGGACCAACGTTACGGTCAGAGCGCCGAGGACACCGTTAAGGAGCTCACGCGCAGATCGGGGGAAATCGGCGGCACCCTCGCGATCGGTCGTCAGGAGGCTGTGCTGGGGCCCGCCGCTGAGAGGGAGGGCGACTTCGCGAACGCCGTCAACCAGAAGAAGAACCTCACTTCGGGCACAATCGGCACCATCGCTGGTGTAGGTACGTCCTTCATCGCCAGCCCCGCTGTCGGCGCTGGCGTCGCCGGCGTAACTGGGACCGTGACCAGCATGGTGTTGGAGCAGTTCTTCAAAGACTCTGAGCCCGAGTTCCGAAAAGAGCTGGGGACGGACATCGCCGAGCGCTGGGAAGAGGTCAAGGACGCCAATTCGGCCATGAGCCACAATGCCGCACTTGCTGCGGCCAAGGCTCGCAACTTGCCGTACGTCGACCAGGTCGAGGAATGGGCGCGCATCGGCACAAACGATGGCTTCAACGATGCGTCCACCGCAGGCCACCGCATGGCGAAGGACCTGGAGACAGAGATCCCTGACTGACCGGCGCCTGGAACCCGGTGCACGTCGACTGGACGCGAGGGTTCGTTCATTCCTCCATCTGGTTCGCCGAGCGTCTCTCACCATCCAAGCAAGGGGCACCCGTGAAGAACATCCAAAATGCCGCGCGGCAGAGGGCCCGCGTCGCTTTCACATTTGTCGCCGCAATAGCCGCGCTGCTGTCGGTCACCGCGTGCTCGTCGTCCGGCAAGAAGTACACGATCCCCGAGTCGCTATGCGGGAACGACATTTCGCGCGACGTGCTGGAGCCGCTCCTGCCGAAGGGGGAATCGCTAACGGAACACCCAGAGTCCTCGGGAAGCACTAAGCGATGCCGCATTCATGTCGACGGTCAATCCGTCCTTTCGGCCAGCACGGAGCGCTGGGCGGACAACACGACGGCGAGGGATGTCGCCCAGTCCGCGCTCGCCGTCGACCCGCAGGATCAGCAGAGCGACCAGGGGCGATTCATCTACTCGTCGACCGGAGCCGTGGGCAAGGTCAACTGCGCGAAGGCCGAGGCTGCCCAAGAGCCGCTGTGGGCCTCCGTCAGGGTGACGCACGACGATGCGAAGGCTGAGGACATGCTCCGGCTCATCAGAGCGTATGCAGAGGCCGTGGGTGCTTCAGAGGAGTGTGCCCGATGAGGGCCCGTTCGCTCCACGCACGCCGCCACGGATACCTTGCCGATCGTGGGATGTGCTTGACAGTACTTGTCGGCTGCGGCCGAAACGCCGAGGGATCCGCCCTCAGCCCGCAGGAAACAACGTTTGTACTCCCACACGGGGGCGAGGCCGTTCCGGGATGGGGGCTTGAACAGGCGATATCCGCCGCGCTCGCCCCCGTGGCGAAGGCCGCGGGGCCGTCCATCACCCCGGCAAGATCCTCCTGGAACCTCGCGCTGGCTGTCGCCCTCGGCGGGGACTGCTTCGCCGACATCGCCACGCTGCACACCGAGCCGGACGTCTTCGGCCCGGTCGCCTCCGACCCGACCGTCTCACGCCTGATCGACACCCTCGCCGCCTCCGGTTAAAGGCGCTGCAGGTCATCCACCAGGCCCGGGCAGAAGCCCGCTCCCGCCCTGGTCGTGCGCCGACAACAACACCCCCACCAGGGCGGTGAAGTGACGGTCGACCTGACGGCGTCCTGCTCCTGGCCCACTCCGACAAACAGGACGCGACGGCGACGCGCCACCCCGCGCGCTGCCATTCGTACGCGCACCGGATACCGGACGCGTAGGTGGGCGCCTCCCGTGCGCGCCCACCCCGGTGCTGTGACATTCCGTGTTGCTACATGAAGTAGCTCGCGCCCTTCAGGTCGCCGCCCCGGTAGTCGCCGCCGGCGGTGTGGACCCGCTGTGAAATCTGGACCAGGGCCGCATGGATGCCTCGGGCGTGCTTGTCCCACTGCGCGGACTTCTTCTGGAACTCGCTGAACGCCTCGCCGCCCCAGCCCGACGAGACGTTGAGCACGGCTTGCTTCAGGGCCTCGAGGTCCTCCTCGAGCTTCTTGGCCTGGTTGCCGAGCTCGGTGGCGAGCGCGTCCATGGTGCCGTAGGTCACGGCGAGTTCGTCGTAGTGCGCTCCGGACATGTTTCCCTCGTTTCTTGTGACGATGTCAGCCGAGCCGCACGGCCCGGGCGGTGGAGTAGCTCACTGCCGCTGCTGGCCGGTCAGTAGCTGTTGAGCGCCGACGTCTTGCCGCCCAGGTCCTCGACCGAAATCTTGTGCATGTCGGCCTCGATCTGGTCTTCGAGGTTGCGCTTGTCGGTCTTGTTGAGGTGGATGCCCTCGAGGAAGTCGTCGAGCATCTTGCCGATTGCGACCATGTGGCCGTTGATCTCGGTCTGCTTCACGTTGAACGCGTTGGCGCCCTGGCCCCTCCAGGCCTTCTCGATCATGTCGATCGTGCCCTGCAGCTTCGCGAGTGACTGGCGGATGTTGTCATAGCGATCGATGACTTCCGTCTGAAGCCGCTGTACGTCGCCTTCATTGAGCTTGCGGTCGACCATTTCGGCACTCCGTTTCCTGAGAGCTGTGGGTTCATTGCTGCACGCGTCACCGCGTCGGGGCGCTGGTGTGATTGGTCAGTCGTGCGTGAATCGTGCGGTGAGTCGTCATGCTCCGCGTCGTGTCCGGAATACCGCGAAGGCGCCGCCGCCGATCACCAGGACGGCCGCTGCGGCTCCGAGGGCCATCCATGTGGTGGTGTTGGCAGCCGACTTCGAGCTTGATCCTGCCGCCGAAGTCTGGCCGTCCGAGGCGGCCTTGGGGGGTTGTGACGAGGTCGAGGCGGAGGGGGAGGCCCCCTTGTCGTCCGTGACGCCCGTCGCGTTTTCCTTGGCGAGCGGGTCGGTGTTGGCCGGGACAGGGTCGTAGTCGGCGTTCTCCAGCACCTTGCGGGGGCGAATCAGGCCGTATCCGAGGTACGTGCTCGGGTTGTCCTTCGCCCAGTCACGGCCGGCGGTGTCGATCAGGCTGGCGAGGACCTGGTTGGCCGTCCAGTCGGGGTGGGCGGACCAGATGAGGGCGGCGGAGGCGGAGGCGATGGCGGTTGCCTGGCTGGTGCCCTGGTTTGTGCAGTATGAGCGGAAGGTGTTGTCGCACCAGGTGGGGACATCGAGGCCGGGGGATGCCAGGTCGACGTAGTTGCCGTGCTCGGAGAACCTCCCGACCGTTCCTGACTCGTCCGAAGCGGCAACACCCACTACGTAAGGATAGGCCGCAGGGTAACCAATAAGGTTTTTCTCTTGAGCGTCATTACCGGTCGCGGCGAACATCAACTTACCCCTGATTTGGGCATACTTGATGGCCGCCAGGTCCTCCGGCCGTTCGATGTCCTCGCCGATCGACATGCTGATGATTTTGACGTCGCTGTCAGCGATTGCCCTGATCACAGCTGACAGTTGAGGAGCCTTCTTCTTCTCGCTCTCGTTGTTGAAATCCTTCATTGCCAGTCGATACGGAACAATTTTAGCCCCCGGAGCGAGACCCTTCAGACCGCCTTTAGCACCGTTGCCGGCGATCAGCTCAGCCATGCTCGTCCCGTGACCGTCATAGTCCTCAGTCGCCTTGAAGCCAACGGACTGCGGAACTTCGTCAGCGAGCACCTGCCCCTTGAGAGACGGAGTGTCTGCGTTGACACCTGTGTCCACGACGGCGACCTTGACGCCCTTGCCGGTGCTCACCTTCCACATCTCGTCGGCGTGCATCGCCGACAAGTACCATTGCCCGGACTGAACGTCTGCGGCCATTGCACCCGGAGCCAGACCTGCCGACACGGCGGTCAAGGCGCCAATCGCTGAGCAGACGGCGGAAATGCGTCTCCCGGCCCGTCCCACGAAAGGTGCGCGCCACCCGTCGCGTCGGCTGATCCCTACCACCATGCCTATGTCTGTCCTCGCTCTTGTCCGGTCAGTCGGTCGACGACGCCCCATCACGTCACTCGTCACGGCGTGTACGCGTCTCGCCAGAACGCTCTCCGCCCTCACGTCCAGGCGTCGCGCCCGTGGTACCCGGCGTAACTCCGCCGCTTTTGACTCCGTGAGCTCTCCCTGTCGGCGTTCCCACTACGCCATCGGGACTGCCGGCAGGCCGGCGAGGCGCCTGTCTCGTGCTCGTCGTGGGCCCCGGCACCCCGATCACTCCACGCTGACCCGGTCTTTCCGCAGTGCTCCTCGAGGTGATTGCGCTTTGGCCACCGATGACTGTTCCACGCGGACCCCTGGAACCTGCAGCGCCAGAGGTAGTTCCAGAGACTGGCCTCCCGCCGACGATGCCATCGGTGGTACGCCCGACGCCGGCGCGCCCGGTAGCAGTACCCCTGGCATTGGTGGCGCCCATTCCAGTGACAGGACCGCGCATGACGCCGCCCGCCTGCCCAGCCGCTGGTGCCGCAGGCTTGGGCACACCGCCAACGACGCTTTGTCCCCCAGGGCCGGTCGTACGACCAGTTGCCTGTCCTGATCCGACGGCACGTCCCACCGATCCGGTGGGACCAATCCCTGTTCGTCCGGCGGGGCTACCGGTCGGCGTACCACCGACCCGGCCCTGTGCCGACGCCGGAGTCTTGTTCAAAGGCACGGCACCGGAGCCTGAAGCGCTCCGGGCAGGATGCCGTGAAACAGGAGACGTCGAAACGGGGGCGATCGGATGAGGTGATCCCCCAGAAGCGACAGCCGGACCTGTAGTCGAAGTCGACGTTACGGGCGTCGGCTTCACGGCCTCCTGCGGCGGCGCAGTTCCGAGGCTGTCAATCTTCGTGCCGACGTGTTCCTTCGAAGGCAGGAGAGATTCGTCAACGCTCTTGTGTGATGTCGACAAGTCCTCGACAGGCGCTCGCGTTCCAGAATTCACGGGGGGATGATGCGTGCTTCGCGTATCACTCGTCGTTTCAAGGGTCCCTCGGCCTGGATGCTCAACCCTTGGGTCGAAGCCCGGCGGCGGCTTTGGGACCCCCACATCCGGCATCTTCGGGAACACCGGCTCCTCAGCCTTCTGCATCATCCCGTTCGACACCGTGTAGAACGACGCCAAGCGGTACATCTGGTTGATGGCTTCCTGCCGGTGCTTCTCCGCCTTCAGCGCCGCCGTGTACTCGTCGTTGCTGTCGACCTGCTTGGCTTCGGGGATGTCGTCGACCGTCTTGGGGGTGGAGCGGGTGTCACGCGGCGGCATGGACTTGCGTACCGACGCGAGTCCGGAGCTCGCCGCCATGACCTGGGTGCCCACCGTTTCGGCGTAGTCGGCGAGCGCCTCGGCGGTGCTGACCAGGTCGTTGCCCCAGGTGTGGAACGCCTTGTGCGCCTCGCCCTGCCAGTCGACGTTCTGCAGGTTCAGGCCGAGTTCCTCGGCGGCCGACCTGATGGCGTCCCGTGCGTTGACGAGAGCGTTGCCGGCCTCCTCCAGGAGCTCTGGGCTCGCGGACTCGACGATGTCGATCATCTGGTTGAGGTCGTAGTTCTCGAAGCTGGTCCTGCCGAAGTGGAAACCCCTGTCCGGTCCCCAGGGATTGATCACCTTGGTCATATGCATGACCGCGTCGAGGCTGCCGTTCTGCTGGGCGGCTTCCTGGTGCTCCGCCTGGTGCACATTCGGCTGGTTCTTGTCGCCGCTCATCAGTACCCCGCGTCGGTGAGATCGGCCTTGTTCTCGCGCTGGAGGTGCTCGTCCAGCATCGCGTCGCGTTGCTGGTTGACCTCGGCCCGGATCTGGTGGAACCGGTAGCGCGCCTCTTCTTCGAGGTTGTCGAAGGTCACGTCCACGCCGTGTACGGCGATCTGCATCGCCTCCAACTGGAGGCCGAGCGACTTCGACAGGGACGTGATGCGTTCGTGGACGCGTTCGTACTCCAGGTGCAGCGCCTTCGCTTCCGGGAAGTCACCCATGCCGAACGCGGCTTGCGACAGGCTGTGCGCCGCCACCTTGGACGCGCCGCCCGCCGAGCCCTCGAAGGCCCTGAGCAGATCGTCCACGCGCTCCTTGAACTTCGAAAGCGCCATCAGGCCACGCCGTACGTCTGCGGCCCCGCCCAAGTCTGCAGGAAGCACGAAGCTTTCCCTCCCCGTTGTCCGTTGCCCGTCCAGAGCGGCTCACGCCCCTCAAGAGTTCATGAATGCAACATCAGCACTCTATTGGGTCCCACTGACAGCCCCAACTGCCTTACCCGACAGCCGTCGTGTCGCTGATCGAGGTTGACTGGTTTTCGACGACGAGCCATCACCTGCGCGGAGCCGGCGGGCGATGAGCGCGCGCCGGCCGCCGGGTGCGTACGGTGCCGGCGGATCGACCTCCGGACGAGGCCCAAGGCCAGGTCCTGGCCGTTGGCGCTGTCCGTCTACTCCGCCCCGGCGACCCGCCGTGCCCGTCGCCGCGCGTCCCGAATCGCCACCGCTGTGCCGCCGAGGCCCGCGGCCAGGACCGCGGCGCCAACGGCCACGTACGTGGCGAGGCGGGCGTTGCGTTCGTCGGGGGTCTCGCCGAGCGAGAACTTCCCGGGTGTGGGGGCCTCGGCCTGGGTCAGGCCCTCCCGGGGGTTGGGTGACTCGATCGGGTGGTCGTCCTCCGTCAGCGCGCGGACGGGGTCCACCACGCCCCAGCCCACCAGGCGGTCGTGGCCGGCGATCGTGCGCTCCGCGGTCTGTTCGATCCGGGCGACGATCTGGCGGGCCGTCCAGTCGGGGTGCCTGGCCTTGATCAGCGCCGCTACGCCCGCCACGTACGGCGCCGAGAAGCTCGTACCGTTGTCGGAGCAGTGGCCGCCCTGCGGGACGGTGGAGATCATGTCGACGCCGGGGGCCGCCACGTCGACGAAGTCGCCGGACTGGGAGAACGACGCGCGCTCGTTGTTGCGGTCGGAGGCGGCGACGGCGAGGACGCCGTCGTAGGAGGCGGGGTACGTCTCCTTGACGTTGCCTCCGTCACCGTCGTTGCCGGCCGACGCGACGACGACGATCTTCTGGGCGAGGGCCTCCTTGACCGCTTGTTCCAGGTCGGGGTCGGGCTTCACCGCGTTCGAGGTGTCCTGGGAGATGTTGATGACCCCGGCCTCGGCCTGGACGGCGTGGCGGATCGCGGCGGCCAGGGATGCGGTGTCGCCGTGGCCCTCCGCGTCGTTCTGCTGGATCGGGATGATCGTCGCCTCGGGCGCCAGGCCCACGAAGCCGGTGCCGCTCGTGGGGCGGGCCGCGATGATGCCGGCGACCTTGGTGCCGTGGCCGACGGTGTCCGTCGTGCCGTTCTCCTTCCCCCGCTCGATCGGGTCGCCGTTGTCGTCCTTGAGGTTCCTCGGCAGCAGGTTGCGGCCGGCCTTCACGTCGACCGCGTCCGTGAGCTGCCGGTTCTTCACGTCGACGCCCGTGTCGATGACTGCCACCCGCACGCCCTCGCCGGTGGACCGGCTCCACAGTTCGTCCAGCATGACGCGCTGCAGTGACCAAGGGCGGCCCGGGTACAGGCCGTTGGGGAAGGTGCACTGGTCGGAGTACGGCAGCTTCCCCGCGGCCGCCGCGGGCGGCGTGAGCAGTGTGGTCGCCGTCAGCAGGGTCGCGGCCGCCACCAGTGTCGTACGAAGCACTGTCGCCGTCCTCCTCACGAACCCTGCGGCTGGCGTGCCGCCGCGGTCGACAGGCGTGGGCCGGTGGGCAGGAACTCCGACCAGGCGGCGGGGATCGGCGCCGGGTCGACGTCCTTGTAGCCGAGGAGGGTCTGGGCCTGCATGGCCTCCTTCTGCTGCTGCTCGCGCTGTTCGGCGGTCGTTCCGATGCCCGCGTCGTCCGTGGCGCTGTCGCCGTTGGACTGCAGGACGTAGCGCAGGCCCGTGTCGGTGACCAGGAACACCGGGCCGGTCCTCGTCGCCTCGCCCTGGAACTGACGGTAGAGCTGGCCCGATCCCGGCGTGACGTAGGCGCTGGAGCCCGCGGGCAGCCGCTCCGGGAAATCCGTGCCCGCCCAGGTGCTGAGGGTGGTGGCGCCGGTAGCTGCGTTCACTCCGCGCAGGACGTTGCAGATCGTGCTGCGGCTCCCCTTGGCGGACGACGCCTCATTGACGGGAGCGGGGTCCCCGGTGGGCCAGTGGTGCTCGGTGCCGAACGCCGTGCCCGGCACGATCTCACCGGGGCCGACCTGCCGAGCCTGACCGGCCTGGCCGAGTGGTGCCAGTTCCTCGCTGAACAGCAAGAGCTGCGCGACGAACGCCGAGACGGGGGCGATCCGGCCGGGCAGCACCACGTAGTACTGGACCGCGTTGTTGTCCATCGCCCTCAGCACCATGCCGACCTTGTCGGTCGCCCGGCCCAGCCGGCCCGGGGCGTCCGCCGCGTCACCCGGACGCCCGGTGATGTCCGGGAAGGTGATCGCGTCACCCCGGTGCAGCGTGTCGAGCCACCCGGCGGACACCCGCTGCGGCTGCCGGCCCGAGCCGACCACCGCACGCAGCAGCAGCTCGTCGCCCTTGTCGATCGGGTACGCCGTGCCGCCCGCGTCGACGACGTAATGCCTGCCGTCCCGGTCCGCGACGTAGAGCAGTTGGCCGCCGCTGAGCCGGCCCCTGCCCTCGATCGCCTTCACGTCGCGGCTGGAGAGCACGAGCGCGGCCTTCTGCACGGAGCCGTCGCCGCCGGCGCTCGGCCGCTCGCAGACCACCCAGCGCTTCGCGGTGCCGGCGTCCTCCGCCGAGGGCAGGCGGTCGGGCGCGTACGGGATGCCGATGGTGACGCCGTGCGGGATCCTGCCGTTGTCCAGGACGGACTCGGCGACGGTCACGACGTCGCCCTGCCCGGCCTGCAGCAGCAGTTTCGCGGAGGCCATGTTGAGGACCGGATGGAGCTGGGCCTGACCGTCGGTCTTCAGCACGACATAGCGCGTGGTCGACTTGCTGGCGACGATCACCTTGGCGTTGGGTTCGTCCCAGCCCTTCGGCGCGGTCGGCTTGAACATGCCCCACGCCCCGAACACCGCCATCACGACGATCCCCACGATGATGCCGGGCAGCACCGCGCGCAAGGGTCGCGGCGCTCCCTCCTCCGAGCCGTCGGGCGACGACTGCAGGAAGGCCGCGAGCATGCGGCGCTTCGCGAAGGTGTAGGCATTGAGCTGGTCCCGCCGAGATGCCATGTGTGCCTGTCTCTCCCCGTGTTCCGCGTGGCCGCGCGGGCGGGTGACACGCTCTCCCGCCTTCGATGTCGGACCGGCCCCCTACTATGCCTGGTATCCGTGGGGACTTGGGGTGACGGGTAGGGTGTCCGGGCCGTCTTGGGCCTCGTGTGGTGCTGGGACACGGCGAGTTGTGAAGTAGGCGGGGGGATGGAGTGATGGCTGCCGGAACACGCGCCCGGTCCCGTGGCCGGTCGCGGGAGGAGGGCTCCGCGGCGTCTCGGCAGACGACTGCGCAGCAGTCGGCCGCGTCGGGGACGCCGCACCTCGGAGCGCGTGCGGGGCGGGCCGGGGCATTCCGGTTGCAACGCGTCGTCCTGGTGGAGCTCGCCGCCGCCGCGCTGCTCGTCGGCTGGGTGATCGGGCCGGTGGCCCTGGTGATCGCCGCCGTCGTCGCCGTCTGCATGGTGCTGGTCGCGTTCGCCCGCCGCCGCGGCCGCTCCCTGCCCGAATGGCTGGCCACGGCACGGGCGTTGCGGGTTCGGCGGCGGCGGGCCGCGAGCACGCCGATCCCACCGGGCACGGAGCCGGGGCTCGCGCCCGCCGTGGAGTGCGACCCGAGCCTGAGAACGTACACGTACGCCGGCCGCGACCGCCGTCCCGTGGGCATCGTCGGAGACGGCACGTTCGTCACCGCGGTGGTGCAGGTGGAGGCCGACGCCACCGCGCTGCGGGCCGACCGGAACCGGCATCCGCTGCCGCTGAGACTGGTGTACGACACCTTGGAAGTGGACGGGATCCGGCTGGAGTCGGCCCAGGTCGTGCTGCACACGCAGCCCGCGCCCGCGCTCCATCTGCCGCGGCAGTCCGTGGCTGTGGCCAACTACGCGCCTCTTCAGGAGCAGACGGGCGCGCCGGCCGTCCGCATCACCTGGATCGCGTTGAAGCTCGATCCGGAACTGTGCCCCGAGGCCGTGGCGGCGCGCGGCGGTGGTCTGCTGGGCGCGCAGAAGTGCGTCGTGCGTGCCGCCGATCAGCTCGCGAGCCGGCTGACTGGAGCCGGGTTCCGCGCGACCCTCCTCGACGAGGAGGAGCTGACCGCCGCCATCGCCACATCGGCCTGCGCCAACCCCCTGGTGACGGCGGAGGCCGGCCGTACGGAGGCACGGGAACGGCGCACGGAGGAGTTGGGCCGGAGCTGGCGCTGCGACAATCGCCGGCACACCACGTACTGGATCCGCCGGTGGCCCTCGATGGGGGGTCGCCAGGCGCCCTCTCTGCCACAGGTCATCGCCCTGATCACGGCCGTTCCCGCGCTCGCCACCACCTTCAGTCTCACTCTGACACGCGGGGAACGGCAGGAAGTGTCCCTGTGCGGGCATCTGCGGGTGACCGGGCGCAGCGACGACGAACTCGTCGCTGCGCGCAGCGCGTTGCAGGCCGCGGCCCGCCACACGGGCACCGGCCTCGCCCGCCTCGACCGGGAACAAGTGCCCGGCATGCTCGCCACTCTCCCCCTCGGAGGCGCCCGGTGACGGCCATGACCACGCGAGCGGGAACCGCCACCGGCCGCGGTGAGCAGCGGCATCCCGCACCCGAGGGAGTGCGGGAGTTGCTGCGTCGCGGATTCGGGCTGATCGGTCCGCGACATCCGCGGCACTCCGCGTCCGTGGAGGCGCTGGACGCATTCGAGCTGCCCATCGGCGACGACGGTGTCGTCATCGGGGTGGACGCCGAGAACCGGCCCGCGGTGCTGGGGCTCAACAGGCCGACCGCTTACGACGTCGTCCTCATCGGCGGCCTGTGGACCGCCCAGGTCATCGCCCTCAGAGCGGCGGCGACGGGAGCGCGCGTCGCGGTGGAAACCGGACGTCCGCAGGCCTGGATGCAGATGGTGCACGCCATGGGGGGCGGGCAGAACGGCCTTGCCGTGTACGACGTCGGCCGAGTGCCCCCGCAGGGCACCTCGGCGGGAACGCCCGTGCTGGTGGTGCGGGACTGCGGTATGCGCCCGCCACGCGGCCGCGTGGTCTCGGGCCCCTGGCAGTCGGTGCTGACCGTGCTGCCGTACCTCAGCCCGGTGGCCCCCCGGCTGGTACGGCAGGCACGACTCGTCGGAGTGCAACGCGTCTCCCCGGACGAGGCCGCGGAGCTCGGGCGCACGATGACGTTGCCCCGGGCCGATGTGGACGCCCTGCCCACCCTCCCCGACGGCCTCACGCTGTGGTGCACCGACCACGACAGGCAGTACGTGATGACTCAGCCCACCGACGCCGAGGTCGGGCTGTTGGGAACGCCGCGAAGGATGGACTGAATCGTGCGCCGCCTGGCGCGAAGTGCACGTTCGTTGGCGTTTTTCCTTCCTGCCCCCTGGCAACCTCCGCTATCGGTGGGTTTGTTCACTCGAGGGACGGCTCGCAAGCGCCTTCGAGCCGAAGGTGACACCGCGAACCGGCCGTGATGGAGTGGACGGGCCTGCCTAGGCGGGCAGCGTGGTGATTAGGCTGGTACCGGGCGCGACGCCAGTACCCATGGACCGGGCGTCCGCGCCGCAGGGGGAGAGCCCGTGGATCGGACGACCTCGAATCGACCAAGCCCGACACGTAATGGTCGCCCCCGCACGGCATGAGGGTGCTCGACCACACCAGGAGGAATTGTGAGCAGCGATCGGGACGGGATCCGCGGGGGCTGGGCGACGCCCGGCGATGACCAGCCCGACGCGGAGGCCGCCGTCGAGATGACGGGCGAGTTCACCATCGACTACGCGCCGCCTGCCTGGTACACGCAGAACCCGTCCGGGGGGTCGGGGGATGCGGAGGACTCGGGGTCCGCTTCCGACGACTCCGACTCCGGGGCTTCGGGTGTCCCCGGGGTTTCCGGTGGTTTCGGTGCGCCCGGTGCCTCCGGTGGGCCCGGCGCATTCGGGCCCGCCCCGGCTTCCCCGGCGCCCACCTCACCCTCCGCCCCCACCACCCCGTCGACGCCGCCGCACGCCGACTTCGGGCCCGCAGTGACTCCTCCGGCGCACACCGCTCCGGCCGCGCCCTTCACGCCGCCACCGCCCGTGCCGGTGCCCGGAGTGCCGTTCACGCCGCCCTCGCCCGCCCCGGCGCTGGGCGTTCCGTTCCCGCCGCCCGCTCCGGCCGCTCCCTCGGCCGGAGAGGCGGCGGAGGCCCCAGGTGTGCCCGGGCTGCCCGAGGGGAGCGGGTTCGAGCCTCAGCCGCCGGCCGCCCCTGCCCCTGCCCCTGCCCCGGAGGCTTCCCGTGCCGCCGAGGAGGCGGGCAACGGGGATCTGGACAGCGGCGCCACCGTGCGCTTCTCCGCCGCCTCCTTGCAGCGGGAGATCGCCGACCTCGCGGCCGCGGCCGACGCGGCTGCCGAGGCACACGCGACGGCCGAGGCCGAGAACGAGGCCAACGTCGATGGTGAGGCCGAGGCCGATGAGCGGGTCGGCGGTGACTCCTCTGGCGCGTCGGAGGAGACCGGCGGCACCGAGAACGCCGGCGACGACCCACCTGCCGCCGACGCCCACGCCGCCCCCGACGCCGACCCCGGCGCGTCCGAGCCGGAGCCCACCGAGGGGACGGGCGAGGCCGCCGCTCCCGAAACGGAGTCGAGCGAGGCCGTCGAACCGGCCGAGGTCACCGCATCCGACACCGCGCCGCATGCCGACGCTCCGCAGCCCAACGCCCCGCAAAACGACGGTATCCAGCACAACGACCCCCAGGCCAACGCACCCCAGCCCCCCGCACCGCCCGCCCCGGACGCGCCCTCCGCCTGGACTCCCCCGCCCGCGCCGCACAGCGGAGTGCCGCCGCTGCCGCCGTCGTACCAGCCCGCGGCCCCGGCCCCCGCCGCCCAGTGGCCCGCACAGCCCCAGGCGCAACCCCAACCCCCGGCACAGGCCCAGCAGCCCGCCCCCAACGAGCCTGCCGCGCATCCGCACGCGCAGCCCGCCGCCGCGCAGGGCCAGCCGCCCGTGCCCGCGCAGCAACCGCCCTTCCAGCCCCAGGCCGAGCCCCACGCCGGGGCCCAGGTCCAGCCCCCGTCGCAGCCGCACCCCCAGTCGCCGGAGCCCGCGCCGGCCGCCTGGACCCCGGCCCAGGCCCCCCAACAGCCCGCCCCCGACCCCCACGCCCACGCCCAGCAGGGCTACGGCTTCCCGCCGGTCGGCGGTCCCAACGCGCAGGAGGGGTACGGCTTCCCGCATGTCGGCGCCCCCAACGCCCAGGGAGATTACGGCTTCCCGAATGCCGGCACCCCCAACCCCCAGAGCGGGTACGGCTTCCCGCAGCCTCCGGCGCAGCAGCAGGCCGCCCACCCCGGCGTCCCTGCGCAGCCCGACGCCCAGAACCCGTCACAGCCTCCCGTGGACGCCCGGCACGCCTACCCCCAGGTTCCGCACCAGGCGCAGCCCCCTCAGCAGCACCAAGCCCCTCACTATCCCCAGCATCATCCCCAGCAGCCCCCGGCCCCACCCGCGGACCCCCGCCTCGGCACGGCCTGGCCGCAACCCCTCCAGCACGACCAGCGTCAGCCCACCAACCCCGGTGCCGCGCCGCTCGGTTACACCGCCGCCGTCGAGCTGTCCTCCGACCGGCTGCTCAACAACAAGAAGCAGAAGGCGAAGAGCGGGCGTCCGGCCGCTGTCAGTCGGTTCAAGCTGGGCGCCAAGAAGGAGGAGGCCGAGCGTCAGCAGAAGCTGCAGCTGATCCGGACGCCGGTGCTGTCCTGCTACCGCATCGCCGTGATCAGTCTCAAGGGCGGCGTCGGCAAGACCACGACCACCACCGCCCTCGGCTCCACGCTCGCCAGTGAGCGCCAGGACAAGATCCTCGCAATCGACGCCAACCCGGACGCCGGTACGCTCGGCCGCCGCGTGCGCCGGGAGACCGGGGCCACCATCCGGGACCTGGTCCAGGCGATCCCCTACCTCAACTCGTACATGGACATCCGGCGGTTCACCTCCCAGGCCCCCTCCGGCCTGGAGATCATCGCCAACGACGTCGACCCCGCTGTGTCCACGACGTTCAACGACGAGGACTACCGGCGCGCGATCGACGTGCTCGGCAAGCAGTACCCGATCATCCTCACCGACTCCGGCACCGGTCTGCTCTACAGCGCCATGCGCGGTGTGCTCGACCTCGCCGACCAGCTCATCATCATCTCGACGCCGTCCGTGGACGGTGCGAGCAGCGCCAGTACGACGCTGGACTGGCTGTCCGCGCACGGGTACGCCGACCTGGTCTCCCGCTCCATCACCGTCATCTCCGGTGTGCGCGAGACCGGCAAGATGATCAAGGTCGAGGACATCGTCTCCCACTTCGAGACGCGCTGCCGGGGCGTCATCGTGGTGCCGTTCGACGAGCACCTCGCCGCCGGTGCCGAGGTCGACCTCGACATGATGCGGCCCAAGGTGCGGGAGGCGTACTTCAACCTCGCGGCCATGGTGGCCGAGGACTTCGTGCGCCACCAGCAGATGCATGGCCTGTGGACCAGCGACGGCAACCCGCCCCCCGTCGCCGCCCCGCCGATGCCCGGCCAGCCCCTGCCCGCCCAGCAGTACGCCCCCGGCCGGCCCTATCCGCCGCAGCACCCGGGGCAGCCTGTGCCGGGCCAGCCGGTGCCGGGTCAGCCCGTGCCCGGCCAGCAGTACGCCCCCGGCCGGCCCTACCCGCCGCAGCCCGGCCGGCAGGGCCAGCCGGCCCCCCACCCCCAGCACCCCGGTTACGGCTACCCGCAGCCCGGCCATCCCGACGGGCCGCCCCAGCAGTAGCGGACACCCGAGAAAAACAAGGGCGGCCGGTGCCCACAGGCACCGGCCGCCCTTTCACCGGCAGAAGTCACCGCCGCGCGAACCCTGCCACCGGCTACGACCCCGTCCCCTCCGCCGCCGCAATCAGCTCCCGGCACCGCTTCACGTCCTCCGCCATCTGCTCCAGCAGAGCCTCCAGCGTCTCGAACCTGGCCTGCCCGCGCACGAAGGCCAGGAAGTCGACGGCGACGTGCAGCCCGTACAGATCCAGCCCCACCCGGTCGATGGCGTACGCCTCCACCGTGCGCTCGGTCCCGTCGAACTGCGGGTTGGTGCCCACGGAGATGGCGGCCGGCATGGCCTCGCCCTCCACGACCAGCCACCCCGCGTACACCCCGTCCGCCGGGATCGCGGTGTGCGGCAGCGTCTCGACGTTGGCCGTGGGGAAGCCCAGGTCGCGGCCGCGCTGGGCGCCGCGTACGACGACGCCCTCGACCCGGTGCGGGCGGCCGAGGATCTCCGCGGCGCCCTCCACGTCCCCCGCGGCCACCAGCCGCCGGGTCAGCGTCGAGGAGAACGGCTCGCCGCCACCGGCCTCGCCCGACACGTACAGCTCGACGACCTCGACCTCGAAGTCGTAGACCGTGCCCTGTTCGGCGAGGAACTCGACGTTTCCGGCGGCCCGGTGGCCGAAGCGGAAGTTGGGGCCCTCGACGACCGCCTTGGCGTGCAGCTTGTCGACCAGCACCTTGACGACGAAGTCGGCGGGCGAGAGTTTCGAGAACTCCGAGGTGAAGGGCAGGATCAGCACCGCGTCCACCCCGAGCTCCGCCATCAGTTCGGCGCGGCGGTGGTGCGGCGCGAGCAGCGGCGGGTGGCTGCCGGGGCGGACGACCTCGCTGGGGTGCGGGTCGAAGGTGACGACGACGGCCGGGACGCCCAGCTTGCGGGCGCGGTCCACGGCGTGCCGGATGATGAGCTGGTGCCCGCGGTGGACACCGTCGTAGGAGCCGATGGTGACGACGCTGCGCCCCCAGTCCTCGGGGATGTCCTCCAAGCCACGCCAGCGCTGCACTGTGACCGCTCCTCGAACCCGTGTCCGTCTCTGCCTCTTACGCAGGTCTAAGGGTGCCATGCCGAGGGGGTCGGACCCGCACCGGCATGGAGGCTGTGACCGGACGCACGTGGTGCACGTGCTCATGCCAGGACCCGTGCGTCGGTCAGGTTCTCGATCATCCGGCGGGTGCTGGGGCCGACCACCGCGGCCCAGTCCTGCGGGGCGTGGTTCAGCCAGCGGGCGACCCGGGCGGCGAAGCCGGGGTCCTCGCGGCCCAGGTCGAGCAGGGTGCGGTCGAAGAGGGTCGCGCCGGCCGGGGTGCGCACGAGGAGCATGCCCGTGCGGTGGACCAGGGCGCGCAGTCCGTCCCCGCCGTGCCGGGCAGCCGTGCGCAGCAGGGCTTCCAGGACGGGCGGGGCGTCCTCGTGGACGAGGAGGAAGTCGCACAGTTCGCGGCGCAGGGGCCTAGAGACGGGGGTCCCGGACGCGCCCACGACGGTGGACAGCGCCGCCCGCAGCTGCTCGGGACCGCCGTAGAGCAGGCCGCTGACCAGCGGGAACAGTAAGGCCCTGGCGGTCGGCCCGGCGTCGAGCCGCCGGTCGACGTACGCGGCCACCGGCGCGGCCCGCTCCGGGCGGAGCGTCACGGCGTCCCGGAGGAGATCGGCGACCCGACGCGCCAGTGCCGGGGTCGCGGCGTCGGCGAGGGCGAACAGGGCCTCCTCCGCGTCCGGTCGGTGCAGCCGCGCCCGGAAGGCGCCGAGCACCGGCTCCGGGGCGCTCTCCAGGGCGGTCGCGAGCGCGCCGGCGGGCAGCCTCGGGTCGCCGGCCGCGAAGTGTTCGACGGCTCGGGCCAGGTGCCGGGCCCGGGAGTGCGGATCGCGTACGAGGAGGGCGAGCGCCCCGCCGTGCAGGGCGCCGTCGGCGGGGCGGGCGAGCAGGGCCTGGGCGGCGTGGCGCAGCAGCTCGCGGTCGGCCTCGTCGCGGGTGTGCGCGGCGGCGGCCAGCGCGTACGTCACCGCGGCGGCCCGCCGTGCCGGCCGCTCGTCACGCGCCCACCGGTCCACGGCCCGGCACACGGCGGCGGGTTCCTCCTCGGCGAGCACGCCGAGCAGCTCCTCACCCCGCCGGTGCGCGCTGTCGGCCAGCACCTCGGTGAGGTCGTCGAGCGCCCGGTGCCGGTGCGTGTGCAGCAGCGCCTGCGCGGCTGTCGCCACGGTCGCGTGGGGCGTCGCGGGCAGCGGCCGCTCGTCGTCGAACCAGCGGGTGAGATGCGGTTGTACGGCGACGGGGTCGTCGGCGAGCAGCCGGGCGGCGGCGTCGAGGTAACGGCCCCCGTCGGCCGGTCCGGTGTCGGCGAGGACCAGGCGGCGCAGCAGGTCGAGGCGCTCGGCGTCGGGCAGTACGGGCTCCGTCCAGAACGCGGGCCCGAACTCCCGGGGCACCGGCCGCCCCAGCCGCCGCCAGTCGACGATCGCGGCGGCGAGCAGCCGCAGCACACGCAGGTGCGGCGTGGCGTCCGGGACCCGGCGCAACGCCTCGCCGAGCAACCGGGCCGCCCACCAGGAGTGCGGGTCGGTGTCCAGGGCGTACACCAGCTCCTCCAGGCGGACGGAGAGCCGGTGCGGGCCGTGCTGCCGGGCGAGCAGGAGCATGGCCTGCACGACGGGACCGATGCGGTGGTGCGGGAGGGGCTCGGGGGCTGTGGCGTCGAGGGCGTCGCGGTGGTGCGGGATAAGCTCGCGGTGCGCGGCGTCGGGGGTGCGGCGGTGGTGGACCAGCGCGCGCAGGGCCTCGTCCAGGTCGAGGTGCGTGCCCTGGATCCAGTCGGCGAGTTCCTCGTGGGCGAAACGGTAGCCGGTGCCGGCGGGGACGAGGAGGCCTTCAGTGAGGACGGCGGACGCCCAGCCGGTGCCGCCGCCGAGCCGCGCCGGGGCCGGGCCCCACGGGAACACCGCGTCGAACGCCTCCCGGTCCAGCTCTCCCTGACCGGAGCCGAGGCTGCGCCGGGCGGCCAGGTGCACCTGCCCGGCCACTTTGGCCGCCAGTCGCCGTACGGCGGTGCCGCGCAGGCCGTTCTCGGCGGCCAGCCGCACGGCCACGCGCAGGCACTTCAGGTCGAGGTGCGCGGCGAGGACGTCGTGCCGGTCCAGTGGGCCGGCCGGCCGGGCGTCCGGGCGCGCGGCGAGGACGTCGGCGAGGAGGCGGAGGGTGAGGGGGTGGCGGGCGTCGGACGCGGCGAGGACCCCTTCGGGGATGCCGTGCCGGGCGCGGGCGCGCCGGGCCTCGTCCTCGTCGAGGTCGCCCAGGGGGACGCACGGGGGCAGGCCGCCTGTACCCGGGCCCGGGTACAGGCAGTCCTCGGGGAACTCCGCCCCCGCCCCCTCCCAGTACTCCGCCCGGCACGCCACGACCAGCCGCGTTCCCGTCTCCCCCAGCCACCGCACGCTGTTCTCGGTCCACTCGCGCAGACGGTGGGACAGAGCCGGCGGCATCTCCTCGGGGCTGTCGAGAAGCAGCAGCAGAGGGCGGCCGGCGGCACGGGCGAGCCCGGCCAGACGCTCGGGCCCGACGTCACCGAGAGCCCCACGGCCGCTCCCGACCCCACCGGCCAGGACCCCGCCGTCACCGGGGAAGCCCGCACCTCCACCAGGCAAGGCCCCGCCATCACCACAGAAGCCCGCACCTCCACCAGGCAAAGCCCCGCCCCCAGCCATCACCCCGCCCCCACCAAGATGGCCCGCACCAAAGGAGCCTTCGGGATCAGGGCACCCGCCCACCACCCGCCCCGCCCGCCGCAGCGCACGCCGAGCCGCGTCCCCCACCGACGCGTCGTCGTCCCGCAGATCGGCTCCCCGCAGCCACACCGTCGGCGCCGGCTCCGCGCCCCGGTCGCGCCGCGCGGCAAGGGCCGCGAGTTCCGTCGTACGCCCGCTGCCGGGCGGCCCGACCAGCCCGAGAACGGTGGCCGGGCTGTCGGCGAACGCGGCGAACTCCCGCACGACCGCCGCCCGTTCGACGGCCGGTACGGCCCCATCCGGCCCCGTGTGACCCGCGAGCGCCCCCGGCGGACCGTCCAGCCCCACTGTGGTGGCCGCCAGTTCCAGCACCCCGGCGAGGTTGAGATCGGCCCCGTACGCGGGCACCGTCGCCGCGTTGCGGGCCAGCAGGCCGGCCAGCGGCCCGCTCTCGGTGGGCCGCAGCGGTACGGCGAAACCGCAGTCACGGTGACCGGTGTGCAGCGCGGTGCCGAGCACGGCGACCACGGCACCGGACGCGGCGTCGACGACCGGCCCCCCTGCCGCGCCACCGCCCAGCCGGAGCGCGTCCCGTCCGGCCGTGCCGATCGCCAGCTCCAGTACGCCGTCGAGCTGCCGGAAGTGGTCCATGGCCGTGTAGGTGACGCCCGTCGCCGGTCCCAGCACCCGCGCCTCACGCCAGCGGCCCGCGGCGATCCGGACGTACGTGCCGGTCTCGATCCGGTCCCGCACGGTGATCGGCAGCGGCTCCGCCTGCAGCTCCTCGGCGTGCACGAGGGCCAGGTCGCGCTCCGGCAGCGGGGTGACCGCCTCGGCGGGTACGACGCAGCTGCGGTCCCCGGCGTGCAGGACCAGCCGGGCCAGTCCGTCGACGGCCTCGTGGCTGGTGAGGACGGTGCCGAGGTGGTCGGCGACGAAGCCGGTGCCGCGCGGCCGTCCGGCCATGTCGTGGACGCGGACGAGGGCGTCGTCGCGCGGGCCCGGCCCGGCGTCCTGCGGTGCGGTCCCCCGGCCTCGTGCCGCCATGGTCGAACCTCCCCGCCGTACCGCCTGCCTCCGTGCCCTGAGCTCGACGGTAGGGGCGGGATGATCAGGGAGACAGCACGCGTGACGAACGCGCCCCCCTGCACACCCCTGGTTCACTCCGAGCGCCTGCCCGGGCGGGTGAACGGACGGGGGTCGCTGGATACACCCTAGGGGTGGGGGGAACCGATGGGGGACCGTGGAGCGGCGGGAGTGCAGGGCCCCGTGACCGCCGCTCCACGGACGGACCGTGGGGGCGTCAGCCGAAGACGGCGAGGCTCTTGGCCTTGCCCCGCTGCGCCTCCACGAGCGCCAGGAAGCGGCCCTCGGGATCGAAGACGGCCACCGGCCCCGCGCCCGCGTACTCGTCGGGCATGTCGAGCCGCACGCCGTTCAGGAGCAGCCGGGCCCGCCTGCCGTCCACGTCCCAGCGCGGGAACGCGGCCGCGGCCGCCTCTGCGATCGGCATCACGATCAGCTCCTGCTGGAGCTGGTCGAGGGTGCGGGCCGAGTCCAGCCTGTACGGCCCGACGCGCGTCCGGCGCAGCGCGGTGAGGTGGCCGCCGACACCGAGGTCGGCGCCCAGGTCGCGGGCGAGGGCCCGGATGTAGGTGCCGGAGGAGCAGACCACCGACACGACGAGGTCGAGCACGGCGGTGCCGTCCTCGGCGACGGCGTCCCGGACGTCGTACACGCCGAACGACGAGACGGTGACGGGCCGGGCCGGGATGTCGAAGTCCTCGCCGTCGCGGGCCCGCTTGTACGAGCGGACGCCGTTGATCTTGATGGCGCTGACCTTGGACGGCACCTGCATGATGTCGCCGGTCAGCTTGGCGATGCCCGCGTCGATGGCCTCGCGGGTGACCTTCGAGGCGTCGACCGACCTCGTGATCTCGCCCTCGGCGTCGTCGGTGACGGTCGTCTGGCCGAGGCGGATCGTGCCCAGGTACTCCTTCTCGGTCAGCGCGAGGTGACCGAGCAGCTTGGTGGCCTTCTCGACGCCGAGGACGAGGACGCCCGTCGCCATCGGGTCGAGGGTGCCGGCGTGGCCCACGCGGCGGGTCTTCGCGATGCCGCGCATCTTGGCGACCACGTCGTGCGAGGTGAAGCCCGACGGCTTGTCGACGATGACGAGGCCGTCGGGCGTGGTGTGCTTCCGGGTCATGCGGTGGTGTCGTCCTCGTCGTCACCCGGCTTCTTGTACGGGTCGGCGTCACCGGCGTAGGTGGCGCCCGCCGAGGCTTCGCGCACCTTCTCGTCGGACTGGCGGGCCTTGTCGAGGAGGTCCTCGATGGTCCGGGCGGTGTCCGGGAGGGCGTCCGCGACGAAGGTGAGCGTCGGCGTGAACTTCACGCCGGCCGCCTTGCCGACCTCCGAGCGCAGGATGCCCTTGGCGCTCTCCAGACCGGCGGCCGCGGCCGTCCGCTCCTCCTCGTCCCCGTACACGGTGTAGAAGACGGTCGCCTCCCGCAGATCGCCCGTCACCCGGGTGTCGGTGATGGTGACGTGCGAGCCGAGCCGCGGGTCCTTGATCCCGCGCTGCAGCTTCTGGGCCACCACCTCTCGGATGAGGTCCGCCAGCCTCTTGGCACGCGCGTTGTCGGCCACTGGTCCGTCTCCCGTTCTTTCCTGATCTACGTTCTCTGGGTCAGTCGTCGTCGCCGTGGAAGCGGCGTCTGACCGACAGCAGTTCCACCTCGGGGCGCCCGGCGACGAGCCGCTCGCACCGGTCCAGCACGTCGCTGACGTGCCCCGCGTCGCCGGACACCATCGCGAGGCCGATCCGGGCCCTGCGGTAGAGGTCCATGTGGTCCACCTCGGCCGCGCTCACCGCGTACTTCCGCTGGAGTTCGGCGACGATCGGACGGACGACGGAGCGCTTCTCCTTCAGCGACCGCACGTCGCCGAGGAGCAAGTCGAAGGACAGCGTCCCCACATACATGTGTGCAACCGGTTCACCCGCCGGTCCGGGATCGATGGCCCCGCCGACTGGACGGGCGGGGACATCAAGAACGGTACCGCGCCCCTGCCGGAGGCTCGACCGGGTTTCGCCGGGGCCGCGCGGCGGCGCCCCGGTGGGCAAACCGCGGTGGCCGACGGGACGCGAGTCCCGTCGGCCACCGTCAGCCACGTGCCGTTACGCCCGCGGCTTCTCGCGCATCTCGTACGTCGCGATGACGTCGTCGACCTTGATGTCGTTGAAGTTGCCGAGGTTGATACCGCCCTCGAACCCTTCGCGGATCTCGGTCACGTCGTCCTTGAAGCGACGCAGGCCCTCGATGGTGAGGTTCTCCGCGATGACCTTGCCGTCGCGGAGCAGGCGCGCCTTGGTGTTGCGCCGGACCTCGCCGGAGCGGATGAGCACACCCGCGATGTTGCCCAGCTTGGACGAGCGGAAGACCTCGCGGATCTCCGCCGTACCGAGCTCGACCTCTTCGAACTCCGGCTTGAGCATGCCCTTGAGGGCCGCCTCGATCTCCTCGATCGCCTGGTAGATGACCGAGTAGTAGCGGACGTCCACACCCTCGCGCTCGGCCATCTGCGCGGCACGCCCGGCGGCGCGCACGTTGAAGCCGATCACGATGGCGTCCGAGCCCATCGCCAGGTCGATGTCGGACTCCGTGACCGCACCGACGCCGCGGTGCAGGACGCGGATGTCGACCTCTTCGCCGACGTCGAGCTGGAGCAGCGAGGACTCCAGGGCCTCGACGGAACCAGAAGCGTCACCCTTGATGATGAGGTTGAGCTGCTGGACCTCGCCGGCCTTGAGCACCTTGTCCAGGTCCTCCAGGGAGACCCTGCGGGTGCGCTTGGCGAAGGCCGCGTTGCGCTCGCGCGCAGCGCGCTTCTCGGCGATCTGGCGGGCCGTGCGGTCCTCGTCGACGACGAGGAAGTTGTCGCCGGCGCCCGGGACGTTGGTCAGACCCAGAACCTGGACCGGCGTGGACGGGCCGGCCTCGGCGACGTTGCTGCCGGTGTCGTCGAGCATCGCCCGCACGCGGCCGTACGCGTCGCCGACCACCATCGTGTCGCCGACCCGCAGCGTGCCTCGCTGGACGAGGACCG
Source organism: Streptomyces chromofuscus (assembly GCF_015160875.1). NCBI lineage: Bacteria > Bacillati > Actinomycetota > Actinomycetes > Kitasatosporales > Streptomycetaceae > Streptomyces > Streptomyces chromofuscus. The sequence continues at coordinate 5,978,812 of NZ_CP063374.1, read as the reverse complement.
TCGAGACGGCACCACGGCCGCGGTCGAGGCGGGACTCGATCGCGATGCCCTGCGCGTCCTGGTTCGGGTTGGCCCGAAGGTCCAGGGCGGCGTCGGCGGTCAGGACGACCGCCTCCAGCAGGCTGTCGATGTGCAGGCCCTGCTTGGCGGAGATGTCGACGAACATGGTGTCGCCGCCGTACTCCTCGGCCACCAGGCCGTACTCGGTCAGCTGACCGCGCACCTTGGTCGGGTCCGCACCCTCGACGTCGATCTTGTTGACCGCGACCACGATCGGCACGTCGGCCGCCTTGGCGTGGTTCAGGGCCTCGACCGTCTGCGGCATCACACCGTCGTTGGCCGCCACCACGAGGATCGCGATGTCGGTCGACTTCGCACCACGGGCACGCATGGCGGTGAACGCCTCGTGACCCGGGGTGTCGATGAAGGTGATCGCCCGGTCCTCGCCGTTGACCTGGGTCGCGACCTGGTAGGCACCGATGTGCTGGGTGATGCCACCGGCCTCGCCCGCGATGACGTTGGTCTTGCGGATGGCGTCGAGCAGGCGGGTCTTACCGTGGTCGACGTGACCCATGACGGTCACGACCGGCGGACGGACGACCAGGTCCTCCTCGGAGCCCTCGTCCTCACCGAACTCGATGTCGAAGGACTCCAGCAGCTCGCGGTCCTCCTCCTCTGGGCTGACGATCTGAACGGTGTAGTTCATCTCGTCGGCCAGAAGCTGGAGCGTCTCGTCGGAGACGGACTGCGTGGCCGTGACCATCTCGCCGAGGTTCATCATGACCGCGACGAGCGACGCCGGGTTGGCGTTGATCTTCTCCGCGAAGTCGGTGAGCGAGGCACCGCGCGACAGGCGAATGGTCTCGCCGTTGCCGCGAGGCAGCATCACACCGCCGACCGACGGGGCCTGCATGGCCTCGTACTCCTGACGGCGCTGCCGCTTCGACTTGCGGCCACGACGCGCCGGACCGCCGGGACGCCCGAAGGCACCCTGCGTACCACCACGGCCGCCGGGGCCACCGCCGGGACGGCCGCCGAAGCCGGGACGGCCACCGCCGCCACCGCCGAAGCCGCCGCCACCACCGGGGCCGCCGCCACCGGGACGGCCGGCGAAACCGCCGCCGCCACCCGGGCGACCGCCGCCACCGCCGCCGCCGGGACGGCCGGCGAAGCCGCCGCCACCACCGGGACGGGCGCCGCCGCCGGACGGCGGCACCGGCCGGGCCACGACCGCCGCCGGGGCCGGGACGCGGGCCGGCAGCGGGACGCTGCGGCATCATGCCCGGGTTCGGGCGCGGACCGGCGGGACCGCCGCCGGGACGCGGGCCGCCGCCCTGCGGACGAGGCATCGAGCCGGGGCTCGGACGGGAACCGCCCGGAGCCTGCGGACGCGGACCGCCGCCCTGGGCACCGGGGCCCTGCGGACGGGGACCGGCGCCGGGGGCACCGGGGCCGGGACGCGCGCCCTGCGGACGGGGCGCCTGCGGGCGCGCCATGCCGGTGGAGCCACCGGAGGTGAAGGGGTTGTTACCGGGACGCGGACCGGCCGGACGTGCACCGGGACGCGGCGCGGAGGCGCCGGGACGCGGGCCCTGGCCGCCGGGGCGCTGGCCCTGACGGTCCTGGCCACCCGGACGGGCGCCGCCGGGCTTGGGGGCGCCGGGACGGGTGCCCGGCTTGGGGCCGGACGCTGCGGCCGGGGCCGGGGCCGACGGCGGAGCGGTGAACTCCGGGGCGGCCGGGGCCGGACGCGGCGCGGGCTTGGGGCCCGGCGTCGGACGCGGGCCGGGGGTCGGCGCGGGCGCCGGAGCGGCGGGAGCCGCCGGTGCCGCGGGCTGCTGGGCAGCGGCGGGCTTGGGAGCGCCCGGCTTCGGAGCAGCCGGACGTGCCGCCTGCGCCGGGGAGGGCGCGGCGGGCTTGGGGGCGGCCTTCCGGGGAGCGGGCTTCGCGGCGGACTTGCCGTTGCCGCTGCCCTGCTGGAAGGCGTCAGTCAGTTTGCGTACTACGGGCGCCTCGATCGTCGAAGACGCCGATCGGACGAATTCACCGAGTTCCTGGAGCTTGGCCATGACGACCTTGCTCTCCACACCGAACTCCTTGGCGAGTTCGTAGACCCGGACCTTAGCCACTTCGCTCCTTTGAGGTCCGGGTTGCGGCCGGACCGTCGCTAGTTCATGGGCGTACTCATCGCGTACTCATCGAGTGCTCATCGCAATCTCGACCTGCTTTCGACTCGCGAGGTACCAGGCCGCACGGGGCTTCCGTACGGCACGCTTCTTACCGTGTTGCCCGATCGGCAACTGTTGTCCGCTCGACGTGCCGGCGCAACGCCTTTGTGTCGAGCGCTCCCGGGGCGCGCAACGCCCGCGTGAACGCCCGGCGACGTATCGCCTGGTCGAGACAGACCAAGGCGGGGTGTACATAGGCACCCCGGCCGGGCAGCGTACCGCGAGGATCGGGGACGCACTCGTCCTCGATCGCCACGATGCGCAGCAGCTCGGTCTTGGCCGCTCGCTCCCGGCACCCGACACAGGTACGTTCCGGGCAGGCGCGGGCTCGCGTCCGGCCAGACACTCCTAAGTCTACCTCCCCGTAACGACCTCACCCCTACGGGGCAGAGATCGAACAGTTGCAGCGCGTATAACTGTCGTGATCCAACCCCCGCGGGGGCGAGATCTATTCCCCCGGCTGTTCGGTGTCCGGACGGATGTCGATCCGCCAACCGGTGAGCCGGGCCGCAAGCCGGGCATTCTGCCCTTCCTTGCCGATCGCCAGGGACAGCTGGTAGTCGGGCACCGTCACCCGGGCGGAACGGGCCGTCATGTCAACCACGTCGACCTTGGACACCCGAGCGGGGGACAGCGCGTTCGCCACCATCTCGGCCGGGTCGTCCGACCAGTCGACGATGTCGATCTTCTCACCGTTCAGCTCGGCCATCACGTTGCGCACCCGGCCGCCCATGGGGCCGATGCAGGCGCCCTTGGCGTTCAGGCCCGAACGGGTGGACCGGACGGCGATCTTGGTGCGGTGACCGGCCTCGCGCGCGATGGCGGCGATCTCGACGGACCCGTCGGCGATCTCCGGCACCTCCAGTGCGAACAGCTTCTTCACCAGACTGGGGTGCGTACGGGACAGTGTCACCGACGGACCGCGGACGCCCTTGGCCACCCGGACGACGTACGACCGCAGCCGCATCCCGTGCGGGTAGCTCTCGCCGGGCACCTGCTCCTGCACCGGCAGGATGGCCTCCAGCTTGCCGATGTCGACGAGCACGTTCTTCGGGTCACGGCCCTGCTGCACCACGCCCGTGACGATGTCGCCCTCGCGGCCGGCGTACTCGCCGAGCGTGGCGTCGTCCTCGGCGTCGCGCAGCCGCTGCAGGATCACCTGCTTGGCGGTGGTCGCGGCGATCCGGCCGAAACCGGACGGGGTGTCGTCGAACTCGCGGGGCTCCTGGCCCTCCTCGAGGTCCTCGGGGTCCTCCTTCGCCCACACGGTCACATGTCCGGTCTCCCGGTTGAGCTCCACGCGCGCGTGCCGGCGGCTTCCCTCGGTGCGGTGGTAGGCGATGAGGAGGGCCGCCTCGATCGCCTCCACGAGCAGGTCGAAGGAGATCTCCTTCTCCCTCACCAAGCCCCGCAGGGCGCTCATGTCGATGTCCACGGCTACGCCTCCTCCTCTTCCGTCATGTCCTTCTCGTCCTGCTTGTCCTTGCGGCTGAACTCGACCTGGACCCGCGCCTTGGCGATGTCCTCGAAGGCGAGCCTGCGCGCCGTGGGCCTGCGCCCCTTGACCCCGGGTACCTCGGCGTCGACGCCCTCGTCGTCGACCGTGAGGATTCTGGCCACCAGTTCTCCGCCCTCCGCCAGCTGGAATCTGACCAGCCGGCCGGTGGCGCGCACATAGTGCCGGTGCTGTGTGAGGAGGCGTTCCGCGCCCGGGGTTCCGACCTCGAGGGTGTACTGACCCGCGCCCATCGCGTCCGTCTCGTCGAGCCTCGCCGAGAGCGCACGGCTCACATCGGCGATCGAGTCGAGATCCGCTCCGCTGTCGGAGTCGACGACGACGCGCAGCACACGCTTGCGTCCGACCGAGTCCACCGCGATCTCTTCGAGATCCAGACCCTGGGAGGTGACGAGCGGTTCCAGCAGTTCTCGCAGCCTCTCGCTCTGGGTGGTGCTCATCCGGGTGACTCCTCGGCCGCGTGTGCTGTTGTGGGAAGGTCGCGTGTCTGGTCAAAGGGTATCCGGTCCCGGGCGGTGTTGCCGTCCACCTGGGTGCGGGCGGTGCCGGTGAGTGGTCTCGGACACGTGCGCGGGTACGGTGATCACGGGCGCGCCGCCCCTCATTTTTTCGTACGAGTCTTCGAGGACGTCACCCGTGCCGATTTCCCTGTCGCCGCGCATGCCCTCGGGGCCGCGCAGAAGGACCCTGCTCGCCTCGGCCGCGGGCGTCGCCCTGCTCACGGGCTGCTCCGGCGGACCTGGCGGCTCCGACACCACGGGCGGCAGCCCATCGGCCGCCGACCGCGCACGCGCGCGTGCGGCCCGCGACAGCGACGCGCTGGTGGCGCGCTACGACGCCGTGCTGGCCGCCCACCCGGGGCTCGCTCAGCGGCTGAAGCCACTGCGGGAGGAGGCGGTGCGGCACGCGCAGGCGTTCGGCGGCGTCGCGGCACAAGCCTCCGCCACCGCGGCGGCCCCGGCGGGCGGCAAGGCCTCCCCCACCGACGCGGCCCCGGCCGGCGGCCAGGCCTCCCCCACCGGCGCCGCCCCAGCCGGCGGCAAGGCCTCCCCCGTCGTCCCGGGCACCGAGCAGGCGGCCCTGGCCGAGTTGGCCGCCGCCGAGCGGGCGCTCGCGGACCGGCGGACCGAGGCGCTGCTCGAGATGCCCGGCGAGCTGGCGCGGCTGCTGGCGTCGGTGGCGGCGGCCGGGGCGGCACACGCGTATCTGCTCACGGAGGGTGAGGGCAAGGCATGAGCGAGGCGAAGAACGGGGAGCTGCGGGCCCTCCAGGCGGCGCTGGCGGCCGAGCACGCGGTGGTGTACGGCTACGGCGTGGTCGGTGCCAGGATCGGCGAGAAGCGGCGTACCGAGGCACGGGCGGCCTACGACGCCCACCGGGCGCGGCGGGACGCGCTGGCGCGCGAGGTGCGTGCGCTGGGCGCCGAGCCGGTGGCCGCGGCGGCCGGCTACGCGCTGCCGTTCCAGGTGACCGACGGCGAGACGGCCGTACGGCTCGCCGCCGAACTGGAGGACCGGGTGGCGGGCGTGTACTCCGACCTCGTGCGGGCGGCGGACGGCGGACGGCGGGGCCTCGCGGCGGCCGCACTGCGCGAAGCGGCGGTGCGGGCGGTGCGCTGGCGCGGCCGGAGCGTAGCCTTCCCTGGGCTCGCCGAGCGGGCCGGCGCCGCCTCGGCGTCGGCGACACCGTCGGCGTGACGGGTACTGGAAGGGGACACCTCGCGTATGGCTTTCGAACCGCCGCAGCGTCTGGTCAGGGCGCTCGGTGAGACGGCGCCGGACGGTGACGACTGGCTGGAGAAGCTTCCCGAGGCGGCCCGACAGGCGGTCGCTCTACGCGAGTTGACCGTGGAACGGGTGCAGGTGCCGGGCGGCCGGAGCAGCCTGGTGCTGCTGGTGCGGCGGGCGGACGGCACGCCCGCGGTGCTGAAGCTGGCCCCGCCCCGGGCCCGCCCGGCGAGCGAGCGCGCGGCGCTGGCGCACTGGGGCGGGCTGGGCGCCGTACAGCTGCTGGAACCGGTCGCCGAGGACGGGGCGCTGCTGCTGGAGCGGCTGCATCCCGAGGTGTCGGTGCGGTCGCTGCCCGAGGCGAAGGCCCTGCTGGAGGCCGCGGGCACGCTGCGAAGGCTGTGGGTGGCGCCGCCGGAGGGGCATCCCTTCGAGACCGTGGCCGGACGGACCGGGCGGCAGGCCGAGGCGATGCGGGCGAGCGCCGACGCGGAACTCGTCCCGCTGGTGGACGCGGCGCTCGCCGCCCGCGAGGAGCTGCTGGCGGCGCCACCGGAGCACTGCCTGCTGCACGGCACGTTCCGGCAGAGCAAGGTGCTCGCCGGGGACCGGATGCCGTGGCTCGCGGTCGGCCCCGACCCGGTGGTCGGCGAGTGCGCCTTCGACCTGGCGCGGCTGGTCAGGGACCGGGTGGAGGATCTGATCGCCGCGCCGTCGGGCCCGGCGACGACCCGGCGGCGGGTGAAGCGGCTCGCGGAGTCGCTGGAGGTGGATCAGGAGCGGCTGCGAGGCTGGACGCTGTTCCGGGCCGTGGAGTCGGGCGTGCGGGCCCGGCGGGTGGGCCGGGTGCAGGACTCGGAGCTGCTGCTGGAGTTCGCCGGGTGGCTCTAGGACGTCCAGGGCGTTGACATGGCCGGGTCCCGGGGCGCTCCCGGGACCCGGCCTCTGCCTGTACGGCCTCGTCCTCGATCACCGGGCAGGCCGATCGCCGGACGGATGATCACCGGCCGATCGCCGGACGGGCCGGGCGAGTTGGCCCGCCCGGCGTTGCGCGGTTTCCGTCAGGAGGCGGCCGTCAGGCGGGCGATGGCCTCGTCCACCGGCAGCTCCTCGCGCTCGCCGGTACGGCGGTCCTTGAGCTCGACCACACCCTCACCGGCGCGGCGGCCCGCGACCAGGATCTGCGGGACGCCGATCAGCTCGGCGTCGGTGAACTTCACGCCCGGGGAGACACCCGCGCGGTCGTCCACCAGGACGCGCACGCCGGCCGCCGCGAGCTTGTCGGAGACCTCCAGGGCGAGTTCGGTCTGCAGGGCCTTGCCGGCCGCGACGACGTGCACGTCGGCCGGGGCGACCTCCTTGGACCAGCACAGGCCCTTGTCGTCGGCGGTCTGCTCGGCGAGGGCGGCGACGGCGCGCGAGACGCCGATGCCGTAGGAGCCCATGGTCACGCGGACCGGCTTGCCGTTCTGGCCGAGGACGTCGAGCTTGAGGGCGTCGGCGTACTTGCGGCCCAGCTGGAAGATGTGGCCGATCTCGATGGCGCGGTCCAGCTTCAGGCCGGTGCCGCACTTCGGGCAGGGGTCGCCCTCCTGCACCACCACGACGTCCACGTACGCGTCGACCTCGAAGTCACGGCCCGCGACGACGTTCTTCGCGTGCGTGTGCTCCTTGTTGGCGCCGGTGATCCAGGCGGTGCCGGGGGCCACGCGCGGGTCGGCGACGTACTTGACCTTCTCGCCCAGGCCCTGCGGGCCGACGTAGCCGCGGACCAGGTCCGGGCGGGCCGCGAAGTCCGCCTCGGTGACCATCTCGACGGCCGCCGGGGCGAAGTGCGCCTCGACCTTGTCCATGTCGACCTCGCGGTCGCCGGGCACGCCCACGGCGACGATCTCGCCGTCGACCTTCACCAGGAGGTTCTTCAGGGTGGCGGAGGCCGGGACGCCGAGGGAGGCGGCGAGGGTCTCGATGGTCGGCGTGTCGGGGGTCGGGATGTCCTCGGCGGCCGGGACGCCGGACGCGTCGACCGGCTTCAGCTCGTAGGTGATCGCCTCGGTGTTGGCCGCGAAGTCGCAGTTCGGGCAGTCCGCGAAGGTGTCCTCGCCCGCCTCGGCCGGAGCGAGGAACTCCTCCGACTTGGAGCCGCCCATGGCGCCGGCGGTCGCGGCGCAGATGCGGTAGTCGAGGCCGAGCCGCTCGAAGATCTTCTGGTACGCCGCGCGGTGCAGGGCGTACGACTCGGCGAGTCCCTCGTCGGCGAGGTCGAAGGAGTAGGAGTCCTTCATGAGGAACTCGCGGCCGCGCAGGATGCCCGCGCGCGGACGGGCCTCGTCGCGGAACTTGCTCTGGATCTGGTAGAGGATCACCGGCAGGTCCTTGTAGGAGGACGCCTGGTCCTTCACCAGCAGGGTGAAGATCTCCTCGTGGGTCGGGCCGAGGAGGTAGTCGCCGCCCTTGCGGTCCTGCAGCCGGAACAGCTCCTGGCCGTACTCGTCCCAGCGGCCGGTCGCGTCGTACGGCTCACGCGGCAGCAGCGCGGGGAGCAGCACCTCCTGCGCGCCGATGGCGTCCATCTCCTCGCGCACGATCCGCTCCACGTTGGCGAGGACCTTCTTGCCGAGCGGCAGCCAGGACCAGATGCCGGCGGCGGTGCGGCGAACGTAGCCGGCGCGGACGAGCAGCTTGTGGCTGAGGACCTCGGCGTCCGCCGGGTCGTCGCGCAGAGTCTTCGCCATCAACTGGGACATGCGCTGGACCGATGCGTTGGCCATGGTTCTCGTACTCCTGCTGCGTAAGGGTGGTGCCAAGGAGGTTAGCCGGGCGGTACGGGACGGTGGAAATCGGTTATCGGCGCAGGGGCAGCGGGGCGCCCATCACGGCGTACGGCTTGGGGGCGCTGGGGAAGTGGACCTGGCGGGCGAGGTCCTGGTAGCCGAGGGAGTGGTAGAGGCCGCGGGCGGGGCTGTCGGTGTCGATCGCCGAGAGGATGGAGCGGGGTTCGCTCACCGTGTCGGTGATCGTGGTGATGAGGGTCCGGCCGATGCCGCGGTTCTGGTAGCCGGGGTGGACGTGCAGCTCGGTGATCACGAACGAGTCGTCGAGCCAGTCGTCGTGGCCCTGGGCCCGGAGGTAGGGCTCCACTACGGTGGACCACCAGTGGGTGCGGTCGTTGGGCATGCCGTAGACGAAACCCACGAGACGGCCCTGCGTGGTGGCGCCGAGGGCCCGTGCGCCGGGGTAGGTCATGTGGCGCAGGACGATCTGGCGGCGGACGGCCACCTCGTCGGGGCCGAGGCCGAAGGCCGCGGCTTGCACTGCGAGGGCCTCGTCCACGTGGGCGGGAAGGTCCAGGGGGCCGATGACGAGGTCCATGGCGGGGAGCTTACAGGGGGGGTTCCGGTGGTCCGCGGCGTGCGGGGCGTCGTTGGCCGGCCGCGCGGTCGGCCACGCCCCCGGGGCGTCTAGAACAGGACACTCATGAAGGCGCCGACCTCCCTGAAGCCGACCCTTCGGTACGTCCTTCTGGCCGCCGTGTTGTAGTCGTTCACGTACAGGCTGACCACCGGGGCGACGTCCGCGAGGGCGTAGCGGAGGACCGCCGCCATGCCGGGGGCCGCGACGCCCCTTCCCCGGTACTCGGGGGCCACCCAGACGCCCTGGATCTGGCAGGCCCGGTCCGTCGCGGCGCCGATCTCCGCCTTGAAGACGACCTTGCCGTGTTCGTCGAGGCGGGCGAAGGAGCGGCCGGCGCCGACGAGTTCGGCGACGCGGGCCTGGTAGAGGAGGCCGCCGTCGCCGGCCAGCGGGGAGACGCCGACCTCCTCGGTGAACATCGCCACGCACGCCGGCATGATCGTCTCCATCTCGTCCTTGCGGACGCGGCGGACGTGGGGGTCCGGGGCGATGTCGGCGGGCATGCGGTCGGTGACCATCAGCGGCTGGTGGGCGCGGACTTCGCGGGCGGGGCCCCAGTGGGGTTCGAGGAGCCGCCAGAGTTCGGCGGTCGGCTCGGCGGGGCCGACCACGGAGGAACAGCGGCGGCCCGCCCGGCGGGCGCGGTCGGCGAAGGCGCGGACTGCGCGGGGGGTGGCGCAGATGGGCACGAGGTTGGCGCCCGCGTAGCACAGCGACGTGAGCATGCCGTCCTCGTACCAGCCCCACATCTCGCCGCCGAGGCGCCACGGGTCGAGACCGGCGACCTGGACCCGCGAGGCCACGAAGGCGTTGGCCACCGGCTCGCGGTCGAGCACGGCGAGCGCGGCGTCCAGGTCGCTCGGTTCGAGGACCCGGGAGGTGGTCTGGGTCAACACGGGCGGGGCCTCACGGTGGGTTCTGCTGATCTCCGCACTGTACCTGCGGAAGCTGGGCGGTGCCGACCCGCGTGAGGTACCGCCCGTTCAGAAGCGGGCGGCGTCGTTCAGCCGGCCACGGACACGGAGGGCTCGCCCGAGCTCACGCCGTCCGCCTCCATCTGCTCGGCCAGCTTCATGGCCTCTTCGATGAGCGTCTCGACGATCTTGGACTCCGGGACGGTCTTGATGACCTCGCCCTTGACGAAGATCTGGCCCTTGCCGTTGCCGGAGGCGACGCCGAGGTCCGCCTCGCGGGCCTCGCCGGGGCCGTTGACGACGCAGCCCATGACGGCGACGCGGAGCGGGACCTCCATGCCGGTGAGGCCGGCCGTGACCTCTTCGGCGAGCTTGTAGACGTCGACCTGGGCGCGGCCGCAGGACGGGCAGGAGACGATCTCCAGGCCGCGCTGCCGGAGGTTCAGCGACTCCAGGATCTGGATGCCGACCTTGACCTCCTCGACGGGCGGGGCCGACAGGGAGACGCGGATGGTGTCGCCGATCCCCTGGCTGAGCAGCGCGCCGAAGGCGACCGCCGACTTGATCGTGCCCTGGAAGGCGGGGCCGGCCTCGGTGACGCCCAGGTGCAGCGGGTAGTCGCACTGCGCGGCGAGCTGCCGGTAGGCCTCGATCATCACGACCGGATCGTTGTGCTTGACGGAGATCTTGATGTCCCGGAAGTCGTGCTCCTCGAAGAGGGAGGCCTCCCACAGCGCCGACTCGACCAGCGCCTCCGGAGTCGCCTTGCCGTACTTCTGCAGCAGGCGCCGGTCCAGGGAGCCCGCGTTCACGCCGATGCGGATCGGGGTGCCGTGCTCCTTGGCGGCCTTGGCGATCTCCTTGACCTTGTCGTCGAACTGCTTGATGTTGCCGGGGTTCACACGGACCGCGGCGCAGCCCGCCTCGATCGCGGCGAAGACGTACTTGGGCTGGAAGTGGATGTCGGCGATGACCGGGATCTGCGACTTGCGAGCGATGGTGGCGAGGGCATCGGCGTCGTCCTGGGTGGGGCAGGCGACCCGGACGATCTGGCAGCCAGAAGCCGTCAGCTCGGCGATCTGCTGGAGGGTCGCACCGATGTCCGACGTGCGGGTCGTGGTCATGGACTGGACCGAGACCGGCGCGTCCCCGCCGACCGGCACCGACCCGACCTGGATCTGCCGGCTCTTGCGGCGCTCGGCGAGCTTGGTCGGAACGGACGGCATGCCGAGAGAAATCGCAGTCATCTGCTGTGCAACCCCAAGTCGTGGATCAAGATCCGGTCCCGTCAGCAGCGGGCCCCAGGCTCCGAGATTACGGCACGCCCTTGTGCCGCAGCACATCCCTCCCGGTAAACCCACTCAATGGAAGGCGGCCCGGCGCACAACCTGCCGGACCGCCGCCAACTCCGTGCGACTAGGAGATTCTCACCGGGTTGACCACGTCGGCGATCAGCACCAGGATCGTGAAGCAGACGAAGATCCCGGCCACCACGTAGGCCACCGGCATCAGCTTGGCCACGTCGAACGGGCCCGGGTCCGGCCGGCGCAGCAGCCTCGCCACGTTCCGCCGCAGCGACTCCCACAGCGCGCCCGCGATGTGACCGCCGTCGAGCGGGAGCAGGGGGAGCATGTTGAAGAGGAACAGGGAGAGGTTGAAACCGGCCACCAGCATCAGGGCCATCGCCAGTTGCTGGGTGGGCGGGATGTCGAGGGTGAAGATCTCACCGCCGACCCGGGCCGCGCCGACCACGCCCATCGGGGAGTCGGGTTCGCGCTCGGCGCCGTCGAAGGCCGCGTTCCACAGGGCAGGGATCTTGCCGGGCAGGGCGGCGAGGGAGTCGACGGCCTCCCCGACGCGATCGCCCATCCACACCAGGGAGTCGTCGAAGTCCTGCCGGACGATGCCGGTGGCGGCGCTGAAGCCGAGGAAGCCGGCGGTGACGTACTCGCCCTGGACGATCTGGCCCCGGGAGTCCTTCTTGGCGACCTGGTTGGAGGCGATCTTCGCCTGCAGGGTGACTTCCCGGCCGTCGCGCTCGACCACGATCGGGACCTGCTCGCCCGGGTTGGCGCGGATCAGGTCGGAGAGCTGGTTCCAGTCGTCCGTGCGCACGCCGTCGAAGGCCACGATCCTGTCGCCCGCCTCGAGTCCGGCCGCCGCGGCGGGCGAGGCCGGGTCGGAAGCGCGGCAGTCGTCGCGGTTCTCGCTCTGCGCGATGACGCACTGCGAGACGGAGCTCACGGTGGTCGTCTGCTGGGAGATGCCGAAGCCCATCAGGACGACGAGGAACAGCGCCACCGCCAGCACCAGGTTCATGAACGGCCCCGCGAACATCACGACGACCCGCTTCCACGGCTTGCGCGTGTAGAACATGCGGGTCTCGTCGCCGGGCCGCAGTTCCTCGAAGGCGGCCGAGCGGGCGTCCTCGATCATGCCGCGCCACGGCGAGGTGGACCGGGCCTCCACCCGGCCGTCGGGGCCGGGCGGGAACATGCCGATCATGCGGATGTAGCCGCCGAGCGGGATGGCCTTGATGCCGTACTCGGTCTCACCCTTGGTGCGCGAGAAGAGCGTCGGGCCGAAGCCGACCATGTACTGCGGCACACGGATGCCGAACAGCTTGGCCGTGGACAGATGCCCCAGCTCGTGCCACGCGATCGAGATCAGCAGGCCGACCGCGAAGACGACTATGCCGAGGATCATCATCAGGGTCGTCATGCACGCGCCTCCGCGGTGGCTGTCTGTGCCGTGGGCCCGGTCCGGGCCGTCAGTTCACGGGCCCGTGCGCGGGCCCAGGTCTCCGCTTCGAGGACGTCCCGCACGGTGAACGAGGTTCCCGTGCCGGGGGTGCCGTGCTCGTCGACGACCCGGGTGACGGTCTCCATGATCCCGTTGAACGGCAGCGCGCCCCGCAGGAACGCGTCCACGCACTCCTCGTTGGCGGCATTGAACACCGCCGGGGCGGTTCCCGCGAGCTCTCCGACGTGCCGGGCGAGCCCGACCGACGGAAAGGCGTCGGTGTCCAGGGGGAAGAACTCCCAGGTCGACGCCGTGCTCCAGTCGAAAGCGGGCGCGGCGTCGGGAACACGGTCGGGCCAGCCGAGGCCGATGGCGATGGGCCCACGCATGTCGGGGGGCGTCGCCTGGGCGATCGTGGATCCGTCCGTGAACTCGACCATCGAGTGGACATACGACTGCGGATGCACGACCACCTCAATGCGTTCGAAGGGAATGTCGTACAGCAGGTGCGCCTCGATGACTTCCAGGCCCTTGTTGACGAGGGTCGCGGAGTTGATCGTGATCACCGGGCCCATGGCCCAGGTGGGGTGGGCGAGGGCGTCCTCGACGGTGACGTGCGCCAGCTCCGCCTTCGTCCGGCCGCGGAAGGGGCCACCGGACGCGGTGACGACCAGCTTGCGCACGTCCGCGCGGGTGCCCGCGGCGAGCGCCTGGAAGAGCGCCGCGTGCTCGGAGTCCACCGGGATGATCTGCCCGGGCTTGGCGATCGCCCTGACCAGCGGGCCGCCCACGATGAGCGACTCCTTGTTGGCGAGCGCCAGGGTGCGGCCCGCCTCCAGGGCGGCGAGGGTCGGGGCGAGGCCGATGGAGCCGGTGATGCCGTTCAGGACGGTGTGGCAGTCGGAGCCGGCGAGCCGGGTGGCCGCGTCCGGCCCGGCGAGGATCTCGGGGAGCGGCTCTCCCGTGCCGTACTGCGCGGTCAGCGCTTCCCGCAGCGCCGGCACCACGTCCTCGCGGGCCACCGCGACGGTCCGCACCCGCAGCCGGTACGCCTGCTCGGCGAGGAGGCCGACCCGGCCGCCGTTGGCGGACAGGCCGGTGACACGGAAACGGTCCGGGTTGCGCAGGACGAGGTCGATGGCCTGGGTGCCGATCGATCCGGTGGAGCCGAGGATCACGACGTCCTTCGGGCCGTCGGCCGTCACCGGGTCGTAGACGAGGTGCGGGTCGGCGAGAGGGGCTGGGCTATCGCTCATGCCCCCATTGTTGCCGCAACGGATGTCCGGCCGGCGCAGGGTGTCCCTCGCGCGGGTGCCCGCGCCTTCCGGACGCCCGTTCCCGGCCGGATGGACCCGGTTTCATCATTCGTGAAGTTGACGTGAAGATCATGTGATAAAGCTTCACTCCTGGCCAGGGATCACCGGCCACTGGACGACATCCGGGGGGATTCTCCCTGCGCATACGCACCGCGTTCACCCTGCCCGCGCTCGCGGGCGCCCTGGCGCTCACCGGCACGGTTCTCAGCACTCCGGCCCAGGCGGCCGGCGGTGTGGTCATCCGGCACGTCTGGTTCGACAGTCCGGGCTCCGACACCGGCGCCGACTCCAGCCTCAACGGCGAGTGGGTGGAGATCAAGAACACCGGCGGCTCGGCGATCTCGCTGAGGGGCTGGGTGCTCAAGGACAAGGCGAACCACACGTACGTCTTCCCGAACGTGAAGATCGGAGCCGGCAAGACCCTGAAGGTGCGCACCGGCGTCGGCTCGGACACCGCGTCGAACAAGTACCAGGACCGCGGCTGGTACGTCTGGAACAACACCAGCGACACGGCGACGCTGACCAAGGCCAACGGCACCAGGGTCGACTCCTGCTCCTGGACGACGCGGGACCCGAGCGACACGTGGTGCTGACGCGCCCGGCCCTCACCTGATGGGCCGGTGCACGTTCTCCTTCAGCGACGGGCCGGGGGTCGCGTCCGCGATCCACGGGCCGTCGCCCGAGGGGTCGACGACTCCCTGTTCCAGCCACTCGTAGGTGCCCGTCAGCACACCCTTGACCACCTTGCGGTCGAGGTCGTCGGTGTTGGTCCACAGCCGGCCGAAGAGCTCGTCGACGCGGATGCGGGCCTGGCGGCAGAAGGCGTCGGCGAGTTGGTAGGCCTCGCGGCCGTGCTCGCCCCGGCTGCGCAGGAGTTCGGCGCGGACACAGGCCGCGCTCATCGCGAACAGCTCCGCGCCGATGTCCACGATCCGGCCCAGGAAGCCCTGCTTGGTCTCCATCCGGCCCTGCCAGCGGGACATGGCGTAGAAGGTGGACCGGGCCAGCTTGCGGGAGGTGCGCTCGACGTAGCGCAGATGCGGCGAGAGGTCGACGCCGTGCTTGAACTCCCCGTACGACGACGGGATCTGCCCCGGTCCCGCGACCAGCTTCGGCAGCCACTTGGCGTAGAAGGCGCCGGCCTGCGCGCCCGCCCTCGCCTTGTCCTGGAGGGACTTGTCGGGGTCGATCAGGTCACCGGCGACCGACAGGTGGGCGTCGACCGCCTCGCGGGCGATCAGCAGGTGCATGATCTCGGTCGAGCCCTCGAAGATGCGGTTGATCCGCAGGTCCCGCAGGATCTGCTCGGCGGGCACCGCCCGCTCCCCGCGCGCCCGCAGCGACTCGGCGGTCTCGAAGCCGCGGCCCCCGCGGATCTGGACCAGTTCGTCGGCCATCACGCAGGCCATCTCCGAGCCGTACAGCTTGGCGAGGGCGGCCTCGATGCGGATGTCGTTGCGGTCCTCGTCGGCCATCTGCGACGACAGGTCCACCACGGCCTCCAGCGCGAAGGTCGTGGCCGCGATGAACGCGATCTTCGAGCCGACCGACTCGTGCAGCGCGACGGGCTTGCCCCACTGCTCCCGGGCGCCCGACCACTCCCGGGCGATCTTCAGGCACCACTTGCCGGCGCCGACGCACATCGCGGGCAGCGACAGCCGGCCCGTGTTCAGGGTGGTCAGGGCGATCTTCAGGCCCGCGCCCTCGGGGCCGATCCGGTTCGCGGCCGGCACCCGCACCTGGTGGAAGCGGGTGACCCCGTTCTCCAGGCCGCGCAGGCCCATGAAGGCGTTGCGGTTCTCGACGGTGATGCCCTCGGAGGCGGCCTCCACGACGAACGCCGTGATGCCGCCCTTGTGGCCGTCGGACTTCGGCACGCGGGCCATCACGACCAGCAGGTCGGCCACGACGCCGTTGGTGGTCCAGAGCTTCACGCCGTCGAGAACGTAGTCGTCGCCGTCCGGGACCGCGGTGGTGGCGAGCCGGGCCGGGTCGGAGCCGACGTCCGGTTCGGTCAGCAGGAAGGCGGAGATGTCCGTGCGGGCGCAGCGCGGCAGGAAGGTGTCCTTCTGCTCCTGGGTGCCGAAGATCTTCAGCGGCTGCGGCACGCCGATCGACTGGTGGGCGCTCAGCAGCGCGCCGACGGCCGGGCTGGCGGAGCCGACCAGGGCGAGGGCCTTGTTGTAGTACACCTGCGTCAGGCCCAGGCCGCCGTACTTCGTGTCGATCTTCATGCCGAGGGCGCCGAGCTCCTTGAGCCCGTCGATGACGTCGTCCGGGATCCGCGCGTCCCGCTCGATGCGGGCGGAGTCGATCTTCGTCTCGCAGAAGTCGCGCAGCTTGGTGAGGAACTCCTCGCCGCGCTGTGCGTCGTCGTCGGGGGGCAGGGGGTGGGGGTGGATGAGGTCGAGGCGAAAGCGGCCGAGGAACAGTTCCTTGGCGAAGCTGGGCTTGCGCCAGTCCTGTTCCCGGGCCGCCTCCGCCACCTGGCGGGCCTCACGTTCGGTGACGGTGGGTCGGTTGGTGGGAGCTGCGGACATGAGGCTCACCTCGCCGTGAAGGGGGATCAAGGTCCGTTTTGGTTACCGACGGGTGCTACTCGTTCGTATCTACCCGATCCCGGGCGCGGCCACCACCCCGCGCGCAGCCGTTCGGTGCTTCCGGCCCCGTGCCCGCCGTGCGCGGCGGGCCTTTCCGGGGGAGGGTGCGGGTACGTCCGTTCGGGCGACCGCACCGGGCAGGTGTCCGCGGGTCGGGAAGGTGCGTGTCGAAGCGCGTCGACAGCGTAGGGACACCCACCCCGGCCGAAGCCGGGCGGCAGCCGGCCGACGTGGTGCGCCGGGGTGCGTACGCCGCGTACGCCTGGGTGGAGGCCGCGGGGCGGCGCGTGGGGCGAACCGCCGGACACGGCCGGGTACCGCACGCTCACCAGCGTCCCGGCCCCGGACCGACCCGCCGCACGACAACGGCCGGAGCCCCCGCGCAGTGGGCCCCTCAGAGGGCGTTTATGCAGGTCAAGGCCCGTACGCGCCTTATGCGAGTGTCCCATTTCGTTGCGGATGGCCAGATGAGCGAAGAACATCGCCCGGCCGGGCGATAGCCTTGCCGCCCGTCTCATCCGCTTCTGGGTTCCAAAACCCGTCTGACGTAGAGATATAGCAGAACCTCCCAGCCGCCAGCGGAACGAGTGCTTCCGGCGTGCCTATGCTCAGGCTGTGCTGTGAGTGATCGAAAGCCGTACCCCAGCGACTTGTCGGACGCCCGATGGGCCCTGATCGAACCGACGTTGACGGCCTGGCGGAATGCCCGCCTCGAACGTCGCCCCACCGGCCAGCCGGCGAAAGTCGACCTGCGTGACGTGTTCAACGCGATCCTCTATCTCAACCGCGCCGGAATTCCCTGGAAATACCTCCCACATGACTTCCCGGGCCACGGCACCGTCTACTTCTACTACGCCGCATGGCGCGACGAGGGGATCTTCGCCCAGCTCAATTACGACCTCACCGCCCTGGCCCGCGTGAAGGAAGGCCGTAAGCCCGAGCCGACAGCCTCCGTCATCGACACCCAGAGCGTCAAGACCTCGACCAACGTGCCTGTGACCAGCCAGGGAACGGACGCCGCGAAGAAGATCGTGGGCCGGAAGCGGGGCATCCTGACCGACACGATCGGCGTCATTCTCGCCGTGACAGTCGCCGGCGCCGGCCTCTCCGAGAACGCCATGGGAATACGCCTTCTCGACCAGGCGAAAGAGACCTACCCGACCATCGCGAAAAGCTGGGTCGACACTGGCTTCAAGAACGCCGTCGTCGAGCACGGGGCCCGCCTCGGAATCGACGTTGAAGTCGTCAACCGCAACCCAGAAAAGCGCGGCTTCCACATCGTGAAAAGACGCTGGGTAGTGGAGCGGAGTATCGGCTGGATCATGATGCACCGCCGCCTCGCCCGCGACTACGAGACGCTCACGGCCAGCTTCGAGGCGATGATCCACATCGCCTCGATCGACAATCTCGCCAAGCGCATAACTGACGAGAACACCCTTACCTGGCGAGGGACTTACTAGGAGATACAGGGCAATCTTCCTATATCAAACGCCCTCTCAGGACCGAAGACTGCCATCGTGGCCGCCACCGCGCCGCGCGGACGGCTTTGGGACGCCTACGCGGCATCGTCCTTTTCGGATCAGCATGGGGTCACCCTGTCACGGCTGGGGACGTTCGTGCGCCCTGTCGTGCTGACGCCCGACACCTCGACGTCCCGAAGTTGCTGCAGCGGCAGCGGAGTTGGTGCCTCGATCCGCGTATCACCCACGCAGATTGTCGTGTTGCTGACAATACGCACAGGCCCCTCTAGCATCGTGCCCAATTGTAGGAACAAGTTTTCGCAGAGGGGCATGAATGCGGAAGATTCAATTTCTGAGACGCTTACGAGAGACGGCGGTCCTGCTGTCTCTCGCGCTCCCGGTAGGGCTGCTGGGTCTGCCGCCCTCGGCGGCGTCCGCTGCCGAGCAGGTCCGGGTGCCGCCGCCCGCATGCGCGGGCATGACGCCGCCGAGCGAGGACGGCAACTCGGTCGACGACGAGAACCACGCCGCCATCCGGCTCGAACTGCCGGCCTCCGACGAGGAAATCCCGGTCGACGAAGAGGGCAAGGTCGACCTCAGCGGCTTCCTGCACAAGCAGGCCACCATGGTCGACCTGTCGATCGGCAGCGACATGGTGACGACCGACTTCACCCTCGGCCCGCCCCCGGAGGGCGAGACGAACTGGTCGGCGTCATGGACATCGCGGTTCCGCCCGCCGCAGCTCGGCAAGACCCTGGTCTGCGTCCGCGCAGAGCGCGAACCCGGACGGTACGCCCGGATCCTGCGCGAGTTCACGTTCGTCGACAACATCGCGCCGAGCAACGTCACCGGGCTGAGCGTCGGCAACATCACGCACAACTCGGCCACGGCGAGCTGGAACGCGGCCACCGACAACTACGGCCTGGCCGGCTACGAGGTCCGGGTCGACGGCGGCCCGCCGATCCGCACCAACGTCGGCACCCGCTCGTACACCATGACGGGCCTGCCCCCCGAGAGCGAACACACCGTCTCCGTCGTCGCCGTCGACCTCGCGGGCAACAAGTCGGCCACACCCGCCACGAAGACCTTCCGCACCGCGGCGACTCCGCCCGACGCCGACCCCGAGCTGACGCTCGAGCCGGAAGAGGGCAGCGCCCTGGCCAAGTGGCAGCCTGACCCCAACGGTGACCACACCTACCGCGTCTCCCTCGACGGCCGGCTCTACGAAGAGTTCTCGATGGCGGAGTACTGCGTGGACGCCGCGGGCAACCCGGCGAATCCGTGCACGGCGCAGGACGTCATCGAGTTCACTATCGAGCCCCTCGAAGCGGCCACCTCGTACACGCTGCGGGTCGACGCGATACAGGAGGATGGCACGCCCTGGCGGGACTTCAGCGGTGGCTTCACCACCGACACCGTCGCCCCCGCGGTGCCCGAGGAAGTCACGCAGCAGACCTCCAGCGACAGCTCGCAGTGCGCCGCGCAAGGCGGCGACTTCTACATCGCGGAGAGCGTGCGCTCCAGCGTGACGGTGCCCGAGGGCAGCACCCAGGTCTTCCCCGGCTG
Source organism: Streptomyces chromofuscus (assembly GCF_015160875.1). NCBI lineage: Bacteria > Bacillati > Actinomycetota > Actinomycetes > Kitasatosporales > Streptomycetaceae > Streptomyces > Streptomyces chromofuscus. The sequence goes on along the minus strand of NZ_CP063374.1, from coordinate 5,959,329 downwards.
CTACACCGCCGCGGACGCCAGCTGCGTCGAGGACCACATGCCGCCCGACGAGGACGAGAAGTTCGACTGCTCGGACGACGTCACCGAAATGCTCCACGACCTGGCATCGCCCGGAGGCGGACCGGCGCTTTCCCCGCTGAGCAGCTCCACCAGCGAGGTGAAGCCGCTGTACAATCCCGGCAACCCCATCCAGCCCGTCGTCTGGTGCCTGGAGAGCCGCGCCTGCACGCTGCTGCTGGCGCCGCCCGCCACGGCGGCGGCGACGGCCGCGACGTCGAGCGTCGTCGCCGCGGTCATCTACTGGATCGCGGTGATCGCCGGGGCGATCGTCGTCGGGGTCGCGCTGGGGCTGATCTGGGCCATCATCGACGCCAGTCCGATAGCCATCGGCGGCCTCCTGGAATATCCGATCGACTACACCGACGACTTCAACACCTATGACGACTGGGGCCTGGAAGAAGGGCAGTGGTACCACAGCCTCGCGGCCTACGCCCAAACCATCAAGACGACCAAGGACCTTACCGAGAAGTACGACCTGCCCTTCGCCTGGACCAGCGGGGACGACGCGGACCTGCGGGCCAACATCGACCAGGCGTGCGCGGCCCAGAAGCAGGCCAGCTCCAGCATCGCCCCCTGCGACGACAACATCGCGTTCTACGTCCCGGGCGGCCGGAACCACAAGTTCAAGCCGATGCAGGAAACCGGCAAGCACATCGTCGAGGCCATGGGTGACGGCCGCTGGCCGCAGCCTGCGGGCCGGGCCCAGTGGTTCGCCCCGGCGCGCAGCATCAACGGCCAGGCCGCGATGAACGCCGGCTACGACCGCAACTGGTACTACACCAACCCGAAGTTCGCGGGGAACGCATGCCTCCCACGGCCCGTGGTCGGTTCCGGGAAGACCTGCGACGAGTTCCCGTTCTGGGCGACGGACCAGGCGGTCGACCTGTCGGGCCTGACCGCGGACGTGCGCCACGTGCCGAGCACGGAGTCGCGGCCGCAGGGCAACGACATCAGCTCCTTCAGCAACAAGTGCAAGGTGGACGACGGAGAGCGGTACATCGTCCTGCCGATCAAGCCGTGGGTCGCGGCGAACGCCCCGAGCTTCGGCTTCCGCGTGAACGGCAGCGGCGCCAGCCTCTGCATGGAACCGTCGCTGTAGTGGCGCAGGGCCCGGGTCTCTTCCCGGGGCGCCGCTGGTTGATCCGGGCCTGTGATTGATCGGGCCTGAGATTGATCGGACTGTGCGTGATGTCGGCCTTCGAGACCCGGCCCCGGGTCTCGAAGGCCGACCCCGTGCGGGGGAGGCCGACCCCGTGCGGGGGAGAGGGCGGTGCGGATGCCGGTGCAGGAGTGCCCGCACGGGGCCCAGTTCAACCGACGACATCTCTTCTCGGGCCCGGCCCGTCTACGCTGCTCGGGGTATCTCCTACGCAGGGAGCGCTTGCCATGCTGGACGACATCTCCGTACTGCGTGCCGCGGCGGCGGACTACCGGGCGGCGGCGACCGCCGCGGGCCTGCCCTGGGACGACCCCGCCGTTCCACCGGAGCCACAGGCCCCGCCGGAGCTGGTCCACCGCGTGTTCGACGTGGACCACGTCGCCGACCAGCTCACCTGGCTCCACGGCCAGGGATGGCAGGAGCGCCGGCTGCTGCCGAACGGAGGATGGCTGCTCCCCTGGCCGACCGACGCGGACAAGGCGAACGAGGCGCTCGACAACCTGTCGCTGTCGATCGGCGTGCCGTTCCCCTGGCGGCATCAACTGCCGCTCTTCCACTTCGAGTTCCTCGTCTACACCTTCGTCCTGGCAGGAAAGCACGAAGGCGAGATCTGGCGGTACGAGACCGCCCCGGACGCCTGGGACGCCGTACGCGCGGCCCCGAGCCTCGCGGCCCTGTTCACCGAGTGGACCAAGGGGCTCGAAGCCGGCGTGGTCTACCTCAACGACCTCGACGGCTGCCTCGCCGTAGGCGAACGCGGCCGCCGCGCCGTCCACGCGCTCCTCGACCACACTCCTGCCCTCGACCCGCTCGCTTTCCCCGTCTCCATGCCGGAACAACCGCTGCTGCGGCAGCGGCAGGCCGAGTACGGCGTCGACATGAGCCGCGTCAGCCAGGAACGGGGCTTCGAGAGCTTCGAGGCACTGAACGAGGAGATCGACGCGGTACGCGCCGGCCTCGGACTTTGAACCGCTCCGGATCGACGGAAGCCCAATACGTCGGCTACGGCCCACCTCGGGCCGGCCCGTAGCCGCAGTTACGGGCCGGCCCTTGTCCGGCGGGTCCGTTCACAGCTCCCGCCGCGACGGTGTCCTCATCTCCGCGGTCCTCCTCCGGACCGCGGAGAACCTCACGGACTACCCCCGGGCAGTCCTGCGGCGGCGCGTCCACCACACCAGGGCGCCACCGGCGGCTGCGAGGGCGGCGGCGATGCCTGCGATGAGGCCGAGGGGGGTGTCGGACCCGGTGTGGGCGAGGGCGCCGTCCGGGTCCGGCTTGTCGGCCGGCGGGGTCGGCTTGCCGGTGCCGGGTGCGGCGGGGCCGGAGGAGGTGGGGTCCGGAGCCGGTGACGACGGAGGGGCGGTCGGCCCGCCGGTCTCCGTCGGGGTCGGCGTGGGTGTGGGCCCGCTGTCGCCGTCGTCGATGTCGCCCACGCTGTTGCCGCCGAGGAGGGGGTCCAGCCAAGGTGAGGCCAAAAGCCACAACGAGGCGATCGGGGTGTTCTGAGCTCATGGAGGCCATCACCCGTTCGGCGTAATGTCGTTGGTGTGGTGACGGCTTGTGGCACCTGGGTGGGGTGGGACGTGACCTCGATCGAGCGGACTGCGTATCCGCGGTTCAAGCGGCTGATCACCGCGCGTGAGCTGCATCTGTTCTTCTCGCCGAGCCGGGAGGAAGCCGAGTGGGCGGCGGGCCGTACGCAGTCGGCTGAGCACCGGCTCGCGCTGCTGTTGATGCTGAAGTCGTACCAGCGTATGGGGTGTTTCCCGAAGCTGGCGGAGATCCCGAACATGGTGGCGGACTTCGTGCGGCGGGCGGTGGAACTGCCGGACGGGACCCTGCCGGAGTACGCCTCGCAGCGGTCGGCTGAGCAGCACCGCGCCCTGGTCCGCAAGAGGCTCGGCGCGAAGTACGACGCAGCCGGTGCCCGCGCGGTGGCCGCAGAGACGATCCGTGCCGAGGCGGAGGCGAAGAACAATCCGGCGGACCTGATCAACACCGCGCTGGAGAAGCTGGTGGAGGCCGGGCTGGAGCTGCCAGCCTTCTCGACCCTGGACGCGATGGCCTCGGCGCTGCGCGGCGAGGTGAACGCCGCGATCTGCGTCGGTATCCACGACCGGTTGAGTGAAGTCCATCGGGCCCGGCTGCTGGGGCTCTTGGACGTGCTGGGGCTCGATGGGAAGACGCCGTTCAACCGGCTCAAACAACCGGCACAGCGGGCGACCTGGTCACACTTCAAGAACCTCGCCACGCATCTGGAGTGGGTCGACGGTCTGGGCGATTCCGCCCTGTGGCTGGAGGGTGTGGCCTCAGAGGGCGTTTGATATAGGAAGATTGCCCTGTATCTCCTAGTAAGTCCCTCGCCAGGTAAGGGTGTTCTCGTCAGTTATGCGCTTGGCGAGATTGTCGATCGAGGCGATGTGGATCATCGCCTCGAAGCTGGCCGTGAGCGTCTCGTAGTCGCGGGCGAGGCGGCGGTGCATCATGATCCAGCCGATACTCCGCTCCACTACCCAGCGTCTTTTCACGATGTGGAAGCCGCGCTTTTCTGGGTTGCGGTTGACGACTTCAACGTCGATTCCGAGGCGGGCCCCGTGCTCGACGACGGCGTTCTTGAAGCCAGTGTCGACCCAGCTTTTCGCGATGGTCGGGTAGGTCTCTTTCGCCTGGTCGAGAAGGCGTATTCCCATGGCGTTCTCGGAGAGGCCGGCGCCGGCGACTGTCACGGCGAGAATGACGCCGATCGTGTCGGTCAGGATGCCCCGCTTCCGGCCCACGATCTTCTTCGCGGCGTCCGTTCCCTGGCTGGTCACAGGCACGTTGGTCGAGGTCTTGACGCTCTGGGTGTCGATGACGGAGGCTGTCGGCTCGGGCTTACGGCCTTCCTTCACGCGGGCCAGGGCGGTGAGGTCGTAATTGAGCTGGGCGAAGATCCCCTCGTCGCGCCATGCGGCGTAGTAGAAGTAGACGGTGCCGTGGCCCGGGAAGTCATGTGGGAGGTATTTCCAGGGAATTCCGGCGCGGTTGAGATAGAGGATCGCGTTGAACACGTCACGCAGGTCGACTTTCGCCGGCTGGCCGGTGGGGCGACGTTCGAGGCGGGCATTCCGCCAGGCCGTCAACGTCGGTTCGATCAGGGCCCATCGGGCGTCCGACAAGTCGCTGGGGTACGGCTTTCGATCACTCACAGCACAGCCTGAGCATAGGCACGCCGGAAGCACTCGTTCCGCTGGCGGCCGGGAGGTTCTGCTATATCTCTACGTCAGACGGGTTTTGGAACCCAGAAGCGGATGAGACGGGCGGCAAGGCTATCGCCCGGCCGGGCGATGTTCTTCGCTCATCTGGCCATCCGCAACGAAATGGGACACTCGCATAAGGCGCGTACGGGCCTTGACCTGCATAAACGCCCTCTGAGGGGCCCCTGACCTGCTATTCCGCTCCGACCTGCGGAGACGCCCACCGCTTCGGCCCGTATCGACCCGTCCCGGCCCGCCTCAACCCGTTTCAGCCCACCCTCGTGTTCCCACGGGAACATCACACGGGAACCGCGAAAGGATGGTTGCCCTGACCTGCGGGTACGCGCTCCTAGGCCTTACGACCCTGAGCTCGGCCGCCCTTTTGACCGAAAGCTGTCGCTCACCTGGTCACCCGATACCGGAGGGACACGGCAGCGTCCCCGACCGTCCACGATGAGACGGACAGTCGGGGCCGCGCCACGTCGCTGGGGCGCCACAGGCAATGGTTCAGTGGCGAGGAAGTACCCGGAACCGGACTCGAACCTGACCCGCACCCGATCTGACCTGCGGTGATGCTGTGACCTCGGCGGATCCTCGCGCATCGCGCATCCGTTCGCTCACGCAGCTTTCTGGTTGACGAACCCAAGAGACGTCAGCCCCTCGGCTGAACAGAGCCGGTCGGAGGCACCGCCGACCTCGGTCTGCAGGAGCTGGTACGCGGCGCCGTGCTCGTACCCCCAGTGCATGGCCGCCCGCCACAGCGTCCGCCCGTAGCCGACTCCCCTGTACTGCGGCAGGACGCCGAAGTACTGCGGCAGCAGCCGCTCCCGTCCGACGGCGTCGGTCATCGTCTCCATCGGGCCGATCGCCCCGGCCACCGTTCCCTCGTCGAGGACGACCAGCACGGGGCCCACGGCCCCGTCGACCATCTGCCCGTAGAGGAACGCGAAGCCATCCGCCGCCATCTGGTCCGCGAAGACGCCGAACCGCTCCGGCTCGTCGAGCTGCTCGTACTCCACCACCTGGACGCCGGGGGCTTCGCCGGGCCCGGCGGCGAACTCCTTTAGCTGGACCCGGGTCCCGACGCCGCGGGCGTACGCCTCAGGCTGCTCGGGGCCGAGGAACCAGACCACCCGGGCCTGCCTCGCGCCGTGGACGGCAGCGAGCTTGCGGGCCAGGTCGGCACCGGCCGACAAGCTATCCGGAGCCGACCCGTACACGTGGACCTTGACCACGCCCCCGGCCCGCTCGGCGAGCGTGGGGATCAGGGTCAGGTGCCGGTCGTGCTCGATGGCGTCGGCCATGACGTGTTCGGTCTTCCTCTCGAACCATCGCTGGTCCTTGTCGTAAGGCAGGAAGCGGTCGGTGCCCGCGGTCTCGACGACGGCCTCGAAGAGATCGGGCAGCGGGTCGTCCTGGCGGACGGGGCCGAGCGTCGGCACGTACGGCACAGGCATCACGGGCTCGATCAGGTCCCAGGAGAAGCGCATGGCCGCACGCTACTCACGTCGATCACAAGCCGCAGGCCCCGGCGCGAAGATGCCGGGGCCTGCATTGTCACGACCGGATCAGGCGCAGATCAGGTCAGTGCGGGTTGTCGTCGCCAGCCGCGCACGAGCACTTCGCGCTGTCCATGACGGTGTCCATGTCGGCGATGCCGACGATGGTGGTCACCGGCTTCACCGGCTCCAGAACCGGCCGCGTCAGGTACGGCAGGCCGGTTCCGGTGGGCCCGTCGCTCGGCAGCGGGCGCTTCGGCGAGATCTCAACTGCTACAGCAGTCATTCAGTTCACCCTGCTTTCTGTCTCCATGCTGGCAGTAAGCCGCCAGCGGGGCCTTCGCCTCCTGGTAGTGCTTTGCCAGGGGCCTGCACACGCGGCAGGAGCCGGCGATGCTGCATCCCGAGCACCCGCCGGTGCGAAGCATGAGGCGGTCCGCGATCGCACCCAGCCGGGCAAGGCCCTCGATCCCCTCGTTGGGGAAGCTGATCTGGTCGTCGCGGCCGATCTTGCAGATGGACACCAGGCCGAAGGGGTCCATGTGGAAGAAGGTGTGTCCGGCGTTGCAGCCCGTGAACTGTTTGCGCACCCGCAGGTGTTCCTTGGACTGCGCGGTGAGGACCTCACCGCCGCCGTAGATGGTCGGCGTCATGTTCGTGAAGACCTCGTACTCGACGCCCCACGTCTTGCACAGGTCGATCATCGACTGCTCTTCGTGGCCGTTGTCGTCGGTGACGACGATGCTCATCCGCAGCGGGAGGCGAGCGTGGCGGGCGGCGTTCATGCCCTGCACGAACTGGTCCCAGGCGCCCTGGCGCTGCGTCAGCTCGTCGTAGCTGGCCTTTGTCGTCCCGTACATCGAGACGGTGACGCGGTACGGCGGGTACTCCCGGAACAGGCGGAGCAAGTTCTCGCGCCACAGCAGCGAGCCGTTCGTCGAAACCGTGATCATCATGCCGAGTTCCCACGCGTACCGGTACGCGCGCATGAAGTCCTTGTCGATGGTCGGCTCGCCGCCGGTGACCTGGAGGAACAGCACCCCGGCCTCGGCCATGATGTCCAGGCAGCGCCGCTTGTCCTCCCACGGCATCCCGGCTTTCATCTTCAGGCCCAGGTAGCAGTGCTTGCAGTCGTAGTTGCAGCCGAGGTTGACCTCCCAGCTCGCCTTGCCGTGGCCCCACGTGGACGGCTGGCGGACGAGGAGAAACTCGGCCAGGGACTGACCGGTGACGTCGAGGTCGTCCCACTGGGAGCGGGCGGCGTCGACGAGCCATGGCGGGGCCGGCTCGGATGGATCGAGGGCGCGCAGCTCGTCGTAGCGAGCCTCGGGCAGGAGGGCGCCGCCGCGGCTTCCCGGCCTTACGAGGACGTGCTGTTCCAGGAACGGGGCAGCGATCAGCTGATGCATGCAGTCTCCAAGGAGGTTGGTCCGCCCCGGCCGGTGGGAGAGCCGTCGACATCAGCGACCAGGGCGGGGTCATGGGGGGCGGGCGCCGCGTCAGTGCTGCGCGGCCACGCCCGCAGTGATGAGCGCGGTGACCGCGACGACTATCAGGACGTAGATCACCTGCGCGCCGCGGTGCGTGTATATCGGCACGTTGGGAGCGGGCGTCTCCTCCAGGCCTGGTGACTCCAAGTCGGCCCAGACGCGCTTGCCCCAGTTCAGCGGGTCCGTCCCCCACTGCGCCGAGAAAGCGTCGACCAGGGCCAGGCCCCGGCCGTGCTCGTCGTCGTCGCACGGGGCGACCAGCTCGGGCAGGTCGCGGCTCTTGTCGATCACCGCCACGCGCACCCGCGTGGCACCGAGCCGGCGGACGGTCACCCGGAACGAGTCGTGCCGAGCGTGCCGCACCGCGTTGGAGGCGAGTTCAGAGGTGATCAGCTCAGCCCAGTCGGCGAGATCCGGCAGCTTCAGCTCCACCAGGGCGAGGTGAACGAACTGGCGGGCTACGGCCACCGACTGCGCTTCCCGAGGAAAGCACCGGGTCGCTACAGGCGTGCCGTCCTCGGCTACCAGCCGGCGTCCCGTGAACACGTCAGGCACCGCCCTGGGCCGCGCGGAACCGGGCGAACATGACGAGCTGCTTCACCGCGTCGGGCACGCACAGGTCGCCGGGGCCACCCATGCCCAGCAGCCAACGCGACGGCTCGTCAGGGTCCGGATCGGGGTTGGGCACGCCAAGGTAGCTGTCCTGGACGAGGCATTCCGAGTCGGGCACGTTCCAGCGGTTCCACACGGTCGGCGAGACGAGGAAGTGGACGTGGCTGGAGCCCTCGTCGAGGAACACCGCGCCACCCAGCAGCGCCTCGTCCAGGTAAGCGCCGATCTTCCGCCGATCCTCAGTGCCGGCTGCGGCCTCCACGAGCACCATCGGCACGCGGACGGCCGTGAAGATGCCGCCGCAGCGCAGCAGGGCGACGCTGTGACGGTCCCATTCCCGGCGAGCGATGTCCCTGTCGGCGGCGGCCGTCAGGAGCCACGTCTTGACGGCGGCTCGCCGCTCAGGGCCGGTGACGATGCGGTCCGCCGGCTGTACGTCGAGTGCGTCGGGGGCTGAGCTTGCTCTGTTCGCCTGCGTGGTATTGAACATTGTCACGCCTTGCCTCTTAGAGAGTTGGGGCGCCCGTGCCCCCCTCACAGGGCCGGGCCGGGCTCTCGCTTGGCCTCCCTCGACGGGCGGCCCGATGGCCAGACAACCGCCATCCCCTACCCTCCGCTTAGGGTGATGAGGTCACTACGACATGCAGTCACCTAGGGGGATTTGACCGTCGATTCAACTGACGCGATGACACTGGAACGCTACGGTGCGTGCATGCACCCCACGCGGAACGAAGCTCTAGTGGCGTGGATGAAGGAACACGGCCACAGCTCCAACAGCCTGGCTGAGGCGGTCAACACGGCGGTCGAGCGACTGACCGGCCGTCCTGGCGGACACGACGGATCGTCAGTTCGCAGCTGGAAATCTGGGCGAGTGCAATGGCCCAACTCGGCGACACGCAAGGCCATTGAAGACGTTACCGGCCTTCCCGCGACCGCTTTAGGGTTCGTGCCACGGGGCCGGGCTCAGTCCGCCCCAGCCCCAGAGCAGGAGGACGACATGAAGCGCCGCACCCTTGTCGGCGGCATCGCTGCTACTGCCGCCGCAGCAGCAGCAGCTCCTGGCACCGCTCCGCGCCGCATCGGCATGAGCGACGTCGACCGCCTTCAGCGTCGATTCGCCGAGATCGTCGCAAGCGACCATCGCCACGGCGGACAGCTCGGCATCGAGAAACGCGCCGCCGCACTCGCCACCGAGGCGCTGAACCTCCAGAACTCTGGCAGCGCCACTCAGCGAGTGCGCAACAACCTCTACGCGTGCGCGGCCTCGTTCCGCTCCTCGGCGATGTGGGCAGCGATCGACGGCCGCCGGTATGCCGAAGCACAGGAGCACATGCGCGAGGCTCAGGCTCTCGCCGAGATGTCCGGGGACCAGGCGATCAAGTTCCGCATCTGGAGCCACGTCGGCAGCATGTACCGGCACATGGGTCGGCCTGCCGACGCCCTCGCGGCCAACGATGTCGCTCGGGGCCTGCACATCACCCGCCGGGACCCCATGTTCGCGTCCCTCGGCCTGGCTCGGCAGGCAGCCATCCATGGCGCCGCCCAGGACCGTAACGGCACGCGCCGAGCGTTCGACCAGGCGCAGGATGCTATGAACCGCGCCGATCCCGAGGCCTACCGGCCGGTGTGGCTGCTCGCTTTCTATGACCAGGCCGAGCTGGACTCATTGGCCCTGTCGGCGTACCTGGCACTCGGCGACTACCCCACGGCCGAGTTCCACGCCCATCGCTGCCTGTCGGGACTCCGGCCCTACATGGTGCGATCCCGTGCGATCGCCATGACCCGCCTCGCCCACGCCCAGCTCGCACAGGGCGACGCCGACGCCGCCACCGCGGCCGCCATGAAGGTCCCGGCAAGTGCCGCTACCCAACACGCTCGGGTATCGCGCATGCTGCAAGAGTTCGGGGCCGCCTTGCGCGCCACCGCACCAGGCAGCCCGACCGCGCAGACTTGGACCGAGCACACGGCCGCCTGGAGGACCAGCGCATGACCACGGCTCCCGCCATCGAACTCCGCAAATACACCACGCTCGACGACGTCCGCGGTGACCTGATCGACGTCTACGCCGAGGTACGGGCGCCACTGCTCCACCTGCCGAACTACGCCGTGACCGCGTTCGGTGAGCGCCTGGACCGGCACGGCGATGAGCCCGGCTTCGTGGCCATCCTCGCGTACGTGGACGGCCAACCGATCGGCTACGCCTACGCCAACACCATCGAGCGCGGAGACCGGTACTGGCAGCGCACCACCCCGGCCCCGGCGGACGAGTACACCGAGCGTCCGGCCGCTGCGCTAAAGGAGATCGGCGTGGGCCCGGCCTGGCGCGGCACAGGCACCGCCCGGCGGATCCATGACGCACTGCTCCTGACGCGCGAGGAACCCTTCGTGACCCTCATGGTCAACCCGGCGGCCGGGGACGGGAAAGTGCACGCGCTCTACCGGTCGTGGGGATACGAGGACATCGGGCAGAGCCAACCGTCTCCAGCCTCCCCGCTCCTCACCGTGATGGTCCGCCCCATCCGCTGAACCCGCTTGTCAGTGCCGGGCCGTACCTTTACCGGTATGTCCCGGCACTTCCCCATTCGCGATCACTCACGCTCTGACGCCGACCGCATCAACAAGCTCATCCGCCGTCTCATGGGTAATCCCGCCAGCCGCAGGCGGAGCGCCGAGTACGAACGCCTCAGCGCCCTGCGGGCGGAGGCCGTAGGCGAGCAGGGCCGCCACGGTGGACCACTCTGCACCCCGACCGGTGCGCACGGTGTCGTGCGCTCCCACGGTGATGCGCGCCGTGGTGCGGGAGTGCACACACTCTGCGCGCCGCGCCCCGCAGGCCGCTCGTTTAGAAGTCATCTCATTTGGGCGGTTGGGTAGGCTGTCGGGTCGTGGTGGGGATCATCGAGCGGCTGGTGCCGGACGAGTTGTGGGAACTGTTCCAGCGGGTAGTACCGGAGGCGCCGACGCGGCCTCAGGGTGGCGGACGGCGCCGGCATGGTGACCGGGAGGTGCTGGCCGCGATCGTGTTCGTGGCCACGTCCGGCTGTACGTGGCAGCAGTTGCCGTCAGCGTCATTCGGGCCGTCGGGGGCGACAGCTCATCGGCGCTTTTCCGAGTGGACAAAGGCCAGGGTGTGGGCCGAGCTCCACCGCCTGGTCCTCGACGAGCTCGGCTCCCGCGGCGAGTTGGACTGGTCCCGCTGCGTGATCGACTCGGTGAACATGCGGGCCCTGAAAAGGGGGACCTGACAGGCCCGAATCCTGTCGACCGGGGCAAGTACGGCTCGAAGATCCATTTGATCACCGAGCGCACCGGTCTGCCCCTGTCCGTCGGGATCTCCGGCGCGAACCTGCACGACAGCCAGGCACTCATCTCTCTGGTGAAGGGCATACCGCCGATCCGGTCCCGCCGAGGACGTTGGCGACGCAAGTCGGGCAAGCTCCACGCAGACAAGGGTTACGACTGCTCCCACCTGCGGCGATGGTTACGCGAGCGTGGCATCACCCACCGCATTGCCCGCAAGGGCATCGAGACCTCGACGCGGCTGGGCCGTCACCGCTGGACCATCGAACGCACCATGGCCTGGCTCGCCGGCTGCCGACGCCTCCACCGCCGCTACGAGCGCAAAGCGGAACACTTTCTCGCTTTTACGAGCATCGCCTGCACCCTCATCTGCTACCGCAGGCTCGTGCCCACGCGGAGCAACAAGGCTCAGGTGTTGGCGGCGCCATAGTGCAGGACGTTGCCTTGTGGAAGCAGATATCCGATGTCCCGCGTCTGCGGCAACCTTCCTGCCAGCGTCGATGCATCGGTGCAACCAGAGACCTCGAAGCCGATGACCCCCAGGCTGAAGGAGGCGCTCTTGAAGGTTTCGGTCCCGATGGCAGCCAGCCATTCGTCCATCACGTCGGACCTGAAGAACGGCCGACCGTCCCAGTACGCAAGACCCGCGTGACCCAGCGCACCGACGGGGACATAAAAGTCCAGCCAGTCGCCGCATTCATCACCGCCGCGGATCGCCACACAACCGCACACGACCAGTTGGCCCGTCGGCAGACGGACCTGACCATGGAGGTGGCCAAACTCGGTCAGTGAGCCAACCGTGCACGGCACGGGATCCTGCTCTTCAGGTTCACAATCTCTCTGCCCGAAGCACCCGTGAACGTCTGCGGCGGACCACAGAGCACTCAGGACGGCCTGAAGCTGGGCATCATCACTCGATCCGACCTCTATGGCCAGCTCGTAGTAGCCATCGGACCAGTTGGTCTGGTCCCGGAAGGCGGCCGGACTCGTCATGGCGTGATCATGCGGCAGAGCCCGCTCCTATGCCACCCGCATTCAAGCGCGCGGCCGGTCCAATTGAGATGGCCTCTTAGAAGGGAGGGTCGTTGGGGCCACGGTCGGCCTGCATGGCCGCGTCACGCCGCCGCCTTGCCGAGTGCTGTTCGGTGAGGGAGGGCATTCCGGCGACGGCTTCAGCGGCGCGGCCATGCCGGATGAGCAGCTCGGCCACTTCCGACGGCCGCAGTTCGGTGTCCGCCCGCAGCAGGGCGAGAGCCTCCTCAAGGCGCCCATCTCTTCCAAAATCCACACCTTGCTGACCGTCAGGCCGTACATGGCCGGCGGCAGCGTCCCAGCGTAGGCGAGGGCCTCCTCGTGACGGCCAGCCTCGCCCAGCAGCCAGATCCGGTTCGAACTCAACCAGGACGAGTGCTCCTCGACGAACTCAGAACTGCGCTCGTCAAGGAGCGCCAGGGCGTCGTCTAGTCGACCGGCTTCATGCAGTAGGTGGATGATGCCTTCGAAGAGGCAGGCGTCGTGGTAGTCGAACGTCGGGCGACCCACCTCGACGGCTTACTCGATCCGGCCCTGGCGGTCCAGCAGTTCGATCAGAGGCCAGCGGAACCGGTCCGGATACTCGGAGACCGTGATGGAACGCCGCAGTACGGCCTCGTTCTCACCTGCCGGCCCGTCGTCTTCGAGCGCCCGCGCGTAGTAGGCGAGCGTCTCACCCGCATGCTCGCCGGTACCTTCCCACTGTGTTCCCACCGCCTGATCGGAGTCAGCCAGATTCAGCGCGTTGCCGCACGTCAGTCCCACGTACAGACCAACGGCCGGAGCCCCCGCGCAGTGGGCTCCGGCCGTTGGGTTGTGACGCGTGTCGCCGAGGACGGGTCAGAGGGCCAGGCCGGTGAGGACCATGACGCGCTCGTAGGTGTAGTCGTCCATCGCGAAGCGGACGCCCTCGCGGCCCACGCCCGACTGCTTGACGCCGCCGTACGGCATCTGGTCGGCGCGGTAGGAGGGCACGTCACCGACGACCACACCGCCGACCTCCAGCGCGCGGTGGGCGCGGAAGGCGACCTGGAGGTCGTGGGTGAACACGCCCGCCTGGAGGCCGTACTTGGAGTTGTTGACGGCGGCGAATGCCTCGGCCTCGCCGTCGACCTTCTGCACGGTCAGGACCGGACCGAAGACCTCCTCGCAGGCGATCGTGGCGTCGGCCGGCACGCCGGTGAGGACGGTCGGCGCGTACGAGGCGCCGTCCCGCTTGCCGCCGGCGAGCAGCTGGGCGCCCGCCCGGACCGCCTCGTCGACCCAGGACTCCACGCGCTTGGCAGCGTCCTCGCTGACCAACGGGCCGACGTCGGTGGCATCGTCGCTCGGGTCGCCGGTGACCTGGGCCTCGACGGCGGCGACGATGCGCGGCAGCAGCCGGTCGTACACGGAGGCATCGGCGATCACGCGCTGCACGGAGATGCAGGACTGGCCGCCCTGGCCGTTGGAGAAGGTCGCGATGCGGTTCGCGGCCAGGTCCAGGTCCTCGTCGCTCGCCCAGTCGGCGAGGACGACGGCCGCGCCGTTGCCGCCGAGCTCCAGGGTGCAGTGTTTGCGCGGTACCGAGTCCATGATCGCGTAACCGACCTTCTCGGACCCGGTGAAGGAGATCACCGGCAGCCGCTCGTCCTGGACCAGTGCGGGCATGCGGTCGTTCGGGACCGGCAGGATGCTCCAGGAACCGGCGGGCAGTTCGGTCTCGGCCAGCAGCTCACCGAGGATCAGCCCGGACAACGGGGTCGACGGGGCCGGCTTGAGCACGATCGGCGCACCGGCGGCGATGGCCGGGGCGACCTTGTGGGCGCACAGGTTCAGCGGGAAGTTGAACGGCGCGATACCCAGGACGACGCCCTTGGGAAAGCGGCGGGTGAAGGCCAGCCGGCCCTGGCCGCCGGCGTCGGTGTCGAGGCGCTGGGCCTCGCCGCCGTTGAAGCGGCGGGCCTCCTCGGCGGCGAACCGGAACACGGACACCGCGCGGCCGACCTCGCCGCGCGCCCACTTGATCGGCTTGCCGTTCTCGGCGGAGATCAGCTGGGCGATCTCCTCGGTGCGCTCCACCAGCCGCCGGCCGACGTGGTCGAGGGCGGCGGCGCGGACGTGGGCCGGGGTGGCGGCGAACTCGTCGCGCACCGCGTACGCGGCGGTCACGGCTTCCTCGACCTGGGCGTCGGTGGGCACGCTGACCTGGCCGACGAGCCGGCCGTCCCACGGGGAGGTGACGTCGAAGGTGTCCTGACCGGTGGCCTGACGGCCGGCGAGCCAGAAGGCGTGGGTGGAGGTCATATAAGTCCCGGCCCCTTCCGCGTTGAGGTGTCCTTGGAGTACGGATTTCCCGGTCAACGGTAGGGGTGGGGGGCGCGGGGTGCGGTTGTCCGATTCGTAGCAGTGGCGGGCCGGGCTACGACGCTTTGGCCTCCTCGGGCGCCAGGCGCGGGGCACCGGTCACTCCGTCGACGTCGCCTTCAGCGCCAGCCACAGCTCCATCCGTACGTCCGGATCGTCCAGCGAGCGTCCGAGGATCTCCTCCACGCGCCGCATGCGGTACCGCAGGGTGTGCCGGTGGACGCCGAGGTCGGCGGCGGCGGCGTCCCACTGGCCGTGCCGGGACAGCCAGGCCCGCAGGGAGGCGACCAGGTCGCCCCGGCCCGTGGCGTCGTGCTCGTGCAGCGCGCGCAGCAGGCCGTCCGCGAAGGCCCGGACCGCGTCGTCGGCGAGCAGCGGGAGGACGGACCCCGCCGCCAGCTGCTCGTGCTCGACCAGCACTCGTCCCCGGCGGCGGGCCACCGACAGCGCCTGCTCGGCCTGCTTGTAGGCGGCGGCCGCGGCGATCGGGCCGGCCGGCGCCGACAGGCCGACGACCAGGTCGTCGGCTTCCCCCGCCGACGACTCCTGCCCCGCCCGCACGGCCTCCCGCGCCGCCGCGTACTCCGCGCAGGCCGCGACCACCGCGCCCCCGTCCGCGGCGAGCACCACGAGCCGCTCCCCGTCCCCCTCGGGCACGGCCAGCACCGACTCCCCGGAGCGTGCCGCGGCGGCCTCCACCGCCTCGGCGACGCCCGCGTGGCCCGAGGCGCACTCGGCGAGGACGATCCGGTAGGGCGCGTCGAGGAGGCCGCCGTACAGGTCGCCGGCGACGGCGCGGGCGTGGTCCGGCTGGCCGGCGAGCAGCATCCGCAACACGGCGGCCCCGATCCGCTGTTCCGCGGCCTGCAGGGAGCGGGAGCGTTCGGTGGTGAGGGTGAGCAGGGCGATGGCCGAGTGGAGGGCGTACCGCTCGGCGGTGCCGAGGGCGGCCGCCGTGCCGACTGCCAGGGCCGCGCGGGGGCGGCGGCCGGTGCCGATGGTGTGCAGCTCGACGCGGTCCTCGTGCTCCGGTCCGCCGACCACCGAGCTGGCCGGCGCGGGCCGGTCCCGCAGCCGCTCCACGTCCGCCGTGAGCCGGGCGGCCCGGCGGCCGGCCCACTCCGGCGCGGCGGCGACGACGGCGCCCGAGGCGTCGTAGAGCGCCGCCCATCCGTCGATCTGTCCGGCGAGCACGGCGAGCAGCCCCTCGGGGCCCTCGCCGAGCGCCTTGTTCGTCAGCTCGCGCTGGGCCGCGAACCCGGCCGTCACCGCCCGGTACTGGTCGGCGGCGATGGCGGCCGACACGGCCTTGGTGATGGCGAGGAAGGGAGTGCGGCGGGGGACCTCCAGCAGCGGCAGGCCCTCCTGTTCGGCGGCGTCGACGAGCGCTTGGGGGATGTCGTCGTAGTTCACGCCGACCGCGAAGCCCAGCCCGACGACCCCTGCCCCGACCAGCCGCTTCACATAGCGCAGCATGGCCCCCGGGTCCTCCGCGTCCAGCTTGAGCGCGGTGATCAGCAGCAGTTCCCCGCCCTCCATGTACGGCACGGGGTCGGCGAGCTCACTGACGTGCGCCCAGCGCACGGGCACGTCCAGGCGGCCCTCGCCGGCCCGCACGGTGAGTTTGAGCGCGGAGTGGTGGACGAGGGAGGCGAGCGTGGGGGGCATGAGGCCTTCAGGTCGGAGGGCTGGCGGGTCGACGACGGGTCTGTGGAGCTCGGCTGATCGTGGTGATCTTTTGGCCGCCGCGTATGAACGACCTGTGTCGATTCTGCCTCACCGTACGGTCCCGGCACCCCGCAATCCTCAGTCGCGCAGGTCCACCAGGAGCGGGGGCGCGTGCTCACCCTGCACGTCGGTGAGCGACAGCACGGCATGCCCGGGCGGCACCGCGTGCGCCAGCTCGGACGCGGACCACCGCTCCCGCTCGACCTGCCGGACGGTGACCGCCCGCGCGGTCGGCGCCTTCCCGGTGATCGCCCGGCGCAGCACGTGCACCGCCTTGCCCGCGGGGGTCTCGGCGATGATCTGCCGGTCGGTGACGTCGCGGGTCTCGGTCCACTCCTTGCCCCACACCTCGGCGAAGTCCTGCCCGTCCCACGGGGTGAGCCCGGACAGCGCGATGCGGCATCCGGTGGAGCCCAGCAGGGGGCCGCGCAGCGGGCGCGGTACGTCGTCCAGGGTGCGCAGCGTCAGCACGGCCCCGGCGTTCGCCGACCGCAGCCGCTGGATGCCCCTCACGGCCTCCGGCGTGACGACGCCCGTCGCGTCGTCCAGGATCAGGCAGGCGAACAGCGACCGGTCCTCCCGTACCGCCACGCTCGCCGTGAACTGGGCCAGGACCAGCCGCGCCAGGATGCGGGAGGCGTCCGCGTGGCCGCGCTCGGGCAGGTCGATGCGGACCCGCACGGGATGGTCGAGGGCCTTGAGGGAGAACGGGCGGGACTGTCCGGACGTGTCGAAGAAGCCCGCGAAGGCGGGGCGGTCCAGCAGCGCCACACGGTCGGCGAGCACGCCGCCGACGTCGCCCGGGTGGCCCATCTGCCGCTCGCGCGCGTCGAGTTCCCGCAGCAGCGAATCCTGGCCGGCGTCCTGGAGCGCCGCCCGCAGCTCACTCATCGGGCCCGGCGCGCCATCGAGGAGCCGGCGCAGTTCCGGTACGGAGGGGAAGCGGCCGTGGACGGCGCGGAACGGGCCGAGGAGCTGGGCCAGCACCGTCGTGGAGCGGCGGGTGTCGCTGCCCGGGTGCGGGTCGGCGAGGTCCCCGACCAGCGCCTCGGCCAGGATCGCGGCGGCCTCGTCGGGGTCGGTGGTGCCGCCGTACAGGTCGAGGTCGTAGACGGACTCCGGGTGGGCGATACGCACGACGACGTCGTAGGCGTCGGCCGGGCCGAGTCCGGCGCCGGCCGCCCCGACCACGACGACGGCGGCCCGCCCCGCGAGCGCGTGCAGGCACAGCGACTCGGCGAGCGGGCGCACCACGGTGCCGGTCTTGCCGGAGCCCGCCGGGCCGACGGCGAGGAGCGAGGTGCCGAGCAGCTCGGGCCCGAGGGCGAGGCCGGTGCCCCGGTAGGCATAGGGGTTGCGGGGGTCGTCGGCGGTGGTGCCGAGCCTGACCTGGCCGGTGAGCAGGTCGTGCCGGGCGAGCCGGGCGGGCAGGTCGCGCTCGCCGGAGGGGTGCGGACAGGCGGCGGCGCCGTCCTTCAAAACCGCGCCGGTGAAGGTGGCGACGCTGTGCCGGCCGCTGCGCACGCCCTGCCAGGCGCGGGTGATGCGGGCGTGGTCGACGTCGCGCATCAGCCCGGCGCGGGCGTCGGCGGCGAGCCGGTCGGCGGCGTCGGCGGCGCCGGCGGCGCCGGCGGCGCGCAGGGCGGGCCAGTCCGCGGGGTCCTGGTCGGGGGCGGGCGGCCGCGCGTCGGCCGCGGCGGCGCCGCGGCGCCAGGCGGGCGGGCCGTAACGGCGCCAGATCTCGCTCCACCGCCCGAGCCGTCCCACACCGACCATGATGATCAGGGCGACGACGACGTAGTAGGCGTACACGACCACGACGGCGCCGATGCTGTGCGGCTGGGCCCAGGAGTCGGGGATCATCGCGTACAGCGGGAGCAGCCACCAGCCGCCGAGATAGCCGTTCCACAGTAGCGACCAGATCAGCCAGCCGACCAAGAAGGCGATCAGGGCCCCGGTGAACAGCTGACGCCCGGGGACGACCTCGGGCTCCTCCTCCGGCCGCGGCCGGTGCCCGAACCGCCACACGCCCGGTGCCGCCTCCGGCCGGGGCGTGCGCAGCCAGGCGAGAAAGGCGGAGCCGTCCGGCCGGGGCGGCACGGAGGGCCTTGGCGGCATCGCCGGGGGTGGTCCCGCTGGACGAGGTACAGGATTCGCATGCGTACCCCGCACGTCCCGCGTCCCGTCGCTGTCCATCGCGCTTGCCCCCTGAGCAGCCGTTCCGTCCACCGTCAGCGAGTCAATCTAATGCCCCTGGAGGGGGAGTTCACGGCTCGCACCGCCCGGCACGCGGAGCGGCCCTCCACGCCTCTATGTCCAACGCGGACAACCCCACCCCCCCGACAACGCCCACATGGAGCATGCCCACCCTCCCGCCCCGGTCCTAACCTGCGAGAAAAGGAAAGAAACGCAAGCGTCCGCAAAACCCCAGGAGCCCCTCATGACCGCAATCCCGCAGGAGCGCCGCGTCGTCACCGCCATCCCCGGCCCGAAGTCGCAGGAGCTGCAGGCCCGTCGTACCGCCGCGGTCGCCCAGGGCGTGGGCTCCGTGCTGCCGGTGTTCACCGCGCGCGCGGGTGGCGGGATCATCGAGGACGTCGACGGCAACCGGCTCATCGACTTCGGTTCCGGCATCGCCGTGACGTCCGTGGGCGCGTCCGCCGAGGCCGTCGTACGCCGGGCGAGCGCCCAGCTGGCCGACTTCACGCACACCTGTTTCATGGTCACGCCCTACGAGGGCTACGTCGAGGTCGCCGAGGCGCTGGCCGAGCTGACCCCGGGTGACCACGCGAAGAAGAGCGCGCTGTTCAACTCCGGCGCCGAGGCCGTCGAGAACGCCGTCAAGATCGCCCGCGCGTACACCAAGCGCCAGGCCGTCGTCGTCTTCGACCACGGCTACCACGGCCGCACCAACCTCACCATGGCGCTGACCGCCAAGAACATGCCGTACAAGCACGGCTTCGGTCCGTTCGCGCCCGAGGTCTACCGGGTGCCGGTGGCGTACGGCTACCGCTGGCCGACCGGTCCGGAGAACGCGGGCCCGGAGGCCGCCGCGCAGGCCATCGACCAGATCACCAAGCAGGTCGGCCCGGACAACGTCGCCGCCATCATCATCGAGCCGGTCCTCGGCGAGGGCGGCTTCATCGAGCCGGCCAAGGGCTTCCTCCCGGCGATCCGCCAGTTCGCCTCCGACAACGGCATCGTCTTCGTCGCCGACGAGATCCAGTCCGGGTTCTGCCGTACGGGTCAGTGGTTCGCGTGCGAGGACGAGGGCATCGTCCCGGACCTGATCACCACGGCCAAGGGCATCGCGGGCGGTCTGCCGCTCGCCGCCGTCACCGGTCGCGCCGAGATCATGGACGCCGCGCACGCGGGCGGCCTGGGCGGCACCTACGGCGGCAACCCGGTCGCCTGCGCCGGCGCGCTCGGCGCCATCGAGACGATGAAGGAGCTCGACCTCAACGCCAAGGCGAAGAACATCGAGGGGGTCATGAAGGCCCGTCTCACCGCCATGGCCGAGAAGTTCGACATCATCGGCGACGTCCGCGGCCGTGGCGCGATGATCGCCATCGAGCTGGTCAAGGACCGCGCCACCAAGGAGCCGAACCCGGAGGCGACCGCCGCGCTCGCCAAGGCCTGCCACGCCGAGGGCCTGCTGGTCCTGACGTGTGGCACCTACGGCAACGTGCTGCGCTTCCTGCCGCCGCTGGTCATCGGCGAGGACCTGCTGAACGAGGGCCTCGACATCGTCGAGCAGGCGTTCGCGCGCATCTGAGCGCCCGCCCCTCCATCCGGGGGCCTCACGGCAGGGCGTGTGAAGAACGTGTGCGAGGTGGATGGCGGGTCGGGTTTCCGCCTGTCGCGCCCGCTGCCCCTGCCGTAGGTTCTCCTCAGTTGAGAGATACACCCCACCCGCGGGGAACCTCGGGTGACATCAGGCCGTGGCCTCCCCAGCTTCGACCTGGTCGTGCCCTCGCGCACACACCGGGGCCCTCGGCTCCGGGTCTCCTCACCGATCGGACGGTCGCCCGCCCCAGACCCCCCGGGGCGCGCGACGTTCCGGTCCGGACGGCCGCCTGGGAGCGGTACGCCCCTGAAGGGCCGGCGCACACCCCCCCTTGCGTCGGCCCTTCAGCGTGTTCCGGCGTCAGTGGTCCGCACCCGTGACCGCGTCGGCCGCCTTCACCTGCGAAGCTGTTCGGCGTGCTTCCTGTGCTGCTCGCCCTGCCCGCCGTCCTCTTCGCGCTGATCACCTGGCAGGTCGTCGCCGACGGGCCGCTGGTGCGGCTGGACGAGCGGGTCAGCCGTGTGCTCGTGCGGCCGGACGGGTTCTCCGAGCTCCTCGCCGACCTGGGGAACGTCCAGGTCGCCGTCCCCGTGCTCGTCCTGACCGCGGGGTACGCCGCCTGGCGGGCCCGGGCGGCGGGGGCGGACCGCTGGTGGCTGCCGGGTGCCGCCGCCGTCGTCCTCATGGCGCTGCTCCCGGCCCTGGTCGTCCCGCTGAAGGAACTGACCGACCGCCCCGGCACCCCCGTCGTCCCCCCGGCCACCGGCTACTACCCCTCCGGTCATACGGCGACCGCGGCCATCGCCTACGGCTGCGCGGCGCTGCTCCTCCTGCCCCGGCTGCGCGGCCCCCTCTCCCGCCGCGCACTGCTCACCCTCTGCCTCGTCCTCAACGCGGGCGTCGGCCTGGGGCTGGTCCGCCGCGGCTACCACTGGCCACTGGACGTCGTGGCCAGTTGGTGCCTGTGCACACTCCTGATCACCGGTTACGTGCTCGGCGTCGGCCGCGTAGGCCGGATTCGCCTGATCAGCCGAAGCGGCGGTAGCAGCCGAACCAGCACGGAGGAGCTGAGCAGTTGAGCGGTTGTAGCAGCCGTCGAGCGTCTGCCGGAGCCGCGCGTTCGCGTACCGGTTCCGGTTGATCGACCAGTCGGACACAGGGCCGCGGCAACGTGGGCGGCGCGCCCGCCCCAGTCGTACCCGGCGAGCCCGCACCTGCCGGCTGAAGCGTTCGCCCTCGCAAGGCGTCTGACGCGAACGCGATCCGCCTCGGGCGGGCTGGGTCTGTGGGGGCGCTGTGGGCCGGAAGTGTGTCGTGTGTGTCCCGGACGGTGGTCTTCACCGCGGTGGGGGGCGCGGTTGTACAGAGTGCTCACGGTGGTCGGCCGTCGGCACTTCCTGCTTCCCGAGCAAGAGATTCCCCCCATGTACGGCTACACCTTCCAGGCCTCCTCGCTTCTGGTGGCCTCTCTCGGTCTTCCTGCCGAACCTGCTCACCACGGGCGGCGTCCGGTGGCCTGGGCGCGGCCCGGGGTGCCGACGAGTTGGCCAGTGGCGTCATCGTGGCTTTCGTGTCCTGATCGGCGGATGTCTCCCGTCGTGGCCGTTGACAGGGTCGTTCTTTTGCGGAGGACGCCCCCACCGGTCGTTCAGGGCGACCCGGATTCAGCCTCCCCCCGGGGCTCCTGGGGTTCCTCCGCCGTCTTCTCGTGCCTGCCGTGCCTGGGCAGGATTCCCGTGCGCTCACCCGCCTTGCCGTGCGGGGTGCGAAGGAGAAGGCTTTTGCGTATGAGCGGGTCACCCTCCGCGGTGACCCGGAGGGCGGCCGCGAATACGAGCGGGTGCCGTCTTCTGCCGGAGGAACAGTGTGTCGACGGATTCCCCTGACTCGAAGGATCCTGCGGGCCCACGAACACATGCGTCCCGGGGGTTGGGCTCGCGGCGGGCGCCGCAGAAGGGGCATCGGGTTGTCGACTTGCTTGCCGGTCGTGCCAGTGGTGCTCGTTGCTGGAGGCGCCCCGCCGTCGACCGGGTGGGCCGGCAGCGGAACCGCCGTTCCCGGTGAGGCGGCGAGTCCGCCGTTCCCCTTGGGGACCGGCCGGTTCCCCGGTGAGGGAGCGGCCGGTCCCCTGCCGCGAGGGCTATCTCACCGTGAACTGCCCAGTGAGCGGCCCGAGTCGCAGGCGGTAGGTACCGACGGCATCGCGGCGCACGGTGAAGCTCACCAGGGCGTCCTGGTCCTCGCCGACCGTGACGGAGCGCTGCTGCTCGGGCTCCCCCGCCACCCTCAGTTCGGCCTCGTACGTCCCCTTCACGACGCCGACGTTCTTGACGTGTGCCGTCACCCGGACCGGTGCTCCGGGCCGCGCCTGGGACGGGCTCACCGTCAGGTCGCTCAGCGCGAAGAGCGGTTCGGGGCCGGGAGCCAGGTCGTGGACGAAGATGTCCGAGTGACCGTTGCTGTCCTGGGCCACGAGGTTGGCCGAGGTGCTCTCGAAGGCGACGGTGCGGCCGTCGCCGCTGAGGGATGGGAGGAACGAGAGGCCGTCACCCTCGGTGTCCTCCAGACCGCCCGAGATCCGGGTCGTGGTGCCGGCGGTCCGGTCGCGCACGAAGACGTCCGGCAGGCCGTTGGTGTCGCCCGCGCTGAGGTTGGCCGCGTAGCTGTAGAACGCGACCTTCGTGCCGTCCTCGCTGAGGGAGGGCGCGAAGGCCCAGTCGTCGGCCGTCTCACCACTGCCGGTGACGGAGACCTGCTCGATCTCTCCCGTCTTCAGATCGCTGACGTAGAGCTGCCAGCCTTGGGTGAAGGCGACCAGCTGTCCGTCGCCGCTGATGCTCGGTCCGGTGTTCTCGCCCTCGGGACCGACCAGGGTGGTGGTGCCCGTCACCCGGTCGCGGACGAAGACGTCGATGGCGCCGTCGGTGTCGCCGGGCACCAGGTCGCCCGCCGAGCTCTGGAAGGCGATGTACCGGCCGTCCGAACTGATCGACGGTTCACGGGAGTTTCCGCTCGCCGGGACGCCGGCCGGGGTCTGCGAGACGAGCACCGTCTCGCCGGTCTGCCGGTCGTGCAGGAAGACGTCGGTGGACTTGTTGGTGTCGCCGGACACCAGGTTGTCGGCATCGCTGATGAAGGTGGCGTAGCGTCCGTCGTCACTGAGCGAGGGCGCCGACGACAGGCCGTTGGCGCGGGTGCCGTCGGCGGCCACCGACACCACTTCCGTGGTGCCGGTCGACCGGTCGTGGACGAAGGCGTCCGTCTGCCCGTTGGTGTCGCCGGGCACCAGGTTGCCGGCACCGCTGTTGAATCCGACGTAGCGTCCGTCGCCACTCAGGGACGGGCTCAGCGAGAAGTCGTCACCCTGGGTGCCGTCGGAGGCGACCGACACCCTTTCGACGGTCCCCGCCTCCAGGTCGGAGACGAAGATGTCGAGCGTGCCGTTGGTGTCGCCGGGCACGAGGTTCGTGGCCAGGCTCGCGAAGGCGACGACCTGGCCGTCGTCATTCACGTCGGGCCACCAGGCGTCGCCGTCAAGCTGGCCGCCCTGGGCCGTGAGGGAGACGCGGTCGGTGGCGGAGGGGCGTGGCAGCTCCAGGTCGGCGTGCTTGACGGCAGCGGACCGGCCGCCCACGGTCACGGTCAGCGGCGTGGACCGGGAGATGCCGGGTGCGGTGGCCCGTACGTCGTAGGTGCCGACGGGCACATCGTGGATGGTGTAGCGGCCGTTGCGGTCCGTCACGGCGGTCAGCTCGTCGGGGACGTCCAGGACGGCGACGGTCGTGCCGGGCACCGTCGATTCGGTGGGTGCGTAGGTCACCGTGCCGCTGATGGTGCCCCAACGGGTGCGGGTCAGGCCCGGGTCCACGTCAATGTAGCGGTCGGCGACGACCTGCTGCCGGGTCGTCGTGGTCACGTATCCGAAGCGGGACAGCTTCAGTTCGCGCGTGCCGGGTGCGAGCCGGATCGAGAAATGGCCCTGTGCGTCGGTGGTCACCGCACGGCCGGTGTCGGTGCGGGTCACGGTGACGCCTGCGAGCGGCTTGCCGGACTTTCCGTCGGTGACCGTGCCCCGCACGCCGCTGCGCAGGGACGCCTCCGCCACCGCCGCGTCGGCGTCGATACGGCCGTGGCCGTGGCGGGAGTTGGGGCGCGCGCCGTAGCGGTCGTCGAAGAAGGAGGTGCCGGTGAGGATGGACAGGGCCTCCTCGGGGGAGAGGTCCGGATCAGCCTGGAGCATCAGGGCGACGGTGCCGGAGACATGCGGGGTGGCCATCGAAGTGCCGTCGAGCAGGCCGTATCCGCCGCCGGGCAGCGCCGACAGGACATTGACGCCGGGCGCGGAGACGTTCGGCACGACCCAGCTGTCGGGCCAGTCGGCTGGCGGGGCGCCCCAGCTGCTCTTCTCGACGACCTCGCCGCAGGAGAACTCGGCAACGTTGTCCTCCTCGTCGGTGGCGCCGACCGATACGGCGTCGTAGACGTTGCCCGGGCTCGCCGAGCCGTTGACGCACTCGTTGCCGATGGCGAAGGACGGGAAGGCGCCGGCGCGCAGAATGTTGCGGGTGGGCTCGATGAACTCGTCGGCGTAGCCCTCGGCTCCGAGCGACATGCTGACGACGTCCGCGGGCTGCCCGGCGGGGGTCCCGTCGGCCGCGTACGGGGCGACGGCCCACTGCATGCCGGCGAGCACCTGCGCCAGGCTGCCGCTGCCGTTGGGGATCACGACCGCGCCCATCAGGTCGACGTCGGGGGCGACACCGATCCGGGTGCCGGAGGCGGCGCCGCCGGCGATGGTGCCGGCGACATGGGTGCCGTGGTAGCTGGTGTCGTACGGTTCGGAGTGGGGTACGGGCTTTCCGTCCTTGTCGAACTCGATCCAGCCGCCGGGGTGGGTCGGGTCGTTCGCGTCGTCGCTGGTCAGCTTGCCCGCCAGGTCGGGGTGGCTCGCGTCGATACCGGTGTCGAGCACGGCGACGCGCACACCGTCACCGGTGAGGTTCCGCTCGCTGTGCACCTTGTCGGCGCCGACCCTGGCCAGGCCCCAGGTGGTCGGCTGCTCGGTGGCGGCGGCGACGGCCGAGGCGCTCTGGTCCACGGTCTCGGCGGGCGGCGCCTGGACGGTGAAGTTGGGGATGATGTGGTCGACAGCGGCGAGCCCCGCGAGTCGGCCGAGGGTGTCGGGCGTGGCCTTGACGAGCACCATGTTCTTCAGCCAGAACGTGTTGAGCACCTCGTCGTCCTGGGCCTCGACGAGGTCCACGACCGGCTCCTGGACCGACTCGACGGCGTCGCTCAGTTCGTCGCGTACCTCAGCGGGGGTGTCACCGAGGGCCGGGGCCGCAGTGGTCTGTCGGAGGACGACGGCCGCTTCGACGCGTCCCTCGCCGCGTGCCTCGACGGCGTTCATCCGTTTCAGCAGACTGGGATCGATCTTCGCTTCCGCGGCCGCCGGCAGGGACGGGTCGGCGGGGTCAGGGGTGCCCTGCGCCATTGCAGGGGTGGCTGTCAGCACGGTGGCGCATATGCCCAGGGCGGACAACATCCGTCTGTAACGGTGTTGTCCGCGCGGCGGACGGGCCGGGAGCGGCATAAGGGCACTCCTTCTGCGACGTTTGTTCACGTCGGGGGTTCGGGCTGATCACGTAATCGTTCGAACGCTGACATCCGCTTCGAGCCCCTGACAAGGTCAACCAGAGGCGACTTCCCGTCAGCTGACGGGAAAATGACAGGGACGCGGCACGCGGGAAGACCTGTGCGACGCGAGGAGAGGTGATGTGCGGTGCTGGAACCGATCGGCCTGGACGAGCGCGACGAGGCCGTCTACGACGCCCTGATCCGGCGGTCACGGGCCACGAGGGCCGAACTCGCCGCCGACTGCGGCCTCTCCGCGCAGGCGACGGGCCGCTCGCTGCGGACCCTGGTGGAACTGGGTCTCGCGCTGAGCGGGCCCGGCCGACCCGTCACCTACGTGGCGGTGTCGCCGGACAGCGGTCTTGAGGCCGTACTGCGCGAACGGGAGCGGGCGTTGGACGGTGTGCGCACCCATCTCTCCGCGCTGATGGCCGCGTATCGCGCCGGCAGCCGCTTCGCTCAGCCCGACCAACTCGTCCAGGTCATCTCCGGACGGGACGATGTCAACCGGAACTGGGTGGAGATGCAGCGGGCCTCGCGCACCCAGGTGCGGGGCTTCGACAGCCCACCGTATGCCGCAGCGGCCGGCCACTCCGAACCCAACAGCATCGAACTGGATTTGCTCCGGCGAGGCGTAAAGTACCGAGTGGTTTATGACAGTTCGGTGCTCGAACTGCCGGGTTGGCTGGACGACGTCACCGCCGGGATCCGACTGGGCGAACAAGCCCGGATCGCCACCGGCCTGCCGACGAAGCTGGCGATCTCCGACGACCGGGTGGCCATGCTCCCCCTGCTGCGGCCGGGCGACAACACGGTGACCGCCTCGTATGTCATCCATCCCTCGCCGCTGCTGGACGCACTGGTGGCGCTGTTCGAGACGACGTGGGAGCGCAGTGTACAGATACGGCCGTCGGCGGCCGTTTCCCTCAAGGACGGTTCGGCCCGACTGACCGAGGAGGAGACGAAGCTGCTGACACTGCTGTCGTCGGGCGCCACGGACAAGTCGGCGGGCCGGGCCCTGGGCTGGAGCGAACGCACTGTGCAGCGGCACATCACCAAGCTCATGCGCCGCGTCGGTGCGCAGACGCGTTTCCAGCTGGCGATGGAGGCGACGCGACAGGGCTGGATCTGACCGTGTGCCGCGTGAATAGTCCGGCGCTGCAGGTAGCAGCGGTGACGGTCGTCGGCTGAGACCATGACCGGGTGTTCGTGCGCCTGCCGTACAAGGTGACCCGGAAGTTGATCTCCCTGCCGTTGGTGCTACGAGCCAGCGGACCGGTTCTGGTTCGCAGCCCTGCCCGACTCATACCCTGAGGTTCCCCGTTGCGCGAGAGGTGCTGCTCGGCTGACGGGATTTCAGGTTCGCTTGTTTCGACGCGTCGTCTGCTCGGTGTAGTGCTTCTCCTCGAACTCGATGGGGCTGAGGAAGCCGAGCCGTTCCTGGACGCGCCGACTGCTGTAGAGGCCGTCGATGTACTCGAAGAGCGCCAGGTTCGCCTCGGCTCGCGGGGCGAAGACGCGGTCGCGGACACATTCGGCCTTGCTCAGCACCCACAGGTTCCCGGCCAGGGCGTTGTCGTACGAGTCGCCGACCGAGCCCATGGGTGCCCCTACCGCATAACGAAAAGGGGCCGCCCGGCCTACGGCCGGACAGCCCCTCACCAAGATCTTCATGGGCGTTCTAGCCGTCCTCCCGGGTCGCCAGGCCCGCCGCCGCCTCGTGCATCGCCAGCTCCAGCAGGGCCGGGTCCGTCAGCGTGCCCGAGCCGTCCGGCGGGACCAGCCAGCGCGTTCCGCCCGTCGAGCGGCCCGGGTACGGCACGACGATCCAGGTGCCGGCTCCCGCGGTGCGGATGCCCGTGCCGATCCAGCGGGACGCCGTGCCCGGCGGCACGAGGAAGCCCATCCGGGAGTCGCCGAAGTCGACCAGGACCGGGCCGAGCTGGTCGAGGATGCGGGTGAGGACGTCGAGCGTCGGGTAGCCGAGTTCGCTCGGCAGGATCAGCACGTCCCAGGCCCGGCCGGCGGGCAGCAGCGCGACCCCGAGGGGGTTGCGCTCCCATTCCCAGCGGCAGGCCTCGGGGTCCGGTGTGACGGATGCCAGCCACTCGACGGCCGTCTTCGCCCCTGTCATGAGGAAACCTCCCTCTCTGCGCGTGGACGCTGGTCGCGTCACGGGAGAGAGGGAGGTCCAGCCGGGGCATTACGCGGGTTCCTGCACCCGAGCGAAGTGAACCGGCTCACACGGTGCGGCGGCGCGCGGCGTGAACCGGCGGCCGCGTCTCAGCTGTCGAAGCCAAGGCCCAGCCGGTCCATGGCGCGCAGCCACAGGTTGCGCCGCCCGCCGTCGGCGTCGGCCCTGGCCAGCGACCACTTGGTGAGGGCGATGCCGGTCCACGCGAGTGGCTCCGGCGGGAACGGCAACGGCTTCTTGCGCACCATCTCCAGCTCGGTGCGCTCGGTCCGCTCCCCCGCCAGCAGATCCAGCATCACGTCGGCTCCGAAGCGGGTGGCGCCCACCCCGAGGCCCGTGTAGCCCGCCGTGTACGCGACCCTGCCGCCGTGCGCCGTGCCGAAGAACGCCGAGAAGCGCGAGCAGGTGTCGATGGCGCCGCCCCACGCGTGGGTGAAGCGGACGCCTTCCAGCTGCGGGAAGCAGGTGAAGAAGTGCCGGGCGAGCTTGGCGTAGGTCTCCGGGCGGTGGTCGTACTCGGCGCGCACCCGGCCGCCGTACGGGTAGATCGCGTCGTAGCCGCCCCACAGGACGCGGTTGTCGGCGGACAGCCGGAAGTAGTGGAACTGGTTGGCGCTGTCCCCGAGTCCCTGCCGGTTCTTCCAGCCGATGGCCCCGAGCTGCTCGGCGGTGAGCGGTTCGGTCATCAGGGCGTAGTCGTAGACCGGGACGGTGTACGGGCGGACGCGCCTGACGAGGCTGGGGAAGACGTTCGTGCCGAGCGCGACCTGGCGGGCGCGGATCCGGCCGTAGGGGGTGCGGACGGCCATGCCGGCGCCGTACGGCTTCAGCGTGAGGGCGGGGGTGTGCTCGTGGATGCGCACGCCGAGCCGGAGGCACGCCCGCTTCAGGCCCCAGGCGAGCTTGGCCGGGTGGAGCATGGCGACGCCCCGGCGGTCGTGCAGGCCGGCCCGGAACGTCGGGGAGTCGACCTGGTCCCGCACCGCGGCGGCGTCGAGGAACTCCACGCCGTCGGCGAGCCCCTGGCGTTCCATCTCCGCGTACCACTCGCGCAGTTCGCGAACCTGGTACTCCTCGGTCGCCACGTCGATCTCACCGGTGCGTTCGAACTCGCAGTCCAGGCCGTACCGGGCGACCGCCTCCTCGATGTCGTCGAGGTTGCGGGCGCCCAGCTCCTGCAGCTTGTGGATCTCGCCCGGCCAGCGGGCCAGGCCGTTGGCCGGGCCGTGCGTGAGGGAGGCGGCGCAGAAGCCGCCGTTGCGGCCCGAGGCGGCCCAGCCCACCTCGCGGCCTTCCAGCAGGACGACATCCCGCCGCGGGTCGCGCTCCTTGGCGTTGAGCGCGGTCCACAGTCCGCTGTACCCGCCGCCGACGACCAGCAGGTCGCAGGTCTCGGCGCCGGTGAGGGCGGGCTCGGGGTGGGGCTTGCCGGGGTCTTCCAGCCAGTACGGAACCGGCTGGGCTTCGGAGAGTGCTTTTGTGCAGTGATTGCCAGAGCTCATGGCGCTTGGGGCCATGATGTCAACTCCCTACGGGTGCGTCACGCCTTCTGGCGCTTGCGGCGGCTGCCGAGAACCATCGAGGCCAGGACGAACAGTACGGCGATGACGAACATGGCCGTACCGATGACATTGATCTGAACGGGCGTTCCGCGCTGTGCCGAGCCCCAGACGAACATGGGGAAGGTGACGGTCGAACCCGCGTTGAAATTGGTGATGATGAAGTCGTCGAAGGAGAGCGCGAAGGCGAGCAGCGCGCCCGCCGCGATTCCGGGGGCCGCGATCGGCAGCGTGACCCGGACGAAGGTCTGGAACGGACCGGCGTACAGGTCGCGCGCGGCCTCCTCCAGCTTCGGGTCCATCGACATCACACGCGCCTTGACGGCCGTCACGACGAAGCTGAGGCAGAACATGATGTGCGCGATGAGGATCGTCCAGAACCCCAGCTGCACGCCCATGTTGAGGAAGAGGGTCAGCAGCGAGGCCGCCATCACCACCTCGGGCATCGCCATGGGCAGGAAGATCAGCGAGTTGACCGCCCCCCGCGCGCGGAACCGGTACCGCACGAGGGCGAAGGCGATCATCGCGCCGAGGACCGTCGCGCCCAGCGTCGCCCAGAGCGCGATCTGGAGGCTGAGCGAGAGCGAGCCGCACAGGTCGGCGACCCCGCACGGATCGGTCCAGGCGGCCGTGGAGAATTCCTGCCACTCGTAGTTGAAACGGCCCTTCGGGTTGTTGAAGGAGAAGACCGTCACGACGACGTTCGGCAGCAGCAGGAATCCGAGCGTGAACAGCCCCGCGATGACGACGAGATGACGCTTGAGCCAATTGACGAAGGTCATTTAAACCAGATCCTCCGTGCCGGACTTGCGGATGTAGAGCGTCACCATGACGAGGATCGCGAACATCAGGATGAAGGACAGGGCCGCCGCCGTCGGATAGTCCAGAATCCGCAGGAACTGCGACTGGATGACGTTTCCGATCATGCGGGTGTCGGTGGAGCCGAGCAGATCGGCGTTCACGTAGTCACCGGCCGCCGGGATGAAGGTCAGCAGCGTGCCGGAGACGACACCCGGCATCGACAGCGGGAAGGTGACCTTCCGGAAGGTGGTGGACGGCTTCGCGTACAGGTCTCCCGCCGCCTCGTGCAGCCGGCTGTCGATGCGCTCCAGCGAGGTGTACAGCGGCAGGATCATGAACGGCAGGAAGTTGTACGTCAGACCGCACACGACCGCCAGCGGGGTGGCCAGCACCCGGTCGCCGGCGGTGATGCCGAGCCAGCTGGTGACGTCCAGGACGTGCAGCGTGTTGAGGGCGCCGACGACCGGGCCGCCGTCCGCGAGGATCGTCTTCCAGGCGAGGGTGCGGATCAGGAAGCTGGTGAAGAACGGCGCGATCACCAGGATCATGATCAGGTTCCGCCAGCGGCCCGCGCGGAACGCGATCAGGTACGCCAGCGGATAGCCCAGCAGCAGGCACAGGATCGTCGCGGAACCGGCGTACAGCACCGAGCGCAGGAACTGCGGCCAGTACTCGGACAGGGCGTTCCAGTAGGTGGCGAAGTGCCAGGTGACCTCGTAGCCCTCCTCCAGGGAGCCCGTCTGCACGGACGTGGAGGCCTGGTAGACCATCGGCAGTGCGAAGAAGACGACCAGCCACAGCAGGCCCGGCAGCAGCAGCCAGTACGGCGTGAGACGGCCGCGGCGGCGCGGCGGCTTCTTCGCCGGTGCGGGCGCGAGAGGCGGTGGCGCCTCGGTGAGCGTCGACATCAGGCGGCCTCCTCCTCGGTGCCCGCGTCGATGTCCTGCGCGGCGTCCAGGCCGAAGGTGTGGGCGGGGTTCCAGTGCAGGACGACGTCGGCACCGGGGACGAGGCGGCCGTCGCGCTCGACGTTCTGCACGTACACGGCGAGCTCGGAACAGACGGGGCTGTCGATGACGTACTGCGTGGAGACGCCGATGAAGCTGGCGTCGGCGATCGTGCCGGTGATCCGGTTGCGGCCCTCCGGGATCTCCCCGGCGTCGTCCGCGTGGACGAGGGAGATCTTCTCGGGGCGCACGCCGACCAGCACCTTGCCGCCGGTCGCCGTGGACGCCGAACAGCGCCCGACGGGGAGCGTGAGCTTGCCGCCGCCCGCCTTCAGGACGATCTCGTCGCCCGCCTTGGTGTCGACCTCGGCCTCGATCAGGTTCGAGGTGCCGAGGAAGTTGGCGACGAACGTGGTGCGCGGGTTCTCGTACAGCTCGGCGGGGGCGCCCAGTTGCTCGACGCGGCCCGCGTTCATCACGGCGACGCAGTCGGCCATGGTCATGGCCTCCTCCTGGTCGTGCGTGACGTGGATGAAGGTGATGCCGACCTCGGTCTGGATGCGCTTGAGCTCCAGTTGCATCTGCCGGCGCAGCTTCAGGTCCAGGGCGCCGAGGGGCTCGTCGAGGAGCAGCACCTTGGGGTGGTTGATCAGCGCGCGGGCGACGGCGACGCGCTGCTGCTGGCCGCCGGAGAGCTGGTGCGGCTTCTTGCGGGCCTGCTCGCCGAGCTGGACCAGGTCGAGCATCTCCTCGACCTGCTTCTTCACCGACTTGACGCCGCGTCGGCGCAGACCGAAGGCGACGTTCTCGAAGATGTCCAGGTGCGGGAAGAGGGCGTAGGACTGGAACACCGTGTTCACCGGCCGCTTGTACGGCGGCAGCGCGGTCACGTCCTGGTCGCCGAGCCGGACGGTGCCGGTCGTCGGTTCCTCCAGTCCCGCGATCATCCGCAGGGTGGTGGTCTTGCCGCAGCCCGACGCGCCGAGCAGGGCGAAGAAGGAGCCCTCCGGGACGGTCAGGTCCAGCGGGTGCACGGCGGTGAAGGAGCCGTAGGTCTTGCTGATTCCGGAGAGGCGGACGTCGCCGCCGCTGTCCTTCGTCGTCATCGTCGTCGTCACGCCCCTGTCAGCTTCGCGAACTTCTCTTCGTACGCCGTCTCTTCCTTCGAGCTCAGTGAGCGGAAGGCGTGAGACTTGGCGGCCATCTCCTTGTCGGGGAGGATCAGCGGGTTGTTCGCCGCGTCCTCGTCGAGCTTGGCGAGCTCCGCCTTCACCCCGTCGACCGGGCACACGTAGTTGATGTACGCGGCGAGCTGCGCGGCCGGCCCCGGCTCGTAGTAGAAGTCGATGAGCCGCTCGGCGTTGGTCTTGTGGCGCGCCTTGTTCGGCACCAGGAGGTTGTCCGTCGACGTCATGTAACCGCTGTCGGGGATGACGAAGTCGACGTCCGGGCTGTCCGCCTTGAGCTGGACGACGTCACCGGCCCAGGCGATACACGCCGCGAAGTCGCCCTTGGTGAGGTCCGAGGTGTAGTCGTTGCCGGTGAAGCGGCGGATCTGGCCCCGGTCGACGGCCTTCTGCATGCGG
The DNA here is from genome assembly GCF_015160875.1 of Streptomyces chromofuscus. Classification (NCBI taxonomy): domain Bacteria; kingdom Bacillati; phylum Actinomycetota; class Actinomycetes; order Kitasatosporales; family Streptomycetaceae; genus Streptomyces; species Streptomyces chromofuscus. Next base: position 5,926,359 of record NZ_CP063374.1, on the reverse strand, counting down.
GCGATCGCGGCGTCGAAGTCGTCGTCGCTGAACTTGGCCGGGTCCTTGCCCATGTCCAGCAGCGTCATGCCGACGCTGTCGCGCATCTCCGACAGGAAGCCGACGCGCCCCTTGAGCTTGGGGTTGTCGAGCAGGTCGGAGACGGAGGTGACCTCGACGCCGTCCAGCGCCTTCTTGTTGTAGGCGATGACCGTGGAGATGCCCGTCCAGGGGTAGGAGTACGCCCGTCCCGGGTCCCAGTCGGGGCTGCGGAACTGCTGGGACAGGTTGGCGTACGCGGTCGGCAGGTTGGACGCGTCCAGTTTCTGCACCCAGCCGAAGCGGATGAGGCGCGCGGCGAGCCAGTCGGTCACGCAGATCAGGTCGCGGCCGGTGTCCTGGCCCGCCGCCAGCTGCGGCTTGATCTTGCCGAAGAACTCGACGTTGTCGTTGATGTCCTCGGTGTACTTGACCGTGATGCCGGTGCGCTTCCTGAACGCGTCGAGCGTCGGACGCTTCTTGCCGCTGTCGTCGACGTCCATGTACTCGGTCCAGTTGGAGAAGCTGACGGTCTTCTCCTTCGCCGAGTGGTCCTCGGACGACACTCCTGACGTCTGTGCCGCCGGGGGGATGCCGCAGGCGCTCAGGGTCCCCAGGCCGCCGACCGCGAGCGCGCCGCCGGCGGAGGCGCGCAACAGCGAACGGCGGGTGAGGGAGGCCCTGCCGCTGCGCAGGCTGCGCCGCATGGCGGCCACCTGGGCCGCGGACGGGCGGTCGGGCTCGTACTGCTCCATGCGCGTGGTGCCCTTTCGGGATGGGCGGCCGCGGGTCGGGCGGCCTGAGGTGGTTATCGGTCCCCGAAGATCGTGCGGTGCCAGTCCTTCCGGACGACCGCCGTATTATCGAACATAACGTGCTTGAGCTGCGTGTACTCATCGAACGAATACACGGACATGTCCTTGCCGAAGCCGGACTGCCGGTATCCGCCGTGCGGCATCTCGCTGATGATCGGGATGTGATCGTTCACCCACACGCAGCCCGCCTGGATCTCGCGGGTGGCGCGGTTCGCACGGTAGACGTCACGGCTCCAGGCGGAGGCCGCGAGACCGTACGGGGTGTCGTTGGCGAGCCGGATCCCTTCCTCGTCGGTGTCGAAGGGCAGGACGACGAGGACCGGTCCGAAGATCTCGGACTGGACGATCTCGCTGTCCTGGGGTGCGTCCGCGACGAGCGTGGGCCGGTAGTACGCGCCGTTGCCCAACTCGCCCCGGGGCGCCTCGCCGCCGGTGACCACGCGCGCGTAGGCACGCGCCCGGTCGACGAAACCGGCGACACGGTCCCGCTGCGCGTGCGAGATCAGCGGCCCGAGATCGGTGCCCGCCGCGAAGGGGTCGCCGAGGCGGACGGTCTCCATGAGGGCGGCGGTCCGCTCCACGAAGGCCTCGTAGAGAGGTCGCTGCACATACGCGCGCGTGGCGGCCGTGCAGTCCTGACCGGTGTTGATCAGCGCGCCCGCGACGGCGCCGTTGACGGCGGCGTCCAGGTCGGCGTCGTCGAACACCAAGAAGGGCGCCTTGCCGCCGAGTTCGAGGTGGAGCCGCTTGACGGTGGCGGTGGCGATCTCGGCGACGCGCCTGCCGACGGCGGTGGAGCCGGTGAAGGACGTCATCGCCACGTCCGGGTGTCCGACGAGGTGCTCGCCGGCCTCCTTGCCGGTGCCCGTGACGATGTTGACGACGCCGTCCGGGATCCCGGCGTCGGTGGCGGCCCGCGCGAACAGCAGGGAGGTCAGCGGGGTCAGCTCGGCGGGCTTGAGAACGATGGTGTTGCCCGCGGCGATCGCCGGGAGGATTTTCCACGCGGCCATCTGGAGGGGGTAGTTCCAGGGCGCGATGGAGCCGACCACGCCGACGGGCTCGCGGCGGACGTAGGAGGTGTGGTCGCCGGAGTACTCACCGGCCGACTGCCCCTGGAGGTGCCGTGCGGCGCCCGCGAAGAACGCGGTGTTGTCGACCGTGCCCGGCACGTCGAACTCGCGGGTCAGCTTCAACGGCTTGCCGCACTGCAGTGATTCGGCGCGGGCGAAGTCCTCCGCGCGCTCGGCGAGCACAACAGCGAAGCGGTGCAGAGCGTCGGAACGCTCACCGGGGGTGGCGCCGGCCCACGCCGGGAAGGCCTCGCGCGCCGCGGCGACGGCCGCGTCCACGTCGTCCGGGCCGGCCAGGTCGTAGGTGAACACCTCCTCACCGGTGGCCGGATCGACGACCGCGTGGGTCCGGCCCGAGGTGCCCTTCGTGAGGCGGCCCGCGACGTACTGCGCGCCGTCCGCGAAACGGTCCTGGGCGGGGAATCGTTCCGGGGTGCTGTTGCCCGGGTTGTGCATGTCGCTCTCCTCCGCCGTCTCCCCGCAGTCCCTCGGGGCGGGTGGCGTAGCTCCAGCTCGATTTGAGTGCCGATCCTGACAGAGGGGTGGTCGTCCAACAAGTGATTCCGTTGTTGCCTTTTGGTTAAGCGACGGAATCTGTCGACCAGGTGTCGAGTCGGCCTCGAAAAGGAGGGACGGAGTGTCAGTGGTGGCTGCCACACTCCCATGCATGGAGCAGATCGGTGGAGTGATCGATTCCCGGGAGGCGCTGGTCAGCGAGGTCCGGGCGGGCGCCCGCCCCCGGTATCTGCACTTCTGGGGGCACCGGCCGAGACCCGACGGGCGGGTGGGCGCGAACTGTCTGAGCCAGTGGTGGCCGTCGCCGTTCACCGTGGACGGGGTGGAGTACCCGACGGCGGAGCACTGGATGATGGCCGCCAAGGCGCGCCTGTTCGAGGACGCGGAGGCGGAGCGTCAGGTGCTGGCGGCCGGGCATCCCGCCGAGGCGAAGAAGGCGGGGCGGCTGGTACGCGGTTTCGACGGGACCGTCTGGGAGCGCGAGCGGTTCGGCATCGTGGTCGAGGGCAACGTCCACAAGTTCACCGCGCACACCGATCTGGGGCACTTCCTGCTGGGCACCGGGGAGCGGGTGCTGGTGGAGGCGAGTCCGGTGGACCCCGTGTGGGGCATCGGCCTGGCGGCGGACGACGAGGCGGCGACCGATCCTGAACGGTGGCGCGGCCTGAACCTGCTGGGGTTCGCACTGATGGTGGCGCGGGCACGGCTGCGGGGGTGAACCGCGGGCGAAATGACGGGGGTTGAACGAGGGCGGGCTCCGAGGTGCCTTGCGGCTGGGAGCCCGGGGTCAGGTGCGCCGCGCGCCGACGTGGGGCGAGGCGGGGCGCCGCTGCTCGTCGGTCGGCGGCGTGCCGCTGCAGGCGAGGCGGGGCGGCGTGCCGCTGCTCGTCGGTCGGCGCCTGGGGCTTGTCGGCGTCGAGGGAGATCGGCGCGACAGCGTTGAAGGCCGGGGGCGCCGAAGGGTTGCCCCCCGGGGGCCGGGCAGCACCCCGCGCCTCGCCTACCGCGCCATGATCACCAGCACGCCGAATCCGACGCCGAGAACCAGGCCGACGACACCGCAGATGATGCCGGCCAGGGCCTGCCCCGCGTTGGTGGCTTCGCCGCGGTTCGCCTTGGCCCGGCCGATGCCGCCGAAGATCACGCCCAGGATGCCGAGGAGGATCGCCACGGGCCAGAGACAGAAACCGGCGACCGAGATGATGCCGACCACCATGCCGGCGGTGCCGAGGCCGTTGCTCGGTTCGCCCTGGCCGCCCGGCCAGCCGTAGTACCCCGCGGCCCCGTGCGTGTGCTGAGCGGCGTACGCCGGCTGGGGCGGCGGGTAGCCGTAGCCGGCCGCAGGGTAGCCGTACGGGACCTGGCCCGGACCGTCGGGGGCGATGGGCGGGGGCGGGACGTCATGCGGGCCCCGGGCGGGCGGGGCGAACGGGTTGACCGCGGCGGGGTTCGGCGGCGGGAAGGAGGCGGGTGTGCCGGTCGAGGACGTGGCGGGGCCGGGCGGCGGGGCCGGGGCGGCCCACGGCGGGGAGGCGTCCGCGGCCGGGAAGGACGTGACCGTCTGCTGGTCGTGCACGGAAGGGGCCGGGGTGCCGGGGCCGCCCGACGACGCGATGGTGTCTCCGGGCCCCGCCGGCATGCGGTCGGCCGGAGCCACCCAGGGGTCGGGCTCGGGGCTGCCGCGATCCGCCGACCGCTTGTCCAGCGGGACCCGGGACGCGTCGGTGCCGCCCCGGGTGACGTCCTGTCCGACCTCGGGAATCGCACCGGCGTCCAGCGAGACCTCCGAGGTCACGGCAGCCGCGTCCTCGGGCCACCGCGGCGGCGTCCAGGCGCCACCGGCGGCAGGGGCACCGCCGTGCGCCGCATCGGCGGGCGGCGCACCACTCGCCGCCGCCCCGGGCACGCCATCCCCCGGCACGGCATCCCCCGGACCGGCGGCACCGGGCACGGCGTTGTTGTCCGGCGCGGCCGGCGTCTGCGCGTGGTCGGTCATCCGCGGGACCCCCTCTGTCGTACGTTCCGTCATGCTACGGCCCGTGCATGACCGCCCTGGTGCCGCCCTCCCCGGTTCCCGAAACCCGCTCCACTCGCCCCGCGAACCGCGGCCTACGATGATCCCGAGTCACCGATCAGCCGATCACCCGCGTCCCGCCGCCACCCGCGGCCCGGGCGCCGTTCCGGGGAGGAACCTTGACCGACCACGCCACCGCGTCCGCCGCACCCGCCATATCCGGCGTACCCGGCGCCCGCGACCCGCACGCCTTCATCGCCGGGCTGCCCAAGGCCGAACTGCACGTCCACCACGTCGGTTCCGCCTCTCCCCGGATCGTCGCCGAACTCGCCGCCCGCCACCCCGACTCCAAGGTCCCCACCGACCCCGAGGCCCTGGTCGACTACTTCACCTTCACGGACTTCGCCCACTTCATCGAGGTGTACCTGTCCGTCGTCGACCTCATCCGCACCCCGGAGGACGTCCGGCTGCTGACGTACGAGGTGGCCCGGGAGATGGCCCGCCAGCAGGTGCGGTACGCCGAGCTGACCGTCACGCCCTTCTCCTCCACCCGGCGCGGGATCGACGAGCAGGCGTTCATGGACGCGATCGAGGACGCCCGCAAGGCGGCCGAGGCGGACTTCGGCACCGTACTGCGCTGGTGCTTCGACATCCCCGGCGAGGCGGGCCTGGAGGCGGCCGAGGAGACGACGCGGCTGGCCACCGACGACCGGCTGCGCCCCGAGGGGCTGGTCTCCTTCGGGCTCGGCGGGCCCGAGATCGGCGTGCCCCGGCCGCAGTTCGCGCCGTACTTCGACCGGGCCACGGCCGCCGGACTGCGTTCCGTGCCGCACGCCGGTGAGACGACCGGCCCGCAGACGGTGTGGGACGCGCTGACGCATCTGCGCGCCGAGCGCATCGGGCACGGCACCAGTTCGGCGCAGGACCCGAAGCTGCTGGAGCACCTCGCCGAGCACCGGATCGCGCTGGAGGTGTGCCCGACCTCCAACATCGCCACCCGCGCCGTCCGCACGCTCGAGGAGCACCCCATCCGGGAGTTCGCGCGGGCCGGCGTCCTGGTGACCATCAACTCCGACGACCCGCCGATGTTCGGCACCGACCTCAACAGCGAGTACGCCGTCGCCGCCCGGCTGCTCGACCTCGACGAGCGAGGGCTTGCCGACCTCGCGAAGAACGCGGTGGAGGCGTCCTTCCTCGACCAGGCCGGCAAGGGGCGGATCAAGGAAGAGATCGACGCGTACACCGCGGCATGGCTCGCACGCTGACCGGCCACCACAATGGCTCCATGCCGAACGTGACCGCCGTGGCCCACCGCGGTGCCCCGTACCACTTCCGTGAGAACACGCTCGACTCGCTGCGGTCCGCGCTCCGACTGGGCGCGGACGCGGTGGAGGTCGACGTACGGCTGACGCGGGACGGTGTTCCGGTGCTGCTGCACGACGAGACGCTGAAGCGGTTGTGGGAGCACGACCGGCCGCTGCTGTCGCTGTCGGCCGACGAGGTGCGGGGGCTGACGGCGGGCCGGGTGCCGACGCTCGCGGAGGCGCTCACCGCGACCGACGGGCACCGGGTGATGCTCGACCTGCCGGGAACGCCCGACGTCCGGGCGGCGCGCCAAGTGGTGGACGTCGTGCGCCGGTGCGGGGCGGCGGACCGCGTGTACTACTGCGCCGGCGCCACCGCGATGCTCGCGGTACGGGCCGCCGACCCGGCCGCCGAGATCGCCCTCACCTGGACGACCCTGGCCCCGCCGCGCCCGGCCCTGCTCGACGCGGTGCGCCCGCGCTGGCTCAACTACCGCTTCGGCCTGGTGAGCCGCGATCTGTCCGCCCGCGTCCACAAGGACGGCTACCTGCTGTCCGTGTGGACCGCCGACACCCGCCGCACGATGCGCCGCCTGCTCGCCCTGGGCGTCGACTCGATCACCACCAACCGCATCGAGACCCTGTGCGGCCTGCGCACCACCCGGCAACCCGTCGTCCGACGCGAACATGCACGCCGGCCCGGCACCCGCGCTGTCGCGGATGCCGGGCCGGAGGTGTGATGGACGCGGACGCGTCAGCCCTGGCGAGCCTTGAAGCGCGGGTCCCTCTTGTTGATCACGAAGGTCACTCCCCGCCGGCGCACCACCTGGGCGCCGGGCTTGGCCTTCAGCGAGCGCAGTGACTTGCGCACCTTCATCATGGTCTCCTAACGAAGATCGCCGGGTCCGCCGGTCAGGGGCGGGCGGCGGCGGTACGGCCGTAGCGCCGCTCGAAGCGCTCCACGCGGCCGGCGGTGTCCAGGACGCGCGAGGTGCCGGTGTAGAAGGGGTGGCTCGCCGACGAGATCTCCACGTCGACGACCGGGTAGGTGTGTCCGTCCTTCCACTCGACCGTGCTCCGCGAGTCGAGGGTGGAGCGGCTGAGCAGGGCGAACCCCGCGGCGCGGTCGCGGAAGACGACCGGGCGGGAGACGGGGTGGATGCCGGGCCTCATGAGATGTCCTTTCCTCGAGGCCTTCGCCGTGGGGCGGCGAGAGGCGGGCGTCAGCGTTCCTCGCGGAAGAGGACGTGAGCGCCGGCGACCGGGTCGTACTTGCGCAGGACCAGCCGGTCGGGGTCGTTCAGACGGTTCTTGCGGGTCACGTAGGTGACTCCGGTGCCGGCCGTCGACTTCAGGCGGACGACGGGGCGTGCGGTGCTGCGTGCCATGGGGGGCTCCTTTCACCGACATGCGAGCCGCTTGGCTCGAACATGTCAGACGTTCCCCTCAACAACAGGTCCCCCTGCCGCATTCCCGGCGACGCCCGTCCCGGTTTTTCGTCGCGCAGAACACGTGGCGCGGGGCAGATGCCTCGGAGCGGGTGACTCAGGCCGGATGGATCAAAGCAGCTGGCTCAGGGCACAGGTCGGCGCGGGTGGCTCAGGTCAGATAGCCCTTCACCTGCGACGCCGGGCGCACCTCGGCCTCGCCGGGGTCCTGCCCCGCCGCGAGCCTGGCCCGGCGCTGCCGCAGCAGGTCCCAGCACTGGTCGAGCTCGGTCTCGATGCGCGCCAGGCGGGCCTGCTCCGCCGACCGGTCGGTGCCCTCCTCCGCCAGGTGGTCCCGCAGGTCCCTCTCCTGGCTGATCATCTCCGTGATGCGGCCGAGAATCGCCCTCTCGGCCGCGGCGTCGGGTTCCGTCATGGCTGCCTCGCTCCCGGCCCGCGCGTTCGTCTCCTCTTCAGCCTCCCCCCGCCGCGGGCACGCCGCACGCGCCGGAGGCGGCGATCACGACTCCACCGCCGCGTTCCCCCGCCTCGCGCGGACTCCGCCCGCCCTTCCGCCGCGATGTCCCGGGCGACGCGCCACCGCGAGACGCCCGCACGTCGCGCCGCATCCCGCCGGGACGAGGCGAAGGAACAGGGACGCTGCGCCGCGCCCTTCCGCGCAGCCCGGACACCCGCTCGCCCGCCTCCCGGCACCCGCCGGACGGACCACGGCCCCGGACGGAGGGTCCGTCCTCCGTCCGGGGCCGAGCCTCTGTGAGGCCTCACGCGTGATCGATGCCGTGCGGGGCGGTGCCGTGCGGGGCGGTGTCGATGCGCGGCTCCGCCGCGTGGGCGCGCCCGGCCACCACGGACCCGCTGGGCCCACGGCCCCCTCCCCCGAGCGGAGCGCTACGCCTCCAGCGACGTCATCACGTGCTTGATCCGGGTGTAGTCGTCGAAGCCGTACGCCGACAGGTCCTTGCCGTAGCCGGACTTCTTGAAGCCGCCGTGCGGCATCTCGGCGACCAGCGGGATGTGGGTGTTGATCCACACGCAGCCGAAGTCGAGCTTCTTGGACATGCGCATCGCGCGGCCGTGGTCCTTGGTCCACACGGAGGACGCGAGGGCGTACTCGACGCCGTTGGCGTACTCGACCGCCTGGTCCTCGTCGCGGAAGGACTGGACGGTGATGACCGGGCCGAAGACCTCGTTCTGGACGATCTCGTCGTCCTGCTTCAAGCCGGAGACGACGGTCGGGGCGTAGAAGTAGCCCTTGTCGCCGACCTGGTGACCGCCGGCCTCCACCTTGGCGTGCGCGGGCAGCCGCTCGATGAAACCGGCGACCTGCTTGAGCTGGTTGGGGTTGTTCAGCGGGCCGTACAGCACGTCCTCGTCGTCCGGCAGGCCGGTCTTGGTGTCGGCGGCGGCCTTGGCGAGGGCCTGCACGAACTCGTCGTGGATCGCCTCGTGCACCAGCACGCGGGTGGCCGCCGTGCAGTCCTGCCCGGCGTTGAAGAAACCGGCCACGGAGATGTCCTCGACGGCCTTGGCGATGTCGGTGTCGTCGAAGACGACGACCGGCGCCTTGCCGCCCAGCTCCAGGTGGACCCGCTTGACGTCCTTGGCCGCGGACTCGGCGACCGACATGCCGGCGCGCACCGAGCCGGTGATGGAGGCCATCGCCGGGACGGGGTGCTCGACCATCATGCGGCCGGTCTCGCGGTCACCGCAGATGACGTTGAAGACGCCCTTGGGCAGGATCTCACCGAGGATCTCCGCGATCAGCACGGTGGAGGCGGGGGTGGTGTCGGACGGCTTCAGCACGACCGTGTTGCCGGCCGCGATCGCCGGGGCGAACTTCCACACGGCCATCATCATCGGGTAGTTCCACGGCGCGACCTGCGCGCAGACGCCGACCGGCTCACGGCGGACGATCGAGGTCAGCCCGTCCATGTACTCACCGGCGGAGCGGCCCTCCAGCATCCGGGCCGCACCCGCGAAGAAGCGGATCTGGTCGACCATCGGCGGGATCTCCTCGGAGCGGGTCAGCCCGACCGGCTTGCCCGTGTTCTCCACCTCGGCCGCGATCAGTTCCTCGGCGCGCGCCTCGAACGCGTCCGCGATCTTCAGGAGGGCCTTCTGCCGCTCGGCCGGGGTGGTATCGCGCCACGCCGGGAACGCGGCCTCGGCGGCCGCCATGGCGGCGTCGACGTCGGCCTGCCCGGACAGCGGCGCGGTGGCGTACGCCTCGCCGGTCGCCGGGTTCACCACCTCGGTGGTCCGTCCGTCGGCGGCGTCCCGGAACTCTCCGTCGATGTAGTTGCGCAGACGACGCAGCTCGGTGCTCACTGCCGGCCCTCCAGGTTCGGGTGTCCCATCACTGAGACACCCACCCTAATCGGTAGTCCCACGGTTTCAACACCCCCTGCCGCGCCGAATCTGCGATATCCGCAAGATTCGAACGCGCAAACAACGAATTTCATCGATGCGGCCTTGCGAAACTATCGAGACGTCGTGCAGAGTGAGCTCGTGGCCAGTCGAAGCGCAGACCAGAGGACCTCGCGGGGTCTCCGCGAGTCCTTTCGTGAGTCCTCCCGCGAGTCCAGGACCGGGAGCCCCCAGCTGGACGCCGTCTCCCTCGCGATCATCGAGCAGCTCCAGGAGGACGGCCGTCGGCCGTACGCCGCCATCGGCAAGGCCGTCGGCCTGTCCGAGGCGGCGGTGCGCCAGCGGGTGCAGAAGCTGCTCGACCAGGGCGTGATGCAGATCGTCGCCGTCACGGACCCGCTCACCGTGGGATTCCGCCGGCAGGCGATGGTCGGGATCACCGTCGAGGGCGACACGGAGGACGTGGCCGACGCACTGACCGGCATGTCGGAAGTCGAGTACGTGGTGATGACCGCGGGCTCGTTCGACATCCTCGCCGAGATCGTCTGCGAGGACGACGACCACCTGCTGGACGTCATCAACAAACGCATCCGGGCCCTGCCCGGCGTGCGCTCCACCGAGAGCTTCGTCTACCTCAAGCTCAAGAAGCAGACCTACATGTGGGGAACCCGATAACCGTGAGCACCAAGGACCTCAGCAAATCCGCGTACGACCACCTGTGGATGCACTTCACCCGCATGTCCTCGTACGAGAACGCCCCCGTACCGACGATCGTGCGCGGCGAGGGCACCTACATCTACGACGACAAGGGCAAGCGCTACCTCGACGGTCTTGCGGGTCTGTTCGTGGTCCAGGCCGGTCACGGCCGCACGGAGCTCGCCGAGACGGCGTTCAAGCAGGCCCAGGAGCTGGCCTTCTTCCCGGTGTGGTCCTACGCCCACCCCAAGGCCGTCGAGCTGGCCGAGCGCCTCGCCGACTACGCGCCGGGCGATCTGAACAAGGTCTTCTTCACCACCGGCGGCGGCGAGGCCGTCGAGACCGCCTGGAAGCTCGCCAAGCAGTACTTCAAGCTCCAGGGAAAGCCGACCAAGTACAAGGTCATCTCCCGCGCCGTCGCGTACCACGGCACCCCGCAGGGCGCCCTGTCCATCACCGGCCTGCCGGCGCTGAAGGCCCCCTTCGAGCCGCTCGTCCCGGGCGCGCACAAGGTCCCGAACACCAACATCTACCGCGCCCCGATCCACGGCGACGACCCCGAGGCCTTCGGCCGGTGGGCCGCCGACCAGATCGAGCAGCAGATCCTCTTCGAGGGCCCGGAGACGGTCGCCGCGGTCTTCCTGGAGCCGGTGCAGAACGCCGGCGGCTGCTTCCCGCCGCCGCCCGGCTACTTCCAGCGGGTGCGCGAGATCTGTGACCAGTACGACGTGCTGCTCGTGTCGGACGAGGTCATCTGCGCCTTCGGCCGCCTCGGCACGATCTTCGCCTGCGACAAGTTCGGCTTCGTCCCGGACATGATCACCTGCGCCAAGGGCATGACCTCGGGCTACTCCCCGATCGGCGCCTGCATCGTCTCGGACCGCATCGCGGAGCCGTTCTACCAGGGCGACAACACCTTCCTGCACGGCTACACCTTCGGCGGCCACCCGGTCTCCGCGGCCGTGGGCCTCGCCAACCTCGACCTGTTCGAGCGCGAGAACCTCACCCAGCACGTGCTGGACCACGAGAGCGCCTTCCTCCAGACCCTGCAGAAGCTGCACGACCTGCCGATCGTCGGCGACGTCCGCGGCAACGGCTTCTTCTACGGCATCGAGCTGGTGAAGGACAAGGCCACCAAGGAGTCCTTCAACGAGGAGGAGACCGAGCGCGTCCTGTACGGCTTCCTGTCCAAGGCGCTGTTCGACAACGGCCTGTACTGCCGCGCCGACGACCGCGGCGACCCGGTCGTCCAGCTCGCGCCGCCGCTGATCTCCAACCAGGAGACCTTCGACGAGATCGAGCAGATCCTGCGGGCCACGCTGACGGAGGCGTGGTCGAAGCTGTGATGAGCCGACGCGGTGATCGGCTGACGCGGTGATCTTCCTTCGGGATGATCGGCAACGGCCCCGGCGCCGTCCGTTCGAGTGAGAACGGCGGCCCGGGGCCGTGTGCTGTCAGGGAGCCCGGCGACCGCTGCCTAGCGTGCCCAGTGACCGATCGGCCCAGCCTTCGTTCCCCCGCACGAGGGACCTGGCAGGCACATACGGATCCGAACTGAGGTGTACGCCCATGGTGGCTCCGCCGGACAACGACGTCCTCTGGGCACGCGCCCTGCACTTCCAGCACCCCGACGGCTCCCCCGGCCTCTCAGGCGTCTCGCTGGGTGTGAGGGAGGCCGAGATCCTCGCCGTCTCCGGCCCGCGCGGCAGCGGCAAGAGCACGCTGCTGGCCTGCCTGTCCGGCCTGGTGCGCCCCGCCGACGGCGAGGTCTGGTTCAACAGCGTGCCCGTGCACACCATGCGCCCCGCCGCCCGGGAACGGCTGCGCCGCGACCGGTTCGCCTGGATCGACCCCGCCCCCGTGCTCGTACCGGAGCTGAACGCCTGGGAGAACGCCGCGCTCCCGCTGATGCTGCGCGGCACCAGCCGACGGCGCGCCAAGACGGTCGCCCTGGAATGGCTGGACCGCCTCGATGTCGGCGAGTGCGCCGGCAGGCGCCCGCGCGAACTGCGTCAGGCCGAGCGGCAGCGGGTGTGCATCGCCCGCGCGCTGGCCCCCGCGCCGACGGTCCTCTTCGCCGACGAACCCACCGCCCCGCTGCACCACGCCGACCGCGGGCACGTGCTGCGCACCCTCACCACGGCGGCCCGCTCGCACGGCATCACGGTGGTCCTCGCCACCCACGACCCGGCGACCGCGGCCCTCGCCGACCGCACGGTCTCCCTGCTGGACGGACGGTGCGTCACCACCGTGCACCTGCCGCCGGTCACCGAGTCGGAAGGCCGGGCCGCGTGCTCGCTCTCCGCCTGACCCGCAGCGCCCACCCGGCCGTCCAGCTGCGCCGCCTGCTCGTCGCGGCGGCGTCGGCCGGTACGGGCTTCCTGCTGCTGTGCACCCTCGGCTACGCGCTGAGCCACCCGGACGATCCCTCCGCCGCCGTGCTCCGCCTCGTCTGGTGCGCGGTCCCCCTGGCCGCCACGGTCCACTTCGCCGTCGCCGTCGCCCGTACCGACCCCGGCACCCGGCCCCGCCCGGGCCTGTCGGCGATCGGCCTGGGCCCGGCCCGTCTGATGACGATCTCGGCCACGACCACGGCCCTGTCGACCACCCTCGGCTCGATGCTGGCCCTGCTGTTCTTCCTCCACCTCCGCGGCGACCTCACCGGCATGCCCTTCGACGGGGCGGCGACCCAGTTCCTCGCGGCGGACCGGTCCCTGCCGGTCCCGGCGGCGCTCACCCTGCTGTCCCTGGTCCCGGCAGCCGCGTCCCTGTCGGTGGCGGTGGTGCTGCGCCCGCGCGAGACGGGCCCGGCACGGGCACGGGGCGCGCGGAGGGCGTTCGGCCGCTTCGGGGCGTACGGGCGCGGAGCGGCGCGCGAGACGTTCGGGGCGTACGGGCGTTTCGGCGCGCATCTGAGGCGGGGGGCCGCCGACGGCGAGCCGCGGGCGAAGCCCGCAGCGGCGGACACCGCCGACGCCCCGCAGGCGCCGGGCGGCGCACCCGACCTCCTCACACCCGCTCCGGGCGCCCCCGGAAACGACGGCAAGCGCCTCGACGCCACCGCCGCCCTCCCCTGGGGCATCTCCGTCCTCGCCGCCGGCCTCGCCGTGGAGGCCTACGCCGACCGCACCACGGCCACCGCCGACATGCCCGGCGGCCTGACCAGCGGCCCCGTGGGCGTCCTCCTCGGCTGGCTCCTCACCGCCGTCGGCCTCGCCCTCACCGGCCCCGGCCTCACCCATCTGTGCGGCCACCTCCTGCAGATCGTCCGGCCCGGCGCCCTCCGCCTTCTGGCCGGCCGCGTGCTGATGGAGGAGTCCTCCCGCATCGGACGGCCCCTCGGCATCGTCTGCGCCGTCGCATCCGCCGCCTACGCCATGGCCACGCTGCAGAACCCCGACGGCCCCACCCTCGGCCCCCTCACCACCCTCGGCGCACTCCTCGTCGCGGGCTGCACCCTCGCCACCCTGCTCACCACCGCCGTCGAGGCCAAGCACGCCCGCGCCGACACCACCGCCGCCCTGCTCCGGCTCGGCGCCCCGGTGACGATGCTGCGCGCCGCCGCCGCGCTCCGCGCCGCCACCCTGGTCGCGATGTTCGCCCCGCTGACCCTGGCCGTCGCCGCGCTCGCCGCGCAGCCGCTCGCCCGTTGAGGCGCGCGCGGAAACCCGTACGAAAAAAGTCCCCGGCCGACGATGAGTTCCGCGCCGGCCCCGGGTCTACCCCACCGAACGGCACGACACCGATGGGAGAGACCGCGGATGTACCAGCAGATGATCTTCGTGAACCTGCCCGTGAACGACCTCGACGCCTCGAAGAAGTTCTTCACGGAGCTCGGTTACGCGATCAACGCCCAGTTCAGCGACGAGACCGCCGCCTCGGTCATGATCAGCGACACGATCGTGGCCATGCTGCTCACCAAGCAGAAGTACGGCGAGTTCACGAAGAAGGAGATCGTGGACGCCACGAAGTCCAGCGAGGTGCTGCTGTGCCTGAGCGCGGAGAGCCGCGCGAAGGTCGACGAGCTGGTGGAGAAGGCGATCTCGGCCGGTGGCTCCGCCTCCGGCGAGACCCAGGACCACGGCTTCATGTACGGCCGCGCCTTCGACGACCTGGACGGCCACACCTGGGAAGTCGTGTGGATGGACCCGGCGGCCGTCGAGGGCTGAGCGACACGCGCCCCCAGCATGGGCGGGTGCATCCCACACCACCCGCCCACGCCACCCACACCGCCTCGCACGACCGCGAGATCGAGTCCCTCACCGAGTTCGACGAGGTCGTCGCCGCCCACGGCACCTGGCCCGATTCCGCGTCCGGACCGTCGATCTGACGGCCCGGACGGACGCGCTGCTCTCCACCGACGTCACCGGCGCCGTCTTCCTCGGCTGCCCCATGACGGACGACGCGGCCGGCCGGGTCGCCGCCGCAGGCGCCCTGGTCTTCCCACCGGTACCGGACCTGCCCTTCGACCCGTACCGCGGCTTCGTCCACACCCCGGACGAGCTGTTCGACGGTCTGGAGAAGGGGTATAGGCGACGCCGGACGCCCTGTCCTACGCGTGGTTCCAGCAGACCATGGCCGATGGCGACGTCTTCGCGTCGATGCTGCGCGCCGTGCACGACGACGCCGTCTCCGACGCGCTGGACGAACTACTCGCCGCGCCCGCGTGGTGGGCGATGGGGGTACCGCCCGCGCGAGCGTATTCGAGCGTGGGGGACGGCGAACACGCGATGGCCCGCGGGACGGACGCGTACGCGGGTGCAGCGCGCCTGGGAGTCGGCTCGCGCCGGGTTCACCGTCGCGACCGGCGGCGGCCCCGGAGCGATGGAGGCGGCGAACCTCGGCACGTACGCGGCCAAGTACTTCGACAACGCCACCCGCGGGGACGGCCTGTTGGCCCGCTGCACCTCCGGCGTGGTGTTCCTGCCGGGCGCCGCCGGGACCGTACAGGAGATGTTCGACAACGCGACGCCGAGCTGCTACGAGTCCCGCGGCGAGCCCACCCCGATGGTGCTGGTGAACCGGCGCGCACTGGACGGACCGGCTCCCGGCCTGGCCGCTGCTTCGATCGCCGGCCCGCGAGCGGTCGATGGAGGCGCGCATCGCCCTGGTCGACCGGACCGAGGAGGCTCCGGCGGCGTTGAAACGTCTCGGCGATTAATAAGCGGGCAAAGCCAACGCCCAGGATGCGCCTGCGGATTGACACTGCTTATGGAGCGCTTATAGACCTGTGAGCCTCCTGGGGGCGCTGGGGCCACGGCCGCGCTGTTGTCCCAACTCCCCCTCAACCCCCCGCAATTGCGCATCCATGAAGGACAAACGTGTCCATACATCGCCGTAACGCACGTCGTTCCGTGCGCGTCCTCGGTGTCACCGCGGCCTCCGCCGCGCTCGCGCTCGGAGTCGCGGGCAACGCCCTCGCCTGCGACATCAGTGAGTTCTCCGCCGCGGCGGAGTGCGACGGTACGAAGGGCGTCATCACGGTCACCGACAAGGACCCGACCGGGACCCCGGCGACCGTCAAGGTCTACCTGGAGAACAACGGCGCCGACGAGCGTCTCGTCGGCAGCCAGGTGGTCAAGGGCTCGCGCGAGGGTGTCACGATCACCTTCGCCGAGGACTGGAAGCCGCTGGCGACGTACCGCATCCACGTCAAGGCCGGCAATCAGGTCGACGAGGACATCAAGCCCAACCTGGTCACCCCGGCCACGGCCTGCACCACCGAGGAGACCGCGACGCCCACCCCGCCCCCGTCGGAGACGACGCCGCAGCCGTCGGACACTCCCACCGCCCCGGCCGAGTCCGGCACACCGGCCGCGCCGCCCTCCGAGGACGACAGCACCCCGCCCGCGGACACCGCGAGCAACGCCCCGTCACCCGCGGTCGGTGACTCCCACCTTGCCGAGACCGGCGCCGACTCCAGCACCGGGCTGATCGCCGGCATCGCCGCGACCCTGCTCGTCGTGGGCGGCGGCGCGGTGTTCTTCGGCATGCGCCGTCGCGGGGCGAGCAGCGACCGCTGACCCCTGCGCACGGTGTGCGCGACGCCGGCCCGTCCCCTCGCCCGGGGGCGGGCCACCCGCCGTACCTGGTGGGTGATCGCGTCGCCGTACCGGTCATGTGCGAGTCGCGTCATGCCCGCAACCCCGCGAGCGCCGGATCAGCCGAGCACCACGACATCCGCGCCGTCGAACTCGACGCCCACCGTCTCCCCCACCTCCGGCGCCTCGCGCAGGGCGCACGCCGCCTCCAACCGGGGCGCCGCGTCGGCGGGTTGCAGATGCACGGCGACATGGGTGCCCTTGAACGTCCGAGCGGTCACCGTGCACCGCAACCCGGCGTCCGCCACCACGAGACGCACACCGGCGGGCCGCACGAGAACGTCCCGCGCCCCCTGCGCCGCGCCCTCCGGCACCGGCAGCTTCCCCCACGCCGTGTCCGCGACCTGCCCGCCGACCGTCGCGTCGATCACATTGTCGAAGCCCAAAAAGCGCGCCACGAAGGCGTCCGCGGGCCGCTGCCACACCTGGAGCGGCGTACCGGACTGCGCGATCCGCCCGTCCCGCATCACCACCACCCGGTCGGCCAGCGCGAAGGCCTCCCCCTGGTCGTGCGTCACCGCCAGCACGGTCGTGCCGAGCCGGCCGAACAGCTCCCGCAGCTCCACGACCAGCCGCTCCCGCAGCGACCGGTCCAGCTGGCCGAGCGGCTCGTCCAGCATCAGCAGCCGGGGCCGCGGCGCCAGCGCCCTCGCCAGCGCCACCCGCTGCTGCTCGCCGCCGGACAGCGCCGCGACCGCCCGGTGGGCGGCACCCGGAAGCCCGACCAGGTCCAGCAACTCCCGTACGCGCTCCTGTTGTTGCGCCGTCGACGCCCCGTGCATCCGCAGCCCGAAGGCCACGTTGCCGCCCACGTCCCGCTGCGGGAACAGCTGATGGTCCTGGAACATCAGCCCGACCCCCCGGCGGTGCGCGGGCACCCCGGCCTGGTCGCGCCCATCCAGCAGCACGCGCCCGGAGTCGAGGAGCTGCAGCCCGGCCACGGCTCGCAGCAGTGTCGACTTGCCGCTGCCGCTGGGCCCGAGCACGCACACCACCTCGTGCTCGGCGACGGTCAGGTCCACCCCGTCGAGCACGGGCCGCCCGCCGAAGCGTACGGTCGCCTTCTGCAGGCCGAGCAGCATCAGAACTCCCCCGTCCGGTCGGTCCGCAGCCGCTCCAGAACCAGCAGCGCCACCGCGCACACCACCATCAGAATCGTCGACAGGGCCATCGCCTGCCCGTAGTTGAGGTCACCGGGCCGTCCCAGCAGCCGTGCCACGGCCACCGGCAGCGTGGGACGGTCCGGCCGTGCGATGAACACGGTCGCCCCGAACTCCCCGAGCGACACGGCGAAGGCGAACCCGGCCGCGACCAGCAGCGCCCGTCGCACCATCGGCAGGTCCACCTCACGCCAGGCCCGCCACGGCGACGCCCCGAGCACCGCCGCCGCCTCGCGCAGCCGTACGTCCACCGCGCGCAGCACGGGCAGCATCGTCCGGACGACGAACGGCACCCCGACCAGCGCCTGCGCCAGCGGCACCAAGATCCACGAGGCACGCAGGTTCAGCGGCGGCTCGTCGAGCGCGATCAGGAACCCGAACCCGACCGTCACCGCCGACACCCCCAGCGGCAGCATCAGCAGCGCGTCGAACCCGCGCACGAACCGACCCGCGTCCCGCCGGGTCAGCGCCACCGCCGCGAGCCCGCCGACCAGCACGGCGATCGCGGTGGCGACGACGGCGTACGACAGCGAATTGCCGATCGCGTCGATCGGCGGGACCAGGAAGGTGCCGCCGTCCTCGCTGGTGAGCGCCCGGTAGTAGGCGAATCCGGACGCGTCGAACGACCGCTGCACCAGCACGGCCAGCGGCAGCAGAAGCAGGACGGCGATGGTGACGAGGACGCCGGCCAGCAGCGCCCACTGCCCTGCGCCGCGCGGCCGGCGCGCGGTCACCGAGGCGTCCACCAGCCGCAGGGCGGTCTCCCGCCGCCGTACGGTCCAGGCGTGCACGGCGAGCACGGCGCCCACCGCCGTGAACTGGACCAGCGTCAGCACCGCTGCGGTGGTGAGGTCGAAGATCTCCGTCGTCTGCCGGTAGATCTCCACTTCGAGGGTGGAGAAGGTCGGACCGCCGAGGATCTGCACCACACCGAAGGAGGTGAAGGTGAACAGGAAGACCATCAGCGCGGCGGCGGCGACGGCGGGCGCGAGGGCGGGCAGGGTGACGGTCCGCCAGGCGGTGAGGCGTGACGCCCCGAGCATCCGCGCGGCCTCCTCCTGCCGTGGGTCGAGCTGCGCCCAGAGCCCGCCGACCGTCCGTACGACGACCGCGTAGTTGAAGAAGACGTGCGCGAGCAGGATCGCCCACACGGTGGTGTCCAGCCGTACGCCCCACAGCTCGTCCAGCAGCCCGCCGCGTCCGGCCAGCGCCAGGAACGCCGTCCCGACCACCACCGTCGGCAGCACGAACGGGACGGTGACGACCGCCCGCAGGACCTGTTTGCCGGGGAAGGCGAACCGGGCGAACACATAGGCGCCCGGCAGGGCGATCAGCAGCGTCAGCGCGGTGGAGGCCAGCGCCTGCCAGGTGGTGAACCACAGGACGTCCCGGACACCGGACTGGGTCAGCACGTCGGCGAGTCGCCCGAACTGCCAGGTGCCGTCGGCCTTCAGTCCCCGGCCGACGATCGCGGCGACGGGGTAGGCGAAGAAGACCGCGAAGAACGCGACGGGCAGGGCGAGGAGCCCGAGCCGCGCCGCGCCACCGCGCCCGACGCGCCTCTTCAGGGCTACTTCAGTACGAGCGACGTCCACGACTTGACCCACTCGTCACGGTTTTCGGCGATCTTCGCGGGGTCCATGGTCTGGGGATCCTTCGCCTGCGGGCCGTACTTGACGAACTCCTGGGGCACCTGGGCGCCCTCCCGCACCGGGTAGACGAACATGTTCAGCGGCATGTCGTCCTGGAACTGCTTGGTGAGCATGAAGTCGAGCAGCGCCTTGCCGCCCTCGGGGTTCTTCGCGTTGCTCAGCAGCCCGGCGTACTCGACCTGCCGGAAGCAGGTGCCCTCGGCCACGCCGGTCGGGGCGGTCTTCGGCTTCGGGTCGGCGAAGACGACCTCGGCGGGCGGCGAGGAGGCGTAGGACACGACCAGCGGCCGGTCGCCGCCCGCCTTCTTCCCGCCCGCCGAACCGGAGAACTCCTCGTTGTACGCCTGCTCCCAGCCGTCGACCACCTTCACGCCGTTGGCCTTGAGCTTCTTCCAGTAGTCCGCCCAGCCGTCGTCCCCGTACTTCGCGGCGGTGCCGAGCAGGAAGCCGAGGCCCGGTGAGGAGGTGGACGCGTTCTCGGTGACGAGCAGGTTCTTGTACGGGGGCTCGACCAGGTCGTCGAGGGTCTTCGGCGGCTCCAGCTTGCGCTCGCTGAAGTAGGCCTTGTCGTAGTTGACGCAGATGTCGCCGGTGTCCACGGCGGTGACCCGGTGCTGTTCCTGGTCGGCCCGGTACTCGGGCAGGACCAGGTCGGAGTCCTTCGCCTCGTGCGGCTGGAACAGGCCGTTGTCGAGCGCGCGGGACAGCAGGGTGTTGTCGACGCCGAACAGGACGTCGCCCTGCGGGTTGTCCTTGGTCAGGATGGCCTTGTTGACGGCCTGGCCCGCGTCGCCGTCCTTGAGGACCTTGACCTGGTAGCCGGACTGCTTCTCGAAGTCGGCGATCACGCTCTTGGACACGACCCAGGAGTCATGGCTTACCAGGGTGACCGTCTTGGAGTCCCCGGAGCCGGCGGACTCTTCGGACCCGCACGCGGACAGCGTGACCAGCCCCAGCCCGACGACGACGGCTGTGAACTTCTTGGTGTTGCTCACTGATTTCCTCCTGGCTGACCAGGAAGAGACGCGGCCCTGCCCGGGACCTGGAACGGTTCCCGGGCAGGGCGCAACAGCTCGAGTGACGACCGATCTCCCTACCCAGAATGACCTGGGCGAGGTTCAGAGGGTCTGCGGCCCACCAAGTGGTCATGGCTGCCGCACTCTCAGCGCTGTGGCGCTCCCCTGCCGGAATATGAAGATGTGTACGGCGTCAGACTACCGCTCGGTGGCTGCGAGCTGACCACACGCCCCGTCGATCTCCTGTCCACGGGTGTCCCGGATCGTCACCGGCACACCATGGGCGGCGATGGCCTCGACGAACGCCTTCTCGTCCTCGGGCCGGGAGGCGGTCCACTTGGAGCCGGGTGTCGGGTTCAGCGGGATCAGGTTGACGTGCACGGGCTTGCCCTTGAGCAGCCGGCCGAGCCGGTCGCCGCGCCAGGCCTGGTCGTTGATGTCCCGGATCAGCGCGTACTCGATGGACAGCCGCCGCCCGGACTTCTGGACGTAGTCGAACCCGGCGTCGAGCACCTCGCGCACCTTCCAGCGGGTGTTGACGGGCACGAGGGTGTCGCGCAGTTCGTCGTCGGGGGCGTGCAGCGAGATGGCGAGGCGGCACTTGAAGCCCTCGTCGGCGAACCGGTGAATCGCCGGGACGAGTCCGACGGTCGACACGGTGATGCCGCGCTGCGACAGCCCGAGCCCGTCCGGCTCGGGATCGGTGAGCGCGCGGATGGCTCCCACGACACGCTTGTAGTTGGCGAGGGGCTCGCCCATGCCCATGAAGACGATGTTGGACAGCCGCGCGGGCCCGCCGGGCACCTCGCCGTCCCGCAGCGCCCGCATGCCGTCGACGATCTGGTGCACGATCTCGGCGGTCGACAGATTCCGGTCGAGCCCGGCCTGCCCGGTGGCGCAGAAGGGACAGTTCATACCGCAGCCGGCCTGCGAGCTGATGCACATGGTCACCCGGTCCGGGTACCGCATCAGCACCGACTCGACGAGCGTGCCGTCGAACAGCCGCCACAGCGTCTTGCGGGTGGTGCCCTCGTCCGTCGACAGATGCCGGACGACGGTCATCAGCTCGGGAAGCAACGCCTCCCGCAGCTTCCCCCGCGCCGCGGCCGGGATGTCGGTCCACTGCTCCGGGTCGTGCGCGTACCGCGCGAAGTAGTGCTGCGAGAGCTGCTTGGCACGAAACGGCTTCTCACCGATCTCGGCAACGACTTCCTTGCGCTCGGCAGGCGTGAGATCGGCAAGATGCCGCGGCGGCTTCTTGGCTCCGCGCGGGGCGACGAATGTGAGTTCTCCGGGCTTAGGCATGGCTGTACCAGTGTCGCAGATCCACTTGGGTGACCTGCGGCGGCCGACGCCATCAGGTTGTCGGCGGCAGGTGCCGGCTTCTGGCGCGACGGGCCGGTTCGATGCGTCCGACAAGGGCCTCGGCGGCCAAGGGGGCGGGAATTGCAAGGTCCCCGGGTTCGCCTCGGGATCCCAGTCGCGCCGGCGCACCGCCCCCCTCCTGCTCCTCATCGGCTCGGAATGTGCTCCGGCGCTCGAAAGATGCGGGCAGGCACTGGTGGGCTGGGCCGTCGGCAGTTCGCCAGTACCGCACTGAGCTGTCATGGGGGGCCCGCGTGCGTCGGCGCTGTTGATGTCGCCTGTGGATGTCAGCGTTGGCCGTCACCACGGTGGCCGCCCTGGTCGGCGACCGCCGGCAGCGCGCCTGATTCACCCCGGTTCGGCTCGACGCTCGGGAGAGCAGCCTCTCCGACCCGGCCCCGTGCTGCTCACGCGAAGACGCGAATCTAGAATCGAACGCGTGAACGATACCCCGCCTTCTCGTCTGGAGCTGTTGCGGTTCGCACGCCGTGTGGTGGTCCAGCAGGCGACGGCGGCGCTGGCACAGCTCGACCGGTGGATCGCCGACGAGCAGCGCCGGGAATCGGAGCGCCGTCGAGCCGACGAGATGCGGCCGCCGCCACCGGAGTGGCTGGTCGAGCGGGGCCTGAACAAGAGCAATCTGGTGGCCGTGCACGCCGGCGAGTGCTGGGTCGCGGCCAGGAACGACCGGTGTGTGGGCGCCTCCCGCGCGCAGGCGCTGGACGCGCTGCGCCGCCAGGTGCCGGCATGCCCGCACTGCCGCCCCGACACCGCACTCGGTTTTCTGGAGTAGGCCGCCGTGGGCACCGGCCCGGCGCATGGGGTGAACGGCGGTGCTGCTGGAGAGGCCGCGGCAGTCGCGACCCGATCCCCGGCCCCGGCAACGGGACCTGGACCGCTCGGCTGGGTGCGCGGTCCCCCATCCGACCGACTCCGGTCCGAACGGACCCCGATGACAAAGAGCCCCCGCCCGTCACAGGGCAGGGGCTCCTCGGAACGCGCGCGACGACTCAGCCGGACCCCACGAACAGCACCAGCAGCAGCCACACCACGGGGGCCGTGGGCAGCAACGAGTCCAGCCGGTCCATGATGCCGCCGTGCCCCGGCAGCAACGTGCCCATGTCCTTGATGCCGAGGTCCCGCTTGATCATCGACTCGCCGAGGTCGCCCAGGGTGGCACTCGCGGCGACCGCGAGGCCCAGCAGCAGGCCCTGCCACCACGTGCCGTCGTCGATCAGGAACTCCATGCACAACGCGCCGGCGGCCATGGCGAAGCTGACCGCGCCGACCAGGCCCTCACGGGTCTTGCCGGGGCTGATGCGCGGAGCCAGCTTGTGCCGCCCGAAGCGCCAGCCGACGGCGTAGGCCCCCGTGTCGCTGACCACCGTGAGCAGCAGGAACACGAACACCCGCTGCGGCCCGTCCTCCGCGGTCAGCATCATCGCGACGAACGTCGCCAGGAACGGGACGTAGAACGCCGCGAAGACCCCGGCCGTCACGTCCCTGAGATAGTCCTCCGGCGGTTCCGTCATCCGCCAGACCAGCACCGCCAGCGCGGTGAGGGCCATCGCCACCCACGCGCCCTCGGCGCCCCGCACATACCCGGCGACGACCATCGCCGCGCCACCGACCGCCAGCGGCACGAGTGGAGCGTGAATGCCCTTGCGCTCCTCCAGCCGCTTGGTCAGCTCCCACAGGCCCACCACGACGGCCACCGCCACGACCCCGACGAACACCGCCTTGACGATGAACAGGGACGCGATGATCACCGCACCGAGCCCGACCCCGACCCCTATCGCCGCGCCCAGGTCGCGGCCCGCACTCTTCTTCTGCGGTGCGGGCGCCGGCTGAGGGGCGTCGTGCATGGGCTCCGGATTCTGCGGCACCGTGCCGTGGGGTGGCGCCGACGGGCTCTCGTCGCGGAACAAGGGGCCGCCCAGCCGGGCGGCCCCCCGGTCGTCATCCTGGCTTCCGCCGTGTGCGGATACGTCGGGCACGATGGGCATGGGGCGAGTCTGCTGCGCGTCATGCGCATCGTACGTGGGACCCGCCGGGGCGGCCCCCTGGACAGGCCCCCTGTCGGACGGCCCCCAGTACCCGGCGTGGGGCGGCGCCCCCCAGGGAGAGTCGTTCATCAGACCTCGAGCAGCTCGGCTTCCTTGTGCTTGAGCAGCTCGTCCACCTGGGCGACGTACTTCGCCGTGGTGTCGTCGAGCTCCTTCTCCGCACGGCGGCCCTCGTCCTCGCCGACCTCGCCGTCCTTGATCAGCTTGTCGATGGCGTCCTTGGCCTTGCGGCGGACGGAGCGGATGGACACCTTGGCGTCCTCGCCCTTGCCCTTGGCGACCTTGATGTACTCGCGCCGGCGCTCCTCGGTCAGCTCGGGGAACACCACTCGGATGATGTTGCCGTCGTTGCTGGGGTTGACGCCCAGGTCGGAGTCGCGGATCGCCTGCTCGATGTTGCGCAGCGCGCTCTTGTCGAACGGGGTGACGACCGCCATGCGCGGCTCCGGCACGGAGAACGAAGCCAGCTGGTTGATCGGCGTCGGCGCGCCGTAGTAGTCGGCCACGATTTTGTTGAACATCGCCGGGTGCGCACGGCCGGTGCGGATCGCGGCGAAGTCCTCCTTGGCGACCACGACGGCCTTCTCCATCTTCTCCTCGGCTTCGAGGAGGGTCTCTTCGATCACCACTTGCTCCTGCGTGTCTTGAGTAGGCCCGGCTGCGGTTCCTTGGCGGCGGCGGCCGGCTGCGTCGCGTCTTCTTCCTGCACGTTTCCCGACCGGCAGAACATTGTCCATCCTCCGGCCGGGGTCCGTCCCGTCCGTCCGCCGGACAGGTGGCGTCCGGCCGACGGCATGGCTGAAACCAGGTCAGTCCCGGCTGCCCTGGTCACCCACCAGCGTGCCGATCTTCTCACCCTTGACGGCGCGGGCGATATTGCCCTCCGTCAGGAGTTCGAAGACCACGATCGGCAGCTTGTTGTCGCGGCACAGCGTGATGGCGGTGGCGTCGGCGACCTTCAGGTCGCGGGTGATGACCTCGCCGTAGCCGAGCGAGTCGAACTTGACCGCGTCCGGGTTGGTCTTCGGGTCGGAGTCGTAGACCCCGTCCACCCCGTTCTTGCCCATCAGCAGGGCCTCGGCGTCGATCTCCAGCGCGCGCTGGGCGGCGGTGGTGTCGGTGGAGAAGTACGGCATGCCCATGCCGGCGCCGAAGATGACCACGCGGCCCTTCTCCAGATGCCGTACGGCGCGCAGCGGGATGTACGGCTCGGCGACCTGCCCCATGGTGATGGCGGTCTGCACGCGGCACTGGATGCCCTCCTTCTCCAGAAAGTCCTGGAGGGCGAGGCAGTTCATCACGGTGCCGAGCATGCCCATGTAGTCGGAGCGGGCGCGGTCCATGCCGCGCTGCTGGAGTTCGGCACCGCGGAAGAAGTTGCCGCCGCCGATCACGACGGCGATCTGCGCGCCGTCACGTACGACGGCCGCGATCTCGCGTGCCATGGCGTGCACCACGTCCGGGTCGACGCCCAGGCCCCCGCCGCCGGAGAAGGCCTCTCCGGACAGCTTCAGCAGAAACCGGCCTCGCACTTTGCCGTCGTCGCTCTTCTGGGTCTGGGTCGTCATGGGGTTCTCGCCTCTTTTACGGGTTGCACATACGAAGAAGGCCATTGCCGGTGGTGGGTTTCTCATCCCCTACGCGGCAATGGCCTCCTCGTCAGATCTGCTGTCGTCCGTCACTCGCGCGTGCGCGCCGGCCCACGCGGGCGACGCGGACGACTGCGGTCGACCCTAGCGGCATTCCGCCCCGGGCCGCGCGTCGATCGCGGTACGACTCAGATGCCGACCTTGATGCGCGTGAAGCGCTTCAGGGTGACACCGGCCTCGTCCAGGACCTTCTGGACCGACTTCTTGTTGTCGAGCGCGTACGGCTGGCCGAGCAGCGTGGCGTCCTTGAAGAAGCCGTTGAGACGACCCTCGACGATCTTGGCGATCGCGGCCTCGGGCTTGCCCTCGGCGCGGGTGGTCTCCTCGGCGATGCGGCGCTCGGTCTCGACGACGTCGGCCGGCACCTCCTCCTTGGAGAGGTACTTCGGCGCGAACGCGGCGATGTGCTGCGCGACGCCCTTGGCGACCTCGGCGTTGGGCTTGTCGAGCTCGACGAGGACACCGATCTGCGGGGGCAGGTCGGGCATCGTGCGGTGCATGTACGCGGTCACGAAGCCGTCGGAGAACTGCGCGAAGCGGTCCAGGACGATCTTCTCGCCGAGGTTGGCGTTGGCCTCGTCCACGAACGCCTGGACGGTCTTGCCGGCCTCGATCTCGGAGGCGAGCAGCGCCTCCAGGTCGGCCGGGGAGGTCTTGGCGACGTGCTCGGCGATCGCCTTGGCGGCGGCCTGGAACTTCTCGCCCTTGGCGACGAAGTCCGTCTCGCACTTCAGCTCGACCAGGACGCCGGAGGAGTTGTCGTCGGCGATGATGGAGACCACGGCGCCGTTCTCGGCGGAGCGGCCCTCACGCTTGGCGACGCCCTTCTGGCCCTTGATGCGGAGCGCCTCGACGGCCTTCTCGACGTTGCCCTCGGCCTCGTCCAGCGCCTTCTTGCAGTCCATCATGCCGGCGCCGGTGAGCTCACGGAGCTTCTTGACGTCGGCGGCGGTGTAGTTCGCCATGAGTCTGTGAATCTTTCTCGAAGTCTGGAAGATCGAAGATCTGCGGGTTTCCACGTCTGCGGGTTCCGCGGTCTCCATGGAGATCGAGACCCGCGACGCACCCGTGACCTACGGGTGAACGGCGGGAGCGGACTGCGTGTCACCGCTCCCGCCGTCGGCACCGAAGGGTCAGGCCTGCTCGGCGTCCGCGGCCGGCGCCTCGGGGGCGGCCTCGGGGGCGGCCTCGGCAGCCGGCGCCGCTTCCTCGGAGTCGGCCTTCTTCTCACCCTCGAGCAGGTCGCGCTCCCACTCGGCGAGCGGCTCGCCCTCGGCCTTCTCGCCCTTGCCCTCACCGGCACCACCGGAGCGGGCGATCAGGCCCTCGGCGACGGCGTCGGCGATCACGCGGGTGAGCAGGGTGACGGAGCGGATCGCGTCGTCGTTGCCCGGGATCTTGTAGTCGACCTCGTCCGGGTCACAGTTGGTGTCGAGGATGGCGACGACCGGAATGTTGAGCTTCCGGGCCTCGCCGACCGCGATGTGCTCCTTCTTGGTGTCCACGATCCAGACGGCGCTGGGCACCTTCTGCATCTCGCGGATACCGCCGAGGGTCTTCTCCAGCTTGGCCTTCTCGCGCGAGAGCACGAGAAGCTCCTTCTTGGTCAGACCGGAGGACGCGACGTCCTCGAAGTCGATCTGCTCGAGCTCCTTCAGGCGCTGCAGACGCTTGTAGACGGTCGAGAAGTTGGTGAGCATGCCGCCCAGCCAGCGCTGGTTGACGTAGGGCATGCCGACGCGGGTGGCCTGCTCGGCGATGGCCTCCTGCGCCTGCTTCTTCGTGCCGACGAACATGACCGTGCCGCCGTGGGCGACGGTCTCCTTGACGAACTCGTAGGCGCGGTCGATGTACGACAGCGACTGGAGCAGGTCGATGATGTAAATGCCGTTGCGCTCGGTGAAGATGAAGCGCTTCATCTTCGGGTTCCAACGGCGGGTCTGGTGACCGAAGTGGACGCCGCTCTCCAGCAGCTCCCGCATCGTGACGACGGCCATGGCCGTACTCTCCTCATGTTTCTCGGTTGTGCCGCGGGGACCGGACGGCTCCCGCGCCTGACGCCCACCTGCGCCGTGCCACAAGGGACCGAGGGGCGCTGATACGAACCGTTGCCGGCCCTGCATCGGGGCGTGCGAAGTCGACCCGGTGACCCGGATCGCCACCAGAAGTGTACGGGACCGTCGACCCCGCGGGTGACGCCGCTGTCCACAACCCGGGGGTACTCCACAGCCCCGGGCCGGGATTCTGTCCGGTACGGCACGGTTTGGTCCATGCGAGCGAAGCGATGCGCACGAGCGACCTGGGCGCTGTTCCTGACTCTGGCGGCGGCCGCACCGGCCCCCGCGGCCGATGCCGCCGACCCGGTGACGCCCGCCTCGACGAGGCCGTCCGCCCCGGTACCGGCGGTCGGCCGCGCCTGGCCGGTCGGCACCCGTCCCGCGGTCCTGCGCGGCTGGCTGCCCCCGGCGACGCCCTACGGCCGCGGGCACCGGGGCGTGGACCTGTCGGCCGCACCCGGAACACCCGTACGAGCCGTCGCGCCGGGCCGGGTCTCCTACGCCGGCCGGGTGGCCGGAAAGGGTGTGGTCTCGGTGGAGCTGACGGGAACCGGCGACCCGCCCCTGCGGACGACGTACCAGCCGGTGCGGGCCTCGGTACGGAAGGGCGACGAGGTGGAGGCGGGGGAGGTTCTCGGCCGGGTGGAGCCAGGAGACCCCCACTGCACGACCCCGTGCCTCCACTGGGGCCTGCGCAGGGGCGACACCTACCTGGACCCGCTGTCACTGCTGCCCCCATGGCTACTGCACCGGGGACCGTCCCGGCTGCTGCCGGTACTCGGGGTGGCGCTACCGGCGTGACAGCGGGTGCCGTTCCCGGCGGCGGCGCCGCGGGTTCGCTCCCTGCATGACGGCGGGAACACTCGCCCATCCAGCCGGTGCCAAGCCACGAACAGCGCGACGCCGGCCGCTGACGCCGCGCAACACCGGCCGCGACTGCCGGCCGGCCGGACCCCGACCCAGCCGGGTCAGCCGCGCACGCCCCGCAGCACCATCCCGACCGCGGCCTCGGCCACCACCGACGGCTCCTCGACTCCCAGCTCGATCCGCCGCACGGCCGAGTCCACGACGCCCTGCACCAGCATCGCCGCCAGCCTGGGCTCCGCGTGCCCCATCTCCCGCAGCGCCTCCACGATCATCGCGACGAGCCCCCCGTGGGCCGCCCGGATCTTCTCCCGGGCCCCGGCGTCCAGCTCACTCGCGGAGATCGCCACGACGGCCCGGTGCCGCCGGTCCCCCACCAGCGCCAGCTGCGCCCGCACGTACGCCTCGACCTTGGCCTCGCCGCCGTCCACCGCGGCCATCGCCGCCTCGACCTCCGCCGCCCAGACCGGGAAGTCGACCTCGCACAGCTCCTCGACCACGGCGGCCCGGGACCGGAAGTACTCGTACACGGACGACCGGGCGAGCCCCGTCCGCTCGGCGAGGGCCGGGAAGGTCAGCGCCTCCGTCCCACCCTCGGACAGCAGGGAACGAGCCGCGTCCAGCAGGGCGGCTCGCTGCATCGACCGGTGCTCGGCCACGGAGGCCGCTCGAATCCTTGGCACGCCGACCACTTTACGGACGCACCACCCCCAACGGGAGTGCCGCACACCACGCGACCGGCGTTCGGCCAGGTCAACGACCGAACCCGGCCAGTTTCGCGCGCAACTGGAGCACGGACTTGGTGTGGATCTGGCTCACCCGGCTCTCGGTCACCCCGAGCACATTGCCGATCTCGGCGAGCGTGAGCCCTTCGTAGTAGTACAGCGTGACCACGGTCTTCTCCCGCTCGGGCAAGGTGTTGATCGCCCGTGCCAGGAACCGCCGCAGCTCGCGGTCCTCGGCCACCTCCACCGGATTGTCCGCGGCGGTGTCCTCCAGCGTGTCCATCAGGCTGAGCCGGTCGCCGCCCTCGCCGCCGACATGCAGCAGCTCCTCCAGCGCCACCACGTTGGCCAGTGACAACTGGCTGAAAACCGCGTGCAGTTCGTCCACGGGGATGCCGAGCTCGGCGGCCACCTCCCCCTCGCTCGGCGTCCGCCGCAGCCGCGCCTCCAGCGTGGCGTACGCCCGCTCCACGTTCCGCGCCTTCTGCCGCACCGACCGCGGGATCCAGTCCAGCGCCCGCAGCTCGTCGATCATCGCGCCCCGGATCCGCGTGATCGCGTACGTCTCGAACTTGATCTCCCGGTCGATGTCGAACTTCTCGATCGCGTCGATCAGCCCGAAGACCCCGGAGGAGACGAAGTCCGCCTGCTCGACGTTGGGCGGCAGTCCCACGCTCACCCGGCCGGCCACGTACTTCACCAGCGGCGAGTAATGCAGAATCAGCTGCTCCCGCAGCCGCTCGTCCCCCGTCTCCTTGTACGACCGCCAGAGCTCGTCGAGCGTCGAGGGAGCGGGCGGCCGATCGCTGCCACCGTCGCGGGCGGCTGGGGGGATCGCCGCCCGGTCGGACCCGGAGGTGTGCTGGGGCATTCGTCGCCTTGTGCCGTTCTGCCGTGAAGCGTGGTACGTGGGTGTCGCTCTGGTGTCGAGTTGCCGGACAGTGTCTGGATCCTCGTGAGCGTAGCGTGACTGAGGAGTCGCGGTGCGCGAAGGACGGCGGGGGCGCCGTGCGCAGAAACGTTCCACGGAGCGCTCCGCCGGGTCACGGCGGTTGCTCTCCGTGACCGGCGCGGCCCGCCAACTGCCGGATTTCCCAAGGGCATCGGGATTCCCCCGGACGGCCGAACACTCTCGGTCAACATCCGTCCCGTCCGCCGCGAAGGGAGATCATTGCCTGGCGTGTCAACTTCCAGCCATCGCCGTGTCGTTCGACGTAACCAAGTGCTCTGAGTTCGTACAGCCTGGCGATAGCGTCGTCCTCCGTCGTCGGCGCGCCCCGCGCGATCTCCTCGGCGGTGGCGCTGTCGCGCGCGGGCAGTGCGGCCAGAACCTGCCGGGCGCCGGGTGCCAGCAGGTCGCGCGGCAGCACCGGCCCGCGCCGGACGGGGGCCAGTTCCCCCATGTCGCCGACCAGCTCGACGACCTCCGCCGCGTCGGTGACCAGCGTCGCCTCCCCGCGCAGCAGCTCGTGCACCCCGGCCGACTGCGCGCTGGTGGCCGGGCCGGGCACGCCCATGGTGTGCCGCCCCAGCCGCTGCGCCGCCCGCGCGGTGACGAGCGATCCGCTGCGGCAGGCCGCCTCGACGACCACGGTCCCCCTGGTCAGCGCGGCGATCACACGGTTGCGCACGATGAACCGGCTGGGCGTCGGATGGTCCCCCGGCGGCAGCTCTCCCACGACCAGCCCCTGCTCGGCGATTCTGCCGATCAGGCGCGCGTGCCCGCGTGGATAGGGCCGGTCGACGCCGCAGGCCAGGACGGCGACGGTGGCACCGCCCGCGCCGAGTGCGCCCCGGTGGGCAGCGCCGTCGACGCCGTAGGCGCCGCCGGAGACGACGACCCAGCCGCGCTCGGCGAGGCCGCAGGCGAGGGTGACGGCCATGTGGGCGCCGTACTCGGTGCAGGCCCGGGCTCCCACGACGGCGACGGACCGCAGCGCCCACATCCGCAGGCTGGCGGGTCCCCGCACCCAGAGCCCCAACGGCCGGCCGTACCCCAGGTCGTCGAGCTGCCCCGGCCACTCCGCGTCCCCCGGGCGCACGAAGCGCACCCCGGCCGCCCGGGCCACGTCGAGATCCCGTTCCGGCTCGGCCCGCCGAGCCCGCGCCCGCCACCCGGCCCACCTCGTCTCACTCACCCCGGTCAACGGCGTCCCACCGCCCCGCAACCGCCGCACCACCTCACCGACCCCCCAGTCCCGCACCCACCGCCCGGCGACCTCGTCACCGGGTTCGATCACCCGAGTGAGGAAGACCCGGTCGAGCAGTTCGTCGTCCGGCCGGTCGCCGCCGGTCACGTGAGCGCTCCGATGGCCATCGGCACGCCACGCGGAACGCCGGTGCGCAGTTGCAGCGCCAGGACCACGTCGGTCGCGTCGGGCCGGTCGTGCCCCACGAGGTCCGCCACGGTCCAGGCGACCCGCAGCACCCGGTCGAGGCCCCGAGCCGTGAGCATGCCTCGCTCCAGACTGCGTTCCGCCTCGTCCATCGCGCCGGCCTCGGCATACCAGCGGCTGCGCAGTTCCCGGCCGGGCACCTCGCTGTTCGTTCGCCAGGGAGTGCCCGCCAGGCGTACGGCCGACCGTTCCCGCGCCGCGCGCACCCGTTCGGCGACGGCCGCGGTGGACTCCCCGCGCGCCCCGCGGTCGGCGAGCTCGGCCCGCGTGACGCGGTCCACCTCCACGCGGAGGTCGACCCGGTCCAGCAGCGGTCCCGACAGCCGGGCCTGGTAGCGTCGGATCGCCGCGGGCGGGCACTCGCACAGATCGTCCCGCTGGGAGAAGCGCCCGCACGGGCAGGGGTTGGCGGCGAGCACCATCAGGAACTTCGCCGGGAAGCGCACCACCCCCGCACTGCGCGCGATCACGACCTGCCCCGCTTCCAGCGGTTGCCGCAGGGCATCCAGGGCCTGGCTGTTGAACTCCGGCGTCTCGTCGAGGAACAGCACCCCGCGATGGGACAGCGACACCGCGCCGGGCCGGGCGATTCCGGCGCCGCCGCCGACGAGCGCCTGCATGGTGGCCGAGTGGTGCGGGGCGCAGTAGGGAGCGACGTCGATCAGCGGCTTGCCGGGCGGCAGCAGCCCGGCCACCGAGTGGACCGCGGTGACCTCCAGCGACTCCTGCCGGGTGAGGCGGGGCAGAATTCCGGGCAGCCGCTCCGCGAGCATCGTCTTGCCGGCGCCGGGCGGGCCCTCCAGGAACAGGTGGTGTCCCCCGGCCGCTGCGACCTCCACCGCCGTACGCGCCGAGATCTGGCCGACGACGTCGGCCAGGTCGTGCCCGTGGTCCTGCTGGGCGGCTCCGACGGTGCGCATGCCCGTGGCGGACCCGGTACCGGGGAGGCGCAGTCCGGCGAGCAGCGGATCCGGGCGGCCGTGCGTGTGGGGTTCCTCCTCCGGCACGGGCTCGTCGGCCAGGACGGCGATCAGCTGGCGCAGACTGCGCACGCCGAGCACGGACACCCCAGGCACCAGGGCGGCCTCGGTGGCCGCGCACTCGGGCACGACGACCTGCTCGTAGCCCGCCTCCGCCGCGGCCAGCACCGCCGGCAGGATGCCGCGCACCGGCCGCACCCGCCCGTCCAGGCCGAGCTCACCGATCATCACGATGTCGGCGAGCACGCGCGGATCGATACGCTCGCCGGCCCCCAGCACCGCGCAGGCGACGGCCAGGTCGAACCCACTGCCCGCTTTCGGTACGGACGCGGGGCTGAGTCCGACCGTGAGTTTCTTCTGCGGCCACTCGGCGCCCGAGTTCACCACCGCCGCCCGCACCCGATCCCGACTCTCGGTCAGGCTCTTGTCCGGCAGTCCCACCAGGGTGAACGCGGCGACGCCCGGTTCGAGGTCCGCCTGGACCTCCACCACCACACCCTCGACCCCGACGAGGGCGACGGAGCACGTGCGCGCGAAGCCCATCTCAGGCCACCCCTCGCGCGTGCTCGACCACGGGCGCGCCGCGGTCGGGCAGGACGACGCCGATCAGGTCGATGCGGACGCCTCCCGGTGGCGCCCCTCCATGGGTGTGAACCCATCGTTCGGCGAGGGCGCGCAGCCGCTCGGCCTTCTCCTGCCGCACCGCGGCCATCGGATGCTGGAACCGCCCGGCCCTGCGCGTCTTCACCTCGCAGACGACCAGGACGTCCCCGTCCCGCGCCACGATGTCGATCTCACCGGTCCTGCCGCAGCGCCAGTTGCGCTCCAGGACGGTCATACCGGCCGCCGCCAGCCGTCGGACGGCCAGTTCCTCGCCGTACCTGCCGAGTGCGTCTCGTGCGTTCATGTCGGCACCTCCTCGGCGCCAACGGTCACGCATCCCCCACCAAGAAGTGGATCTTGGTGGATTACTCAGCAGTTGTGGACAACTTCGTCACCCACACGAGCGAACATCACCCTCCGGGCAGCTCCAGGTCGCTCTTGTTCAGCTCCTCGATGTTCACGTCCTTGAACGTCAGGACACGCACCTGCTTCACGAACCGGGCCGGCCGGTACATGTCCCACACCCAGGCATCCGCCATGGACACCTCGAAAAACACCTCGCCCTGTACCGAGTGCACCTGCATCTCGTAGTCGTTGGTCAGGTAGAAGCGCCGCTCGGTCTCGATCACGTATTTGAACAGACCGACGACATCGCGGTACTCCCGGTAGAGCTTGAGCTCCATCTCGGTCTCGTACTTCTCGAGGTCCTCGGCGCTCATGGCATGTTCCCCTTCAGCCGTGCGATCCCACCATTGTGCGCCAGTCCCGTGAGCCCCTAGACGATTTCCGTGTCAAGGAACTCCGGCCTGGCGGGGGGACCTTCGTCGAGCAGCCTGCGCAGCAGCTCGGCGAGTCTGGTCGGATACACCGTCTCATGAGCCCGGGTCAGTTCCTCACAGGTCCACCACCGGGCTTCCACGACACTGCGTCTCTCCAGCTCGGTGAGGGCGACCGCCTCCGTCGCCGTCTGGTCGGTGCGAGCGAGGTAGTACCACTCGTCCTGGTCCCAGCGGCGCCCGGCGAACGGGAAGGAGCACATCCGCCGCCACAGCA
Organism: Streptomyces chromofuscus; assembly: GCF_015160875.1. Classification (NCBI taxonomy): domain Bacteria; kingdom Bacillati; phylum Actinomycetota; class Actinomycetes; order Kitasatosporales; family Streptomycetaceae; genus Streptomyces; species Streptomyces chromofuscus. Next base: position 5,892,421 of record NZ_CP063374.1, on the reverse strand, counting down.
CCGGACCGAGCTGGACCTTGGTGATTCCCGTCTCCTCCGCGAGTTCCCGCAGCGCGGCCTCCTCACGGGTCTCCTCGCCCTCCAGTCCGCCGCCCGGCGTGAACCACCAGTCGTCCGCCGGATCGTCCGGCTCGTGGCCGTGCAGGAGCAGGATCCGGTCGTCCGGGTCGAGCAGCACCACCCTGGCCACCTTGCGCATGCGCTCGCCGTCGAGCTCGTATCCCGCCGTCACCTCAGCGGACACCGGCGGGCCCCGTCCTCGCGCGGGACCCCAGGTGCCTGGCGACCGGCCCGTACGCGGCACCACCGAGCACCAGCGCGGCGCCGACGACGATCATCACGCCGATCGTCCGCAGCGGCCCCGGCTCGGACAGACCGCCGAGGGCCTCGAACCCGGTGGGGCGTGCCAGCATGCCGTTCATCGGCCAGACGACGGCGTCCACCCGTCCGGAGACGGCGTCGCGCGCCACGGTGCCGCCGGCGGCGTCCGTGAGGTGGGCGGTGGAGTCCAGGGAGCCCTGCCGCTCGTCGCCGAGCAGGAACAGCCGCCCTTCCGGCACGTTCACCGTCCCGAAGTTCATGTCCGCGGCCGTCTGGCCCTGGGACAGGTACGGTTCCTCGATCTGCTTGCCGTTGACGGTGAGCCTGCCGTCCTGGCAGCAGGCGACGCGGTCCCCGCCGACGGCCACCACCCGCTTGATCAGCGGTGCGTTACCCCAGGTGGCGTCCTTGAAGACGACGACGTCACCGCGGCGCACATCGGCGCCGTCGACGCGCTGTGCCAGCACCCGGTCGCCCGCGTCGATGGTGGGCGTCATCGAGCGGGTGGGCACGGTGTACGGCAGATAGGTCACCGCTGCCCAGCCGAAACCGGCCAGGAACAGCACGAGGCCCAGCGCGACCGCCAGTCCGGACAACCGCTGTCCGGTCCGGCCGCCCGCCGGGCCCTTGCTCGTCCCACCGCTGTGCGGGGCCGTACGTGTCGCGCTCTCACCACCCATGGATCCGCACCCTACCCGGCGGTACCGGACCCGGTCAGCCCTTCGTCCCGGCCGCTGCGACAGCTGCACGGGTGCTTCACGAGGTCCAAAAGGGCGTGGGGTCAGGCCTGCGGCCGTCGGCGACGCCACAGCGCCATCGGCGCGACTCCCGCGAGGGCCAGTGCGTTCGGCGCGCCGGTGACCACCCCGGCCGCGGCCGACTGGGCGTTCAGGCCGGGCTGGTCGAAGGTGTCCGGCACCGGGAGGGTGCCCCAGCGGTTGATCGGCCAGGCCTTGACGATGGCGCGTCCGACGACCTTGTCCACGGGGACCATGCCCTTGTTGGCGTCGCCCTGGTTGTAGCGCGAGTCCCGGGAGTTCTGCCGGTGGTCGCCCATGACCCAGATGAAGCCCTCGGGCACCTTCACCTTGAACTGGCCGCCCTGGTCGTCCTGGCTGCACGGGGTGTTGCCGGGGTAGACGTACGGCTCGTCCAGCGCCTTGCCGTTGACCTTCAGCGGGCCGGTGCCGTTGCACTCGACCGTGTCGCCGCCGACGCCGACCACGCGCTTGATGAGGTCCTTCTCCTCGGCGGACGGCATCAGGCCGATCCAGCTGAGGAACGTCTGCAGGGCGTTGGGGTCCGCCGTCGGCTCACCCGCCAGCCAGTTGTCGGGGTCGTGGAAGACGACGACCTCGCCGCGCTCGGGCTCGGACCCGAACCACGGGGTCAGCTTGTCGACGAGAACGCGGTCGCCCTCCTGCAGGGTGTTCTGCATCGAGTCGGAGGGGATCGAGAAGGCCTGCACCAGGAAGGTCTTGATCAGCAGCGCCAGCACCAGCGCGATACCGATCAGGATCGGCAGCTCCTTCCAGAAGGAGCGCTGCTTCTTCGGCTGCTGGGGGGCGGGGCCCTGCGGCCCGTGGTCCCCGGTCTGGCTCTGCTCGTCCGTCACCGTGCCGTCCTCGGCCGTCTGGCCTTCATTCCCGGAGTTCACGCCGCTGCCCGCGGCCTGGGGGGCCGCTCCCACGGGGCGTCCGCGGTGCTCCTCGCCGCCGTGCCCGGACCGTGCGCCGACCGCCACATCCCCCACGCCAACTCCTCACTCTGTGCCGCCGCCTGCCCCACACACGACGCAGGCCCACCACTCCCATAACGAGCGGGAGTTCCGCAGGGCTCGGGAGCTGGATCGTTCCGTTCGGATCGTCGGGGGCAACCCTATGCGACGGCCGGGGGGCCGCGGTCGACCCGGCCGCCGAGTCGGACAGGGAAGCGTAGGTTTTCGGTTCGTCGAGCGTGGTCCAGTGGCCCAGCGGCCAGGCGATGACGACGGCCCGGCCGACGACCTCGTCCTCGGAGACGGTGCCGCCGTAGTCGGTGTCCTGGTGGGAGCGGGAGTCCGCGGAGTTGGACCGGTGGTCGCCCATCACCCACAGCCGACCCTCGGGCACGGTGATGTCGAACTCGGTCGCGGACGGCTCGTCGCCCGGGTTCAGGTAGTCCTCGTCCAGGGGGACGCCGTTGACCGTGACCCGCCCTTGCGCGTCACAGCACTGCACCCGGTCACCGCCGACGCCGACGACCCGCTTGATGAGGTCCTTCTCGTCCTCCGACGGCAGCAGACCGATGAAGGTGAGCCCCTCCTTGACCTGCTTGACGACGACGGGGTCGTCCTTCTTCTGCGTGGGCTGCTCGTCCTGGAGCCAGCCGCCGGGGTCCTTGAAAACCACGACGTCGCCGCGTTCCGGCCTGGTGCCGAACCACGGGGTGAGCTTGTCGACCAGGACCCGGTCGCCGATCTGGATCGTCTGCTCCATGGAGCCCGACGGGATCACGAACGCCTGGACGAGGAACGTCTTCAGGACGAGGGCTATCAGCACGGCCACGCCGACGAGGAGCGGTATCTCCTTGATCGCCGACCGGCGCCGCCGCCGCTTGACCTTCCGCTGGAGCTTGCGCCGCTCCGCGCGCGTGCGCCCGCCTCCGGCCGGGGCGGCGGCACGCCGGGTGCCGGTCGGCAGCAGGTTCTCGGCGGCACTGACGGGCGCACCGCGCGGCTTGCCGCGGTTACCCATGTCCACCGTCCGCCGCGGGCACGCGCGCGTAGGCGCCGGTCGGGTCCAGGTGCGTCAGGTGGGCCGAGGGCCAGACGATCCAGTCGGCGCGGCCGATCACGCCGTCGACGGGGACCATGCCGCCGCCGGGTGAGCCGAGGTGGTCGCGGGAGTCGCTGGAGGCGCTGCGGTGGTCGCCGAGGACGAACAGGGTGCCGTCGGGCACGACGACGTCGAAAGGCACCGTGGACGCGCTGTCGCCGGGGTACAGGAACGTCGACTCGTCGACCGACCGGCCGTTCACCTGGAGCCTCCCTTCCTTGTCGCAGCAGACCACGTGGTCTCCGCCCACGCCCACGACGCGTTTGACGTAATCGGCGTTCCCGAAGTATCCGGTCCCGTCGAACACGACCACGTCGCCGCGCCGCGGCTGAGCACCGAAACGGTACGCCAACTTGTTTACGAGAACGCGGTCGCCGATCCTCAATTCCGGCTGCATCGAGCCACTGGGAATCCGGAACGGCTGCGCCACGAAGGTGTTGAGCAGCAGCGCGAAGACCAGGCAGACCAGCACGGTCAGGGTGATCCGCCCGCCCGGGACCCACTCGGCGATCCGGGCCGGCAACGCGAAACGCGACCGCCCTCCCGGTCCCTCTGTGTCCGGGATCTCCACGGATCCGGAAGGGTGGGAGGAGCGGTCGCGCTCCGTCGGCTGTGCTTCGGTGTCCATCGGAGCCCGATGCTATCCGGCCCCGCTGTGAACTCCGGGAAGCGCTCAGTTCTCGCGCTTCTCCTTGATCTTCGCCGCCTTGCCGCGCAGGTCGCGCAGGTAGTACAGCTTGGCGCGGCGGACGTCACCCTTGGTGACGAGCTCGATCTTCTCGACGATCGGGGTGTGCACCGGGAAGGTGCGCTCGACGCCGACGGAGAAGGAGACCTTGCGGACCGTGAAGGTCTCGCGCACGCCGGAGCCCTGGCGACGGATCACCACGCCCTTGAACTGCTGCACGCGGGAGCGGTTGCCCTCGATGACGCGGACGTGGACGTTGACGGTGTCACCCGGGCGGAAGGCCGGGACGTCGGTGCGCAGCGACGCGGCGTCGACGGTGTCGAGCAGGTGAGACATTTCGTCTGCTTTCTTCGCTGATGCCACAGGTCATCAACGGGAACTAGGTTCTGGTTCGAAGGTTGTGCGGATCGAGGCGGGCGTCGTGTCCCCCTGTGGCAGGGGCGCACGCCGGACGGGCGCACAACAGCGGTCTATTCTTCCACGCCCTTGGTCCTGCGCCAAAATCGGCCGTACGGCTCCCCCTCGGGGTCCGGTTCCCAGCCCAGGATGGAGAGCATCTCCCGGTCCTTCTTGTCGAAGGCCTTGGGGTCGCAGCGCTCGATCAGGTCCGGCCGGTTGGCCGTCGTGCGCCGCAGCGCCTCGTCGCGCCGCCAGCGGGCGATCTTCCCGTGGTGCCCGCTGAGCAGGACGTCCGGGATGCCGCGGCCGCGCCACGCGGGCGGCTTGGTGTAGACGGGCCCCTCCAGGAGGTTGGCCATGGCGCCGGGCGCGAAGGAGTCGTCCCGGTACGACTCGGCGTTGCCGAGGACGCCGGGCAGCAGCCGGGCCACGGCCTCCGTGACGACCAGGACGGCGGCCTCGCCGCCGGCGAGGACGTAGTCGCCGATGGACACCTCGTACACCGGCATCCGGGTGGCGTACTCGTCGACGACCCGCCGGTCGATGCCCTCGTAGCGAGCCGGGGTGAAGATCAGCCACGGACGCTCGGAGAGCTCCACGGCGAGTTCCTGGGTGAAGGGACGCCCGCTGGGCGTGGGGACGATCAGGGCCGGCCCGTGCGCGCCCGTCTCGTAGCCCTCGGCGAGGACGGTGTCGAGGGCGTCGCCCCAGGGGTCGGTCTTCATGACCATGCCGGGGCCGCCGCCGTAGGGCGTGTCGTCGACCGTGTTGTGCCGGTCGTACGTCCACGCGCGCAGGTCGTGCACGTGCACCCCCAGCTGCCCCCGCGCGCGTGCCTTGCCGACCAGGGAGACGTTCAGCGGGTCGAGGTACTCGGGGAAGATCGTGACGACGTCGAGCCGCATCAGGACTCGTCCCTGGACGAGGCGATGTCCGCGCGGTCGTCGATCAGGCCGGGCGGCGGGTCGATGACGGCCCGCTGCTCCTCCAGGTCGATCTCGGTGACGATCTCCTGCACGAACGGGATCATGACCTCGCTGCCGTCCGGGCGCTCCACGATGAACAGGTCCTGCGTGGGCAGGTGCGAGATCTCGGTGATCCGGCCGACCGCCATCCCGTCCTCGGTGACGACATCGAGGTCGATCAGCTGGTGGTCGTAGTACTCGTCCTCGCCCTCGGGCAGCTCCTCCGGGTCGATCTCGGCGATCAGGAGGGTGTTGCGCAGGGCCTCGGCGCCGTTGCGGTCGCTCACGCCCGCGAACCGCAGCAGCAGGCGGCCGCTGTGCACCCGGCCCGTCTCGATGGTGAGGGGTCCCGCGGAGGCGGGATCGGTGGCGAGTACGGCGCCGGGAGCGAGCCGCAGTTCGGGCTCGTCGGTGCGGACCTCGACGGTGACCTCGCCCTTGATGCCGTGGGCGCGGCCGATCCGAGCGACTACCAGCTGCACTTTCGAAGATCTCCTGTCATACGGCTACGGGCCGGGGACGGCCCAGTGGCCCTCCCCGGCCCGAGCCGGTGCTGCGATTGCGTCAGCGGACGTGGTCCACGTCGACGAGGTCGACACGGACGCCGCGGCCGCCGATGGCGCCCACGACGGTGCGCAGAGCGCGCGCGGTGCGACCGTTGCGGCCGATCACCTTGCCGAGGTCGTCGGGGTGCACCCGGACCTCCAGCACGCGTCCGCGGCGCAGGTTGCGCGAGGCCACCTGCACATCGTCCGGGTTGTCGACGATGCCCTTCACGAGGTGCTCGAGAGCCTCCTCGAGCATGCTCAGGCCTCGGTCGACTCAGGCGCGGACTCGGCCGGGGCCTCGTCCTTCTTCTCGGCCTTCTTCTTCTGGGTGATCGCCTCACCCTTGCCCTCGTCGTCGCCGCCGAGAGCCTCGAAGGACGGACGCGCGGCCTTGGGCTCGGCGACGAGCAGCGGCGCCGGGGCGGGCTCGCCCTTGAACTTCTGCCAGTCGCCGGTCTTCTTCAGAATGGCGAGCACGGGCTCGGTCGGCTGGGCGCCGACACCGAGCCAGTACGCCACGCGCTCGGCGTCGACCTCGATCACCGACGGGTTGTACGTCGGGTGGTACTTGCCGATCTCCTCGATCGCACGGCCGTCGCGGCGGGTGCGGGAGTCGGCGACGACGATGCGGTAGTGAGGCGAACGGATCTTGCCCAGACGCTTCAGCTTGATCTTGACTGCCACGGGAGTGGGTTCTCCTGGATTTGACGTGGTTGGGCACGGCGAGAAGGCCGCGTGGGGTTGCGGTACCCGAGTGCCCGATGGACGCGTCAGCCGGAGGAGAGAGGGGTCCTGTGCGGCTGTCGAGTACAGCTGACCATTCTGCCACACCCGGCGGGTCGCTTCCGACCGAGGGGCGCCCGGGCATGCCGAAGCGGCACCCGGCGTCCCCGCGACCGGCACCGGGTGCGCAACAGCGGCACTACGGGTGCCGCGCGGCTGCCACGAGCAGCCGCGCGCTCACCTCACGCCCGCGCCCACCACTTCGGGGATCCGGAACGGCTTGCCGCAGCCGCCGCACATGATCGGGGCCTGCGCCAGGACGGACGGGACGACCCGAACGTTGCGCCCGCAGTCGCACACCGCCTTGACCCGGACGCCGCCGCCGGAGGAGCCGTGGCGGGCGGCCGGGCCGCGGAAGGTGCGGCCGGTGTCGGCGGTGGTGGCGGCGGTGTGGGCCTTCAGGGCGCGCTGGAGGCGCTCCATCGTCGGGCGGTAGCGCCGCTTCGCCTCGGGGTTGAGCGTGACCAGCGAGAAGCCGCTGCTGGGGTGCGGCTCGTCGGGGTGGTCCAGGCCCAGCTCCTCGGCGATCGCGAGGAATCTGCGGTTGTGGTATCGGCCGGCGCGGGAGGTGTCGCGGATTCCGCGGGCGGCGGCGATGCCGTGGACTGCCTCATGGAGCAGCCGCTCGAAGGAGAGTTCGTGTCCGCAGGCGGACGACGACTCTCCGATCAGGGACTCGGGCGCGGCAAGGTCCGGCAGCTCGGGGTGGTACCGCTGAATGTCGGCCCACGCCTGCGCCAGCTCTGCGGCGAGAACAGGTGGTGTCGTGCTCACGTAATGACAACGAGCCTGAGTCCCGCTGTGTTCCTATTCCGGGGCATCCCAAATAATTTGCACGTACCCGTCAGTTGCCACTGATGCGTCCTGAGGAGGGCGGGTGCGCTGATCTGCGGAGAAGCCACGCAGCTCGGCGCAAGGCGGGACGTAGCCTGACGTACGACCCGGCGCGTAGAGCACGTCCGCGCGCCGGGGGTGTGTGGGTCCACAGGTGCGCAAGAGGTGTTTCGGCCGCCTCGCGCGCTCGCCCGGCCAAAGCGCGGTACGACCGTGACCATACCCGGTCCGGTTCCGGGTTCCGCCACCGCCCCGTCGACTCCGTCCGGGCAGCCGCGGAACACCGCCCCGACCAGCGGCGGCGAGCGGTCGACGAGGGCGACCTTGGCCGGAAGAGGACGGCCACCCCGTTCCGCGACCGTCGGTCGTCGCCTACGGCATGAACACGCCACTCATCGCCTCCCGGACGGAGACATTCCGTCGTAGCGAGGGACACCAGCGTTGCCGGAATGTGAATTCTCGCCACTTACGGGGGCACCTCACAAGCGGGCCGCCGAGACCCCTGGACGCCGCCGCGGGCTCGGAGTTACCTGGCATACGGGGGAAGGTGGGCGTACGCGGCGGGGGGCGACGAAAACGGGTACAGCGGCAACTGTCCGCGGATTGGGGCGCTTTCGATGACACCTACGCTCGTGCGGCAGCACCTGCCTCACGCGGGGCCCGCACCCCGCGTGGACCTGTGTGCACGCGCGCGTGACTGGTCGGAGATCCAGGAGCGGATGCTCGTACCGCTCTACGAGGCCGTCTACGAGCGACTCGACGTGGGATCCGGCACCCGGCTGCTGGGCCTGGGCTGCGGATCGGGACTCGCCCTGCTGATGGCGGCCTCCCGGGGTGCCGCCGTCACCGGTGTCGAGTCCTCCTTCCCCGAGAGACTGGCCCTCGCGCGTGAGCGGCTGTCGGCGGAGGCCACGCCGGCACACGGCACACGCGCGCGTGCGGGTGTCCGGCTCGTCGAGGGCTCTCCGGAGGACGCCCTCCCCGAGGACACGGCCGGCGCGCGGGGCCCGGCGTACACCCTCGTCACCGCCTTCGAGCCCATCGGGTGTCTCGCGGGTGACGCGGAGGGCCTCGGTGAGCTGCTCGCGGCGGCGACACCGCTCGCCGACCGGGGCGCTCCGGTGGTGCTGGCCGGCTGGGGGCCCCCGGAACGTTGCGCCACCTCGTCCGTGCTGCGGGTCGCGACCAAGCTGGCGGACCCGCTGCGCGGCGGCGGCAGCTGGCGCCCGGCGCTGCGCGACGACCTGGAGGAGGTCGCCGAGCGGGCGGGACTGAGGCCGGACGGCTCGGGCCGGGTCGCCTGCCCGTTCGGGTACGCCGACGTCACCAGTGCGCTGCGCGGGATGCTGTCGACCGGGCTGTTCGACGCGGCCATCGCGGCGACCGATCAGGAGCAGGTCGACAAGGAGCTGACGGAGGCGCTGCACCAGCACCGGCGTCCTGACGGCACGGTGTGGATGCCGAACGTGTTCCGCTACCTGATCGCCCGGACGCCCTGAACTCCTGACGAACCGCGCGGGGCGGACGCGCCGGACCTCACTTCTCCCACGGAGCAGGGGCCGGGCGGCGGCGCACGGCGTTCCCGGCCCTACCCGTCCCCGTTCCCCTTGGTCAGGCGGGTGATCCCGGCGATGCGGTAGGCGTCCGTCTCATCCAGCGTCTCCCGTTCCAGCAGCGCCTCCGCCAGCGCGTCCAGTCGGCCCCGGTGGTCGCGCAACTTGCGGCAGGCCTCCTCGTAGCAGTCGTCGACGATCCGGCGCATCTCGGCGTCGATCACGTCGAGCGTCTGCGGAGCCGCCGAGAGCCCGTACGCCTGCTGGGCGTCGCTCGGCAGGGCGGAGAGGCGGCCGACGCGCTCGCTCATGCCCCAGCGGGCCACCATCCCGCGCGCGATGTTGGTGACCTGTTCGAGGTCGTTCTCCGCGCCCGTGGTGACGACCCCGTACACCACCTCTTCGGCCGCCATGCCGCCCAGGGCGCCGATGATGCGGCCGCGCAGGTACTGCTCCGAGTGCGCGTACCGCTCCACCTCGGGTGTCGACATCGTCACGCCGAGCGCCCGGCCGCGCGGCACGATCGTGATCTTGCGGACGGGGTCCGCGCCCGGTTGCAGCATGCCGAGGAGGGCGTGCCCGCTCTCGTGGTACGCGGTCCGGCGCCGGTCCTCCTCGGGCATCACCAGGGTGCGTTCGGCGCCCAGATGCACCTTCTCCAGGGCCTCGGACAGGTGTGCGGCCGTGACGTGCTCCTGCTTGCGCTTGACCGCGAGCAGCGCGGCCTCGTTGGCGAGGTTGGCCAGGTCCGCGCCCGTCATGCCCGGGGTCGTGCGGGCCAGCTGGACCAGGTCCACGTCGTCGGCGAGCGGGATCTCACGAGTGTGGATCCGCAGGATCGCCTCGCGCCCGGCACGGTCCGGCGGGGAGACGGTGACCACCCGGTCGAAGCGGCCCGGCCGGGTCAGAGCGGGGTCGAGGATGTCGGCCCGGTTCGTCGCCGCGATGACGACGACGCCCTCCGCGCCGGAGAAGCCGTCCATCTCCGTGAGGATCTGGTTCAGCGTCTGCTCGCGCTCGTCGTGACCGCTCACCGACGCGCCGCCGCCGCGCACCCGTCCGATGGTGTCGATCTCGTCGATGAAGATGATCGACGGCGCCACCTTGCGGGCCTCGGCGAACAGCTCCCGCACGCGGGAGGCGCCGACACCGACGATCATCTCGATGAACTCGGAAGCGGAGGCGGAGAAGAACGGCACGCCCGCCTCGCCCGCCACCGCACGCGCCAGCAGCGTCTTGCCGGTGCCGGGCGAGCCCGCGAGCAGCACGCCGCGCGGCATCTTCGCACCCATTTTGCGGTAGGCCTCGGGGTGTTCCAGGAAGTCGACGACGTCGTCCAGCTCGCCCTTGACCTCGTCGATGCCGGCCACGTCGGCGAACGTCGTGCGGTGCCTGCCCGGCGTGAGCTCGACCGGCTTGGGCGGCGGTTTGCGTCCGAACAGACCGCCCGCACCGCCCTGGCCCGCGCTGAACCGCCGGACCACGAAGACCCACACGGCGACGATGATCACGATCGGCACGAGCGAGATCAGCAGGTTGGTGAGGAGGCTGCGCTGCACCACCACCGGCTGCGCGGTCACCGTGACGTTGTTGCGGCTCAGCTCCTGCCAGAGGTCGTCGTCCGCGAAGGCGGGCCGCTGTGTCATGAACTTGGTGTACTCGCCGTCGCCCTCGGGGTTGTCCCTGGCGTTCCTCAGCTCGCCCTGGATCGCGTCGCCCTTGGCGTAGATCCGGGAGACGTTGCCGGCGTCGACCTGCCTGCTGAACTCGGTGTACGAGATCGTCGGCTCGTCACCCCGGCCCAGGTAGTTCAGCCCCACCCAGGCCAGCAAGAACACGATCACCGCGGTGAGGAGCAGGCCCCACCACCGGCCGCGTATGCGCCGGCCGCGCGGCGGCGTGGGCGGCTCGTCCGGGGTGCCCTCGGTGCGCCACGGCTGGTCAGGAGCCTTGCGGGGTGGCGCGGCATTGCTCATATCTGGACGTTACGGCAGACAGCGGTCCACGGCATGTGCAGAGGGCGCCCCTCGTGAGGAAGGACGCCCTCGGCGACGTACGGGACGGGGGGTCAGCCCATGAACTTCTTGAACTCGTCCGGCAGCTCGAAGTCCTGCCCGGCCTGCTGACCCGGCAGGCCGAAGGCGTTGCCGCCCTGGGCGGCGGCCGCACGGCGGGCGGCCTCCTCCTGCTCCTGCTGCTTGCGCTTCATCGGGTTGCCGGAGCGCTGCTTGCCCTTGGCCTGCTTCTGCTTCTTCTTCGTCCGGCCGGGGCCGCCGCCCATGCCCGGGATGCCGGGCATGCCGGGCATCCCGCCGCCCTGGGCCATCCGGGACATCATCTTGCGGGCCTCGAAGAACCGCTCGACCAGGTTCTTCACCGCGCTGACGTCCACACCGGAACCCCGGGCGATACGGGCGCGGCGCGAGCCGTTGATGATCGTCGGGTCCTGGCGTTCGCCCGGCGTCATCGACTTGATGATCGCGGCGGTGCGGTCGACGTCCCGCTCGTCGAGGTTCTGGATCTGGTCCTTGATCTGGCCCATGCCGGGCAGCATGCCGAGCAGCTTGGAGATGGAGCCCATCTTCCTGACCTGTTCCATCTGGGCCAGGAAGTCGTCCAGGGTGAAGTCCTGGCCCTTCTTCGACGCCAGCTTGGAGGCCATCTTCTCGGCCTCTTCCTGGCTGAACGTCTTCTCCGCCTGCTCGATCAGGGTGAGCAGGTCACCCATGTCGAGGATGCGGGAGGCCATCCGGTCGGGATGGAAGGCGTCGAAGTCGTCGAGCTTCTCGCCGTTCGACGCGAACATGATCGGCTTGCCGGTGATCTGCCGGATCGACAGCGCGGCGCCACCGCGGGCGTCACCGTCGAGCTTGGAGAGCACCACGCCGTCGAAGCCGACGCCGTCGCGGAAGGCCTCGGCGGTGTTGACCGCGTCCTGACCGATCATCGCGTCGACGACGAACAGGATCTCGTCCGGCGAGACCGCGTCCCGGATGTCCGCGGCCTGCTGCATCATCTCCTGGTCGATGCCCAGGCGGCCGGCGGTGTCCACGATCACGATGTCGTGGACCTTGGTCTTCGCGAAGTCGATGGAGTCCTTGGCGACCTTGACCGGGTCACCGACGCCGTTGCCCGGCTCCGGCGCGAAGACGGCCACGCCGGCGCGCTCGGCGACGACGCTCAGCTGGTTGACCGCGTTCGGGCGCTGGAGGTCGGCGGCGACCAGCAGCGGGGAGTGTCCCTGCTCCTTGAGCCACCGGCCGAGCTTGCCCGCGAGGGTGGTCTTACCGGCACCCTGCAGACCCGCCAGCATGATCACCGTGGGCGGCTGCTTGGCGAAGCGCAGCCGCCGGGTCTCGCCGCCGAGGATCGTCACGAGCTCGTCGTTGACGATCTTCAGCACCTGCTGAGCCGGGTTCAGCGCCCTGGAGACCTCCGCGCCGAGGGCCCGCTCCTTGACGTTCTTGATGAAGCTCCGGACGACCGGCAGCGCCACGTCCGCCTCGAGGAGCGCGATCCGGATCTCGCGCGCGGTGGCGTCGATGTCCGCCTCGGAGAGCCGTCCCTTGCCGCGCAGGTTCTTGAAAGTCGCTGAGAGGCGATCGGAGAGAGTATCGAACACGGCGCTCGCGGTCCTCAGGGTCGGTGGCTGGCGGATGAATCGCCCTCCAGGGTATCCCGGCTCCACTGGAGCGGGTCACGGGTCAGCCGCGCAATGTCTCCTCCAGCTTGCGCGCGACGGCCACCGCCTCCTCTCCCGGCAGGGGTGCGCCCTCCGGCCCTGTGACATAGAACGCGTCGACGGCGTTCGCGCCCAGCGTCGACACATGGGCGCTGCGCACCCGCACTCCCGCGTCCTCCAGCGCGCGCCCGATACGGAAGAGCAGTCCCGGCGCGTCCTGGGCCCGCACCTCGATCACCGTGGCGAGGCGGGACGCGGCGGAGGCGACCGTCACCCGCGGCGGCGGCGCGACGACGCCCCGGCGGCGCGGGTACGCGGCGTCGCGTTCGGCCAGGCGGGAGGCGATGTCGAGGGAGCCGTCGAGGGCCCGGACGAGGTCGGCACGGAGCCGGGCGGCCTGCGGCAGCGAGCCGTACTCGGCGGCGACCCGCCAGTCGAGCAGCAGCACCGAACCCTCGACGCCGTCCGGCAGCTCGAGGGACCGCAGCTCGGCCGTGCGGACGGTCAGGCGGTGCACGGCGAGGACACCGGACACGGCGGGCAGCACGCCGGGCTGGTCCGGTACGGCGATCAGCAGCTCCACGCCGAGGGGCTCGGCCTCGCCGGACGCCTCCTCGGTGGGCACCTCGGTCTGCGCCCGCAACGCCAGCACGGGGCTGCCCGTCGCGACCGCCTCGATGGCGAGCCGCTCCTGCTCGGCGGTCGGCGCGGCGGCCTCCGGGTCGGCGGGGGCGTCCCCGGCGAGGACGGCCGAGACGCGTTTCACCAGGTCGGCGACGAGCGAGCCCCGCCATGACGACCAGGCGGCCGGCCCGGTGGCCAGCGCGTCGGCCTCGGTGAGCGCGTGCAGCAGCTCCAGCGTGCCCTGCGAACCGACCGCCTCGGCGACCGCGCGCACGGTGGCGGGATCCTCCAGGTCGCGCCGGGTGGCGGTCTCGACGAGCAGGAGGTGGTGGCGTACGAGCGTGGCGAGGACGGCCACGTCCGCGCGGTCGAAGCCGATCCGGCCCGCCACGTCCCGGGCGATGATCTCGCCCGCGACCGAGTGGTCGCCGGGCCAGCCCTTGCCGATGTCGTGCAGCAGCGCGGCCACCAGGAGCAGGTCGGGGCGGCTGACCCGGCGGGTGAACTCGGAGGCGCGGACGGCGGTCTCGATGAGGTGCCGGTCGACGGTCCAGACGTGCACGGCGTTGCGCTGCGGCCGGCAGCGCACCCGCTCCCAGTCGGGGATCAGCCGCGTGATCAGGCCCTCGGCCTCCAGGGCCTCCCAGACCTCGACGGTCGGACGACCCGAGCCCAGCAGCGTGACGAGCTGCTCGCGCGCCTCGGCGGGCCACGGCGTGGGCAGGGGGCGCACGCCGGCCGCCATGCGCCGTACGGCGTGCAGGGAGAGCGGCAGTCCGGCCTGCGCGGCGGCGGCCGCGGCCCGCAACGGCAGCACGGGATCGCGGTCGGGGCGCGCGGCACGGGCGAGCACCACCTCGCCGTCCTGCTCCACCACGCCCTCCGCCAGCGGCGACCGATCGGCGACCTGCTTGGCCCCGCCCAGCATGGACCGCAGGCGCGGCCGCACGGCGCGCGACCGCAGCACGCGCCCCACTTCCCGCCAGGTGACGTCGCTGGCGTACGAGATGGTCCGCGCCGACTCGTACACCTGCCGCAGCAGGGTGTCGGCGTCGAGCAGCCCCAGCTCGGCGGCGACCTGGTCCTGTTCCTGCAGGGCGAGCCGGTCGGTGGCGCGTCCGGTGGCGAGGTGCAGGGCGTCGCGGACGTCGAGCAGCCGGCGCCGGGCGTCGCTCAGGCCCTCGCGCGGGGCGTCGGCCAGCCAGGAGGCGGCGACGGCGCGCAGGGCGGTGGCGTCGCGGAGGCCGCCGCGGGCCTCCTTGAGGTCCGGCTCCAGCAGGTACTGCAGCTCGCCCTGGCGTTCGGCCCGCTCGGCGCACAGTTCCTGCAGTTCGGGCAGTCGTTTCGGCGCCTGGTTGCGCCAGTCGGCGAGGACCGCCGTGCGCAGGCCCGCGGTGAGGCCGAGGTCGCCCGCGATGTGGCGGGCGTCGAGCAGGCCGAGCTGGACCTTCAGGTCCTCGCCTGCCGTTCTGCGGGCCTCGGCCGGGGTTCGCACGGAGTGGTCCAGGGCGAGACCCAGGTCCCAGACCGGGTACCAGATGCGGTCGGCGAGCGCGGCGATCCGCGCGGCGTCGCCGCCGTCGTGGAGGAGCAGCAGGTCGAGGTCGCTGCGCGGGGACAGCTCACCGCGGCCGTAGCCGCCGACCGCCACCAGGGAGACGCCGCGCAGCCCCTCGGCCCCCGCGTCGAACAGTCCCGCCAGCCAGTCGTCGGTCAGCTCGGCCAGGGCGGCGCGGCGCGGCGGCCCGGACCGCGCCCCCTCCGTGAGGAGGCGCAGCCGGGCCGCCGCGTAGCCGCTGGGTCCCGAGTCCTCTGCTTCCGTACGTACGCCCGTACTCGTCACCCAGCGACTCCTGTTCTTCTGCGTGTCAGAGCGCGTCCGGCCCGCGCTCGCCGGTGCGGACCCGGACGGCGGTCTCGACCGGAAGCGACCAGACCTTGCCGTCACCGATCTTGCCGGTGCGGGCCGCCTTCACGATGACGTCGATCAGCTGCTCGGCGTCGTCGTCCTCGGCCAGCACCTCGATACGGATCTTCGGGACCAGGTCGACCGTGTACTCGGCACCGCGGTAGACCTCGGTGTGGCCCCGCTGCCGACCGTAGCCGCTGGCCTCGGTGACCGTCAGGCCGTGCACTCCGAACGCCTGGAGGGCTTCCTTGATCTCGTCCAGCCGGTGCGGCTTGACGACGGCGGTGATGAGCTTCATGCGTCCACCTTCTTGCTAGCAGCTGCGGCGACCGGGGCGGAGGCGGTGCGGGAGGCACCACCGCCGGCGCCGCTGAAGTCGTATGCGGTCTCGGCGTGCTCGGCCTGGTCGATGCCGGCCACCTCGTCGTCCTCGGACACCCGCATGCCGATCGTCTTGTCGAGCACGAAGGCGAGGATGGCGGAGACGATCAGGGAGTAGGCGAGGACCGCGAAGACACCGGCGCACTGCTTCCAGAACTGGTCAAGGCCACCGCCGTAGAACAGGCCCTGGACCTCGGACTGGCCCTTGCCGCTGGCGAAGAAGCCGATCAGCAGGGAGCCGACGACACCGCCGACCAGGTGGACGCCGACGACGTCGAGGGAGTCGTCGTAACCGAACTTGTACTTCAGGCCGACGGCCATGGCGCACAGCAGGCCGGCGATGGCGCCGACCGCGATCGCGCCGAGCGGGTCGACCGCGCCACCCGCCGGGGTGATCGCGACGAGACCGGCGACCGCACCGGAGGCTGCGCCCAGGGTGGTGAACGCGCCGTGACGCAGCTTCTCGTAGATCAGCCAGGCCAGCATGGCGGCGGCGGTGGCGATCTGGGTGTTGACGAACATCAGCGCGCCGACGCCGTCGTCGTTGCCCAGCCACGAACCGGCGTTGAAGCCGAACCAGCCGAACCACAGCAGACCGGCACCGAGCATGACCAGCGGCAGGCTGTGCGGACGCATGGGGTCCCGCTTGAAGCCGATGCGCTTGCCGATCACCAGGATCACGCCGAGCGCCGCGGCACCGGCGTTGATGTGCACCGCCGTGCCACCGGCGAAGTCGATCACGCCCAGCTCGAAGGCCCAGCCGCCCGCGCCCCAGACCCAGTGCGCGACCGGGAAGTAGACGATCGTGGCCCACAGGGTGATGAACAGCGCCCATGCCGTGAACTTCACGCGGTCCGCGAGGGCGCCGCTGATCAGGGCGGGCGTGATGATCGCGAACATCAGCTGGAAGACGGCGAAGACGTACACGGGGATGGTGTAGCCGTCCCACAGGTCGGCGATCCCGATGCCGGTGAAGCCGACGTAGTCGGAGCTCCAGCCGATGATGCTGCCGGAATCCGTACCGAACGCCATGGAGAAGCCGTACAGCACCCACAGGATGGTGACGATTCCCAGGCTGATGAAGCTCATCATCAGCATGTTGAGGGTGCTCTTGACTCGGACCATGCCTCCGTAGAAGAAGGCCAGGCCCGGGGTCATGAGCATCACCAGGGCGGAACAGATGAGCATGAAGCCTGTGTTGGCGGACGACAGCGTGGGTGCGTCCGCCGCAAGCGTGATGGCTGGAGCCATCGGCGTCTCCTCGTCGTTGGATACGGCCCCGTGCGGGCGAAGCCTTGAGCGGTCATGAGGGGTGGGCCGGTTATGCGCCACGAGATTGGCGCAGCGCCGTTTCGGTGGAAGCCCCTCGTTGTTTCGCCGCGGTGACGAAGGCGCCGTGCGTGTTACGCGTCGATGAACTGCCTGCTGCGGGGCCGCGCGATCGTTATCGTGGCGCAACCTTCCGTGGACGCCGCCGCGCGGACAGCACGGACCGGCCGCGCGGACAGCACGGACCGGCCGCGGGCGGCCTTCCGATGACCTGGCATGGGGGAGCCGAGTCGGGCTGTTCGGGAGGGCCGGCCGCGGCCGGAGTCAGGGGTTCGCGCTGCGCTCAGACCGCCTCGGCGGTCTCCGGCAGCTCGACGGCGAGCTTCTCGGTGAGGTCCACGACCTCGGCGATGTCACCGAAGTCGCGGGCGGCGGTGTCGACGGTCTTTCGGATACGAGTGTTGACCCGTTCGGAACGGACGTTCTTGGCGACTGCCATGGCCCGCTCGGCGAACGCGGCGCTCTGCTCGGGCTCGCGCTGCAGCAGGTGCACGGTGGCCATGCCGATGAGGTTCAGCGCGTACGACCGCTGGTGCTCGGAGTCGTCCGCGAACAGTTCCACGGCCCGCCGCATCAGGGGCTCGGCCATGGAGGCGTAGGTGGGGCTGCGGCCGGCGACGTAGGCGAGGTCACGGAACGAGTGGCTGTTCTCGGCGTACAGCTCGGCCTCGGAGAAGAAGCGGATCCAGTCGGGGTCCGGCTCGTCCCAGTCGTCGGCCTCGCCGAAGGTGTCCTCGGCCATCCGCACGGCCCGCTTGCACTTGCCGGGCTGGCCCATGTTGGCGTACGCGCGGGCCTCCATCGCATACAGCATCGACTGGGTGCGGGGGCTGGCGCAGTCCCGGCTGCCGTACTGCGCGAGGTGGATCAGCTCCAAGGCGTCCTCGGGCCGCCCGAGGTGGATCATCTGGCGGCTCATGCTGGACAGGACGTACGAGCCGAGCGGCCGGTCGCCGGCTTCCTTGGCGGCGTGCAGGGCGAGCACGAAGTACTTCTGCGCGGTGGGCTGGAGGCCCACGTCGTACGACATCCACCCCGCCAGCTCGGCCAGTTCGGCGGCGACCTTGAACAACTTGCGGGTGGTGTCCTCGGGCTGGGGTTCCTGGAGCAGGTCGGCCACCTCGTGCAGCTGGCCGACGACCGCCTTGCGGCGCAGGCCGCCGCCGCACTGGGCGTCCCACTGCCGGAACATCACCGTGGTGGACTCCAGCAGGTCCAGCTCCGGCTTGGACAGCCGCCCCCGCGCGCGGGAGGACGGAACCGACCCGGGCTCCGGCCGGGGCCCGGGCGGCGAGGGAACCAGCCAGCGCTGCATGGGCTCGATCAGGGCCGGTCCGGCGGACAGGGCCAGCGAGGTGCCGAGGAAGCCGCGGCGGGCGAGCATCAGGTCGCTGCGGGAGAACTCGCCGAGCAGGGCGACCGCCTGCGGGCCGGTCCAGGGCAGGTCGACTCCGGTCGCGGAGGGGGCCTGGCGAGCGGTGCGCAGACCGAGGTCCTCGATGGAGACGACGCAGCCGAACCGCTCGGAGAACAGCTCCGACAGGATCCTGGGGATCGGCTCGCGCGGGTTCTCGCCGTCCAGCCAGCGGCGGACCCGCGAGGTGTCGGTGGAGATGTGGTTGGCGCCCAACTGGCGTGCCCTGCGGTTCACTTGACGCGCGAGCTCGCCCTTCGACCAGCCGCTGCGCACGAACCACGAGCCCAACAGCTCGTTCGGGCGCTTCTCAGCGTTCGTCCCGTCTCCGCCGCTGCCGCCCACTGGAACGCCCCCATCCCTCGGATCGCCTGCCACCACGTGCGCCAAGCCCTATCAGAATGCCCGTCAGCCCGTTCGCCCGTCCGGCAGTTCACCGTCTTGGCGCGAGGTACCGACTTGCCTGCGGCATACCCACCAGCGCATGTGCCCCGATTGCCGTGCACACACGGTAATCCTACGATCACCCGCCCGGCCACGGCGTTCCAGGAAACGCCACCATTCGCCACCCCTTCGAATGAACTACCGGTCGCCCCCGCACGATTCACTTGACATGGGACGGACGGAAGTGGGCGGACGGGTGCGCACCGGGGCGCGCACCTCTGGACGCACCACCCGAGGTGCTTCGAGAAGCCGTCTGGACCGCACGGCAGCGGGAAGCCGGAAACGGAGAGTCACGTTCTGATTCCGTCTCGTAACCACCGACGCGTCGGACCCGTTGGAGGGGGCATGGGCTTCACGATCGGCAGCAGTCGGGGGATCCGCGACATCCGGTCCGGCTCGCGCCGCCGCGGCCGCTCGTCGGAGTGCACCGCCGTGGCGGAGTACACCGGGCTGTGGGGCTGGGACGTCGTCCCGGGTGCGCGGGCCGCCGCGGGCGTCTGCTCCTGCGGCCGCCCCGAGTGCCGGGCGCCGGGCGCGCATCCGCTGGCCTTCGCGCCGGAGGTGCCGGCCGGGGCGACGCTGGACCAGGTGACGACGTCCTGGGCGGAGGTCCCGGGCGCAGCGGTGATGCTGCCGGTCGGGCGGGCGTTCGACGTGATCGAGGTGGCCGAGCCCGCGGGGCGCCGGGCGCTGGTCCGGCTGGAGCGCATGGGCCTGCCCCTCGGCCCCGTCGCCGTCACCCCCGACGGCCGCGCCCACTTCCTCGTCGCGCCCGGCTCCGCGGCCGAGCTGCCCCGGCTCCTGTACCGGATGGGCTGGGACGACCCGCACCTCGACCTGCGCGGCCTCGGCCCCGGCACGCACATCACGGCCCCGCCCTCGGACCGCAGCGGCCTCGGCCCGGTGCGCTGGCTGCGCCCGCCGGACCTGGACTCGGCACGGAAGCCCCCGGCGGCCCGTCTGCTCCTGGGGACGCTGGCCTACGTGGCACACCGGTCGCGAGCGTAGGACCGCCGACCGGATCACGCGCCGTGGCGAAGCGCCCGTGCTTCACCTGTCTGCGCCCCGATCCGGAACACGCCTCGGCCCCCCGCCCGCTCCGGCACACCGGCTCAGGCACCATCTCGAAGCGCCCGTCCGTCACCACTCTGCACCTGATCACGGACACACTTCCCTCAGGCCCCACAGGACCCCGGAGCAACGGTCGACCACGAAGAAGCGCCCGCCCCCGACGACGTCTCGGGGCGGGCGCTTGGCGGCGTACGGATGTCCGTGGGTGCTCACTCTCCGATAAGCGCATCCACGAATGCCTCCGGCTCGAACGGCGCCAGATCGTCCGCGCCCTCGCCGAGCCCGACCAGTTTGACCGGGACGCCGAGTTCGCGCTGCACGGCGACGACGATGCCGCCCTTGGCGGTGCCGTCCAGCTTGGTCAGGACGATGCCGGTGATGTCGACGACCTCGGCGAAGACGCGGGCCTGGACGAGGCCGTTCTGGCCGGTGGTGGCGTCCAGGACGAGCAGCACCTCGTCCAGCGGGGCGTGCTTCTCCACGACGCGCTTGACCTTGCCGAGCTCGTCCATGAGCCCGGTCTTGGTGTGCAACCGTCCGGCGGTGTCGATGAGCACCACGTCGGCACCCATCTCCTTGCCCTCCTTGACGGCGTCGAAGGCGACGGAGGCGGGGTCGCCCGCCTCCGGCCCGCGCACGGTGTACGCGCCGACCCGCTCGCCCCAGGTCTGGAGCTGGTCCGCGGCGGCGGCGCGGAAGGTGTCGGCGGCGCCGAGCACGACGCTGCGGCCGTCGGCCACCAGAACGCGGGCGAGCTTGCCGGTGGTGGTGGTCTT
Organism: Streptomyces chromofuscus; assembly: GCF_015160875.1. Taxonomy (NCBI): domain Bacteria; kingdom Bacillati; phylum Actinomycetota; class Actinomycetes; order Kitasatosporales; family Streptomycetaceae; genus Streptomyces; species Streptomyces chromofuscus. The sequence goes on along the minus strand of NZ_CP063374.1, from coordinate 5,871,884 downwards.
GCCGGTGCCGTTGACGCCGACGACCATCACGATGCCGGGCTTGGTGTTCTCGGGCTCGGTCCTCACGGTGCGGTCGAAGTCGGTGCCGACCAGGGTGAGCAGCTCCTCGCGCAGCAGGCCGCGCAGCTCCTCGGGGGTGCGGGTGCCGAGCACCTTCACACGCTCGCGCAGCCGTTCGACCAGCTCCTGGGTGGGCTGCACACCGACGTCGGCGGTGAGCAGGGTGTCCTCGATCTCCTCCCAGGTCTCCTCGTCGAGGTGCTCGCGCGAGAGCAGCAGGAGCAGCCCCTTGCCGAGGGCGTTCTGGGAACGGGAGAGTCGGGCGCGGAGGCGGATGAGCCGCCCCGCGGCGGGCTCCGGGATCTCGATCTCGGTCGGCGGGAGCTCGACGACGGGCGGCTCCTCGACGGCGACGGGGGCCGAGCCGTCGGGGAGGTCCACCTCCTCTATCGTGCGGCGCGGTTCCTCACGCGGCGTCTCGGCCTCGTCGCCGACGTGCGGCTCGGCCGGAGGGGCGGTGATGTCGGGTGTCGTGGGCGGCGGCGGGGGCAGCGACTGCTTCCGTCGGCCGCTGATGACGAGCCCGCTGATCGCGCCGAGCACGACCACGGCGATGACTACAGCAAGGATGACGATTTCCATAACGCGTCCAGTATCGGCCATGGGACTGCGCCGGACCCAGTTTGTACGTTCGTCCAAGTGGCGGTCGCCCGGGACGGTCGGCCCGGACGGCCGCGCCGGGCCGCACGTCCCTGGAACTGACGACTCGTCAGCTACCGTCCCCTTCACACCCGCCCGACGAAGGGGGACCCATGCCCGTCTCGGTCGTCCGTTTCAATCTCGTCGAACCCGGCGCCACCCCCGTCTCCCTCCACACCCGTTACCGGACGGCCCTGGAGATGGCCGCGTACGCCGACGACCAGGGGGTCAGCACCGTGCAGACGGAGGAGCACCACGGGGTGCCCGACAACTGGCTGCCCTCGCCGTTCACGTTCGCGGGAGCGGTGCTCGGTGCCACCCGTCACCTCGCGGTCACCGTCTCGGCGGCGGTCGGACCGCTGTACGACCCACTGCGGCTGGCCGAGGACATCGCCGTCCTGGACCTGCTGAGCGGCGGACGGCTGGTGACCGTCGCGGGGATCGGGTACCGGCCGCAGGAGTACGAGCTGTTCGGCGTGGACTGGGCGCGGCGCGGGCGGCTGCAGGACGAGGTGCTGGAGACGGTGCTGAGGGCCTGGACGGGGGAGGAGTTCGTGTACCGGGGGCGGACCGTGCGGGTCACACCGCGCCCGTACTCCGAACCGCACCCCCTCCTGCTGGTCGGCGGCTCCTCCAGGGCCGCCGCCCGCCGGGCCGCCCGCCTCGGCCTGCCCTTCTTCCCCAGCGCGCACGTGCCCGAGCTGGAGGCGTACTACAAGGAGCGCCTGGTCGAGTACGGCACCGAGGGCTGGACCATGATGCCCGCGGCCGAGAGCCCGCTGCTGCACATCGCCGAGGACCCGGACCGGACGTGGGCCGAGTACGGCGGGCACTTCCTGCACGAGGCCCGCACGTACGCCTCCTGGCAGCCGGCGGGGATCCGCTCGGCCGTGGGGTCGGCGGCCACGACCGTGGACGAGCTGCGCGCCGAGGGCGTCTACCGGGTGCTCACGCCGGACGAGTGCGTGACGCAAGGGCTCGGCCACCTCGTCCTGCATCCGCTGGTCGGCGGGATGCCGCCGTCCGAGGGCTGGCGCAGCCTGCGGCTGTTCTGCGAGAGCGTGCTGCCCCGGCTCAGTGGCTGAGCCGGGGCGGCACGTCTCTTACGAGGACGAGGAGAGGGGCAGCGGGGACTTGGCCCGTCTCCTCGCGATCAGGGGCCTCGGGGTGAGGCTCAGCCCATCTCCTCCAGCGACTTGCCCTTCGTCTCCTTCACGTACTTCAGGACGAACGGGACGGAGAGCGCGGCGAAGACGGTGTAGATCACGTAGGTCACGGAGAGGTTCCAGTCGGCCAGCGACGGGAAACTCGCGGTGATGGCCCAGTTGGCGATCCACTGCGCGGCGGCGGCCACGCCCAGGGCGGCGGCACGGATGCGGTTCGGGAACATCTCGCCCAGCATGACCCAGACGACCACACCCCACGACAGGGCGAAGAAGAGGACGAACACGTGGGCGGCGATCAGGGCGATCCAGCCCTGGGTCTCCGGGAGCCTGCCCCCGACCAGGTCGAAGGAGAACGCCCACGCCTCCAGCGCGAGGCCGACCACCATGCCGACCGAGCCGATGATCGCCAGCGGCCGGCGGCCGATGCGGTCGACGAAGATCATCGCGATGACGGTGCCGACGATGTTGATGATCGACGTGGTGAACGAGTAGAAGAACGAGTCCGCCGGGTCCACGCCGACCGACTGCCACAGCGTCGAGGAGTAGTAGAACGCGACGTTGATGCCGACGAACTGCTGGAAGACCGACAGGCCGATGCCGATCCAGACGATCGGCTTGAAGAAGAAGCTGCCGCCGAGCAGGTCCTTGAACGTCGACTTGTGCTCGCTCGTCATGGCGTGCTCGATCTCGGCGACGCGCGCGTCGAGGTCGATGTCCTGGCCCTCCACCTCGGAGAGGATCGCGCGGGCGCGGTCGCGCTTGCCGACGGAGAGCAGGTAGCGCGGGGACTCGGGGATGGCGAAGGAGAGCAGGCCGTACAGGACGGCCGGGACGACCATGACGCCGAGCATCAGCTGCCACGCCTCCAGGCCCAGCAGCTCACCGCGCTGGTCGCCGTCGGCGGCGTTCAGGATGCCCCAGTTGACCAGCTGCGAGACGGCGATGCCGACCACGATCGCGGCCTGCTGGAAGGAGCCGAGGCGACCCCGGTACGCCGGCGGGGCGACCTCTGCGATGTAGGCCGGGCCGATCACGGAGGCCATGCCGATGGCGAATCCGCCCACGACGCGCCAGAAGGCGAGGTCGTACAGCGAGAAGGGCAGCGCGGAGCCGACGGCGCTCACCGTGAACAGGACGGCGGCGATCTGCATGCACCGGATGCGGCCGATGCGGTCGGCTATGCGGCCCGCCGTCGCGGCGCCGATGGCACAGCCGATCAGGGCCACGGCGATGACCTGCGCCAGCGCCGCGGAGCCGATGCCGTAACGGTCCCGGACGGCCTCGACGGCGCCGTTGATCACGGAGCTGTCGTAGCCGAAGAGGAAGCCGCCCATCGCGGCCGCCGCCGCGATGAAGATCACGTGCCCGAGGTGTTCGGGCAGAGCCGACCCGGCTCCTGACGTGGGTGCCTGCGCTGTGCTGGTCACGTGTGTACTCCTGGGGCCACCGGCAACACTGCCGGAGTGGGGGGTGAGCCCTTACAGGGGCAAAACCTGAAGGTAAAAGCAACGTTGCAGAGGCTATTCCTTCAAGTTTCGAAGTCAATAGTTGGAAGTCAAGATGTTATGGACGTTATGGACCGACTGGGTGTTCATTAGTTGAATGTTCAGACCACTCACCAGGTGAGAGCGGGGGTGGACCACGAGCGCTCAGCGCAGCCGCTGGCTGATGACCTTCGACACACCGTCGCCCTGCATGGAGACGCCGTACAGCGCGTCGGCGACCTCCATGGTCCGCTTCTGGTGGGTGATGACGATGAGCTGCGAGGCCTCCTGCAACTCCTGCATGATCCGGATCAGCCGCTGGAGGTTGGTGTCGTCGAGCGCGGCCTCGACCTCGTCCATGACGTAGAACGGGCTGGGCCGCGCCTTGAAGATCGACACGAGCAGGGCCACGGCGGTCAGCGACCGCTCGCCGCCGGAGAGCAGGCTGAGCCGCTTGACCTTCTTGCCCGGCGGCCGGGCCTCGACGTCGACACCCGTGGTGAGCATGTTGTCGGGGTCGGTCAGCACCAGCCGCCCCTCGCCCCCCGGGAACAGCCGGCCGAAGACGCCTTCGAACTCCCGGGCGGTGTCCCAATAGGCCTCGGTGAACACCTGCTCGACCCGCTGGTCGACCTCCTTGACGACCTGGAGCAGATCGGCGCGGGTCTTCTTCAGGTCCTCCAGCTGCTCGCTGAGGAACTTGTGCCGGTCCTCCAGCGCCGCGAACTCCTCAAGGGCCAGCGGGTTCACCTTGCCCAGCTGCTGGTAGGCCCGCTCGGCCGACTTCAGCCGCTTCTCCTGCTCGGCCCGCACGAAGGGCTTCGGCTGGTTGCGCGGGTGCTCGGGGTCCTCCGGCAGCTCCTCGCCCTCGGCGGGCGGGGAAGGCGGTACGGGCTGGTGCGGGCCGTACTCCGAGACCAGTCCCGCCGGCTCGACGCCCAGCTCCTCCAGCGCCTTGGTCTCCAGCTGCTCGATCCGCAGCCGTTTCTCGGCGCCGAGCACCTCACCGCGGTGCACGGAGTCGGTCAGCTTGTCCAGCTCGGCCTTGAGGTCACGACCCTCGGTGCGGGCGGCGGCGAGTTGCTGCTCGCTGTGCGCCTTGGCGGCCTCGGCGGCGGTGCGCTCCTCGTCGGCGCGGGCGAGGGAGACCTCGACGTGCGCGAGGAGCTGGCGGGCACCGGAGGCGACGGCGTCGGCGACGGCCGCCTCGTGCCGCAGACGCGCCCGCCGCTGCTCTGCACGCGCGCGTGCCTCACGTTCGGCACGGGCGGCGCGGTCGAGCGAGTCGGCCCGTCCGGCAAGCCCCTTGACCCGCTCCTCGTGGGTACGGACCTGGAGGCGGGCCTCCATCTCCGTCTGCCGGGCGTTGGCGCCGTCGGCGGCGAGCCGGTCCCGTACGGAGGTGTCGGGCTCCTCCTCGATCGGCATCTCCTCGGCGACGGCGAGCCGTTCGGCGAGTTCCTCGACCTCCTGGAGCGCCTCGTCGAGCGCCTCCTGGGCCCGGGCCGCGGCGGCGGTGGACCGCTCGGCCTCGCCCGCCGCGCCTCGCGCCTGCCCGGCGAGGCGGCCGAGCTGCTGGGCCACGGCCGACTTCTCCCGGTCCGCCGCCCGGCGGCGCTCCCCCAACTCCTCGACCAGCGCGGCGCACTCCTTGCGCCGCTCTCCGGCCGCGTGCTGGGCCTCGGTCAGTTCCTCGCAGCGGACGGCCAGCTCTTCGAGTTCGGCGGCGGCCTCGTCGACGGAGGCCTGCACTTCGAGGAGGCTGGGGGCTCCGGCGGAGCCGCCGTGGGCGAAGTGGGCGCCCAGGAGGTCGCCTTCGGCCGTCACGGCGGTGAGGTGGGGGTGGGCGTAGACGAGGTCTTCGGCGTCTTCCAGGGTGCTGACGACGACGATGCCGTGCAGGAGGCGGTGTACGGCAGGCATGAGCTCGGCGGGGCCGCGGACCAGGTCGGCGGCGAAGGTGTGGCGCGCGTCCGCGGGTCCGTCCGGGCTGGTCGCGCCCTTCAGGTCGGACGCCCCTGCCAGGAGCAGAGTCGCTCGGCCTCCGTCCTGCTTGCGGAGGAGTCTGATCGCGTCGGCCGCGGATGCCGGGGTCGTGGCCGCGATCGCGTCCGCTGCCGCGCCAAAGGCCGCGGCGACAGCGACCTCATGGCCGGGGGTCACCGTCAGGAGTTCCGCCGCCGGGCCGAGGAGGCCGGAGAGACGGTCCTTCGCCGCCAGCAGTATTCCGGTGCCGTCCTTGCGGCGCAGGCCGAGTGCCAGGGCCTCGTGGCGGGCCTGGGTGGCGGCGCGCTTGCGTTCCGCCGCCGTGGCGGCCTCGCGGGCCGCCGTGAGGGCGGCCTCGGCCTCGGTCAGCTGCCGCTTGGCCGCCTCGTGCCGCTCGGCGAGTTCGGCGTCGCCGGCGTCGAGGCCGTCGACCTCGGCCTTGAGGGCCTCGTACTCCTCCTGGGCGGCAACGGCACGTTCCTGCGCCTCATCGCGTGCGGCGGCCAGGCGTTCGATCTCGGCCTGGGCGGAGGCCGCGCGGGACCGGGCCGCGTTGACCTGGCCGTTCAGCCGGGCCAGGCCCTCACGCCGGTCGGCGATGGCCCGGGCGGCGTCCTTGAGGCGCCGTTCCTCCTGGGTCAGGGCGCGCTCCAGCTCGGCGCGGTGGGCGACCGTGTCCTCCAGGGCGCGTTCGGCGGCCTCCAGAGCGGCCTCCAGCTCGGCCTCCTGCTCGCGGATGCGGTGGGCCTCGCGCTCCATGTCCTCGGGGTCACGGCCGCGCCGCTCCTCGGGGGGTGCGGACGTCGCGCTCTTCACCCGCGCCTCGGCCAGCGAGATCGTGCCGCGCACCCGTTCGGCCAGCTGGGAGAGCTCGTACCAGGTCTGCTGCGCCCGCTGCAGCCGCGGTGTGAGCCGGCGGACCTCGTCCTCCAGGAACGCCTCCCGCTGGAGCGCCCTGCGCAGCTCCTGCTCGGCGGTCTCCTTGCGCTCCTTCAGCGCGGCCTCGTCGGCGACCTCGGCCCGGAGCGCCTCCCGGAGCCGTACGAGATCGTCGGCCAGCAGGCGCAGGCGCGCGTCGCGCAGGTCGGCCTGGATGACGGCGGCCCTCCTGGCCACCGCGGCCTGGCGGCCGAGGGGCTTGAGCTGCCGCCGGAGCTCGTCGGTGAGGTCCTGCACGCGCGCGAGGTTGGCCTGCATCGCGTCCAGCTTCCGCAGCGCCTTCTCCTTGCGCTTGCGGTGCTTCAGGACGCCGGCGGCTTCCTCGATGAAGGCACGGCGGCCCATGGGGTCGGCGTGCAGGACGGAGTCGAGCTGGCCCTGGCCGACGATGACGTGCATCTCGCGGCCGATGCCGGAGTCGGAGAGCAGTTCCTGGATGTCGAGCAGCCGGCAGGTGTCGCCGTTGATCTGGTACTCGCTGCCGCCGTTGCGGAACATGATCCGCGTGATGGTGACCTCGGCGTACTCGATGGGCAGCGCCCCGTCGGAGTTGTCGATGGTCAGCGACACCTCGGCGCGGCCCAGCGGCGGGCGGCCGGTGGTGCCGGCGAAGATGACGTCCTCCATCTTGCCGCCGCGCAGCGACTTGGCGCCCTGCTCGCCCATGACCCAGCTGAGCGCGTCCACGACGTTGGACTTGCCCGAGCCGTTCGGTCCGACGACGCACGTGATGCCCGGCTCGAACCGGAGCGTGGTGGCCGAGGCGAACGACTTGAACCCGCGGAGGGTCAGGGCCTTGAGGTGCACGCCGCTGGACTCTACCTTCCGGGGTTGTCTCACTCCATGAACCCGCGGTTTCGCCGCTGAACGCGCAGGGCACACCAAACGTTAAAGACGCTGAAAGGATGCGCGGGGGCAAGAAAGAAGGGACGCCGAAGCGTCCCTTGCAAATCTGACAACTTAGCGGTTGATACGGGCAGCCCAACCACTGCGTGTCGTGTGCGATGCAGTGATCAGGTGAGCGCAGGCTCCGCCTGGTGTGCGTCGACGCTCTCCATGATCCTGTCGTGGTGAGAAGCGGCAGCCGTCAGCGCTTCGTTCTCCGCCTGGATCCGTACGAGCTCCGATTCCAGGTCCTGTACGCGCTGCTGGAGCCGTCGCATCTCGGCGAGGAGTCGAGGGTCGGAGCCGCCGACGTAACCGAGAAGCGCCTTTGCCATGATGGATGGTCCTCCACACTGAGTGACCGACCGATGCGGTGTGGGTCGTGAGGGATTCGCACCCGCGGCCGCTTGGCACTGTGGAGTTGTGCGCCGTTCATCCATGCCAAACAGCTAAGGTGCGCGGGGCTTTCAGCGTCTCACCAAAAAGTTTGACGGTCAACACGATCACGCCCTGTATTGGGGGGCAACCCGGTGGCACGCGGCCGGACACGGCGGCGCGGCGACTGACGCGGGGCCCTCAGGGCGTGGCGATCATCCTTGCGTCTGGAGCCTGCCACGGCAAGCGGTTCTTGGCAATCACCTGCTTCTTTCCGCCCCGGGCGGCCGCTGTCGCCCCTCCCGGGCCCTGCTGTGAGGACGCCCGTCCGTGTGATGTCAGCGGACGGCGAAGCCGTCGTAGCCGCCGCGAGGTGTGTCCCAGATCTCGGTGACGCCGTCGACGTGCCCGGGCGTGTCGTCGCCCTGGAGCCAGTCCAGAAGCCCCTCGCAGCCCTCGCGCGGCCCTTCCGCGACCACCTGGACCCGGCCGTCGTCCAAATTGAGAGCAAAACCACTCAGGCCGCCGATCTCCAGGGCCTTGGCCCGGGTGAACCAGCGGAAACCCACACCTTGGACGCGTCCTCGCACCCAGGCGACCAGTCGCACATCCTCACTCATGGGTGCAACCTAACCGCCCGATGTCATTCGGGACACTTCCTCCTCTGGCGCCATGCGGTACCGTCCAGCCCCAATGCATCTCATATGAAACCCACTCGATCGGGTGGGTTTGGTTGACCGAACCGGACGAGTCGACCGTGAGGACGAGGAAGGCCATCACATGGGACGCCACCGACGCTCCGACGCCGGCCGCGCCGCCACGGGGGGCAACGAGACGCACGGCTCCCCCGAAGGGGGCCAGGTCCGGCGGGACTCGCACGCGGACGGCCCGGTCGCGCCGGGCATCGCGCCGTACGTGGACCCGGAGGCCTACGCCGAGGCGGTCTCGAAGAGCCACGCCTACCTCTTCGCCCCGGACGACCGGGACGCCCCGGCCGGCGACACCGCCTCCTCCGGCGACACCGCGGCCCTCTCGGTCGCGGACGGCTTCACGCCCGACGGCGGGTCGCGGCACGGCCACTCGCACCGCCGCGGGAGGAAGGGCTTGACGCCCGTCCGCACCGGCCTGCTCGGCGTCACCGCGGCCGTCGCGGTCGGCGCGGTCGCGGTCGCCACCGGCGTCCTGCCCGGCGGCGACACCTACACGCTCGGTGGGGGCGCCGGCGACGTGCGGGCCAGTGAGACGGCCACCGCCACGCAGTCCCCGCAGGGCGGCACGTCCGGCACCGCCGACGCCGGCGACAGCAGCAGCCCGTCGACCGGCCGCGACACCGAGCGCGGCACGTCGCCGTCGGCGTCCCCCTCGACCTCGTCGGCCAAGCCCACGACCAAGGCGCCCACCACCGAGGCACCGGCCGCCAAGCCCCCGGCCGCCAAGCCCTCGGCCACCAAGACCCCCACCAGGAGGCCGTCGGCCACCCCGTCGTCGCAGCAGCCGGCGCCGGGGCCGTCCCGTACGCCCACGAAGGTGCCGACGCAGCCGAGCGCCCCGACGGTGACGATCTCCCCGGAGACCGCCGCCGAGGCCGAGGTGCTCAAGTTCGTCAACGACGAGCGGGCGAAGGGCGGGTGCCGCCCGGTGGCGGCGAACAGCGCGCTCGCGGAGCTGGCCGGCGACTACAGCGAGGCCATGGCCGAGCAGGGCTTCTTCGGCCACACCGACCCCAGCGGCAGGACGCCGTGGGACCGCGCGGAGGCGGCGGGCATAAGCAACCTCGGCGGCGAGAACATAGCCCGGGGCCAGGCCGACGCGACGGCGGTCATGAAGGCCTGGATGGACAGCCCCGGCCACCGCACCAACATCCTGAACTGCGACTTCACGACACTCGGCGTCGGCGTGCACTACGGGTCGGGCGGCCCTTGGTGGACGCAGGAGTTCGGCTACTGAGATAACCGCATGTCAGAGACCTAATCCTGCCCCTGGGCCGTCTCCGGGCCGTCTTCCGTATGGTCCTCGTCCTGGAAGACGCGATCCACGGCGACCCGGGTTCGGGTCTCACTGGACGGCATCAGGTGCGTGTATGTCCGCAGCGTGAAGCCGGGATCGTGGTGACCCAGGTACTCGCTGAGAGCCTTGATGCTCTCCCCCGCGTCCAGGAGCACCGAGGCGTAGAAGTGCCGCAGCGCGTGCATGCCGTTGTGTCGCCCGATCTCCACGCCCGCGGCCCGAAGAGCCGGCCGCCACACACGGTCGTTGAAGCGGTTCCGGTCGAGCGCCATGCCCATGGAGCCGGTGAAGATGAGCGACGCCGTGACCGGAGGACCGTCGAGCGTCTTCCACGGCAAGGTGACCTCCACGGCCGGGTGACGCTTCAGGCGCGCGGCCAGGGCGAAGGCCACCGACTCGGCAAGAGCCACGTCCCGTTCCTTGCCTCCCTTGGGTGGAGGGAACACCGGCCGATGGCGTTGCAGCAACTGGACCTGCCGGACCACGTGCATCACTCCCCCGAGGAAGTCCACGTCCTCCACGGCCAGGCCGAAGACCTCACCCTGTCGCAGGCCGCATCCGGCGGCGACGTTCACGAGAGCCTGATAGCTCTCCGGCAAGGCCGCTCGAACCACCATCACTCGCTCGGCAGGCCAGGGCTTGACCTTGCGAGGCTCGAGCCGAGGAGCCCTGACGGACCGGGCGCTGCACGGGTTCGTGCGGATGATCCGGTCCTCTACCGCAGCCGTGAAGACCGTGGAGACGTGCGCGAAGATCCCTCGCCGGTATCCGGCCGACAGCCCACGATCCTTCAGGGTGCGCAGCCACAGACGGAGATGAGACGGCGTGAAGGAGCCCATCGGCCGCGTTCCCAGGTGGGGGATCGCGTGAGCCGCAACCGGCTCTCGACGGACTCACGTGTCAGGGGGTCTGTGATCTGCGTGGTCATCCACTCCGTGGCGTACCGCTCGAACGTGACCTTGCCAGCGTCCGGACTGACGTAGTCGCCGCGCGACATGTCGGCCTCGATGTTGGCGAGCCACTGTTCCGCCTTGCGCTGCTGCTTGTCCGGGAAGCTCTTGGACTTCTCGGAGCCGCCCGGCCCGATGTACCGGGCGCGGCAGCGCAGGCCGACGCCGAAGCGGTCGGTCTTGACCCTCACGGGCTTGCCGTCCGGTCCCGGCTCAGCCCTGCACCAGCGGTCCTGAATGTGCCCGGCCATCAGGCGGCCCCTTCCATCAGAGACTCGACCCAGACACGGACGTCTTCGGGGTCGAAGCGGAGATGCCGGCCGACGCGGAAGCCGCGGGGACCGGTGCCCTTGCGCCGCCACTGGTAGACGGTCTCGACCGGCACGCCGAGCAGGTCAGCGACGTCGATCGGGGTCAGGTAGCGGGACGGCAGCGGGCGCCTCATGCGCAAACCTCCCAGTCGTCCAGGTCTGCCAGGGCTTCGCGTGCGGTCTCGCGGTTCAGCCGGACGTCTCGGGCGATCGAGGCGGCCAGCCAGGACTCACCGGGGGTGTGGCCCTGCCCGGCGTAGGTCCAGTGGGCGAGCACGAGCGTGGAGCCCTCCGCGTCGTCCAGGTCCTGGGAAAAGCCGCGCTCGCGGCGTTCCTGGCGGGCGCGGAAGTCGGCGCGCGCCTGGCGCAGCGTGCCGAGGGTGGTGGAGTGGCGGCGGGACTTGGTGGAGAAGTGGCCGCGGAAGCCGAGCATGTGAGCCCAGCGCCACAGCAACCGGTCTGGATAGGCATCGTCCAGCTCCCGGCACGCCTCGATAAGCCGCCGGGTGTGCCCGGGCAGCGCCAGGCGGTCGAGTTCGGCCAGCTCTCCGATGCGGCGGTCCAGGGTGCCGGTGATCTCGGCCGCCTTGGTGGCGTACTTGGCCACGTAGGAGGCCGCGGCCTGTTCGGTCAGCTCCTCCTGGCCGAGCGCTCCGATGGGCTGCACGTCTACCTGGGAGCCCCACCGCAGAGTGCGCGCGGGGAAGCCGCCGGACGCGGGCACCGGCACGGCGACCCGAGCGGCAGCCACCCTGATCGCCGCATCCAGGAGAGCAACGGTGGCCCAGGCGGGCGGGGCGGTGTCGGGACCGTCCGGGCCGTCGAGGCGCACCACGGCGTGGAAGTGCACCGAGCCGCGCTTCTGGAACTCGGCGACCTTGCCAATGGAGACCCGGCACACCTCCCGCAGGGCGATTTGCGTGATGCCCGCGCGGGCGGCGATCTCCCGGCGCAGGTAGATGGTAAAGCGCCGCCACAGGTCGCCTGCGTGGTTGTTCCACAGCACCGCCCCGGCGTAGTCGTACGCGGCCGGACCGAGGGCGGTACCGAGCGCGGAGTCCCCCTCGGCGTGCTGAGCGCCGCAGCGGCAGCGCCCGGAGTCGGGGCGGTTGTGGACCGGGCCGAACGAGGGCGCGGTGAGGGTGGCGAAGACACGGGGGTGGTCCCGCAGGGTGGCGGGCACGTCCTTGCGTTCGTCGCCGGTGATCCCGGCCCGGATCAGGTGGTAGGTGTCCCCGGCGTAAGTTCAGGCGCAGGCCGGGCAGCGCGATCGCCCGCCGGTTGCCGCAGGCGACCCGGAGCATGCCGCCCGGCTCCTGCTCGGTGCTGTAGGAGTACAGCACCCCACCGGTCTTGGCATCACGGGTGACGGTCTGGCCCTGAAGCTGGATCGGGTGCGCACAGCCGCCGGTACGGCGGACCTGTTCCGGCCACCGGTCGAAGCCGGGCGCGTTCGCCACCCGCAGCAGGTCCGCCCTGGTCACAGGGTCAACGCCCATGGAGGCCGCAGCACCGGCCACGGCCTCCGGGGGACGGGGAACACCGTCACGCGGCACCCCCGCACAACGAGCACGGGCCGTGGCCCTCCTCGTACCAGTCCGCGTCCACGTCCACAGCCCACAAGGCCCACACCTGGCGGGTGTCGCCGCAGTCGGGACACGGAGCGTTCAGGACGAACCGGCCGCCCCGCTCCCGGGCCTCGTCACTCACCGGGACAGACAGCGTGACCAGCGCCGTCAGCTCCCCGGCCCGCCGATCGCGCTTTGGGTTCGACGCCGAGGAGCGGACGCCAGCATCTAGTAGCAACAGATGCAGTTGCTGGAACGTTGGGGCACTTGGCACCTGTCATCTGACGGCAGTCTGACGGCAACGACAACAGACGTCAGCGTACGCAGTGGTATGTCACGGGGGGGCGACGTCTGTCGTTGTCGGCCGGATCATGATCCTGGCCGCACGATCAACTCGCCTGAAAAGCAGAGGGTCGGGGTCGGCTGTGCCCCCGTGCCCGTTGCGTGCCCGGTCCGGCGGGACCTAGCGGGGACGCACGGGGGGACAGCGGCGCCGATCGTGCTCCGGACCAGGTCAGGGAGTTGCTAGGTCAGCCGCCATCTGCATACGACCTCTTCCAAACGGGGGACCTAGAGGCCGGCACGCCCTTCAAGCGGCTACCGCCACCAGTCGCCGTCGCTCGTGAGGGAGCGGCGCAGGTAGTCCTCCAGCTCGCGTGCCACCCACAGTCGGCTGTCGTTCTCGTGGTCCCAGACGAAGATGTCCGGACGCTCGGGCGTGAGCACGAAGGCGAACTGGTCGCCCCCACCGTTGTCGCCGAAGAACAGCAGCGGATCGAAGGGCATGTGCAAGCCCGGGAACGCATCGGGGGACCAGAACAGCAGGTTCTGCCCCACGATCCGATCCAGGGACCACACGACGTCAGTCCCGTACTCGTCGACCATCCCGTCGGTCTCCATCAGCAGAGCAGTCAGCTGCGGCGGCAAACTCCGGCCGAGGCGCCGTTCTGCCTCGGCCAGAGCAGTCGCGTCGATGGGAGCGCTGAACTCAACGTCGGACGAGACTTCGGCAGCGGTCGCTTTCCACATGGGCGCAGCTTAGGTGGAGGGGCTGACAGCCCGGAGGACAGGTGCTGTACAGCAGCGGAGTACAGCAACCACGGTGACCGCAGCCGGCCGATGACGCACCTGCGGAGCCGCGTGGCCAGCCGGGCAGACCTCAGCGACCGCCCCGCCCGCAGTTCGCATCGGCTCGGCTGCGTCGACCACCAGGACGACGCAGTCATGCGAACGGCGACAAGCCTTTGCTGTCAAGGTGAGCGAGCAACGAATCAAGGCACGCGTCGGCCGTACCCAGGTCCGCACGGAAGAACGAGTCCTCACCAAGCGGCCCTCCACTGACAATGACCATCCATGCCTTCCTGTGCTCGGTCATGCGATCACCGTCGGCCTTGAACACGGTCGTGACTCCCCGCTCGGCCAGCCACTCCATCAGCTCAAGCATGTCCACTGGCACCCCTCCGTGGAGATCATCCCCCAGCCAGAGTCTCGGGCCGTCGCCGGGCCGTGCGAGGGCGCGCAAGGGCGACCAACGCTGACAACCGTTGACGGCACAACCGCAGGCCACAGCGATGATCGCTTACAAAGACGCACGTCAGAGTGACGCCCTCGCACTTGTTCGGCTACTGAGACAGCGGCACGTCACCGGTCACTGCGCGGCGGTGTGAGGTCCCAGGACAGCCTCCGCTTCTCGTCCACCACCGGCGTGTAGCCGTTGAGGGGCTGGGAGGTTTCGAGAGACGTGGCGATCGCCTCCATGAGCGCCGGCAGGGACGTCCACGTCTCGTGTGGGACGCGCCTGATGCCTTCCACGGCCTCGGCCTCGTGGACGCGACCCCGGTCGATCTCGGGACGGTGGTCCAGTACGAGGTGCCCCCCGCCGACGTCCCGCGCTATGGGGATCAACTGCGGATGGCCGTACAGGATGCCGCTGACCCCGACCTTCATGAAGTCGTGGTCCGTCTCCTCTCCTTGCTCGTCCGCCGTGCGCTTGTCGTGGAAGGCGGTGAGGAGTTGCCAGGCAGCCGCTGTCTCGCGTGCACTCATCGGTCTGTAGAACCCCGGCAGCAGCGAGCCCTTCTGGTCGAGGAGACCGTCGTGCCGCAGTAGCGACTTCACCAAGGGCCTCAGCAACGGCCGGCCGATGACGCGCTCGGTCGCGGCGATGTCCGCCGGATCCGCGGGCGGCGCCAGCGCGGCATGGGTCGCCGGGGCGTGCTCGGCCAGCCAGTTCTCGATGCGCGTCCACGACTCACTGATCGGTGCGGTCATGGGGTGGCATCCTGCCACCAGGTGCTGACAACCTCCGGGAGACGGCTACTGAGGCAGCCGCGGGCCAGGACGCGAGCGACGGCGGCCCCGGTACCGGTGGGGAGCAGCGCATGGGTGAGGGCATCGGGCGACGGCGGTTCGAGGTCGGTGACGTCCTGCTGGTCAGTTGTCCGCCGGCCCTCGCACGGATCGCCGAGGTGACCCCGTCCGAGGTCTCGGTCGCCTGGCCGTGGCAACGGATCGATCCGGACTCCGAGATCCGGTGGAACGGCCTCAGAGCGATTCCACGGGTCGCGCGTCGCGGTGAATGGGGCGGCCTGTTCCAGGTGGAGCCGCACGCGGGTCGCCTGGAGGCCGGCGGGTCGTGCCTGGTCGGCATACCCGAGACGCTCGTGCGGATCATCGACATCGGGCGCTTCGACCCACCCGCGGACGTGGGCTGGCTGCCACGGCCCCACACCATGCTGATCGTGTTGCCGCTCGATCATCCTCGCGACCCTCACGCCGAGGAAGACGGCGACACCATCGACCTCGAGTCCGCGGCCCCCGTCAGGATCGAGCTCGTGGCACGCGACTGACTCGACCACGGCATCGGCCAGGGCACTTACCGCCGGTCAGCGCAACCTGCCAGTCGGCGCTGTCCGCGCGTACGCTGGGGCCATGACCGTCGAGCGCGCACCGGAGCAGGACCTGCCGTACGACGTGTTCTCCAAGGCCTGCCCCTCGCGCGGCACGCTGGAGCACGTCACGGGCCGTTGGGGCGCGCTGACCCTCGGCGCGCTGCACGAGGGCTCGCTGCGGTTCAACGAGCTGCGCCGCCGCGTCGACGGGGTGAGCGAGAAGATGCTCTCCCAGACCCTGCACGCCCTGGAGCGCGACGGCCTGGTGCTGCGCGAGGCCCAGCCGACCAACCCGCCCCGCGTGGACTACGAGCTGACGCCCCTCGGACACGAGGTGGCCGAGCGCCTGCTGGCCCTCATCCGGCATCTGGAAGGCCGGATGGACGACGTCCTCGCCGCCCGCGAGCGTTACGACGAGATCCGCGGCGGCCGCTGACACTTCGGACAGTAGTAGCTGGACCGGTTCATCCACGGGCGCCGCCGCATCGCCGTGCCGCACCTCCGGCACGGCAGGCCTTCCCGTCCGTACGCGTCCAGCGAGCGGTCGAAGTAGCCCGACTCCCCGTTGACGTTGACGTACAGGCTGTCGAAGCTGGTGCCGCCGACCGACAGGGCCGCGTTCAGTACGTCCCTGATGTTGCGGAGGAGTTCGACCGTGCGGGGGCGGGTGAAGGTGGAGGTCGGGCGGTCGTAGTGCAGACGGGTGCGCCACAGCGCCTCGTCGGCGTAGATGTTGCCGACGCCGCTGACCAACGACTGGTCCAGCAGGGCGCGCTTGATGGTGGTGCGCTTGCGGCGCAGCGCCTGGTGGAAGGCCTCGTCGT
This sequence comes from Streptomyces chromofuscus, assembly GCF_015160875.1. Taxonomy (NCBI): domain Bacteria; kingdom Bacillati; phylum Actinomycetota; class Actinomycetes; order Kitasatosporales; family Streptomycetaceae; genus Streptomyces; species Streptomyces chromofuscus. Next base: position 5,855,799 of record NZ_CP063374.1, on the reverse strand, counting down.
CGAACAGGGGGTCGAGAGGGTCGCGGGCGATGTGGGCGATGACGTCGGGCAGGCCCTCGGGGGCGGTGTCGTGCAACGACAGACCGCCGAAGGTCCGCTGGTCGACGAAGCGCAGCTCGGTGCCGAGGGCGTCGGCGAACCGGACACGGATGCGCAGGTGCTTCTCGTCGGGCGCCGCGTGCGGCTGCACCAGGAGCTGGCCGCTCATGCCGAGGTGCGCCAGGATCGCCTGGCCGGTGTCCTCCAGCGGCAGCCACAGGTACTTGCCGCGCCGGCTGGGGGTGCCGACGCGGTGGCCCTTCAGGCGGTGCGCGAAGTCGTCGGCGCCGGCCAGGTGACGCCGTACGGCGCGCGGGTGCAGCACCTCGACGTCGGTGACCGTCCGGTGGGCGACCCACTGCTCCAGTCCGCGCCGGACGACCTCCACCTCGGGCAACTCGGGCATCGTGACTCCCCCGTCCAAACCGTCGTACGAGCCGAGCGCCCGCCCCGGGGCTGGGGCGGGCGCTCGGGTGTGCCGTTCTGTCGCGTTCGTGCCGTCGCGCCGACCGCGGCCGGCGTTCCGGCGGAGGCCGGGTGGCCTCGCCGGAGCCGTCGGCGTCGTACCGGGGCCGGTCAGCCCGACGCCGAAGCGGCGTCCGTGCTGCCATCGTCCGCGGTGGTGCCGGCGGCGGGGGCTTCGGGGGCCAGGTCGGCCGGGGCCGTCCTGGGTGCCTCGACGACTCTCGCCGCGGTGGGCGCGGAGCCGTCCAGCGGGACCGCCTCCACGGCCGGGCCGACGCCCGTGGCCGCGGCGGCCTTGGCGCGCTCGTCCGCTGCCGCGCGGATGGACCGCCAGGCGGACTCGGCGGCCTGCTGCTCCGCCTCCTTCTTGCTGCGGCCGGTGCCGGTGCCGTACGAGACGCCTCCGACGCGGGCGGCAGCAGTGAAGGTCTTCTCGTGGTCGGGGCCGGTCTCCGTGACCAGGTACTCGGGGACGCCGAGCCCTTCGGTCGCGGTGAGCTCCTGGAGGGACGTCTTCCAGTCCAGGCCGGCTCCGAGATTCGAGGACTTCTCGATCAGCGGGTCGAACAGGCGGTGCACCAGCTCCGCCGCCGAGTCCAGGCCCTGGTCGAGATAGACCGCGCCGATCACCGCTTCCAGGGTGTCGGCGAGGATGGATGCCTTGTCCCTGCCGCCCGTGCCCTCTTCACCGCGGCCGAGCCGGATGAAGGAGCCGAGGTCGAGCGTCCGCCCCACGTCCGCCAGCGCACGTGAGTTCACCACCGCGGCCCGCAGCTTGGCCAGCTGGCCTTCGGGCAGGTCGGGGTGGGTGCGGTACAGCGTGTCCGTGACGACGAGACCGAGCACCGAGTCCCCCAGGAACTCCAGCCGCTCGTTCGTCGGCAGACCGCCGTTCTCGTACGCGTACGACCGATGGGTCAGCGCTCGCACCAGAAGGGCGGACTCGACCTTGTAGCCGAGCCGCCCTTCCAGAAGCGTGTGGGACGAGGCCTGGTTGTCCGGTCCACTCCCGCTCGCGCGGGAAGACTGCTTCTTCGGCGTGGACACAGTGCCTCTCACCAGCCGCTCAGACCTCGAGGACCTGGCGCTTGTTGTAGGTGCCGCAAGACGGGCACGCGATGTGCTGCTGCTTGGGCTCGTGGCAGCGCTCGCACGCAACCAGGGTGGGGACCGCAGCCTTCCACTGCGACCGGCGGTGGCGCGTGTTGCTGCGCGACATCTTCCGCTTCGGAACAGCCACGGCTACTTCTCCTGCTTCTCGTCGACGCCCGCATCGGCGCCGCTCATCTCGTCCTTATCGCCGTCTTCGAGTGAACCGGCGAGTCCCTGCAATGCCGCCCAACGGATGTCGACGGCGTCGTGGTGGTGGTCCGGGTCGTCCGCGAGCCGTGCTCCGCACTCGGAGCACAGGCCGGGGCAGTCGTCCTGGCACACCGGCTGCATCGGCAGTGCGAGCACCACCGCATCGCGCAGCACGGGTTCGAGGTCGAACAGGCCGTCCTCGAGAAAGAGCCTGTCCTCGTCTTCCTCGGCGTCGTCGGCCGGTTCCGCTTTCACACGGCCCCGGTCATCGGCGTCAGGGTACGAGAACATCTCCTGGAAGTCCGCTTCGAGCTCCAGCTCGACCGGCTCCAGACACCTTACGCACTCCCCCTCGGCCCGCGCACGGGCGGTGCCTGTGACGAGCACACCTTCCATGACGGACTCCAGACGGAGTTCGAGCTCCACCGGCGCGCCTTCCGGCACTCCGATGACGTCCTTCAGACCGAGGTCCCTGGGGGCGTCGACCGTGCGGGTCAGGCGCTGCAGCGCACCGGGCCGCCGCCCCAGCTCGTGCGTGTCGAACACGAGAGGGTTGCGGTGGTCGAGGCGGGCGTTCAGAGCCATTCCTGCTTTCGATCTTGTGAGCTCGGGGACGCCGCCCTTCGGTGTTCCCGGGCAGCGCTGATCGCGGACGTACGCGCGACCGAACAGCCAGGATACTGGACCTTTCGCTGACGGCCCAATCGGCTGCGTCAGCCGTTGCCGCGGCCCTGCTCGTACGCCCGCAACTGCTCCGCGCTGATCATGCTGGTGTCGAAGAGGCTGGTCTCGTCGAGCGCCTGGGGCTGCTGGTAGCCGGCGTGGCCCTGGCCCTGGTGCGGGTCGTAGGCGGGCTGCTGCGGGTACGCCACGTAGGGGTCGGCCTGCTGGTAGCCGTACGCGTCCTGCTGAGCGTACTGCTGCTGGTAGCCGTAGGGGTCCTGCTGAGGCTGCTGGTAGGCGTAGGCGTCCTGGGTGGCGTACGACTGCTGGGACGGCACCGTCGGCGGCTGCGCGGGCTCGGCCGGGGTCTCGGCCATGGCGGCGAGGTCGGCGAGGTAGTCGGCGTCGCTGCTGTGCTGGACCGTCGTCGTGTCGAGGGCGCCGAGGTCGTCGGTGGCGGTCCGTCCGTGCAGCTTCTGCCGGCCGCGGCCGACCGCGTCCAGGGTCGTGGCGAGGACCGCCTCGAAGGCGCCGAGCTTGGCGTCCACGTACTCGTCGGCGGTGCGGCGCAGCGTCTCCGGGTCGTGGCTGCGTTCGGGGGCGTCCTCGTCCTCGTACCCCTGCTCGTCCAGGCCGGGGCCGGTGCCGAGCAGCTTCTCGCGGCCGCGGCCGACGGAGCCGAGGGTCTTGGTGAGGACGACCTCGAAGTTGGCGAGCTTGGAGTCGACGTAGTCGTCGGCCTCGGCTCGGATGTCCTCGGCCTCCTTGCGGGCCTCGGCGAGGATCCGCTCGGCCTCGGCCTGGGAGCGGCGGGCGACCTCGGTGTCGGAGATCAGCGAGCCGCGCTCGGCGTGGGCGCCCTGGATGATCCGCTCGGCCTCCTGGCGGGCCTGCTCGACCATCTGCTGGCGGTCGCCGATCAACTCCTGGGCCTGGGCGAGGGAGTCGGGCAGGGCCGCACGCACCTCTTCCAGCAGGGCGAGCAGGTCGGCGCGGTTGACCACGCACGAGGCCGACATGGGCATGCCCCGGGCAGTGGAGACCGCCGCGACGATCTCGTCGAGCTTCTTCTGTACGTCCACCGGTTGCTCGCCACTCTCTACAGCTGTGTTGGAGACGGACGGGACGACTGTAGCCCGTTGAGGTGCAGACCGTTCAGGCTTGTCGCAGACGCTTGTTGAGAGCATCCAGGACAGCCGGCGGCACCAGGTGGGAAACGTCGCCGCCCCACTGCGCGACCTCCTTGACCAGGGAGGACGACAGGAAGCTGTAGGTGGGGTTGGTCGGCACGAAGAGGGTCTCCACGCCGGAGAGGCCGTTGTTCATCTGGGCCATCTGCAGCTCGTAGTCGAAGTCGCTGACCGCGCGCAGACCCTTGACGATGGCCGGGATGTCGCGCTGCTTGCAGAAGTCGACGAGCAGGCCGTGGAAGGCCTCGACCCGGACGTTGCCGTACTCGGCGGTGACCTCGCGGATCAGCTCGATCCGCTCGTCGATCTCGAAGAGACCCTTCTTGGACTTGTTGATCATCACCGCGACGTAGACCTCGTCGTAGAGGCGGGAGGCGCGGGCGATGATGTCCAGGTGTCCGTTGGTGATCGGGTCGAACGACCCGGGACAGACGGCTCGGCGCACGTGAGATCCCTCGCTCTCAGGTCCGGTCATGGTGCGTCTTCGCACGTGGAGGCGGCGCGACCGTACCAAAACGTTCCCTCGCCGTACCGACGGGTACGAAGCGCCTCGAAGCCCTCCGGCCACCGGAATTCGCCGCCTCTGGTGCTGCGCTCCACGGTGACGAGGGCTTCTTCGGCCAGCCACCCCTCCGTGCGGAGTGTGAGCAGGATCTCGCGAAGATCGTGGTCCGTGACCGCGTACGGCGGGTCGAGGAAGACGATGTCGTACGGCTCGCCCGACGGTGAGGTGCGGACGATCTGTTCCGCTTTGCCCGATCTGACCTCGGCGCCGGGAAGCCCGATGTTCTTGACGTTGTCGCGGATCGTGCGGGCGGCCCGGGAGTCGGCCTCGACCAGGAGGGTGTGGGCGGCGCCGCGGGAGAGGGCCTCCAGGCCCACGGCGCCGGAGCCGGCGTAGAGGTCCAGTACGCGTTCGCCGGCCAGGGGGCCGCCGAGGAGGGACTGCCAGGTGGAGAAGAGGGCCTCGCGGGCACGGTCGGAGGTGGGGCGGGTGCCGGTGCCCGGCGGGACGGCCAGGCGGCGTCCGCCGGCTGCGCCGGCGATCACGCGGGTCATCTTCGGTCCTCGGGAGTGGGTGCGTGTACGGGTTCAGTTTGGCAGGCGGAGGGGGTGGGGTGCCTATCGCCGTGGGGGGATTCGTGGTGGGGCTGCTGCGGGTTCGCTGTGGCTTCTCGCGCAGTTCCCCGCGCCACCGAGGGCGCTGTCCCGGTCGGCGACGACAAGGATCACCCCTTTTCCAAGTACTGCTCCCTCTCCTCGTCCAACAGGGCGTCCAGGGCGGTGCGCAGGCCCGGCAGCGCGATCAGCTCGGGGTCGGCGGCGACCACCCTGGCGGCCTCCTCCCGGGCCTCGGCGATGATCTCCTCGTCCTCGATGACGGCGAGCACCCGCAGGCTGGTTCGGGCGCCGGACTGGGCCTGGCCGAGGACGTCGCCCTCGCGCCGCTGTTCGAGGTCGATCCGGGAGAGCTCGAAGCCGTCGAGCGTGGCCGCCACCGCGTTCAGCCGCTGCCGGGCGGCGCTCGCCTCGGGCATCTCGGTGACCAGCAGGCACAGGCCGGGCGCCGAGCCACGGCCGACGCGGCCGCGCAACTGGTGGAGCTGGGAGACGCCGAAGCGGTCGGCGTCCATGATCACCATCGCGGTGGCGTTCGGCACGTTCACGCCGACCTCGATGACCGTGGTGGCCACCAGGACGTCCGTGTCACCGGCGGCGAACCGGCGCATGACGGCGTCCTTGTCGTCGGGGTGCATCCGGCCGTGCAGGGCCTCGACGGTCAGCCCTTGGAGAGGGCCCTTGGCGAGCTGGTCGGCCACGTCGAGGACGGCCACCGGAGGGCGCTTGTCGGCCTCGTCCTCGGGCGCCTTCTTCTTCGCGGCCTTGGGATCGTCCTCCTCGTCGCCGATGCGCGGGCAGACGACGTACGCCTGGTGGCCCTGGGAGACCTCCTCGCGCACCCGCTCCCAGGTCCGGGCCAGGAAGTGCGGCTTGTCGGCGGCGGGGACGACATGGCTGGCGATCGGGGAGCGGCCGGCCGGGAGCTGGTCCAGGACCGAGGTCTCCAGGTCGCCGAAGACGGTCATGGCGACCGTGCGCGGAATCGGCGTGGCGGTCATGACGAGCAGGTGCGGCGGCTGCTTGCCCTTGCCGCGCAGCGCGTCGCGCTGCTCGACGCCGAAGCGGTGCTGCTCGTCGACGACGACCAGGCCGAGGTCGTGGAACTGCACCCGGTCCTCGATGAGCGCGTGCGTGCCGATGACGATGCCGGCCTCGCCGGTGGCCAGGTCGAGCAGGGCCTGACGGCGGGCGGCGGCGCCCATGGAGCCGGTGAGCAGCACCACCTTGGTGGCGTGCTCGGCGCCGCCGAGCATCCCGCCCTCGGCCAGCTCGCCCATCATCTCCACGACCGAGCGGTGGTGCTGCTGGGCGAGCACCTCGGTGGGCGCGAGCATCGCGGCCTGCCCGCCGGCGTCGACCACGGCGAGCATGGCGCGCAGCGCCACCAGCGTCTTTCCCGAGCCGACCTCGCCCTGGAGCAGCCGGTGCATCGGGTGGTCGGTGGCCAGGTCGGCGAAGATCTCCTCGGAGACCTTCCGCTGGCCCTCGGTGAGGGTGAACGGCAGCCGGTCGTCGAAGGCGGCGAGGAGGCCGTCCGGCCCGGGCCTGCGCGGTACCGCCGGGAGCTGGGCGTCGGCGTGCCGGCGGCGGGCGAGGGCGACCTGGAGGACGAAGGCCTCGTCCCACTTCAGCCGGTCGCGGGCGGCGGCGATGTCGGCCTTGGTGTGCGGGCGGTGGATCTTCAGCAGGGCCTCGGGGAGGGAGACCAGGCCGCGGCCCTCGCGCAGGGGGTCCGGGAGCGGGTCGACGGCTTCCTGGGCGCTGGGCAGGACCGTCTGGACGGCCTTGCCGATCTTCCAGGACTCCAGCTTGGCGGTGGCGGGGTAGAGCGGGATGAGGGCGCCCGCCCAGCTGTCGACGGCCTCCTCGGCGTCCCCCTTCAGCAACTCGTACGCCGGGTGGGCCAGTTGCAGCCGGCGGTTGAAGACCGAGACCTTGCCGGCGAACATCGCGCGGGTGCCCGGCAGCAGTTCCTTGTGGGGTTTGTGCACGCCGTTGCCGAAGAAGACCAGTTGGAGCCGGCCGCTGCCGTCGGTGATCGTCACCTCCAGCCGCTGGCCCTTGCCGCGGGGCGCCTTGGCGGAGGCGAAGCTGTGCAGGCGGGCGTCGGCGACCTGGGCGACGACCGTGACGTGCTCGTCCATGGGGAGGTCGGCGAGGTGGGTGAGCTGGCCCCGCTCCTCGTATCTGCGCGGGTAGTGGTGCAGGAGGTCGCCGACGGTGTGCAGGCCGAGATGCTCGGCCATCACCTTCGCGGTGGCGGGGCCGAGCACCTTCTTGAGTGGTTCGTCCAGTGCGGGCACGAGATCCATTGCACACCACGGCACTGACAAACGGCGCGGGTGCCCGGCGGCAGATCCGTATACGTCTTGGGAAACCCCTGGTCAGACGGTTCGCTCGGGCTCTAGGATGACGCGCTCCGGCCATCCTTTCGCGGTCACCGCCTCACCGGGACCGCCCGACCCCGCGCCGACGCGTTACCCCCACCGGCGCCGTGACGATGGACTCCCAGACCTCACAGGCATCCCAGGCCTCCCCTTCACCTCATACGTTCCAGGTCGACCTGCGTGGCTTGGTGGACCTGCTCTCCCATCACCTCTACTCCAGCCCCAAGGTCTACCTCCGCGAACTGCTGCAGAACGCGGTCGACGCCATCACCGCCCGGCGGGCGGAGGAGCCCGGCGCCCCGGCGCGGGTGCGGCTGTACGCCGGGGAGGGCACCCTGCGGGTGGAGGACTCCGGCGTCGGGCTCACCGAGTCCGACGTGCACAACCTGCTGGCGACCATCGGGCGCAGCTCCAAGCGGACCGACGGACTCCACGAGGCCCGCTCGGAGTTCCTCGGGCAGTTCGGCATCGGCCTGCTGGCCTGTTTCGTGGTGGCCGAGCGGATCCGGGTCGTCAGCCGCAGCGCCCGTACGCCGGATGCGCGGCCCGTGGAGTGGACCGCGGCGGACGACGGCTCGTACACCGTGCGGACCCTGCCGGACGCGGCGCGTCCCGAGCCGGGCACCACCGTGTACCTGGAGGCGCGGGCGGGCGCCGGTGAGTGGCTCACCGAGGAGCGGGTGCTCGCGCTGGCGCGGGACTTCGGCTCGCTGCTGCCCTACGACGTGCGGGTGGGCGACGAGGAGGTCACCGACCTCCCGGCGCCCTGGGACCGGCCCTACCCCTCCCCCGCCACCCGACGGGTGGCCCTCGCCCGGCACTGTCAGAAGCTGTTCGGCTTCACCCCGCTGGACTCCATCGAGCTGAACGTGCCGCTCGCCGGCATCCGCGGGGTGGCGTACGTCCTGCCCTCCGCGGTCAGCCCGACGCAGCGCGCGCGGCATCGCGTCCACCTCAAGGGCATGCTGCTGACCGAGCGGGCCGAACAGCTGCTCCCCGACTGGGCGTTCTTCGTGCGCTGTGTGCTCGACACCGACAGCCTGCGGCCCACGGCGTCACGCGAGTCGCTGTACGAGGACGAGACCCTGGCGGCCGTTCGGGACGCGCTGGGCGAGAGGATCCGGTCCTGGCTCACCGCTCTCGCCGCCGGCGACCCGGAGCGGCTGGCGGCCTTCCTCGCGGTGCACCACCTGGGGGTGAAGTCCCTGGCACGCCACGACAGGGAGATGCTGCGCACGATGCTGCCGTGGCTGCCGTTCGAGACGACGGACGGGCAGCTGTCGCTGGAGGAGTTCGCGCTGCGCCACCCGGTGGTGCACTTCACGCGCACGGTCGAGGAGTACCGGCAGGTCGCCCCGATCGCGTCCGCGCAGGGCGTCGGGGTCGTCAACGGCGGCTACACGTACGACAGCGAGCTGGTCGAGGCGCTGCCGTCGGTGCGGCCGGGCACGGTCGTCGCCGAGCTGGACGCGGACACCGTGACCGCCCACCTGGACGCCGTCGACCCCGCCGAGGAGCTGGCCCTGGCGGGCTTCCTGGCGGCCGCGCGGGCCACGCTGGACCCGTTGGGCTGCGACGTGGTCCTGCGGGCCTTCCACCCGCTGTCCGTGCCCGCGCTGCACCTGGACGACCGGGCGGCCCGGCACGAGCAGGCCCGGGCGGCGGCCGAGGAGGAGGCCGACGACCTGTGGGCGGGCATCCTCGGCTCGCTGCGCGGCAGCGCCCCCCGCGCGCGTCTGGTGCTCAACCACCTCAACCCGCTCATACGCAAAGTCAGTTCACTGAACGACCCGGAACTCGTCGGCACCGCCACGGAGTCGCTGTACGGCCAGGCCCTGCTGATGGCGCAGCGTCCGCTGCGGCCCGCCGACTCCGCGCTGCTCAACCGGGCGTTCATCGGCCTGCTGGAATGGGCCACCCACAGCGACTCCGACTCTCCGGGGGACGGTCACCGATGAGTGAGATCACGGACTTCGACGCGCTGCGCCGGGCGATGGCGGAGAACTCCGAGCAGCCGGAGGGACCCGCCCGCAACGCGCGCGCGGAGCAGTTGCTCGCCCAGGCCGAGCGGCTGGACATCCCGCTCGCCGTGATCGAGGCGCTCGGACACCAGCTCAAGGTCTACAACTACAGCTCCGAGAAGGACAAGATGTTCGTCCCCTTCGCGCGCCTGCTGCGCATGTGGGATGAGCACCCCGAGGACTTCGACGAGTACGAGGCGCACTCGCTGCACTGGGTCTTCAAGTGGATGTCGGCCGGGATGCTGGACCAGCCGCACATCCCGCTGGCCTCCATCGAGAAGTGGCTGGGCGAGATGGAGCACCGCTACCGCCTCGCCGGGCACTCCGAACGGGCCGTGCGCAGCGCCGAGTTCAGCGTGGCCGCGCACATAGGGGACCTGGAGCGGGCGGAGCGGGCGTACGCGGCGTGGCTGGCGGCCGACCGGGACCGCATGGCCGACTGCCACGCGTGCGAACTGCACGGGCAGGGCCGGTGGCAGGCCCAGCGCGGCCGGGACGCCGAGGCCCTCGCACTGTGGGCGCCGGTCCTGGACGGGGAGTACGCGTGCGCCCACGAGCCGCACACCGTCCTGGCGTCCTCCCTGGCGCCCCTGCTGCGGCTGGGCCGCACCGACCAGGCGCGCGCCCACCATCTGCGGGGCTTCCGGCTCGTGCGGGCCATGGAGAGCATGCGCGGCGCCTACGCGGACCACGTCGAGTTCTGCGCGCTCACCGGCAACGAGGCGCGCGGTCTAGAGCTGCTGGCCGAGCGGCCGGCGTACTTCACCGACACCGGGCACCCGCGCAGCCAGATGGACTTCATGAGCACGGTGACCCTGCTCATGGACCGGCTGACCGAGCTGGGCCTCGGCGACCAGTCGGTGCCGGGCCCGGCGGGCCGGACGTGGACCGCGCGCGAACTCGGCGCCCACGCGCGCGGGCAGGCCCTCGCCCTGGCGGCGCGGTTCGACCGGCGCAACGGCACGCGGCACGTCAGCGAACGGGTGACCGCGCGCATGGCGCAGCGTCCGCTGGTGGAGCGGCTCCCCCTGGGAGTGCGCTCGGAACGGCTCGGGCGCACCGGGCGTCCGGTCGCCCCGGCCGCCGTGACGCCCGCGTCCGCCGCGACGGGAACGGACCTGGCCGCCTCCCCGTCCGCCGCGACCGGACCGGAGCCCGACCTGGCCGCGCTGCTGGCCGAGGCGCGTCGCCTGTCGGACACCCTGCGGCCGAACGCCGTCGAGGCCTGGGCGGCCGTCGCGCGGGCCGCGGAGGGCGCCGAGCTGGACGCCCGTGACCGCGCGGAGATCGCCGACCACGAGGCGATGGACCTGGGCCCCGCGGGCGCCGAGCTCTTCGAACGCGCCGCCGAGCTGTACGCCGAGGCGGGCGACCCGGGCGAGGCCCTGGCGGCACGCGCGCGTGCGGCGTACGTCCGCGCACTCGGCGGTCACGTGAACGAGGCCGTCGAGGCGGTCGCCGGGCCCTACGACGAGGTTTTGGCGCTCTACGCCGAGGACGGCACCGGCGTACGACAGACCGCGTCGGTGCTCATGGGCCGGGCACGGATCCTGATGCGGCGGGTGCACGAGGCCGGCGACCCGGACGCCGACGGCGCCTCGCCGGAGACCGCGCCGGCGGAGGCCGAGGCCGCTGTGCGGGAGGTCCTGGCGCTCGTCGGGGGCCGCACCGGGGACGACGTCCGGCTCGCCTCACGGGCGGCCGAGGCACGCGCGATGCTCGCCGAGCTGGCCGTGCACCACGGGGACGTCGAGAAGGCCGCGGACCTGTTCGCGCGAGCCGCGGCGGCGTACGTCGACGCGGGCCTGCCGTGGTTCGCGGTGGAGTACGAGGCGCGGCTGGCCGGCCTCGCCCAGCACCTCGGAGACTCCGCGGAGGCCGAGCGGGCGCTGAAGGCGGCCCTGGAGCACGGCGGACCGCATCTGGAGGCCACCGGGCGGGCCCAGCTGCACCTTCAGTTGGCCGAGGTCCTCGGCGGCCGGGGCGAGTCCGCGGAGGCCGCCGAGCACGCCCTGGACGCCGCCCACTGGGCCGACGAGGCGGGCGAGGGCCCGACCTTCGGCGTGTGGGCGCGGCATCTGCTCGGCGGGTTCCTGCTGCGGCAGGGGCGGTGGGCCGAGGCCGCGGAGGTGCTGGAGTCGGCGCTGCCCGACCTGAGCGCCGAAACCCACGGCGACGGCGCGATCGTCCAGACCCAGTGGTGGCTCGGCGACTGCCTCAGCGAGCTCGGCGAGCACCGCGCCGCGGCCGAACGCCGTCTGCAGGCCGCCGAGATCGCCCGGCACTGGCCCGAGCAGCACGACCACGCCACCCTCGCCCACCTCGCCGCCGAGTCCCTGGGGCAGGCAGGGCTGCCGACGGAGGCGGACCGGGCGTACGCGCGTGCGGGCGAGCTGTGGCGCTCCCTGGGCAACGTCCACGGCCTCGTCCGCGCCCTGCGTGCCCGCGCGTGGCTGGCGCTGCGCACCGACGACGGCACGGAGGCCGCGCGGCAGTTGATGGCGGACGCCGTCCACGCGTGCGTCAGCGCCCTGAACACCGCGGCCGACGAGGAGTCGCGGGAACGGCTCACCGCGGAACTGGGACACACGCACCGCCAGTTCGGCGACCTGCTCGCCCGCTCGTCGGCCGAGGACGCCGAGGACGGCTCGATCCGGGCCACCTTCGAGGAGGCGCTGACCGAGGTGGAGGAGGCCGTCTCCGTGTTCGCCTCCCTCGGGGCCGACGCCCGGCACGCCCGCACCGGCGCGGAACTCGCCGCGGGGTGGCTGGCGGCCGACCTGGGCCGCAGCACCGAGGCGGCCGCACGCGCGCGTGCGGTGCTTCAGGAGTACGCCGACGCGACCGAGGACGACGCCGCCGCGCGGGAGCGGCGGGCCGAGGCCGAGCAGATGCTGCGGATGGTGCGGGAGGGACGGGAAGAGGAGGACTGCTGAGAATCGGCGCCGTTCCCGCTCACTCCACGCCGATGAGCAGCAACGCCCCCTGCCGCCCGCCCCGGTACACCACCGTGTCGACGGCGAGGTAGGCCTCCCGCACCCTGGCCTCCATGTGCTCGGCGACGGACTCCGGCGCCTCGTCGCCGAGCACGAGGGTCACCAGCTCCCCTCCGCCCGCGAGCATCCGGTCCAGCACGGTCCCGGCGACGGACGTGACGTCCGTCCCGATCACGGCCACGTCCCCGTCGATGAGCCCGAGGACGTCACCGGCCTGGCAGATGCCGGCCATGGTCCAGGCCTGGCGTTCGGCGAGGGCGACCTCGCCGCAGCGCGTCGCGCCCGCCGCCGAGGTCATGGAGACGACGTCCTCGTCGAAGCGGCGCTCGGGCTCGTGCACGGCGAGCGCGGCGATGCCCTGGACCGCGGAGCGGGTGGGGATCAGGGACACCCGGATGCCCTCCGCACGGACCTGCTCGACCGCCGCGGCGGCGGTGTGCCGCAGGTCGGGGTCGTTGGGCAGCAGGACGACCTCGTGCGCGTGGGCCCGCCGCAGCGCCTCGACGAGCTCCCCGCTCGCGGGCGGCTCCCCCGGACGCGCCAGCACGGTCAGGGCGCCCGCCTCGGCGTACAGCCCGGCCAGCCCCTCACCGGGCACGACGGCCACCACGGCCCGCTGGAGGCGTTCCACGGGGCGCCCGTCCCCGCGTACCGTGTGCACGTCGCCGGCACCGAAGTGCGTGATCCTGATCCGGTACGGCCGTCCGGCCTCGACGCCCGCCTCCACGGCGGCGCCGGCGTCGTTCACGTGGACATGCACGTTCCACAGCCCGTCGCCGCCGACCACCACGAGCGAGTCCCCGAGGGCGTCGAGCCGCTCCCGCAGCCGGGCCACGGCGAGGTCCTCGGCCTCCAGGAGATAGATCACCTCGTAGGCCGGGCCGCCGTCCTCGACGCCGTCCGCGCAGCGCGTCGCACCGTCGGGGTCCTGCGTGGCACCGTCCGCGAAACGCGCAGAGCCGTCCGCAGCCGGCCTCGCGCGGTCCACGCCCTGCCCAGCGCCGTCCCCGCCAGACGCCGCGCCGTCCACTGCCCACGCCGCGCCGTCCACGCCCCGCCTCGCGCCGTCGCCGCAAGGGGTCGCGCCGTCCGCGCCCTCCCCGGCGTGCGGCGCCCGCACGCGTGCGTGCCGTGCGTCGGCCGCAGCCGCCCCCGGCGTCTCCCCCGTGAGCGTCTCCACCAGTGCCGCCAGCACCACCACCAGGCCCCACCCCCCGGCGTCGACCACCCCGGCACGCTTCAGGACGGCCAGCTGTGCCGGGGTCGCGGCGAGCGCCGCCCGTGCCCCTTCGTAGGCGGCGCGCGCGACCGTCCCGCAGTCGCCCTCGGCCCCGTCGGCCGCGTCGGCGGCGGCCGAGGCGACCGACAGGACCGTGCCCTCCACGGGACGCGCCACGGCCTGGCGGGCGGCGTCCGCCGCGCGGCGCAGCGCGAGCCGCAGGCCCGCTCCGTCGGTGTGAGCGTCCTCATCCTCGGCGGTGAGGACCTGCGCCATGCCGCGCAGCAGCTGCGCCAGGATCGTCCCGGAGTTGCCCCGTGCCCCGATCAGCGCCCCGTGGGCCATCGCCCGCACGGCCTCGGCCGGCGAGGGACGCCCGGGGCTGGACGCGTCGACCTCGTGGGCGGCGAAGACCGCCTCGACGGAGGCCGCCGCCGACTCGACGGTCAGGTACAGGTTCGTGCCCGTGTCCCCGTCCGCGACCGGGTACACGTTGATCGCGTCGATCTCCTCGCGCGCGCGTCCGAGCGCCTCCAGCGCGAGACCGCACCAGGTGCGCACCGCGAGAGCATCGAAGAATGTCTGCGGCACCTGCGCCACCTGTGCCTCCTCGGACTGCTGGACGTTCGACGCAGCGTAGCCCCGGGGCCGGTGCCCGCCGGAAGAGGGCGGGGGCGGGGCCCTGACCGGCCATGGTAATTTCGTTGTACGGACGCAGCCGTTGTATGCTGCTCCGGTTGCCCGATCCGATCGGGCCATTCCCCTGGCAACGCCACTGAGATCGCAGACCACTCGCAAGAGCCTGTGATCTTGATCCCGGCATGCCGGGATCAACCGTAAGTGCATCTGAAGTCTTTGGAGTGACCCGTGGCTGCCAACTGCGACGTCTGCGGCAAGGGGCCGGGCTTCGGCAACAACATCTCGCACTCGCACCGCCGTACGTCCCGCCGCTGGAACCCGAACATCCAGCGTGTGCGTACCGTGGTCGGCGGGACGCCGAAGCGCGTGAACGCCTGCACCTCGTGCATCAAGGCCGGCAAGGTCTCGCGCTGACGCTCCGCTGAGCGCGCGGCCACTGCTGGTTCGCCGCACTGAGCCGGTCCACCCTGGGTGGACCGGCTTTTTGCCGTGCCCGACGTCCGTGTCAGGTCTCAGGTCCGGAACCGCCACCCGTGGTCGACGGGCCCGATCCCGCCGCCCAGCGCGAACCCGGCCGCGATCGCCCCGGTGACGTACTCCTTCGCCGCCCGTACCGCCTCCGGCACGGTCAGCCCCTTGGCCAGCCCGGACGCGATCGCCGAGGCCAGCGTGCAGCCGGTCCCGTGCGTGTGCCGGTTGTCGTGGCGGGGGGCGCGCAGCCAGTGTTCCTCGGAACCGTCGGTGAGCAAGTCCACCGCGTCCCCCGGCAGATGGCCGCCCTTGATCACGACCCAGCGCGGCCCGTACGCCAGCAGGGCGGCGGCCGCCTCGCGCATCCCGTCCTCGGACTCGACCCGCAGCCCGGTCAGTTGCGCGACCTCGTCCAGGTTCGGCGTGACCACGGTCGCGGCCGGCAGCAGCCTCGTGCGCACCGAGTCCAGCGCGGAGGGCGCCAACAGCGAGTCGCCGTGCTTGGAGACGCCCACCGGGTCGACGACGGCGGGCGCATCCGTCCCGGTGATCAAGTCGGCCACTGCCTCGACCAGTTCCGCCGAGGCCAGCATCCCGGTCTTCACGGCCTGGACGCCGATGTCGTCGACGACACTGCGGTACTGGGCCCGCACGGCCTCCACGGGCAGCTCCCAGGCGCCCTGCACGCCGAGGGAGTTCTGCGCGGTCACCGCGGTGATCACGCTCATGCCGTGTACGCCGAGCGCGAGCATCGTCTTCAGGTCGGCCTGGACGCCCGCGCCCCCGCCGGAGTCGGACCCGGCGACGGTCAGCACCCTGGGTGGCGCGCTCATGACTCCATGCCTCCGAAGTGGTCCCAGCCGCCCTTGGTGGTCCAGGGTGCTCCGTCGACGGTCACCTGGGGCAACGCCGATGGGTTGAGCACCTCGCCGATCACCTTCCAGCGGGCGGGCAGCTTCACGTCCGGCGGGAAGGTCGCGACGATCGCGTGGTCCTCTCCCCCGGTCAGCACCCACTGCAGGGGGTCGACGCCCACCGCCTGCCCGATGTCGTGCATCTGCGAGGGGATGTCGATCGCGCCGGAACGGACGTCTATCCGGACCTTGCTGGCCTCCGCGATGTGCCCGAGGTCGGCGATCAGCCCGTCGCTGACGTCGCACATCGCCGTGGCACCCAGCCCCGCCGCCGCCGGACCCGCGTGGTACGGCGGCTCGGGGCGCCGATGGGCCTCGACGAAGGCGCGCGGCGAGCGGAACCCGCGCGAGAGCACCGCGTAGCCGGCCGCGGACCAGCCCAGCCAGCCGGTCACCGCGACGAGGTCTCCGGGCTGCGCGCCGGCCCGCGTCACGGGCTCCTGGTTGCGCAGATCGCCGAGTGCGGTGATCGACAGCGTGATGGTGTCCCCCCGTACGACGTCACCGCCGACCACGGACGCGCCCGCCACCTGGCACTCGTCGCGCAGCCCGTCCATCAGCTCGGTCGGCCAGGTGACCGGGAGGTCGGCCGGCACGACCAGGCCGAGCAGCAGCGCGGTCGGCACGGCGCCCATGGCGGCGATGTCCGCGAGGTTCTGCGCGGCCGCCTTGCGCCCGACGTCGTACGCCGTGGACCAGTCCCGGCGGAAGTGCCGGCCCTCCAGCAGGATGTCGGTGCTGGCGACAACCCGTCGGTCCGGCGCGGCGACCACCGCGGCGTCGTCGCCCGGTCCGACCCGCACCGCCGGGGTGGTGGTGAGACGGGAGGTGAGCTCCCTGATGAGCCCGAACTCCCCGAGCTCACCAACAGTGCCCTTCATTGCCCTTGCACCCCTTCTGTCCCTGTGCGTGCCCGGTCGCGGGTCATCAGTGTCCTGGATACGGTCGAAGTGACCGCAGACCGGTCCCCCATGACCGCGAACGCGGTCGCCGTGTCCGTCAACATCCGTCGTGCCTGCGCCCCGGCACGCGTGGCCCGGATACCGCGGGTCTCCCCGCGGCGAGCGGCGACGCGATACCGTGGCGTTCCTTTTCCCCACATGATCCTCGTGGCCGCCCTGGAGGTTCCGTGGTACAGGCGTACATCCTGATCCAAACAGAGGTCGGCAAGGCGTCGACCGTCGCCGAGACGATCAGCAAGATCCCTGGAGTGATCCAGGCCGAGGACGTGACGGGACCGTACGACGTCATCGTGCGCGCCCAGGCCGACACCGTCGACGACCTGGGCCGCATGGTGGTCGCCAAGGTCCAGCAAGTGGACGGCATCACCCGCACCCTGACCTGCCCGGTCGTCCATCTCTAGTCCCCGTCTACCCTTGGCCGGTGAAGATTTCCCGTCACCGGCTCATCGGTCTGCCCGCGTCCGCACTGCTGATCGCTGTCGTCGGCTGCTCCTCAGCAGACGACAGTGCGAGCGTCGCGGTTCCCAGTCCGTCCGCGGCGGTCACCGAGCTGTGCCGGAACCTGGACAAGGCGCTGCCCCGCACGGTGGACGGCCTGAGCCGGAACGACCCCGAGCCCGAGTCCGCGCTCACGGCGGGTTGGGGAAGCCCGGTGATCATACTGCGCTGCGGGGTGGCGCGGCCGCCGAAGATGACGGACCCGAAGGTGGCCGAGGGCCGCGATTCGGACGCCGTGGCGGGGGGTGTGAACGGCGTCGACTGGCTGCAGGAGGAGCGGGACGGCGGCGGGTACCGGTTCACCAGCGCGAACCGCAGGGCGTACGTCGAGGTGACCGTGCCCGAGGGGCGGGACAACGCGGCTGTGCTGGTCGACCTGGCGTCGGCGGTGAGGTCGGCGATTCCGGAGGGCATCGCCGACTAGCCGCTGTTCGACACCGGTTGGCGCTCGGCCGCGGACGCGAGGCCCGGGTCGCGAGGGCCGATCGCACAGCCCCCGGACGCGAGGCCCGGGTCGCACAGCCCCCAAACGCGAGGCCCGGGTCGCACAGCCCCCGGACGCGAGGCCCGGGTCGCACAGCCCCCAAACGCGAGGCCCGGGTCGCACAGCCCCCGGACGCGAGGCCCGGGTCGCACAGCCCCCGGACGCGAGGGCCGGGTCGCACAGCCCCCAAACGCGAGGCCCGGGTCGCACAGCCCCCGGACGCGAGGGCTCGAAGTTGCCCGGATGCGGCGGGGGGCCGATCTCGCAATCCCGCGCGCCCCTCAGGTCACCTGAGTCCGGTCGGACGGTCGAGGGCCGCCTGGATCAGGCGGTCCACCAGCTCGGCGTACGTCACGCCGCTCGCCTGCCACATCTGCGGGTACATCGAGATCGGCGTGAAGCCGGGCATCGTGTTGATCTCGTTGATGACGAAGTCGCCGTCCTCGGTGAGGAAGAAGTCCGCGCGGACCAGGCCCTCGCAGGACGCCGCCTCGAAGGCCGCCACGGCGAGCTTCTGGACCTCGGCGGTCTGCTCGTCGGTCAGCGGCGCCGGGACGATGCCGGGGGTCGAGTCGATGTACTTGGCCTCGAAGTCGTAGTACGCGTGCGTGTCCGGCGGCGGGATCTCCGCGGGGACGGACGCCCGGGGACCGTCCTCGAACTCCAGGACGCCGCACTCGATCTCGCGGCCGCGCACCGCCGCCTCGACGATGATCTTCGGGTCGTGCCGCTGCGCCTCGGCGATCGCCTCGTCGAGGCCCTCGAAGGACTCCACCTTGGTGATGCCGATCGACGACCCCGCGCGCGCGGGCTTCACGAACAGCGGCCAGCCGTGCTCACCCGCGAACTCGGCGATCCGCCGCCGAGCCCCCGCCTGGTCCTGCTGCCACTCACGCGGCCGGATCACCAGATACGGGCCCACCCGCAGCCCGAACGAGGTGAACACCCGCTTCATGTACTCCTTGTCCTGGCCGACGGCCGAGGAGAGCACGCCCGAGCCCACGTACGGGACGCCGGACAGCTCCAGGAGGCCCTGGAGGGTGCCGTCCTCGCCGTACGGGCCGTGCAGCACCGGGAAGACCACGTCGACCTCGCCCAGCGCCTTGGGCACGGAACCCGGCTCGCTGTAGACGACTTCGCGGTTGGCGGGGTCGACGGGGAGCACCACGCCGCCCTCGCCCGAGTCGGCGAGGTCCTCGACGTTGGGCGTCCGGCGGTCGGTGATCGCCATCCGCTCCGGCTCGTCGGCGGTGAGCGCCCACCGGCCGTCCTGGGTGATGCCGATCGGCAGGACCTCGTACCGGGTCCGGTCGATGGCCCGCAGTACCGCGCCGGCGGTGACCACGGAGATCCCGTGTTCGGAGCTGCGCCCGCCGAACACGACGGCCACACGCGGCTTGCGGGACGGCTGCTCGGGGCTCTGGGGGAGGTTCTCGGTGCTCATATCGCGATGAGAGTACCCGGTGGTAGGGGCCGGAGACAGCGTCCCCACGGCCGCGTCGCTCAGCGTCGTTCCGGCTTCGCGCTGCGCGACATCAGCTCCTTGAGGGCGACCACGGGAGGCTTGCCCTCGTGCACGATGCCGACCACCGTCTCGGTGATGGGCATGTCGACGCCGTGCCGTCGGGCCAGATCGAGCACCGACTCGCAGGACTTGACGCCCTCGGCGGTCTGCTTGGTGACCGCGATGGTCTCCTGCAGCGTCATGCCCTTGCCGAGGTTGGTGCCGAAGGTGTGGTTGCGGGACAGCGGAGAGGAGCAGGTGGCCACCAGGTCGCCCAGGCCCGCGAGTCCGGAGAAGGTCATCGGGTCGGCGCCCATGGCCAGCCCCAGCCGGGTCGTCTCCGCGAGGCCGCGGGTGATGAGCGAGCCCTTGGCGTTGTCGCCGAGGCCCATGCCGTCCGCGATGCCGACGGCCAGCCCGATGACGTTCTTGACCGCGCCGCCGAGCTCGCAGCCGACGACGTCGGTGTTGGTGTAGGGGCGGAAGTAGGGCGTGTGGCAGGCGGCCTGGAGCCGCCGGGCGACCGCCTCGTCGGTGCAGGCGACCACGGAGGCGGCCGGCATCCGGGCGGCGATCTCCCGCGCGAGGTTGGGTCCGGTGACCACGGCGACCCGCTCCGCGGGGACCTCGGCGACGTCCGCGACGACCTCGCTCATCCGCATGGCGGAGCCGAGTTCGACGCCCTTCATCAGCGACACCAGGACGGTGTCGGGGGCGAGCAGCGGCGCCCAGGCGGCGAGGTTGCCGCGCAGGGTCTGCGAGGGCACGGACAGGATCGTGAAGTCGGCGTCGGCGGCCGCCTCGGCGGGGTCGGTGGTGGCGCGCAGGTTCTCCGGGAGCTCGAAGCCCGGCAGATAGTCGGGGTTGGTCCGGCCGGAGTTGATGGCCTCGGCGACCTCCGCGCGACGTGCCCACAAGGTCACCTCGCACCCCGCGTCGGCGAGCACCATGCCGAAGGCCGTGCCCCACGAACCGGCGGAGAAGACCGCCGTCTTGACCGGCTTGCTCACTTGCCCAGCCCTTCTTCCCCACCGGCCTGACCGGCCGTTTCCCGGCCGGGTTCCCCGGCGGCGTCCCGGCCGGACGGCCCGGCCGCGTCGCGGCTCACCTCGACGGCCGCCACCCGGCCCTGCTTCTGCGCCTCCGTCCGGCGCCGCTGCTCGATGCGTTCGCGCTTCGGGTCGTACGGCGTCTCGGGTGCCCGCTCGCCGCGGATCTCCTCCAGCTGGCGGGTGATCGCGGCCATGATGACCTCGGTGGCCTCCTTGAGGACCTCCGCGGTCATCTCCTTGCCGTAGAACCGCGACAGGTCCACCGGCGGGCCGGCCAGCACGTGGTGGGTCTTGCGCGGCAGGAGGTCGGGCTTCTTGGCGTACGGCGGCAGCAGTTCGTTGGCGCCCCACTGGGCGACGGGGATGACCGGGCACTTGGTCTTCAGCGCGACGCGCGCGGCGCCGGTCTTGCCGGTCATGGGCCAGCCGTTCCGGTCCCGGGTGATGGTGCCCTCGGGGTAGAACGCGACGCACTCGCCGCGTTCCACGGCGTCGATCGCGGCCCGGAAGGCACTCAGCGCGTCGGTGCTCTCCCGGTAGACGGGGATCTGCCCGGTGCCGCGCATCACGGAGCCGATGAATCCCTTCTTGAAAAGGCCGCTCTTCGCCAGGAATCGCGGAACCCGTCCGGTGTTGTACTGAAAGTGTCCGTACGCGAAGGGGTCGACGTGCGAATTGTGGTTCACCACGGTGATAAAGCCGCCCTCGGCCGGAATGTGCTCCATTCCGCGCCAGTCCCGCTTGAGCAGAACCACCAGTGGCGGTTTAGCGATCACCGCGGCGAAGCGGTACCAGAAGCCGATTCTGCGGCGGGGCACACGGACACCTTCCTTCTGGGGCCTGGGGGCCGCACAAGTGTCGCCCCAGGCCGTCGGTCTGTCGAGAACACCGTACGCCCCGAGTCTCCGCGCGCCGGGCGGCCCGGGTGACAATGACCGCGACAAGAGAGGGACGAACGCTCGTGCAGTGGACCTTGGTGATACCTGTGAAGCCCCTGGCGCGAGCCAAGAGCAGGCTCTCGGATGCCGCCGGCGACGGGCTGCGCCCGGGTCTCGCCCTCGCGTTCGCACAGGACACGGTGGCCGCGGCGCTGGCCAGCCCGGCCGTGCGGGATGTGGCAGTCGTCACGGACGACGCGCTGGCGGGCCGGGAGCTGGCCGCGCTGGGCGCCCGGATCGTCGCCGACGAGCCGGGCGGTGGCCTGAACGCGGCTCTGGCCCACGGAGCGGCGGCCGTACGGGCACAGCGTTCCGAAAGCCCGGTCGCGGCCCTGAACGCCGATCTCCCGGCGCTGCGGCCCGCGGAATTGGCCCGCGTCCTCGACGCGGCCGCGGAATTCCCCCGCGCATTTCTCCCGGACGCCGCGGCAATCGGCACAACACTGCTCACGGCCGCTCCGGGCCGGGAATTGCTCCCGGCATTCGGCCCCGATTCACGCGCCCGCCATCGCACCGGCGGAGCGGCAGAACTCGGTCTCGCGGGCGTGGATTCCGTGCGACAGGACGTGGACACCGCCGACGACCTGCGCGCGGCGCTGGCGCTCGGGGTGGGGCCGCGTACGGCGGCGGCGGCCGCGCGGCTGCTGATTCCCGGGCAGTAGGCTGCCGACATGCACGCCACCGCCTACACGTACGACGCCGCGACGCGCAGCGGGCAGGTCCTCCTCGACGACGGCACTGCCGTGCCGTTCGACGCCGCCGCGTTCGACGCCGGCGGGCTGCGGCTGCTGCGGCCCGGGCAGCGGGTCCGCATCGAGGTGGAGGGGCCGAAGGACAGCCCGAGGATCACGCTGGTGACGCTGCAGACGCTCTGACCTGCGTCCGAACACGCCGCGGGCCGGGCTCCGACACGGAGTCCGGCCCGGCGCGTGAGTTCCCTTGCGCCCCGACTACTTCTTGGCGGCGGTCTTCTTGGCGGTGGTCTTGCGCGCCGTCGCCTTCTTGGCGGGGGCCTTCTTCGCCGTCGCCTTCTTGGCGGGGGCCTTCTTGGCCGTCGCCTTCTTGGCGGTGGTCTTCTTCGCGGCGGTGGTCTTGGCGGCCGCCGTGGTCTTGGCGGGGGCCTTCTTCGCCGTGGTCTTCTTCGCGGCGGCCGCGGTCTTGGCGGGCGCCTTCTTCGCCGTGACCTTCTTCGCGGCGGCCTTGGTGGTCTTCTTGGCCGCGGCCTTCTTGACCGTGGCCGCGGCGCCGCCGGTCAGGCTGCCCTTGGGCGCCTTCTTCACGGCCACCTCGCCACCGCGCGGGAGCTTCTTGGAACCGCTCACCAGGTCCTTGAATCCCTGGCCCGCGCGGAACCGCGGCACCGAGGTCTTCTTGACCCGAACCCGCTCGCCCGTCTGCGGGTTGCGGGCGTAGCGAGCCGGGCGGTCGACCTTCTCGAAAGAACCGAAGCCGGTGACCGAGACCCGCTCACCTGCGACGACAGCGCGGACGATGGCGTCCAGTACATGGTCGACAGCATCGGCGGCCTGCTGACGGCCGCCCATCTTGTCGGCAATCGCTTCTACGAGCTGCGCCTTGTTCACGTCTTCCCCTTCGGAGACATCGCCAGAACGAAAGTGTTCAAGCTTTTTCGCACGTTAGGCAGATATATACCGCAAATCAAACACGAAACGGGCTAATCACCCTTGTGCCGCAACCGACTCGGCTGCCTCTGACGTGATTCAGCCTTCCTCTTCGGGGAATCGCCCCGCGTCGAGGTCGGCGGTGAACCGCTCCAGACGCTTGATCGCGTCGGCGAGGTCGTGCTTGGCCGCGGCCGTGATGACCAGCAGCTTCCGGGTCAGCGCCATCCGTACGCCCTCCGGGACTTGCAGTGCGCGCACCCTTGCGTGCGCTTTCTTGAGTTGGTCCGCGACCGCCGCATAGAGCTCGAGTTGGCCGTCGTGTTCCATGCACAGATTGTGCCATCTGGGGCGAGTTGTCGCCTGCCCGGGGGGCAACTGGCGCCTCGAACGACCCTCCGGCACGCCACCGAAGCCGCGCTGTCAAGACTCGCGTACCCGAACAACTGCCCTCTTAACGTGGGAAGTTGAGGGGACGCGCGGTGCCCGGTGGGGCCATCCGGGTGCGAAAAAAGCCGCACCCCCGATCGAGCCGATCGGGGGTACAGCCGGGGTGTTGGGGTGGCCGAAAGTCGACCTCCACGTGGGGCCGAAGGTTCAGACCTTCAGCGTGCGCGGCTTGTAGGCGGGACGCCGCGCCTCGTACGTGGCGATGTCGTCCTCGTTCTGGAGCGTGATGGAGATGTCGTCCAGCCCGTTCAGCAGTCGCCAGCGGGAGTTCTCGTCCAGCTCGAAGGAGGCGGTGATGCCCTCGGCCCGCACCTCCCGATCGACCAGGTCGACGGTCACCTCGGCCTGCGGGTCGCGCTCGACGAGCTCCCACAGCGCGTCGACGACCTTCTGCTCCAGGACGACCGTGAGCAGGCCGTTCTTCAGCGAGTTGCCGCGGAAGATGTCGGCGAAGCGGGAGGAGATCACGGTCTTGAAGCCGTAGTTCTGGAGCGCCCATACGGCGTGCTCACGGGAGGAGCCGGTGCCGAAGTCGGGGCCGGCGACCAGCACGCTGGCGCCCTGCCGCTCGGGCCGGTTGAGCACGAACTCGGGGTCCTTGCGCCAGGCCTCGAACAGCCCGTCCTCGAACCCGTCCCGGGTCACCTTCTTGAGCCAGTGGGCGGGGATGATCTGGTCGGTGTCGACGTTGCTGCGGCGCAGCGGGACGGCCCGGCCGGTGTGGGTGGTGAACGCTTCCATGATCCTCAGACTCCAGCGGGCGTACGGGTCTCGACGTCGGACAGGTCGGCCGGGGAGGCCAGGTGCCCCAGCACCGCGGTCGCGGCGGCGACCTGCGGCGACACCAGGTGCGTCCGGCCGCCCTTGCCCTGCCTGCCCTCGAAGTTGCGGTTGGAGGTGGACGCCGAGCGCTCACCGGGGGCCAGCTGGTCGGGGTTCATGCCCAGGCACATCGAGCAGCCCGCGTGCCGCCACTCGGCGCCGGCCTCCTTGAAGACCACGTCCAGACCCTCGGAGACGGCCTGCAGACCGACGCGCGCGGAGCCCGGAACGATCAGCATCCGCACGCCGTCGGCGACTTTGCGGCCCCGCATCAGATCGGCGGCGGCGCGCAGGTCCTCGATGCGGCCGTTGGTGCACGAGCCTACGAAGACGGTGTCCACATTGATGGACCGCAGCGGCTGACCGGCCTCCAACCCCATGTACTCCAGGGCCTTTTCGGCGGCGAGGCGCTCCGAAGCGTCTTCGTACGAAGCAGGGTCGGGGACGGATGCCGAAAGCGGCGCGCCCTGACCCGGGTTGGTGCCCCAGGTGACGAACGGCGACAGCTCGGCGGCGTCGATGACGACCTCGGCGTCGAACTCGGCGTCGTCGTCGGTCCTGAGCGTCTTCCAGTACTCGACCGCGGCGTCCCAGTCGGCGCCCTCCGGGGCGTGCGGACGGCCCTTGAGGTAGGCGAACGTGGTCTCGTCGGGGGCGATCATGCCCGCGCGGGCGCCGGCCTCGATCGACATGTTGCAGATGGTCATCCGGGCCTCCATCGAAAGCTTCTCGATGGCGGAGCCGCGGTATTCCAGGATGTAGCCCTGGCCGCCGCCGGTGCCGATCCTGGCGATGATCGCCAGGATCAGGTCCTTGGCGGTGACGCCGTCGGGCAGCTCGCCGTCGACCGTGATCGCCATGGTCTTCGGGCGGGCCAACGGCAGCGTCTGGGTGGCCAGCACGTGCTCGACCTGCGAGGTGCCGATGCCGAACGCCAGCGCGCCGAAGGCGCCGTGCGTGGAGGTGTGCGAGTCGCCGCAGACCACGGTGGTGCCGGGCTGGGTCAGTCCCAGCTGCGGGCCCACGACGTGGACGACGCCCTGCTCGACGTCGCCCAGCGGGTGCAGGCGCACGCCGAACTCGGCGCAGTTCTTGCGCAGCGTCTCCAGCTGGGCGCGGGAGACGGGGTCCGCGATGGGCTTGTCGATGTCGAGGGTGGGGGTGTTGTGGTCCTCGGTCGCGATGGTCAGGTCGAGGCGGCGCAGCTGACGGCCGCTCTTGCGGAGACCGTCGAAGGCCTGCGGGCTGGTCACCTCGTGCAGCAGGTGCAGATCGATGTAGAGGAGGTCGGGCTCGCCCTCGGCGCGCCGGACGACATGGTCGTCCCAGACCTTCTCCGCGAGTGTCCTACCCATCGCTTTCCCTCCGGCCGGCAAAAGGTGTGCCGACCCAACTAGAGATCTTGAGGAGCGGCAGGCGCGTGCCCTGGTACGGGCGTCCGCCGCCAGGCCCTTTCATCCATGGGGGCCGCTGTGACTTCGTGACATCCAGGGTGGCGCGTTCCATCGAAAATTGAACTTGCGTTTCACAGAGTGAGACGCAAGTATCGTTGCATGGACAACAGTAGCGGCGTCGGCGTTCTGGACAAGGCGGCACTCGTCCTGAGCGCTCTGGAGTCCGGTCCGGCCACCCTCGCGGGTCTGGTCGCGGCCACCGGACTGGCACGACCCACGGCTCACCGCCTGGCCGTGGCTTTGGAACACCACCGTATGGTGGCGCGCGACATGCAGGGCCGTTTCATTCTCGGCCCGCGCCTGGCCGAGCTGGCCGCGGCCGCGGGCGAGGACCGCCTCCTCGCCACCGCCGGGCCGGTGCTCACCCACCTCCGTGACGTCACGGGCGAGAGCGCGCAGCTCTATCGCCGCCAGGGCGACATGCGCATCTGCGTCGCCGCCGCGGAACGCCTGTCCGGACTGCGGGACACGGTCCCGGTCGGCTCGACGCTCACGATGAAGGCGGGCTCCTCCGCGCAGATCCTCATGGCCTGGGAGGAGCCGGAGCGCCTGCACCGGGGCCTGCAGGGCGCCCGCTTCACGGCCACCGCGCTCTCCGGCGTACGGCGCCGGGGCTGGGCCCAGTCCATCGGCGAGCGCGAGCCGGGTGTCGCGTCCGTCTCCGCGCCGGTGCGCGGCCCGTCGAACCGCGTGGTGGCCGCCGTCTCGGTCTCCGGCCCCATCGAGCGCCTGACCCGCCACCCCGGCCGGATGCACGCCCAGGCCGTCATCGACGCCGCCGCCCGCCTCTCCGAGGCCCTGCGCCGCTCCGGCTGACCGACGGCGCGTCGCGGCACGCCGCAAGCACGAAGACACCCAGGGGCCGGCCCCGACGCCGCGGCCTGCCCCGACCCACCCTTCGCCTCGCGGCCCCGAGACGCCCTTCACCTCAGGGCCCGAAGACGCCTCGCCCCTGACTTTCCGCCCTCCGAGACGCCTGCCGCCTTCGGGCCTCCGAGACCACCCGCGTCCTGACCTTCAGGCGCCCTCCAGCTCAGGGCCCCGAACGCCCCCCGCCTTCCGGCCTTTGGGACGCCTGCGCCTCCCGCCCTTCGAGGCGCCCAGGCGTTCCGCCCTTCGACGCGCCCCGAGCCGTCCGGCTCTTCCCCCGTCTCCGAGACGCCTGCCGCCTCCCGCCTTCCGAGGCCCCCGCGCCCCGCAACCCACGAGACGCCCCGGGTCCCAACCCCCCGAAGGGGCCTCCGCCTCCGACCCCCGGCGACCGCCGTCCAGCAGGACTCAGGCCGACCCCAGCCGCTCGGCCGCCCGTTCGCCGCGCCGGGCGACCGGCACGACCCCCGTCGCCCTGCCGAGCCCGAAGGCCGGCATGTTCACGTACACCGACTCGTAGCCCCCGGCCGGCACGGCGTACGTCTCGTGCCAGAAGCCGACCTTGCCCTTCCCCTCGCGCAGACGGCGGTTGAACGCCGCCCACGCGGGCCGGTGCTCCTTGTCCGCCGCCGAGGCGTACGCGAAGAGCTTGTCGGTCGACTCCCAGTACTGCACCAGGTACAGCACCCGCGGCCCCAGCAGGGTCTGCACCCCGAGCAGCCCCTGCCCCCGCTCCCGCGACAGCTCCCGCAGCATGCGCGGCATGGCCCGCGCGACCGGCCACCAACTCCGCACCGCCGACAGACTGTTGAAGCGCATCCCGATCAGGAACACCACGACGTCCCCGTGCGCGTCCGCGGTCATGCGCCCCGCGATCGGCTTGTCACCCATGACGAACCACCTTCCCCCATTGCCGACCCATTGGATAGTGGAACTATCCATGCTTGGATAGTGACACTCTCCAACGCAAGGCGCAAGGGGAAAGAACAAGGGAGTCGCACGGCCATGAGGCTGTCGGAGCTGAGCAGACGCAGCGGCGTCGCCACCGCCACCGTGAAGTTCTATCTGCGCGAGGGCCTGCTGCCGCCGGGCCGCCGGATCACGGCGACCCAGGCCGAGTACGACGAGCGGCACCTGCGCCGGCTCCGCCTGGTGCGGGCACTGATTCAGGTCGGCGGCGTGTCCGTGGCCTCCGCCCGCGAGGTGCTCGCGGCGCTGGACGACGACTCCCTGGATCAGAACGAGCGCCTCGGCACCGCCGTGTGCGCCCTGCCGCACGGCAAGCCCGCCGACGCCGACGACCCGGCCATGGAGACGGCCCGGCGGCGCGCGGAGCAGTTGCTGGAGCTGCTCGACTGGGGCTACGACCCCGCGACCGGGGCGACGATCCCCGCGTACGGGATGCTCGTGACCGCGATCGCCGCGCTGGAGCGGCTCGGATACCCCTGCACCGTCGCGGACTTGGAGCCGTACGCCCGCACCCTGGGACGGCTCGCCGTCAACGATCTCGATCTGGTGGAGCGGTACGGCGGTACGGCGGACGAGCAGGTGGAGGCGGCGGTCGCACTGACCGTGCTGTACGAGCCGGTACTGCTCGCGCTGCGCAGGCTGGCGGAGGCGGAGGAGTCACGCCGCCGGTTCGGCAGGAAGTGACGCAGGACATGCCGATGGGCCCCCACCGAAGTGGAGGCCCATCGATCGCGTACCCCCGACCGGATTCGAACCGGCGCTACCGCCTTGAGAGGGCGGCGTGCTAGGCCGCTACACAACGGGGGCATGGACTCTGCGTTTCCGCAGGTCCGAGCTGGTCTACCTGGACTCGAACCAAGACTAACTGAACCAGAATCAGTCGTGCTGCCAATTACACCATAGACCAATGTGGTTTAGACCAGTCAGTACCCCCGACCGGATTCGAACCGGCGCTACCGCCTTGAGAGGGCGGCGTGCTAGGCCGCTACACAACGGGGGCCCTAGCGATCCTGCATCGAGAGCAACGGGTGCGACCCGGATTGTTCCCGCGGGAAGGATCTGTACCCCCGACCGGATTCGAACCGGCGCTACTGCCTTGAGAGGGCAGCGTGCTAGGCCGCTACACAACGGGGGCTTTGCAGATGAGCTCTGCGAGCTGGCCTACCTGGACTCGAACCAAGACTAACTGAACCAGAATCAGTCGTGCTGCCAATTACACCATAGGCCACTGGAACGCAAGCCCCTGAGGGGATCTCGTTCTAGTTCGCGCTTCCGGTTCCCGGCCTTTCGGCCCGCTCCCCGGCGGCGCAGGAAGAACATTACCTGAAGGTGGACGGGGCTCCAAAACGAGTATCGGAGCCGAGGATCGCGGGGAGTTCGGCGAGCGAGGCGATCCGGTGCGGGCCGACGGGCGCGTCCGCCCAGGCGTGCGCGCCGGTGCGGTCGATCCACACGGACACCAGCCCGGCGTCGGCGGCGCCCCGCCAGTCGATCTCCGGGTGGTCGCCGACGTACGCGACCAGGTGCGGCGGCAGGTCCAGCGCCTCGCAGGCCGCGAGGAAGGCGCCCGCCTCGGGCTTGGAGACGCCGAGCTCGGCGGCGCACAGGATCGCCTCGAAGCGGTCGTGCACGCCCAGCACGCGCAGCTTGCGGTCCTGGACGTGAAGGCTGGAGTTGGACAGCACGGCGTGCCGGTGGCTGGTGGCGAGGGCGTCCAGCACGGGCAGTACGTCGGGGAAGAGCGCCCAGGCGGCCTCGTAGTGGCCCAGATAGCGCTCGAACCAGGCCTCCGCCTCGGCGTCGCCGAGCGCCCGGTCGAGGAACACCCGGACCCGGTCGCGGCGCTGCTCCTCGAAGGACACCTCACCGGCCGAGAAGCGGGCCCACTGGCTGTCGGTCACCGCCCGCCAGTGCGCCAGGGCCTGCTCGACGCCGTCGTACGCCCCGAGCAGGCCCTCGGCCGCCAGGTGGGCGCGCATGCCCGCGCGGTCCGCGGTCGTGTAGTCGAAAAGCGTGTCGTCGACGTCCCAGACCACGGCCCGAATGCTCATGCTGCGACGGTAACCCGGTGGCCGCCGGGTGCGGGCGGAATACGGCGAAAGGGCGGCATCCGCTGCCGGATGCCGCCCTTCACCGTGCCTGCGTCAGGCCGCAAGCCTCGCCAGCGCGGCGTCGATGCGGGCCAGCGTCCGGTCCTTGCCCAGGATCTCCAGGGACTCGAACAGCGGCAGGCCGACGGTGCGGCCGGTGACGGCGACGCGGACCGGGGCCTGGGCCTTGCCGAGCTTCAGGCCGTGCGCCTCGCCGGCCTCCAGGACGGCCGCCTTCAGCGACTCGGGGCTGCTCCAGTCGGCCGCCTCCAGCTTCTCGCGGGCGGTGCGCAGCAGGGCGTCGGAGCCCTCCTTCATGGCCTTGGTCCAGCTGGCCTCGTCGAAGACCGGCTCCGGCAGGAACAGGAAGTCGACGTTGTCGGTGATCTCCGACAGCACCTTCAGGCGGGTCTGCGCGTGCGGCGCGACGGCCTGCCACTTCACTTCGTCGAAGGCCTCCGGGGCCCACGGGGCGAACGGGGCCTGCAGCCACGGGCGGCAGCGCTCCGTGAAGTCCTTCACATCGAGCAGCCGGATGTGGTCGCCGTTGATCGCCTCGCACTTCTTGAGGTCGAAGCGGGCCGGGTTGGGGTTCACGTCCGCGACGTCGAAGGCCGCGATCATCTCGTCCATCGTGAAGATGTCCTGGTCGGCCGAGAGGGACCAGCCCAGGAGAGAGAGGTAGTTGAGCAGGCCCTCGGGGAGGAAGCCGCGCTCGCGGTAGAGGTTCAGCGACGACTGCGGGTCACGTTTGGAGAGCTTCTTGTTGCCCTCGCCCATCACGTACGGCAGGTGGCCGAACTCCGGGATCCGCCGGGCGATGCCCAGCTCGATCAAGGCCTTGTACAGGGCGATCTGCCGCGGGGTGGAGGAGAGCAGGTCCTCGCCGCGCAGGACGTGGGTGATCTCCATCAGGGCGTCGTCGACCGGGTTCACGAGCGTGTAGAGCGGGGCGCCGTTGGCGCGGACGATGCCGTAGTCCGGGACGTTCTCCGGGGTGAACGTCAGCTCGCCGCGCACCAGGTCCGTGAAGGTGATCGTCTCGTCGGGCATGCGGAAGCGGACGATCGGCTCGCGGCCCTGGGCCTGGTACTGCTCGACCTGCGCGGCGGTCAGCTCGCGGCAGTGTCCGTCGTAGCCGGACGGCCTGCCGGCGGCGCGGGCGGCCTCGCGGCGGGTGTCCAGCTCCTCCTGGGAGCAGTAGCAGTGGTAGGCGTGGCCCGCGTCCAGCAGCTTCTGGGCGACGTCCTTGTAGATGTCCATGCGCTGCGACTGGCGGTACGGCGCGTGCGGGCCGCCGACCTCGGGGCCCTCGTCCCAGTCGAAGCCGAGCCAGCGCATCGCGTCGAGCAGCTGCTCGTAGGACTCCTCGGAGTCGCGGGCCGCGTCGGTGTCCTCGATGCGGAAGACCAGGGTGCCCTGGTGGTGCCGGGCGAACGCCCAGTTGAACAGGGCGGTGCGGACCAGGCCCACGTGCGGGTTACCGGTGGGCGAGGGGCAGAAACGGACGCGTACTGGAGTGCCGGGTGCGCTAGCCACGCTTGACAACCTTGTTGGTGAGAGTGCCGATGCCTTCGATGCTGACGGAGACCTCGTCGCCGACAGCCAGGGGGCCGACCCCCGCGGGGGTGCCCGTGAGGATCACGTCGCCGGGGAGCAGCGTCATGGCCTCGGAGATGTTGACGATCAGATCCTCGATCGGGTGGATCATCTCGCTGGTGCGGCCGAGCTGGCGCTGCTGTCCGTTGACGGTCAGCTGGATGGTCAGGTCGGCGGGGTCCAGGTCGGTCTCCACCCAGGGGCCGAGCGGGCAGGCGGTGTCGAAGCCCTTGGCCCGGGCCCACTGCTTTTCGCGCTTCTGCACGTCACGGGCGGTGACGTCGTTGGCGCAGGTGTAGCCGAGGACCACGTCCTTGACGCGTTCGCGCGGGACTTCGCGGCACAGGCGGCCGATGACGACGGCCAGCTCGGCCTCGTGGTGGAGTTCCTCGGAGAAGGAGGGGTACTGGATCTCGTCGCCGTGGCCGATCACCGAGGTGGACGGCTTGAAGAAGGCGAACGGGGCGTCGGGCACCTCGTTGCCCAGCTCGCGCGCGTGCTCGGCGTAGTTGCGGCCGAAGGCGACGACCTTGTTGGGGAGGACCGGCGGCAGCAGCCGTACCTTGCTCAGCGGCACCTTGGTGCCGGAGAGCTCGAAGTCCGCGAACGGGATGCCCTTGATGATGTCGAGGACGAGCTCGTCCGGCTTGTCGCCCTCGACCGCGCCGAAGGCGACGTTCCCGTCGATGGAGAACCTGGCGATGCGCACGGGATCCTTGCGCCCCTTACCTGAGCTGGCTGGAGTCTGACGCTCCAGGCTATCTCGGCAGGGCCTGCCCGGCGGGTCGGGGCGCGGGCGACCGGGAAGGCGCGCGGGCACCCCGCGCGACGTCGCGCGGGGCGTCCGTGATGTGCTGGGTACTACTCGGCCGCGACGGCCCCGGCCGGAACGTCCATCAGGACGGTGCGCCGGGGGTTGGCCGTCTGGGCGGGGAGTTCGACGGAGTGCTCCGGGCGGTCCGGGCTCGCCAGCTCGTCGGCGTCTTTGAGGTGCACCAGAGTGGTGCGCCGCGGGTTGGCTGTCGTGCCGAACAGCATCGTCGTCTTCACGGTTGTTCTGAACCCTGTCGTGTACGGGGCGCCGGAAGCGCCGGTTGGCAGAACGTTGCCTCTTGTAAAGCGTCAGGCTAAACATCCGATTCCCCGCCGACGGCACGCGGTGCCGCGGAAACCGGTGTGAGTTTGCTCACGAACCGTGACTCAAAGCGGTCATATCAGTCTCTCAACTCATGCCAACGAAACGGACATTGGGCTCCTGAAGCCCTCATTCCGCTCCTGATCATGGCGACTGGGACACCCCTTATGCACCGGCGACTCGTTCGGGTATGTCCGCTATAAGGTGGACGCCGCTCTACGTGTCGTGACGTCATCCTCACGTGGTGTCACGGAGGTCACAGCCTGACCAACTGGCCTTGTTGGAGATCCGGCACTGTGCTGGAATTCCACGGACCGCCGCAGGACCGAAGCCGGCGCGCAGGGGGGCGCGAAACTTGCGTCGCTCCTGACGGGTGAGCGGCGGGAGGGGGAGTCCAGCGCCGGTCACTCACGACCACCCGGGTGCGTATTCAGGGCGCTCCCGACGACGCCGACACCGTCCTTCCGTTCGCGCGGAGGGGCGCCTGGTCCAGAGGTTGCGACGCT
Source organism: Streptomyces chromofuscus (assembly GCF_015160875.1). Taxonomy (NCBI): domain Bacteria; kingdom Bacillati; phylum Actinomycetota; class Actinomycetes; order Kitasatosporales; family Streptomycetaceae; genus Streptomyces; species Streptomyces chromofuscus. The sequence continues at coordinate 5,823,416 of NZ_CP063374.1, read as the reverse complement.
AGTGCAGGGACGTTTCAAGAGGGATGGCAGCGCTTCGGCGGAGCCGGAGCCGCACGGCGGGACTGGCCCCATGGCCGGCAGCTCCTCGCCCCAGCACGCCCAGGGCCAGGGCCCGGCCCCGACCGGTGACGGCGGTCCGCGCTCCGGGCGCCCGGGCGCGTCCTCGGCCTCCGGGCGCCCCGGCGCCTCGGCGTCCCCGGGCTCCGCACCCACACCGACGGTGAAGCCGCCGCAGGGCGTGAGCGGTCCCGGGCCGCGAATAGCCCTGCGCAACTGGCGTATCTCGACCCGACTGGTGGCGCTGCTGACGCTCCCGGTGGTCGCGGCCACCTCGCTCGGCGCGCTGCGGATCAGCCAGTCCATGGACGACATCGAGCAGCTCGACAACATGAAGCTGCTCACCGAGATGACCAAGCAGGCCACCGAACTGGCCGCCGCGCTCCAGGAGGAGCGCGACCAGTCCGCCGGCCCGCTGGCACACGGCTCGACGGCCAGCGCGGTCACGGTCAAGGGCTTCCAGACCAAGACGGACCGGGCGCTGGAGAACTTCCTCGCCGCGTCGGAGGAGGTCGACGCCGCCAGCAAGGACGGCAACCTCCAGGGCGTGCGCGACAGCCTCGTCGGTCTGGCCCGCGACCTGAACAGCCTCAACGAGATCCGCAACAACGCCTACGAGGCCGAGGACAACTCCACGCAGACCGTGGAGGCCTACCACCGCCTCATCACGCACCTGCTCGACCTCTCGCAGGACATGGCGGAGGCGACCAGCAACCCCGACATGATCCAGCGCACCCGTGCCCTGTCGGCGTTCTCCTCCGCCAAGGAGTACGCCTCGGTCCAGCGCGCGGTCCTGGCGGCGGCACTGCCCGCCAACAACAAGACCTTCGGCGACCTCTCCGAGAACGACCGGCTGTACGCCGAGTCGGCCCTGGAGAGCCAGGTCTCCGAGCTGCGCAGCTTCTCCAGCATCTACGGCGACGGCTCCGAGGAACTGCTGAAGCCGATCAACCAGAACAACGCGACCATCGAGGCCACGGACAAGTTCGCCTCCCGCGCCCTCGGCCGGGAGAACGGCCTGCAGGGCCTGGAGAAGCGCTCGTACCGGGACTGGCTGGACGACAGCTCCACCAAGATCCAGCAGATGAAGAACATCGAGCGCCAGCTGCTCGACGACATGGAGCAGAAGGCGCGCGAGCTGCGCAGCGAGTCCGAGCGCGAGGCGATCATCTCCGGTGCGCTGGTGCTGCTCGTGCTCGGCGTCTCGCTGGTCGGCGCGTTCGTGGTGGCCCGCTCCATGATCCGCTCGCTGCGCCGGCTGGAGGACACGGCGACCAAGGTCGCCCAGGACCGGCTGCCCGAGCTCGTCAAGCAGCTGTCCGAGTCGGACCCGCAGGACGTGGACACGTCCGTGGAGTCGGTCGGCGTGCACTCCCGCGACGAGATCGGCCGAGTGGCCGCGGCCTTCGACGACGTGCACCGCGAGGCGGTCCGTCTCGCCGCCGAGCAGGCCCTGCTGCGGGGCAACGTCAACGCGATGTTCACCAACCTCTCGCGCCGCTCCCAGGGTCTGATCCAGCGCCAGCTGTCGCTGATCTCCGAGCTGGAGTCCCGCGAGGCGGACCCGGACCAGCTGGCCTCGCTGTTCAAGCTGGACCACCTCGCCACCCGTATGCGCCGGAACGGCGAGAACCTCCTCGTCCTCGCCGGTGAGGAGCCCGGCCGGCGCTGGACCCGGCCGGTCCCGCTGGTCGACGTGCTGCGTGCCGCCGCGTCCGAGGTGGAGCAGTACGAGCGCATCGAGCTGGCGTCGGTGCCGACCACCCAGGTGGCCGGCCGCGTGGTCAACGACCTCGTGCACCTGCTCGCCGAGCTGCTGGAGAACGCCACCTCGTTCTCCTCGCCGCAGACCAAGGTCAAGGTCACCGGTCACGCGCTGCCCGACGGCCGGGTCCTGATCGAGATCCACGACACGGGTATCGGCCTCTCGCCCGAGGACCTCGCCCAGATCAACGAGCGGCTCGCCTCGCCGCCCACCGTGGACGTCTCCGTCTCCCGCCGCATGGGCCTCTTCGTGGTCGGCCGCCTGTCGCAGCGGCACGGCATCCGCATCCAGCTGCGCCCGTCCGACTCCGGTGGTACGACCGCGCTGGTCATGCTCCCGGTCGACGTCGCCCAGGGCGGCAACAAGCCGCAGGGCAAGCCCGGTCTGGGCGGCCCCGGTGGCACGGGCGGCCCGGCCGCGGCGCAGGCCGCCGCCGGTGTGGCCGCGGCCCGGCGCGGCAACGGCTCCTCGCTGGGCGCCGGTACGCCGGGCGGCGGGCGCTGGGCGCCGGCGCGTCCGGCGGTGGCCGGCTCGGCGCCGGTCAGGGTCCGCGGGCCGCGCTGCCGGGCCGCGACTCGGGCGGTGCGCGCGGACCGCAGACTCCCCCGGCCCCGCAGCAGGGCCGGCCGGGCGCCGGTGTGGGCAACGCCCAGGCGCCCGTTCCCCCGCAGGAGCAGGACTCCCGCGGCCCCGTGACGCCGAAGCGCGGCAACGCGGGCGGCGAGCGCGGCCGGCGCCGCGGCCGTCAGCCGCAGCTGCCGCCGCGCGGCGGAGCGCGGGCCGAACTGCCAGGCGGCAACGAGTCGCAGCAGCGCCCGAGCTGGAGCGACGACAACGCGCAGCCGCCGGTGCCGCGCGACGCGCTGGACACTCCGCGCGGCCACGACGAGCAGCGGGACCCGTCCCAGACGGCCCCGATGCCGCGGATCGACGAGCGCCACGGCCCGAGTGCGACCGCCGAGATGCCGGCGGTTCCCCGCGCCGACGACCGCCAGGGCCCCGGCGCCGACTTCGGGCACCCCGGCGCGAACAACCAGCACAACGGCGGCCAGTTCGTCCGCTCGGACATCTTCGGCAGCCAGGGCGATCCGAACCACCCGTCCAACACGGGCCAGTTCGCCGCACCGCAGGCCTACGACAACGGCTCCACCGGCCAGTACCCGGCCGTGCAGCGCCAGGACAACGGCTCCACCGGCCAGTACGCCGCACCGCAGGCCTACGACAACGGCTCCACCGGCCAGTACCCGGCCGTACAGCGCCAGGACAACGGCTCCACCGGCCAGTACGCCGCACCGCAGGCCTACGACAACGGCTCCACCGGCCAGTACGCCGCACCGCAGGCCTACGACAACGGCTCCACCGGCCAGTACCCGGCCCAGCCGGGCTACGACAACGGGGCTACCGGCCAGTACGCCGCGTACGACGGCTCGTCCACGGGCCAGCACGCGCTGCCCGGAAACCGCCAGAACCAGGGCACCGGCCAGTTCGAGCGCCCGCAGGGCGACTTCGGCGGCCGGCCGCCGCAGGCTCCGCAGCGTCCGCAGCAGGGGCCCGGCCGCCAGGGTCCGGAGGCCCTGCCGCCGGCGCAGGTTCCCGGTGACGGACGTACGCCGCTGTACGACACGCTGGAGACGAACTGGTTCCGCGGCCAGGCGGGTCAGCAGGGTCAGCAGGCCCAGCCCGGCCGGGCCGAGCGTCCGCACGGCAACGGCTCCGCGCCCGCCCCGCAGCAGCAGGCGCCCTCGGCCCCCCAGCGTCCCGCCGCACCCGCCTGGCGCAGCTCGCCGAACGACGAACTCGTCCGCCAGGCCGAGCGCGTACGGCAGCCCGCCGCGGGCGGTGTCACCACCTCCGGTCTGCCGCGCCGAGTCCCCCGGGCGAACCTCGTCCCGGGCACCGCTCAGCAGCAGCCGCACCAGAGCGGTCCGCAGGTCTCGCGCGCCCCACAGGACGTGCGCGGCCGGCTGACCAACCTCCGTCGGGGTATCGCACAGGGCCGTCAGGCCGGGTCCGGCCAGACGGGCAGTTTCCCGAGCCCCACTCACCAGCAGGAGCGTTAGTTGAGTCCGATGAGCCAGGCGGCACAAAATCTCAACTGGTTGATCACCAACTTCGTGGACAACACCCCCGGGGTGTCCCACACCGTCGTCGTGTCCGCCGACGGTCTCCTCCTGGCGATGTCGGAGGGCTTTCCGCGCGACCGCGCCGATCAGCTCGCGGCGGTCGCGTCGGGACTCACCTCGCTGACGGCCGGTGCGTCCCGGATCTTCGAGGGCGGCACCGTGGCGCAGACCGTCGTGGAGATGGAGCGGGGATTCCTCTTCCTCATGTCCATCTCGGACGGCTCGTCACTCGCCGTTCTCGCGCACCCCGAGTGCGACATCGGTCTCGTCGGCTACGAGATGGCGCTGCTGGTCGACCGGGCGGGAGCGGTGCTCACGCCGGACCTTCGCGCCGAACTGCAAGGAAGTCTGCTCCACTAACGTCCCCGGATCCACCCGTCTCACCAAATCACCGTCCGGCCGCCACAATCCCCCCACCGGCCCCGTCAGACGGCACGACTGACCAACTTGCTGTCCCGCCCGGAGGATTCATGACCCCGCCCACCGCCTCTCATGATCCGTACGCTGATCCGTACGGGGACGAGGGCGACCAGCCGCTGGTCCGTCCGTATGCGATGACCGGCGGCCGGACCCGGCCGCGCTATCAGCTCGCCCTGGAGGCGCTGATCAGCACCACGGCCGACCCGGCTGCGCTCATGGGACTGCTCCCGGAGCACCAGCGCATCTGCCACCTGTGCCGTGAGGTGAAGTCGGTCGCCGAGGTCTCGGCGCTGCTCGCCATGCCGCTCGGTGTGGCCCGGATCCTCGTCGCGGACCTCGCCGAGGCCGGACTCGTCGCCGTCCACCAGCCGGGCGGCGACGAGGCCAACGGCGGTGCGCCCGACGTGACACTGCTCGAAAGGGTGCTCAGTGGCCTTCGCAAGCTCTGAACCGAGAGGTGCCACCACCTCTGCCAAGATCGTGGTGGCCGGCGGCTTCGGCGTGGGAAAGACCACGTTCGTCGGCGCCGTCTCGGAGATCAACCCGCTGCGTACCGAGGCGGTCATGACGTCCGCGAGCGCGGGCATCGACGACCTCACGCACACCGGGGACAAGACCACCACCACGGTGGCGATGGACTTCGGCCGCATCACGCTCGACCAGGACCTGATCCTGTACCTGTTCGGCACGCCGGGCCAGGATCGCTTCTGGTTCATGTGGGACGACCTGGTGCGCGGCGCCATCGGCGCGGTGGTGCTCGTGGACACCCGCCGACTGGCGGACTGCTTCCCGGCCGTGGACTACTTCGAGAACAGCGGCCTGCCGTTCGTCGTGGCCCTCAACGGCTTCGACGGACACCAGCCGTACGCGCCGGAGGAGGTCCGCGAGGCGCTGCAGATCGGCCCGGACACCCCGATCATCACGACCGACGCCCGCCACCGTGCCGACGCGAAGTCCGCGCTGATCACGCTGGTGGAGCACGCACTGATGGCACGGCTGAAGTAACACCCAAGTGGGCGGTGCCGTACGGCAGTTGCCGTAGGCCTCGTCCGCGTGGCATCGGAGTCGGCTGTGGCCTTTGACACGGTCGGCTTCGGTGTTCATAACGTTTCGGCAGAGGAATCGGCAGGAGCCAACACGCGTCGCGGTCATGTGGTGTCGCTGCGCGCACAAAAGCCCCGTCTTTTGACGGGGCTCGCTCTTTATGACCGTTTTATCTGGGGTCTGCGCGAGGAAGAATGCGCCCTTTCCCATGTTTGGAAGAGCGCAGGTCGTCGTGCTGGAATGCCTGAACTGCCCAAAGGTCAAAGACGTACTCAGTGGTCGATGGCGAACTGGGCTCTGAGACACTGCGGCACGACGTAGGTGCCCGCCGCCGAGAGGTTGTTGGTCGAGTGAGGCGAAGCAACAAAGGTCCCGAGCCGCCCGCCCGGGGCAACTTCACCCCGCCGCCGCGCGGAGCGGCGCCCGCCCCTGTCGTGCCCAGTCCGGAACAGGCGGCCGCGCCCGCTTCGAGCGGCGGCCGTTTGTCCCCGCGCAACTGGCGCGTGGCGACCCGGCTGAACGCGATCCTGCTCATCCCCGTGCTGGTCGGCCTGGTCATGGGCGGCTTCCAGGTGAACAGCTCGATCGACACCTGGCAGGAGGCCGAGGACGCGGAGAGCACCGCGCGTCTGGTGCAGGCCTCCCTGACCTACGCGGACGCCCTGTACATCGAGCGGGACGTCAGCACGGTCCCGCTGCTGCTGGGCAGCGACCAGGCAACCGTCACGCAGGCCCGCAAGAAGACCGACGAGGCCGCCGACGCCTTCGACCAGGCCGCCCAGGACATGCCGCAGAAGGCGGGTCTGGAGCGCCGGCTGACCCTGTTCCGCGAGGCGGAGCCCAAGCTCCAGCAACTGCGGCAGGCCGCCTACACGTCCCGGCTCACCGGCGTGCAGACGGAGGAGGGCTACGTCGAGATCGCCCACCCGCTGATGGAGTTCGCCAACGAGCTGGGCCTGGGCACCGGAAACATCACCAGCTACGGCCGGACCGTCTACGCGATCTCGCTGACCAAGGCGGCGCTGTCGCTGGAGCGCTCCATCGGCATGCACCTGCTGGTCAAGCCGGGTCCCAAGGACACCGACCTGGCCAAGCAGCGCGTGGCGCTCTCCTCGTACGCCTACCTCGAGGGCATCGCCGTCGAGGAGTACCTCGGCGGTGGCACCGAGGCGGACGCGCAGAAGCTCGAGGACGCCAAGAAGCGCATCCAGGCGGACGGCCGGCAGCAGGCCAAGGAGGCCCTGGCCAAGAACCCGGACTACAAGGCGCCGCCGTCCGACCCGACCGTGATGGTCGCGGCGATGGCCGGTCTGACCACCACCGACGCGGCCGCCCGTGAGGCGCTCGCCCAGCAGGGCATCACGCCCGAGAACTGGTGGGCGGTCAACACCCTCAAGTACAACGCGTACCGCCAGATCGAGTCGGACATGGCCGACACCGCGGTGAACGAGGCCGCGAGCATCGCCGACAACGCCAAGCAGGACGCCTTCATCACCGGCGCCATCGTCGTGGTCGCCCTGCTCGCCGCGTTCATCCTGGCCGGCATGGTGGCCCGCCAGATGAGCCGTTCGATGCGTCAGCTGCGCAACGCCGCCTTCGGCATCGCCGAGCAGCGTCTGCCGATGCTGGTCGACCAGCTCTCGCGCACCGACCCCGGCCGGGTCGACACCCGCGTCACGCCCATCCCGATCACCTCCACGGACGAGATCGGCGAGGTCGCCCGGGCCTTCGACCAGGTGCACCGCGAGGCCGTCCGGCTGGCCTCCGAGCAGGCGCTGCTGCGGGGCAACATCAACGCGATCTTCACCAACCTCTCGCGCCGCAACCAGTCGCTGATCGAGGGCCAGCTGACCCTGATCACCGACCTGGAGAACAACGAGGCCGACCCGGACCAGTTGGAGAGCCTCTTCAAGCTGGACCACCTGGCGACCCGAATGCGCCGCAACGGCGAGAACCTCCTCGTCCTCGCCGGCGAGGAGCCCGGCCGCCGCTGGGACCAGCCGGTCCCGCTGGTCGACGTGCTGCGCGCCGCCTCCTCGGAGGTGGAGCAGTACGAGCGCATCGAGATATCCGGCGTGCCCGAGGCCGACATCCACGGCCGTGCCGTGACCGACCTCGTGCACCTGCTGGCCGAGCTGCTGGAGAACGCGACGACGTTCTCCTCGCCGCAGACCAAGGTCCGCGTCACCGCGACCCGCCTGCCCGACGGCCGCGTGATGATCGAGATCCACGACAAGGGCATCGGCCTGACCGCCGAGGACTTCGCGGACATCAACCACAAGCTGGCCAACCCGCCGACCGTGGACGCCGCGATCTCCCAGCGCATGGGCCTGTTCGTGGTCGGCCGGCTGTCCGACCGGCACGGCATCCGCGTCCAGCTGCGCCCCTCGGGCGAGCAGGCCGGCACCACCTCGCTGGTCATGCTCCCCGACGCCATCACGCACGGCGGCGGCGGCGAGCAGGTGCCGCTCGGTGCAGAGTTCACCGTCTCGCAGATCATCCCGGAGCAGCAGTTCCAGGGTGAGAACTTCAACCAGCAGCCGATGCGTACGGCGGCGGAGCTCGGCTTCGACGACAGCCGTTACGTCGAGGTCCCCGACGACATCCGCGAGCTGGACCCGGTGGGCCGCTCCCTGATGCGCGAGGAGCGCCGCGCGGCCCTGGAGGCCCAGACCCACGGCGAGCAGCCCGCCCAGGAGCACGCCGAGACGCAGGGATACGGCGGCGACGGCGGTTACGACGGCCGGCAGTCGTACGACACGGGCCAGAACGCCTACCCGGACCAGGCCGCGGCCTACGGTCAGCAGTCGGCGTACCAGGAGCAGACGTCGTACGAGGACCGGCAGCAGCAGTCGTACGACGAGCAGTACTACGCGCCGAACGGGATGCCCCAGGGCGATGGTTTCGCGACCAACGGCGGCTACCCGGAGCCCGGTTATGCGGAATCGGCGCAGGAGAACCACGCGGCGGTCCCGTCCGGGTCGTCGGAGAACTTCTCGGCGTTCGACGAGCAGTCCCACCAGGGCGACTGGCAGCAGCGTGACGATTACCGCAACGGCTACGCCGACCATTACGCTCCGGAAACGGAATCCGCGCAGGCCGCTGACGCGAGTGAGCGGGACCGCGTAGGCTTCGACCGTCCGGGACCGGGCCACGCCGCAGCGCACGCGCTGACCGACGCCGGGCTTCCCCGCCGGGGATCCACCGGTGGCGGCCAGGCGGCCGACCGGCCCGCGAACCCGGACTCGGCGGCCCCTTCGGCGGACGGCAACGCCGACGACGGCTGGCGCTCGGCGAACGACGAACGCTGGCAGCAGGCCGCACAGCTCCGCAAGCCGAAGGCGGGCGGGGTTACCTCCTCCGGCCTGCCGCGGCGGGTGCCCAAGGCCAATCTGGTCGAGGGTGCCGCGGAGTCGACCCCGCAGGGCGGCCCACAGGTCTCCCGCGCCCCCGAGGACGTCCGGGGCAGGCTGAGCAACCTGCGCCGGGGCGTCCAGCGGGGACGCAGCGCAGGAAGTGAAACGAACGGCCAGGGCTTCGGTCCTGACAGCACCTACAACCAGGAGCGTTAGTGTGAGCCCGATGAGCCAGGCGGCACAGAACCTGAACTGGTTGATCACCAACTTCGTGGACAACACCCCCGGGGTGTCGCACACGGTGGTGGTCTCCGCCGACGGACTCCTTCTGGCGATGTCCGAAGGCTTCCCCCGCGACCGCGCCGACCAGCTCGCGGCCGTCGCCTCCGGTCTGACCTCACTGACCGCCGGCGCCTCGCGCATCTTCGAGGGCGGCAGCGTGAACCAGACGGTTGTGGAGATGGAGCGAGGATTCCTCTTCATCATGTCCATTTCCGACGGGTCGTCCCTCGCGGTTCTCGCCCACCCCGAAGCGGACATCGGTCTCATTGGGTACGAGATGGCGCTTCTGGTGGACCGCGCGGGCACGGTTCTGACCCCGGATCTTCGTGCGGAGCTCCAAGGAAGCCTTCTCAACTAATAGACAGACGGTGCGATATGGCGTCCCGTGGCCGTAAGGTTTCGGGACGCGGCTCCCCAGCGATGGGTGCCCGGCACAGTCGGAGGAGGAGAAAGTGGCGACACCCCCAAGCGGTTCATCTTCGGGCAATTGGTCGTACGGCCCCGGCCAGGGGCAGAACGACGGTTCCCAGAACCGGTACAACTTTCCCTCCTCGCCAAGCCACCGGCAGCCGTACGCGCCACAGGGCCCCGGCCCCTCGCCGTACGACCAGCCGAACGCGCCGCGCATCCAACCCGTGCAGCCGCAGCGCCGCACCCCTGAGCCGGCGCCCGCCGGGGCGTCGAACAATCCCCTGGTGCGCCCGTACGCGATGACGGGCGGCCGCACCAGGCCGCGGTACCAGCTCGCCATCGAGGCGCTGGTGCACACCACCGCGGCTCCGCACCAGATGCAGGGCCAGCTGCCCGAGCATCAGCGGATCTGCAACCTCTGCCGGGAGATCAAGTCGGTGGCCGAGATCTCGGCGCTGCTGACGATCCCTCTCGGTGTGGCCAGGATCCTCGTCGCCGACTTGGCGGAGGCGGGCCTGGTCGCCATCCATCAGCCCGGCGGCGACGAGAACGCCGGCGGCCAGCCAGACGTGACACTGCTCGAAAGGGTGCTCAGTGGACTTCGCAAGCTCTAGCGGCGGTCCTTCCCGCTCCACCACCTCCGCGAAGATCGTGGTGGCGGGCGGCTTCGGCGTGGGCAAAACCACGTTCGTCGGCGCCGTCTCGGAGATCAACCCGCTGCGCACGGAGGCCGTCATGACGTCTGCTTCGGCAGGCATCGCCGACCTCACCCACACCGGGGACAAGACGACCACCACGGTCGCCATGGACTTCGGCCGCATCACGCTCGACCAGGACCTGATCCTGTACCTGTTCGGCACGCCCGGCCAGGACCGCTTCTGGTTCATGTGGGACGACCTGGTGCGCGGCGCCATCGGGGCGATCGTGCTGGTCGACACGCGCAGGCTCGCGGACTGCTTCCCGGCCGTCGACTACTTCGAGAACAGCGGCCTGCCGTTCGTCATCGCCCTCAACGGCTTCGACGGCAACCAGCCGTACCAGCCGGAGGAGGTGCGCGAGGCGCTGCAGATCGGCCCGGACACCCCGATCATCACGACCGACGCCCGCCACCGCGCGGACGCCAAGTCCGCACTGATCACACTGGTCGAGCACGCCCTGATGGCGCGCCTGCGGTAGCCGTACGACCGACCCCGAGGGCCCTCTCCGCACGGAGGGGGCCCTTCGTCGTGCGGGTCCCACGCCACGAAGGTCGACCCGCGGCCGCCAGAAGCGCCCCTTCGCGTGCAGGGCGTCGCACACCACAGAAGGGGCCCCTCCCGTGGGAGGGGCCCCTTCTCGGTGCTGGGGACCGGTCGAGCGGCGCGGACTAGCCGTGCCAGCTGTGCGGAGCGCGGAAGCCGGGCTCGCGCTCCAGGCGGCGCCAGCCGGCCTTGGCACGGCCGTGGTGGGCCGGGTTCGGCGCGGACGTGTGGGCGGCCGCGCGAGCCAGCAGGATGGCCGTGATCGCGGCCACTTCCTCGGGCTCGGCGTGGCCCTTCTCGACGCGGATGTCAGGAGTGCTCATGGGTTCAGTCTCCGTGAATGAGGTTTCCGCGGGGGTGCCGCGGAGGGTCCGCTGGGTTACTGCGGGGGGTTGCCGTGCTTGCGCGAGGGCAGGTCGGCGTGCTTGGTGTGCAGCATCGCCAGGGACCTGATGAGCACCTCGCGGGTCTCCGCCGGGTCGATGACGTCGTCCACGAGGCCGCGCTCGGCCGCGTAGTACGGGTGCATGAGCTCGGACTTGTACTCCTTGACCATCTTCTGCCGCATGGCCTCGGGGTCCTCGGCGTCGGCGATCTGGCGGCGGAAGATGACGTTGGCGGCACCTTCCGCGCCCATCACGGCGATCTCGTTCGTCGGCCAGGCGTAGGTGAGGTCGGCGCCGATGGACTGGCTGTCCATGACGATGTAGGCACCGCCGTAGGCCTTGCGCAGGATCAGGGAGATCCGCGGCACGGTCGCGTTGCAGTACGCGTACAGCAGCTTCGCCCCGTGGCGGATGATTCCGCCGTGCTCCTGGTCGACGCCCGGGAGGAACCCGGGAACGTCCAGGAACGTCATGATCGGGATGTTGAAGGCGTCACACATCTGGACGAAGCGCGCGGCCTTCTCGCTCGCCTCGATGTCCAGGACACCGGCCAGCACCTGGGGCTGGTTGGCGATGATGCCGACGACCTGTCCGTCCATCCGGGCCAGCGCGCAGATGATGTTGCGCGCCCAGCGCTCGTGGACCTCCAGGTACTCGCCGTCGTCGACGATCTCCTCGATGACCTTCGCCATGTCGTACGGCCGGTTCCCGTCCGCCGGGACCATGTCCAGCAGCACGTCGGAGCGGCGGTCGGGGGCGTCGGTGGAGTCCACCCGGGGCGGGTTCTCCCGGTTGTTCTGCGGGAGCAGGGAGAGGAGGTAGCGCACCTCGGCGATGCAGGTCTCCTCGTCGTCGTACGCGAAGTGGCAGACGCCGGAGGTCTCGGCGTGGACGTCGGCGCCGCCGAGGCCGTTCTGGGTGATCTCCTCGCCGGTCACCGCCTTGACCACGTCGGGGCCGGTGATGAACATCTGCGAGGTCTCGCGGACCATGAAGACGAAGTCGGTCAGGGCGGGCGAGTACGCCGCGCCGCCGGCGCACGGGCCGAGCATCACGCTGATCTGCGGGATGACGCCGGACGCCTTGGTGTTGCGCTGGAAGATGCCGCCGTAGCCGGCGAGGGCGCTGACGCCCTCCTGGATGCGGGCGCCGGCGCCGTCGTTGAGCGACACCAGCGGCGCGCCGGCCGCGATGGCCATGTCCATGATCTTATGGATCTTCGTGGCGTGCGCCTCACCGAGGGCGCCGCCGAAGATGCGGAAGTCGTGGGCGTAGACGAAGACCGTGCGGCCCTCCACCGTGCCCCAGCCGGTGATGACACCGTCGGTGTACGGCTTCTTGGTCTCCAGGCCGAACCCGGTGGCGCGGTGCCGCCGCAGCTGCTCGACCTCGCGGAAGGAGCCCGGGTCCAGGAGGAGCTCGATGCGCTCCCGGGCGGTCAGCTTGCCCTTGGCGTGCTGCGCCTCGGTCGCCCTCTCGCTGGGACCGGCCACCGCCTGCGCACGAATGTCGTGCAGCTCGGCCACTCGCCCGCGCGCGTCCGCCGGCTCGCCGGCCTGCTCGCCCGTCGCCTCACCCGTCGCCTCATCCAAAACGGTCATGTAGCGACCTTACGAAGGACATCAAGGAAAGCGGGCCGTCGACTCCGTACAGTCTCCGAGGCGTTTTCCTGGTACCCCTGAACAGAACTGGGGCGGCGTGCAGGCGTTCCGACTGCTCAGAGGGCTTCGGTGTTGTAGGGGTCGCACAATCTGGTCGCCCGGACGCCACACACATTTCATGTCCGCCCCATGCCATCCATGGGGTGACGGCGAGGGTATCGCGCCACCCTGCGGATGAGGTTGAAAATTGAACGGAATAGGTCTACGGTCATCCTCGTTGACATCGTTGAAGATTCAACAGAATTGGTCACAGACCCCGTCCCCAAGGAGCACGTCATGGGCCTCTTCGGCAGCAAGAACAAGACCACCACTCAGGCCGCCCCGGTCAATCCCCAGCTGGCCGCCCTGACCGGCGCCTACACCATCGACCCCGCGCACACCACGATCGGCTTCGTCGCCCGGCACGCCATGGTGACGAACGTCAAGGGCAAGTTCCTGGACTTCACCGGCACGCTGCACCTGGACGGCGCCGCCCCGTCCCGGTCCACCGCGACGATCGACGTCACGATGGACAGCATCGACACGGGCAACGCCGACCGGGACGGCCACCTGAAGAGCGCGGACTTCTTCACGACGGAGCAGTTCCCGACGATGACCTTCCGCTCCACCAAGGCGGAGGCGCTCGGCGGCGACGACTACCGCATCACCGGTGACCTGTCGATCCTCGGCGTGACCAAGCCGATCACGATCGACCTCGAGTTCAACGGCGCCGCGAAGGACCCGTTCGGCAACGACCGGGTCGGCTTCGAGGGCAAGGCCGAGATCGCGCGCTCCGAGTGGGGCCTGACCTGGAACGCGGCGCTGGAGACCGGCGGCTTCCTCGTCTCCGACAAGATCAAGCTGCACTTCGACATCTCGGCGATCAAGAACGCGTGACGGCGGTACGGCCGCCCCACTGACGCCTCACGAGCGCGCCCGCCTTCCCCAGGGAGGGCGGGCGCTCGCCGTTTCCTCCCCTCACCCCGGTCACCGCGCCGGCCCGAACGCGCACCACACCACCTTGCCGGGCTCCCGCTCCCCCACTCCCCACTTGTCCGCCGGCCCGGTGACGAGCAGGAGGCCCCACGTTGGTGGCGAGCCCGCTCACGCAGAGCAGCATGTCGTCGCCGCGTTCGGTCACGCCCCACTCGGCCGGCGTCCGCTCGGTGAACCGGCGCGCCAGACGCGCCGATCTGCGGTCACGGCGGTAGAACGCGCGGCGGTCGTACGGGGGTTGGGGTTGTGCGTCCATGCGGCCACTGTCACAGGGAGTCACTACCGTGGCCCAGTGAGTGAGGTCGTAGTTCTGGTTGCTACGACTCCGCCACGAGGAGTTCTGCTGCGTACGGGGGAAAGGGGCCACGCATGCACACGGCGAAGAAGCCCATGAGGGTCGGTTCCTGGCAGGCGGTCGGCGCGGTGCTCGCCCACTGCCGGAAGCAAGCCCGTCCCACGCAGGGAGGTTCGCCGAGCTGGCGAGCGTTCCCGTGGACACCGTGGGGTCCATCGAGCAGGGACGGCTCGCCCTGCAGCCGGACCGGGCGGTGCAGCTCGACGAACTGCTGGGGACGGGTGGGGTGTTGACCGTGCTGGTGGAGAGGATGCCGGTGCGGGAACGGATGCCGCAGTTCGCTCAAGGGGTCGCGGACATCGAGCAGGAAGCGGTCAGCATCCTGTCGTACGAGACGCGGATGGTTCCCGGGCTTCTCCAGACAGAGAACTACTGCCGGGCGTCCTACGAGTGCCGCTTCCCACGGTTCGAGAACGAGACGGCCGAGCAGTGGGTGGCCTCCCGGATGGAGCGGCAGCGGATCTGGCAGCGCAAGCAGCCGCCGTTCGGCCACTTCATTCTGGAGGAGGCCATTCTGCGCACCGCGCTCGGCGGGCCTGCTGTCATGCGCGAGCAGATCCGGAGGCTGCGCGGCTGCTGCGACCTTGTCCCCATGGGCCTTCAGATCATGCCGCTGGGCCGAGTGCCGCACGCAGGTCTCGCCGGGCCATGCTGCTGCTGGAGACACCCGAACACCCTCGCGCGGTCTACCTGGAGGTGCAGCGCGCCGGCTTCCTCGTCGACGACCCCGACGAGGTGAGTGCCTGTCAACTGACGTATGGAATGCTGCGGTCACGGGCCCTCTCTCCGGACGAGAGTGCGTGCCTCCTGGACGGACTGCTAGTGCTCTGACCGCATACCTTCGCCGGGTTGGGCTGGTGTGGGGCCATTAATGCCAGCTACCTGGCCGAGGCATCCGCCTATGCTCGGCTCGTGCAGCCGCTTTCCGACCGCAGCAATCCGTTGATCACGGCGTTCCCAGCCGAGCTTGCAAGCGATGCCGAGGCAGTCCTGGCGGTGATGCCTGATTCTCGGCTCCAGCCGCATGCCTCGTTCTCGGTCGCTGTTGAGGGCCAGCCGGTTTTGATCCCCGGGCGCCTCTACAACGACGAGCCGCCAACTGACAGGGTGGCGTCGCTTTCGTCGCGCCAACAACAGCTTCTGCACTGCCTGTACTCAAGGCACTGCGACGGCATGGTCAGGCAGCGCCACCTGGAGAAGGTCGTTGGTTCCACGGACCCATGGGTCGTCCCCTTCGTCGTGCAGCTGGTTGGCGAGTACGTCGTGGAGATCCTGGTCGTCATCTGCGATGAGCTCCGTGATCTCGCCACGCCCGGCACCTGCGGCCACCTCGCTTACGGGCAGTTCATCGTGGACAATCCTGCTTTCTTCGCGCGCACTCAACGGCGGGTCGTGAGCTACTGGAGCTGCTACTACCGGGGCACCTACGCGAGTTTTCGGGGCTACCGGGTGCACGATTCTTGACCTCCTACGGTCCGCTGCCTCCGACAGGGCGGGACGTTCCTGGCCCAACCTCGCTCCAGCCGGCGCCAGGGTGGACGGCTACTGCTAGGACCCGGCCGGGCAAGGTCGCCGGACTTGTCAAGCGGCATTGGCGAGGGGACGTCCGCCCCAACGGATGCCCTTCTCGCTGCGGATGCGAGCGCGCTCGCGGCGCTGGGCTGCCAGCACGTCGGGGTGACGGGCATTCGCGTTGCGCCAGCGCAGATAGGCGTGCAGGGTCCGGGTCTGCACGGTGTGGTTGCGGTGGTTGGAGTTGGCGATGGTGAACTGCCGCAGCGGCCCGAAGTGCGCCTCGATGGGGTTGGCCCAGGACGCGTATGTCGGCGTGAAGCACAGCTCGACACGGTTCTTCTTCGCCCAGCGGCGGATCGTCTCGCCCTTGTGGGCGGACAGGTTGTCCAGGATGACGTAGATGGCGGCGCCGTCCGGTCGGGCGGCCCGGACCGATCTGAGCGCGGCCAGCGTGTTCGCGGCGCCCTTCTTCCGGCGGTTGACGCCCCAGAGCGTGTCGTCACCGACCGAATAGCAGCCGTGGAAGTACCTGACGCCATGCGTGCGGTGGTAGGTCGCCGGGTGCCGCTCGGGGTGACTGGCGGGGGCCCAGCCCGCACCGCCGGTGGGGCGGATGCCGAGCGGGCCGAACTCGTCGAACGCGAAGACCCGGTCCGGGAAGCGGTCCAGGACCTCCTCGATCCGGTCCAGCTTTGCCTCGCGGTCGGGGTCCGGGGACTCCTTCCACGTCTTGGTGCGCTGGAAGGTGATGCCGCGGCGGGCGAGCAGACGGCGTAACGCCTCGCGGCCGATGCGGATGACCCGCCCATGAACTTTCCGCAAGTGGGCCAGCAGTTTGCGGATGGACCAGCGAGTGAAGGGCTGGCCGAGCTTGGTCGGGCGGGTGGTGGCCGTCTGGACGACGAAGTCCTCGTCGTCAGGACTGAGCAGGCGGGGACGGCCTCCCGCCCACCGAGGGTCCAGACAGGCCAGGCCGATCTCGTTGAACCGGTGGATCACATCCCGGACGGTGTCCTCATCGGCCTGCACCAGCTGGGCGATCACCGGGACCCGGTTCCCACCGGCCGACGCCAGCAGCATCATCGCGCGTCGGAAGCGGACCGAACTGGTGCTGCCCCGGCGCACGATCTGCTGCAGCTTCTGCCCCTCCTGGTCGGTCAACCTGCGCACGCGGACAGGCTCAGCCACCGCACCCCCCAGCACTCGGATCGGACGTCACGCAACATCCAACCGCCCCGACCACCAACCCGGCGAACCAATGTGGTCAGAGCACTAGGAGAGTCATGAACACCGCAGCGAAGCAGTACCTCCCGCCGGACGACCTTGTGTGGTTCAAGTCCAGCCACAGCAGCAACGAGGGCGGCAACTGCCTCGAAGTCGCCTGCACCTGGCGCAAGTCCAGCTACAGCGGCAGCGAAGGCGGCGACTGCCTCGAAGGCGCCGCTCACCCCGCCGCCGTTCACGTCCGGGACTCCAAGGCCGCGCCCGACGGGCCCGTCCTGACCGTCTCCCCCAGCACCTGGCGCGCGTTCCTCGGGCGGCTCGCATGACCTGGCTGCCGGGTGACTTCGTGCACCCCCTGCGGGTGGAGATCCCCGACGGCGACGGGCATCACCTGCGGCCGATCAGCGGGGCCGACGCGCCGCTGGACTACCCGGCCGTGATGGGGTCGCGGGAGCGGTTGTGGTCGATCTACGGCAAGGCGTGGGGGTGGCCGTCGGCCACGATGTCGTACGAGGCCAACCAGAAGGATCTGGAGCGGCATGCGGCCGAGATCGACGCGCACGAGTCGTTCAACTACACCGTGGAGAGCGAGGACGGAACCGCTCTGCGCGGCTGCGTCTACATCGACCCGCCGGAGAAGGACGGCGCGGACGCCGAGATCTCCTGGTGGGTGGTGGACAGCGAGGTCGGCGGGCGGCTGGAGCGGGCGCTGGACGCGTTCGTGCCGCGGTGGATCGGCGAGCAGTGGCCGTTCGAGCGGCCGCGCTTCGTGGGGCGCGACCTGACCTGGGACGAGTGGCTGGCGCTGCCCGACCGGTGAGGTCCCCGGCCTGAGGCCGACGTCCGCCGACGCGCGGCCGGCGGCCGTGTGGCCGGATCGCGGTTCTTGTGCGGGGCTCACGGCGTTCTCATAATCCCAGCACGGGAATTGACATGCGCCTGACATTCGGCCATCTCCGGACCCCCCACGGAAGGCGTCAAGGTGAAGACTCTCCTCAAGGCACTCAAGAGATGCGCGGTCGCCGGTGCGGCCGCGCTCGCGGTCGTCAGCCTCCAGCCCGTCTCGGCCGCGCAGGCGGCCCCCGCACCCGTGGTCGGCGGCACGCGCGCCGCGCAGGGCGAGTTCCCGTTCATGGTCCGGCTGTCGATGGGGTGCGGCGGTGCGCTGTACACCCAGCAGATCGTGCTGACCGCCGCGCACTGCGTGGGCGCCACCGGCAACAACACCGGCATCACCGCGACCGCCGGTGTGGTGGACCTGCAGTCCACCACCGGCCGGATCCAGGTCCGCTCGACCAAGGTCTACCGGGCCCCCGGCTACAGCGGCGACGGCAAGGACTGGGCGCTCATCAAGCTCGCCCAGCCGATCAACCTGCCGACCCTGAAGATCGCCACCACCACGCAGTACAACACCGGCACCTTCACCGTCGCCGGCTGGGGCGCGGCCCGCGAGGGCGGCGCGCAGCAGCGCTACCTGCTCAAGGCCGACGTGCCGTTCGTCAGTGACGCGACCTGCCGTTCCTACAGCGGCTACAGCGGGCTGATAGCCGGCGAGGAGATCTGCGCCGGGTACGCGGCGGGCGGCGTCGACACCTGCCAGGGCGACTCGGGCGGCCCCATGTTCCGCCGGGACGCGGCCGGCGCCTGGATCCAGGTCGGCATCACCAGCTGGGGCATCGGCTGCGCCCGCCCCAACGCCCCCGGTGTCTACACCGAGGTCTCCACCTTCGCCTCCGCGATCGCCTCGGCGGCTGCCACCCTCTAGGCCTCACAGCGGCGAGGAAGGGCCCGGTGCCGCATCGGCACCGGGCCCGTTCCGTCTCCGTTTCGCGGGTCAGAAACCGCCTCCGAAGTCCCCGCCGCCGCCGAAGTCCCCGCCGCCGAAGCCGCCGAAGCCGCCGCTGAAGTCGTCCGAGTTGAAGTCCGCGCCGGAGACGTCACCGCCCTCGTAGCCGCCGGCGCCGAACTCGCCGTAGCCGGAGCCGTAGTCGGCGGCGTAGGTCGGGGTGGCCATGGCGCTGCCGAGCAGGGTGCCGACGAGCAGGCCGGGGAGGATGCCGCCGCCGAAGTAGCCGCCGGCCCAGGGGCCGTAGGCCGGGCCCGCGTCCCAGTACGGGCGGCGGCCGGAGGCCGTGTCGACCTCGCGGATCATCGGGTCCCGGCCGTCGTCCAGACGGGCCTGGTCGGCCGCGCACACCGGTACGTCGCGCGACGCTCCGTCCATCGGCGTCCAGGTGACGTCGGCGACGGAGGGGCCGTGGCGCGGGTCGAAGAAGCACGGCGGCCGGCGTTCGGGCAGTGGGCGCCCCTCGCGGCGGGCGGCGAGCGCCGCGAGCGAGAAGCGGCCGTCCTCCAGGGACTGCGTGACCGCCCGTACGTCCTCGGGTTTCGTGGCCGCCGCCATGTGCGCCTTGGACTTCTCGTAGGCGTCCAGCGCGCGTTCGTAGTCCGCGCGCATGGCGTCGTCGGCGCCGGGTTCGGCGGGGTGGAAGTCCAGGCGGTCCAGTTCCTCGCCGAAGGCGGTGATGTCCTCGTCGACCACCACGCGCAGCTTCTCCAGCGCCGCCCGCTGTTCCTCCTCGTGGCGGTTGCGGTTGCGGCGGGCGAGCGCGTAGGCGCCGACGCCGCCCGCGGCCAGCACCGAGGCGAGGGTGATCAGACCGGTGGCCGAGACGCCGTCGCCGGTGCCCTCGCCCCAGCTGTTCGGCGCCGTGCCGCCCACGTTGCGCAGCGCGCCGTCCACGAAGTCGTTCAGCTGGGCCTTGACGTCGCCCGCGCTCTGCACGGACGTGACCAGGTTGGACACGGCCGCGCGGCTGAGCACGCTGCTGTCGGCGCGGGCGTCGAACGCTTCGCCGAGCCGGATGCCGTACACGCCGGTGACGCCGGTCTCGGTGCGCAGGTTCTGGAAGAGGTTCTGCGCGGGGTAGCCGGCCGGCAGGACCGCCACGAAGACGGGTTTGTCCGCGTCCTCGATCTTGTCGGCGAGCGCTTCGGCATCCGACCGCGACAGCAGGTCGGAGGCGGCCGGGTCGACGTAGACCGGGCTCTCGCGCAGGGCCTCGGCGATCCTGGACAGGTCGGTGGCCGCGTGCGCGCCGGGCGCACCGGACATCAGCACCGCCAGTACGACGGCGACAGGCACGATCAGCAGGCGTAGAAACCTTTGTACGAGCGCGGCCTTCATATGTTCGAAGCTACCTGAACAGGTACAGAAACGGACATCGGTCCCGGTAAGGAAATTCCGTCCCGGGACCGATGTCGTGTCGCCGGTGTCTCCTGGGCCGCTCTGTACGCGGCGGTCAGCAGCAGCCGGTCCGCCTCGGCGAACGGCTGAGCGACCGATGCCGTGACGTCCTGTCCGATCCGTTGCTGGACGAGCACCCGCGCCTGCGACTTCGGCCAGGTCACGGGGCGCTGACCGGTGAAGGGCCGGCCGCCGATGAGCTGCGGGCGCCCGGAGCCGATCAGCACCGCGCACCTCGTCGCCGCGCACGCGCGCGTTCGTGGCCTGGCCGTCACGTGCCTGGACGTCACGGACAACTCGTCGGCGAACGGGGCGCGGGCGCGGATCTGGAGCTGTACCGGGGGCGTCAACCAGACGTGGCGGCTGCCGTAACTGCTGGTGGTGGCCGGGCCACCACTGCGGCCCGCCGTGGCCGGGCGGGAGCCCGGCCGTCGTGCTGCGGATAGGCTTCAGCGGCCCCATCGTGGAGATACGGGATCGATGCCCGTGACCTGGAGGTCGAGATGACCACACCGCAGGATCTGCTGATCATCGCCCTGAACCTCCCCTCCAGCCGGGACGTCGGGCAGGGCGACCTGTCGCTCGCCCTCGCCGGAGCGGAACTGCTCGACCTCCTCGACGCCGGGGTGCTCACCCTGGACGACGACCGGCTCGTGCCCGGCGCCGGGCAGGCCACGGGCGACCGCCTGCTGGACGAGGCGGGCGCGTCGCTCGTCCGGCAGCCGCCGTACGAGACGGTCGAGGAGTGGCTGTGGCGGCGCGGGCGCGGGCTGGCCCAGGCCTACGTCGGCGCGCTGGAGGCGGAGGCGCCGGCCGACGGGACGCGCCGACACTGGCTGCGGCGGCGGAGCGACCCGGCCGCGGCGACCGACACGCCCTCCCGGCGCCACGCGAACGAGCGGTGGGCCGACCACGAGCCGGTCCTCGTGGGCCTCGCGCAGGCCCTGGGCATCCAGGACCCGACGACGGCCGCGGCCGGCGACACCGCCGGCGAGCCGGTGACCACCGGCACCGCGGACGACCTGCCGGCCCCCGGGGCCACGGACCAGCCGACGGCCGCCGACTTCGCCGACCTCACCGCCTTCGCCGACTCCGCCGACGAGCCGGTGATCACCGTCCTGGCCGCCGTCAACGACGCCTTGACGGAACTGGAGGCGGTCCGGCAGCGCCGCCGCATCGAGGAGGACGCCTTCGACAACGTGTGGCGGGCGCCCTGACCAGGGGTACACGTCCCGCCCGCGCGCCGCGGAGGAACGCGGGCGCCGGACGGGTGCGTCCGGTTACGACGCCGGCTCCACGCCGGCCCGGAGCAGGCCGTAGGTGTACGCGTCCTCCAGGGCCTGCCAGGAGGCGGCGATGACGTTGTCCGCGACGCCCACCGTGGACCACTCGCCCGCCCCGTCGGAGGTGGCGATGAGGACCCGGGTCGTGGACTGGGTGCCGTGCTTGCCCTCCAGGATGCGGACCTTGTAGTCGACCAGCTCCAGCTTGGCGAGCTGTGGGTAGATCTTCTCCAGCGCGACCCTGAGGGCGCGGTCCAGGGCGTTGACCGGGCCGTTGCCCTCGGCGGTCGCGACGATGCGCTCGCTCTTGGCCCACAGCTTCACCGTGGCCTCGTTGGCGTGGCTGCCGTCGGGGCGGTCCTCGACGATGGCGCGCCAGGACTCGACGTCGAAGTACTTCAGGGGCTTGCCCTCGACCTCGGTGCGCAGCAGCAGCTCGAAGCTGGCGTCGGCGGCCTCGTACGTGTAGCCCTTGAGCTCGCGCTCCTTCACCCGCTCCACGACCCGGCCGACCAGCTCGCGGTCGCCGCCCAGGTCGATGCCGAGCTCCTTGCCCTTGAGCTCGACCGAGGCGCGGCCCGCCATGTCGGAGACCAGCATCCGCATGGTGTTGCCGACCTGCTCGGGGTCGATGTGCTGGTACAGGTCCGGGTCGACCTTGATGGCGGAGGCGTGCAGGCCCGCCTTGTGCGCGAACGCGGAGACGCCGACGTAGGGCTGGTGCGTGGAGGGGGTGAGGTTGACGACCTCGGCGATCGCGTGCGAGATGCGGGTCATCTCGCGCAGGTGTCCCTCGGGCAGGACCCGCTTGCCGTACTTCAGTTCCAGGGCGGCGACCACGGGGAACAGGTTGGCGTTGCCGACGCGCTCGCCGTAGCCGTTCGCCGTGCACTGGACGTGACTCGCGCCCGCGTCGACCGCGGCGAGGGTGTTGGCGACCGCGCAGCCGGTGTCGTCCTGGGCGTGGATGCCGAGGCGGGCACCGGTGTCGGCGAGGACGGTGGCCACGACGGCGTGGACCTGGGCGGGGAGCATGCCGCCGTTGGTGTCGCAGAGGATCACGACGTCGGCGCCGGCCTCGGACGCGGTGCGGACGACGGCCTTGGCGTACTCGGGGTTGGCGCGGTAGCCGTCGAAGAAGTGCTCGCAGTCGACGAAGACGCGGCGGCCCTGGTCCGTCAGGTGGGACACCGTGTCGCGGACCATCTCCAGGTTCTCGTCCAGGGTGGTGCGCAGGGCGAGTTCGACGTGCCGGTCGTGCGCCTTGGCGACGAGGGTGATCACCGGTGCACCGGCCTCCAGGAGTGCCTTGACCTGCGGGTCCTCGCTCGCCTTCGCCCCGGCGCGGCGGGTGGCGCCGAAGGCGACCAGCTGGGCGTGGCGGAACTGGATCTCCTGTTGGGCGCGGGCGAAGAACTCGGTGTCCCTCGGGTTGGCGCCCGGCCAGCCGCCCTCGATGAAGCCCACGCCGAAGTCGTCCAGGTGCCGTGCGATGGCCAGCTTGTCCGCGACGGTGAGGTTGATGCCCTCCCGCTGGGCGCCGTCCCGCAGGGTGGTGTCGAAGACGTGGAACGAGTCGTCGAGCTCGCTGGTTTCCGTCATGGTCTGAAGGCTCCTGATGTATGGATCTCGGTCTGTACCGGAATGACCGGCTCCACCGTCCCCCAATGATCCCCTCGCGCTGGACTCCCGGCTCTTGGTGGGCCAGAAATGCGAAAAACCTCTCGCGGGTGCGAGAGGTCTGCGCGCGGGTCGAGGACGACGGTGCCCGCCCGTACCTGGTCGTACGTGGCGGTCACTGCGGACCGGCGCGCCTGCTGCCAATAATCATCGTGGCGAACGAGAGCACGGGGGCAGTGTGGCACAATCCGCCCCCTGTCTCACCGGCGTCTCAGGATGCGGGCGGTGATCCCGCCGTCACGCTCGTCCGGCGTCAACCCCTCGCACGACGGCCCGCCGGATCACCGACGTCACCGTGCCGCTGGACGCCGCCGACGGCACCTGGGTGGCGCTGCGGATCTCGGACCCGACGCAGAACAACGGCACGCCGGGCCCGGCGGGGCACCCGTGCAACGACTGGGGTGTGGCATACAGCAGCCCCTGGTGGCTCCCGGGCTGACGCCGACGGCGGGGCGACGCGCGCTCAGGCGTCGCCCCGCACCAGCACGTCGTCCAGGAACTCCCGTACGTGATCGAGGATCTGCGCCCGGTCCGTCCCCCGCAGCCCGATCGCCACGTGGATGGAGAAGCCGTCGAGCAGCGCGCGCAGCCGGGCGGCGAAGCGGTCGGGGTCGACGCGGCGGAACTCCCCGCGCGAGACGCCCTCTGCGAGCAGTGCGACCAGGTCGCGGTGCCAGGCGCCCTCGATGGCGGCCTGCCGGGCGCGGGCGTCGTCGTCGGCGTTCTGCGAGCGGTTCCAGACCTCCAGCCACAGCGTCCAGTGCGGGTCGCGGTGACCGTCGGGCACGTAGAGGTCGACGTAGGCGTCGAGCCGTTCGCGGGCGCCGCCGCCGCGGCTGAGCAGCCGTCCGCGCTCGGCGCCCAGCCGCCCCTCGCTCCACTCCAGGGTCTGCAGCAGCAGCTCGTCCTTGCTGTGGAAGTAGTACAGGAGGTGGCCGCTGCTCATCCCCACCTCGCGCCCCAGCGCCGCCATGGTGAGCTTCTCCAGACCGCGCTCGGCGATCATCTCCATGGCGGCGGCCAGGACGTCCTCGCGGGGCGGTGCGTTCTTCCGCGCGCGAGCCGCACCGGCCATCCTCGACTCCTCTAGATCCTCGGCTGCTGTTGCGTGATGCAGTGGATGCCTCCACCCCCCGCGAAGATCGTACGGGCGTCCACCAGTGTCACCGTGCGCTCCGGGAAGAGGCGGCGGAAGATGCCCGCGGCGAGTTCGTCGCGGGGGTCGTCGAAGGCGCACAGCACGACGCCGCCGTTGCAGAGGTAGTGGTTGATGTAGGAGTAGTCGGCCCAGTGGCCGTCGGCCTCCAGGACGGTCGGGGCGGGGACCTCGACGACCTCCAGGCTGCGGCCGCGCGCGTCGGTGGCGGACCTGAGCAGGCCGATGACCTCCTTGGTGACCTCGTGGTCGGGGTGCGCGGGGTCCGGCTGGTGGTGGGCGACGACGACGCCGGGGCGGGCGAAGGCGGCGACGATGTCGACGTGGCCGAGGGTGCCGAAGCCGTACGGGGGGTAGTCGCCGGTGAGGCCGCGGGGCAGCCAGAGGGCCTTGCGGGTGCCGAGGTGGGCGTGGATCTCCGCCTCGACCTCCTCACGCGTCCAGTCCGGGTTGCGCTCGGGACCGAGCTGGACCGTCTCCGTCAGCAGGACCGTGCCCTCGCCGTCGACGTGAAGGGCGCCGCCCTCGTTGACGAGCTTCGAGGCGTACGTCTTCGCGCCCACGAGGTCCGCGACGTGCCCGGCGACCTTCGCGTCGTGCTCCCAGCGGGCCCAGTCCTGGGCGCCCCAGCCGTTGAACGTCCAGTCGACGGCGGCGAGTTCACCGTCGCTGTTGGTCAGGAACGTCGGGCCGACGTCCCGCATCCACGCGTCGTCGAGGTCGCCTTCGACCGTCTCGACCCCCTCGCCCAGCAGGCTGCGGGCCTGCTCCGACTGCCCGGGCCCGCACACCACCGTCACCGGCTCGAAGCGGCGGATCGCACGGGCCACCGAGGCCCACGCGATCCGCGCCGCGGCGAGGTCGTCCAGGTCGTCGAAGGTGGGGTTCGGGCCCGGCCACGCCATCCAGGTGCGCTCGTGCGGGGTCCACTCGGCGGGCATGCGGAAGCCGTCGACGGCGGGTGTGGTCATCTCGCGGGTCCTCGAGGCTGGGACGTTCAGAGGAAGTACAGGCGGTTGAGGGAGACGGACTCGGCCGGTTCGGAGCGCAGCGGGTCGCCGTCGAGGGTGACCAGACCGGTGCGCCGGTCGACGTCGACCTGTCCGGTACGGGAGTTCAGACGCAGGTCGGCCGGGCCGATCCCGCGGGTGCCGCGCACGGCGACCCTGCGGCGGCGGGTCGGCATCGTGTCGTGGCCCTGGTCGAGGGCGGCCTGCGCGACGAACGCGACGGAGATGTCGGCCGGCGTCGCGCCGTGCGCGCCGAACTGCGGTCCCAGCACCAGCGGTTCGCAGGTGTCGGTGGCGGCGTTGGGGTCGCCGACCACGCCGTACGCCGGGAAGCCGGCCTTGAGCACCAGCTGCGGCTTGGCGCCGAAGTACTCCGGGCGCCACAGCACGATGTCGGCGAGCTTGCCGACCTCGATCGACCCGACCTCGTGCGCGAGCCCGTGCGCGATGGCGGGATTGACGGTCAGCTTGGCCATGTAGCGCAGGACGCGCTCGTTGTCGTGCTCGTCGGGGGCACCGAACTCGGCCTTCATCTTCCCGGCCATGGCGAACGTGCGGCGCACCGTCTCACCCGCCCGGCCCATGCCCTGGGCGTCCGAGGAGGTGATGCCGATCGCGCCCAGGTCGTGCAGCACGTCCTCGGCGCCCATGGTCCCGGCGCGGATGCGGTCGCGGGCCATGGCGGCGTCGCCGGGCAGGTCGGTCTTCAGGTCGTGGACGGAGACGATCATGCCGTAGTGCTCGGCGACCGCGTCCCGGCCGAAGGGCAGGGTGGGGTTGGTGGAGGAGCCGATGACGTTCGGCACGCCCGCCATCTTCAGCACGTTGGGGACGTGTCCGCCTCCGCAGCCCTCGATGTGGAAGGCGTGGATGGTGCGGCCTTCGAGGACCCGGAGGGTGTCCTCCACCGACAGGCACTCGTTCAGGCCGTCGCTGTGCAGGGCGACCTGGACGTCGTGCTCCTCGGCGACGCGCAGCGCGGTGTCGAGCGCGCGGGTGTGGGCGCCCATGTCCTCGTGGACCTTGAAGCCGGACGCGCCGCCCTCGGCGAGGGCCTCGATCAGCGGGGCGTCGTGGGACGACGAACCCCGGCCGAGGAAGCCGATGTTGACCGGCCAGGCGTCGAAGGCGCCGAACGCGTGGCGCAGCGCCCAGGGCGAGTTCACCCCGACCCCCCACACCGGCCCGAACTCCTGGCCGATGATCGTGGTCACGCCGGACGCCAGCGAGGCCTCCATGATGCGCGGCGACAACAGGTGGACATGGGTGTCGACGGCCCCGGCGGTGGCGATCAGTCCCTCGCCGGACACGATCGAGGTGCCGGTGCCGACCACGACGTCGACGCCGTCGAGGGTGTCCGGGTTCCCGGCCCGTCCGATCGAGCAGATCCGGCCCCCGCGGATGCCGATCGACACCTTGCGGATGCCCTGCACCGCGTCGATCACCACGACGTTGCTGATCACGACGTCGCAGGTGTCGCGGACCGCGGCGGCCTTCAGGTGCAGTCCGTCGCGGGCGGTCTTGCCGAACCCGACGAGGAACTCGTCGCCGTGGCGCTGGGAGTCGGACTCCACGCGGATCGTCAGGCCGGAGTCGCCGAGGCGGATCCGGTCGCCGGCGCGGGGGCCGTGGGTGGCCGCGTACTCGTACGGGGTGAGACGGCGGGCCTCGGCGGGGTCGCCTCCGGGGCGGCTCATCGCTCGACCTCCTGGTCCGTGGTTGCCGACACGCCGAGGTAGCCGCAGGCGGCGGCCCGGCGCAGCGCCTCCTCGCGGGCGCCGGGCGCGTCCAGCGGTCCGTCGACGAGCCCGGCGAAGCCGACGGCGATCCGCTCGCCCCCGATCGGCACGAGTCCGACCTGCGACGACTCGCCCGGCCCGAACCGCACCGACGACCCGGCCGGCACGGCGAGCCGCATGCCGTAGGCCCGCTCGCGGTCGAAGTCGAGGCGCGGGTTGGCCTCGAAGAAGTGGAAGTGGGAGGTGACGGAGACCGGCACGGCCGCCGTGTTGGTGACCCTGAGCCGCACCACCGCCTCCGGCTCGGCGTGCTCGGGTCCCGGCAGCAGCGCGCCCGGCGCCCCCTGGCCCAGCCCGCCCCCGATGGGGTCGGGCACGACCGCGAGCCGTGACCCGTCGTCGAAGACGGCCTCGACGTGCACCTCGGTCACGATGTCGGCGACGCCCGGCAGAACGTCGTCCGGGCCGAGCACCGAACGGGCGCGCTCGACGGCCTCGGCGAGCCGGGCGCCGTCGCGGGCGGCCTCGCAGACGGTGTCCGCGATGAGCGCGGTGGCCTCCGGCACGTTCAGCCTGAGGCCACGGGCCTTCCGGGAGCGGGCCAGCTCGGCGGCCGAGAACAGCAGCAGCCGGTCACGTTCGGTGGGGGTCAGTCTCATGACGCGGGCACCTCCTTGTCATCCCCGCCTTAGAGCATCACTCTAAACACCAGATTCCTTGAAGGGAAACGTTGATGGCCGCGGGCGGCAGACGTCACATTGAGCACCGCTCAAATTGCTCGGAGAACCTGGCTGCCGTCGAAGGAGATCAGCCATGCCGATGGAACGGCGCGGAGTCGACACCACCCCCGACGAGGAGCGCATCAGCACTCCCGCGTGACCTTGTCTCGGGCTGGACCGATGGGGATCGGTGAGCGCGATCGTGGGGGGACGGTCGTCGGCACCGCCCTCACCGCCCACCGCCCTCACCGCCCCGCTCGCCCTGACCTCCCTGCGCACCGCCACCAACCTGTCGACGTCCTCCGGCGCCCAGTTCGGCGTGCGCGGCCGGCTGGTCGGCTCGGTCGTCGGGCTGCTGCTCGCCCCCGGCCACGCCGCGCTGACCGTGCGGATCGGCGGCGACGTCACCGTGCGCGTACTGGGACGCCTCTTCTGACTGCCGGCAAGCGGGCTGACGTACGGCCTGATCCACGCCCTGCTCGCGGCCGCCACCGTCGCGGGCGCCGTCTACGGCCACCGCGTGCTGCCGGCCGTGTCCCGTGTCCTGGCCATCGGCATGACGGCGCTCCTGGTCCTCGGACTGGTCGCCTACGCCCCGGCTTCACCACCGGCGCGCTCCCCGAGGCGGGCGGCTACCTGCTCGGCGGGTCCTGGCCGACGTGGAGGCCGGCCATGCCGGCCGCCGGCCTCTCCGGCCCGATCGCCTTGATCACGCTCCTCGGCGACTACACGCGCTACATCTCCCCCGCCCGCCACTCCTCGTCCCGGTGCTGCGGGCCACCTGGCTGGGCCTGATGCTCGGACTGCCGGTGCCGCAACTGTTCGGCACTCTCCACTCGATGGGCCTCGACCTGGACGCCATCCTGCCGCGCGCCCTCCCGTGCCCGGGCCACCTGCGCGGTCGTGGTCGTCGCCACCGCCTGTGTCTTCGCCGGCCACTTCGCCTGGGAGGCGCAGGCCGCGGTGACGTCGTTCGTGCTGCTGACGGCGATCGGCACGCCCTGGGCGGTGATCGCCCTGATCGGCTTCGTCCGCTGCGGCGGGGTGGACGACGCGGAGGCGCTGCAGGTCTGCAACCGCCGGGCGCGGGGCGGGCGTACTGGTACCGGGCCGGCTGGAACGCTCCCGCCACCGTGTCGTGGGCGCTGGGCGCGGTGGTGGGAGTGCCGGCGGTGTCGCTGCCCGTCGTAGGAGGGGCCGTTGCTCGCCGTGACCGGCGGGGTGGACTGCGGCTTCCTGCTGTCCGTGCTGGTGGGCGGCGCGGTGTACCTGATGGTTCCGCAGCGGGCCGGGGCCGCCGAGGAGGGCGCCTCCACGACGGCCCGAGCGACAGCCGGCCTCTGGGGACGCGGGGCCGCAGTCACCGTGCGGCCCCGCCGCGTGGGCGCGACGGCCCACCACGGGCCGTCGCCCACCCGCTCAGCCGATCTGGTGCATCCACCCGTGCTTGTCCTCGGCGGTCCCCCGCTGAAGGTCGAGGAGGGCCTGGCGAAGGCGCAGCGTGACCTCGCCGGGCTCCCCGGCCGACTGCTTCCACTCGCCGCCCTCCCGCTTGACGGTGCCCACCGGCGTGATCACGGCGGCCGTACCGCAGGCGAAGACCTCGGTGAGGCTGCCGTTCTCCGCGTCGCCCTGCCACTGGTCGACGGAGACGCGGCCCTCCTCGGCCTCGTAGCCGAGGTCGCGGGCGACGGTGAGCAGGCTGTCGCGGGTGACGCCCTCCAGGATGGAGCCGGTGAGGACGGGCGTGACGATCTTGTTCCCGTACACGAAGTACAGGTTCATGCCGCCGAGTTCCTCGACCCACTTGTGCTCGACCGCGTCGAGGTAGCAGACCTGGTCGCAGCCCTGCTTGGCCGCCTCCGCCTGGGCCAGCAGGGAGGCCGCGTAGTTGCCGCCGGTCTTGGCGTCGCCCATGCCGCCGGGGACGGCGCGGACGCGGTCCTCGGAGACCCAGATGGAGACCGGCTTGACGCCGCCCGGGAAGTAGGCGCCGGCCGGGGAGGCGATGACGATGAAGAGGTACTCGTTGGCGGGCTTCACGCCCAGCCCGACCTCGGTGGCGATCATGAACGGGCGGAGGTAGAGGGACTCCTCGCCGCCGTGCGCCGGGACCCACGCCTTGTCCTGGCGCACCAGCGCGTCGCAGGCCTCGATGAACGTGTCGACCGGCAGCTCGGGCATCGCGAGCCGACGCGCGGAGCGCTGGAAGCGCAGGGCGTTCTGGTCGGGGCGGAACGTGGCGACCGAGCCGTCGGGGCGGCGGTAGGCCTTCAGGCCCTCGAAGATCTCCTGCGCGTAGTGCAGGACGGTCGTGGCCGGGTCGAGGGAGATCGGCGCGTACGGGACGAGCTGTCCGTCGTGCCAGCCGCGGCCCTCGGTCCACTTGATGGTGACCATGTGGTCGGTGAAGTGGCGGCCGAAGCCGGGGCTGGCGAGGATCGCCTCGCGCTCCGCGTCGGAAAGCGGGTTGGCGGAGGGCTTGAGCTCGATCGTGGGCGTCGTCATCAGTGGTTGTCCTTCACCGGTTGTAGTGACGGGCCGCGCTCACGCCCGTACTGCCAGTGGCCAGTGCTAGGACGTCCGAGCATTCCCTCACTCCGCGGCTCCGCGTCCGATTATCGCGCGCGGGTTGCCGTGGACGTAAAACGGCGTGAATGCGGCCCAGGGGTTGATGGTCGCACCCGGCGGGGACGGAGAAAAGCCGCCGGGTGCGGATTGCGACCCGGCGGCTTCGAAGTCTGCAGACCTGCTGCAGGGGAATCTTGAACAGCGCGACGGGTCAGCCGGCTACTCGTACGGCGAGCGCGTCGCCGATCTCGGAGGTGCCGCGGGCGGGCCCGTCCGTGCGCTCCACGAGGTCGGCGGAGACCGCGTCCTCGATCCGGGCGGCCTCCGCCTCGTAACCGAGGTGGCGCAGCAGCAGGGCGACGGACAGGACCGTGGCGGTGGGGTCGGCCTTGCCCTGGCCTGCGATGTCGGGCGCGGATCCGTGCACGGGCTCGAACATCGAGGGGAACTCGCCGGAGGGGTTGATGTTCCCGCTGGCGGCGACGCCGATGCCGCCGGAGACGGCCGCGGCGAGGTCGGTGATGATGTCGCCGAAGAGGTTGTCGGTGACGATGACGTCGAACCGCTCGGGCTGGGTGACCAGGTAGATGGTCGCCGCGTCGACGTGCATGTACTCGGTGGTGACCTCGGGGTACTCCTCGGCCACCTTGTTGAAGACGTTCGTCCACAGGTGACCGGCGAAGGTCAGCACGTTGTTCTTGTGGATGAGCGCCAGCTTCTTGCGCGGCCGGGCCTGGGCGCGGGCGAAGGCGTCCCGCACGACCCGCTCGACACCGAAGGCCGTGTTGACGGACACCTCGGTGGCGACCTCGTGCTGCGTGCCCTTGCGGATGGTGCCGCCGTTGCCGGTGTACGGGCCCTCGGTGCCCTCGCGGACGACCACGAAGTCGATGCGCGGCTCACCGGCGAGCGGGGTGGCGACGCCGGGGAGGAGCTTCGAGGGACGCAGGTTGACGTGGTGGTCGAAGGCGAAGCGCAGCTTGAGCAGGAAGCCCCGCTCCAGGACGCCGGAGGGGACGCTCGGGTCGCCGATCGCGCCCAGCAGGATGGCGTCGTGCTGCTTCAGGGCGTCGAGGTCGGCGTCGGTGAGGGCCTCACCGGTGGCGTGGTAGCGCCGGGCGCCGAAGTCGTACTCCTTCGTCTCCAGCTTCACATCCTGCGGAAGGGCGGCGGAGAGGACCTTCAGGCCTTCGGTCACGACCTCCTGGCCGATGCCGTCACCGGGGATCACTGCGAGATTGATGCTGCGAGACATGCGGGCACCCTACTCCTGGTCCCACGGGATGACATGGGGTGTCCGCGATACGGACGTGGCGACGGCCACCCGGACGGAGCCGCGCCCTCGGGTGCGGCTCCGTCCGGCGGACCGGTCTCAGTGGCCGGTCTCGCCGCCGTTGTCGCGGCGGTCGAGGGCTCGCTGGAGGGCGGCGGCGGCGTTCTTGCGGTCGGAGTCGCTCGTACGGGAGATGTGGCGGACTCGGCGGCGGACGGTCGTCTCGGCCATGGGACATCGACTCCTTCGACAGCGTGGAGTGCGGCAGGGGGTTTCGAGACGCCGGGTGGGGCGGGGAGCGGTGCCGCAGGGGTTGCCTGCACGGGGCCCGGCTCACGACCGCCATTCGCTGGATCGAGCGAGACGTTCGGCTCCTACAAAACTAAGCCAGGACGGAGCATCTGTCTCCACAATTACTCGGACTTCCTACTATCTGAGACGGCGCTGTCGTCGCGCTGCGCCGACCTGGGCTTTCGCCGCTCGGCCGAGCGCCGTTCCGAGGGGCCGTCAGAGCACGTCGCCGTCGCGCCAGTCGAAGACCAGTTCGCCGTCGGGGTCGGCCTCGTCGGCGGGGGCGGGCCACACGTACGTGGAGCCCTCCTCCTCGGGCAGCCGGACCACCCCGTCCGGGCCGAGCGCGCAGACCCGCCCGCCCCAGGCGCGCCAGCCCCGGGCCTCGTACAGCCGGACACCGTCGTCGCTGGCGGACAGGGCGCCCAGGTCGTAGGCCCGGGTGATGATCCCCTCCAGGGCCGCCATGACCCGGCCGCCGAGTCCGGTACGCCGCACGTCACGCCGTACGGCGACCCCCTCGACGTATCCGGTGCGCAGCCACCGCCGCCCGTGGCGCACCCGCCGCATGACGACGGCCCCGTGCGCGGCGAGCCCGCGCTCGTCGTGGACCAGGACGTGCAGGCCGCCCAGCGTGTGGTCCCAGTCGGCGTCACCGAAGTCGCCGTCGAAGGAGTCGTCCAGAAAGCCCCGGACGACGAGCAGGTCGGCGGGGGCGAGATCGGCGGTGTGGACGGTGCGGGGGGCGGTGGCGGTCATGGGGCCAGTATTCCGGGGGCGTTGGCCGCCTGGGCGGGTGTCGGAGGGCTTCGAGACACGCGGTGCGGGGGGCATCGGGGGCCCCGGCCGGAGTGCGGGGAGATTGTCGGCGGCCCGGGCGTGTGGCCGCCGGCCCACGCTTACGGCCGGTGGCCCAGGCGTGTCGTCGGCGGCCCAGGCGCGTGGCCGGTGGCCCAGGCGTGTGGCCGCCGGCCCAGGGCGGATAGCCGCCGACCCAGGGCGAATGGCCGCCAGCCCACGCAGACGACCGGTGGCCCAGGCGTGTCGTCGGCGGCCCAGGGCGGATAGCCGCCCGCCCACACGGACGGCCGGTGGCCCAGGCGTGTGGCCGCCGGCCCAGGGCGGATAGCCGCCAGCCGACGCGGACGACCGGTGGCCCAGGCGTGTCGTCGGCGGCCCAGGGCGGATAGCCGCCGACCCACGCAGACGGCCGCCGACCCACGCAGACGGCCGGGAGCCCGGGCGTGTGGCCGCCGACCCAGGGCGAATGGCCGCCAGCCCACGCGGACGACCGGTGGCCCAGGCGTGTCGTCGCCGGCCCAGGGCGGATAGCCGCCGACCCACGCAGACGGCCGGGGGCCCACGCGGACGGCCGGGGGCCCACGCGGACGGCCGTCGTCCCGCAGGGAGATGGAGCGGCCCGGTGGATATTCGGTGGTCCGGCACCCGTACCCCGATTACCTTGGCGCGATGGCCCGACTCCTCACCGACCGCCTGCTGCTCCGCGAGTGGCGGGAGTCCGATCTCGTGCCCTGGGCGACGATCAACGCCGACCCGGAGGTGCGCCGGTACCTGCCCGGTCTGCCCGGCCGGGAGCAGTGCGACGCGGCCGTGGCCGGCTTCCAGGCCGATCTGGAGCAGCGCGGCTGGGGTTGGTGGGCGGTGGAGGTGCGGGACACCGGCGAGTTCATCGGCTTCACGGGCCTGGATCCGGTGGAGGAGGGCCAGCCGTTCACCGGCGTGGAGGCCGGCTGGCGCCTCGCGCGCTCCGCGTGGGGCCACGGCTACGCCACGGAGGCGGCCCGGGCGGCGCTCCGCTTCGGCTTCACCGACCTGGGCCTGCCGGAGATCCTCGCCGTCACGGCGGCCGGCAACGACCGCTCACGGGCCGTGATGCGCCGCCTGGGCATGACCCGCCGCCCGGCCGACGACTTCGACGACGCCACCCTCCCCGAGGGCGACCCGCTCCGCCGCAGCGTCCTGTACCGCCTGCCGGAGGCCCTGTGGGCCGCCGGTCAGGGGCAGGCGATCCAGGCCGGGCAGGACGACGCGGCGAACGCGGCGGGCCAGGGCGCCTCCCGGGGAAGAGGCGCCCTGGCCCGGCAGGGGCCTGACGGAACGTCAGCCCATGTGGGGGTAGGTGTAGTCGGTCGGCGGGACCAGCGTCTCCTTGATGGCGCGGGTCAGGGTCCAGCGCGTCAGGTTCTGCGGGGCGCCCGCCTTGTCGTTGGTGCCGGAGGCGCGGCCGCCGCCGAAGGGCTGCTGGCCGACGACGGCGCCGGTCGACTTGTCATTGATGTAGAAGTTGCCGGCCGCGTAGCGCAGCTTCTCCATCGTGTACGCCGCGGCGGCGCGGTCGTTCGCGATGACCGAGCCGGTCAGCGCGTAGTCCGACACCGACTCCATCTGCGTCAGCATCTCGTCGTACTGGTCGTCCTCGTAGACGTGCACGGCGAGAATCGGGCCGAAGTACTCCGTGGTGAACACCTCGTTCTCCGGGTCGGTGCACTCGATGACGGTCGGGCGGACGAAGTAGCCGACCGAGTCGTCGTAGGAGCCGCCCGCGACGATCGTGCAGGTCGGGTCCTCCGTGGCGCGGTCGATCGCGGCCTTGTTCTTGGCGAAGGCGCGCTCGTCGATCACGGCGCCGATGAAGTTCGACAGGTCGGTGACGTCACCCATGGTGAGGTAGTCGACCTCGGCGGCGAACTCCTCCTTGAAGCCGTCGTTCCAGATGGACGCCGGGATGTAGGCGCGGGAGGTCGCGGAGCACTTCTGGCCCTGGTACTCGAAGGCGCCGCGGGTCAGCGCGGTCTTCAGCACGCCGCGGTCGGCCGACGGGTGTGCGACCACGAAGTCCTTGCCGCCGGTCTCGCCGACCAGGCGCGGGTAGGCCCGGTACTTCTCGATGTTGGCGCCGACCGTCTTCCACAGGTACTGGAAGGTCTTGGTCGAGCCGGTGAAGTGGATGCCGGCGAGGTCCCGGTGCTCCAGGGCGACCTTGGAGACCTCGATGCCGTCGCCGGTGACGAGGTTGATGACGCCCTTGGGCAGACCGGCCTCCTCCAGCAGCCGCATCAGCAGCACAGCAGCGTGGGTCTGCGTCGGGGACGGCTTCCAGACGACCACGTTGCCCATGAGCGCGGGCGCGGTCGGCAGGTTGCCCGCGATGGCCGTGAAGTTGAACGGCGTGATCGCGTAGACGAAGCCCTCCAGCGGGCGGTGGTCGAGACGGTTCCAGACGCCCGGGGAGTTGGCCGGGGGCTGCTCGGCCAGGATCTGGCGGGCGTAGGCGACGTTGAAGCGCCAGAAGTCGACCAGCTCGCAGGGGGTGTCGATCTCCGCCTGCTGGGCTGTCTTGGACTGGCCGAGCATGGTGGAGGCGGCCAGCGTCTCGCGCCACGGGCCGGCCAGCAGCTCGGCGGCGCGCAGGATGATCGCCGCGCGGTCGTCGAAGGACATCGCACGCCAGGCCGGCGCGGCGGCGAGAGCGGCGTCGATGGCGTCCCGCGCGTCCTGCTGGGTGGCGTTGCGGTAGGTGCCGAGCACGGCCTTGTGGTTGTGCGGCTGCACGACCTGGAACTCCTCGCCGCCGCCCATCCGCTTCTCACCGCCGATGGTGCAGGGCAGGTCGATGGGGTTCTCGGCCAGCTCCTTGAGCTTGACCTCCAACCGGGCGCGCTCGGGCGAGCCGGGGGCGTAGCCGTGCACCGGCTCGTTGACGGGGGTGGGGACCTGGGTCACAGCGTCCATGTGTTCCGTAACTCCTTGAGTAGAGCGGGTGGTGCGGGGCTCAGCCCTTGGTGACCATGGAGCGGACGAAGAACCGCAGGTTGGCGGGCTTCTCCGCGAGACGGCGCATGAAGTAGCCGTACCAGTCGGTGCCGTACGCGGTGTACACGCGCATACGGTGGCCCTCGGCCGCGAGCCGCAGGTGCTCCTCGCTCCGGATGCCGTACAGCATCTGGAACTCGTACTCGTCCAGCTTGCGCCCGGCGCGGTGGGCGAGCTCCTGGGCGATGGAGATCAGACGCGGGTCGTGGGACCCGACCATCGGGTATCCCTCGCCCTCCATCAGGATGCGCAGGACGCGGACGTACGCCTTGTCGATCTCGTGCTTCTGCTGGTAGGCGACCTCGGCGGGCTCCTTGTACGCGCCCTTGACCACCCGGACGCGGCTGCCGTCGGCGGCGAGGCGGCGGGCGTCGGCCTCGGTGCGGAAGAGGTAGGCCTGGATGACGCAGCCGGTCTGCGGGAAGTCCTTCCGCAGCTCCTCGTGGATGGCGAACATCGAGTCGAGGGTGGTGTGGTCCTCCGCGTCCAGCGTGACCGTCGTCCCGATCTCGGCGGCGGCCTCGACGACCGGGCGCACGTTGGCGAGCGCCAGCTCGTGGCCGCCGGGCAGGGCCTGGCCGAACATCGACAGCTTCACCGACATCTCGACCCGCTCGCCCAGCTCCAGCGGCTTGAGCCGGTCGATCAGCTCCAGATAGGCGTCCCGGGCGCCGGCGGCCTGCTCAGGGGTGGTGATGTCCTCGCCGACGACGTCCATCGTCAGCTCCAGGCCTCGGCCGGTGAGGTCCTCGATGATCGGGACGATGTCGTCCACCCGCTCACCCGGGATGAAGCGGTCGACGACCTGCTTCGTCCCCGGAGCCGCCGTAATCAGGCGTCGCATCCGGTCGCTGCGCGACGCGGCGAGAATCACGGGACCCAGCACGGGGCACCTCCAGAACACAACCAACACAAGGCCGGCACCGGACGATTCCGGGACGGCACGGAGAACCACCGTGAAACCTAAGGATCCCTCCGATCGTCGGCCATCGACAGCTGTCACGCATCCGTGCCGCAGATCTCAGACAGTTGTATGAAGTCCTCCCGTGCATGGGGGAGAATGCCCGGGTGACGGCCGATTACCGGGGTGACTACCAGGAGCTGGTCGACGAGATCTCCGAGCTCCTCGGCGCCCCCGCGACACTGGAGAACCGCGACTTCGAGCTGATCGCCTTCGGCGCCTACGACAGCGAGGGCGACCTCGATCCCTCGGCCCTGGACCCGGTCCGCGCCCGTTCGATCCTGACCCGCCGCTCCACAGCCGCCGTCCGGGCCTGGTTCGAGGGCTTCGGCATCACCCGGGCGACCGGCCCGGTACGGATCCCGCGCACTCCGGAGGCGGGCGTGCACCGGGGCCGCATCTGCCTTCCGGTACGGCACCGGGGGGTCGTCCTCGGCTACGTCTGGCTGCTCGACGGCGAGCCCGGGCCCACGGACGACCAGCTCGCCGCCGCCATGGAGGTGACCGGCCGGATCGGCGCGCTGCTCGCCGACGAGGCCCAGGCCGGCGCCGACCTCACCCGGGAGTTCCGGGCGGTGCTGACGGCGGAGCGCGGCTGGCAGCGCGACATGGCCGTGGCCGCCCTGCGCACGGCCCTCGGCCCGCGCGGCGAGGGCCCGCACGCGGTGGTGTGCGTGGCGCCGTGGCCGTCCGCCGACCCGGAGGACGCGCCGTCGGCCCGCGCGGTGCCGCACACGACGGCCCTGTGCACGATCCCCTGGGGGACGACGGGCCAGAGCCTCGCGGTCCTGGTCCGGCTGCGCTCCACGGATGTGCGCGCCCCGGCGCTCACGGCGGCGAACCGACTGCTGAAGGAGGGCGCCCGGGCCGGCGTGGGCGACCCGCTCACCGGCCTCGCCGACCTGGGCACCGCCTGGCAGGAGGCGACGGCCGCGGCCCGCGCGGCCCTGGCCGAACCCCGCCTCGGGCCGGTGGCCGAGTGGTCCCGCATCGGCCCGTACCGCCTCCTGACCGCCCTTCCCCCGGAGTCGGCCCACGACCCCGCGATCGCCCCGCTCCTTTCCCCCACCCACCACGAGCTCGCCCGCACGGCAGAGGTCTACCTGGACTGCGCGGGCCAGGCCGCCCGCACGGCCGCCGAACTGGGCATCCACCGCCAGACGCTGTACTACCGGCTGTCCCGGGTGGAGCAGCTCACGGGCCTGGACCTGGACGACGGGGAGGACCGGCTGCTGCTGCACATGGTGTTGAAGGGGGCACGGCTCTGACGGGACGCCGCCCAGCGGGGTTCACGTCCTCCGCGTGGGCCCGGACAGCGGGATTCACGTCCGCCGCGTGGCCTCGGTGACCACCTGCCGCAGGCCCTCGGTCAGTTGCTCCGCGGTCGGCGCCGTCTCCGGGTCGAAGGTCCACTGGGCGATGAGGCCGGTCATCAGGGTGACGTAGAACTTGCCGAGGGTGTCCACGGACTCGTCCGGCACGTCCTCCTCGCGTCCGCCCATCAGCAGCGGGATGAGCCCACGGCCGGCGTCCCGCTGGGCCAGGACGAGGTGCCGGCGCACCTCGGGCAGCTGGTCGCCCATCGCGACGATCTCCATGCTGAGCCGCCACATCGAACCGGGCTCGCGCATGGTGGCGATGATGTTCGACCAGACGTTCTCGAACCGGTCGAGCGAACCGGGCGCACCGCTGATCTCGCCGCCCTGCCCCTCCCCCTCGAAGGCATCGCCCATCGCCTCCACGAGCGACACGTAGGCCTGCGCGAGCAGCGCGTCCTTCGAGCCGTAGTGGTAGCCGATCGAGGCCAGGTTGGTCCCCGACTCCCGGACGATGTCGCGTGCGGTGGTGCGCACGAAGCCCTTCTCCAGCAGGCAGCGCTTGGCGCCTTCCAGCAGATCCTCACGGTGTCCCATGGCGGCATCGTAGCGCGGCTCATATACGTTCGTATTAAACGTACGTACTAGACAAACGTTTAATGCGTTCGTACAGTCGCCGCAGGCGAACTCGGTGGCGCCCTCGGCGTGGCCGTCCTCGGCTCCGTCGGTACGGCGGTCTACCGGCACGAGATGCCGGACTCGGCCCCGGACGCGGCGCACGAGACCCTGGGCGGCGCGCTGCCGTCGCCGCCCGGCTGCCGGAGCGCGCGGGAGACGCCCTGGCGACGGCGGCACGGGCGGCGTTCACCGACGGGATGCGGGGCACGGCGCTCGCGGGCGCGGCCGTACTCGTCGGGGCGGCGGTTCTGGCGTCGGTGACGCTGCGCCGACCCGGGGGCGCGAGCAGGCCTGCACGGAGAACGCCGGACGAGCTGGTCAAGCCAGCCCGTCCGGCGTGTAGGACGAGGCCCGTTCAGGGCCGAAGCGGCGGTCCGGGGGCGGCCGCCCCCGGTGGGGCGGTCACCACGACGGTCGCCTCAGACGAGGTTCACCGACCGGGCCGACGTCGCACCGATCTCCGCGGCCACCTCGGCCAGCACCCCGGAGGGCACCGTGTCGTCCACGGTCAGCACCGCCAGCGCCTCGCCACCGGCGGCCGCCCGCGACACCTGCATCCCGGCGATGTTGATCCCGGCCTCGCCGATGATCCGGCCGACCGTGCCGACGACGCCCGGCCGGTCCTCGTACCGCAGGACGACCATGTGGTCGGCCAGCGCGAGGTCCACGTCGAAGTCGCC
This sequence comes from Streptomyces chromofuscus, assembly GCF_015160875.1. NCBI lineage: Bacteria > Bacillati > Actinomycetota > Actinomycetes > Kitasatosporales > Streptomycetaceae > Streptomyces > Streptomyces chromofuscus. Next base: position 5,784,163 of record NZ_CP063374.1, on the reverse strand, counting down.
GACCGCGACGATCTTCTGGAGGTGCTTGGGACCGGCGAGCGTGCCGGACACCGACACCTCCTCGCCGTCGCCGAGGGTGCCGCGCACGGTCACGACGTTGCGGTGGTCCGGCGACTCCGAGCTGGTGGTCAGCCGCACCTCGACGCCGCGCTCCTGGGCGAACAGCGGGGCGTTGACGTACGACACCGTCTCGTCGACGACGTCCTCGAAGACACCCTTGAGCGCGGACAGCTCCAGCACCTTCACGTCGTGCTGGGTGATCTCGCCGTACACCTCGACGTCCAGCCGGACGGCCACCTCACCCGCGAGCGCGGTGAAGATCCGGCCGAGCCGCTCGGCGAGCGGCAGGCCCGGCTTGACGTCCTCGGCGATGACACCGCCCTGGACGTTCACCGCGTCGGGGACCAGCTCACCGGCGAGGGCGAGCCGGACCGACCTCGCGACGGCGATACCAGCCTTCTCCTGCGCCTCGTCGGTGGAGGCGCCGAGGTGCGGGGTGGCCACGACCTGGTCGAACTCGAACAGCGGCGAGTCGGTGCAGGGCTCCTTGGCGTACACGTCGAGGCCGGCGCCGGCGACCCGGCCCTCCTTCAGCGCCGAGTACAGCGCCTCCTCGTCGACGATGCCGCCGCGCGCGGCGTTGACGATCCGCACGCTCGGCTTGACCTTGCGCAGCGCCTCGGAGCCGATCAGGCCGAGCGTCTCGGGGGTCTTGGGCAGGTGGACGGTGATGAAGTCGGAGACCTCCAGCAGCTCGTCCAGCGACAGCACCTTGACGCCCATCTGCGCCGCCCGCGCGGGCTGCACATAGGGGTCGTAGGCGACGACCTTCATGCCGAAGGCGGACATCCGCTGGGCGACCAGCGCGCCGATCCGTCCGAGACCGACGACACCGAGGGTCTTCTCCGCCAGCTCGACGCCCGTGTACTTGCTGCGCTTCCACTCGCCGTTCTTCAGCGCGGCGTTGGCCTGCGGGATGTTGCGCGCGGTGGCCAGGATCAGACCGCAGGCCAGCTCGGCGGCGGTCACGATGTTCGAGGTGGGGGCGTTGACGACCATCACGCCGGCCTTGGTGGCGGCGGAGACGTCCACGTTGTCCAGGCCGACACCGGCTCGTGCGACGACCTTGAGCTTGTGCGCGGCGGCGATGGCCTCGGCGTCGACCTTGGTGGCGGAGCGGATCAGGATCGCGTCCACGTCGGCGATGGCCGGGAGCAGCTCGGCTCGGTCCGCTCCGTTGCAGTGCCGGATCTCGAAGTCCGGTCCAAGCGCGTCCACGGTGGCGGGCGACAGCTCTTCAGCGATGAGTACGACGGGTTTCGAGCTCACGTGAGTCCTCACAAGTCCAATGCGGACGGCCGTCCCGACGGCCGCAGGCGGTGGAGGGGTGCTAGCCGCGTGGAAGACGCACGACGCTGTGGGCCTGACGCGTATGTAGTACGGCAGTCTAGTGGCGCTGCGTGGGTCTTCCCGCGCCTCTGCGGAAGGATCACCCGTCCGTGTTCGACGGGTTGGACAACGGGGCCGGAGCGGTGTGCTCCGGCCCCGTTCACCTGAGCCTCACGCCTCTTCGTCGACCCAGGACATCAGCTTGCGCAGCTCCTTGCCCGTGGTCTCCAGCAGGTGCTCGGAGTCCTGCTTCTTGTACTCGTTGTACTTCTTCAGACCGCCGTGGTACTCGTCCATCCAGTTCTGGGCGAAGGAGCCGTCCTGGATCTCGGCGAGAACCTTCTTCATCTCGGCCTTGGTGGCGTCGGTGATGATCCGCGGACCGGTGACGTAGTCGCCCCACTCCGCGGTCTCGGAGATCGACCAGCGCATCTTCTCCAGGCCGCCCTCGTACATGAGGTCGACGATCAGCTTCAGCTCGTGCAGGCACTCGAAGTACGCGATCTCCGGCTGGTAGCCGGCCTCGGTCAGCGTCTCGAAACCGGCCTTCACCAGAGCGGCCGTACCGCCGCACAGGACGGCCTGCTCACCGAACAGGTCGGTCTCGGTCTCCTCGGTGAAGGTCGTCTTGATGACGCCGGCGCGGGTGCCGCCGATGCCCTTGGCGTACGACAGCGCCAGCGGGAAGGCGTTGCCCGTGGCGTCCTGCTCGACGGCGGCGATGCAGGGAACGCCGCGGCCCTCCTCGTACTGGCGGCGCACCAGGTGGCCCGGGCCCTTGGGGGCGACCATGCAGACGTCCACGCCGGCCGGGGGCTTGATGAAGCCGAAGCGGATGTTGAAGCCGTGGCCGAAGAACAGCGCGTCGCCGTCCTTCAGGTTCGGGGCGATGGACTCCTCGTAGACCTGGGCCTGGATCGGGTCCGGGACGAGGATCATGATGACGTCGGCCTCGGCGGCGGCCTCCGCCGGGGTGACCACGCGCAGGCCCTGCTCCTCGGCCTTCGCCTTGGACTTGGAGCCCTCGTGCAGACCGACGCGGACGTCGACACCCGAGTCACGCAGCGACAGGGCATGGGCGTGGCCCTGGCTGCCGTAACCGATGACCGCGACCTTGCGGCCCTGGATGATGGACAGGTCGGCGTCGGCGTCGTAGAACAGCTCGGCCACTTTGGGTCTCTCCTTGGAGTGCAGATGTTGCGTCCCACCGTATGACGGCGGGAGGAGGGGAAGGTTCGGGGTCTCGCCATACGGGCGACCCGGCTGTACGGGCCGCCCGGTTTTCATCGTTACGCCGATCGGTCCAGCGCGCGCAGCGAGCGGTCCGTGATCGAACGCGCGCCGCGGCCGATCGCGATCGTGCCGGACTGGACCAGTTCCTTGATGCCGTACGGCTCCAGCATCTTGAGCATCGCCGACAGCTTGTCGCTGCTGCCGGTGGCCTCGATGGTCACGGCCTCCGGGGAGACGTCGACGGTCTTGGCGCGGAACAGCTGGACGATCTCGACGATCTGCGAGCGCGTCTCGTTGTCGGCGCGCACCTTCACCAGAACGAGTTCGCGCTGCACCGCCTGCCCCGGCTCCAGCTCGACGATCTTCAGCACGTTGACGAGCTTGTTGAGCTGCTTGGTCACCTGCTCCAACGGCAGGTCCTCGACGTTCACCACGATGGTGATGCGGGAGATGTCGGGGTGCTCGGTGACGCCGACCGCGAGCGAGTCGATGTTGAAGCCCCGGCGGGAGAACAGGGCGGCGATCCGGGCGAGGATGCCCGGCGTGTTCTCCACCAGGACGGAGAGCGTGTGCTTGGACATGTTCTTGACTCAGCTCTCTCTTCAGTCGTCTTCGTTGTCGCCGAAGTCGGGGCGGACGTCGCGGGCGGCCATGATCTCGTCGTTGGAGGTGCCGGCGGCGACCATCGGCCACACCATCGCGTCCTCGTGGACGATGAAGTCGACGACGACCGGGCGGTCGTTGATCGAGTTCGCCTCCTCGATGACCTTGTCGAGGTCGGCCGGGTCCTCGCAGCGGATGGCGTAGCAGCCCATGGCCTCCGACAGCTTCACGAAGTCGGGGACGCGGGTGCCGCGCGCCTGCGGGTTGACGTCGTCCGGGCCCGAGTGCAGCACGGTGTTGGAGTACCGCTGGTTGTAGAAGAGGGTCTGCCACTGGCGGACCATCCCGAGGGCGCCGTTGTTGATGACGGCGACCTTGATCGGAATGTTGTTCAGGGCGCAGGTGGTCAGCTCCTGATTGGTCATCTGGAAGCAGCCGTCGCCGTCGATCGCCCAGACGGCCCGGTCGGGCACCCCGGCCTTGGCGCCCATCGCGGCCGGGACGGCGTACCCCATCGTCCCCGCGCCGCCGGAGTTGAGCCAGGTCGCGGGCTTCTCGTACTGGACGAAGTGCGCGGCCCACATCTGGTGCTGGCCGACGCCGGCCGCGAAGATCGTGCCCTCCGGGGCGAGTTGGCCGATGCGCTCGATGACCTGCTGCGGGGAGAGCGAACCGTCCTCGGGCTGGTCGTAGCCGAGGGGGTAGGTGTCGCGCCAGCGGCCGAGATCCTTCCACCAGGCCTCGTAGTCGCCCCGGTGGCCCTCGCTGTGCTCCTTCTGCACGGCCTGGATCAGGTCGGCGATGACCTCGCGGGCGTCCCCGACGATCGGCACGTCGGCGGCGCGGTTCTTGCCGATCTCGGCCGGGTCGATGTCGGCGTGGACGATCTTGGCGTACGGGGCGAAGCTGTCCAGCTTGCCGGTGACGCGGTCGTCGAAGCGGGCGCCGAGGGCGACGATCAGGTCGGCCTTCTGCAGGGCGGTGACGGCGGCGACCGCGCCGTGCATGCCGGGCATGCCCACGTGCAGCGGGTGGCTGTCGGGGAACGCGCCGAGCGCCATCAGGGTGGTGGTGACGGGCGCTCCGGTGAGCTCGGCGAGGACCTTGAGCTCGGCGGTGGCCTTGGCCTTGATGACACCGCCGCCGACGTACAGCACCGGCCGCCTGGCGGAGGTGATCAGCTTGGCGGCCTCGCGGATCTGCTTGGCGTGCGGCTTGGTGACCGGACGGTAGCCGGGGAGGTCCATGGTGGGCGGCCAGGAGAAGGTGGTCCGCGCCTGGAGGGCGTCCTTGGCGATGTCGACCAGGACCGGTCCGGGGCGGCCGGTGGAGGCGATGTGGAACGCCTGCGCGATCACCCGGGGGATGTCCTCGGCCTTGGTGACCAGGAAGTTGTGCTTGGTGATCGGCATGGTGATGCCGACGATGTCCGCCTCCTGGAAGGCGTCCGTGCCGATCGCCTTGGAGGCGACCTGGCCGGTGATCGCGACCAGCGGCACCGAGTCCATGTGCGCGTCGGCGATCGGCGTGACCAGGTTGGTGGCGCCGGGGCCTGAGGTCGCCATGCAGACGCCGACCCTGCCGGTGGCCTGCGCGTAGCCGGTGGCCGCGTGACCGGCGCCCTGCTCGTGCCGCACCAGGACGTGGCGGACCTTGCCGGAGTCCATCAGCGGGTCGTACGCCGGAAGGATCGCGCCGCCGGGAATGCCGAATACCGTGTCGGCGCCGACCTCCTCGAGAGAGCGGATGAGGGACTGCGCGCCCGTGACGTGCTCGGGGGCGGACTGCTGTCCTCCGGATCGGGGCCGCGGCTGCGGGTGATGGGCCCCGGTGGCCTGCTCGGTCATCGGCATTCTCTTCTCGATGCTGAGGGTTTTTGCGAGGTTTGTACGGTGTGCGACTGCTGTTCGGCAGGTGCCTGTGCAACAAAAAACCCCTCGTGCCGTAAGGCAAGCGAGGGGAGCGCGCCGGTGTGGTCGCTGGACCTTCCGGATCGTCCTCCGGTGGGTCCCAGCTCAGCCGACGCGCTGTCCAAGTACGAGAATTCGGGTGCGCATGGCACTGACCTTCCCCCGGCGCGCACCCACTGTCAAGTGGGTGGGACGGGAGTCTCATTATGTGAGCGCAGGGGGGTGGCGAGGGATGTGCCGACCTGTGTGGTGATGGGCGTGGCTCCTCCGAAGACGGTGGTCACTCCACCGGCGTAAGGGCTCGCGGCGCCGCCCGCGAAGGCGGGTGCGGACGGTCCGTTCGGCACCGGACAGTGGCCGGAAGTGAGCGCCCGGCGCAGCCTGTACTCGTCCAGTGGCCCGGAGAAGGCCATGCCCTGCCCGTGCGTGCAGCCCATCGCGCGCAGGGCGACGACCTGCTCGGGCAGATCCACGCCGTCCGCCACGGACTGCAGCCCGAGATCGCCGGCGATGCGCAGCAGCCCACTGGTGATCTTGTGGAGCCGCGCGGACTCGACGACGCCCTCGACCAGGCCGCGGTCGAGCTTCAGCACGTCCAGCGGGAGCCGCCTCAGGGCCGTGATGGCCGGGCAGCCGGCGCCGAAGCCGTCCAGCGCGATGCGCACCCCGAGCCTTCTGAGGGTGCCCAGACGGCGCTCCAGGTCGTCCAGGGGGATCGTGGCGTCGATGTCGGCCAGCTCGACGATCAGTGCCCCGGACGGCAGCCCGTGCCGGGTCAGCAGCGCCTCGACGGAACCGAGGGGCAGCGACCGGTCCAGCAGCCGACGGGCGGGCATCCGGACGGTGACCGGTACGGCGTGGCCGGTCGCGGCGCGCTCGGCGGCCTGTTCCACGGCCTTCTGCAGCATCCAGCGGCCCAGCTCGGCCGTCCTGTCGCCGTCCTCGGCCACGCGCAGGAACTCCGCGGGCGTGAACAGCACCCCCTGGGACGACCGCCAGCGGGCCTGCGCGGCGACCGACGTGATCCGGCCGTCCTCCAGGCACACCACCGGCTGGTGCAGCAGGGTGAACTCGCCGTCGTGCAGTGCGGCCCGCAACCGGGTGGCCAGTTCCGCCTTGCGTACGACGTCCTGCTGCATCTGTGGCTTGTACAGCTCGACCCGGCCCTTGCCGGCCGACTTCGCGCGGTACATCGCGAGGTCGGCGTTGCGCAGCAGCTCGCCCGCGCCGAGGCCCGGTTCCGCGAAGGCGACGCCGATGGACGCGGCGACGCGGACATCGTTGCCGTCGATGCGGTACGGCTGTGAGAGCGTCACCCGCAGGCGGTCGGCGAGTTCCAGGATGTGCCGTTCGCGGGCGGCCCGGTCCCGGGCGCCGTCCCCGACGATCAGGGCCGCGAACTCGTCGCCGCCCAGCCGGGACGCGGTGTCGCCCTTGCGGACCGCCTCCTGGAGCCTGCGCGCGGCCTGGACGAGCAGCTCGTCCCCGGCCTGGTGCCCGATCGTGTCGTTGACGGCCTTGAAGCCGTCCAGGTCGATGAAGAGCACCGCCGTGCCCCGCAGGGCGGCACCGCGGTCGGTGCTGCGCCTGCCGGACAGGGCCTGCTGCACACGCTTGGTGAACAGCGCACGGTTGGGCAGGTCGGTGAGCGGGTCGTGCTCGGCGTTGTGCTGCAACTGCGCCTGCAGGCGCACTCTCTCGGTCACGTCCCGGCTGTTGAAGATCAGGCCGCCGTGGTGGCGGTTGACGGTCGACTCGACGTTCAGCCAGCCGCCCTCACCGGACCGGAAACGGCACTCGATGCGCGTAGTGGGTTCCTCCGAAGGGCTGGCGGCGAGGAAGCGGCGCACCTCGTGCACCACGCAGCCCAGGTCCTCCGGGTGGATGAGTTCGGCCAGCTCGGTCCCCACCAGGTCCTCCGCGGGGCGCCCGTAGACCCCGGCGGCGGCCGGGGAGACGTAGCGGAGGATGCCGTTGGGCGCGGCGATCATGATGACGTCGCTCGAGCCCTGCACCAGGGAGCGGAAGTGGTTCTCCTTCTGCGCCAGTTCCTGGGTGAGGGTGATGTTGTCGAGCAGCATGATCCCCTGGCGCACCACCAGCGCCAGCACGACGGTGCCCCCGGTGAGCAGCACCACGCGGTCGACGCTGCGGCCGTTGAGCACGTTGTAGAGGATGCCGAGGGTGCACACGGCGGCGGCCAGGTACGGCGTGAGGGCGGCCAGCGAGCCGGTGAGCGGCCGCGTGGCCGGATAGCGGCCGTGCTCACCCTGCTGTGCGGGCGGGTGCGGGTGGCCGCCGCCGCGCTGCCCGGGCATGTGCTCGTGCACCACGCGCGTGTGCGGCCCGCCGCCCGGCCGCCCGGGGCGCCGGGAGGTCCAGGGGGCGTACGCCAGGAGCAGCGAGCCGGCGAACCAGCCGGCGTCCAGCAACTGGCCGGAGCTGTAGCTGTCGTGCAGCAGCGGTGAGGTGAACAGGGCGTCGCACATCACGGTCAGGGCGAGCGCGCCGATCGCGGTGTTCACCGCGGAGCGGTTCGTGCCCGAGCGCCGGAAGTGCAGCGCGAGCACCATGCTGACCAGGGCGATGTCGAGCAGCGGGTACGCCAGCGACAGCGCCGTGTGGGCGACGCCGGGGCCGCCGCCCTTGGCCGTCTGGGCGAGCGCGAGGCTCCACGACAGGGTGACCAGGGAACCGCCGATCAGCCAGGCGTCCAGGGCGAGGCAGACCCAGCCCGCCTTCGTCACCGGCCGCTTGGCGAGGACCAGCAGGCCCACGATGGCGGGCGGCGCGAAGCACAGGAAGAACAGGTCGGCGTAGCTGGGGCTGGGCACGGGCCGTCCCAGGACGACCTCGTACCAACCCCAGACCCCGTTGCCCACGGCGGCCATCGCCGAGGAGAGGGCGAACAGCAGCCAGGCGGAGCGGAACCGGACCCGGCGGCTGCGCGCGTACACGAAGCAGGACACGGCGGCCGCGCCCGCCGCGGCGCTCAGCCCGAAGTCGCCCATGATCAGGGCGAGACGCTGTGAGCCCCAGCCGACCGCGGAGCCGACGGCATAGCCCGCGCACAGCAGGGCCAGGACCAGTTGGTGGTACACGCCCGACCCGTCGCTGGAGGCCGACGGCCGCGGCAGCAGGGTGCGCGGCGCGGACTGCCGCCGCAGCGCGTGGTCGAGGGCGGTCGTGGGCGGCGAGGGCGCGTTCACCGGGCCCACCCGGTCCCCGCCACGCCCGCGTCCCGTGCGTCCCGGGCCGCGCAGTGGGCCTGCTTCTTGCGGTTGCTGTGCCTGCGGTGGTGATGGTTGTGGTGCGCGCCGTGACTGGCGTGATGGCCCCGTCGTCGCGTGGCCGTGCGCCAGGGCCGCCGTCGGCGGCCCCGCCTCGTCGGATCGTTCGTCCATAGGCCGTGCATCGCCCGTCGCCCCCCTCGCAGTCTGAAATGTCCATCCCCGGCGCCGAACGGTGCGCGGCGCAGCCCCTGTCGGGACGATACACCAGTCTCGTCACTCAGGGACATAGCTTCTCTACGCTCCGTGACCACCAGCGCGAACGCACCACTGAACGCGTCCGGACGATTGCGGAGGGTGCCCGAACCGGGTCAGGCGTCGGCCCTGTCGGCGGTTCTACGCACCCTTCGCGCCCGTCGTAAGGATCACGTTCCGCAGCGGCTCCCGGTTCATGAAACGGTGCAACTGGTCCACGAGCAGCCGTTTGGCGCGCGGCAGGAACGCGGACGTGGGGCCGCCGACATGGGGACTGATCAGCACACCGGGCGCCTGCCACAAGGGATGTCCGGCCGGCAGCGGCTCGGGGTCGGTGACGTCGAGGGCCGCGGTGATCCGGCCGCTCTCCAGCTCGGCGAGCAGCGCCTTCGTGTCCACGACGGGACCGCGGGAGACGTTGACCAGCAGCGCGCCGTCCTTCATCCGCCCCAGGAACTCGTCGTTCACCAGCCCCCGCGTGGAGTCGGTCAGCGGCGTGGAAAGGATCACCACGTCCGCCGCGGGGAGCAGTGCGGGCAGTTCGGTGAGCGGATGCACGGGACCGCGCGCCGTGGTGCGCCGCGAGCGCGCGACGCGCGCCACCCGCGCGAGCTCGAAGGGCGTGAGCCGGTCCTCGATGGCTTCGCCTATCGAGCCGTACCCGACGATGAGCACGGTCTTGTCGGCGAGGGCCGGCCGGAAACCGCCGAGCCACTCGCCCTTGTCCTGTGCCCGTACGAAGTCGGGGATGCCGCGCAGCGCGGCGAGGACCAGGGTGAGCGTGAGTTCGGCGGTGCTGGCCTCGTGCACTCCGCGCGCGTTGCACAGGCGCACCCCCGGGGGCAGGTCGCCGAGCCCCGGCTCGACATGATCGGTTCCCGCGGAGAGCGTCTGGACGACCTGCACGGACGCCATCCCGGCCATCGGCCGTACGACGACCTCGGAGGGCTTCATGTAGGGGACGACGTAGAAGGAGCAGTCGGCCGGGTCCGCGGGGAACGTCTCCGCTCCGTCCCAGAAGCGGTACGCCGGCCCGTCCGGAAGCCCTTCGATGTCCTCGGGCGGGATGGGAAGCCATACGTCAGCAGTCATGGTCACGAGGCTAGGTGAGGGGCGGGGCGATGCGGAGGTTAGGTTGGGGGCCGGAAGAGGGAGGGTTACGGGCAGGTGGAGCGCAGGACGATCGGCGCGGCGGCGCTCGCGGTGGGGGCCGTCGGACTCGGGTGCATGCCGATGAGCTGGGCGTACAGCACGTCTCGGCAGCGGGGCGACGAGTCGCTGAGGGCCGTGCACCGGGCGCTCGATCTGGGTTCGACGCTGCTGGACACGGCCGACATGTACGGCCCGTTCACCAATGAGCTGCTGGTGGGACGGGCGCTGAAGGAACGGCGGGCCGACGCATTCCTGTCGACCAAGGTGGGGCTGCTGGTGGGCGAGCAGCACATCGTGGCCAACGGGCGCCCCGGATACGTGAAGCGGGCCTGCGACGCCTCGCTGCGGCGGTTGCAGACCGACGTCATCGACCTGTACCAGCTCCACCGCGCGGATCCGGAGGTCCCCGTGGAGGAGACGTGGGGCGCGATGGCGGACCTGGTGCGGGCCGGGAAGGTGCGGGCGCTGGGGGTGTGCGCCGTGGGCGCGCGCGGCGGACGCCGGTCCGGGACGCGGCTGCACGACGCGACGATCCGGCAGTTGCAGCGCGTCCAGCAGGTCTTCCCGGTGAGCGCCGTCGAGGCGGAGCTGTCGGTGTGGTCGCCGGAGGCGCTGGACGCGCTGCTGCCGTGGTGCGAGGCCCGCGGCATCGGCTTCCTGGCCGCGATGCCGCTCGGCAACGGCTTCCTGACCGGCACGCTCACGCCGGGCGAGGGCTTCGAACCGGACGACATGCGCGCCCGCCACCCGCGCTTCACGGCCGAGATGATGGCCGCGAACCAGCCGATAGTGGCAGGGTTGCGCCGCGTCGCCGCCCGCCACGGCGCGGACGTCACCCCGGCCCAGGTGGCCCTCGCGTGGGTGCTGTCCCAGGGGCGGCACGTGGTGCCGGTGCCCGGGACCAAGCGGGAGCGATGGGTGACCGAGAACGCCGGGGCGGTGGGGGTGCGTCTGACGGCCCAGGATCTGGCGGAGGTGTCGGGGTTGCCGAGGGCGCAGGGGTCCTGGGACTGACGTGTCCCCCGCGCTCGGCCGACCTGCGGCTTCACGATGTTCCGCCGTCGTCCCCGGTTCGGGTTTCGGTGACCGGGAACCTGTGAGGCGCGAGCGGTGTATGACAAGGAGAACCCGCCGCGTCGAAGGGACCGAGATCGTGCAACGTCGAGCTGTGACGGCCGTTCTGGCCGCGGCCGCCCTCCTGCTCACGGCCGGCTGCTCCTCCGACGACGCAGGCGCCTCCCCGGAGGGGAGCGCTACGCCGAGTCGTACGACGGCGCAGTCGCCGGGCTCCGGGAGGACGGCCGAGGAGACCCCGCCCGCGAAGGGCTCGGTGAAGGTGCTGCGCACGGTCACCGAGGGCCTGGACAGCCCCTGGGGCCTGGCCGCGCTGCCCGTCGGCGACCTGCTCGTGTCCTCCCGCGACGAGGGCACGATCACCCGCGTCGACACGGAGACGGGCCGCAAGACCGAGCTGGGCGAGGTGCCCGGGGTGTCACCGGCGGGCGAGGGCGGCCTGCTGGGCCTCGCGCTCTCCCCGGACTACGCCTCGGACCACATGATCTACGCGTACTACACCTCGGCCTCGGACAACCGCATCGTCCGCATGCTGTACGACGAGCGGAAGCCCACCGGTGAACAGCTGGGCGCCCCCGACACGGTCTTCCGGGGGATACCCAAGGGCTTCATCCACAACGGCGGCCGGATCGCCTTCGGCCCGGACGGGATGCTGTACGCGGGCACGGGCGAGAGCGGCGAGGAGGGCCTGTCGCAGGACAAGGAGTCGCTCGGCGGCAAGATCCTGCGCATGACTCCCGAGGGCGAGCCGGCCCCGGGCAACCCGTTCCCGGACTCGACGGTGTACTCGTACGGCCACCGCAACGTCCAGGGCCTCGCCTGGGACGCGAAGCAGCGCCTGTTCGCCGCGGAGTTCGGCCAGGACACCTGGGACGAGCTGAACGCGATCGAGCCGGGCGGCAACTACGGCTGGCCGGAGGTCGAGGGCAGGTCCGACGACTCCCGGTATGTGAATCCGGCAGCGCAGTGGAGCACGGACGAGGCGTCGCCCAGCGGCATCGCCTACGCCGAGGGTTCCGTGTGGATGGCGGGACTGCGCGGCGAGCGTCTGTGGCGCATCCCGCTGAACGGCACGGAGGCCTCGGCCGACCCCCAGCCGTTCCTGGAGGGCGACCACGGTCGCCTGCGCACCGTCCTCGCCGCCGGCGGCGACAAACTGTGGCTGGTGACGAGCGAGACCGACGGCCGGGGCTCCCCGGGCGACGGAGACGACCGGATCCTGGAGCTGGAGGTCAGCTAGTGTCCTGCGGCCGGGACTCCGGTCGGTGCGGCCCTCGCGCGGGAGGTCGGCCGACGCGGGGCCCTCAGTCGGGCGTCGGGGGCTCGTCCTCGGTGGGGCCCGGGGGCCGTACCACCACTTTGCCGGACGCCAGGTCTATCGGGCCGCGGCCCGGGTCGCCGTCGCCGACGTCCTCCCGGGTCAGTGCCAGACGGTTCTGCTCGTCCCGGGTGTGCTTGCGGCCGGGTGCGAACAGTTCCTCTAAGACGTTGAACACGTAGCCTCCTCGGCCGGTCGCTGTTCAGCGTAAGCCTCAGCCGGGCGTCCGCGTGGTGAGCGTCGCGGACCGGAACAGGCCCAGCCGGTGCGCCACCGCCGCCGCCTCGCCCCGGCCGGAGACGCCGAGCTTGGCCAGGATGTTGGAGACGTGGACGCTTGCCGTCTTCGGGGAGATGAACAGTTCCTCGGCGATCTGGCGGTTGGTGCGGCCGTCGGCGACCAGGCGGAGCACATCGCGTTCGCGGGTGGTGAGGCCCAGGGCCTCGGCGGGGTCGGTGCGGGGCCGCCGCTCCGACTCCGGGGTGAGGCCGAGGCGGGCGCGCTGGGCGAGGAAGGTGACGGCGTCGGTGAGAGGGCGGGCGCCGAGGTGGCCGGCGACCGCGTGGGCGAGGCGCAGCAGCTCCGTGGCGCGCTCGCGGTGGTCCGTGGCATCGGTGGCGAGCAGGGCCTCGGCGAGGCGGTGGCGGACGCGGGCGAGGTCGTAGGGGCGGTCCAGGTGCTCGAAGGCGGTGACGACCGGGGTCCAGGTGTCGGGGGTGGCGCGGCCCTCGGCGCGGTGGAGTTCGGCGTGGACCCACCGCTCGTGGGCGAGCCAGACGGGTGCCTCGGTGGCGAGCGCCTTGACCGCGGTGCGGATGCGCTCGAGCGCCTCGGCGCGGCCCTGCGCGGCGGCGGGCAGGGCGCGGGCGTCGGCCTCGGCGGTGGCGGCGGCCAGCAGCAGCGGCCAGCCGTACTGCCGGGTGCCGGGCGGGGTGCCGGCGTCCAGGGCGGCGTGGAGTTCGGCGCGGGCGTCGAGGATGCGGCCCTCCACGGCGGCGACGCCGACGGCGATGGTGGCCATCGGCAGCCACTGCTGGGGCATGGGGTCGTGCGTGCCGAACGCGGCGCGGGCGGCGTGCAGTTGACGTCCGGCCTCGGGCACGTCGCCGCGGCCCAGGGCGAGATGGGCCAGGCAGAGCGCGCCGGAGCCCTGGGGCTTGGCGTTCCGGCCGCGCAGGAAAACCTTCAGCGCCGCCTGCTCCGCCTCCCGCCAGCGGCCGAGGTGGTACAGCGACTCGGAGAGGTTGGCCCACACCCAGGCCTCGTTGTCGAGCAGTCCGTACTTCCGGGCGTAGGCGGCGCCCTCCTCCAGGATCGGCGCGGCCTCCCGGGAACGGCCGATGGATTCGAGCTCGGCGGGCAGGTTCACGTACGCGCGTCCGGCGACATAGGGGTAGCCCTCCTGCAGGGCCCGCTCCTTGACCTCGTACATCTCGGCGAGCCCCTCCTCGACGTCGCCCGCGTCGAGGGTGAGGCCGCCGAGGGTGAGACGGGCGTTGAGCTCTGTCTCGCGGGTGCCGACCATGCGGGCGTACTGCACGGCGCGCTCGGCGGCGGCAAGGGCCTCGGGGCCGGGCTGGTGCAGCATCGACCAGTTGGCGACGGTGGTGAGCACCTCGGCGTGCACCTCGGAGGGCGGCAGACCGCGCAACAGCTCCTGAGCGGTGACCAGTTCCTGGCGGCCGTCGCCGCGGGCCAGTGCCTGCACCAGCCGGGAGCGCTGGGTCCAGAACCAGGCGGCGCGCAGGGGGTCGTCCTCGTCCTCCAGGATGCTCAGCGCACGCCTGATGATCTTCATGGCGCGTTCGCGCTCGCCGGAGAAGCGGCCCGCCACGGCGGCCTCGGCCATCAGGTCGAGGTAGCGCAGGGGTGTGGTCGCCGGGTCGCAGCCGCAGGGAGGGTAGGACTCGGTGTAGTCGACGGGGCGCAGCCCGGCGCGTACGTCCTCGGGGGCGGCGTCCCAGAGCTCCATCGCTCGTTCCAGCAGGCGCAGTTGCTCGGCGTAGGCGTCGCGGCGGCGGGCGGTGACGGAGGCGGCGAGGACGGCGGGCAGGGCCTTGGCGGCGTCGTTCGCGTGGTACCAGTAGCTGGCCAGGCGGGTCACGCGCTGGTCGGCGGGGACGAGTGCGGGGTCGGCCTCCAGGGCCTCGGCGAAGCGGCGGTTCAGGCGGGAGCGTTCGCCGGGCAGCAGGTCGTCGCCGACGGCCTCGCGGACCAGGGAGTGGCGGAAGCGGTAGCCGTCGCCGGTGGGTGCGGCGAGCAGGATGTTGGCGTTCACCGCCGCGCGCAGGGCCTCGATCAGGTCGTCCTCGGCGAGCCCGGCGACGGCGGCGAGCAGCCGGTACTCGACGGTGGAGCCGCCCTCGGCGACGATCCGGGCCACCCGCTGGGCGCTCTCGGGCAGCGCCTCGACACGGACGAGGAGCAGGTCGCGCAGGGAGTCGGTGAGGCCGGTGCAGCAGCCCTCGTGGGCGGCGACGGCGAGTTCCTCCACGAAGAAGGCGTTGCCGTCGGAGCGTTGGAAGATCGCGTCGACCTGGGCGGGGTCGGGCTCGGCGGCGTGGATGCCGGCGATCTGGCAGGCCACTTCCGCACGGTTGAAGCGGGCCAGCTCGATACGGCGGACCGTGCGGAGCCGGTCGAGTTCGGCGAGCAGGGGGCGCAGCGGATGGCGGCGGTGGATGTCGTCGGAGCGGTAGGTGGCGAGGACGACGAGCCGGCCGGTGCGCAGGGTGCGGAACAGGTAGGCGAGCAGGTGCCGGGTGGAGGCGTCGGCCCAGTGCAGGTCCTCCAGGGCGATCACGACGGTGCGGTCGGCGGCGACGCGCTCCAGCAGACGGGCAGTGAGTTCGAAGAGGCGGGCCATGCCCTCCTCGTCGTGCCGCCGGGCTCCCGTGCCGCCCAATTCGGGCAGCAGCCGCGCCAGTTCCTCCTCCTGACCGGCTGCCGCGACGGCCAGCTCGGCGGGCATTTCGCGGCGCAGTGCGCGCAGGGCGGTGGAGAACGGGGCGAAGGGCAGCCCGTCTGCGCCGATCTCGACACAGCCGCCGAGCGCGACCACGGCTCCCCTGGCGGCGGCCCGGGCGGCGAACTCCTCGACGAGCCGGGTCTTGCCGACACCGGCCTCACCGCCCAGCAGCAACGCCTGCGGCTCCCCCACGGTGTCCGACGCCTGGGACCCACCCCCGCCGGCGGCGCGGGCGAGCGCCTCGTTCAGCGTCTCCAACTCCTCGGCGCGGCCGACGAACACCGGACTGACGGACCTGGTCTCCACGCCCCCGAGCATCGCACGAGGGTCCGACAGGACGGCACCGGTTTTCGCGGGGTCGCCCGGCGCTCGCGGGGGCGCTGCTCGGGCGGCCGTACCGGGCTTCGTGCGGGCGCCCGGCGCTCGCGGGTCCGCTGCCGGCGCGGCGGCGTCGGTTTGCGCCAGGGCGCGAGCTCGTGGGGGCGCTGCTGGGGCGTCGGCCCCGTCATGCGCCGGTACGGCGGTGCGGTGCGCGTCGGTTGCCCGACGGTGACGCTCGGACGCGGCCGGCCGGCCGTCCCGGCCGGCCGCCGTGATCGGCTCGCCCGGCCCACCGCTCGCCGGCGGCTCGTCGTTGCCCGCGGCCCTCGCCAGGCCCCCGCCCCGCCCCGCGCTCACGCGACCCGCGGGAAGCGGTTGTCTCGTGGGCGGCCGGTATGCGCCTCGCTCTCCGCGGAGCGTTCCGCCGCTTCGTGGCGGGCGGCGCGGGCGCGGCGTACGGCCTCGCGGGCCAGTCGCTCCCGCTCGGCCCGGCGGAGCAGTTCGGCGGAACGCGTGCGGTGAACCTCGTACTCGAACATCTCGTCTCCCCGATGAGGTCGGTGTGTGTCATCGCTTGCCGCAATGTCTCCACACTCGTCTCCCAGGGGGGTCCGCCACATCGGGAGAGTTCCGCATCTTCCGAGGCCGCCGGGGCCTTACACGCGGGTGAGGGGCCTCAGGGGCGCGTAAGTGCCTTGCGCGCGCCCTAAGACCCCTCGGTGCGGCGGGGTTCAGCCCGTGGCGGGCAGCCCGAGCAGGATGCCGGTGTACTTCAGGACGGCCAGGAGCAGGCCGATCACGCCGAGGGAGATGCCGGCCCAGGCGACCGACTTGATCCACGGAGCCTGCGGCCTGCCGGGGGCGCCGAACGCGGGGCGGGCCAGGACCACGACGCCGACGATCAGCGCGGCCAGCGCGAACACGCCGGCCCACAACGCGTTGGCGGCCCAGGCGTCGCCGTAGCCCTCCTTGACCATGGTGGCGACGCTGGAGGACTGCGAGGTCTGCAGCTGGCCGATCAGCGACTCGCGCGCGGAGGCCACGGTGCCGACCCAGCTTCCGGTGAGCGAGACGACGCCGAGCGCGGCGGAGACGACGGCTCCGGCGCCCTGGCCGACGCCGGTCGGTCCGCTCTCCTCGGCCTCGGACGCCTCGGGCCGCTCGTCACCGTCCTCGGTGCCGGGCTCCGCCCCGGTGGTGGCGTGCGCGGTGGGGTTGGCGTCCGCCGCCTCCGCGTCCGCCGCCTTCTTCACCTGGTCCTCGCCGTCGGTCGCCTCAGTCTCGGCGCCGGTCGCGGCGCCCGTTTCGTCCACAGTCCTGGTTCCCATGCCCGCACCGTACGGACGCCGTCTGAGAGGTTCCTTAATGATCGGTGTGAGCGCGTGCCCGCGCCCACTCCGGTGCCAGCACGGCCCAGATCTCGTAGTCCTGCCGCACGCCCCGCCAGGGATAGCACTCGCGCAGCACGCCCTCCCGGGTCATGCCCAGCCGGCGTGCGACGTTGATGCTGGCCGTGTTGTCGGACGCCGCGTGCCACTCCACCCGGTGCATCCCGCGCTCGCCGAACGCCCAGTCGATCAGCACGCGGGAGGCGCGTGTGACGAGCCCTCGTCCGGTGGCCGCCGGTTCCAGCCAGCAGCCGATCTCGCAGACCCCGGTGGCGGCGTCGAAGACACGGAAGAGGACACCGCCGACGAGCTTTCCGTCGAGCCACACGCCGTGCAGGGAGCCGTTGTCGGCGGCGCGCTTGTCGGCGTACGACTGCAACAGGGCCCGGACGGAGTCGAGGTCGGTGGCCTTGGACCCGAACGGGATGTGCCGGGTGATGAAGTCCCGCCCGCGGTCGAGGTGGGCGAGGAACTCCTCGGCGTGCCAGGGCTCCAGTGGCCGCAGCCGGGCTCCGTCGTCACCCAGGGATATCGCGTACATCCGAACGCCGCTCCTTCTCCAGTACGTCCACGACGCCCGTGAGCTTCTCACGTTCGGCGTCGGCGTCCGGGAGACTTTCCCGGCCGGTACGGCACTCGGGCGGCTCGATGCTGATCCGGGGCAGGCGCCGGTCGAGCCCGCCGGGCAGCCACCAGTTGGCGCTGCCGAGCAGGTGCATCAGGGCGGGGACGAGAAGGGTGCGGAGCACGAAGGCGTCCAGGGCGACGGCGGCGGCGAGCGCGATGCCGAACATGGCGATCACGCGGTCGCCGCTGAGCACGAAGGCGAGGAACACCGAGATCATGATGACCGCGGCGGAGTTGATCACCCGGCCGGTCTCGGCGAGGCCGATCCGGACGCACCGCCGGTTGTCGCCGGTCTCCAGCCACTCCTCGTACATCCGGCTGACCAGGAAGACCTGGTAGTCCATGGAGAGCCCGAACAGCACCGACACCATGATCACGGGGAGGAAGGGCTCGATCGGACCGGCGCGGCCGAGGCCGAGCAGTTCACTGCCCCAGCCCCACTGGAAGAACGCCACGACCACGCCGAACGAGGCGGCGACGGCGGCGACGTTCATCGCGGCGGCCTTCAGCGGGATGACGACCGACCGGAAGGCGAGCAGCAGCAGCACACAGCCGAGTGCGATCACCACGCCGACGAACAGCGGCAGTTTGCCGACGATCACCTCGGCGAAGTCGTCGTAGGCGGCCGTGACCCCGCCGACGTGCACGTCGAGCGAGGTGCCTGCCTCGGTGCGCGGCAGCACCTCGGTGCGCAGCCGGTCGACGAGGTCACTGGTGCTCGCGGACTGCGGGGACGACTCGGGGACGACGGTGAGGTACGCGGTGTGACCGCCGGAGTCGAACGTCACCGGGGTGACGGCGGCGACGCCCTCGGTGGCGCGCAGCGTGCCGGCGAGGCCGTCGGCGGCGAGCCGGTCCTCGGCGCCGTGGATCTCGGTGACCAGGGTGAGGGGTCCGTTGACGCCGGGGCCGAAGCCGTCGGCGAGCAGGTCGTAGGCCTTCCTGGTGGTCGTCGATTCGGGATTGTTGCCCTGGTCGGAGGTGCCCAGGCGGAGCGAGAGGGTCGGCAGCGCGAGCAGCGTGACGACGGCGAGCGCGACGGCGCCGAGCTTCTTGGGGTGCCGTTCGACGAAGGCGGACCAGCGGGCGGCGAACCCGGTGGGCAGCTCGGGTTCGGGACCGTTCTCCTCGAGCCGGCGGCGTTCGCGGCGGCTGAGCGCGCGCATGCCGATGAAGGACAGCAGTCCGGGCAGCAGGGTCACGGAGGCCGCGACGGTGAGCACCACGGTCAGTGAGGCCGCTATGGCCACTCCGTTGAGGAATCCGAGCTGGAGGATCAGCATGCCCAGCAACGCGATACAAACGGTGGCACCCGCGAACACCACCGCGCGTCCCGTGGTGGCGACGGCCGCGGTGGCCGCCTCGGTGACGTCCAGGCCGCGTTTGAGGCCGCGGCGGTGCCGGGTGACGATGAACAGCGCGTAGTCGATGCCGACGCCGAGCCCGATCAGCATGCCCAGCATGGGCGCGAAGTCGGCGACGGTCATGGCGTGTCCGAGCAGCACGGTCCCGGCGTACGCAGTGCCCACGCCGACCAGCGCGGTGGCGATGGGCAGCAGGGACGCCGCTGGCGAGCCGAAGGCGAGGAACAGCACGACCGCGGCCACCAGCACGCCGACGACCTCGGCGAGATGGCCGCCGGACGGGTCGGTGAGGCCGATGGCGGTGCCGCCCAGCTCCACCTGGAGGCCGTCGGCCTCGGCGTCCTTGGCGGTGTCCACGACGGCCTTCGCCTCGGACTCGTCGAGGTCATGGTCCTGGTCGTGGAAGGCGACGGTGGCGTAGGCGGTACGGCCGTCGTCGCTGATCCGGCCCGCGCCCTGGTCGCCGTACGGAGTCACCACGGCGGCCACGCCGGGCAGTTGCGCGATGTCGTGCAGGGTGCGGGTCATCGTCTGTTCGACGTCGGCGGCGCGGACCGAGCCGGTCGGGGTGTGCCAGACGACCGTTCCGGCGGCGCCGCCGAGGTCCGGGAAGGCCTCCGTGAGCAGCTGTCCGGCCCGGCCCGACTCGGTGCCGGGTACCTGGTAGTCGTTCGAGTAGGCCGTGCCGGTCACGGCGGCGGCAGCGGTCACCCCGCCGAAGGTGAGCAGCCACAGGAGGACGGCGGCCATTCGGTTGCGAACACACCAGCGGGCTAGGGCTGCCACGAACGTGCTCCCAGGAGGTGACTTGTGGATCTTTGACCGGGAACAGTCGTCCAGCCACTGAACGGCCCGCAAAGAACGCATGTGCAATGGACAAACACTCTTGCAGGGGGAAGTGATCGTTTGGTCGTTTCGTGGGGTGGTTCACAGAAGCCGGAGTCGGCTCTCAGGACACCAGGTGAACCGTGTCACCGTCAGTCGAACTGGTCTCCGAACGCCATCACGGTCACGCCGCCCACCAGCAACCACAGCGCCCGTCGGGTGCGGCCCCGCGACCCGAGAACCGCCGCACCCCCGCAGACGGCCGCGCCGACGGCGTAGGCGGCCGGTACGAGCGCCGGTCCGGCGTCCGCGGCCCTCAGCAGGGACGCGGCCAGTCCCGCCAGCGCCAGCAGCCCGCCGGTTCCGGCGGCGGTCCAGCGCGCCCGCCGCGCCGGCCGCGCGGGATCACCGACCTCCTCGGCGTCCCCTTCGGCGCCACCTGCGGCCTCGGTCCCGGCCCCGGCCCCGGTCCGGGTCTCGGCCTCGCCCTCGTTCCGAGCCGCGGCGTCGACCTCGGTGGTGTCGGAGGGCTCCCCGCAATCAGCGCGTCCACTCATGGCGGGCGAGCGTAGCGCGTGAGGCCGGGAACACCGGGTGCAGGGCGCCACCCGCCGCAGGGGCCGGACGCCGGGGTTCGTGCGGGTCGCGGAGGCCTCACTCGGGCGTGGGCGCCCGCCGCCTGTGCAGGCGTGGACGCGCGCCTCACCTCTGGGCGTAGGCGCGCGCCGCACGCGGGCGTTGGGCAGCGCCGCCTTCAGTCGCACAGGCGTGCGCTGCCTTCGGATGCCTGCGGCGCACGCTGCCTTCACACGCGTCGCGGGGGGATGCACCGCTTCCGGTGCATCCCCCCGCGACTGCGCTGCGGTGGCGGGGCTCAGCCCTCGCTGACGCCCAGCTTCTGCAGGATCAGCTCCTTGACGCGCGCCGCGTCGGCCTGGCCGCGGGTCGCCTTCATGACCGCGCCGACCAGGGCGCCGGCCGCGGCCACCTTGCCGCCGCGGATCTTGTCCGCGATGGCCGGGTTGCCGGCGATGGCCTCGTCCACGGCCGTACCGAGGGCGCCTTCGTCGGAGACGACCTTCAGGCCGCGCTTGTCGACGACCTCGTCCGGGGTGCCCTCGCCGGCCAGGACGCCTTCGATGACCTGGCGGGCCAGCTTGTCGTTCAGGTCGCCGGCGGTCACCAGCTCGGTGACCCGGGCGACCTGGGCCGGCGTGATGGCCAGCTCGTCGAGCGCCTTGCCCGACTCGTTGGCGCTGCGGGCCAGTTCACCCATCCACCACTTGCGGGCGGACGCGGCGTCCGCACCGGCGTCGATCGTGGCGACGATCGGGTCCAGCGCACCGGCGTTGAGGATCGCCTGCATGTCGGTGGCGGAGACGCCCCACTCCTCGCGGAGCCGGTTGCGGCGCACCAGCGGCAGCTCCGGCAGGGCGGCGCGCAGTTCCTCGACCCAGTCACGGGACGGGGCGACCGGGACCAGGTCGGGCTCCGGGAAGTACCGGTAGTCCTCGGCCTCCTCCTTCACACGGCCCGAGGTGGTGGACCCGGTGTCCTCGTGGAAGTGCCGGGTCTCCTGCACGATCGTGCCGCCGTCGCTCAGCACGGCGGCGTGGCGCTGGATCTCAAACCGCGCCGCGCGCTCCACCGAACGCAGGGAGTTGACGTTCTTGGTCTCCGAGCGCGTGCCGAACTTGTCGGCGCCCTTGGGCATCAGCGACAGGTTGACGTCGCAGCGCATCTGGCCCATCTCCATGCGGGCCTCGGAGACGCCGAGCGCACGGATCAGTTCGCGCAGCTCGCGGACGTACGCCCGCGCGACCTCGGGAGCGCGCTCGCCCGCGCCGACGATCGGCTTGGTGACGATCTCGATCAGCGGGATGCCGGCGCGGTTGTAGTCCAGCAGGGAGTGGGACGCGCCGTGGATACGGCCGGTGGCGCCGCCGACGTGCGTCGACTTTCCGGTGTCCTCCTCCATGTGGGCGCGCTCGATCTCCACGCGGAAGGTCTCGCCGTCCTCCAGCTGCACGTCGAGATAGCCGTTGAAGGCGATCGGCTCGTCGTACTGGGAGGTCTGGAAGTTCTTCGGCATGTCCGGATAGAAGTAGTTCTTCCGGGCGAAGCGGCACCACTCGGCGATCTCGCAGTTCAGCGCGAGACCGATCTTGATGGCGGACTCGACGCCGGTCGCGTTGACGACCGGGAGCGCGCCGGGCAGGCCGAGGCAGACGGGGCAGGTCTGGGTGTTCGGGTCGGCGCCGAGCGTGGTCGAACAGCCGCAGAACATCTTGGTCTTGGTGCCGAGTTCGACATGGACCTCGAGGCCCATGACGGGGTCGTACGACGCCAGCGCGTCCTCGTACGACACCAGGTCGGTCGTGGTGGTCACGGTGAAACTTCCCTCTCAGCCCAGCAGGACGTCGTCGTCGCCCAGCCGCTTCAGCTCGCGGTAGAGCATGGCGAGGCCGGTGACGACTCCGGCGGCGGTGACGACGGCGTCGACGAGCCGCAGCGTGTCGTTCTCGGCGCGGGCCTTCTTGATCTGCTTGGCGACGCCGATCGCGCCGAACGCGGTGGCGGCCATGGACAGGTACGTACCGGACTTCGACTTCTTGAAGCCCTTGGCCTTGGACAGTGCACTCACAGCGACGGAGCCTCCTCCAGGAGCGGGTGGCCCCACTTTTCCACGAACGCGGCCTCGACGGCGGCGCCGACCTTGTAAAGGCGGTCGTCCTGCAGCGCGGGGGCGATGATCTGGAGCCCGACCGGGAGGTTGTCCTCCGGGGCGAGACCGCAGGGCAGCGACATGGCCGCGTTGCCCGCCAGGTTGGTCGGGATGGTGCACAGGTCGGCGAGGTACATCGCCATCGGGTCGTCGGCGCGCTCGCCGATCGGGAAGGCGGTGGTCGGGGTCGTCGGGGAGACGATCACGTCGACCTGCTCGAACGCCTTCTCGAAGTCCCGCGTGATGAGGGTGCGGACCTTCTGGGCGCTGCCGTAGTACGCGTCGTAGTAGCCGGAGCTCAGGGCGTACGTGCCGAGCATGACGCGGCGCTTGACCTCGGCGCCGAAGCCCGCCTCACGGGTGAGGGAGGTGACCTCCTCGGCCGAGCGCGTGCCGTCGTCGCCGGTCCGCAGGCCGTAGCGCAGGCCGTCGAAGCGGGCGAGGTTGGAGGAGCACTCGGACGGGGCGATCAGGTAGTACGCCGACAGGGCGAGGTCGAAGGACGGGCAGTCCAGCTCGACGATCTCGGCGCCCAGCTCCTTGAGCAGCTCGACCGACTCGTCGAAGCGCTGGATGACGCCGGCCTGGTAGCCCTCGCCGCGGAACTGCTTGACGACACCGACGCGCATGCCCGCGACACTGCCGTTGCGGGCGGCCTCGACGACCGGCGGGACCGGGGCGTCGATGGAGGTGGAGTCCATCGGGTCGTGCCCGGCGATCACCTCGTGCAGCAGCGCCGCGTCCAGGACCGTACGGGCGCAGGGGCCGCCCTGGTCCAGGGAGGACGAGAAGGCCACCATGCCGTAGCGGGAGACCGCGCCGTACGTCGGCTTCACGCCGACCGTGCCGGTGACGGCGGCCGGCTGGCGGATGGAGCCGCCGGTGTCGGTGCCGATCGCCAGCGGGGCCATGTGCGCGGCCAGCGCGGCGGAGGAACCGCCGCCGGAGCCGCCGGGGATCCGGGTGAGGTCCCAGGGGTTGCCGGTGGGGCCGTAGGCGCTGTTCTCGGTGCTGGACCCCATGGCGAACTCGTCCATGTTGGTCTTGCCGAGGATGACGACGTCGGCGGCCTTCAGCCTCTTGGTGAGGGTGGCGTCGTACGGCGGGATCCAGCCCTCGAGGATCTTGGAGCCGACGGTGGTCGGGACGCCCTCGGTGGTGAAGATGTCCTTCAGCGCCAGCGGGACGCCGGCCAGCGGGCCCAGCTTCTCGCCGCGCTCGCGCTTGGCGTCCACGGCACGCGCCTGGGCGAGGGCGCCCTCGCGGTCGACGTGCAGGAAGGCGTGCACCTTCTCGTCGACGGCCTCGATGCGGGCCAGGTGTGCCTCGGTGACCTCGACGGCCGTGAGCTCGCCGGAGGCGATCCTCGCGGCGGTCTCGGCGGCGGTGAGCTTGATGATGTCCGTCATGCGGATTACTCCTCCCCCAGGATCTGCGGCACCTTGAAACGCTGCTGCTCCTGGGCCGGGGCGCCGGAGAGCGCCTGCTCGGGGGTGAGCGAGGGGCGGACCTCGTCCGGGCGCATGACGTTCGTCAGCGGGAGCGGGTGCGAGGTCGGCGGTACGTCTTGGTCGGCGACCTCGCTGACGCGGGCGACCGCGCCGATGATGTCGTCCAGCTGTCCCGCGAAGTGGTCGAGCTCTTCGGGCTTCAGCTCCAGACGCGCCAGCCGGGCGAGGTGGGCGACCTCCTCGCGCGTGATGCCAGGCATGCAGCGATCCTCTGGGGTGAGTGGGTGTGGTGTGGGCTCAATCCTATGGGGCCGGGGGCCGCGCCCGTGAATCGGTTTCCCCGCCCCCACGCCCGACACCGCCCCGACCCGGCCGAGGGTTCCTGCCCCGCCCACGGGCGCACGGCCCGGATCGGCACCCCTGACCCCGCCGCGGGGCACGGCCCCGAGCGCCGGTGCGCCGTGCGCCTACCACCCCCTGGGGTGCCCACGTGGGCATACCGTCCCGGAGCGCCCGGTCCGCCTCGGGCGTGCGGCCCCGGAGTGCCCGGTACACCTCGGGCGGGCGGCCCCGGGGTACCTGGTACATCTCGGGCGGGCGCCATCTCGCCCCGGCTCCTCCCCGACGACGCCTTCCAAGTGACCGGCCCGACTCAGCGCCCTCCGGCGGCTCTCCCCTCCGACGGCTCTCCCCTCCGACCCGGCCGGCTCAGCGCCCGTCGGCGGCCCTCACCCCCCGGTCGGCCTCTCTCAGCCCGTGGTCGAAGGTGGGCCGGGGACAGCGCCGGCTTCACTCGTCCGCCGCGACGGCGGGGAGCGCCGCCGCGGGTCGCTGCCATCCGCGCGAGCCCCGTGCCCGGAGCCAGGCCGTGGTCTCCTCCGCCGGCATCGCGGCGGCGACCAGCCAGCCCTGTACGGCGTCGCAGCCGAGGTCGCGCAGGCGTTCCCAGGTCTCGTCGTCCTCGACCCCCTCGGCGACGACCAGCAGCCCGAGCGAGTGCGCGAGGTCGACCGTGCAGCGCACGATCTCCGCGTCCTCGGTGTCGATGGCCAGCCGCGCCACGAACGAGCGGTCGATCTTCAGTTCGCTGACCGGCAGCCGGCGCAGATGCACCAGCGACGAGTAGCCGGTGCCGAAGTCGTCCAGCGACATCTTCACGCCGTGCCCGGTCAGCCCGGCGAGGGTGTCGGCGGCCCGCTGCGGGTCCTCCAGCAGGACGTGCTCCGTAATCTCCAGTTGGAGCGCTCCCGCCGGAACGCCGTGCCGGGCGAGACGGGCGGCGACGGAGCCCGCGAACCCGGGCGTGTGCACGTCACGCGGGGACACGTTCACCGCGACCGGCACGAACAGCCCCTGCGAGCGCCACCGCGCCACCTGTCCGAGCGCGGTCTCCAGCACGTACTCCGTCAGCTGCGGCATCAGCCCGGAGGACTCGGCGATCGCGATGAACTCGTCCGGCGGCACCTTCCCGCGCTCGGGATGCACCCACCGCACCAGTGCCTCCAACCCGGCCACCTGCCCGTCGAAGCGCACCTTGGGCTGGTAGTGCAGCTCGACCTCGTGCGCGTCCAGCGCCCGGCGCAGGTCGGCGAGGAGACCGAGGCGGTCCGGGGTGTTGGAGTCCCGCTTGGACTCGTAC
Organism: Streptomyces chromofuscus; assembly: GCF_015160875.1. Classification (NCBI taxonomy): domain Bacteria; kingdom Bacillati; phylum Actinomycetota; class Actinomycetes; order Kitasatosporales; family Streptomycetaceae; genus Streptomyces; species Streptomyces chromofuscus. The sequence goes on along the minus strand of NZ_CP063374.1, from coordinate 5,758,691 downwards.
ACCTCCACCCCCGTGCGGTCGCGTTTCGCCTGGTACATCGCCACGTCCGCGCGGCGCAGGAGCCCCTCTGCGTCGAGGGCGTGGTCGGGGAAGACGGCGACGCCCGCGCTGGCCTCCAGCACGAGGGTGAGCCCGTCGAGGTCGAGCGGGGAGCTGAGCGCGGCGACCAGGCCGCGGGCGATCCGGGTCGCGGACGTCGTGGAGTCGGCGACCGGCAGTAAGACGGCGAACTCGTCGCCGCCGAGCCGGGCGGCCTCCGCCCCGCGGGGCAGGGCCAGCCGCAGCCGGTCGGCGGTCTGCAGCAGCAGCCGGTCACCGGCGAGATGACCGAGGGTGTCGTTGACCGATCGGAACCGGTCGAGGTCGATCAGCATCAGGGCGGCGCGTGCGCCGATGCGTTCGGCGTCGTCCAGTGCCGTCCACGTGCGCTCCAGGAGCCACTGACGGTTGGGCAGGCCGGTGAGCGGATCGCGCAGCTGCTCCTCCGCGCGGGCGCGGGCGATCCACAGGGTGGAGTCGAGCGCGACGAGGGGGATGGCGAACAGCGGCAGCAGGATCGGCTTGGCGACGGCGACCACGCAGATCAGGGGGGCGATGCCGAGCAGGGCCACCGCGACCAGGCCGTGCCGGACCAGGGCGGTGCGGGCGATGGTGGGCACTCCGCCGGGGCGGGGCGTGTGCAGGTACCACAGCAGGGTGCGGGAGACCGCGAGGTAGGCGGTCGCGACCAGGATCACCTCGGTGGCGGTGTAGAGGGTCCAGGTGGCGGGGTGCCAGGGATCCTCGACGGACGGTACGCGGCCGAAGAGGGCCAGGAGGAGGGCGCCGGCGCCGATGCCGAGGATGTCCACCGCGCCGTGCAGCAGGCCCTGCCGCCAGCGGTGGCGCCGGGCTATGCCGACCAGGACGACGACGGTGAGGCTGACCATCCCGGCGGGCACCCAGCCGTAGAGCAGCAGGACGGCGAGGGTGAGGGCGGCGCCGGAGCCGGTGCCGCCCCACCAGCGGGCGCGGCCGAGCGCGACCAGGTGGCCGACGATGACGCCGGTCAGCACGGCCAGCGACCAGCCGGCCGTGCCGGACGGGAAGAGCGCATGCTGGCCGGTGAACGCCCGCAGGAACCCGGCGCCGAGCGCGAACCCGGCGGCGGCGACGACCGCCGCGGGCAGCGCGGGCCAGGACAGGTGCCGTTCGGCGTCGACTCCCGGCAGTCCGGCGGCGTGCCCGGCGGTGAGGGCGGCGGCGTCCCGTCCGTCCAGCACGATGCGCTGTCCGGCGCCGGGGCCCCGCGTGCCGGCGGCACTCGCACGCCGGGCCGAACGGAGGCCCTCTTGCCAGGCGCCGGCCATCCGGCGCAGCCGTGAGTACGGGGCGGCGCTCTCGGTCGGTTCCATTCCCGTCCCTCTCACAGCCGGCGGTGCCCACGCCACGCGGCCCGATGCCCTGCACCCGTCAACGGCACCGCGCTGGAAAACCGTTCCCCGTGCTCGCCAAGAGCAGGGGGATGCCCCAACCGCAGCTGGGCACGGCAGGTGCACATCCCAACAGTAGGCCGCAGAAGGCTTCCACGGGCACCGGTCGTCGACGGTTGCCCGAATGCGCCCCAGCCGCCCGTATGCATCTGGTATGCGCCGATCGGGTGTTCCTCAACCGCTACTCGCCGGTCGGAAGTGCGGCCTCCGACGCCGCCTCAGGTCCTTGCTCCAGAAGGACGTTGAACCCCTCCTCGTTCAGCACCGGCACCTTGAGCTGCATCGCCTTGTCGTACTTCGATCCGGGGTTGTCACCCACAACGACGAAAGACGTCTTCTTGGACACCGAACCGGCCACCTTGGCACCGCGGGTCTGGAGCGCCTCCTTGGCGCCGTCCCGCGTGAAGTGTTCGAGCGTGCCGGTGACGACGACGGTGAGGCCTTCGAGCGGGCGGGGGCCCTCGTCCTCTCCGGTGCTCTCCTCCTCCAGCCGGACCCCGGCCGCCTTCCACTTGCGGATGATCTCGCGGTGCCAGTCCTCGGCGAACCACTCCTTGAGCGACCTGGCGATGATGGGTCCGACGCCGTCGGTGTTGGCCAGCTCGCTCTCGTCGGCCTGTTCGATGCGGTCGATGGAGCGGAACTCGCGGGCGAGCGCCTCGGCGGCGACCGGGCCGACGTGCCGGATGGAGAGCCCGTTGAGGAAGCGGGCGAGCGGGCGGGCCTTGGCGGCTTCGATGTTGCGCAGCAGGGCCAGCGCGTTCTTCTTCGGTTCGCCCTTCTGGTTGGCGAAGACCGTGGCGATCTTCTCCTCGCCGGTCTTCGGGTCGTGCTTGGGCAGCCCGCTGTCCGGGTCGAGGACGTACGCCCTGATGGGCAGCAGCTTCTCCACGGTGAGGTCGAACAGGTCGCCCTCGTCCACCAGCGGCGGGTCGACGGGCTCCAGCGGCCGGGTCAGCGCGGCCGCCGCGACGTCGCCGAAGTGCTCGATGTCCAGGCACTCCCGGCCCGCGAGGTAGGAGACCCGGCCGCGCAACTGGGCGGGGCAGGTGCGGGCGTTGGGGCAGCGCAGATCGATGTCGCCCTCCTTCATGGGGCGCAGCGCGGTGCCGCACTCGGGGCACTCGGAGGGCATCACGAACGCGCGCACCTCGTCCTCGACGCGCAGGTCGATGACCGGTCCGAGAATCTCCGGGATGACGTCGCCGGCCTTGCGCAGCACCACCGTGTCCCCGATGAGGACGCCCTTGGCCTTGACGACCTCCTGATTGTGCAGGGTGGCGAACTCCACCTCGCTGCGGGCCACCGTCACCGGCTCGACCTGGGCGTAGGGGGTGACCCGGCCGGTGCGGCCGACGGCCACCTTGATGTCGATCAGCTTGGTGTTGACCTCCTCCGGCGCGTACTTGTACGCGATCGCCCAGCGCGGGGCGCGTGCCGTGGAGCCGAGGCGGCCCTGGAGGCGGATCTCGTCCAGCTTGACGACCACCCCGTCGATCTCGTGTTCCACGGAATGCCGGTGCTCGCCGTAGTACGCGATGAACTCCCGTACGCCCGCGAGGTCGTCGACCACCCTGTTGTGCGGCGAGGTGGGCAGGCCCCAGTCCTTGAGCAGGTCGTACGCCTGGGACAGGCGGGTCATGCCCTCGTAGCCCTCCAGGGCGCCGATGCCGTGCACCACCATGTGCAGCGGCCGGGTGGCGGTGACCCGCGGGTCCTTCTGGCGCAGCGAACCGGCCGCCGCGTTGCGCGGGTTGGCGAACGGCTTGTCGCCGGCGGCCACCAGACGGGCGTTGAGATCCTCGAACTTCTCCATCGGGAAGTAGACCTCGCCGCGGATCTCCACGAGGTCGGGGACGCGGTCGCCCTTGAGGCGGTCCGGGATCTCCGCGATGGTGCGGGCGTTGGGCGTGATGTCCTCGCCGGCGCGGCCGTCACCGCGGGTGGCCGCGCGGACCAGGCGGCCGCGCTCGTAGGTGAGGTTCACGGCGAGGCCGTCGACCTTGAGCTCGCACAGGAAGTGGTACGTCTGGTCGCCCAGTTCCCGGGCGACGCGGTCGGCCCACGCGGCGAGTTCGTCGTCGTTGAAGGTGTTGTCCAGGGAGAGCATGCGCGAGCGGTGCTCGACGGCGGTGAACTCCGTCGCGTAGGACCCGGCGACCTTCTGCGTCGGCGAGTCCGGCGTGCGCAGCTCGGGGAACTGCTCCTCCAGTTCCTCCACAGAGCGCAGCAGCCGGTCGAACTCCGCGTCACTGATGACGGGAGCGTCCTTCACGTAGTAACGGAAGCGGTGCTCCTCGATCTGCTCAGCGAGCTGCACGTGCTTCTCCCGTGCCTCGGCGGGCACGTTCGTCGTCTCGGCTTGCTTGTCGCCGGCCACCGTGTTGTCCTCCCGTTACTCAGGGTTGTCCGCGAGGGATCTCGCCGCCCGGGCGCAGTGGGCGAGGGCCTCGCGCGCGTACCCGGGCGAAGCGCCCGCGAGTCCGCACGTCGGCGTGATCGTGACCGCCTCCGCGAGAAGCCCCGGAGACAGCCCCAGCCTGCGCCACAGCGTCCTGACACCCATGACGCTACCGGCAGGGTCTGACAATGGGCCGTCCGTGCTCGGCACGACACCCGCGAACAGCCGGGTGCCGCCTTCCACGGCTTCCCCGATCGCGTCGTCGTCACGCTCGGTGAGGAGCGAGAAGTCGAAGGAGACGGCGGCGGCCCCGGCCCGGCGCAGCAGGGCGAAGGGGACGTCGGGCGCGCAGGAGTGGATCACGACGGGGCCGCCGCCGTGCACGCCGACGACGTCCCGGAGCGTGGCCTCGACGACCTGCCGGTCGACGGCGCGGTGGGTGCGGTAGCCACTGGCGGTGCGCACCCGGCCGCGCAGTACGGCGGTGAGGGAGGGCTCGTCGAGCTGGAGCACCGGCCGGGCGCCGGGGACGCGCCGCCGCACCTCGGCCAGGTGCAGGCGCAGGCCCTCGGTGAGGGAGGCGGCGAGGTCGCGGCAGGCGCCGGGGTCGGAGAGGACCGCCTCGCCGTTCTTGAGCTCGACGGCGGCGGCGAGCGTCCACGGACCGACGGCCTGCACCTTCAGCGGGCCCTCGTACCCCTGCGTGAACTCCTCCAGCGCGTCGAGGTCCTCGCCGAGCCACGACCACGCCCGCTTGGTGTCCCGCCCCGGCCGGTCCCCGATCCGCCAGCCGCTGGGTTCCACGCGCGCGTACAGCTCGACGAGCATCCCGGCGGTCCGTCCGATCATGTCCGCGCCGGGACCCCGGGCGGGCAGCTCGGGCAGGAACGGGAAGTCCTCGAAGGAGCCGGTGGCGGTCCTGGCGGCCTCACGGGCGTCCCCACCGGGCAGGGAACCGACGCCGGTGGCGGCACCGAAGCTGAACTGGCTGTTTTCGCTCACCCGGGCAGCCTACGGAACGACCGCCGGGAGTTTCACCGCCCCGGGCGCACCGTCAGGTCGTTCACCTCCGCGTCCCGCGGCAGGTCCAGGGCCATCAGGATGGTCGTGGCGACGGACTCCGGGTCGATCCACCGCGAGGGGTCGTACTGCTTGCCCTCCTGCTGGTGCACCTTGGCCTGCATGGGGCTCGCCGTGCGGCCGGGGTAGACGGAGGTGACCCGGACGCCGTGCGCGTGCTCCTCGTGGCGCAGGGAGTCGGCGAGGGCCTTCAGGCCGTGCTTGGAGGCCGCGTACGCGGACCAGTCGGCGTGGGCGTTCAGGCCCGCACCGGAGTTCACGAACACGACGTAGCCGCGCGCGGCACGCAGCTGGGGCAGGAAGAGACGGGTGAGCTCGGCGGGGGCGACGAGGTTGACGTTGAGCTGGTGACGCCAGGTCTTGGGGGTGAGGTCGCCGACCGGGCCCAGGTCGACCACGCCGGCGATGTGCAGCAGCGAGTCCACCCGGTCGGGCAGCGCCTGGTGGGACAGCGCCCAGCTCAGCTTGTCGGGGTCGGCGAGGTCGCCCACGAGGGTCCTGGCGCCGGGGAGGGCGGCCGCCAGTTCCTTCGCGCGGCCGGCGTCGCGCGCGTGCAGCACGACCTCGTCCCCGCGCGCGTGCAGACGGCGGGCCACGGCCGCGCCGATGCCGGAACCAGCCCCGGTGATCACATGTGTAGCCATGCCCGCCATGCTCGCACCACGGGAGTTTAGGCCACGCCCCGGCTCTCCTCCAGGTACGCCAGCGCCCCCACCGGCTCCTCCGCGAAGAACACCAGGTCGGTCAGTGGCCGGGGCAGGAACCCCTCGTCCTCCATGCGGCGGAACTGCTCCTTCAGGCCGTCGTAGAAGCCCGCGGTGTTCAGCAGCACGACGGGCTTCTCGGTGTGGCCGTGCTTCTTCAGTTCCAGGATCTCGGTGGCCTCGTCCAGCGTGCCGGTGCCGCCCACCATGATCACCACGGCGTCGGACTTCTCCAGCAGCAGCCTCTTGCGCTCGGCGAGGTCCCGGGCGATCACCATCTCGTCGACGCCCTGGCGGGCCTTCGCGGCCAGGAACTCCACGGAGACGCCCACGAGCCGCCCGCCCGCCTCCTGCACGCCGTCGGCGACGACCTTCATCAGCCCGACGTCCGAACCGCCCCACACCAGCGTGTGCCCGCCCTTGCCCAGCAGCTTCGCGAACTCGCGCGCGGGGCCCGTGTAACGGTCGTCGAGGTCGGCGGCGGAGAGGAAGACGCAGATGTTCATGGGGACACCGTACGTGGGAAGAACGGGCGCCCCGCGAGCGCTTTCCCGGTATGACCCAGGACACGAACGACCACACGACCCGAGGCCACACGATCACCGTCGAGCAGGGCACGCAGCGCGTGCGCGTCGTCCACGACGGTCAGGTACTCGCGGAGAGCGACCGCCCCCTCGTCCTGCGGGAGACGGGCAGTCCCGTGCGCTACTACCTGCCGCCGCAGGACGTCCGGCTGGACCTGCTGACGCCCTCCGAGACGCACACGCACTGTCCCTTCAAGGGCACCGCGTCCTACTGGTCCCTGCCGGACGCGCGGGATCTCGTCTGGGCCTACCCGGATCCCAAGCCGGCCGTGGGCGAGATCAAGGACCACCTGTGCTTCTACGAGGTGGAGGTGGCCTGAACCGGCCGGTTCAGGCCACGCCCACCGTCGCGCGCGTGGTGGACGCGATCGTCGCCGAACCCACCACGCGCGTGCCGTCGTACAGGACGACCGCCTGGCCGGGGGCCACGCCCCGGACGGGCTCGGTGAAGGTCACCCGCAGCTCCCCGTCGACGAGCTCGGCGGTCACCTCGGTCTCGCCGCCGTGGGCGCGCAGCTGGGCGGTGTAGGTTCCGGGGCCGCTGGGGGCGGCGCCGCACCAACGGGGCTTGATCGCGGTCAGCGCCGAGACGTCGAGTGCCTCGGCGGGTCCCACGGTGACGGTGTTGTCCACCGGCGAGATGTCGAGGACGTAGCGCGGCTTGCCGTCGGGCGCCGGGGTGCCGATCCGCAGGCCCTTGCGCTGGCCGATGGTGAAGCCGTACGCCCCCTCGTGGGTGCCCAGCTTGGTGCCCGACTCGTCGACGATGTCGCCCTGCGCCCTGCCGAGCCGGTTCGCCAGGAAGCCCTGCGTGTCGCCGTCGGCGATGAAGCAGATGTCGTGGGAGTCCGGCTTCTTGGCCACCGCCAGGCCCCGCCGCTCGGCCTCGGCGCGGATCTCGTCCTTCGTGGTGAGCGTGTCGCCGAGCGGGAACATGGCGTGCGCGAGCTGCTCGTCGTCCAGCACACCGAGGACGTAGGACTGGTCCTTGGCCATGTCGGAGGCGCGGTGCAGTTCGCGGGTGCCGTCGGGCAGGGTCACGACCTTCGCGTAGTGGCCCGTGCAGACCGCGTCGAAGCCCAGCGCCAGCGCCTTGTCCAGCAGCGCGGCGAACTTGATCTTCTCGTTGCAGCGCAGGCACGGGTTGGGTGTGCGGCCCGCCTCGTACTCGGCGACGAAGTCCTCGACGACGTCCTCGCGGAAGCGGTCGGCGAGGTCCCACACGTAGAACGGGATGCCGATGACGTCCGCGGCGCGGCGGGCGTCGCGGGAGTCCTCGATCGTGCAGCAGCCCCGCGCGCCCGTGCGGAAGGATTGCGGGTTCGCGGAGAGCGCCAGGTGGACGCCGGTCACGTCGTGGCCCGCCTCGGCCGCGCGGGCGGCGGCGACGGCGGAGTCGACACCGCCGGACATGGCGGCGAGGACGCGGAGGGGACGGGAACGCTGCGGGGTGTCAGTCATAACCCCTCCAGGGTACGGGGGGCGCGGGAACCGCAGCCCGCGAGTATCCGTTCTCGATCACATGGAGCAGACGAAGGGCGGCCCGGACCGGCGGATCGGACGACGGGCGCTGATCATCGGCGGGGCGGCGGCCGCGGTGGGCACGGGTGCCCTGCTGGCGCGCGACGAACTGTCGCGCATGTGGTGGCAGGTCCCGGGGGTGGACAAGCCGCGGGTGGAGGGAGCCGTCGACTACACGGGCGCGCGCTGGGTGGCCGCCTCGTCGGCGAACTGGCGCCGGGCGGACCGCCCGGCCGACTACACGGTCGACATGGTGATCGTCCATGTCACCCAGGGCAGCTTCGACAGCGCGGTGCAGGTCTTCCAGGACCCGGGGCACGGAGCGGCGTCGCACTACATCGTCCGCGACGACGGCCACATCACGCAGATGATCCGCGAGCTGGACGTGGCGTACCACGCGGGCAACCGCGAGTACAACGAACGCAGCGTCGGCATCGAGCACGCCGGCTTCGTCGACCGCCCGCAGGACTTCACGGACGCGATGTACGCCGCGTCCGCACGCCTCACGGCGGGGATATGCGCGCGGTACGGCATACCCGTCGACCGCGAGCACATCATCGGCCACGTGGAGGTGCCGGGCACCGACCACACCGATCCCGGGGAGCACTGGGACTGGGACCGGTACATGAGGCTGGTACGGCGGGCGGGCACGGGTTCGACGCCTGCCTGACGCGCGCTCAGGTCAGCGGGGGTCCGCGTCGGCTCAGGTCAGCCCCGCCGCCCGAGCCCGTTCCACCGCCGGGCCGATGGCCTTGGCGACCGCCTCGACGTCGGCCGCGGTGGAGGTATGGCCGAGGGAGAAGCGGAGGGTGCCGCGGGCCAGGTCCGGGTCGGTGCCGGTGGCGAGCAGCACATGGCTGGGCTGGGCGACCCCGGCGGTGCAGGCGGAGCCGGTGGAGCACTCGATGCCCTGGGCGTCCAGGAGCAGCAGCAGGGAGTCGCCCTCGCAGCCGGGGAACGTGAAGTGGGCGTTGGCCGGGAGGCGGTGGACCGGGTCACCGCCGAGGACCGCGTCCGGCACCGCAGTACGGACCACGTCGATCAGGTCGTCGCGCAGGGCGCCGATCTCGCGGGCGAACTTCTCGCGGTGCTCGGCGGCGTGCCGGCCGGCGACGGCGAAGGAGGCGATGGCGGGGACGTCGAGGGTGCCGGAGCGGACGTGGCGCTCCTGGCCGCCGCCGTGCAGGACGGGCACGGGGCTGTGCTCGCGGCCCAGGAGCAGCGCGCCGATGCCGTAGGGGCCGCCGATCTTGTGGCCGGAGACGGTCATCGCGGCCAGGCCTGAGGCGGCGAAGTCGACCGGGAGCTGACCGAAGGCCTGGACGGCGTCGGAGTGCAGGGGGACGCCGAACTCGGCCGCGGTCTCGGCGAGTTCACGGATCGGCAGAACCGTGCCGATCTCGTTGTTCGCCCACATGACGGTGGCGAGGGCGACGTCGTCGGGGTCGCGGGCGATGGCCTCGCGCAGTGCCTCGGGGTGGACGCGGCCGTGGGAGTCGACCGGGAGGTACTCGACGGTGGCGCCCTCGTGTTCACCGAGCCAGTGGACGGCGTCCAGGACGGCGTGGTGCTCGACGGGGCTGGCGAGGACCCGGGTGCGGGCCGGGTCGGAGGCGCGGCGGGACCAGTACAGGCCCTTGACGGCGAGGTTGTCGGCCTCCGTGCCGCCGGAGGTGAAGACGACCTCGCTGGGGCGGGCGCCGAGGGCTTCCGCGAGGGTTTCGCGGGCTTCCTCGACGGTGCGGCGGGCCTGGCGGCCGGATGCGTGGAGGGAGGAGGCGTTGCCCGTACTGCGCAGATGGGCGGTCAGTGCCTCTGCCGCCTCCGGGAGCATCGGGGTGGTCGCGGCGTGGTCGAGGTATGCCATGGTGACGCCGATTCTACGCGCGGCGGCCCTTGGCCGGTTGCGAGGTGGTCCGGCGTCGGCGGCCGGTTGCGTGTCCCGCCGGCACGGCGGCCGGCCCGGGTGGCGGCGCGTCCGGCGTCGAGCGCTGCGCCCCCGAACTCCCGGCCTCGCTCGAGCAGGGGACCGCCCTCGCCCTGCGGGACGACCACCCTCGCCCTGCGGTACGACTGCCCTCGCCGCGCGGGACGACCGCCCTCGCCGCGCGGGACGACCGCCCTCGCCCTGCGGTACGACCGCCCTCGCCCTGCGGTACGACTGCCCTCGCCGCGCGGGACAATCGCCCGTGAGGCCGGTGCGGGTGCCCCTAGAAACTCCAGGAGATCGAGTTGTCGGCCTGCATGAACGCCGCCAGGACCACGAGGTCCGCGACGCCCAGGCCGAGGCCCAGGAAGGCGCGGAAGCGGCGGTCGGTGCCGCGCCACAGGGCGACGGCGGCCAGGGCGATGGCGATGGGGCCGAGGAAGACGTTGAGCACGAGCAGGCCGAGGAGGCCGAGGACGAAGGAGGCGACGGCCATGCCGTCGGTGTCACGGATGCCGGTGCGGCGCTCGGCCGGTGCGGTCAGCTGCATGGTGGGCTCCCGGCGGTCAGTGGGTCGGCGTGCGGCGTCGGCGGCCGTGACGCTCGCGGAGGGCGAAGATGCCGAGCCAGGCGGCGATCACGGCGGCGGCGACGAGGGTGAAGCCGATCGGCGCGTGGGCCACGGTGCCCATGGCCACGCTGAGCAGGAGAAGTGCTGCGACCAGGAAAAGCACGGGTTGAGTCCCCCTCTGCTTCGGTGAACGCTTGTAGTTACACTTGTTCACTGACTGCCCAGCCTAGCGCGACCCATGACTTCCCAACGGCAGAGAACAGTTGTTAACTGCATGGCATGAGTCACACCCTCGGCATCCGGCAGGCGCAGAAGCAGAAGACCCGGCGAGCGCTCCTGGACGCGGCGCTGGAACTGCTGGAGGAGCAGAGCCTGAGCAGTCTGGGTCTGCGCGAGGTCACCCGCGCGGTCGGAGTCGCCCCGACCGCCTTCTACCGGCACTTCCGCTCCACCGCCGACCTCGGCGTGGCCCTGGTCGAGGAGGCACTGGGCAGCCTGCACCCGACGATCCGGACGATCGTCTCCACGACCGGGGACAGCGACGAACGGATCACCCGAGCCGTGGAGTTGATCGGCGGTCACGTCAGGGCCCACCCGGCCCACGTGCGCTTCATCGCCCGCGAGCAGCACGGCGGGGTGCAGCCGGTGCGGGAGGCGATCCGCCGCCAACTGGCCCTGTTCACCGAGGAGGTGAAGGCCGAGCTGGCCAAGGACCGCGCGGCCGACGGCTGGAGCGACGACGATCTGCTGATGCTCGCGGGGCTGTACGTCGACCAGATGCTCGTCACGGCCTCGCTCTTCCTGGAGGCGCTCGGCTCCGAGGAGGAGCGACAACGGGTCGCGCAGGCGGCGACCCGCCGGCTACGGCTGATCAGCATCGGCCGCGAGCACTGGCTGGACTGATGGCCGGATCCCGCCGCTTTGGGACGGCCTGACCGCCGGGCCGTGCGCTCGGCAGGCCGCCGTCCCGCCCACCGGTGGTCGCACCACCGGCTCCGCCACAACCACCCGCCCGGCCCTCAGCGTGACCCGCCTGCCCGCCCTGCCGCGGGCGAGGACGCCCTGCCGGTGAGCCGTACGCTCGGCAGGCCGCCGTCCTCAAGACGCCGCCCCGGCCACCGGCTCCCGTTCCGCACGCGCCCCCGCCGCGCGACCGGCCGTCAGCGGAGCCGTACCCGGGCCAGTTGCCGGGACTGTGCCACCAGGCGGTCCGCGCTGTCCCACACCTCGGCGTCCTCCTCCAGGAAGCCGCCGGCCAGGTTGCGGGTGGTGATGGAGACGCGCAGCGGGCCCGGCGCCGGCCGGCACCGCACGTGCACGGTGAGTTCGACCGTCGGAACCCAACCGGAGATGCCGAGTTCGAAGGCCGTGGGCGGCAGGGCGTCCACGGCGAGCAGCAGGGAGAGCGGGTCGGCGTCACGGCCGTCCTTCAGGCCGAACCACGCCCGCATCTCCCCCTTGCCGGAGGGCGCGCCCAGCGCCCAGCCCAGGGTGGCCGGGTCGAGCTTCAGCATCAGCCGCTCGGTGATCGCCGAGCTGCCGTCGACGGGAGCGGGCCCGTCCTCGGGGCCGAAACACTGCTCCATCGGCGGGAGCGCGGGCGGCAGCGCGGTGGTGCGGACGTCGTCGGGGAGGGCGCCGAGGTCGCCGTAGGAGGCGAGGACGCGGATGCGCTCGGTCTCACGACCCTGGTCGTCGTACTGGAAGAGCGAGGCCTGGCCGGTGGAGAGGGTGCGGCCGGTACGGACGACGTCGGTGCGCACGACCGCGGGGCCCGGCCGGGACGCGGTCAGGTAGTGCGCGGAGATCGTGAACGGGTCGGGGTGCGGCAGGGCGTCGGCGAGCGCGCGGCCCAGGACGGCGAGGAGGTAGCCGCCGTTGACGGCGCTGATGATGGTCCAGCCGGCGGAGAGGTCGATGTCGTAGACGCCCTCGGAGCGCCGGGTGACGGCGGTGTCGCGGTCGAACTCGCTGCTGCCGATGGTCGCCTGGGATGCCTGAGCCATGGCGGTACCGTACAACAACTAGCTACTAAGCGGTAGCTTTTGCCGTCGGCCGCCTGGGCGGCTCCTCCTCGCGCACCGTCGAGCGCCGGTTCCACGCCCGGGGCGCGCGCCAGTGGAAGCGCATCGCCAGCAGCCGCAGGACGAAGGCGGTGGCGGCGGCGAGTGTGCTGGTCAGCGGGTTGAGGGCGTCGTAGCGGATGCACACGGCGACCATCACGGCACCGACGATGGCGGGGACGGCGTACAGGTCCCGGTCCCAGCGCAGCAGCGACGGCACCTCGTTGGCCAGCACGTCCCGCAGCACGCCGCCGCCGACCGCGGTGGCGAGACCGAGGGCCGCGGAGGCGTGCAGGCCGAGCCCGTACTCGTAGGCCTTCGTGGTGCCCGCCACGCAGAACAGGCCGAGGCCGGCCGCGTCGAAGACGTTCACGCCGGCCTGGATGCGCTCCACGTGCGGGTGGAGGAAGAAGACCAGCAGGGTGGCGAGCAGCGGGGTGACGAAGTACCCCAGGTCCGTGAACGCGGCCGGGGGCACGGCGCCGATGATCAGGTCACGGAACAGCCCGCCGCCCAGCGCGGTGACCTCGGCGAGGACGGCGATGCCGAAGACGTCGAAGTTCTTGCGGACGGCCAGCAGCGCGCCGGAGATGGCGAAGACGAAGATGCCGATCAGGTCGAGGGTGTGCTGGACGGACGGCGTGAACAGTTGCTGGAGCACCTGAACATTCTCACCTGTCCGACGACCCTCGCCTTACAAAGCAAGGCGAGGGCCGCATGGAACTCGGGTCAAGAACGGTTACGAGGCCTTCTCCACCGCTTCTTTCTTCACCTCGTCCATCTCCACCGCTTCCTTCTTGACCTCGTCCTTCTCGTCGGCTTCCTGCTTGATCTCGTCCTGCTCCGGCCCGTCCTGCTCCGGCCCGTCCTGCTCCGGCCCGTCCTGCTCCGGCCCGTCCTGCTCCGGCCCGTCCTGCTCCGGCCCGTCCTGCTCGGCCTCGCCGCTCTCCGCTTCGCCGTCCTCCGCCGGGCCGCCCTCGGCCTCGCCGCTCTCCGGCTCGGTCTTCTTCGTGTCGGCCTTCGCCACCTCGTCCTTCGGCTCCGGCTGCTCCGGCACCGTCACTTCCCCGGTGTCCTCGGCACGCTCGGGCGCGTCGACGAGCTCCTCGCGCGCCGCCGGGACCACCTCTCCCGTCGTCCGGCGCAGCGTCCCGGCCGCGATCTCGGCCGCGAAGTGGCAGGCCACCCGGTGACCGTCGCCGACGTCGGTGAGTTCGGGCCGCTCGGTCGCACAGCGCGTCTCCTGCACCCACGGGCACCGGGTGTGGAAGCGGCAACCGGCGGGCGGGTTGGCCGGCGAGGGCAGATCGCCGGTGAGCAGGATCCGCTCGCGCCGGTCCTCGACCTCGGGGTCGGGCACGGGTACCGCCGACATCAGAGCCTTGGTGTAGGGGTGCCGCGGCTCGGCGTAGAGCGCGTCGCTCGGCGCCTCCTCCACCAGGGCACCCAGGTACATCACGCCGATCATGTCGGAGATGTGCCGGACGACGGCGAGGTCATGGGCGATCACCACGTAGGTCAGGCCCAGTTCCTCCTGGAGTTCCTCCAGCAGGTTGATCACCTGTGCCTGGATGGACACGTCCAGCGCGGAGACCGGTTCGTCGCAGATGATCACGTCGGGCTCGAGCACCAGCGCACGGGCGATGCCGATGCGCTGGCGCTGACCGCCGGAGAACTCGTGCGGGTAGCGGGAGAGGGCGTTGGCCGGCAGGCCGACCTTGGCCAGGATTGCCTTGATCTTCTCCCGGCGCTCCTCCTGAGTGGCGCCGACACCGTGGGCGAGCATGCCCTCGGTGAGGATCGACTCGATGTTCTGCCGTGGGTTCAGGGAGCCCAGCGGGTCCTGGAAGACCATCTGGAGGCGGCGCCGGAAGCGGCGCATCTCCTCGGCCGGCAGCTTGGCCAGGTCCGTGCCGTCCAGCACGACCTCGCCCTCGGTGATGTCCACCAGGCGCAGCACGGCCCGGCCGAGGGTGGTCTTGCCGCAGCCCGATTCGCCGACCAGACCGTAGGTCTGGCCCGCCTCGACCTTGAGCGACACCCCGTCGACGGCGTGCACGTGGCCGACGGTGCGGTCGAAGAGGATGCCCTTCTTGACCGGGAAATGGACTTTGACTCCGTCCAGTTCGAGCAGGCTCATGCGGGGACCTCCTCGGCCCGGGCGTCTTCGTGTACGGGGTGGACGCAGCGCACCTGGTGTCCGGTCGTCCGGGGCTCCGTAAGCCCGGGCGGCCCCGCCAGGCAGTCCAGTTCGTAGCGGTCACAGCGAGGCGCGAAGGCGCAGCCGTCGGCCCAGGCGATCCGGTCGTTGATGGAGCCCCGCACGGGGGTGAGCGGTTCGCCGCGCGGCGCGTCGAGGCGAGGGATGGAAGCCAGCAGTCCGTGCGCGTAGGGGTGGGTCGGGTGGGCGAACAGGTCGCGGCGGTCGGCGGACTCCACGACTTTCCCGGCGTAGAGCACGTTGACCTGGTCGCAGAGGCCCGCAACCACACCCAGGTCGTGAGTGATCATCAGCAGGGCGGTGCCCTCCTGATCCACCAGCTCCTTGAGCAGCTCCAGGATCTGCGCCTGGATCGTCACATCGAGGGCCGTGGTGGGCTCGTCGGCGATCAGCAGGCTTGGGGCGCAGGCCACCGCCATGGCGATCAGCGCGCGCTGGCGCATGCCGCCGGACATCTGGTGCGGGTACTCCTTGAGCCGCCGGGTCGGGTCCGGGATGCCGACCCGGTCCAGGAGGTGGGCCGCCTCCTTGCGTGCTGCCTCACCTTTGAGTCCCCGGTGCCGCTGGAGGATCTCGGTGACCTGGACACCGATGGGCACGACCGGGTTCAGGGAGGACAGCGGGTCCTGGAAGATCATGGCGATGCGGCTGCCCCGAAGGTCACGCAGCGCGCGGGGGTCCATCGTGAGCAGGTCGGAGCCGTCGAAGTCGGCACGGCCCCCGACCTGGACGCCCTTGCGCGGCAGCAGTCCCATCAGCGCCAGCGAGGTGACGGACTTGCCGCAGCCGGACTCACCGACAAGCCCCACGACCTGGCCCTGGTCGACGGAGAACGAGACGCCGTCGACCGCTCGGGACTCCTTGCGCCCGCGTCCACCGCCGAAAGTGACGGTCAGTTCGTCGACTGAGAGAAGTGGCATGGTGGTTCAGCCTCGCAGCTTCGGGTCGAGGGCTTCCCGCATGGCCTCGCCGAGCAGGGTGAAGCCGAGGGCGGTGATGATGATGCCGACCGCCGGATAGACCGCCATCATCGGCGCGTTGTCGAAGAAGCGCTGCGCCTGGGACAGCATGACGCCCCACTCGGGGACCGCCGGGTCGGGGTTGCCGAGGCCCAGGTAGGACAAGGCGGCTGCCTCGATGATCGCGGTGGCCAGCGACAGCGTCGCCTGGACGATCACCGGGCTGAGCGAGTTGGGCAGAATCTGAGTGACGACGATGCGCCGTCGGCGTACGCCCAGGGAGCGGGCGGCCAGCACGTAGTCGGTGCCACCCTGGGCGAGCATCGAGCCGCGCAGCAGGCGGGCGAAGATCGGGACTTGGACGACACCCACCGCGATCATCACGGTGGTCAGCGACTGGCCCATGACCGCCGCGATGGACACGGCGAGCAGCAGCGACGGCAGCGCCAGCATCATGTCGGTGACGCGCATGACGAAGGAGTCGATCCGCCGGCCGGCCGCTCCGCCCAACGTGGCCGCGGCGCCGGAGAGTCCGCCGATGAGGAAGCCGACGGTCAGGCCGATGAGCGTGGAGACGACACCGACGAGCAGCGTCTGGCGGGCGCCGACCAGCATGCGGGAGAACATGTCCCGGCCCAGGTGGTCCAGGCCCAGCCAGTTGTCCCCTCGCGGCCCTACGAACTGGCCGGCGTTGACGAGGACTTCACCGCGCCAGGTCTGGGCAGTCGGGGCGTAGGGGGCGACCCACGGGCCGACGACGGCGAGGACGACGAAGACGGCGACGATGGCGGCACCGATGATCGCCATCTTGCTCGACTTGAGCCGGCGGAAGGCTTCCCGCCACAGGCTCGCGCCGGTCGTCGACTCGTTGTGTGCGGTGAGCTCCGCGAGGCGCTGGATCTTCTCGGTCTTTGTGGTGCTCACTTCAGTGCACCCGCACTCTCGGGTCGATGAGGCTGTACGCCACGTCCACGAGCAGGTTGATCAGGACGTACGTGATCGCGATGAACATGATGAAACCGACCAGCACCGGGTAATCGCGCCCGTCGATCGCGGTCCGGATGAAGGAGCCGATACCGCCGAAGGAGAACACGGACTCGGTGAGGACGGCCCCTGAGAGCAGCGAGCCGGTCAGCAGGCCGACCGCGGTGACCACGGGCAGCATGGCGTTGCGCAGTACGTGCCGTTCGCGGACGACCCGTCGGCGCAGGCCCTTGGACTCGGCGGTTCGGACGTAGTCCTCGCCCAGCACCTCCAGGACGCTGGCCCGGGTCATGCGGACGATGACCGCGAGAGGGATGGAGGCCAGCGTGATGGCCGGCAGCACCAGGTGGCTGATCGCGTCCCAGGAGGCGTCGAACTCACCGGTGAGCAGGCCGTCCAGGACGGCGAATCCGGTCACGTCGGTGGCGTTGATGCCGGTGGACTGGCGGCCGTAGCTGGGGAAGAGGCCCAGGTTGACGGCGAAGATGCCCTTGAGGATGAGGGCGAGGAAGAAGACGGGGACGCAGATCCCGACGAGTGAGCCGGAGACGGCGGTGACGTCCAGCCAGCCGCCCCGCTTGCGGGCGGCGAAGTAACCCAGCGGAACACCGACCACGATGGCGATGATCATCGCGGCGACGGAGAGTTCGACGGTGGCGGGGAAGCGCAGCGTGAACTCGTCCCAGACCGGCTGTCCGGTCTGCACGGAGGTACCCAGGTCGAGTTCGGCGATTCGCTTCAGGAAGCGCCAGTACTGGATGTACAGGGGCTGGTCGAGCCCCAACGCGCGATTGATGCGCGCCACTTCGGCCTCGGTGGCCCTCTCCCCCAGGATCGCTGAGGCGGGTCCGCCGGGCAGCCGGTTGAGCCAGAGGAACAGCAGAACCGACAGGCCGAGCAGGGTGGGTATGAGCTGGAGCAGTCTTCGTACGACGAGACGCAGCACCCCGCATGCCCCTTTCTTACGTATGTGCCGTCACGAACAGGTCCGCCCGGCCGCCGAGGTCAGCAGCCGGACGGACCCGTTCACCGTGCCTGATGCTTACTTGAAGGAGATTTCCGCGAAGTTCTCCTGAGTGAGCGGGGAGACCTTCGGCGGGTTGACGTTCTTGGCGAAGGCGATGGCGGGCGGCGAGGACGAGATCGGCACGCCCGGCAGGTACGCCATGATGGCCTCGTTGGCCTTCTTGTACGCGGCGGTGCGCTCGGCCTCGTCGGCGACCTTCGAGCCGGCGTTCACCGCGTCGAAGAGCGCCTTGTTCCGGAAGCCCCACTGCTTGTCGTACTCGGCGAACCAGGTGCCGATGAAGTTGTAGCCGTCGTTGAAGTCACCGGTCCAGCCCAGCATGTGCAGGGCGCAGGAGCCGGCCTCGGTGGCGTCCAGGTAGTCCGGGGCCCACTTCATGGGCTTCGGCGTGACCGTGATGCCGGCCTTCTCCAGGTCGGCCTTCATCAGCTCGAACAGGTCCTGCGGAGCAGGCATGTACGGGCGGGTGACCTCGGTCGGGTAGCAGAACTCGATCTTGAGGCCGCTCTCGCCCGCGGCCTTCAGCAGGCTCTTGGCCTTGGCCGTGTCGTACGCGTAGGTCTTGACGCCCTCGGAGTAGCCCTCGACGGTGTCCGGCATGAACTGCGTGGCCACCTTGCCGCCCTCGGGCAGCTGGGTCTTGACCAGGTTCTCCCGGTCCAGGGCGTGCGCGATCGCCTGGCGCACTTCCTTCTTCTTCAGCGCCGGGTTCTTCTCCTGGGTCATGCCCAGGTAGAAGAGGTTGAAGACGCCACGGGTCGGGACCTGGAAGCCTTCGCCCTCGAGGGTCTTGACGTCGGCGGGCGCCACCAGGTCGTACCCGTCGATGTCGCCGGCCTGCAGCGCCTGCCGGCGGCCGTCCTCGGTGTCGATGGTGCGAATGACCAGGTTCTTGACCTTGGCCTTCTCACCCCAGTAGTCGTCGAAGCGCTGAAGGGTGACTTCCTTGTTGCCCTTGTTCCACTTCGTGATCTTGTACGGGCCGGTACCGGCGACCGTGCCGGCCTCCTGGCTGTACTTGGGGTAGGTGATCGCGTCGCCCTTGGCGGTCGCCTCCTGGGCCTCGTACGCCTTGAGGGCCTTCGGCGAGTGGATGGCCAGGGCCTGCAGGGAGAAGCCGCCGGGGAGGTTGGCGGAAGGCTTCTTGACCTCGATGACGGCGGTGTTCTCGTCCTTCGCGGTGCAGGACTTGTAGTTCGCCTCCGGCGTCTCCTTGTCCTCGTTCTTCGCGAAGCCGCCCATGATGGTCTGCCAGTAGTACGAGACCGCGCTGGACTGGTAGGTGCCCTTCCAGTTGAACCAGTGGTCGTAGTTGGCGCACACGGCCGCGGCGTTGAACGCTTCACCGTCGTGGAACTTCACGCCCTTGCGGAGGTTGAAGGTCCACACGGTGCCCGCGTCGTTGCTCTCCCAGGTCTCGGCGAGGCCGCCGACGAGCTTGCTGCCGCCCGACTCGTGCTCGAGCAGCGCCTCGAAGGCCTGGCGGGTGACCCGGAAGGTCTCGCCGTCGCTCGCGAGCGCAGGGTCCAGCGAGCTCGGGTCGCCGGGGGCGCCGAACACGAAGGTGTCCTTCTCCCCCTTCGAGTCTTCCTTGTCTCGCTCACTGGCACAGCCGGTGGCGATCAGACCGACCGCCAACGCGGCCGTGATCGCCCTGGCGGCGCGGGATCTGAGTATGCGCATAGGTCGGCCACTCCGGGTTCCGCTGAGGGGAATGCAATGTTGACCGCCTGAACACTACAGACGGGACCGGCGCCCGAGAACAGTCCGCATAGCGGTGATACCTACCTGAGATCTGAACACTCGATAAATGGGAAGCTACCGGTACATCAAGGGTAGGCGCGATGAACTTGCCGCACACAGCCGGGAGTTGCACATAGGGCCTGTTAGGGTCCCTTACCCGTGGCCGACGGGTCGAATCGACGGCCCGTGGAGGGGGACGGAGACTGTCGACCCGAACGTCCGGGCACACTGACGGCGCGCGGCCGGCCCTTTCGCTCCCCCCCCCCGCCTCTACGTGGCCACATCGACCGATCAAGTTCGGTCAGATCCCGTATCCCACCGCAATCCCGACATCCATCCGCTGGTCACGTCTCACTCGACGCACTGCACGGATCAACTGTTGGGCGCCGAAAAACCCTGGCGCTCCCGGAGACACGGGAACCAGCATGCAAGAAGAGTGGAAGCGCAATGCGGGCGCGACATGGGCTGCTGCGGCCCTCCTGACCGGCATGATGGTCGCGGTCCAGGGACAGCCCCCGCGGGGACGACCGGCAAGTACAACTCCGCCAAGGTCGGGGAAGCCAAGGGCAAGCACTACGGCTGCACGACTCCCAAGGCCGCGTACCAGCGGTTCAACATCCGCACAGAGCGCGACAACTCCAGGTACCGACCCGTGGCCCACTCAAGGACATGGAATTCTGCATCTGCCGACGCCGCGGTTGATGATGGAGCGGTCCAGAAGAGGCCAGTGCTCAGTTGGACGGTGGATACCCGTACCCGCGGGCGGCCTGGGACGGGCCCGCGTGGGCCTCTCGGTCGTAGAAGGGGCGGGCGTTGGCGCGCAGCCACATCGCGACCGGGTCGTACTCGTCGGACATCGCGACCGTCGACACCGGCAGTCCGTCCGGGACCGCGCCGATCGACTGCTGCATCATCGCTCGCACCGAGTCCACGGCGGGCGGGGAGGTGTCGTACACGTCGAGGCCGATGGCGAGGTACGGCGCGCCGAGCGCGGGCTGGACCCAGGCGCGGCGCAGCGAGCGGACGGCCGGGGTGCGGTGGGCGTTCTGCGACAGCAGGGCGTAGAACTGCGGGATCTGGATGGCGGGTTCCGACAGCCGCAGGGGGCCGGCGGGCTGGCGGTCGAGGCCGGTGGCGATGCGGCGCAGATCCAGCCAGGGGATGCCGACGCCGCCGCCGGGGGCGTGCGGGTTCAGCCAGATCCCGTAGTGGTCGGGGTAGAGGGTGCGGGCCACGTCCAGGCCGTCGACCACCTCGTACGAGCGGTTCCAGCCGCTGGCCGACAGCTCCTGGGCCGAGGTGACGCAGGGGGCGTAGCCGTAGCCGTCGACCTCCATGTTCCCGTACTGGGCGTCGGGGCTGCCGGCCTGACCGTGCCACAGCAGCATCCAGACCTGGCCGGAGTGGGGGGTCGCGAGGGCGCGCAGGAGTGCCTCGTAGGCGTCGTGGCGCCCCGGCGTCACCTGGCGCAGCATGTGCTCGACCTGGCCGGCCGCGGCCGTGCCCGTGCCGCTCGCGCTCACTGTTTACCGCCCCTTCGTGCAACGCCCTTTTCGAGCCGTGACCCTAGCTTAAGGGCGCCCACCGACTCGGGGACTGTCTCGTTTCGGCGAGCGCGGGTCGTCCGTTGCTGGTCGCGCGGCTCCCCGCGCCCCCGGGTCCGCCGTCCGCGGAGGTGTTTCACCGGCTCCGCTGGTAGAAGGGGCGCACCCGCTCCCGCATCCAGGTGACCACCGGGTCCTGGGCCACGTCCATCAGGACCAGGTTGACCGGCCATCGCACGGGAGTGCTGCCCAGGGCGCGGCCCAGGGCGTCCAGGGGTGCGGCGCGCAGGTCCCCTTCCCACTGGGAGAGTTCGACGCCCACGAACATCACCGGGTCGGCCGTCTCGATCGCCGCCAGGCAGCGGCGGGCCGTGGTCACGACGCCGATCGACTCGAACTCCGCGGACGCCGCCGTGAGGAAGTCCACCGGGTCGTCCTGCCAGTCGGGCTGGAAGAGGCGGACCCGGCCACCGCTCGCGGGGCCGTCGAGGGGGGTGCGGCCGGCGCGGCCGAGTTCGGCGACCGCGGCCGGGGGGAGCGGGATGCCGACGACGCCGCCGGGGTTCACCGCGATGCCCGCCTGCGGGGGCAGGCCGCGGGCGAACTCGACAGCGGGGGCGATGGTGTACGACATGTGGGCGCCGACGACCTGGCGGAACTGTTCCTCGGAGCTGAAGACCGGGACGTAGGCCTGGCCGTCGATCTCCATGCTCGGCAGGTCGAGGGGGCCGCTGTGGGGGCCGCCGCCGTTGGGCAGCGGCACCCACACGAAGCTGCGGCCGAGCACCTCGACGATCCGGCCGCCGGCCGACGGGACACCGAGGGAGGCCGACAGCACCTCCTCCAGCTCGTTGCCGGGCCATCCGCCGTGCGGATGCGGGTGCGCCTGCGCCGGAATGTCCTCCGGGAAGTCCATCTGCCTACCGCCTGCTCCGTACCAGTGCCATCGGCTGAAAAGGCTAACCCGCCCGCCGCGTCGCCCCACACAACGATCCGGCACGGGGCACCGGGCGTGGCCGCAGCCGGTGGACCGTACCGGCGCCGGACCACCCCCGCCTCGGACTCGGGCCGTGAAGCCGGACCGGTGCGGGGCCGCACGCGGCGGAGTGTCGGACAGTGGGCGCCCGTGAGGCCGATACCGCCCGGCGTACCCACCGCCGCGCCGTCGAGCAGGCGTCGGACCTCTGGCCGGTCCGGCCCGGTGTGCCCCCACCGCCGCGCGCTCGGGTGGGGGTCAGCCCGTGAAGCCGATGCGACCCGGCGTGCTCCCGCCGCGCGGTCAGGTGATTGTCAGCCCGTGACACCCCATCGGCCCAGCATGCAGGCCACCACCGCGCGGTCCGGTGGGGGTCAGCCCGTGAAGCCGACGCGACCCGGCGTGCTCCCGCCGCGCGGTCAGGTGATGGCCAGCCCGTGACACCCCATCGGCCCAGCATGCAGGCCACCACCGCGCGGTCCGGTGGGGGTCAGCCCGTGAAGCCGACGCGACCCGGCGTGCTCCCGCCGCGCGGTCAGGTGATTGTCAGCCCGTGACACCCCATCGGCCCAGCATGCAGGCCACCACCGCGCGGTCCGGTGGGGGTCAGCCCGTGAAGCCGACGCGGGTCAGCGTGTCGGCCGCCGCGCGGTCGAGCAGGATCGCGGCGCCGCAGCCGCGCGGCAGGGCGCCGCGTTCGGTGCGCCGCAGCAGGCGGCCGGCGGCGCGGCGGTGGCGCAGGAACGCGTACCGCGAGACGCCGCGGCCGCGTTCGCGCTGGCCGGCCAGGGCCTGCTCGGCGGTGACGTCGAGCAGCAGCAGGTGCAGGGTGCCGCCGCGGCGGCGGGCCTCGCGGGCCAGCCAGGCGCGCACCCAGGCCTGCGTACCGCAGTCGTGGACGACGACGCCCTCGCCGGTACGCACGGCGCGGCGCAGGCCGGCGTAGTGCGCGAGGCGCACGAGGGGGCGGTACACCGCGTACGGCAGCCAGGGCGGCGTACGGCCGTCCCAGCGGTCGCGGGTGTCCTGGGAGTCGATGCGCCGGCCGCGGACCGCCCGCCGCATCAGGGTGGACTTGCCGCTGCCCGGCAGGCCGGTGATCACGACGAGGTCGCGGGGGCCGAAGAGCAGGGCGTGCGGGCTGCGGCCCGCGCGCTCGCGCAGGTCGCGGACCACGGGGGACGGCAGCGCGGCGCCCGCCTCCCGGGCCGGGGCGGTCGGCTGCTCGGGCAGTGCGAGGCCCGCGGTGGTCGCGTAGGCCGTGGTCCTGTTCACCGTGATCGTCCTCCCCTGGGGCGGTTCACGAGTTCCCGTCCCCGTCGAGTGTAAAGAGAACGTAATACGCGGCGTCTCGCGTTTCCGTCCGCTTCCCGCAACAGGCCTGCTACAGCACACTGTGCCCGCCTGTGGACGCTGTGTGTCCTCCTGTGGGCATGTGCACCCCCTGTGGCAGGTCCCCCGTGAAAGATCCCCCTGCCGCCCCGCGGTGATGCGTGCAATGATGAGCGCGCCAACTGCATACCGGCCGCTTGAATCCGCGCGGGAGAGTTCCCAGGCACGTCGTGACTGGGACGCCGAAGGAGCAAGTCCCTCCCTTGAATCTCTCAGGCCCCGTTACCGCGCGGGCGAGGCACATCTGAAAAGCGGGCTGCTGCCGCAGTGGCTCCACCCAAGGTGCAAGTCCTGGTCACCGTCCGTCAGGGGTGGTCATGGCGAACCTCTCAGGTTCCGATGACAGATGGGGAGGAACGACCTCGCCGTCATGCCTTGGGAGAACGACCGATGAGCAGCACCGCACCCCGTCGCACCGCGCTCGATGCCCTGCATCGTTCGCTGGGCGCGACCATGACCGACTTCGCCGGCTGGGACATGCCCCTGCGCTACGGCTCCGAGCGCGACGAGCACCTGGCGGTGCGCACGAAGGCCGGGCTGTTCGACCTGTCGCACATGGGTGAGATCACGGTCACCGGCCCGCAGGCGGCCCGGCTCCTCAATCACGCGCTCGTCGGCAACATCGCCTCCGTCGGCGTGGGCCGCGCCCGCTACACCATGATCTGCCGGGCGGACGGCGGCATCCTCGACGACCTGATCGTCTACCGGCTCGCCGAGACCGAGTACATGGTCGTCGCCAACGCGAGCAACGCGCAGACGGTCCTGGACGCCCTGACGGAGCGCGCGGAGGGCTTCGACGCCGCCGTGCGCGACGACCGGGACGCCTACGCGCTGATCGCCGTGCAGGGCCCCGAGTCCCCCGGCATCCTCAAGCAGCTGACCGACGCCGACCTCGACGGACTGAAGTACTACGCCGGCCTGCCCGGCACCGTCGCGGGCGTCCCGGCGCTGATCGCCCGCACCGGGTACACCGGCGAGGACGGCTTCGAGCTGTTCGTGCAGCCGGAGCACGCCGTGGCGTTGTGGGAGGCGCTGACCGAGGCGGGCGCGGGCGCCGGCCTCGTCCCGTGCGGCCTGTCCTGCCGGGACACCCTGCGCCTGGAGGCGGGCATGCCGCTGTACGGGCATGAGCTGTCCACCTCCCTCACCCCCTTCGACGCGGGGCTCGGCCGGGTGGTGAAGTTCGACAAGGAGGGCGACTTCGTCGGCCGCGAGGCCCTCGCCGAGGCCGCCGCCCGCGCGGAGGCCAGCCCGCCGCGCGTCCTCGTCGGCCTGGTCGCCGAGGGCCGCCGCGTCCCGCGCGCCGGGTACGCCGTGGTCGCCGGCGGCGAGGTGATCGGCGAGGTCACCTCCGGCGCCCCCTCCCCCACGCTGGGCAAGCCCATCGCGATGGCGTACGTCGACGCCGCGCACGCGGCGCCGGGCACGCCGGGCGTCGGCGTGGACATCCGGGGCACCCACGAGCCGTACGAGGTCGTGGCGCTGCCGTTCTACAAGCGCCAGAAGTAGACACTGGGCTCGGGCCCTCCGTGACCCGGCACACGTTTCGCCTGCTCACAGGCAGTACCAGCAGTCCCCCATTCACCAGCACTCCCGCGCGTACAGGAGAATTCAGGCCATGAGCAACCCCCAGCAGCTGCGCTACAGCAAGGAGCACGAGTGGCTGTCGGCCGCCGAGGACGGCGTCTCGACGGTCGGCATCACCGAGTTCGCCGCGAACGCCCTCGGTGACGTCGTCTACGCCCAGCTCCCCGAGGTGGGCTCCCAGGTGACCGCGGGCGAGACCTGCGGCGAGCTGGAGTCGACCAAGTCGGTCAGCGACCTCTACTCCCCGGTCACCGGTGAGGTCACCGAGATCAACGAGGACGTGGTGAACGACCCGTCCCTGGTGAACTCCGCCCCCTTCGAGGGCGGCTGGCTGTTCAAGGTGCGCATCGCGGAGGAGCCGGCCGAGCTGCTCTCCGCCGACGAGTACGCCGCCCACACCGCCGGCTGAGGAGTCGTAGCGAGATGTCCGTCCTCAACACCCCCCTGCACGAGCTCGACCCGGCCGTCGCGGCGGCCGTCGACGCCGAGCTGCACCGCCAGCAGTCCACGCTCGAGATGATCGCCTCGGAGAACTTCGCCCCCGTGGCGGTCATGGAGGCGCAGGGCTCGGTCCTGACCAACAAGTACGCCGAGGGCTACCCCGGCCGCCGCTACTACGGCGGCTGCGAGCACGTCGACGTGGTCGAGCAGATCGCGATCGACCGCGTCAAGGAGCTGTTCGGCGCCGAGCACGCCAACGTGCAGCCGCACTCGGGTGCCCAGGCCAACGCGGCGGCGATGTTCGCGCTGCTCAAGCCCGGCGACACGATCATGGGCCTGAACCTGGCGCACGGCGGGCACCTGACCCACGGCATGAAGATCAACTTCTCCGGCAAGCTCTACGACGTGGTCGCCTACCACGTCGGCGAGGACGGCCGCGTCGACATGCACGAGGTCGAGCGGCTCGCCAAGGAGGCCAGGCCGAAGCTGATCGTCGCCGGCTGGTCCGCCTACCCGCGGCAGCTGGACTTCGCGGCGTTCCGCCGGATCGCCGACGAGGTCGGCGCGTACCTCATGGTCGACATGGCGCACTTCGCCGGTCTGGTCGCCGCGGGCCTGCACCCCAACCCGGTGCCGCACGCCCATGTCGTCACCACCACGACCCACAAGACGCTGGGCGGCCCGCGCGGCGGTGTGATCCTGTCCACGGCCGAACTCGCCAAGAAGATCAACTCGGCGGTCTTCCCCGGTCAGCAGGGCGGCCCGCTGGAGCACGTGATCGCCGCGAAGGCGGTCGCCTTCAAGGTCGCCGCCTCGGAGGACTTCCAGGAGCGGCAGCGCCGTACCCTGGAAGGCGCGCGCGTGCTCGCCGAGCGGCTCGTGCAGGACGACGTCAAGGCCGTGGGCGTGGACGTGCTCTCCGGCGGCACCGACGTCCACCTGGTCCTGGTCGACCTGCGCAACTCCGAGCTCGACGGCCAGCAGGCCGAGGACCGGCTCCACGAGATCGGCATCACCGTCAACCGCAACGCGATCCCGAACGACCCGCGTCCGCCGATGGTGACGTCCGGTCTGCGGATCGGCACCCCGGCCCTGGCCACCCGCGGCTTCACGGCCGAGGACTTCGCCGAGGTCGCGGACGTGATCGCGCAGGCGCTGAAGCCGTCGTACGACGCGGAGGCGCTCACGGCACGGGTCAAGGCGCTCGCCGACAAGCACCCGCTCTACCCCGGCCTCACCAAGTAGTGACCGACCGTGGGCTCCACACCGGCGTGGAGCCCACCGCACCACCCCCGTCCCAAGGAGTCAGCGTGGCCATCTCGGTCTTCGACCTGTTCTCGATCGGCATCGGCCCGTCCAGCTCCCACACGGTCGGCCCGATGCGCGCGGCCCGGATGTTCGCCCGCCGCCTGAGCGGCGAGGAGCTGCTGGGCTCCGTGGCCTCGCTGCGCGTCGAGCTGTACGGCTCCCTGGGCGCGACCGGACACGGGCACGGCACCCCCAAGGCGGTGCTGCTCGGCCTGGAGGGCGACTCGCCGCGCACGGTGGACGTGGAGACGGCCGACGAACGGGTCGAGGCGATCAAGGCCGTCGGCCGGCTGAGCCTCCTCGGCGAGCACGAGATCGCCTTCGACTTCGACGCGGACCTGAAACTGCACCGCCGCAAGGCACTCCCGTACCACGCCAACGGCATGACCCTGTGGGCGTACGACGCCTCCGGGACGGAGCTGCTGTCCAAGACGTACTACTCGGTGGGCGGCGGGTTCGTCGTCGACGAGGACGCGGTCGGCGCGGACCGCATCAAGCTGGACGACACGGTCCTGAAGTACCCCTTCCGCACGGGCGACGAGCTGCTGCGCCTGACGAAGGAGACGGGGCTGTCGATCTCCTCGCTGATGCTGGAGAACGAGCGCGCCTGGCGCACCGAGGAGGAGATCCGCACCGGCCTGCTGGACATCTGGCAGGTGATGCAGGCCTGCGTGCGGCGCGGCATGACCCGCGAGGGCATCCTGCCCGGCGGGCTGAAGGTGCGCCGGCGCGCCGCCAACACCGCGCGCAAGCTGCGCTCCGAGGGGGACCCGAAGGCCCTCGCCATGGAGTGGATCACGCTCTACGCGATGGCGGTGAACGAGGAGAACGCGGCCGGCGGCCGGGTCGTCACCGCGCCCACCAACGGCGCGGCGGGCATCATCCCGGCGGTCCTGCACTACTACATCAACTTCGTGCCGGGCGCCGACGAGGACGGCGTGGTCCGCTTCCTGCTCGCCGCCGGCGCGATCGGCATGCTGTTCAAGGAGAACGCCTCCATCTCCGGCGCCGAGGTCGGCTGCCAGGGCGAGGTCGGCTCCGCCTGCTCGATGGCCGCGGGCGCCCTCGCCGAGGTGCTCGGCGGCAGCCCCGAGCAGGTCGAGAACGCGGCCGAGATCGGCATGGAGCACAACCTGGGCCTCACCTGCGATCCCGTGGGCGGCCTGGTCCAGATCCCCTGCATCGAGCGCAACGGCATGGCCGCGGTGAAGGCGGTCACCGCGGCACGGATGGCGATGCGCGGCGACGGCAGCCACAAGGTCTCCCTCGACAAGGTCATCAAGACGATGAAGGACACCGGCGCCGACATGAGCGTGAAGTACAAGGAGACGGCCCGGGGCGGGCTGGCGGTGAACATCATCGAGTGCTGAGGCAACTGCCCGGCCGCGTACTGTTTCTGACGGAACATCACGTTCAATGCGCCGGGTGGTCGACACGCGACGCCGGGGGCGAGCACGCATGGGCTCGCCCCCGGCGCCGGTCGCTGGACGTGGCACGACGGGAAGACGTGCGACGGACCGGTGGTGAACGTCATCGAGCGCCGGCCGAGGCGTTCCCGGCGCCGCGAAGGGGAATCATCAACTCCCGTCCCCCCACGGCAACATCCGGGAGTCCCCATGCTGCGTGGCATCGACGTCAGCTCCTACCAGTCCACCACCTACGACACCGAGGGCCTCTCCTTCGTCTTCGTCAAGGCGACGGAGGGCCGTTCCTACGTCAACCCGAAACTGGCCGCCCAGACCAAGCGCGGCCGGGACGCCGGACTCGTCGTCGGCTTCTACCACTTCCTCTGGCCCGGCAACCTCACGGCCCAGGCCGAGTACTTCGTCGGCAAGGCCCCGGAACGGGCGGGCGACATCCTCGCCGTCGACTGGGAGACCACGGGTGACGGGACGCACGCGAGCAACGCGGAGAAGGACCGCTTCATCCGCAAGGTGAAGGAACTGCGGCCGGACAACCGGGTGATCCTCTACTGCAACCGCACCTACTGGCTGACCGTCGACACGACGTCGTACGCGGGCGACGGCCTGTGGATCGCCGACTACGTCACGGCGGGCAAGCCCCGCATCAAGGCGAAGTGGCGCTTCCACCAGTACACGGACGACCCGATCGACAAGAACGTGGCCGACTTCGAGAGCAAGGCGGCGCTGCGACAGTGGGCCGGGGCTGCTTGACCCGAACTCGCACATCCGATTCCCAGCGACCGCACGGCGGGATCGGCCCCCCATGTGCCCGAGCAGGTTTGGCGAGTGGGCGGTCGGGGTCACACTGATGCAGTCTCGGTCCAGCGGAGCTACGGGGGTTGGGGTCAATGGCGGAGACGGATGCCGTGGAGACGGCCTGGCGGATTCATGCGGCGCTGACCGACTGGACCGGCAAGGTGGACGCGAAGGCCGGGTTCGCGCTGACGTTGGAGTCGGCCGCGCTGGGCGCGATCATCGCGTTCTCCGGGTCCCGGTACCGGCTGGGCGAGTTGGACGGCACGTTCCCGACCGTGCTCTTCTGGCTGGGCGCCGGCCTGCTCGGGCTCGCGGCGCTCGCGGCCGTCTCCGTCGTCAGCCCGCGACTGGGTACGGCGCAGGGGCACGACTGGCAGCAGAACTTCGTGTACTTCGGGGATCTGCGGCACTGGGAGCCCGACCGTCTGGCCGAGAAGCTCGGCAACACCTCCGCGCTCGGCCCGCTGAGCCGTCAGCTGGTCGACATGAGCCGGGTCATCTGGGCCAAGCAGCAGCGGGTGCGGCAGTCGCTGCTGCTCGCCGTCGCCGGTGTGGTGGTCGTCGTGCTCGCTTGGCTGCTGGGCCGGTAGCCGTGGGTCACCGGCCCGCCTCCTTCTGGGAGGCGCTCGACCCGGCCGACCGGGCACTGCTGGAGCGGTCGGGCACCCGGGTGTCGTTGCCGGCGGACCGGACGCTGCTGGCCCAGGGCGACGACTCCGACCATCTGGTCGTGCTGCTCGGCGGCTGGATCAAGGTGGTCGCCCAGTCGCACGCCGGCTACCGCGCCCTGCTCGCCCTGCGCGGACCGGGCGAACTCCTCGGTGAACAGGCCGGTCTGGAGGCCCGGCGCCGCTCGGCGTCGCTGCTGACGGCCACCGCGGCCGAGGTGCTCCAGCTGACGGCGGCCCGTTTCCACGGGTACGCCCGGTCCCGGCCGTCCGTCGCGGCGGCGCTGGGGCAGACGCTGTCGCAGCGGCTGCGCGAGGCCGACGCCCAGCGCACCGGCATCACCGAGCCGGTGCCCGCCCGGCTCGCCGCCCTCCTGCTGGACCTGGTCGAACGCTGCGGCGAGCCGGAGCCCGACGGCGCCGGCCGCCGGATCGCGCTCCCCCTGTCCCAGGACGACCTCGCGGGCCTGCTGCTCACGTCCCGGCGCACGGTGAGCCGGGTGCTGGAGCAATGGCGTGCCCAAGGCTTGGTGGTGACGGGACGTCAGTCATTGCTGGTGCGATCGGTGGACCAGCTGAAGACGCTGGCGTTCGGCGGGTGAGCCGGGCTCAGCACGGGGAGTGGCTCACCCCCTCCTTCGGGGCCTTGAAGATGCGGTAGCCGGCCGTGTCGGTGAGTTGGTAGGTGATGGTCCAGTCCGTGCAGGTGCTGTTCTCGTCGCCGGCGGGGCCGTAGCCGGGGTCCTGGTGGCTGCGGAAGGTGACCGTGGCGAGGGTGAAGTCGCCGGAGTCGCGTACGGCCGTCAGGGCGATGTCCGACTCCCGGGTGGTGGCCATGACCTCCTTCCACTTGCGGCGGCTGGCGGCGGAGTCGAGGTCGACCGTGGCGGTGGCGGGGTCGTAGTGGCCGAGCGCCTTGTCGTAGTCGCGGTTGTTGATGGCGCCGTAGAAGTGGGCGAACATGTCCGCCACTTCCGGGGCCCGCGGTTCGTCGGCCGCCCGGGAGTAGTCCACGGACGCGCCGGGGGCCTCGGCCAGGTGCTCCGGGGCCGGTTCCGGTTCCGACTGCGCGCCCTGCGTGGCCTGCGTGTCCTCGGGTTCGTCCGAACCGCTGCCGGGGGCTGACCGGACGGACGGGTCGTCCGTCGTCGTCAGCCCCGAACCGAACGGCAGCGAGTCCACGAGTTCCGGCCCGTGCTCCGCGGCCGCCCACACGCCCGCGATCACCAGCAGCAGCGACACCAGCGCCTTGCCCAGACCGCCGCCGCCGGTTCCGGAGGGGGCCGGGGGCCGCTGTGACGGCGTCCAGACCGGGATCGGGGCCGGGTTCGGGTCGGGTGCGGGGTTCGGTGGCAGTGGCTGTTGCCGCGGCGGCTGGTTCGGGTTGGGGGCGGACGCCGCCGCCGGGCGCTGCCGCATCCGGTGTCCGGCCAGGTCCAGCGCGGTCAGCCACTCCCCCATCGCGGGCCGTCGCGCGGGGTCCCGGGTCTGGCCGCGCGAGGCGAGGTTGGCCAGCTCGGTGGAGACGGCGCGCAGCGGTGCGAGGTCCGTGCTGTCGTGGTCGCGGTTGAAGACCCGCGCGGCGACCAGGGCGAACTTCCAGGAGTCGGAGGCCGTCGTGGCCTTCGCGGGCTCCGGCGCCTCCCAGCCGGTGGTCTCGACCTGGTCCATCACGTCCCGGCCCCGGTAGCGCATCGAGTCGCAGTCGATCAGCAGGCACTTGGGCGTGCCGGCCAGCGTGAACAGGATGTTCTTCGGCGACAGGTCGCCCACCGTGACCGCGTTGTGGTGCAGCCGGTCCAGGGTGCGGGCCAGGTCGTGCAGCAGCGCGAGCCGCTGCCGGTCGTCGACGTGCAGGCCGATCCGGGCGGCGTAGCCGTCGTCGTTGAGCAGGAACTCCAGGGCCTGGAGCTTCACCTCCGACAGGTTCGGGCTGTGCAGTTCGTACGCCCGTGCCACCCGCGGCATCAGGAAGCCGACCACGCGCATCCCCGCGTTCTGCGAGGGCGGCAGCCGTTGCGGTGGCCGGCCGGTGTACACCATGGCGCGGGGCCAGGTCAGCCGGTTGTCCAGCAGGGTGCGGTCGGTGGGGCTCAGCAGGTCGCGCAGCACCACCATGTCGTGCAGGACGTCGGCGTCGTAGGCGATGGCGGGCAGGTACTCCTTGTAGGCGAGGTACTCGCCCTGGAACCGGCCCGGCGGACTGGGCACGGCGTACACCTTGCCCTGCCCGCCGGCGCCCAGGCCGTGCGCGGTGTAGTCGCCGAGCTGGTCCGGCCGGACCCATGACACCGTCGTCGTCATGGCTCCGTCCGTTCACGGTCGCGGGGCCACAGGGCGATCAGGGTCCGGTCGTCGTCGAAGGTCTCCCGGGAGAAGTCGAGCAGGTGCGCGAAGCCCAGCGGTGGTACGGGCCGGCGCAGCTGGTCGGCGAAGAGCCGGCCGACCACGCCGCGTCCGTCGCCGACCGGGTCGCCGAAGCCGTCGGTGCCGACGAGCAGGACGCTGCCCGGTTCCAGCGTGAACTCGAGCGGGCGGAAGTCGGCGGGGACGTACGGCAGCGGCTGCACGGCCGAGGAGAGCAGCCCGTCGGAGCCGGGCGTCTTGCCGCCGAGCATCGGGTAGAGCTCCTCGTGCTTGATCTGCCAGACCCCGGAGTCGCCCACCGACAGCAGGGCGACCTGGACGCCGTCCTGGGTGGGCGTGGCCACCCCGGCGACCAGGGTGGTGGCCAGCAGGTCGGCCGTCTCCGCCACCCCGGCGTCCGGGGTGCGCAGCAGACGGCCGGCCTGTTCGCGCAGCTGCCAGTGGACGGTGGACAGCAGTTTCTGCCAGTCCGTGACGAAGCCGCCGCCCGCCCGCACCTGGGAGAGCAGCTCGTCGACCGTGCTGCGGCAGGCCAGTTGGGAGCCGATGTGCGGCTGGCGGGCGTCGGACACCCCGTCGGCGACGGCGATCACCACGGCTCCGGTGGTCGGGTCCCAGGCCGCCGCGGCGTCGTCCTCGCGTGGGCGTCCGTCCCAGCGGTGCTGCTGGCCGCGGACCGAGGCCAGCCGCAGGTCGAGGGCGTGCGTCGACCAGCCGTCGCACACGGTGTCGGGGCGGTACGACAGCCCGCCCGTAGGCGGCCTCGGCGGGAAGTCGGCGCTCTCCTCCCCGTCGAGGGGCATCCTCCGCCACAGGTCCATGCCGATGTTCCGCGGCGCCGCCGGCCGGGGTTGCGGCTGGGGTTGCCGGGGTGCCGCTGGGGGCTGCTGCGGCCACTCGGCGTCCTGCTGCCAGTCGTAGACACCGGCCTGCTCGGGCTGGTGCGGGCGCAGGGGCGGTGCCGGACGGGGTGGCGCGGGGGCCGGGCCGGTCTGCCGTGCGGGGTCGTCGGGGGCGTGACGATGGGGGAACCACACGTCAGATCACGTCGATCGCGACGGTGAAGCCCTCTGGCTTGTCCACCACCAGCTGCGGGGACGCGGAACCCAGCGAACGGCCCGAGGAGATCACGCTCTTGGTCAGGGCCGTGCAGAACTTGGCGATGGCCGCGCCGACGTCGACGCCCTGGTTGGCGACGAAGCCGAACTCCGGCCGGGTGGCGACCTTGCTGATCGTCTGCGCGTCGGCGTCCACGATGCCGCAGGCGATGATGTTGGGTGCGCCGAGGGTGGTGTTGCGGTCGGTGAGCCGGCGGTGCGGGTCCTGCCAGTCCTCGCCGTGGTTGGGCAGGCCGTCGCTGAGGAAGAACACGGCGGGCCGGTGCACCTGGTAGCCCTCGGACTTCAGGCGGTTCACGTCGGCGGGTATGCGGTTGATCAGGTCCTCGAAGGCGGTCCGGTAACTGGTCATGCCGCGGGTGGTCAGGCGCGGGAACTCGGCCGCGCTGCGCAGGTCCACCAGGCGGACGCGTTCGATCACGTCGTCGGAGAAGCCGAGCACCGAGAAGCGCACCTTGGCGGCGGCCATCGGCTCGCCGAGCAGTGCCTGATGCAGTGAGCGCAGGCCCTCGTTGAGGTCGTCGATGTGCTCGGTCATCGAGCCCGACTCGTCGGCGAGGACGTAGATGGGGAGCAAGTGCCCCCGGTTGCTTTCCATCATCGTCTTCCGTTTCTGTGCCGGATGGGGATGGCGTGGGTTGCGTCGGCCGTGGGGTGTCCGAGGGTCACAGCGCGTCCTCGGCCCGCCGGAAGCCGTCCGGCGGGTTGATGGAGAAGTTCGCCTCGCCGGACGCGAGGCGCTGCCCGTACCCGACGACGCTGTCGCGCAGGAACGCGGCACAGCTGTGCGCGGCCGAGGCGGCGTCCTGGTGCGGGGCGGCCATGAAGCCCAACTCGGGGCGGGTCGCCACGGCCCGTACGGCCTGCGTCTCGGCCCGGCCGAAGCCGAGCGCGATCAGGTGCGGCGCCGCCCGGTTGCGGTCGGTGTCGGTCAGGTCGTGGTGGTCGCCGCGCCAGGTGTTTCCCTCGTCGGGCGCGCCGCCGGTGAGGAAGTACACGAGGGGCCGCAGCACCCGCGCGCCGTCGTTCTTGACGACGGTGACGTCCTGCCCGATCAGTGGCCGCAGGGTGCGGAAGGCGTGACTGTACGACAGTCCGCGCCGGCCCACGAGGAGGGCGGTACGGGTGCCGGGGCCGACCTCGGCCAGGGACAGCCGCTGTTCGGTGGTGGCGGCCATGCCGAGGACGCCCAGCCGCAGGACGCGGGAGAGGTGCGGGGCGGCGGAGAGCGCGGAGTGCAGGGCGTCCAGTCCGCGCTGGAGTTCGTCGAGGCAGGCGCGGTCCAGGGACTCGTCGACGACGAGGTAGATCAGGGCGGTGGGGGCGGTCGTGGTGGGCGGGCCGGGCGGCGCGGCCGGGCCGGCACCGGCTCGCGGGGTGAAGCCTTCGGGGGTGACGCCGGCTTGCGGGGTCACCCCGGGCTCCGGGGTGACGGTGGGTGAGACGAGGGTCGGGGCGTAGCCGGGTGGTGCCTGTGCCGGTTCGGCGGGGCCGGCCGGCGGGAGCTGGGGCGGGTCCCAGGGGCGGGCGGTGGTCAGCTGCGGGGTGGCCGGGGGCGGAAGGGCGCCGTCGCCTCCGGTGGCGCGGCCGACCGTGCCGGTGAGCTGCCGGCGCATGTGTTCCAGATCGCCGGCCTGTATCAGGCCCTTCTCGGCCATCACCTGGAACAGGCCGAGGGCGCGCTGGTTCTGCAGTTCGGCGGTGGCCGCGCGGGCCTCCTCCAGTTGACGCCGCATCTCGAACGCGCCTGCCGCGTCGTGCGGGTGGGTGACCAGGTAGTGGCGGATCAGGCCGTCGCTGGTGGTGAGGGTGTCGGCGAGCGCGTCCGCCTGCCGGGCGGTGGCCTGGATCTGGGCCTGCTGCTGGATGGTCTCGATCTCGATCTGCCGGACGACGGCGCCCCGGTTGGGCACGTGCTCGGCGGCGCCGAGGTGTTCGCGCCGGCCGGCCTCGATGAGGGACTCCAGGTGCGACAGGGACTTGGCGTCGGGCCGGACGTGCACCTGGCAGCCGTAGAGCTTGAGGCCCTCCTGGAAGACCACCGGCTGGGCGCACAGCTGGTTGAGGTGGTGCTGGAGGCCGAAGGAGTCCTCGATGGCGAATCGCTGGCCCGCGCCGTGGAAGAGGGAGACCAGGTGGCCGTGGACCACGGGCAGCGGGTCGCGCAGGCCGGAGCGCACGAAGTCCTCGGCGCCCTTCCAGCCGTCGACGCGGAAGGCGAAGTCGACGGTCACCTCGAAGGCGTGCACGCCGTCCCGGGAGACCAGCGGGTTGCGGCCGAGGAGGGCGGAGCGCTGGTAGGCGCGCATGTCGACCTCGTACCGGGTGCGGTACTTGGAGAACATTTGCTGCGAGGGCTTCATCGGGCGGCCCTCGAAGCAGGCCACCTCGCCGGAGGCGGTGGCGTAGACGACGGCGAGATGGGGTTCGGTCGCCTTGGTCGGCCCCACGGCCATGCGGGGCACCGGCGTCTGGCTGACGATCAACGACACCGGTTCGGTCACCGGGCACCTCCGGGGTGTGCGGGGCCGGCGGACGGCCGCAGGGCGCTGCCGAGGACCGCCGCGGCGCGGGGCAGGGGACGGAAGCGGTCGCGCTCGGTCCAGCGCGTCACGTAGCGCTCCAGGAGGCGGCCGACGCGGGGGCTGGGCGCGACCACGTCCTGGACGAGGACGCGGACCAGGTCGTCGAGGAGCAGCGGGTCGGTCTCGGCCTGGGCGGCCCAGGCCTCCAGGACGCCCGCGGACTCGTCGCCGAAGAGTTCGCCGCCGATCACCTCGGACCACAGGTAGCCGAGCAGGCGGCGCAGTTCGCTGCCGGGCGGGTCCGCCGCGGCCAGCCGGAGCAGGGTGGGGCGGGAGCGCGGGGCGGCGCCGGGGGCGGCGGGTTCCTCGGTGGCGAGGGCGTCGGCGAGGATCAGGAACACCAGGTGGCCGACCGGGCGGCTGAGCGGTTCGTGCACCATTTCGGCGACGGCCCGCAGCACCAGCGGGGCGTGCGCCTGGACGTCCTCCTCGACCAGGTCGGCGAAGGCGTCCCCGATGGCGATGGCGACCTGGATGTGGTCGACGGTGCCGAGCCGGGTGAGGCAGCGCACGGCGGTGTGCAGGTCGGCTCCGCCCAGGCACAGCCCGTACGCGCGGGCGGCGGCGGCCTGGAACTCCCAGGTGCCGCTGAGGTACCAGCCGTTGACGAGGGCGTGGACGCCGGGCCGCAGGTCGGGGTCGCGGGCGCACACGCGCAGCGCGTAGGCGATGGCCTCGCGGCGTGCGGAGCCGCTGTCCTCGTGCAGCACCCAGCCGGGCAGCACCTGGGTGGCGATGTGGTCGAAGGACTCGGTGGCGATCAGGCCGAGCGCGGTCCCGGCGAAGCTGCGCACCTGCTGCGAGGGCGAGTCGACCAACTCGGCCAGCCAGTGCACGAGTTCTTGCTGGATCCGGTACTCGGACCAGACGTGCCGGATGATCCGGGGCGGGTAGTCGGGGTTGCGGTACTCGGCGACGGTGCAGGGCAGCCGGCCGAAGCTGCCGCGGGTGACGGCGGAGACGGTGCGGGCGCGCAGCTTCTCGGCGAGCAGCCGGCGGGACTGCGCGAACGGGTCCTGTCGGAGCGGGACGGGGCCGCGTTCGACGCTGGTGGTGAGGACGCCGCGGTCGCTGCGGAACCGGTCGAGCAGGGCGGCGGCGGCCAGCGCCACGTCCTCCTGCGGCAGCCCGCCGAGCACGGCCAGGGCGATGGCCTGGGTGCGCAGCCCGGTGTCGCCGAGCCCTTCGAACCACTCCTCGGGGCTCTCCCCGCCGGAGCTGTCCATCCGGGCGCGCACCCGGTCCGGGTCGATGCCGCCACCGCCGTACTCGTGGGCGAGCACCTCGGCGAGGCGGGCGGCGTCGCGGCAGCCGGGGCCGTCGCAGAGGAGTTCCGCGACAAGGTCGGCGACCCCGTCTGCGGCCCGTACGCGTTCGGCGTCCGCCTCGCCGAGCCGGAGGGCCAGGTGGGCGGCGAGTACGGCGTCCAGGGAGTCGGGGCGGGTGACGCGCTGGACGTACTCGCCCACGCTGCGGTCCAGTTCGGCGTCCGGCCCGGCGATCAGCACCAGTCGGGCGTCGGCCCGCTCCAGCAGGCCCTCCAGTCCGGCCAGTTGGGAGCCGCGCAGCTCGCCGAGGTCGGGGGGCCGGTCGAGCAGCAGGCCCGCGCCGCTGCCGAGTTGGCGCAGTTCGGTCAGCCGGGTCAGTTCGGCCACCGAGTCCAGCAGGTACCAGGTCTTGACCTGGGCGGAGATCAGCAGCCGGACCGCCGCCGCGGTCTTGCCCGCGCCGCCGGGGCCGCGCAGCACGACCGAGCGGCGCTGCCAGGCGTCGGCCTGGATGTCGTCCCAGCGGGGCGGCGCCTGGAAGGTGTGCCGGACGGTGTCCACCAGGGCGGCGGCCACGGCACGCAGGACCACTCCGCGCTCGCCCGCGGCGTGGATGACGATCTTGTCGCCCTGCACGCGGTCGCCGCCGATGTGCGTCCAGGCGTCGCGCAGCAGGCCCGCGCGGAGGCTGCCCTGGCCGGTGCGGGCGGTGGCGACACTGGCGCTGGCTCCGGCGCCCACGTTGTTGGCGGCGCCGGGGGGTTCGGGGGTGGGCGACTGCGGCCCGGCCGGCGGCTGCCCCTCGCCGCCGGCCCCGGCACCGGCGCCCGGAGCGGGACCGCCGGGGCGGCCGGGGCGGTGCCCGGCGCGGGCGCGGCGGCGGGCTGCCCACCCCGTGGCGCCGCGGCGGCGCCGGCTGCGGGACGGGCGCCGGCGCGGCGGGGGCGGGGCCCGCGGGCGTGCTCATGCTCCGTCCGCGGCGCTGCGGCGGAGCGCGGGGTCTTCGGGGGTGGGCGTGGGCGTGGATCCGTAGACGTTCTTGTTGCCCTCCACGTAGTCGCCGCCGACCGCCAAGGCACCGTCACCGAAAGCCAGTTGGCTGTGCAGCATGTCCTGGACGCCGAGCGTGGGCGGCGGTGCCGGGCTCCCCGTGTCGGCCCCGCCGCCCGCTCCTCCCGCGTTGCCGCCCGTGCCGGGTGGTCCCCCGTCTCTGCCACGGTCACGTGGCGGCTCCCCCGGATCCGCGGGAAGTCCGGGAGGTGCCGGGTAGCCGGGCACGGTGACCCAGCCCCGGCGCGCCTCACCGTGCTTGGTGACGAAGTCGGCGGGCAGATAGGCCGCCGGGTCGATGCCCGGGTACCGGCCCAGCACCACCGACCGGTGGATCTCCTCGGAGACGACCACCACCAGGTGGGCCCGGGCGGCCCGGGCGAGCACCTGCTTGACCGGCGCGGCGTCCACCAGCCGGGCCAGGTCGTTGACGGCCGTGCCCGTCCACCGCTGGCCGCGCTGGATCACCAGCCCCTGGTGCAGTCCGGCGCGCAGCCGCATGCGGTGGTCGTCGTTGTACTTGCCCCGGTGCTCGGCCAGCGCGTCCTGAAGGCCCCGCACCAGCTCCCGCAGCAGCCTGGTGGGGCTGGTGCCGACCGGTATCAGGACCAGCACGCCGTCCCCGCGGTCCTGCACGGCACACCCGTCGATGTCGAGACCGGCGCGCGCCAGCGCGAACTCGACGACGTGGTACAGCTCTTCGTGCAGGGTCGCCTGGGCGGTCTCCGCGCGCAGACTGAAGTCCTCGATGTCGACCAGAACGATCCAGTGGCTGAGCGGGTCCGGCGCGACCATCGGCGACCTCCTGTGCTCGTCCGGGGCCACGTCCGCCCCGCGCATACCTGGATAAGAGCTGTGAGCGCCCCTGTCTACGCCAACTGGCGCACAACACGGCGCATGTGCCTCCCGCACCGCGCACCCGGCCCCAGGAACGCCACACGGACCTCTACGATGCCCACCGCCCGCTTCACGCAACCCATCCGCCGCTATCTGCCACTTCGTCATAACCTGATGCGCACAGTTGAGTTGAGTTCAGCGTTCGCGGCCGGACCTCCGCGACGCACGAAGGGGGAGGGGCCGGTGCGCGCGTTCCGTATCCCGCCACCGCTGCTGCTGGGCTGCGCGCTCGGGCTGGTGCTCGCCCTGCTGCTGCGGGACTGCGCGGGCGGCTCGGGTGGCGACGGCGGTACGCGGGCCGTTCCGCCCGCCGGGGCCGACGCGCGGCCGCACGCCGGCGAGACCGCCGCGGTGCCCGCGCTCTGGCCGCCGCCGCGCGAGGTGCGCGACGACCGGGGCTCCGTGGCCATCGGCCGCAGCGTGGCGGTGCGCGCCGGGGACGCGACGGATCCGGCCACGCTCGACGTCGTCGTCCGGGCCCTGCGCGCCGGCGGCGCCCGTGAGATCCGGGTCGGGGACGAGCCGCGCCCGGGGGAACTGCTGGTGGTGACCGACGGGACGACGGCGGGCCTGGACGCCGGCTCGCCGAAGGGCCTGCCCGAGGGCGGCTACGTCCTCGCCGTCGGCCACGCGGGGGGTGCCCCCCGCGTCGCCCTCGCCGGAGCGGACCGGACCGGCGCCTTCCACGCCGCGCAGACCTTCGCCCAGCTCGTCCGCCCCGTCGGAGCGGCCGCCGCCCGCACCGCCCTGCCCGCCGTCCGCATCCGGGACTGGCCCGCCACCGCGACCAGAGGCATCGTCGAGGGCTTCTACGGCACCCCCTGGA
Organism: Streptomyces chromofuscus; assembly: GCF_015160875.1. Taxonomy (NCBI): domain Bacteria; kingdom Bacillati; phylum Actinomycetota; class Actinomycetes; order Kitasatosporales; family Streptomycetaceae; genus Streptomyces; species Streptomyces chromofuscus. The sequence continues at coordinate 5,719,188 of NZ_CP063374.1, read as the reverse complement.
CGCACCGGGAACGCCTGGCCCAGCTGGACTTCGCCGCCCGCTGGAAGCTCAACACCTACCTCTACAGTCCCAAGGACGACCCCTACCTGCGGTCCCGCTGGCGTGAGCCGTACCCCGAGTCCCGGCTGACCGCCCTGCGCGCTCTGGCGCGGTATGCCGCGGCCCGCCACGTCTCCTTCGTGTACGCCCTCTCCCCCGGCCCGTCGGTCTGCTACTCCTCCGCCGCCGACCGCGCCGCGCTGCTGCGCAAGTTCCGCCAGCTCTGGGACGTCGGGGTGCGCTCGTACGCCGTCCCGCTCGACGACATCGACATCACCCGCTGGAACTGCCGCGCCGACGCGACGGTGTACGGCCATGGACGGGCGGCGGTGGCCCGCGCCCAGGCGGACCTGCTCAACGAGGTCCAGCGCGGCTTCCTGGCCCCCCGCCCGCAGGCCGGGCCCCTGATCACGGTCCCCACGGAGTACGACGGCACGCGCGCCACCGACTACACGACGGCCCTCGCCTCCGCCCTCGCCCCCGGCATCGCCGTCATGTGGACGGGCCCGCTGGTGGTCTCCCCCACCCTGCGCGCCGACCAGGCCCGTGAGGCGGCACGCCGCTACGGGCATCCGGTGGTGGTCTGGGACAACTACCCGGTGAACGACTACACGCCGGGCACCCTCCTCCTGGGCCCCTACGCGGGCCGCGACCCCGGCGTCCCCGGCGCGGTGGCGGGCGTGACCGCCAACCCGATGAACCAGGCCACCGCCTCCGTGCCCGCCCTGTTCTCCGTCGCCGCCTACGCCTGGCATCCGCGGGCCTACCGGCCCGCCGCCGCCCTCGACGCGGGCCTGCGGGTCCTGGCCGCCGGCGACGGCCGCGCCCTCACCGCCCTGCGCGCCTTCGCCGACCTCAACCACGCCTCCCGCCTCGACAGCACTCCGGCCCCGAAGCTGGCCGCGCTGATCGAGGACTACCGGCGCGGCGCCCCCGACGCGAGGGACGCCCTGCGCGGCCACCTCGACATCCTCGCCGCAGCGCCCGACACGGTCCCGCCGGCGGTGCGCGCCTCCGTCGCTCCCTGGCTGGACGCCACCCGCGACTGGGCGCGCGCGGCCCTGGCCGCCCTGGACCTCCGGGACGGCACGGGCACCCGCGCCCAGGTCCGCGCCCTGCGCGACGCCGCCCGCTCGCACACGGTCACCGACTGGCAGGGCCGTCCCCGCACGGTGGAGGTGGGGGCGGGGGTGCTGGACGCGTTCGTGGCGCGGGCGCTGGAAGCGCCCTGAGGCGCACCGCACGTGACGAAGGGGCGCCCCTCGCCGTACGCGGGGCGCCCCTTCGGGTGGGTTCACTTGTTCAGGTGGGCCCAGAACTCGTCGAACGAGAGCAGCTTGTCGCCGTCGAGGTCGCGGCTGGCGATGATGGCCTCGGCGACCGCCTCGGTCACGTTCCAGTCGCCGCCCTGCGCCAGAGCGGTCTTGAACTCCTTGGCCGTGATCCGGCCGTCGCCGTCCGTGTCGATCCGCTCGAACTGCTTGCGCGCTTCCTCGATGTCCGCCACCGGTCCGCCCCTCTGTCTCGTGCTGTTTCCGTCGTACTGACGCAGGTCAGATTAGCTGTCCACGCGAGCCTCCAGTGCGGCGACCACCCAGGCGAACTCCTCGCGGTGCGCGGCCGCCGGTTCCCCGCCCTTCACCACGGCGAGCAGTTCGCGGTAGCGGGTGACCCGGTCGTCGGCGCCGGAGCGCAGGCGCTCCAGGACTTCGGCGGGGTCGGCGTCGCCGAGCAGGCCGCGCAGGGCCTCCGCCGCCTCGGGCGACTCGGGGGCGATGCCGCGCTCCCGGGCCTCGGCGCCCAGCCGCACCAGCCGCCGCGCGAACCACAGCGACGCCCCGGCGGGCACGTCCGGCCCCCGGTCGGCCGCGTTGAACTCGGCCACCTCGCGCATCCGTGCCCGGAAGACGGGGTCCTGGAGCATCTCGGCCAGTTCCACCCAGGCGTCCACCTGCTCCGGCGTGGGCTGTTCCGGCAGGTCCACCGCCATGGTGCGCATCCGCTCCCGGATCGCCGGGTCGGCCGTGTCAAGCCCGTGGAACATCTCGTCCACGAACTCCTGCAGAATGCGGCTCCGTTCGGCGGCCGACAGCCGCGCAAGCCTGTTCATCAGCGTCATCTCCTCAGCGGTCGAGCCGCGTCGCGCCACGGTCGACAGCACCGCGCGGGTCACCTTCAGTGCCCTGATCCGCGCGTCCAGGGCCACCACGTGGGTGGCGGCCACCTCCGCGACCGTCGTCTCACCCGCCAGCACCCGGCGTACGTCGTCCAGTCCGAGGCCCAGTTCGCGCAGGGTGCGGATGAGCTCCAGGCGGGCCACGGACGCGGCGTCGTACAGCCGGTAGCCGCCGGTGGAGCGGGCCACCGGGTGCAGGACGCCCTCGTCGGACCAGTAGCGGATGGTGCGGACGGTCAGTCCGGTGGTCCGGGCGAGCTCGCCGATGGTGAACAGACCGGTGCTGTCGTCGATCATGTCTGCGAGTGTGTGCCTTCCAGTGGGTGGAGACTCAAGGAGCGCTGTGGTGGAGACCTTGCGGGACATTCTGGACGCCGCGGCGCGGGGCGTCTTCCCGCCGGCGGACGGCCGTACGACGGTCGTGCCCCAGCACTGCGCCCGGGACGCGGGAGTGATCGCCTTCACCGGGCACTCGGTGGTCTTCACGGACGAGGATCCTCAGTGGGTCCACGACACCCTGGGCGGTCTGGACTGCGACGCGCTCGCGGCGACGATGAACGCCCGCTTCATCGCCGCCTTCCTGGAGCGGACGGGACGCACGACGGACACGATCGACGTGATGACGGTGGCGTCGCCGCGGCCGGGTGAACCGCCCCTCGCGGTGCGGGAGATCCGCGATCCCGCCCACTCGAGGGTCGTCAGCTCCCGCAGACGCCGTGACGACGTGCGGGTGTGGGCCGCCGACGGCGGAGTGCTGGTGCTGGGGCGCGGCGTCGCGGGGCGGCTGGAGGCCGCGGTGGAGGTGGCGGAGGCGGTACGGCACCGAGGGCTGGGGCGGGCCCTGGCGCTGGCGGCGCGGCACCTGGCCGGGGGCGAGCCGGTGTGGGCACAGATCTCCCCGGGCAACGCCCGGAGCCTGCGGGCCTTCCAGGCGGCCGGCTACCGGCCGGTGGGATCGGAGGCGCTGTTCATCAGTGCCGGGCCGCGGAGTGCGGGGCGCTCGGACGGCAGCGCGTGAGCTCGGCCTCGGGGGTGCCGTTCACCGGGCGACCGCCGGCCGCCACTCGGCGGGCGGACGACACAAAGGGCGCGGCGCCGGCGCCCACCGGACTCAGCGGTCCGCCACCCTCATCTCGAACCAGGTCGTCTTGCCGCGCGGCAGCAGGTCCACGCCCCAGCGGTCCGAGAGCTTGTCGACGAGGTACAGACCCCGGCCACTGACGTCCATCTCCTGGACCGGCATCAGGCAGGGCAGCCCCCGGGAGGGGTCGCGGACCTCGATGCGGATCCAGCCCCGGCGGCGGCGCATCCGCAGGCCGAAGGCGCGGGCGCCGGTGTGGCGCACGGCGTTGCCGACCAGCTCGGAGACGAGGAGAACGGCGTCCTCGGTCATCTTGGCGGACAGGCCCCACTGGCGCAGGACGACGACCTGGGCGAGCCGGCGTGCCGTCGCGGCCGACTCCGGGCGGGACGGCAGTGAGACCTCCGCCTCCGTGGGGTTGCCGAACAACTCCAGCGCCCTGAGTGCTCGTTCGTCCTCGACCGCCGGCGACCAGCGCGCCGCGGTCGCACGGCCGCGTCCTTGCGGCTGTTCGATGCCCTCCAGCCCCGCCATGCCCCCATCATGGCCGTCCGGCGCGCCCCGCGGGGCCGTTCCCGGGGAATCCGCCCCCCTCCGACCGACGTTCCGGGCCCGGCGTTCGGCATATGCCACGGGCAGTTCGGAGGCGGGAACAGCCCCTCCGACCTGCGAAGAAGGGTCGGCTGGTGGCAATGGACGGACTCCCTCGACAAGGCAGGCTTAAGGCTGCTTTAAGGCTTCCATAAACCGCCCCATCGAGGGACCCGGATCAGACATCGCGTCAATTGCAAGCCCTGACGCGAGGATTTCAGAGGAACTTGGCCTTGCCCGGCCCCTCCTCCACGAAGCTGCGCATCCCCCGCTCACGGTCCTCGGTGGCGAACAGGCCCGCGAACCAGTTCCGTTCGACGGCGAGGCCGGTGTCGATGTCCGTCTCCAGTCCCGTGTCGATCGACTCCTTCGCCGCGCGCAGCGCGAGCGCGGGACCCTGCGCCAGCTTCGCCGCCCACGCGTGCGCCGTGTCGTACACCTCGGCCGCCGGCACCACCTGGTCCACCAGGCCCAGGCTCAGCGCCTCGTCGGCCTTGACCATCCGGCCGGTGAAGATCAGGTCCTTGGCCTTGGACGGGCCGATCAGCCGTGCCAGGCGCTGGGTGCCGCCCGCGCCGGGGATCAGGCCGAGCAGGATCTCCGGCTGGCCCAGCTTGGCGTTGTCCGCGGCGACGCGGTAGTCCGCGCACAGCGCCAGTTCGCATCCGCCGCCGAGCGCGTACCCGGTGACGGCGGCGACGACCGGCTTGGGGATGCGGGCCACGGCCGTGAAGGAGTCCTGCAGGGCGCGGGCGCGCAGGACCATCGCCGTGTGGTCCATGTCCTGCATCTCCTTGATGTCCGCGCCCGCCGCGAACACCTTCTCGCCGCCGTACACGACGACCGCGCGGACGTCGTCGCGGCGCGTGGCCTCCTCGGCGAGTTCCTTCAGCCGGTCCTGCGTGGCGATGTCCAGCGCGTTCATGGGCGGGCGGTCGAGGCGGAGCGTGCCGACGCCCTCGGCGACTTCGAGATTCACGGTCATGCCAGCAGGTTAACGTCGGCTAACGGCGACGGGCCCGGTGCGGTCGGTCACACCGGGCCCGGCGCGTCAGCGGTTCACGCCTTCCACTTCTCCCACGACATGTTCCAGCCGTTGAGCCCGTTGTCCGGGTCCACGATCCGGTCGTTGGAGTTCCTCACCACGACCACGTCGCCGACCATCGAGTTGTCGAAGAACCACGCGGCCGGCGCGCCCTTGTCCCAGCCGCCGCGCACGTCGCGCAGGCCGACGCAACCGTGGCTGGCGTTGTAGCTGCCGAAGGCGCCGCTCGCCCAGTAGTTGCCGTGCAGGAAGGTGCCGGAGGTGGTCAGGCGCACGGCGTGCGGGACGTCCTTGATGTCGTACTCGCCGCCGTAACCGACCGTCGCGCCGTTCATCCGGGTCACGGTGTGCTTCTCGCTGATGACCATCTGGCCGTTCCAGGTCTCCATGCCGGGCTTGCCGGTGGTGACCGGGATGGTCTTGACGACCTTGCCGTCCCGCATGACCTTCATCGTGAGCTTCTTGGCGTCCACGACGGAGACCTGGTTGCGGCCGATGGTGAAGGAGACGGTCTTGGCCTGCTCGCCGTAGACACCGGGGCGGCCCTCGACGCCGTTGAGGTTGAGCCTGACGGTGACCTTGGTGCCGGCCTTCCAGTACTTCTCGGGGCGGAAGTCGAGGCGGTCGTTGCCGAACCAGTGGCCCTCGACCTCGACGGCCGGTTCGGTCTTGATCTCGACGGCCTTCTCGACCTGCTCGGGATTGGTGATGCCCCGGGTGAAGTTGAGGGAGAAGGGCATGCCGACGCCGACGGTGGAGCCGTCCTCGGGGGTGAAGTGGCCGACGAACGTGTTCTGCGGCGTCAGGGTGGTGAAGCTCGCGTCCTCGGCGGCCTCGCGGCCGGCGGAGTCCTTCGCGACCGCGTGCACCTGGTACTTGGTGGAGGCGGCCAGGTGGGTGGACGGCGTCCAGGTGGCGCCGTCCTTCGATATCTCACCGGCTATCTCGGTGCCCTTGGCGTCCTTGACGACGACCTCGGTCAGCTTGCCCTTGGCGGCGGTGACCTTGAGGGCTCCGCTGGTCTCGACGGACTCGGCGCCGTCCTTGGGGGCTATGGTGACGGCCGCCTCGGACTGCTTGCTCTCCGCCGTGGCCGCCCCCTTGCCCTTGTCGGACCCCGAGCCGGAGCCCGACCCGGAGTCCGAGCCCGAGCCGCACGCGGTGACGGTCAGCAGCAGCACGCCGGCGACCAGCGCCATGCCCTTGCGTCCGCGCCCCCCGCGCGCGTCAACCGACGCCCCCGATATCGGTCGCACGTTCACGTTGTTCTCCCCTCAACGGGCCCCGGACCGGACCCTCACCGGGCCCCGTCGGGCCCGCTCCCCAGCGCGTCCCGCGCGTTCGGCGCATATTAACCACACGGTCGGCGCCGCCGAGGCCGCGCGATTGTCACCGTTCAGTCCCAACATCATCCGGCCGCCGCGGACCGGCCCGCCCCCCAGCGGGCTCACTTCAGAGCACTGCCCGCTTTCCACTCCTTCCATCCCATGTTCCATCCTCCGAGCCCGTTGTCGGGAGCGACCCTTTTGTCATCGCTGTTGACGACCTCGACGACGTCCCCGACCAGCGTCCGGTCGAAGAACCAGCCCGCCGGGGTCTCCGAGTCGCCACCCTTGACGTCCCGCAGCCCGACACAGCCGTGGCTGACGTTGGTCGCGCCGAACGTACTGGCCGCCGCCCAGTAGTTGCCGTGCAGGAAGGTGCCGGAGTCGGTGAGGCGCATGGCGTGCGGGACGTCCGGGATGTCGTACTCGCCGCCGAAGCCGACCGTGCTGCCGTTCATCCGGGTCACCTCGTACATGGCGCTGACCACCATCTTCCCGTTGTACGTCGGGCTCTTGGGCGCCCCCGCGGTGATCGGCACCGTCCCGAGCAGCTCGCCGTCCCGGCGCACCTCCATGGTGTGCTTCTGCGCGTCGACCAGCGAGACCTGGCTGCGGCCGACGGTGAACGCGACCGTCTTGTACTGGAGCCCGTAGACCCCGCGTGCGCCCTCGACGTCCCTCAGCCGCAGCTCGACGGTGACCTCGGTGCCGGGTCTCCAGTAGTGCTCGGGGCGGAAGTCGAGACGGTTCCGGCCGAACCAGTGCGGGCGGATCTCGACGTCGGGCTTCGCGGTGACGCGTACGGCCCGTTCGACGGCCGCGCGGTCCTCGATCTCCCGGTTGAACTCCAGGCTGACGATCATTCCGGTGCCGACCACGGAGCGGTTCTCCGGGGTGACGTAGCCAATGAAGCGTTCCTTCGGCACCTGCGTGCTGAAGGTGGTGTGCCGGGCGGAACGGCGGCCGTCGCCGTCCACGGCCACGGCGTCGACGGTGTACCGGGCGGCCATCGCCAGCTTCCCGTCGTCGGGTTCCCAGCGCCGCCCGTCCGCGGAGATCCGGCCGGGCACCGGCAGTTCCTGGGCGTCCTGGGACCTGACGACCCGCACGGACTCCAGACGCCCGTCGGACACCTGTACGGAGAGTGTCTCGTCGCGGCGGACGCCCTTGCTGCCGTCGTCCGGCGAGACGTCGATGACCTGCTCGGGACCGGGGGGTTTGCCGGGCGCGCCGAGCCGGCTCACGCCGTCCGACGTGCAGCCGGCGGCCCCGGCCAGCAGTCCTGCCCATGTCAGTACGGCGGCCAGTGCGGCCCTCGCGCGCCGCGCGCGCCCATGTACGTGCCTCACAAACGTGTCCAACGACCGGGCCCGCCCTGGGGAAACGTGAGTGCGAGCCAAGCTCTGGGCAGAACAGTGGGGAGGACGACGGACCGGTGCCGCGGAAGGGACGCCGTGCCCCGGCCGACGTCGTCGTGACGAGCCGCGGGAGGCTGACAGGTGTCCAGCGCAGCCGAGCAGGAGACGGTGGCCGGGCAGGGCGGACGCCCGGCCACCGCGTTGAACGGCGCGCCGCGCGCGGCGCCGGCCGCCGCGGTGCCGGTGTGGCCGGGGGCCCCGACGCCGCTGGGGGCCCGGTTCCGGGTCGGCCCGGACGGGGTGGCGGGCACCAACTTCGCGTTGTGGGCGGGCGGGGCGGAGGCGGTGGAGCTGTGCCTGTTCGACGAGGACGGCACGGAACGGCGGCACCGCCTGACCGAGCTGACCCACGAGATCTGGCACGGGTTCGTGCCGGGAGTCATGCCGGGGCAGCGGTACGGCTACCGGGTGCACGGCCGCTGGGATCCGTGGACGGGCGGCCGCTGGAACCCGGCGAAGCTGCTGCTCGACCCGTACGCGCGCGCGGTGGACGGCGACTTCGGCCTGCCGCCCGAGGTCTACGGGCACGTCCGGGACTGGCCCCAGCAGCAGGTCGCGGACACCGTGCGCGACGAACGGGACTCGGCGCCGCACGTCCCGAAGGGGGTCGTCGTCCACGACGACGACGACTGGTCGGACGACCGCCGCCCCAAGACGCCCTGGGCGGACTCGGTGATCTACGAGCTGCACGTGCGCGGCTTCACCAAGCTGCACCCGGCGATCCCCGAGGAGCTGCGCGGCACGTACGCGGGCCTGGCCCACCCGGCGGCGATCGAGCACCTCACCCGGCTCGGCATCACGGCCGTGGAGCTGCTGCCCGTGCACCAGTTCGCGCACGAGGACCATCTGCTGCGCCGGGGCCTGAAGAACTACTGGGGCTACAACTCCATCGGCTACTTCGCCCCGCACGCCGCGTACGCCGCGTCCGGCACGCGCGGGGAACAGGTCGGCGAGTTCAAGCGGATGGTGCGGGCGCTGCACGCGGCCGGGATCGAGGTCATCCTGGACGTCGTCTACAACCACACCGCGGAGGCGGGCGAGCTGGGCCCGACGCTGTCCCTGAAGGGCATCGACAACCGCGGCTACTACCGCCTCCAGTCCGACGCCCGCCGGTACGCCGACTACACCGGCTGCGGCAACACGCTGCACGTCGTCCAGCCGCACGTGCTGCGGCTCATCACCGACTCGCTGCGCTACTGGGTGACGGAGATGGGCGTGGACGGCTTCCGGTTCGACCTGGCGGCGGCGCTGGCCCGGTCGATGCACGACGTGGACATGCTGTCCCCGTTCCTGGCCGTCATCGCGCAGGACCCGGTGCTGCGCCGGGTGAAGCTGATCGCCGAGCCCTGGGACGTCGGCTCCGGCGGGTACCAGGTGGGCGCCTTCCCGCCCCTGTGGACGGAGTGGAACGACCGCTACCGCAACGCGGTGCGGGACTTCTGGCGGCACGCGCTGCCGGACGTGCGGGAGATGGGGTACCGATTGTCGGGGTCCAGCGACCTCTACGCCTGGGGTGGCCGGCGGCCGTACGCGTCGGTCAACTTCATCACCGCGCACGACGGTTTCACGCTCCGCGACCTCGTGTCGTACGAGCGCAAGCACAACGAGGCGAACGGCGAGGGCAACCGGGACGGCACGGACGACAACCGGGCCTGGAACTGCGGGGTGGAGGGCGAGACCGGCGAGGAGCGGGTACGGGCGCTGCGGCGGCGGCAGCTGCGCAACCTGCTGACCACGCTGCTGCTGTCGACGGGCGTGCCGATGCTGGTCGCGGGCGACGAGCTGGGGCGCACGCAGCGGGGCAACAACAACGCGTACTGCCAGGACAACGAGATCAGCTGGGTCGACTGGGGGCTGCTGGCCGAGCCGGGCTGGAAGGCGCTGTTCGACCTCACCTCCCGGCTGATCGAGCTGCGCCACCGGCATCCGGTGCTGCGGCGGCGGGCGTTCTTCTCCGGGAGGGCGCACTCGGCGGACGGGCTGCGGGACCTGGCGTGGTTCACCGCGCGGGGCACGGAGATGACCGAACGGGACTGGTACGCGCCGGCGGCCACGCTCGGCATGTATCTGTCCGGGCGGGACATCCCGGGCCGGGACGAGCGGGGCGCGCCGATCCTCGACGACAGCTTCCTCGCCGTGCTGCACGCCGGGGAGCGGCCGGTGAGCTTCGTCCTGCCGGGACCGCCGTGGGCGGAGCGGTACGAGGTGGTCGTCGACACGTCCGAGGAGGACCAGGCGGCGGCGCCCGCCGTGACCCACCCGGCGGGCACGGCGATCACGGTACCGGCCCGCTCGGTGCTGCTCCTCAGGGTCGGCTGAGACAGCCGCCCGGCCGTCGCCGCTCAGGGTCCGCGCAGGCGGGTTGGGGCCGTCGGCCGGGCCGCTGCCCACGGTCGAACGAGGCCGTGGACCGAGCCGCCGCTCAAAACCGGGCCGAGGCCGTCGGCCCTGCTGCCGCTCAGCTACCAGAACTCCGCCGGCCGCGATCACTTCTTCGACCTCGCCGAGGACGTGCGCGAGCAGGCCGGCCTCGCCGCGGACCGCCCCGAGCTGCCGGCCGAGCTGACGGGGGCGTGCGAGCGGATCGCGGCCGGGAGCGGCGTCGGCGGGTCGGCCGGTACGTGCGTACGACCCCTCGGAAGCGCAGGTCGTAGGACCATCGGCGGGCCGTGGTCCGGCCAAAACTCGGTGGGCGTTGTCAGTGCCGTTCCGTAGGCTCGCTCCTGATGCCCACGACACGTGCCACCACACCCCAAGACCGCTCCGCCGTCCGCTCGCTGCTGCGCCTGTGGCCCTACGTCAGGCCGGTGCGGGCCCGACTGCTCACCGCCGCGTTGGTCGCGATAGTCGCGTCCTGCGTCGGCCTGGTGATCCCGCTCGTGCTCAAGTGGCTCGTGGACGGGCCGGTCGCCGGTCGCGACCCGGCGGGCGTCTGGCTCGGCGCGCTGTTCCTGCTGCTCCTCGGGCTGGCCGAGGCGCTGCTGTTCGGGCTGCGGCGGTGGCTGGTGGCCCGGCCGCTGGCGGGGGTCGAGGCGGCGATGCGCGCGGACCTGTACCGGCATCTGCAGCGGCTGCCGGTGGCGTTCCACGACCGTTGGGCCTCGGGCCAGTTGCTGTCCCGGGGCACCACGGATCTGATGCTGCTGCGGATGTTCCTGGCCTTCCCGCTGACGTTCCTGCTGGTCAACGGGGTGACGATCCTGGTCGGCGTGATCATCATGCTGGTGCAGGACCTGACGCTGGGGCTGGTCATCCTGGGGCCGGCCGTGCCGGTGATGGTCAGCTGCGCGCTCTTCGAGAAGCGGTACGCGGAGGCGGCGCGGCAGGCGCAGGACCAGGTCGGTGATCTGACGACGGTCGTCGAGGAGGGCGTGCTCGGCATCCGCATCATCAAGGGGTTCGGGCGGCACCGCAGTCAGGCACGGGCGTTCCGCGAGCTGTCGCGGACGCTGCGGGGGACGGAGCTGCGCAAGGCCCGGCTGCTGGCGTCGATCCTCGCCGTCATCGTGACGCTGCCGGAGGTGGCCATCGGAGCGGCACTGGTGCTGGGGGCCGTGCGGGTGGCGGACGGCAGCCTGTCGGCGGGCACGCTGGTGGCCTTCCTGTCCACGGCGCTCGCTCTGCGGTGGCCGGTCGACTCGATCGGCTTCCTGCTGGCGATGAGCCAGGAGGCGGCGACGGCGACGGAGCGGTACTTCGAGGTGATGGACGCCGAGCCGGAGACGGCCGGCGCACCGGCGAGCACCGCGAAGGCCGCTCCCGACCGGGGCCTTCGCTTCCACTCCGTCAGCTTCCGCTACCCCGACGCCCCGGCCGGCTCCCCGCCCGTCCTGGACCGCGTCGACCTGCACATCCGCCCCGGCGAGTCCATGGCCCTCGTGGGCGCGACCGGCAGCGGCAAGACCACGCTGACCGCGCTCGTCCCCCGGCTGCACGAGGTGACCTCGGGCCGGATCACGCTCGACGGGGTCGACATCACCGCCATGTCACGGGAGGAGCTGCGCGCCGAGGTCGCCGTCGCGTTCGAGGAGCCCACGCTCTTCTCGGCGAGCGTCGGGGAGAACGTCCTCATGGGCGCCGCCGGTGGAGCGGGGACCGCCGAGCTGAACCGCGCCCTCGCCGTCGCCCAGGCCGAGTTCGCGCACGCGTTGCCGCAGGGCACGGACACGCAGGTCGGTGAGCAGGGGCTGAGCCTGTCCGGCGGCCAGCGGCAGCGGCTGGCACTGGCCAGGGCGGTCGTGGGACGGCCGCGGTTCCTGGTCCTGGACGACCCGCTGTCCGCGCTGGACGTGCACACCGAGGCCGCCGTGGAGGCGGCGCTGCGGAAGGTGCTCGCCGACACCACCGCCCTGATCGTGGCGCACCGCCCGTCCACGGTGCTGCTCGCCGACCGGGTCGCCCTGCTGTCCGGCGGCCGGATCGCGGCCGTCGGCACGCACCAGGAACTGCTGCGCGACAACGCCGAGTACGCCCACCTGATGTCCGGGACGGAACTGGAGGCAGCCCGATGACCGCGTCCACATCCACCCCCGTCCCCGTCGCCGACGACGAGCCGCGCGGTCCGGCGAAGGCCGACGACCCGTTCGACAAGGACGTCCTGCCCGCCCCGCCGGGCGCCACCGGAACCCTGCTGCGGTCGCTGCTCGCGCCGATGAGGGCCCGGGTCGTCGTCACCACGCTACTGCTGCTCCTGCAACAGTCGGCCGTGCAGGCGGGCCCCTTGCTGGTGGCGTTCGCCATCGACGACGCCGTGCCCGCCTTCCGCGCCCACGACCAGGGGCCGCTGATCGCGGTGGGGGTCGGCTATCTGCTGTGCGCCGCCGCCTCCGGCGGGCTCCATTACGCGTTCGTCGTCGCCTCCGCCCGGGTCAGCCAGGACGTGCTGCTCGATCTGCGCGGCCGGATCTTCCGCCACGCGCAGGCGCTGAGCGTGGACTTCCACGAGCGCTACACCTCGGGCCGGCTGATCTCCCGTGCCACCACGGACGTCGAGTCGCTGCGCGAGCTGCTGGAGGAAGGGCTCCAGGAGCTGGTGATGGTGATCGTGTCCTGCGTGTACGTCGCGGCGATCCTGCTCTGGCTGGACCTGGGCCTGGGCGCGCTGGCGGTGGTGTCGTTCGGGCCGCTGTGGTGGCTCGTACGGCTGTACCAGCGGCGGGCGCGCCGGGTGTACACCCTGCGGTCGACCGCGATCGCCGCGGTGATCGTGAAGTTCGTGGAGACGATGAACGGCATCCGCCCGGTGCGCGCGTTCCGCCGGGAGGCCGCCAACGACGCCGAGTTCGGCACGCTGAACCGCCGGCACGAGCGGACGAACGGCGACGCGCTGCTGGAGATGGCCCGCTATGTCGTCGGCTCCCGCGTCGTGGGCAACACGGCGGTCGCGCTGATCGTGCTGTGGGGCGCCTTCCGGGTCGCGGACGGCACGCTGGCGCTCGGCGTGCTGGCGGCGGCGGTGCTGTACCTGCGGCGGATGTACGACCCGATCGACCGGTTCGGCATGTTCCTCAACTCGTACCAGTCGGCGGCGGCCTCGTTGGAGAAGATCGCCGGGCTGCTGGCCCAGACGCCGTCGGTGCCGGAGCCGTCGGCCCCGCGGGAGCTCCCGCCGCTCGCCTCCGCGCACCCCGGCCGCGAGGTCGTCTTCGAGGGCGTCCGCTTCGCCTACCGCACCGGCGGCGAGGTGCTGCCCCGCTTCGACCTGACGATCCCGGCCGGGCAGACCGTCGCGGTGGTCGGCTCCACGGGCGCGGGCAAGTCCACGCTGGCCAAGCTGCTGGCCCGCTTCTACGACCCGACCGACGGGCGGGTGCTGCTGGACGGGGTGGACCTGCGCCGGCTGGCCGTGCCGGAGCTGCGGCGCGGGGTGGTGATGGTGACGCAGGAGTCGTTCCTGTTCTCCGGCACGGTCGCCGAGAACATCGCCATCGGCCGCCCGGACGCGAGCCGCGCGGACATCGAGGGCGCCGCGAAGGCGATCGGCGCGCACGACTTCATCGCCGCGCTGCCCGAGGGGTACGACACGGACGTCCGCAAGCGGGGCGGCCGGATCTCGGCCGGTCAGCGGCAACTCGTCGCCTTCGCAAGGGCGTTGCTGGCGGACCCGGCGGTGCTGATCCTCGACGAGGCGACCAGCTCGCTGGACATCCCGGGCGAGCGGGCGGTCCAGCGGGCGATGACGACCGTGCTGAAGGGCCGCACCGCCGTCGTGATCGCGCACCGGCTGTCCACCGTGGAGATCGCGGACCGGGTGCTGGTGATGGAGCACGGGCGGATCGTCGAGGACGGCAGCCCGGCGGAACTCGTCGCCGGCACGGGCCGGTTCGCGGGGCTGCACCGGGCGTGGCGGGACAGCCTCGCGTGAGCACGAGGAGCGGGGGGCGGTGATCGACGCGTACGAGGACCCCGGCACGCCCGACAGCCGCGGTCCCGCCCGGTATCTGTGGTGGCTGGTGCGCAGCCAGCCGGGCCGGTCGGCCGTGGCGGCGCTGCTCGGGATCCTGTCGCTGGCGCTGCCCGCGGTGGTGCCGTACCTGCTGGCCCGCGCGGTCGACGACGGCCTGGAACCCGGTGACCGGGGCGCGCTGGTCGGCTGGTCGGCGGCCGTGCTGGCGGCCGGGGGGCTCAACGCCTGGCTGAACATCGCCCGGCACCGCACGATGACCCGGGTGCGCATGGACGCCAACTTCCGCACGGTCAAGGTGGTGGTGGGGCAGGCGGTCCGGCTCGGCGCGTCGCTGCGCCGGCAGGTCGCGGCCGGCGAGGTCGTCACGATCGGCGTGGGCGACGTGCAGACCGTCGCCACCGCCCTGACCGTGATCGGGCCGGGCGTCGGCGCGGTCGTCGGGTACGCCGTCGTCGCCGCGCTGCTGCTCGCGGTGTCCCCGCTGCTGGCCGCCGTGGTGCTGATCGGTGTGCCCGTGATCGGTGTCCTGGCCGGGCCGTTGATGGGCCGCCTGCAGAGCACCGAGACGGCGTACCGGGAACGGCAGGGCGCGCTGACCGCACGCATCGGCGACCTGGCCGGCGGGCTGCGGGTGCTGGGCGGCCTCGGCGGCAAGGAACTGGTCGCCGAGGCGTTCCGCCGCGACTCGCGGCGACTGCGCGCCGAGGGGTACCGGGTCGGCGCGGTGACCAGCTGGATCCAGGCGCTGGGCCTCGGTCTGCCGACGGTGTTCCTGGCCGTGGTCACCTGGCTCGCGGCCCGGCTGGTGGCCCAGGGGCAGATCACCGTCGGCGAGTTGGTGTCCGTGTACGGCTATGTCGCGGTGCTGGTGGTGCCGGTGGCGTACTTCCTGGAGTTCGGCCAGCAGGTCGGCCGGGGGCTGGTGGCCGCGCGCCGGGTCGTGCGGTTCCTGCGGCTGGGCCCGCTGGACGGCGGCGGGGCGTGCGACGCCCCGGCCGAGCCGTCCGTGCTGCACGACCCGGAGTCGGGCGTGCGGGTGCCGCCGGGGCGGCTGACCGCGCTCGCCTGCGAACGGCCCGCCGACGCGGCGGAGATCGTCGACCGGCTCGGCCGGTACACGCCGTCGGACACGACCTGGGGCGGGGTACGGCTG
Organism: Streptomyces chromofuscus; assembly: GCF_015160875.1. Lineage (NCBI taxonomy): Bacteria > Bacillati > Actinomycetota > Actinomycetes > Kitasatosporales > Streptomycetaceae > Streptomyces > Streptomyces chromofuscus. Next base: position 5,703,954 of record NZ_CP063374.1, on the reverse strand, counting down.
GACGAGATCGCGCTCGCCCGGGTGCGGGAGCGGATCCTGGTCGCGGACCACGAGGCCGACCTGTTCGCGGGCACCCTGCGCGAGGTGGTGCTCGGGCGCCGGACCGACGCCGACGACACGGCCGTCGCGCGCGCCGTGCGTGCCGCCGTGGCCGACGACGTCGTGCGGGGACTGCCGGACGGGCTCGACTCGCGGATCGACGCCCAGGGCCGGAACCTGTCGGGCGGTCAGCAGCAGCGGGTACGGCTGGCGCGGGCGCTGCTGGCCGACCCCGAGGTGCTGCTCGCCGTGGAGCCGACGTCCGCGCTCGACGCGCACACCGAGGCGGCGGTGGCGCGGCGGCTGCGGGACGCGCGCGCGGGCCGTACGACCGTCGTCACCACCACCTCGCCGCTGGTGCTGGACCGGGCGGACACCGTGTACTTCCTGGTCGACGGCAAGGTCGCGGCCGGCGGGACCCACGAGGGGCTGCTGGCGTACGAGCCCGGGTACCGCGCGCTGGTGGCGCGGGACGCCGACGACGAGGCCGACGCGGACGCCGGAGAGGCCGAGGAGGCCGTGCGATGACGTCGGGGACCGCCACTACGGCCTCGGAGACCGCTGCGCCGGACCGCGCGGGCCGGTTGCCCGTCGCCGGGCCCGCCGAGGTGCGGCGGGCCATGGCGGGGCTGATCCGGGCCGACGGACGGGCCTTCGCCGCCGTACTGGCGCTGAACGCGCTGGCCGCCGCGGTGGGTCTGGCCGGTCCGTGGCTGCTGGGGCTGATCGTCAACGAGGTCCGTGCGGGCGGCGGCGTCGAGGTCGTCGACCGGCTGGCGCTCGCGCTCGTCGGGTGCGCGCTCGCGCAGTTGCTGCTGTCGCGGTGGGCGCGCTACGCCGGGCACCGGTTCGGGGAGCGGACGCTGGCGCGGATCCGGGAGGGGTTCGTCGACCGGGCGCTGTCGCTGCCCGCGTCGGTGGTGGAGCGGGCCGGGACGGGCGATCTGACCGCCCGCGGCACCGCCGACGTCACCGCCGTCGGGACCACCTTGCGGGACGCCGGTCCGGAGCTGCTCATCGCCACCTTGCAGGTGCTGTTCCTGTTCGGCGCGGTCGTCGCGCTGGACCCCCTGCTGGGCGCCTGCGCGCTGCTCGGCTGGCTCGGCATCTGGTTCCCGATGCGCTGGTACCTGCGCCGGGCGCGCTCCGCCTACCTCGCCGAGGGCGCGGCCACCTCGGACGTCGCGGAGGTCCTCGCGGCGACCGCGGCCGGCGCCCGCACGATCGAGGCGTTCGGGCTCCACGAGCGCCGGATCGCCGCGAGCCGGGACGCGCTGGAGGAGGCGCGGCGCACCCGGCTGCACACCCTGCGGCTGCGCAGCGTGTTCTTCCCGGCCGCGGACGTCGCCTACGCCTTGCCGGTGGTGGGTGTCCTGCTGGTCGGGGGCTTCCTGCACGAGCGGGGGGCGCTGACCCTGGGAGCGGTGGTGGCCGCCGCGCTGTATCTGCGGCAGGTCACCGAGCCGCTGGACGTGATCCTGATCCGGGTCGAGCAGCTGCAGATGAGCAACGCCTCCTTCGCCCGGGTGGAGGGACTGGCGCTGGCGCCCCGCACGGCCGCGGGCGACTCGCCCGACCCGGACGGCGACCGCATCGACGTGACCGGCGTGCGCTACGCCTACGACCGGGGCGGCGAGGTCCTGCGGGGCGTCGACCTGACGATCCGGCCCGGGGAGCGGCTGGCGGTCGTCGGTCCGTCCGGCGCGGGCAAGTCCACGCTGGGCAGGCTGCTGGCCGGAGTCGACGCGCCGAGCGCGGGCAGCGTGACGGTGGGCGGGGTGCCGGTCGCCGGTCTGGGTCCGGAGCGGCTGCGCCGCCAGGTCGTGCTGGTGACGCAGGAGCACCACGTCTTCCTGGGCACGGTCCGCGACAACCTGCTGATCGCCGAACCGGCCGCGACGGACGAGCAGTTGTGTGCGGCGCTCGCCGCGGTCGGCGCGGACGCCTGGGTGCGCGAACTGCCCGCCGGCCTCGACACCGAACTGGGAGCGGGGGCCTGCCGCACCGACGGCTCGCAGGCCCAGCAACTGGCGCTCGCCCGCGTGGTCCTCGCCGACCCGCACACCCTGATCCTCGACGAGGCCACCGCGCTGCTCGACCCGGCGACGGCCCGGCACACCGAGCACGCCCTGGCCGCGGTCCTCGCGGGCCGTACGGTCATCGCCGTCGCGCACCGGCTGCACACCGCGCACGACGCGGACCGGGTGGCCGTGATGGAGTCCGGGCGGATCAGCGAACTGGGCACGCACGAGGAGTTGGTGGCGGCGGGCGGTGCCTACGCACGGCTGTGGCGGACGTGGCACGGGGATCCGGCCGGGTAGCGGCACGGAGATCCGGCCGGGCAGCGGCACGGGGAGCCGGCCGGGCAGAAGCGTCTCGTTCGTATACCGAACGCGAACTCCCGGACAACGAACGATTTCCGGCCATAGTTTTGACGCGCCCCTGACAAGTCAGGGCGCGCGGTGCCACGCTTCTCACGGCCACTCCACAGCAACCCCACCTCCGCGTCGCTGTGTTGACCGCGTGGCCGCCTGCACCTGGTTTCGCGTTCTGCCCGGACGGCCCTCTCGCCGACCGGATCTCCCCTGGCCGCGTGATGCGCGGCCACGCAGAAGGAGTCAGTGTTGAGAAGCAGTTCCTCATCGAGCAACGGTTCCTCCCACAGACGCACCCCCCGCGTTGCGGCCGTCGCCCTGGCAGGCGTCGCCGCGTTCCTCGCCGCCGCCGTGCAGTCCGGCGCCGCGGCGGCCACCCCGGAGCAGGCCCCGTCGGCATCGGCGCAGGCCGACCCGGGCTCCCTGCCGGTCAAGCTCACCCCGGCCCAGCGCGCGGCGCTGATCCGTGAGGCCGACGCCGCACAGGCGGACACCGCACGGGAGCTGGGCCTGGGCGCCCGGGAGAAGCTCCTGGTCCGGGACGTCGTCAAGGACGCCGACGGCACGGTCCACACCCGCTACGAGCGGACGTACGCCGGCCTGCCGGTCCTCGGCGGCGACCTGGTCGTCGAGACGTCGAACTCCGGCGCCACCCGCAGCGTCACCAAGGCGACCCGCGCCACCGTCGAGGTGCCCTCGCTGACACCCGCGGTCGCCGAGGAGAGCGCCGAGCGGCAGGCGCTGCGCGCCGCCCGCGCCGAGGACGCCAAGAGCCCCGCCGTCAGCCGCGAGCCCCGCAAGGTCGTCTGGGCCGCGGGCGGGGAGCCGGTCCTCGCCTACGAGACGGTCGTCGGCGGCCTCCAGCACGACGGCACCCCGCAGGAACTGCACGTCGTCACCGACGCCACCACCGGAGAGAAGCTCTTCGAGTGGGAGGCGGTGAGGAACGGCACCGGGCACACGGTGTACAGCGGCACGGTCCCGCTCACCACGACGCAGTCCGGCTCGACGTACAACCTCACCGACGGCGCACGCGGCAACCACCGCACCTACAACCTCAACCGCGGCACGTCCGGCACCGGCACGCTCTTTTCCGGCCCGGACGACGTCTGGGGCAACGGCAGCCCGTCCAACCTGGAGTCGGCCGGCGCCGACGCCCACTACGGGGCCGCGCTGACCTGGGACTACTACAAGAACGTGCACGGCCGCAGCGGCATCCGCGGCGACGGCGTCGGCGCCTACTCCCGGGTGCACTACGGCAACAACTACGTCAACGCGTTCTGGTCCGACAGCTGCTTCTGCATGACGTACGGCGACGGCTCGGGCAACGCCAACCCGCTCGTCTCGATCGATGTGGCCGCACACGAGATGACGCACGGCCTGACGTCGGCGACCGCGAAGCTCGTCTACAGCGGCGAGTCCGGCGGCCTGAACGAGGCGACCTCCGACATCCTCGGCGCGGCCGTCGAGTTCCACGCGAACAACGCCTCCGACGTCGGTGACTACCTCATCGGCGAGGAGATCGACATCAACGGCGACGGCACACCGCTGCGCTACATGGACCAGCCGAGCAAGGACGGCGCGTCGAAGGACAACTGGTACTCGGGCATCGGCTCCATCGACGTGCACTACTCCTCCGGCCCCGCGAACCACTTCTTCTACCTGCTGAGCGAGGGCAGCGGCGCCAAGACGATCAACGGCGTCAGCTACAACTCGCCGACCGCGGACGGGCTGCCGGTCACCGGCATCGGCCGGGCGAAGGCGGAGCAGATCTGGTTCAAGGCGCTCACCACGAAGTTCACCTCCACCACCAACTACGCGGGCGCCCGCACCGGCACGCTGGCGGTCGCCGGCGAGCTGTACGGCACGACGAGCGCCGAGTACAAGGCGGTGCAGGACGCGTGGGCGGGCGTCGCGGTCGGTTCGCGCCCCGGCGGCCCGGGCGGCGGCACGTCCTTCGAGAACACCGCCGACGTGTCGATCCCGGACAACGGGGCGGCCGTGACCTCCTCCATCACCGTGTCCGGGCGGGCGGGCAACGCCCCGTCGAACCTCCAGGTGGGCGTGGACATCGTGCACACCTGGCGCGGTGACCTGGTGATCGACCTGCTGGCCCCGGACGGGACGGCGTACCGCCTGAAGAACTTCAGCTCCTCGGACTCGGCGGACAACGTCAACACCACCTACACCGTCAACGCCTCCTCGGAACTTGCCAACGGCACCTGGCGGCTGCGGGTCCAGGACCAGGCGGCACAGGACACCGGCTACATCAACGGCTGGAAGCTGACGTTCCCGTAAGCCGCGGCGTCGGCCGGCCTCACGTCGACGGCGGCACCCGGCGGGACGGTCCCGCCGGGTGCCGCCCTACTCTTGGCCGCATGTCGTTCACGTACGAGGATGTCGGCGGGACCCGCGAGGCGGGTTTCTGCCCGCCCGGCTTCCACGCCCTGCACGTGCGGGCCCGCATCGGCGAGGGCGAGCGGGTGTTCCACCGGGCCGCCGAGGCGGTGTGCACCTGGGAGATGCACCGCGCCACGGGCATGGGCGTCGAGGCCACCGCGGACCGCGCCGCCCCCGGCGTCGACGTCACCGTCACCCTCGCCGGGCTGATCAAGGCGCCGTGCCGGGTCGTCTGGACGGTGTCCGAGTACCGCCGCGCGGGCTGGGCCTACGGCACCCTGACCGGCCACCCCGAGTGCGGCGAGGAGGCTTTCGTGGTGGAGCGCACCGGCGACGGCACGGTGTGGCTGACGGTGTCGGCGTTCAGCCGGCCCGCCAAGTGGTACGCCCGGGCGGGCGGACCGGCCAACCGGGGCTTGCAGGCGGCGTTCGCGCGCAGGTGCGGGGCGGCCGTGCGCCGACTGTGCGCGGACGCCGCCGAGTGGTGACCACGGCGGACCGGTACGCGCGTGCGGGTCACTCCGGGAGAGTGAGCGGCTCGTCCCGGAGGAGGACCTGCTCGGCGTAGTCGAGGGCGAGAGCCGGTCCGGAGCGGGGCCTTGCGTCCCGCCCCGACCGGGGCCGGACCCTAGCGCAACAGCACCCCCGCCCCCTCCACCACATCTCCCGTCGGCACCGCCACCAGCCCCAGCTCCGCGCTCGTCGCCAGCAGCCGGTGGGCGGGCAGGATGCGCACCGTGTAGCCGTAGGGTCCCGTCCGGTCCAGGGACAGCGGGCCCTCGTACACCCACCGCCCCTCCAGGTCCGGTCCGCCCGCCGATTTCAGGGGGACCGTCGTGGCGTCGGCGATGCGGTCCTCGGAGTCGACGCGGCCGGAGACCGCCTGGACCTCCACGTCGTCCGGGGCGAGGTCGCCGAGGGCGACGCGGACGCGGAGGGTGAGGGTCGAGCCGAGTTCGGCGGTCGCCCTGGTGGCCGAGGTCTCCACGTGGTCGACCCGCACGCCGTGCCACGACCGGCGCACCCGGGCCTTCCACCCGGCCAGTTCGCGCGCCGCGTCCGGGTCCATCGCGCGATGGGCGCGGGCGGCGGGAGCGTACAGCCGTTCGACGTACTCGCCGACCATGCGGCCCGCCAGGACCTTGGGCCCGAGCAGCGTCAGCGTCTGACGGACCATCTCGATCCAGCGGTCGGGCAGGCCGCCCGGCCCGCGCTCGTAGAAGCGGGGGGTGATCCGCTGTTCGAGCAGGTCGTACAGTGCCGCCGCCTCGATGTCGTCGCGGCGGTCGGCGTCGGTGCCCGCCCCGTCCGCCGTCGGGATCGCCCAGCCGAAGTCGGGCTGGAACCACTCGTCCCACCAGCCGTCCAGCACGGACACGTTGAGGCAGCCGTTGAGCGCCGCCTTCATGCCGCTGGTGCCGCAGGCCTCCAGGGGGCGCAGGGGGTTGTTCAGCCAGATGTCGCAGCCGGGGTAGAGCTTCTGCGCCATCGCCATGCCGTAGTCGGGCAGGAACACGATCCGGTGCCGCACCCGCGGATCGTCGGCGAACCGCACCAGTTCCTGGATGAGCCGCTTGCCGCCGTCGTCCGCCGGGTGCGCCTTGCCCGCGACGACGATCTGCACCGGCCGCTCGGGGTGCAGCAGCAGGTCCATCAGCCGGTCGCGGTCGCGCAGCATCAGCGTCAGCCGCTTGTACGACGGGACGCGCCGCGCGAACCCGATGGTGAGGACGTCCGGGTCGAGCACGCCGTCGATCCAGCCCAGCTCGGCCGTCCCGGCCCCGCGCTGCCGCCAGGAGGCCCGCAGCCGTTGGCGCACCTCGGTCACCAACTGCTCGCGCAGGTCGCGGCGCAGCTCCCAGATGTCCTGGTCGGGGATGTCGGCGACGGCGTCCCAGCGGTCCTCGCCGGCGCCGGTGAAGGCGTCCTCCGCGCGCTGGGCGCCGACCTGCCGGGCGCCGAGCCGGAACACCTCGGGCGCGATCCAGGTCGGGGCGTGCACACCGTTGGTGACGGAGGTGATCGGCACCTCGTCGGCGTCGAATCCCGGCCAGAGCCCGGAGAACATCTCGCGGCTGACGTTGCCGTGCAGCAGCGAGACGCCGTTGGCGCGCTGGGCCAGGCGCAGCCCCATCACGGCCATGTTGAACAGGTTGGGCTCGCCGCCCGGGTACGTCTCCATGCCGAGCCGGAGGATGCGCTCGACGTCGATGCGCGGGAGTTCCGCGTCCGGTCCGAAGTGCCGGGCGACCAGTTCCCGGTCGAACCGGTCGATGCCGGCCGGGACGGGCGTGTGGGTGGTGAAGACGGTACCGGCGCGGACGGCTTCCAGCCCGGCGTCGAAGTCGAGCCCGGCGTCGCACAGTTCGGCGATGCGTTCGAGCCCCAGGAACCCGGCGTGTCCCTCGTTGGTGTGGAAGACCTCCGGCTCGGGATGCCCGGTGAGCCGGCAGTACGTCCGCACGGCCCGCACACCTCCTATTCCGAGCAGCATCTCCTGCAACAGCCGGTGCTCGCTGCCGCCGCCGTACAGCCGGTCGGTGACGCCCCGCTCGCCGAGGTCGTTCTCCTCGACGTCCGAGTCGAGCATCAGCAGCGGCACCCGGCCGACCTGGGCCAGCCAGATCCGGGCGCGCAGGTGCCGGCCGCCGGGCAGGGCGAGGTTCACCTGGGCGGGTGTGTCGTCCTCCTCCTTGAGCAGCACGACGGGCAGCTCGTTGGGGTCGAGGACGGGGTAGTGCTCCTGCTGCCAGCCGTCCCGGGAGAGGGTCTGTCGGAAGTATCCGTGCCGGTAGAGCAGCCCCACCCCGATCAGCGGTACGCCGAGGTCGCTGGCCGCCTTGAGATGGTCCCCGGCGAGGATGCCGAGGCCGCCGGAGTACTGCGGCAGGGCCGCCGTGATGCCGAACTCCGGCGAGAAGTAGGCGACGGCGGTGGGCAGGTCACCGGACTGCGCCTGGTACCAGCGCTCCCCGGTGACGTAGTCGGCCAGGTCGTCGGCGACGGTGGTCAGCCGGCGCAGGAAGCGGCGGTCCTCGGTCAGCTCGGCGAGCCGCGCGGGAGGGACGCTGCCCAGCAGCCGCACCGGGTCGCCGCCCGACGCGGCCCACCGCTCCGGATCGACGGACTGGAACAGCTCGCGCGTCTCCGTGTGCCAGGACCAGCGCAGATTCCGCGCCAGGTCACTCAGCGGCCGAAGGGGTTCGGGGAGAACGGGTCGGACGGTGAATCGACGGATCGCCTTCACATTCCACCTCGTCAGCGTGCGGAGAAGGACGCACAGCGGTGTGCGTCCCGTCGTCGGAGTCGACGGTAGTGGCTACCCGGCGTCGCCGTGGCCGACTCCGGGCGCGGCCCTGAAACGACGTTCTTCCGACCCGCATGGGCGATATGGCCGATTCCGCCCGCACACGCGTCCTTGTGGTGGTTCACACCCGCGCGAGACGCTGCCGACCGGCGTGCCGCGCCCGCGTGGCCGGGCGGTGGCGCCGAGTCGAGGAGGGGACACGCAGACCATGGCACGGACGCGAGCACGGCGTCTGCGCCGGGTGGGGGGCCTGACCGCGGTGACGTGCGCCGTGGTCGTCTCGGCCGGTATCCCGCCCGCGCAGGCCGCGCCCGAGGGGCGGATCGTCGGGGCCGGAGCACCCGGTTCCGTCGGCGGGAGTTATGTGGTGACGCTCAAGGGCGGAACGACGGCCTCGTCGGCGGCCGGGAGGATCGCCGGGGAGTACGGGGCGAGAATCAGCCATATTTACGGCACCGCGCTGAACGGGTTCGCGGTACGGGCCGACGCCGGACAGGCCGCGCGGCTGGCGGCCGATCCGCGCGTCGCCTCCGTCGTCCAGGACACCCGCGTGGCCGTCGAGGACACCCGGAGGAACCCGCCGTCCTGGGGGCTGGACCGCGTCGACCAGCGGCATCTGCCGCTCGACCGGCGCTACGTCGCCCCCGACTCGGCGGGCAGGGGGGTCACGGTGTACGTCATCGACACCGGAATCCGGATCAGTCACCGGGAGTTCGGGGGACGGGCCGGTCACGGCTGGGACTTCGTCGGCCGGGACAAGTCCGCAGGTGACGGCAACGGGCACGGCACCCATGTCGCCGCCACCGTCGCCGGCGCGACCCTCGGCGTCGCCAGGAAGGCCAGGGTGGTCTCCGTCCGCGTGCTGGACAGCGCCGGCGGCGGTACGACCGCGCGGGTCATCGCCGGGATCGACTGGGTGACCAGGCACGCCCGCAAGCCGGCCGTCGCCAACCTCAGCCTGGGCGGTCCGTACAACGCCCAACTGGACGCCGCCGTACGCGCCTCCATCGCCTCCGGCGTGACGTACACCGTCGCCGCGGGCAACGACGGCCTCCCGGCCGGGCCGCGCTCCCCGGCGGGCGTCGGGGAGGCGATCACCGTCGGCGCCACGGACCGCACGGACACCCGGCCGTCCTTCTCCAACCACGGCCCGGCGCTGGACCTCTTCGCCCCGGGCGTGTCGATCACCTCGGCCTCGCACCGCGGCGACACCGCCAGGGCCACCTTCTCCGGTACGTCGATGGCGTCGCCGCACGTCGCGGGTGCCGCCGCGCTCCATCTGGCCGACCGGCCGAAGGCCACACCGGCGCAGGTCTCCAGGGCGCTGGTGGCGGGCGCGGTCTCCGGGAAGGTCTTCGGGCGGGGCCCCGGTTCACCGAACAAACTTCTTCAAGTACCCCGGTCGTAGCGACGCGTTGAAGACCTGGTGCGAGCATCGGCTCCGTTCGTCCGGAACGGGGCCGGTTGTGTGTGTAGACATACACGTGAGTAGTTAACAAAGTGCCGGATTGCCCACCCGAATAGGGTGGGAAGGCTCCTGCGGTACGCCCCACAGGCACACCCGCGCACGACCCACCTCCCCACAGCCATCCGCCCACCCACGTTGACGCGGAACGGAGCGGTGATGCCCGCAACGCACCACTCGTCAGCACCCCCGACAACCAGCACCGACAGCACCGAAGCACGTCCCTTGCGCCCGGTCGACGCCGGTTCGCGGGCCCCGGAGCCACCCTCCGCGGGCGACGTCACCACCGTTGGGCGCATACCGGTCCTCGACGTCCGCCCGGTCGTCCAGCGCGGGCGCCGGCCCGCGAAGGCGGTCACCGGCGAGACGTTCGAGATCTCGGCCACCGTGTTCCGCGAGGGCCATGACGCGGTCGCCGCCAACCTCGTGCTGAGGGATCCGGACGGCCTGCCCGGCCCCTGGACACCGATGCGCGAACTCGCCCCGGGAACCGACCGCTGGGGCGCCACCGTCACCGCCGGCCGGCCCGGCCTGTGGACGTACACCGTGGAGGCGTGGGGTGACCCGGTCACCACCTGGCGCCAGCACGCCCGGATCAAGATCCCGGCGGGGATCGACACGGACCTGGTCCTGGAGGAGGGCGCCCGGCTGTACGAGCGCGCCGCCGAAGGGACGCGGGACGGCGAGCGGTCCGTGCTGCTCACCGCCGTCGCCGCACTGCGCGACGAGACCCGCCCCGCCGCCTCCCGGCTGGCCGCCGCGTTGACGCCGGAGGTGGACGCGGTGCTGTCGCGGTGTCCGCTGCGGGAGTTGGTGACCGCGTCCGAGCCGCTGCCGCTGCTGGTGGAGCGGGAGCGGGCCCTGTTCGGCTCCTGGTACGAGTTCTTCCCCCGCTCGGAGGGCACACCCGAGCGCCCGCACGGCACGTTCCGCACCGCCGCCCGGCGGCTGCCGGCGATCGCGGCGATGGGCTTCGACGTCGTCTACCTGCCCCCGATCCACCCGATCGGCACCACCTTCCGCAAGGGCCGCAACAACACCCTGTCCGCCGGCCCCGACGACGTCGGCGTGCCCTGGGCGATCGGCTCCCCCGAGGGCGGCCACGACACCGTCCACCCCGACCTGGGCACCCTGGAGGACTTCGACTGGTTCGTCGCCCGCGCCCACGACAACGGCCTGGAGATCGCGCTCGACTTCGCCCTGCAGTGCTCCCCGGACCACCCGTGGGTGGACAAGCACCCCCAGTGGTTCCACCACCGCCCCGACGGCTCCGTCGCCCACGCGGAGAACCCGCCGAAGAAGTACCAGGACATCTACCCCATCGCCTTCGACCGCGACATGGACGGCCTGGTCGCCGAGACGCTGCGGGTGCTGCGGCACTGGATGGCCCACGGCGTGCGGATCTTCCGCGTGGACAACCCGCACACCAAACCGGTCGTGTTCTGGGAGCGGGTCATCGCCGACGTGGGCCGCACCGACCCGGACGTCGTCTTCCTGGCCGAGGCGTTCACCCGCCCGGCGATGATGCACACCCTGGCGCAGATCGGCTTCCAGCAGTCGTACACGTACTTCACCTGGCGCAACACCAAGCAGGAGCTGACGGAGTACCTTACCGAGCTGTCGGGCGAGGCCGCGAGCTACATGCGGCCGAACTTCTTCGTCAACACCCCCGACATCCTGCACGCCTACCTCCAGCACGGCGGCCGGCCCGCCTTCGAGGCCCGCGCCGTCCTCGCCGCCACCCTCTCCCCCACCTGGGGCGTCTACTCCGGCTACGAACTGTGCGAGAACACCCCCCTCAGGGAGGGCAGCGAGGAGTACCACGACTCGGAGAAGTACCAGCTCAAACCCCGCGACTGGGACGACCCGAACAGCATCGCCCCCCTCATCACACGGCTGAACGCGATCCGCCGGCAGAGCCCGGCGCTGCGGCAGTTGCGGGACCTGCGCTTCCACCACGCCGACAAGGAAGCGGTGATCGCCTACTCGAAGCGGTCGGGATCGAACACGGTTCTGGTGGTCGTCAACCTCGACCCCCACCACACCCAGGAGGCCACGGTCTCGTTGGACATGCCGCAACTCGGCCTGGACTGGCACGAGTCGGTGCCGGTGCGCGACGAGCTCACCGGCGAGACCTATCACTGGGGCAGGGCCAACTATGTGCGCCTGGAACCCGGCCACCGGCCGGCGCACATCCTCACCGTCCTGCGACCGTCCACCCCGCAGATCGGAGGGTCACCCACAACATGATCGTCAACGAGCCCGTGCAGGACACCTTCGAGGACACGCCCGCCAAGGACCGCGACCCCGACTGGTTCAAGCGTGCCGTGTTCTACGAAGTCCTCGTCCGCTCCTTCCAGGACAGCAACGGCGACGGCGTCGGCGACCTCAAGGGCCTGACCGCCAAGCTCGACTACCTCCAGTGGCTGGGCGTCGACTGCCTCTGGCTCCCGCCCTTCTTCAAGTCCCCGCTGCGCGACGGCGGCTACGACGTGTCCGACTACACCGCCGTCCTGCCCGAGTTCGGCGACCTCGCCGACTTCGTGGAGTTCGTCGACGCCGCCCACCAGCGCGGCATGCGCGTCATCATCGACTTCGTCATGAACCACACCAGCGACCAGCACCCGTGGTTCCAGGAGTCGAGACGAGACCCCGACGGCCCCTACGGCGACTACTACATGTGGGCCGACGACGACAAGCAGTACCAGGACGCCCGAATCATCTTCGTCGACACGGAAGTCTCCAACTGGACCTTCGACCCGGTCCGCAAGCAGTACTTCTTCCACCGGTTCTTCTCCCACCAGCCGGACCTCAACTACGAGAACCCGGCCGTGCAGGAGGAGATCCTCTCGGCGCTGCGCTTCTGGCTGGACCTGGGCATCGACGGCTTCCGCCTGGACGCCGTGCCCTACCTGTACGCGGAGGAGGGCACCAACTGCGAAAACCTTCCGGCAACCCACGAGTTCCTGAAGCGGGTGCGCAAGGAGATCGACGCCCACTACCCGGACACGGTGCTGCTGGCCGAGGCCAACCAGTGGCCCGAGGACGTCGTCGACTACTTCGGCGACTACTCCTCCGGCGGCGACGAATGCCACATGGCGTTCCACTTCCCCGTCATGCCGCGCATCTTCATGGCCGTGCGGCGGGAATCCCGCTACCCGGTCTCGGAGATCCTCGCCAAGACCCCGGCGATTCCCTCGGGCTGTCAGTGGGGCATCTTCCTGCGCAACCACGACGAGCTCACGCTCGAGATGGTCACCGACGAAGAGCGCGACTACATGTACGCGGAGTACGCCAAGGACCCGCGCATGCGCGCCAACATCGGGATCAGGCGCCGGCTGGCCCCGCTGCTGGACAACGACCGCAACCAGATCGAGCTGTTCACCGCCCTGCTGATGTCGCTGCCCGGCAGCCCGATCCTCTACTACGGCGACGAGATCGGCATGGGCGACAACATCTGGCTCGGCGACCGCGACGCGGTGCGCACGCCGATGCAGTGGACGCCGGACCGCAACGCGGGCTTCTCGTCGTCCGACCCGGGCCGCCTGTTCCTTCCGGCCATCATGGACCCGGTCTACGGCTACCAGGTCACCAACGTCGAGGCGTCCATGGCGTCGCCCTCGTCGCTGCTGCACTGGACCCGCCGGATGATCGAGATCCGCAAGCAGAACCCCGCCTTCGGGCTCGGCTCGTACACCGAACTCCAGTCCTCCAACCCGGCCGTACTGGCGTTCCTGCGGGAGCACGGCGACGACCTCGTGCTGTGCGTGCACAACTTCTCCCGCTTCCCGCAGCCGACCGAACTCGACCTGCGCGCCTTCAACGGCCGTCATCCGGTCGAGCTGATCGGCGGGGTGCGCTTTCCCGCCATCGGCGAACTGCCGTACCTGCTCACCCTCGCGGGGCACGGCTTCTACTGGTTCCGGCTCCGCAAGGACGCCGCCTAGAAGGTCCGGGGCGGGGCGGTTTCTCCCGTCCCGCCCGGGGCACGCATCAGTAACACCCCGTCCGCCCGCGTGAGCCGGCACCGGCTGACAGCGCCCTCTGGACGAACCGGAGAAGGGGAAAGGACGCACGCCATGTCGGAAGCAGTCACCCGTCCCGCCACGACCGGCCCCGGCCTTCTCCCGTCGCTGCATCCACTGCTGCGGGACTGGCTGCCACGACAGCGCTGGTTCGCCGGCAAGGGACGTCCGGTCACCGGGCTCTCGCTGGTGGCGGCCACCGAACTGCTCCCCGCCGGGGGCAAGCTCGGCCTGTACCACCTGCTCGTGCAGGTGCACCAGCCGCACGCCCCGGTCCAGGCCACCGCCACCGGCACCACCCCGGTTCCCGGCGACTGCTACCAGCTCCTGATCGGCGTGCGCGAGGCACTGCCTCCCCGGCTGGCACCCGCGCTGATCGGCCATGTGACCGGGGGCCCGCTCGCCGGGCTGACGGTGTACGAGGCCCTGTACGACCCCCGGCCCGCCGAGGTGCTGCTCGAGGCACTGCGCACCCGGGCCCGCATCGGCGGCCTCCGCTTCGACCGCGACCCGCACCAGGAGATCCGGCCCGGACTGGTCAGCCGCGCGGTGACCGCCGAGCAGTCCAACTCCTCGGTGATATACGGCGATACGTTCATCCTGAAACTGCTCCGCCGTGTCGTGCCCGGCGTCAACCCCGACCTGGAGCTGCCGCTCGCGCTGGCCCGCGAGGGCTGCTCCCGGGTGCCCGCGCCGACGGCGTGGCTGGGGGCGGAGCTGGCGGGACAGGCGTACGTCCTCGGTGTCCTCCAGCCCTACGTCCAGGGCGCCACCGACGGCTGGGAGCTGGCGCTGCGCGAGCTGGCCAAGGGCGAGGACTTCAGCGCCGAGGCGCGGTCCCTCGGCCGGGCCACCGCCGAGGTGCACACGGCGCTGGCGCGCGCCCTGCCGACCGTCACCCTCGGTCACACCCAGCTGCGCTCGATGGTCGACGGCATGCTCGCACGCCTCGACGCCGCCGCCCAGGCGGTGCCCGTGCTGCGGCCGTACGTCCCGGGGCTGCGCTCCGCGTTCGAGGCGCTGGCCGACCTCGCGGCCGAGGGCCGGACGTGGACCGCTCAGCGCGTCCACGGCGACCTGCATCTCGGGCAGTGCCTGCGCTCGCCGGCCGGCGAGTGGTCGCTGATCGACTTCGAGGGCGAACCGGCCCGGCCGCTCGCCGAACGCCGGATGCCGCAGCCGGCGGTGCGGGACATCGCCGGGATGCTCCGTTCGTTCGACTACGCGGCCCACTCCGTGCAGCCGTCGGTGCCGGGCTGGGCGGACCACTGCCGGGCCGCGTACTGCTCCGGGTACGCCGAGGCAGCCGGCCGCGATCCGCGGACCGACCCCGTGCTGCTGCGTGCCCATGAGACCGACAAGGCCGTTTACGAGGTCGTCTACGAGGCCCGGCACCGCCCCGACTGGCTCTCCGTGCCGCTGTCGGCGATACGGCGCCTCGCCTCGAACCGACCGACCTGACCCTCCCAGGAGGCTCCGCCCGTGACCCCCCGTACCACCTCCTCCTCCAGCGGTTCCGACCCGAACGTGACGGCCGAGGAGACCACGGCCCACCAGGAGAAGGCCGCCGTGCCGAAACAGGCGACCGCACCCGAGGAGACGGCCGCGCCGGTGAAGGCGACGGCGAAGAAGGCGACCGCCAAGAAGGCGACCACGAAGAAGGCCGTGGCGAAGAAGGCGACGGCACAGACGGCGGCGGCGAAGACGGCCACGGCCAAGAAGGCGCCGGCCAAGAAGGCGACCGCGAAGAAGAGGACCGCCGAGAAGGCGACCGCCGAGAAGGCCGCGAAGAAGAGGACCGCCGAGAAGGCCGTCGCCGAGAAGGCCGCGACGAAGAAGGCCGTCGCGAAGAAGGCGGCGGCGAAGAAGACCACCACGGCCGCCAAGAAGACAACGCCCGCCCGGAAGGCCGCGACCGCGAAGAAGACGGCCGGGAAGACCCCGGCCGTCAAGGCGGCCACCGCGCCGGACGCATCCGGCGCCCCGAGCGGGAAAGCCGCCCTCCAACCCCCCGCCGTCACCGCCGTCTCGCCCGCCCTCGACCCCGCCGACCGCGACCGCCTGCTCACCGGCACCCACCACGACCCGCACTCCGTCCTCGGCGCGCACCCGGCACCGGACGGCGGCGTGATCTTCCGCGTCTTCCGCCCCTACGCCCTGTCCGTCACGGTCGTGGCCGGCGACCGGCGGGCCGGACTGCACGACGACGGCGACGGTTTCTTCTCCGGCCTGGTCGCGCTTGCGGAGGTCCCCGAGTACCGGCTGAGCGTGGAGTACGAGGGCACGGTCCTGGACACCGAGGACCCGTACCGCTTCCTGCCCACCCTCGGCGACCTCGACCTGCACCTGATCGGCGAGGGCCGGCACGAGCAGCTCTGGCGGGCGCTCGGCGCCGAGCCGTTGACGCACCAGGACGTCACCGGCACCCGCTTCACGGTGTGGGCGCCGAACGCGCGCGGCGTGAGCCTGGCCGGCGGCTTCAACCACTGGGACGGCACCGGCTTCCCCCTGCGCTCGCTCGGCGGCACCGGCGTCTGGGAGCTCTTCGTGCCCGGCATCGGCGAGGGCGAGCTGTACAAGTTCGAGATCACCCGCCCCGACGGTTCGAAGACCCTGCGCGCCGACCCGCTGGCCCGCCGGACGCAGACCCCGCCGGACACCTCGTCCATCGTGCACGCCTCGCACTACGAGTGGGGCGACGCGCAGTGGCTGGAGCGCCGTGGGCAGGTCCCCGCGCACGAGGCCCCCCTGTCCGTCTACGAGGTCCACCTGCCCTCCTGGCGTCCGGGGCTCACGTACCGGCAGCTCGCCGAGGAACTCCCCGCCTACGTCCGGGACCTCGGCTTCACGCACGTGGAGCTGATGCCGGTCGCCGAGCACCCCTTCGGCGGCTCCTGGGGCTACCAGGTCACCGGTTTCTACGCGCCCACGGCCCGCCTCGGCACCCCGGACGACTTCAAGTACCTCGTCGACGCGCTGCACCGGGCCGGCATCGGCGTCCTCATGGACTGGGTCCCGGCCCACTTCCCGCGGGACGACTGGGCGCTGGCCGAGTTCGACGGGCGCCCGCTGTACGAGCACGCCGACCCGCTGCGCGCCGCGCACCCCGACTGGGGCACGCTGGAGTTCGACTTCGGCCGCAAGGAGGTCCGCAACTTCCTCGTCGCCAACGCGGTGTACTGGTGCGAGGAGTTCCACATCGACGGGCTGCGCGTGGACGCGGTCGCCTCGATGCTCTACCTCGACTACTCGCGCGAGCCGGGCCAGTGGACGCCGAACGAGCACGGCGGCCGGGAGAACCTGGACGCGGTGGCGTTCCTGCAGGAGATGAACGCGACCGTCTACCGGCGCAACCCCGGCGTGGTGACCGTCGCCGAGGAGTCCACCGCCTGGGACGGCGTCACCCGCGCCACCCACCACAAGGGCCCGAGCGGCTTCGGCGGGCTGGGCTTCGGCCTGAAGTGGAACATGGGGTGGATGCACGACTCGTTGCAGTACATGGCGCACGAGCCGATCCACCGCAAGTACCACCACCACGAGATGACGTTCTCGATGGTGTACGCGTACAGCGAGAACTACGTCCTGCCGATCTCCCACGACGAGGTGGTGCACGGCAAGCGCTCGCTGGTGTCGAAGATGCCGGGCGACTGGTGGCAGCAGCGCGCCAACCACCGGGCCTACCTCGGCTTCATGTGGGCCCACCCCGGCAAGCAGCTGCTGTTCATGGGGCAGGAGTTCGCCCAGGGGGCGGAGTGGTCGGAGGCGACCGGCCCGGACTGGTGGCTGCTCGACCCGGAGTACGGCGCCGAGGCCGACCACCGCGGGGTGCGCGACCTGGTCCGTGACCTCAACGCCGTCTACCGCCACACCTCCGCCCTGTGGCAGTGCGACACCTACCCCGAGGGCTTCCAGTGGGTCGTCGGCGACGCCGCCGACGACAACGTCCTGGCCTTCCTCCGCCACGACGCCGCCGGCGCCCCGCTCCTCGCGATCAGCAACTTCTCCCCGGTGGTCCGCCACGACTACCGGGTGGGCGTCCCCGACGAGATCCCGGCCTGGCACGAGACGCTGAACACGGACGCGGCCCGTTACGGCGGCAGCGACGTGACGAACCCCGACCCGGTGAAACCGGAGGCCCTGCCCTGGCACGGCCGCCCGGCCAGCGTCAGGCTGACCCTGCCACCGCTGGCGACGGTGTGGTTCCAGCCGTCGTAGCCGACCGGGCCGGCCGCTGCGGTCAGGCCGCTGCCGCGGCGCCCTCGGCCAGCCCCCGCGGCAGCGGGCCCGTGTGCAGCACCCCCAGCCGCTGCGTCGCGCGGGTCAGGGCGACGTACAGGTCGCTCGTGCCGTACCGGCCCGGCTCGACGACGAGCACCGAGTCGAACTCCAGGCCCTTGGCCTGACGGGGGTCCAGCAGGACGACGGTCCGCGTCAGGTCGGGCTCGGCGCCCGCCGTCACGCCGTCCAGGTGTGCGGCGAGGCGCCGGTGCAGCTCGCGCGGGGCGATGACGGCCAGCCGGCCCTCGGCGGGGGTCAGTTCCCCGACCGCCTTGGCGACCGCGCCGGGCAGGTCGTCGGTGGCCCGGATCCAGGGACGTACACCGGTGGACCGTACGGAACTCGGCGGTACGAAGTCCGGGTGCTCCGCCCGGACGACCGCCGCGGCGAGGTCCATGATCTCGGCGGGCGTACGGTAGTTGACGCCCAGGCGCGTGTGCTCGTAGCGGTCCTCGACATAGGGCGTCAGGATCTTCGCCCAGGAGCCGACCCCCGCCGCCTCCGCCGTCTGCACCGGATCGCCCACCAGCGTCATCGACCGCGTCGGGCTGCGCCGCATCAGCAGCCGCCACGCCATCGGCGACAGCTCCTGCGCCTCGTCGACGATGATGTGCCCGAAGGCCCAGGTGCGGTCGGCCGCCGCCCGCTCCGCCGCGCTGCGGTGGTCGTCCTCCTCGTGCCGCTCGGCGAACCGCTCGGCGTCGATGATGTCGTGCGCGGACAGCACCTCGCTGTCCTCGTCCTCCTTGTCCTCGTACTCGTACGTCCGGGAGGCGTACGACACGTCGAGCACGCCCTGGGCGTACGACACCTGCCGCTCCCGCTCGCGTTCCGCCCGCGACCGCGCGACCCGGTCGTCCTCGCCCAGCAGTTCGGCCGCCTCGTCGAGCAGCGGTACGTCCGCCACGGTCCACGCCCGCGTCACCGGCCGCCGGATCGCGGCGGCGTCGGCGTCGGCGACGTACCCCTCGGGCTCGGCGAGGAAGTCCGCGACGAGCCGTTGCGGGGTGAGCACCGGCCACAGCCGGTCGATGGCCGACCAGACCTCGGGGTTGTCGGCGATCTCGTCGCGGATCTGGGTGATGTCGCCGGCGTCGAGCAGGTTGGAGCCGTCGTACGGGTCGGTGCCGACCCGCTCGGCGTACAGCTCGGTGAGCGTGTTGAGGATGTGCCCCTCGAAGTGCTCGCGGGCCGCGTTGTGCGGCAGCTTCGCGGCGCGCGTCCGCTCACGTGCGACGCCGACGAGACCGTCGTCGAGCATCAGGACCTCGCGGTCGTGCTCGATGGCGACGACCGGGTCGGGCAGCGCCTGCCGGTCCCGTACGACGGCGGCGAGCACGTCGGCCATCTCGGCGCGGCCCTTGACCGCGGCCGCCTCCGGGGTGTCGGTCGCCGTCGCCTTCACGCCGGGGAAGAGTTCCCCGACCGTCGCCAGCAGCACGCCCGTCTCGCCCAGCGACGGCAGCACCTCGCCGATGTAGCCGAGGAAGGCGGGGTTGGGGCCGACGATGAGGACGGCACGCTTGGCGAGCAGTTCCCGGTGCTCGTACAGGAGGTACGCGGCCCGGTGCAGGGCCACCGCCGTCTTGCCGGTGCCGGGGCCGCCCTCGACGACCAGGACGCCCCGGTGCGGGGCGCGGATGATCTCGTCCTGCTCGGCCTGGATGGTCTGCACGATGTCGGCCATCCGGCCGGTGCGCGCGGAGTTCAGCGCGGCGAGCAGGACGGCGTCGCCGCTGGGGTCCTCGTAGCCGGTCCGGGTGGCGTCCGCGACGTCGAGGAACTCGTCGTGCAGGGCGGTGACCCGACGGCCGTCGGTGGAGATGTGCCGACGGCGGCTGAGGCCCATCGGGGTGTGACCGGTGGCCAGGTAGAAGGGGCGGGCGACCTCGGCGCGCCAGTCGATCAGGATCGGCGTGCGCTCGGCGTCGTCGGCGCGCAGGCCGATCCGGCCGATGTGGTGGCCGGCGCCGGAGGTCAGGTCGATCCGGCCGAAGCAGAGCGAGCCGTCCACCGCGTTCAGGGCGGCGAGCAGCCCCGACCGCTCGGCGACCAGGATGTCCCGTTCCAGGCGTGCCTGCATCGGCTTGTCGCCCTGTGCGAGCGCGTCCGTGACGGAGACCTCGGCGTCGCCGCGCAGCACGTCGACCCGCGCGTACAGCCCGTCGATGAATTCCTGCTCGCGGCGCATTTCGTCGTCTGGAATTCCGCTGTTTGACAATTCCGCTCCCGCCCGGATATACTGTGCTCACTGAACTTCTTCGCGACCTGATCCTTCGAAGTCGCGAATCAATGAATATACGCAAAGAAATCCCCCGGGCGCAATTGCCGGGGGATTTCTTTACGCCTGTTCGGGTCGCGGGCGTCCGTTCGGGTCACAGCGCGTCGGCGATCTCCTCCAGCAGCCGCCGCTTGGGGCGGGCCCCGACCATGGACTTCACCGGCTCACCGCCGCGGAAGACCAGGAAGGTCGGCATGGACAGCACCTTGTAGGCGTTGGTCGTCTCCGGATTGTGGTCCACGTCCAGCTGCACCACCTTCAGCCGCTCCCCCTCCTCCGTCGCCAGCGCGCTCAGCACCGGCGCCATCTGCCGGCACGGTGGGCACCAGTCCGCGGTGAACTCCACCAGCACCGGCAGCTCGGACCCGATCACCTCCGCCGCGAAGTCCGCGTCCGTCACCTCGGCCACACCCGCCGCCTTGCTCATCACTGCCGCCCTCCCAGCTCGCACTCCGGTTCCGGACCCCCCGGAACCGCCGCCTCGGCGGCCAGCTCGTCCCGCGCCCGTTCGGCACGCGCCAGCTGCGCGCCCACCTGCGCCCGCACGGCCTGCAGCTCGCCGATCAGCGCGTCGAGTTCGTCCAGCTTGCGCCGGTAGACCGCGAGCGAGGCCGGGCAGGAGTCGCCCTCGGGGTGCCCGGCCCGCAGACACTCCACGAAGGGCCGCGTCTCCTCCAGGTCGAACCCGAAGTCCTGCAACGTCCTGATCTGCCTCAGCAGCCTCAGGTCCCGCTCGTCGTAGTCCCGGTACCCGTTGGCGTCGCGGCGCGCGGGCAGCAGCCCTCGCGCCTCGTAGTACCGCAGCGTCCTCGTGGTGGTCCCGGCCCGTTCGGCCAGCTCGCCGATGCGCATGCGTACGAACGTAAGCCCTGACGTCGGCGTCAAGGCAACGGCCGGCGGAAAACAGGAACCGGGCGGCCAGGTCCACGGGGGAGGACCTCGCCGCCCGGCGTTCCCGGGACGGCCCCGCGCCCGAAGGGGCGGGGGGAACTGCGCGATCGGCCGGCGGGGGCCCGCGGTCGGCAGCCGCGCTCCGGGAGCGCGCCGCGAGTCCTCCGCGGGCCGGGCGAAGCGCCTACGCCTTGGCGAGTTCCTTCTCGCCCTCCGGCTCGCCCCGACCCGCGCGCCGGTCGGGCAAGTCCGTGTCGTCGGCGGGAGCCGCGCCGTGGCCGCCGTGCCCGTCGTCCAACAGCGTCTTCTCGTCGAACGGCGCCCGGCCCGCGAGCACCTCGCCCACCCGCTCCTTGTCGATCTCCTTGGTCCAGGTGCCGATCAGCACGGTGGCGACGGCGTTGCCCGCGAAGTTGGTGAGGGCACGGGCCTCGCTCATGAAGCGGTCGATGCCGACGATGAGACCGACGCCGTCCACCAGGGCGGGCTTGTGCGACTGGAGGCCGCCCGCGAGGGTGGCGAGGCCCGCGCCCGTGACACCGGCGGCGCCCTTGGAGGCGACCAGCAGGAAGAGCAGCAGCGAGATCTGCTCGCCGATGCCCATCGGCGTCCCCATGGCGTCGGCGATGAACAGGGACGCCATGGTCATGTAGATCATGGTGCCGTCGAGGTTGAAGGAGTAGCCGGTCGGGACGGTGATGCCGACCACCGGCTTGCTGACGCCCAGGTGCTCCATCTTCGCGATGAGTCGCGGCAGCGCGGACTCGGAGGAGGAGGTGGACAGGATCAGCAGGAACTCACGGCCCAGGTACGTGAAGAGCGTGAAGATGTTCAGGCCCGAGATGATCCGCAGCAGCGCGCCGAGCACGATGAAGACGAACAGGAAGCAGGTGACGTAGAAGCCGAGCATCAGCACGGCGAGGCTCTTGAGCGCGTCGATGCCGGCGGAACCGGTGACGGCGGCGATGGCGCCGAAGGCACCGATCGGGGCGGCCCACATGATCATCGCGAGGATGCGGAAGACGAGCCGCTGGATGTGCTCGATGCCGCGCAGGATCGGCTGTCCGGCCGGGCCCATGGCCTGCAGCGCGAACCCGGCGAGCAGCGCGATGAGCAGGGCCTGGAGTACCTCGCCCTCGGTGAAGGCGGAGACGATGGTGGTCGGGATGATGCCGAGCAGGAACTCGGTGGTGTCCTTGGCCTCCGCGTCCACCTGCGCCTGACCGGTCTCCCGGACGGAGTCGGTGAGGGCGAGGCCGGTGCCCGGGTCGAGGATGTTGCCGACGACCAGGCCGATGGCGAGCGCCACCAGCGACATCACCAGGAAGTAGGCGAGGGCGATTCCGCCGACCGCGCCGACCTTCGCGGCTTTCCGCACGGAACCGATACCGAGCACGATGGTGCAGAAGATGATCGGCGAGATCATCATCTTGATCAGGTTCACGAATCCGGTGCCTATGGGCTTCAGCTCCACGGCGAAGTCCGGAGCGGCCAGGCCCACGGCGATGCCGAGTGCGACCGCGACGATCACGGCGATGTAGAGATAGTGGGTGCGGTCCCGCTTGGCGCGGGGTGTGGCAGGTGCCGTGTCGGCTGCGCTGGTCACGACTGCCCTCCTTGACGACGTCTTCGGCATCACCGGCGTGCGGCTCACGTCCGGGGGAACGGTCCGGGGCCCTGCCCGCGGACCGGGGATTGCCGTGACTATCTCCCGCGCTGTGACGGCGGTCACCCTTCCGTTCATTTAGTTCACGCTTATTGCCAGGGGCACACTGACGGCATGCGCATCCGTGTACCGACACCCCGCAGCCTGGCCGGCCAGCTCTTCGCCATGCAGGCCGTGCTGATCGCGGTGCTCGTCATCGGATACGCCCTGTTCACCTACGTCAGCGACCGCAGCCAGGCCGAGGACGCGGCGGGCCGCCAGGCGATGGCGGTGGCCCGCTCGATCGCCGACTCCCCTTCGGTGCGGGAGGCGATCCGCACCTCCGATCCGACGGCCGCGCTCCAGCCGTACGCCGTGCACGTGATGCGGGACACGGACGTCGACTTCGTCACGATCATGGACCCGCGGGGCATCCGCTGGACCCACCCCGACCCGACCCGGATCGGCGGCCGCTTCCTCGGTCACATCGAACCCGCCCTGCGGGGCGAGTCCTTCACCGAGACCTACACGGGGACCCTCGGCCCGTCCGTCCGCGCGGTCACCCCGGTGCACGACGGCCGGCGCATCGTCGGCCTGGTCAGCGCGGGCATCCGGGTGGAGACGATCAGCGAACGGGTACGGGGCCAGCTCACCGCCCTGATCGGCGCCGCCGGCGGCGCCCTCGCCCTGGGCGCGGTCGGCACGTACGTCGTCAACGCCCGCCTGCGCCGCCACACCCACGGCATGAACGCGGCCGAGCTGAGCCGTATGCACGACTACCACCAGGCGGCCCTGCACGCCGTGCGCGAAGGGCTGCTGATGCTCGACGGCCAGTACCGGGTGGCGCTGATCAACGACGGCGGGCGGGAACTGCTCGGCGTGAGCGGTGACGTCGTGGGCCGCTCGGTGGCCGACCTGGGCCTGCCGGCCCCGCTGACCGGCGCGCTGCTGGCGTCGGAGCCGCGGGTGGACGAGGTGCATCTGACGGCCGACCGGGTGCTCGTGGTCAACACCTCACCGGTGTCGGGCGGGGAGCGGCGGGGCGCGGTCGTGACCCTGCGCGACGTGACCGAACTGCAGTCGCTGATGGGCGAACTGGACTCGGAGCGCGGCTTCACCCAGGCCCTGCGCTCCCAGGCGCACGAGGCGGCCAACCGGCTGCACACCGTGGTGTCCCTGATCGAACTCGGCCGCGCGGACGAGGCCGTCGACTTCGCGACGGCGGAACTGGAGCTGGCCCAGGCCCTGACCGACCAGGTGGTCGCGGCGGTGAGCGAGCCGGTTCTCGCCGCGCTGCTGCTCGGCAAGACGGCCCAGGCCAACGAGCGGGGCGTGGAACTGGTGGTGTCGGAGGACAGCGGCCTGGACGACGGGCTGCTGCCGCCGTCGCTGTCCGCGCGGGACCTGGTGACCATCCTGGGCAACCTGATCGACAACGCGGTGGACGCGGCGCAGGGCAGCGCGCGGGCCCGGGTGACGGTGACGGCGTACACGGCGGCCGGGGAGCTGGTCCTGCGGGTGGCGGACACCGGGGAGGGCGTGGACCCGGGGCACACGGAGCGGGTCTTCCAGCGGGGCTTCTCGACGAAGCCGGCCGGTCCCGGCGGGCGGGGACTGGGGCTGGCGCTGGTCCGGCAGGCGGTGCACCGGCACGGCGGGACACTGGCGGTCGCGGCGGCTCGTGAGGGCGGGGCGGAGTTCGAGGTGCGGTTGCCGTTGGCGAAGGACGCAACCGGGACCAGCCCGGAGACCGCGGGGCCCACCCCGGGCACAGCCTCGCCCCCCACCTCGGACACCGCGGGCGCCACCCCGGACGATGCCGGGACCACTCCGGGCGCCCCGGACGCGGCGGGTACGGCCGCCGGTGGGCCCGTGGGAGGCCGCGCATGACGGCGTCGTCGCAGGAGCCGATCCGCGTGCTGGTCGTCGAGGACGATCCCGTGGCCGCGGACGCGCACGTGATGTACGTCGGGCGCGTGCCCGGATTCGTCGCGGTCGGAAAGGCGCACACGGGCGCGGAGGCGCGGCGGGCGCTGGAACGGACGCCGGTGGACCTGCTGTTGCTCGACCTGCACCTGCCGGACGTGCACGGACTGCAGCTGGCGCGGTCGTTGCGGGCGGCGGGGCATCACGCGGACGTGATAGCGGTGACGTCGGCGCGGGACCTGACGGTGGTGCGGGAGGGAGTGTCGCTCGGTGTCGTCCAATACGTGCTCAAACCCTTCACGTTCGCGACGCTCCGCGACCGTCTGGTGCGGTACGCCGAGTTCCGCGGGGCGGCCGGGGAGGCGAGCGGTCAGGACGAGGTGGACCGCGCCCTGGCGACGCTGCGGGCACCGGGCCCGGCGGCACTGCCCAAGGGCCTGAGCGGACCGACGCTGGAACGCGTGACCTCGGCACTGCGCGAGGTCGAGCAGGGCCTGACGGCGGCGGCCCTGGCCGAGGCGGTGGGCATCTCCCGCATCACGGCCCGCCGTTACCTGGAACACCTGGTCGACGCGGGAAGAGCGGGCCGCAGCCCGCTGTACGGACAGGTGGGGCGGCCGGAACTGGTGTATCGCTGGGTGCGGGGGCAGCGGGGGTAGTCGGCAGAATGTCATGTCAATCCTCGGCACACTCATTGACCTGACTAGACCACTCCTCTTAGGTTCACCGGGCAGACAACCCCAGGCCACAACGACGTAGGCCCCAGGAGGTCAAGCCCGTGCGCCCCCTCGCCTCCCTCCCCGCCGTCCTCGCCCTCACCCTCGCCGCCGCCGGCACGCTCACCGCGTGCGGTGGCGGGGCGGGCAGTGATCCGGACACCGTGAAGGTCTCCTTCAAGCAGTCGACGGACAACTCCGTGAAGGTGATGGACACCTACCTCGCGGACATCAAGAAACAGTTCGAGAAGGCCAACCCCGGCAAGAAGGTCGAGCTCGTCCCCATCAAGGCCCCGGACTCGGAGTACTACACCAAGCTCCAGCAGATGCTCCGCTCCCCCAAGACGGCCCCGGACCTGGTCTACGAGGACACCTTCCTCATCAACTCCGACATCACCAGCGGATATCTCAAACCCCTCGACCCCTACCTCGCCAAGTGGCAGGACTGGAACCAGTTCATCGACACGGCGAAGGCCGCGGCCAAGGGCGAGGACGGCAAGACGTACGGCGTCCCGGACGGCACGGACACCCGCGGCCTGTGGTACGACAAGGGCGTCTTCGCGAAGGCCGGTCTCCCCGCCGACTGGCAGCCGAAGAACTGGGACGACGTCCTCGAAGCGGCCCGCACCATCAAGCGGAAGGTCCCGGGCGTCACCCCCCTCAACGTCTACACCGGCAAACCCGCCGGTGAGGCCGCCACCATGCAGGGCTTCCAGATGCTGCTCTACGGCACGAACGACGGCACGACGGACCCCCTCTACGACGAGCAGTCCAAGAAGTGGATCGCCGGCAGCACGGGCTTCAGGGACGCCCTCACCTTCGTCGAGACGGTCTACAAGGAGAAGCTCGGCCCGGACGTCGCCGACGCCCTCGACCCCAACTTCGGCACCCGCGTGCGCGGTGAGCTCCTCCCCCAGGGCAAGCTCGGCATCAACCTCGACGGCTCCTGGCTCCCGCAGGACTGGCTGGAGGGCAGCGGCCACGAGTGGCCGGAGTGGTCGCAGAAGCTGGGCCTCGCGGCCATGCCCACCCAGAACGGCCAGGCCCCCGGCAAGGTGAGCATGTCCGGCGGCTGGACCTGGGCGATCCCCGCCAAGGCGGCCAACCCGGACCTCGCGTTCGAGTTCATCAAGACCATGCAGACGAAGGCGAACGCCCAGAAGTGGTACATCGCCAACTCGGGCATCGCGGTCCGCGAGGACGTCGCGGCCGACCCCGCGTACGTCGACGCCCAGCCCGGCATCAAGTTCTTCACCGACCTGGTCGCCGCGACCCACTACCGGCCCGCCTACCCGGCGTACCCGAAGGTCTCCACCGCGATCCAGGAGGCGATGGAGGGCGTGACGACGGGCGAGATGTCGGTCGAGGAGGCGGCGAAGGCGTACGACGAGGAGCTGAAGTCGGCGACGGACGACCAGGTGATCGAGAAGTGAGCCGCCGCTCATGACGACCGCCCCCGCAACGGGCCCCGGGCCCGGCCTCGCCCAGAGGCCGGCCCCGGCGCCCGCGCCCCCCGCGCCGAGCCACCGCACCCGACCCCGCCGCCTCCTCCAGGCCCTTCCCCTCACCCCGGCCGTCGTCCTCCTGCTCCTCTTCCTGGCCGGCCCGATCGCCTACTGCGCCTTCATCGCCTTCACCGACCTCCAACTGACCGGCCAGGCCGAGGAGTCGTTCATCGGCTTCGAGAACTTCACCACGGCGTTCGGGGACGAGGCGTTCCTGAACGCGGTGTGGCTGACCCTCGTCTTCACGGTCGTCTCGGCACTGATCGGCCAGAACACACTCGGGCTGGCCCTGGCGGCCCTGATGCGACGCGCGTCGAAGCCCGTGCGCACGCTCGTCGGCGGCATCGTCATCACGGCGTGGGTCCTGCCGGAGGTGGTCGCCGGATTCCTCCTCTACGCGTTCTTCCGCCGCGAGGGAACCCTCAACGCCCTGCTGGACTGGCTCCATCTGCCGTCCCAGAACTGGCTGTTCACGCTTCCGATCCTGGCGGTGTCGTTCGCGAACGTCTGGCGGGGCACGGCCTTCTCGATGCTGGTCTACTCGGCGGCGCTCGGCGAGATCCCGAAGGAGGTCACCGAGGCCGCGGAGGTCGACGGCGCGGGCGGGTGGCGCCGGATGTGGCACATCACGCTGCCGATGATCCGCCGTTCCATCGGCACCAACCTCATGCTGATCACCCTTCAGACCCTGTCCGTCTTCGGCCTGATCTGGGTGATGACGCGGGGCGGCCCGGGCGGCAAGAGCCAGACGCTGCCCCTGTTCATGTACGAGGAGGCCTTCCAGAAGAGCATGATCGGGTACGGCACCGCCGTGGCCCTGCTGCTGCTGGTGGTCGGCTCCCTGTTCTCGGTGATCTACCTGCGCCTGCTGCGAACGGAGGTCTGACGCGCATGCCCCGGACTCCCTCCTCCCGCAGGACCACCCGACGGCTGGCCGCCGACGCCGGACTGCTGCTGGTGGCCGCCGCCTTCTCGCTTCCCCTGCTGTGGGTGGTCCTGTCCTCCCTGGACACCGACGCGAACCTCCAGGTGAAGCTCCCGGACGGCGTGACGCTGGACAACTTCGACGCGGTCCTGACGCCGGACATCACGTTCACGCCGCTGCTCAACAGCCTGCTGCTGTGCGGCGGTGGCACGGCCCTGACGGTGGCGTGCGCCGCGCTCGCCGCCTATCCGCTGTCACGGTTCCGGTCCCGTCTGAACCGCCCGTTCCTGCTGACGATCCTCTTCGCCACGAGCCTGCCGATCACGGCGATCATGGTTCCGGTGTACGCCCTGTTCGTGCAGATCAATCTGATCGACACCCTGCAGGGCACGGTCTTCTTCTTCGCGGCCTCCCAACTGCCGTTCGCCATCTGGCTGATGAAGAACTTCATGGACGGCGTACCGAAGGAGCTGGAGGAGGCGGCGTGGACGGACGGGGCGTCGTCGCTGCAGTCGCTGGTGCGGATCGTGCTGCCGCTGATGGGGCCGGGGGTGGCGGTGGTGACGGTGTTCTCGTTCGTGATGATGTGGGGCAACTTCTTCGTCCCGTTCATGCTGCTGCTCACGCCGGACCAGATGCCGGCGGCGGTGAGCATCAACGAGTTCTTCGGGAACCGGGGAACCGTGGTGTACGGGCAGCTGGCCGCCTTCTCGATCATCTACTCGACGCCGGTGATCCTGCTGTATGTGCTGGTGGCACGGCGGTTGGGCGGGGGATTCGCGCTCGGCGGGGCGGTCAAGGGCTGAAGCTCCCGCCTGGTGGGACGGAGGTGGAGGACGGGCGATCCGCCCCGACTGGAACCGTATGTTCCTACAATCCGTGATCCTGGCCGAACAGCCCGTAGTCAGCGTCCCCCGGTGCCTCTAGCTTGTGCCCCGTGCGCCGACCCTCAGCCCGACCGAACCAGCCCACCCCGCCGTTCAACGCCCCCGCCGCCCGCCGACTCCGTGCCGCCCTCGGCATGGGCCCCGAACACGTCGCCTACGGCATGCGTTCCTCGTACGGACTGCCCCACGTCACGCCGGAGCTCGTCGTCTCCTGGGAACGCGGGATCACCCAGCCCAGCAGCCCCGAGCTCACCGCCCTCGCGGGCGTGCTGTGGTGCTCGCCCGGCGAACTCGTCGGACGCCCCCGCACCCTCCGCGAGCACCGCATCTCCCGCGGCCTCGCCCCGGAGGACGTGGCCCGCGGCGTCGGCCTCGAACTCGCCGCCTACCTGAGGATGGAGGAGAGCGACACCTGGCGCGGCAACGAGCGGCAGTCCGTCGCGCTCGCCGACATCCTCGAACTCGACCTGCCCGACTTCGTCACCGTCACCGGCCGCGAGGCCAGACTCGCCGACCTGCTGCGCAGCGCCGTGACCACCCGCTGGCAGGCCTACGTCCGCCCGATGGGCAAGACCGTGCCCCTGGACCGGGGCGTCCTGCAGGTCGTCCTGCAGGAACTGCACCGCGAGTACCAGGGGCAGGTGGTCGCCACCCTCAGCTGGGGCGGCGACAGCCGGGAAACCGGCGACAACGGCCGTGACTTCCTCGACCGGATCGTCGACCACTTCTGGACGACCGTCGAGACCCGCGCGCCACGGCAGTACTGAGACGGCCTAGCGCCGCGACAGGCAACGTTCACCCCGTCCCGACGCCCGGCACGCCCTCTCGCCGCACCGGACGCCGCTCCTTGCCGGGCAAACGTTGCCTGCCGCGGCACTAGAACACCGACTCGGCCTCCTCCATACGGTCCTTCGGCACCGTCTTCAACTCGGTGACCGCCTCCGCCAGCGGCACCATCACGATGTCCGTGCCGCGCAGCGCGGTCATCCGCCCGAACTCCCCACGACGCGCGGCCTCGACCGCGTGCCAGCCGAAGCGCGTGGCGAGCACGCGGTCGTACGCCGTCGGGGTGCCGCCGCGCTGGACGTGGCCGAGGATGACCGGCTTGGCCTCCTTGCCGAGGCGGCGCTCCAGTTCGTACGCCAGCGCCGTGCCGATGCCCTGGAAACGCTCGTGGCCGTACTGGTCGATCGCGCCCTTGCCGTAGTCCATGGTGCCCTCGGCGGGGTGGGCGCCCTCGGCGACGCAGATGACGGCGAACTTCTTGCCGCGCGCGAACCGCTCCTCGACCATCTTCACCAGGTCGGCGGGGTCGAAGGGCCGCTCGGGCAGGCAGATGCCGTGCGCGCCGGCGGCCATGCCGGACTCCAGGGCGATCCAGCCGGCGTGGCGGCCCATGACCTCGACCACCATCACTCGCTGGTGGGACTCCGCCGTCGTCTTCAGGCGGTCCATCGCCTCCGTGGCGACGCCCACGGCCGTGTCGAAGCCGAACGTCCGGTCCGTCGAGGAGATGTCGTTGTCGATCGTCTTGGGGACCCCGACCACCGGCAGGCCCGCGTCGGACAGCATGCGGGCCGCCGTCAGGGTGCCCTCGCCGCCGATCGGGATCAGCGCGTCGATGCCGAACTCGTGGATCATGTCGGACGCGTTCTCGCAGGCCTCGCGCAGCCGGTCGCGCTCCAGGCGCGAGGAGCCGAGGATCGTGCCGCCGCGGGCGAGGATGCCGCTGACCGAGTCGAGGTCGAGGGTGCGGTAGCGGCCGTCCAGCAGACCCGCGTAACCGTCCTCGAAGCCGATCACCTCGTCGCCGTACTGGGCGACCGCTCGGTGCACGACCGACCGGATCACGGCGTTCAGGCCGGGGCAGTCGCCGCCTGCGGTGAGAACTCCGATGCGCATCGTGCTGTGTCTCCTGCTCGCTGTTGATACCGGTGAGCCACCACCGATTGTTTCACGTCCGTCAGGCGCTCAGTACGACGACACCTTGACGGGCGCCTTATCTATGTCGAGGGGTATTGTCAAGAGCGCTCCGCTCACCCCGGTGGGCGATTTTTACGACCTCAGGGACGACCTCCGGGATCCGAGGGTTGCGAGGCCACACCCCGAATCCCCCGATCCAGACGAAACGGAGAGCACGCGTGACGCGCAGCGTGTACGTGACCGGCATCGACCGCGGCGACGGCCGCCAGGTCGTCGAACTGGGGGTCATGGAACTCCTGACCCGGCAGGTCGACCGGGTGGGTGTCTTCCGCCCACTCGTCCACGACGGCCCCGACCGCCTCTTCGAGCTGCTGCGCGCCCGCTACCGGCTGTCGCAGGAGCCGGCCACCGTCTACGGCATGGACTACCAGCAGGCCTCCACGCTCCAGGCCGAGCGGGGGACGGACGAGCTGGTGTCCACCCTCGTCGACCGGTTCCTCAACGTCGCGCGGGACTACGACGTCGTCCTCGTCCTCGGCACCGACTACGCCGACACCCAGTTCCCGGACGAACTGGCCCTCAACGCCCGCCTCGCCAACGAGTTCGGCGCGTCCGTGATCCCGGTGGTGGGAGGGCGCAAGCAGACCGCGGAATCCGTGCTCGCCGAGACCCGCAACGCCTACCGGGCGTACGACGGCCTGGGCTGCGACGTCCTCGCCATGGTCACCAACCGGGTCGCCCGCGAGGACCGCGACGAGATCGCCGACCGGCTCGCCACCCGGCTGCCCGTACCCTGCTACGTCCTGCCCGACGAGCCCGCCCTGTCCGCCCCGACGGTCGCCCAGATCGGCCACACCCTGGGCGCCAAGGTGCTGCTCGGCGACGATGCGGGCCTGGCGCGGGACGCGCTCGGGTTCGTCTTCGGCGGAGCCATGCTGCCGAATTTCCTGGGCGCCCTGACCCCGGGCTGCCTCGTCGTCACCCCGGGCGACCGCGCCGACCTGGTCGTCGGCTCGCTCGCCGCGCACAGCGCGGGCACCCCGCCCATAGCCGGTGTCCTGCTCACCCTGAACGAGGTGCCGAGCGACGACATCCTCACCCTCGCCGCCCGCCTCGCCCCGGGCACGCCGGTGCTGTCGGTGTCCGGCAACAGCTTCCCCACCGCCGAACAGCTGTTCTCCCTGGAGGGCAAGCTCAACGCGGCCACCCCGCGCAAGGCGGAGACGGCGCTCGGACTGTTCGAGCGGTACGTCGACACCAGTGACCTGCTGAAGCGGGTGAGCGCCCCGAGCAGCGACCGGGTGACGCCGATGATGTTCGAGCACAAGCTGCTGGAGCAGGCCCGCTCCGACCGCCGGCGGGTCGTGCTGCCGGAGGGCACCGAGGAGCGGGTGCTGCACGCCGCCGAGGTGCTGCTGCGCCGGCGCGTGTGCGACCTGACGCTGCTCGGTCCCGTCGACCAGATCCGCAAGAAGGCCGCCGACCTCGGCATCGACCTCGGCGACTGCCGGCTGATCGACCCGGCCACCAGCGAGCTGCGCGACGCCTTCGCCGAGAAGTACGCCGCCCTGCGCGCCCACAAGGGCGTGACCGTCGAGCTGGCGTACGACGTCGTCTCCGACGTCAACTACTTCGGCACGCTGATGGTCCAGGAGGGCCTCGCCGACGGCATGGTGTCGGGGTCCGTGCACTCCACGGCGGCCACCATCCGCCCGGCCTTCGAGATCATCAAGACCAAGCCGGACGCCTCCATCGTGTCGTCCGTCTTCTTCATGTGCCTCGCCGACAAGGTGCTGGTCTACGGCGACTGCGCGGTCAACCCGGACCCGAACGCCGAGCAGCTCGCCGACATCGCCGTCCAGTCTGCGTCCACCGCCGCCCGCTTCGGCGTCGAGCCGCGGATCGCGATGCTGTCGTACTCCACGGGCACGTCGGGTTCCGGCGCCGACGTCGACAAGGTGCGCGAGGCCACCGAGCTGGTGCGGCAGCGGCGCTCCGACCTGATGGTCGAGGGGCCGATCCAGTACGACGCCGCCGTCGAGCCGAGCGTCGCCGCGACCAAGCTGCCCGGCTCCGAGGTCGCCGGGCAGGCCAGCGTGCTGATCTTCCCCGACCTCAACACCGGCAACAACACCTACAAGGCCGTGCAGCGTTCGGCCGGCGCGATCGCCGTCGGCCCGGTGCTCCAGGGTCTGCGCAAGCCGGTCAACGACCTGTCCCGCGGCGCGCTCGTCCAGGACATCGTCAACACCGTCGCCATCACGGCGATCCAGGCCCAGCCCACCGTCCACGAGAAGGCAACCCAGCTGTGAGCTCCACGCGCGTCCTCGTCCTCAACTCCGGCTCCTCCTCCGTGAAGTACCAGCTGCTCGACATGCGCGACAGCAGCCGGCTCGCGGTGGGCCTCGTCGAGCGGATCGGCGAGGAGTCCTCCCGGCTCAGGCACACGCCCCTGACCACCGGGGAGACCCGCGGCTTCACGGCCGTGATCCCCGACCACGAGGCCGCGCTGAAGGCCGTGGCGGCGGAGCTGGCCAAGGACGGCCTCGGTCTGGACTCGCCCGAGCTGGCCGCGATCGGGCACCGGGTCGTGCACGGCGGGAAGTTCTTCACCGAGCCGACCGTCATCGACGACACCGTGCTCGCCGAGATCGAGCGGCTGATTCCCGTCGCCCCGCTGCACAACCCGGCCAACCTCACCGGTATCCGCACCGCGCGCGCGCTGCGGCCGGACCTGCCGCAGGTCGCCGTGTTCGACACCGCCTTCCACACGACGATGCCGGAGTCGGCCGCGCGCTACGCGATCGACGTGAAGACCGCCGACGCGCACCGTATCCGCCGGTACGGCTTCCACGGCACCTCGCACGCGTACGTCTCCCGGGCCACGGCCGAGCTGCTGGGCAGGGCGCCGGAGGACGTGAACGTCATCGTGCTGCACCTCGGCAACGGCGCGTCCGCCTCCGCCGTGCGCGGCGGCAGGTGCGTGGACACCTCCATGGGGCTCACGCCTTTGGAGGGGCTGGTGATGGGTACGCGTTCCGGTGACATGGACCCCGCCGTCATCTTCCATTTGATGCGTGTTGGCGGAATGTCCGCCGACGAGATCGACACTCTTCTCAACAAGAAGAGCGGACTGGTCGGCCTGTGCGGTGACAACGACATGCGGGAGATCCGCCGCCGGATCGACGAGGGTGACGAAGAGGCGCAACTCGCCTTCGACATCTACATTCACCGCCTGAAGAAGTACATCGGCGCCTATTACGCGGTGCTCGGCAGGGTGGACGCGATCGCGTTCACGGCCGGGGTCGGTGAGAACGCCGCGCCCGTGCGGGAGGCTGCCCTCGCGGGCCTGGAGGAGCTGGGGCTCGTGGTGGACGGCGAGCTGAACGCCGTACGCGGCGACGCACCGCGCCTGATCTCACCCGCGGACGCGCGTGTGGCGGTGGCCGTGGTGCCGACCGACGAGGAGCTGGAGATTGCGACACAGACGTACGCGTTGGTAAAGGCGTCCTAGCCCGTCACAGGACCTCACCTGAGCGGCATCCCGCCCTTTTGTATTTTCCGCCAGACGGAATATTCCGCAGCGAAACAAACCGATAGGATCGCCCCATGCGCCGTTCGAAAATCGTCTGTACTCTCGGCCCCGCGGTCGACTCCCACGAGCAACTGGTCGCGCTGATCGAGGCGGGCATGAACGTTGCCCGTTTCAACTTCAGCCACGGCACGCACGCCGAACACCAGGGGCGGTACGACCGCGTCCGTGCCGCCGCGAAGGAGACCGGCCGGGCCGTCGGGGTCCTCGCCGACCTGCAGGGCCCGAAGATCCGGCTCGCGACGTTCGCCGAGGGGCCGGTGGAACTGGTGCGCGGTGACGAGTTCGTCATCACCACCGAGGACGTCCCCGGCGACAAGACGATCTGCGGCACGACCTACAAGGGCCTGCCCGGCGACGTCGACCGCGGCGACCAGATCCTCATCAACGACGGCAACGTCGAGCTGAAGGTGCTGGACGTCGAGGGCTCGCGGGTGCGGACGATCGTCATCGAGGGCGGCGTCATCTCCGACCACAAGGGCATCAACCTGCCCGGCGCGGCGGTGAACGTCCCGGCCCTGTCCGAGAAGGACGTCGAGGACCTCCGGTTCGCGCTGCGCATGGGCTGCGACCTGGTCGCCCTCTCCTTCGTCCGGGACGCCAAGGACATCAACGACGTCCACAAGGTCATGGACGAGGAGGGCCGGCGCGTCCCGGTCATCGCCAAGGTGGAGAAGCCGCAGGCGGTGGCGAACATGGAGGACGTCGTGATGGCGTTCGACGGTGTGATGGTCGCGCGTGGCGACCTCGCCGTCGAGTACCCGCTCGAGAAGGTCCCGATGGTGCAGAAGCGCCTGATCGAGCTGTGCCGGCGCAACGCCAAGCCGGTGATCGTGGCGACCCAGATGATGGAGTCGATGATCACCAACTCCCGCCCGACCCGCGCCGAGGCGTCCGACGTGGCCAACGCGATCCTGGACGGTGCGGACGCGGTGATGCTGAGCGCGGAGTCCTCGGTCGGCGCCTACCCGATCGAGACGGTCAAGACGATGTCGAAGATCGTCCAGGCGGCGGAGCAGGAGCTGCTGTCGAAGGGCCTGCAGCCCCTCGTCCCCGGCAAGAAGCCCCGCACGCAGGGCGGTTCGGTGGCCCGCGCGGCCGCCGAGATCGCGGACTTCCTCGGCGGCAAGGGCCTGGTGGCGTTCACCCAGTCCGGTGACACGGCCCGCCGGCTGAGCCGCTACCGCGCGGCCCAGCCGATCATCGCGTACACCACGGACGAGTCCACCCGGAACCAGCTGACGCTGAGCTGGGGCGTCGAGTCGCACGTCGTGCCGTTCGTGAACAGCACCGACGAGATGGTCGACCTGGTGGACCAGGAGATCGCCAAGCTCAGGCGCTTCAGCCCCGGCGACATCGTCATCATCACGGCGGGCTCGCCCCCCGGCGTCCCCGGCACCACGAACATGGTCCGCGTCCACCACTTGGGCGGCACCAACGACTGAGGCCCGCCTCACTCAGTACGCACAGAACTGTGGCCCGGTCCCCCGCGCAGGCGGGGAAACCGGGCCACAGCTCGTGTGCGGCTCCCGAACGGGCTTGTGGGGCCGGTCGGCTCAGTTGGTGATGTACGACGAGAGTCCCGGCACATGCAGGGTTCCGCCGAACTGGCCGGCCTGCTGGACCTTCACGTTCGTGAAGTAGATCAGCGGGATGTTCAGCGGGGGCGGGTTCTCCGGGCTGAAGGTGATCGGGATCAGGCCGAAGAGGTTGCCGGAGATCTTCTCGGTGTACATCAGCGTGTCGCCGTCGGTGATCGTGGACGTGGAGCCCTTGTCCGCCTGCACGTGGTACGTCTTGCCCGACTGCTCGTCCTTCACCATCTGGTGCAGGTCGCCGATGTCCGTGCCGTCGGAGACGACGTACTTCAGGACTTCCTTGACCTTGCCGGAGGCGGTCTTGACCTTCACGACGCCCTGGTAGTCGGCGCCCTTGAGGGTGAGCGAACTGGCGTTCAGGTACCAGGGGTTGTCCGGCAGCAGGAGCTTGTTGTCGATCCCGCCCTCGGCGTCCGTGGCGATCGGGCAGTCATCCGGGTCCGTGGTGGAGCTCGCGGAGGGGGTCGGGGAGGCCGTGGCCTCGTCCGCCGCTCCTTCCGTCTCCCCGGCCGCGTCCGACACCGCGTCCGTGACCTCGTCGGCGGCGTCCCCGGCCTGGTCGGTGACCTTCCCGGAGCCGGCCGTGTCCTTCCCGGAGTCGCCGGAGCCGCTCGTGTCGCCGGAGGTGTCGTCGCCCGCCGACGTGTCCTCTCCCGCACCCGTCGAGGCGGACGGCGAGGGCGTCTGCGTGGGAGTCGGCGTAGCCGTCTCCGTGTCCTCGCCGAGTCCCGTGATGCCGTCGACCACGCCCGTGACCGTGTCGCCGATGGCGTCCAGCACGCCACCGCCGTCGGACCCGGACTCGGGCTCGCTCGGCGCCGGAGCCGCGTCCTGCGGCTCCTGGTCCCCGGTGGCGGACGGGGCCGGCGCCGGCTCGGCGTCGTCGTCGGAACCTGAATCCGACGAAGAGCCGTTGTCCGCCGCGCCGTCGCCCGACGCGTCACCGTCCGAGGTGCCCGAAGTCGCCGACGGTGCCGGGGAGTCGGCCCCTTCCGAAGCCGAGGGGCTCGGCTGGGTGGACTGGGTTTCGCTCGCCGAGGCGGACGGCGAAGGCGAGGCGGTGGCGTCCTCGATGAGCGCCAGGCAGTCCTCGTACTCCTCGGCCGTCAGGCTCCTGGGCGCCGGCCGGTCGTCCGCGAGGGCCAGCTTCGGCGTGAACCCCATCCCCATGAGGATCGCCGTGGGCATCGCCGCCACGGCTATCGCACGGCCGGCCGGTACCTGGATCCTGGTGAACAGTGGCTTCTTGGGGGCGGCGTGACGCGGCCCCGTTCTCGTCGCTGGCGAGGCCGCAGAGCTTTCGCCCCGGACCTCGTCAGCCGACATGGTGGGCCCCCTTCGGCTCCTCTGCCCGAGAGCCGTCGACGGGGCCCTGCGGGGAGTGCGACTCGTCCGGCTCGACGGCGTTGTCCTCGGGCGCCTCAGGAGTGGTGCCCGGCCCGGTCTCGTCGCTGCCGTCACCGGACGGGCCCTGGTCGGCGTCCCGCTGCCCGGCATCCGCGGGCTCCGCCGTGCCCGGCGCCCACGACAGGGCCAGCGCGCCACCGACCATGGCCAGCAGGAAACCGACCAGGAAGCCACCGATGTTGGAGACCACCAGGGACACCAGCGCCAGGAGGATCGCCGCGACACCGGCGAAGAAGCGCGTGGCCTGCTGGAACCACATGGTCAGGCCCAGCGTGATCAGCAGGACGCCGATGATCAGCGAACCGGCACCCGCGGTGGTCGCCATGGCGATCGACATGGTTCCGAGCTTGAGCGTGGCATACGGGAAGTAGGCGATCGGCACCCCGCCGAGCAGGGTGAACAGGCCCGCCCAGAACGGCCGGGTGCCCCGCCAGTCACGGAATCGCAGACGCAACCGGGTGAAGGTCCCGGCGCTCTGGACCGGAGTCTCGGCACTCATGGAAAACAGCTCCCTGGGTCCGGTGGAAGTTCGTACCGGCTCGGCCGTAGGCGTGGAGAAGCCGGAAGTGTGAGTCTGTGAGGGTGCCGACGCTCGG
The DNA here is from genome assembly GCF_015160875.1 of Streptomyces chromofuscus. Classification (NCBI taxonomy): domain Bacteria; kingdom Bacillati; phylum Actinomycetota; class Actinomycetes; order Kitasatosporales; family Streptomycetaceae; genus Streptomyces; species Streptomyces chromofuscus. Next base: position 5,666,173 of record NZ_CP063374.1, on the reverse strand, counting down.
ACGGACCGGGCCGGCGGGGCGGAGAAGCGACGGCCTCCCCGCCCCCGAGGGCAGCTCAACTACCCCAAAACACCCCGGTGACGGGAGCCGTCAGTAGCACTCCATCTTGGGGTCCGCGCCCAGACGCATCGACAGACCGCTGAGCTTGAACGTGCCGGCCGTGGTCGCCCACGCCGTCTGCTCGACGCCGTAGAGGTCGGCCGACTCCGCCTGCTGGGCGAAGCCACCCGGCAGGGTGGTGGCCCTGTCCTTGTTGGCGGGGCCACGCGTCTTGTCCTGGACCGCGATACCGATGTCGATGTTCTTGAACTCCGCATCGGCGTCCAGCTGCGCGACGTCGATGTAGAGGTTTTCGGCCTCGACCGGCTTCTTCGCGTTGTTGCCCGCCTCAAGACGGAGGTAGATCGATCCCACGAAGGGGATGTCCGTCTTGACCGACTGGCACATCTTGGTGATCGTCGCGGTGTCGAACGACGAGATCGCGACCGGGACCTTCTTCTTCGTCTTGCCCTCGACCGAGGTGTAGACCTCGTCTATGCCGCCGTACTGGGCGAAACCCTCACCGTGCAGGTGAGCGGCCTTCACCTTGAACTGCTGGCCGGAGACGCTGAACGACGCGGCCAGCGCACCCTGCGCAAGCCCGACACCCACACATGCCGCGGCGGCGACGCTGGGCACCATGACCACAGCGAACCGCTTCCATCTGGTCCCACCACGCACTTGGGACTCCATAATTCCTCCTTCTCGGACGTACATCGCCTGCCCCGACCAGACCCCAAAGAGAGCTCAACCGGGCAGGGATGGGAGAAGTGCTACGTCCTCGGAAAGGAGAGCGCCCGACTCGGCGGCGCACAACGGCGCCCGAATCACCGGCGATCACCCCCGAGCGACAACCACTGGTCGCGCCTGACACGCATCACGCACAACCTTGCTGGACAGGCTTCGCCGGGTGGGCGAAGACCCCCCTGCCCAAGAGCCGGCGCCAGGGACGTCGGCTCTGCTCGGTGGGGACCCAGGTAGTCCCGCGGCCCGATTGGATGTCGGGGTGCGGGAATGGACCGAGCGTCGCCGATCGTGGTGCATTCTCGCCGCCCGCACAAGGGGGTTCGTTACTCGCTAGTAACGGCCGGATAACCGAACAACGACCAGCGGGACTCGGTCAGCGACACTCGGTGGCAGTTAGGGGCAGGACAAAACTATTGATCGATGGACAGACTCCGACAGATCAACGCCCACGACTTACTCGCAGTAACAGCGGCCGCGATTACCAAGATTTGGTAAAGCGCGGCCGCTCTGACGTTCTGTCGGACAGTCCCTCACTCAGGGCGCAACCGCCCCGACGCTCGGCGACCGGCCTCGATCCGGGCCTCCGGCGCGCCGCTCAGAACAGCGCGCGTGCCAGCGCCCGACGGGCCGCCGTCACCCGCGGATCCTCCGCGCCGACCACCTCGAACAGCTCCAGCAACCGCAGTCGTACGGCGTCCCGGTCGTCGCCCGCCGTACGCCGCACGGCGTCGATGAGCCGCCCGAAGGCGTCCTCCACGTGACCGCCCACCAGATCCAGGTCGGCCGCCGCGATCTGCGCCTGCGCGTCGGCCGGCCGGTCGGCCGCGTCCTTGCGCACCTGCTGCGGGTCCAGCCCCTGCACCCGCTGGAGCAACTCCGCCTGCGCGAGCCCGAGTTTGGCCTCCGGGTTGCCCGGGTCGTCGGCGAGGACGTTCTTGTACGCCTGGACGGCACCGCCCATGTCACCCGCGTCCAGCGCCTGCGCGGCGGCGTTCAGCGCGGCGTCGTAGGGACCGGCCGGCACCTCGGCGGGCGCCTGGCCGCCGCCCGGCTCGGCCTCCGGGTCGACGGTCAGACCGGTCAGCCCGAAACGCTGCTCGGCGACGGTGACCAACTGGTCGAGGGTCTGCCGGATCTGCGCCTCACCGGCCGCGCCCTGGAAGAGCGGCAGCGCCTGGCCCGCGACGACCGCGAAGACCGCCGGGATCCCCTGGATCCCGAACTGCTGCATCAGCATCTGGTTGGCGTCGACATCGATCTTGGCGAGGACGAAGCGCCCGTTGTACTCGACGGCAAGCCGCTCCAGCACGGGGCTGAGCTGCTTGCAGGGCTGACACCACTCGGCCCAGAAGTCGATGACGACCGGGACCTCGGTGGAGCGCTGGAGGACGTCGCGCTCGAATCCGGCCTCGTCGACGTCGATGACGAGATCGGCCGGGGAGACGGCCCCGCCTCCGCCCTGCCGGGCCGCTGCGGCGCGCGCCTGCTCCGCCTTCGCCCTGGCCTCCTGGGCCGCCTTGACCGCGGCGAGGTCGACGACGCCGCTCATGGACATGTTCCGTGGCTGCATGCGTCTATCCTCCCCCGTTCCCCGCGTGTCTGTGAAAACCGCCGTGAAAGCCGTGCCCGCGTACGGCGCCGGGTCCCCACCCCACGCCCGTGGTCGTCGCTCGCGTGCGCCGCCGGAGCCTCCGTACGGGACGGAAGAACAGGTCACCCACATGAGCTTTCGCTACGAGTCGTAGCGTAACGGCAGGCGGGGCATCCGCGGCACCCTCACCCGGTGATCTCCCTCACTGCCACCGGAGCCCCACCCAAATCGGTCACGGATATGGTCGGGGGATGCCGAGCCGCACCCCCGCCAGCCGCACCGGACGCCCGCGCAGCGCCGCCGCCGACGCGGCGATCCTGGCCGCGACCCGGGCAGCCCTGGTGGAACTGGGCTGGTCGAGGCTCACGTTGGGGGACGTCGCGGCCCGGGCCGGGGTCGCGAAGACGACGCTCTACCGCCGCTGGGCGGGCAAGAACGAACTGGTCGTCGACGCGGTGGCGGAACTCTTCGACGAACTGCGCCTGCCCGACAGCGGCACCCTGGCCGGCGACGTCGAGGGCGTGGTCCTGCAGTTCGCGGCGATCCTGGCCCGCCCGGAGGCGCGGAGCGGGCTGATGGCGGTGGTGGCGGAGTCGACGCGGGACGACGCGCTGCGCGAGCGCATCCGCGGGTCGATCGTGGAACGCCAGAAACGCCTGGTCGTGGAGGGCCGGGCACGCGCCCAACGCCGCGGGGAGCTCCCACCGGAGACAGACCCCGCGGAGTCCGCCCGCACGGTGGACCTCATCTTCGACATGGTGGCGGGCTCGGTCGTGCACCGCTCGCTGGTGAGCGCGGAGCCGGTGGACGAGGAGTGGGTTCGGGGTCTGACGCGGGTGCTGCTGCTGGGGCTGGCGGGGGTGGCGGGCGCGGCCGGCGCGTCAGAGGCAGGCCCGGCGGGGACGGGCGCGGCAGAGACGGGCGAAGCCAAAACGTAATAAGCGAATTACGTATTCAACGGTAAGATCCTTTCGCTAATGCCTCACCCGCCGAGCATGTCAGGAACGAGCATGAGATTGCGTAGGGTCCTCCCGGTCGTCACTGTATTGCCGGCCCTGCTGGTGACATCCGCGTGCAGCAGCAATTCGGACGGATCCGACGACAAAAAGGCGAAGTCCTCCCCGAGCGCCGGCGCGACATCGACTGAGGAGCAAAAGAAGGCCGCCGAGGCCAAGCGGATCGGCGCGCTGGATCCCCAGGCTTTGGAAAAGGCCACGATCTCCGGAAAGAGCACGGGCTTCGCGTTCAAGCAGGTTTCCAAGGCGGATGCCGAGGCAGGCCGGGGCATGACGGCCGACAAGCCCGAGTGCCAGCCGATCGCGAGCCTCGCCGGCGGCTACACCCACATCGAGGCGGTGAGCGTGGAGCACCGCTCACTTGAACCCACGGAGGCGACGAACGCCACGATCGGCTCGATGTGGCTGGCCTCCCACTCGGAGAAGAACGCCGAGCGGGTCATGTCCGACCTGCGCACCTCCCTGAAGAAGTGCGACGGCTTCAAGACGCTCGGCCTCACCTACAAGAACGTGAAGCAGCTCAAGGACCCGTCCCTGGCGGACGACGCGGTCAGCTACCGCATCACGAACGTGGTGGGCAAGCAGTCCGTGCAGATGACGTACACGGTGGTGCGCGAGGGCGGGGTGATCGCGGCGTTCTACGGGGTGAACATGCTGACGCCGGAGAAGAGCGCGATTCCGGAGGCGGCGATCGAGGCGCAGTTGGAGAAGCTGGGCTGACGACATAATTCCGGTGCCCGGAAAAGTTGTCCACAGACGTCAGCGCGAGGGAATGACGGACATCACCGGTCCAATGTGCGTACACGCGTAAACGGCTGTTCCAACTCGCCAACAAGCTACCTATTGCGGCGGCCTGATCTGTCCAGTTGCTCGATCAGCCCGTCGAGGTCCAGACCGGTGGTCGGCAGACAGCCGACGATCAGGTGCGGCCGGTACTGGATCCTCTTCAGCTTCCGTTTGATCGCTCGCGTCAGGTGCGCGAAATGACCAGCGGCTACCGCATTACCGGCGAGATCGGCGGCAAGAAGGTGCCCATGACCTATACCGCCGTGCGCAGCGGAGGCGTCAGCATGCTCGACCCGAAGCAGGCGGCGATCCCGGAAGCGGTCGTGCGGGCCCAGCTCGACCGACTCTGAGCCCGCACACGAAGAAGGGGCCTCCCCCGGCGCGCCATGCACCAGGGGAGGCCCTTCCCCTTCCGCTCAGGCGGCCCGGATGGCCTGGTCGATCTCCGCACCCGTGCGCGCGACGACCGTCGGAACGCCGTCCGCCAGGACGTCCGGCAGCTGGTGCCGGACGTTGTCGGACTGCACCACGACGGGCCCGCCTGGCACGACCAGCACGGCGTCCAGGCGCCGCAGGAGGACGGCCAGGAGGTCCATGACCCCGCCGCCTCCGAAGCGGTTGAAGGTGATGCCGTCCGGGGGGTTGAGGTACACGTCAGCCTCCTCCCCGTCCGCCGTCCTCACCAACAGGACGTCCGCCCCGGGGTCCCGGCCCGCCACGAAGGGGTCGAGGACCTCGCGGGCGACGGCCATGTCCAGCGGGACCGTCTCGCCGTTCTCGAACCGCATCACGAAAATGTCGTAACTCACGTCTCTCCCGACGGAAGGACCACGGGGCCGGCGCCCCGGAGACACCGAGGACGCCGGCGCGCCGGTCAGGGTGTGGTGGGCGGAGTGTAGACGACCGTAATCCGCTTGAGGTCGTCCGTCGCCGCGAAGACCGCCTTGGCCTTCTCGTAGACGTCCTCCTCCGCGATGTGCCAGGTGATCGGCGTGTTCGGCGCGGCTTCCACCTGATATCTCGCCTGCTTGACGAAGTCGTCCTCGACGACTTTCGGCTTGTAGGAGTTCATCATGGCGGAGTAGCCGGGCCCCTTGGCCTCCAGGAGAACGCCTCCCTTGTAGCCGTCGAGCTTGAGCTCGCCCTTGGGGTTCGGCGTGTTCCTGATCAGATAGCCGAAACCTTCCGGAACCCCCGTGATCTGGAACTCATAGGCGATGGCGCGGGCGCTCTTGCCGCCCTCCTTGGAAATGTTCCAGACGCCCGGACCGCCCATCTCGACCCAGCACTGCGGATTACCCGAGGTGCTGGAGACGGAGGAGGCGGCGAGGGAGAAGGTCGACGGCGTGACGTTGTCGACCTTCTGACAGGCCTGCTGCAGCCGCTGAATGATCTTCGTGCCGATGCCGGCGATGGCGCCCTCGGTCAGACCGATGGATCGAAGCGCCACCCACGCCTCGGTGAAGCCGATGCCGGTCTTGACGGCGGCGTCCAGCGACATCATCGCGGCCTTGGCCCCCTTGAACAGGGCACCGGCGACGAACCAGCTCGCCGCCCAGGCGCAGTCGCCCCAACTGCCGCCGGAGAGACCCGGAGTGATCAGCTTGGCGCAGCCGATGAAGTCCCCCAGGAGGACGTCGACCGGATCGATGCCCGCGTTGAACTCGATCATCGAGATGACGTTCGTGAGGCGCTCGGTCTTCACGTCGGTCACGTCGGGGCCGAGGTAGATCGTGTCGGCGTTCGGGCAGCTGCCCGTGTAGGACTCCGGCGAGGCCAGGCACATGTACAGGTCGACGTGCGACCGATAGGTGACGTCGGCGGTGATGACGCAGTCGCCAACGTGGTAGATCGGGTTGCAGTTCTCCTTGACGACGTTCTGCGGGTCGCCGATGTACTCGATGTGGTCGAGGACGGCCCACACCCCGCCGATGCCGGTGGTGACGCCCTGCTGGATCTGCTCGGCGTTACCGGTCGTCTCCGTCCGGTCCGCCGCGGCCTGGGCCTCCTCGGCCGCGTCACGGGCGCCCGCGGCGGCCTCCTCGGCGGCGGCCGCGTCGATCTCCGCCTTGTCGGCGGCGGTACGGGCGGCGGCCGCGTCGGCCTCCGCCTGGGTGGCGACCTCGCGGGCGTGGGCGGCGTCCTTCTCCGCCTCCGTCGCCGCGTTGTCGGCGGCGATGGCGTCCTGCTCGGCTTCGTTGGCCGCCCAGTTCGCCGCCAACGCGTCCTCACCGGCCGACATCGCGTAGCCGTCGGCGCGTTCAGCCGAGGCCTGCGCGGCCTTGGCGTCGGCCGCGGCCTGGTTGGCCGAGGCCTGCGCCCGCTGGTACGCCTTGGCGGCGCGCAGCGCGTCGGCGGCGGCAGCGGCCGACGCCTCCAGGGCCAGCTTCATGTCGGCCGCCGCCTGCGCCGCGAGGGCCTTCGCCTCGGCCGAGAACTCCTCGGCGAGACCGGCCGTGGCAGCCGCGGCGGCCGCCTGCTGCTCGGCCACCGTCAGGGACGACTGCCCCGTCAGGACCGCGAACGCGGCGGAGCTGTCCTCCTCCTGGTAAGGCGTGCCGAAGGCGATCGCCTCCTGCGCCGGCCGGGTCACGGCGGCGGCGGAGTCGCGGGCCGCGAGCGAGGACGCCACGGCCGCCTGGGCCTTGCCAGCGGTCACCGCCGCCCAGTTCGCGGTCTGCTGCGCCTCGGTACGGGCGGCCGCAGCCTCGGTCTTGGCGGTCTTGGCCGCCGCGTTCGCCTTGTCGGACTCCTCCTTGGCGCCCTTCGCGTCGGCCGCGGCCGCCTCGGAGGCGTCGATGGCTTCGGCCGCCTTCGCGTGCGCGGTCGCCGCGGAACCGGCGGCGACCAGGTACGACGCCCAGGTGGCGTCGGCCGCGGCCCGGGCCCGGGCCGCGGCGCCCTCTGCCTGGGTCGCGGCCTCGCGCGCGTTGACGGCGGCGGCCGTGGCCGCGTTCGCCGACGCGCGGGCGTTGGTGGCCGCCGTGGTGGCGGTGTCCGCGGCGGAGCGGGCGCTGGTGGCCGCGGCGCGGGACGCCTCGGCCGCCTCCGTCCCCTCGTCGGCGGCGGCGTTCGCCTCCAGCGCCTCGGCCTTCGCGATCAGCGAGTCGCGCCGCTGCTCCGCCTCCAGGGCGTTGTCGCGGGCGGCGACGGCGTCCCTCTCAGCCTGTTCGGCCACCTTCCGCTTGTCGGAGGCGACTGTTCCGGACGCCTCGGCCGAGGCGCGGGCATCGCTCGCGATCCGGCCCTGGGCGACGGCGTCGGCCTCGTGGCCGGCGGCGATGTCCCGCTCGTGCTCGGCGGTGGCCCGGTAGGCCGCCGCGTTGGCACGCTCCAGCTCGGCGACGGCGCGGGTCCGCTGCGCGTCGGCGGCGGCCTGGCGGGCCTCCTCCTCCTCGCGGGCCGCGTCCTCCTTGGCCTTCTTCGCGATGGCCGCGTTGTTGGCGGCGGAGGTGGCGTACGCGTCGGCGCTGTCGGCGGCGGCCTTCGCCTGGGCGGCGGCCTCCTGGGCGGCGATGCGGCGGAACTCGGTGTTGATCGCGTGCGCCTCGGTCTTCGCCAGCGCCAGCAGCGCCTGCGAGGTGGAGACCGTGGCGTTGGCCGCGTTCAGAGCCGTCTCCGTCGCCTTCGCGGCCGCCTGGGCCGCCGCGCCGGACGCGCGGGCCACTTGGACCGACTGCTGGGCATAGCTCAGGCCCCGGCCGCGCGGCACGCCGTTGGCGTCGGCGATGTCGTACGCCTGCTGCTGTGCGGTCACCGCGCGGGTGGCGGCGGCCGCGGCGGCCGTTGCGTGCTGGTTGGCCGAGGTGACCAGCGCCTGCACCTTGCCGCGCGCCCGTGCCAGGTCGGCGTTGGCCCGGTCGAACAGAGCCTGCTTGGGCTTGAAGATGCTCTTCGGGTCGATCTTCAGTTCGTCGTGCCAGTACTTCTGCCACAGCAGGATCTGCTCGGCGAGCCACGCCTGACCGATCGCCTCGACCATGTCGTCGGTGGCCTCACGGGTGGCGAGGGCGGCGTCCGCCTCCGCCTGCAGGATCGCGGCGCGCGGGGCTGCCTGGGCGGCGTACTCCGCGTTCCACTCGGCGGTGGCCGTGGAGACAACCACGCCCAGGGCGTTGTTGGGGTCGACCGGGTCCTGGTGGTCGCAGGACGACCAGGCCTGCTTGAGGTTCTCCACCTCGTAGCGGAACTCGGCCGAGTCCACGGCCGGGGCCTTGCTCAGGAAGCCGCCGTGCCGGAGGTAGGAGGCTACGTCGGTGGCGGTGGTGCCGCCGGCGAAGCGCGTCTGGTTGACGGCTGTGTCGCGGAGCATCGTGTCCGCGGCCCAGTCGTTCCAGATGTCCTTGCCCCGGTTCTCCTCGGTGATCTGCCGTGCCCGCGCCACAGCCTCGGGGCTGGCGTTGCTGTGGCCGTCCCAGCCGAGGCGGCCGGCGAGCTCCGCCTGCGTGAACAGGGTGAACTGCAGGACCTCGGCGTCGAACTTCGGCGCGTGCAGCGAGATCTCGTCGCTGAACGAGGTGCTCGCGTACGGGCGGTTGGCGTCCTCCAAACCGGACTTGCGGGCTGCAGAGGCGTCCCGGTAGGCAAGAGCCGCGGTACGGTCCTTGGCGCTGGCCTGGCCGAGGGGTTCGAGGCCGATCATGCCGCTGTCACCGATGATGGCGTGCAGGTCGGCGTCGGTGCCGGTCAGCCCCTCAATGGCCTTGGCCTTCATGTTGGCGCCACCGACGTGCAGGGCGACACCGGCGACGCACCGGTCCCAGCGAGGCGTGCTGCGCTTGCCGCTGATGAGCTGGGTCAGCTCGGTCAGCTTCCCCCGGCCGTTGTAGGCGTCCGAGAAGATCTGCCGGATGCCGGTGCTGACCTTCTCGATGGCCTCGGCGAGGGCGGGGATCCTGCCGACGATCACCGCGGAGGACGGGATGTCGACGAGGGACCACAGGCAGGACTCGGTGCCCTCCAGCGCCAGGCACTGCTTGACCTTGGCGGTGCCGAACTCGTCCAGGAGGATCTGCCCGCCGTTGGCGGCGGTCCACTCGACCACGTCGACGGATACGGCGGCCAGCGCGTCCTGGTAGGCGTCGAGGCAGGTCTGACCGCACGCGTCGAGGAGAATCTGCTTCTCCGGCTCGCCGAGGACGGCCCAGTTGGCGGAGCCGCCCTCGATGGGTGTGTTGCCGTCTTGAAGGGCGTCCTGACGCTCGACCTCGATTTGCTCGCGCTGCTCTTGTTCCGCTTGCCCGGCGGCGCCCTCGGCCGCGTTGCTGTCGGCGTCGGCGTCGGCCGCCTTCGCCTCGGCGTCCTTGGCGTTCTGCTCGGATTCGGCCGCCTTGTTCGCGGCGTCACCGGCGGCACCGGCGGCCCGCTCGGCGAGTTCGTCGGCCTGCGCGGCGCTGCGCTCGGCCTCGGTGGCCTCCCGGTCGGCCTGCGCGGCCTCGGTCTCCGCGTCACCCGCGGTGTTACGGGCGCTGACGGCGTCCGCACCGGCCTGCTGGGCATAACCGGAGGCGGACTCGGCCGCCTGTCGTGCGGCCTGCTGCGCGTCCTGGGCCTGAGTCGCGGACGCCTGGGCTCGGGCGACGGCCTGCGTCGCGCGCACCGAGTCGGTCGCCGCCTGTGCGGCCGCCTCGGCAGCCAGCTTGGCGTCACCGAGTGCCTGCTCGGCAGCCTGCTGCGCGGCTTCCGCGGCCTCCGCGGCCTCCGCGGCCTTCGCGTCCGCCGCAGCGGCCTGCTGCTCCGCCAATGTCTTGGACGTCTGTCCGACGAGTACGGCGAAGGCGGCCGAGGCGTCCTTCTCCTGGTACGGGGTACCGATGGCCACGGCCTCGTTGGCGGCTGCGATGGCCTGGGCGGCGCTGTCGCGGGCGGCCAGCGCGGCCTGCCCGGCGGCGTGGGCGCGGCCGACCGCGGTAGCGGCCGTGGTGACGGCGGACGCGGCCTCGATGCCCGCGGCGGAGGACTCCTCAGCCGCCTTCTTCGCCAGCTCCGTGGCGTTCTCCGAGGCCGTGGCGGCGTTGTCGGCCCGCAGGGCGGCGTCCTGAGCGGCGTCCAACGCCTCGGCAGCCGCGACGTGCGCGTTCGCGGCTGCGCCAGTCGCCTTGAGGTAGGCCGACCACGCCTCGTCGGCGTTCGCCTGGGCGCGCTCGGCGGCCGCTTCCGACTTGGTGGCGGCGGAACGGGCGGTGACCGCGGCGGCGGTGGCCTCGTCGGCGGCGGTCTGCGCGGCGGTGGCTGCGGTCGCGGCATCCGCCGCGGCCGTACGGGCCTGGTCGGCGGCCGTCTGGGTCTCGGCCGCGGCCTCGGTGCCCTCGGCGGCCGAGGCAGCTGCTTGCAGCGCGGCGGCGCGGGCAGCGGTGGCCTGCTTCTTCTGCAGCGCGGCCACGGCGGCGGCGCGCGCGGTGGCGGCGGCCTTGGCCTTGCTGTCGGCGGCGGTCCGCTTCTCCTTGGCGGTGGCGGCGGCCGTCGTGGCGGCAGACTTCGCCTCCTCGGCCGCGGTCTGCCGCGTGGCCGCCTGGGCCTCGGCCTCCTGCGCCTTGGCGCGCTCCGCGGCGGCGCTGACACGAGAAGCGACGGCGGTGGCCTTCTCCAACTCGGCCTCGGCACGCTGGGCCTGCGCGGTGGCCGCGGCCTGGCGGGCCTCCTCGCCCTCCGCCTCCGCGGTGGCCTGCGCGGTCTTCGCGGCGGCGGCGCTGTCCGCGGCGGCCTTCGCCTCGGCGTCGGCGGTGTCGGCGGCGGCCTTGGCCTGCGCGGCCGCTTCCTGTGCGGCGATCCGGCGGAACTCGGTGTTCACCGCGTGCGACTGGGTCTGCGCCTTGGCCAGCAGGGTCTGGCTGTCGGCGACGGTCGCGTTGGCCGCCTCCAGGGCCGTGCGTGTCGCCTTGGCGGCGGCTTCGGCAGCCGCGCTGGAGGCTCGGGCGACCTGGACCGACTGCTGGGCGTACATCAGCCCGCGCCCGCGCGGCACGTTGTTGGCGTCGGCGATGCCCCACGCCACCTGCTGCGCGGTGGACGCCTTTTGGGCCGCGGTAGCCGCAGCGGCGGCGTGCTGCTCGGCCGAGGTGACGAGCGTGGTCACGTTGTTCCGGGCGCGGGCGAGGTCGGCCTCGGCCTTGTCGTAGAACGCCTGGTCAGGCTGGTCGAGGGCGTCGGGGTCCACGGCAAGCGTGTCCTGCCAGTACTTCTGCCAGGTCAGGATCTGCTCGGCCAACCACGCCTGACCGATCGCCTCGATCATGTCGTCCGTGGCCTCACGGGTGGCGAGGGCGGCGTCCGCCTCCGCTTGGATGATCGTGGCGCGCGGGGTGGCCTGAGAGGCGTACTCCTGCTCCCATTCGGCCATCGCGGTGATCAGTGGAGCGTTGAGCACTCGCCGGAGATCAACCGGGTTCTGGTAGTCACAGGTGGCCCAGGCCTGCTTGAGGTCCTCGACGATGATCCGGTACTGAGCAGACCCCTCGGCGGGCGCCTCTTTCAGGAAGCCGCCGTGCTTGAGATAGAGCGCGATGTCACTGGCCGTCGTACCGCCGGAGAACTGCTTCTGGTTGACGTTCCAGTCCGCGAGCATGTCATCGGCGGCCCAGTTCTCCGCCATCTCGTTGCTGTCCCGGTTCGCCTCGGTGATCTCCCTGGCGCGGGCGATCGCCTCGGCACTGGCGTTGCTGTGGCCCTCCCAGCCGAGCCGACCGGCCAACTGCTCCTGGGTGAAGAGGGTGAACTGCCTCAGTTCCGCGTCGAACTCGGGCGGATCCCACATCATGTCTTCGCTGGCGTAGGCCGATTGCGCGTAAGGCGTGTTGGCGGCGTCGAGTTCCTCGGTACGGGCGTCGGAGCCGTCCCGGTAGTCGAGCCCGGCCTCACGGTCCGCGTCCGACGCCTGTCCCAGGGGGCCGAGTCCTATCCACCCACGGTCCCCGATGACCGCGAAGAGCTCCTCGCTGGTGCCGGTCAGCCCCTCGATGGCCTTGGCCTTCATGTTGGCGCCGCCATAGTGCAGCGCCACACCCGCGAGGCAGCGGTCGAGCCGCTGGTTCTGGCCAACGCTGTTGCGGTAGAACCCGGTGTCTTCTTCCGGAGCGGTGTCGGCCGCGACTGGTGAAGCCTGCACCAGGCCCATCAGCACGGCGCCTGCAGTGACGAAGACTGTCCCGCTGATGCCTCGCGTCACCGCATCGCGCATGCGTCGGCGGCGTCTGCCGACGTCTCTGAACGATGGCATGTAGGTCTGCCCAACAATCTCTTAGACGTTCGGCAGCATCAACCATGGGCATGACAACACGAGGTGGCCGCCCGTCCCCCCAAGCCCCCTCGGTACGACATGCGTCGGCCCTTGCCCCTCCCACAAACTGGCGCCGCCGCTTACCTCGCGACGATCTCACGCCACGATCAGTCACGGGAAGGTCAAATAATCTTCACGAAGATCACACAGAGAGGCAGCATCGGACAAAACGATCTCTCCCTTGACCATCTGTTTACGTGGCCGGTGGAACGGGAGAGTGAGCAGCCGACACCGGTCCGGGCTCCGGCACTTACGCCGCAGCCTGGACTGCCGAGTCACGGAATACAGCCGGGCCCGGTGCCGCGGCAGGCAACGTTTGCCCGGCAAGGAGCGGCGTCCGGTGCGTGCTCCGGGGGTCCCCCGGCCGGAAGCTGGGGGAGTGCCGGCCGGAAGCCCTCGTGATGGATGTCCTTGGGCTTCCGGCCGGTGCGGCGGGAGGGCGTGCCGGGCGTCGCGACGGGGTGAACGTTGCCTGTCGTGGCACTGGCTAGAAGCCGGCCGGCTCGGTGTACACGCCCCACTCGTCGCGCAGGGCGTCGCAGATCTCGCCGAGCGTGGCTTCCGCCCGTACGGCCGTCAGCATCGGTTCGATCATGTTGGAGCCGTCCCGCGCGGCGTCGACCATCGCGGCGATGGCCGAGCGCACGGCCGCGTCGTCGCGGCCCGTCCGGCGCGCGCCCAGCACCCGTACCTGCTCACGCTCCACCTCGTGGCTGACCCGCAGGATCTCCAGGTCTCCGGTGACGGAGCCGGTGTGGGCGTTGACGCCGACGACCCTCTTGTCGCCCTTCTCCAGCGCCTGCTGGTAGCGGAAGGCGGACTCGGCGATCTCGCCGGTGAACCAGCCGTCCTCGATGCCGCGCAGAATGCCGGACGTGATCGGGCCGATGGGGTGCTGCCCGTCGGGGTGGGCGCGCAGGCCTCGCTCCTTGATCTGGTCGAAGATCTTCTCGGCGTCGGCCTCGATCCGGTCGGTCAGCTGCTCGACGTACCACGAACCGCCCAGCGGATCGGCGACGTTGGCGACGCCCGTCTCCTCCATCAGCACCTGCTGCGTGCGCAGCGCGATCTCGGCCGCCTGCTCGCTCGGCAGCGCGAGGGTCTCGTCGAGCGCGTTGGTGTGCAGCGAGTTGGTGCCGCCGAGGACCGCGGCCAGCGCCTCCACCGCCGTGCGGACCACGTTGTTGTACGGCTGCTGGGCGGTCAGCGAGACACCCGCGGTCTGGGTGTGGAAGCGCAGCCACTGGGCCTTGTCCGTCGTGGCGCCGTAGACGTCCCGCATCCAGCGCGCCCAGATGCGGCGCGCCGCGCGGAACTTGGCGATCTCCTCGAAGAAGTCGACGTGCGCGTCGAAGAAGAAGGACAGGCCGGGCGCGAAGACGTCGACGTCGAGCCCACGGCTCAGGCCCAGCTCCACGTACCCGAAGCCGTCCGCGAGCGTGTACGCCAGCTCCTGCGCGGCCGTCGCGCCGGCCTCGCGGATGTGGTAGCCGGAGACGGAGAGCGGTTTGTACGCCGGGATGCGGGCGGCGCAGTACTCCATCAGGTCGCCGATCAGGCGCAGGTGCGGCTCGGGCTGGAAGAGCCACTCCTTCTGGGCGATGTACTCCTTGAAGATGTCGGTCTGGAGCGTGCCGTTCAGGACGGACGGGTCGACGCCCTGGCGCTCGGCGGCGACCAGGTACATGCAGAAGACCGGGACCGCCGGGCCGCTGATCGTCATCGACGTGGTCACGTCGCCGAGGGGGATGTCGCGGAAGAGGACGTCCATGTCGGCGGCCGAGTCGACGGCCACGCCGCAGTGGCCGACCTCGCCGAGCGAGCGCGGGTCGTCGGAGTCGCGGCCCATCAGGGTCGGCATGTCGAAGGCGACGGAGAGACCGCCGCCGCCGGCCGCGAGGATCATCTTGTAGCGCTCGTTGGTCTGCTCGGCGTTGCCGAAACCGGCGAACTGCCGGATCGTCCACGTGCGCCCCCGGTAGCCGGTCGGATACAGACCTCGCGTGAAGGGGTACTCCCCGGGCCAGCCGATCCGCTCGAAGCCCTCGTAGGTGTCCCCGGGTCGGGGCCCGTACACCGGCTCCACGGGATCGCCGGAGAGCGTGGTGAAGTCCGCGTCGCGCTTGCGCGCCGCGTCGTACCGGGCCTGCCAGCGACGGCGGCCCTCTTCGATGGCGTCAGCGTCCATACCTTCGAATTTACTAGGACGTCCTAATAAAAGACAGTGGTGCAGGCCAGGACGCGCCGACGGGGAGCTTCGCTTCACCCGTTACGCTCGTCGCCATGAAGAAGAGTGTCCTGACCCGCTACCGGGTGATGGCCTACGTCACCGCCGTGCTGCTGATCCTGCTGACCGTCGGCGTGATCGGAAAGCGCCTGTTGCAGCTGGACGGGTTCGACGGCTTCGTCACCGTCGTCGGCATCGCCCACGGCTGGCTGTACGTGCTGTATCTGATCTTCGCCTTCGATCTGGGCAACAAGGCGAAGATGCCGGTCGGGCGGCTCTTGTGGGTCCTGCTCGCCGGCACCGTCCCGACCGCCGCCTTCTTCGTCGAACGCCGGGTGAGCCGGGAGGTCGAGCCGCTCCTGCAGAAGGACGCCGACCCCAGCCCCGCCGCGGCCTGATCCCGGACCGGACCGACCGCGACGCCGGACCTCACCCGGCGACGTCGCTCAGCGTCACCTGGTGATGTAGTGGCACTGCACAGCGCGCAACTTGCCGTTGACGTGGAACTTCGCACACGCCTTGCCGTATGTGGGCAGCGTCTGCGGGGCGGCGTGCCGCAGGGGTGCTCCCTCGCACGTCGTGTGCGTCGTCCCTCGTGACGTGCGGTACGTCCTGTTGTCGGTGTCCGCGTAGGAGAAGTCGATTCTCCAGTTGCAGAACTTCGTGAAGGTGGCCGCGAGGCCGGCGCAGTCCGCGCCGGCGAACTGCGAAGTGATCCGCTTGCCCGAGCCCTTGATGGTGTGGGTGAGGAAGCACCCGGTAGGCACCCTCACCATCGCGCCCCTCAGGTCGTAGTCGAAACTGCCGATCGCGGTGCTCCCCGTGGCGGCGGCGTGCGCCGGCCCCACTGGGCCGACGCATCCGGACTTCCATCACCCGAATGATGGTTGGCCCACATGATCGCAGCGAGGCGGAGGGTTCCGGTTCCGAAAGCGGACGTCGGGGCGGAAACCACCGGCAAGTGGTACCGCCCGTACGGGGTTGACGGCCGTCAGTCTTCCTCGAAGTCGCTCGCCGCCACGCGAAGTGGGCGGAGCATTGCGAAGATCTCGGCGCATTCCTCCGCGTCGTAGACGCCGAGGCCGAAGTCCATCGCCATCAGGTCGCGGGTGGCCGACTCGACCACCTCGCGGCCCTTGTCGGTGATCACCGCGAGGGTGCCGCGACCGTCGTTGGGGTTGGGGCGCTTGGCGACCAGGCCGGACTTCACGAGGCGGTCGACGGTGTTCGTGACGGACGTCGGATGCACCATGAGCCGCTCGCCGATCTTGGACATCGGCAGCTCGCCCTCCTTGGAGAAGGTGAGCAGGACCAGCGCCTCGTACCGCGCGAACGTCAGCCCGTACGGCTTGACCACCGCGTCGACCTCGGCGAGCAGGATCTGGTGCGCGCGCATGATCGAGGTGATCGCGGCCATGGACGGCACGTTGCCCCAGCGCTGCTTCCAGAGTTCGTCGGCGCGGGCGATGGGGTCGAAGGGAAGACTGAGCGGCTTCGGCACGTCATCAGACCTTACCCGTCGGTCATATCGTGGTCAGCCCCGTCTCGCCTTTCGGTCGGCGGCTCAGCGCCGCGCGGTCCGGCGCAGGTGGTGGCGGACCGCTCGCTGGGCGACTGGTCCCAGCTCCTCCAGGGCCGCCACCAGGGCGCCCAGGTGTTCCAGGGCGTCCAGCGCCGCCGTGGCGCCCTCCGCGTCCACGCCCTCATACAGTTCGATCCCCACGAACGACGCCGCCACCGCCCTCGCCAGGCCCCTGGGGTCCGTGAAGTCGCCGAAGGGCGTTCCCGCGAGGACGCGGGTCAGGGCCCTCTCGATCTCCGTGATCCACAGGTCGAGGCCCGCCGCCGTGGCCGGGCCGAGGGTGGGATGGGTCTGGGCGCCGGCCAGCAGCTGGCCGAGGAGCGCGACGTGACCGTTCTCCCGTTCCTGGTCGTGAATCTCGCGGCCGACGGCCAGCAGTTCCGAGAGGGACCGCACGGAGGCGATCCGGAGGCGGTGGCGGGAGACCGCCTGTTCCGCGCCGTAGCGGCAGGCCGCCGACAGTAGTTCGTCCACCGAGCCGAAGTGGTAGAAGACCAGCGCCTGGTTGACCCCGGCGGCCGCCGCGATCGTGCGGGCCGAGGTCTTGGCGATCCCCTGGTCCGTGAGGGTGCGCAGGGCGCCTTCGAGGAGCTTGGTCTTCGTCTCCAGGGACTTCGCCGTCTCCGGGCTCATGCTCGGCACTCCTCGCGGACCGGGCGCAGGCCGGGGCGCATCCCGCGGGCGTGGACGTCCGTGTAGGTCACGGAGAACGTGCCCGAGAAGAAACCCCGGCCCAATGGGCCGGGGTTCGTCCGGTGTGCGGTTACTGCGCCAGGTGGCGTTCCACCGTCTCCACCTTTGAGGTGAGGCCGTCCGTCACCCCGGGGCGGATGTCCGCCTTGAGGACCAGGGACACGCGTGGCGCCCTCGCCTCCACGGCGGCGACCGCGCGCCTGACGACGTCCATGACCTCGTCCCACTCACCCTCGACGGATGTGAACATCGCGTCCGTCCGGTTGGGCAGGCCCGACTCGCGGACCACGCGGACGGCGTCGGCGACGTACTCCCCCACGTCCTCGCCGACGCCCAGCGGCGTCACGGAGAAGGCGACGATCATGCGTTCACGACCCCTTCCTTGCGGGCGCGCTGCGCGATCACCGCGTCCTCGGCCTCCCGGCGCAGCTTGCGCTCGACGAAGAAACCGCCGGCGGGCAGCACGGAGAGGACGAAGTACAGGGCGGCCGTGCCGAAGCTCCACTTGGCGCGGTTCCAGGCGTCCGCCCAGAAGATCGCGTACAGGACGAACAGGGCGCCGTGGATCCCGCCCATCACGGGGACCGCGTTGAACTCCGTGGTCCGCTTCAGCACCGCGCAGACGAGCAGGATCAGGAAGGACGCGGCCTCGGGGGCCGAGACCAGGCGGAGGCGGCGGAGGGCGGTGGCGGTCTTGAGGTCCACGGGTCACCTTCGGTGGGAGATTCGCTGACGAGGCGGTCGCTTTGTGAACGGATGCACAAACGCTCGGCCATTGTGGCAAACGCTCGGGCGGGCAGGGACTCGGGGGTCCGGCTCCGCGCCCGGCGGCATGATCGCGCGGCACCCCTAGGGGGGCGCTCCGGGTTCGTCTCCGGTGACTGACCCTGTCGGCGGAGCCAATCGGCCGATACCTTCACATCCGTGGCGATGTTCCGACTTCAAGGCAGCAAGGTGCTTGCCGTCGACATGACCGGGGATGCCGTGAAGGCGAAGAACGGCTCGATGGTCGCGTACGACGGTCAGATGGCCTTCAAGAAGCTGAGCGGCGGCGGTGAGGGCATACGGGGGATGGTGACCCGGCGCATCACCGGTGAGCAGATGACCGTGATGGAGGTGAAGGGGCACGGGACGTGCTGGTTCGCGGACCGGGCCTCGGAGATCAACCTGGTGAGTCTCCAGGGCGACAAGCTGTACGTGGAGTCGAGCAACCTGCTGGCGACCGACGGCGGACTGCGCACCGGCACGTCCTTCACCGGGCTGCGCGGCGCCTCGCAGGGCAACGGGTTGTTCACGACGACCGTCGAGGGGCACGGGCAGGCGGCGATCATGTCGGACGGGCCGGCGGTGGTGCTGCGGGTGAGCGCGCAGTACCCGCTGACCGTGGATCCGGGGGCGTACGTGGCGCACCAGGGAAACCTGCGGCAGTCGTTCCAGTCCGGTGTGACCTTCCGCACATTGATCGGGGAGGGTGGGGGCGAGGCCTTCCAGATGCGTTTCGAGGGGGACGGGCTGGTGTACGTCCAGCCCAGCGAGCGGAACACGATCGCGGGGGATGTGTGACATGGGCTTCCGCGAGGTCAACGCGAAGATGATCGAGGCGACCGTCCTGCCCGGGCAGCGCCTGTTCAGCCAGCGCGGCGCCATGCTCGCCTACAAGGGAGAGGTGTCCTTCACGCCCAGCATGAGCGGCGGGCAGGGCGGGCTCATGTCGATGATCGGGCGGCGGGTCGCGGGCGAGGACACGCCCCTGATGACGGTCGAGGGCAGCGGCACCGTGCTGTTCGGGCACGGCGGGCACCACGTCCAGGTGATCGACCTCGCCGGGGACACCCTGTACGTGGAGGCGGACCGGCTGCTCGCCTTCGAGGGAAGTCTCCAGCAGGGGACGATGTTCCTGGGCGCGCAGGGCGGGGTCATGGGGATGGTGCGGGGGCAGGTCACCGGCCAGGGGCTGTTCACGACGACGCTCAAGGGGCACGGCGCGGTCGCCGTGATGGCCCACGGGGGCGTCTTCGAGATCCCGATCAGCCCGCAGCGGCCCGTGCACGTCGACCCGCAGGCCTACGTCGCCCACCACGGGGACGTGCGCAACAAGCTGTCGACGGCGCTGGGCTGGCGGGACATGGTGGGCCGCGGCTCCGGCGAGGCGTTCCAGCTGGAGCTGAGCGGCAACGGCGCGGTGTACGTCCAGGCCTCGGAGGAGAAGCTGTGAGCTACGGAACCCCGGGCGCCGGGCCCGTCGCGCACGACCCGGCGACGCTGCCGGCCGACGACAACGTGAACGCGTACACCTTCTGCGTGGAGCTGAAGGGGACCCAGTGGTTCCTGCAGAAGGGGAAGATGATCGCCTACTACGGCTCGATCGAGTTCAACGGCGTCGGGCACGGGCGATTGGACCGTCTTGTCCGAACGTCGTTCCATTCGCCACTGCACGCCGCGGACTGGGTCGTGGCGGAGGGCTCGGGCAAGATGCTCCTCGCCGACCGGGCCTTCGACGTGAACTCGTACGACCTGGAGAACGGCAATCTGACCATTCGCTCGGGCAACCTGCTCGCTTTTCAGCCAACTCTGTCGCTCAAGCAGTCGATCGTGCCGGGCTTTCTCACGCTCATCGGAACCGGAAAGTTCGTGGCCGCATCCAACGGGCCGGTGGTGTTCATGGAGCCGCCGATCCGGGTGGATCCGCAAGCGCTTGTCGGCTGGGCCGACTGCCCCTCGCCGTGCCACCACTACGACCATGGCTACATGGCGGGCGTAATGGGCGGTCTACGTGCGATGACGGGCCTCGGCGGGGCCTCCGGGGAGGAGCACCAGTTCGAGTTCGTGGGGGCCGGTACGGTCCTGCTCCAGTCGACCGAGACCCTGATGGCCGAACAGGCCACGGGGACGGTCCCGCACCAGGCCGGCGTGCCGGGCGGCGGTGGGGTGACCGGGGGCCACGGGGCGCAAGCCGGCGCACCGCGTCTTCCCGGACAGCTGGGAGACCTCCAGCGTCGCTTCGGGCTGTGAGCGGTAGTCTGCGGAGTGTGACGTCGAACGCGTGCGCACTGTCACACCACCCTCACTAGTTCGCCTTTCAACATTTTAGGTAGACTTGATTCATGGAGACCGAGACGGCCACGCGCTGGCTGACCGATGCGGAGCAGGGTGCCTGGCGCACCCACCTGGAGGTCAACAGGCTGTTGACGTACCAGCTCGAAAAGGACCTTCAGCCGTTCGGCCTGACGATGAACGACTACGAGATCCTGGTGAATCTGTCCGAGTCGGAGGATTCGCGGATGCGGATGAGTGACCTGGCCTCCGCGACCATGCAGTCGAAGAGCCGCCTCTCGCACCAGATCACGCGCATGGAGAACGCCGACCTGGTGCGGCGGGAGAACTGCGAGTCCGACCGCCGCGGGCTCTTCGCGGTGCTCACCGACCACGGCATGGAGACGATGCATAAGGTCGCTCCCCACCACGTGGCGTCCGTGCGGAGGCACTTCATCGACCTGCTGCCCTCCGACTCCCTCACGGAGCTGGACAAGGCCCTGAAGCCCATCGCGGAGCACCTGCGCGGGCAGCGCGGGCGCCCCTGAACAGGAAGGCCCTAGGCGAGCGGCAGGCGGAGTTCGAACAGGGCTCCGCCTGCCGGTACGTCATGGACCGCGAGGGTGCCGCCGTGGCGGGCGGCGACGTCCCGGGCGATGGCGAGGCCCAGACCGGCACCGCCCTCGTCCCGACTGCGGGCCGCGTCCAGCCGTACGAACCGCTCGAAGATCCGCTCCCGGTCCGCCTCGGGTACGCCGTCCCCGTCGTCCTCCACCCGGACGACCGCCCGGTCGCCGTCCCGCCGTACGGCCACGGTGACCGCCGAGCGCGCATGCCGCTGGGCGTTGTCCAGCAGATTGGCCAGCACCCGCCCCAACTGGCCGCGTGATCCGGCCACTTCGAGGGATTCGGCCTCGACCGCCACGCCCCGGCGGCCCGCGGCCTGCTCGCGCGCCAGCTCGGCCAGGTCGACCTGCGTGTCGGTGGGCCGCTCCCCCGCGTCCAGCCGGGCGAGCAGCAGCAGATCGGCGGCGAGTCTTTGCAGTCGTACGGTGTCCTCGACCGCTCCGTCCAGGTCCAGCAACTCGGGGTGGGCGGCAGCGACTTCGAGCTGGGTGCGCAGGGACGCGATGGGGCTGCGCAGCTCGTGCGAGGCGTCGGCGACGAAGCGCCGCTGGCGTTCCACCGAGGTCTCCAGGACGGCCAGCGTCTCGTTGGTGGTGCGGGCCAGCCGGGCGACCTCGTCGTGGGTGTCCGGTTCGGGGACCCGCCGGGAGAGGTCCTCGGAGGCGGTGATCTCCGCCATCTCCCGCCGGATACCCGCTACGGGGTGCAGCGCGCGCCCGGTGACCAGCCAGGTCACCCCGGCGACGACACCGAGCAGCAACGGGAAGCCGATCAGCATGGCCGTCTGCGCGGTGCTCACGGCGTTCTGCTCGGCGGCCAGCGGACCGCCCGCGTACACGGTGAACGTGCCCTGGCCCGGGACCTCGACGGCCACCTCGGCGAACCGGTAGTCCGCCTGCTCGCCGTCGATCGTCGCGGAGCCGTCCGTGACGGTCGTGTCCTCGGCGATCTCGCCCGGCTGGAGTACGGCCGCGGCGGAGTCGTCGTCGCCCTCCTCCGAGTCGTCCGAGTCGTCGTCGTCCGAACCCGCGCCCGGTTCGGGTGTCGGCGGCGTCCGCCTCTCGGGCCTGACGGCGTCCGTGCCCGTGCCGGTGATGCGCTCCAGGCCCTCACTGGCCGCGACCAGCACGCCGTCCTCGTCGACGACCTGGACGGGACGGTCGTCGTCGTCCAGCGACAGCTGGTCGTACCGTTTCCCGCCGGCCAGGTCCGCCGCGACCGCACGGGCCGAGCGCTCCGCCTCGGCACCGGCCTGCTCGGTCAGGTTGGAGTACAGCGACAGCAGGACGGCGGCCCCCGCGGCGACCAGCGCCACGGCGACGACGAGGGTGGCGCCGAGCGTGGCGCGGGCCCGCACGGAACCGAACAGGCGCCTCATCGCGGCGCCTCCAGCCGGTAGCCGGCGCCCCGTACCGTGCGGATCAGCCCCGCGCCCAGCTTGCGGCGCAGCGCGCTGACGTACACCTCGACGATGTTCGGATCGCCCTCGTACGCGAAGTCCCAGACGTGCTCCAGGATCTCCGCCTTGGACACCACCTCGCCGGCCCGCACCGCGAACTGCTCCAGCACCGCGAACTCCTTGGCGGTCAGGGCGATCTCGTCGCCGTCGCGGGTGACCCGGCGGGCGGCGGTGTCCACGCGGAGGGGGCCGACCGTGAGGACCGGCGAGGCGCCGTGCTGTCCGCGGCGGCGCAGCAGCGCCCTGACGCGGGCGACCAGGACGACGTACGAGAACGGCTTGGTCAGATAGTCGTCGGCGCCCGTGTCGAGGCCCTCCGCCTCGTCGTACTCGCCGTCCTTGGCGGTGAGCATCAGGATCGGTACGTCGTTGCCGGCGGCGCGGAGGGTGGAGCAGACGCGGTAGCCGTTCATGCCGGGGAGCATGATGTCGAGCACGACCAGGTCGTACGGCGACTCGGTCGCCCGGTGCAGGCCATCCAGGCCGTCGTGGACGACGTCCACCGCGTAGCCCTCCGCCGTCAGGCCCTTGGCCAGGGACAGCGCGAGACGTCTTTCGTCCTCCACGATCAGCAGCCGCATTCCCCAAGGGTCGCAAACGGAAGCTGAAGCGATCTTCAGCCGGCTTCAGCCTGGCTTCAGGCGGCGGACGGCAGCGTGGTGGACGTCGGAACGACCGGCCAAATCGGGGAGGAAACCCATGAAGCGCACCATCGTCATCGCCGCCGTGGTCGCGACCGCCGTGATCGGCGGTGGCACGACGCCGGCGTTCGCGGGAGGTGGCGGCGAGTCGTCGGGCACGTCGTCGGCGTCGGCGTCCGCCGATGCGGTGAACGGCGGTCAGCGGGACGACGACGATGCCGGCGAGGGGGACGACGACGGCACCGGCGAGCGCGGCGTGAACGTGACGGCCGCGCAGGCCGTCGAGGCGGCGCTGCAGGCGCGGCCGGGGACCGCGGTGTCGGTGGACCTCGACACGGACGACGACAGCGACGACGGGGGCGACGACCGGGACGACCGCGGCGAAGACCGGCGGGCCTGGGAGGTGGAGGTGCTCGGTCGGGGAACGACCTCGTACACGGTGCGCGTGGACCCGGCGTCCGGGAAGGTGCTCGGCACGGAGACGGACCGGGATGACGACGACCGGGACGGTGACGACGACCGGGACGGTGACGACGACCGGGACGACCGGGCCGCGCTGAAGGGGGCCGGGGTGACGGCGGCCGAGGCGGCGAGCGCGGCGTCCGCGAGGGGGTTCGTGACCTCCGTCGACCTGGACGACGACCGGGCGGGCGCGTGGGACGTGGAGACCCGCGGCGACGACGGCCGGCACGGTGACTGGGACGTCGCCCTGAGGTCGGGGCAGATCACCGCGGACAGTGACGACGACGCGGGGGACGACCGGGCCGAACAGGGTGACGACCGGGGGGACGACTGACCGTCCGTCGGGGCGGGGGCTCCTGGGGGCTGCCGCCCCAGACCCCCGCTTCGGCCCCGAACGGGCCTCGTCGTCGAACGCCGGACGGGCTGAGACGGGCCGGCCGGCAGGGAAATGCACGGCCGCCCCCGTTCACGCTCCGTCCGTGACCCCCGCCACCAGCTCGTCGGCCGCCCGGTAGGGGTCCAGCTCCCCCGCCACTATCCGCTCCGCCAGCGCGCTCAGCCGGCGGTCGCCGTGCAGGTCGGCGATGCGTTCCCGCAGGGCCGTCACCGCGATGGTCTCGACCTCGCGGGAGGCCCGGGACAGGCGGCGTTCCGTCAGGACGCCCCGTTCCTCCATCCAGGCGCGGTGCTTCTCCAGCGCCTCCACGACCTCGTCGACGCCCTCGCCGCGGGCCGCGACCGTCTTGACGATCGGCGGGCGCCAGTCGCCGGGGGCGCGGGACTCGCCGAGGCCGAGCATGTGGTTCAGCTCCCGGGCCGTGGCGTCGGCGCCGTCGCGGTCGGCCTTGTTGACGACGTAGACGTCGCCGATCTCCAGGATTCCGGCCTTGGCCGCCTGGATGCCGTCCCCCATGCCGGGGGCCAGCAACACCACCGACGTGTCGGCCTGCGAGGCGATCTCGACCTCCGACTGGCCCACGCCCACCGTCTCGACCAGGATCACGTCGCAGCCCGCCGCGTCCAGCACGCGGATGGCCTGCGGCGCGGCCCATGCGAGGCCGCCGAGGTGGCCCCGGGTGGCCATGGAGCGGATGTAGACGCCGGGGTCGGAGGCGTGCTCCGACATGCGGACCCGGTCGCCCAGCAGGGCCCCGCCGGAGAAGGGGGACGACGGGTCGACCGCCAGGACGCCGACCCTCTTGCCCTGCTTGCGGTACGCCGTCACCAGGGCCGACGTGGACGTCGACTTGCCGACGCCCGGAGAGCCCGTCAGCCCCACCACGTAGGCCCCGCCCGTCAGCGGGGCCAACGCCGCCATGACCTCCCTGAGCTGCGGGGACGCCCCCTCGACCAGGGAGATCAACCGGGCCACGGCACGCGGCCGGCCCTCCCTCGCCCGGGCCACCAGCGTGGAGACGTCCTGCATCACAGCTCCGTTCAGATCACCGACGTAACAGACCGACGACAGCTCAGGACTTCGGTACCCGCACGATCAGCGCGTCACCCTGACCGCCGCCACCGCACAGCGCCGCCGCCCCGACGCCGCCGCCGCGCCGCTTCAGTTCCAGAGCCAGGTGGAGTACCAGACGGGCGCCGGACATCCCGATCGGGTGACCCAGGGCAATGGCGCCTCCGTTGACATTCACCTTTTCGGTGGACACCCCGAGGTCCTTCATTGACTGCACGGCCACGGCGGCGAAGGCCTCGTTGATCTCGATCAGGTCGAGGTCCGACACCTCCATGCCCTCCTTCTTCAGGGCGTGCAGGATGGCGTTGGACGGCTGGGACTGGAGGCTGTTGTCCGGGCCCGCGACGTTGCCGTGCGCGCCGATCTCGGCGATCCACTCGAGGCCCAGCTCCTCGGCCTTGGCCTTGCTCATCACCACGACGGCGGCCGCGCCGTCGGAGATCTGCGACGACGAGCCCGCGGTGATCGTGCCGTCCTTGGCGAAGGCCGGGCGCAGCTTGGCCAGCGACTCGACCGTGGTGTCGCCGCGGATGCCCTCGTCCTTGCTGAAGACGACCGGCTCGCCCTTGCGCTGCGGGATCTCCACCGGGGTGATCTCGGCCTCGAAGACGCCGTTCTTCTGCGCGGCGGCGGCACGCTGGTGGGACCGGGCCGCGATCTCGTCCTGCTCCTGGCGGGCGATGCCCAGGCGGGTGTTGTGCTTCTCCGTCGACTCGCCCATGGCGACGTTCTCGAAGGAGTCGGTCAGGCCGTCGTGGGCCATCGCGTCGAGCATCTGGACCGCGCCGTACTTGTAGCCCTCGCGGGACTTCGGCAGCAGGTGCGGGGCGTTCGTCATGGACTCCTGGCCGCCCGCGACGATCACGTCGAACTCGCCGGCGCGGATCAGCTGGTCGGCGAGGGCGATGGCGTCGAGGCCGGAGAGGCACACCTTGTTGATGGTGAGCGCCGGGACGCTCATCGGGATGCCGGCCTTGACCGCGGCCTGGCGCGCCGGGATCTGGCCCGCCCCGGCCTGGAGCACCTGCCCCATGATCACGTACTGCACCTGGTCGCCGCCGATCCCCGCACGGTCGAGGGCGGCCTTGATCGCGAAGCCGCCGAGGTCGGCTCCGGAGAAGGACTTCAGCGAGCCGAGCAGTCGTCCCATCGGGGTACGGGCGCCCGCGACGATGACGGATGTCGAGCCGTTCGTTGCAGAAGACATGAGCTGCGATCCCCTTCCGGCCTGCACTGGCCGAGGAGTGAACGAGGGTTTACTTCGAATGTACTGAGCGGTACTCCACCCCGTCATCGGGCTGTCGGTGTGATCGCGCGCACGTTGCGTAACCACCTCCGGGGCGTTGCACTGAATCCATGCTGACGCGAATCGACCACATCGGGATCGCCTGTCACGACCTCGACGCGACCGTCGAGTTCTACAGGACCACCTACGGCTTCGAGGTGTTCCACACCGAGGTCAACGAGGAGCAGGGCGTACGCGAGGCCATGCTCAAGATCAACGATACGTCCGACGGCGGTTCCTCGTACCTGCAACTGCTGGAGCCGACCCGGGAGGACTCCACCGTCGCGAAGTGGCTGGCCAAGAACGGCGAGGGCGTCCACCACATCGCCTTCGGCACGGCGGACGTCGACGGGGACGCTGCCTCGATCAAGGACAAGGGCGTACGCGTTCTGTACGAGGAGCCCCGGCGCGGCTCCATGGGGTCGCGGATCACCTTCCTGCACCCCAAGGATTGTCACGGAGTACTGACAGAACTGGTCACTTCGGCGGCTGTTGAGTCACCTGAGCACTGACCCTCGTACATAGGGGCCGGTAGGGTTGGGGGCGGTCGTCCCGCTCCACGGGGGGCGACCCGTGCCGGGGTCCGGGTTTCGGGGGACGAGCGTCGGGGCAGCAGCCCATGCTCCGTCGTTGATCTGACACCATTCCCCGGGGGCCCCGTTCGGCGGATGGACGGAGCTCGTTTGGAGAGACTTGCGACCAGGGGACGGATGGGACCGCGCAGTGCGGGGCTACGAGAGCCAGGAGCGAGAGCCGGCGGCTGACGTCGACCACCTCACTCGGTTCGAAGCCGAGATGAAGCGGCTGAGGACCGAGCGGGAAAAGGCCATCCAGCACGCCGAGGACCTCGGCTACCAGGTCGAGGTGCTGCGCGCCAAGCTGCACGAGGCGCGGCGCACGCTCATGACGCGGCCTGCCTATGACAGCGCCGACATCGGCTATCAGGCCGAGCAGTTGCTGCGCAACGCCCAGATGCAGGCGGACCAGATCCGTGCCGACGCCGAGCGCGAGCTCAGCCAGGCCCGGGCGCAGACCCAGCGGATCCTCCAGGAGCATGCCGAGCAGGCGGCCAGGCTCCAGGCCGAGCTGCACGCCGAGGCCGTCTCGCGCCGCCAGCAGCTCGACCAGGAGCTCGCCGAGCGCCGGCAGACCGTCGAGTCGCACGTCAACGAGAACGTGGCCTGGGCCGAGCAGCTGCGGTCCCGCACCGAGCAGCAGGCGCGCCGGCTGCTGGAGGAGTCCCGGGCCGAGGCCGAGCAGGCCATGGCGGCCGCGCGTGCGGAGGCCGAACGGCTGACCGCCGAGGCCCGGCAGCGCCTGCAGAGCGAGGCCGAGTCCGCGCGCGCCGAGGCCGAGCAGTTGCTGCGCCGGGCCCGCACGGACGCCGAGCGGCTGCTGAACGCCGCCTCCACGCAGGCGCAGGAGGCCACCGACCACGCCGAGCAGCTGCGGTCGTCGACCGTCTCGGAGTCCGACGCAGCCAGGCGCCAGGCCGCCGAGCTGAGCCGGGCCGCGGAAACGCGGATGGCCGAGGCCGAGGAGGCCCTGCGCAAGGCGCAGTCCGAGGCGGAGAAGCTGGTCACCGAGGCCAAGGAGGCCGCGGCCAAGACCCTCGCCGGCGCCGCGGCGGCGAACGAGACCCGTACGCGTACCGCCAAGGAGCAGGTCGCCCGGCTCGTCAGCGAGGCGACGAAGGAGGCCGAGACCACCAAGGCGGAGGCCGAGCAGCTGGTCGCGGACGCCCGCGCCGAGGCCGAGAAGATCGTCGCGGAGGCCGGCGAGAAGGCCCGCACGGTCACCGCGGAGGAGACCGCGAGCCAGCTGTCCAAGGCGGCCAGGACCGCCGAGGACGTGCTGAACAAGGCGTCGGAGGACGCCAAGAAGACCACGAAGGCGGCCACCGAGGAGGCCGAGCGGATCCGCCGTGAGGCGGAGGCCGAGGCCGACCGGCTGCGCGCCGAGGCGCACGACATCGCCGAGCAGCTCAAGGGCGCCGCGAAGGACGACACCAAGGAGTACCGCGCCAAGACCGTCGAACTCCAGGAGGAGGCCCGGCGGCTGCGCGGCGAGGCCGAGCAGCTGCGCGCCGAGGCGGTCGCCGAGGGCGAGAAGATCCGCGCGGAGGCCCGCAAGCAGGCCGTGGCGCAGATCGAGGAGGCGGCCAAGACCGCCGAGGAACTGCTCGCCAAGGCGAAGGCCGACGCCGACGAGCTGCGGCAGAGCGCGACCACCGACAGCGAGAAGGTCCGCACCGAGGCCATCGAGCGGGCGACCACGCTGCGCCGGCAGGCCGAGGAGACGCTGGAGCGCACCCGCCAGGAGGCCGAACGGCACCGCGCGGAGGTCGTGGAGCAGTCCGAGGGCATCCGTGCCGACGCCGAGCGGGCCGCGCGCGAGCTGCGCGAGGAGACCGAGCGGGCCGTGGAGTCCCGCCGCGTGGAGGCCGCCGAGGAACTCAGGCGGCTCCAGACGGACGCGGAGGGCCGGCTCGCCGCCGCCGAGCAGGCGCTGACCGACGCCCGCGAGGAGGCCGAGCGCATCCGCCGGGAGGCCGCCGAGGAGAGCGAGCGACTGCGCGCCGAGTCGGCGGAGCGGATCCGCACGCTCCAGGCGCAGGCCGAGGCGGAGGCCGAGCGGCTGCGCACCGAGGCCGCGGCCGACGCGTCCGCCTCCCGGGCGGAGGGCGAGGCCATCGCCGTACGGCTGCGCTCGGAGGCCGCGGCGGAGGCCGAGCGGCTGAAGTCGGAGGCTCAGGACACCGCCGACCGGGTACGGGCCGAGGCGCAGGCCGCCGCCGAGCGGCTGGCGCAGGAGGCGTCCGAGACGCTGGCCGCCGCGCAGGAGGAGGCCGCCCGCCGCCGCCGCGAGGCCGAGGAACTTCTCGGCGCGGCCCGCCAGGAGGCCGACCAGGAGCGCGAGCGGGCCCGCGAGCAGAGCGAGGAGCTGCTGGCCTCGGCGCGCAAGCGCGTGGAGGAGGCGCAGGCCGAGGCCGTACGCCTGGTGGAGGAGGCCGACCGGCGCGCCACCGAGATGGTGTCGGCGGCCGAGCAGCACGCCCAACAGGTACGGGACTCGGTCACCGGGCTGCACGAGCAGGCCCAGGAGGAGATCGCCGGGCTGCGCAGCGCCGCCGAGCACGCGGCGGACCGCGCCCGGCGGGAGGCACAGGAGGAGGCGGACCGGGTCCGCGCCGACGCCTACGCCGAGCGGGAGCGGGCCGCCGAGGACGCGGGCCGGCTCCGGCGGGAGGCGAGCGAGGAGTCGGAGGCCGCCAGGGCGCTGGCCGAGCGCACCATGGCGGAGGCGATCGCCGAGGCCGAGCGGCTGCGCACCGACGCCGCCGAGCACGCCCAGCGGGTGCGCACCGAGGCGTCGGACGCCATCGCCGAGGCCGACCAGGCGGCGGCACGCACGCGTGCGGACGCCCGCGAGGACGCCAACCGCATCCGGTCGGACGCGGCGGAGCAGGCGGACACCCTCATCAACGAGGCGCGCAGCGAGGCCGAGCGGCTCCAGACGGAGACCGTCGCCGAGGCCGAGCGGGTGCGCACCGAGGCACTCGCCCAGGCCGAGAAGCTGGTCGGCGACGCGACCGGCGAGGCGGAGCGGCTGCGCGCCGAGGCCGCCGAGACGGTCGGGTCGGCGCAGCAGCACGCCGAGCGGATCCGCACGGAGGCCGCGCGCGTCAAGGCGGACGCCGCCCAGGAGGCGGAGCGGGTCACCACGGCCGCGCGCGAGGAGGCCGAGCGGACGCGGGACGAGGCCCGCAAGGACGCCAACAAGCGGCGTTCGGAGGCGGCCGAGCAGGTCGACAAGCTCATCACGGAGACCACCTCCGAGGCCGACAAACTGCTCACCGAGGCGCAGCAGCAGGCGCTGAAGACCACCGCGGACGCCGAGGCGCAGGCCGACACCATGGTGGGCGCGGCCCGCAATGAGGCCGACCGGCTGGTGTCCGACGCGACCGTCGAGGGCAACGCGCTGGTGGAGAAGGCCCGTACGGACGCGGACGAACTCCTCGTCGGCGCGCGCCGGGACGCGACCGCGATAAGGGAGCGGGCGGAGGAGCTGCGGGCGCGGATCACCGCGGAGATCGAGGAGTTGCACGAGCGGGCCCGCCGGGAGGCCGCCGAGACCATGAAGTCGACCGGCGACCGCTGCGACGCGCTCATCAAGGCCGCCGAGGAGCAGCTCGCCAAGGCCCAGGCGAAGGCGAAGGAGCTGGTGTCCGAGGCCAACTCCGAGGCCGGCAAGGTGCGCATCGCCGCCGTGAAGAAGGCGGAGGGCCTGCTGAAGGAGGCCGAGCAGAAGAAGGCGGCGCTCGTCAAGGAGGCCGAG
This sequence comes from Streptomyces chromofuscus, assembly GCF_015160875.1. NCBI lineage: Bacteria > Bacillati > Actinomycetota > Actinomycetes > Kitasatosporales > Streptomycetaceae > Streptomyces > Streptomyces chromofuscus. The sequence continues at coordinate 5,635,904 of NZ_CP063374.1, read as the reverse complement.
GAGCTGAAGGCCGAGGCGATCCGGGAGGCCAGGCGCACGGTCGAGGAGGGCAAGCGCGAGCTGGAGGTCCTGGTGCGCCGCCGCGAGGACATCAACGCGGAGATCTCCCGGGTGCAGGACGTCCTGGAGGCGCTGGAGTCGTTCGAGGCACCGTCCGGCAAGGACGGCACGGTCAAGGCCGGCGCGACGGTCGGCGCCCCTCGATCGGGTGGCAAGTCCGCGGAGGGCTAGCCCTCCGGGCCGGTCGGGCCGCAAGGTAGGTGTGTGACCGATCGGCGCAGGTGAGCCGGGACGGGGCGTGCGGCTGCGAGGCGGAGGAGGGGTGGCGTGGAGCGTCGACAGGTGACGAAGGCGAGCCACAGGTGCGTGCCGGCCCCCGCGTCTGCGGCATGATTCGACGGACATGCTCGGGCGGCGAGGTGCGGTTCCCGTTGCATTCCAAGGGGTTTGACCGAGTCTTCGGGGGGTTCGGCCGGGTCTTCGCAGGGTTTGAGCGAGTCTTTGGCCTGCTCTTGGCAAGCAGTCCTGCGGTTAGCCACTCAAAAGGGGTGTCATTCTCCAGATCAAACACGCATCCGCTCGATGACACACCGCTTCGGCCCCTAGGATTCCCCCTATCACCTCACCGGTCTCATTCGACAGGAACCCCATGAGCGACACTTCCCCCTACGGCTTCGAGCTTGTGCGGCGTGGGTACGACCGCGCTCAGGTGGACGAACGCATCTCCAAGCTCGTCTCCGACCGTGACAGCGCTCTCGCCCGCATCACCGCTCTGGAAAAGCGCATCGAGGAGCTCCACCTCGAGACCCAGAACGCCCAGGCAGCCGTCACCGACGCCGAGCCGTCGTACGCCGGTCTCGGCGCCCGTGTCGAGAAGATCCTCCGCCTCGCCGAGGAAGAGGCCAAGGACCTGCGCGAGGAGGCCCGCCGCGCGGCCGAGCAGCACCGCGAGCTCGCCGAGTCGGCCGCCCAGCAGGTGCGCAACGACGCCGAGGCGTTCGCGGCGGAGCGCAAGTCCAAGGCCGAGGACGAGGGCGTCCGGATCGTCGAGAAGGCCAAGAGCGACGCCTCCCAGCTGCGCGCCGAGGCGCAGAAGGACGCGCAGTCCAAGCGGGAGGAGGCGGACGCCCTCTTCGAGGAGACCCGCGCCAAGGCCGCGCAGGCCGCCGCCGACTTCGAGACGAACCTCGCCAAGCGCCGCGAGCAGTCCGAGCGCGACCTGGCGTCCCGTCAGGCCAAGGCGGAGAAGCGTCTCGCCGAGATCGAGCACCGCGCCGAGCAGCTGCGCCTGGAGGCCGAGAAGCTGCGCACCGACGCCGAGCGCCGCGCCCGCCAGACGGTGGAGACCGCCCAGCGCCAGGCCGAGGACATCGTGGCCGACGCCAACGCCAAGGCCGACCGCATCCGTTCGGAATCCGAGCGCGAGCTGGCCGCCCTCACCAACCGCCGCGACAGCATCAACGCCCAGCTGACGAACGTGCGCGAGATGCTCGCCACGCTCACCGGCGCCGCGGTGGCCGCGGCCGGTACGCCGGCCGAGGACGAGCCGATCTCCCGCGGGGTGCCCGCGCAGCAGTCCCGGTAACCACCCGGCGTACAGCTGCTGAACACCTGCGAAGCCCTCTGCCACTCAGGTGGCAGAGGGCTTTGTACCGTTTTAGCGTGGCCGCATGATCGAGCTGGCGGGCCTGACGAAGCGGTACGGCGAGAAGGTGGCGGTGAACCAGCTGACCTTCACCGTCAGACCGGGCGTCGTCACGGGCTTCCTCGGTCCCAACGGCTCCGGCAAGTCGACCACCCTGCGCATGATCCTGGGCCTGGACCACCCCACCGCCGGTGACGTCCGGATCGACGGGAAGCACTACGCCCAGCTCAAGGACCCGATGAAGTACGTCGGCGCCCTGCTGGAGGCCAAGGCCTGGCACGGCGGGCGCAGCGCCTTCAACCACCTGCTGTGTCTGGCCCAGGCCAACGGCATCCCCCGCCAGCGGGTGCACGAGGTCCTCGACACCGTGGGCCTGACCGCGGTCGCGCGGAAGAAGGCCAAGGGCTTCTCGCTCGGCATGGGGCAGCGGCTCGGGATCGCGGGCGCGCTGCTCGGTGATCCGCGCATCCTGATGTTCGACGAACCGGTCAACGGACTCGACCCCGAGGGCATCCACTGGATCCGCAACCTGATGAAGACGCTGGCCGCGCAGGGCCGTACGGTCTTCGTCTCCTCCCATCTGATGAGCGAGATGGCGCTGACGGCCGACCACCTCGTCGTCATCGGGCAGGGCCGGCTGCTCGCGGACACGTCCATGGCGGACTTCATCGCGCGCAACTCGCGCAGTTGCGTACGCATCCGCACCCCGCAGCGCGAACGGCTGCTCGACGTGCTGCACGGTGCCGGGATCACCGTCGTGGAGACCGGCAGCGGGGCGTTCGAGGTGGACGGGGGCAAGCCGGAGCGGATCGGGGAGCTGGCGGCGCAGCACCAGGTCGTGTTGCACGAACTGAGCGCCCAGCAGGCCTCCTTGGAGGAGGCGTTCATGCGGCTGACGGCGGAGTCGGTGGAGTACCACGCGCACGCCGACGCGCCGGCCGGGCAGCAGTGGGGCGACGGCTGGAGGAAGGGCTGACATGGCGGCGACCCAGGTCATCCGGTCCGAGTGGACGAAGATCCGCTCCGTCGCGTCCACGGTGTGGACGCTCTCCCTGGCGGTGGTCGTCACCATCGCCCTCGGCATGCTGATCTCCGCGCTGTCGAAGAACGAGTTCGAGAACATGGACGCGGCCGGCCGGCTCTCGTTCGACCCGACGTTCATCAGCTTCGCGGGCATGAGCCTCGGCCAGCTGGCGATGATCGTGTTCGGGGTGCTCGTCGTCTCGAACGAGTACAGCACCGGCATGATCCGCACCTCGCTGGCCGCCGTACCGCAGCGCGGCACCTTCCTGTTCAGCAAGATCGCCGTCGCCACGCTGCTCGCGCTGGCCGTCGGCATGGTCACCAGCTTCGCCGCCTTCTTCCTCGGGCAGGCGATGCTGGGCGAGCTGCACGCGGACCTCGGCGACCCCGGGGTGCTGCGCGCGGTGATCGGCGGCGGGCTCTACATGACGCTCATCGCGGTGTTCTCGATGGGCGTCGCCGCGATGCTGCGCTCGCCGATGCTGTCGCTGGGCATCCTGATGCCGTTCTTCTTCCTGATCTCCAACATCCTCGGCAATGTCTCGGCGACCAAGAAGGTCGGTCAGTACCTGCCCGACCAGGCCGGCAGCAAGATCATGCAGGTGGTGACCCCGGTCGACGACGACACCCCGTACGGCCCCTGGGGCGGCCTCGGCATCATGGTGCTGTGGGTGGTCGCGGCGCTCGTCGGCGGTTACGTGCTGCTGAAGCGGCGGGACGCGTAGTGACCCGCCCCCTTGGATCCGCCCGGCGATCCCTGGGGTTCGTCAGTCCTTTTACCTGCTCTTGGAGGGAACCGTCAGCGCCTCGATATCCTCCTAACCCTTACGGGGGCGTGTGCCCCGCCGTCCTGAACCTCTCGATGGGTGCGGAGCATGATCGAGGCAGTCGGCCTGACCAAGCGCTACGGCGACAAGACCGCTGTGTACAACCTCTCCTTCCAGGTGCGGCCCGGGGCCGTCACCGGCTTCCTCGGGCCGAACGGCTCGGGCAAGTCGACGACGATGCGGATGATCCTCGGGCTGGACAATCCGACGGCGGGGCGGGTGACCATCGGCGGCTACCCGTACCGCAGGCTGCCGAACGCGCCCCGCCAGGTCGGCGCCCTGCTGGACGCCAAGGCGGTGCACGGCGGCCGGTCCGCCCGCAACCACCTGCTCTCCCTCGCCCAGCTGTCCGGCATCCCGGCCCGGCGGGTCGACGAGGTGCTCGGCGTGGTGGGCCTGCAGGACGTGGCCAGGCGGCGCTCCAAGGGCTTCTCCCTCGGCATGGGCCAGCGGCTCGGCATCGCCGCCGCGCTCCTCGGCGACCCGCAGGTGCTGCTGTTCGACGAGCCGGTCAACGGTCTCGACCCCGAGGGCATCCTGTGGGTGCGGAACCTGATGAAGTCGCTCGCGGCGGAGGGCCGGACCGTCTTCGTCTCCTCGCACCTGATGAGCGAGATGGCGCTCACCGCCGACCACCTGATCGTCATCGGGCGCGGGCAGCTGCTCGCCGACATGAGCGTGCAGGACTTCATCGCGGCCAACTCCGCGGGCTTCGCGCGCGTGCGGACGCCCGACACCGAGCCGCAGCTGCGCGAGAAGCTGTCCTCGGCGCTCGCCGAGGCCGGCGGGCACGTGCTGCCCGAGCAGGACGGGGCGCTGCGGGTGACCGGGCTGCCCCTGCCGCGCATCAGCGACATCGCGCACGAAACGGACGTGCGGCTGTGGGAGCTGTCGCCGCATCAGGCCTCGCTGGAGGAGGCGTACATGCGGATGACCCAGGCCGCCGTCGACTACCGCTCCACCGTCGACCAGAAGGCCGGGCTGCGGCAGCCGATGCCGCCGGGCGCACAGCCGCCGATGCCGGTGCCGGGTCAGGGCCAGCCGGGCTGGTACGCCCCGCCGCCGCCCCAGCAGGGCGGGCAGCCGTTCGGGATGCCGCAGGGACAGCCCGGGGCGGTGCCCGCGGGGCCGTACGGCGCTCCCTCCGCGCCCGGAGCGCCCGGGACGGGCCCGCTGAACCCGTACGCCCAGCCGGCCCCGCAGACGGCCGCCCAGCCGGCACCGCAGCCACCCGCCGCCGCGCCGCAGCACGCGCCCGCCGCCCAGCCCGCCGCGCCGCAGCAGGCGTCCGCCGCCCCCGTCGCTCCGGCCGCCGCGCCGCAGCACGCGCCCGCGCCTCAGCACGCGCCCGCCCCGTCCCCCGCATCCTCCCCGCCGCCCCCTCCGACGAGACCAAGCCCGAGGACGCCCGATGAGCACGCCCCAGCCCTCCCTGCAGCAGGCCGCGCCCGGCGCGCCGTACGCCGGTTACACCTCGCCGATTCCCGTCGTCCGCACGCATCTCGGGCACGCGCTCGCCTCGGAGTGGACGAAGATCAAGTCGGTGCGCTCCACCCTGTGGACGCTGGGCGTGTTCGTCGTGCTCGTCCTCGGCATCGGCCTGCTGGCCGGCGCGCTGGTCGCCGCGAACACCTCCACGGAGTCGGACCTGGGCGGCCAGTCGGCGCTGTCCCTCGGCTTCTTCGGGCTGCTGCTCGGCAGCATGTGCATCATCACGCTGGGCGTGCTGACCACGGCCTCCGAGTACGGCACGGGGATGATCCGGACGACGATGACCGCCTGCCCGACACGCGGGCGGGTGCTCGCGGCGAAGGCGCTCGTGTTCTTCTCGGTCGCGTTCGTGGTCACGCTGGTCGCCGCCGCTCTCGTGGCGTTCGTCCAGGTCGGCATGGTCACCGGCGCCCGGGAGCCCTCGGGCGGGGAATGGCTGAAGGCGACGGTCGGCGTCTCGCTCTACATCGCGCTGCTGGGGCTGCTCTCGCTCGTCGTCGGTTCGATCGTCCGGCACTCCGCGGGCGCCATCACCATCATGATCGCCGCGGTGCTCGCCCCGCTGGTCATCGCGATGTTCATGTTCGCGTCCTCGCTGGAGGACGTGCGCCAGTCCCTGTTCGAGTACTCGATCCCGAACCAGATGAGCGTGTTCTACGCCAACTCGCTGTCGGAGTCCGGCCCGTCCGGCTGGGACCCGCTGTGGATCATGCTCGGCGTCACGGCCGCCGCGTTCGCCGGCGCCTACGCCCTGCTGGAGAAGCGGGACGTGTAGCACGACGCGCCGTACCGAACGACACGTAGAACACAGGACCTAACCTTTTAGAACTTCGGCGCGTTACGGGACCGCTGCACCCGCGTGGTGCGGCGGTCCCGCGCGTTCCAGCACGCCTTGTGCCAGTGCCGGCGGTCGTCGACGCCCGCGTGCTGGGGCCACACCACCACATGCGGTACGGCCGATGGAATCAGCTGGTCACAGCCGGGACAGCGGTAGGTCTTGCCCTCGGAACTGGCCCCGGCCACATGGCGCACGCTGAAGTCCTCGCCCTGCCAGTCCTCGGTGGACTGCCAGCCCCCGTAGCGGCCCGGCCGGTCGTCCTCGGCGCTCGGGCCGGACTGGCCGGCGGCCCTGGGGCCCTTCGGGCGGTTGCGACGCGGGGACACGGGACACCTCACGGAGCTATACAGGAACCGGGTCCTGTCCAGCCTACGCGGCCCGCGGAGGGGTACGCGGAAAGCGGCGAACCTGACAAGTCCCCCTCCATGACCGTTCATTCTGCCGACAATCCGCAAATCTCTTCGCCAGGCCGTGTCCTCGGCACGTGTCAGACGGTTATGCCGAGTGGGGGAGCTCCGTGTCGGAGCCAAGGAAGCAGGAAGAGCGATGCGCGTAGGAACATTCGTGTTGGCGGCCCAGTTCCCGGGTCAGGGCCAGGGGGAGGCGCTGCACCGCGCGGTCCGCTCGGCGGAGATCACCGAGGAGGCGGGGCTCGACTCGGTCTGGCTGGCCGAGCACCACTTCGTGCCGTACGGCACCTGCCCGTCGGCGATCACCCTGGCCGCCCTGATCCTCGGCCGCACCCGTCGCATCCGGGTCGGGACGGCGGTCAGCGTGCTGCCGACCACCCACCCGGTGACGCTCGGCGAACAGGCCGCGCTGCTGCATGTGACGAGCGGCGGCCGCCTCACGCTGGGCGTCGGACGCGGCGGTCCGTGGGTGGACCTGGAGGTGTTCGGCGCCGGGCTGCCGGCGTACGAGAAGGAGTATCCGGAATCACTCGATCTGCTCATGCGCTGGCTGCGCGAGCCCGCGGTGGAGGGCACCGGTGACCGCTTCGCCTTCCGCGAAGTCCCCGTCGTGCCCCGGCCGTCGGAGTGCCTGACGGAGACCGACGGTCCGGAGGTGCTCGTCGCGTGCACCTCCCCGGCGAGTGTGCGGATGGCCGCCGAGCGCGGGCTGCCGATGCTGCTCGGCATGCATGTCGGGGACGAGGAAAAGGCCGAGATGGTCACCCTGTGGCGGCAGCACGCGCGCGCGTCGGGGCGGCCGGCGGAGGAGATCCTCGCCGCGGGTCATGTGTCGGCCGGCGTCTGCCAGATCGCGGACCGGCGCACCGACGCGGCGGAGACGCTGTTGAAGGCGATGCCGGGATGGCTGAAACAGGGGCTCGACGCCCATGTCACCGTGGACGGCAGGGAGCGCCGGATGCGCGATCCGCTGGCGTACACCGAACTGCTCTGCGGGCTGCACCCCGTGGGCACCCCGCGGCTGTGCGCCGACCGGCTGGCGGCGACCAGCGAACGCACGGGCGTCTCCCGCTTCGCCCTGCTCGTGGAGGGCTCCGGGGACCTGGCGTCGACCGAGGAGAACGTACGGCGGCTGGGCACCGAGGTGCTGCCCCAGCTGACGTGAACCTCTCGGCCGCGCGGGAGACTTGCCGCTCCGGTACAGATCGCACCTCCCGCGTACGGAGCGGCAAGCAAGCGGATCATCGCGTCAGCAGTCCCGCAGTTCCGGGGACTGGTTCAGCAGCTGGCCCCGGACCGAGGTGAAGCGGGCCAGCCTCTCGTCCGCCGAGGCGTCCAGCGGGAACACCGCCACCCGGTGGCAGTTCTGGAAGGCCAGCCGCACACCGAAGTGCCGCTGGAGCGCACCGCGGATGGCGTCACTCGCGAGCGCACGCAGCAGCTGACCACGCGCCTGCTCGTCCGGCGGGGGCGTCTGGTTGTCGGCGAACTCTCCGCCGTCCACCTTCAGCTGGGCCACCAGGGAGCTGATCATCTCCCATGCGTAGGGCAGGGAGGTCCGGACGCAGTCGACGAAGTCAGCTTCGTCGACCTCGCCTCGCTCGGCCTGTTCGAGTAGGGCCGGTGAGACGTCGAGCGACATGGGTTCTCCTCTCGCACCCCCAACCAGCAGGGGTTGCCGGACAGATGAGGGAGCACGCGAAAGCGAACACGCTGTGTACACACATCGCGACCTCCCGTTTAATACGGTAGGCAACCGACGGTGACCGCACCAGGAGATTGCGCACACAGGCAGATCCCAGTAGGCACACAATCGGCCACTACCGAACACGGGTCTTCCCGGACAACAGGGATGGCCCGTGAGGCCCCCTGCACGGGCGGTGCGGGCAGACCGGTGGGCGAATCGCGCGCACACCGGCCCGTCGAGTAGCGTTGCCGACCATGCGTCTCGTCATTGCCCGATGCTCCGTCGACTACGCGGGCCGGCTCACCGCCCACCTCCCCACCGCCCCCCGTCTGATCCTGGTGAAGGCGGACGGCAGCGTGTCGATCCACGCGGACGACCGGGCCTACAAGCCCCTGAACTGGATGTCGCCGCCCTGCACGCTGAAGGAGGGCACCGGCGACGAGGCCGACGTCTGGACCGTCGTCAACAAGGCGGGCGAGAAGCTCATCATCACGATGGAGGAGGTCCTGCACGACTCCTCGCACGAGCTGGGCGTCGATCCGGGCCTGATCAAGGACGGCGTGGAAGCACACCTGCAGGAACTGCTCGCCGACCGCATCGAGACCCTCGGCGAGGGCTACACGCTGATCCGCCGCGAGTACATGACGGCGATCGGGCCGGTCGACATCCTGTGCCGGGACGCCGAGGGCCGGACGGTCGCGGTCGAGATCAAGCGGCGCGGCGAGATCGACGGTGTGGAGCAGCTCACGCGCTATCTGGAGCTGCTGAACCGCGATCCCCATCTCGCTCCGGTGCGGGGCATCTTCGCCGCCCAGGAGATCAAGCCGCAGGCGCGCGTCCTGGCGACGGACCGGGGGATCGGGTGCCAGGTGCTGGACTACGACGCCCTGCGGGGGATCGAGGACGACAAGCTGCGGTTGTTCTGAGAGGCGTTCGGCAGGGCGTCTCCGGTACGACGGCGAGGGCCGGGTCCGTTGCGGCGGACCCGGCCCTTTGCTGTCGGCGGGGGCTTAGATCACCTGCTCCGCGCCGCTGGGTGTGCCGACGGCGCTGGACTGCGTGGCGGTCGCGGAGGCGGAGTCGCTGGCGGTGGTGGACTCGGTCGGCGCCGGGCTGGACGTCGTCGGTGTCGGGCTGATGCTCGGCGTGGGCGACCCGGAGGTCGTCGGCCTGCCGGTCGGCGACCCGGAGGACGTCGGCTTCGTCGGGGACGTCGACGGCGGCCGCGTCGGCGAGGACGACGGCGAGTTGGGGCCCCCACCCGGGTTGTGCGTCCCGCTCGGTTCGTCCGACGGCTCCTGCGACCCTGTCTCCGGGTCCGTCGGCGTCGGGTCGTCCGTCGTGCCGAACGTGCCGTCGGGTCCCGGATCCGTCGGCCGGCTGCTCGCCCCGCCCGTGTCGCCGTCGTCCTGGTCCGCCTCGTCCGCGCCGAGGCTGCCGTCGCCGGTGTCCTGGCTGACGGACGGGTTGACGCCCACCTGGTCGGACGGGCTCTCGGCCTCGTTGCCGGAGGTGGCGCCGAGCGTCACCACCGTGCCGAGCACCGCCACGAGCAGCGCGCCCGCGCCGGCCGCGACCAGGTTGCGCCGGGCGAGGCCGCGCAGGCCGCCGCCCCGGGCGCGTCCGGACGCCGCTCCGGGCGTGGAGCGGTGGGTGACCAGGGCCGGGCTGCTGTCGGGCCGTTGCAGCGACGGGAAGTCCGCCAGGGCCGCCGGGACTTTGCCGACCGGCGACGTGGACTCCTCGGAGCGGGCGTCGGGCACCTCGTCACCGGTGGCGCCGCCGAGGGGGAGCGTCGCGGCGACGCCGGGTGTCGCGCCCCCCCGGTCGGTGACCAGGGCGAGGGCACGGCGGCCGGCGACGGTGCCGCGCTTGTCGGCGAGGGCGCCCCGCAGGCCGATGGCGGCCTCCAGTTCGGCGCGGGCCCGGTCGAGCCGTCCCTCGCACAGCGCGAGGACGCCCAGTTCGTGGTGGAAGTAGGCCTGTTCGGCGACGTCGCCGGCGAGCCGGGCGGCCTCGGCGCCGGAGCGCAGCGCGCGTTCCCAGGCGCTCCAGTGCAGCCCTGCGGCGAACGCGGGCGCGGCCGTGCGGGCCAGCCGCACGTCGGCGCCGTCCTCGTCCTCGTCGGTCGGCGTGGTCGCCGGGGCCGGCGCGGCGAGGGCGGTCAGCAGGGCGTCCGCCTCGGCGCACACGCGCTCGGGGGTCACCGAGGGGTGCCCGGCCCACCAGGTGTAGTGCCGGGCGGCGGTCAGGGCCTGGTCGGCGGGGTCGTCGGCGTATCCGGCGGTCTCCAGCTGGGTCTGCACGCCGGCGGCGAGCCGGTAGCGGGAGCCGACCGGTGAGACCAGCGCGCAGGCCAGCAACTCGCCCAGCGCGGCGTCCGCGTGGGTGTCGCCGACCAGGGCGGGCAGATGCGCCTGGTGGGGCACCTCACCGCCGAGCGCCACGGCGATCCGCAGGGTGGCACGGGCCGAGGCGCTGAGCCGGGCGGCGAGCAGCGCGGCGGGCGCGGCCCCCTCGGCGAGCGAGGGCAGCGGGACGTCGGCGCCGACGGGCGGGCCGGGGACCGCGTCGAGGGGCTCGTCGACCTGGATGTCCTGGAAGACGCCGAACTCGTCGAGCGCCTCCGCGCCGGCGCGCAGCCGGTCGCGCTGCCGCAGCAGGGCGCCGGCCTGCACGAACCGCAGCGGCAGGCCCTCCGACTCGAACCACAGGTCGCCGGCCCAGTTGGACTCGTCCTCGCTGAGCGGCCGGCCGACGGCGTGCTCCAGCAGCTCCAGACCGCCGGCGCGGTCGAGCCCGTCGAGGAAGACCTCCTCGACGGCCGCCTCGGCGGACGGCGCGGGCACGTCCGGGGTGGCGGCGATGAGGAAGGCGCACTCGGGGGTGGCGTCCAGCAGCTCGTCGAGCGCGGCGCCGCCGAACTCGATGTCGTCGAGGACGACGACCGCGCCGATCTCCTGGACGTGCTCGAGCAGTTCGTCCCGTGCCGGGCGGTGCAGGGGCGCGCTGTGGACGGCGTAGAAGAGGTCGTACAGCAGGTCGGTCGTGGTGCGGTGGAAGCCGGTCAGACGGACGACGCCGTCGGGGGCGAGGTCCGCGCAGTCCTCGGCGACGACGTCGAGGAGGGTGGTGCGGCCGGAGCCGCCGGGGCCGGTCAGGCGCACGGAGCGGCCGCGGGCGAGCAGCCGTACCAGACGCTCGCGTTCGTCCCGGCGGCCGAGGAGCGGCAGGGCGGGCCGGCTGGGGCCGGGCGGGACCGGTGGGGCGGCGGCGCGGGCCACCTCGGCACGCTGGGCCGGGGTCAGTTTCTGGGGTCGGCCGGGGCGTTCGCCGGGCGGGCAGAGTTCTATCTCGCTGCCGTCGACGGGGTTGACGGTGAGCAGGAAGTCACCGGAGACCAGCTGCACCGTGCGGGCGGGTGCGGGCGCGTGCTGACCGAAGTCGGATGTCAGGGGGTCCCGGGGAGGGCGCTGGCGCGGCGGGTTGCCGTCACCGTCCTGGCCGTACTCTTCGGGTCCCCGGTTGTTCGGGTCCATAGGTTCAAGCCCCCCAAAAGCGTCGGGTGCGTCGAGCCCCTCCCGGCCTTGCCGCACACCGCGCTGTCGCTTCTGGTCCGGGCCCGCACGAGGGTTGATCAGACGCGGGCGACCGAACCCTAAACCTTCGGTCAGTATGTACGACAGCCCGGGGTGCCACCGGGTCCGAGACGTCACAGTCTCGTGAGGATTGGGCGCGTCGGGCGTTTCGCCGTGAGCCGCCCGGTCTTCCCCCGCGCCCCGGTGACGCTCCTGGTGGCACGGGTCAGACCCGGGGCAGGGAGTCCACCCCGATGCCGCCCTCGATCGCCAGGATCCGGTGCAGCCGGGTGGCCACCAGCAGGCGCTGCATCTGCGGCGGTACGCCGCGCAGCACCAGACGCCGGCCACAGCGGCCGGCCCGCCGGTGGGCACCCATGATGACCCCGAGTCCGGTGGCGTCCCACGAGTCCAGTTCGGACAGGTCGAGGACGAGGTCGCCGTCGCCGTCGTCGACGGCCGAGTGCAGGACCGTACGGGCGTCCGCCGCGCTGCGGACGTCGAGGCGGCCCCCGACGACCACCTCGGCGTGGTCGCCCCTGATGTGCATATGCGCTCCCCGTGAGTGCGGTGACGTACTCCAAGACGGTGGCTGTGCAACGTCTGACTGCTTCTGTGGCGGCGCGGTTGCTGGTTGTAAGCGAACCGATACCGAATTCACCCCGAGGTGTGATGTCTCAGGGGCGTGTGCCGCTTCAGTGCTTGTAGAAGCCCTGCCCGCTCTTGCGTCCGATGTCACCGGCGTCAACCATCCGGCGCATCAGCTCCGGCGGAGCGAACTTCTCGTCCTGGGTCTCGGTGTAGATGTTGCTCGTGGCGTGCAGCAGGATGTCGACGCCGGTGAGGTCGGCCGTGGCCAGCGGGCCCATGGCGTGCCCGAAGCCCAGCTTGCAGGCGAGGTCGATGTCCTCGGCGGAGGCGACGCCCGACTCGTACAGCTGGGCCGCCTCGACGACGAGCGCCGAGATCAGCCGGGTGGTGACGAAGCCGGCCACGTCGCGGTTGACGACGATGCAGGTCTTGCCGACCGACTCGGCGAACTCCCGCGCGGTGGCGAGGGTCTCGTCGCTGGTCTTGTAGCCGCGGACCAGCTCGCACAGCTGCATCATCGGCACCGGCGAGAAGAAGTGGGTGCCGACGACCCGCTCCGGGTGCTCCGTCACGGCCGCGATCTTGGTGATCGGGATGGCGGAGGTGTTGGAGGCGAGGACGGCGTCCGGGCGCACGATCTTGTCGAGGGTGCGGAAGATCTCGTGCTTGACGTCCAGCTTCTCGAAGACGGCCTCGACGACGATGTCGGCGTCGGCGGCGGCGTCGAGGTCGGTGGTCGCGGTGATGCGGGCCAGGGCGGCGTCGGCGTCGTCCGCCTGCAGCTTGCCCTTGCCGACGAACTTGTCGTACGAGGCCTTGATGCCGTCGGTGCCACGCCTGAGCGCCTCGTCGGTGACGTCGCGCAGGACGACGTCCCAGCCCGCCTGGGCGGAGACCTGGGCGATGCCGGAACCCATGAGACCGGCCCCGATGACGGCGAGCTTCCGTGCCACTGACGACTCCCCTTGTGATGCTTACCCGCTGTTTACGTATGGCTCTCGGCGGACCCTAGCGCTCGTGAGGGCCCGTGTGACCGGTAAGTAATGCGCGTCACGTCTCACATGACGGACATCACACCGGCACGGCTCATTCGTCGCCTCGTACGGCGTAGTTGAGCGCCTTGCCGCCCAACGGCTCATGCATCGCGTCCAGCAGCACCAGGCGCAGGCCTGCCACCGGCCCTCTCCGTGAATGACCGTCATGGAACGGGCATTGCACGCCATCGATCCCATCCGGGGAGAGACCGCCTCGGTTTCTTGGTACAGCTCGCGCAGTTCGCGCACTTCGCGCAGTGCGCGCAGGACGGCCGCGGTGGCCTACTCGCCGTCGCGCCGGCGGCGCACCCCGCCGTTCGCCTTCGTCGCGCCGATCGCGGTGTCGCGGGCCCCGCTGTCGTGCGCGTCTGCCGGTCGTGCTCGCGCACCTCGTGCCGCCGCGCCGTCTCGGGACGTACGGCGTCCCGGTGGCCGTCGGCCTCACGGCACTGTCCGTGACGGTGGGCACACGCGTGTTCCGAACCGCCGCGGCGTAACTACGCTGGCCTCATGGTCAACCTGACGCGTATCTACACCCGTACCGGCGACCAGGGCACCACCGCCCTCGGTGACATGAGCCGGGTCGCCAAGACCGACGTGCGGATCTCGGCCTACGCCGACGCCAACGAGGCCAACGCGGTGATCGGCACGGCGATCGCGCTGGGCGACCTCGACGAGGAGATCGTCAAGGTCCTCACCCGCGTCCAGAACGACCTGTTCGACGTGGGGGCGGACCTGTGCACGCCGGTGATGGAGAACCCCGAGTTCCCGCCCCTGCGGGTCGAGCAGTCCTACGTCGACAGGCTGGAGGCGGACTGCGACCGCTTCCTCGAGGGCCTGCAGAAGCTCCGCTCCTTCATCCTGCCGGGCGGCATCCCGGGCGCCGCCCTGCTCCACCAGGCCTGCACCGTGGTGCGCCGGGCCGAGCGCTCCACCTGGGCGGCGCTGGAAGTCCACGGCGAGACGATGAACCCGCTGACCGCGACCTACCTCAACCGGCTGTCGGACCTCCTGTTCATCCTGGCCCGCACCGCGAACAGGGAACTCGGCGACGTCCTGTGGGTCCCCGGCGGGGAGCGCTGACTCAGCCGCTCCGCCGGCCACGGGCGCTCCCGCAGGACGCGGCGTCCCGGTCCGCAGGGCCGGCCAGGGCGTCGGTGACGTCCCGCTGGTCCGGGGCGGGCGACGGCCGCTGGTCCTCGCGGGGCGCCTTCTTCGGCCAGACGGCGTACGACAACGCGATCAGGCCGTGGATGCCGGCCGCGCGCCAGGCCACGAGGATCCAGCTCTCCAGGGAGCCCGTGCGGGCCGGGTCGCCCACGTACCACCTCGCGATCAGCAGCAGCGCGCCGGCCACCGCGGCGGCGACGACCGTGCCGAGCCAGATCCTCGCCTCGTGGCGGGCCCGCGCCATCCCGTGACGCGGCGGTTTCACCGGTGGCGCGGCACCGGCGAGGCGGTGGGCGGCGTGGCCGTCGAGCCATTTCACCGTGCGGTGGCCGTGGCCGACGGTGTAGCCGATGTAGAGGGCGGCCAGACCGTGCTTCCAGCTCGGGTCGGCGCCGTTGTCGAGGTCGACCGCGGTGGCGACCAGCAGGACGACCTCCAGCAGCGGCTCGAGCAGCAGCAGGGCCAGCCCCGTACGGCGCATCCGCAGCCCGTAGCGGAAGAACAGCCCCGCGGCCAGCAGCACCCAGAAGCCGACCTCGCAGACGACGATCAGCGTGACGATCACGGCTCACTCCTCTCGGTCATCCCTCAAGGCTCCCGTCGGGATCCGCCCCAGTCGTCGTCGCCGGTGACGAACCGCCACTGCATCCTTCGATGTAGACGCGGACCGTTCCGCGGGATCAGGCGTCGGGCCGGCTCGCCGTGTTGGATGGGTGCCATGGCCGTACGACTCCCCCGCCCGCACCGCTTCGACCTGTACGTCGGGCTGGCCGGGCTGCTCGGCGGGGTGCTGCTGTGGGGCATCGGCCTCGGCGTCCGCCCGGCGGACGAGCCCATCGTGCTGTGGTCCGGCCGCTGGGCGCTGCTGGTGCCGCTGGTCGTGATGGCAGGCTGCGAGACGCTGCGCCGGGCCGCCCCGCGCACCGCCCTGCTGACCGCCACGGCGGCCCTGACCGTGGACACCGTGACGCAGGGCAGCCTGGTCACCGTCCTGATGTACACCGACGTGGTGTACGCGGCCGTCCTGTACGGCACGCCCGCCTCGGCCCGTCGCATCCCCCGGATCACCGGTCTGTTGTCGGTGGCCGGGACGGTCGTGCCGTTCGCGATGTGGCGGGAGCCGGAGGCCTTGCTGATCGGCGTCGCCCTCGGCATCGTCGCCTTCGCGCCCGCCTCCACCGGCCTGATCGTGCGCAACCACCGCGAGGCCGCCGAGGCCGCCCGGCTGCGCGCCGAGCAGACCGCGCTGCTCGCCGAGATGGACCGCGTCCAGGCCGTCACGGCGGAACGCGCGCGGATGGCCCGGGAGTTGCACGACATGGTCGCCAACCACCTCTCCGCGATCGCCATCCACTCGACGGCCGCGCTGTCCCTGGACGAGCCGGAGACCACCCGGCAGGCCCTCGGGGTCATCCGCGAGAACAGCGTCGAGGGGCTGGCGGAGATGCGCCGGCTGATCGGGCTGCTGCGCGACGACAGCGGCGACAGCGGAGAGCCCGGCCCCTCCCCCACCCTCGACGGCCTCGGCGCCCTCGTCGACACGGCCCGCGCCAACGGCCTCGACGTCACCCTCGACGCCGAGCACGGCGCGTCACTGCCCGCGCCGGTGGAGCTCGCCACGTACCGGATCGTCCAGGAGTCCCTCACCAACGCCCTCAAGCACGCCGCTCCCGGCCGGGTCGCGGTCGTGCTGCGGCAGCGGGACGGCTCGCTGGACATCACCGTGACCAGCCCGTACGGCGAACGGGAGGGGCCCCGGGCCCCCGGGTCGGGCGCCGGCCTGGTCGGCATGCGGGAACGGGCCGCCCTGCTGGACGGCGGCTTCGAGGCCGGGCCGGAGGACTCACCCGAGGGGAAGGTCTGGGTCGTACGGGCCACCCTCCCGATGGTCGAAGGAGTGACCGAATGATCCGCGTGCTCGTCGCCGAGGACCAGTGCGCCGTGCGCGCCGGTCTCGTGCTCATCCTGCGCAGCGCGCCCGACATCGACGTCGTCGGCGAGGCGTCCGACGGCGAGCAGGCGGTGGCGCTGGCCCGCGAGCTCAGGCCCGACCTGGTGCTGATGGACGTTCAGATGCCGCGCCTGAACGGGGTGTCGGCGACCCGGCAGGTGGTGGCCGAGCGGCTGGCCGACGTCCTGGTGCTGACGACTTTCGACCTCGACGAGTACGTGTTCGGCGCGCTGCGCGCCGGTGCCGCCGGCTTCCTGCTGAAGAACACGGACGCGAAGGACCTACTGGCGGCGGTCCGGACGGTGGCGCGCGGCGAGGGCCTGATCTCACCGGCCGTCACCCGCCGGCTCATCGCCGAGTTCGCCGCCGGGCCGGTCCGGGAGCCGAAGGCCGACCCCTCGGTACTGGACGCCCTCACCCGGCGCGAACGCGAGGTGCTGTCCTGTCTCGGCGAGGGCCTGTCCAACGCCGAGATCGCAGTCCGCCTCGACATGGCGGAGGCGACGGTGAAGACGCACGTCAGCCGGTTGCTGGGGAAGCTGGAGCTGCGCAGCCGGGTCCAAGCCGCCGTGCTGGCCCAGGAGTTGGGGATCTAGCACACACACCGGGGCGTGGTCCAGACCTATTGACCTATGGTCCAGACCTTTCTATCCTCGCGGCACTGAGGGCCTGATGGCTCAGTCATGCCCCCGACAACCCCACATAAGGAGGCGCAGCATGCGCTTCAGACACAGAGCCGCGGCAGGACTCGCGACCCTGCTGCTCCCGCTGGCCGGTCTGGTCGGTCTCGCGAGCCCCGCCCAGGCAGCGACCTCGGCCACCGCCACCTACGCCAAGACCCAGGACTGGGGCACCGGCTTCGAGGGCAAGTGGACCGTCAAGAACACGGGCACCACCACCATCACCTCCTGGACGGTGGAGTGGGACTTCCCCTCCGGTACGTCCGTCACCTCCGCCTGGGACGCCGACGTCACCTCCTCCGGCACCCACTGGACCGCCAAGAACAAGTCCTGGAACGGCACCCTCGCCCCCGGCGCCTCCGTCTCCTTCGGCTTCAACGGCGCCGGCTCCGGCGCACCGTCCAACTGCAGGATCAACGGCGGCAGCTGCGACGGCGGCTCGGTCCCCGGCGACAACCCGCCGAGCGCGCCGGGCACCCCCTCCGCCTCCAACATCACCGACACCTCGGTGACCCTCGCCTGGAGCGCCGCCACCGACGACAACGGCATCAAGAACTACGACGTCCTGCGCGGCGGCACCAGGGTCGCGACCGTCACCGGAACGAGCTACACGGACACCGGGCTGACCGCCGGCACCGACTACTCCTACACCGTCCAGGCCCGTGACACCGCCGACCAGACCGGTCCGGTCTCGGGCGCCCGCGCGGTGCGCACCACCGGCGGCGGCACCGACCCGCAGCCCGGCGCCAAGATCAACCTCGGCTACTTCACCGAGTGGGGCGTCTACGGCCGCAACTACCACGTGAAGAACCTGGTGACCTCGGGCTCCGCCGCGAAGATCACCCACATCAACTACGCGTTCGGCAACGTCAAGAACGGTCAGTGCACCGTCGACGACACCTACGCGGCCTACGACAAGGCCTACACCGCCGACCAGTCCGTCAGCGGCACCGCCGACACCTGGGACCAGCCGCTGCGCGGCAACTTCAACCAGCTGCGTCAGCTGAAGGCCAAGTACCCGCACATCAAGGTGCTGTACTCGTTCGGCGGCTGGACCTACTCCGGCGGCTTCGGCCAGGCCGCGCAGAACCCGGCCGCGTTCGCCAAGTCCTGCAAGGCCGTCGTGGAGGACCCGCGCTGGGCCGACGTCTTCGACGGCATCGACATCGACTGGGAGTACCCGAACGCCTGCGGCCTGACCTGCGACACCTCCGGCCCCGCGGCCTTCCGGAACCTGATGTCCGCGCTGCGCACGGAGTTCGGCTCCAACTACCTGGTCACCGCGGCCATCACCGCAGACGGCTCCTCCGGCGGCAAGATCGACGCGGCCGACTACGGCGGCGCCGCCCAGTACCTCGACTGGTACAACGTGATGACGTACGACTACTTCGGCGCCTTCGACGGGGACGGCCCCACCGCCCCGCACTCCCCGCTCACCTCGTACCCCGGCATCCCGGCGGCCGGCTTCAACTCGGCCGACGCCATCGCCAAGCTGAAGTCGAAGGGCGTCCCGTCCGCCAAGCTGCTGCTCGGCATCGGCTTCTACGGCCGCGGCTGGACCGGCGTCACCCAGTCCGCCCCCGGCGGCACGGCGACCGGCGCGGCCCCCGGCACCTATGAGCCGGGCATCGAGGACTACAAGGTCCTGAAGAACACCTGCCCCGCCAACGGCACCATCGCCGGCACGGCGTACGCGCACTGCGGCACCAACTGGTGGTCGTACGACACCCCGTCGACGATCGCCGGGAAGATGACCTGGGCGAAGAACCAGGGCCTGGGCGGCGCGTTCTTCTGGGAGTTCAGCGGCGACACCACCAACGGCGAACTGGTCACCGCCATCAGCAACGGGCTGAGGTAGCCCCTGTTCCGTAAGACCTAAGCGACGTTGACGCTCCCCCAGACTTCGTCCGGGGGGACCCCCACCCAGCGAGTGAATGTGGCTACGCCACATTCACTCGCTGACCGGGCGGGGCTGCCTCGAGCCACGCGAGGAAACCGGTCAGCGCGTCCTCGCTCATGGCGAGTTCCAGACGTGTGCCCCGGTGCAGACAGGCGAGGATCACCGAGTCGGAGAGCAGCGCCAGCTCCTCCTCGCCCTCGGGCAGCCGGCGGCCGGCCACCTCGATCGCGGACCGCTCCAGGACGCGGCGCGGACGGGGGGCGTAGGAGAACACCCGGAACCACTCCACGCGGTCGCCGTTGTAGCGGGCCACGCCGTACGCCCAGCCCTTGCCGCCGGTGTCCGGTTTCTCGGGCACGTCCCAGCGCAGGCTGCAGTCGAAGGTGCCACCGGAGCGCTGGATGAGCCTGCGGCGCAGGCCGAACACGAACAGTCCCAGCACCACCAGGGCCACGACGATTCCGCACACAGTCAGAGCGAGGACCATCGACACCGACCTCCTCGTCTCCTAGGTAACGGAACGGAAAAAACACCCGTATCTGCCTCAGCCGCGGTCGGCGCCGGATTGCTCCGGTGCCGACCGCGGCTGAGTGACGTCATCGCACAGCGGTCCCCCAGTGCCTCAAGGGCCTGGGAGGTGCCTCCACGGTCAACGTGCCGCCGTCGCCGCCCGCAGGCGGACGTCCGCACGGCGCTTGGCCTCGGCGTCGTCCTCCGCCTTCGCGCGCTCCAGATCCTGCTCGACGCGCTTGACGTCGATCTCGTCGGCCAGCTCGGCGATCTCGGCCAGCAGCGACAGCTTGTCGTCCGCGAACGAGATGAAACCGCCGTGCACCGCGGCGACGACCGTCGCGCCGTCGCTCGTACGGATGGTCACCGGGCCCGACTCCAGCACACCGAGCAGCGGCTGGTGACCGGGCATGACGCCGATGTCGCCGGACGTGGTGCGCGCGACGACCAGGGTGGCCTCGCCGGACCAGACCTGGCGGTCCGCGGCGACCAGCTCGACGTGCAGCTCAGCAGCCAAGGGTGGCTCCTCGGGTCACCACCCGGCGGTTCTGCCGGGTGTTGGTTACAAGTCTAATGGGCGTGACAGAGGGGGCGGGACGACCCCGCCCCCTCACGACACGAGCACGAGGCCCGGGTCAGGAGACGCCCAGCTCCTTCGCGTTCTTCTTCAGGTCCTCGATACCACCGCACATGAAGAACGCCTGCTCCGGGAAGTGGTCGTACTCGCCGTCGCAGATCGCGTTGAACGCGGTGATCGACTCGTCGAGGGACACGTCCGAACCGTCCACGCCGGTGAACTGCTTGGCGACGTGGGTGTTCTGGGACAGGAAGCGCTCCACGCGACGGGCACGGTGGACGACGAGCTTGTCCTCCTCGCCGAGCTCGTCGATACCGAGGATCGCGATGATGTCCTGCAGGTCCTTGTACTTCTGCAGGATGTTCTTCACCCGCATGGCCGTGTTGTAGTGGTCCTGCGTGATGTAGCGCGGGTCCAGGATCCGGGACGTGGAGTCCAGCGGGTCCACGGCCGGGTAGATGCCCTTCTCCGAGATCGGACGGGACAGCACCGTCGTCGCGTCGAGGTGGGCGAAGGTGGTGGCCGGCGCCGGGTCGGTCAGGTCGTCCGCGGGGACGTAGATCGCCTGCATCGAGGTGATCGAGTGACCGCGGGTCGAGGTGATGCGCTCCTGGAGGAGACCCATCTCGTCGGCCAGGTTCGGCTGGTAGCCCACCGCGGAGGGCATACGGCCGAGCAGGGTCGACACCTCGGAACCGGCCTGCGTGAAGCGGAAGATGTTGTCGATGAAGAACAGCACGTCCTGCTTCTGGACGTCACGGAAGTACTCGGCCATCGTCAGGCCGGCCAGCGCGACGCGCAGACGGGTGCCCGGGGGCTCGTCCATCTGACCGAAGACCAGCGCGGTCTTGTCGATGACGCCGGACTCGCTCATCTCGTCGATGAGGTCGTTGCCCTCACGGGTGCGCTCACCGACGCCCGCGAACACCGACACACCGTCGTGGTTGTTGGCGACGCGGTAGATCATCTCCTGGATCAGCACGGTCTTGCCGACACCGGCACCACCGAACAGACCGATCTTGCCGCCCTTGACGTACGGGGTCAGCAGGTCGATGACCTTGATGCCGGTCTCGAACATCTCGGTCTTGGACTCGAGCTGGTCGAAGTTCGGCGCCTTGCGGTGGATCGGCCAGCGCTCGCCGTCGTACTGGGCGTCGACGTTGAGCACGTCACCGATGGTGTTGAACACCTTGCCCTTGGTGAAGTCACCGACCGGCACGGAGATGGCGGAGCCGCTGTCGGTCACCGGGGACTGGCGGACCAGACCGTCGGTGGGCTGCATGGAGATGGCGCGCACCAGGCCGTCACCCAGGTGCTGGGCGACCTCCAGGGTCAGCGTCTTCTTCTCGCCCGCGTTCGCCGGGTCGGAGACCTCGACGTGCAGGGCGTTGTAGATCTCCGGGATCGCGTCGACGGGGAACTCCACGTCGACGACCGGGCCGATGACCCGCGCGACGCGGCCCGTCGCCGTGGCCGTCTCAGCAGTGGTGGTCATTAGTAGTCACTCCCCGCGGTCGCGTCGGCCAGGGCGCTCGCGCCACCGACGATCTCGCTGATTTCCTGGGTGATGTCGGCCTGACGGGCCGCATTGGCAAGCCGGGTGAGGTTCTCGATGAGCTCACCGGCGTTGTCGGTGGCCGACTTCATCGCACGCCGGGTGGCGGCGTGCTTCGAAGCGGCCGACTGGAGCAGCGCGTTGTAGATACGGCTCTCCACGTAGCGCGGCAGCAGGGCGTCGAGGACGTCCTCCGCCGAGGGCTCGAAGTCGTACAGCGGGAGGATCTCGCCCTTGGGCTTGGCCTCCGCCGCGACCTCGTCGAGGCTGAGCGGCAGCATGCGCGCGTCCTGCGCCGTCTGCGTCATCATCGACACGAACTCGGTGAAGACGATGTGGAGCTCGTCCACGCCGCCGTTCGCCGTGTCCTTCTGGATGGCCTCGATCAGCGGCGCCGCCACCTTCTTGGCGTCCGCGTACGAGGGCTCGTCGGTGAAGCCGGTCCACGACTCCGCGATCGTGCGCTCACGGAAGTTGTAGTGGGCCACACCGCGCCGGCCGACGATGTACACGTCGACCCGCTTGCCCTCGCGCTCCAGCCGCTCGGTGAGCTGCTCCGCCTGCTTGATGGCGTTGGCGTTGAACGCGCCGGCCAGCCCACGGTCGCTGGTCAGGAGCAGCACCGCGGACCGCGTGACCGTCTCGGCCTGGGTGGTCAGCGGGTGCTTGGTGTTCGAACCCGTGCCGACGGCCGTGACCGCGCGGGTCAGTTCCTCCGCGTACGGCTTGGAGGCCGCCACCTTGCGCTGCGCCTTGACGACGCGCGAGGCGGCGATCATCTCCATCGCCTTGGTGATCTTCTTGGTCGCGGTGACGGATCGGATGCGACGCTTGTAGACCCGGAGCTGGGCTCCCATGAGTCAGGTCCCTTCCTTACGTCACTTGGCGGCAGCGGCCGGAGTTTCCTCGCCGAGCAGCTTGCCGTCGGAGGTCTCGAACTGCTTCTTGAACTCCGCGATGGCGTCGGCGACGGCCGTGAGGGTGTCGTCCGACATCTTGCCGCCCTCCTTGATGGAGGTCATGAGGCCCTGCTCCTTGCGGTGCAGGTACTCCAGCAGCTCCTTCTCGAAGCGGCGGATGTCGGCGACCGGGACCTCGTCCATCTTGCCGGTGGTGCCGGCCCACACGGAGACGACCTGGTCCTCGGTGGCCATCGGCTGGTACTGGTCCTGCTTCAGCAGCTCGACCATGCGCTGACCGCGCTCCAGCTGGGCCTTGGACGCGGCGTCCAGGTCGGAACCGAAGGCGGCGAACGCCTCCAGCTCACGGAACTGGGCGAGGTCCACGCGCAGACGGCCGGAGACCTGCTTCATCGCCTTGTGCTGCGCCGAACCACCGACTCGGGAGACGGAGATACCGACGTTCAGCGCGGGGCGCTGACCGGCGTTGAAGAGGTCCGACTCCAGGAAGCACTGGCCGTCGGTGATGGAGATGACGTTGGTCGGGATGAACGCCGAGACGTCGTTGGCCTTGGTCTCGACGATCGGCAGACCGGTCATCGAGCCGGCACCCATCTCGTCGGAGAGCTTCGCGCAGCGCTCCAGCAGACGGGAGTGCAGGTAGAAGACGTCACCCGGGTAGGCCTCACGGCCCGGCGGGCGGCGCAGCAGCAGCGACACGGCACGGTAGGCGTCGGCCTGCTTCGACAGGTCGTCGAAGATGATCAGGACGTGCTTGCCCTGGTACATCCAGTGCTGGCCGATGGCCGAGCCGGTGTACGGCGCCAGGTACTTGAAGCCGGCCGGGTCGGACGCCGGGGCGGCGACGATGGTCGTGTACTCCAGCGCGCCGTTCTCCTCCAGCGCGCGGCGCACCGACGCGATGGTGGAGCCCTTCTGGCCGATGGCGACGTAGATGCAGCGGACCTGCTTGTTCGGGTCGCCGGTGCGCCAGTTGTCGCGCTGGTTGATGATCGTGTCAACGGCCAGGGCGGTCTTGCCGGTCTGGCGGTCACCGATGATCAGCTGACGCTGACCGCGGCCGATCGGGGTCATCGCGTCGACGGCCTTGTAGCCCGTCTCCATCGGCTCGTGCACCGACTTGCGCTGCATGACCGTGGGGGCCTGCAGCTCGAGGGCGCGGCGGCCGTCGGTCTCGATCTCGCCGAGGCCGTCGATCGGGTTGCCGAGCGGGTCGACGACGCGGCCGAGGTAGCCCTCGCCGACCGCCACGGAGAGGACCTCACCGGTGCGGGTGACCGGCTGCCCCTCCTCGATGCCGCTGAACTCACCGAGGACGATGGCACCGATCTCGCGCTCCTCGAGGTTGAGGGCGAGGCCGAGGGTGCCGTCCTCGAACTTCAGCAGTTCGTTGGCCATGGCCGAGGGCAGACCCTCGACCTTCGCGATGCCGTCGCCGGCAAGGGTGACCGTACCGACCTCCTCGCGCGAGGCCGCGTCCGGCTTGTACGACTGGACGAAGGTCTCCAGTGCGTCCCGGATCTCCTCCGGCCGGATCGTGAGCTCCGCCATCTGGGTTCCCTGCTCTCCTTGTTGGGCCCGAAGTTTCACTTTGGGGGTCTGGGGGCGACCCCCAGGAATCCTCTGCACGGCCCAACCAGGGCCGTAAGTACGACTTGCGTGTTCAGTTGCGGCTAGCTCGCCAGCCGACGCTCGGCGTCCGCGATGCGGTCCGCGAGAGAGCCGTTGATGATCTCGTCACCGACCTGCACCCGGATCCCGCCGAGGACCTCGGGGTCCACGTCGAGGTTGAGGTGCATCCGGCGGCCGTAGAGCTTGGCGAGGGCGGCGCCGAGGCGCTGCTTCTGCACGTCGCTCAGCGGCACCGCCGAGGTGACGACGGCGACCATGCGGTCCCGCCGGTCGGCGGCGAGCTTGGACAGGGACTCCAGTCCCGCTTCCAGGCTACGTCCCCGCGGCGCGGTCACAAGGCGCGTCACCAGACGCTCGGTGGCCGGGGCCGCCCGTCCGCCGAGCAGGCTGCGCAGCAGCTCGCTCTTGGCCGACGTGGTGGCCTTGCGGTCGGTCAGCGCGGCGCGCAGCTCGGTGCTGGACGCGACGATCCGGCCGAACCGGAACAGCTCGTCCTCGACGCTGTCGAGGGAGCCGTCGCGCTGCGCGGCGGTGAGGTCCGCGGTGGCGGCCAGCTCCTCCAGGGCGTCCACCAGGTCGCGCGACTGCGACCAGCGGGAGCGCACCATGCCGGACACCAGGTCCGTGGTCTCGCCGCCGACCTGGGTGCCGAGCAGGCGCTGGACCAGCTCGGCCTTGCCCTCACCGGCCTGCGCCGGGTCGGTGAGGACCCGACGCAGGCTGACCTCGCGGTCGAGCAGCGCGGTCACCGCGGCCAGCTCGTCGGCGAGCCGCGCCGCGTCCACGGACGTGGCGTCCGTCAGCGCGTCGAGACGCTCACGTGCGGCTGCCAGGGCCTCGCGGCTCGCTCCGTTCATCGAGACGCCTCGGCCTTCTCCTCGAGCTCGTCGAGGAAGCGGTCGATCACACGGCTCTGGCGGGCGTGGTCCTCGAGGGACTCACCGACCAGCTTGCCGGCCAGATCGGTGGCGAGCTTGCCGACGTCCTGCCGCAGCGCGGACGAGGCGGCCTTGCGGTCGGCCTCGATCTGGGCGTGACCGGCGGCGATGATCTCCTCGCGCTGCCGCTGACCCTCCGCGCGCATCTCGGCGATGAGCACGGCACCCTGCTCCTGCGCCTCCTGGCGCAGCCGCGCGGCCTCGTGCCGGGCCTCGGCGAGCTGGGCCTTGTACTGCTCAAGGACGCTCTGGGCCTCGACCTTCATGGTCTCGGCCTCTTCAATACCGCCTTCGATCGCCGCGCGGCGCTCCTCCAGAACCTTGTTGATGTTCGGAAGCAGCTTCTTCCAGAAGAAGAAGAAGACGACGGCGAAGGCGATGGTGCCGACGAGCAGCTCGGGGCCCGGCGGGATGAGCGGGCTCTGCTCCTCCTCGGCCGCCAGCTGCACCAGGTTGGCGATCACATCAGTGCCTTTCGTCGAATCGTGTCGGGTAAGCGGTGGCTACTTACACACCGAACACGAACGGCATAACGATGCCGATGAGGGCGAGCGCCTCACAGAAGGCGAAGCCCAGGATCTGGTTGGCACGGATCAGGCCGGCGGCCTCGGGCTGACGGGCCAGGGCCTGGGTGCCGTTGCCGAAGATGATGCCGACGCCGATGCCGGGGCCGATGGCGGCGAGGCCGTAGCCGATGGAGCCGAGCGAACCGGAGACAGCGGCGAGGGTCTCAGTGGCAGCCATGCTGATTCTTCCTTCTCTTTCATGGACCGGCGGGGGTTGGCCACCGGACGTTCTGGGGGCTTGCGGGCGGGAGGGGCTCAGTGATGCTCGGCGAGAGCGCCCTGGACGTAGGTGCAGGCCAGCAGTACGAAGACGTACGCCTGGACGGCCTGCACGAAAAGCTCGAAGAGGATCATGGCGATCGTCATGAGGAACGAGACGCCCGCCGCCGGGATCAACCAGCTGTTCAGCAGGTACCAGGAGGCGACGGTGAACATGACCAGCATCAGGTGACCGGCGAACATGTTGGCGAACAGTCGCACCGCGTGCGTGAACGGCCGCACCAGCAGGTTCGAGAAGAACTCGATGATCATGACGAGCGGGAGCACCGGGCCCAGCGACTTGTCGTAGCCGGTCACGTTCTTGAAGAAGCCGACGAAGCCGTGCCGCTTGAAGGTCAGCCCGACCCAGGTGAAGTAGACGATCGCGGCCAGCACCGCCGGGTAGGCGATGATCGACGACACCGGGAACTGGGCCAGCGGGATCACGGACCAGATGTTCATGATCCAGATGAAGAAGAAGAGGGAGACCATGAGCGGGACGAACTTCTCGCCCTCCCGCTTGCCGAGGGTCTCGTAGACGATGCCGCGGCGCACGAAGTCGTAGCCGGCCTCGCCGATCATCTGGAGCTTGCCCGGAACCACCTTCGCCTTGCCGAAGGCCGCCCAGAAGAAACCGATCACGAGCACGGTGGTGATGAGCGCGAGCAGCATCACCTTGTTGAACTCGAACCCCCCGACCGTGGCGATCGGCTGGAAGAGGAACGAGTGCAGGCCCGGAGCCGGGAAGCCACACCCGTTGTCGGACATGATCCGACAACTCCAGTCAAAGGCGAGCTGGGTCTGGTCAGCACTCACCACGGGCTCCTTCGGCGTGACGCATGGGTACGGCAACCTCGTTGTGTCGGCGCGGCACACGGCCGCGGGTCGGCACCGGACTGGTGTTACGGATGTGGGGGCGGCTGGGGGACATCAAGCCTCGCGATCGAGCAGGCGTCAGCTCGGATGCCCGCGCCCGCGATGCCGCAGTTGGCACCGGACGATAGCAGGAGTTCTCACTGGCCTTTATCGCGCCCCTACTCCTCACGACGACGGCCCTGTCTTCTCGGGCTTCTCGCTCTTCGAGGGCTCCGGATCGACGTAGAAGATCTTGGCCTTCATGTGCGCACGGGCCTGCGCGGCCATCCACACGACGGTCGCGACGACGAGACCGACGGCGAACGTCTTCGGATGGAAGAGGGAGGTGTCCTTGAAGAGGGCGACGAAGATCAGGAGCAGCAGGAGCTGGGCGACGTAGAGCATCATCCCCATGGCCTGGAACAGCTGGGGGAGCGTTTTTGCCGTCCACTGGAGAACGAACAGGCCGATTCCCATGAAGAGGATGGCCAGCACCGTGCCGACGGCCGCGCCGAGCGCGCCCTTGCCGCCGGCGACCGCGCCGCTGACGGCGACCGTGACCACACCGACAGCGGCTGCGGGCGCAGCTGTCTGCAACAGGTTCCGGGCGTCATTGGACGGCATGGCGGCAACTCCGCTTTCACAGGGGGCAGGGTGTCGTCATGGACGAGCGTAGTCCCGGGTCGAGAGAGAACCTCATGCCGGTGGACCGTCGCACCACGGTCCTTCAGCTCTGTCCGGGGGTTCTCGTGAACCGTATCACAAACTATTTGATGAGGTCTTTACCTGGAGGTGTGCGCACTGTCACACATGAGGGTGACAGTGCGCGTCTGTGCAGAAACCGAGCCGAGTTGTCTGGTATTGGGGCCTTCGTTCCCCCACGGCTTGGCAATGCCTTAGTCAGATTCTTACCTTGTGAAGCGCGAGCGGGGGCCCGCGGCGGTCGCTCCGTTGACTCCGGAGACGCCGACGGCGACCGGCGTTCGGTCCTCCTCCTCGGCCGGAGCCTCCACCGGGACCTCGGCCGCGGGCGGCACGACGACCCTGCGCCGGCGGTAGCGCGGCGGCACGAGGTGCTCGGCCCACAGCGGCGCGCGCGGGGTGAAGCGGGGCAGCAGCAGCATGAGCAGTCCGAGGGCGCTGAGCAGCACCACGCTCAGCACGATCCACATGGACGCCGAGTTCACCGAGTAGGTGAGCGCACCGAAGGCGATCAGCGCCGACCAGAAGTACATGATCAGCACGGCCCGGCTGTGCGAGTGGCCGATCTCCAGCAGCCGGTGGTGCAGGTGCCCCCGGTCGGCGGCGAACGGGGACTGGCCGCGCCAGGTGCGGCGCACGATCGCGAGGACCAGGTCGGCGGCCGGGATCGCGATGATGGTCAACGGCAGCAGCAGCGGGATGTACACCGGGACCGTCTGGTGCACGGTGTTGCGCTCCGACCCGGAGAACAGGTTCATCACGTCCGGGTCGACCTGCCCGGTGACCGAGATCGCACCGGCGGCCAGGACCAGGCCGATCAGCATCGAGCCCGAGTCGCCCATGAAGATGCGCGCGGGGTGCATGTTGTGCGGCAGGAAGCCGAGGCACATGCCCATCAGGATCGCCGCGAACAGGGTGGCCGGGGCGGCGGCCTCGATGCCGTACGAGTACCAGATGCGGTAGGCGTACATGAAGAACGCGGCGGACGCGATGCACACCATGCCCGCCGCCAAGCCGTCCAGGCCGTCGACGAAGTTGACCGCGTTGATGGTGATGACGACCAGCGCCACCGTCAGCAGCGTGCCCTGCCACTGGGTCAGCGCGACCGTGCCGACGCCCGGCACCGGCAGCCACAGGATCGTCAGGCCCTGCACCACCATCACGCCGGCGGCGATCATCTGTCCGCCCAGCTTGATCAGGGCGTCGATCTCGAACTTGTCGTCCAGCACGCCGATGAGCCAGATCAGCGCCGCTCCGGAGAGCAGGGCGCGGGGCTCGTTGGACTTCTCGAAGACCTCACTGAGGTTGGTGAGGTGGTCGGCGACCAGCAGGCCCGCGCACAGGCCGAAGAACATCGCGATCCCGCCGAGCCGTGGAGTGGGTTCCCGGTGCACGTCACGCGCCCGGATCTGCGGCATCGCTCCGGCCACGATCGCGAACTTCCGCACCGGCCCTGTCAGCAGGTACGTCACCGCGGCCGTGATGCAGAGCGTCAGCAGGTATTCACGCACGGGCTTCCCCACAGGTCTCGCTGGCCATCTCAGCCCCACACCCTAGCGAGGGACGCATATGGATGGGGACTTCCGGGTAGCGACGATGGTTGCACGTGTGGCTGTGCACGGATGCCTGCTACCCCCGCTCAGCGCGGATACGGCGGAAATCCCTCTGCCAGTTCCCGTACTTCCTCCCGCACCTGCCGGGCGTCGGCCTGGTCCCGCAGCACCTCGGCGAGCAGCTTGGCGATCCGGGCCATCTCGCCCTCCCCCATCCCCTGGGTGGTGACGGCGGCGGTGCCCAGGCGCAGGCCGCGGGCGTCGGCGTGCGGCAGGGCGCAGCAGTCGAGGATCATGCCGGCGGCGGCCAGCCGGCCGCGGGCGGTGCGGCCGTCGACGCCGAGCGGGACCGGGTCGGCGGTGATGAGGTGGGTGTCCGTGCCGCCGGTGGTGACGGCGAGCCCCTCGGCGGTGAGTGCGGCGGCCAGGGACCGGGCGTTGGCGACCACCTGATGGGCGTACGCCTGGAAGGCCGGTGTCGCGGCCTCGCCGAAGGCGACGGCCTTGGCGGCGACGCTGTGCATCTGGGCGCCGCTCTGGGTGAAGGGGAAGACGGCCCGGTCGACGCGTTCGGCGAACTCGGCGCCGCACAGCAGCATGCCGCCGCGCGGTCCGCGCAGCACCTTGTGGGTGGTGGCGCACACGATGTCGGCGTACGGCACCGGACTGGGCGCCGCTCCCCCGGCGACCAGGCCGATGGGGTGGGCCGCGTCGGCGATGAGGTAGGCGCCCACCTCGTCGGCGACCTCGCGGAAGTAGGCGTAGTCGATGTGCCGCGGGTAGGCGATCGAGCCGCACACGATCGCCTTGGGGCGGTGCGTGCGGGCCAGGGTGCGGACCTGGTCGTAGGCGATGAGGCCGGTCTCCTCGTCGACGCCGTAGCCGACGAAGTCGAACCAGCGGCCGGAGAAGTTGGCGGGCGAGCCGTGGGTGAGGTGGCCGCCGTAGGACAGGCCGAGGGCGAGGACCGTGTCGCCGGGGCGCAGCAGGGCGGCGTAGGCGGCCAGCACGGCCGAACTGCCCGAGTGGGACTGGACGTTGGCGTGATCGGCGCCGAACAGTGTCTTGGCGCGCTGCACGGCCAGGCGCTCGGCCACGTCGACGATCTCGCAGCCGCCGTGGTAGCGGGATCCCGGATAGCCCTCCGCGTACTTGTTGGCCAGCGGCGAGCCCAGGGCGGCCAGGACGGCCGGTGAGGTGAAGTTCTCGGCGGCGATCAGCTGGAGGGTGGTCGACTGCCGGTCCAGCTCCCCGAGCAGGATCTCGGCGAGCTCGGGGTCCTGGCGCCGCAGGAGATCGGCCTCGGGGGCATGGGTGACCGGCATGGTGGACTCCGGGCGTCGGCGTTGACGTAGGTCCAATGTAGGCCGGTGCCGCCGCGGGCGCCCGCTGTCGCAGGGTGGCGGCCTTGCGGCACGCGTGCCGGCCCACCGCCTGGCTCGGCCCCGCGCCATCGCCCCGTTCAGGTCCGCGCCGCAACCCCGTTCGAAGCCCGGCCACACCCCACTCGGGTCCGCGCCTCAACCCCTTGAGGCCGCCACCACCCCGCTCACGCCCGAACCACACCCCCGCCCACACCCGCGCCACAAGCACCACTGAGATCCGCCCCGCCACCCCCGCTCAGGCCGCCACCACCCCGCCCAGGCCCGAAACACACCCCCGCCCACACCCGCGCCACAAGCACCACTGAGATCCGCCCCGCCACCCCCGCTGAAGCCGCCACCACCCCGCTCACGCCCGAACCACAACGCCGCTGAGGTCCGCCGCGCAGCCGCCCCACTCACGTCCGCGCCGCAACTCCCCGACGCAGGTCCGCGCCGCACCCCCCTGCTCAGACCGCCCGACAACGCCGCTCAGGTCCGCCCCGCCGCAACGCGGCACAGCTCCGCCCCGCCGCAACGCGGCACAGCTCCGCCCCGCCGCAACGCGGCACAGCTCCGCCGCGCCGCGCCCCGTCAGGTCCGCGCCGCCACCCCGGTCAGTGCTGTCACCACGGGGTCCAGCGCCTGGTGTATCTCGTCGCCGACCGAGCGGAAGAACGTCAGCGGTGCCCCGTACGGGTCGTACACCTCGTCGGCCTCGGCGGTGGGCGCCAGCAGCCAGCCCCGCAGGGCGGCGGCGGCCCGGACCAGCGCGCGGGCCCGCGTCACCACCCCGTCCTCCAGCGGCGGAAGCGTCGCCGGGTCGATGGCCTTCACCAGCCGGGTGAACTCCTTCAGCGTGAAGGTGCGCAGCCCCGCCGAGTGGCCCATCGAGATGACCTGGGCGCGGTGGTCACGGGTCGCGGTGAGCACCAGGTCGGCACGGATCACGTGCTCATCCAGCAGCTCCCGGCCCACGAAGCCGGAGGCGTCCGCGCCGAAGTCGGCCAGCACCGTCTCGGCGTTGGCCTCCATGGGCGCGCCCTCGTGGCCCCAGGTGCCGGCGCTCTCCACGATCAGCCCGCCGCCCAGGACGCCGAGCCGCTGCGACACGAAATGCCGGGTCAGCCGCTCGGTGATGGGCGAGCGGCACACGTTGCCGGTGCTGACGTGGAGGATGCGGAAGCTGTCGCGCGGAAGCCCCACGAAGGTCGTCGTGATCTCCGCCGCGCTTTCCCCGTTGCCTATGCCACGCCCCGCTTCAGGGGCTGTCAATTGGCCACCTCAAGGTCGGGTACGACCTTGCGCAGCTCGTCCGGCGAGAGGGCGCCCTCACGCAGCAGGACGGGCACGGAGCCGGAGACGTCGACGATGGAGGACGGCACGTTGCCGGGGGTCGGGCCGCCGTCGAGGTAGACGGAGACGGAGTCGCCGAGCATCTGCTGGGCGGCGTCGCAGTCCTCCGGCGCCGGGTGCCCGGTGAGATTCGCCGACGACACGGCCATGGGGCCGACCTCGGTGAGCAGCTCGATGGCCACCGGGTGCAGCGGCATGCGCACGGCGACCGTGCCCCGGGTGTCGCCCAGGTCCCACTGCAACGACGGCTGGTGCTTGGCGACCAGCGTCAGCGCGCCCGGCCAGAACGCGTCGACCAGCTCCCAGGCCAGCTCGGAGAAGTCGGTGACCAGGCCGTGCAGGGTGTTCGGGGAGCCAATGAGGACGGGCGTGGGCATGTTGCGGCCCCGGCCCTTGGCCTCCAGCAGGTCCGAGACCGCCTCCGGGGAGAACGCGTCGGCGCCGATGCCGTACACGGTGTCGGTGGGGAGGACCACCAGCTCGCCACGGCGGACGGCGGACGCGGCCTCACGCAGACCGGTCACGCGGTCGGTGGCGTCGTTGGTGTCGTATCGCCGTGCCATGTCTAGCGGGCCTCCTCGTACACGTACTGCTGGGGTGAAGTCTGGTCGGTACTCACGGCAGCGCCTTGCGGGCGGTGGCGAAGCGCGGGCGGTTGTTGAGGTCGGGATGGTCGGCCGCGTCGGCCCACCCCCGCTCCTCGGTGAAGATCCACGGCACCTGGCCGCCCTGGGTGTCGGCGTGCTCGATGACGACCACGCCGCCGGGGCGCAGCAGCCGGTGCGCGGTGCGTTCCAGGCCGCGGATGAGGTCGAGGCCGTCCTCGCCGGAGAACAGCGCCATGTCGGGGTCGTAGTCCCGGGCCTCGGGGGCGACGTACTCCCACTCGGTGAGCGGGATGTACGGCGGGTTGGAGATCACCAGGTCGACCTGCCCGTCGAGGTCCGGGAACGCGGTCCGGGCGTCTCCCTGCCGCAGGTCGACCCGGGAGCCCTCGACGTTCTTGCGGGTCCAGTGCAGCGCCTCTTCGGACAGCTCCACGGCGTGCACGCGGGAGCGCGGCACCTCCTGGGCGAGCGCCAGCGCGATGGCGCCCGAGCCGGTGCACAGGTCGACGATCAGCGGCTCGACGACGTCCATGGCGCGCACGGCGTCTATGGCCCAGCCGACCACGGACTCCGTCTCCGGACGCGGCACGAACACACCGGGCCCGACCTGGAGTTCCAGGTACCGGAAGAAGGCCCGCCCGGTGATGTGCTGAAGCGGCTCGCGCTGCTCACGGCGCGCGATGACCTCCCAGTAGCGGGCGTCGAAGTCGGAGTCCTGCACGGAGTGCAACTCGCCCCGCTTCACGCCGTGCACGAACGCGGCGAGCTCCTCCGCGTCGGTGCGCGGAGAGGGCACGCCGGCGTCGGCCAGCCGCTGGGTGGCCTGGGCCACCTCCGCGAGCAGCAGACTGCGGGGACTTGGGGGTCGCCCCCCAAAAGATGGCTGCACGCTCGTCCTCCGTCGTACTCGTGAGTGCCTTACGCGGCTGCGAGCTTGGCGGCCGAGTCCGCGTCGACGCAGGCCTGGATCACCGCGTCGAGGTCGCCGTCCAGGACCTGGTCCAGGTTGTACGCCTTGAAGCCGACGCGGTGGTCCGAGATGCGATTCTCCGGGAAGTTGTACGTGCGGATCTTCTCGGAGCGGTCGACGGTGCGGACCTGGCTGCGGCGGGCGTCGGCGGCCTCCCTCTCCGCCTCCTCCTGCGCCATGGCGAGCAGCCTGGAGCGCAGGATACGCAGTGCCTGCTCCTTGTTCTGCAGCTGGCTCTTCTCGTTCTGGCAGGAGGCGACGACTCCGGTGGGGATGTGCGTGATGCGCACGGCGGAGTCGGTGGTGTTGACGGACTGGCCGCCGGGCCCGGAGGAGCGGTAGACGTCGATGCGCAGGTCGTTCGGGTTGATCTCGACGTCGACCTCCTCGGCCTCGGGGGTGACGAGCACGCCGGCCGCGGAGGTGTGGATACGGCCCTGGGACTCGGTCGCCGGCACGCGCTGCACGCGGTGCACGCCGCCCTCGTACTTCAGCCGCGCCCAGACACCCTGCCCGGGCTCGATCTGCCCGCGCGCCTTCACCGCGACCTGGACGTCCTTGTAACCGCCCAGCTCGGACTCGGTGGCGTCGATGATCTCGGTCTTCCAGCCGACGCGCTCGGCGTACCGCAGATACATGCGCAGCAGGTCGCCGGCGAACAGCGCCGACTCGTCGCCGCCCGCGCCCGCCTTGATCTCGAGGATCACGTCCTTGTCGTCGCTGGGGTCGCGCGGAACGAGCAACAGGCGGAGCTTCTCCGTCAGCTCCTCGCGCTGCTGCTCCAGCTCCTTGACCTCGGCGGCGAACTCCGGGTCGTCGGCGCCCAGTTCGCGGGCCGTCTCGATGTCGTCGCCGGACGACTTCCAGGAGCGGTACGTGGCGACGATCGGGGTCAGCTCGGCGTACCGCTTGTTCAGCTTGCGGGCGTTGGCCTGGTCGGCGTGGACCGACGGGTCGGCGAGCTTCTTCTCCAGGTCGGCGTGCTCGACGACGAGCTCCTCGACGGCCTCGAACATCTCTGGCTCCTGTGGATACGTACGGGGGTGAAGTGGGCGGGCGACCAAAAACGCCGGTCCCGGCGCGCCCGGGTGAAAGGGGCGCGGCCGTGGACCGGCGAATTGGGGCTCGCTACTTCTTGGAGCCGGCAGCCTTGCCGAAGCGGGCCTCGAAGCGGGCCACACGGCCACCGGTGTCGAGGATCTTCTGCTTGCCCGTGTAGAACGGGTGGCACTCGGAGCAGACCTCGGCCCGGATGGTGCCGGAGTCGATCGTGCTACGGGTGGTGAACGACGCGCCACAGGTGCAGCTGACCTGCGTCTCGACGTACTCGGGGTGGATGTCGCGCTTCAAGGTGTCTCCTAGATTTCGGGAGGGCGCCGGGTCGCAGCCGCGGGGTGCGGGAGCGTGAACCGGAGCCGACGTACCAGTCTGCCAGGACTGGGGCCATCCCCCAAAACCGGGGGTTGGTGTCGTCTATTCCGTGCAGGTGAGGGGTGGGGGCACGGGCGGGGTGGCGCTTGATCGTCGTCGGCGGCCGCGGGTCGACTGTGGTTGGTCGCGCCCCGCGCCCCTTTCAGGGCGTGATCACGCCCTTCGCCTCGCCCGTCGCCGTGCCCTCCGTGGCGGACTTCGGGATCGGTGCGTCCTTCTTGAGGGCCGTCCAGACCTGCTGGGCCTTCGCCTCGTCGAACAGGACGCGGTTGGGTTCGGCCGGGTCGTATCGGACCGGCATCGTGACCATGGTCATCTTCGCGGCGCTGATCCCCTTCAGGCCGCCCGCGAAGGACACCATGGCGTTGACCGAGCCGAGGGAGGAGTCGGTGGTGATCGCGCCCGTGGCGGTGTCGGCGAGGTCGTAGAGCTTCTTGGGGCTGGTGAACAGGCCGATGTCCTTCACCTGCTCGACCAGCGCCTTCACGAAGGCCTGCTGGAGCTGGATGCGGCCGAGGTCGGAGCCGTCGCCCACCCCGTGCCGGGTGCGGACCAGGCCGAGGGCCTGCTCGCCGGTGAGGCGGTGCGTGCCGGCCGGGAGGTCCAGGTGGCTGTCGGGGTCGCTGATGTCCTCCGTCGTGGTGACCTCGACGCCACCCAGCTCGTCGACGAGCTTCCGGAAGCCGGAGAAGTCGACCTCCAGGTAGTGGTCCATCCGGATGCCGGTGAGGGACTCGACGGTCTTCACGGCGCAGGCGGCGCCGCCGGTGGCGTACGCGGAGTTGAACATCACGCCGGAGGCCGCGTCGTGCGTCGTGCCGTCGGTGTCCGTGCAGGCCGGGCGGTCGATCAGGGTGTCGCGCGGGACGGACACCACCGCGGCCCTCTTCCGGCCCTCGTACAGGTGCACGATCATCGCGGTGTCGGAGCGGGCGTTGCCGTCGTCGGCGCCGCCGCCCAGCCGCTGGTTGCCGCCTGAACGGGTGTCCGAGCCGAGGACCAGGATGTTCTCGGAGCCGTTGTCGGCCTTGCCGGGCCGGTCGGTGCCCAGGGCGTGGTCGATGTCGACGCTTGCGATGTTGCCGTTGAGCTTGAAGTACACGTATCCGACGCCCGTGCCGCCGAGGACGAGGACGCCCGCCGCGGTCCAGGCCGCGATCAGCAGCCCTCTGTGGCCCCTGGACCGGGGCTTGCGGCGGCGGCCGCCGCGCCGTCGGCGCGGGCCGTGTGCGCCGGGCTCACCCGGTATGCCGGACTGCGGCGTGCTGTCGGCAGGCATGCGCTCCTCGGCTCCCGTCGGTCGGGTACCCCCTGCGATGGCGTTCGGACTCGGTCGTCGGCGCGACCCCGTACCCGCTCCATCGTCGCCCCGCCGGGCCGGGCGGGGAAACTCGGGACGGGGTCGCACGACGCACGGTGCCCACCCGGGGCTCGGGTGGGCACGGTGCGTAGCGGTGGCGGGCCGGATGTCTCCCGGCTCACCTGCGGTGTCAGGCGAGGATGTCGTACCCCTTGAAGTAGGTCCCGACCGAGACCCGTGTGGCGAAGAACTCACTCGTGGCGTTGCCGGTACCCCGGTAGAGGTAGAGGGTGCCGCCGGGCGTGCGGGCCAGGAGGTCGGCGCGGCCGTCGCCGCTGACGTCGCCGACCGTAACGAGCGTGTTGTACGTCGAGCTGCTCCAGGTCGTCACCTTGATCCGGCTGGTGAACGCCCCGGTGGCCTTGCCCGTGCCCTTGTACAGGTAGACGTAGCCGTTGCTCGCGTTGCGGGCGATGAGGTCGGTCCTGCCGTCGCCGGTGAAGTCGCCTTGGCCCTTCAGCGCGTTGTACTGGTTCCAGCCGGTGCCGAACTGCACGCGCGTAGCGAACGTGCCGTTGCCCTTGCCGGGGTAGATCCACAGCGCGCCGGCCGAGTCGACCGACAGCAGGTCGGGCAGGTAGTCGCCGGTGACGTCACCCGGGACGAGGATGCGGGTGCGGGTCTTCCAGTTGTCGGCGATGCGCTGGGTGACCCAGGAGTTGCTCGACACCACGTAGTGCGCCCAGAAGACGTCGCCGTCGCTGCTGCGGCGGTAGACGAGGTCCTGGTAGCCGTCCCGGTCCAGGTCGGCCTGCACGACGGAGTTCACGCCGGCCCAGTAGCCCCAGTTCTCACCGGCCACGAACGAGGTGCCCCGGGAGTACCGGGAGTAGCCGGTGTCCGTGGACGCGCTGCGCAGCCACAGGTCGCCCCGGTGGTCGCCGTCGAAGTTGGTGTCGTCCACCCGCGGGTAGGCGGCCCCGACGTACGTGGTCACCTTGGTGAAGACGCTGTAGGCGCCCGCGGCGACGCAGTCCTCCACGCCCCAGGAGACGATGCCGACGATCCGGTTGTTGACCACCAGAGGGCCGCCGGAGTCGCCGTTGCAGGCGGTCGTGGTGCCTTCGTCGCTGCCGGTGGCGGGCGTGCCCGCGCAGACCATGTGGCCCTTGATGAACCAGGAGCCGTAGGCGGTGGTGCACGTGCTGTCCGACTGGACGGGCAGCGTGGCCGTCTTCAGCGTCTCGGAGATGTAGTCGTGGGTGGAGCTGGTCCGGCCCCAGCCGTACACCTTGGCGCTGGTCCCCGCGGCGTACGAGGCGGTGTCCCCGGCCGTCGTCATGCGGATCGGCGTCGCCTTGACCGCGTACGGCAGGGTGAGGACCGCGAGGTCCGCGTCGAGGGTCGACGAGCGGTACGACGAGTGGTGCCACTGCCGCCAGACGCCGGTGATGGCGCCGCCGTGCAGGTCGGTGATGTAGCCCTGGTCGTCGACG
Source organism: Streptomyces chromofuscus (assembly GCF_015160875.1). Classification (NCBI taxonomy): domain Bacteria; kingdom Bacillati; phylum Actinomycetota; class Actinomycetes; order Kitasatosporales; family Streptomycetaceae; genus Streptomyces; species Streptomyces chromofuscus. The sequence goes on along the minus strand of NZ_CP063374.1, from coordinate 5,598,491 downwards.
GACGGCAGCTGCGCGGTGCCGGTGATCACCAAGCCGTTGCGGTGCCAGTCGTACCCGGCGACGCAGTGCGCGGCGGTGAGGATCTTCGTCGGCGCGACCACCGCTCCGCCGCAGAAGAAGCCGACGTCGTCGGCGGTGTCGGCGGTGCCCTTGTCGTCGCCGTACCAGAGCTGGGCCATCCACGGGGCGGAGGCGATGGTCGTGGTGGTGCCGCCGATGATCTTCGGGTCGATGCCCTGTTCGGTGGTCCCGGCGGCGTACGACGCCTTCGCCGGCGCCTGCCCGGCCGCGTCGTCGCCGGCGATCGCGGTGGCGAGCCGCCGCTCCAGCTCGGCGGCCGACGGTGAGCTGGTGGCGGGCTCGACGGAGGGCTGCGGCAGCGGCGTCGCCGCCTCGGCGGAGGTGGTCAGCAGCGCGGCGGCGACGGCGACGGCGACACCTGCCGCGGAGACGGGCAGGGCGATGCGTATCCGGCGTCTGTGCCGACCGGCGCCGGACATGGTTGTGAACAAGTCAGGTCCCCCCAGGGGTGCTTGAGTGAGAAGAGGGTGAACTGGTCCCCCCCTCCTCTCAGCGCCGAAAGGCCGGTCCCCGTCACTGACGTGACGGGGACCGGCCTTCGAGGGACGTACGGCCGACTAGTCGCCGTTGCCGGGAGTCGGCGTCGTCTTCTGGATCTGCATCAGGAACTCGACGTTCGACTTCGTCTGCTTCATCTTGTCGAGCAGCAGCTCGATCGCCTGCTGCTGGTCGAGCGCGTGCAGCACCCGGCGCAGCTTCCAGACGATGTTCAGCTCCTCGGCGCCCAGCAGGATCTCCTCCTTGCGCGTACCCGAGGCGTCGACGTCGACGGCCGGGAAGATGCGCTTGTCGGCGAGCTTCCGGTCGAGCTTGAGCTCCATGTTGCCGGTGCCCTTGAACTCCTCGAAGATCACCTCGTCCATGCGGGACCCGGTGTCCACCAGGGCGGTGGCGAGGATGGTCAGCGAGCCGCCGTCCTCGATGTTGCGGGCCGCACCGAAGAAGCGCTTCGGCGGGTAGAGGGCGGTCGAGTCGACACCACCGGACAGGATGCGGCCGGAGGCCGGGGCGGCGAGGTTGTACGCACGGCCCAGACGCGTGATCGAGTCGAGCAGCACGACGACGTCGTGACCCAGCTCCACCAGGCGCTTGGCGCGCTCGATGGCCAGCTCGGCGACCGTGGTGTGGTCCTCGGCCGGACGGTCGAAGGTCGAGGAGATGACCTCACCCTTGACCGACCGCTGCATGTCGGTGACCTCTTCCGGACGCTCGTCGACCAGGACGACCATCAGGTGGCACTCGGGGTTGTTGTGCGTGATCGCGTTGGCGATCGCCTGCATGATCATGGTCTTACCGGTCTTCGGCGGGGCCACGATCAGACCGCGCTGGCCCTTACCGATCGGCGACACGAGGTCGATGATGCGGGTGGTGAGCACGCCCGGGTCCGTCTCCAGGCGGAGGCGGTCCTGCGGGTACAGCGGCGTGAGCTTGTTGAACTCCGGGCGGCCGCGGCCGTGTTCGGGCGCCATGCCGTTGACGGAGTCGAGCCGGACGAGCGCGTTGAACTTCTCGCGCCGCTCGCCTTCCTTCGGCTGGCGGACCGCGCCGGTGATGTGGTCGCCCTTGCGCAGGCCGTTCTTGCGGACCTGGGCGAGGGAGACGTACACGTCGTTCGGACCGGGCAGGTAGCCCGAGGTGCGAATGAAGGCGTAGTTGTCGAGGATGTCCAGGATGCCCGCGACCGGGATCAGGACGTCGTCCTCGGCGATCTGCGGCTCGCCGCCGCCCATCTCGTCACGGCCACGGCGGCCCCGGCGGTCCCGGTAGCGGCCGCGACGGCCACGCCGGCCGCCGTCGAAGTCGTCGTCGCTCTGGCCCTGGCCGCCGCCACCCTGCTGCTGACGCTGCTGGCCCTGACCCTGGCCCTGGTTCTGCTGCTGGTCGTCGCCCTTGCCCCGGCGGTCGCGGTCACGGTCACGGTCACGGCCGCGCTCACGGCGGTCACGACGGCGGCCCTCGCCGCCGTCACCGGCGTCGCCCTGCGGCCCGGACGTGTCGGCCCTGGACTCGCTCCTGGCCTCGGCTGCCACGGTCTCGGGGCTGCCCGCCTCGGCGGTGGCCCGGCGACGGCGGCGCTCCGCGGGGGCGTCGTCGGCGGGGGCGCCTCCCTGCTCGAGCGGAGCCGAGAGCTTGGGGGACGGCTGACCGGGAATCTCGATCTGCTGCTGGGCCACGGCCTTGTCGGCCGGCGCCTCGGCCGTCTTGGCGGCCTTCTCGGCGGGGGCCTCGTCGCCGGTGCGCGCCTTGGAGGTGGCGCGGCGCTTCGGCTTGGTCTCGGCGGCGGCCTCGGCGGTCTTCGCCGGGGCTCCACCTCCCCCAGTGCCCGAAAGGGCCTGGGAGGTACCCCCAGCCTGCGCCTCCTTGATGACCTCGATCAGCTGGCTCTTGCGCATGCGCGCGGTGCCCCTGATGCCGAGGCCGGATGCGACCTGCTGCAGCTCGGCCAGCACCATGCCCTCGAGGCCGGTACCGCGGCGCCGCCGGGAGCCGGCACCGCTGGCAGGCGCGGAGGCGTCCGTGGCGGGCGCGGCAGCGGTCTCCTCGACACGTGCGCCCATCAGATCGGTGGTGTCGCTCACGAAGGGTCCTTCCCTGGAGCGGACGTCGGCCTGTCTGGCTCGGCGACCGGTTGTGCTGTCCGGCGTCGGTTCTTGCTGACCGAACCGTGCCGGGGCGGTGGTCCGCCAAAGCGGCGGAGGAAATATCTGGTGATGGCGCTTCCTTGAGCCGTGACACCCAGTGTCACGTGGCGTGGTCGCACCGGTTCCGGAGCGTGCCCGTCGGACCGCTCAGTGTCGGCGTACGACGTACTGCCCGCGTACGAGGTACGAAACACAGTGCGGCTTGGGGAGCTCCCGGAAGAATGTCTGTCCCGAACCGGGACACGAGGCACCTCGCCATGGTGGGGTCGGGTGCAGACTTGAGGTTAACACTACCGGATCCAACAAACATTCCCCCTCTCGAAATCCGGCAATCGCGTGCTTTTAATCGGCGCTCGTCGCATCGGCGCCGCTGGTCGCGAGGGGCAATACGCTCGCTCCCGGCACGTCGAGGGCCAGCCGGTTCGCCGCCCAGCCCGGGCCTGCCAGCTGTTCCACCTTGTCGGCCGTGCCCTCGTCGGCCAGCGCGAGCACGGTGGGTCCGGCGCCGGAGATGACCGCGGGGATGCCGTCCGCCCGCAGCCGATCCACCAGGGCCGCGCTCTCGGGCATGGCGGGGGCGCGGTACTCCTGGTGCAGCCGGTCCTCGGTGGCGGGCAGCAGCAGCTCGGGGCGCCTGGTCAGGGCCTCGACGAGCAGCGCGGCACGGCCCGCGTTGGTGGCGGCGTCGACATGCGGCACGGAGCGCGGGAGCAGACCGCGCGCGGTCTCGGTCAGGACCGGCTTTCCGGGCACGAAAACCACCGGAACGATGGAATCGGCGGGGTCCATCCTGATCGCCCGCGCGGCGCCGGCCTCCATCCAGGAGAGCGTGAAACCGCCGAGCAGACAGGCCGCGACGTTGTCGGGGTGGCCCTCGATCTCGGTGGCCAGCTCCAGCAGGCCCCGGTCGTCCATCCGGGCCTCGCCGCCTATGGTCACGGCGCGGGCGGCGACGATTCCGGCACAGATGGCGGCCGACGAGGAACCCAGGCCACGCCCGTGCGGAATGCGGTTCGCACAGACGATCTCCAGGCCGCGCGGCTGACCGCCCAGGGAATCGAAGGCGCTCCGGAGAGAGCGGACGAGAAGGTGGCTTTCGTCACGTGGCAGCGTCTCGCTACCCTCCCCCGCGATGTCGATGTGCAGCCCGGAGTCGGCCACCCGGACGACCACGTCGTCGTAGAGCCCCAGCGCGAGGCCGAGGGCGTCGAAGCCCGGGCCGAGGTTGGCGCTGGTGGCGGGGACGCGCACCCGTACGGCGGCGGCGCGGAACGCTGGACCGGCCATCGCTCGATGACTCTCCTTGAGCTGCGTGATTGTCGAAGACAGTCGATGACGTACGACGAACCCTTCGGGCCGTTGCCGGATCACACCGGGGATCACGGCGACGGCGCGGAGCCCTGCCTATGCGAGGCATATGCGGGGGGCGGGTTCAGTACAGCCTATCGAAGGAAGGTTCTGTCGCGACATAGGGCGCACAGGAGGCGCACGATGCGTGTCGTAAGCCCCCTGTGCACCCCTTTCAGGGATTACCCCGGGTCAAGCGGTGCGTCAGACCAGTCCGAGGCGCTCGGCGGCGGTGGCCGCGTCCACCGGAACGGTGACCGGCTGCGGTGCGCCGGCGACGGCCCAGTCGGGGTCCTTCAGGCCGTTGCCGGTGACCGTGCACACGATGCGCTGGCCCGGGTCGACCTTGCCGAGTTCGGCGGCCTTCAGCAGACCGGCCACGGAGGCGGCGGAGGCGGGCTCGACGAAGACGCCCTCCTGCGCGGCCAACAGGCGGTAGGCGCGCAGGATCTCACGGTCCGTCACCTCGTCGATGAGGCCGCCGGACTCATCGCGCGCGTCGATCGCGTGCTGCCAGGAGGCCGGGTTGCCGATGCGGATCGCGGTGGCGATGGTCGACGGGTCCTTGACCACCTCGCCGCGGACGATGGGCGCGGAACCGGAGGCCTGGAAGCCCCACATGCGCGGCGTCCGGGCGGCGACGCCGTCGGCGGCGTACTCCCGGTACCCCTTCCAGTACGCCGTGATGTTGCCCGCGTTGCCCACCGGCAGGACATGGATGTCGGGGGCGTCGCCGAGCATGTCCACGATCTCGAACGCGGCGGTCTTCTGACCCTCGATACGCACCGGATTGACCGAATTGACCAGCGCGACCGGGTAGTTGTCGCTGAGCGCGCGGGCGAGCGTGAGGCAGTCGTCGAAGTTGCCGTCCACCTGCAGGATCTTCGCGCCGTGCACCAGGGCCTGGCCCATCTTGCCGAGCGCGATCTTGCCCTGCGGCACGAGCACGGCGGAGACCATCCCGGCGCGCACGGCGTACGCGGCGGCGGAGGCGGACGTGTTGCCGGTGGAGGCGCAGATGACGGCCTTCGCGCCCTCCTCCTTGGCCTTGGAGATGGCCATGGTCATGCCGCGGTCCTTGAAGGACCCGGTCGGGTTGGCGCCCTCCACCTTGAGGTGGACCTCGCAACCCGTGCGCTCGGAGAGCACCTGCGCGGGCACGAGGGGCGTACCGCCCTCGCGGAGCGTCACGACCGGCGTGGTGTCGGAGACGGGCAGCCGGTCCCGGTACTCCTCGATGATTCCGCGCCACTGGTGGGTCATTGCTGGTTACTCTCCTTCAACCCGCATGATGCTGGCGACACCCCGCACGGTGTCGAGCTTGCGCAGCGCCTCGACGGTCCCGGTGAGGGAGGCGTCGGAGGCGCGGTGCGTGACGACGACGAGGGAGGCCTCGCCGTCCTTGCCCTGCTGCCGAACGGTATCGATGGACACCCCGTGCTCGGCGAACACGGTGGCCACCTGGGCGAGAACACCCGGTTTGTCGGCGACGTCGAGGCTGATGTGGTAGCGCGTGACGACCTCGCCCATGGACGAGACGGGCAGCGCGGCGTACGCGGACTCGCCGGGGCCGGTGGCGTTGCTGAGCCGGTTGCGGCAGACGGCGACGAGGTCGCCGAGCACGGCGGAGGCCGTCGGGGAGCCGCCGGCACCGGGGCCGTAGAACATGAGCTGTCCGGCCGCGTCCGACTCCACGAACACCGCGTTGTACGCGCCGCGCACGGAGGCGAGCGGGTGGGTCAGCGGGATCATCGCCGGGTGCACGCGCGCGGTGACGGACCCGCCGTCCGCGGCCCGCTCGCAGATGGCGAGCAGTTTGATGGTGCAGCCCATCTCCCTGGCGGAGGCGAAGTCGGCCGCCGTCACCTCGGTCATGCCCTCGCGGTAGACGTCGTCCAGGCGCACGCGCGTGTGGAAGGCGATACCGGCGAGGATGGCGGCCTTGGCGGCGGCGTCGAAGCCCTCCACGTCGGCCGTGGGGTCGGCTTCCGCGTACCCCAGGGCGGTCGCCTCGTCGAGGGCCTCCTGGTAGCCGGCCCCCGTCGAGTCCATCTTGTCGAGGATGAAGTTGGTGGTCCCGTTGACGATGCCGAGCACCCGGTTGACCTTGTCGCCGGCGAGGGACTCGCGCAGCGGGCGGATCAGCGGGATGGCGCCCGCGACGGCGGCCTCGTAGTAGAGGTCCCTGCCGTGCTCCTCCGCGGCCGCGTGCAGGGCGGCGCCGTCCTGGGCGAGGAGGGCCTTGTTGGCGGAGACGACGGAGGCGCCGTGCTCGAACGCGGTGGTGATCAGCGTACGAGCGGGCTCGATGCCGCCGATGACCTCGACGACGACGTCGAGGTCGCCGCGTTTGACGAGGGCGGTGGCGTCGGTGGTGACGAGGGCCGGGTCGATGCCCTCGCGCACCTTGTCGGGCCGGCGCACGGCGACGCCCGCGAGCTCCACCGGGGCGCCGATGCGGGCGGCGAGGTCGTCGGCGTGCGTCGTCATGATGCGCGCCACCTCTGAGCCGACCACTCCACAGCCCAGCAGCGCCACCTTCAGCGGACGCGTACGCATCATCCGACCTCGTTTCCTCTTACCGTCTACGGTTGGACCAGTCTCACTCACCGGACGGGAGTTTCTGTCCTTTGTCCGGATCGTGAGACGTTTATTTCATTTTTCCCGGGTGGGAAGAAGGAGATCTTCCGCTCCGCGGGGTGGGCCGGTCCACGGCCCCTTGCTCCAGCCACGGGTGCCGTCCCGTCCACCCCGTTGCCGTCCCGTCGAACCCGGTTGCCGCCCCGGCGGAACCTGCTCGGCGTCCCGGCGGAACCTGTTGCCTTCCAGCCGGACCCCGTTGCCGTCCCATCGTCGGAACCCGAAACCCGGTCGGCGCCTTGTGGGCTCCGCCGCGGTGCCGTCATCCGACGTCGAGACGCAGGAGGTCCTCCTCCGTCTCCCGGCGGACGATCACACGCGCCACGCCGTCGCGCACGGCGACGACCGGCGGGCGGGTCACGTGGTTGTAGTTGCTGGCCATGGAGCGGCAGTACGCGCCGGTGGCCGGCACCGCGATGAGGTCACCCGGCGCCAGGTCGGCGGGCAGGAACGCGTCCTTCACCACGATGTCGCCGCTCTCGCAGTGCTTGCCGACGACGCGGGCCTGCATCGGCGCGGCGTCGGAGCTGCGGGAGACGAGCGCGACGCTGTACTCGGCGTCGTACAGCGCGGTGCGGATGTTGTCCGACATCCCGCCGTCGACCGAGACGTACGTCCGCAGCCCGTCGAGCGGCTTGACGGTGCCCACCTCGTAGAGCGTGAAGGCGGTCGGCCCGACGATGGCGCGCCCCGGCTCGACGGAGATGCGCGGGGTCCGCAGCCTGGCGGCCTCGCACTCGCGGGTGACGATCTCGGTCAGGGCCTTGGCGATCTCGTGCGGCTCGCGCGGGTCGTCGTCGCTCGTGTACGCGATGCCGAGACCACCGCCCAGATCGATCTCGGGCAGCTCGACGCCGTGCTCGTCCCGGATGTCCTTGAGCAGCCCGACGACCCGGTGGGCGGCGACCTCGAACCCGGACATGTCGAAGATCTGCGACCCGATGTGCGAGTGGATGCCGATCAGCTCCAGCCCGTCGAGCTGGAGCGCCCGCCGCACCGCCTCCGCGGCCTGCCCGCCGGCCAGCGGGATGCCGAACTTCTGGTCCTCGTGGGCGGTGGCGATGAACTCGTGCGTGTGCGCCTCCACGCCGACGGTGACACGAATCTGCACCCGCTGGCGCCGACCCAGCTCCCGCGCGATGTGGGCGACGCGGACGATCTCCTGGAAGGAGTCGAGCACGATGCGCCCCACGCCGGCCTCGACGGCCCGCCGGATCTCGTCCGTCGACTTGTTGTTGCCGTGGAAGGCGATGCGGTCGGCGGGCATCCCGGCGGAGAGCGCGGTGGCCAGCTCGCCCCCGGAGCACACGTCCAGGTTCAGCCCTTCCTCGTTCAGCCACCGCACGACGGCCCGGGACAGGAACGCCTTGCCCGCGTAGAAGACGTCGGCGTCGTGCCCGAAGGCGGTGCGCCAGGCGCGGGCGCGGGCGCGGAAGTCGGTCTCGTCGAGGATGTAGGCGGGGGTGCCGAACTCCTCGGCGAGCCGCGTCACGGGGATGCCGCCGACCGCGACGACGCCGTGGTCGTCGCGGCTGACGGTCTGGGCCCACACCTTGCCGTCGAGGGCGTTGAGGTCGGCGGGCGGGGCGCTGTAGTGCCCCTCGGGGAGGACGTCGGCGTGACGGGGCCCGGCGGGATGTGCGGAACGGCTCATGTCTCTTTGTGCTCTCTCAGAGGTGTTCGGGTGCGTCGATGCCGAGCAGGGACAGGCCACCGGCCAGCACCGTCCCGGCGGCTTCGGCGAGCGCGAGCCGGGCCCGGTGGGCGGCCGAGGGTTTCTCCGCACCGCGCGGCAGCACGGTGGGCAACAGCGGCAGCACGGCATCGGCAACGCTGACGAGGTGCCGGGCGAGCCGGTCGGGGGCGTGGTGGGTGGCGGCGGTGGCGAGGATGCGGGGGTGGTCGGCGAGGGTGGTGAGGAGGGTGGGCGTCGTTGCGGCGGTGGGCGGCGTTGCGTGGGCGTGCGTCGTTACGTCGACGTCCGTCGTTCCGTCGGTGTCCGCCGGGTCGGCGGTGAAGCCGAGGTCGGCGGCGTTGCGGGTGAGGGCGCGGGTGCGGGCGTGGGCGTAACGGACGCGGAAGAGGGGGTTGCTCTCGCGCTGGACCAGGTGGTCAGGGGTGAGGCGGGGGCGGTCGTGGGGGGCGGGGTACAGCAGGGCCCAGCGGGCGGCGTCGCGGGCCAGAGGGAGGGGGGTGGTGGGAGCGGGGGTGGGGCGGAGGGTGACCGGGGCGTTGTGGTTGCTGCTGGTGTGGGCGTCGCTGCCGGCGTCGCTGGCGCTGTCGGGGCTGTCGGCGCTGTTGCCTGAGTCGTCGGGGGCGATGGGGTCGCCCTGGGCATCGACGTGGACGCCGAGCACGGCTTCCCACTCCGGGGCGGGCCGGTCGTCGCAACTGGTCCGTACGACGGCGCCCTGGGAGCGCAGGAGGCGGGCGACGGCGTCCAGGACGACGAGGGCGCGCACTTCGCGCGGGGCGTGCAGATGCACGACTCGCCCTGCGAGGGCGTCGCTGTGCCCGTAGCGGGACCCGTCCCGGAGGATGCGCCGGACGACGCCGCCGGAGGCGGCGCTGCCGAGGGCGATGTTCAAAAACCCGGGCCCGGTGATCTCGACGCCGCTGACTCCCTCAGCCCTCGCGAGATACGGCCGCAGCACCTCGGCGACCTGCAGGGACGGCCGGCCGGCGGGGCGGGCGAGCTGCAGGGCGATGTTGGTGGCGTAGTCGCCCCAGCCTCCGGGACCGGGCGGCGTGACTACGGCACGCGCGGGAACGGCCACGCTGAGCTCCCCCTCGTCGACAGCGCGACGCACGGCGCGCAGCACGGTGCGGGAGAGCTCGACGGGGGTCACGGGACAAGCGTATGGGAGGAGGGGGGTGGGTATGCGAGCCGGTTTGGACGCTGGTCCGGCATGTGGACGGCGTCGGACGAACGTCACACGACACCCGGCGCGAGCCTCTTGGGACGAGCGTCCGGGCACTCACAACCGGGCGCCGATGGCCTTGGCCACCGGCCGATGATCACTGATCGCTGTCGTAACCGATGACGGCTGCCCGGCGACGCAAGCCGACGACACTCAACCCGCCCGGCCGGCCCTTTCGGCGGGCTCGCCCCGCTCAGCCTCAGCCACTCCGAACAGCGCACCGGTCCCGGCCTCACCAGCCTCAGAAGCCCTCGCTGCCCCCCGCTCGATCAGCTGCCGCACAAGCTGAACCAGTTCCCCGGGCTCGAACGGCTTGGCGAGGAAGGCGTCGACGCCGAGATCGAGGCCGCTCTCGACCTCGTACTGCGTACAGGCGCTGACAATGGCGAGGGGCAGATGCCGGGTCAGGGGATCGGCCCGCAGCCGGGCGGCGGTCCGCAGTCCGTCCAAGCGCGGCATCACGACGTCGAGCGTGACGACGTCGGGCCGCACCTGATGAACGACTTCCAGACACTCGGCACCATCGGCCGCGGTCACGACCTCGAAGCCCTCCAGCTCGAGGTTGACCCTGATCAACTGCCGGATGACCTTGTTGTCGTCCACAACAAGCACCCGACCCGACGCGCCTGGCACAACTTCGAGAGTAGGTCGGACCCGGCCACCGCGTCCGGGTTTTCCCCACTTCCACCCCCTGCGGGCGACCCACCGCCCTCCTGACCTCGGAGCGACCCCCGGGAAACCCGTTCATGAACACCCCACGGGAGCTGGTAGTGTTCTACCCGTCGCCGCGAGACACACCACAGCGGCCGACACGCCCCCGTAGCTCAGGGGATAGAGCAACGGCCTCCGGAGCCGTGTGCGCAGGTTCGAATCCTGCCGGGGGCACTGCAGGTCAGAGGGCTAAAACGCCACCTGACCAGCGCAGATGCCGAAACGAAGTAACTGCAGCCATATGCAGCCGAGGGCCAGCGAAAGCAGCCGTAGGACGCGCGCTGCGGGACATACGCGGGATCGGACATTGGTGCACTAAATGACCAATCCGCCACATAGCGAACGCCCCGAGGGTTCACCCCCGGGGCGTTCGGTGTGATCATCGTCACTCGTATTCGAGCAACAGATCCTCGATTCGTTTGTTGGCCACCACGTGCCGCCCATGGAGACACTTGGCATACCGAGCCAACAGCACCTCCACGGTGTTTCCGGCCCGCTCCGCGACCTCCGTCGGATCGACTCCGGCATTCAGCCATGTCGACAGCGCCGAGTGACGCAGGTCGTACGGACGGTCAGCGAGTGGGCTCGCAACAAGTTCCGGTGGCAGGCCGAGCTCTCGGGCCTCCGCCCACACTCGCGAGTAGGTCGAGGAGCCGACCAGTCCGCCACGCTCATTGAAGAAGAGTCTGCCGTCATCTGCCGTGCCGAACGTGTCGATGCTGTCGCGCCAGATGGCCACCAGGATCGGCGGCAGAGGCGTCGGACGCACCTCCTCGGGATCGCGGTTCTTCAGCCCGCGGTCGTCGTGCACCTCGCCCGTCTTGGTCCACTTCTTCCCTGCGGTCGGTCTGGTCCGATGGAGATTCGCCAGCCCCCAGCCCTCCTCAGGGAGGTGGCAGTCCTGGACCGCGACACCGACAGTCTCCGCCGGACGCATCCCGGCGTAGTACATGCCGGCGAACATGCCCACCAGTCGCCGGCCCCTGGCTCGGTGGTAACCGCCCACGTACGAGACAGCGCCGATCAGGTTGTCGGCCTGCTTCGGGTTGGCCACGACGCGGGGGTCAACGGGGACGATTCTTGACGGTTTCTGTACGGAAACCGAGTTGACGGGATTCTCGTCGAACTCGCCAAGCTCCGTGGCGTAGTTGAGCGCGTTGACGAGGACCTTGCGCTTACGCTTGAAAGTCTCACTCGATGCCGCTTCTCCATCGAGTTTCAGCTTGAGCGCTTCCAGCACCCCGCGCATGACGGCGGGCTTGGCCAGATCGGCGAGCGGAGGAGAGTTCCTTGCCACCCAGTCGATCACGGCTCTGGCCTCTGGCGGGATTTCGCGATCTTCCGGGCCGGGGAGGACAAATGCCCAGTCCCGAAGCGCCCGCTGCATTGCTCCATCCGTCGGACGTCCGGGACGCTTCGGCATGAGCGCCTTTGTGACACCCGTCAGCGCCTCATTGATCTCGTCCCGATAGTTAGGCGCGGCATGCGGCCACTTCACCTTCAGGTATTTCAAGGCGAAGGCGTACCAGGTGAGGGCGGGTGCCTTTTCCTCCATCGAGGGAGGGAAGCCCGTTTCCGTGTCGAACTGCTCCCCATTCTCCTGGGCCATGAGGAGTTGGGCGCGCAACTTGTCGGCAAGCCCCTTAGTGCGACGCGAGCGAGATACCTCGCGCCCTGCCACGGTCCAGCGCACCTCGAAGGTGTCCTTCCCCTGGCGCTGCTTAGCCCTGACGCCCCATATTCGAACGTCGGTCGTCTTCAAGCTGCGGCTTCCTCTCTCTCGTGCAGCCATTCCATGAACGCACTTCGCCACACACGTAGCTCGCCGTTCGGGAGTTTCAGTACGGCAGGCCCCGTTCCCATCTCGCGCCACCGGTAGAAGGTTCGGCGGGATGTGCCCTTCAGCTCTGCCAGCACCTCAGGGACGGTCATCAACTCGTCGCCCTTTTCGCGCTTCCTCACTCAGCGTCTCCCGTGTGGAACCGCCGAAAACCGAAGCGTCGCTGTGCAGTTACCACTACGCCATAGCACGAGAAAGCACTGCGGCGGGAGCGCGCGATTCAGTTTTTGAGCAGGGGGTATCACGAAAGGGCGCATGAGGTTCCTTACGAGGTGGTGCAGAATCCACAGCAGCTTGTGGCGAGGTGGCTGGCCGTTGGGCGAGTTTCGTGCCTCTCTCGGATTCCCGGGGTCTGGTCCTGCCCGCTGAGCGGGCGCTAGACCACGCCTGGGCACCAGGAAGGCGCTGTCCGCTCCAGGTCCACCGCCAAGTAGCCGGTGCGAACGACATCAATACTCCGGACGATCCCCGGTTTGGCTAACCGGGGATCGTCGGCTATGTTGCGCGCCCCCACAGGGAAGTTCACGGACCGTTCCTAGTGTCCTGAGTCCGAAGTTCGCGGGCGGTTGTAGGGTGGGGTGATGCCTGGTCCGAAGCCGTTGTCGCTGGAGTTGTCCGATCACGAGCGCAGGGTGCTGCGGGGCTGGTTGCGCAAGCAGAGTGCGTCTCAGGCACTGGTGTTGCGGTCGAGGATCGTGCTGGCGTGCGCGGAGGGCCGGCCGAACGCGCAGGTCGCGCAGGACCTGGGTGTCTCGCGGGAGACGGTACGCAAGTGGCGGGCCCGGTTTGCTGCGGACCGACTGGAGGGCCTGGTGGACCAGCAGCGATCGGGGGCACCGCGGAAGATCACGGATGAGCAGGTCGAGGCCCTGGTCGCCAGGACGCTGGGCCAGGCGCCGCCGACGGGTGATTCGCACTGGTCGACGCGTTCGATGGCCCGGTCGGCGGGGATGTCGCAGTCGGCTGTCTCGCGGATCTGGCGGGCGTTCGGTCTCAAGCCGCACATCGTGGAGACCTGGAAACTGTCGACCGACCCGCAGTTTGTCACCAAGGTCCGCGATGTGGTGGGCATTTACCTGTCGCCGCCGGAGAACGCCCTGGTCCTGGCGGTGGACGAGAAATCACAGATACAGGCCCTGGACCGGACCCAGCCCGTGCTGCCCATGGCGCCGACCGTGCCGGCGAAGATGACCCATGACTACGTCCGGCACGGCACGACCAGCCTGTTCGCCGCCCTGGACATCGCCTCCGGCTCGGTCATCGCCCAGCACTACCGACGCCACCGCCACCAGGAGTTCCTCCGCTTCCTGAAGGTCATCGACGCCGCCGTCCCCAAGGACCTCGAACTCCACCTGGTCCTGGACAACTACGCCACCCACAAGACCGAGCCGGTCAAGAAGTGGCTGCTGCGACACCCCCGTTTCCACCTCCACTTCACCCCGACCTCGGCGTCCTGGCTCAACCTCGTCGAACGCTGGTTCGCCGAGCTGACCTGCCGCAAACTCCGCCGCTCAGCCCACCGCAGCGTCATCGAACTCGAACGGGACATCCGCGGCTGGATCAACGAGTGGAACAAGAACCCCAAGCCGTTCGTCTGGACGAAGACCGCCGACGACATCCTCGACACCCTCGCCGCATACTGCACACGAATTAACGACTCAGGACACTAGCGGACGAAGCTCAGGAGGCCAGCCGGTACGACCGGAGACCAGGGGTCGCGCCGACCGCCACGACCACCAGGAGCCCATCATCAGTGAGCCGGTCGAGGTTGCGTGCCACGACGCGCTCGGGAGCACCGAGGGCTCGGGCGACGTGTCGGGGTGCGGCTCCAAGGTGCGTCGCGATGTGCGCGAGGACAGCTCGGTCCTCGCGTCCGCGTTGCAGCAAGTCCTCGCCGAACAGCCCAGCCGCGCAGACGCAGAGACACAGGGCCGTAGAGAGGGCGCCGTAGTCCTCTTGAGGGCGCTCCTGTGCGGTCCACGCGTTCAGGGCACCGAGCGCCAAGAGGATGGGAGCAGTGAAGCGGGCGGAACGGAGAGCGGCATTCGACAGATGGTGCTCCTTGAGTCGGGGCCTCTGCGAGGAGGCCGAGTGGCATGAGGTACCGGCTGCCGTCATGGCCGACCTATCTGCAGGTCGGCCCGGAAGCCCTAATCCCTTCGCTGACCTGGAGTTTTCCGGGACGTTGTACGTTGACATGGTCCCGGCGCAGGTTCCAGTCCTTTGGGGCTCTTTCTCGTCTGCCGTGGGCGAATTGTCCGTCGACAGCGAACCCAGTCCGCGGCCGTTCTTGACATCCAATCCAGTCGTCGCAGGTCACGGGGCTCGCAGCAAGGCCAATGCCACGAGGCCGCCTTGACACCGAAGTTAGTCCGCGCAGGTCAGCGCCTCGCGGTCGACTGACTTCGCTGTCAACGGACACGAATGCGCCCCGGCGGCCACGTCCGGTGGCGGCTGTGTTCGGGGCGGAGAGCCACCAGGAGGTACTCGCCCGCTCTCCGTTCTCTCGCATCGAAGTCGCCCGTTGGGACCTCACCGTCAACCGCGACCTGGACTCCGTGATCGGCCTCCAGTTTTCCTCCAGCTACAGCACTCCCGCCCAGCTCGGCGACCGCAAGGACGCCTTCGAGCACGATCTCCGCCAGGCCCTCACCGCCTTCAACCCCGGCGGCACCTTCGACGAGCTCGTACGCACTGAAGCCATCTTCGCCACTCGGCCGTGATGACGACGGCAGTCTCACCACCCTCCCTCGACCGCGATTCGTGCCAGGAGCTTGACCAAGGGGAGCTCCGCCGCCACGGCATCCACGCTATTGATCAGAAACTCACTGGGTTTACTCGTCGAGGGTGTAGCGGATGGGCCTGCCACGCCCGCTTGAGCGCCGAGTCACCGGGCCCCTCACCCACCACGGCCTCCCTCCGCTTGGTCTCCGCCCATCAACCCCCGCGCGGCGCCACTGGAACAGGGGCGGGAACGCCAACCGTTGGACGAGAAGCGAGATGTGCAGGGCAGAGGCAACCGCTCCTTCGAGCGGGCCCACAGGCGGTGCGCACCCCCACGGCGACCGGGGCCTACCGTACGCACATGTGCACCACCAGGAGTTCCTTTCCTACGAGGAACTGACCCGCCGCTGAACCGCTACGCTCCCGGAATGACCACCGAACCAGCCTGGGAACCCGCACCCGTGCCCGAGGTGGCCGACATGTTCCGCCGGGCCGAAACCCCCTGGTGGATCGCGGGCGGACACGCCATCGAACTCGCCGTCGGGCACCCCATCCGCGAGCACGACGACGTCGACGTCCTGGTCCTGCGCGATGACCAGCTCGCCGTACAGCACGTACTTGCCGGATGGGAGTGGTGGGCTGCCGACCCGCCCGGCACCCTGCGCCCCTGGCAGCCCGACGAGTACCTGCATAGGGGCATCCACGACATCTGGTGCCGCCCCGGGCCCGGAACGCCGTGGCGCCTCCAGATCATGCTGGACGAAGCGCAAGACGGCCTATGGGTGTCCCGCCGCGACACCGCCGTGCACCGCCCCGTGGAGGAGTTGGGAGCGGTCAGCGCGAACGGCATCCCCTACGTGACCCCCGAAGTCCAGCTCTATTACAAGGCCAAGAACCCCCGCCCCAAGGACGAGACAGATCTCGCCGCGGCCCTTCCGTCCCTCGCGCCGGCGCAGAGGATATGGCTCGCCACGGCCATCCTCGAAACGTACGGGGCGCACCCGTGGGTCGACCAGCTCGACGTGCCGGAGCAGTACCGGCGTCCGCCGCAGAAAGACCTCCTGGACGACCTTCCCTACGACTGGGAGCAGCGGCGATGAAGCCCGGCTCGCTTGCTTGTGCAGACGCGTAAGAAGGTAGAGGCCCGCCACGTTGGGTGGCGGGCCTCTACCTTCTTGGGCGTACCCCGATGAGGTGAAAGGGGGCGAGCGGCTACTCGTCCGTCGGCTCGACGTAGGTACTGTCGAACCAGTCGATGAACTCGCGCACGGTGCCGATCTTCGAGATCCGGGCGTGCAGGGCCCGCTGGTCGTGGCCGATCACGAACCAGCCGCTGGCCACCAGCTCTCCGCAGCCGCAGTAGCAGGTGCGGGCGCCGTGGGGGGAGTCGAAGTAGGTGATCGGGTTGCGGGTCGTCTCGACGGGCGTGGGCTTGCCGACGTAGGCGTCGTAGACCTCGTCGCCCGACGTGAGGTACCTGCCCTCGATCGCCTTCCGTCCTCCGGCCACGGGGACGAGCTTGTCAATCTCGATGGCCATGCGGACCTGGCCCTCGTGGGAGAGCAGGGCGTAGCGCTCCTTCTCGGCGCGTTCGCCGAGGACCCAGCAGCCACGGTTGGCGTGGAAGAGGGCTTCGTCGTTCATGACCGGGTCGAAGCCGACGACGTTGCGACCGAGCTGGTCCTCCTGCGGGTTGACGTAGCGCCTCTCACCGAGAGTTATGTGGATCATCAACTGCCCCCAATAGGTGAATACCCAGGGCTCCCCGCCCTGTGGACTATCGAGATCCTGGCACGAAGACTCGATACCTTCAACCCCCGGGATGCCAGCTCTTCAAGTAAGTCGAGTGGCGCGGCACACGTCAGGCGCACGAGTCGCGTGGCACGGGCTTCGCATTGCCCCGACCGCCTTTCGCCGTGATTTGGTTGCAGGCCGGGCCCCAGGGATCAGGGGAACCGTGTTGGCGCTGAGATTGATCACGGCGGTTTTCCTGGCCTCCGCCGACGTGGACGCGTCCTCGCCCTGATCGCCGGGGGGCGGGGCAGCTCGTCACCCGGACCCGGCGCCAGGTCGCTGGGGGTGGCCCGGCTACGACTTCGGGAAGTGTGCGTGCCGGTCGTACTCGGGGTGCCCGGGGTGGCAGATGTCCAAGATCTGCTGGCCGGGGATATCGGCGGCGTAGTGGATAGTGACGCCGTTGCCGTTCAGACCGAGGCGGGTACCGAGGAAATCGAAGATGAGTTCCCGGCCTGTGCCGGCGGCAGCTGGAGTGGAAACGTCGATGCCCGCGACGATCAGCGACGGGCGGCCGAGTCGGCGGATGCTCTCGAACTCGGCGCCCGTCCAGACCGGTCCGAACTGCCGGACCTCTCCGCCCCAGTTCGACAAGAACCGGAACGGCCAGGGCTTCGCGAGCGGCTGCCGGGAGCTGACCACGCTCACCTCGCCGAACCGATTCTTCGCCACCTGGGCCGACTCGTGGACCAGCGCGGTCGATTCCCGCAGAGCTGTCAGGTAAGACGTGGCAATGCTGCCCGCCTGGATCGCCCGGTCCACCCGCTCGGTCAGGGAATCCTCGGCAAGGGCTCGCAGTCCGAATGCCCGGACGTCCTCGATCTCGTGATCGAGGAGCCGGGTCGCGTGATAGGTGCGCAGCAGGCGCCCGGCAAGCATCTCGCGGACCTGGTCGTCGTACTCGGCGAGTTCGCTGGCCTCGTTGTGGAGGTCGCTCGCGGTGTCGAGGCCCTCGGGGACGGCGGGGGCGAGTTCGGTGATCAGGTCGGAGAGGTCGGCCGGCCAGGTGCCGGGGTCGTCGAGGTCGACGGTGTCGGGTGGGGTCACCGCACAGGCATACCGGATCGGGGCGGTTCCGCACATCGGCTTATCGGCGTGAACGGGCCCCCGGGGCGAGCGGCCGTCCGGGCGGCTACGCGGCCTGCTTGCCCGGCACGTTGCGCAGCAGGGCGGCCGTCATCGCCAGCAGGGTCTCGGCTTCGGCGTGACTGTAGTCGAAGTCGCGGGTGATCTCGTCGTCGTGGAGGGCTCCGCTGGTCTGGCTGTAGAGGGAGTCCAGGATCCGCCACCAGCGCTCGGACTGGCTGCAGTCACGCGGGCGTTTACCCTGACCGGGCTTGTCCCAGCCGCAGTTCTGCTGAATCCATTCCAACGCCCGCCGGATCTGCAGGATCGCCGACAGGCTCTCGCCGGCGGTCAGCAGCCGCTGGGCTTCCCGCAGGGTCCGGCCGACCTTGTCCCGCTCGGGGTCGCCGAGCGGGTACGGGACGGCCATCTCGTATGCCGCCGACGGGCCCAGCTGGGCGAGCTGGTCCTCCCACCGGCTCTTGGCGATGGTGAACCGGTCGGTGGCCTGTGTTGAGCCGGGGTAGCCGTCCGCTTGCGGCAGGGTCGCCCGAAGGTCGACCTGGAAAGAGATGTCCCCTTTGCGGGCTTCCTCGACCGCGTGGATCTGGAGCGAGGTCAGTGGGAAGGAGAGGTGCAGGCGGTGGATCAGGATCTTCTCGGTGTACGCCAGGCTGGTGGTGTACCGGGCGAGCTGGGACCGCTGCCCGGGCACGGTGCCGAAGCCGTACAGGTCCGTTTCCAGGGCGAGGATCCTGCCAGCCTTGATGAACTTCGGCACGGAGATGGAGAGCGGGACGTGCAACTCGTGGCCGCCCAGCAGGGGGCGCAGGGCCACCTGCTGGGCGCTCACCTCCACGGCGAACTGGATGTTCTCGTCGAAGCGTAGTTCCTGCACCATGCCCCCCAGGGTGGTCGTGATCAATCCCTTGATCCTGCCGCACCACCACCTGCGGGCGCACGGCCATTGGGGGACGGGCTCCTGTTCCACCGTCACCTGCAGGGCGAACTGTCCGGCGACGCGCCCTGTCGGGCTATCCGGAGCGGCAGCGGGGCATTGTTGGCCCGTACGTTCGTCGGGGGTGCGTTCACAGGACGGGCGCCCCGGGCGGGGGCGGTGCCGCGCTTCGGCATCCCGAGCGCTGGCCAACGACCCGGGGAAGCTCGTGCACGGCGGCGAGCTCCTGGCTCTGTACGAGGTCATCGACGGCGCGATGGCACGTCAGAGGGTGGGGCGTGGCTCCAGCGGTCGCGGAGTGGACACGAGGCGGGGGCAGCTACGCCAGCCCCTGCTCGCGGGCGATCCAGCAGGCCGCCTTGATGCGCCAGTGGAGTTCGCCACCGGTACGGTCTTGGAGACCTTTGGGGGGTCAACGAAGTTGAGCGGTGCGAGGTGTCCTCGGGCTCGGCGGGTGGTGACGCAGCGTGTGCGTAGCCGCTGGTTGGTTGGGTTCCGGAAGCCGTGCGTATTCCGCGCGCACAGCTTGATCATCCGTTTGACGCCCTCGCTGGTGGCGTTGCTGTGGCCGGTCGCGATGAACGCCGCGATCTCGGGCCACCAGCAGTCGAGAGTGACCGCGAGCTGGCGGACCTCGGGGACCTCGGAGTCCGCGCACCAGGTGAGGAACTTCCAGCGCAGGTGGCCGAAGCGCTCGCGGTTGGCCCCGGTGCGGGCGAGGGCGAGCAGGTCCCGCAGCCGCTCCTGCGCTATCCACGCGGTCAGCAGCGTCATGCCGATCTGGCCGGCGTCCATCAGGGCGTTCCGCATCTTCGTGAACTGCTTCTCGGCCAGGTCCTCGCGGTTGCACAGCAGTCGGCACCTGGTCCGCCACTCGGGGTCGGTGGCCCGTCCTCGCCGACCGCGTAGGGTGGCGGTGGTGCGACGGCGCACCGTGCTGAGCATCTTGTTCGCGAGCTGAACGACGTGGAAGTGGTCGACGACGATCGTGGCGTGGGGCAGACCGGTGCGCACGGCGGCCCGGTAGCTGGTGGACATGTCGATGGCTACCTTCCATAAGATTGCCCCTGATGCGCGGCCAACGAGGAGGCATGGGTGGGCAATCTGGGGGGATACCAGACGATGACGACGCTGGCGAAGAAGGTGGGCGGCCCCGGGGCGCTGGCCGTCGTCACTGCCGTGGGCGGGTGGGCCATCGGCCGGGGTGCTGAAGCTGGCGGGAAGAACGCATTCAGGGCCGTCAAGGCTGCGGCCAAGAAGCGGAACGCCCCGTGCTCGACGAAGGGCCAGGTCTTCGACGTCGTGTCCGACGGCGAGGACGGCAAGGGCCTCGCGCTCCGGGCAGGTGACCAGTACCGAGTCATGGAGTGCGACGGGGAAGCGATCCTCATCGAGGTGCTCGGCGGCACGAACAATCCCTACTTCACGTCAGCGCAGTTCCTGGCGTCGGTGTCGGGCTTCCCCCACGGCGGAGAAGATTAATGCCGAGTAGCTCGACTGGGGGTGTGGGCACTCGAGTCAGCGGCTGACCCGCGCATCGTAGAAGCCCCCCGTGAGTGCTGCGCTTACGGGGGGCTTCTACGCTGACGTCGATCCAGGTCACTCGGTCTCGAGTCCGCCATTCGAGTCGATCCCGAACTCGGCCGCCGACGTGCGGGCGCGGTCGACGGCGCAGAACTGTGCGCTGTCCAGTTCGTGCGTCGCCAGGGCGGCCGAGCCATCGTTGAACGTCCCGCCCAGGATGCCCGGCGGGAGGCCGACAGCCGTGTCGTTGCTGGCTCTTCGCTCTTGAGCGGTGCGCCTGGCTCTTGTCGCTGACATGCTGTCACGGTCGGTGACGGGTCTGCCGGCCCCGGTATGAGGCGCTCGTGGTCCTGAGTGATCATGCGCACGGCTTCCGGAACCCGGCCAACCAGCGGCTACGCACACGCTGCGTCACCACCCGCCGAGCCCGAGGGCACCTTCGCACCGCTCAACTTCGTTGACCCCCTTTGGGCGGGTCGTCCATGCTCTGTTGAAGGATCTGGCCGGCGCCGGCCATGGCGTGGACGCACAGCGTCAGCGCGGCAGCGTCACCTCGTCGTACGCGGCGGTGACGGTGTCCGTCACGTCCCGGGCGTAGAACTCAAGCAGCTGCTCGCCGGGGCGCCCCTGCGCGAGGACGTCGGCGATGTCGGCTCCGGCCGCGCCGCACAGCCAGTCCCGGATGGTCGGCCACGATCCTTCACGCCTTCAACCCCGGCGGCACCTTCGACGAGCTCGTACGCACTCAAGCCACCATCTCTACGCGACCGCGCTGACGACCATGGCCACTGGCGAATTCCCGAGCGTTGCAACGCGCGCTCATGCCATCCTGATCGGCTGGCCTGTAGAAGAAGCAGGCCCAGGAAGGGCATGGAATGACCACCTCCAACAAGTACGGCCCCTGGCCTCCCGCCACGGTCACTGCGGTCGCGGACGTTCTCGCCGGCACGAGCGAGGGACTGACCGGCGGGGAGGTCGGTCTCCTGCTGGCCCAGATAGGCATAGCGGACGCCGAGGGGTCCAGTAAGCGCAAGCGGCTGGCCCAGGCACTGCTCGTACGGCAGGCCCGCGATCAGGCATCGAACTGCGTGATCAAGTTCATCACCGAGGCCATGGCCCCCGTGCGCTACCGGCAGCATCCCGACGTGTTCTCCCGGCGTCGTGACGACCTCAATGAGGTCCTGGTCCACGTCGGCCTGCGCGTCAACAACGAGGGCAGGGTGGCGCGAGGGCCAGTCGCGAGCACCCTGGACCAGGCCGCTCAGCACGCCAACTCCCTGCGGGCGGAGCTTCGCCGTCGTGGAACGCACCCGGAAGTCCTGGCGTACTGCACCAAGGAGATCCTGGCCAAGAACGCCTTCCACGCCAGCCTGGAAGCCACCAAGTCTGTCTTCGACCGCCTCCGTCAGCTCACCGGCGAGAAGCTGGACGGTTCCCGACTGATCGACGCCGTGCTCATGCCTGGCTCGACCGGTACACCGTGCGTCACCATCAACACCGGCACAACCAAGACGGAGGAAGACGAGCAGAAGGGGTTCGCGGCCCTGATCAAGGGGCTGGGCAGCATGTACCGCAACCCAACGGCGCACGATCCGCGGCTTCACCGGCCGGTCACCGACGACGAGCTGCTGGAGCTGCTGACCACCCTGTCGATGGTTCACCGCCGTCTCGACCACGCCCGCGTGAAGCCCTAATCGACGCCGCCATAGCCATCGCTGCCTGAGCCACGGAGCGGTGGCTCCTCCCCGCCAGAACCACTCCACCGGAGGCGCGATTGTTAGTTCAGAGAAACTGGATGGACCGCGACAAGACCCTGCGCGACCTCGACCAGCTCATCGAGCCGACCGGGGCCGTCGTCCTCGCCTCCGGCGGCGCCCCCGGTGATACCGAGCCCGCCCCCTGGCTCCAGGTCAGCGCCGACGTCCGCACCCGCTACCTCGGCCCCGAGCGCCGGGCTGGGTCGGGCACCTACTCGCACCCCAAGGAACGCCACCAGGACGTGCTGGCGCGCTCCCCGTTCTCGGACATCGACATCGCCCGCTGGGACCGCACCGTCACCCGCACCCTGGACGAGGTCATCGGCCTGCAGTTCTCCTACAGCTACTCCAGCCCCGCCCAACTCGGCGATCACAAGGACGCCTTCGAGCGCGACCTCCGGCAGGCCCTCACCGAGTTCAGCCCCGCCGGCACCCTCGACGAAGTCGTACGCACCGAAGCCATCATCGCGACCCGCCCCTCGACAGCCTGCACGCTCCCACCCGGCTGACGAGCCCCAGGCCCGCGGGCGGACACCCTTGCCGCGCCGCCAGCGGCCCCGCCACACCAGGGACGAAAGAACGGGTGCTGCGGCGATGTCCGCTGCATAAGGTGGGACGGTGACATTGCCGACGGAGATCACCAACTGTGTCCTGTGCCGGGACCTTGCCGACACCTGGTGGCGTACCGGCAGCATCGACGGGACTGAGGAATTCGTGGCCGCGAGAGCCTTCGGTCTCCACGTGCAGGAGGGCCACCCGGACGTGCTGCGGCCCGCTGACGGCTGCGACACGTGCCGTGCGGTCCTGGCGATCCTGTCGGCGCCGTTCTCCCCACCTGGCGAGACGATCACCCATCCGGACGGGAGCCGCCTGCACCCCTCGCAGCTGCACTTCGCCCGGCACGTACTTCAGGACATGCGCGAGATCGCCTCGTAGGTCAGCGGCCGTCCGGCCGCCTGGGTGTATCGGTGTTTTTCGGCCCTGGCCCTGGCGCTGGAGCCCTTGCGTCGCAAGGCCACCACAACGGCTGGGTAGGGTCGAGGGATACACCAACGAGGAGGGGCAGCCGCATGGCAACCGAGATTGTGATCGCGCAGACGACCATCGACGACGAGGACAAGGCGAAGGCTCTGGCGCTGGGCGCGGTTGAGGCCCGGCTGGCCGCCTGCGCCCATGTCGACTCTCCGTTCACCGCGGTCTACCGGTGGAAGGGGAACATCGAGACCGCCCAGGAGTGGCGGATCTCGTACAAGACGACAACGGACCGGTTGCCGGAGCTCTCCGCCTGGGTGGCCCGAGAGCACAGCTACGAGGTTCCGGAGTGGATCACCCTGCCGGTTACCGGCGGTTCCGAGGCGTACCTGTCGTGGGTGGTCGAGGAATCGGCCGCGTAATAGGTCTTCAAGGCAGAGGGAGCGTCCGGTCGCTGTTGCGGCGCGGGCGCTCACTTGCGTGCGGATGGCGGCAGAGTTCAGGCGGCGAGTTGTTGCAGGTGCCAGGCGAGTTCGCTCTCGCTGTCAGGGAGCCTGGCGGCGACCGTCTCGGCGCGGTCCCTGCCCATGGTGTTGGGCCGGGCGTCCACTGCAGCTGCGAACTGGCGTGACACGTAGATACCTTGGTCGACGTCGCCTCCGTGCAGGAGCGCGGCGGCCAGGTCGCCCAGGACGACGACTCCTGATTCCGGTAGTGCGTTACCCAGACGGCGCACGGCATCGTTGGCCGTCTCGTTGAGTTCCTGGCGCCCGAGCTGCCCATAGACCGACAGCGCCAGCGAGTCGAGGCGATACGGCGTCATGAAGCGCACCCACGCCTGTTCGGCGGTGTGATCGGCGAAGTCGTACGCGACGCGGGCACGGTCAAGGGCCCGCAGTGCACCCGTGTCGTCTCCAGCGTTGGCCGCTTCCTCCGCGTGCCGGCCGTGGACCCAAGCGGCGGCGGTGGCGTTGCCGTGGCTCCGTACGTCCTGGGCAGCCTGGCTCAGAAGCTCCACCGCCTTGTTCGGCGTTGAGGCTCCGTAACTCGCGTAGGCCAGGGCCAGAGCCCGCAGCGGCGGGTGCCCGGCGGCCTTCGCGCAGTCCTCCGTGACCTTGTAGTAGGCGCGCGCTGCTGTGTAATCGCTCAAGTCCCAGGCAACCCACCCGGCCAGGGCAGCTGTCTCCCCGGCAGCAATGGTCAGGGCTCGCTCGTGCTGGCCGGCGCGCGGCAGGGCGGCGGTGATCGCGTCAAGGTGCGTTTCTACCAGGCCCTGGAGCTGGCGGGCCGTGAGGTGGTGCTCGCTTACATGAAGGGCACCGGCGCGATCAGTGAGGGCGGCCACGGCAGCCGTGTCGATCTTGCTTCCCCTCCCGAGGGCATACGCAAGGCGGCCCCATGGCTCGGCTACGGTGGCCGTGCCGAGGACAGCGCCCCCGATCAGCGTGCGGCGTTTCACGTCGTCCTGGTCCTCCCCTTCACGGCGGTCCCGCTTCCTCCGCCGGGCGCGGGCGGCCGCAGCCTCCCGCTGCAGTTGTTCGGCGGGTAGACCGCAGGCCACCGCGACATGCGCAAGCGTGTGGTTCGTGGGGATGTTCTCGCCGTGCTCGTAGCGATTGATCTCGCGGCGGGTCACGGTGTCCCGACCGGAGACAGCGTTGATCGCGGCTGCCTGCTCCTCCTGGGTTCGTCCAGCCTCCTTGCGGAGCCGGAGAAGCAGGTGGCCGAACGGATCTGCTGGCATGAGTGTGACCTCTGTCGGTGGGCGTGACCTAATCATGGTCCGAAGTTCCCCCGTCAGTTTCCCCCTTGACAGATTTTTCCCCCTTTCAATTCCCCTGGTCTGAGACACGGACACGCGATGCGATGGGGCCATGACGACGTTCCGTAGGGCGGCACCGTCCCCGCCCACCCCAGATGGAACAGCGCGGTGTCCGTGACGACCTAGGACGGCCTGCCTGTCGCGACGGGTCTACGTGCCAGGTCTGTCTACCCGCTTCGACTCGGCCGCTCTTAGCTGGCCGGATCGGCACCAAGCGATTCGCAGCCGGCGTGGGAACCACCACGGCTGCTGCCGACACGAAGATTTGACTGAGGGAATCCACCATGTATCCGCTCCGTGCTCGGCTGCCCACTGACGGCACGTCTTCAGCCGGCGTTGTCCGTGCGGAACCCCGTGCCGTTGTCGGTCGCCCGGGCCACATCAATGGCAGACGAAGCCATGGTGAACGGAGTGGATGCGTCTCTCCTACCGGCGTGCGCGCCCATCAGCCACATGCTGCCGACCGACAAGGGGAAAGGAGCGTGATGGGCGAGGTCCGGTTAGGGGCGTTTTTCCGCGCTCTCCCAGTAATCACTCAGCATCTCCGTGGGCCAGGCAGGCTGGTACACGGGGCCGCGGGGCATCATCTCCTTGAAGACCGGCACCAGGTCGATGACCGGCGTGCCATCGTCGGCGTCCAGGTCTTCGACGTGCAGGTCACGGCCATCAACTCGCAGAAGCCTCGGGAACGACGTTCCCAGCCGGGCCGGGCGTCGGTGGTTGCGATGGACCAGGCCGCCCGTTGCCGGCCACGCGGGGTTGTCGCGAGGGCTGCGCGGCGGGAGCTCGATGTCAGCATCCGAGCCCAGGCTGAAGTGCCAGATGACCTGCAAGTGACTGAACTCCTCGATCCCTTGCAGGGCGCTCTCAGGGATGCTCGGGGCAAGACGGATGATCGACTCCACGTTGCCCTTGAAGTCATCGAGACGCCCGCTGTGGCCTCCGACGACCGTTCCGATCACCGGCACTCGGATGTACTGGTCGAACACGCACTGCCCCTCGTCACTCGTTCCCGCTGGGCCAGGAAGCTGCTGCTCCCGAGCCGTTGTGTCGTGTCACCGTGCGCGTCAGCCTACGCCGAGCACCGCACGGGCTTTCGCGTCCAGCTCGGCCGCTCGGCTGCCTCCGCGATTACGGAAGGGGCTCAAGGCGCGGCGCATCTGCACGACGGTCTCCCGGGCCCGGCCGGACTGCACGCCGCTCATGGCGTCGAGTGCCTGGTGCCAGGTCTCACACGCGGCCTCGAGCTGTCCCTGCTGGACTTGGACGGATCCGAGGTATCCCAGCGTCACAGAGTGGGTCCGCTGGAACTCGGTACGCCGAGTGCGCACGCTGTGCTTGAACTGCTTCTCCGCGCCCTTCAGATCGCCGAGATCACGCAGAGCCGCGGCTGTCTCATGGGCGAGGCTGGCCTCGCCGAAGAAGAACACGCGGCCGGGCTCATCCTCTCCTTCTGCTGCCCGGCCGAGATCGTTCTCCGCCTGGAGCAGGGCGGCCAGGGCCTGCTTCTTCTGACCGGTGGCGGCCAGGCCGCGCGCGTGAACGACGCCCAGCAGCGCGCGCTCCCGCCAGCAGGCGTTGGCGTAGCGCCTGCCGGAGAGCGAGCTTTCGGACAGGCGCACGGCCTCGGCCGGCTGCTTGAGGTCGACAGCCTGGTGAGCCATGGCGCGCATGATGTGACCGGCCAACGGCACGTCCCTGGCCTCCTCGGCCAGCTGAGTGGCAACGGTGAACCAGCTCAGCGCCACCGGGTGCTCGCCCGCGTCGAAACTCGTCCACCCGGCGAGGTAGGCCAGCTCTCCGGCCGCCGAGGTCATGGCACGCCGTACGCCTTCAGAGGGGAAGCGGCCGGAGAGGAAATCGGCGACCTCGGATCGCAGGTAGGCCACGAGAGCGGTACGGCCGACGCCACGGCCGCCGCGCAGTTGGTCGCGCCGGGAGAAGAACGCGGTCATCTCATGGACGCTCTCGACGTCCTGGGCAGTGACAGTATGAGCCGACAGCGGCTTGCGGGTCCGGGCGCGCTCAGCTGCGTCCTCCCACCACGATTCAGTGGGAAGGGCCAGGCCGGCGATCGAGTACGCCGAGTTCACCAGCAC
The DNA here is from genome assembly GCF_015160875.1 of Streptomyces chromofuscus. NCBI lineage: Bacteria > Bacillati > Actinomycetota > Actinomycetes > Kitasatosporales > Streptomycetaceae > Streptomyces > Streptomyces chromofuscus. The sequence continues at coordinate 5,571,594 of NZ_CP063374.1, read as the reverse complement.
GCGTCGGCGATCCATGTCCATGTCCGTGCCCCCGAGCGTCACCAGCGTCGTCAACGTGTCGACGCTCCACTCTGGCGACTGCGGCTCGGGCCCCCCTTCCAGTGCCAGCCCGATGTCGGCGAGTGTGACGACGCGACCAAGGCCACGCGAGAGCGTCTCGCACAAGATACGGGGTGCTCGGCCGCTGGGACGGGTGCCGCCGATCCATCGCGCGATGTGCGACTGGGTCACGTTCCCCAATTCGGGGGCGTTGTTCTCCGCCGCGACAGAACAGAAGCGGGCAGCCAATCGTGCCTGTGGCAGCCCCAACTCCTGAACCACAGCTTCCAGCTTGACGTTGCGCGTGCGCCCCATGGTGCGCCCCTGTCCCCGAAACGATCTTTCATGACGTTCATTGGATCCGCATGCCCGACGGGATACCGACCGGCCCGCAGACACGGTTCTCTCGTAAAGACGATATTCCTCCAACCCCCGTACGGGGCAGGGGAATCGACCACCTCATCCATACGCACCTGGGCTGTGACCGAATGTGGCCCAGCGATGACGGGCCAGGAGAAGGAACCAATGAACGTGCACGACCTGACGCGGAGGAAGCCCGACTGCTCGACGCGGTCGCATGCCGTCGTCGTGCACGACGACACGGCCCGAGGAGCGTGTGCGGTGACCGAGCCCCCCTTCAACACCCCCGCTGCTGCGGGAGCGCTCCCGCAGCAGCGGAACGACGAGGCGCTTCGCCCCTTCCAGATGGCGGTCTCATTTCCCGCCGATCCGGCAGCCATTCCACCGATGCGCCGCCAATTGCGCGCCCTCTTGTGCCGGTCCGGCCTGACGGAGATCGCGGACGACGCCGTCCTGGCCTCCCAGGAACTCATGGCCAACGCCGTGAACCACGGCTGCCGCCAGCTCCCGCCGGACACCGAGATCACCATGACGGCCGCATATAACAGCGCACGACTGCGTCTGGCTGTCCACGATCCGTCCGGCGAGAAGCCGCGCCTGCTGCCGGCTTCCAAGGAGCAGGAAGATGGCCGTGGCCTGCAGCTCGTGGCGGCCTTCGCCGACCGGTGGGGAGTCGAAGCGAACGCCGAAGGTGCTGGGAAGTCTGTCTGGATGGAGTTCGACTCGCCTTCCCCTCTCTGCGGAGAGGGGGGTTCGTGAGCATCCCTGGTCTGACCCTCGTCACATCCCGCAGCCGCGCAGAGCACGCTCCTGTCACCGCCCGCTCGGTAGTCGCGGCTGCCAGGGAGACCACTGCCTTAGTCCTTGATGAGGCGGCCCCCGTACTTGAGAACGATCAGGACGTCCTCGATTTCGTGCTCAGGCTGCGCGGCCATCTCATGCAACTCGGGCCTGCTGTTGGCGCGCCGGCGAGCCCACTGGCCGATGCCCTGGCCGCGGCTCGGAGTCTGGCAGCCACGGAGGCGCCGGACGGCTTCATGCAATCGCGGGTCTACCTGCGGAAGCTGGCGCTGAAGGTGCAGACGGTACTCATCGAGATGAGCAAGGCTGGGCTGGCGTGTATGCATCAGCCCGAATGCCCTCCGGCTCACGACCCCGCCCGCGGGGCGGCTCAAGTGCTCGCCCACTGCCCTGCTCTCGGCTACAGCCTCCTGTGCAACGGGGTCATCTCCTTTGAGGACACGGGCTGTCTGATGCCAGACGGGCGAGCTATCCCCCCTCGACGCCCCCTTCCACTGGTCGTGGACGAGCCCACGGAGGTGAACGCGTGACCGCGCCAACGGTTTCCTGGGCGGTTCCGGTTCTCCCCCGGGTCCGCCTGCTCCCGCGGGAGGAAGCTCACGATTTCGAGTGCTGGGCTGGTCGGCTGGCCAACACCGCACTCCTACGGGATGCGGTCGCGGTGGCGATCTACCGCCTTCCGTTGCTCGCGGTCCTGGTGGGTGCCGGCCGTCGTGGCGGGCAACTGCACGTTCTCGAGAAGACGTTCGCCGAGCAGACCGTACAGGCCCTGACCGGCCGGCCGGGTTTCCCCCGGCTGTCCAGCTGCGGCGCCGTCGTCGAGTGGAGTGACAGTCCTCCGGTGCACTGCGACATGCGGGACCGCCAGGGGTTCTGCGGCCTGCGCGACCCAGCCGAGAACGCTGCCGACAAACACCAGGCGTGGCCCCCTGCCGGACACAGGGGGTACGGCCCGGGAGCTGGACGCTGGCCCCCGCCTCCGAGCAGCCCGAGCGGATGCCGGCCACCGGCGGCGCCGTACCGATCGTCGCCGCGACGGCCTTCCCCTAACCGAGCGGCGACGGCGAGTTCCCGTCGTGGTGCCGTGTCGGCCCCGTCCCGTTACGGCGCGGCACCACGACGGCCCCCATACGAGTTCGGAGACGACCGGTCATGCCCAGCAAGAACGACCTTCGGATCGCCACCTTCCTCCTGGCCCTGATCACGATCGTCCTGGCTGCTCAACTGCCGCGCTGACCGAATCCGTCCGACGGAACTCCCGTCCTGACCGGAGAGCTGATGACTCCCCTACTGAGCACTCGCCACCCCTGGCAGCTGCATTTCGGCGAGACTCCCCTCCCGCCCACACTCCCGCGCGACTTCGATGTCGTCCGCGTCAGCATGGGACTTGGTATGTCCGCGGTCGACGCCATGATCGACACGGGCCAGGATGTCGGGCCGCTGCTGTGCTGCATCACCCACCGCATGCTGCTCATCCCGGTCGAGTCCGGCACCGCTGGCCTGTGGGGTGCCGCGCATTCCGCGTGCAGCAGCGGCTCGGCTCTCCAGTGCGTCATGCACGGGTACCAGCCGCCCTGCCGGAACCGCTTCTGGGTTGCCCCGCCCGGGCCGCTGGCTGCGCCGACCAGCGCCCCGGCAGTGCTCCACGAGACCCTCAGCCTGATGCGTGCCCGCATGCGGTTCGCGCGCCGGCCGCTCAGCGCACGCGCTCGCGAGGTGTGCCATGTCTGACCGCATCGCCCAGGCCCCCGCCGCCTCCGGCCGCCGTCACAGAGCCCACGCCGACGACAGCCTGCGCCTTCCCCCAGCGGTAACCGCCACCGCACTGACTGCCGTGACCGTAGGCGGGGGGTGGATCCTCGACGGCCTCGACATCGTGCCCGCCGAGGCCGGGGTCCTGGCCGCCTGCACAGCGGCCGGAGGCTTGCTGTGGTGGGCCTCCGCTCGCTCGATCAGCGCCCGCAAGGCCGTAGCCCGCGCCGAGCAGATTCGCACCGAGCGCGATGAAGCGCTGCAGACCCTCAACGCCCTCCTCACCACCATCGATAACGGCCGAGGGCACGTGCGCTGGGCTCTGGGCCAGGTCGAGCAAGGCGCCGCGAGCACCAACTTCCGTGCGGCTGACGAATCTCCGCGCACGGGCGACGTGCGTATCGATGTCAGAGCCGCTCTGGAACAGGGGTTCACCGAAGCGTGGCAAACCGTGATGACGGCGGCGGCGCACGCACACCGGACGCTGAACACTCAGGCGGAGCTGGCTGAGATCTTCAAGTCCGTCGCTCCCCGTCTTCAGGGACTGGTCAACCGCAGCATCCACGTCATCTCCGAGGTCGAGAAGAACGTGGAGGACCCGGACTTGATGCACGAGATGTTCCGCGTCGACCACCTCCTGACGCAGATTCGGCGCGCCGTGGAGAGCCTGGCGGTCCTGGGCGGGAACCTGCCGTCCCGCAACAGCGCGCCCATCCTCATCGCGACGGCCATCCGGCGTGCTGTCGCCGAGATCCCCGAGTATGCCCGGGTACGCGTGGCCCTGACGCAGCTGACGACAGCGGTCCCGGGATACGTCAGCCCCAACCTCGTACACCTCCTGGCCGCGCTGATGGAGAACGCGACGGAGTTCTCCACCGAGAAGGTGGAGGTCCACACCCACCAGACCGATGGTGGGATAGCCATCGAGGTAGTCGACCGCGGGACGGGCATGTCCCCGCAGAAGCGCGATGCCCTCAACCGGCTCCTGGCCGCTCCCGAAATGGAGGACCCTCGCGTCCGCCTACGCGAAGGCAAGATCGGGCTCCTCGTGGCCGCGCTCCTCGCGAAGCGCCACAAGATCACCATTCGGCTGGGGCCCAACATCGTCGGCGGCACCCAGGCCGTCGTGGTCCTGCCACATGAACTTCTCGTCGAGGCACACGACGAACACAAGCCGTCCACCCACGTCACGGAAACACCGGCCGCATCCTCTGCCCCGAGCACCGCTCCTCGTACCAGCGCGGCACTCCCGGCCCGGCCCGATGGCGTGCCCCGCCGGATCCCGCCCACGCCTGCCCCGACTGCTCAGCCGCACAGTCCGGCGGTCGCCGACGGCAGCAAGCCGGCGTTGCCGCGCCGGGACGTCACCCAGCAGAAGGTGCAGGCTCCACCGCCACGGCAGCAGGGGCCGACCGGCCGCCCCACCGGCGGCTTGATGGCCAGCTTCCGGTCCCGTACGCCCCGTGCGGACGAGCACGAGCAGCCGCCAGAAACACCGGTGACCTGACACCCACGGCCGTCCCCCTCCCCCACACCCCACAGACACGACGCAGGAGCGAACCATGCAGGCTGAAGGCACCCACCCCACCAGCGACCCGGCGGCGGCCGCACGTGCCCAGCTGGAGGGACTGCTCACCAGCTTCATCACGCGGATTCCCGGGGCACAGCAGGCTCTGCTGGGGACCGGTGACGGGCTCAAGCTCGCCTTCACCGAACAGCACGTGGACGACGCGGACACCCTCGCCGCGACCATCTCGGGACTCTTCGCCCTCGCCCGGCAGCAGTTCAAAGGCGCCAAGGGGGGCGTACGCCAGGTCGTCGTGGAGCACGACGCCGGCAGCCTCTTCCTGATGAGCGCCGGTCTGGTGAACGAGGCTGTTCTGGGCACGGTCCTGGCCGTCGTGACCACGCCCGAGGCGGATCCGGGCCAGGTCGGTCACGAGATGGAAATGCTCATCAAGGCCCTCGACGAACACCTGATCATCCAGGCCCGACGCAACACGATCTACGGCCAGGGGCTGTGACGTGACATCTGGCGGCGGGTGGTCCGACAGCACGTTAGGGGACGTTCGCCCCTACACGGTCACCGGAGGACGCACCCGCCCCAGACACCCCCTGCACCTGACCACCTGCCTGGTCACCAGGCCCGCCACCCGGCACATGCCAATGAACATCGAGCACGAGTCACTGCTGATGCTCTGCAGCGGTGCCCCGCGCTCCGTTGCCGAGCTCGCGGCCCGGCTGCACCAACCGGTTCAGGTGATCAAGGTCCTGATCGGCGATCTCCTCGACGCCGAGGCACTAACTCCTGCCAACCCCGACGGCCCCGCCGACCCCGACGCGCACCTTCTGGAGGTACTGCTCGATGCCCTACGCACCAAGCTCTGACGCCGCCCGGGCGGGGCGCGCCGGCGCGCCACCGGAAGAGCTGAAGATCATCGTGGCCGGTGGCTTCGGGGTCGGCAAAACCACGATGATCGCGACGGTCAGCGAGATCGAGCCCCTGACCACCGAGGAACGCCTCACCATCGCCAGCTCAGGTATCGACAACCTCGAAGGGCTAGCGCACAAGGCCACCACGACGGTGGCCATGGACTTCGGACGGATCACCTTCGACGATCCGTTCTCGCTGATCCTGTTCCTCTTCGGCACCCCCGGACAGGAGCGCTTCTGGTTCCTGTGGGACGACCTCGGGCACGGCGCGCTCGGCGTCGTCGTGCTGGTCGATACACGGCGTCTAGAGGACTCCTTCGCGGCGGTCGGCTGGTGCGAGCAACGACACCTGCCGTTCGTCGTCGCCGTCAACGAGTTCGACAACGCCTTCCGCTACACCCCCGACGAGGTCCGCCAGGCCCTCGGCCTCGCCCCGTGCATCCCCGTCGTGACGTGCGATGTCCGGCAGTCCGCCTCCGCCATGAACGTGTTGATCACCTTGGTCGGCCACAGCCTCGAGCTGAGCCGCACCCCGAACCCCGGAGCTCTCACATGACATACCCCGCCCCAACGCCCCAGCCGCACGCCCCGGCCACCGAGCACACGGAGCGCGCCGAAGCGCTGCGGGCCCTGGGACTCACCGGCCCGGACCCGGAACTCGATGCCTTCGCCCAGCGGCTGGCGCAGGACGCCGGCGTGCCCTACGCCATGGTCAACATCTTCGACGACGAGCAGCAGTTCCTCGGCCTGTGCACGCCCGGCGGCGAGAGCGAACTACCCACCGTGGGACGCAGCATGTCCCTCAACCACGGCTTCTGCCCCGAAGTCGTGGCCAAGAAGAAGGCTCTCGTCCTGCCCGACGTGTTCGCCTCCCCCCGCTTCGCCGGCAACGCGGTCGTGGATCTGATCGGCATCCGAACCTACGCCGGAGCCCCCCTGCTGCACGGGGACACCGTGCTCGGGACCGTCTGCTTCGTCGGCCCCGTGGAAAAGCCCCAGTCCACAGGCCAGTCCTCGCTCGCACTCATCAAGGGACGCCGGGACGAGGTCATGGACTTCCTCTACCGCCGCGCCGACTACCAGCCACCGCAGTAAAGACGGCAGCGCCCCCGCACACCAACAGCGCTCAATCACGAAGGGGAGCCCCACAGATGTCCGATCCGTATCTCACTGCACAGCACCACCAACTCCGGGAAACGGTACGGTGCTTCGCCGAGTCCCAGGTCGCGCCGCGTGTGGAACAGATGGAGCGGACCGGGGCCGTCGAAACCGACCTCGCAGCGGCGATCGCCCAGCAGGGATGGATCGGCGTCACCATCGACGAGGCGTACGGCGGTATGGGCGCCGGCCACCTCGCCAAAACAATCATCATCGAGGAGCTCTCCCGCGTCAGCGGCGCCATGGGTGCCATGGTCCAGGCGTCACAGCTCGGCACAGCCAAGATCATCCACTTCGGCAGCGAGCAGCAGAAACGCAAGTGGCTGCCGAGGATCGCGGACGGCTCGTGCCTGCCCACCATCGCCGTGACCGAGCCCGACAGCGGCAGCCATGTCCTGGGCATGCAGATGTCCGCCCGCCGCGAGGGCCGCCACTACGTCCTCAACGGCCGGAAAATCTACATCGGCAACAGCCACGTCGGACACCTCCACGGCGTCGTCGCCCGCACCTCGGAGGGATCGAAGGGCCTGACGGCCTTCCTCGTCGAGTCCGACCGCCCCGGCCTGATGCTGCCACCACACGCCCAGACGCTCGGACTGCACGGTTTCAGCTTCGGCGAACTGCACTTCGAGGAGTGCCGAATACCCGTCACCAACCGGCTCGGAGCGGAGGGAGACGGCAGGGACATCGCTTACTCATCCAGCGTCCTCTACGGACGGCCGAATCTGACCGCGGTCGCCCTCGGCATCCACCAGGCGATCCTGGAACAGACCATCAAGTTCGCCAGCGAGCGCGTCCGCTACAGCGGCCCCCTGCACCAACTGCCCAACATCAACCTCAAGGTGGGGCAGATCCAGTCGCGGGTGATGACGGCCCGGCTCGCCGCCTATCACGCGGCCCACCTGCTCGACGTCGGCGTCCCCTGCGACGCCGAGCTGATGAACGCCAAGTTCATCAACGTCGAGATGGCGCTCGACTCCGCGCGGGCCGCAATGGAGATCCACGCTGGCGCCGGGCTGCTGACGAACGTCCCCATCGAGCGCTACCTGCGCGACGCGCACCACATCTTCGCCCCGGCCGGCACCTCCGACATCCAACTGCTGCGCCTGGCCGAAGTCGCCCTCGGACAAACCAAGGGCCAGTGGTCCGAGCGTCTGCACGCCGTGTACTTCCCAGACCACCTGTCGACCGCCCTCGCATGAGGCAGTGCGGCCAGCCCATGGGCCCCGGCCTGACAGCTGCGCACCCGCACCCGGCATCCCGAGCAACTCACCAACCCACCACTTCAGGGGAGTCATGAGCGACCACGCACCCACCGTCACCTTGCCTCATGGCACGTTCACGATCGCCAAGCGCTTCACCTTCCAAGCTGGCCACCGGCTGCCCAGCCTGCCCCCCGAGCACAAGTGCGGGCGCCAGCACGGCCACAGCTACGAGGTCGAGGTGATCCTCACCTCCGACTCGCTCGCGGACCCCGGATTCGTCACCGACTTCGGGGACCTGCATCCGTTCAAGGAGTTCATCGACAAGGAGCTCGACCACAGGAACCTGCACGAGGTCCTGCCTATCGAGCCGACCTCGGAGCTCCTCGCGCAGTACCTCGCTGGCTGGATCATCGACAACCTTGAGCCCACCGTCCCCGGGGAACTGGTGGCGGTCTGCGTGCACGAGACCGTCAGTGGTTGGGCCCGCTTCGACGTCGTGAGGCCGCAGCGATGACTGCGATGACTGGCAGCAGCGCCCAGGCGGGCGTCGACCGCGAGTTCTGGCTGATCGTCTCGGAGGTCTTCGGTGACACCAAGCCGACCTTCCAGGGCGAAGGGCCGAGCACCGGTGTCCCCGCGCTGTTCATCCGCCTCGCCCAGTGCAACCTCACCTGCAGCTGGTGCGACACGAAGTACACATGGGACTGGAAGCGGTACGACATCGCCAAGGAGACCCACCGGCGATCCGTCGAGGAGCTGATCGCGTGGGCGCTCGCCTACGATGTCGAACTGGTGGTCATCAGCGGAGGCGAGCCGCTGCTGCAGCAGAGGGCACTCGTCCGTCTGGTCCGCGGCCTACGTGAGGGCGGCAAGCGCGTCGAGTTCGAGACCAACGGCACCGTCTTGCCCGACAGTTCACTCCTCGTCGACGGTGTCCACTTCAACGTGTCGCCCAAACTCGCCAACTCCGGCGTCGCCGAGGCCAAGCGCATCGTGCCGGCCGCCCTGGAGGCGTTCGCGTCGAGCGGGCGCGCGGTCTTCAAGTTCGTGACGCGCTCGGTGGCCGAACTCGACGAGATCCAGCAGCTCGTCGACGACTACGGCCTGGCGCCGGTCTACGTAATGCCGGAGGGCACCACGCCTGAGGGTCTGATCGAGACAACCCGGGTGCTCGCGGACGCGGTCGCCGCCCGCAGGTGGCATTTCACGCAAAGGCTGCACGTCCTGGCGTTCGCGGAGGCCCGCGGCCGCTGACCGCCCGCCGCGCGTCCCGTACCTCCCGCCCCGGATCCTGGAAGTGAGGAAGCAGCATGACGAACGCAGTGTGGCCCCCTGCTGTAGATGACTCCGACCCACCCATGTCGCAGCTGGCCGGTGACGAGCCGGTAGCGACGGTGGACACGCCCCGGGTGACCGAGCTCGTACGCGAGCTCCTCATCGCTCTCGGCGAGAACCCCGACCGGGAGGGCCTGGTGGACACACCGGCCCGAGTCGCCGCCTGGTGGCGCGACTTCCTGTGCCCGGCACCGCTGTCCGCCCCGACGTGCTTCACCGAGACCCGCGCGAGCGACCAACTCGTCGTGGTCGGCGGTATGAGCGTGTGGTCCCTGTGTGAACACCACATGCTGCCGATGAATTTGGAGGTGCACGTGGGCTACGTCGCCAACGGCACCGTCCTGGGGCTGTCGAAGTTCGGCCGGATCGCGCAGCGGTACGCCGGGCGCCTTCAAGTGCAGGAGCGCTTCACCCACCAGCTCGCCGACGAGGTGTCCTCGGCGATCGCCAGCGAGGACGTGGCCGTCGCCGTCCGCGGTGTGCACCTGTGCATGAGCATGCGTGGCGTACGGATGGAGACGGCCCGCACCTCCACCCTGCAGGCCGTCGGCCGGTTCAAGACGGACCCAGTGCTCTCCCAGCAATTCCTCACCCTCATCGCCGGGCAACGGGGGGCAGCGTGACAGCCAACAGCATCGACTTCTCCGTGATCGCCCCGCCCGACTATCTGGAGACCTTCGTCGCCCAGGAGCCGGCGCGCGTGCATCACGTGGCCGCCCAACGGGTCCTGTCCGATGCCACTTACCGGGCGTTCTTCCGCCGCGAGGCCGAACACGGCGCGGAGATCATCGTCGACAACGGCGTCTTCGATCTCGGCCACGCCCTGCCAGCCGCCGATCTGGTCTCGGCGGCCCGCGCGGTCGACGCCCGCGAGATCATCCTCCCGGACGTCATGCGCGACGGTACCGCAACGATCAAGGCCAGCGACGAAGCGGCCCGCGAAATCCATGATCTGAGCGACGAGTTCCGCCTGTGTATCGTGCTGCACGCCTCGGACGACGAGGAGTGGCTGCGCTGCTACGACTACTTCGCCTCCAGCGACTACGTCGGCGCGATCGCCCTGCCCGCCTCACGGCGGCCCGCTCCCGAGGAGCAGCTGTGCCGAACCCGGTGGACGGCCACCCGCTATCTGGAAGACCGAGGGCTGGTGAACGACCGGATCGTGTACAGGCTGCTCGGCCTGGGCCGGACCGGGCATCTGGAGCTCATCGAGCAGCGCGAACACGAGTGGATCACCTCCGTCGACGGCGCCGCCCCGGTCATCCTCGGCGCGATGGGCATCGCGATGCTGCCCGGCGGACCGTACGAGAAGCCCAGCACGCCACGCATTGAGAGCCTAGGCCCGATCCCCGAAGACCGGTTCGACCTGATCCGGCGCAACATCGAGGTCGTCCGCGAGGCGGCGGGCAGCAGCGTGCGAATCCCGGAGGCCCGCTCATGAGCCTCCTTCCCGACCCAGTCCTCACCAGCGAGGCCGGCCGAGAGCTACCGGCGGTGCCGATCCCGGTGGACAAGCACACGATGGGCCCAGAGAGTTTGCTGCGCTACTTAACGATCAAGGTCCACCACCTCATTCAGGAGCAGGAGTGGGACGGCATCCGTGTCGTCGGCGGCTACGACCGTCTGGCCGTGATCTCCCGGCACGAGAAGACCGGCAAGCCGTTCAACATCGAGCGCCCCACCGCCGAGGTCCACGGCCGCGAGCTGGTGATCAAGGCGTTCCCCGGCGCCGACTACGTCCACCACTACGCGCTGATCATCGCCACCTACCTGGCCATGACCGGCCGCCCGGCAAGCACCGTCACCTACCAGCTACCCGACCGGGCTCTCGCCCGTGCAGCCGTCGAGCAACTCGACCTGAACCTCGACGGCGACCTCGTGATCGTCGGCTGGGGTCTTCAGTACCTCGCCCCCGTCGGCGGCGTGTGGACTCGCGGACCGGGCTACGCGTGGCAGCGCACCGTGGTGCACGGCCGCCGGGTGGTCTATCTCGGCTTTCTGCACAGCATCTGGGGCGACGTCGCCGGTCGTGTCGTCGCACGCCTGGCCGAGCTCGGTGCCCACGATGTCGTCTACATCGGCAAGGTCGGGGCCCTGGCACCGGAGATCGAGCCCAACACCATGCTCGCCACCGGCCACGAGAGCCTCGTCGGTGGCACTCGCGTGGCGTGGGACGACTTCTTCGGCGGCTTCGCCGCCACCCAGCCGGGCGTGCACACCGGCGTCCACGTCACCTCACCGTCGATCCTGCTCGAAGACCGGGACTGGCTGGCCAAACACGCCGAATATGCCTTCGTCGACCCGGAGATCGGCCCCATGGGAGCGGCCGCGTGCCAGGCGGGGATCGGATTCGGCTACCTCCACGTCATTTCCAACAACCTCGCCCGCCACTACCCCGCCGACCTGTCCAATGAGCGCCACGGCGACGTCATACCGCGACGCGCCGTCCTGGTCGACCAGATCCGCGACATCATCGCGAACCGCCTGGCCGCCCGCCCTATCTGACCACCCAGCGGAGGAACACGACCATGACGGCCGCAGCACCCCCCACCACCCCCGCACGCGGACGGGAGATCACGGTCACCGGCATCGACGGGGCCGGCAAGTCCACCCTCGCCACCCGCCTGCACCAGTCCCTGAACGACGCCGGCCACACCGCCATCCTGATCGGCAAGCACAGCACCGAGGTCCCCATGGACGAGGAGCTGTCCGCCTACGTCGACCGCCTCAACGCGCTCGTCTACCGGCGCGATGCCCGCGTCGCCCAGAGCTGCGGCGACCACTACTGGCTGCTGGCGCTAGCCGCCTGGTACACCCTCCAGGACAAGCTGGTAATCCAGCCCGCGCTCGCCGCCGGCACCCACGTGATCCTCGACAACGCCCACCACAAGATCCTCGCCCGGTACGCCGTCAACCCCGACGTCCCCACCCGCCTCGCCGAACAGGTCTTCGCACACCTCACCGAGCCCGACCTGGTGATCTTCCTGCGCATCGGCGCCCACGAAGCCCTCACCCGCAAGGGCTCGTTCACCTCGCTGGAGACCGGCCACTCTGGCAGCGCGGATGAGGACTTCGTCCGTTACCAGGACACCGTCCTGGCCCAGCTGCGCGAGCAGCAGCAGCGCGGTGGCTGGCTGTCGGTGGATGTCACCGACATGGACCGCGACGCGGTCTTCAAGACCGCCGCTGCCGCGCTGGCCGACCGTCTCCAGCTGACCATCTGACAGTCCCACCACTTTCGAGGAACGCACCATGCCAGTGACCCCGCCCCGCGATGGCGAATACGTGTGCCATGGCGTCACCTGGGCGACCGGAGACCCCCGGCTGCTGCTCGCTCCGCTGCCCGGCGGGCCGCTGGTCTACGCCGAGATCATGAACCAGCACCTCGGCTACCAGGTGAGCGGTACCAGCCGGTGGTGCACCGGCCGGTACCAGTTCGCCGACACCGTCCGTGTCGAAGCCGTCGCCTGCCCCGACCGCGCGCCCGCCGAGCAAAGCGGCCAGTGCACCCGCTGTTTGGGCAGAGACGACTTCCGCTTCGCCCACCAGTTCCACCACGGCGGCCACGCCCCCGAAGCCCTCGTGCAGTACATGGCCCAGCCGCACTGGCTGTACCTGGCGACTTTCGCCGACGGCACCACCAAGGTCGGCACCGCAGCCGAGCCCCGCAAACGATCCCGCCTCGCCGAGCAGGGCGCCCTGTTCGCCACCTACCTTGCCAAGGCCGCCGACGGCCGCACCGTACGGCACCTCGAAGACGCTCTCACCCGCCGCCTCGACGTGCCCCAAACCGTGCGCGGCGCGGCCAAACTCCAGGCCCTGGCCGACCTTCGGGACCTATCCACGGCCCGCGCCGCTCATGACAAGGACGTGGCCCGCGTCTCCGAGTCCCTGGCCGATATGAACATCCCTGCGGTGATGGAAGCGTGGACGCCGCCCAGTGAGGGCGACCGCCTGCGCGCGGCCGATGCCGAGCGGGTGCTTTACCCACACGACCTGCGCGAGGGCGAGCACGGCTTTACGCCGATCTCCTGCGTCGGCTCCCAGGTCCTCGCCGTCCTCGACAGCGACGACGACATTGCGTACCTGTCTGACCTCGGCGCGCTCAAGGGTCGCCGCATCACCCTCGGCACGTTCAGCTCCCCGGGCACGGCCGTCCAATCAGCACTGTTCTGACCCCTGACCGGTTCTCTGGCCCAGTCAGCCGGAGCCCTTCCGTGAAACGAGGCACTCCACGATGGCACCCCAGGACGCCGTTCTCGGCTGGGACGAGGACGCCACCGCCGAGGCGTACGCCGCCTTCACGCGCGAGTACCCCATGTACAGCGCCACCAGCAGAGACCTCGCCCACCGCGCCCGCCTCACCGAAAGCCACCTGGTGGTCGACCTGTGCGGCGGCGCCGGCTCGACCGCCGAGGCGATCCTCGAACTCGCTCCGCTCCAGGCGCGGGTCATCTCCCTGGACAACGCCGCCGCCATGCAGCGTGTCGGCCGCCGCACGCTGACAGACCCGCGCCTGACCTGGGTCACCGCGCCGGCCGAGGAGCTGGCCGACCACGTCCCGGCCGGAGGCGTCGACGCCGTGGTGTGCAACTCCGCGATTTGGAAGGCCGACACCCTCTCAGTGTTCGCCACGGTCCACCGCGCCCTGCGCCCTGGGGGCCGGTTCGTGTTCAACATCGGCGGCGGCTTTGCCGGAGTCCGCCACGATGATGAGAAGACAGCGCGCACCGGGCCCTCCCTGAACAGCCTCATCCAGCAGATCGCCGCCCGCGACTACGGCTACACGCCGCCCCCTGCCGACCAGGCGCCTCCCAAGCTGCCGCTGGAGGCGGTCACCGACCAACTGTCCATGGCCGGGATGACCGTCCTCGACACCGAGGTCGTCGCGCAGCACGGCACGGTGGCCGAGAAGAGGGCGTGGCTGTCGATCCCCGTCTTCGCCCGGCCCGACGGCGACTTCACGCACGCCCAGCGGATGGACATCCTCGCCAAGGCGTACGCCCTCACCACACCCGACGCGCCGACCGTGACGAGCTGGCTCGTGGTGGTCGCCGAGCGGCCCGAGGAGGAACGCTGACCGCCCTACCCGCTTCTACCGGCCACGACAGCGGCACACCGTGCTGCGACCACACCAGCGTCGGGGTGCTCCTCGCCTCACCTGCCGGACTCCTCGTCTTCGAACGCGCGACGCCCCCGGCCGGAATCGCCCCGGTCGCCGGTCACGTCGACCAGCACGGCAGCCCCGAGCAGGCCGCCCGCACGGAGGTCGCCGAAGAAGTCGGCCTGACCGTTACCCACCTGCACCTGTTGCTCAGCCAGTGGCGGCCCAACCGGTGCTGCCGGCCGAGCGACGACACAGTGGGCCACCGCTGGTGGATCTACCAGGCCCAGGCATCAGGACCGATCCGACCCTCCGCCCGAGAGGTACGCGCCCCCCGATGGATACACCCCGACCAGCTCCAGCACCACGCGCGCCGCACTGTGGCGTACGCCGAAGGGCACCTCAGCAAGGAGGAGTTCACAAATCAGCCCGGCCTCGCGCCGGTGTGGGTCCGCTTCCTGCACGAACTGCAGCTCGTGACGCTGGACGACGACACCCTGAACCTGATCGACGCCGTCATCTGACCGCCAGTCGGCGGCGAGGCTCAGCCTGCCCCGACCGGCTGCCCGGCCGCCAGCCGGCGCACGTGCGCGCGGATGCGGTCGCGGTCCTCGGGAAAGGCGCTCTGCCACTCCTTGTCCAGATCGACCCACTTCGGCGGCTGTCCGCTCTCCCCACCGAGCGGCACGTCACGGTCGATGACGGCGGCGTACGACAGGCCCAGTGTCGGGGACCAGTCGGACCGGTAGGACCGCACGGCGACGGCCGCCGGCACGGGCAGCAGCTCACCGCGCAGACCGGTCTCCTCCCTGAGCTCACGGGCCGCCGCGGCCCGCGGCGTCTCACCCGGCTCGACTTTGCCGCCGGGCGGTACCCACCCGCGCACCCGGTGCTTCACGAGCAGGACGTGGCTGAAGGCCGGATCGGTGACCCATACCTCAGCTGCGAGCGGTTCCATCGGCCCTTGCCTAGCCCGTTCCAGCCAGGTCCGGGCCTCGTCGAACTCCAGCGCGGCAAGACGAGCATCGGCTACCGCCGCGTCCAAGGTCATCTGGTCAATCACCTGGCTCACCCTATGCCGACGCGGCCGGTACCCGGAGGAAGTCACAGCGCCGTCCGGATGCGTCACTCGGTCGGTCAAGGGCTGGCTGGGCGGCACGGGCGTCGGCATACGGGCAGTCAGCGGCAGGGGCGCCATCGAGGTGTCCGCTTCGGGAAGGGGTACCAGCCATGAGCAGCGACACCGTTCGGGCCGCCTGGATCGTTCTCGGCGGAATCCATCTGCTCAACCAGACCGCACGCCGCCGCACTGACGACCCGATCGTCCTGGTCCGGGTAGCCCCGCAGGAGGTCTGCGTCCCCAGCACCACCGTGGTTGTCCGGTGGGACGCCCTCGGCGCCTGCCCCGTCAGCGCCCTGACTGCGGGCGGCCGGACCGCAGACGCCCGGATTGAGGGCAGCGCCCTGTTTCCCGATGCCATCGCCGGCCCCGAGCTGCGCGAGATGGTCGGCGAGGAAGCGGCCCCCGCTCTCGTGCCGCTGTGCTACCTGGCCGAACATCCTGGCGGCGGCTACCACGCCTACGCGCAGATCCGGTTCTACGCCGACGACGCCTGTTTCCTGCGCACCACTCGCGAGCCGGTCGGCGAAGGACCAGTGGAGGCGCTGCGCTGGCTGGACCCCGTGCTGGCCGCGCACGCCGCCTCGGCGCTCCGGCTCAACAACCACCTGCGGTACTTCCGCACCCACTTCGCCGGGACGGAGCTGGAGTACAAGTACAACCTGGAGCCCGCGCCCGACATCTGGGCCGTCTCCATGGAGCTGCTGAAGGCCCTGCGCCACGGCGAACTGGCCGACTGCCGCCCGGAATACCGGGAGGAGTTCCAGATCCACTACTTCGACAACCACATGTTCGACGTCACCGGGCCCGACCAGGAGCGCGGCTACGCCTCCTTCATCCCCACGGTCGACGGCACACACGTGCTCAAGCGCAAGTGGTTCACGGAGGACGCCTTCGCCCGCCGCGAGCAGCTCTTCACCGACATCGAGATCTCCCCAGACCGCTTCGGGGAGTACCTGAGCACGGAGATGGGCCTCAAGGTGCGGGCGCTGCCGCCCTTCCGACGCGTCCGCTACGACATCCAGTGCGAATCGATGCGTACCGGACACGTCTTCGGCATCTTCTTCGACCGCTGCTCGCTGCTTGCCGCCCCGGACGTCGTCCTCTCGCAGTGCGAGATGGAGTACCGGCGCTCACGCAGCCTCCTCGACCACGACGAGGAAAAGGTGCTGCGGGAGATGGAGCGCATCGACCGCTGGCTCCTGTCCTATCTGGCTGCGCGCGGCCTGGCGACGGAACGCACCTTCTACTCCAAGCGCAGCTTCCTGCGCGACACCGTCGATGCCCGACCCGAGCTGACCCCGGAGCGCGGCGGGGCACCAGGTTCGTGAACCGGCTGGCTCCGACAATCTGACCAGCAGTGGCGTCCGTAGTCGAGAGCCGAGGATCGCGAAGTAGCCGACGAATGACGACGTCCACCACGGATCGCGGACGGGCTTGTACGTGGCAGTGCTGTCCCTGATCTTCCTCGTCCACGGCCCCGTCCACTTGGAAAGGAGCGCCAGCGTGGAGTGGGCGGCGAGCGCAGCGTAGAACGGGCCGCCCGCCTGAGCCCCTCTCGAGGTACCTCGCTCCACCGTGCACCCGCCGAGGAGGACGAAGCCGAAGTGGTCTCGGGGACCGTGAATCCGCTGGCCCACGGCCATGCAGGGGATCGGTCTCCGGCCGTCAGTGACGTGGGGTGCTCAGGATGGGGTCGTTGCTGACCGATTTCCACGAAGAAGTCCCGACGGCCTTCCCGGACCGCTACTCTCGGACCACCCAAGGGTGGTAGACCACATCGGAGCCATCGCCCGAACGGCATGACGCAATTACCAACTTGCAATTCAAAACCAAATATTTCCACGTCGATCTGAACTCTTTTCCGCTGCGCGGAGAGGAGTTTTGTTGCATTCTAAGGGCGGAAAATGTCGAAAAACAAATCTCTCCCAGTCGTCTTTTGTTATGTCGATGGGTCCAATGTCTTTGTCGCTGGGATGCAATGCGCAGCAGCCCGGCGGGGCCTGGCGCCGTCCGCCCATCAGGCCGGTGCGCGCGGCTTGGTCGATCCGTCGTGGCGATGCAACTTCCGCACGCTCTACGGCCTGCTGTTCCCGCCGACCTGCGGAGAAGGCCAGGCCGTCATGTTCGGTTCGTACGGAGAGCCCGGTGCGGCAGTGTGGGAGCACTCGGCTCGGGACGCCGGCTTCACAGTGGATCTACTGCGCCGCAATACGCACAACCGGGAGAAGCAAGTCGACAGCGCCCTGACCACCAGGATGCTCACCGACATCCGGTACATGCACCCGGAGCGCGGAGACATCGTGACGCTGGTCTCCGGCGACAGCGACTTCGTCCGCCCCGTCCAGGCCCTGCAGGAGGAGGGGCTGTCGGTGCTGGTGCGCAGCTGGGACCATGCAGCGAGTCGGGAGCTCGTCACAGTGGCCGATCAGTACCTTCCCTTGGACCCGCACTTTGACGAGTTGACATACGGCTCGTAGTTCCGGCCAGTTCATAGGTCCCGAGCACGATGCGAAACGCTGGAGGGCGGGGCACTTCGGCATCCCACAGCCTGGACCCTCTGGTGAGCTTCGGGACACCAGGTCCCGATCACTCGCGCCAGGCCGGCCGAGCCAGGTGCGCCTCCATCTCAGCCAGCCTGAGTGCAGCTGAGACGACGAACTGCTGGCAATACTCAAAGTCCTCGTCGCGCGGGGCGTATGGGCCGACGGGGTACGCCTCACGCCGTCCGTTGGCGAGGCGCGAGACCTCCGGGGTGAGGTGCTCGAATCGGTGGTATCGGTGGTAGTCGATGCCGAGCGAGGTGACACGGAGGGCAGACTGCATCTTCGCGACCGTCTCCGTCAGATCCTGAACGTGCCGACCGACCGATTCCGCCAGACGCGGCGGCACTGGCGCGTACTTGCCCTTTTCGTCGAGCGTAAGCGCCTTGGCCACCTTGCCCCCGAGAAACGGGTCCTGGCGCACTTGGCGACCGAACGCAAGCGGAGAACCGCGGAAGTCATCGCCGTTGATGTGTTGCTCGAAGAGCTCCTCGAAGGCGAGTCGCAGAAGGCCCATACCGTTCGCATGGTCGCCCTGGGCCCATACTGCGGATGCTGCCCGCAGCTGCTCACGAACCGGCTCCTGCGGAATGAGCTCGACCATGTCGATGCCGTCGAACGGGTGGCCGAACACCCTGGGGGTGTTTTCCTCGAAGAACTGCTTGGTGTCCACCCGGGCTTGCTCGATCGTGGGGCCTGCTGGCAGCGCGGCGTCGTGCTTGAACGAGTTGCGCTGCACAGTGAGCCGCTTGACGCCGATCTTTCCAGCCAGGTCGACCCCGGCTGGGCCCGCTTTGTCCGGGTGCATGGTCTCGAAGTACCGAGCGACGAACTGACCCTTGTCCGGGATGGTGATGCCGAGGTGTTCGCTCGCGAGGACGAGGAACAGCTCGACTGCGTCGTGAAACGTGAGGATGCAGCTGGCGGCGAGCGGGTCAGGGAGCCGGGACTGCTCCATGCCCTGTTGGGCTAGCAGGCGGATGAAGGCCAGGCGTTGCATGGTTTCTGGGGTGATCGGCTTCGCGTTGATGACCGCTCCTGGTGTGCGAGTGACCTTGTGCGTGTCAGGGCGATTGTCGTCCCACCTCGCGATGCAACGCTTGCAGTTTTCGGGGCACCGCCGGAAGTTACTGCGCCGCGAGCCCAGGGCGGCGAATCAGCCACGCTGCCCACCCTTGACAATTCCGGCGACCAGACGGGCCGTCATGAACGACTACGCGACGCATCGCGCCAGTTCACAGCCGATTCGGACAGCCAGAGGATCGGTAAATGCGCTGCCTGTGCACCACCGGCTGCTGGGAGCCGTGCCTCTCAGCGTTCATCGCCTCCCTCCCGTCGTGGGCCCTGGGGGCGGATTCGTCGACATCGGGGCGAACCTGGGCTACTACTCGTTGCTCGCTTCCTGACTCGGCCTGGACAACCAGGTGGTGGTAGTCGAGCTGGCACCCAGCATGCGCGCCTTCAGCGCATCGCGCTGAACACAACAGCAGCCGCCAGCCCTCCGAGCAGGGCGCCGACGACCGTCTGGGCGGGAGTGTGGTCACGCAGCGCGACGCGGGACCAGCCGATGGCGGCGATGCCGAGTGCCAGCGGCGCCGCGCTTACGCCGTAGGCGAGGAGCAGGATCACGACCACTCCTCCGGCGACAGCGGTGTGGACCGAGACCTTCCACCAGATGGTCACGATCATGGTGATGACGAGGCCGACGAGCATGGCGACGACCAGGGCGAATACCTCGCGGGGCGCCTGGAGAGCGACGAGCAGTGAGATGCCGATCACTACCGACGCCATCGTGGCGAGGAGAGGGACGGCGCGCTGCTCGCGGACGCGTACGTGCTTGTCGGTCCAGTGGCCGCGCTTCACGCCGAGCATGATGACGGCGAACGGGATACCGCCGCAGAACAGGGCCGCCAGCAGTCCCCAGCCGAGCCCTGTGACGCTGCTCGTGCTGTGCCAGCCGATGATCAGCAGTATCGCGATGACGAGGTTGGCCGGCGCGAGGGCGTCGGTGATGAGGCGGGCCGTGCGGGACTCGGTCACTGTGTTATCTCCAGCGTTCGGTCGTGGTCGAGCTTGGCAGCGAAGGTGCGGGTGAGGTCGGAGTCGTAGGCCCTGGCAAGTTGTTTCAACGCTTGGATCTCGCTGGGCAGATCCCGGCCGCCACTGGCGGGCGGGAGGGGCGCGCCGGACGAGGGCTCGCTGGCCTGCCGGGCTTGTTTGGCGCCAATGATCCAGCAGGCTTCCGCGGCGATGTCGGCCTGCGCGCCGATGAGGCCGGAGGCCGCGACGTGGGCGCGGGCCTGGTCGCGCAGGCTGCTGGGGGCGTGGTCGCTGAGGGCCAGAACGGCGTCACGGATCTCGATGGTGCGGCGATACAGACGGTCGTGAACGTGACGCAGGTGGAGAATCTCGGATGCCCTGCGCCGCGGTGGGTCGAGACGGACCTCTGGCACGGCCTCCGTAAGGCTGAGCCAGAGCGGGTACAGCTGCAGTAGGTCGCGGTATTCGCGGATCCAGCGGTGCAGTCGTCCGGCGGCGGGCAGCGTGCTGCCGGTCACGATGAAGATCAATGCGGTGAAGAGCAGGAGACCGCTGATCGCCTTGACCGTGCTGGCCGGAATGACGCTGTGCCCCAGAAATCCCAGGATCACGAAGGCAACGCGGTGTGCGGCGTAGACGATGCCGACGGTGGTGCCCATGCCGGTGAGACGCAGGCCGCGACCGAGGAGGCCGGTGCCGGGCTGCCGGCCCCAGCGCCAGCACAGCCGGGAGGCGCTGAACAGTGCTGCCCCGAGGTAGCCCGTCCATACCACTCCGTAGGCGGCGATGCGCCAGTCGGTGGCGTACTCGGCGAGTAGGTCCACCGCTTCGCGCGGCTGAGGAGTGGCCAAGAACAGCACCGTGATGATGGCGGCGGCGGTGACGGGGGCAAGGAGGTGCAGGCGGGAGGACTTGAGCCCGGGCGCCTTCTCCTCGGCCATGTTGTGCACGAAGGTCAGAACCGAGTGCGCCGCGGCGATGCCACCGACGTGCTTGCCCAGGGAGCTCAGGTTGTTGACCCGGAGACTGGCGTCCAGGGGTGCGGCGACGAAGGACAGCCTGAGCGTCATGGCAACCGCCAGGGCGAGGAAGGCGCTCCACAGGACTCGCTTGCTGGAGTCGCGCCATGCGGCCGGGGTACGCCACGCGGTGACCAGCCACAGCAGGACCGCAGGAAGTGTGTCGATCATTCCGGGGCGCGCTTACGAGTCGCTGAGCGCGTCGCCCAGGCGCTGGAGGACGCTGCTGCGGGCGGCCTTGCCGGTGCGGGGGGCGGCGGCCTTGTTGGCGATCAGCCCTGCGAATCGCTCGGCGTCCCGTTCGTCCTCGGTTCCGTAGCTGGCCCGGGTGAGGAGGCTGACCACGGTGGCGGGGTCGATGTCCGCGAACAAGCCGCCTGCTGACTGGACGCCGTCGATGATCGACGTGTGGCCCAGGAGCATGTGGCCGATCTCGTGCAGGATGATGTGGTCTTGGTGCAGTGGGCTGGTCGCTGCCTCGTGAAAGACATGGTCGGCCTTCTCGGTGGCGATCCAGACACCGCACGGGGCGTCGGTGCCGGAGATGCCGGGGACGCTGTGCAGATGGAGCGCACGGCCGCGCTGCGCTGCGATCCGGGCGCAGAAGACCTGGACGTCGAACGGGTCCGGGATGTCGATTGAGGCGAGCACGTCCCCGAAGCCCGGGCGGTCTTGACGTCTGCCGCCCGGCTGCTCTCTTCGACTACGCAACGACAACTCGACTCCGCAGGTGGCGCTGTACGTGACCGCGGCAGAGGCGGCACCGGAATCGTGTATTCCGGCACGGGAACGATACGTCAACGCTCAGGGGAATATGCCAATAGCATGCTCAAATTCCGCTCAACAGCGCGACGATCAAGGAATGCGCCTGATTCGGCATCACTTGATCAAGGCTAAATAGAGCCGCAATAAACCCTGGCACTGCCATAGGTCATGCACGAAACCCACAGAGTGGCGTGCGTCACAGCTTCGACCGGACAGCGGCCGTACGACTCCCGGTCGCGCTGCGTTTACCGACTGGACGCCTCGTCGTCGGCGAGCCCTTCCAAGGTGCGGGCCCTCTCAATGAACCCCTTGATCGTCTCGAGGGTTTCCGCCGACAGACCGGAGGCCCTGAGGGCGACATCTCGCACGCGGTTGTCCCGCATGGAGGCGAGCAGTGACAGCTCGGCGGCGATCCGCTCGGCGGACTCGTCATTGAAGAAGTAGGAGGGCGCGACACCGAAGAAGCCGGCGAGGGCCTCCAGGTGCTTCATCGTCGGGTTGTCCTTCTTGCCCGTCCGCAGGCTCCAGATGTAACTCGCCGAGATGGTGGGCCCTCCCGACCGCTCGATGCCCGACGCCACCTCTTCATAGCTGTACGCACCGCGGTCCCTCGGGTGGATCGTCACGAAGAGGTGATCGAGCTTCTGCGCGAGGGTGCGCTGCTTCGTGGGCACTCCTTCGCTCATGCGGGCCCATCCTTCACTGACTCGAGGAGCTACTGCTTCGACTGGCGTGAACGATACACCGTCAGGTGCAACCGTTCCATTCTCCCCAGTTGACGTGATCCATCTTCCCTGGTCTATTGTCATCACGCCGGCATCGACTGCTGCGAATGCACAGAGAGTGCTTTCGCAGCCCAGATGGACAGGGAGGGGGACGCCGTGCGGACACCGCCACTGAGGACCCGTGACGCCGCAACGAGGCGAGGGCCAGGCCACGCCGTCCGACGGTCGGCAGGATGCCCTGGGCGCGCCCGCCGCCTCGCCACACGGGCAGGCGCGCAGATCATCGAGACGGTCACCAGGTGTCCTGGCGCGGTGACGACCGAGAAGAACTCGCACTGTTTCCTGCGGACAGCGATCCGACCCGCTTCGCGCCCGGCCGCGCGACTTCTACAGGGTTTAAGAACCAAGTCTGGATCTTGACGCAGGGTCGTGCGTATGTTCGTCGTCCCCCGGGCAGCGCGCCCGGCACGACGAACCCGAGGAGCAACGGCATGCGCGCGCTCCGGGCCTGGTAGGCCCGCATACAGCGACGGCGCCCGAGAGGTGCAACTCCCGGACGCCGAACGCTTCACGGCACAAACCGCCCCGGCAAAGGCGGATATCGCCACCATCACCACGCTGATCCCTTCCAGGGGGCGTCTCAGCGTGGCAACACCAAAGGAGAGTGTTACATGCGCTCTGCCCTGCGCAAAAGGCCCGACGGCCTGGCCTGCGCGGCAGCCGCCCTCTTTCCCGCGTCTACCCGCCTCGGGCGTGAGCCCGCCCCGGCCACCGTGCCGGCGCGCACGTCCCGCCTGTCGGCCGGGAGTGGCCAATGAGCAGCGACGCCCGCGAGTGGGTGTGGGAGCACAGCTCCAGCCGAGGGACTGCTCGCCTGGTCCTGCTGTCGATCGCCGACCGGGTGCCCGACGAGCAGTGCGCCGCCTGGGCCTCTCTCTCCAGCCTGATCGAGCGCACGAACGCGAGCCGGACCGCGGTACGCGACGCCCTCGACAAGCTCATCACCAGTAGCGAGCTGGAGCAGCGCGACGACCTCCAGGGACCACAGCGCACCACGGTCTACCGTCTGCCCCTCGCCGCCGCGTTCCTGGCCAAGGTCAAGGCTGCCGAACAGGAGGGCTCATCGGCGGAAGTCGCGGCGGCGACGGAGGCGGATCCGGTGCCCGAGTTGAAGGTCGAGGAGCTTCGGCAGTACGGAATCTGGCCCAAGGACGGTACGGATTCCGGCCCCTCCCGTCGGAATCCGACCGGTACGGCTTCCGGCCCCTCGCGTCGGAATCCGCCCCCCCGACGGTACGGATTCCGACCCTTGGAGGGAACGGATTCCGACCCCCAGAACCGTAGTGAACCGAAGGTGAACCGTAATGGCAGCAGTAGTACTGCCGTCACCCCGGCCAGCCAGTGGCAGGTCGACCCAGCCACCCACGCCTGGGCCCGCCAGCAAGGTCACCTCACCCGCCTCGGCGAGGACGGCCTGCGCTCCGCCGACGCCAAGTGGCGCACCCACCGGGCCGCCTGGAAACCCCGGTCGGCAGGCGCCTGGGCTGCCGACTGGCGGGCCTGGATCGCCCGCGAACGCACCCCGGGCCGCCCGAACCTCTACGCCCTGCCCGGCAACGGCCCCGCCCCCGCTGGCGGCATGACCCGAGCCGAGGCCCACACCGCCGCCCTCCTCGCCGCCCTCGACGAGCCGACCGGAACGGAGTAGCACCCCCGTGACCCCACACGAAGTCGGCGCCCTGCTGGCCTACCTCGGCCGACTCGACCCCCGCCTCATCCGCACCGACAAGGGCGAGGCCCGCGACCAGATCGCCCAGTGGCACGAGCTGCTCGGTGACGTGCCCCTGGCCACCGCGCACGGGTGGGACGCCCGCGTCGTCGCCCGCGGGCACATCCTCGACTCGCCGTACCCGATCCTGCCGGTGGACGTCGCCCGCAAGTGGCGCGCTTACCGACGCGACCGCCTGTCGCGGCACACCGACCCCACACCGGCCGCAGATCCGGACGACCCGGCCGCCTGGCAGGCCGAGCTGGTCCGCACGCGGCGCGCAGTCTCCACTGGAGCCGTCCCGCCCGCGACGCACCGGCAGATCACCGGCGGCCAGGTCCCTCCCGACCTCGAACCGCATCTCGAGGCGATCGGCCGGTACATACCGGAGGACGTTCGCGCCGAACTTGCCCCCTACCGGCCCGCCCGCGCGGCCCGCGAGGCAGCCATCGCCCAGGGCCAGCCGGACTTCCTCGGTGTCGAGTGCGAGTGGTGCCACGCGCAGGTCGGCGAGCCGTGCCGGCGCCGGCGCATCGGCCTCGACGGCGACGCTCGCGGCAACGCCCCCCGAGCCACCCCGCACCCCGGCCGCGTCGACCTCGCCGCAGCGCAGCACGCCCAGCAGCCCGCGATGGCCTGACCGGCGCACCCCTCGGGTGCACCCCGTCCGGTGCGCCACCGCACACCACCACCCCGCCCCGGCTGCGACGCCCGCCCCGCGCCGCAGCCGACCCCGACGCCCGCGTCCGCCCACCCCGGACCCGACCGGCCGACGCGGCAGCACATCGGAGACAGAAATTGCGCACCATCACCACCCACAACGCGCCGGCCACCGGCCTGCGCGGCATCGGCGACACCAGCTGGCACACGCACGGCGTGTGCCACGGCATGGACCTCGACGACGCCGACACCACCTTCTTTCCCCTGCCCCGGGACCACGAAGCCATAGCCGACGCCAAGGAGCTGTGCGCCGCGTGCCCGGTCAAGCGGGACTGCCTCAACTTCGCCCTCGAAAACGTCCTGAAGGAGGGCATCTGGGGCGGGCTCACCGAGGCCGAACGCCGGCCGTGGCACGACGGGCTGCCCCAACGGCTCGACTACGACCGCGTGATCGCGGTCTTCAACGGTCGCGACGTGCACCTCACCGCCAAGGAGCGGCAGGTCGTCATCGACCACGCCTACGCCCGGGGCTGGCGTGCCGACCGGCTCTCCGTTGCCCTGCAGGTCACCCAGGAGCACGCCCGCGACCTGCTGACCCAGGCCGCCCACAAGGTCTTCCACCGGGACCTGACCCAGGGCGTGCCCCAGCGGCGGAAGAAGAAGCGGAAGCGGTCGAAGCCAGCCACGAGCAAGCCCGCGACCGGCCAGGCCGCCAAGGAGCAGCCTGCGTCCCGCCCCGTGCAGTCGACCTCCGCGCACGCCCCTCTCGGAAAGGCCGCATGACCCACCTCTCCCTGTCCTTCGGCGCCGCCCCGGACCTGTCCGTCCTCCTCGCGGTCGGCATCCCCGTCGCCGTCCTGGCCCTGGTCCTGACCGGCTGGGCGATCCACCGTCGGGGAGCCAGCCCTCAGAAGAAACGTTCTGGTATCCCCGCGGTCAAGGTCGCCGCCCTCGCCGCGCTCGGCTGCACCGCCTACAGCGCGGACACGAGCTGGCGGTTCGCCGCCGACTACCTCGACATGGCCGGCACCGCCGAGCGGGCCGGCATGTTCGCCGCCGCCGAACTGGCGCTGTTCGCGACCGCGCTCATGGCACGCCAGAACCTGTCCGTCCAAGGGGCGCCCGGGCTGCCGGGCACGCTGGTCTGGGTCATCACCGGAGTGCAGGTGATCCCTGCCTACGCCGAGAGCGGCCCCATCGGCGGCACCGTCCGGGCGTTTGTCGGCCCGATCATGGCGGCGATGCTGTGGCACCTAGCCATGGGCATCGAACTGCGCCTGCGTACGCCCGGCGCCGCCTCCCACGGTCTGCTCGCCACCCTGGGGCGGGAGGCGCGGGAGCGGCTGCTGTCCCGCCTCGGCATCGCCGCCCGGGACCGCGACGCCGCACAGATCACCCGCGACCGGGCCACCGCCCGAGCCGTCGCCCTCGCCGCCCGTCTCGCCGAACGCACTCCGGATCAGCGAACGAGCCGACGAGGCCGACGGCTCGCCCGGCGGCTGTCGAAGGCAATCGGCCGGGCCTCGGTCGGCACCGACCCCGCCCAGCGGGCCGAGCTGCTCAACCAGCTCGCCGCCCGCCGGCACGCACTCGCCCTCGCCACCGTGCCCCTGCCCTCCCCCTGGTCCCCGCACTCCAGCGGAGAGGGCCTGGTCCCCGAACCGATCGGCGGGACCGCCCCACTGAAAGCCGTGGTCCCCAGCGACGGTCCCCGCCCCCACGCCGTCCCGGGCGGGGACCGGTCCGCGCAGGAAGAGCGGGGACCGGTCCCCGGGACCGACCCGGCACCCGGCAGCAGCACGGTCCCGAAAACCGGGGACCGTGAAGCGGGGACCGTGAGCACAGAAGCGGGGACCGAAGCGTCTGAGCCGGGGACCGACAGGTCCCTCGACAGCGGCGAGGGGATCGGCGAACAGATACACGAAGTGCCTGCTCAGCACCCCGGACAGGACCGGGGACCGACCGACGCTGAGTCGGGGACCGCCCCCACCGGGGACCGGGGACCGACCGACACCGACACCGACACGGGGACCAACCCCACCGGGGACCGGGGACACAAGGTCCCGCTCCGCCGGAAGCCGACGGTGAAGGCCAAGGGCAAGCGCGGGGGCCGGTCCCGCAACCAACAGACGCAGCGCCCGTCGCGGGAGCTGCAGGCGTCCGTGGACCAGCTAGTGAAGCAGGTCCGGCCACACGTCCCCGCCCTCCTGGAGCGGGACGGCAACGAGACCGTCACCCGAGTCCAGCTCCGGGAAATCCTCCGGCGCGAGGGCCTCACGGGGGGCCGAAACGACCGACTAAGCCTCGTACTTCGCGAATTGCGGAGTGACGCCACCGCCACGACGACAAGGAGCACCGCCCGATGAAGACCTGCCGCCGCTTCGCCACGATCCGCCAGGAGTTCGAGCGGGAAATCGGCTTCCTGAGCGCCCATTCCGAGCGGCATGCCGGCAGGCCGGCGGCGAAGAGCAGCGCGAAGCACGCACTGTCGGCGAAGCAGCAGATGGCCAAGGCCCTCAGCCGGCACGTCGGGCGCTGCCCCGAGTGCGGCTGACGTTAGCAAAGCCGCAGCTCACGGCCCCTTAGCGCAACCGGTGGCCCGGCCCAGTGCCGGGCCACCGCCCAATTCCAGGAGGCACCACCATCGAACCCCGCATCGCACGATCGTCCGCGCCGACCAGCGCGGAGGCCGGCGCCTGGGCGGACGTCCTGGTCCGCCATCGGCTCCTGCACGCCGCGGTTCTCGCTCCGAACGGCCAGTGGCTCGTCCAGCACGAGCCCGTCGGCCCCGTGCGCGTGCTCGCAGGACCGGCCGACGTCGTCGAGATGGTCGCCGCCATCCAGCATCGCCTCCGCACCACGAGGCCCCGCACCCGATGACGAACCCGAACGAGAACGGCAACACCCCGGACCTCGAGTCGAAGCTCAACTCGGTCTCGGGGCGAGCAAGTTATCGGCCGAGACACTCTTCCCCGTCGGGGAAGGCGTCTTCGGCCGGGCCCGCCCCGGGGGTGGCGGGAGCGGACCAGCACCGGGGGGTGCTGGTCCGCGAGGCAGCGACCGAGGGCGGATCGCAGCCGGAGAAGCAGCCGTCGCCGCGCAAGCGCCGCGACGCGAAGAAGACCTCGCGCAAGCGCTCACCGAAGCCGCTCGCGCACAAGCGCGCCTACGTGTGCAGTGTCCGCCTGAACGACGATGAGAAGACCCTGCTCGCCGCCGCTGCGACCGCCGCCCGCACAACCCTGCCTGGTTTCCTGGCCCGCAGCGGCCTCGCCGCCGCCCGCGACCTCGATACGACCGCCGCCGCGATCGCCGGACGCCGTGAACTCGTCGCCGAACTGTTCTCCGCCCGCCGGCACCTCGGTCACGTCGGCAACAACCTCAACCAGATCACCCGCGCGATCAACGCCGGAGCCCACCCGCCCGAGCTCGACGCCGTCATCGCCGCCACCGAACGGGCCATCCAACGGGTCCAGCACGCCACCGACCAACTCCTCGACCAGGACTAGGAACACACGACCGGCATGATCCCCAGGATCCACAAGCGCGGGCAGCGCACCCTCGGCCTCCTCTACTACCTGTACGGGCCGGGCAAGTACGAGGAGCACACCGACCCGCACCTGGTCGCCTCCTGGGACCACAACGCCCCCGACCCCGGCCGCGACGAGTCCGCCACCCTCAAGCAGCTCCAGCAACTCCTCGACCAGCCCCTGGAGAACATCGACGAGGCCGAGCGACCGAAGAAGCACGTCTGGCACCTGTCCGTACGCAACGCCGCCGAGGACCGCATCCTCAGCGACGAGGAGTGGGGCGACATCGCCCGCCGCATGGTCGCCGCCGCCGGCATCGACGACCCCGACCAGGGCGCAGGCTGCCGGTGGGCGGCCGTCCGGCACGCCGACGACCACATCCACATCGTCGCCACCCTCGTCCGCGAGGACGGCTACAAGCCCGACCTCGACCACGACGCCGCCCGCGTTCAGGCCCAAGCCCGCACTCTGGAAGTGAAGTTGGGCCTGCGCCGTCTCAACAAGGGCGATGGCACTGCCGCGCAGAGACCCACCAGCGCCGAACGCCACAAGGCCGAGCGCCAGGGCCGGGAGCGGACCGCGCGAGAGGAGCTGCGCGAGACCGTGCGCCGCGCGGTGGCCGGCGCGACCAGCGAGGAGGAGTTCTTCGACCGGCTGGCCGCCGCGGGCCTGCTGATCCGCAAGCGGGCCGCCCCGTCCGGCGACCTGCTCGGGTACAAGGTCGCCCTGCCCGACGACCGCAACGCCCAGGACGAGCCGGTGTTCTACCCCGGCGCGCGACTCGCGCCGGACCTGTCCCTCCCCCGAATCCGGGAACGCTGGTCCGCCGACAGCCACGCCCCGAACACCGCGCCGAGCGGCGCGGCCTCCGCCCGCCGACGTACTGCCTCGGCCGCGTGGCAGGCGGTGCTGGTCGTCGAGCACGGCGACGACACGGTGGCCGCCGCGTACATCGCGGCGGCCGGGGAGGTCCTGGACGCGCTGGCGAAGACCTCCGCCGCCCACACCCGCCGCGAACTGCGGGAAGCGGCCTGGGCGTTCGAGCGGGCCTCCCGCTCCCACGTCCGGGCCGAGCGCGGGCACGACCGTGCTCTGCGGCAGGCCGCCCGCGACCTCGTCCGCAGCGGTCCCGCGCTCGGACGTGGCGAGGACGGTGCGACCACCGCGATGGCGATCGACATGCTGTTCTTCCTCATCACCGCCGCCGCCCACTGGCACGCGAAGAAGAACCACGCGCAGCAGGCCGCCGCCGCCCGCCAGGCCGCCGAGCATCTGCGTGCCGCCTACCAGGCCGCCGCCGCGCAGCCCCTCGGCGCTCTCTACCAGCGCGGCCGACGCCTCAACCGCCCTCTGCGGCAGCGGCAGACGGCGGTGCTGCGCGAGGCGCTGCCGGAGCTGGCCGAGCAGATCCTGGCCGAGCCTGGCTGGTACGCCCTCGCCGCCACTCTCGCCGACGCCGAGAGCGCCGACCACGACCCAGCCGTCCTGCTCGCCGAAGCGGCTGGGCGACGGGAAATGGAGAGTGCGGAGTCGGTCAGTGACGTGCTCGTGTGGCGGCTGCGCAGGGCTGCGGGCCTTCCCGCCGACACCACCGACGTGGCACCCGAGGGTCACGGCGCAGAGCGGTCCACGCGCCGTGCGCAGCGGCCGGCGCAGGGGCGGAGCGGATCCCGTAGCCGCAGGCAATGACTGTTGGCTTTGTGAATGGAAGCTGGTCGGGGAGCTGGGGCACGATCATCATGTGTGCAGGACGAGACGAGGGAGGACCACGGTTGTTCCACCGGATACGCCGCCGCCGCGCGGAGGAAGAGATCGCCGGGATACTGCGGCAGCACGCGGAGTTTCAGACGCGCATGGCCGCCGACCAGGCGGCGCTGTCGCACCTCGCACAACCGGCCGCGGTACCGGTGCCGCCCGTTGAGCCGGCACCCGCGGTGGCCGACTTCCTGCCGCCGGAGCTGCGGGTGCCCAGCCACGATCAGGTCGAGGGCCGGATGATGCCCTGGCCGTGGCCGGTCGTCCTCGACGGCGAGGTCGTCGCCTGCGCCGAGTGCGAGACGTACCGGGACTGGCTCATCATCTCCACCCGCGGTCAGGTGTGGCTGCGCTGCCGGGCCGGGCACGAGCAGCTCGAACCGCGTCTGGACACCGCCTGGTTCAACCGGCACTCCGGCCCCTCGGATGCGACGCACGCGACGTTCGAGGACTGCCTGCGCCACCTCGGCCACTGACCCCTCCCCTGCGACCCCACCGGGCCCACGGGCCCGTACTGCCCGACCTGCCACCTAAATAGCACCAAGGGGTCTCTCCGTGCGTGTTCGCGTCGCCACCGCCCTCGGCCTCACCGCCGTCACCGTCCTCGCCCTGCCCGCCTGCTCCACCAACTCCAGCGAGGCGAAGCCCGCCATCTCGTCCGCTGCCCGCGCCGGCACCCCGGCGAACGGCGAACGGCAGACCGCGCCGCTATCGTCGGCCGCGCTGGAGCCTCTCCTGCTCGACGAAGACGACCTCGGCAGCGGCTACACCCGCGCGCCCGAGCGCCCCGCGCAGCACGACGACGTCACCGTCCTCGGTTGCCCCGCCCTGGACAAGCTCGGCGGCGACGCGATCACCGGAGGCTCGCTCGACTTCCCCCGCAAGGCGAAGGCGTCCTTCACGTACACGGGCGGCAGCGACTCGGAGGTGTCCGAGGAGCTGTACAGCGACTCCGCCGACAAGCTTTCCGACGACACCGGCCGGATCTTCGCCGCGATGACCGGATGCCCGGAGTACCAGGTCCTCGTCGGCAGCAACGCGATCGACGTCACCACGCAGAAGATGTCCGCGCCCCAGCTCGGTGACGAGCGGTGGAGCATGCTCCTCACCTTCTCCGCCGGCGGGCAGGACAGCGTCGTCAAGCAGACCACGGTCCGCGCCGGGAACGTGCTGGTGAACGTCTCCGGCTCCCCCTCCCTCGTCGACCGTCACCTCGACAAGGCTCTCGCCAAGGCGACAGCATCCCGCTGACGCTCCCCCCACGCCACGGCGCCCCAGGCCACACAACGGCCGGGGCGCCGTGGCGTATCCGGCGCTTGGAGGCGTAGGAGCAGGCCGGTACAGCACACAGCCCGGCCCCCCGAATCGGGGGGCCGGGCTTTCGTATGCGAATGGTGCGCCGGTACTCAGCCGGCCGGGGCGCGCAGGAGTCGGTCCCGCGTGCTCTCGGGCAGGACCCGGCGCAGGACCGGCGCGGTGGAGCTGAGGGAGGCAGCGAAGGCGGCGACGAGGTCGTGCGGCACGCTGGCGCTGAAGGACACGGCCCACAGGCAGGGTGCACCCAGGACAGGCTGTGCCCATGCCTGCCATCCGGCAGGTCCCGTCTCGTCCGCCGCGACGGTCAGGGTGCGGGGGTCGGCGTCCTGGATGAGGGGCGGCACCTCGCCGAGGCTGAGGTGAGAGGTGAAGGTTGGGTCCGTAGCCCCAGCGTCGGGCTGGTCGACATCGAGGAGCCAGCCGTGCGTGGTGACGGCGTCGAGGACCAGCTCGGGCCCGGTGAACGCGGCGGTGGGCTGGTCACGGGCGTCGAGCGCGAGGAGGAAGTCAACGAGGACCTCGCCCGGGACGTCGGGGGTGAAGTAGGCGGACCACTGCGCAAGCGGCGTGGTCCCGTCCTCGCGGGCGGAGACCTGCCACGCAATCGGCAGCTCGCCCAGGTGGAACGGCTCGTCCGGCAGCACCCATTGGGCCCACCGGAGGGTGTCGGGGCTGATGTGAAGGACGGTGCTGCGCAAGACCTGCCGGTCCTCCGGCGCCTCGTCCGGCTCCTGCCGTCCGCGGACAATCGCCAGGCTCGTCCAGCCGAGACCGGCGAGCGTGTCGGCGACGGCGTCGTAGAGACGTCCGTCGTCACCGGCCAGGTGCCGAGGGCCGACCCAGTACGCGGGCTGGGCGCGGTTCGGGGTGGACGGGTCGAACGGGGAGTTGGGGTTCAGGGGCGCCTCCAAGGGCTCGGTGCGGGTCTACTTACCGCCGGCGGTGCGGCGGGGGCGGCGCGGTGGCGGCTGGACGGGGGCCTGCCAGGTCAGGGCGACGGCTACCTCGGGCGGCAGATGCCCGAGCTGGCTGTCCGCGTCCCGTCCCTCGGCCAGGTAGACAACGGGCCGTCCGGCCTCATCGCGGGCTTCGACGACCAGCGCCGCGCGGTGGGCCATGGGGAAGAACGGGTTCATCGCCAGCCGCAAGGGCGCGGTCCGGTCGCAGGTGGACAGACGGTCTATGAGATCACCGACGGTCATCTCCGAGGGCTCCACGGGAAGTCTCCTTGCATGGGGAAGCAGGTTTACAGGACGGCGGAGTATCGCACCGTTCGATGGGTGGGAGAGGGATTGCAGGGCCGAGTCGAGTCTCCCGAAGCCGACTCGAGTTTGCCCCTCACAGGGGCCGGGAGGTCCCCAGCACGCGCGTCACGGCGGCGGCAACGATATCGGCCGGCGTCTCGGTGTCGAACGAGATGCTGTACCCGGGGACCTTCGCGGTGCCGGTGACGGCGATCTTCCATCCCTCGCCGTCGGTCCCGGGGCGGCCGAGCGGGAACCACCCCAAGTAGAAGCGGCCGTCCTTCGAATTGACGTGAACGTCGGCGCGGTCGTCCACGACCATGCGGAAGTCGTCGGCGGAGAATTGATCCATCACGAGCGTGGGCTGGCCCGGGCCAAGCTGCCAGTCACGCAACTTCAGGACCTGGACAATGGTGGAGAATCCGGGGCTCACGGGAGTCACGGTCACGGGCGATCACCTCTCTGACCTGGGAGTTTCGGGGAAGGTCGTTTAGGTTGACATGTCCCTGCGCTCGTTGGCCAGTCATTCTTGGATCTTCCCTGTCTGCCACCGGCGAACTACTGCCCGTCGCCAATTGTGGGGTCTCAGATCCCGTTGCCGAATCTCACGAACCGTGGCCACTCGAAGGCCACTTGGCCCTCCACTCGGGAAGCTGCGATGAGACCCCAAGCAGCCCTGCGTGTATTCACTACGGCCTGTGACCAGCGTTCGGTGTGGAATTTGGCGTGGTGCTCCATGTTGCGCTTGGTTCGCAGACGGCCGGCTGCTGGCCGCCAACCCCGGCCCGGGCGCTGGTGGTCGAGTCGGTCGCCTGCCTGGCGAGCCGCAAGGTACGGGCCGAGTGCCTCACGGCGTGGGCCCAGCTGATGGAGGCGCTGGTGGCCGAGCGCCGCCCCGACCGGCCGGGTACCGCCGATGGCCGGTACCGCCGTGATCGAGGCGGTCGTGCATCTGCCGGCCACCACCATCGAGGAGGGCCGGGACCTGTCCTCGATGAGCGGCATCCTGGCCGACACCGCCTACCGTCTGCTGCCGACCTGAGGGCCCGGCCTCACTTCAGGTGCCGGCCGAAGAACCGGTTCCCGTCGTCCACCTCGAACCACGGGGTACCGGTGTGCCCGCCCATATTGGCGTGCAGCGTCTTCTCCTTGGTGCCGAAGGCGTCGAACAGGTCCAGGGCCCGCTGCCGGGGATTCCCTTCGTCGTCCCACTGCAGCAGGAACAGCAGCGGAATGGTGACCTGCCGGGCCTCCTCGCGCTGGGCGCGGGGCACGTAACCCCCGGCGAAGAAACCGGCGGCCGCGATGCGCGGCTCGGCCACCGCAAGGCGGATGCCGACGGCGGTCCACCCCGAGTACCCGA
Organism: Streptomyces chromofuscus; assembly: GCF_015160875.1. Classification (NCBI taxonomy): domain Bacteria; kingdom Bacillati; phylum Actinomycetota; class Actinomycetes; order Kitasatosporales; family Streptomycetaceae; genus Streptomyces; species Streptomyces chromofuscus. The sequence goes on along the minus strand of NZ_CP063374.1, from coordinate 5,537,558 downwards.
CCGGGCCGCCGATCTCGGGCAGCGAAAGGAGGGCGTCCAAGGTGGTCCGCCATTCCGGGACCGCCTTTTCGACCAGCGGGCCGACGAAGGACTCGAAGATCTCATCGACCGGCTCGCCGACCTGCATCGCCCGGCGGAGGTCGGCGCGAGCCTGCTCGTCGGCGGCGGAACGGGGCCGGTCACCGCACCCGGCGGCGCCGATGGTGGCCACCGCGTAGCCGTACGCCGCGGTGTGCCGGGCCCGGGCCACCAGCCGGGCGTCCCTCTTGGGCAGGCCGTTGTTGTGGGCCATCAGGATCAGCGGGGCCGGTGCGGCGGATTCGGGCGTCCACAGGGTGCCGGGGATCTCGCCGAGGGTGAATTCGCGTTCGAGGACGCCGTCGTCGAGGCGCTGTTCGGAAGTGAATTGCAAGGTCGTGCCTTTCGGGAGTGCGCAGGGACGGCGCTCCCGGACGACCTATCGCCCGACCGTGACCCCGGAGGGGAGCACCCACGTCGATACGTTCACGGGTACCACCTCCTCGTTCTCTCGCACGGCCTCCGGAAAAGTAGCAGTGGTCGCCGTGGTCCGGCCAACGGGTTTTTGCGGAGGCCGTGTAGTTAAGGGCTTCGGGCCTGTGACGTGATCGCGGCGGACGAAATCGGAACACCACGCAGAGCTACTTGGGGTCTCATCGCAGCTTCCCGAGTGGAGGGCACAACCTGACCTGCGGTGGCGCGTGCCTGTGGGCCGTCAGCGTCTTGGTCCTGGTCAGTCTCCAGCGCTGTCGCCGTCGCCACCCGCGCCGAACCCGCCCGCCCGCGGCTGCCGTGCGGCCTTCACCCAGTCAGTACGTCGTACCCGGCCGCCGGACAGGATCGACACGACGGCCCCCAGACCTGACAGAACCCCCCAGGCCGCGGCCATCCGCAAGTCCCGCCGCTCTCGTCGCAGCCGACGGCGCGCCCCACCGAATCCCTGTCCCTCCCGCCATCCGACGCTTTCCCGCCATTCGGCGGTCGTCTGCCGTCCGGCGGTCGCCTGCCGTTGCCTGCACGCGTGAGGTTTCGCCAGGGACACCCCGGCGTCGTACAGCTCGCCGCACTTACGGCACGTGAACACGTTCACCGTGTCGCCCTCCCCACTCAGGCCCGTAATGGTATCGAGCGCCGCCGCAGCCTCCGCGACAGCGGCTCTTCTACCCGCATCAGGGAAACCAGGACCGCGTACGGGCGGTCGGCGCCTGGTCCGGGACCTGCGTAGTACGGCCGCCCGTAACTGATCGGATCGATATCCCGAAGGGCACGAAACCGAGCACGTCGACGGTCCGCTTCGTGTGCAAAAGCAAACGGGTCAAGTCCTCCTCGGTGAGCGGCACCATGCGCCCGTCGCCCAGCTACGCCGGAGGAGGCGTCACCAGACGCGTCGCACCGGGGTCGACATCGGGGGCGCAGGCCAGCGTCGGAAGGTCGTGGTCCTGAAGACCACTCAGCTCGATCGCCGCCCGGCTGAGGAGGTGCGCGGACTGGATCGACTGGCCTTCGGCGACGGAGGCGTAGAACCGCGCGGCGTACACGATGGCGTCGGTGTCACCGATGGAGTCGGACATGCCGATGGCGAACGGCACGGTGTCCACCAGGTTTTTGGTCTGCGCCGCGGAGTGACAGGAGTTGAGCAGGACCAGCAGCGGCTTCTCATCCAGAGCTGCGATGGCCCGGGCGAACGCGCCAGCGGTCACGATGGCGCCCTGGTGGGGTGCGTCCACATCCTGCTCGAACTCGATCAGGTCGCCCGTGCTGTGGCCGGAGAAGTGGACGACGTGCGGCCGGAACCGGGTCAGTGCGTCCAGGAGGATATCCGTCGTCGCGGCCGGGTGAACGTCCAGTTCCACGAGACCGGTGCGTTGCACTCTGCACGGCCCCGCGGATTCGCTCCTGCTCCCGTCCTACGCGAAGACCGCCGTCGGACGTGGCGCCCAGCAGCAGCACCCGCAGCTTCTCCGGCTTGGGGGCCCGTAGTTCCGTCAGCACCGTGCGCACCTGACCCTCTGCCGTCGACAGACGGCTCACGATTTTCCGCTGTTCGGCCGCGGCACGCCGCTCGGCCTGCTGCTGTTCGCGTTGGCGGGCCTTCTCTGCAGCGACACGCTCGGTCTGCTCCGCCTTCGCCAGCTTGGCCGACAGCTCCGCGGCCTCCTTGCTGAGCTTGCCCATCGTGGCGCTCCACGTGCTGGCGTCGTGGCCTGCTTTGTTGGCCTCGTTGTCGTACCGCTGCGCGGTACGCAGCTTGCTCTGCATCGTGCTCGGACTGCTCGCCTTGGCAGCGGCCGCCCGCTCCTTCGTGGCCTTTCCTCGCTTGTCGGCCTCCTTCTTGCGGAAGTCACCGACCTTCCTCTCCGCGTCAGCGCGTGCCTTGTTCTTCCGGTCCAGCTGACTGCGGTAGTAACTCGCGTTCACGGGCGTGCCTCTCTTCCGTTCTGCCAGCCAGGCTACGGCCGCCCACTGACAACGCCCCTGCCGTCGTCGTCTCACGCCCAAGAGGCGGGGAGTACGGCGAGACGCCGGTCGTCACCCGCGTCGAGCCGCCCGAGCACCCGGGCCGCGGAGAGGAACATCGCCCAAGATCGAACAGTTGCCCACCCCGCGCCAGCTGGTTCGGGACGCGCTCGAACATCCACGGGGAGTCAGATGTTCATGCACGCGATGTTCTCCCGCCGCCGCTGGCTACGGCACTGGCGGCCCGCCGACGGGGTCTCCTGGAGCCGTGCCGCCTCGGGCTCCGGTGAGCCCGATGCGGCCAGCCAGCTCATCCACGGCGCGGCGGTCCTTGTCGGACAGGTTCGCGCGCACGCCCAGGGAGATCCCCACGTCGGGGTCGTCGGGCGTCGGGATCATTACAGCGGCGCCCACGAACGGGGTGGTGTCGGGCAGCAGTGTGGCCAGGCGCTGCGCCCAGACCGCTGGCGAACGTATGTAGGCGGCGCCCGTACGGGCCGCGTCGACCAGGAGGATGGTGGGCATGGACTCGGCCTGCCGGATCTTCTGCTCGTCCTCCAGGACGGCCCGCACCTGGTCCTCGGTGTCCATCAGGTGAGGGCCCGGCTCGCTGCCCCAAAAGCCGTTCGTGACGGCGACCCGCGAGCCGTTCGGCAGGTCGTCCGCATGGTGGATCCCGACGCGGAGCAGGAGGCGCTTGCGGGCTGCCCAGGGCTGGTCCACCTCGGTCACTGCGGTGCCCAGGTTCCCGCTGCGCACGCGCTGAACGGTCTCTTCGACCACTTTGGCCCGCACGGCGGCCTTGATGATGAGCGGCTGGGAGTCGGGCATGAGGTGTACGAGGACCGGCGGGTCAATCCCGGCGAGCGCGTCCTCGAGTTCGTCGTGCAGGTCCCGAAGGCCGTCCAGGCGGCGGGCCTTGACCTCGATGCCGAGGTCCATCTCGCGCAGCACCAAGTCTGGCTGGGGTTCCCCGTTGCGTTGGCCGAAGTCGAAGGGGACACCCGCACGCGCGAGCTTGGCGCCAGCGACAAGTTCGGCCCGCACGATCAGGAGGTCGTCGAAGGTGCGGGCCCGGCGGAAGTCGCCCTGCACGCTGCTCAGCCGCTCGGGCTGCGCCTTCTCCAGGGCCTCGATGATGTCCTCGAAGGCCATGACGGTGCCCGAGGCGAAGCTGTCCGGGACGCTGTTCCCGGCGGCCTCGGCAATCAGATCGCACAGGGGGTGGTCCTGCGGAGTCCTGTCCATCCAGGCATGCAGGAAAGGAAATGACGTACTCACGTGATGTCCCTCGGAGTCGTGCCGGACAGATGGTGGCGGCACGGCCAGCGTACGCACGGGCGGGAACAGGCCGCACCATGTATCCAGGGCGCCCGCCGGACAGCCCTTCGCAACGACCGTGCCCATGGCGCTCGTTGGAGATGCGGCCAGCCTTCCGTCAGGCTGCTTCCGGTCGTGCGGACCACGGCGGCCGCGGCCGGGTTGGCGTGACCGGCCTTCTCAGTGGGTGTAGGTCAACGCCACGCCGCGCACGGTGCGCAGGCCGCTGGATTCGCGATGGTCCAGCCCCGTCCACTTCGGCGGCGATCCAGATCCCAACCCCACCGAAGAAGGCGATGGCCCCGCCCCCGGTGACCCGATGGACGACATCCCCGGATGTGGTCAGCGCGACCAGCGGCCCGAGAACGAGCAGGGCCAGGCCGCAAGCCGCAGTCACGACGGATCCGGCGACCGCGACGATCTCCGCCTGGCCCGGTGTCAGCTCGAAGCGGCCCTCTTGGAGGATCAGTGCGGCGGCCATACCGATCAGCACCGTCGCGGCGGCGAGTACGGTCAGCGCCAGCCAGGGGTGACCCGTCACGGCGCTGACGACGGCCCCGGCCAGACAGATGACGCCAACGCCGACTCCGCCAAGGCCGTAGGGCAACGGACTGTCTTCGGCGAGGTGCACGAGTCCCCGAACCAGGCCACGGCCAAGAACCGCGGCGAAGAAGGGATGATCTCGAAGGCGCGGCGAAGAAGCCAGGAGACGGATACCCAATCAAGCGGGTGCGTCTCCGGCGGTCCGTTCCTCGCTCGCCCGGCAGGCGGGGCATACGAGCTGGGCTTTGCGCCTGTATCGGCAGGTCAGCCCCTGGCAGCAGGAGCATGGGCCGACCTGCTCGGGGGAGCAGCCCAGCATGAGCGCGGCGGATACTCGGTCCGTCGTGGGATCGATACGTCTGGGCGTCTCGTCCATGTATCCGAATTTATGCCCAGCGCCCGATTCTGGCGGGCCATGATGGCGGCCGGTCGGCCGACGTGTGCGACGAGGTCGCACATTAGCGCTTGAGTTGACGCGCAGGAGGTCGGATACGTACCAGGCCCCCGGGACTCGGTCCCGGGGGCCTGATATTGGGGGGGGAAGGTCGATCAGTTGGTCTCGGCGTTCTCGTCCTGCTCGGGCTCGGAGTCCGTGCGGCGGCGCACGGCGACGACTGCGCCGATGCCGCTGGCGAGCAGGAGTCCCGCACCGCCGAGGATCCACGGCGTGGCGTCGGCACCCGTGTGGGCGAGGGAGCCGGCTGGGGCCTTCGGCGACGCGGAGTCCGTCCCATCCGCGGACGGGACGAGCGAGGACTCGGTGTCCGGCTTGTCGGTGGCCGTCGGGTTGGGCTTCGACCCGCCGGCGGCGCTCTGGGTCGGCTTGTCCGTGGGGGTGGGCGGGGTGTCGGTCGGCTTGTCCGTGGGCTTCTCGGTCGGGGTGGGCTTCGGCGTGGTGGCGGTCTTGGCGTTGGTGACGGTCACGGTGACGGGGGCGCCGGGCCCGGCGGTGAAGGTCTTCGCGGGCTTGTAGAGATCGTAGCCTTCAGGGGCCTTGACCTGCTTGACCCAGAACTCGGCCTTGCGGCTGGGCACAGGGAGTTCGCCGGTGGCGGTGCCCTTCGGGCCGGTGGTGAGGGTGAGCAGGGTCGTCTCGCCGCTGCCGATGTTCACGGTGGAGCCGGGCAGGAGCTTGCCGGTCTTGTCGTCCTTGGCCTTCAGGAGGACCTGGGCGGGCTTGAACGGGTCGACGATCGTCAGGCTGGCGGTGGCGCCAGGGGTGACGATGACGTCCTGGTCGGCGACGACGTCGTGGAGCGGGCTGCCTGAGGTGGTCTCCTTCAGCCGGTAGATGCCGGGCGCGAGATCGGTGAAGGTCAGCTTCCCCTGGGCGTCGGTGCTGCCGCTGTCGGCCTCCTGGCCGGTGGCGTCGAGGAGGAGGAAGGCAGCGCCTTCGAGGACGTCACCGGCCGGGTCCTTCTTGACGATGGCGACGCTGCCCGTGTCGGGCTCGGGGGTCTCGGTGGCAGCGGCGGAGGGTGTCGGCTCGGTCGTCTGGGCGGTCGCGGTCGGGGCCCAGGTGAGGGTACCGGTCACCGCCGCGGCGACCGCGACGGCAACGGGAAGGCGGCGGGCAGGACTGATACGCAAGAAGGAACTCCTGAACGAAGAAGAGGATGACGATGGGGCTGCCGCGCGGGGCTGCGGAGGTTCAGAGGGAGCGGCTCCCGCCGCGGGCGGTGGGCGGTGACGGGACCTTCCGGGCGGTGCGGCCCGAGGTGCGCGACGGCGCGGGCGTCTTCCAGGCACCGGGGAACCACACGGACGTGTACTGCTCGATGGCGGCACGTAGTCCGCTGGTGTGGGCGCCTTCCCATGGCACCCAGTCGGGCCGGTCGCGGAATTCGTAGATCGTGCCGTACCCCGATTCCCGCGGGCTGCGGCCCCGGGCCGCGTCGCGGTGGTCGAAGGTCTTGTGATCCTCAAACCGTAATGCCACGGCGTCGAGTTCACCGGTGTCCTGGTGCATGGTCGCAAGCCGCAGGCCGTCGTACTCGTCTGCGCGGATGGTCCGGGCGAAGTCGATCCGCAGCCGTAGCGGGCCGCCAGGGGTAGGCATCGCGTAGTAGGTGTTGCCGACCACAGCGGCATCGGCGAGCGGGAGCTTGAGGTGCTCCATAAAGAACTCGCGGGCGTACAGGGCCAAGCGGATGCCTCCGGTCGGACGGTCAGGGCGGGACGGGTGGTCAACGGCGAGACCCGGGCAGGGCCGACCGACTGGTGGTACTCCAGCGCGGGACGCTGGAGGCGGGAAGCGCAGCCGGGCGCCGGGCAGCGGCGCGCTGGATGTCGAGCGGTGTCGGGGCCGACGGACGCGGCGGGATGACCGGGGTGAGCTGAGCCATGCCCTCGACATAGCTGTACGTTTCTTCCCGCCAGCGGGGCAGCGGCGCGGGATCGGAGACGCACTCCGTAACGGCCCTGAGCAGGGCCACGGGGGTGTCGGTGCTGGCGGTGGCGTACCAGGCCGGGCGGTCGATCGAGGTGCCGGCCCACAACTGCCAGCGGGCGTCGCGGGTGGTCAGCTCGCTTTCCAGGTCGAGGCGTCCGGTGGTGAACTCCAGCCCGGCGAGGCCGTCGGCCGACTGGATCGCGAAGACGCCCCAGCGGGGGTGGTCGATCTGCCAGCCGCGGTTGATGAGCGGTACGACGGCGAGGAACGGGTCGCGGTCCGCGCTGCCCGGCTTCGGCGTCGCGAGGTAGGCGTTGGGGCCCTGTTCGTACGCCTCGGCGAGCGCGGTGGTGAACGCGGTGACGAACTCGGTGGGGCAGGAGTCGTTGAAGCAGACGCCCCAGACCGGCGGGCCGAAGGGATCCTTGTAGGCGTTGATGCGCCACAGGCCGTCGTCCTCGCCTTCGGGCAGGTAGCCGAGGCGGACCTTGCGGTCGGGGGCGTGGACGTAGGCGTTGCCGAGGTCGTCGTGCTCCGGTTCCCAGCCGAGGTTGAGTAGTGGCGCAAGGCCGGGGTCGCCGATCGCGGTGGTGGCGGCGAGGTAGCGCGGGGAGACGTAGACGTCCCCGTCGATGGTGCGAAGGTCGTCGTGGGGTGGCACGCGGGTCCTGAGAGGTAGGCGTTGGGGAGCGGCTCAGCCGGTGCTGGGCAGCAGTGCTGCTTCCAGGTCGGCGGGCTGGCCGGTGTAGTGCAGCGTGCGCAGCCCGAGGCGGGCAGCGGCGCGGCAGTTGTCCACCCGGTCATCGACGAACAGCACGCGCTGCGGGTCGACGGCGCCGGTGGCATCCAGGGCCTGCTGGTAGGCGGCCGGGTCCGGCTTGCACACCTCCAGCCGGGCCGAGTACAGGGCCCGGGTCATCAGGCGGCGGCGCCAGTCGAGGGTGTCGAGGACGTCGCTGAGAGGGTGAGGCGCGTTGGACAGCAGCACCATGGGCAGTTCGCGCCGATGGGCGCTGTGCAAGACGGCGAGGACACGGTCGTCGGTGTGCGTCCACATCGCGGTGTCCGCAGCGCGCAGTTCACGCAGCATGCGCGGGCCGGGATGGTAGCCGAGCACGCGGGCCCAGTACGCCAGGTCGCTCAGCTGGCCGGCGTCGTACACCTCGCGGGCTTTCCAGAAAGCGCTCTGGAACGAGGCGACATCGTCGTCGGGCCAGGCGGCGAGGCGGGCGAGGTGACGCCACTGCTCGGCGCCGGGTTGGAGGCCGATGACGCCGTTGTAGTCGAGGATCACAGCGTCGGGGCCGGTGGTCGCGGTGGTGAGGGTCAAGGGGAGGTGTTCTCCAAGGCACGATGGGACAGGGCGGCGACGGCGGCTGCGAGCAGGGCGGGCAGCAGCAGTGCGGTGGACAGGGTGGTTACGGTGGCGAGGGCGCCGATGAGAGCAGGCCCGGCGAGCAGGCCCAGGTAGCCAGTCACGGCGACCGTGGCCACGGCCCTGGGGCCGCCGACTCCGGCAGCGCTGATCAGGCAGGGAACGGTGATGGACAGGCCGAGCCCGAAGACCGCCCAGCCGGCCAGAGCCAACGGCGTGCTGGAGGTGACGACGCCGGTGGCAAGCCCGGCCGCTGCGAGGATCGCGCCGGCCCGTACGACACCGGGGGCGCCGAAGGCTGTGGTGAGCCGGTCGCCGGCCAACCGTCCGACCGTCATGGCCCCGCTGTAAAGAGCGAACGCGGCTGCGCTCACGGCCGTCGAGGCATCCAGACTGTGCAGATGGACGGCGGCCCAGTCAGCTGCCGCTCCCTCCCCCAGCAGGCTCGATGCAGCCAGCGCGCCCAGCAGCCACAGCTGCCCTGACGAGAGTGCCGACCGGGACTCGTTCTGCCCGGGGTTGGCGGGTGCAGGTGGTTGATCGGTGCCGTTCAGGGAGCGGGTTGCCGGTGCGGCAGCGAGCGCGGCCCCGGTGAGGACCAGGCCGGTGGCGAGGAAGAGGGCGCTGTGCGCGGTGTGGGCGGTGACGGCGGCCAGGGCGGCTCCCGCGAGGGCGCCGATGGAGTAGGCGGCGTGCAGGCCGGACATGATGGGTCTGCCGTAGGCGTTCTGGCAGCGCACCGCCGCCGAGTTGGCGGCAACATCCAGCACACCGTGCGCGATACCGAAAGCAAGGGCGGCCGTGAGCAGGGACGGCAGGCTGTCGCATTGCCCCAGGAGGGCGAGGCATACGGCAAGGCCGGCGGCGCCGGAGGTGAGCAGGGCAGGAAGGCGGGCTGGCCGGGCGAGCCGGCCTCCGATCTGCAGTCCTGCGACCATGCCGAGCGCGGCGGCCAGCAGCACCAGGGCCAGGTGTGCGGTGCTCAGGTGGGCGGCCTGCTGAACGGCCGGCATCCGGGCGCCCCAGACCGCCATCACCACGCCGAGGCCGAGGAAGTAGCCGGTCAGCAGCCCCCGGCTACGGCGGGTCATGAGGGGTGGTGCCGTCTTCAAGCGAGGAGATCCCTACCGGTGTCCTGGCTGGCTTGATGGGGCGCCACGTCGAGGGTGAGGGTGCGGAGCGCCTCTTGGCCGCGGTGCCGGGCGTCTTCGGCGGAACTGCCAGTGGTGATCAGGAAGCCGATCCGAGCGAAGAACATGTCTCCCTCGGGCGGGAGCAGCAGCCGGTCGCCGACGCTGCGCTGGAAGGAGATCCGCTCCAGCCACGGCGGCCGGGGACCGTCAAAGCGGAGGGCGGTGAGGGTGCCGGAGGTCTCGGGGTAGATCAGGTGGATCGCGGCGGCTGAGCACTGGGTGGGGGTGAGGTCGGGGGCGTGGTCGCAGGCGATGTCGGCAGCCACACGGGGCAGGTCGATGCCGGTGGCGAGGCGTACCAGATGGCCGATCATGTCGCCGGCGATGCGGCCGTTGACTTCGACAAGTCGCGCCCGGCCGTCGACGAGGCGCATCTCGACGTGGCTGACGCCGTCGGTGATACCGAGCGCGCCGATCGCGGCCCGCGCCGCCGGGGCGACCACGTCGAGGAGCGGGTCGGACGCGTCTACGGAGTGCGAGAGTTCCTCAAAGAAGGGCGGTGCGCTGACGGTCTTGCGGGTGATGGCGACGACGGTGGTGCGGCCCTGATAGGTGACGCATTCGACCGAGACCTCGGGTCCGTCGAGGTACTCCTCGACCAGCACGCTCGTGTTCTCCGCCCCCAGAGCGGCAGCGCGGGCCGTGAAGTCGTACGCGGCGGTGAGCTGGTCGTGGTTGTCGACGCGGATCACACCGATGCTGGCCGCGTGCGCGGCGGGCTTCAGGACGACCGGGTAGCCGATCCGCTCGGCCGCGGCCTGCGCCTCCTGGCAGGTGCGCACGCTCACCGACGCGGCCGACGGAACACCGTGGCGGGCGAACAGGCTCCGCGCGGTGGCCTTGTTGCGGCATGCCTGCATCACCTCGGGGGCGGTGGTGGGCAGGCCCAGCTGGCGTGCCAGGCGGGCGACCGGGACGAGGTACCACTCTGTCCAGGTGAACACGCCGGCCAGCTCGTAGCGGTCGACGAGGGCCCGGCCGGCGGCGGACAGCGCCGCCTGGTCAGTGGGGTCGGGCACGACCACGCAGTCCCGGATGAACGGCACCTCCCACGAGGGTTCCTCGCTGGTGATCAGGACGACGTCGTACGCGGCTGCCACGGACTCAAGGCAGTAGCCGCGATACGCCTCGGCTTCCATGTCGGCCGCGGCCACGACCAGAACGACAGGACGGTCGGACAAGAAGGTGCTCCTCAAGGAATCAGGTGGCGGAAGAGTTCTGCAGACCAGTAGTCACGGGCTGCGCCGACGGCGGACCTCGATGGCGCAGGCCCACTGCGGGTGCTCGGCGAGCAGCCGTCTCGCGTAGAGCGCGGTGTAGTTGTTGTTGAGGCCCTTCACGCCGTGCGGGTGGCGCCACCGCAGAGCCTCGAACAGCGCCTTCATACCGACCCTCTTGGCTCCGGCGGCGAGGCGCTGGACGACGAGCTGCTCCAGGGCCCGGTACACCCAGGGATGGCCGGCATCGAAGGCATGGAACTGCTCGGTGATCGTCGGCCGCACGTCATGGTGCGGAAGGTCGAGGCCGGGCAGACCGTCCTGCGTGATGGTGGACATGAGCGTCGAAGGCTCCTCTCGTACCGGGAGGGTCAGGCCGGGAATGTGGGCAGAGCGGGCAGGGTGCGCAGGCGGGTGAAGACGACCGCGAAGCCGAGGGCCTGCAGGACGGCCGCCGCGGTGATGGCGTGCCCGAGCTGGGCGGGGGGCACGGCCGCGACGAGCAGGCCGGCGGCGGGGAAGGGCAGCAGGAGCACCAGGACCGTCACGGCGAGGGTGCTGCCGAAGACGTCGGGCGGGATCAGGCGGGAGCGCAGGGTTCGAAAGACGACCGTGAGGCTCCCTTCGCCGGCCATCACGACGGCGATCAGCAGGAGATAGCCGCGGTAGGTGTCGGCCTGGGCGACGGCGAACGTCGCTGTGGCCGCGACGGCGGCGGCCACGGCGCCGACCGGCCACAGGCCCCAGCGGTCAATCGCGCTGCGAGATGCGGTGATGGCGAGCAGGGAGGCGACGGCTGCGGCAGACCAGATGAGTCCGGCATCCGCGCTGGAGTGGTCCAGCTCGGTGACGACGACGACCGGGACGGCGGCCTGCAGGAGGGCCATGGCTCCGTTGGAGACGACCAGGCCGCCCACCAGCCAGGCGAGGGCCGGCAGCGAGCGCAGCGTCGCCCAGCCCGCCCGTAGCCCCCGCTTGCCAGTAGCCACGCCGAGCGGCGCGGTGCGCACCCGGGGGCCGAGTGCGGCGGCGAGGAGCGAGAGGCTCGCGAGTGCTCCGAGCATGACGGCCGATCCGCCATGTTCCAGGAGCAGGCCGGAGAGCGCAGGCCCGGCCAGAGTGGCGGTCTGGTCGATCCCCAGCAGGACGGACTGCACCCGGTGGGCCCGGGGGCCTGCCTTCCGGCTCGCCTCACTGCCGGCCGTTTCAGCCGCCACGAAACTGAACTCAGTGAGCACGCCGGTGGACGCGGCGAGCAGCATCACCGTGACCGTCGCGGCTGGCGTTCGAGCATCGAGGCCCATGAGAACGACGGCGGCGGCGAGCACGACCAAGGCCCGCGCGAGACAGGCGGCACGGAAGATGCGAGCCGTGCAGTAGCGGTCGACGACGGTCCCGGCCACGGTGAACGCCCCGATGCGCGGAATCCACTCCAGCGCGAAGGCCAGCCCGGTCAAGGTCGCCGATCCGGTGGTAGCCAGGACGAGCAGGGGGATGCCGTAGGTGGTCATCGCGAACGCGGCGGCATCCGCCCCACGCGGCATATAGACCCTGCGCTTCAGGCCGGCGGTGGAACGGGCCACCGCGCCCGGCGTCACGCGGCGACGCCGTAGGTGCTGCGGATCTGCTGGGACTGGTGCGTGTGAATCCACTCAGCCAACAGCCGGTAGACGCGGCCGAGTTCGGCGGCGGCCTCGCCGTCCGTGGGACGAGGATCCGCCGTCGGCTCGCCCAGCAGGGCGAAGGTGTGGCGGATCCGCCCGGCGAAGTCGCAGATCGGCGCCGGGTGGTTGTGCCGTCGGGCCCAGCGGGCGGTCGCGTCGTAGACGTCGGCGAGGTCCTGTCCGGCTGCGGTGAGTCCGAGGCCGGAGTGGGAGCGGTCGAGGAGTCCGAGGGCGTCTGCCTGCTCGGTGGCCTGCCGGATCTGGTGCGTGGTGAGCTCCGTGAGGGTGCGTGCCAGCGCGCGGGGTGGGATGGCCCCGTGGTCATCGATCTCGCTGACCAGGCGGATCAGGGCGGCGCCGGACAGCGCCGTGCACGCGCGCTTCAGCTGCTGAGGGGAGATGGCGGGGATCATCGGCGGGCTCCTCCCGCCGGCAGGGCGGCCTTCGGACGGACCGGGGTGGCGTGGGAGAACAGGTCGCCGTTGTGCCAGGCAGGGCGGCGGGCGGGCTGGGTCTGCACGGCGGCTGTCGGCGGGGCGGAGGGGGCCAGCCGGGACTGGTGGCTGACCCAGGTGCGGGGGGCGGTGTTCGCGCTCGGGTCCGGTCGGCCCCAGAGCGGGTGCCTCGCGGCGTGGTCCACCGGTCGTCCGGCGGCCCACATGGACAGCGCGCCGAAGACGTGGCCGAGTCCGTCGCCGGACGGCGAGAGGCGGTAGGGCTGTCCCAGGCCCGCGGTCGCCACCAAGCCGTCGTTGATGAGCTGGCGCAGCGGCGGGTAGATGTTGGTCCAGTAGCTGTCGGGGATGACGATGCGGGCCAGGGCCCGGGCGCTCGCCTCCTGGCGCGCCTTGAGCACCCACAGGATCGCCGGGGCCTGCCGCCGGGTGAGGAGAGTGAGGCAGTCCTCGACCTGCTCGATCGCGGACAGCGGCTGCTCCGGCTTCTCCAAGTGCTCCTCGGCCCAAGCCGCGATCACCGGGAGCACCGCCAGAAGCTGTCGGCCGCGCTGGGTGAGGCCGTAGGTGACATGGCGGGCGGAGTACTCGCTGCGCAGGGCGAGGCCGGCGTCGCAGAGCGAGCGGATCTTGGGGTGCAGCTGGCCGCTGTGGAGATACGGCAGCTTGGCCGCGATCTGCGTGTAGCGCTGCGGCGGCTCGTTCAGGGCCAGCAGGATCCGCACGTTCCAGCGCGGGGTGATCATGTGGAGGGCTTCGGTGACCCGGGCGATGTCGGCATCGGCGGCGGGTGGCAGACCGGTGGTGGCCAAAGGGGGAACTCCTGGGTGCGAAAAGGGCCGGGGCCCGTTCGGATCAGCGGCTCGGGGCGGCGCTCACGGTCGGTACGGGCGGAGCGGGAAGGGCAGCAGGCGCACAGGCGGTGGGCGGCTGCGGCGCGGGGGTGCGGCCGAGGCTCTGCAAGACCGCTTGGGTGGTGGCGGCTTGGGTGTCGCGGACGGCGACGGCCTCGGCGAGGCGGCGGGCGCAGTCGAGGATGTGCGACACCTCGTGGGTGCCGATCTGCCGCTCGGGATGGACGAGTTGCTCAAGCCGCTGGCGGTGGACGGTGATGCTCTGCTCGGCGAAGGCGAGCGTGTGGTGGCTGCCGAGGAGGGCGGCGAGCATGCCGGGCGGCTGGTCCTGGGCGTGGGCTTCGAGGTCGGTCAGCGAAGCGCCGTACAACTCCTCGATCCGCGCGGCGATCTGGGCGGACGTGGGGTGGGGCAATCGGTGGGGGCTTTCACGGTCGGCGGGCCTGGGCCGCCCCGGCACGCTGGGGTGCCGGGGCGGCGGTGGCAGGGGGCAGGGTGGTCGTGATCGTCTGCTGGGTCATGCGGACAGGGCGGGCATGCCGTCCGGGCGCAGGCATGGTGCGCAACAGGTCGCCGAGGGCGGCGCGGTAGCCGTCGCGGGCGTGGAGCGCCGCCTCCAGCCACTGCGTGTCCATCCGCAGCTCGTTGGCGGACAGTTCGTCCATGTCGCGCTCGGGCGCCATGGCCTCGTGCACGCGGTCGCGGATCCGGGCGACCTGTTCCTCGGCCAGGGCCAGGAACGAGCGCAGTTCGAGCGCCCGGGTCAGCGCGGCGGAGGCGTCCGGGCTCGCGGCCGTCTCGTGCAGGTCGGCGACCGGGGCGCCGAAGACCTCCCGGAGCCGGCCGTCCTGGGTGCAGGGCTTGTCGCTAGCGCTCACCGCAGGGCTCCTCGGCCTGTTGCGGGCGCCGTCGCGGGTCGGGCCGGCGTGCTGGTGTGCACGGCCGGGCCTCGGCGGGCCCCGCGGCCCAGGCGGGCCAGACGCTCGGCGGCGAGGTCCTTCTTTCCGGGAGCGTTGGGGTCGAGAAGCCAGCGCACGACCATGGCCCGTCCGTCACGCGCGGCCACAGCCGCGTTGACGCGGTGGGCGAGGGCCATCGCCGGGTCGTCGACCTCGCTGGGCTGCGTCTCCAGCGCGGCGAGGAGGTCGTCCTCGGCGCGCTGGAGCGCCGCCTGGGACTCGGTGAGGAGCCCGTGCCACTTGACGATGTCGGTGGCTTCGGGGTTCGCGTCCGGCGCCGCAGCGACCGCGGCGGTCAGTTCGTCCATGCTCATCTCGAAGCGGCGCTCGATCTGTTCGGTGAGCACGCCCACGACATCCTCTATGCCGTCGGACACAGAGAACTCCTTTCCAAAAGGCACGGGAAATGCTGGTCTTCTGCGAAGAAGGGCAGCAAAAGAGGACGGATCAACTCGTCTATTGCCGGGCGGAGTTGAAGGCTTCTCTTAGTCGAGGCACATGCGGACGTCGCGGTACACGTAGGTGCCGGAAACCCAGCCCTTCACACCGGTGGTCTTGTCCGTGATGTAGTGCCAGTTCCCGCTGGTCTTGCGGACGGTGAACTTGTGGCCGCGGTAGAGGATGCCGAGGCTGGTGGACTTCACGGACGCCTTGGAGCGGATGGTCACGGCCTTCGTGTGAACCGTGTACGGGAGCGGCGGGAGGCTGTAGCAGCTGCCGGCTGTTGCCACGGTGGAGACGGTGGCCGCACTGGCGGTGGGGGCGGACAGCCACGGCAGGGCGAGTGCTCCGAGCATCGCGGCGGATATCACTATTCGGGTGGAGCGCATGCGGAAGTAACCTCCGTACGGGGGAATGGGAATACCGAGAAGTGCGGACCGGGCTTTCGCCCCGCCGGCTGTATAAGAGTCCGCAGATTCGCCGGTTTGGCTAACCGGCGATCGTCGGCTATATTCCGGCTCGCTGAGCGGATTTGAGGGTCATCGGCTGCGGCCTGGCGGGCGCTGCGCAGGGGCCGCCGGCACGGTGCCCGAGGGCCGGGTGCGCCGGGGCGTGAGCCGGACGGGCGGCAGCGGAGCGGCCTCTCCGCCCAGGCGGTTGTCGCACCACTGGACGGCTTCGTCGACGGTGGCGAAGCCACCCTCACGCAGGGTGTGCATCCCTGCGTCGGTGTCCACTTCCTCGTGGAGCACACGGAACGGCGCGGGGCTGCGCTCGTCAAGGGCACGCAGGACCACGACGGTGGTCATGTCGTCAGGGTCGTCCCGGGTGTAACTGCACAGGAGGGCGAAGTGGTCCCCGTCGCCCATGAGCCGCTGCTCCAGCGCGCGGGTCGTCTCATCGGCCGACGGCGTGCCCATGCCGGGCAGCAGGCCGATAGCGTCCCGCGGGCAGCCGCGGTGAATGAGCCAGGACTGCGCCATCGCGGACAAGGGCAGCTTGGCATGCTCGAAGCGGAACGTCCGTCCCGCCAAGTCCCGCTGCAAGTACAGGGCGACGAGCTGCGGTTCACCTGGGATACCCCAGGTAGCGGCGCCGTTGTGCAGGACATAGAAGCTCTGCGACCCGTCGGGGGTGTGGTACTCGGCGAGCGCGGTGAGCATGTCCTGCTCGATCCCGATCGCGTGCCAGAACGCCTCCTCAGCCCGCTCGTCGGCGGCCTCGAAGTCATCCAGCCGAAAGTCCAGTTCAGGCGGGGGCATTGGGCCTTTCGGTAGGTGGGCGGGGGCAGCGGCGGAGCCCGGCGGCGCCTGGCCAGGCCCGCGGCCGTGCGCGGGCCGGGCCTGCGGTCGCGCTCGGGCGGCGGCTGCCGGCCAGCGCGGCGCGGCCCGCTTCGGTCAAGGCAACCGGCTGCCCGGCGTGCACGGGATGGCTGGCATCCCGGGAGACCAGCCCGGCCGATTCGAGCCGCTGCAAGCGGGCGTACGGAATCCGGGTGCCGGAGGCGGTGGCCACGGACATGCGCCCCGTCACGAGGTGCTCGTGGAGCTTGGCGCCGCCAGCGATGGCCAGCAGCGCCGCCTGGTCGGCTGCCGAAAGCGCCTCCCGACCGCCCGGCTGTGTACTGCGGGCGGCGGCCTCGATCGGCTCCAGGGCCGCCATCACGCGGGCCGCGGCAGCGTCGCGTTCCTCGGCGGCCTCCTCCAGCTGGTCCACCGTGCGATGGATCCGCGCGAACAGCGCAGAGTCGACGGGGAACTCGCCGCTGCTGAGCCGGTGGAGGAGGGTGCGGTAGAAGGTCACGCCGGTCTCGGCCTTGGCCAGCTCGCGGTGCAGGTCCACCAGGCGTGCGTGCGTCTCGTCGAGGACACCGCGGTCGCGGCGGCCCCAGAGGATGTCGACGTCGTGGCCGGTCACGGCCTCGACGCGGTGGTCGACTGGGGAGACCGCACGCCGCGCTGTTCCCGGGGCTGGATCAGGGGGCATCGGCGAGTGCTCCTTGGGTCAGCGGGCATGGTGCTGCGATGAGGGGCCATGGGCCGGGCGGGGCAGGCCCGGCATCACGGAAGGCAGCGGCCCCGGCTTCGGCACGGGGCCTCGGACCGTGAGCTGCGGGGAACGCGAGCGGGCGGCGTGGGTCCGGGCACTCAGGGGCCGGCGGGCCATCCCCAGGCGCTGTCCGACGGTGTCGTAGACGTCGTTGCCCGCCCGTGGCCGTACGGCCACGACGTGGATCTCGTTGCGGTGCGCGGACATCGGCGGCGCCGGACGCAGGGCGTAGACGACGCGCCATTCCTTGCGTGCGTCCACGACCAACTTGCGGTAGCCGGACAGATCACCGGTCAGCTTGGTGCCGAACTGCTCGGCGTTCACCACGTCCTGGAGCTGGGCGAGTGCCAGGTCGCGGATGTCGCCGGGGGCCTGGAGGAGGTCGGTCAGGGCACGGGGGTCGAAGCTCAGGCCGAAGGCCGGCTGCCCGGCGCTCATGACGCCGGCCGGCCCAGTTCACCGGAGCCGGGCGAATCGGTCTCCGCCGTGTTCGCCTTCTCCGCGCGGGCCGAGGGCGGCGGACCGGGCAGGAGCCGGTGCGCGGGCCGTTCGGGGGAGGTCATGCACGCCGACAGCGGACCGCCGGGCGCCCGGATCGCCGCGACGGCGTGGGTGAGGAAATCCCGGTGCCAGACAAACAGCCCGCTCAGACCGGCTTCGGGGTCCTTGTGCTGCTGGTAGGCCAGCCACAGGGCGTGGAGCCAGGCCACCACGTCGTCGTGCTCCTGCCACTGCAGGCACCAGGGCGCCGCCGTGGTGACCTCGGCTCCGTAGACCGGCAGGAGGAAGTCATCGACCCAGTCACTCAAAGCGTCGAGCTCGTCCTCGTACTCCTCACCCTCCAGCTCCAGAATCGGGTGCGGCTCGGGCGGAGCGGCCGGGGAAGGTCCGCCGAGCCCCGGCAGGCCGAACGCCGCGAACGGCGAAGGGCCGGTGTCCGGGGCGGAGGCGAGGTGGTCGAGCTGCCGGGCCTGCTGGGCGGACTGCTCCATCAGCTTCCGGACACTGGCCTCGATTCCTTCAAGGTGAGGGGCAGGAACCCGTATCGGCTCCAATTCCCCAGTTTCGTGGGGTTCTACGGATTCAGGCATGAAAAAGACGGGCCTCCTTGAAGCCGTGGAAGAAAGGGTGAGGGCCATCGACGATGCGCAGACGGCCGCCTGGGAGCACCCCAGCGACGGCCGCTGGAAGGGCCCCAAATACATTCCGGGGAAAGCGGCTTTGAAGACTCAGGCGGTCAGGACGACGTCATCTTGGGTGAGGGTTTGACGGACGGTCTCCGTGAGCCGGTCAGCCGCGATGGAGGCATAGTGCTTGGTCTTCTCCACGCCGATGAAGTCGCGGCCTTCCAGCAGCGCAGCGACGCCCGTGGAGCCGGAGCCGGCGCAGAAGTCGAGCACCGTGCCGCCCGGCGGGGCGATCTTGACCAGCTCGCGCATCACCTCGACGGGCTTCTGCGTGATGTGCTGGCGCTTGGCGCCCGAGGGCTGCGAAGCCGAGTACAGGCCCGGCAGATAGACGGCGTTACGGGAGCCGTCGATCGACCCGTTGGACGCCCAGACGATGAACTCACAGTTCTGCGTGAAACGGCCCTTCTGGGGCCTGGCCTGCGGCTTGTGCCAGGCCAGCACCCCGCGCCACAGCCAGCCGGCTGCCTGGATCGCGTCCGTCGTGATGGGCAGCTGACGCCAGTCGGTGAACAGCAGCGCCGTCCCGCCGACCTTCGTCAGCCGGTGCGCCTCGGTCATGATCTGCGTGAGCCAGAAACCGTAACTGCGCTGGTCCATGTTCTCCCCGGCGAAGTCGGCCAGGCCGTGGCCGGCGTCGGCGGAGGTGTACTTCTGCTTCGCGCTGCGGGAGGTGCGCTCCTTCGCGGTCCGGCCGCCGGAGTTGTACGGCGGATCGGTGATGACCGTGTCGACGCACTCGTCAGGCAGAGTGGCAAGGACGCTCAGCGCGTCGCCCTGGTGCAGGGAAAAAGGCAAAGAGGTACCCCGATTCGGGTGTGAGAGTGCGGGAGGAAACCCCCGTCGCACGAGAGGGACCCCGCGGGCAGGAATCGGGCATGCAGAAGCCCAAGGCCACAGACCGGGGACGGCGAGGGGAGTCCCAAAACTGTAGAGGCGAATCGCCGGTCAACCAAGAAGCGCACTGACAAGGGGTCGGAATCCGACCCCTCGCGCCGACTTTTTGGTCGACCGGCGATCCGGGCCTACTGTTTTGGAACCGCCCGGCGCACACCGCCGCTGGCCCCATCCCTCTCCCCGCCTCGCGGAGGTTCCCCTGCCCCGGCACACCTAGCTCACGGCCCGGCCCATGGAGCGAACGGCAACTCGCCCACGCTGGCCCGCCCCCATCGCCCACCACCGGCTGCCGCGTCCCCTTCCACCCTGCCCCGCGTACGCGGCACGTCGGACACCGCACCCCGAAGGACCCGTCCATGACGCCTCGTTACCCGCCCCTGCCCCACAACGTCGCCCCGCGAGCGGGCCGCACCGGTTGAAGACGCTCGCCGCCGGTATCGGCGTCGTCTTCCTCACCCCGTTTCTCCTCGGCGGCGCGGCCATGATGATGGCCTCCTCTAGCGAAGCCGCCCAGACCAGCGCGTTTCAATGCCTGCCCGACCTGGACACCGACGCCGTCGCCGATCAGGTCACCAAGATCCTCGACGGTGCCTCCGGCAAGGACGTCCACATCGAGGGCCTCACCCTGCCCGACGAGCAGATCCCCAACGCCCAGACCATCGTCGCCACCGGCATCAGTCTCGACGTGCCCAAGAAGGGCCAGATCATCGCGCTCGCCACAGCGATGCAGGAGTCCCGGCTGCGCAACCTGGGTTCCGGGGACCGCGACTCGCTGGGTCTGTTCCAGCAACGCCCCAGCCAGGGGTGGGGCACAGCTCAGCAGATCCACGACCCTGTCTACGCCTCCGAGCAGTTCTACAAGCACCTGCTGAAGGTCGACGGCTGGGAGCAGATGACCGTCACGCAGGCCGCCCAGGAAGTGCAGAGGTCTGGCTATCCGGACGCGTACGCCCAGTGGGAGCCGCTCGCGACCGCGCTGCAGAAGGCCATCGCCTCAACCTTCCCCACCACCGGCAAGGACGCCGCCGACAAGGACACCGAAACCCCGCCCTCCACGTCCGGCTGCGGCACCATGAGCGACGGTTCGGCCTTCGGGTCAATCCCCGAGGGCGCCATCCCCAAGGGCTACAAGATCCCGAAGGACACCGACCCTCGGGCGCGCAAGGCGATCGTCTGGGCGATGCAGCAGCTCGGCACGATGTACCAGTGGGGCGGCTCCTGCACCAACCCCCGCGGTGAAGACCCCATGGGCCGTTGCGACTGCAGCTCACTGATGCAGCAGGCGTACGCAAAAGCCGGGATCGCACTCACCCGCACCACGTATACGCAGGTCAACGAGGGCAAGGCCGTCTCTCCGAAAGCCCTGCAGCCCGGTGACCTGATCTTCAGCCGCGGCACCGCCGCCCGCCCCGAGCACGTCGGCATGTACCTCGGCGAGGGCCTCGCCATCGAGGCCCCGCGCACGTCCAAGCCCGTCAGGATCACCGCGATCAAGGACTGGACCGTCCTCGCGGCGCGCCGCGTCCTCTGACGCCGGCCCTGTTGCGCCTCTCGCGCTCTTTCCCTCTCTTCACCTCTGCCGGGCCCTCTGGCCCGCGCGCAAGGAGCCCCGTCACACCCATGACCCCACTCGCCGACCGCTTCATCCAGCTCGCCTACGACCCGGGTATCTCCCCCAAGGGCGGTGGCCTGCCTGGTCTGGCCGTCCTGAAGAACGTCGTCAACTCGATCAACTTGTTCGGCATCGTGGCCGTCGTCGGCGCGCTTGCCGTGTCGCTCGGCGTCTGGGCGTGGGGCCACCACACCGGTGGCCACCAGGCCGAGGCGAACGGGAAGAAGGGCGCGGTCGTCGCGGCCGGCGCCGCGCTCGGCCTCGGTGCCGCTAACGGCATCGTCGCGTTCTTCTCCGCCCTCGGCTCCCAGGTCCACTGATGCAGAAACCATTCTTCTCCCTGTCGGGCTACGGCACCGGCTGGTCTGCGAACCGTCGCATCATCCTGGTCGCGATCGCTCTGACCTGCCTGCTCGCCGTCGCCGTCGCGACCGCCTACCTCACCGGCCGCGGCGAACAGCACCGTTCCTCGTCCAGCAGCCCTGCAGCACCCTCGTCGACCAGCCCGGCACCCTCGCATGGCACGCAGAAGCCAGCGGCCGAGACAGGGTCGGTGCCCCGGCCGCCGCGGATCTCGGATCCCGTCGCGTTCGCCAAGGCTGCCGCGGCGATGCTCTGGTCCTACGACACCCGCGACACCAGCAACGAGCAGCAGCTCACCGGCATGCAGGTGTGGATGACGAAGGAGAGCGAGTACAGCGACTGGGCCTCGGTCTCCGCTCAGATGCCCACCCCGGCGCTGTGGGCGCGGATGGCCGACCAGCAGCAGCGCGCCACCGTCACGGTCTCTGAGGCCCACTACCCGGCCGCGTTCAAGCAGGCCCTCGCCGAGGATCCTTCGGCGATCACCGAGGCGTACATCTACGCCGTGACCGTCACCGGCCAGCAGACGATCGCCTGGGCCAAGGGCGGCCACGGGGCGGAGGACCGCTCCATCACCCTCGCCGTGCAGTGCCGTCCCTCCCATGACTGCTCACTCGTCGCTATCGCCCCGCGCGTCGCGCCCTGACCGAAAGGAGTCCCCATGGGGTTCTGTGACCTCCCCCTCGCGGACAAGGTCTGCGCGGTCGGCGAAGCCGTGGATTTCGCCTCCGACCCCGGCAAGGCCATCGGCGACTGGATGGCCAAGAGTGCCGGCGAACTCGCCGCAGCCTCGGCCGACCTCGCCGCCAAGGCGGTCGACGCCACGACCCGCGTCGACCTCAACGCATCGTGGTTCCGCGACAACTACGAGACGATCCTCCCGATCGGCTTGGTCATTCTCGTGGCCACGTTCTGCGCCCAGCTCGTCCGCGCCGCGATCCGACGCGACGGGCAAGCCCTGACGCAGGCGTTCACCGGCACCGCGTCCGGTGTGATCTTCGCCTTCGCCGCCATCGCCATGACCACCGTGGCGATCGAAGTGGTCGACGCGCTCTCGGCCGGCCTGTTCAAAGCCGCGAACATGGACATCGCATCCGCGGTCCGCCGCATCGTCAAGGTCGACCAGATTGCCGGGCTCGCCGGACTCGGCTGGCTCGTCGCGGTCTTCGCCGGACTCGGAGCCGCCATCGGCGCCATCCTGTACTGGTGCGTGATGATGGTGCGCAAGGTCGGCATCCTCGTCATGGTGACCCTGGCCGTCTTCGCCGGAGCCGGCGGCGGCTGGGAAGTCGCACGCCGCTGGCGGAAGGGCTGGATCGAGGCCACCGCCACCCTCGTCGTCTCGAAGCTGTTGATGACGATCATCTTCGTGCTCGGGATCGCCGCGATGGGCAAGACCGAGTCGAAGGACGGCCTGGCCGCGCTCGCCGACGTCCTCGCAGGCATCGTGATCATGATCCTGGTGCTCCTCTGCCCGTACGCGACCTTCAAGTTCGTCCACTGGGCTGCTGAGGGCAGCGACGGAGAGTCCCTGCACCGTGCCGGCGGCGCCGGTGCCCAGCTCGCCAAGCAGCATGCCGAGCGCGCCGGGAAGAAGGCCGCCGCGATGGCGGCCACCGCCGGAACCGGCGGCGCCGCAGCGGGAGCCGGCGCGGCCCCGCAGGGCCCGGACACGATTCCCGGTGGCGGCGGATTCCCTGGCGACATCGCCTCCAGCCCGAGTGGTGGAGGCGGAGGCCAGGAGGGTTCCGAGAACGGCGGCACAGGTGTCTCGCCAGGGGGCGACGCCGTCAAGTCCGGCCTGGAGAAGGCCGTGCAGCCCCCGCCGACCAGCGTCTCTGACGACACCAGCGGCCAGGTCGGCGGCAGCCCGGGACCGGGCGGCTCCGCAGCGGGCTCCGCAGCCGGCCAGGCCGGCGGATGGCAGTCCGCCCAGCCGACCACGACGCCGCCGCCGCAGGGCGCCCCGCCGTCCTCAGGCTCACAGAGCGCCGGGAACAGCGGCGCGGCATCTCCTCCGCCACCCCCGACCGGCCTCTGACCATCTGTCCGATTCCTGGGGGCGGGACGTGCCCATCGCCTCCCGCCCCCAGGGCCCCGCCCGCGCCTCCAGGACCAGCCCCTTGTCTGATCTATCCGTCGCCCCGGTCACGGTGAAATTCCCGCACCGGTCCCGCCGCGGCATCCTCCTCGGCCTCTCTTTCCCGCAACTCGTCCTCGTTTCCTCGGCGTTGGCGCTGCTGCTGGTGACGGTCGTCTCCACCGGTCTGCTCGGCGCCATCGCGCTGACCCCGCTATGGGCGGCGGTCGCCGCGCTCGTCGCGATCCGCCGGCACGGCCGGTCGCTCATCGACTGGGCGCCCATCGTCGCCCGCTACGCGAACCGTCGCCGCACCGGGCAGACCCTCTGGCTCGCCCGGCCCATCGCCCGGCCCCGACAGGACGGCGTCCTCCACCTGCCCGGCACCGCCGCCTCCCTCAAGGTCGTCACCCCCGGCGACTCCGCCAACGGCGCCGCCGCCGTCCACGACCCGCACCAGCAGACCCTCACCGCCGTCGCCCGCGTCACCAGCCGCGCCTTCGCGCTGCTCGACCCCGCGACGCAGAACCACAACGTGACCGGCTGGGGACGGGCCCTGGCGGGCATCGCCCGCACCGGGCACGTCGCCACCGTGCAGGTCCTGGAGCGCACCGTCCCCGACTCCGGCGACACCCTCACCCGCCACTGGACCCAGCACGGCCAGCCCCAGACCCCGGTCGCCGGGCAGATCTACTCCGAACTCGTCGCCTCCGCCGGCCCCGCCGCTGCCCCGCACGAGACCTACCTCGCCATCTCCCTCGACCTCAAGGCGGCCAAGCGCCTCATCGGCCAGGCCGGCGGCGGGCTGCCGGGCGCGTTCACCGTCATGGCGCAAACCACCGCCTCCATCGCCCAAGCCGCCCGCAACGCCGGACTGATGGTCACCGGATGGCTGAACGCCCGGGAGATCGCCGCCGTCATCCGCACCGCCTACGACCCCAAGTCCCTCGCTGCCCTCCAGCAGTGGTCCCCCACCGGCCGCGCCGAGGCCGACCCCCAAGCCGCCGGGCCCGTCGTCCAGGTCGAGGAGTACGACCGGCTCGCCACCGACACCGCCCGCCACGCCACGTACTGGGTGGAGAACTGGCCGCGGACCGAAATGGGGGCCGGCTTTCTGCACGGGCTGATGTTCACCGCCGGGGTGCGCCGGAGCCTGTCCCTTATATACGTGCCGCAGGGGCTCGAGTCCGCGCTGCGAGATGTTCAGCGGAAAAAGGCTGCGATCATCGCGGATGCCAGCGAACGCGCCCGCCGCGGCCAGGTCGACAGCGAGGAAGACTCCGTCGAATACGCCGACGTCAAACAGCGCGAGCGCCAGCTCATCGCCGGGCACGCCGACGTCGCCCTGACCGGCCTGGTCACCGTCACCGCCGAGACCGACGCCCTCCTTGACGCGGCCTGCGCCCAGATGGAGACCGCCGCCGTCACCGCCGGCGTCGACCTGCGCCGCCTCAACTACCAGCAACCCGACGCCTTCATCCTCGCCGCGCTGCCCCTCGCCCGCACCGCCCTGTGAGGAATCCGCTCACAGAGGCGCCCCTGTCCCGCCACGGCGACAGGAAGGAACACACCCCTTTGACCTCTCGTACGCGTCCGGACGACGCGCACCCCTACCTCCGAGCCGCGAGCGCCGGAGTTCGCCATCACACCCGTGCCCTGACCCGGCCAGCCCCCACCTCCCCGGCGCAGGTGGACCGCGTGCACCTCGACGTGCTCCACGCCCACCTCACCGCCCTGCACCAACTCCTCGATCAGCTCGCCGAATCCGCCCGCCCGCCACATCCCGCCGCAGGCCGGCACCTCGCCACCGCGCACACCCGGCTCTGGCAGGCGACCGCCGCCGTGCACGACGCCTTCCACCTCCTGCCCGCCGCCTCCGCAGACGCGACCGAGTGCCACCCAGAACGGCTCCCGGAGGGACCACCGGTCCTCACGATCTGCCAGCGCCACCTGGCCGCCGGACACATCGTCCGCCGCAAGACCACCCCCACCGACCTCAACCGCCCGCACACCACCGCGTGCGTGCGATGAGCACCACCCGCCGAATCGAGGGCCCCCGATGAGCCACCGGCCCGCCCGCCGCGCCCGCCGCGCCGCCGCCAGCCCTCTGTTCACCCCGCATGGCACCGACCGGGCCAGCCGCAGGGCAGCCCGCCGACAGCTCGCCGAAGCCACCGCCAAGGCCCGCGCCGAAGCCACCGCCCACCCGGCAGGCGCAGTCCCCACCGCACACGACTCACCCGCTCCCCTCTATCCGCCGAGCGGGCGCCCGGGGCCTGCCTCCGCCCGCGGGAACCGGCTCCGCCTGCCCTCACATCGCATGACCACCGCCATCGCAGCCGGCGCATACCCATTCCTCGCCGAAGGCGGCCTCGGTGCCGAGGGCATCTACGTCGGCCGTGACGTGCACGCCGAAGCCAGCTTCGTGTTCGACCCCTTCGCGCTGTACGGCAAGATCGAGGGGTTCACCAACCCCAACATCCTGCTTGCCGGCGTGATCGGCCAGGGAAAGTCCGCACTCGCGAAGTCGTTCGCGCTGCGCTCCGTCGCCTTCGGCTACCGCGTCTATGTCCCCTGCGACCCCAAGGGCGAGTGGACTCCCGTCGCCAAGGCGCTGGGCGGCACGTCCGTCGCTCTCGGTCCCGGACTGCCCGGCAAGCTCAACCCCTTGGACGCCGCACCGCGACCGGACAGCGTCTGCGAGGCCGACTGGGTCGGGGAGATCCGCAAGAGGCGCCTCCTGCTGCTCGGTTCGCTGGCCCGGACCGTCCTCGGCCGGGACCTGCTGCCGATGGAGCACACCGCCCTCGACGTCGCTCTCGACGCCGTCGTCACCCGCGCCGCCGACTCCGGCCGTACACCGCTTCTCGGCGACGTCGCCGCCGCCCTCAACAACCCCACCGCGCTCGACGAGGCCGCCGGGATGATGTCCGGACGGCTCGGGGAAGCGGCCCGCGACCTCGCCCATGCCATGCGCCGCCTGGTCCACGGCGACTTGGCCGGCATGTTCGACGCGCCCTCCACCGTGGCGTTCGACCCCCGCTCGCCGATGCTCACCATCGACCTGTCCCGGCTCGGAGGGTCCGGCGACGACACCGCGCTCGTCCTCGCCATGACCTGCGCCTCCGCGTGGATGGAGTCCGCCCTCACCGACCCGAACGGCGGCCGGCGCTGGATCGTCTACGACGAAGCATGGCGCCTGATGCGCCACCCCGGCCTTCTCCAGCGCATGCAGGCCCAGTGGAAGCTGAGCCGCGGCCTGGGCATCGCGAACCTCATGGTCATCCACCGACTGTCCGACCTGCTCACCGCCGGCGACGCTGGATCACAGGGCCGCGCCCTCGCCGAGGGTCTCCTCGCCGACTGCTCCACCCGCATCATCTACCGGCAGGAAACCGACCAGCTCCACGCCGCCGCCGCCCTCCTCGGCCTGACCACCGTCGAGATGGACGCCATCGCGCACCTCAACCGAGGCCGTGGCCTGTGGAAGGTCGCCGGCCGGAGCTTCATCGTCCAGCACCTCCTCCACAGCCACGAGCTGGCCCTCTTCGACACCGACGCCCGCATGCACTGAAACCCGCGTGAGTTCGCCAATGCCCGACATCACCCGCCCCGACTACTTCCTCCAGCTCGCGCGGAGCCTCGACAGGATCTTCGACGACCTTCCGCAAGCCGAGCTCCTGCGGCGAGGCGACGACATCAGCCCGCTCATCCACACGGTGGTCAGCGACCTCAGCTACGTGCTGACCGAAATCAGTGAAGAGCTGGCCACCAGCAACCGCCACGAGTCCGAGGCCCCCTCGGCATACAGCCGCGCAGAACGCTCAGGCACAGCAGCGCTCACCCAGTGCGCGATACCTCTCGGCGCGGCCCTCGCCCACCTCGGCCAGGTAATCGACCGTCTCGGCTTCCTCCACGAGAACACCCGGCAGTCCGCCACGGGCCCGCGCACCCCCGCGCCCGGCGACATGCAGCTTGTCCTCCAGGGACACCTCGACCAAGCTGGCACCACCCTGCGCACCGCCGCCCAGCAACTGCGCAGCAAGGCCACGCAGCTCTCGCGCCCGCACCCCGCCCGCACCGCGACCGTACCGTCCCACACGGTGTCCGACACCGTGTCACCGTCCGCCGCGCCCAAGTCCGGCCGGGCGCGCTGATATCGCCCGCGGCCCCGCGCTCGCGACGAGGCGGTCAGGCCGGGAATCCCGCACGTCACGAATATCGCCACGCCTTCGAGATTCCCGACGAAACGGCGACTTCTCCACTCCACCCAGCGGGCCCTCAACTGCTGTGACTCCCAGTTTGCCGGCCCAGACGAACTCCAAACGGACCAACGGCAGTACAGGCAAAAGACGTTCGATGCACCTTCCATCCCACCAATCCGAGGAAGAGAGCCGTTGCGCCGTCCACCCGACCTCTCCGCCGAGGAGTGGGCCGAATACCGCCGCTGCCAGGAACTCGTCTTTCGCACTTTTCGGCCGGTCAACGGCGCGTGCGTGGGAGACACGGTGAGGTGATCATCCGGGGACGGCGGGGTGGCGCTTGGCGGCGGGCCCGGACATGACGGAAGCATCCGCGGTGTTTCCCACGCTCTTTCGAGGTGCCGCCGATGCTTCCGGGTCTGACCGTACCGTCTTCCCTGCTCGTTCTGTTGCAGGTTGTGCGCCCGTGCTTCACCGCTCCCACGTTCCGGACCTTCTCCGCCCTGGTCACGGGCCTGATCGTGCAGACCGGTCGGCGCACTGTGGTGGGGATACTGCTGGGCGCTGGGTTGACGCGCCTGTGGCCGCACGACCGCGCGCACTACTTCTTCGCCAAGGCCCGCTGGAGCCCGGACCAAATCGGCCTGGTCCTGGCCAGGCTGCTCGTCGACCGGTTCCTGCCCGAGGACGCCGCGCTTGAAGTCGCGGTCGACGACACGCTGTTCAAGCGGCGCGGGAAGAAGGTGTTCGGTGCCGCCTGGCAGCACGACGGCTCCGCGGCCGGGCCGAAGGCGACGGGGTTCGGCAACAACTGGGTGGTACTCGGCCTGCTGGTGCCGATGCCGTTCCTGCCCCGGCCCGTGTGCCTGCCTGTCCTGGCCCGGCTGTGGCGACCAGGCCACGAGGTGAGCAAGGTCGACTTGGCCCGCGAACTGGTCGGCGTTCTCCTCGCCGCCTTTCCCCACCGGCGCCTGCACCTGGTCGGCGACGCCGCTACCACGGCAGAGCGCTGCGCGATCTGCCCACACGCTGCACCTGGACCTGCCGGATGCAGCGCAACGGCGTCTTCTACGCCCCGGCCCCGCCGCCCACCGGCCGCCGCGGGCACCCGGCCTGGAAAGGCGAACGCCTGGGCAGCCCGGGCGAGATCGCCGAAACCGCCGTCTTCACCCGGCACACCGTCGAGCGCTACGGCCGCACCGAGAGCGTACTGATCGCCGTGACCGACGGCCTGTGGTGGGGAGCATTCCACCGCCGCCCCTGCCGCCTCCTGCTCATCAGCGACGACCACAGCGACAAGCCCTACGCCCTCGCCCTGGTGACCACCGATCTGGACGCCGACCCCGCCCAGATCGTCGCCAGATACTCCTGGCGCTGGCAGATCGAGCTGCTGTTCCTCCAACTCAAGCAGATCCTCGGGATCGGCCAGGCCCGCAACCGCGTCCAGCGCGCGGTCGAGCGCACCGTGCCCTTCGGGCTGACCGTCTACACGATCACCGTGATCTGGTACGCCCTGCACGCCGACCATCAGGCCGACATCGCCGAGCGCCGGGCGACCTCCCCCTGGCTGGCCGACAAGACCAACGTCAGCTTCGAGGACATGCACGCCACCCTGCGTCGCGAGCTCCTCGGCCACCGAATTACCCACGTCATCGCAGCTCACAGCCCGAACCCGCAAATCCTTCAGGCCGTACGGGACTTGTTCCGCCTCACCGCATAACCGCGAAAGACGAGTCCACACGCAGGTGGGCTATTGCCAGCCCGTGGCTGCACCGGTCACCGCTGTAGAACCGCCCCCAACTCGGTGGCCACGCCCGAATGTTGATTGGGGGTGTACGAGGAATCTTTTCGGACGTCGCCCCGGCGCCAGGACGGCTCAGCTCGGAGAAGGAGCCACAACCGAGCCGTCTGGCTGGATGTGCAAGGTCGGAGACAGCGCCGCAGGAGAGAAAGTCCCCTCCTTCACGGCCACCTGGGCGGTGGTCTGCACGGCCGCGTGGACGCGCGCGACTGAGCACTCCGGGACCGTGTACCACGTGGTCTTGCCGCCCTCTACCGCCATCGACACGTCGTTGCCCGTTCCGCACTGGGCTGGCTGTTGGGCGCGGATGTACCCGAGACGCAGGCGCAGGGTCTGACGCTCCCCGCTGTTCTGCACCGTGACACCGAACTGAACCGAGTCATCGGTGACGCGTGCGCACGGCACCCACTGCACGGAGCCCACTGCCTGCGCTCGGGTGGCGCAGTGCGTGTCGGGGTCGGCCGCCCTAGGCAGCGCGCCGGAGGCTCCCGACGGTTGGCTGCTCGCCGTCACCCCGCCGACGGGCTGTTCGACGGCTTGCCCGGAGGTGTCCGGGTCGTCGGCGAACCAGTCCTGCGCCCAGGCGCCCACCACCCCGGACAGCGCGGCAGAGACCACCAGCGCCAGGGCCTTGCGGTACGAGGGTCTCAGCCACGGTGACGGCTGCGGCTGCGGCTGCGGCTGCGGCTGCGGCTGCGGCTGCGGAGAGGGTGCGTTCATCGGCGGCCTGTTCGTAGTCGGACGGAGTACGGAGTACGGTCATGGCCCTACGTGGACCAGCGAAGCCCAGAGTTCCGGTGCGTCCGGACGCCGTCTGCGGAGCTTGAGCACGGCCGCGTGCAGAGCAAGCCCCGCTCCAGCGGCTCCGGGGGGCGCGCTGACGCGTTCGGCCGCCGTACGCAAATGGTCGTAGAAGTACTCGGCGGTCTGGAGGGCGATCCTGCTGTTCAGGCTCCAGTGAGTCGCGATCACGTGCTGGAACCCCGCCAGCCGTAGCGCGCCAGCCAGGGTTACCGGTTCGTCGGGGTGGTCGATAGTGGCGCGCTGTGTCTGGCAGGCAGAGAGGTAGGCGAGATCGGCGCGGGGCAGGCGCAGCGCGGCGATGTCGCTGACGCGGATGGAGCCGCTGGTGGCGTGGTCCGAGGTGTAGAGAGTGCCGTTGAGCCCAGCCTGATCCTGCTCACCGTGGCCGGCGAAGTGGAACCAGTCGTGTGTCCGGAGAGCGGAAAGGATCGCGGCACGTGTGGCCTGTGCGTCCCGCAACTCTGTGCTTCCGGCCAGGAGGCCGGTCACCCTTGCCACTTCGGCAGCCGCCTCCGGCAGCGGGGGTAGTCCGGGCGCGCCGGGTGTCTCCGCCACTCCGACCACCAGGGGGTGCGGCGGGCGTCCGTCCCCTGCTGTGTGCCGTGAACGGGCAGCGATCAGGGAGCGGACGGTCGGTGTATACGAGCAGACGGCACGGTCCATGGCCATGTCGGGTGTCTGCCGGGTGTCGTACGGGTCCTCTGGAAGCGTGCCCGCCGCGTGCAGCGGCAGGCGGTTGAGCACACCGGTGGGGCACAGCCACAGATGGGGTGGCTGCGCCTCGGGGGGCGTAGCCTCGTACCCGAGGGATTCCAGCACCGGCTCGAGCAGCGTGCACCACAGCCAGTGCAACAGGTCGGTGAGGTAGGCGCGGAGCTCCTCCTGGGCGCCTTCGACGCGGTCGTCGACGTCCCTGAGGAGTGCGGCGAAGGCGTCCGCGCGCAACTCAGCCTTCCTCGGGTCGAAGGCCGGGAGCGGTACGACTCGTACGCCGCCCCCTGCCAGGACCAGTGCGTCACAGCGCAGGCTGCTGACGTTGTACAGGACCACCGGCCCGCGCTCCCCCGCCGACATCAGGTCGGCGAATCCAGGCGGACGGAGGAACCGTGCCATCCCTGGCAGGCGCCGCGCCAGCTCCACGAGATCGGTCCAGCGGTGTTGCAACTCCCGGCGCCGTGCGGACAGATGATGTGGATGCCCAGGACCCCGGCCCTCGACTGTGGACACCGCGAGTGCCCTGCTCAGTGCCCTGCGGACGTGTTCCAGTTCGTCCGCGAGCCGTCCGTCCCGAGCACGGACCTCGTCCAGGTCCGTGTTCATGTCCAGCGCGTGGGAGAGGAGTACGGCCCGGCCGTGCTCGAGGAGTTCCACGGCACGCTCCGGCTGGCCAGCCATCAGGGCCACGGCAGCAGCGTCGGACACGGTCGCGGACGTGCCGCCGAGTGTCAACAACTGATCTTCCCGCGACAAGCCGGGCCACGCCAGCTGGGGCAGGACCTCGATCGCGGCGCCGAAGCCCTCCAGCGCCTTGTCCCACTCGCCTGCCTCCACGTGCAGCCGCCCCCAGGCCAGGGCCGCCGCCCACCGCTCGTCCGGGGGTGCGTAGCGGTGCGTCGCGGCCCGCCGGTAGAGCGCAAGAGCCTCGGCGCGCGCCGATGTGGCGGGGGTGCCGTACTGCGCTCCGGTCGTCAGCGCGTTGGCGAGGAACATGGCGCGTGTCGCCCACCCGGGATGCTCCTCCTGACCCTCCAGTCCCAGGCGCAAGTGCCGGTGCGCCTCGGCGACTGTTTCGGGGTGGCCTCCGAGGAGTGCCCGGGTGTGCAGGGTCTCGCCGTACTGGGTGTGCTGGGCCGCTTGGGAGGTGTGGCCGGGTGGGGTCAGTTCGAGAGCCTGG
This sequence comes from Streptomyces chromofuscus, assembly GCF_015160875.1. Lineage (NCBI taxonomy): Bacteria > Bacillati > Actinomycetota > Actinomycetes > Kitasatosporales > Streptomycetaceae > Streptomyces > Streptomyces chromofuscus. Next base: position 5,505,781 of record NZ_CP063374.1, on the reverse strand, counting down.
TGCGCCGCCTCGCAGGCTGCGGCCAGGTCATCCGTGTCGCCGTGGTCGTAGAAGCGCGCCGTGAGGAGGCTGGCGTGCAGGCCATGCAGCATGGGGCGGTTGGAGGCGGTGGCCGGCGTCTCCGCCAGGGCCCGCAGTGTGATCTCAAGGGCGCGCTCGACGAGTTCCGGGTCCCGTTCGATGTTCCAGAGGGCGAGCAGGGCACGGGCCAGGTTGCGCCGGTAGTTGGGCTGGTGGAGATCGTGCGGGTCGGCCACCTCGACGGCACGCTGCAGGTGGGTGATGGCCTCCGACAGCACCGTCCGGTCTCTGGTGCTCTCGCCGATCTGGCTGAGCTGAGTACCGAAGTTGTGCAGCACGATCGCCAGGACGGACGGGCGGATGTTCGGGGCGTCGAGGGCCTGCCGGTAGATGCGCTCCGCGGCACGGCGGTCCTGGGGCCGGTCGGGGAGTCCCACGACGGTGGCGTGGTTCGACAGACAGGTGGCCCAGTCGGCGCTGTCCGCCATGGCGTGGTCCACCGCTGTCCGGGTGTGCTCCAGGGCGAGACGCAGACTCTGCTGGTCGCCCGTTGTCTCGTAGAGCAGTCTGTGCAGATCACCCAGTGAGGTGTGCAGGCGCGCTCCGTTGTCCGTCGCCAGCACGTGGCCCGGTGCGGCCAGGATCGCCTGGTCCGCGTTCGTCACCGCGTCCGAGAGGAGCTCCCGGTCTCCGGTGATCAGGTACAGCTGCATCAGTGAGATGCTCAGTGAGTTCTTCGTCCGCCAGAGGAATGAGGGAGCGTCGGCGGCCACCGCCAGCGCCGCCTCCTCATGCAGGCGAACGGCCTCCCTCAGGACGGCGGGATCCTCGGCCAGCAGTCCGTGACGGTGCCGTACTTCGGCGACCAAGTGCAGATGCAGGCCGTGGTCCGGGGCACCCGGCGGCAGCGACGCCAACGACTCCGCAGCCAGGCGTTCGGCCTCTTCCAGGTCGGCCGCAAGCGAGACTGCTCTGTCGTAACCCTGGATAAGCACCTGCGCCAAGTGGTATTGCACGTCCGTGCGCAGGTCGGCCGCCGAGGTGCGGGTCAGGGGGAGGGCTTCGTCGAAGGCTTGGCGTGCCGACCGCAAGTCGTCGAGGTCGCCGCGCAGTTCGAAGCGGAGGAAGCGCAGCTTCCCGCGGTACCGGAGCGCGCGGGCTCCTGCCTCGTCGCCCCCTGCAGCGCCTGGGTCGCTCCGCCACGCCTCCACAAGCCGGGAGGCCAGTCCCTCCGCCTGGCCGAAGACCGTCTCGTCCGCGGTGTGCGTGTACTGCTGGAGCAGGCATTCGCACTGCTTTCGGAGGCAACGGTGCCACGCCTCGGTGCCGGACTGCAGCGTCCGCAGGACACGGTCGAACGCGTCGAGTGCGAGGCGGTTGTCGGCCGGATCCGCGGTGAGGCTGTAGCGGGACTTTGCGCAGTCTCCCAGCAGCCGCCAGGCCAGTTCCGGTCGGTGGGTGTGGAGGAAGGGCTGCGTCACCCGCTGATGGCATTCGGCGACGAGCTGCTCCAGGGCGGCCGCGTCACTGTTCCGTTGAGCGAACGCGGCACGTTGGTACACGGCGTTCTCCCAGTGCTCCTCGGCGCGAGGGTCGTCGCGGCGCAGTCCCCTGGCCACCACGTGGGCCAGTTCGGCCGCACGAGCGACATCGGGCATCTGCGCCGGACCGGCATTGCAACGCGCGCTGTAGAGCCGGGCGAGAGCCGCGTGGAGGTTGATCCAGTCCAGGTAGGTCGGCGCCGGCGCCTGCCGCAGGGCCTTCTCCAGCACGTTGATCGCCTCGTCGAGGTCTCCTGGTGCTCCGGACAGGAGCCACCTCCCGTGCAGGTCGATGGCGAGCTCCATACCGAGGACGCACTGTGCGGGATCCGTGGGCCGGATCGCCGCGAAGGCCGCCCGGCGTAGTTCGGTCACCTCGGCGAGGACAGCGGGGTCCTGCTGGTTGCCCTGCCACTGCCGGGCCCGCGCCTCCGCCCGCTCCCGCAGACTCACCGCCTCCACCCGTCCCCCTTCGACGCCGAACACACGCCCGGCCAGTCGCCTCAGGTCCACTCTCCGAGCAGCCCTCCTGTACTGCCGAATACCTCGACCGGCATTCCTGCGCCCAGCCCTACCGCCGTTGCCATACAGGGAAGTTGGCACGATGTCATATTCTTGATCGGCTGTGCAGAATACCAAGGGGGACGCGTGCCGTACGACGACGAGGAGATCCGGCAAGAGGCCGTTGAGCTCTTGTCCGCGATCCACACCTGGAGGCTGACCTCCGAGGGCTGGTCCGAGGTGGAACGTCATCTCGACGCCCTCTCGGCCGCCGCCAAGAAGAACGACCCGATCGAGGTCAAGCGGGCGACGAACCGCCTCGAGGACGCAGTCGCCACCTGGCGGACACCACCACCCCGGTCACTGTCCGATGACCGGCCCGAACCGACGACAGCGCCGCCGCCAGTCCTGGAGCGCAAGGGCGTAGTGGTCCACGAGCTCGGCAGCAGGGACGACTCCGCACCGGACCGGCCCGATGAGCGCTGAACCACGGTTCTCCCGGGAGGCGTTGCAGATCCACTGCTTTCTGGACATCCCTCGTTTCCAGGCAGACGGACACGCCCGCCTGGCCGGGCTCTGGCAGGCATGCCACCGGCTGGGCATGGACCAGCCCCTGTCACCGGCGCCGAATCTGGCACTGCCCCCAGCCATCGAGGGCTCACCCGGCTTCCGGCGGCAGATGGCCAGGAAGCGCCAAGGGCCTGGCGTGTACGAGGCGATGCTCTACACGTACGGGAACACCCTCGGACTCGCGGTCATACTGGCACCCCCCGAGACGGGCGCCTCGCACACAGCCATGCAGACGGCGGCTGTGTGGACTGAGCTCAACGACGCCTGGGACCGCGCCTGCGCCCCGTCGCCATCGGGCACCAGGGACCCGCTCCTAGGCACGGTCCGCATTCACCGCGCTCTCGTCGAACCCGCGGCCGGCACGCCCCGCACCGATGACGAGGTGGGACAACAGTTGGCCCTGCGCCTCTCCGGGACGTCGGCCAGCAACCCGGAGACCCTGTCGGAGCGCGTCACCCTCGGCCCTGGTCTGTCCCTGTGGGAGGCCACCTCCGCACAGGCCGATCCGGTGGGCCGCGACCGCCGCTTCCTCACCACCGCGGCCGCGACGGACGACCAGGAGGAGCTGCTCGACGGCTGGGTATGGACCGACGGCAGCGGGCGGCTGGCTCCCGTGACGCGGTACCTGCTGCATGCCGCAATCGTGCGCCACCAGTACCGCGTACGACGGGACGCCCACCAGCGGTTGGGCCGAGAGCAGCAGGGGCTGCAGCAGGAGGCCAATCGGCTCCTCGACGACTGCCACCGGCTCCTCGGCGCGGGCAGCGGCAGGAACAGCCGACGCGCCCTGGCACGCTGGGAGAAGCTGGCCGAGGCGGCCCAGAAACTGCAGATCACGGACCGGCAGGCCGCCGTCAAGGACAGCCTTCTGCGAACGATGGCACAGACCGTGGCCATCGCCGCGGACACCATGAACGGCTCCATGATTGAACCGGGAAGGCCGGACCCGAGACCACTGGCAGCGGATGTCCAGTGCGCCGAGCGATTGTCCGAAGTACTGCAGGACGACGCGGCCGACGTTGCCACCACCCGTGAGTTGGTCTCCGAGGCCGTGCGCGTCACCACCCAGGAAGCCACGCAGCACCTGCAGAACCACCAGCAGTACGTGTCACTCGTTCAGACCTCGGTCATCGGCGGCCTGTTGATGGCCCTCACGGCTGTGCAAGCACTCGGCTACAAGCTCCCGATCCCGGCGTCGGCCCAAGGGCCGTTGATCGCCCTGCTGACCGCGCTCGCCCTCGCCTTGCCCACCGTCGTCCTCCGGCGCTGGCGGGGCGGAAACGGCGGACGCGGCGGCGCGCTCTTCGAAGTCGCGGGCCTGGCCGGAACGGGCGCGGCGGCCGGCTGGCTGTCGAGCCGCCTCCTCGACACTGGCCACACCGTGCTCTGGACAATACCCGGCGCCCTCCTGTTCGGCATCACCGGTACCTGGCTCGTCCGCCGTACTTTCCTCTGACCACCCGCCCCGTCCCAACCTGCGCCTGGGAAAATGCTGCCGGAAGCGATGGAGACTTCCCTGCCAGCAGTCCGACAAAGGCGAACAGACCGACTGCGGCCAGGAGTAAGTGAGGTCGGTTCGGAGCGCCCTGCCGGTGCTTCCACCGGTGGGTTTCCCCGAACCGCCTCCCGAACCCGGCGTGCCCGTCACCGAAGCTCTCCACAAGTCCCGGCGGGTTCACCAGTGTTCCTCACACTGTGCTCAACCATGGCGAGGGGATCTTCGTTCTCCGGACCAGCCTAGGGCTTGGTTATCTTGAGCAGTAGCGGCGCGTCAGCTCTTGGGGGTGAGAGGGCCACCGACACCCCCAACTCGAACGGCCCCAACTCGAAACGCAGCGCCCCACGGCCGCCCCTGCCGAGCGTCCGCAACATAGCCGACGATCGCCGGTTTGGGTAACCGGCGATCGCCGCGACCATTGAAGCTCACCCCTCACCCCGAGCTTCCCGCGGAGACCATGGAAAACGCACCCTTCTTGGAACCCCGGCGGCCCCCGACGCCCGGACCCGCTACCGGCAGTGACTACCGCTCAGAACCTGGTAGGCGATTCTGCTCGTGATCAGCCAACACGTGCGCTGCTCACCGGATGCGGATTCCGGCGTTTCCGCAGGCGCCGATGCTCACGAAGTCGCGCTCCCTACAGCAGCCGAGAGACGCGGCCGGGGTGGTCTGATGTCCTCCTCGATCACCCAGGCCACCTTTGATCACCTGGCCCGGCGTCTGGACGAGCTGGCCGCCGAGTTCCCCACAGGTCCCGAGGCCGTCGACCTGGTCACGCTCACCGACGACATCGGCACATTGGCCCACCATTTGCAGCAGGCCACCGAACGCGCACAGGAACGCTTCACCGCACCGGCCACAGTCCACCCGCTTGAACGCGCCGCCCTGGTCCGGCTGACCAGGGCCACGGCCGGCATCCCGAAAGCCCTCGACATCCTCGCCGAGGCCCTGACCTACGCCACGACCGGCTTCCAACGCGAGGCCGTGGCGGACCTCGCCCCCTCGCATCTGCGCAACGACCCCGAGGTTCTGCGGATCATGACGGCCGAGAAATACGCCGAGGCCAGTGCCCGGCTTCGCGAAACCGCCGCAGCCCTGCGCCCCACGCCCGGCCCGGCTGCACCTTCCCCGCCGCGGTCGGCCGTGCTACGGACGCACCCGCCTGCCCAGTCGCACGCCGCCCCGCCCCACCCGCTCGCCACACGGGACCACAGTGTCCTCGCGCTCCCGCCGGCCCTGCCCACGCCTCCCGGTGCGGCACCCGCGCGCCGGTGACCTGAGAAGAAAGGCCCCGCACCTGTCTGACCACTTCCGCTTCGGCGCCCACCCCGAACACGGCTTCGTGGCCACCGCCACCGCGAACATCCCCGCGCACCTGGCCCACTGGTTCCTCGTCCGCGAGCAGTTCGAGCCCGTCCCCGACACTCCGGGCCTGTACCGGCTCACCCGACCCGAACAGGACGGTTTCCGCCGCACGCGCCAGGCCGTCCACGACCTGCGCCGCCACGGCTACGAGGTGCAGGCTGATGACGCCCTCGACCCCGCCCTGACCGCACCCCCGCCGCAACCGGCGGCACGCAACGGGCTGATGGATCGCCGCGCCCGCATCGCGCAGGCTGCCGCCCGCTCCCCGCAGCGACTCTCCGTTCTGGAGACCACGCCCGGCCGGCCCATTCCGCAGCCCGCCGCCATGCCCGCGGTCGGCCATACCCCGGCGGCCGGCAACGGGCGGGGCCGGTGAGCATGAGCGACGAGGCGATCCGCATCACCCGCGGCCGGGGTGGCGAAGTCGAGGTCGCAGGCACCTTCGACGCCTTCGCCGCAGACGTGCTGCGCCGGGCGGGCTTCCTGTTCGAACCGTCCCTGCGCGGCCACTGGATCCGCCTCCCGTTCGACCTGGGACGCGACTGGGAAAACGAGCATGCGACCTGGGCCGCCGAGATGCTGACCGCCGCCCGCTACCCGGTGCACCTCGACCCCGACCTCCGCGTCCCCCGTCCCGGCCAGTCCACCCCGAAGCGTCCGTCAGCGATGACCACGCAGGCCCCGCCGGCAGGGCGCCGACCACGCCGCTGACAGCAACCACCAGGAGAAACCGATCCCCGACACCCCCACTCCCGCGATGAGCGAACTCTCCTGGCGAGCACGTGACTTCCGGCTGCGGATGGCTGTCATCGACCGTGAGGTCGAGACCACGCTCGACACCACACGCGACCGCCACGGGCGGACCATCCACCACCACGCCGCAGCAGCCGCTCGCGCCCGCCGCAACCAGGCAGCCATGCAGGCGTACGCCACCTGCCTCGCGCCACATGCTGACGAACTGCTGGATGCCGCCCACCGCGCCCTCGACGAGTTGCCTCCCGCCCGGCACACCACCGGGTGGCGGACCCTGCTCTACAGCCTCGCCACCTCCCACACCGAGATCATGCGTGTCCTCAACCGGCCCGCCGTACCCGGCTCGGCCGCCGAGCGCGAGCAGCACACGACCGTGTGGCCGCGCCTCACCGCGTGGGCGGACCACGGCTACATCGCCACCGACCTCGCCGGCCAGCGCCACCAGCCCGAGGCTCCGCTGACCGGCGAGGAACAGCAGATGTGGACCGAAATGGCCCAGGCAGCGCAGCGGCGGGGCGAGCTGGATCTGATCGAGTCGTGGTACGCCGCCGACGGCCGGCCGATCACCCTCGCCTACCTGGTCGAGGACGACACCTCGACCGTGATCGCCCTGGCCGGCGACCCGGACGCTCCGGGCTGGCAGGTCATCGGGCACTACCGCAACGAGTACGAGGCCGGCCAGTCGCTGCCCCCTGCGGTTCCGCCGGGCGTGCTGCGGCCGGACGTCTCCCGGTTCAACCGCCCGGAGCCCGCACCCGAGGTGTCGCTGCAGGAGCTGCTCCGGGACGTCGTCGAGGCCCGGGCCGCCGGTGACGTCTCCGAGGCCCTGCTCACCGCCACTCAGCACGGCCACGACGCGGGCCCGATGGTCCGCCTTCAGGAACTCCTGGACACCGCAGGCCAGTTCGCACACGCCCTGGAAACCGTGCAGGGGCGGCAGATCGCCGCCCGGCTCGCCGCGCTCGGCCGACAGGTCGACTTCCTCACCCGCGAAGTGCACGAGGCGGCCGAGGACCTCGGCGCCACCGTCGCCGTCCTGCCACCGCACCGCACCCCCAGGCCACGGATCCGACCGCGCCCCGCCCTGGACACCACGCCACCGTCGGCACCGTCCCGCACCTCGGCACCCACGCGCCACCGCTAGAGCACCGCCCAACCCGTACCTCGACCGCGCCAAAGGTTCCGCCCGGCGCGGCCGACGTCGCCGCCGCACCCACAAGGACCGGCGCGGCGACGGCTGCACCTCACCCATCCCAATGCACCCGTTTCTGATCTGATTTGAGGAGATTTGTCTATGACTGTCCGCCTGAAGTGGAACGTCGAGCACGCCTGCGGCCACGAGATCACCCATGACCTGTCCGACCGACCCGCCGACAGACGGGCGGGTTTCGCCCGCTGGCTGGCCGGCCGGGACTGCTCCGACTGCTGGAAGGCCGCCCGTGACGCCGATACCCAGTCGAAGGAGCAGTGGCTCGCCGCCAAGCGCGCCGAGGAGCAGAAGGCCGCCGCCGAGTGGGCCGAGAAGTTCGGCATGCCGCCGCTGGAGGGGCCCGAGAGGGCCCTGGAGTGGGGTGAGCGCTCCCGCCACCAGCTGATGACCGCCGCGCACACCGCCCTCGTTGCCGAAGGCGCCTGGGACGAGGCGGACTGGGCGGAGCTGGAGGACAAGGCCCGCGCGATCACCCGTGCCGGGTGGTGGCTGGACCAGCGGGATTCAGAGGGCCCTGACCTGCTCGAACTCCTCGACGCCGCCAGCGAGGGCGACCGCGGGACGGAGAACCCGTTCCGCTGACAGCGGCCGGACCATAGCCGGTGATCGCCGGTTAGCCAAACCGGCGATCCTCCGGACTATTGATCCTCCCACCGCCGCCCGCCCCGCGTGGAAGGACCCGCATGATCCCGCCGTCCTGGACGCCTCCGAACACTCCGCTACTCGTGCCAACGCCCGACCCGCTCACCCCCGCCCGGGACATCACCCACCGGCACTTCCAGGCCGGCGACCAGGTCGTCGTCCTCAAGGGGGTGGCCGGCGGGGAACTGTGGGGAGATGCCATGCGCGTGGTCGCCGCGTCGTGGCATACCCCGACCGACGAGGACGGATGGCGGCTGCGCGACGCGACCGGCGGCCCGCAGTCGTACCTCACCGCCCACCCCCGCTACCTGGTCCACCTCCAGCGCCGCTGCCCGGACTGCCTGATCTACCTGCGCGCCATGGAGGACTACCTCCTGCCGAAGTACGCCTCCCGCGCGGAGCTGATCGACTGCGGCTGGTACACCACCACGGCCCTCGGCCAGCTCGTGCACGTCAACGACGCCCGGGGCGGCCGGTGAGTCTTCCCGTCCGCCGCCCCGGCCGCGCCCTGGCCCTCGTGCGCGCCCGGAACCGGGCCACCCTGTAGGAGACCCGCGCTTTGCCCCGTGCCGACCGCTTCCTGGACATCCGCCGCGCCCCCCACTCCGGTGAGGTCCTCGCCCGTGGCGGAGACCCCGAGGCCCACAGCGTTCTCCAGCGCTGCGGCTTCGTGCCCGTCGTCCGCGTCCACGAGATCTACCACCGCGCGCCCGTCGGCCTCGACGAAGCCGAGGAGACCCGCCTCGCCATCGACGCCGTGGCCCGGCTGCGGGTGGCCGGCTACCACGTCGACTGCGACGAGCCGTTCGACACGAACCAGCGCACGCTCCACTATCTGCCCCTCGGCGCCCAGGTCGCCCAGCTCGCCGACCGCATCCGTAAGGCCGCCGCGACCGAGGACGCGGCCGAGGTGCTCACCGAGCTGACCGCCACCCACGACGGCATCCTCGCCGGCATCGAAGCGGTCCTCACCGCCACCGCGGACTTCCACGACAGCCTCGGCGACCCGGCCGATCCCCACATCGCCCGGCGTCTGCGCTACCTCGCCGATGAGCGCCTCCGCGTCATCCGCACCGACCTCGCCCACACGCGCGACGCGCTCGCCGACCGGCATGCCCCGTCCCCCGGCCGCAACACCTGCACCGAAGAAGTTCCCGCCACGGAACGCGAAGCCTCCGCCCTGTGCGCCGGCCCACCCCCGCCGCGCACCGTGCCGGCACCGCCGCCGACCGTCGCTGGCCGGCGCCGCTGACCCCGCCCCCTCGCTAAGGAAGACATGCACCACCACGAATCCGACTCCGATCCCGGTCGCCTCGCCTCGTTCGCCGATGTCCTCGCCGGCGAACTGCCCGGCACCTGGAGCAGTACCTACCACCCGCCGGAGCACAAGGACGACCTCGCCGAACTGGCCGACCGTGTCTGGGACATGGATCTCGTCGCCGAGTCCCTCGCCCAGCATCCGCTCCGGCACGCGGCCGTCCTGACCCGCGAGGACGGCGCCCAGTTGGTCGTCCTCGACCGGCACGACGAGCGGGACGGCTTCCTCATCGCCGCCGTCGCCCCTCGTGACATTCCCAGGGAGGCGTTCCGCGGGATGCGCGAGCCGGACGGCATCGCCCTGAGCGACGACCCGTTCCTGAGCTCCGAGTCCGTCGCCGGCGACCTGCTGGCCCGCTACGACGCCGCGCTCGCCCAGGTCCGCCACAACTCCACTGACCTGTCCCACGAGCCCGACAGCACCCGTCCGTCCCAGCTGGAGCGGGTCGTCCTCACCTGGCAGGCCGACGGCAGCCTCGCCGCCGCCCCCACCGCAGACACGGCCGCCGCTGTCCTGCTGGCCAACGGCTTCGTCCACGACGAGCAGACCGGTACCTACCGGCTGAGCGGCGACGATACCGCCGCCCAGGCCCGAGCCGTCCGCCAGGCCGGCGTGCAACTCGCCGCCCAGGGCATCACCACCGCACTCCAGCACCCTGCGGCCCGGCCCGCGCCCACGGCTACCACGCCGACGGCACCGCCGCCCCAGGCCCGCACCTCGAACGCCCGGAGCCGATGAGGCAGGACAGCGCCGAGCCTGCCGAAGCCGGGCGGCCCCGGAACTCCCCGCCACCGCTGAACAGGACCCCCCTGCCCATGGGCAACCGCGCCGACGAACACGGCACCGACGTCGGGATCTACCGCAAGGCCCTGTCGACCACCATCCACGCCGACACCCCGACCGACGCCTCCGAGCAGCTCCTCGACCTGCTCGACCAACTCGGCCTGGAGCGGAAGGAAGTCCGCACCAGTAGCCCCGTCTGCATCTGGCACGAGGCGCCCGCGGACCTCGACGCCGACGAGCAGCAGCGCCTCGCGACCCGCGCGATCCCGGCTCTCCTCATAGCCGGATACCAGGTCAACTGCACCCCCGAGGTGTTCGACGAGGCCGCCTACCAGCAGGCCATGCACGACATACGCGCCCGCCACGCCCGGCACTGGGCCCACAACCCCGCCCCGGCTCCCGCGGCCTCCGCCACCGCTTCGCCCCGGCATACCCCGTAAGCCCGAACGGCGGCCCCGGCACCCGCCGGGGCCGCCCCCGACCGCACCACCGACCGGAGAAACCCGTAGCACCCCGCACGCCCCCGCCGATCTCCCGCCACCTCAAACCACGCCTCGCGACCGCCCTGTTCCGCCGCTACCTGCGCGCCTGCATCCCCACCGGCCCCGACCGGACCGTCCCGCTGGCCGGCACACGCCCCGGGGCCGCCCTCGACGAGGCCCCGCGGATCGGCAACCGCCACCACCACTGACCCCGACCCTGTCCAGGAGGGCCATGCCCCATCCGACCCCTTACCCGGTCCGGCTGGCCGACGAGATCACGCGCCAGCTCGGCCAACTCGCCGATCAGCTCTCCCAGCTCCCCGCCAGTGAGGCCACGCAGGTCATCGCACGCGTCCTGGACCCCGCGGGCGGTGTCCTCGGCGGTTTCACCCACCTCGTCGCTACCGGCAGCGTCTTCGCCAAGAACCAGGCCGAACGCGGTGTCCTACCGGCGGAGGTGTGGCTCGCCCTCGGCCGGGCCGCGAACGAACTCGACTCCCTCGGCTTCGACCTCGACGAGCACGCCGACACCCTCAAGCAGTTCAGCGCCCGCCCGGCCGCCACGGCGGCAAAGCCCCCGGTCGCTGCGCCGCTCGTCGTACGGCGGCGCCGGTGAGGAGAAAGCAGTGGCAGGGCTGGGGGCCGGGCGAGCAGGCAGAGCAGCACTACCTCGTTGAGCCCCGTGCCCTCGCCGGCGGCGGCGACCTCCGGCACGTCTCCGAGTTCCTGCGCGCCTGCGGATGGCGGGACAAGTCCAAGCCCGGCGGCCCGCTCGTCCTCGACAGCCCCGACCGCACCATCCGGATCGGATACAACCCCCATGTCCTGCCGGGCGGTTGGACGATCCACGGCAAGGCCACCCACAGCCAGGGCGAATGGACCGTGACCCTGGGCCGGCAGACGCCGGTGGAGATCGTCGCCGGGCTCACCGACACCCTCACCCGCCCCCTCTCCGCGCACGCCCCCAACGTCTGGGCCCCGCTCCAGGAACAGCGCTGGAACACCACGCGCGATGCCAAGCAATTCGCCGCAGTCAGTCCCGACGGGACGGCGTGGATGCAGTTCTACGAGGACCAGTCCGGCCACGCCATGTGGTGGTCCGGAGCACACGACCAGCAGGGCAACGGCTGGACCGCGACCTTCACCGCCTCCACCCCCATGCACCTCGTCCAAGCCTTCTCCACCGCGCTCGCCAGCCCCGAACCCGTGATGCGTCCGCGGGGACGCGTCCCGCACGGCAGTCAGATCCGCACCACCTCCGTCTCCGTCCTCCCCTCCCAGCTCAGCGCCTGGCAGCAGGCCCGCGTGCAAGCCGCCCGCGCCGCCACCTGGGCCCGCAACTGGACTGCCAACCGGCCCCGCACCACGGCCCGCCCCCACGCCACCACCAACCACGCCCGCACCCGCACCCGCCGCTGACCGGTCCGAACCGTTCCCAAGGAGCCCCGTGCCCGCACTGACCCCGGACGACGTCCACACCGCCACCGAAACCCTGTCCCGGCTCACCGAATACCTGCGCGACACCCCCGACCCCGGCGAGGCGCTCGCCCTGGTCGAGCCGCTGCTCGACGAGTACGCCGGCATCCCCATCCAACTCGGTGACACCCTGCGGGCCCTCGCCCGCACCGTGCTCGACCACCCGGACACCCCGCGCACCCCCGACCTGCACGTGCTGGTCGCGAAGCTGCGCACGGCCGCGTGGGAGCAGACCGACCAGCACACCCTCCACTACGCCCTGGACAACCTGCGCGCCCTACTCACGAGCGCTTCCCCGAACACGCCGGAGTACTGCTGGTGCCGGTGACCGAGCGTCAGCTCGCCGAGTTCGCCGACAAGCACGCCTGGCGGATCCCGTTCGACACCAGTCCCCGCCACCTCGCCGGGCCCGGCGACGCCCGCCACGTCACCCACGGCCTGGTCGCGGTCGGATGGAGCCGCACGTCCGACCCTCTGAGCCCAGAGATCGTCCTGCGCAGCCCCGACCATCGTCACCGCCTGCAGTTCGACCCGCAGTCCGCCACCTCCGCCTGGTGGCGGCTGCAGGCCGAGGTCACCGACACCGAACCCGGCTGGTACGCCGAGTTCGGCGAACTCGTCCCCGCCGAGATCCTGGCAGGCGGTGTCCTCGGCCCTCTGGCTGCTCGACGCACCGGGCAAGGCGCACTCGCCGGACGCCATGTGCCATATCGAACTGCGCCTCCTCGACCACCGCGACACACCGTCCTGGCACATCGAGACCCGCGAGCACGGCCACGGCCATCCCGTGGGCCCCCGGATCTGGCATGCCTGGTTCGACAGCCGTACCCCCTCCCGCCTGGTGACCGCGTTCGTCACCGCGCTCACCGACACCGGCCCGCTCCAGCGCGGCATGTATGACCGCACCGCCCACTACAGCGCCGTGCAGGAGCCGAGCCCGCTCACCCCGCAGCAGGTGGTCGCCGCGCACACCACCCGACTTCGACGCCCTGCGCGCACGGGCACGCGCCGCTCGCCGCCGTCAGCGGCCGGCCACCACCACAGCCCCGGCATCACCACCGACGACCGCGACCGCCCCCGTCCGGCGCTGACCTGAGGAAGCCGCCATTCCCACACCCCCCGACTCCCACCGCGCTCTGCTCAAGCAGCTCCGCCGCTACCTGCGCGAGAGCAAGAAGATCCTCGACGCCTGGGACGCGTACTCCGACGAGAACACCGATCTCGACGGCTGGCCGTACGACGACCACGCCTACGGCCTGCGCGCCAGCCAGCGCGACGCCGACACCGCCAAGGCATTCGAGACCGTCCATGCGGGAGCGCACCATCTCCTCGCCACGGCCGAGACACAGCTCGCCGTGCTCCCTGCCCGCGCAGTGCAGAACCGCTGGGTCTGGCAGCTCGGCACCCTGCGCGACGCTCTCGACCGGCTCGTTGCTCTGCACGACCAGTGGCTGCAGACCCGCGACAGCCTCCCCGCCGACGCCCGGCCCGGCACCCCGGCGTTCGACGACGCGCTCGCCGAGTACCACGCCGAAGCCTGGAGCTACCTCGACGACTGGGCCACCCACGGCCACGCCGTCCACGACATCCACACCGCCGCCCGGCACGCCCCCTCAACCCTGGCCCCGCCGCCGACCGCGACCGCAGCCCCCTCCACCGGCCGAACCAACCCAGTGCGGAGGTGACCGTGCCCAAGACCCCCGAGACCCGCCAGATCGTCGACGGACTCCGGGAGGCCGCCCCGGAGATCGCGGACTGGCACGTCCTCCACTGGGACGTCCAGCGCCTGAACGCCCAGCCGTGCTCCATCCCCGAGCAGCCGTCCGGACGCTGAACCACTCTTCGAAGGATCTCCATGTCTTCAACCACCCTGCCAGCTCCCACCGTCAAGGAGATCGAGCAGGCGACTCACACCCTCGCCCGGCTCGTCGCGTTCCTACGCGCCAACCCACCCGTGGATGACGCCCAAGTCCTACTTGAACCGCTGTTCGACGACGACAACGGTGCTCCCGTGCTCCTGTCGGAGGTCCTGTGGGCGACCGCCCGCCTGGTCTCCGGGCAGGTTGCGGTTCCCTGGACGGACGAGACGAAGCGCATCCTGCGCACCCTGGCGGCGGCGTCGCAGGAGTTCAGGGCCTGGCATGTGCTGGACTGGGACATCCCCTACCTGGACAGCCTGGACTACGACCCGTACGCGGCAGCGCCCCACCGGACGCCCCGGCGGCTCATGCCGTGACCGGCATGGGAACCCCATACATCCCCACCCGCGCACAGGATCCTCGGCGCACCATCTGGTTCGAGACCCGCCCCCGGCACCTCGCCGGACGGGGCGATCCCCGACACATCACCCAAGCACTGCGCGCCGCCGGGTGGAAGAACCACTCCGACCCCGACTATCCCCACGTCGCGCTGGTCAGCCCCGACTACCGGCACACCCTGGTCCTGGAACCCCAACCGGAGCCGTACGCAGCCTGGTGGCGCATCCGCAGCGAATCCGACGAAGGGCGCTGGTACACGGAGTTCGGCGGCAACACCCCCGTCGAGATCCTCGCCTCGCTCACCGACGCCCTGCTCCAGCCCGCGCCCGAGACCACGCCGGACGTCTGGTCGGCCCTCACCTCGGCGGGCTGGACCTACGAGCGCGACGAGCACGGCAACGAGACCGCCACGCATCCGGACGGCATCCTGAGCCTGCGCCGCTGGACCGTCTCACCCAGTGAGCGCTTCTTCTGGACCGCGGAAGCCACCCTCACTGGCGGACTCGGCGGTCGCGACCGGCTGTGGCGCGCCTCCCTCGACGACGCCATGCCCCGGCATCTGATCGCCGCGTTCACCGCCGCCCTGGGCAGCGACGAGCCCGTGCAGCGCGGCATGTACGACGTCCCGCACTCCCACCTCGTCACCCAGCACCAGCGCGGACCGCAGGGCAAACAGCTCGCCGCCGCCCGCGAAGCACGCCTCAAGGCCGTCCGCGCCGCCGCCCGCAAGGCCCGGCGCAGCGCCGCGCTGCCGACGCGCAACGGCCCGGCCCCTGCCACCTCTTCCCCCGCCACAGTCCGGAGCCGCTGACAGAGCCGGGCGGACCACCACCGCCCGGCTCACCACCCCGCCCCCGCACCTCCTGGAACCGCCCTCGTGCCCCAGCCCTCCTCCAGCTCGAACACCGACGGCTACGACATGGCCTTCCGCGTCCTGTTCGGCGCCCTCGCCGTCGCCGTTCCCCTGTCCAACCTCGCCTGGCTCGGCGGCAACCTCACCGCCTGGGCCACCGCCTCCGGCCCCAGCGCCCCCTACCAGCCCGTTCAGGCTCTGCTGCATCCCGACCAGCTGTGGCCCGGCCTGGGCGAAACGTCCCTCCTGATCGGCACGCGCATCGTTCCCGGCGCCGTGCTGATCGCTCTCGGCATCACTGCCGCCGTGCTCTTCATGCGGCACAAGGGCGGCAGCAGCGGGCGCAAGAAGCGCGTCGCCGGGATGGCCAAGCAAGGGGACATCGAGCCCCTGATGTCCAAGGCCATCACCGCCAAGGCCCGCTCCCTGCGCCCGAGCCTGAAGGACGCCAAGCACATCGACGCCAAGGACACCGGCATCCTGCTGGGCAACCTTCAGGGCAGCCGCCACGAGGTCCGCATGGGGTACGAGGACGTCGCCGTTGCGATCATGGCGCCGCGCTCCGGCAAGACCACCAGTCTGGCGATCCCCTCCATCCTGAATGCGCCCGGCCCGGTCCTGCTCACCTCCAACAAGGCCGCGGGCGACGCGTACACGGCCACCATCGACGCGCGCGGCCAGGTCGGGCGGACGTGGTCGATGGACCCGCAGCAGATCGCCCATTCCACACGAGAAATGTGGTGGAACCCACTCGCCGACGCCAAGACCCTCGACGGAGCAGGCCGGCTGGCCGGACACTTCCTCGCCGCCTCCGTCGATGCCTCCCAACAGGGAGACTTCTGGTCCAAGGCCGGCAGCAACATCCTGAGTCAACTGTTTCTCGCCGCAGCTCTGGATGATCGGCCGATCACCGACGTGATGCAGTGGCTCGCGTTCCCCGCCGACCGCACCCCGCTCGACATCCTCCGTGACCACGGGTTCGCCGCCGTCGCCGCACAGTTGAAGGGCACCGTGGAGGGGCCGCCTGAGACGAGGGACGGCATCTACGAGACGGCCCGCCAGTACGCCGCCGCCCTCCTCAACAGCGAGATCGCCGCCTGGGTCACCCCGCAGAAGGACGTCCCCGCGTTCCGGCCGTCCGAGTTCGTCACGTCCACCGACACGCTGTACCTGCTGTCGAAGGACGGCGGTGGCGGCGCCAGTGCGCTGATCGCGGCGTGCGCGGACTCGGTCATGCGGGCCGCGACCGCCCAGGCCGAACGCGCCGGCGGGCGGCTCGATCCGCCGATGCTGGCGATCCTCGACGAGGCCGCCAACGTCTGCAAGATCAGCGACTTGCCGGACCTGTACTCCCACCTCGGCAGCCGCGGGATCATCCCGATCACCATCCTCCAGTCATACCGCCAGGGCCAGAAGGTCTGGGGGGACGCCGGCATGGACGCCATGTGGTCCGCCTCGACCGTGAAGGTCATCGGCTCCGGCATCGACGACCCGGACTTCGCCGACAAGCTCTCCCGGCTGATCGGCGACCACGACGTCGAGACCACCTCCACCTCCCACTCCGAGTCCGGCAAGTCGACGTCCGTGTCGATGCGGCAGGAGCGGATCCTGCCCGCCGACGCGATCCGAGCCCTGCCCAAGGGCACCGCGCTGTGCTTCGCCACCGGCATGCGCGCCGCCATGCTCGACCTGCGCCCCTGGTACCTGGAGCCCGGCGCCGACGAGTTGTCCGCCGCTTCCGCCCGCGCGTCGAAGGCCATCACCGCCCGCGCCATCACCAAGCACGCACCCCAGCTGGGCGACTTCGGCACGGCCGCCTAACTAACTGGGCTGTGCCACACCCTCGGATCGCGCCCACCGTCCCCAACTCTCCGGAGCAGCATGGCTCTGACCGACCACCACGACGTCTTCATCGGCTCGACCGGCGACGGATGGACCTTCGTCGTCCTCAACCGCCCTCTCCGCAACGCCGCCCGCATCCTGACCGGCGCGGGGTTCACCGCCCGCGAGCACCAGGGCCGCACCCTCTACCTCCTGCCGCCCGAGACTGCCGAGGACGCTCACGAGCGCGCTGGTGTCGCGGCCTATGGGCTCATGGCCCACACCCTGGACCTCGTCGACCTCGCCTGGACCACGCGCCAGCACGGCGCAACCCCGTCACGCGAGCCCGACGTGACCGTCCGCTTCACCGATCACGCGGTCACCGCGACCGCGGCCACGGGCCAGGCCGACGCCATCCTCGTCCAGCACGGCTTCATACCAGCGGGGGCGAAGCGGCTGTACGCACTGCCATCCGGACTCGGTGAACGCGACGTACTCAGCGCCGTTGTCCGCGCCGAGGCCCACCTCTACGCCGACGGGATCAGCGTGCGCATCGACCTCGGCATCGCGACCACGCAGGACATCCCGCCGGCACTATTTCGCCCCGGTGCCGCCCCCGCACCGCCGCCCACACAGGTCCAGCGGCGCAGCCGCTGACCACCATCCGCCTCACCCGGAGCACTGCACCATGCGCCAGATCGACCTGCAAGCCGAGATCACCCGCCTGCGGCAACTCGGCAGCGACTTCGAGGACTTGCACAGCGAGATCCGCTCGCTCGCCCTGACACCCGGCACCGACGCCCGGCAGCAGCTCACGGCGAAGATCGTGGACACGAACGAGCTGGTCCAACAGGCCATGTTCCGCCTCGCCACCCTCGACGGCAGCCAGTACACCGCCGTACCCGGCAGCCGTCCGGCTCTGGAACTACTCGCCTCCGTCGTCTCCGCCGCCAGTCTCGCCGCATCCGACTTGGCCTGCGCGCTGGAGGCCAACCCGCTGGAGGGCGCCCCCTTCCCCGGCCCGCCGGGCGCCCCGTTCCCCAGCTCGCCGGCCGATGACGCAGCCGTGCGCACGGCGCGGCACGCGGAGGCGGTCCCCGCCATGGCGGAGCACCTCGCGGACGCCGCCCACCACCTCGACCTGGCCCACACCGGCTGCTACTACCTCGCCGGCGGCATCACCCGGGACCTGAAGCAGCACACCGAACAGGCCCAGGCGACTTCAGCCCCACGGATCACCGGCAGCCAGTACGCCGCGCTGTCTGCGTTGTCGCAAGGCGGGGGCCGTCTCTACATGTCCGGCCGGAAAGGCAACCTCCGTGCCTCGACCACGGGCGGCATTACGCTCAACATCACTACCTTCAACGCCCTGAATGTGCGTGGGCTGGTCCGCGTCGACGCGACAAGGTCGCTGGTTCAGGGCCAGCGCATCAACGTCACCGCCGAAGGCGAGCGCGCCCTCGCCCAGCACAAGCCCACCACGGCCCCTGCCCGAGCAGCGGCCGTGGCTCCCCCTGCGACGCAGCAGGCCGCGGGACGCAGACGGTGACCGGCTTCGTCCCGACGGACCTCCTGGTCTCCCCGCGCCGCCTGGCCGGGCGTATCGCCCGGCACTGAAAAAGCCGACGAAGGCGGCGTTCAGGATGCCGACGAAGCGGGACGGCGACGCCCCGCCAACGGGGTGGCAGGCGAGGCGATCGTCAGCAAGGTGTCGTTGTCGTCGGCACGGTGCCGCCGCCAACGAGCACCACAGTCGTGCAGACATGCATCCGAATCTCTCGGCACACGGCATGCCCCCAACTCACCGCCCACATAAGCATCCTGAACGTCGTCGAGCACCCGGATAGGCCCTCTACGCATCAGCCACCACCAAGACCCGCCGCCTCTCCCTGCCCACCCGGCAGCAGCAGCCGGAAGACCCACCACGCCCACCGCCGAGAGGACACCGTGCCCGAGCCCATCACGCCCGACGACCCGCACACCTCGGCTCGTGACCTCCTGGTCAGCCCCGTCTACCTGGCCGGCCCCGGCAACCCCACCGTGGTCACCCGCCCGCTGCATGCAGCGGGCTGGGCTGAGGCACGCACGCCCGCCGGGCGGATGTTCTCCAGCCCCTGTCTGCGCGCACAGATCGCCGACCTTCCCGACGGCTGGACGATCTCCTACGCCCGCGAGCCGCTCGCCGTCCCCCACTGGACCGCTCATTTCACCCGTGACACCCCTGCCGAGATCGTCTCCGCCTTCACCACCACGCTCGTCTGCGGCCTGCCCGACGACCATCGTGACCATCGGCCCGGTGGTCCCCACCACACCCTTGCTGGCCCTGGCGATGTTCTGATCGCGCGCGGCTGGAGGGACGACCACAGCTCCCTCTTCCACTACCAGCACGCCCCGGACGGCCACGCTTACCTCCGCCTCAACCTCGGCGAGGCTGACTTCCACACCGAACTGGAAGGCGAGGTCTCCGCCGCCTGGACCCTGTATGCCCGCGTCGAGGCCGTCAACGGACCGCGCTGGTACGCCGACTTCACCAGCCGTACCCCCGTGCACCTGATCACCGCCACCGCCGACGCCTTCTCCCGCCCGGACCCCGTACGCCGCAGGCCGCGCGACCTCCCCAAGCGCCACCTGCCCTTCCTGACCGTCCGGTCTGCGGCGGCTCGCACCCATGCTCACGCTGCCCGCGCCACCGCCCGGTCATCGGCCAGCGCTGTACCCGTGGCCCGAACACCGGCGCACATGCGCCTTGCCAACCCCACACGATCACGCCGCTGACCTTCCCGCCCGGCCTCTTCGGCACAGCTCAGGCTCCGCCACCTGGGCCGTTGAATGCCGACACCTGACGGCGGTCCGAAGCGCTCCGTCTCTTCCCCACCACTGGACTCCCCTGTGCCCGAACCCCGCCCCGACCCCGGCCTGCGCCGCACGCAGCGGGCCGGCCGTGACCGTAGCGATGACGATGTCCTCGTCGCCCCTGGCTACCTCGCCGGCAGTGCCTATTGCGGTGACGACGCCTTCGTCCCGCTGACCCATCACTACTGGCACGACATGAGTGACGAGATGGGCAACTTCTACGTCACGACCATGGGCAGCCAGCTCCGCATCGCCTACGTCCCGGAAGCATCCGAACTGATGCCGGACGCCACCGCGTTGTGGCAGATCCGCTGCCGCACGGATCTGCACGCCCCACCGACGTGGACCGCGGCCTTCACCGACGAGACCCCGCCCGAGATCGTTGCCGCCGTGACCGCCGCCCTGGACGCCGACGTCACCGCGGGACGATGGGACGACGAGCCCTACCGCGAGCGCGATGACCATCCGGAGATGGTGTGGGAGGTCCTGCGCGCCGCCCGCTGGCAGATCACCGTGGACGGCTGGCACATCACCGCGACCTCGCCCGACCGGCTGGCCCGCCTGGAATACCGCCCTCCCTCCTCGTTCGGCGGGCACACAGTGGCCCGGGACGAGGCGTGGCGCGCGAGGATCCTTGCCGTCCCGGATGCGCGGCGGGCGCTGTGGGAGGCCGATTTCCACAGCGCCACCCCCGCCCATCTGGTCGCGGCCTTCGCCACGGCTCTGGCCGATCCGGCGCCGGTCTCCCGTGAACGCGCCTGCGTGCCGCGCGAGTGCCACGCCCACCTGCGCCCGCTGAAGCCGAACGCCCCCGCGGCGCCCCGAGCCGCAGCGGTGCCCACGCCGCGGGACCTCGCCCGTGCCCGGGCGGCTCGCGGTCCTGCACTGACGACCGTCAGCGTTCCGCGCTGGTCGACCACGACACGGCCGCCCGCCGTTGCTGCCCCCGCCGTCACGCCGGGTCCGCGCCGCTGAACATGTCCACCGCCGGGATCCAGCGCGACACGGCCGCCGAAGGCCACCGCGCGCTCGCTCGCCACCAGCCCAGCCACAAGCGGCTCCTCGCCGCCTCCTACGGCAACGGCACCACCCGGCCGTGGTACGAGCCGGTAACCGGCAGCGCCATCCCATCCCGCCGCCCAAGCACGCGGCCGAAGGCCACAGCCGTACGGCGCTGACTGCCCGCGCCCCTTCGGGGTCGCCTCCCCGGTATCCGCCCGCCCCCGTACGGCGGCAAGCGCAGTGCGGTGCCGAACGGCCGGTTCCACCAACCCGGCGCGAACGGCTGCCCCCTACTGATCCCCCCTTTGGGAGTCCTACCTGTGCGTAACCCGCCTTCTGCCACCGAGGTGTTGTCGGTCTCCGCCGCGGACGGCACGCGCCTGTCCGTCTACCGCGACACCCCGGTGCGCCCGCGTCCCGGCGGCGCGACGGTCGTGCTGGTGCACGGCGCGTCCGTCACCGCCGACCTGTGGCGCGTCCACGCCCGGCACCTGACCGGCCTGGGCCTGACCGTCGTGCGCTACGACCAGCGCGCGCACGGTCACACCCCGCGCGGCCAGGCACCGCTGACGATCCGGCAGCTCGCCGACGACCTGCACCAGATCCTGACCCACCTCGTCCCCGCCGGGCCGCTCGTGCTCGCTGGCCATTCCCTGGGCGCCCTCGTCCTGCAGGAACTCGCCGCCCTACACCCCCAACACCAGGCCCGCGTTCGGGGCATGGTGCTCCTGTCGCCTACCGTACGCGGGGCGAGCGTGCTGCCCGGCCGCAGCCCGCGTGCCCTGCTTCTGGCCGCCGGACGCAGCCTGTTCGCCCTGACCTGCACCCATGCGCCCCGCGCGGTGGACTTCCTGCGGCACCGGCTGCCCACCACACATCCCTACAGCCTCGCGCCGCACCCCGACCGACCGGCCGACGGGCCACCGCCGTGCCGCTACGGCATCCGCCACACCCACACCCGCGATCTCGCCGACCTGTGGCAGTGCCTGCGCCGCTACCAGCCGCGCGACGCCACCGTGCTCAACCAGTTCGGCGACCGGCTGCTGCTGATGGCCGGCGCGGAGGACCGGCACATCCCCGCCGCCCACACCAAGCAGCTGGCCGCCCAACTCCCTGCCGCCCGCCTGGAGATCCTCCCCCGCACCACGCACGCGCTGCCCATCCGCCACCCCGCGCTCATCAGCGACCGCATCGCCCACCTCGCCGCCGGGCCACGCCCCCACCCTCCTCACCCCCAGGACCGATCATTTCCGAACTCCCCACTTTCCGGGCAATTTCACTAGGTGCCGGTATCCAGTCCAGCGCCATGCTCGCCCTCTCCGCACAAGGCATACTCCCGAAGGTCGACTACGCAATTTTCGCCGACACGGGCTGGGAACCGAGAGCCGTTTATTCCCATCTCGACCGGCTGGAGCGAGAAATAGCCAGACCCGCAGGCATACCCGTTCTCCGCGTATCGTCCGGAAACATACGCAAGGATGCCCTGGACCCCGACCACAGATTTGCGTCAATGCCGCTCTACGTCCTGAACAAGGACGGAAATGCGGGTATGACCAGGCGCCAATGTACCGGGGAATATAAAATTAAGCCGATCAAGAAAAAGGTCCGCGAAATACTCGGCTACCCCTATCCGACACGCATCCCCAAGGGCGTCTTCGTCGAGCAGTGGGTCGGCATCTCCACCGACGAATTCCACCGGGCCAAGGACGCCGACGTCAAGTACATGCGCAACCGGCACCCGCTCATCGACATGGGCTGGTCACGGTCCGACTGCATCCGCTACCTGACGTCGCTCGGCCTGGCCGACACCCCGAAATCGAGCTGCCTCGGGTGCCCTTTCCACGGAAACGCTCAATGGCGCAACATCCGCGACAACTCCCCGGCGGAATGGGAGGACGTGGTGGAGTTCGACGCGGCCATCCGCAAGGGAAACGCGCGCGCCAACGCCACCGGCAACCGTCTGCTCGGCGAGGCGTTTCTCCACCGCTCCCGCGTACCCCTCAGCGAAGCTCCCATCGATCACGTCACCGCCGCCGAATGGGCAGCGATGCAGCAAGAACTCACCGACAGCGGACCGGACCTGGAGGAGCTGGAGCAAGGAGTCGTCGACGGCTGTTCCCCGTGGGCCTGCCGCGGTGAAGTCGCGCCAGTGCAGGACGACTTCGGACTGGCCTCTTGACCATCCTGGACCTGTTTTCGGGGCCGGGGGGATGGAGCCACTCACTTAACGTCCTCGGCGTACGGGACGTGGGCCTGGAATGGGACGAGTGGGCCTGCAAAACCCGTGCGGCGGCAGGGCAGTTGACCATTCGTACCGACGTGGCGCTGTATCCCGTCTGGCCCTTCCTCGGCAAGACCGCCGGGCTCATCGCGAGCCCGCCCTGCCAGGCATGGTCCATGGCCGGCAAGCGCCTCGGCCTGGTGGACCAGCCCCTGGTCCACCAGGCGGTCGCCGACCTCGCCACCGGCCGCGACACCCGCGAGCAACTCCTGGCCGCCTGCCGTGACGAGCGCTCCCTGCTGGCTGCCGAGCCGATGCGCTACCTGCATGCCCTCAACACGGTCGGCGAGCCGGAGTGGGTGGCCATGGAGGAGGTCCCCGACGTCCTGCCGCTGTGGCGCCAGTACGCGGCCATCCTGCGCACCTGGGGCTTCTCGGTATGGGCCGGCATCCTGAACGCTGCCGACTACGGGGTTCCGCAGACCCGCAGACGGGCGATCCTGCTCGCCTCCCGCACCCGCACCGCCGAACCGCCCCCTCCCACCCACGCCAAGACCACCGAACCGGACAGCCTGTTCGGGCCGGGCCGCAAGCGGTGGGTGTCCATGGCCGACGCCCTCGGCTGGGGCGCCACCGACCGCCCCGTCCCCACCGTCTGCGCAGGCGGCGGCTCCGGAGGCGGGCCCGAGCCGTTCCCCTCCGGCTCACGCAAGACCCTCACCGACGCCCGCGACCGCGGCACCTGGACACCACGGCCAGGCTCGGGGATCGTCCTGCAATCCCGCCGTGACGGTGCCGGTCAGGCACAGCCGCACGGGACCCGGAAGAACCGCTCGGCAGTCGCCCCGACACCGGCCTCCACCGCCGAGGAGCACCGCTGGTCCTGGTCGCTGCGCAGCAACAACCAGGCAAACGCCACGATCCGCAGCGTGGATGAGCCCGCCGGCACCTTGTTCTTCGGCCACCGGGCCAACGAATGCACCTGGGTCGCCGAACCCACGCACGACCCGGATGGAGACGCCCCGGCGCCGGATCCCATCCGGATCACCGCCCAGGAAGCCGGCCTCCTGCAGTCCTTCCCCGCCGACTACCCGTGGCAAGGCAACAAGGGCCAGGTCTTCAGCCAGATCGGAAACGCCATCCCGCCCCGGCTCGCCGCGCACCTGCTGGCCCCGCACCTGGGCAAGACCCTCACCCTCGACGACTTCACCCTGGCGGCCTGATGCCCCACCCCACCGACCCGTACGAGGACGACCTCGCCGACACGCATCCGCCGCAGCCCGTGCACTACGCCGAGCAAGCACTGCTCGGCGCCCTCCTTCTCGACCCGCACCGGCTCGCCGAGATCGGCTCCCTGGGCGCGGAGCACTTCAGCAACTACGCCCACGGCGCCCTCTTCGCCGCCATGCGCAGCGTGTCGGCACCGGATCCTGAACAGCACCTCAAGGACCCGGCCTGGCTGAACACGGTCCTGGATGCCGCGCGCCCCGAGGCTCCCGGACTGACCACGTCCTACCTCCACACCCTGATCCAGGTCTGCCCCTGGCCCAAGCACGCGGCGACGTACGCGCGGATGATCCGCGCCGACCACGCCCGCCGGACGCTGGGCGCCCACGCCGAACGGCTGGCCCTGGCCACGACCGATGCCACGCTGCCGAACCCGGCCGCCACCACCCTCGCCCAGGCCGACGCCCTCGCGCGGTTCCTGGAGGACCTCGCCGGACAATTCGCCCCGCACCCCGGCTCTCTGCCCCGCACGCCGCTGCCGCCCGAGCCCCCGCGGGACACCGGTGAGGAAGCCCTGGACGAGGAACAGTTCCTCCTCGCGAGCGCGACGGCGCACCCCGCCGAGCTGACGCAGATGCGCTGGCTGCTGCCCGAGGACTTCGCACTGCCCCTGCACGCCGCCTTCTGGCAGTGCCTGACCACCCTCGCCCACCGCGGCGACCCGGTCGATCCCGTCACGGTGCTGTGGGAGGCCCAGCACCGCGGCCTCCTGAACGCCAACATCGCGCCCGCCGACCTGATGACCCTGGCCTCCACCCCCGTCGGCTCGCCGGAGTACTGGGGCGAGAAGGTCGTCGAGCGCGCTCTGCTCGCCCGCGCCCACGCCGTCGCCACCCGGATCACGGCATACACCGACGACCCGGCCAACACCCCCCACCAGCTGATAACCGGCAGCCGCCGCGCCCTGGCCGACCTCAGCGCCCTGCGCACCCGCTGGAAGCACGCCAACACGCCGGCACCGACGACCAGACCCGCACGTACCAGCGCCTCGGCGCCACCGCGGGCTGGCCCTCCGCGAACAACGGCTCCGCCCGCCTCGCGCATCTCCCGCTGACTGACACCGACCGCCTGTGGCCGAGCCCTGAGGTCCCGTACCCAGGCCGAATTGAGCGACACCCTTTGACGACCCCCGCCATCGACGCACACGTCCGTCTCGACACCCACCCCGCCCACTCCAGTGCCGTGACCGCCATCCTCACCGGCACGCGACACCGCACCGCCCACGCACTTCTGACTGCCCGCGGATTCGAAGCCGCCGACGAGCACACGCTGGTCCTGGCCCGCATCGACCACGAGGAGCCCTACTGGGCAAAGAAGGCCGCCCAGGCGCTGACCGCCGAAGGCATCACCACCGAGATCACGCCCCGGCTCCGCGAAGCCATCGACGAGGAATGGACAGGGGCCAACTACCCCATGCCTTGGTGTACCCGCGAGGAGATCCGGGAGGTCTCCAACGAAGCCCAGAAGATCTATGACGACATCCGCCGCGGCCGCCTCGTCATCCACGCCCACGCCGACGACAGCGGAACCACCGTCGCGGTCGGCACCTACCGCGAAGGCAAGAGCATCTACCTCCACGGCGAGAACCACCTGCGGCAGATCGCCGACACCTTCGACGCACCCGCCCAGGCCCTCGCAGCCTTCGAACGCCTCCATGGCGACACTATGCGCCCCGGCGCCGCACCCATGACCGACACCGAACACCAGACCGCCGAAGCCCGCACCACGCTCGGCGCACCAGCCGCCGCAAAGCCCGAACAGCCCGCCCAGCGAACGGAAACAGTTCCCGCCTACGCCGCCGACCCCGGCGACCACGAAGCCCTCCTCAACCACTTCCTCGAGTCACAGGGAGAGTGGGAGAAGTACCGCACCTGGGACGACAACACCACCATCGCCAGCCACGAATCGCTCACCCTGCGCGCCCTCTTCGACCACGACGCCGAATCCCGCGACACGAAGTGGACCATCGCCGCCTACGAGTCCCCGGTCAGCGGGCGCCTCTGGCACGCCACGGCTACCGCCACCACCCCGGTGCAGATCGTGCGCACTCTTCTCAACGCCCTGGCCTCCGGTGACGCATGGGGCTCTGGACCGGCCACCAGCGTCTTCGAGACCACGATCGCCGAGGCGACCCGTCCGCTCGCGGACGCAGGCTGGAAGGGGACGATCGACGGGCGCTGGATTCGCTGGGAGGCTGCGGGCGGTGAGGCCGCCGGCGTTCTGTTTGATGCCTTCGCCGCCCAGAAGCCGCACAGCCTGCTGCCGACCTGGACTGTGTGGGGCGGCAATGCCGCAGACCGCCCGACCTGGGCCATACAGCTATCACCGAAAACCCCCGCCGAGCTCCTGCACGACATCACGTTCGAACTCGCTCATGGCCAAGGCGTCCGACATGCCCTGCCTGTCCCGACGCGTCCCGCTGCCCAAACGCATCAGCCGATGCTGATCCGCGCTCCAACAGTTCGCTCCACGCCCGGGCGCTGAGCAACCCGTTGGGCTCACCGATCGGGCCCGGACGATACTGGCAGAGTGGATCCATCCCCGGGTAGGCGATTCCGGAAGCAGTGGAATGTCGACAGCTATCACGTGGCAAGATCGAGACGACTGTCTGCCGACGTGCTGCCTGGTGTTCGGTACCTTGGTGACCGCGAGGGTGCAAGCAAAACGCTGGACGCTTGAGCGAATGTGGAGGCTTCGTGAGCCAGGGGCGTGGCCCGATCGACCCGCGGGTCCGGGAGCTGGCTGCTCGATCCGCAAACTTCGGCTTCCTGCTGCCTCACGAGCCCCTTCTGGTGCTGTACGGAGCGAGCGCGGAGGTCAACCTCTTCACTGACCCGAGCGTCACGCTGCTCAAGGGCCGCCAGTTCGGGGACACACTCGCGACTGCTCTGATGCGACGATCTGGCATCACGGTCGCCAAGGACGATCAGGCCAGCAGGGTGCACGCGCTGGCTCGGGCTGGCTTCCTCGACGAGCCGGTACGGCTGACGTTCGATGCTCTGCGACGACCGGTACCCGATGCCGTGGATACGGACTTCGCCCTTGAGCGAGAAGCCCTGCGAACAGTCAGGCATTGCTTCCAACTGGGGGTCTGGTTCCACCGTCTTCTGACCGGCGACCGGGAACAGATTCCTTTCATCCCGCCAGAGGCGCCCGAGTGGGTCCAGTCAGCGGAGCCGACAGATACAGACGCCCGTGCCGAGGTGCAGGCGCTCCGCAGTGAACTGGAGGCTGCCCGCGTCAGCCTGGAGCTCTCCCGGGTGAGTTACTCGGACCGGGAACGCAGCTATGAGGAGGCTCTGGAGAAGGCTCGCGAGAGCGCCTCTTCTGAGTTGGCGCGGGCCAGGGCCACCCTCCCCGAGGTCTCGACGCTGGTTACCTCCCTGGCTACAGAGGCATCACGACTCCAGCGTGGATTCGACGAAGCACCGTCACCGCGAAAGCCAACTGCCAGGCAGAGGGAACTACTGGTCTCTAACGCTCGCCGGGCAGCCCAGGAACCGCTGAGCGAAGCGCGGGTACGCGATCGAATCGACGAGATGCTGAGCGAGGCGGGCTGGGCCGTCCAGGACGGGAAGGGGAACCAGAACCTCTACGCAACACGAGGCGTTGCCGTCCGCGAGGTAACCACTGCGGCTGGCCGGGCAGACTACTTGCTTTATGTCGACACCAAACTCATCGGTGTGATTGAGGCCAAGCACGAGGGCGCTGACCTCGCAACCGCCGAAAGGCAAGCTGATCGCTACGCGGAAGGGCTGACCGCCCGACAAGATCTGCAGGCTTGGCGGACTCCCCTCCCGTATCGCTACGTGAGTGATGGGGGTCTGGTTAGGTTCCGCAACGACCTAGATCCGGATTCTCGGACCCGCGACGTCTACTCGTTCCACCAGCCTGAAACCATCGCCCGGTGGATTCGGGAGGCCGAAGCCGATGCGGCAGCGCCCACCTATCGAGCTCGCATCAGGGAACGCCTGCCGATGCTCGACCCTGCCGAAGTGGCTTCTGGGCGGCTCAGGCCAGCGCAGTTTGAAGCCGTCCATGGATTGGAGGAGTCTCTGCGTCGCGGAGACCAGCGATCCCTAATCCAGATGGCAACCGGTGCTGGCAAGACGTTTGCAGCGGTCACTGCCGCCTACCGTCTCTTGAAGCACGCCAAGGCGCAGCGGATCCTGTTCCTCGTCGATCGCAACAACCTTGGATCCCAAGCCCTCGCAGAGTTCACGAATTACACGGCTCCGGACGATGGGCGGAAGTTCACCGAGCTTTACAACGTCGACCAGCTCACCGGCACCACGGTACTGGACTCATCCAAGGTCGTAATCTCCACCATCCAGCGACTCTCCAGGCTCCTGGCCGGACAGGAGCCCGGCGATCCTGAAGACTACAGCGATTCCTCGGCGTTTGAGGAAGAGGAGCGCGGCACATCGGCGCCTGCAGCTGATGTGACCTACAGCCGCAGGCTACCGCCGGAGTCGTTCGACCTGGTGATCATCGACGAGTGCCATAGGTCCATTTATGGCCGATGGCGGTCAGTTCTTGAATATTTCGATGCACACCTTGTCGGACTCACAGCGACGCCCGTTGCCCAAACATTTGGCTTCTTCCATCAGAACCTGATCAGCGAGTACACCTACGAACAAGCGGTAGCTGATGGGGTGGCGGTCGACTACACAACGTATCGCATCAGGACTGCCATTACCGAACAGGGTTCCGTCATCCCGGTCGAGACCCATGTCCCGATCAAGAACCGCCGGACTCGACGCCGCCGGTACGAGGAGCTGGATGACGACTTCTCATACGGCGCGAACCAAGTTGGCAGCAAGGTCATCAGCACGGGACAGTTGCGGACGGTTCTCACTGCCTTCCGCGACAACCTAACCGTATTCTACCCCGAGCGCGACAACGTTCCCGCCGATATGCGCATGGTTCCGAAGACGCTTATATTCGCCCGCGATGATAACCATGCCGACGAAATCGTCGAGATGGTGCGTGGCGTTTTCGGTCGGGGTAACAGCTTCTGCAAGAAGATCACGGGAAAGGCATCTCAACCAGATCAGCTGCTGTCCGAGTTCCGTAACGCCCCCGAGCTGCGTATTGCTGTAACAGTGGACATGATTGCCACGGGTACCGACGTTCGGGCAATTGAGTGCGTGTTCTTCCTGCGGGATGTCAAGAGCTGGGCCTATTTCGAGCAGATGCGCGGCCGTGGTGCACGAGTGATCGACTCAACCGAACTGCGTGCAGTGACGCCGGACATCCGGGAGAAGACCAGGTTCGTTGTCATTGACGCCATCGGCGTCACAGAGAGTCACAAGCGCGAAACACCGGTGGTTGAGAAGGATGACGCGAAGCGCACATCGCTCCGCAAGCTTCTCGGCAAGACCGCGGGCGGCACTATCGACGAGGACGAAGCCGAAGAGCTCGGACTGAGACTGTCTCGGATGTCTCGCACGCTCACGGCTGAGGATCACGCGGAGATCACGCGCCTGGCCGGCGAGTCGCTGGATGCGATCGTCGGCAGAATCGCAAAGTCTGTCGATGTAGATCATATAGACAAAGTCCGGCAGGCAGACGGCGCCAAGGGTGTGCACTGGATGGTCCAGCAGGCCGTACAGCCTTTGGCTCGCAATAAGGACCTGCGCGACCTCTTGGTGTATATCCGCACCGACCAGCGAATCGTCTACGACGAGGTGAACCCGGATTCGCTCCTGTCCGTCGGGCCGGTGGAGATGGCCCAACGTACCGTGACCAGCTGGCGCGAGTACCTTGCTGAGCATCACGACGAGATCACATCCCTCCAGGTCGCGCTGACCGGCCACGGAGGGCGTGAGGTTCGCCCCCGGGAGGCTTACCAGCGACTCAAGGACCTGGCCTCGCGTATTGCACGGCCGCCTCACCAGTGGACCGTGGAGCGACTGTGGCAGGCATACGAACAGCTAGGGGCAGCCTCGAGCGAGCCGGGCGTCAAGCACGGGCCGCCAGACCTCGTTTCCCTGATCCGCTATGAGCTTGGGCTGGATACCGAGGTGCGACCCTACCGATCAACAGTGGAGAGTCGGTTCGCCAACTGGGTGGCTCGCCAGAAGCAGGCGGGCGTCACCTTCAGTGAAGACGAACTCTGGTGGCTGGAGCGGATCGTCGACACGATGGCCACCAGCGTCAGGTTCGATGTGGCCGACCTAGACCGCGTACCCTTCACCGAGCGTGGTGGAACCGATGGTTTCCTTCGCGTCTTCGGCGACGACCGTGCCGAGGCTGTCCTCAACGAACTAGATCAGGAACTGACCGCATGACCGAACTGCCGCCCGGGTGGGCGCGGTCCACGCTGCAGGACTTCTCGGAAGTACGGCTCGGCCGACAGCGTTCGCCCAAGAACCACAACGGCAGCAATATGCGGCCCTACCTGCGCGCGGCCAACGTGGGATGGCAAGGGCTACTCCTCGACGACGTGAAGTTCATGAATTTCACTGAGGACGAAGTAGAGACCTACAGGCTCCAGCGTGGCGATATAGTCCTGAGCGAGGCATCCGGCAGTGCTGGCGAGGTTGGCAAGCCGGCGCTCTGGAATGAAGAGATCGATGACTGCTGTTTCCAGAACACGCTGATTCGAGTCAGAACCCACGACGCCAATCCGCGCTTCCTCATGCATTACTTGCGATACGAAGCGCTCAGGGGTGCCTTCGCACAAGATTCGCGCGGTGTCGGAATCCACCATCTTGGCGCAGCTCGGCTAGCCAGGTGGCAGATCGACCTTCCTCCGCTGGCCGAGCAGCACCGCATCGTGGACGCGCTCGAAGATCACCTCTCACGCCTGGACTTCGTCGAATCCTCTCTGCGGAACGTCATCACCCGCATGTCAACGCTTCGCGACAAGATCACTGACATCGCAACGACTGGGGGCGTGAGTGCGGCGAGCAGGGTCGTCACCAAGATTCATGAGGTAGGGATCGACGACGGCCCGTTGCCGCTGCTCCCGGTCGGCTGGCGCTGGTCGCGGTTGGGTGACATCGCACATGTCGTCGGTGGCGTGACCAAGGACAGCAAGAAGCAGAACGACCCCGAGTACATCAGCGTCCCCTATCTGCGCGTCGCAAATGTGCAGCGTGGTCGGCTCAACTTGACTGACGTGTCGACGATTCGGGTTGCGCCAAAGAAGGCCGAGCAGCTCCGCCTCAAACATGGGGATGTTCTTCTCAATGAAGGTGGAGACCGCGACAAGCTCGGCAGGGGATGGATCTGGGAAGAACAAATTCCCGGCTGCATTCACCAGAACCATGTCTTTCGGGCTCGAGTTGACCAGGGAATTCTTCACCCGAAACTCCTGGCATGGCACGCGAATGGGTTCGGGAAGCGCTGGTGTGAGCTCAACGGAAAACAGAGCGTAAACCTGGCGTCGATCAGCCTCAGCAAGATCAAGATGCTTCCGGTCGCGATCCCCCCGTCAGACATTCAGCATGACCTCGTCAGCCACATCGAGGCACGGCTGAGCATGGCCGACGCCGCGCTTGAGACGGCGGAGGCCGGTCTGCTCCGAGCAGCAGCCCTACGCAGGGCTGTCTTGCGCCGGGCCTTCTCCGGAAAGCTGGTGGAGCAAGACCCTGCAGACGAGCCCGCGGCGGCGCTGTTGGACCGCATCCGCTCAACTCGGCCGGCGAGGACGCCTCGAAGGCAGACACGCAAGCCCAGCGCAGCAACCAAGCGTGAGAGCCAGGCAGTACAGGAGACTCTGCTGTGACCCCACCAACTACCTCGTCCCGAGTGAGCGTTGACGCCCAAGCTCTGGTCAACAAGCTCTGGAGCTACTGCAACGTGCTGAGGGATGACGGCGTCTCCGTGCTCGATTATGTCGAGCAGCTGACCTACCTGCTGTTCCTCAAGATGGCCCATGAGCAGAAGAACCGCCGGTTCAATCAGGTAGACATCCTTGACGGCCTCGACGCTTGGCAGATCTTGTTGGACGCTGAGGGACAGGAGCTTGAAGAGCGGTACAGCGAAATCCTCAGCGTGCTCGGGCGCAGCGGAGGAACACTCGGTCGAATCTTCCAGAAGGCACAGAACCGAATTCAGGATCCCGCCAAGCTGAAGCGCTTGATCCGAGAGCTGATCGGCAAGGAGAACTGGTCCGGAACGGGCGTCGACATCAAGGGCGATGCGTACGAAGAGCTGCTCGCGAAGAGCTCAGAGGACGTCAAGTCCGGCGCCGGGCAGTACTTCACCCCCCGAGAGCTCATCCGTGCTGTGGTCGACTGTGTGCAGCCAACCCCAGACGACACGATCATGGACCCGGCCTGCGGCACCGGAGGCTTCTTGCTGAATGCGTTCGAGTACATTCAGCATCACCACGAGATGGGCCTCACGCTTGAGCAGCGGGAACGGCTCAGCACGGGCGCAATTTGGGGCAACGAGCTCGTCGATGGCACGGCACGCCTCGCCGCCATGAACCTGCTATTGCACGGCATCGGCCAACCGAATGGCGAGTCGCTGATCGACGTGGGCGATGCTCTGGCAAAGCCGCCCACCCGCCACGCATCACTCGTCCTCGCCAACCCTCCGTTTGGCAAGAAGTCTTCGATCACGATCATCGGCGAGGGTGACGAGTTTGAACGCAAGGATCTCACATACCATCGTCGGGACTTCTGGGTAACCACGACCAACAAGCAGCTCAACTTCGTGCAGCACATCTACACCTTGTTGCAGACCGGTGGCCGAGCAGCGGTGGTAGTCCCGGACAACGTGCTGTTTGAGGGGGGCGTTGGCGAGACCATTCGCAGACGACTCCTGCAGCAATGTGACGTGCACACGCTGCTGAGGCTTCCTACAGGAATCTTCTATGCCGGCGGCGTAAAGGCGAACGTCCTGTTCTTTGAAAAGCTCCCGCCTCGCGCAGACGGAGAACCGCACACGCAGAAGCTCTGGGTCTACGACTTCCGGACCAACCGGCACTTCACTCTCAAACAGAATCGGCTGTCCAGGGAGCACTTGGACGACTTCGTCGCTGCCTACGCTCCGGGCAAGGACCGCAGCGAACGGACCGAAACGGACGCTTTCAAGGCGTACGGCATCAACTACCTCTTGAACCGGGAGCGGGTCGACCTCAATCTCTTTGCGGGTCTCAAGGACAAGTCGATTGAGGACGCCGACGACCTGATCGAAGCTCACGTCCTGGCCGAGGAGATCGCGGAAGAACTGGAAGCAGCCTTGTCAGAGCTGATCAATCTCACCGAGGCATTGCGGCCCGTCTTGACGCCGAAGGATGGGCTGTAGGCCACAGCCTCGTGACCCCATAAACGTAAGAAAGACCTGGCCCACGGGGAGGGGACGTGCAGCTGCTAGAACTTCACTTGCCTAGTTATCGGGGGCTGCAGGACTTTACCCTCGACCTGTCCGAAGGCCACGACACGTACGTTCTGGTTGGGCGAAACGGGCGTGGGAAGTCGCGAGTCCTTCAGGCCCTTGCCGAGATTTTCGGAAGCCTCTGGCGCGGTCAGCGTGCACCATTCGGGTACCGGGTCAAGTACAGACGCGGCGGACGTCTCGTGGAAGTAAATCAACGAGCAGCCAAATCCGTGCCCAGGATGACGGTAACCGAGGTAGATTCAACCAGTTCAGTTGTTCATAGAGCTGCTTGGAGTATCCATCTCCCAGACCACGTCTTCGGCTATCAAGCCGCAAGGGAATCCGGGTGGGGGGAGGAATTTGATCGTCATAGACACGCCGATATGGCGGCGGCGCGAGGTGACAGCACTTCCGGTATGGGTGAATCCCTCGCCCGCGGCATTAGACCGCTTTTCCTTTGTGATGTCACCCATCTTCCGCTGATCTTGCTGGCTCTCCTCTCGAACTGGTCGGAGAAATTCGCGCATCTCGCGGAGAGGGAGGTGCAAATCTCTGGCTTCGTTTCCGCCGATGTCACCATTCAGAGACCGGGCTGGTATAAGCGCACACGGGATATTGATCACCCTTATTGGGGACTGAAAGGTGACGCTCCAGCACTCTTCGACGCGATCGCCACACAAGGAAGATTCGGGGCCATTCCCGATGCGGCAGCCCGCAGCACATACACGGATTTCCGAATCACTATAGCCACACCCGACGACCTCAAGAGCTTTCGTCGGCTGTTCGCTTCGGACGTGGCGATGTTCGCAATGTTCGAAAGACTCCACTCTGCAGGACTACTGACAGCCGATGTGCGCTTGAGCATGGTCGACGGACACCAGATCAGACCGGAGGAACTGAGCGCAGGCGAACAACAGATCCTCACAATCATGGGAATGCTGAGGCTGCAGCGCGGCGAAGAGTCACTCTTTCTCCTTGATGAGCCAGCTTCACACTTTCACCCAGGCTGGAGCCAACGCTGGTACTCGACCGTCCAAGACATGTTGGAGGACGGACAGGATTCACAGTTCATTGCGGCTACCCATGATCCAGCACTGGTGTTGAATATCCCTCGCGAACAGATCCGCATTCTCCATGGATCCACGGCAGCTCTCACGCGTGCCGAGATGCCGACCGTCGACCCGCGGGGGCACGGAGTCGGAGGCTTGTTGACCACCGAACTCTATGGTTTGAATACGCAGTTGGACGACCACACGCAGAGACTCATCGATATCCAGTATGAGCTTTCACGAACCCCGGTATTGAATGAAGAGGATAATCGTCGACTGCGGCGCGTCAACGAGGAACTAGAATCCCTCGGGCTTGACACCATTCGCCGCGATTCCTCGGTGTCACTATTTCTTGCAGAGCTCGACCGGCGACGCAAAGAACTTTTAAAAAGAGCTGGTAGTGCAGATCCTCCTTCGGCCGAGGAGTTCGCACTTATGGTGAGAAGGCTCTTCGACGAAAAGCTCAGCCGGGGTTTGTGACGACGTGCGCCACGTAGACATGAGCCATTTGTCCGTACCGGCCGCTTGGGCTCGGCACGCAGCTGTCCTAAAGAAGCGCGTAGCGGCTTGCGGAGCTGACAAGGTCAAGCTGACGGAATTGTTCAAGAAGTCCCCGTATTGGACAAACCTGCGTCCACAGCTCATCGCATTGGCTGGCCGTAAATGCTGGTACTGCGAAGGTGAGGTCTCCAACAGTCGTCTTGCGATTGATCATTTCAGGCCGAAGGGTGGCGTCGTCGGCGAATCATCGCATCTCGGCTACTACTGGCTGGCGTACGAAGTCAGCAATTTCCGACTCATATGTGAATTTTGCAACTCGTCAACGGACGACTCTCCAACAGGTAGTCGCGTTACGAAGATTCACCATTTTCCCCTGCTGAATCCTGATGCAAGGCTTCGAGCACCAGGTGCCAGCCCGGAAAGCATTGAGAAAGAGCTACCAGTCCTCCTGGACCCCATCAAGCCGAGAGACTGCGACCTTCTGGGCTTTGATTCTTCCGGTACCGCGCGGCGAAATGACCACCGCCCACAATCTGCCCTTGAACGCGCGGCTAACATATGCAGAGTCACTGAATCCATTCGCATCTATGCCCTAGATCGGCCAGGGCTGAACGAGCGGCGCAGCAGGGTGTGGAGGGATACCGTCTTCAAAGCACAAGTGCTTGACTCGGGCATTCATATTGATGGTGCCGTGGATAGGGTCCGGGAACTCATCGCGCCGGAGGCACCCCACAGCAGTGCCGCGCTGTCGGCTCTACGCAGCAGCCGCCATCTTGGCTCTGTGGTAGAGCAGTTTGCCGATGTGCTGAGACTGGAGCCAGGTTTCGATGGCATCGCCCAGCCGGAGGCTCACACCGTCTCCGACCTGATCAACGCTGGCTCGCTGAAGAGCGGAGTCGAAATGGTTGGGGTTACGGACTTTGGCGAGGTCGTGGCGCTACTCTTGCCTGACGGGGGGTTCGAACTGGGTGCACGGTCATATGCCACCCCAACGTCCGCGGCACGGGCAGCTACTGGCCGTGCGGATGTCGATGGGTGGGAATTCTGGCATATCGGCGTCGCAAACATTCGCGTTTCGCTATCTCAGATTCGGCGCGAATTCAATGAAGCTCGGACCGAATCATCGTCCGAGCCATGACAACTGTCCGGGGCGTCGTGAAGCCCGCGTCTGGTCAGCTGCGGCGCGCCTTCTTCCCTGCGTCCGCCGCCGAAGCCATTGTCTGCGCTGTCGGTGGCGCCCTTCCCGCCCGTAGACCGTCCTGCAACGACCGGTACAGCCTCGAAAGGGTC
The DNA here is from genome assembly GCF_015160875.1 of Streptomyces chromofuscus. Taxonomy (NCBI): domain Bacteria; kingdom Bacillati; phylum Actinomycetota; class Actinomycetes; order Kitasatosporales; family Streptomycetaceae; genus Streptomyces; species Streptomyces chromofuscus. Next base: position 5,469,150 of record NZ_CP063374.1, on the reverse strand, counting down.
GAGCAGTTGGACCACCCGGCAGCCCACCGCAGCTGCGCTGCCGGGTGGTCCAACTGCTAAGTGCCGCAGGTCGCATCGGCGCCGCCCGCAGTTCCGGCCGGCAGGACCAGGCCGTGATTTTCGAAACCATAAGCGAATAGATCGAACACGCATTCGCGCTGCGGTGGGCGTTGTCAGTGCGGTCCGGTATACCGGTCGGCTATGAGTGTTGCTCAGGAAGCCCCTGCGTCGCCCTCCGGCCGTACGCAGCCGCGATCGGTTGACGGCGACTCCCCAGATGACTACCACCCCGCTGCTGCGGTCCCTGCGTCGCGGGACGTCGGCCCGGGCGGAGAAAGAGACCCACGGACCGCTCAGGACGACTACCTGCTGGTGGAGCTGCTGTGTGCCGCCTTGGCGAAAATCCGCCTTGAGCGGCAGCGGGCCGGCGTTCAAGCCTGCGGCACGGACGGGTCGGGGCCATTGCCGCGTGCCTGGCGTGATGCACGGGGCCGCCTGTGGTGGAAGGCGCAGACACTGGGCTTGGAAGGGCCCGCCAACGACCTGGAACTGTTCAACTGGTGTCGTCGCCCGCTGGGGTCGTGGCCTGTGCCGCTATCGCTCACGGAAGGCGATCTGGAAGCGGTGCTGCTGGAAGGTGATTCCCTGTCCGAGTTCGCCGAGCAGGCGGCAGACCTGGTCCAGCACGCTGACGTTGAGGCGGAACTCGTTCAGAATCAGGTCTTTGCCGCCCTGATGCTGTGTGCCCGGATGAACGGTGGGAACGACGAGGTGGTCCAGCGGGTCTATTGCCGGCTGCGGCGCCTACTGATCGACCATGCGGTGCTCGGCGACCGCGAGGTCCAGGTGCTGGCGCGGGAACTACCGGCAGCGGACTCTGACCATGACTCGTTCCTGGCGAAGTTCGTCCGCGTCGCTTTCGTCCACCACCCGGTCGAGGCGCCGGGGAGAGTCCGCTTGCGACGCTGTGGAGAATGCCGAAATCCGGTTGACGACGGGGCTGTTGGCTGTGGGACTCCCGGCTGCACGGGGGTGCCGGAGCGACACGAGGTGGCGTGTCTGGGCGGGTATTGGACCCAGCACCGGGCCACCCGCCAGTTCTTCCACGATCCCGGATTGTTGGAGGGCCGGCTGCAGGACCACCTGGACGAACTCGCCGACGAACGCCTGTGCGTCGAGGACTGGCCGAGCCTGGACGCGTGGGATATGGCAGTGACGTTCAAGGCCCAGGAACCGGGTGCAGAGGCGGAGTGCTGGGCCATCGACGCCAAGGACTGCTCAAGCCCAGCCCTGCTCGCCCGAGGCTTTCGCTGCGATCCCCGCGTGCCGACACGGCGGCGCATCATCGTCATCCCCATGCACCGCCTCAGGACTCCCGGATACCGCGCGGATCTGGAACGCGAACTGCAGGGCCGCGTTTCCGGCGTCGAAGTCCTCGACGAGAAGACGTTCCTGCACCAGGTCACCGTCCGTGCGCGCCAAGCAGGAGGAACGCGATGAGGGACACCCGCGCCTGGAGCAAGCCACTGGTGAAGGAACTGGCGGACGACAGCGTGCGCCCCCTGCTCGGACCCCTCAGGCCCTGGGAAATCTGCGCGCTGGAGGTGGGCCTGTCGTTCCTGGACGACCATCTGCCCGGCCACGGCGTCGGCGCCCTGTGGCCAGTGCTGTCCGGATACATGCGCCTGGAAGAGGACCTGGGCCAGCAGATCCGGACCCTGCGGGAGCTGATGGGCCCGCTCGCCAAGACCGGGACCATGCGGGAGAAGCTCGATCAGTACGTGAAGCTCCCAGCACAGGTACGGGGCTTCGAACCATGTGACATGCCCGGCCACAAGCCGGAGTTGTCGACCGTGTTCACCCGCCGGTCCACCCCGTACGCCGCGGCCCGTCATGACCTCTACCGTCAGAAGCTGCAGACAATCGCCCCCTACCAGACGGCCTCCTCCTACCGGCCGGCGCCGCTGGGTGCGGTGTGCTTCTTCGAGCGGGCCGACGGCAGCCGGGAACAGATCCGCGTCCCCGAGACGCTCCTCCCGGCACCCACCCCAGCGGTGCTACCCGCAGCGGCCTCCCGAGTGCAGGAGCCCATCCCCCTCACGCGGGCAGACTTCCAGTGGGCTGCGGAGCAGATCGACAAGCTTCTGGAAGCCCACCCGGAGATCGAAAACCGGGACTTCGTCAAACGGTTCGAGCAGATGGAAGCCCTGCTCGCCGACCACGCCAAAGGGCATCTCCGCGATCAGCAGTGGCGGATGACCATTGACCGCTTGTGGCACGTGGTCGGCCTGATGAACAGCGGCAAGTCCACCCTGCTGGATCTGATCGCCTTCATCGTCGCCCGCCGCGGCGGCAAGGTCGGTTTCGTCCTCGCCTCCGGCAGCGACGTGTTCGCCAAGGTCAGCTTCCTGCAAGCCCTGGGCATCGATGCCGTGCCCATCTTCGGACGCACCCGGGAAGGCGTCCACAAGGACCGGTTCTGGCGCTCGCTCCTCCACGACGGCGAGACGACCTTCCCCAAAGGTCTGGACCCGGCCGCGGCGTTCGCCGACGACCAGTGCTACCTGGAGGAGCTGCGGCTGACGAGCAGGACCAACCGGGCTCCGCTGCCCCGCGAGGAGCGACCCTGCACAGGCCGTCTCACCGTGGCTGGCGAGAGCGGGCGTCGGGACTGCCCGCTCCTGTCCCGGTGTCCTTCGCATACGGCGGCACGCAAGGTTGCCGAAGCACAGGTCTGGGTGACGACCGCAGCGGGCCTGGCCTCGACGAGGATGCCTCAGTCCCAGATCGAGGTCCGCGTCGCCGAGGCCGCCCAGCACCACCTGTCCGTCCTGCTCGTGGACGAAGCCGACACCGTGCAGCAGCAGTTCGACGACCGGTTCCTGCTGCACGAGATCCTTTCCCAGCCCGGCAGGGGCTGGAGTCACCGGGTGGGAGACCGCATCGGGCAGCGGCTGGAGCACTCCTGGTTCCTCGATCTGCTCAACCCGGAGGTGACGGCCGGCGACAAGCACTTCCGCCGGCACGATCAGGCACTGACCGAGCTCTACCGGCTCGTCATCGCCCCTGGCGCGGACGCCCTGCGCGCTGTTATCGCCGAGGGACCGTTCACTGGCTACAGCCTCCTGCGGCGCCTGGTCCGCAGCCTGCACGGTCTTGGTGAACGGACCGACTTCACGGACAAGGCGGAACTGGAAGAAGCCGCCGACCTCTATTTCGAGGACCACTTCGCCTCGCTGCTCTCCGCTCCGTTTCAAGCCCCTGCGGCGAACTGGGCCGAGCTGATCGAGGCGATGACGGCAGCCCACGACACTCATGTCTCGGCCCAGGAGGCCGCAGAGGCGTGGATCACCACCCACCAGCCCGCCACCAACGAAGCCCATGTCCGAGGCACATTGGCGGAGTGCGCACAACTGCTGCAGGCCGGGGTGTGGGCAGCGCGGATCACTACCTCCTTCTTCGAAGTCGCCCAACGGCTGCCCGCCATCAGTAGCTCCCCGATCGGCGACGGAGAGGACTTCTGGAGCCGGCAGCCGCCACGTGACCTGATGCCCTTCGTGCCCGAACAGGCTGCCGGGAACCTGATGGCGCTTCAGTGGCAGCCCAATCCCGATGGTGACAGCGGATCGTTCAGCATCCTGTGGCTGCGTGGGGTCGGCCGCTGGCTGCTCTACCACCTCCATGATCTCCTGACAGCCGAGGGCATCGAGGGACCACATGTCGTCCTGGCCTCCGCCACCAGCTGGATGCCCGCCTCGCCCCGCTTCCACCTGGACGTCGCCCCGAACCTCGTACTACGGGAGCCGGCCAAGGCCAGGGCCGCGCTGAAGGAAAGCAAGATGTTCTTCCGCCCGCCCCGCTATCTCGACGGCCGCCCCGTGTTCACCTCGGGCACCGGCGGCGATCCCATTCGCCATGCCCACGCGCTGTGCACGGCCGCCGACTGGATCTGCAACCCCGCCCCCGGAGCCCGCGAGCCCCTGCTCCAGCAGGCCCGTCTGCGGCTGGCCCCCGACCGTCAACAGGTCCTGTTCACCGTGCAGAGCACCCGCGACGCCCAGACCGTCGCCGACTACATCAACCACAAGACCCCGTACACGGCCCTGCACGTCATCCGCGACGACGACCCGCCCACCCGGCACAGCATCCCGAGGCGCCGCCTGCCCACCTTTGCCGCGTCCGGCGCCGACATCCTGGTTGCGGCCGAAGGCGCCGTTCAACGCGGCCACAACATCCTCAACGCCCGCCGCGTCGCAGCCCTCGGCGCAGTGTTCTACCTGGCCCGCATCCACCCACCCGCCGACGATGCCACCTTCCCGCTCTCCCTGCTCAGTCGCGAGGCGATGCGCCGCCTGCGCGACCCTATTGAGCTGGCCGACCCCGCGATCGATCCCGTCGACCTCGCCCGCAAACTCCGCCACGGCGAACGCCGCCGCTGGCAGCAGCGGGTCGGAGAGCCGGTCCTGTTCTCCCGCCTGACCGACCCGGTCGAACACGCGGCGTTCGTCGGCAACTTCCTCGTCCCACTCCACCAAACGATCGGCCGCGGCATCCGTGGCAACGAACCGGTCCTGGTGTACCTCTGCGACGCCGCCTTCGCGCCCCGCACCGCCACGCTCGACGAAACCGCGGCCGACACTCCCCGCACGAGCGTGATCGTCGCCGCCCAGCAACTCCTGCACGGCTGGCTCACCGATCCAGGCCCGACCGCCACCCCGGCGAAGCGACTCGACCACGAGCTCGCCCACGCCTGTTGGGGTCTGGCCTCCCATCTCCTCGACAACATCGACTGGGGTCGCCGCTGATGCCTGCCTACCGCGCCACCCAGGCCACCGTGCTCACCTTTTCCCCCGGGGCCAGCTGGCCTGTCACCGGCTACCGCGCGACCTGCCCACCGGGGATGCTCAGCCTTCTCCAGGACGCCTGGGAAGCCCACCCCGGCCGCCGAAAGCGCAACGGGCCCGACAACCTGCCCACCAAGTCACTGAGGGACCTGCTCACCCTCATCGACCCGGACATCACCGCCGTGCAATGGAACCCGCGCCATCCGGCCTGGCTTCGCGCGCGCACCGAGATCGACCCGGACCTGCTGCTGATCGCGCTGTCGGCATGGGCCTCCGCTCACGTCACGCCCCACGTGCCGGACACCGACTGGTACGGCCGTCTCGAAGGCGCCGGCCAGTTCGAATGGATCCCCGAAGACCTCGACCTCGCTCAGCACGGCCTCCACCCCAACGACACCGCCAACCCTCCGGGGCACGTCTTCGACCTCCTGCCCAGCCTCGTCGCCGAACACCTCACCACCACCGACCTTCAGATCCTGGGCCACCACCCTGACCTGCGCCTTGGCCCCACCCAAGCCGACGGCCGCCGCACCCTGCACCTTGGCCAACCGGAGCGCCTCATCGATGAAGACGGCGCGGCCGGAGCCAGCGTGGACGTCCTCACTCTCCACCTGGAGACCGTGCCGGGCGTCCCCGAAGTCCACCTCCACATCGACCTGGGTATGACCCGCTTCGCGACGAACGCAGTCGACTACATCCCCCGTCGCGGAAACGGCGACCCCACCGCCAGCGTCCTGCTCTCCGCCAAGGAAGGCTTCATCCACCGCCGCGAACGTCCCATGCTCCTGCAGAGCTCCGTCACCATCCGCCGACGCGGACAGGACAGCTCCTGGGCCTGGCAGCCGGGCGTCACCAGCATCCTCGCCCGCCTCACCCACCACGAGCCACCCAGCCTCGACGAGCTGCGCAGCGCCCCCGGCAACGCGGCGGCCCAGCCCTTCGCCGCCCACCTCGTCCACAGCACCGGCATGACCTACCGCCATCCGGACCAGGACGGCGCCCCGCCGGCTCGTGCCACCCACGACCACCCCGTCGGCCACGGCTACCAGCCCCGCGACCACATGGAGGTCCTCACTCAGGTCGCCCGACAGCTGGAGGACAAGGGCCTGGTCCCGCTGACGCCCACGCCCAAGGCGCGGACCCGTGCGAAGACGCGCCTGCCGATGCAGCTGCCCGACTCCCCCACGTACGAGCTCGAAGTCTGGGCCTCCTCCGACCGCACCTGGCAAGGTCTGCAGACCGCTGCCGCCGACAAACTCGGCCTGGCTCCCGCCACCTCAACAGCGGCTTGCGCCAGCTTCACCGGGCCGATCAACCTCACCCTCCACCGCCACGACCCGCAGGACCTGACCGCCGGACTGCCACGCTCCACCGAGTCGGATCCGGCAGCCCGGCGGGCCGCCTACGAAGCCAGCGAGGCCGAACGCACCACACGAATCACCCGTGCATTCCCCCGCCTTACCCACCCGATCGCCTGCATCGTGGAGATGGAAGGCGCGGCCTACTTCTCCCGCACACACCAACGCGACCCCAAGCCGCTCTTCAAGAAAGCCCTCCCGAGCCTGCGCCGCAACGTCCAATGCCTACGCCCCATCCCGCCGGCCAACCCCAATCCCAGCAAAGCAGCCCTCGCCAAGCGCTTTCCCGGCACCGACTTCGCGACCACCGACATCGAGCGCGCCACTTCCGCCCTCCGGGACGCCCTCCGCCAGGCCGGTCACCTGCCCAAGCTCCCCGCCCCACCCGGCATCGAAGGCCCCTTCGAGCTGATCACCGTCTGGCTCGCCCCCGCAGGCGAGCGGATGCTCGTGCCCATGCTGATCCGTCAGCACACCCACGAGGAGCCCACGGCACAACTCATGACGACGACGGGCAGCCTTGCCGAGCGCCCCATGCCGCTGACCGCACTGCCGGAGGCCCTCGTCGCCGGACGCGGACGCGTGCCCCGTACCGCTCGCGCGGCCCTCGCCGACTTCCTCACCAACGCGCTGTCGCTCGACTCCACCGCCGACCGCCTGCTGCTCGTACGCCGCGCCCGGACGAGCGACAAAGACATCTGGCCCTGGCTACAAGACAGCCGCATCACGTTCGACCAGCTCGTGCTGCCGGGCATCGACATCACGGCCCCCAATGCCGACCCAGTCCACCGCAAGCCCGGCGACCAGCCCGGCCTGCGCATCATCCGGCTACGCGAGCGCAGCGATCGCTCTGCGGTGCCCAGAGCCTTCGGCGTGACCCAGGAAATGGTCAGCGCCGGCGACGACACCGACGAACTGATCCCCATCACCCGGCACGGACGATTCTCCGGCCTGGTCGAAGTCGGAGAACGCGCCTTCTGGGGCATCAACCCACGCTCCGACCAGAATCAGACCCCTCTCACGCTCACCAAGTTGGACCCGGCCCAGACCGCCAACCGGACCTGGACCTGCTCCAACCCGAGCTCCCTGGAGATCGTGCCCGCCTTCCTCCAGGACGGCGACAACCCGGCCGACTGGGCCATGTACGTCCACGCTCAACGACGCCTCCACGCCCACACCACCATCGCCACCACTTGGCCGGCCATCGTCCACCTAGCCGAGCTGATGGAGGAATACATCCTGTGAAGTGCCCGGGCGGGCGCGCCGGTGCGCGGCCACACCCCGGCCGTGCACCGGGGGATCACCACAGCGAAACGCCTGCGAACACGGCGGTCTCGCGGTGGTGTGGCGGGCGCCCTCCGGCGCGACCGAGGATCGCATGCCACCCCGACGGCCGAGATCGATCAGCTCCTGCGCATAGCCCCCGGCCAAGCAGGACAAGTACCACCCAACGTGTCCGACCGCTCCTGAAATCCAGCAGGTAGCCGTAGAGGAGCCCTGTAAGTGACGTACTACAGCTACGACACCAAGCGCCGTGCCCTGACTGCTTCTTGGGGGACGGGCGCGGGGAACACCGCCTTCACGGTCTCGGTGGTGGCTGCGTCCGCTGAGCCCGATCAGATGCTCCGACTCACTCAGGCTCTCGGGTATCTCTCGGAGGCCGCCTGGCGCACGTACACGCATCCCGCCTCGGCTAGCCCGAGCCTGGAGGCCAACAGCGAAGGCTGGCGCCGACAACGTGAGCGCGATTCATTCGCCGAAGCGCTCCAGGCGGTGCGGGAACCACACCTTCCCAACGACGGCGGCCTGATCGTCTCCTACAGCCCCATCGTCGAATCCGGGCACCGGATCGGACGCGCACTCCACGCCCTCGGGGACGCTCAGCTCACCACAGTCGTCGCCGACGAAGCGGAGGCCGAACTCGCCGCAGTCGCCCAAGCCGAACTCGGCGACCTCACAGGGCGGGCCCGGCAGGCAGTGCTGCTGACCCGCCAGGACGCCTCCCCTGTTCAAGTCGCCGCCGCGGATGCGCTGCTGCACACCAACCCGTTCGGTCCCCCGGAGCTGTTCACCGACCTCGACCCAACGGCCGCCGCCGTCGCCACCGCGCACTGGCTCCAGGCCGCCGCCCACGTTGCAGGAGAAGCCTCCGGCCTCCATCCCACCAACGTCGTCGTGGAGGCCGACAACATCGAAGCCCTCCCGCACGAGACCCCCACGCTCGTCCTGGAACTCGTAGATGCCGGCGCATCGCCCCGCGAGGCCGTGATTGGTCTCATCCGCGACGCCATGGAGGTCGCCGAGGGGCGCGTGCCTGACTTGGCCCGCCTTCTGGAGCAGATCCAAAAGGTTGAGGACCTCGTACGCCAACACGCCGACGCCGACCAGGCACTGGCGGCCGAACTCCGCCGCTTCCGCATCACGCCGCTCGACCCTCAGCGGCCCGCCCGCGACCTTCTCGAGGACCTGCTGTCCGGCATCCACGCCTGCTGGCTCATCTTCGAGGAGCACGCCGAGCTGCCGGACAGCGAGGAGGAATGGGATGAGGCTGACGACGACGCCTGGCAGGCCGAGCAGCAAGACGCCTTCGTCGACCTTGTGCGTGCGGCGGCCACTGCCGAACACGACCGCCTCCTGTGAGCACGATCGGCGGCCTCACCGCACAAGCCCTCCCGGCACCAGTCTGGTCACAAGGCAGAGCCCGTCGGGCCCCGTGGTGACGCTGACCAGTGCCTACACCGCTCCCGCGCAACCCCTCCGGCCCTGCCCACCATCAGCCTGCTGGTGATCAGAAGCCATCCGTCCGCAAGGGACTGTCCCTGATCGAACCGTGTTTCTTATCGTGATCGCGCTGAAACCGAGGTGCCGCTGGCGAAGGAGGGCGGAATATAGCCGCGGATGCCCGGTTGGCCAAACCGGGCATCCTCCGCATCATTGATGGTCCACCGCCACTACCTGCCCGTACGTCGGAAGGCATCACCACCACAACATCCACAGCCGCGCAGTCCCGCACTCGTCCACGTCACAGAGGCACGAGACGGCTACCCCGCCGCATAGCTCGCGCGGAAGAGGTCCACGGCCCGCTCCACATCCCACTCGGAGCGCAACTGCACCTCCAGGTCGCCCGTGCCATGGTGGCCGAGCCCCGTCACGTCCCGGGTGAAGCCGGGCACGAGGTCGACTTTCCTCGGATCGGCCTTGAGGTAGACGAGGAGCTTGGTCTTCTGCGGCGGGCAGACGCAGGCGAAGTTCCGCAGCCGCTGATACGCGCGGTACTGCTTGCGCTGCACCCAGCTGACGCCGTCACCGAGGTCGATCAACACCTCATCGACCGCCTCCGCCAGCTCCGCCAGCTCCCCACCGTGCCCGCGGACAGGCGGCAGCACGGCCGCGCGCCGGCGAACCCGCTCGGCGGCCGGCGGCCGCCCACTGACAGAAGCCACGGTCTCAAGACCAAGGAGGTCCTTGCCGAAGAATCGGTAGCGAACCAGGTCGATGCTCCGTCGGTGCTCGCGTACGGCGTGCACGTCGTATCGGGTGAAGTCGCCGGCGACGCAGATCAGCCTGGGCGCACTCCACAGCACCTGGGCCGCGGTCGTGGCCCCGAGCCGGTCGCGGACCAGATGCTGGAACTCGGCCCGGTGGTCCATCAGCCACGCCATGTAGTAGAGGCCCTGATGGATCACGCCGGCGTCGGTGCCGCGTTTGTACTCCACGACCACCGGCGCCCCGTTCTCGTCGAGGCCCAGCGAGTCGATCCGGCCGCCGTGGACCGGGCCGGTACTGTACTCGCTCGCCAGGAACCGGACCCCGAGCAGCTTCTCCATGTTGCCCTCAACGATGCTCTGCACATCGGCTTCGGCATCGGCAAGACGCGGCATGACCTCCGTCACGCCGCCATTAGTGTTGTAGAGCTTCAGGTCCGGCACCGCCCCTCCCGTACAGCCAGTGTGGCCGACACTCAACAGGAGGAGCTGTCGAATTTATTTCCGGGCACTCCGCAGCCTGGCCCCGGGGATCCCCGGGACACTACAATTGAGGCAAGCAGGTCAGACTAGGACATTTCCAGATCGCGGGACATGCGCGGGACGACGGGGCTAACGCCTCGTCAGTTAGCCCGCTGACCTGCGGAAACGTCTGGGAACTGTCCGGCCTCCGGAGCCGTGTGCGCAGGTTCGAATCCTGCCGGGGGCACCCTGCATGAGGTGCCCAAAGACCCCGTCACCAGCGGAAACGCTGAGAGCGGGGTCTTCGCGTATGTGCAGCCGTATGCCGCCCGGAGCGGCCGTATGTCGGGGCTTGTGGACTATTCGTGGACAGGATCTTGGGGCGTTTCCCCAGGTCAACCCCGGCAAACGCGAAGGCTCCCGGACGCGTCCGGGAGCCTTGAACGAGGTCTGTCGAGTCAAGCTCGGATCTCGCGGACCAGAGTGCCGTCTCCGTCGTAGAGCTCCAGGGAGTAGGTCAGCCCGAAACGGTGGAGGAGGCCGGCGAGGTCATCGAGCCGCCGCGGGTCGACGACTCCGTTCAGCAGGACGTCCGGCCCGTCGACGGGGTCGAGCTCCACTTCGCACCAACGGGTTCCCACCTCGTAGCCGTTCCAGGAGGACGCCCTCGACCTCCAGCCGGCCTGGACGAAGCGCTCGGCGACGGGTGAGGCGTCTCGGCAACCGTGCAGGATGCCATTCACGTTGTTGTTGCCCACCTCGGCCCACTCAGGATTGAGCGCTTCGCCTTCCTCGGACAAGTCCACCCTTGGAGTATGAGGGTCCGTTGGTCCCGTGATCACTCGTACTCCCGCAGCAACTCCTCGATCTTGCGGTTGACGATCTCCTGCCGTCCGTCGATGCACTTGGCGTAGCGGCTCAGCAGGACCTCCACGCTGTTGCCCGCACGTTCGGCGACTTCCGTCGGGTCCACCCCGGAGTTGAGCCAGGTCGACAGTGCCGAGTGCCGGAGGTCGTACGGGCGAGCCGCGAGCGGAGAGGCGACCGCGGCCGGCGGAAGCGCCAGCGCACGGGCCTCCTGCCAGACGCGGTAGTAGGTCGAGGAGCCGACCACTCCCCCACGTTCGTTGGTGAACAGTCGCCCATCCTCGGCCGTACCGAACGTGTCGAGGTGCTGGCGGAGGATGGCGACGAGCTGGGGCGGGATCGGTACGAGCCGGACCTCTTCCGCCGGTCGGTTCTTCAGGCCCCGGTCGTCATGGGTCTCGCCGGAGTCCGTCCACTGCTTCCCGACGCTGGGTCGCGTCCGATTCAGCAGCACCGTCCCCCAGCCGACCTCGGGCAGCTTCAGGTCCGCATCGTTGAGGCCGACCGCCTCAGCCGGGCGCAAGGCGCCGTAGTACATGCAGGCGAACAGGCCGACGAGTCGACGGCCACGTGCCCGGCCGTACCCACCGACGTACGAGACCGCAGTCAGCAGGGAACGAGCCTGCGCGGGATTGGCGACCACCCGGGGATCGACTTCCCCGGCCACCTTTGGCTTCTTCCAGCGGATGCCCGTGATCGGGTTCTCCTTGAACTCCCCGAGGTCCACTGCATAGTGCAACGCGTTGACGAGTGTCCGACGTTTGCGCCGGACGGTCTCCGCGGCTGCCGCCGTCCCGTCGAGCTTCAGCTTGAGCGAATCCAGGACGGCCCTGCCGATCGCAGCATCACCGAGGTCCGAGAGCGGACGCGATGCCTTGGCCACCCAGTGCAAGGTGTTCGCGATATCGGTCGGCAATTGGCGCTCATCCGGTCCGGGAAGGACGAAAGCCCAGTTGCGAAGCGCCTTCCTGATCAGTTCCTCGGACGGCTGCCCCGGACGCTCGTCGAGGAGGGCCATCGTCACGGCGGTCAGGGCCTCATTGATCCCGTTGCGCGTGTTCGGCGCCGCATGCGGCCACTTCATGGCGAGGTACTTCAAGGCGAAGGCATACCAGGTCATCGAGGCCGCCTTTTCGACCATCGAGTCGGGCAACCCTGTCTCTGTGTCGAACTCTTCACCGGCATGGGCGGCGCGGAGCAACTTGGAACGGTAGTGATCCGCAAGCCCCTTGGTGCGGAACTGTTCGGAGAACACGTTCCCGGCAACGGTCCACCGGACGTCATAGGACGACTTCTTGGTGTTCCTCTTCCGAACACCCCACACCTTTACGTCGAGAGACTTCACGCCGCCGCCTCCAACTGCCGCAGCCAGGCGGTGAAGTCACTCCGCCACACCCGGAGCTCCCCGTTGGGCAGCTTGAACGCAGCGGGGCCCTGCCCCAGCTCTCGCCACCGGTAGAAAGTACGGCGGGACACACCCCCCAGCTCTTCGAGGATCTGCGGGACGGTCATCAATTCGTCACGTCGGTGGTCCACGCCGGTTCTCCTTCCGTCTCGTCGTCTGTCAGGGCTGCGGGTGAAGGGATGCCGTGAGCGATGAGGTGTTCTGCAGCGGTCAGTCCGGTGCCGGCGAAACGCCAGTGCGAGAGGACGAGCACGGTGTCCGGGTCGGGCAGCGGGTGACCGGCCTCGGCCGCGTGTTCGCGAGCCAGGGCTTCGTTGTGGTCGGCGCGTTCCTGGCGGAGGGCGCCGAGAGTGACGGAGTAGGCGCGGGACTTGGTGGAGAAGTGGCCGCGGAAGCCGAGCATGTGGGCCCACTTGCGCAGGCGCAGGTCTTCGAGTTCGGGCAGGGCTCCGAGGTGCCAACAGGTGAGGATCATGCGCCGGGCGTGGTCAGTGACGCCGGAGCCGATCAGGTCCGTGATCGGGTTGCGGATGGGGCGGTCCAGGGTGCCCGCGGTCTCGGCGCCCTTGGTGGCGTACTTGGCGATGTAGGCGGCCACGGCGCGGCTGGACAGTTCCGAGGTGCCCGCGAAGTCGGCCGAGCGGATGGGGCGGATGTCGAGCTGTTCGCCGAAGCGGAAGGCATACGCGTGGCCGTCGAGGACCGGGCCGGGTGTCTCGGCCGTCCGGGCCGCCGAGCGGATCGCGTCGGTGAGCAGTTCGGTGGTGGCCCAGGCCGGCGGGGCGTCCTCGGCGCCGACCGGGCCGTCGAGGCGGATGACGGCGTGGAAGTGGACGGCGCCGCGCCGCTGGTACTCGGCGACCTTGGCGTAGGAGACCTTGAGGCAGTGGCGCAGCGCCGAGCGGCTGATGCCCGCACGGGAGGCGAGGTGCTGGCGCAGGTAGGTGGTGAAGCGGCCCCACAGTGCCCCGGCGTGTGCGTTCCACAGGACGGCCGCGCGGTAGTCGTAGCGGTCCGGGTCCAGGGGCGTGCCGAGGGCAGGGTCGTCGTCCGGGTGGAGGCGTCCGCAGCGGCACCGGCCGCCGCCGGGGCGGTTGTGGACGGGACCGAAGGACGGGGCGGTGAAGGTGACGAAGACACGCGGGTGTTGGGCGACGGCCGGGCCGATGCCCTTTCCGCCGCTCAGCCCGGCGGTGACGAGGTGGAAGGTGTCTTTGCGGTAGATCTCGGCGCAGGAAGCGCACCGGGTGGCACGACGGTTGTTGCAGCGGATGAGGAGCTGTCCGCCTGGGAGGTGACGGTCGGCGATCTCGCGGACGATCTCCCCGGTGGCGGCGTGGACGTCGAGCCGGTGGCCCTCCATCCGGACGGGCCGCTCGCAGCCGCCGAGGTGCTGAATCTGGCGGGCGTAGGCGCTGAGGTCGCCGTGCCGGGCGAGTGCTGCCAGCTGGCGGATGGCTGCGGTCGGAGCCGCAGGGTGCATCTGCGGGTTCCTCCTTGAAGAGAGCAGACGTGCGGTGTGTCCGCCCGGCCTGTCGAGGGGGCTAGACAGCATGGGCAGGCCGGGCGGACGGATCGATGAGGTCAGCGGCGGGTGAGGACGGAGCGGATGACAACGACGCACACGGCCACGGACGTGGCGGTGAGGGCGACGGCGAGGAGCATGGAGACCAGGACGGCGCCGACGACCAGGACCACGGCAGTGCCGCCACCGACGAGGGCGAGCGCGGTGCCAGGCGTGAGCCAGACGGCCGGGCTGGCCGGAACCGGGGTGACGGGGGCCGCCGGCGGAGCCGGAGTGCCCGGCGTGATGGTCGGCGGTTCGACGATGGCAGGCGGGGCGGCCGGGCCGGTGGACTGCGGCATGGTCGGGACCTTCGGTCGGAACATGAGCACTCTCCTTTCGCGGGTCACTTGAGGACGGGGTCGATGACGGGGGCGAGCAGGCTGTCGGCGAGGAGGTAGCCGCCGACGAGCAGGACGGCGATGAGCCACCAGGGCGGGCGGATGAGCTTGACGCCGAGGACGCCGACGACGAGCAGGGCGAGCCAGAGCGGAATGTCCACTTCGGTGGTCTCCTGTCAGGCCGAGCAGCGGTGGGTACGGGCGGCCAGTTCGGCAGCGGCGCGACTGTCGTACTCGGCGGAGAAGTCGCAGCGGGGCGCGGTGCAGGCGGCCAGGTGGCGGTTCCGGCCGCGGTCGACGTACGAGGCGACGTTGACGGGGCCGATGCGACGGACGTTGCGGAAACGCGGGTTCACGGTGTTGCTCCTCTCTCAGAGGTGTGCGGCGATGGATGCGGTCATGGACGGGGGCAGGCCGAGCCGGGCGCGCACGGTGTCCGGGTCGGCGGGGCGGCCGGTGGCCGAGCGGTGCTCATCGGCCAGCGCCCGGACGCGGTCGACGAGGGCGGGCGGCAGGGCGACGGCGGAAGCAGGCGCGGGGGCCGGAGTCGCGACCTGGTCGGCAGCGGGCTCCGGGGCCGGGCCGGGGTCGGTGGAGCGCGCCGGCAGCGCCTCACGTTCGGGCCGGTCGACGGCGGACGGAACGGCGTGCGGCTCCGCAGGGGTGTCCGCTGCCGAGGGGACCGGGGCTGTCGCTGTTTCCGGGGTGTGCGGGGCGTGGGCCAGCAGCGTGCCGCCGAAGAAGGCGATGGCGGGCCAGCCGGCGACCGTCACGCGGAGCCAGGCCGGTACGTCGTCCAGGTCGAGGAGCCCGGCCGTGGCGACGTTGGCGCCGAGGGATGCGGCCAGGGCCACCAGGAACCACAGCCGCGGACCACCGGCCGCTTGTCCAGCCCGCTGCTGCTGACGCATCCGGCGCCAGGCGGCGACCAAGAGCAGGTCGACGCTTACGGGGTAGGCCCACGCCTTCCAGCCGTCCTGTCCGGCCGCCGCGGCGAGGTCGTGCAGGTGGGAGAAGGACAGGGCACCGGCGATGACGGCCTGAACGATCACGGCGTCCACGCGGGCCAGGTGGGCACGCATCGGCTCGGTCTCCTTCGGGGGTGATCAGTCGGTGGACTTGAGCGAGTCGGCGCGCTCGCGGGCGAGGCGGGCCACCTCGGCGGCCCCAGTGCCGCCGGGCGTGTGGTCGGCGATGCGCTCCAGCAGGTCCGCCTTGCGGTCCATGAGCGCGGCGTACTCGGCAGAGGTGCGGTTCTGCCGGAGCGCGGCCAGGTCGGCGATGAGCGCGCTGACCTCGGCGATGGAGGGACGTGACACAGGGCTTCCTTCCGGTTTCGGGGATGGGAGGGGTAGGGACATGGCGCGAGGCGGTCACGCCGGCCGTGGGAGAGGGAGTCCGGTTACTCGGTGGCCGGGCGAGCGGTGGGCACCGCGGCGGGGAGCGAGGGCGGCCCGGCCGGTTCGGCGACGACGGGCCGGAAGGGGTCGAGGCGGGGCAAGTCTGGGACCAGGCCCGCAGTGTCGCGGCAGACGGCCGCCGCGTCGTCGAGGGTGAGGTGGGGCGAGCGAATGCGGGACCAGCCGCCGGAGGAGTCGCCGACGACCGCGACGCCGGGCCGTTCGGCCGGGATGGAGGTCGCGGCCAGCGCCGCTTCCGGTGCGATGTCGCCGAGCGCCATGTTGGCGGACGTCTCGTCGTTGACGCGGTGGCAGACCCGTCCGGTGAGCTGGGCGCGGAGCATGGTGGCGCCCTTGCCGAGTTCGGCGCCGAAGCGCTGCCCGCACACCTCCAGGTAGATGCCGGCCGCGCGGCCGAGCTGGGCGAGGCGGATGAGCTTGGTGACCATGGCGTCCCGTCGCTTCTCGTCGTCCTTGCTCGCGGCGAGGAAGAGTTCGGCGACCTCGTCGACGACGACCACGACCGGCACCGGCCGCGCCTTCTCCGGAAGGCCCCAGACGTCCGAGGTGAGCACGGCGTCCGGACCGGTCCCGCCCGTCATGCCGATCAGGCGGAACCGTGCCTCCATCTCCTCCACCAGGACGTCGAGGAGGTCATTCGCACGGTCCGACGTGTCGGCGAGTGCCGACAACCGGTGCGCGAATGGCGCCAGTTCGACGCCCCACTTGCAGTCGATGCCGACGAGCGCAACGGGTTGCCGGGCCAGCCCGCACAGCAGGTTGCGCAGGTATACGGATTTGCCGGACTGTGTGGCGCCGAGGATCAGTTCGTGCGGCACGGTGCGGAAGTTCCGGACGTGCCAGTGCCCGTCTTCGCGTAGCGCCAGCGGCAGGGACAGCGGTTCGGTGCGCAGCCACCGCCGAGGGGGCCGGACGTCGGCGAGAACGTCCCAGCCGACCAACCGCAGCTCCAGCCGCCCCGGCTTGGTGGGACGGACGTGCACGGCATGTGCGCCCCAGGCGTGCCGCAGCCGATCGGCCGAGGCGGTGAAGTCCTCGGGAGCCTGCCCCGCCGCCATGCGCAGCCGCATCACGAGCCCGGACCCGGTCGGTAGCGGCAGCAACCGGCGAGGCGGCACGGGAGCAGCCTGCCGCCCCACCATCCGGGCGGTGGCCCGGCGCATGGCCGAGGCGGGCACCGTCAGGCCGCAGGCGTCCATGGTGGCCCGGTACGTGGCGAGCACCCGCAGCGTCACGGCCGGATAGCCGACCAGCCACCAGAACAGGACCGGCAGCCGACGGCGCACCGCGACCAGCGCGGCCACTGCCAGCAGTGCCAGCACCAGAACCCACAGGGCATCGGTCATGATGCTCAGCCCTGCGCCGCAGCCGGAGTGCCGACCATGACGGCGTCCGCCCGGTAGGCGATACCGTGCCGGGTACGACCGCCGAACTCGCTCTCCCAGGGCCGGGCCACCAGCCCGGACAGGAAGACCGGCGCCCCCATGACCAGGCCCTCACCGATGCCCTTCTCGGGAACCGTCACCTTGATCATGTCCGAACCGCCCTCGGCGATGAACACCAACTCCAGGACCATGAGCCGGTCGTTGGTCACCGGGTCCACGGCCACCTCACCGGTCTGCCGGTCCCTCACCTTGACCTCGGGCAGCTTCGTGACCAGCAGAGTGGCGGACGAGGTATCCACGGGGATGACGCGCATTCTGTGAACCTCACTTGATCGGGCATCCGTCACGGACGCCGAGCCGTTGAATACCCCCCTAGACAGCACAGGGAGTAATCCGCCCTAACTGTCTAGGGGGGTTGACGGCTACCGTAAACCGACGCCCCATGAACTGTCTAGGGGGGTATACGAGCGTCGTGTCGGCGGAGTGACCGGCTCTCTACGAAAGCGCCCAGTGCAGGGCGGTGGCGTCATCGTGCGCCTTACCCCGCGGCCAGCGCCGACCGTCAGGGTCGCCGTCCTCCGCCTTACGGGTCTGGCGGATCAGTTCGTCCGGGCCGGCGGAGTCGAGGAGAGCCAAGGTCTCGTCCCACGAGGCAAGCCCGAAGCGGTCCACCAACCGTGTCGCGCCGTCGCTCAGCAGCGCCACCGAGGCCAGGGAGTCCAGCGGCACCGTGCCGGTCAGCGCATGCTCGGCCGCGAGCGGATCGGGACCGGCGATCCAGAAGCCACCCGGCCGGTTCCGGAGAGACGTCAGAGCGTCCTGGTACTCGGAGAGTGCGGCGGCATGTTCCGGCGAACCGGTGGGCAGCTCGTCGACCGGCCCGCGAAGCCGCGCCCCGACCTCGTTCAGGCGCCGGTCAGTGATGACGGAAGAGCTCCCATCCCGCTTCGCAAGAAGCAGTGAGGAGTCACCGAGTACGAGGTGTTCGAGCACTCCGTCACGGGCACGGACGGCAACGACCGTGCTGGTCGGACTGGCCCGGTACTCCAGGTCGCAGACGTCCTCGTGAAGCGAGCGGGTGATGCGGATGGAGTCGGCCAGACACTCGGCGAGCGACCAGGCCGGACGCGCGACGAGGGTACGCAGCAGCAGCGCCCCCAGCGTTCCGGAGAACCAGGCGACGCCGTGCACGCACCCGGTTTCCGCGCCCCCCACGCCGGCGCCGTCGAGGAGCACGGCGGCATCGGGGGCGGCAGCGGCGAAGTCCTCGTTCTCACTGTCCGGCGTGGACGGCGAGGTACCAAGGGTGAACCTCACTCCGCCGTCTCCTCGTCGTGACGGTAGAGCGGGCAGACCAGTTCGACGGACCGCGGTTCACTGGTCTCCGAGTCGTACTCGACCCCTACCAGCGTAGAAAACCGGCGATCTCCCACCTGCCCCCACAGGGAGTTGAGTTCGGAAGCGAGCAACTGGACGACGCCGAGCGATCCTTGCGTGTGGATACCGGCGATGGCCAGGAGCGAGCCCTTGCCGTCCGGGCGCGGCAGTCGGCCGAGATAGCCGATGTCGTACGGCCGGGCCGGATCGCTGTCCTGCCCCGACCGGTGCACGGTGCCGGTGAGCCGGTCCACGACCGTCCAGGGGCCGTCCTCCGCCTTCTCCCAGCGCAGTACAGGGTCTTGTGCGTAGGTGTTCCACATGTCCTGGGACATGCGCGGCCCGCAGACGACAACCAGGCCGTCACGGTTCAGGTCGATCTCCCCGCTCACCGGCACATGTTCGGAGGTGACGGTGAGACCGTACGACCGTGCCAGGTCCTCCAAACGCTTGCCGGAACTGACGTCGTCCACGGCGACGACCGTGCGCCCGCGTTCGTCGTCCCGCCGTAGCGGAGTCGCAACCGTGACGGCGCCCGACCCGAGGAACGCACCCTCGGGCGCCGGGCCAGTGTGGCGGATCTGGTGAATGCGCCCGCGGCTGAGGCCGGCCTTCGTCGCGATCTGCGCGTACGACAGTCCTTGTGCATGGAGGTCCTGCACCACACGGCGCCGCAGCCGAGCAAGTTCGGTGACCTCCTGCTGCGCGTCAGCCAATCGCGTCGTGACCTCACGCAAGAGCAGGTACGGATCATCGATCGCCATGATCCGTTGCAGCTCGTCCGACATGTGCTCACCTCCCTGCTTCACCCAAGAGTCTAGGCCCCTAGACGAAACAGGCGGGAGCGGCTGACCCGAGCGGACGCCAATCACATGGAGGCCGGACCGGCTCCGAGGCACCCCACGGGGAGTCACCCCCTCCTACCTGCGCGACGGCCGAGGAGGATCAGGCTGGAGGCGGTCACACCCCCTCCCGCACCAGGTCCGCCCACACCGAAGAACCTTGCGGCAGAGTCTTGGCACCCCAGTCCTTCGCGCAGGCCGCCACCAGCATCAGCCCGCGGCCGCTCTCTTCCAGGCTGGCGGCGTCCCGCATTGCCGGGGCACTGCCGCCGCCCTGGTCGATCACCTCGATACGTACGAAGTCCGAGCCGAAGCCGACAACCACGAGGAACCAACCGCCGGACTCGCCGCTCAGCGAGTGGCGTACGGCGTTCGCCGCCAGCTCCCCGACCACCAGGGCTCCCTCATCGATGCACCCCCACTCCTGGAGTAACGCAGCTACGAAGTGACGAGCTTCGGCGACTTGTTCAGGCAGCCCAGGGAAGGCACGGCACCACTTGGTGAGCACGACAACACTCCTCGTCTAGAGGGCTAGACAGCACGAGGAGCAGAGTATTCCCCCCTGCGACACCGATCCAGGCATACAGAGGAATTATTCCTCTACTGGGTGACGGTGGTCTCCAACCCACGGAACTCCGCCATCACCTGCATCAGCAGGTCTCGCACCTCACCACCGAAGACGGCCGCGCCCTCAAACCGGCTGAACATCTCCTCGTACCGAGCGAGGTCATCTGCCTCGGTGGAGACCCGCTCACTCGGGAACGCCTCCACCACGATGGACCGCCGATCGCAGAGCGTGAAGCCATGACGAGGCAGCACCGGCACCGGCCGACGCCACGGGATGACTCCGAGTCGCACCGTGTCCAGACTCTCGACGGCCAACAGTCGATCAAGCTGGGCAAGCATCAGCGACGGCGTCCCCGGCCACGTCCGCAGCACCGCTTCCGTCAACACGAACACCGACTCGCGCCCCGGTTCGTACAAGAGGCTCTGTCGCTCCACCCGAGCAGCAACAGCCCGGCCTACCGTCTCAGCGTCCGGGTCCGGTGACGTCAGGAAGACGTGCCGGGCGTACTCGGCACTCTGGAGCATGGCCGGCAGGACCACGCACTGAAAGGAGCGCACCAACCGAGCGCCGCGGACCACCTCATCTACGACGAACCCCGCGGAGACGTCCTCTTCGGAGTCGGAACCGGTCTCCACCACAGCCTCAACCGCGGCCAGCAGCTCGCGGACCTCACCGGCGGCCGTCCCATCGAGCCCGAGCGCCCGGGACAACCGGTCCAGCACATCGAGGCTCGGGACCATACGCCCGTTCTCCACCTTGGAAACTGTCGGTTGACCCACGCCAGCTCGCGCCGCGAGAGCAGCACCCGTCAGACCGGCATCCGCACGCAGAGCCCGAAGACGTGCCCCAAGCACCCTCATCCGCTCGCGCCGTTCACTCCCCATACCTGTGGTTCTACACCACTAGCCAACAGCCACCCTTCACAGGAGCAGCATCAACGACCAGCAGCATGAGCGTGATTCAAACTCTCTCTACTGGTTCAAGGCCCGCGCACGGCGCGGGCGCGCGCCGCCTCAGCGGCGCGGCCTGCCTCCTGTCTTCGCCCCGGCTGGCCGCGCCCGGCGGCGCGCTGGCGAGCTGCGGGCATGAAGATGGGAGACACCCTCTGCGGCTGGGGCGGTCGGCTCCACGGCTTTAGGCAGCCACTTTGGGGCGAGCCTCTAAGATCATGGCCCCAACGTCGTGCTTTAGCGGGCAGGTCCACAGACTGCCCGACGCGCCGAAAGCTTACGGGGCCATGATCACTCGCCCCAAAGCAGCTCCAGCCCAAAGCCGCTCCGCCGACCTATCGTTATAGCGCGGAAGCCGGATGCTAAATACGCCAGACACCGCAAGCGATAAGGGCGGATCCGATAGCGGCCAATCCGTAGAGAATCATCAGCAGATTTGGGGCCCAGATTTCGCGAGAGGTGAAGGAGCGGTAGACCTTCGGGTTCATCCCTCGCTCCAGCGCTTCCCATTCGGCGTAGAAGATGGCGGCCGGAAGAAATCTTTCGATGCGGTTGATGACGGCGAACTTACCCGTGTTGAGTTGCCCGAAAGAGGTGATGAGGCTTTTCCACGCATGCGCGAGGATGAAACCTGTTAGCGCGATCAGTAGGATGCCCAGTGCTTTGAGCTCCTCTTTCCCGCCCGCCTTGATGAAGAATCCGAGCCCAGTCAGGATTGCGCCGTTGACGGTGATGAAGAAAGTGTTTACTCCTTGCCTGCGGTTGACCAGGCTTTCGGAGCTTTGCACCATGATTTTATAGAGCTCGAACAGTCGCTCACTCTCTTCCGGGGTGTCGGGCGCACCATAGGGAAGGAGGGCGTTGCCCACGGGGTCCGCCGACGCGGATGCGCTGGCAACCTTCCTGATGGCTCGCACAAAAACAGCGTCCTGGCGTTGGACTGCAGGACTGAGCTGCCCGTATGGCTGAATGGAAGCGTGTGTCGGGTCTAGTCGAATCTGCCAGGCAGACCAGGCGTCATGCACGTCCGAAGCTGTGACGTCAGCGCCCTTCGTTAAAGCTAGGACTGCGTAGAGGTTGAACAAATCGTCAACGTTGCCGGACGGCAGCGCAGATGTGGGAATCTCGGCCCTAATGGCTCCGGCTACTTGCTCTAGGTAATTCACCCGTCACACCCAAGTGGACAGCCATGTAGCAATCTGAGAGAAGTTCCAGCGAATGACAGCTGATGACGGAATGCCATCCGGAACTCGATGCGTCTTGTCGGAGTTGATCTGGATCCCGAAGAGGTAATGATTCTGATTGATCGTCTCCCTGATCTCCCAATCCACCGCTTCTGATTGGTAAGTCGTGGGGCCAATCAGGACGATTGTTCCCTTAGTCTGGGCAATGCGAAGCTTGCACTGCGTCTTCCATGAGGAGTCGAAGGGGTTTTGGACTGAGTAGTCGACGAATTCGACTTCATTTCCCGGGTTTCGAGCGTGTTCTTTCAGAAAGTCCCGAGCCCAGCGATCTTCCATCTGGAAGCTGATAAATGCCCTGGGGCGTGCCATCCTCAACCTCTTTCTCGTAGCGAGAGCAGTCTAGCGCTCGGTCGTTCAACGAACCCCGGGGTTTGACGAATCACCAATCCCAGAGGTAGTCAGCCCGTCGCTCGCGGGCGCTGCTTTGGGTGCTGTGACGACTGGGTGGGACTCATCCGGCAGTCAGCGATGGCTCGGCCAGTAGAGGTGCTCCGCCGAGCTGGACCGCTGCGACAGGTGAGGGATCGCCGAGCCTTCTGGGCCGTCCCTGGGCCGTCGGAGGCTGACCAACGCTGACAGACGGCACCCGTAGGTGACCGCCCCCACCCCGCTCCGGCCTGGGCACCCGCAGTTGATCTGCCACACGGGAAGGTTATGCCTGCACCCGGAGAACTGAGCTGAAATGCCCTGATCTCGTGCGCAGGAAGCCACACCGGTGAGTGTCTAACTGCGTGACAACGCCAGCGAACATCAGCGGACGCGCGCGAACGCCAGCGCCAGCGGTCCAACAGAGGCACTGCGGCCCGAGGTCGAGTGTCCGCCCAAGTTACGTCGGGACGAAGAGGTCCGTGCCCCAAAGTGATCGGGCGTGCGAGGGCTGCGGGGGACTACAGTGGCGGCCAGGGCTTCAGTGGGACACCGCAGCCCCGCCGGCGGGATGGGCTCAGGCGGAGACCTCGGCCGCCAGGACACCGCCAGCGTTCACGAGAAGAGGGATCTGATGTCTGCGGGTGTCGACCCTGTCGTCAGTGCGCGTATGTCCCGAATCCGGGGGCGCGACACCGCGCCCGAGGTAAAAGTGCGCCGGGAGTTGCATCGACGCGGTCTCCGGTACCGAGTGAACTTCAAGCCCGTGCCCACATTGAAGCGGACGGTCGACATTGCCTTTACAAGGCAGCGAGTCGCCGTCCTGATCGACGGGTGCTTCTGGCATGGCTGTCCGGAGCACTTTCGGCCGGCAAAGGGGGAACGGAGGGAGTTTTGGGCGGCCAAGGTCGCTGAGAATCAACGCCGTGATCAGGACTCCACCAGGGCATTCACGTCGGCGGGATGGATCGTCCTTCGTTTTTGGGAGCACGCTGACCCGGTCGAGGTAGCCGACCAGATCGAGGACGAAGTGATCAGACGGTCCGTGAGTCGGAGGTCGCCTTCCGAGAGACCATGTAGGTGACCTGCTCGCATCGTGCTCTCAAGATGGTGGCTAGTGAAAGCGCGAGGCGCCAATCGTCGTCGGGCAACGGTGCGGTGTTGGGCTTGGTGACGGCGATGGTGATCAATTGCGACTCCGACTCCGCCCGACGTAGGCAGGCGTGCCAGACCATGCCCTGCAGGCCGCTCATTGGGCCCCAGGTGATGAAGGCCGACTCACCATCGGGTCCATCGGCGACGCAACGCATCGGTTTCACTTCCAGTGTCTGCGCGCGAAGGGCCCATCCCGAACCCATGGCGAGCCGAACGACCGACTGCGGACCGGGGTACTCGCGTGTCGTCATCTGAGCCATCGGCCCGACACCTTCGAGCGCCCGACGGTACTGCTTCGCTGGTCCGTCCTTGATCCACGGGCGTATCTTCTCCGTGGGCATGAATCTAGCGAGTCGCCCGCCGATCTTGGGATCCTTGACGAACCGGTCGTACATCTCAGTCGCTGCGGGCGAAGAGACCTCCTCCCACCGCATGGCGTCGAAGTGGCGGGCCAACTCCGCAAAGATTTCCAAGCGGATCGGTTCCGGAAGGGCCGCCATCAGCCCCCCTCGATGGGCGGGAACTCCAAACGGACGCTGTCGTCAGCTCCCCCGAGGTCACCCACGTCGGCCATCCATTGATCCAGAAGTCCCTTCACCCTCAGGTCCTCGAACTCGAACTGGTTCCGTCCGACTGATACCTGCTCGATCTCGCCCTCGGACACCTGCTCTCGCATGTCGTATACCTCGGCCAACCGTCGGATGTCGCTGACGAAGTCCAATACCTCCACGTGGGTCTTTCCCTTGCGAAGACGGAGTCCGCGGCCAAGCTGCTGCACGAAGATACGTCGACTGTGGGTCACTCGGGCGAAGCAGAGAATGTTGACGTCGGGCACGTCGACGCCCTCGTTGAGGATGTCCACGGCGACGAGGATGGGCACTTCTCCTGTACGGAAGTTGAGCAATCGTGCCCGTCGCTCCCGTGTTTTTAGCCTGGCGTGCAGCGTCTCGGCACGCTCCCAGCCGGGCCGTCGGGCGAGCAGGTCGCGCATCCGCTCGGCATGCTCGATCGTCTGACAGAAGACGATGGCCCGCGGATTCGTGGTCTGGTCCCAGACCTTCTCGAGGTGTCCCCGAACCGACTCGTCCCGCTCGGGGATGAAGAGGCGCTTGTTCAGGTCCTTGATGGAGTAGCCGTGCTCGGAGGCGTGGCGGACGAAGTCCCAGTCAATGTTGTCGGCGAACACGCGGTACTTCACGTCCGCGAGGTAGCCCAGTCTCATGCCCTCCGAGATGGACACCCGCTCGACTGGTTCGCCGAAGGTCCGCTCAATGTCGTACCGGTCGCCTCGCCAGGGCGTGGCCGTCACACCCATCCGTTTGGCCTTGGGCAGCAGCGCCATCATGGTGGCGTAGTTCCCGGTCTCCCCCACGTGGTGTGCCTCGTCCACGATCACCAGCTCGGGGGCGTAGCCCGACTGGATGTAGTCCCGTGCTGTGTTCGATACGCCGAAGGTGACGCCTGGCAGGGAATCGGGTTTCGAATCGCCGTGCAGCAGACGGGTCGGTACATCCTTGGGAATGTCCCGCCACATCGCCCGTTCGAGTTGCTCCACAAGATCGATCATGTGCGCGGTGACCAGCACCTTGGCTCCCGGATTGGCGAGAAGGAATCGTCGCAGCAACCTGCCAGCGACGACCGTCTTGCCGAGGCCCGTAGCGAGGTAGATAAGCGCCTCGCCGGCGTCATCTAGGGCGGCCCAGGCCGCTTCCACCGCACGGTCCTGATAAGGGTGGAGGTCGAACGGCGTGACTCGCTCCGGAGCGCGATCGTAGATCGTCGCCAGCCGTCGGCCGTCCCAGAGGGTCACATTGACTCCGACGTCCCTCAGCGCGTCCGCCCGCTCCTTGGCCTTCTGGGTGAACAGTTGATTGGTGACCACTACCGCTCGGTGGATCGCGTAATGCCGCATCGCCGCATGGGTTTCGTCCACGGCCTCGCGATCCACATTGCCCGACTTCTTCCATTTTGACTGGAAGATCCAATCCTCACCGTTGAGTCGGCCAAGGAGGTCGGCACCTTTGTCCCCGGGACCATCGATGTTGACCACATCCGTGAACGAGATCAGGCCGAGCAACCGCTCCAGCTGACGCGTGAAGCCCTTCGGGCCTTCCTCGACAAGGAAAGCCGGCTCTAGGAACGATCTGTTCATACCTGGACGATCTCCGCGTCCAGTAGGTCCGCAGTAAGGAGCAAGCGGGACAGTTCCAAGGTGTTCTGCAGGGGTGGGCCCACAACCATCCGCTTGAGGTCGGTGAGGAAGGCGCTAACACGGGCCACTTGGTCCGCCTGCGTCTCCTCACCGAGCGCAGCGTAAGTAGTGCGGAATAACCCGCCGTCCAGTACCAGTTCTGGACCGCTCGTAACGAGGTCGAGGACGCCCTCGACTCCCAGGTAGCGCGCGAACTCGCCGTTCTCCACCGCTGCCTTCCAGTCGACGTCCGGTGCCACCGCGATGGCGTACGACTCGGCGGCCCGCTTCGACTGACCGGACAGGGCAGACCAAAACGTGGCCGCGTCCTTCGAGGTGAGGTCGGCGAGCCGATCTCGCAAGCCCTCCAGCAGCATCTCCGCGCGACTACGCACCGCGCTGGAGTCCACTCGGCGGTCCGGGAACTGCTCGAGAATCGATGTCACCAACCCGTCGATGGAGCCTGATATGGAGTACACGTTCTTCAACTGCGGTGCTGCGCAGACGAGCGCGACGTTCAGCGGGGACCACCCGTACCGCGCGATCAGCGTGGTATCGGAGTCCACGTAGATCTCTACCTCGCCAGCTACGATCCGAACCACGGTCGGCTGCCGCTGGCCGTCCTTGAGTAGTTCGACTCCGGAGGTGACGTAGACGCGAAAGATCGCCTGAGCGGTACCAAGGCGAACTTCGCGGTCGGTGTCGGGAAGCAGCGTCGCATGCTCTCTGTACCTCGCGAAGCGTTGCTCTTCGGTCTCCGGGCGTGTCTCTGCGGCCGGCTCCGGCTGCTTCTGATCTTGGGACGGTGAGTGGCCGTCGGCCGCCCCCGTCCCCAGATGTCCAAGCCCTTCCCCCTTGAGCCAGTCATCCTCGTCGGACGGCGGTGCTGGCTCCGGCGGTGGTCCGTGCTTGACCCGATCATGATCGGCTGCGGCCTCGTACCATTTCTCGTCGGTCTGAAACTCCGGATCCCCGCTGCGGAACTTCTGTGCCCATCTCTTCGCCTCATTGTGGATGGCGGTGCTGCCGTTGCCGGGCATGAGGTACCGAAGACCCGGCTTGTTTTCCCGGAAGGCGTTGAAGAACCGGCTCATCGGAGAGTCGTTCTCACGATTGAACAGGCGCTTCGCGAGTTGTGGACGCAAAGGAAGGTCGCCTCGCACCTTCTCGACCATGTACCGCCACTCCGGCGACGACGTGTCGAAGTTGGTCTTGCGGACGTTGACCGGCGCGTGGTCGAGATGGATCTCACCGACGATGCGACCCATACCGAGTTCGATCGGATACTCCAGCTCAATGTCTCCGTCTGGCCCCTCCCAGTCGAACAGAGACCTGTCCCTGGTTGTAATCGCACGCCCGCTCCGGAGGAACGTCAGACCGAAGTCGGACTTATCGGCGAACCTCTGCACGCCCAACCATCCCACGATCCGGCGCTCTCGCTCCTGGATGTCAGTGCTCTCACAATCGACGCACTCGTCGTACCTTGAGGTGTACCAGCGCCCACAGTTCATACAGGCGAAGGCGTTGGTGAGTGGCACGTGGATTACTTCGGCAGCAGGCGCTTCCGCAGCCTTGTACATAACCGACCGGGTCGGGTCCCAGATGCACGGCACGAGAGGGGTCACCTGGCGACCGTTGACGTACAGGCGCTGGTTCAAACCGCCCATCATCTGCGCGCCCGAATGAGGGCCGTTGGGATCACGCAGCATGTAGGTGTAGATCCGCCCTAGGTTCTTGCTGACCTCCCGGATCGAGCTCGCCGACTTCAACTTGGCGACCAAGTCTTCTCGGAGGTTCGTCACCGAGACGAGGGTGCCGTGCTCGTCGGGAGCCTTTCGCTCGTAGCGAAGGGGCACCTCGTACGACGACAGCCGCTGCATCTCCCTAAGGTCGATAGTGGCGGTGATCCATCGGTCGTCGCCACGCCGTCCCGTACGGACCACCGTTATCGTGCCAAGGCGGGCCGTGGCGATGTTGAAGCCCATGCCGAATAGACCGAGGCTGCCGAACCGTTGCTTACCCGACCTGCCGGCGCTCAGGGCATACTGCAACTCCTCCTGAGACATTCCCCGGCCGTTGTCGCTCACGACGACCTTGGCAGCCCGGTTCACCTTGCCCGCCGTGGGCAGGGTGACGTCTATTCGAGGTTCCAGCGTTTCATCGACACGGGTGGCCTCGACGAGTTCGTCGAGACAGTTGTCGATCAACTCGCACAGGCACTGGTGAAGTTGGAGGTCGACCTCCGCGATCATCTCCAAGATCCGTGGGGGAGGCGTCAGGTTGAGGGTGTCGGGTCGCGTCTCCGTCTCCGTCATGCTTCGGATCCCTCCGCGCGCAGGGCGGCGTGGACGCTGTCGGCCACGACCCGCGCCAACTCGACTGGGACTGCGTTGCCGAGCTGGCGCATCGCCTTGCCCCAAGGGCCATGCAGCTCGTAGTCGTCCGGGAAGGTCTGCAAGCGGGCACTTTCCCTGACCGTGAAGTAGCGAATGGAACCGTCCGTCTCACGCAGCATGTTCTCGCCGCCGGGGACCCCGTGACGCCCTGCTTTCAACGTCTTCGCAGGCCAGTCCACCGGACTACCGGTGTGACCAGGGTAGGAACGAGCTCCCGGTTGAAGGACGTGGTTGAGGACGCCCGCAGTACCTGTCAGCGTTGGCTCGGGAAGACCGGCCAGCGCGTCGCGTATGGTGCGCCAACGCGCTTGGACCTCGTCCGGCCGCAGTTCCGCAGGTATGGGGACCTTCGGCCGTTCCGGGCGTTTCGCCTTGGGCACTTCATGTTCCTGCCAGTACTCACCAGTTGTCCACTGAGCATGCAGAAGCGCCCGTCTCGAGTGTGTGACATGCGGGAATTCCCAGGTCACGTCCAGGTCGTTTCGGAAACCGACCAGGAAGACGCGTTGGCGCTGCTGCGGCACGCCGTAGTCCGCTGCGTTAGCGAAGGCCGGGATGACCCGATAGGCCAACTCTTGGTTGCTGACGTCCTCGCCTGCCGCCCGGAGCCGCCGCAGGTGATCTCCCCACAGTTCGTCGGGCTTCGCGGCGAGGAGGGGCAGCGAAAGCCTGGCCTGGATGTACTGGAAATAGTCGGCGAACCTCGGGCGCGCCAGACCCCTCACGTTCTCGATGATGAACGCGCGGGGCCTCAGATGGGCGATCGCCTCCGCCGTGGCCGGGAACATGTCACGCTCGTCGTCGTCCGCCTTGCCGCGGCCGCCAATGGAGAACGGCTGGCACGGCGGGCCGGCGGCGACGAGATCCACCTCGTCGGTGATGCGGGACCAGTTGAAGTCCCGCACGTCGCCCTCCTCGACATGCCAGTTCGCGACGAGCTCGTTCCCTCGGGCCTGGTTCTGTCGCACCGTGTCACAGGCCCACTTGTCCAACTCCAGCGTTACCAGCGGGTCAAAGCCAGCCTCCTGACAACCCAGCGCGAGCCCACCAGCGCCAGCGAACAACTCCACGCTCGCGAGCCGGGCGGGAGTGTTCCTCATCAATAAGAGGGAGGGGTGGCGAACGGTAACGCTCGCAGGAACGACCGCAGTCTTAGACATGCACTTCTTTCCGACGATAGCCCTAGTCTGAACATCATGATGCCGCACGGTCCGACGGCCTCGCCAGGACTTGTGGGTCTCCTGATCGCCTGCCGGGGCTGTGACCGCTTGGCGCCACAGTTCAGGCGACGTCGCCGAGGTAGCCGGCGACCAGAACAGTTGCCAACCAGAGTCGGCGGCTCAGCAACTAGGCGCGGTCGGCCCCGGGCAGCGCCTTGCGAGCCCGAGTACAGCCCAATCTCTGGACCATCCGTGGACCGGTTCTCGTGCGCTCCGCACGGCAAACCTCCTGACCAGGTCTTCCGCTGCCAACCGAAGGGCCCTCCGGAACTGTCGCAGCAGTGCAGCGCAGTAGATCGAACCCGTCGACCGGCGAAAACCATAGGAACAGCGACGGTTACGGATTCCGCCCGGCAGTGACCGAGGATGGCTGCGCTGCGGCCCCTAGCATGCGCTACGGGGCCGCAGGGTCGTCACCTGGGCCGTCGGACGTCCGTCAGAACGTCGTCCAGCAGTCCTCTCACGTCGCTTCCGCCCAGGACCAGCTGTCGATCCAGTAGCCGGTTTCCGGTTTCGCAGGAGGTCTCACTCACCAGGGAGCACCCGTGACAGGCCGAGAGATTCAGCTGTGAGGTTCCCTGGCGGTCGCTTTCGATGCAGACCGGGTCGTTGGAGCAGAAGTCCGCGTCGTCCAAGGCTGCCACCAGGAGTGGGATCAGCATCTTTGGATCCCCGAGCCTGACGAGACCGCCAAGAGTCCCCTGGGCGTCCCCTGCCGCGGTGTAGATGAGGATCC
Organism: Streptomyces chromofuscus; assembly: GCF_015160875.1. NCBI lineage: Bacteria > Bacillati > Actinomycetota > Actinomycetes > Kitasatosporales > Streptomycetaceae > Streptomyces > Streptomyces chromofuscus. The sequence continues at coordinate 5,438,973 of NZ_CP063374.1, read as the reverse complement.
CGGCGGTCTTGTCCGTGCGGTCGGAGTTCGCGTAGATCCTTTCCTGCAGCGAGGCAGACGCGTAGCCGCTGGCGAACGCCAGTCGCCGGATGAGCAGGTGCGCCAGCGTGTGCAGGGCGATGTACCTGGGTTCCGGCACGTCGAGGCGGCAGGCCCAGGGAGAGTCCGCCCTTCTCTTTTTGAGGATGCCGGCGCGTGCCTGAACCTCCGGCTGTGCCTCCCATGCGGCGAGCTTCTCCTCGTCGAACCGCAGGAAGATTCCTTCCCCGAACAGTTCGATCGCAGGGTAGGTGGGCCGATACGACTTGTCAGCCCCCAGATCGGCGTCGATCAGCATCGCTTCCGCGTCGTGGCGTCGGAACCCCCGCAGGGCACGGACCTCCCGTACCCGGCGTACCTGTCCGATACCGCTGATCTTGCCGAGGAGGCTCTGCGGTCCTGCGAGCCCTTCGAGGCTTCTCCCGTCGACGACGAAGTCGCTTCCCGTGCGGTCGCGTCCTTCCTCGAGTTTCTTCAGGAACGCCGACCACTCACCGTCCTTCAGGTCGAGCAGCAGCTCACCCGCAGGGCTTTCCTCCCCCGCCGCGACTCCGAGGACGGTTTCCGCCGTCACTCCGAGATCGTCGGCGATCAACTGCGCCAACACTTCCGACTGAGGTCCCCCGTTGTCGGTCACGACTTTCCCGAAGAGCATGTGACCACGGATCTTGTCGGCCGTCTCCGCGGACTGTGGGCGCTCCTCCGGTATGTCGAGAGCCGAGATTCTGTCGGCGATGTAGTTGCCCGTGGCACCGCGCTGCACGGCGACCAACTCGTACGAGCAGGGCTTCTTGACGGAGCTCTCCGGCTCCCAGGGCTGCAGTCCCGCGCAACGGATCCCGTCGCGGTGCAGGGCCCCCTTCGTCACGAGTTCAGCGAGACTGCGCTCATTCCCGCACCCGTGGCACTTCACCACCAGGGCCGCGAGGCCTTCGCCACGAGTGGCCAGCTTGCGGAACCTGAGTGCCTTGTAGTCACGGCAAAAGCGGACCGCTTCGTTCAGGCTCGCCGCGCGCCCACGATGTGTCCACTGGAACCAGTTGATGTCCTGTATGTGGCTGCCTTTTTCGCAGACGGCGACATATCGCATCGGTACGAGCGCGCCGCCGCAGTCGCAGGTGTTGCTCCACTTGCCTTTTTTCCTACCGGTCAGCTTCGAGAGCTTGTCGCAGCGCTCGCAGAACCGCCAAGCGGGAAAGCGCCAGTACGGCAGCGCAGGGGTTTCCTTTGCGGCCCGGCTCGCATGTGCCGGTGGTTGTCTCAGGACACCGGCACCGAGGCGGGCCGTCAGACGCTCACAGCTGATCTCATGGGCGAACTTCTTGTCCCACCAGGACGTGTCCGGCGCCATGAGCGACTCGCCTCGCACGTCGACGATCGCTCCCACACCGAACGGTGAGATCGTTTCGGAGAGGCGCAGGTCATGCCTGATCTTCTCCATGGTGCACCTCCTCCTGCGGTTCCTGGACCTCGACCGCCACGTTGGGCTCGACGGACCTCATCGAGTCTCCGACGAGCCACCCCTCGCCGGGTTGGCCGAACTTCTTCAACAAAGCTGCCTGGTCTCTCTTCGTCCGCTGGTAGTACAGAGGCTCGCCGGACTCCCTTGCCTGGCCTGCCCGTCGGTCCCAGTCCCTCAGGAGGCTCCATACGGCGGAGCGTGTTTCCGGCGCTTCGAGGCCGTCGGCGCGCGTCACGTAGCCAAGGAACCGTTCCACGAGTCGATCGACCGCTTCGCGGATCCTGTCGTCCCCGAGGTCGAACCGACCCGCCGCTTCGTTCGGGGCGAGAGCAGTGAACGACTGCCGCAGCAGTGCCACGAGCGCGCCAGCGAGCGACCGCTCGCGCGAGGCCAACGACCACGGCGTGACGCTCGTGGGCTCCACGCTCCGGTACAGAGCCTCGTGGTAACCACGGAAGGTCTCGAAGTGCGACCGATCACGGGCCCTTCCCGACCGGAACAGCGTGACGACGACGCCCTTCGTGTCTCCACGTCCGACACGGCTCGTGGCCTGGATGTACTCGGCCGTGGTCTTCGGCTGCCCCACCATGAGCATCAGCGCGAGCCGCGGGATGTCGATGCCCACGGAGAGCATGTTCGACGAGAGGACCACGTCGACAGCCTCCGGCGACTCGTCGGCCCTGACCCTGAGCGCGCGGAGATCGTTCGGCAGCTCCTCGGCTCCGCGACGGCTCGTCAGTTCCAGGACCTTCCCCGCTCTGACGGGCCGCAGCGGGAAGCCGAGCCTCTCGGCTCGGGGCTCCAGACGACCGTTGACATCGTCGACGACCAGCGTCCCGGTACGTCCGAGCTCACGAAGACTGTTGTGGTACATGACCAGCGTCCAGTACGCGTCCCGTGACGCTGCGGACGGGGCGCGGGCGGCCAGCGCCTCCGGCATCTCCACCATGGGGGTGACGGCTGCGATGACGGCCGACGGCTGCGAGACCGACTGCGGCATCAGGCCGACGTAGAGACGTCCTTCCCCGCTTTCCACCGGGCGGGAGAAGAAGGTCCGGTCGTCGTCGAGTCCCGATGGCGGATACAGGGCGACCTCACGCCCGTACAGCCCCTCCACCTGCTCCTCAGACGCGCGGATGGTGGCCGTCGAGGCCACGATCTTGGGGCTGGAGCCCGACCGGCTGAGCAGCAGCTGGATCACCGCGTCGAAGACGGCGACGGTGGTTCCGAGCGGCCCCGAGAGCAGGTGCAGCTCGTCCTGGATGATCATGGACGGTTGCCTGAAGGTGGTCCCGAGACCGAGCAGCCTGCCCGCTTCCGGCCTGAACTGCAGACGCGCGAACTTGTCGACGGTGGCCAGCAGGATCGTGGGCGGTTCCATGTACAGCACCTCGTCGACGACCGCGAGCGGGAGCTCGCCGGCGAAGTCGCACGACGCGTCGACACAGTGGAGCACGACGTCCACGCCGTCCAGGCGCATGCCGTAGTCCTCTGGCTTGTCGCTCCTGAGCCTCGGCACCAAGGGCGTCAGACACCAAGGGCAACTCTCGACCTGAAACTCGTTCGCCTCTTCCGGGCGCGCGGCCTTCTGAAGCCGCTTGAGTGCTTCACGTGCCTCTACTCGCGTGCCGGGGGTGACTTCGTTGCCCACCCACAGACCGATCGAGAACGGCGCCATGCCCTTCGCCCGGTCGTCCGTGGCCCGCAGCCGCTCCATCGCGCAGATCAGTGCCGCGGCCCGTTGGAACTGTTGAGAGGTCAGGAGCCGCAGGGTGTAGCGGGTGATGACGGCGGTTCCCCCGCCGGCCGTTCCGTGAGCGAGCCGTCGGCGGAACACCTCGATCGCGGCGAGACCCAGGTATGCCTCGGTCTTGCCGCCACCGGTCGGGAACCAGATGAGGTCGACGAGGTCCCGGTCCTTGTGCCCCTCATCGACGGTGGAGGCCAGCGACACGAGCAGGAAACCGAGCTGGAAGGGGCGCCACCGCGGCTCCGACACCTGCTCCTCCGGCCTCCCACCGTTGATGGACGCCTGCCGCATCTGAAGACGCATAGCGGCCATGCCGAGTGAGAAGGCCGTTCGAAGGTCCTGTCGTCCCGGCGCCCGGAGGAGGTCTATGCCTTCCCTCATCCTGTCGACGGCGTCCTGCGAACGCTCGGCGATGCGGACGGCCACGGCCCTGTCGTCGCTGAAAGCCTCCGCCCGTTCCATCTGCCGGGAGGCCCAGCCGGCGAACGCCTCGAGGAAGGCGTCCAACGATCGAAGGATCGCTTCGGGATCCTTGTCGATCTGCTGGAGGTGCCCCAGCTCCAAGGCCTCGGCCTCGGCCGTCCCTTCGTCGAACCCCGTGGTCTCGACGGCGGGCACCACGAAGGCCGGCACGGGCTCGAGGAAGACCTTGGCACAACGGCCTTCCGCGAACTCCCAGTCCGCGGCCATTCCGTGCCCGACCGCGTAGACCTTCCGGTTCCGATAGCGCAGGCGCAGCTCGGCAGCTTCCGGGTCAGTGTCGATCGAGCGCGTCGTGTCGTACTCCAGGATCTCCGCCCCGGCGGAGGGAGCGGCGGCCAGGTGGACCTGGAACAGCGTCCGAGGGATGTCGTGTCGGTCGTCACCCGTTGATTCGGTCAGGACCCGTACGTGGACGGTGACCAACGAATCGCCCTGGAAGTCGCGCCAACGCGACCCGATCTCGACCGAGACACCACCCACGGAAAGGCGCTCGGGCCCCTTGTCCCGCCGGAGGTCGAGGCCGTCGACGGAGAACGGGGCACGCCGCCACCTGGGCGGCCCGTCTACCTCGACAGCGGCGTACGTACCGCACGAGAAGTCGACGTCGACGGAGTCGCCGTCGGTGACGAAGGAGAGCGCGACGGACGAGGGCTTCCAGTCCTCGGCCAGGGGGACACCGGCCCCGCTCTCCTCGACATCACCATCGGGGACATCCGCCGACACCTCTTCGTCCGTGTGGCCGTCGCCGTGAGAGCCTCGTGCCTCGGCTTCGACCGGGAACAGCATGCCGACGGCGTACTGCCGATGAGGCAGGTTCGCCGTGACCTCCTCATCTCCGGCCTCGGGCCCCACGTAGGAGGCTCGGAGATGGTGAAGGGCCTCCTTCTGGGCCGCTGTGAGGTTCACTTCCCAACCTGCTTTCGAAGAAGATCCTGGAGCCGCTTCTTGTCATCCTTGGACGCGACCACGTGGAGCGTGACCCGCGCCCGCGTGACAGCCACGTAGAAAGCGGCGAGTCCCCGGTCGTTGTATTCCTGTGGCAGGTCACAGACGATGACGTGCTCTGCCTCCAGCCCCTTGGCATAGCGGGGGTTGGTCACGAGGAATCCGGCCTCGCTCCTGCGCGGCTCGGCGTCCTCGGACACACTGATGATCCAGATGTCCTGTCGGCGGGCCCCGTTCGCGACGAGGTCGCGAGCCACGGTCTCGGCCGCGGAAACACCGGCCGTCCCGTCGGACCACCGCCATTCCACTCGGTCGCCATGGACGATGCCCGGGTCCCCGACGTCGGCGCCGAGGTACTCCTGCACGACGTGGACGATCGCACGGGTGTTGCGCACGTTCCGGTCCAGGTCGTACTGGAGCGCCTCCTGCTGAACCAACTCGCAGACCTCCGGGTCGAACTCGCCGTCGACGCGTGCCTGGTTGTTGGGGTCGAGGAACATCCTCCACCGACCGCCTTCTCGACCCCCGCGGATCACGGCGTCCAAGGCATCCATGCCCCCGGCGTTCATGAGGTCCTGTGCCTCGTCGACGAAGACGACGTCGTACTGCTTGTCACCGGACAGGTCCGCGAACGGAAGGAGATCGATGTCTCTGCCCTCGATCCGCGGACCGAAGAAGTCGATCAGGGCGGGCGAATGAAAGGTGATGAGCACCGACTTCCCCTCGCCCGCCTCCTGCTTCGCGCCCTCCGCCAGCACCAGGGATTTCCCGGTGCCCGCGCCACCGAAGACGAGCATCCTCGGGTTCCGGGAGAGCGCGGCCAAGACCCTGGCCTGCCCCTCGGTCGCTCGATTCTGCTCCTCCAGCACGGCGCCCCGCTGCGCATCGATGACGGGCATCCTGGTGAACTCACCGAAGAGGCGCGCCCGGAGCGTCTCGGACCGGGCGACTCTGATTCCGTAGGGAGCGGTCCTCGCTTCACCGGCGACCTTTTCGAAGGCTTCGGTCAGTGCGGCAATGCTCATCTGCTCCTTGGCCCACCAGTGGCTTCCCTTCCATTCGACGGCTGCCGGAGGCGCGTCTATGTCTGGGGTGAGGGCAACGGCCTCGGTCGCGAACCAACCGACGCCTTCCTCCTGAAGGATGTCGCGCAGCGCGTACATCGCCGACTGTGCCTGGTCCATCGGCGACTCGCGCAACTTCTTCCAGTCACCGTGGCGGTCGATGGAGTACCAGACGCCGTCGTACTTCCTGACGCCCCCGCCCTTGACCTCGACGATGACGACGACGCCGTTCCAGAGCACGACGAAGTCCGCTTCGCCCTGCTGCTTGACCGCGTGGCTCCGCAGCTTCACGGAGTGGAAGGCGACGGCGTCGGGGGGGCCGTCGATCGCTCGCAGCAGCAGGGCCACCCGCCGTTCGGCGTTGCTGGTAGTGGTCGTCTCGATGTCGGCGAGGTCCGGTATGAGGATCATGATCCCTGCTTTCGCCAGAGGTCTTCGTAAGCGCGGTATCCGAGGAAGTCATTGACTGCACCGAAGTTGTCGGCGACGTCCACGATGAGGCACTCCGGCTTGCCGCCGTTCGCGGGGCCGCGCAGCCCGCGGCCGGCCATCTGGATGTAGGCGCTGGGACTGAACGTCGGCCGCGCGATGTAGAGGGCCCGGACACCCGGTGCATCGAAGCCCTGGATCAACAGGTCGCAGTTGGCCAGGACCCGGATCTCTCCCTTCTTGAACTTCTCGATCACGTCACGGCGTGCCTGCCGTCCGGTCTGACCGCTAACCGCCTCAGCCGCGACTTGCCGGTAACGAAGCGTCGCGGCAAGGACCTGGGCGGACAGGACGTTCGGCGTGAATACGAGGATCGGCCACTCCGGGTCCCGGCTCAGGATGTCCTCAACGAGGATCCTCATGCGGGCCTGGTCCCGACCGATGCGGTCGAGAACCTTGGGCTCCAGCTTGCGCCACGACTGCACCTGCTCGAGTTCATCCGGCTTCAGCGCGACGTCCACGCCCGGCAACACCTCATGTCGGACCCGGGCGAGGACTCCCCTCTTCGACAGCTCCTCGTAGGCGTTACCGTCGAAGGCGCTCATGATGTGGTGACCGAAGCGGGCCGCCAGCTCCTCCGTCGGCTTGGTGACGACGTCGCTTCTCCCCTTGAAGGGTGTCGCCGAGACACCCACCAGAGGCCGTTCCCAGCTACGACCGTCGACTCCGAGCCACCTGAGGATCTTCGTGTACATCTTCGACCCGCCGGCCCGGTGCGCCTCGTCGATGAACACCGCGGAGGCCCTGCTCAGCCACTCGTACTCAGGAGTGTCGGCCACCCGGTCGAGCTTGGCGTCGGTGGCCACGACCACACTGAACTCGGTGTCGGGTTCGTGGACGACGTTGTTGTTCCAGAGCCGGCCGATCGTCAACGGACGCTCGTCCCCGAGCCAACGCCAGACGGTGCCGAACGTCTGCACCGCCTGCTCGCAGAGCTCCTCCGACTGCGCGATCCAGAGCACGGTTCCGCTCATGTCGCCATCGACGAACAGCCGCAGCACGGTTTCGGTGGCCACCCGGGTCTTCCCGGCTCCCGTGGGGAGCTCCACCATGCCCTTGAGCGCGCGACCGTCCCGTCCCCGGGACGTCAGGACCTCCTGCAGTTCCTCCCTGATCCTCTCCTGGAAGTCGTGCAGGGGCTTGAGCTTCACGGCACCGGGCACGACGAACTCATCGTCCTGGTGTCGGGTGCGACGCCCGGCGTACTTGGCGCCGAACCCCATCTTCCGAAGCCAGGCGACGGTCGACGCTCCCCCGACCCATGTCGTGGGAACGTCCGTGTACCCCTCGGCGCTGAACTCTTCCGCGAGAAGCTTGATCGAGTCGCTGCCGTAGACGGTCAGGAAGAGCTCGGCGACGGACGTGGAGCCGTCCACCAGGCCTTGGCCCTCAAGTGCCTGCCAAAGTCCCTTCGGAAGGTTCTCCTTCAGCGTGTCGTCACCGATGTAGATCGCCAGCCGCTCCACGTCACTGGACGCGGCCCGGGCGTCCTGCCTTTGCATCTCCAGATGTTGGTCGACGCGGGCCTGGAGAATGTCGCTCAACTCGGTGTTCGACAGGCGCAGGTCGAATGCCTCGTTGACGATCTGCAGGACACGACGTTCGTCGAGTTCTGCCTGGACCACCAGGGTCATTCCCTGGCGGTGCCACTCGAGCGACTGGTCCTCGACACCGTCCTCTGTGGTCACACGCTTCGTGATCTGGACGGCCTTCGCCACGGTCGCGTTCGTGACCTTGTCCTCGACGAACGTCGAACGCAGTCCGGTGTACAGGTCGATGACGCGTTCCTCGACCTGCCGGCCGTCGATCAAGAGCGAGAAGGAAAAACTGTCCTCGAACCGTCGGCATCCGACCACGTCGACGAACTCGTCCGCTTCGTCCTCATCCACCTTGAGGTACGGCTTCTGCCTCAGGCTGAGGAACTCACGCTCCTCCTCGGTCGTCGCCAAATACACCGCATCGGGCCGCCTCCTCTCGATGACGCGTCCCACCCGGGCGGGGATGAACATCGGGTGCCCCTCCGGGAATGCGAACCGACTCGCGGTGAGGACGAACCCCGTCAGCGCCACGTTGCTGATCGGCGAAGTGACCTCCGTCTCGAGCGCTTCGCGCAGGACCTCCACAGGCACCTCGCCCAGGTCCTTCGGCAGCTTCAGAGCGTCCTCGACGTGGCGCGGTCCTCGGAAGAGAGGCAGCAGGGCCTCATACTCGACGAGGGACGCGGAGACGACGCGACCTGGAGCCCGGTGGCCGCGATTCGACTTCAGCAGGCCGGCCCGACCCGCCGCCCAGCGAACAGGGGACAGGACCCGGTGGCTGAGCCCCGTGTCGATGTCGGTACAGAGCCAGTGCCCCACCTGGTCGAGTCTGAGCAGTCCTTCCGTCCACCGCTCGCGCAGGGGTTCGGGCACGCCCGCCTCCTGCAACATCAGAAGCACCGAGAACGGACCAGGACCCTCCCCCCTGTCGAACTCGACCTGCTCGACGGGGCGCTCTCCGGGCCCGAGTCTCCGGTTCACCTCGTCCAGCACGTACTGGCAGTAGTCCTCGAAGTAGACCTCGTCCTCGAGCGAGTACGAGGCCACTGGCTCGGTGACGACTCCTGCCGCGTGTGCGAGCTGGGGCACGCATCTCGTCCGGTCCAGGACTCGACCCGGAGTGCTGTCACCGAGACCGTCGATGTCCAGCACCAACCCGGGCACGGCCCAACCACCGTCACGTGTCGGAACTCTGAGAGCACCCGTCTTGTTCTCCGCAACGGCCTTCTGCGCCTGTGCCATGGGCACATCAGAGGCGGCGTCCCAGAACTTCGGGAGCTCGTCGTCCTGGGACTCCCGTGACAGCCTGGCCATCCTGGCCTCGAATTTTGCGAGAGGATCGAGGTTACGGAACCCGCAGTCCACGAGTTTCTTCTCGACGCCGGGAAGGACCAGGAAGTCCGGATCGACGAAGCACGATCCTTCGATGTCGACGTCCTCCGCACCGTGGAGGAAGACCCGGTCACGGTCCTTGATGGACAGCATGCCAGCGGTCGTCGGTATGACCTTTGCGGGGCCGAAGCGGTTGGGATTTCTCAGCACAAAATCGAGTGCCTTCGCCGCAGAAGCCATATCGGGCCCTTCGGCCCACTCGCGCAGCCAGGTGAGAAGACCTCGCTTGGGCACATCCTCCAACGCCTTCTGCTCGTCCCTGGGACGCGAGTCGGCGAAGGCGGGGGACACGCTGCATACGTAGAGGGCCCTCAGACGGGTCCCACGCTGATTGGTGGAATAACAGCGCCAGTGCGGCACGTCCTCGTCGGTGTGGGGAGACCTGATCCACTCCTCGTGGTCACGCTCGGATGCGTCGCCGACACGCAAGTCGAGAGGACGAAGCTCCAGAGGCGTGCGCAGCGCGCCGGTGGCGTCGGGCACCAGGGCCTTCTCGCTACCGAGCTGTGGAACATGGACGCAGAGGATCTCGTCGCCGAACGAGTGGGTCTCACGGCCACGCGCCGGCATGTAGTCCAGGTGTGCTGCCGGATCGTCGACGGACGAGACCTTCGGCAGCATGTCGACGAACATCTCCGAGAGAGTCACGAGGATCTCCCGGTTGTACGTGTTCGTGAGCAAGGTGGTGCGGTCGTCGTTGACACTCCAGGGCGCGTTGAAGAGGGCGGACGCCGACGTCCTGTCCTGGAGCGGGAAGTACGACCAGAACTCCCCCGTTTTTTTCAGTTGAGCGAAGCGCGCCGGCATCGCGACCGTGACCTTCATCCGGTCACGCGACACGGCTTCCCCGACCTCGGTCCGAGCCTCGGGGCTGGGTGCGTGCATGCGGTTGTCGACATACCACTCGTCGTGGTCGCCGTCGGGACGCTCGATGCGGAACCTGCCGTCGCCCAGGTCGCGCGACACATGGCTCGTGACGAAGTCCGCGTCGGCTCCGACGACCCGGAGCCGGATCTCCCGGACCGAGTTGACGAAGAGGAGGAACTCGGAGCGGAATTCCTCGATCTCCTTCTTGAGGCTCTCCAGTCTCGTCGCATTCGGCAGTCTGACGATCGTCACCGCCCACTCCGCCAATTCGGCCAGGATCGGGTCCTTGGCGAATTCGACCTCCGCGTCGATCCGGGTGAGGGTCCTCAGGACCGGAATCCTCTTGGGTACGGGCGCGATCGCCGCTATCGCCGCCTTCGCCTTCGAAGAGTTGAACTCGAAAGCGACCGAACGGCTGAACACCTGCGGGGTGTCGGTGACCGCGAGCACCGACTTGAAACCAAGCCCGAACCGACCGATCTCGTCGCCCCGCTTACCACTGAGGTGCGCATGGGCGAGCGCGGTGAGGCCGCTTCGGGAGAACGGACGACCGGCGTTCGCGCAATACAGCGTCTGGCGGTCGAGGTCGAGGACGATCTCGACCCGCCCTGCTCCCTCCTCGTGCTCGGCAGCCCCCGACATCGCGTCAGCCGCGTTCTGCACCAGTTCCAGGAGCGTCCGGTTCGAGTAGCCGCCGACCCGGATGGACTCCTCCTGGTTGGCGTGCTCCGTGATCAGGTTCGAATTCGCGCGATACGAGTTGATCGCCCGCTCGAAGAGCTCGTCAACCTCGCGGACCAAACCCGCGTCGGGTACCCAATTGACATTCTTCTTCATCACGGCTGCACCGCCCCCGCTCCCAATACCACAACTCATCAGAGCCAGATCCGTACCTATGCGGTTCCTGGATGCCGATCACCGAGGTCCCGACAGGGTGCGCCATCGCGCACCGTCGAACCGCCACGGAAGGTAAACCCAGCCACCGACAGCCCCCCAAGTTCAATGACTGACGGCTGGTGTATGAGCGCCGAACGTCCGACTTGCTGCAGGGGGTGGATTCGATGCCCTTGCTGCAGGATGTTCCGGCCACAACCGGTACCGGCGCCACCGATCCATCTCACGGCCCGACACCGTGCGACCGACTTCGGCGGTACTCGTCGTCGAAGGCAGATCACCGCTGCCCCGCCCCGGCACGCAGATACGCATGGCTCCTCTCGCATCAGTGCAGGATTAACGACCTACTCAGGCGATCCGCCTGAACACACACCACAGCGATCTTCACAGGTCCCCCACATTCGGGAAGTTCAAGCGTTCAACAAATCTCCGCCGCGGGGAACCCCCTGTTACCGATTCGCAACCCCGGGATCACCTACGACATACGGCCAGATCCGACACGCCGTCAATGTGTTGGCCTGGCAGGCAATACGCATACTCACCCGGGGGACGGATCGACTGCACGCAACCGAACACCCAGGAAGTAATCAGGCATCCCTGACTTACTGCTCATGAACCGGCCTTCACGACTCTCCCTGCTCGCACTTCGTCAAGACTTCAGCAACTCTTGGACAAGTGGGAGCTCTTCCGCCGAATCGTGCTACGCCGACCGGGGCACAACAGGAGTGGAGTGCGCCTACCGTGCGCCCCTGTACCACCACACCGCGCCCCCGGCCCGAGCCCGCCCTGCCTCGGGCGTCCTTTCCTCGACTTCATGGTCACGACTTCATGCAGCTTGCGTATGCCGAGCCAGGACGGCCGAGGTGACGACCCCTGTCGTCCGATGAGCGCAACGAGCACCCACGCGGGGCTGTGGACCATACGTGGACACGGAACCGTCCACCCTCCGTCCGTACACCTGTGACCTGCGGAGTTTCCGTATCAGGAAGGGCCCTCCGGAGCCGTGTGCGCAGGTTCGAATCCTGCCGGGGGCACTTCAGACGAAGTGCCTAAAGACCCCGCCATCAGCGAGAACGCTGAGGACGGGGTCTTCGCGTATGCGCAGACGCATGCCGCCGCAAGCGGGCCTATGTCAGAGTCTGTGGACGAGCTGTGGACGGCATCTCGGTACATCGCCGCAGGTCAGTCCCAGTAAGAGCAAGGCCCCCGAACCCATCCGGGGCCTCGCAGGTGGCTTGAGTCGCTGAAGCGTGGAGAGCACCGTGTCCTCGCCAGCCAGCCGGCCACGCCAGCATCACCGCTACGAGGGCGAAGCGACTCCTACCCCCTCGACAGCGTGCGCAAAGGCTCACCGCTCTCGGGGGTGAGATCGACGAGGTGGACCTCTGCGCCCCCTTCGTCCCGGGTGACCAGGCGTACCCGATCCGGCCCCACCCACGAAGCCTCGTCCAGCACGTTGGAGGAGGCCCCGTTGAAGTAGCCGACGTGCCAACGGCGCTTGGTCAGCCCGGACCCCTCGTCGACGTAGACCCACCAGATCGAGTCGATCATCGCCGCCCCTTCCTCCACCACAAGATGCCGGTCGGAGCGATCGGGCGCCGCTTCGTCCATCGTCTCCTCGCGCCCCGTGCTGGCGAAAAGCGAGATCGGTACCGCGAGGAGCCCGATGAGGACCGCCGCCACGAAAACCAGGCTCCGGAAGAGGAGGTTTCGTACGCCGACGATCACAGCGGCGGTCAGAGCAGCCACGACCAACAAGCCGATCAGCACCGGGTGGTAGAGCACTTGTGCCACAACGAGCAGTCCACCTGATCGGCTGGACCACCAGCCGACCGCCCCGGCGACCATGAAAACGCCCGCGGCCACCACAAGCCCCAGCACCCGCCGTCGGACCGTCATCTCCACCACATCCCGCCCCTCATCTGCCCAAATGCTCGCCACAGGGTAGAGGCCCTCCGGGAGGAATGATCAAGCCTCACGTATCACGCCGTGGACGTTGACCACACTCCACAGCAGACGACGGATCAAGCATGGATCTCGCGGACCAGGTCGTCGTCTTCGCCGTAGAGCTCCAGTGAGTACCTCAGCCCGAAACGGTCGAGCAGGCCGGCACCGGTCCACTGGGGCGCTCACCACGCTCAACTCGCCGCCGAGGCAGGTGTCAAACGTTGGGTCCTCACCCACAAGCACGTCGACCTGAAAGAAGAATTCGCCCGGCGAAAGTCCGAGGCGAACGGCGTCCCACCCGCGTTCCAGCACCTGCACGCCCGCGCAGTGGACGCCGAAGCCGCCGCCCGCACGCTGCGGGAGGACAACGACCGGCTTCGCGAGCGCGTCGCCGTCTATGCCCAGGTCATCCACGAACTCCGAACCGAGCTGGACCGGCGCACCGACAACGACACCCAGCGCAGTCCCGTCCGGAGCCTCCCCACCAGCATCACCTGACGCGCTCCGTGTCGGCGTACGAGCTGAAGTTCACGTGTACGCCGACATCATGAGGAGTGGCTTGTTGGCCGGTGGTGGCAGCGGGTGTCTTACTGGGCCTTGTAGCCGCCGTCGACGTTGAGGATGGTTCCGGTGACGAAGGACGCCTGCGGGGAGGCGAGCCAGGTGATGGCGTCGGCGACCTCGGTGGGGCGGCCCATGCGGTTGACCGGCTGGAGGGCGGCGATGGTGGCCTCGTCCCAGGTGCCGGCCTCGATGGCGGTGCTGAGGATGTCGGTCTTGATCGCGGCGGGGGCGACGCCGTTGATGCGGATGCTGTCCGTGGCGTACTCCAGCGCAGCGGACTTGGTCAGGCCGACCACGGCGTGCTTGGTGGCGGAGTAGTTGGCCGCGTAGCGCATGCCACCCAGGCCGGCGATCGAGGCCAGGTTGATGATGGCGCCGCCGGGGTTGTGCTGAGCCAGCATCTGCTGGATCTGGTACTTCATGCCCCAGAAGACGCCGAGCACGTTCGTGGTGAGCATCTGTTGGAAGCGGCTGGTGGGCTCGTCCGCCAGACGGCCGGTGTCGAGGGAGACGCCGGCGTTGTTGACGGCGACATCGAGCCGGCCGAAGCGCTCGACGGTGGCCGCGACCAGGGCGGCGACTCCCTCTTCGGTGTTGACGTCGGCGGCGATGAAGGCGGCCTGGCCGCCGTTGTCGCGGATCTCGCGGGCGACGGCTTCTCCCGCCTCCTTGCGGCGGCCGGAGACGACGACGGCGTGGCCGGCGCGGGCCAGGGCCAGGCTGGTCTCCTTGCCGATGCCGGTGGTGGCTCCGGTGACCAGGGCGACGCTGGAAACGCTCATGACGGTGGACCTCTTTCACGTGCTGGATGGTGCGTACTGCCGACGACCCCGAAGTAGCAGACCGTCGGTCTCTTGTTCCTCCAAGGTAAGAGACCGGCGGTCTTATGTCAAAAGACCGGCAGTCTGTAAGATGGGCGCATGGCGACTTTCCAGAGGGCGCGCAGCGAGGAACAGCGCGAGATCCGGCAGCAGGCGATCCTCGACACCGCGACGGCGATGCTCGAGGAGATGCCGGTCAGCGCGGTCAGCCTGAACGAGCTGAGCAGGCGCGTGGGCCTGGCCAAGTCCAACGTGCTGCGGTACTTCGAATCGCGCGAGGCCATCCTTCTGGAACTCCTGGACCACCACCGGCGGCAGTGGACGGATGAGCTCCCCGCGCAGCTGGACGCCGTGATCACCCCGGACGCCCCGGTGCGCGAGCGCACTCAGGCATTCGCCGCCGTCCTGACCCGTTCCCTCGCGCAGCACCGCGTGCTGTGCGACCTGCTCAGTGCCCAGGCCGGCGTTCTGGAACACAACGTCTCCGCCGAGGTGGCCGCCCGCTACAAGCGTTCCGCCCTCGGCAACGTCGCCGCTCTGGCCGCCCTGGCCCGCCGTCATCTGCCCGAACTGGGCGACCGGGCCGACGGTTTGTGCGCGCAGGCCGTCATGGTGACTGGCGCGGTGTGGACGCACGCCCGGCCCTCCGCGTCCATGCTCGCCGCCTACGAGGCGGACCCCTCGCTCGCAGCCCTGCGTATGGACTTCACCGCCACTCTGGAAGAGATGCTGGCCACCCTGATCGCCGGCACCCTGGCCCGGGCGGAGGGATGAGCATGCGTGTGGCCGTCTTCGGAGCGTCCGGCATGGTGGGGCACGGCGTGCTCGACGCCTGCCTCAACGACCCGCGAGTGGGCGACATCCTGGTCGTCGGGCGCACACCGCTGAACCTGCGCCATCCGAAGGTCCGCGAGGTCGTGCACACGGTCTTCACCGATTTCACGGCGATCCAGGGCGAGTTCGAGGGGCTGGATGGCTGCTTCTTCTGCCTCGGCGTCTCCGCGGCGGGCCGCAGCGAGGCGGAGTACACCCGCATCACGTACGACTACACGCTGGCCGCCGCACGGGCGGTGAGTGCGTACAACCCCTCCCTGACCTTCACCTACGTGTCAGGAGAGGGGACCGACAGCACGGAGGCCGGCCGCTCGATGTGGGCCAGGGTCAAGGGCCGTACCGAGAACGCACTGCTGGCGATGCCCTTTCACGCCTACCTGTTCAGGCCCGGATACATTCGCCCCCAGCGCGGCGCCGTCTCCCGAACCGCGGCCTACCGCCGGCTCTACCGGCTCACCTCGTGGCTCTACCCCCTCCTGCACCGGCTGGCACCCGGGCACACGACGACGACCGAGCACCTGGGACGCGCCATGATCGCCGTCGTGGGACTCGACGGGCACGGCCCCCACGTCCTCCACAGCCCCGACATCAACCGCCTTGGCACCCCTGCCTCCACGGGCGCAGCCCCTGAGCGCTGACGTCCGGCCATCAACACCCCGGCATGCTTCTCCTCGCAGCGGCGGCTGCGGCCTGACTCCCGTGGGGCATCGGACGGTCGTGGTCACCGTCTTGCCCCGGCATGGACCTTCACCTGCACATCGGCCGAGGCCTCCTGCACCGGATGCCAGCCGAACCCGCCCGGCGTCCGGGATCCAGCGGGCGGGGCCGCGGTGGGAGGGTGCTGGCGTAGTCCACCGCCACCGCCACCGCCAGCGTCTTCGCCCCCGGCTTCGCCTCCAGCCGGAAACCGGTCACTCCGCCGGCATGCCACACGGCGTTGGCGAACAACTCGGAGACCACCAGCAGCACCGCCTCCGGCTCGCTCCCGCTCGTCAGCGAGCTGTTGTCGGCGGTGACCGACAGCGGCTGGCCCACGCGCTCCACGGGCTCCGCCGGCCGCGGCCCGGTTGCTTCTGATGCCGGGCTCGGCGATATCGCTGCCGCCTTTCGCGCCCACAGCCTCTCGGCGGCCTGGCCGCCGTCTCCCACGAGCTCTCCCGAGCCGCCGACGCTGCGGATCGGGCGCACGGCTTGGAGTCCGGAAGCGATCCGGTGACGCTCTACGGCGCGCACAGTCCCGCCAGGCAGCGGCCGCTTCATCGATCACCGTCACCTCAGGCGCCAGCACGGATCAGAAGCACGCACTGACATTGGAAGCAACAGCTCGCAATAGGCGAGAGAAGACGCGGTCGACACCGTCGGGCGATCGGCCTCCCCGACCTACCGCTGCCCGAACCCGCGCCTGGGGGGTGGGCCTGGGTGGAGGCCTACCGGCACTGGGCGTCCTGAGCCACGTACCCCACGCCTCACCATCTCTCCGCTACTGCCAGGCGCGGACCAGATCTTCAGGCCCCCAGTGGGCCGCAAGCGGCAGACTGCCGACGACACTGCTGCGGGACACCGCGACCAGCGGGGTGTCCCGCCCGGCTCCGGGCACCGCGAGTACGTCCCGAGCCAGGGCGTCGTATTCGCGCCGGCCGAACGGCTGGGACTCCAGCCACTTGATGGAGCCGACGAAGTGCACTGCGCCCGCCACGGGTTCACGGTCGGTGCCGACCAGGTCGATCTCGGGGTTGTTCTGCCGGTTCCACCAGCCGCCGACCGCCTCTGTCTCCGGCCATCGCTCGTCGGGCAACAGCCGCAGCAGCGACTCGCGAATGAGCGGCTCGACCGCGCGCCCCCGCCAGGTGGTCCAGGACCGCTCGATGCGCTCCAGGGCAAGATCGCCCCGGCCGCGCTCGATGAGCGGGATGCCCCGCTGCAGGAAGGCCAGCCAGAAACGGAGATACGGATCGGCGATGCGGTAGCGCTTGTTCTTGGTGTCGGCCTTTGCGGACAGCGGCAGGTCGGCCGCGAGAACCCGCTTGGCCTGCAGGGTGTTCAGCAGCGGGGACAGCGTGCCCGATGGCAGGGCACCTGTTCCCCCGGCCTGTGCAGCGATGGTGGAGAAGGTCCGCTCGCCGCTGCCCACTGCCTCCAGCACCGCCCGCGAGTGCGACGCCCCGGGGAACTCCCCCAGCAGCGACAGCTCGCCCGCCACCAGGAGCGGAGACAGCGGATTCGCCACGGCCTCGCGCAGGAAGTCCGCCCGGCCCATCCCGGGCCGCCACGACTGGACGATTTCCGGAAAGCCTCCCGTGATCAGCAGCGCGTCCACCGCGTCCGCCGCATCCAGCCCGGTCATGGCCTGCACATCGCCCAGGTGCAGCGGCCGTACGGTCATCTTCGCCGCCCGCCCGAAGAACGGGCGGCCATACGACTGCAGCGCCTCCATCACCGACATGTCGCTGCCGACCAGGATGAGCAGGACCGGCTTGGCGGACAGGTGACGGTCCCAGACGGTCTGCAGAGCCCCCTCGAACTCCGCGTCCTGCTCAACCAGCCACGGCACCTCGTCGATCACCGCGATGCTCGGGACGTCGTCCGGAACCGCGACGGCCAGTGAACGCAGCGCCTGATTCCAATCCGCGGCCTGCAGCCCGGCCACCAGCTCCGCCCCCGGTAGGGCGGACTGGGCGATCGCCCCAGTGAAGTCCGCCCGCTCGGCCACGGCATTGCGGCCCCGGGTCGCCTGGAAGACCACGTACGGAACCCGGGACCGGTCACAGAACTCCTGGACCAGGCGAGACTTCCCCACCCGGCGCCGCCCGGTCATGATCACGGCGCGCCCACGGGTGGCACCCGCGCCCTCGATCACCAGGCCCAGCTGTCGAGCCAGCAGAGCCAGGTCAGCCACCCTCCCTTTGAATTCCACAGGCCCTCACAGCAGACACAGTATCCATATTACGTAGATTGCATCTTACTTAGATGGTAGCTCGCTTCCCGTGCCGGCGTGACACCGTTGAACCCGTCGGAAGCACGGACAGGCGCGCCCACACGATTCCGGGCCTCGGGCAGATGCGCCGGCGTCGGTCCAACCAGAGAATCCAGCAGGTCACAGGCGGTCCGGCACGGCCATCCCTCGCTTGCGGCTCCTGCCGGGACCCGAACCTGCGGTCCATCACCGCCGACCTACCGATTCAGCCGAACAGCCGTCTCGATCACCAGCTGCCCGCTCCCCCAGCTGGTCCACCCGCTGCCCATGCTCCGAGCGCCCCGCCGGGGGCACCCTGCATGAGGCGCTCAAAGACCCCGTCACCAGCGGAAACACTGAGAACGGGGTCTTCGCGCATGTGCAGGCGTACGCAGCACCGAGCGGCCCGAGGACGGGGTCTGTGGCTCTTCGTGGACAGGGTTTTGGAACATCTGCCCTCGGCCAGCCCCGGCATTTCCGAGGTGCCCCTCAGTCGGCGTGGGGCCGCTCCTCAGGAGGCGGAGGCGGTTCCGGGGTGCTCTGTCGTTGCGCCTGGCGCGCGTTCTCTTCTCGCAGGGTCGTCCACCACGGCCACACAGACCCGGCAGAGGTTGTGCCAGGCAGGCGAGACCGTGCTCGATACGGCACCGTTCCGGCGGACACAGCCCGCAGACCGTCACCGCCCATCGGACAGCTCGATTCACCGATGCCTCGCCGGGACCGTATGGGCAAAGCGACTTGCCGCCCCACATGCTTTTCAGACGTCCCGTAGGCCGAAAACGATCTACCGGTTGAAGAGACCGCACGGCATGCTCACGCCAGGGTCAAGCCATGATCCTCGTCCGGCTCCTGCCGGGGCCGGCCGGACGACGTCCCAGGAGTGTCCGTGAAGAACCTGTCCCGCAGATCCCACCTCGTGGCCGCCGCCGGTGCGCTGCTGCTTGGACTCGCCGTCGCCCCGGCCGCACACGCCGACTCCGCCTACGGATGTATCTATCCGCAAGTGTGCATCTACGACGACACCAGCGTCACCTCGCCGATCGTCGGACGCTTCCAGCAAGTGACGTCGTACTGGCAGTACCTGAGCAACCCCCAGTCGTACTACGCCGTGGTCAACACCCGCAACGACGACGTGGCCTACGTCCTGGACAGCTACGGGACCCACTGCATCGAGCCCAATGGCAGCATGAGCTCCAGCGGCCGCATCACCGCCATCCGCATCGACTCCCGCTCCTCCTGCTAGACCGGCCGTGGACAGCTGCTCCTCCGTGGAGAGGAGCAGCTGCTTGGGCATCGCGGTCGGCTGATGTGCGGCCGGACCCACAGGAAATGGCCGGTACGGTAGTCGCGCAGCAGGTCCTCGATACGCCGATTGGCGCTGTTGCCGGGGAGCTCGGCCACCTCGGACCGAGCTTCCTGCCACACGCGTGAGTACGTCCAGGACGGAACGACCGATCCCTTCTCGCTCAGAACCGTCGCCCGTTGTCAGCCGTGCCTCGTGTGTCCAGGTGCTCGCGGAGCACGGCAACGAGGTGCGGTGGGCGCCTGGATCGGCGACAGGCCGACCCACCCATACAGCCGTAACACGGCCGCGCGGGCGGGCACGGGCAGCCCACAGGTCTCACAGGTCGTGTTCGTCCATCAGTCGCATCAGGTTCCGCTTGCGCCTCTGGGTGGCGCGCAGGTTGGCGGCGTAGGCCGTGAACGCGTCCGGGGTGCCCAGGCGGTGGTGGCAGTCGCGGATGCTCAGCAGCAGGCTGACGAGCTGTTCGTAAGTGGCGTTTCCGGTTTGGCGAGTGAGCGGGTCGGCCAGGCGGAGGTAGACGGGGAGAGCCTCGGCGGGGCGGGCGGCACGGTACTCGTCGGCGAGGGTGAGCCACTGGCTGTCGTGGGCACCGGTTTCGACGGCTGCCTGCCAGGCCGCGTCGATGTCCTTGTCGTCGAGCAGGACGTCGACCAGGGCGGAGCCGCCGTGGGTGCCCTTCCGTCCCGCGTCGACACGCAGCAGGGACAGCGCGTTCTCACGCTCGGCCGGCCAGCATCCGTTCGCCTGGGCCGCGGCGCGGAGTTGTCGGTAGGTGAGCAGGGTGCGGCGCGCGGCGAAGTGGTCCCGTCGCAGGGCGACGGCGTCGGCGAGGCGACCGGTCCGTGCGTAGCGGTCGGCGAGGTGGTCGACCAGAGCGGTGTCGACGGTGGCGAGGTCTTCGACGTCCCGGATGCCGCGCTCGGCCCATTCCAGTGCTTCGGCGGGGCGGTCGGCGGTGTTCAGTTCCTGGGCGATGACCAGGTGGGTGTGGCCGTTCGGCGCAAGGTCCTCGGCGTGCAGGGCGATCACCATGTCGATGTCCCCTCCCGCCTTGGCGAGGCGCTGCACCAGGTGTTTCTCGGCCCAGCCGGTGCGGTGGAACTTCCACGCCTCGACCGCGCGCCGGCGCAGGGCGGTCATCCCCCGGTCGGTCGCCGAGCAGGTCGTGGTAGTCGAGCGGGTCGATGCCGGTCAGGTCGGCCGCGTCATCGAGCGCGTGTGCGACCAGCCAGTGCGCGAGCTCCTCGGGGTCGGGGCGGGCCTCGTGACAAGCGTCGTAATGGACCCCGGCGAGGTCGGCACCGATCTGCCCGAGCCATCCGTCGGAGTCGTCGACGCTCTCCACGACCCCGGCCAGCAGCCCGATCGCCTCTCGCGCCAGGACCGTCGCGGCTGCCGCCCTGCCCGAACCGGTCAGCGACCGGATCGCGGACACCGCCTGCCCGGCCTGGTCCGCGTAGGCGCGGGCGTCGGCGTACTCGACGTAGCCGTACCGGGTGAACGGGCCGATATCAAGCAATTCACGGACACGTGACCGAAACCAGGCCAAGTCGCCCCTGGCGCTCGCCGCCCGCAGCTCCAGGCGGCGCCGCACATTCCGGTCCTTGGCGGCCTCGTCCCGCACGAGGGTGAGCAGTTCGCCCCGCGACAGACCGGAGAGCCAGTCCTCAAGGCCCCGCGCCCGGTCCCGGGCCGCCCTCCGCTGCCGGGGGAGGTCGGCCTTCTGAGCCAGAACGGTCAGACCGAGCGCGACCAGGTGCTTGCAGAAGTTGCCTTCCTGGCCGTACGGGCAGTCGCAGGCGCCCGCCGGCCCCCCGCGCCCGCCCAGGGTCAGCTCGACCTCGTAGCGCTCCGTGCCATGGACCGACGCTCTGATCCAGTCGTCACCGACCTCGATCCCGGACACCGCGTCGACGTAGTCGACCCCACGCTCGAAGGACCGCGCCCCGGCCAGCGCCCTCAGGTTCGCCTCGGTATGACCGTCCACGAATCACCGCACTCCGTCTCGGTCTCCGCTCAACTGCTCGCACCCTTACGGCCGTCGACCGACCCGGACCGCCATACAGCCCTACGAAGAAATTTCCTTCCACACGCCGAGACGCCGCCTCACCTGCTGTCATCGGGTGCTCGCGATCGCCTTGCCGGTGAGGCTGCTTGCGATGTCGTGATCGCCAATCGGCGTGTGGATGCGGAGAAGAGGGGGCGGCCACCGACCCAGGGGTGAACGGAGACAGTGCGCTGCCGACGCCCGCCTTGGTCGCCTCTCTCGTCGAAGGCACCTGGCGTCCAGGCCTCAGCGGGCCTGCGTCCTCCCTCGACCGACCCGCCCAAGTACCGGGGCACAGCAGGGCCCTACAGATTTGGCCCCCGCGCGGCCCGCCCTCCGGATGAGGCGGGCCAGCGCCTCGGGAGGCGCCGTCGCGGGGTAAACGGAACCTACGCCTCCGGCGGGAAAAACGGAAGACCCCTGTTGCCCGTGGGGCGTGCAGGGGAGTCCTGGGCTGCTCCCGAGGTGGGGGTAGGCGGTCACTTCGGCAGGTCAGCGCACGCTGGGCGGCAGTCGCCAGAGGTCGGGGCGCCTTCGTGACGTCACGGAGGGCGAGTTCGTGACAAAAGGGGCTTTTCCGGCGGTTGCTCTCCTCGTGGGCCGATGGCTCGTCAGGGTCCCGTGCTGTGTCAGGGTCCCGTGCGGTCACCCGTGCGGTACGCCCATCAGGTCCTACTCCGCCGTCAGGCGCCCCGCTCGATCTGCGCGACGATGGACTCGTCCGCGATCTCCGTGTCGGCGGCCAGTAGGAACGCCTTGCTCAGGATCAGCGACAGGCGGTCGTCCTCGAGCGGGAGGAAGACCTTGCCCCGTCCCGAGCGGCCTGCCGGGACGACGCACAGGTAGCTGTCGTCCGGTCCCGTCAGGATGCTCGCCGAGCCCAGGTGGATCTTGTACGCGCGCAGGTCGCCGCGCACGGTCAGGAAGCGGCCGTCGAGCTTGCACCGGTCGGCGATCTGGAGGCGCGGCAGGATGCGGTCCAGCGCCTCGCGGCGTGCCTCGGCGTTCTCGGTCAGCTCGGCGAACCCGGCACGGTTCCCGTACCCGCGCTCGGGGCCGCCGTCGGTCCGGTCGAGGTCGGCGGCGATCGAGGTGACGCCGACGAAGAGGTCCACGTCGCGCATCGCCTCGCTGAACACCAGCGGGGGCACGTCGGTGAGCGGTGCCTCGCGCCAGGCGCCCGCCACCCGGCGGTCGAAGCGCCCCTGGTCGGTCGAGGCCAGTTCGTCGTCGCCCGCCCAGTCGATCCACGTATGGAAGAAGCGGACCCGCCACTCCCCCGCCGCCCGGTGCGGTCGGCCTCGTTGCCGTCCCAGGGGCCGAGCCGGTCGCTCGTCCATCCCGGGCCCTGAACAGGGCGAACATCCTGCGGTGGTGGACTGGCGCGCGACCGCGGAACGGCAGCCGCGGTACGGGGGACTGACAGTGGACTCCGGCAGGAGCGGGCCCCGGGCGGAGGTTGGTTACGACGGCCCCGCCGCGGTGCGGGCAGGGGGCCACTGCCGGCCAGTGGCCCCCTCTCCGTCCGCCGGGCCGTCCGTCACCTGCTGATGAGTGGTCTGAACGCGTTGCGCACATCGGACTTGGACTCGGTGACGTACTGGTCCTTCGGTGGGGAGTCGTAGGTGCCGTACGTGTAGTAGGTGAGGAGCGCCGGGCAGCTGGAGCCGCTGATCTGGATCGTGCGCTTGGCGACGAGCCTGCCGGTGCGCAGTTCGTAGACGCGTACCGGGATGGCGATCTTGTGGAAGGTCACGTAGGTGATGCCGCCGGAGTCACGGGCCTCATAGGGGCACGTCTCGACGGAGCTGCCGTGGGCCGACTCGCCCACGCAGACGATCGCCACCGCTCGGGCCGCGTCACCGGCCTTCCAGCTGCCGGGGAGCTGGTTCGTGTACTCGGTGTTGCCGAAGTACAGCGCGCGGTTGGTGCCCTTGCCCATCGGCTTGGCGGCGCTGTACTTGGCCGGCTGGGAGCAGTACTCGGGCTGTGCGTCCTCCGTTCCCGACAGCAGGCCGCGGACGTTGTCCAGTTCGATGGCCTGCGTGGCCCTGATGACGCCCGTGCGGGCCCGGCCGCGCAGGTCGTCGTCGGGGTGGTCGGCGAGGAGTTGCCGGTAACGTGCCCTGGCCGTCTCCCAGTCGCTGTCCTTCATGAGGCTGTCACCGCAGGCGACGAGGGCGCCGGGCGCCACCCGGGTCGCGGTGTCGGCGGAGCGGTCGAGCTGGTCGCCGGTCGGCTCGCGGTCGCGGAGCCAGTCGGTGATCCGGACGGTGCCGCAGGGGCTGTCGGTGGGCAGGCCGTCGAGGAATCCGTCCAGGACGGCACGGACGGTCCGCTCGTTGCCGGGCTCGCGCAGCGCCGAGCCGAGGATGCCGAAGCCCTCCTCCAGCGCGTCGTTGTCGCCGCGCAGCCCGCTGTCCAGCAGGGCCCCGGCCGTCTCCAGCCGCCGGCAGTCCTCGACCACCTCGTCCCCGCGGGCACTCAGCGGGGCGTCGGCCACACGGTGCCCGGCCCACACCTCGTCCTGCGCGCCGAACACCCCGGCGCAGTCGCCCCGGTCGCGGGCCTCGGTGACATCGCGCCCGATGCCCGCGGCGTCGTACCGCAGCAGCCCCACCGCCAGCAGCACCGGCAGCGTGACGGCGAGCGCGACCAGGCGCTGCCCGCGCGAGGCGACCCTGGGCATGCCGCGGCTCGCCAGGAACCACCCGTGGGCGACGACCGCCACCCACCACACCAGCGCGGCGATCTCGTACCCCCGCGAGGCCGTGGAGACGAGCGCGGACACGAGGACGACCGTGCCCAGCACGGCCGTCACGGCGAGCTTGCGCCGTCCGATCAGGAGGTAACCGACGCCGAGCAACGAGGCGTTGCCGAGGGCGACGGCCAAGGGGTCGTACCGCCGGGGGCGGTGGCGGGGCGGCGGGCCGGGGTACGGGTCGGGGTCCGGTAAGCCGGGTGTGAGGTACGTCGGTTGGTCCATCGTGCGCTCCCCCTCGTATGAACCTCTGTGCACCGAGTGTGGGGCGGCATCGGCCCCGCGTCAGCCCTCGGGGAGAAACTCCCGTCGGGCCATCGGACAGCGGGCCCGACCGGCGACGTTGGGGGTGCGCGCGGCGTGACCAGCGTCTTCGCGCCCCCGATGCGCCGCTTGTCACCACCCCCGCGGGCGCATTACTGTCACCAGGCCTTGGTGAACGGGAAATCCGGTGTGATGCCGGTGCGGCCCTCGCCACTGTGATCGGGAAGTCCGGCTCCGGCCCTCACGGGCAGCCACTGGGTCCTCGGACCCGGGAAGGCGGAGCACGGGCGGTGTCACCCGTCAGCCAGGAGACCGGCCGAGGCGCGTTGTACACCATCCACGAGGTGCTGGAGAGGGTCTGCTGAGCCATGCACATAGCCGAGGGTTTTCTGCCTCCGGCGCACGCGATCGCCTGGGGTGCCGCGTCCGCGCCGTTCGTCGTCCACGGAGTCCGTTCCCTCACCCGTGAGGTCAGGGAACATCCCGAGAGCACCCTGCTCCTCGGCGCCTCGGGCGCCTTCACCTTCGTCCTGTCGGCGCTAAAGCTGCCGTCCGTGACCGGGAGTTGCTCGCATCCCACCGGCACGGGCCTGGGTGCCATCCTGTTCCGGCCGCCGGTCATGGCGGTGCTGGGCACCAT
Source organism: Streptomyces chromofuscus (assembly GCF_015160875.1). Lineage (NCBI taxonomy): Bacteria > Bacillati > Actinomycetota > Actinomycetes > Kitasatosporales > Streptomycetaceae > Streptomyces > Streptomyces chromofuscus. Next base: position 5,413,913 of record NZ_CP063374.1, on the reverse strand, counting down.
CACCCTGCTGTTCCAGGCGCTGCTGCTGGCCCACGGCGGGCTGACCACGCTGGGCGCCAACGTCTTCTCGATGGCGATCGCCGGGCCCTGGGCGGGCTACGGGATCTACCGGCTGCTGCGGCGCTACGACGTGCCGCTGATGGTCGCCGTGTTCTTCGGCGCGTTCGTCGCCGACCTGTCCACCTACTGCGTCACCAGCGTCCAGCTGGCGCTCGCCTTCCCCGACCCGAGCAGCGGGTTCCTGGGCGCGCTCGGCAAGTTCGGCGCCATCTTCGCGGTCACGCAGATCCCGCTCGCGGTGAGCGAGGGTCTGCTGACGGTGCTGGTGATGCGGCTGCTGGTGCAGTCCAGCAAGGGCGAACTGACCCGGCTGGGCGTGCTGCTCGGCAAGAAGACCGGCAGCGGCACCGGGGAGACCGGCACCGAGGGCTCCGGTATCGAGGGGTCCGGCACCGAGGAGACCGGCACCGAGGCGGTGGCCCGGTGAAGCGCGGGACGAAGATCAACCTCCTGCTGCTGCTCGCCGTCGTCGCCCTGGCGGTGCTGCCGCTCGCGCTCGGGCTCGGTGACCACAAGGAGGAGCCGTTCACCGGCTCCGACGGTGAGGCGGAGACGGCGATCACCGAGCTGGACCCGGACTACGAACCGTGGTTCTCGCCCTTGTACGAGCCGCCGTCCGGGGAGATCGAGTCCGGCCTGTTCGCCCTCCAGGCGGCGGTCGGCGCGGGCGCGCTCGCGTACTACTTCGGGCTGCGCCGCGGACGCCGCCAGGGTGAGGCGCGGGCCGAGCAGCGGCTGAGCGCCGCGGGGGTGCCCGGGCACGACGGAGCCGAAGGGGCCTGAGCCTCATGCTGCCGATCGACGCGGCGGCGCACAGCAGTCGCTGGCGCCGCCGCCATCCCTTGGACAAGGCCGTGCTCGGACTGGGGCTGACGGTGCTGGCTATCTCGCTGCCGCCCTGGCCGGGGGCCGTGCTGGTGCTGCTGACGGCGCTGGCCGCGCTGCTCGGCCCGGCGGGCGTGCCCGGGCGGCGGCTGTGGCGGGCCTACCGGGTGCCGCTGGGCTTCTGCGTCACCGGCGCGCTTCCGCTGCTGGTGCGGGTCGGCGGCCCGGACGGGTTCGTCGGGCTCGCCGACGGTGGCGCGGTGCGCGCCGGGGAGCTGCTGCTGCGCACCTCGGCGGCCTCCCTCGGGGTGCTGCTGTTCGCGTTCACCACGCCGATGTCCGACCTGCTGCCCCGGCTGGTCCGCGCCGGGGTGCCCGCGCCGGTCGTGGACGTGGCCCTGGTGACGTACCGCATGAGCTTCCTGCTCCTCGACTCCGTTCGCCGCGTCCACGACGCCCAGGCGGCCCGCCTCGGCCACACCACGCGGGCCGCCCAGTGGCGGTCGCTGGCCGGGCTCGGCGCCATCGCCTTCGTGCGGTCCTTCGACCGGGCGGCGCGCCTGCAGGCCGGGCTCGCCGGGCGCGGGTACGACGGCACGCTGCGCGTCCTGGTGCCCGAGGCCCGCGTCTCCGTCCCGTTCACGGCCCTGAGCGTCGCGCTGTTCGCGGCGCTGGCCGCCCTCACCTTCGTCCTCGAAAGGCCGCTGTCATGAGCGAGTCCTCCGTTCTGGTCGCCCTGCGGGGGGTGTCCTTCGCCTACGAGGACGGCCCGGCCGTGCTCAACGGACTCGACTTCGAGGTGCGCGAGGGGCGTGCGCTGGCGCTGCTCGGCCGCAACGGCAGCGGCAAGACCACGCTGATGCGGCTGCTCAGCGGGGGGCTCCGGCCGCACGCCGGGGTGGTGACGGTGGACGGTACGCCGGTGTCGTACGACCGCAAGGGGCTGACCCGGTTGCGGACCTCCGTGCAGCTGGTGGTGCAGGATCCGGACGACCAGCTGTTCGCCGCCTCGGTGGCGCAGGACGTGTCGTTCGGGCCGCTGAACCTCGGGCTGCCGGACGCGGAGGTGCGCGCTCGGGTCGAGGAGGCGCTGACCGCGCTGGACGTCGCCCGGCTGGCCGACCGGCCCACGCACCTGCTGTCGTACGGGCAGCGCAAGCGGACCGCGATCGCGGGTGCCGTCGCCATGCGGCCGCGGGTGCTGATCCTCGACGAGCCGACGGCCGGGCTGGATCCCGACGGCCAGGAACGGCTGCTCGCCACCCTCGACGGGCTGCGCGCCGGGGGTACGACCGTGGTGATGGCCACCCACGACGTCGACCTCGCCCTGCGCTGGGCCGACGACGCGGCCCTGCTCACCCCGTCCGGCGTCCGCACCGGCCCCGCTGCCGAGAACCTGGCCCGCGCGGAACTGTTGCGGGCGGCGGGCCTGCGCCTGCCCTGGGGCGTCGCGGCGGCGGCGCTCCTGCGCGGACAGGGACTCCTGGACGGCAGCACCACCGGCCCCCGCACGGCGGAGGAACTCGCGGCACTGACGACGGGGCGGACGGGGGGACGCGACTGAGGGCGCGGGCGGGGCGGGCGGGGCACGTGGCTGAGGTCGGCACTTGGACGGCGTGCGAAGGTGCGCGGCCGGGTGCTGGGGTCGGCACTCGCGATGGGGCGGGCGAAGGCACGCAGCTGACCCGATGGGGCAGACGAAGGCGCGCGGCTAAGAGCCGGTGGCCCTGTCAGGGGCGCGGGACGGCAGCCGACACCCCGGTCAAAGGACCGCGGGACCGGGAGCCGAGACCCGGGCAGGGCCCGCGCGACTGACAGCCGACGAACCTGAACGAGCCCACGCGACTGAGCATCGACGGGGCAGGCCGAGCCCCCGCACCTCGGCAACGACGGGACAACACGGGCCCACGCACCTCAGCAACGACGAGACAACACGAGCCCACGCACCTCAGCAACGACGAGACAACACGGGCCCACGCACCTCAGTACCCGGCAGCCCCGCGGGCCCCCCCCCCGCTCCTGCTGCCCCCGCGCAGAACCCGGAGTCGGATCGGACCGCCCCGCTCACGCCGATCGCTTGCGCGGCGTGGCCTTCTTCGTCGTCGTCTTCTTCGCGGTGCTCTTGGCCGTGCTCTTCGCCGTGCTCTTCGAGGAGGCGGCCTTCTTCGTCCCCTGCTCCGGCGTCCCCTGCGCCGACCTGGACGCCGTCTTCCTCGCGGACGCGGTCGTCTTCTTCGCGGCCGCCTTCTTCGCCGTCGACTTCTTGCCGGCCGGTTCCTTCGGCGTGGCCCGGCCGGCCTTGCGCTCGGGAAGCGGGCGGACCTCGGCCTCCTCCGCGGGGGCCTCGCCGCGGGACTCCCGCGCCGCCCGGACACTGCTCTCCAGGGCCGCCATCAGATCGAGCACCTTGCCGCCCGCCGCGGGTTCGGGAGCCTCGGGGAGCGCCTCGCCGGCCGCCTTCGCGGCGATGACCTCCTCGACGGCCTCGCGGTACTCGTCGTGCAGGTCCTCCAGGTCGACCTCGCCGAGGGTGTCCATCAGGGCGTCCGCGAGGTCGAGTTCCTTGTCGCGGACGGTGACGTTGGCGTCGGGCGCGACGCCTTCGGGCGCGCGGACCTCGTCCGGCCACAGCAGCCCGTGCATGGCGATCGCGTCGCCGACCACCCGCAGCATGCCCAGCCGCTCCCGGCCGCGCAGCGCGAACTTGGCGATGGCGACCTTGTTGCTGCGCTTGAGGGCCTCGCGCAGCAGCGTGTACGGCTTGGCGGCGGGGGCGCCGCCGGCCGCGAGGTAGTACGCGGCGTCCATCTGGAGCGGGTCGATCCGGTCACCCGGCACGAACGCCACGATCTCGATCGTCTTGGCGGTCGGGATGGGCAGCTGGGCCAGATCCTCGTCGCTGATCGGGATGATCGTCCCGTCCGCGTCCTCGTACCCCTTGCCGATCTCCGCCCCGCTGACCTCGCGCTCCTCCAGTTCGCAGAACTTGCGGTAGCGGATCCTGCCGCCGTCCTCGGTGTGGATCTGGCGGAACGAGATGGAGTGGCTCTCGGTGGCGTTCACCAGCTTGATCGGGATGCTCACCAGGCCGAACGAGATGGCGCCGTTCCATATGGATCGCACATTCAGCACCTTTCGAGGCGGCATCAGCAGGGTTCATACGATTCTTCTGCATTTCGTGTGATTCTCATCGTATGACGCCGATCACAGAGGTGGAGGGGCGACGGGTCGCGCTCAGCAATCTGGAGAAGGTGCTGCATCCCGCGACCGGCTTCACCAAGGGCGAGTTGTTGCACTACTACGCGACGACCGCCGACGTTCTCCTGCCCCACCTGCGGGATCGGCCGGTGTCCTTCCTGCGCTACCCGGACGGCCCCGACGGTCAGGTGTTCTTCACCAAGAACGTGCCGCCGGGTACGCCCGAGTGGGTCACCACCGCCGAGGTGCCGCGGTCGGAGGGGCCGGCCCGGATGGTGCTGGTGCAGGACCTGCCGAGCCTGATGTGGGCGGCGAACCTGGTGGCCGAGTTCCACACCCACCAGTGGGTGATCTCGCACCCGGAGGTCGCGGACCGGATGGTCTTCGACCTCGACCCGGGGGCGCCGGCGAACGTCGTGCACTGCTGCGAGGTCGCGCTGTGGCTGCGGGAGCGGCTGGCCGCGGACGGGATCGACGCCTATCCGAAGACTTCCGGCTCGAAAGGGCTGCACCTGCTCGCGGCGGTCCGGCCCACGCCCTCCGACCAGGTCACGGAGTACGCGAAAGGGCTCGCCGTCGAGGCGGAGCGGACCATGCCGCGACTGGTGGTGCACCGGATGACGCGGAGTCTGCGGCCGGGGAAGGTGTTCGTCGACTGGAGCCAGAACGCCGCGCGCAAGACGACGGCCACCCCCTACACCCTGCGGGCCCGGTCCACGCCGACCGTCTCGGCGCCGGTCACCTGGGAGGAGGTCGAGGCGTGCCGGGACGCCGGCCAGCTCACCTTCCTCGCGACGGACATCGCCCCGCGCGTGCAGGACTACGGCGACGTGCTGGCGCCGCTGCTCGACGCGGGGCGGGCCAGTCCCCTGCCGTGAGCCGAGGCGTCGTAGGGCGAGGCGTCGTACGGCGAAGCGTCTTACGGCGGAGCCGAGGCGTCGTACGGCGAAGCGTCGTACGGCGAGGGCCCGGCGCAGGTCACGTCCTCGGCCGGGGTCACACCCGCGTCCACGTGTTCCGGTCCCGCGCCATCGCGTGCAGGGCCTCCACGTCCGCCGGCTTGAGGACGCCGCCCAGACGGGCCAGGCCGTCGAGCTCCGTGTCCTGCAGGACCCGCACCTCGCGGACCGGGCCGGGGACCGAGACGCGGGACGGGCCGACCAGGGCGAGGACGGGGCGGACCTCGGCGGTCAGGGCGTACGAGGCGCGGGCGGCGTCCGCCCTGACCCGGCGCAGCAGCGGACGCCCCTCCCGCCGCCCGAGCGTGACCATGGGGTCGGCGATCACGACCCGCTGCTTGCGGGCGTACAGGGAGTGCACGGCGAAGAGGCCGCCGGGGCCGATCAGCAGGTGGTGAACGCGGTCGCCGCCGGGCAGCGGGAGGGAGTGCAGGGCGTGCCAGCCCGCGCCGTCCATCCGGTCCAGCGCCTCCCCCACCGTCTGCTCGGCCTCCAGCGCCCGGCGCCGGGGGTCGGCGCGCAGCCGGGGCACGGGTCCGCCGGGGTCCCGGTCCAGGGCGACCAGGAGGGCCTCGCCGGGCCGGTTGGGGGCCAGGTCGTCGTCGGGGTGCAGGGTGAGGCGGGCGAGTTCCGCGGGGGTCGGGACCGGGGGCGGGCCGACCGTGACGGGCCCGGTGAGGAAGGGGCGCAGGGCCTGCAGGACGTCGTCTCTGCGGTCCTCGCTCAGCAGGTTGACCCGGGCCGCCTCACGGTCGTACCAGGCGATGTTCCTGCCGTCCGTGAGGCAGACGTACAGTCGTTCACGGCCGTGCCGCCAGGCCGGTACGACGCGCAGTCCGCTCATGCACATCACCCCATGACCATGGGAACAGGCGGGGTGCTCCAGGGGCAAGAACCCGGCTACCTTTGGAAGGAGTTGGGACGGGCCCGCCCGCGGGGCGGTTGGGGAGGCGCCGTTGCGTACCCGCAGGAAGCAACCCGACGTACCGGCTCCGGACATGCCGTGGAACGAGATCGTGCCCGGTCTGTGGATGGGCGGGCACGAGTTCACGGGCCATGCCGGGCACGTGGAGTTCGCCGTGGTCCGGGACGAGTTCGACCTGGTCCAGACGCTCCTGCGGCTGCCCGGCCACGGACCCGACCCCGGCGTCGACCACCAGGTCTGGCCGATTCCGGACGGCCCGCTCGACGGCACCCAGCTGGCCGGGGTGATCCGGTTGGCCGAGGCGGCCTGCGACGCGCTGGACCGGGGCCACCGGGTGCTGGTGCGCTGCTACCACGGCTACAACCGCTCGGGCCTGGTGATCGCGCACGCCCTGATCCGCCGGGGCCGCTCCGCCGAGTCGGCGATCCGGCTGATTCGTGCCCGCCGCGCGCCGTGGGCGCTGCACAACGAGCTGTTCGTGGAGTACCTGCGCACAGGGCTGCCGACGGTGCGGTTCCTGGAGGAACTCGCGGAGTAGGCCGTCCCCGGCCGGGACCTCACGGACACGTCTGCCGGGACCTCACGGACACGTCTGCCGGGACCTCACATGCACAAACGGGACCTCAGGTACATGAGCGGACTTTCCCGCCAATAGGGTGTACGCACGAACAAGCCGCACGCACGCATAAGGTGTACGGGCCGACCGTCCCGAACCACAGGATGCCCCGTGCCCCGCCGCCTCCTCCCGCTCGTCACCCGCGCCCGGGTCCGCGCTTTCACCGCCCTCGCGCTGCTCTCGGTGACCGCGACGGCCTGCGGCGACGCGGGCGATCTGCGCGGCGCCGGGCCGACGCCGACCGCGGCGGGTCCGGCCCGGCTGTGGCCCGAGCTGCCGCCGGCCTCCAGCCCGGCCTTCGACATCGGCGAGGTGGACATCCAGGTCGTGAAGGGCGTCGGCGTGCCCGGCGACGACATCCGTGAGGTGGACCCGGTGGCGGTGGTGCGGGCCGAGATCGCCCGCAGCCCGGGCGACTACGAGGGGCCCAAGGCGCGCTACCGGGGGACGAACAGCCGGATGGAGGAGTGCGGCCGTGCCGGGGACGGGGCCGGGTGCCCGGTCCTGGAGCCGTACTACCGGGACCTGACCGGCGACGGACGGCCCGAGATGACGCTGGGCTTCCGGCTGCTGCCCGGCGAGATGACCGCCGTGCGCGTCTACACCGTGGAGAGGCACCGGCTGGTGCAGGTCATGGCCTACGACGACGCCGTGAGCAGCATCGAGATCGCCGGGCAGTCGGTGATCCTGCGGGCGCCGTCCGAGGTCCCGGGCTATCAGTACCGCCTCCAGTGGAGCTGGGACACCGACCAGCGCGCGATGCTGCTCACCCACGACGAGATGTTGCGCACCGGCGAGCGGCCGGACCCGGAGTACCCGCCCCGCACCCCCTCTCGCACCCCCTCCGCGAGTCCTCGATGAGGCTCGCGCTGCCGCGCTGGGCCGGCACCCTCGCGGTGAAGGCCGCCGCCTTCATCACCGTGATGTGCTGCGCCCTGGCCGCGCTGCTCGGCGTCCTGGTCCATGTCTCGGTGACCAACCAGACCGTCGGCCAGGCCCGCGACCTCGCGCTGGCCCGGCTGGCGGAGGCGACGGCGGCCTACGAGGCCGGGGATCCGCTGACGCCGGGCGCGGGCCTGGACCCCGAGGGGCTGCCACCCTCGCTGCGCTCGCTGGCGGCGGCCGGGGACCGCGGCACGATGGTCGCCGAGCACGACGGCCGGCCGACGATGTGGGCGGCGGGTCCTGCCGACGGCGGCCGGGCCCTCGCGGTGGCCGTCGACTACTCGCAGCAGGCCCGCACGATCCAGGGCCTCGACCGGTCGATCGGCTGGTCGTCGGCGCTGGCGATCGGGGCGACCGTGCTGGTCGGGGCGTTCGCGGTGACCCGGGTGACCCGGCGGCTGCACACCACGGCGCGGGTCGCCCGGCGGATCAGCGCGGGCGCCCTGGACGCCCGGGTGAACGACCCGCGCGCCCGGGACCGGACGCGACCGCAGGACGAGGTGGCCGCGGTCGCCGCCGCGCTGGACTCGATGGCCGCGTCGTTGCAGGGCAAGCTGATCGCCGAGCAGCGGTTCACCGCGGACGTGGCGCACGAGCTGCGCACGCCGCTGACCGGCCTGCACGCGGCGGCCGAACTGCTGCCGCCGGGGCGCCCGACCGAACTGGTCCGCGACCGGGTGGCCGCGCTGCGCACGCTCACCGAGGACCTGCTGGAGATCTCCCGGCTGGACACCGGGCGCGAGCGGCTGGACCTGGACAGCGAGGAGCTGGGCGCGCTGGCCGCACGGGTCGTCCGGGCGTCCGGTACGGACACGGTGGTGCGCGTCGTCCGGGACGCGCGGGTGGAGACCGACCGGCGGCGGCTGGAGCGGGTGCTCGGCAACCTCGTCGCCAACGCGCACACGCACGGCCGGCCGCCCGTCGTCGTGACGGTGGACGGGCCAGTGGTGACCGTGCGGGACCACGGGGCGGGCTATCCGGAGTACCTGGTGGAGCACGGCCCGCAGCGGTTCCGCACCGAGGGCGGGGCGAAGGGGCACGGCCTCGGCCTGACCATCGCGCTGGGCCAGGCGGAGGTGCTGGGCGCCCGGCTGGAGTTCCGCAACGCGCCGGGGGGCGGGGCGGTGGCGCGCCTGACCCTGCCTCAGGCCCCGCGGGACGGGCGCAGGCCGGACGGGGAGTGACCCGCGGGCGCACGGCCGACGGGGAGTGACCCTCCCCGATGGCGCACTGTGACGGGCGCCCCGCGAAGGCCGCTCCTAATGTGGCGATTAGTCAGCTTCGCCCCGCCCCCTCACGGGAGGTTCTCCCCATGTCCCTGCGATCTCCCCGCACCCGTCTCGCCGTGACGGCAGCCGCGGGTGCCCTGGCCGCCGCGGTGGCGATCTCCCCGGCCTGCGCCGGCGGTCTCTGGGACGCTGCCGGTCCCGGCTCCGGTACCGGCGCCGTCCCCGCGCCCGGCGGCGAGGCCGGCACCGTTCCCGCCCCTGTGCCGGCGCCCGTCCCCGGCGTCGGCGTCGCCCCCGGCTTCGGCGTCGCCCCCGGCTTCGGCTTCGCGCCGGGCTTCTTCGGCCCGGGCTTCGGCTTCGGTCCCGGCTTCGGTCCCGGCTTCGGCTTCGGCCCCGGCTTCGGCCATCACAACGGCTTCGGCGGCAACGGCCGCGTCGACGTGTACGCGGGCAACGGCGTCGACGTCTTCGCCGGCGGCAACGGATTCGGCAACAACGGCTTCGGCGGGAACGGCAACGGATTCGGCAACAACGGCTTCGGCGGGAACGGCAACGGCTTCGGCTTCGGCGGGAACGGCAACGGTTACGGCGGGAACGGCCGTGTCGACGTCTTCGCGGGCAACGGCGGCGTCGACGTCTTCGCCGGCGGCAACGGCCACGGCGGGAACGGTTTCGGCGGGAACGGCAACGGCAACGGCAACAACGGCTTCGGCGGAAACGGGAACGGCAACAACGGCTTCGGCGGAAACGGGAACGGCAACGGCAACAACGGCCGGAACGACTTCGGCGGCAACGGCAACGGCAACAACGGCCGCCACGACTTCGACGACGATGACGACGACGACTTCGACGACGACTTCGACGACGACGGGGACGACATCGGCGGTGACGGCGACGAGGACTGGTTCTTCGACGACGACTTCGACGACGACTTCGTCGGGGAGGGCCAGGGCGCCCGCTACGAAGGCGTCGTCACCGCCGGCAGCCTGGCGCTGCGCTCGTCCCCCACCCAGCGCAGCCGCGCCATCGCCCGGGTCGAGCGGGGCGAGGTCCTGCCGATCCACTGCAAGACGCCGGGCCAGCGGGTGCAGGGCAACCCCCTCTGGTACCTCGTCGGGGGCCGCACCTGGGCCTGGGGCGCGGCCCGCTACATCAACAACATCGGGCCCGCGCCACGCTGGTGCTGATGCCGACGGCACGCAAGCCGCATCATTTGGGTAGGTACCGGACATGACGAATGCCGGAACCGGAACCGCCGTGGCAGTGGACGCACCCGCTCCCGCGGTCCGTCTCCCCCGGCGCCGTGGCATCGAGCTCGCCCTCATCGTCGTAGCCGTACTCCTCCCGGTGTACGGCTACTGCGCTGTCGGCCTCGCCAGGACCGGCGCCGTCCCGCCCGGCGCGGTGGGCTACGGAGCCGGACTCGGCGTCCTCGCCCTGCTCGCGCACCTCGCGGTCCGCCTGCGCGCCCCGTACGCCGACCCGCTGCTACTGCCCATCGGCGTGCTGTTGAACGGCATCGGCCTGGTGCTGATCTACCGGCTGGACCTGGAAACCCCCGGCGACCGGGCGGCCCCCGCCCAGCTGGTCTGGTCGGCGCTGGGAATCACCCTCTTCGCCTACGTCGTCGCCGCCCTGCGTGACCACCGCGTGCTCCAGCGGTACGCGTACGTGTGCGTCGCCGCCGCGCTGCTCCTGCTCACCCTGCCGATCTTCTTCCCGGCCGTGAACGGGGCCCGGATCTGGATCCGGATCGCCGGTTTCTCCATCCAGCCGGGCGAGTTCGCGAAGGTGCTGCTGGCGGTGTTCTTCGCCGCGTACCTGGCCGCGAACCGCAACGCGCTCGCCTACGCCGGCCGCCGCCTGTGGAAGCTCCAGCTCCCCACCGGCCGCGTGCTCGGCCCGATCGTCGCCATCTGGCTGGTGAGCGTCGGCGTGCTGGTCCTGGAACGCGACCTCGGCACCTCGCTGCTGTTCTTCGCCCTGTTCGTCGTCATGCTGTACGTCGCCACCGGCCGCAGCGGCTGGATCGCCGTCGGCCTGCTGCTGGCGACGCTCGGCGCGGTCGCCGTCGGCCGGACGGAGCCGCACGTGGCGGCCCGGATCCAGGACTGGCTGCACCCGTTCGCGTCCATCGAGGCCGGTCAGGGTCCCAACCAGCTGGCCCAGTCGCTGTTCGCGTTCGCGGCGGGCGGCGTCCTCGGCACCGGCCTTGGCCTCGGCCACTCCACCCTCATCGGCTTCGCCACCAAGTCGGACTTCATCCTGGCGACCGCGGGCGAGGAACTCGGCCTGGCCGGCCTCTCCGCGATCTTCCTCCTGTACGGCCTGCTGGTCGAGCGCGGCTACCGGGCGGGCCTCGCCCTGCGCGAGCCGTTCGGCCGGCTGCTCGCGGTGGGCCTCGCCTCGATCGTGGCGCTCCAGGTGTTCGTCATCGCGGGCGGGGTGACCGGCCTGATCCCGCTCACCGGCATGGCGATGCCGTTCCTGGCGCAGGGCGGCTCCTCGGTCGTCACCAACTGGGCGATCGTGGCGTTGCTGATCCGGGTGAGCCACTCGGCCCGCAAGCAGTACGACGGGCAGGTCGCCCCGTGACCCGCCACATCCGCTACGCCGCCGCCTTCTGCGCCCTGCTGCTGGCCGCCCTCCTCGTCAACGCGGCCCGCATCCAGGTCGTCCAGGCCGGCGCGTACGACGGCAACCCGGCCAACCGGCGCCAGGACTTCGCCCGTTACGGCCAGCCGCGCGGCGACATCCTGGTCGGCGGCCGGCCGGTCACCGGCTCCAAGGACACCGGTGAGCACCTGCGGTACGAGCGCACGTACGCGCAGGGCCCGCTGTACGCCCCCGTCACCGGCTTCTCCTCGCAGGTGTACGGAACCACGTTCCTGGAGCACGCCGCGGACGGCACCCTGTCCGGCACCGACCCGATGCTCTCGCCGTTCCCCCTGTGGAACGACCTCACCCGCGCCCGCAGCCCCGGCGGTGACGTCGTCACGACCCTTGACCCGGCGGCGCAGCAGGCGGCGTTCCGGGCCCTGGGCAACCGCAGGGGCGCGGTCGCGGCGATCGAGCCGGCGACGGGGCGCATCCTGGCGCTGGTCTCCACCCCGTCCTACGACCCGGGGGCGCTGTCGGGGAACGGGCCGGCGGTGACCCGCTCCTGGCTGGGGCTGAACGGGGACCCGAACAAGCCGATGCTGAACCGGGCGGTACGGCAGACGTATCCGCCGGGTTCGACATTCAAGGTGGTCACCGCGGCGGCCGCGCTGGACGCCGGGGTGATCACCAGCGTCGACGCGCCGACCCGCTCGCCCGACCCGTACACCCTGCCCGGTACCACGACGGCCCTGCGCAACGGCAGCGGCGGCTGTGCGAACGCCTCGCTGCGCAAGGCCTTCGAGAGGTCCTGCAACACGGTCTTCGCCAAGCTGGGCGTCGACGTCGGTGTGACGGACATGGCCTCGACGGCCCACGCGTTCGGCTTCAACGACACCGACCTGCGCATCCCGTACTCGGTGGCGCAGAGCACCTTCGACACCTCCGTCGACCGGGCGCAGCTGGCCCTGTCCTCGATCGGTCAGTACAACACCCGGGCCACGCCGTTGCAGATGGCGATGGTCTCGGCCGCGGTGGCCAACGGCGGTCAGGTGCGCGAGCCGTACCTGGTGGAGCGGACGACCACCGCCCGCGGCGCGACGGTGTCCACGGCCGGCGCCACCCCGGCCCGTCAGGCCATGTACCCGTCGACCGCGATGCGGCTGCGGGAGCTGATGCGCGACGTGGTGGAGCACGGCACCGGCGTCAACGCCGCGATCCCCGGCGCAACCGTCGGCGGCAAGACCGGCACCGCCCAGCACGGCGTCGACAACTCCGGTACGCCGTACGCCTGGTTCGTCTCCTGGGCGCAGGGCGATCAGGACCCGGAGCCGAAGGTGGCGGTCGCGGTGGTGGTGGAGGACGCGGCCGCGCACCGCCGTGACATCACCGGGGGCGGCATGGCGGCGCCGATCGCGCGGGCGGTGATGCGGGCCGTGCTCGGGTCGTGAGACGGGGTGCACCGCGGCGAACGGGCGCCGACCTACGGTCCGGTCCTGACGGAAACGACGCCCGCGCACCAACTCGCCCAGGTCAACGTCGCCCGTCTCAATACCCCCTTGGACTCCCCGTGGCTGAAGGACTTCGTCGACGGCCTCGACCCCGTGAACGCCGACGCCGACGCCGCCGACGGTTTCGTCCGGCGGCTCCGGAGCGACTCCGGCAACGCCACCGACGCACTGTGGTCGTTCCGCCTCACGTTCGGCTGGAAGAGGAGGCCCGGGACAGGCGGCGTTCCGTCAGGACGCCCCAAGGGTGGCTCTCGGGCGTGCGCGGTTGCCCGTCTTCGGCGACGACTGGCTGATCGTCAACCTGTCGGTGTGGCGGGACACCGACGCCCTGACCGCGTTCATGTACCGGGGGCGGCACCGGGAGATGATGGCCCGCCGCAGGATGGGTGTCCCCCCACGCCTTCAAGGCAGTGGGGGAGGTTCGAGCGGCTCCGGGAAGCGGTCACCGTCCTGTGGTGGGTGCCGGCTTGGCACCGCCCGACGGTCGCCGAGGCCGAGGCCTGCCTGCTTCACCTGCGCGCGGGCCGACACCGTACGCCTTCACGCTGCGCACGTCCTTCCCGCCGGGCGGTGCGGCGCCGGTGACGGGCGAGGTCCCCGAAGGGCCGGGCCGCACTCTCTAGGAGTCCTCGCCGGCTCCCGCCTCGATCGCCTGCGTCACCTCGGCCACCCGCTCCCGCTCCTCGGCCGCGAACCGTTCCGCGTCGAGCTTCTCGGCGATCTCCTCGTCCTGGGCCATCAGCAGGTCGAGGTTGGAGTCGCCCATCTCGAAGACGCCCATGTCGACATAGGCCTGCTGAAGGCGCTTGCCCCACAGGCCGATGTCCTTCACGCACGGCACGATCCGGCTGAACAGCAGCTTGCGGAACAGGGCGAGGAACTCGGAGCGTTCGCTGTACTCCTCCGCTTCGGCCCGCGGGATGCCGAAGTTCTCCAGCACCTCCACACCGCGCAGCCGGTCCCGCATCAAGTAGCAGCCCTCGATGACGAACTCCTCGCGTTCGCGCAGTTCGGCGTCGGTGAGCTGCTGGTAGTAGTCCCGCAGCGCCATCCGCCCGAAGGCGACGTGGCGGGCCTCGTCCTGCATGACGTACGCCAGGATCTGCTTCGGCAGCGGCTTGTCGGTGGTGTCCCGGATCATGCCGAAGGCGGCGAGGGCGAGGCCTTCGATGAGTACCTGCATCCCGAGGTAGGGCATGTCCCAGCGGCTGTCGCGCAGGGTGTCGCCGAGCAGCGACTGGAGGTTGTCGTTGATCGGGTAGAGCATCCCGATCTTCTCCTGCAGGAAGCGGGCGTAGATCTCCGCGTGCCGGGCCTCGTCCATGGTCTGGGTCGCGGAGTAGAACTTGGCGTCCAGGTCGGGGACGGACTCGACGATGCGCGCCGCGCAGATCATCGCGCCCTGCTCGCCGTGCAGGAACTGGCTGAACTGCCAGGAGGCGTAGTGCCGGCGCAGGTCGCCCTTGTCCCGTTCGGAGAGCTTGGCCCAGTGTCTGGTGCCGTGGAGGGAGAGCACCTCGTCAGGCGTGCCGAGGGGGTCGTAGGGGTCGACCTCCAGGTCCCAGTCGATCCGCTTCTGACCGTCCCACTGCTTGTCCTTGCCCTTCTGGTACAGGGCCAGCAGGCGGTCGCGTCCGTCGTCGTACTCCCAGCTGAAACGGGCCGCCCCGGTCGCGGGCACCGACCAGAGGGGCTCTGCGGGGTCCATGGCGTACTGGTCGAAGGTCGACATGTCCGCAGGCTCACACGGAGTAGACGCGCGGTCAACAAGTAACGCGCAAGGGATTGACGGGCTTGCTGACAAGCAGTCTCATAAGGGCATGACGACCCTCACCGAAGCCGAAGCAGAAGCCCTGGAAGGCCTGCGCGACGCGCTCGGCCGGCTCAAGGACCGCGAGCAGGTGGCAGAGCGGCTGCTCGACTCCTCCGCCAAGCACTCCTTCGACCCGGACAAGGAACTCGACTGGGACGCACCCTTCGAGGAGGGCAAGTGGTTCTGGCCGCCGGAGCTGGTGTCGCTGTACGGCACACCGATGTGGCAGCGGATGAGCGAGGAACAGCGCATCCTGCTCTCCCAGCACGAGTCGGCGGCGCTGGCGTCGCTGGGCATCTGGTTCGAGATCATCCTGATGCAGCTGCTGGTCCGGCACATCTACGACAAGGCGGCGACGAGCGCGCACGTGCGCTACGCACTGACCGAGATCGAGGACGAGTGCCGGCACTCGAAGATGTTCGCCCGGCTCATCTCCCGCGGCGGTACGCCCTGGTACCCGGTCAGCCGCGTGCACCAGAACCTCGGCCGCCTCTTCAAGACGATCTCCACCACCCCCGGTTCCTTCACCGCGACCCTGCTCGGCGAGGAGGTCCTCGACTGGATGCAGCGCCTGACCTTCCCCGACGAGCGGGTGCAGCCGCTGATCCGGGGCGTCACGCGCATCCACGTGGTGGAGGAGGCCCGCCACGTCCGGTACGCCCGCGAGGAGCTGCGGCGCCAGATGGTCACCGCGCCCAAGTGGTCGCAGGAGTTCACGCGGATCACCTCCGGGGAGTTCGCCCGGGTCTTCTCGGTCGCCTTCGTCAACCCCGAGGTCTACACCAACGTGGGCCTGGACAAGCGGGAGGCGATGGCGCAGGTGAAGGCCAGCGCCCACCGCCGCGAGATCATGCAGACCGGCGCGAAGCGCCTGACGGACTTCCTGGACGACATCGGGGTGCTGCGAGGAGTGGGACGGCGGCTGTGGAAGTCCTCCGGGTTGCTGGCGTAGGCGTGGGGCGCCGCACCGGTGCGGGTCCGTTGTGGCTGGTCGCGCGGTTCCCCGCGCGAGCGGGGCCGGCGTCCCTGCCCGGCGCCGCAACGCCCGAGGGGCGCGGGCAACCGCGCGACCGGCCCAGTACGACCCTCGTCCCGCCGACTACGCTGCCCCGTATGACCCCCGCCGCGCCCACCCCCGCTTACCGCCGCCTCAGCGTGGAGGAACGCCGCAGCCAGCTGCTGGACGCCGCACTCGGCCTCTTCGCCCACCGCGCCCCCGAGGACGTCTCCCTCGACGACGTGGCGGAGGCGGCCGGGGTCTCCCGCCCGCTGGTGTACCGCTACTTCCCCGGCGGCAAGCAGCAGTTGTACGAGGCTGCCCTGCGCTCCGCCGCCGAGGAGCTGGAGCTCTGCTTCGACGAGCCGCGCGAGGGCCCCCTGCTCCCCCGCCTGTCCCGCGCCCTGGACCGCTACCTCGCCTTCGTCGACCAGCACGACACCGGCTTCAGCGCCCTGCTCCAGGGCGGCAGCGTGGTCGAGACCTCCCGCACGACCGCCATCGTGGACGGCGTGCGCCGGGCCGCGGCCGTGCACATCCTGCGCCACCTCGGGGTCACCGACCCGGGCCCCCGGCTGCGGATGACCGTGCGGATGTGGATCACCGCGGTCGAGGCGGCCTCCCTCATCTGGCTCGACGAGGACAAGCAGCCGCCGCTGGACGAACTGAGGGACTGGCTGGTGGACCAGTTCGTGGCCGTCCTGTCCGTCACCGCCGCCCGCGACCCGCAGACCGCGTCCGTCGTGGCGGCCCTGGCCTGAGGCCCGCCGTTCGGCCGATGGCCGAGACTGGTGCCGTGAAGAGCGAAGACACCCCGTTCGAGGGCGGCCCCATGGACGGCCGCGTCCTGCCCGTGCTCCTCGGACTCACCGGCCACCCGCCGAAGACGTACCGCATCCCGGTCCCCGACCCGCACGGCGGCCCGCCGACGGTCCTGGTCTACCGCCGGGAGTCCCGTGGCCAGGGCCGGCTCACCCGGCGCTGGAAGTACGTCCACGATCCCGCGGGCGACCAGGGGGGCCGCCGGCCCGGGTGGCCGTGGCGCAAGCCAGACGCCACGCCGGGAGGCAAGCCGGACGACGCGGACGGGTGACGTCGTTACGCCAACCCGCCGACGGTCGGCGCGCGGGCCGCGCGGGCAGGTCACATGCTCACGGTGCGGAGCGGACCCGCTGCCCCGCACCGGAGGTGATGACGTGTCAGGAAGGCTACTGCGCCTGGTGTGTACGGCGACCGTGGCGGCCCACGCCGTTCTCGCAGCCGTGCCCGCGGCGGCCGCACCGAAGCCGGTCGAGCCCGGACGGCGGTCGGTCGCCGACCTGCTGACGGATCTTCAGCGGCTGTACCGGGGGGCCGAGAAGGCCACCGAGGCCTACAACGCCACCGAGGAACACCTGAGGAAGCAGCGCGCCGAGGCACGACGGCTGGACGCCGCGCTGCTCCGCGCCCGGCTCGCCCTGCACGACAGCCGGGGTGCGGCCGGCCGGCTGGCCCGCCAGCAGTACCAGGGCCGCAGCGACCTCTCCCCGTACCTGCGGCTGCTGCTCGCCCGCGATCCGCAGCACGCGCTCGACCAGGGCCATGTGATCGGGCAGCTGGCACGGGAGCGGGCCACGACGGTGCGGGAGCTGGCCGGCAGCGAGAAGAAGGCCGACGAGCTGGCCCGCAAGGCGCGGGCCGCGCTGGACCGGCAACTCGCCCTGACCGAACGGCGGAAGAAGGAGCGGGACGCGGTGCGCCGGCGGCTCGACGACGTGGAGAAGCTGCTCGCCTCGCTCAGCGCCCGGCAGATCGCCGCGCTCGCCGACGCCGAGGACAAGGGGACGGCCACGGCGCAGCAGAAGCTGGTGGCCTCCGGCGCGCTCGGCGCCGACGCCGCGCCGTCCCCGCGGGGCGACCGGGCCGTGCGCTACGCCATGCGGCAGCTGGGGAAGCCGTACGAGTGGGGCGCGGAGGGCCCGAAGAGGTACGACTGCTCCGGGCTCACCTCCAAGGCCTGGGCGCACGCCGGGACCCCCATCCCCCGCACCAGCCAGGAGCAGTGGGCCCGGCTCCCCCGCGTTCCGCTGAAGGAACTGCGCCCCGGCGACCTGGTGATCTACTTCCCCGAGGCCACGCACGTGGCGATGTACCTGGGCGACGGCAAGGTCGTCCACGCCCCCCGCACCGGCGAGAAGATCAAGGTCGCCCCTCTCGCGAACAACCCGATCCTGGGAGCCGTTCGCCCCGACCGACGCCCCGCAGGGGCGCGCGACTAGGAGGCCACGGAAGCAAGGTACGCCTCCGTCTTCTCCGGCTCGGACAAGCCAGCTGACGGCCCCGCAAGACTTCTACCAGCCGTTTCTACCGAGCTGGCCAGTCTGTACGGGGCCGTGGGCTGTCTATGGGCCGTCAGACCGGAGGTTGGGCCTTGGCGTAGATCGTTGCGATCGCCGAGCGGGTCCTCCACTCGCTCAAAGCTCCCGGCCGAAGTCGCTACACCGGCCTCGTGGTCCAATGGGCGCCGAGGGGGCGGAATGAGCGAGCAGAGGCTGTCCGAAGCAGGCGCGTGGACGTACTTGGTCGAGACGCTCACGATGCTCGCTGTGGACGCGAGGGACCAGACAGCATGGCTCGACAAGTACCGACTCGAAACCGACGACTTGGCGTTGGACTACGAGAACGCGCGAGCCTCCATCGTGCTCCTCGCCGAGACCGGCCGTATCGACGTTGCGATGGAGTCGCGCCTCGCACGCATTGACGCGATCCTCGACGCGATGAGCGGGGCGGAGCAGGCTTTGAGGTGGACGTACGAGGCGCTGACCGCCGACGCAGGGTGGCTCAAGGTGCGCCGGCTGGCACGCGAGGCACTCACCGAACTAGCCGGTACTTGGCAGCAGCCGTTGCCCACCCTGGGGATCCACGGTGGCTCTCAGTAGCTGCCCGGGGCCGTCTCCGGGCCGTCCGAGGCGAACCGGCGTTGACAGATGATGCCAACTAGTCCCGGCATCCACGCAGGTCACAGGCACGGCTACGGTGAGCCGCCGCACGTGGGTGACTCGGCTCACCACTTCCAGAAGACCTCATCCGTGCCGCCGGACAGAGGGACTTGTCATTCGGAAGGTGGTCCTGCTCCTGGTGCTACGCAAGCACGTACGTGGGCGGAGGGGTCTTCGAGATCGCCCGTCCGCCGTACATGCCCATCGAGATGCGGTGGGAGCGAGCAGTCGCCGACGATCCACCTCCCTCCACCTGCCATGCCTACGGCTCGTACGGCAGGACACTGTGCGGTATCGGGCGAGACCACATGTCGCCGTCGGATCACCTGTGGCTGCCACAAAGAGAGTCAGCGTGTGACGCCTGCCGGGAGGCGGCAGCTCTCGTCGACGCGCGCCGGCCGACCGCCATGCGAGGCGTTGACGCACGGGTCAGCGTGCGGAGACCGTCGACTTGATGGGGGGGCGACGCTGGTGCTGCACAGCAGCGGAAGTACAGCAACCGCCACGCCCACTGCCGACCGTCACCGGCCTTCAGCCGCCAACCGACGTGCCCGGCCGACCTCAGCGACTGTCGCGCCCATGGTTCGCATCGAAAGGCTGAGCCCCAGCGAGACGCCAACGGCCCCGGCAGCAGTACCGGGGCCGTCTCTGGGCCGTCCGAGGGCGACCAGCAGCGACCAACGACGACAGGTGACGACGGTCGGATTGCTGGTCAGAAGCCGGTCAGGCTTCCGCGACCGAGGCCAGGTACGCCGCCGTCTTCTCGGGCTCGTAGAAGAAGTTCTCGAAGTCCGCCGGGTCGTTGAAGCCGTTGGCGAAGCGGTCGGCGACCGGCTGGAGCTGACCGGCGGCGCCGATCAGGTCGAGGATGTGCTCGGGCGGCGGGGCCAGCATCGCGTTGGTCCACTTGGTGACGTGCTGGGCGGTGTCCCAGTAGCGGTCGAACGTCTGCTGCATCCAGGCCTCGTCGAAGGGCTTGTCGCCGTGCTCGAGGATGGAGGCGAGGTAGGAGGCGGCGCACTTGGACGCCGAGTTGGAGCCCTGGCCGGTGATCGGGTCGTTGGCGACGACCACGTCGGCGACCCCGAGCACCAGGCCGCCGCCCGGCAGCCGGCCGATGGGGTTGCGCACGGTCGGGGCGTACCGGCCGGAGAGCGTGCCGTTCGCGTCGGTCAGTTCGACCTTGGTGGCCCGCGCGTACTCCCACGGGAGGAACTTCTCCATGAGTTCCAGGGTCAGGGAGAGGTGCTCCGCGGGGTCCTTGACGCCGTTGAAGACGTCCAGCGGGCCGCCGGGTATGCCCTCCCAGAACAGGATGTCGGCGCGGCCCGACGTGGTGAACGTCGGCATCACGAACAGCTCGCCGACGCCGGGCACCAGGTTGCAGCGGACCGCGTCGAACTCCGGGTGCTCCGGGCGCGGGCCGAGACCGTGCACGTAGGCGACGGCGAGGGCGCGCTGCGGCTCGCTGTACGGGCTGCGCTCCGGGTCGCGGGCGAACATCTGCACCAGCTCGCCCTTGCCCGCCGAGACCAGCACCAGGTCGTGCGTGCGGGAGAAGTAGTCGAGGTCGCCGACCGCCGCGCCGTGGATGACCAGCTGCCCGCCGCGCTGCGCGAACGTCTCCATCCAGCCCGCCATCTTCACCCGCTGGTCCACCGACTGGGCGTACCCGTCCAGCTTGCCCACCCAGTCGATCGCCCGCTGCGAGGGGCCCGGGTCGAACGAGCCGGGGGCCGCCACCGAGACGCCGAGCCCTTCGATCTTCGGGGCCTGGGACTCCCAGAAGTTCAGCTTCAGGTCGCGCTCGTGCTGAAGGGCCGTGTGGAACATGCACTGCGTCGACATGACCCGGCCGGAGCGGATCTCGTCCGCCGTCCGGTTCGACATCAGGGTGACCTCGTACCCGTGCGACTGCAGTCCGAGGGCGAGCTGGAGTCCGGACTGACCGGCTCCGACGACGAGTATCTTCCGCATGCGGGTGGTGACTCCTAGGTCGGGTCTACTCGGGTGTTTCGTCGAGCGCGTGGCCGACGAGAGCCAGGAGGGTCTCGATCGCGGAGATCCGGCGGCGCGCATCCATGATCATTACGGGTATGTGGCGGGGGATCGTCAACGCCTCCCGCACATCCTCCGGCTCGAACCTCTCGCTGCCGTCGAAGTGGTTCACCGCCACCACGTACGGCAGTCCGCAGCTCTCGAAGTAGTCCAGCGCCGGGAAGCAGTCCTTCAGACGGCGGGTGTCGGCCAGCACGACGGCGCCGATCGCGCCGCGCACCAGGTCGTCCCACATGAACCAGAACCGCTGCTGGCCCGGCGTGCCGAACAGGTAGAGCACCAGGTCGTCGTCGAGCGTGATGCGGCCGAAGTCCATGGCCACCGTGGTGGTCAGCTTGTCCGGCGTACCGGTGAGGTCGTCGGTCTCCTCGCTCGCCTCGGTCATGAGCGCCTCGGTCTGCAGCGGCGTGATCTCCGAGACGGAGGTGACCAGCGTGGTCTTGCCGACGCCGAAGCCGCCCGCCACCACGATCTTGGTGGCTATGGGGGCGCGGGTGCGGTCCGTCTGCCAGGACTTGAGGTTCTCGTCGGGCTCGACGATCGGGGAGACGCCAGGAGCGACGTCAGAGACGACGGAGTCCACTCAGCACCCTTTCCAGCAGAGCGCGGTCCGGCCGGCCCGTGCCGTGACCGGTTCCCGTTCCGTACACACGGATCTTTCCCTGGTCCGCGAGATCGCTGAGCAGCACGCGGACCACGCCGAGCGGCATCTTCAGCAGCGCGGCGATCTCGGCCACCGTGCGCATCCGGCGGCACAGTTCGACGATGGCCCGCATCTCCGGCATGACCGTGGACCGCAGGGAGCCGTTCGTCAGTTCCTTGCGCTCCTCGGGCGCGTCCAGCGCGGCCGTGCTCGCCACGAACGTCTCCACCAGCAGCACGTGCCCGAAGCGGGTACGACCGCCGGTGAGCGAGTAGGGGCGGACGCGGGCGGGCTTGCGGTCGCCGCCGCGCACCGGGAGCTTCTTCGGCGTACCGGCAGTGGCGCTCATCGGGTACTCCCCGTCGGTTCGGACTCCAGGGATTTACGCAGCTCGCTGCGGAGTTCGGGCGTCAGGACATGGCCGGCGCGGCCCACGAACAGCGCCATGTGGTACGCCACGACGCTCATGTCGCAGTCCGCGGAGCCGTGCACCCCGAGCAGCGAGCCGTCGCTGATCGACATCACGAACAGGCTGCCCTCGTCCATGGCGACCATGGTGTGCTTCACCGGGCCGAACTCCAGCAGCTTGGCGGCGCCGATGGTGAGACTGCCGATGCCGGAGACGACGGTGGCCAGATCGGAGGAGGAGCCGCGCGGTCCGGTCGCTCGGCCCTCCCGCGTGGACCGGGCGGCCTCGTTGCGCCCAGGGTCGGAGGAGAGCAGCAGCAGTCCGTCGGAGGAGACCACCGCGACGGAGAGGATGCCGGGCACCTCCTCGACGAGGTTCGTCAGCAGCCAGTGGAGATTGCGGGCCTCACTGCTCAGTCCAAACGTACTGGGCGCGGTCAACTGCTTGCCTCCTCGACGGTGCCCCCCGTGGATTCTTCGGCGTGTGCGTGTGCGCGGGCAGTCGTCCCGGCGGCGTCGCGCGGTGTGGCCCCGGACGTCGCCGGGTCACCGGCCACAGCTTCCGTGGTGGCCGTGTGGCGCGCCGGGGCGGACGGCGTCTCCGTCTGGCCGGTGCGCTCGGCGATCTCCGTCTCGACGTCCCGCCGGCCGGCCTCCGCGCCCTGGCGGAATCCGCCCAGGCGGCGGCGCAGCGCCTCGGCGTCGACGGACCCGGTGCGCGGCCGGGGCGCCGACGCGGGCGCGTTGATCTTCGGCGTGCGCTTGGGCAGCCCCTTGTCGGTGACGAGTTCGGGCTCGTCCCCCTCGTCGGGGGTGCGCTCGTGCGTGTCGGGGCCGATGGCGTAGGGGTCGGCGGGGGCCGGGACGGCGGGCCGCGACGGGGCCGCGGCAGGCTCCGGGGCGTGGTCGGCGCCCAGGTCACCCTCAGCCCTACCCTCCGGGGTGCTGTCGGCGCCCGGGTCCCGCTCCGCCGCGCGCTCCGGGGCGTGGTCGGCGCCCAGGTCACCCTCAGCCCTACCCTCCGGGGTGCTGTCGGCGCCCGGGTCCCGCTCCGCCGCGCGCTCCGGGGCGTGGTCGGCGCCCAGGTCACCCTCAGCCCTACCCTCCAAGGCGCTGTTGGCACTCAGATCCCGCTCCGCCGCGCGCTCCGGGGCGTGGTCGGCGCCCAGGTCACCCTCAGCCCTACCCTCCGGGGTGCTGTCGGCGCCCGGGTCCCGCTCCGCCGCGAGCTCCGGGGCGTGGTCGGCGCCCAGGTCACCCTCAGCCCTACCCTCCAAGGCGCTGTTGGCACTCAGATCCCGCTCCGCCGCGCGCTCCGGGGCGTGGTCGGCGCCCAGGTCACCCTCAGCCCTACCCTCCGGGGTGTTGTCGGCGCCCGGGTCCCGCTCCGCCGCGAGCTCCGGGGCGTGGTCGGCGCCCGGGTCCCGCTCCGTTTCCCGGAGCTTGCCCAGCTCGCCCGGCTGCTCCGGGAGCATCAGCTCCATCGTCGTCTCGGCCGGGGACTCCGGGGCCTCCCGTGCGGCCGTCGGCTCCTGCGCCTGTACCGCGCGCTCCGCCAGCGCCACCAGCGGGTCGCCGTTCTTCGAGCGGCCGTGCAGGACGTTGGAGTTGGCCTCCGCGTCGGCGCCGGGCAAGGAGAAGCCCTGCGCGCTCTCGGAGAGGGACGCGGGCGTGGGCGACGGGACGGCGGCGGGCGTGGCCTCGGCGAGCAGGGACTGGGGCAGGACCACGACCGCCGCGATGCCGCCCTGCTTCTGCTCGCGCAACTGCACGCGCACCCCGTGCCGGTGGGCGAGCCGGGCGACGACGTACAGGCCGAGCCCGAGCCCGTCCTCGCCCTCCTGGTCGTACGGCGACTCGGGGTCGAAGTCGGCGAGCCGGGTGTTGAGCCGGGTCATCCGCTCTTCGGTCATGCCGATGCCCTCGTCCTGGACGGAGAGCATCACCTCGCCGTTCTCCAGCAGCCAGCCGGAGATCTCGACGGGCAGGTCGGGCGGGGAGAAGGAGGTGGCGTTCTCCAGGAGTTCGGCCAGCAGGTGGGACAGGTCGTCCGCGGCGAACCCGGCGATGTGCGCGTGCGGGGGCAGCGCGGTGATCCGCACCCGCTCGTACCGCTCGATCTCGCTGACCGCGGCCCGCACGACGTCCACCATCGGGACCGGGCCCGCGTGCTGCTGGACGTGTTCGGTGCCGGCCAGCACGAGCAGGTTCTCGCTGTGCCGGCGCATGACGGTGGCGAAGTGGTCGAGCTTGAACAGCGTGGCGAGCCGCTCGGGGTCCTGCTCCCGCTCCTCCAGGCCCTCGATGACGCCCAGTTGGCGTTCGACCAGGCCGAGGGTGCGCAGCGCGAGGTTGACGAAGGTGCCGCCGATGCTGTCGCGCAGCCGCTCCAGCTGGGCGGCGGAGTCGGCGAGTTCGGCGCGCAGCTCCTCGCGTGCGTCGGCCATCCTCTGCCGCTGGCCGACCAGGTGCTTGCGGTCGGACTCCAGCGTGGCGAGCCGCTCGTGCAGGGCGACGGCGTGCGCGTGCAGGGCGTTGACGGAGCGGACGACCTGGGCGAACTCGTCGTTGCGGCCGGTGAACTTCACCGGTTCCTCGGTGGCCGGGGCCTCGGCGCCGGCCAGCCGGGCGGATCCGAGGCGCAGCACGGCGAGCGGGCGGGTGAGGCTGCGGGCCATGCCGGTGGCGACGCCGACGGCGAGCAGCATCAGGGCGCCGAGGATCGCGATGCGGATCTCGAGGGCGGTGACGTCGTCGTCGCGCAGTTGCTCCAGCGCGGTGGTGCGGCGCTCGTAGAGGGAGGCCTCGACGCCGCGCATCAGCTCGACGCGGGCGGTGAGGGCGGCGTTCAGCTTGTCGGCGCTGGTGCCGAGTTCCTCGTCGGAGAGGGTGGGCTGGTCGGTGAGGGCGGCGAGGTACTCGTCGGCGGAGTTGACCTCGGGACCGGTGACCGTGGAGTCGTACGTGCCGCGGGCGGCCTTGGTGGCGGTGTCGTGGAAGTCGGCGAGCGCGGACTCCGAGCGCAACCGGGCCTGCTGGGCGGCGGCGGTGAGGGCGGCTCGCTGCTTGCTGTCGGCCTCGGAGGAGACCCTGGTCTCGGTGGGCAGGCCGGTGACGGGGTCGTAGACCGTCTGGGTGGTGCTGGGCACGCTCAGGGCGGCGAGGAGCAGGCCTCGGGTGGCGGCCGCCTGCTGAACGGCGGTGTCGAGTTCGGCGAGGGCGTAGGCGCCGGAGCCCGCGCGGGGCGGGAGCTGTTCGGCCAGGTCCTCGGCGAGGTGGTGAAGTTCGGCGATGGCGTCGGAGTACGCCTCGTGCGCTTCGAGAGCGGTGCTCTTTCCGGTGAGCGCCGCTCTTCGCACGGCCGCGACGGCGTCCAGGTCCGAGCGGAGCCCGGCCGGGGTGTCGGTGTCGGCGCGCAGCTCCTCGACCTGCCGGTCCACCCGCGCGCTGCGCTGCTCCGAGGGCGCCTTGGACTCGGGCCGCCCGGCAGCGACGTAGGACACGACCTCGTCGCGCTCGTCGGCGAGGGAGTGGGCGAGGGCGAGGGCGTCCTGCGTCCGCCCGCTCAGCGTCACCAGTTCCTGGCTGTCCCCGAGCTGCCCGGAGGCGGCGATCACGGAGGGCGTGCCCGCGCCGGCGATGGCGGCGGCCACGACCGCCACGGCCACGATGAGCCGGTTGCGCACGTGGGTCGGGCGGCCCTTGCCGACAGGGGTGCGCTCCGCGCCCCCCTCGGAGGCCGTCTGCTTGCCTGTGCGCCGAGGCCGCGTCTTCTGCACCGGTGCTCGCATTCCTGACTCGTGTACCCATGGGCCCGGGTGACGTCCCGTCAACTGGTGTGTGCACCACCCGGTACGTACGGTCCCCGACCCTCCCAGTGCCGGTGGTCAGTCATCGCACATCACCCGACCCGCCACCCGAAGGAGTGAACATCGGAGGGGAGTTGGCGGGCAAGTTCCTCCGGTGCTTGCGGGGGCCCGTCGCGGTGGGCCGGTTGGACGTCGGCGGCGTGCTTTGGCAGTATTCGCCGCCACGTCTTGCCGGAGTCCAGCATTCCACCCCAAATCCGGCGGCTGACCTGCGGCAGTACGGTGATTCGGCGGGAGTTGCCACCCTTTCGCGGACGCTGTGAAGGGCTCGTGCAGACTGGCTGGATGCGTACGGAACTCGCCTCCCGGCCGGGAGACCCGGCCCGCCCCAACGAGGACTTCGCCAGTGTCGGGCTACCCGCCTGCGGACAGGGCGGTTCCCTCGTGGTGCTGGACGGAGTGACCCCGCCGAGGGACGGCACCGGCTGTCGGCATTCCGTTCACTGGTACACCGCCCGCCTGGGCGGGGCCCTGACCGAACTGACCGTTTCACTCCCGGATGTTCCCCTGCCCGAGGCCCTGGCCCGCGCCATAGCGCGCACCGCCGAGGCACACGGGGGAACCTGTGACCTTTCTCACCCACGAACCCCGCAGGCGACCGTGGCCCTCGCCCGCTGGTCGCAGGAGACCGTCGAGTACCTGGTCCTGTCCGACTCGGTCCTGCTGGTGGAGTCGCCCGACGGCCTGGTCACCCCCTGTCTCGACGACCGCCTGGCCCGGCTCCCCCGGGCGACCCTGGCCACCGACGCCCTGGTCGACGCGACGGTCCGCAACAAGGAGGGCGGCTTCTTCACGGCCGCGGCGGATCCCTCGGTGGCCGGGCGGGCGGTGACCGGAGCGCTGCCGCGCGGCGAGGTGCGGGCCCTGGCCGCGCTGACGGACGGCGCGACCCGGTGGACGGAGACGTTCCGCGAGGGCGACTGGACGGACCTGTTCACCCTCGTCCGCAAGCAGGGCGTCGAGGCCCTGGTCGACCGCGTACGGGCCCTGGAGACCGCCGACCGTGACGAGCGGACGTACCTCGGCCGGAACAAGACCCACGACGACGCGACGGCGGTCTACGTGGAGCTGTGAGCAGGCTCCGCTACTTCTCCATCCCGGAGTTCAGCCGGTGCAGCAGCCGGGCCAGCTCCGCCACCTCGTCGCGGTCCCAGTGGGCGAGCTTGCTGACGTACCGGGCGCGACGGGCCTCCCGGACCCGCTGCACCCGGGTGCGCCCCTCGTCGGTCAGGTGCACCAGCCAGGCGCGGCCGTCCGCCGGATCCGGTTCCCGGGCCACCAGCCCCAGGTCCTCCAGGGCGCGCAGCTGACGCGACATCGTGGCCTTGCCGACACCGATGTAGGCGGCGAGGTCGGTGGCCCGCTGCCGGCCGCACTCGTCCAGACGGACGAGCAGCCCGTACGCCGCCGACTCCAGGTCCGGGTGGACCGCGCGGGCCATCTCGCCCTGGTTCGCACGGGCCCGCCGCAGGAACACCGTCAACTCGCGTTCCAGCGCCAGGAACTCCTGTTCCGCACCGGGTCGCGACGCGTCCGCTTCGCCTCGCTGACTGCCGTCGTTTCCGCCCTCGTGCACGTGAGCACCCTGATCCGTCGTCCCGGTGGTGAAGTCGTCGCCGGCGCCCGTCGTCGCCCCGGCTCTTTCAGTATTTCGCAGGCGTAGACCAACGGCAGCCTCCGGACCCCCCCTCCTCACCGGCCGGTCCACGTGCGTAGCACCGCGACAGGACGGCTGACGTACGGCGAAGGCCCGGGCCTCCCTCACGGGACCCGGGCCCTGCCCTTCCGATCGCGTCCGTCACGCCGCGACCGGAACCTCCGGCGCCACGCCGCTCGTGGCGGGCGACAGCGCCAGCTCCAGGACCTGGCGGACATCGGTGACGGTGTGGACGTCGAGCTTGTCCAGCACCTCGTCCGGAACGTCGTCCAGGTCGGGCTCGTTGCGCTTGGGGATGATCACGGTGGTGACGCCCGCCCGGTGCGCGGCGAGCAGCTTCTGCTTCACCCCGCCGATGGGCAGCACCCGGCCGGTGAGCGAGACCTCACCGGTCATCGCCACGTCGGTGCGGACCTGGCGCCCGGAGAGCAGCGAGGCCAGCGCGGTGGTCATGGTGATGCCCGCGCTCGGGCCGTCCTTCGGCACCGCGCCCGCCGGGAAGTGGATGTGCACGCCCCGGTCCTTCAGGTCGGCGACCGGCAGCTCCAGCTCGGCCCCGTGGCTGCGCAGGAACGACAGCGCGATCTGCGCGCTCTCCTTCATCACGTCGCCCAGCTGGCCCGTCAGCGTCAGGCCCGCCGCGCCCGTCTCGGGGTCGGCCAGCGAGGCCTCGACGTACAGCACGTCGCCGCCGGCGCCCGTGACCGCGAGTCCGGTGGCCACGCCCGGCACCGAGGTGCGCCGCTCCGCCGGGTCCTGGGCGGACTCGGGAACGTGGTGCGGCCGACCGATCAGGTCGCGCAGGTGCTCGTCCGTGACGGTGAACGGCAGCTCCTGCTCACCCAGTTCGTGCTGGGCGGCCACCTTGCGCAGCAGCCGTGCGACGGACCGCTCCAGGTTGCGCACGCCCGCCTCGCGCGTGTACTCGCCGGCCAGCTTGCGCAGCGCGCTCTCGTCGAGGGTCACCTCGTCCTTGTCCAGGCCGGCGCGCTCCAGCTGACGCGGCACCAGGTGGTCACGGGCGATGACGACCTTCTCGTCCTCGGTGTAGCCGTCGAGGCGGACCAGCTCCATGCGGTCGAGCAGGGCCTCCGGGATGGCCTCCAGCACGTTGGCGGTGGCGAGGAAGACGACGTCGGACAGGTCGAGTTCCACTTCCAGGTAGTGGTCGCGGAAGGTGTGGTTCTGCGCCGGGTCCAGCACCTCCAGCAGGGCCGCGGCGGGGTCGCCGCGGAAGTCCGACCCCACCTTGTCGATCTCGTCCAGCAGCACGACCGGGTTCATCGACCCGGCCTCCTTGATGGCGCGGACGATCCGGCCGGGCAGCGCGCCGACGTACGTACGGCGGTGGCCGCGGATCTCGGCCTCGTCGCGCACGCCGCCCAGGGCGACGCGGACGAACTTGCGGCCCATGGCGTGCGCCACGGACTCGCCGAGGCTGGTCTTGCCGACGCCCGGCGGGCCCACCAGGGCCAGTACGGCACCGCCGCGCCGCCCGCCGACGACCCCGAGTCCGCGCTCGGCACGCCGCTTGCGCACCGCCAGGTACTCGGTGATGCGCTCCTTCACGTCCTCCAGACCGGCGTGCTCGGCGTCCAGCACGGCCTTCGCGCCCTGGATGTCGTACGCGTCCTCGGTCCGCTCGTTCCACGGCAGTTCGAGCACGGTGTCGAGCCAGGTGCGGATCCACGATCCCTCGGGCGACTGGTCGGAGGCCCGCTCCAGCTTCTCGACCTCCTTCAGCGCCGCCTCACGCACCTTCTCGGGCAGGTCGGCGGCCTCGACGCGGGACCGGTAGTCGTCCGACTCCTCGCCCTCCTTCTCGCCGTTCAGCTCGCGCAGCTCCTTGCGCACGGCCTCCAGCTGCCGCCGCAGCAGGAACTCCCGCTGCTGCTTGTCGACGCCCTCCTGGACGTCCTTGGCGATGGTCTCGGCGACGTCCTGCTCGGCGAGGTGGTCGCGCAGCTGCTGGGTGGCGAGCTTCAGACGGGCGACCGGGTCGGCGGTCTCCAGCAGCTCGATCTTCTGGTCGAGGGTCAGGAAGGGCGAGTAGCCCGAATTGTCGGCGAGGGCGGAGACGTCGTCGATGGCCTGCACCCGGTCGACGACCTGCCAGGCACCGCGCTTCTTCAGCCAGGCGGTGGCCAGCGCCTTGTACTCCTTGACCAGCTCGGCGACGTGCCCGGGCGCCGGGTCCGGCACGCTCTCGTCGATGCTGGTGCCCTCGACCCACAGCGCCGCACCCGGCCCGGTGGTCCCGGCGCCGATCCGCACCCGGCTCCGGCCCCGGATCAGGGCGCCCGGGTCGCCGTCGGCGAGCCGCCCGACCTGCTCGACCGTGCCCAGCACACCCGTGCTCGCGTAGGTGCCGTCGACCCGGGGCACCAGCAGCACCTTGGGCTTTCCGGGCTCCGATCGGGCGGCGGCCTGCGCGGCCTCCACCGCGGCCCGGACATCTGCGTCGCTCAGGTCCAGCGGAACCACCATCCCCGGCAGCACGACCTCGCCGTCGAGCGGCAGCACGGGCAGGGTGAGCGGTGTGGACGTCGAAGCCATGATCTCCCCTTCGGCAGTCAAGTTGAGCTATGCCGACTCAATGCTTGGGCACGCCGGGATGTTCCCCGGCCCGCGTTCGCTCTCAGCGATCACCTCTGCCGCCGCATGTCCAGCAGCGCACAGCGTTATGCGGGCAATAACGCACAGTTGAGTGCACCTATTACCGGGGGAGCCGTGGACGGAGTGGTGAGGGACTGGGTGGACGGCTGGGTCCTGTCGTGCGGGGCGGCTCCGCCCGTGGCCGAACCCTGGGGGTGGACGGTGGACGTGGGGCTGGCCGAACACGTCACCCGGCAGGTCCTGGGCGGGGTGGACGACGCCGTGGAGGAGGACACCGTCCGGAAGGTGGCGGGCTCGGTGACGGGAGCGGGGGTCCGGCTGAAGGTCTTCGCCGACCCGGCCCGCGTCGGGGGCCTGCTCGGCCCCGGCTGGTGGGTCGATCCCGAACCCGGCTGCCTGATGACCCGGCCGCTCGGTCCGGCCGACGACGAGCCGGACCTGCCCGCCGGCTACCGGCTGCGCACCTGGGCGCGCGGCGGCGTGACGCGCGTGCTGATCGCCGCGCCGGACGGCTCCTGGGCGGCGCGCGGCCAGGTCGCGCCGACCGGCGCCACGGCGGTCGTCAACCGGATCGAGACGTCCCCGGACCACCGCCGCAAGGGGCTCGGCAGCCGTGTCGTGCGGCACCTTCAGCGCGCGGCGGCGGAGCAGGGCGCGGAGACCGGCATCCCGGCGGGGACGCCGACGGGGCGTGCGCTGTACGAGTCGCTGGGGTGGACGGTGCGGGCCCCGCTCACCAGCGCGAAGTTCACGGGCCTGCCCGGACCCGGCACGCGGGGCGCCTGAAGTTCACGGGCCTGCCCGGACCCGGCACGCCGGGCGCCTGAGGTCGGGCGTCCGCGCCGGCGCCTTCGAGCCGTACTCGGCCGGGGACTTCCCGCGCGGCTTCCGGGTCGGCCCGCGCAGGCGACCGGACTTGGGGCCAATCCCTGCCCCTCTCCGGCACCGCCCGCACAGCCGCCACCTCCCGGTGACACGGCACCGCCCGCACAGCCGGCACCTCCCGGTGCATAAGGCACCGCCCGCGCGGATTCCGGGTCGACCCGCGCAGGCGACCGCACTTCGCGGCCACTCCCTGCCCTTCCGCACCGCCCGCACGGCCGCCACCTCCCGATGGACACGGCACCGCCCGCACAGCCGGCACCTCCCGGTGCATAAGGCACCGCCCGCGCGTCTTCCGGGTCGACCCGCGCAGGCGACCGCACTTCGCGGCCACTCCCTGCCCTTCCGCACCGCCCGCACGGCCGCCACCTCCCGATGGACACGGCACCGCCCGCACAGCCGGCACCTCCCGGTGCATAAGGCACCGCCCGCGCGTCTTCCGGGTCGACCCGCGCAGGCGACCGGACTTCGCGGCCACGCCCTGTCCCTCGCCGCCGCCCGCACGACCAGCACCACCCGGCGGACACGGCGCCCGCCGCGACGGTCCTACCCAACCCCGAACAGTTCGCCAGGACATGGGCGTGCCCGGCATCGGCGACGCCCTTCGGCAGTGCGTGATCCCCGTCGTCACCGCGGCGCTGCTCGCAGCCGACGGCGGCAGCGACAGCCGAGGCCGGCCCGCCGTCCTCCCCGAGATCGCGGCCCCCGTGAGGCCGCCCGGTTCACCGGACGTCAACACCGTGTGCGTAATTCAGTCAACGTTCCGTCGCGGAAGTGCCAGGATGGACTGATGCCCACCGAATACGACATCCCCGAAGTCCTGGACCGTCGTGAGGGCCCGCACGGCGAGGTCGTGCTGCGGCGGCACGGGGCGTTGCTGCAGATCATCGCCAACGGCTGTTTCCTGATGGACACATCGGACGGGCGTTCGGAACGCCTGCTGGTCGACGCGGCTCTCGACGCCCTCGACGGCCGTCCCGACCCCCGGGTGCTGATCGGCGGCCTCGGCGTCGGATTCTCGCTCGCACATGCCTCGGGCAACCCGCGTTGGGGCCGGATCACGGTGGTCGAGCGGGAGCGCGCGGTCATTGACTGGCACCGCGCGGGGCCGCTTTCCGCGGTGTCCGGCAATGCGCTGGCCGACCCGCGTACACGGATCGTCGAAGCGGATCTGCTCGATTACGTCAATGAGACTTCCGACACGTTCGACGCGCTGTGCCTGGACATCGACAACGGGCCCGACTGGACCGTCACCGAGGCCAACGCGGGGCTGTACTCGAAGGCCGGACTCGCAGGCTGCGCAAGGGTGTTGAGGCCCGGAGGGGTGCTCGCCGTATGGTCGGCGAAACCCTCCCCGGAATTTGAAGGAACCTTGTGGAATGCCGGTTTCCGGCATGTGCGTACCGAAGAGATGCCCGTTGCCCGGGGCGTTCCCGACGTCGTGCACCTCGGCGTCCGACCTGAATAGCCGAGCTGCGGTGACTCCCCGTACCCTGCTTGCCTGACGCCGATCATTCAAGCGTCAATCGCAGTCATGGGATCACCCCACGGATTCCGGAAAGCACACTTCAGGGGCGGGCGATGGAGCAGACACACACCTCCCACAACGGCACGGCGCAGGCCACCCCGGGCGCGCAGCGCCGGGTTCTGGTGGTCGAGGACGACCCGACGATCGTCGACGCCATCGCGGCCCGTCTGCGCGCCGAGGGATTTCTCGTGCAGACGGCCACCGACGGTCCGGCCGCCGTCGACACCGCCGAGGCCTGGCAGCCCGACCTGCTGATCCTCGACATCATGCTGCCGGGCTTCGACGGCCTGGAGGTCTGCCGCCGTGTGCAGGCCCAGCGCCCCGTGCCGGTACTGATGCTCACCGCGCGCGACGACGAGACGGACATGCTGGTCGGTCTCGGCGTCGGCGCCGACGACTACATGACGAAGCCTTTCTCCATGCGTGAGCTGGCCGCGCGCGTGCACGTGCTGCTGCGCCGGGTGGAGCGGGCGGCGCTGGCCGCCGCGACGCCGCGCAGCGGCATCCTGCGGCTCGGCGAGCTGGAGATCGACCACGCGCAGCGCCGGGTGCGGGTGCGCAGTGAGGACGTCCATCTCACCCCCACCGAGTTCGACCTGCTGGTGTGTCTGGCGAACACCCCGCGCGCGGTGCTCTCCCGTGAGCAGCTGCTGGCCGAGGTGTGGGACTGGGCGGACGCCTCCGGCACCCGGACCGTCGACAGCCACATCAAGGCGCTGCGCCGGAAGATCGGCGCCGAGCGGATCCGCACGGTGCACGGCGTGGGCTACGCGCTGGAGACGCCGACGCCATGAGCGAGGGGCGGCCGGCCGCACGGAGGAGCCCCGGGGAGCCCTGGGGCGGCGTACGCCCGTTCTCGATCAAGACGAAGCTCGGCGCACTGGTCGTCATCTCGGTGCTGATCACCACTGGTCTGATGATGATCGCCATGCGCACCGAGACCGAGCTGCGCTTCATCACGGTGTTCTCCATGATCGCCACCCTGCTGATCACGCAGTTCGTGGCGCATTCGCTCACCGCGCCGCTGGACGAGATGAACGCGGTGGCGCGCTCCATCTCGCACGGCGACTACACACGCCGGGTGCGGGAGAACCGCTGGGACGAGCTGGGCGACCTGGCCGTCACCATCAACCGCATGGCCGACGACCTGGAGGCCCAGGACAGCCAGCGCAAGGAACTGGTCGCCAACGTCTCGCACGAGCTGCGCACCCCGATCGCGGGCCTGCGCGCGGTGCTGGAGAACATCGTGGACGGCGTCACCGAGGCCGACCCGGAGACCATGCGCACGGCGCTGAGGCAGACCGAGCGGCTCGGGCGGCTGGTCGAGACGCTGCTGGACCTGTCCCGCCTGGACAACGGCGTCGTACCGCTGAAGCAGCGGCGGTTCGAGGTGTGGCCGTATCTGTCCGGGGTGCTCAAGGAGGCCAACATGGTCGCCTCCGCACGCGCGGGCATCGCCTCCGGCTCCGGCAGCCACACCCGTACGGACGTCCATCTGCACCTCGACGTCTCCCCGCCGGAGCTGACCGCCCACGCCGATCCGGAGCGGATCCACCAGGTCGTCGCCAACCTGATCGACAACGCGGTCAAGCACAGCCCGCCGCACGGCCGCGTGACGGTGAAGGCGCGGCGCGGGGCGCTGCCGGAGTCGCTGGAGCTGGAGGTGCTGGACGAGGGTCCGGGCATTCCGCGCTCGGAGTGGCACCGGGTCTTCGAGCGGTTCAACCGGGGTGCGGTCAGCCGCCCCCACGGCCCCGGCAGCGACGGGGGCACCGGTCTCGGGCTGGCGATCGCCCGCTGGGCGGTGGATCTGCACGGCGGCAGGATCGGGGTGGCCGAATCCGAGCGGGGGTGCCGGATTCTCATCACTCTTCCGGGCCTGCCATCTGTGCCAAGTTGACGTAAAGTTCGAAGCGGAGCCACAAGATCCACGGGCATCCGCGCAGCCGGACACGTGTGATCAGGCAGAGGCCCGCGTCGCGTACGCGCCGGGCCCGGGTCGTCGCATCCCTTTCGCAGCGGAACCACGCTTGTTTCCCGCCATTTCAACCCCCGAAACACACCCATCGATGTGACTTACGCGACGATGAACGGGCCCGGCCTGACCTTCCCGGTCATGGAGGCGTAGCCTTGATTCCCGCTGTCCATCACCTTGTGAAGCGGAAGAGGGCGGTTGCCGCCGTGTCGCCACAGTCCCCCAGTAACGCATCGAGCATCTCGACCGACGCAGACCAAGCGGGCAAGAATCCCGCCGCCGCGTTCGGACCGAACGAGTGGCTCGTCGACGAGATCTATCAGCAGTACCTCCAGGACCCGAATTCGGTCGACCGCGCCTGGTGGGACTTCTTCGCCGACTACAAGCCCGGGGCGGCTGCCACCCCGGCGCCGGCGGGTACCGCGGCCGCGGGGGCCGCGGAGACCTCCCCCACGCTCGAATCCACTCGCGCGGGGGGACCCCCATCCACGGCTCCGACGCCCGTCCAGGCCGCTGCGGCGCCCGCCCAGGCGGCCCCGGCCGCCCCCGCGGCCCCGAAGCCCGCCGCGGCAGCTCCCGCGCAGCCGAAGGCTCCGGCCCCGGCTCCCGCGCCGGCCGCCGCCAAGCCGCAGCCGAAGGTTAAGGCCGCCGAGCCGGCCGCGGTGGCCCCGGAGGGCCCCGAGCTGATCACGCTGCGCGGCCCGGCCGCCGCCGTCGCGAAGAACATGAACGCCTCGTTGGAGCTGCCGACCGCCACCTCGGTCCGCGCGGTCCCGGTGAAGCTGCTCTTCGACAACCGCATCGTCATCAACAACCACCTCAAGCGCGCCCGGGGCGGGAAGATCTCCTTCACGCACCTGATCGGCTACGCGATGGTGCAGGCCATCAAGGCCATGCCGTCGATGAACTGGTCGTTCGGCGAGAAGGACGGCAAGCCGACCCTCGTCAAGCCGCCGCACGTCAACCTCGGTCTCGCCATCGACCTGGTCAAGCCCAACGGCGACCGCCAGCTGGTCGTCGCGGCGATCAAGAAGGCCGAGACGCTGAACTTCTTCGAGTTCTGGCAGGCCTACGAGGACATCGTCCGCCGCGCCCGCGACGGCAAGCTGACGATGGACGACTTCACCGGCGTCACCGTCTCCCTCACCAACCCCGGCGGCCTCGGCACCGTCCACTCGGTCCCGCGCCTGATGCCCGGCCAGTCGGTGATCATGGGCGTCGGCGCCATGGACTACCCGGCGGAGTTCCAGGGCACCTCCCAGGACACCCTGAACAAGCTCGGCATCTCGAAGGTCATGACGCTCACGTCGACCTACGACCACCGGGTGATCCAGGGCGCCGCGTCCGGCGAGTTCCTGCGCCAGGTCGCGAACCTGCTCCTCGGTGAGAACGGCTTCTACGACGACATCTTCGAGGCGCTGCGCATCCCCTACGAGCCAGTCCGCTGGCTCAAGGACATCGACGCCAGCCACGACGACGACGTCACGAAGGCCGCCCGGGTCTTCGAGCTGATCCACTCCTACCGGGTCCGCGGCCACGTCATGGCCGACACCGACCCGCTGGAGTACCGCCAGCGCAAGCACCCCGACCTCGACATCACCGAGCACGGCCTCACCCTGTGGGACCTGGAGCGCGAGTTCGCGGTCGGCGGCTTCTCCGGCAAGTCCCTGATGAAGCTGCGCGACATCCTCGGCGTGCTGCGTGACTCGTACTGCCGCACCACCGGCATCGAGTTCATGCACATCCAGGACCCCAAGCAGCGCAAGTGGATCCAGGACCGCATCGAGCGCCCGCACGCCAAGCCGGAGCGCGAGGAGCAGCTGCGGATCCTGCGCCGGCTGAACGCGGCGGAGGCCTTCGAGACCTTCCTGCAGACGAAGTACGTCGGCCAGAAGCGCTTCTCCCTGGAGGGCGGCGAGTCCGTCATCCCGCTGCTCGACGCGGTGCTGGACTCGGCCGCCGAGTCCCGCCTCGACGAGGTCGTCATCGGCATGGCCCACCGCGGCCGGCTGAACGTCCTGGCGAACATCGTCGGCAAGTCGTACGCGCAGATCTTCCGCGAGTTCGAGGGCAACCTCGACCCGAAGTCGATGCACGGCTCCGGCGACGTGAAGTACCACCTGGGCGCCGAGGGCACCTTCACCGGCCTGGACGGCGAGCAGATCAAGGTCTCGCTCACCGCCAACCCCTCCCACCTGGAGGCGGTCGACCCGGTCCTGGAGGGCGTAGCCCGCGCCAAGCAGGACATCATCAACAAGGGCGGCACGGACTTCACCGTCCTGCCGATCGCCCTGCACGGCGACGCGGCCTTCGCGGGCCAGGGTGTCGTGGCCGAGACGCTGAACATGTCGCAGCTGCGCGGCTACCGCACCGGCGGCACCGTCCACGTCGTCATCAACAACCAGGTCGGCTTCACCGCGGCCCCCGAGTCCTCGCGTTCCTCCATGTACGCGACGGACGTGGCCCGCATGATCGAGGCCCCGATCTTCCATGTGAACGGCGACGACCCCGAGGCCGTCGTCCGCGTCGCGCGGCTCGCCTTCGAGTTCCGCCAGGCGTTCAACAAGGACGTGGTGATCGACCTCATCTGCTACCGCCGCCGCGGTCACAACGAGTCGGACAACCCGGCCTTCACCCAGCCGCTGATGTACGACCTGATCGACAAGAAGCGCTCGGTGCGCAAGCTCTACACCGAGTCCCTCATCGGTCGCGGCGACATCACCCTGGAAGAGGCCGAGCAGGCGCTGCAGGACTACCAGGGCCAGCTGGAGAAGGTCTTCACCGAGGTCCGCGAGGCCACCTCGCAGCCGGCGACGGTGGCGACGCCGGACACGCAGGCCGAGTTCCCGGTCGCCGTGAACACCGCCGTCTCCACGGAGATCGTCAAGCGGATCGCCGAGTCCCAGGTCAACATCCCCGACCACATCACCGTCCACCCGCGTCTGCTGCCGCAGCTGCAGCGCCGGGCGTCGATGGTCGAGGACGGCACGATCGACTGGGGCATGGGCGAGACCCTCGCCTTCGGCTCGCTGCTCCTGGAGGGCGTCCCGGTCCGGCTCGCGGGCCAGGACTCCCAGCGCGGCACCTTCGGCCAGCGGCACGCGGTCATCATCGACCGCAGCACCGGCGAGGAGTACACGCCGCTGCAGTACCTGTCGGAGGACCAGGCACGCCTGAACGTCTACAACTCCCTGCTGTCCGAGTACGCGGCGATGGGCTTCGAGTACGGCTACTCGCTGGCCCGCCCGGACGCGCTCGTGCTGTGGGAGGCTCAGTTCGGTGACTTCGTCAACGGTGCGCAGACGGTCGTGGACGAGTTCATCTCGTCGGCGGAGCAGAAGTGGGGCCAGACGTCCGGCGTCACCCTGCTCCTCCCCCACGGCTACGAGGGCCAGGGCCCGGACCACTCGTCCGCGCGCCCGGAGCGCTTCCTCCAGCTGTGCGCCCAGAACAACATGACGGTCGCCATGCCGACGTCGCCGTCGAACTACTTCCACCTCCTGCGGTGGCAGGTGCACAACCCGCACCACAAGCCGCTGGTCGTCTTCACGCCGAAGTCGATGCTGCGCCTGAAGGCCGCCGCGTCGAAGGCGGACGAGTTCACCACGGGCGGCTTCCGCCCGGTCATCGGCGACGCGTCGGTGGACCCGGCGGCGGTGCGGAAGGTCGTCTTCTGCGCGGGCAAGGTCTACTACGACCTGGAGGCCGAGCGGGTCAAGCGCGGCGTGACGGACACCGCGATCATCCGTATCGAGCGGCTGTACCCGCTGCCGGGTGCCGAGCTCCAGGCGGAGATCAAGAAGTACCCGAACGCCGAGAAGTACCTGTGGGCCCAGGAGGAGCCGGCGAACCAGGGTGCCTGGCCGTTCATCGCGCTCAACCTGATCGACCACCTCGACCTGGCGGTCGGCGCGGACGTGCCGCACGGCGAGCGCCTGCGCCGCATCTCGCGGCCGCACGGCTCGTCCCCCGCGGTGGGTTCCGCGAAGCGCCACCAGGCCGAGCAGGAGCAGCTGGTGCGCGAGGTGTTCGAGGCGTGAGCCTGTGACCTGCGGCTGACAGGGCCCGGTTCCGGAATTCTCCGGGGCCGGGCCCTTCGCCGTGCCGGGGTCAGATCGGCTGCGGCTCGAAGTCCCAGTAAGGGCGGTGGCGTTCGAGGATGTACCGGGTGTGCGGGTGGTCCGGGCCCAGGAGCGCGGTGAGCCGGGCGGCGACGTCGTGACGCAGCGTCTCGGCCTCCGCGTGCTCGCCCAGTTCGGCCAGGTCACGGGCGAGGCCCGCCCGGAGGCTGATCGTGAGGATGTGCTCCTCGCCCAGCACCCGCGCTGAGCGCTCGGCGGCGTCCCGGCCGAGCGCCGCCGCGGCGTCCGTGTCACCGGTGGCGGCGAGGGCGGCGACCCCGTTCTTCGCGCAGCCGATGGCCCACGGGTGGTCGCGTCCGACGGCCTGTTCCATCTCCCGGACGGTGGTGAGGGACAGCTCCAGAGCGGCGCGCCGGTCCCCCGAGTCCCGCATGACCGTGGCCACGTTGTCCCGCGCCCCCACGGAGTAGGGGTGCTGCGGACCGAGTTGGGACGTGTACTGCGCGGCGGTGAGCTCGGCCAGCTCCCTGGCCTCGGCCGTGTGATCCATCTGCCGCAGCAGCATCGCGTAGTCGCAGGAGACCATCAGCGTCTCGGGGTGCAGGGCGCCGCGCCGGCGCAGCAGTTTCTCCCGCACCCCGCGCATCATGGCGTGCGCGAACTGGAGGTCGCCGTCGCGGCGGGCGCACAGCGCGAGGTTGTGCTCGGCCTGGAGGGTCTGGCTGTGGTTGCGGTCGAGAACCTGGCCGTGGACGCGGGAGTTGTGGCCCTGGATCGTCATGGCCTCCCGGTACCGGCCCAGCAGTCGCAGCATCCAGGCGCTGCGCAGGGCCGAGTTGAGGGTGGCGACGTCCTTGCCGCCGAGCAGCTGGACCCGCGCCTCGAAGACCCTGCGGTGCAGGGCGAGCGCCTCGGCGTAGTGGCCCTGGAGGCCGATGGCGACGGCGAGGTTGCTGCGGACGCTGAGGGTGCGCGGGACGTTCTCGCCGCCGAGTTCCTGCGCGGCGCTCGCGGCGGCCTCCTCGAACAGGGTGCGGGCCTCCGTGTAGCGGCCGAGCGCCATCAGCGTGCCGCCGAGGCCGTCCTTGGCGCGGATCAGCTCGATGGGCCGGACCTCTCGGGCGTCGCGCAGCCGCCGCAGGTTCTCCCGGCCCACCTCCTCCGCCTCGGTGTACCGGCCGAGTCTGCGCAGCATGTTGCCGAGCTGGTGCACGGCGACGAGCACCCGCCGGTCGGTGTCGCCGAACCGGGGCCGCCAGCTGTCCACCGCGAGCCTGCTCAGCGTCCAGCCGTCCTGGTACTCGCCGCGCATCCGCAGGTACTCGACGCAGTTCAGCACGAGGTCCCGGACCTCGTCGTCAGGTGACTCCAGCGCGCCCGAGGGTTCCAGGTGCGGGATGATCGTCGAGTAGCGGGCCCAGGTGCCGGCGGAGGCGGAGTCGCGCGGGTCGGCGGAGACGAGGACCCGGCGGGCGGCGGCGGAGTAGCGCGCAGCGTCGCCGGGCGACTGGACGGACCGGACGAACCGGTGGAAGAGGCGGTGCATGCGCACGGTGCCGACGGTCTGCGTGTCCAGGCGAGGGCCCTGCTCGTACTCGATGCGCATGGAAGTGATCTCGGAGAGCCTGCGCAGCGCGGTGTTCCAGCTGCTGGGCTCGGCGACCAGCTCGGCCAGTTCGAGCGGCAGGTCGGCGGGCCGGGCCGTCTGCAGCAGGCGTACCGGGACCACGTCGTGGGCGAAGCACACCAGCAGGTTGAGCAGCTGCCAGGCGGGTTCGTGGCGCTCGCGCAGCATGTTGACCAGCTTCGCCCAGGCGACCTCGTACTTCGGGTGGTGGCCGGAGGCCATGACGCCGAAACGATCCGGCTTGCCGTCGCGGATGTCGCGTATGTAGTCGTTGACGGGCACGCCCGGGTTGAGCTCGAGCCAGGCGGCCGTCTGGTCGAGCAGCAGCGGCATGTCCTCCACGACCTGGGCGAGCCGTCCGGCCTCGTCGTCGGTGAGCCGGGCCGCGCGACGGCGGGCGAACGCGACGCTCTCCCGGCGTTCGAAGGCGGGCACCTCGACGACCTCGGCGTGGGCCGACCACTCGCCACGATGGGTGGTGACCAGGACGTGGCCGCGTCCGTCGGGGACGAGTCCGCCGAGCCGCTCTGGATCGTCGGCCCCGTCCAGCACGAGCAGCCAGGGGCGGGGGGTGCCGTCCAGCTCCCGCTGGACGGCCTTGATGGTGGCGGACAGGTCGCCGGTGCCCGGCACGCCCATGGCGGGGGCGAGCTCGGCGAACTGCTGCCGTGCGGTGACGCGTTGGGCGGCGCTGATCCACCAGACGATGTCGTACTCGCCCGCGAACCGATGGACGTACTCCATCGCGAGCTGCGTCTTGCCGTTGCCGCTGGGCCCGCGCAGCGCGACGGCGGCACCGTCCCGCCCGGCCGCGCCGAACACCCCGCGGACCTGCTCCAGCAGCTCGGAGCGGCCGACGAAGCGGCGGTTGCGGCGCGGTACCCCGCCCCACACCGCCGGCGGGTCGTCCGGGAAGCGCGGGCCGCGGCGCAGGTCCAGGGCGTCGGGGGCCGGGATCCCGGCGAGGCCCAGGACGCGTTCGCGGGCCGCCTCGGGTCTCAGGCCGCGCAGTTCGACGGGGGCGAGGGCGATGACGGCGTCGGGCATCGGCTGGGCGGTGACGCTCACGGCGGCGACCCGGTCCCCGTGCTCCGCCAGCAGCTGCTTGAGCACGCCGGCCCAGGCGTCGAACCGGTCGCGGTCCAGTTGCTCGTGCCAGTCGTCGATGACGAGCAGGATCCGCCCCGGGGCGCTCAGCAGCTCGCCCAGCGCCTCGGAGGTCGCCGGTCGCCGCAGCGGGTTCCAGCGCACCAGCGTCGTGGCCCGCCCGGCGGACCGCATCTGGTGGTCGATCCACTTGGCCCAGGACTCGCTCTGCCCGGCGAAGACCACCGTGACGTGTCCGCGCTCCGCCGTCATCCCGCATTCCCCTCGTACGAGCCTGTCACGTCTGTGTGCCGATGTGTCAATTGTGCGTCAGATCGCTTCTGCAGCGGTCGGGTTGGTTCGGTATGGGGCTCATGTCGACCCGCGCGCCGTCCGCTCCAGCCGGCCGGCGACGTGTCGCACGAGCCGTTCCAGGTCGGCGCAGTAGACGCTGGGATGCCGGAAGCCGGTGCCGGGCGCGTACCGGTGCACGTAGTTGCCGCCCCCGCACACCCTGCCGACCGGGCAGCTGCGGCACTCGGGGGCCAGTGCCCGCTCGCCGAGCTGCCGGGCGGCGATCCCCGGATGGCGCAGGGCCTGGTCGAACGAGTGCCGGAAGACGTCCAGCCCGGTCTCCGCCGCGCCCGGGTACGCCGACCTGAGCGAGTCGACCTGCTCGATGGCGCCGTCCGTCTCCACGACGACGGCGGCCAGCGGGGACAGCCCCACGGCCTCGGCCGCGCTGGGCGCGCCGAGCAGCAGGGCGGCGATCTCCTGGAACAGCCGCACCCGGGTGCCCGGACGTCCGCCGTCCCACCAGTCGTCGAAGACGGCGGCGAGCCAGTCGCCGTAGGGGGTGGGGCGGGGACGGTGCCGGCCGGGGCGGCCGGGCGGTGGTCCCGGCGGCGGGTGCGCCCAGTTGGCGTGCGGGAGCAGGAAGTCCACGCCGGGCGGGGCGAGGCCGAGGAGCGATCGGTAGACATCGTGCGGGTCTGCGTCCAGGTCGATCGTGCAGAGGATCCCGGCGTAGGCCTCCGGTCGCGCGGCGAGTCTGCGGGCGGCCGCGTGGGCGGCGGGCCAGGCGGGGCGGCCGGCGTGGTCGACGCGGCGGGCGTTGTGGGCGGCGCGCCCGCCGTCGAGGCTGAGGCCGACCCGGACGCCCTCCCGGGCCAGGGCGTCCAGGGCGGCGTCGGTCAGCCGGGTGCCGTTGGTCTGCACGGTGGCGGTGACCCGGCAGCCGGGCGGGACCGCAGCGCGGACGGCCCGGACGTAGGCGAGGACGGGGTCCGGGCCGGCCAGGAGGGGTTCGCCGCCGTGCAGCTCCACCCGGATGCGGTCGAGGCCGTGGGCCCGTACGTGTTCGGCGATCCGGGCCGCGGTGCGCCGCATGGTCGGTTCGGGCGTGCGCGGCGGACGGTCGCGCCAGCCGTCGTCCCTGCCCCGGTAGAGGTAGCAGTACGCGCAGTCGAGGTTGCAGCGGCTGTGCAGCTTCAGCACGAACTGCCGCAGCGGCGTGGGGCGGTGCGCCGTCGTGTCCAGTGCGGCGTGCGGCCACTGCGGATGCGTGGTCATGGCGCGTCTTCGTAGTGGGCGACGACCGTGGTCTCCTCGTCCCGGTTGCGCAGTTCGGCGAGGATCGCCGCGAGTACCGGGTGGTCGGTCCGGTCGGGTCTGCGGATCACGGGGAGGGGTATGTGGGTGTCGTCTGCCGGGGCGGTCACTCGGAGGCCGTTTCGGGGTCGGCGGTACGGGTGGTGCTGCCGAGTCGCTCACGCAGGCGGGCGCGTTCCCGCCGGGCCTCGGCCGGCACGTCGTCCAGGCCCGCTTCCCGGGCGTGCTCGACGGCGTGCCCGAGGGCCTCGATCGCCCGGTGCAGATAGGTGAGGGTGTCCGTGCGGTCGTGGAGGGCTTCCAGCACGGGGGCCCGGAGCATCCAGAAGTTCGCGAGGTGCCCGGGCTCCTCGGTGCTGCGGATGGCCTCGCCCATCGTCCACTCGGCCTCGTACAGGTCGGACAGCACCTCCTGGGTCTCGTAGCGCCTGAGGTGGGCCAGCCCCAGGCGGGCCCAGCGCGCGGGGATGTCGGGATGGCCCTGCGGGGTGTCCTGCAGGGCGGTGCGCAGAACGGAGACCGCCAGGGTCACGTCCTCGGCGGATGCCCGGGCCCGCGACCGGCTCATCAGCGCCCTGCCGTACTCGGACAGCACGTCGGCCCGGCCCGGCTCGTCCTCCCCCAGCAGCCGTTCGGCCTGCGCCCACGCCGTCACGGCGCGGTCCAGCTGGTCCAGGTCACCGGTCCGGTCGTACGCCGCCTGATAGACGCGTGCCGCCCGCACGTAGCACTCGCAGCGCAGCGCGGGCTCCTCGCCCGCGGCCCGCAGCGCCTGGTCCACCGCGTACAGCGTCTGGCGCTCGCGGCCCTCGTCGTCCGCCGGCCAGGC
Source organism: Streptomyces chromofuscus (assembly GCF_015160875.1). Taxonomy (NCBI): domain Bacteria; kingdom Bacillati; phylum Actinomycetota; class Actinomycetes; order Kitasatosporales; family Streptomycetaceae; genus Streptomyces; species Streptomyces chromofuscus. Next base: position 5,370,388 of record NZ_CP063374.1, on the reverse strand, counting down.
GATCCCGGTGGCCGACGCCACCGCCAGCCAGGCCCGGCAGCGCTCCTCGTCCGACAGCACGCGTCTGCCGCGGACCGCGCTGCGGAAGTCGTCCATGGCCCGCAACGCCAGTTCGGCCGCCCGGGCCGGCAGTGTCCGGGCCGTCGGCACCCGCCCGGCTCCGGCGTACTGTCGCGCCTGGTCCAGCAGCAGCTGCCCCCGCACGATCTGCGCGCGCTCCCGTCCGGGGAACGTCACCCGCACGTCGGCCGCGCCGACGGCCCGCTGGAGGTGCGTGAGGTACCACTGCTCGGCGTCGCCGGCCCGGTAGGGGCCGTCCGCCCCGGGGTGGTCCACGCCCGCCTCGGCGATGGCCCGGCGTACGTACGGCAGGGTCGCCGCGGAGGCCCGCGGGCCGTTCAGCCCGGCGGGGCACGAGCCCGCGCCCCGCATCGCCAGGGACAGGTCACGGTCGGCCACGTACAGCAGCACGGCGCGGGCGAACTCCTCCGCCCGGTGCCGGGCGTGCGCCGCGCCGCGCGCCCAGTCCCGCAGGCCGCCCGGGACGCCCTCGAACTCCACGCCCCGGCCGCTCACCTCCCCGGCGAGCGCCCAGCAGACCAGGCCGCGCGTGAGGCTTCCGGACGCGCCGAGCCGGTCCGGGTCCCTGATCACCTGCCAGGCGTCCCGCAGATCGTCCCCGACCCGCCGCACCCGCCAGCGCACCAGCAGCGCGTTGGCCAGTTCCTCGGCGGCGGACAGCCGCTCCGGGCCCGGTGCCGCCATCTCCAGCGCCTGTTGCAGGTACCGCACGGCGGAGTCGAGTTCCCGGGTGAGGCCCTCGCCCTCGAAGCGCCCTATGGCCTCCCTGCCCTTGCCGAGGAGCTCCCCCGCGGTCAGTTCCGGCCGCTTCGGGGCCGCCGGGATCCGCGCCCCGAGGTCGCGCAGCACGTCCGCCGACACCTCCGCGAACGCGCGCAGCCCGGCCGGTTCGTCCTCGACCGGTCCGACGGGCGGCCCCGGCACCTGCGGATCCACCGCACCCCGCAGGAACGCCCCGGCCAGCGCCGGGAAGTTGCGCGCGCTGCGCCCGAACTTGCGGTCCACGTACGCGGAGCAGTGCTTGAACAGCAGCTGTGCCTCCTCCAGGGTGAGCCGCGACCGTAACTCGCTCGCCACCCCCGGCAGGAAGTCGTAGCGCACGGCCCGCGGGTCGTCCGCGTCCTCGCGGCGCCTGAGCAGGCCGCCGAGCAGCACCTCGGACAGCGCCTCGGGGCCGGTGCCGGCGAGCATGGCGTGCTGGACGAGCTGCATGACCGGCAGGTACAGCGGCACCGCGGACAGGTAGACGGCGAGGCGGCGGGCCTCCGGGGAGGCGGCCCGCCGGAAGACCCGGACGCGCTCGGCGCCGCTCAGGTCCTCCGCGGCCCGCACCGGCGCGCCGGACGCGGCGTGGTCGGCGTGGACCCAGCCGGCCGCCGCGGCCAGCGACTGCCCCGTGGTGCCGGACACCAGCCGCGCCCAGCCCTCCACCGAGCCGCGGCGCAGCGCCAGCACGGGCACGGGCAGCGCGCCCCGCTCGACGCGTCCCCGGTCCGGCTGGAACTCCAGGGTTCCGGCGGGCCCCTCGCGGCGGCGCAGCATGCCGCGCCGGGCGGGCAGATGGGTGCGCAGCCACATCCGTTGCGGCAGCGGCTGGACCACGGCGACGGGCGCGGTCGACGCCCAGCGGTGCAGCAGCCGCTGCATCCGGCCGCTGCGCCACATGGGGCCGGCGCAGTCGCTGAGGACGAGGGTCAGACGCCGCCCGGTCGGGTCGCTGAGCTGCTCGGGAGCGTGCAGCGGGCGGACGTGCTCGGGGGTCGCCGCGTAGCCGGGCAGTCCGCCGGGGGCCTCGTGCAGGTACTGCACGCGTACTTCCCGGAAGGCGCCGGCGCGTTCGCAGACCTGGCGCAGCTCGTCGAGCACCTGCTGCCAGACCACGGTGGAGGTGGAGACGTCCATCAGGAGCAGCAGGCGTGCCTCGCGGCGCCGCTCGGTGCGCAGCAGGGGCACCACGATGCCGGACTCGGCGGCCCGCTCGGCGGTGGCCCGCTCGTCGAGGGTGCGCGGCACGGGACGTACCGGTGCGCGGTAGCGCTGCAGCGGGCGCATTCCGCGCTGCAGGGCGAGGGGCTCGGGCAGGACCGGCGCGGCGGGGACGCTCACGGGCGCCATCCGCGTGCCGGTCTCGTCGCCTCCGGGACCGGGGGCGAACAGCCGGGCGCTGTCGGGCCGGCGGTCCGGGCCGTCCGCCGTGACCGGGCCGTCCTCGGGCGGTCGCGGGGGCGGCGGACCGGCGCCGTCGGCCGGCGCGGACGTCGTGCCACGCGGGCCGGGGCCCGCGGGTTCCGCCGGCCGGTCCCGGGAGGGCAGGTGGCGGGCCAGCCACAGGGCGTCCGCGAGCTCCTCGACGTCGGGCACGATGCCCGCGTCGCGCAGCCGCGCGACCAGTGCCGCGAGCGCGTCGCTCGTGGCACCGGCCGGGACGCCGGGGGCCCGCGTGGACATCGGCTACCTGGGCCCGCGGTCCAGGGGCTGCATCAGCAGCTCCGAGATCTCCTCGCGCCGTGCCGCGTCGCGGGCGGCGTGCTGGGCCAGGAAGATGGCGTTGAGGAGCTGGTCGGTGGGGCGCAGCGCGCCGTCCGCCTCGGCCTCCGTGAAGTGGTCGACGATGTCGTGGTTGGCCTCGTAGGCGTCCTGCCCGAAATGCGCCTGGACGAGCGCGGCGAGGCGTTCGTCGCGCGGCGCCTTCAGGTCCAGCGGGATGCAGCGGCGCAGCAGCGGGGCGGGGAACTCGCGCTCACGGTTGCTGGTCATCACGACGAAGGGGAACGCGCGGCAGCGCACCTGCCCCTCCGTCACCTCGACCTTGCGTCCGTCGTCGGTGAGCACCCGCACCACCGGCGTCCGGTCGGCGATCCGCTCCAGCTCGGGGATCGGGAACCTGCCCTCCTCCAGCACGTTGAGCAGGTCGTTCGGCAGGTCGATGTCGCTCTTGTCCAGCTCGTCGATGAGCAGCACCCGGGGCCGGTCGGCGGCGAGCAGGGCGGTGCCGAGCGGGCCGAGCTTGATGTACCGGCCGATGTCCTCGGACTCCGGTCCGGCGGCCGGGGCGCGGTCTTCGGCGGCCCGCCTGAGCTGGGCGTCCTGCAGCCGGCCGATGGCGTCGTACGTGTAGAGGCCGTCCCGCAGTTCGCTGCGGCTGACGATGGGCCACTCCAGCACCCGGCCCAGTCCGAGCTCGTACGCGACGGAGTGCGCGAGCGTCGACTTGCCGACGCCCGGTTCGCCGGTGACGAGCAGCGGACGCCTCAGGTACAGCGCCGCGTTGACGAGTTCGAGGGTGTCGGGGTCCTGGATCGGCAGCGGAGCGGTGCCGGTGCCGAGTCGGCGGCGGGTGGCGGAGTCGAGGGCCGGGACCTCGTACGGCACGACCGGAGCGTCGAAGGCGCGCCACGGCGGCGGCTCCGGCAGCCGGTCGATCCTGGCCGGATCCGGTCGCCCGCTGCCCTGGTAGACGAACCACTCGCTCATGCTGCGCTCCTCGTCGACGGTCGGTGGTGGTCCACGTCCTGGCCGACGGGGGCGTTGCGCGCCACAACGGGCCCCTGAGAATGTACCCAGGCCCGGTCAGCGGCACCGGCCTTTTCGGCCAGCCACGACGGGAGCCGTCCGGCCGCGGGGGGCGCCGCGCACTGCGGGTGCTCACAGCGGGGCGTCCAGGGTCTCGGTCTCCTCCGCGGGGAGCGGACGGCGCGGGTCGTCGTAGAGCAGCGCCAGCGGTTCGGCCCAGCCGTGGCCGGCGCGCCGCTCGCTGATGTCCTGGCGCAGATGCCGCAGCCGGTCGGGGAGTTCGGCCAGCGAGCCGAGGGTGCCGAGCAGCTCCTGCGCCTTGGCGTAGAGGGCGTCGCAGTCCTCGGCGCACAGGCGGGTGACGTGTCCCTCGACGTGCCACAGGGCGACGCCGTGGCCGTTCTCCAGGGCGAGCTTCATCGCGCTCCGCCCCGGGCCGCGGCCGGCCGGGCGGCACATCACGGGGATGCGGTCGAAGCCCGCGTCCCGGTAGCCGCGGCCGGTGGCCACGACACCGCGCTGCGGGGTGCGCCAGCCGACGAAGCGCTGCTGGGCGGTCATGGCCTGCCAGCGGTCGGCCCACAGTTTGTCCGGATCTCCCCGGCGCGCGAGGGAGCGCAGCACCACCCGGCGGCGCGCGCCGAGGTGTCCCGCGTCGTCGAGCTGGGCGATGTCGTCGAACCGCCAGCGGTGCACCGCGGTGTCGAAGTGCTCCGCGGGCAAGGCGACCTCGAGCGGCACCGGACGGTTCTCCCGGTCCTTGGCACGCAGCAGGTCGCCCAGGGGCCTGCGCAGCGCCTGGACCAGTTCCCCGGGCAGCCGGCCGTGCACGGAGTCGTCGGTCGCGTACAGCTCGGGCTCGCCCGTGCCGTCGCCGGCGTCGAGCCAGATCTGCCAGAAGAAGCGGGTGGGCTGCGAGCCGATCACCGGGTCGAGGAGGACGGCGACCGTGGGACCCTCGCCGGGGCCGGGATACGGGATCACGACGCGGTCGGGCCGCTGCGCCGGGACGGGACGCAACTCGTCCGGGAGCCGTACCTCGCGGACGAAGGCGTGCATCTCGCGACGCAGGTCCCTGCGCAGCCGCCGTTCGATCCAGGCGCCCAGCTCGGGGCACGGCCGGCCGCGGGAGCGCACGTAGGCCTCGACGAACCTGAGGTAGCGCAGGAAGGTGAGCGAGTCGAGCGGATGCGCGCCCTCGTACAGCAGTCCATAGCCGTCGCGCCAGGTGCGCAGTTCGGGCGTCGGGCCCGGCCACTTGGTGCCGCTGCGGGCGCGCGTCGCGAGGATCTCGACGGTGGGCGCGTCGGGCGGCGCGGGCAGCGCGGCCAGCAGGTCCAGCGCCTTCCGCCGGTCGGCAGGCGTCCAGCCGGCGCCGCCGTCGGCGCCGGGCCCGGTCTGCTGGTCGATCCAGTTGTCGCCGCTCTCGGAGACGGGCTCGGTGCCGTGCCAGCGGTCGTGGGCGGCGATGACGGTGCGGTAGGTCTCGCCGAACCGGCGCAGCGCCGCGATGGCGACCGCCTTCCCGCCGTCCTGCTGTTTGCGCCGCGACTTGACCAGTCCCACCACGGCCCCGGTGACCGGGTCGAGCAGCGGGCCGCCCGAGACCCCGGACGGGAAGTCGACGTCGGGCTTGATGATCAGCCCGTGCCCGTCCTCCTGCCCGTTGACGTCGGCGTCCACGGCCCGGGCGTGGGTGTGCGGCGGCTCGGGGTAGTAGCCGTACACCTTGACGGGGCCGGAGTGCCGTACGGCCCGGTCGCTGAGCCACACGCATTCGTGCGCGTGCTCGTCGGCCTCGCCCAGCAGGCGGACCAGGGCCATGTCCTCGTCCAGTGGCACGACGGGCCGGCCGGGGTCGGTGAGCAGCCACTGCGCCAGCCGCGCCTCGGCGTCGACACCCTCGCCGCGCACCCGGAACGTCAGTTCGTGGTCCGCGCGCAGATGGGGGCGGAGCACATGGGCCGCCGTCAGCACCCAGCCCGGGGCGACGAAGAAGCCGCTGCCCCACAGGGGCTTGTCGTCCGCGTCGGCGGGGAGCAGGTGCACGGTGGCGGCCTTGGCCAGGGCGTGCAGGCGCTCGTTGCGCTCGGTCATGCGCCGGTGGATCCCACCTGGGGGTCGGCCTGCCGGTCGAGCTGCCAGGTGAGGGTCACCTGGAGGGAGGCCTTCGCCTCTCCCCGGGCGAGGACGGCGACGGCCAGCCCTTCCTTGGCGGTCAGCTCCACGCCGAAGGTGATGGCGGCCTCGGTGGGTCCGGCGGCACGGGCGGCGTCGAGCACCGTGCCGCCCACACCCGCGATCAGTTCCTGCAGCTGTTCGACCTTGGCCCGCGCCCCCTCCGTGAAGCCGACGTCCTCCTGGTCGCCGTAGGCGTCGGCACTGCCGATCCGGGCGGTGACCACCACGCCGTTGGGCAGTTCGATGTCCTGGATGTGACTCATGCCGCTTCCCCCGTCGAGCTCGCGTTCCGTCCGACCGGCCCCAGCCGGCACACGGGTGCACCGTGACGAGGCTAGCCTTCCGCACGGCTCCCGGGGGAGGCCGCTAACCGGCCAAGTGACGCATATTCTTGAGGCATGTACTTCACCGACCGAGGCATCGAAGAGCTGGAGAAGCGGCGCGGCGAGGAGGAGATCACCTTCGAGTGGCTCGCCGAGCAACTGCGCACCTTCGTCGATCTGAACCCGGACTTCGAGGTGCCGGTGGAGCGGCTGGCGACGTGGCTGGCGCGACTGGACGACGAGGACGAGGAGTAGCCGGGGAGCGTCCCCGGAGCCGGGCCGGCGCGAGGTCCGCGCGGGTGCTCCGGGTGCGCGGTGGCGGGCGCCTTCGGGCGCCCTTTCGTGTGTCGTGGTCACGTGCCGGGGCCCGTCAGTCACGCGGATGCGTCAGGTCGTACGCGAGGACGAGGAGTAGCCGGGGAGCGTCCCCGGAGCCGGGCCGGCGCGAGGTCCGCGCCGGTGCTCCGGGTGCGCGGTGGCGGGCGCCTTCGGGCGCCCTTTCGTGTGTCGTGGTCACGTGCCGGGGCCCGTCAGTCACGCGGATGCGTCAGGTCGTACGCCAGGCCCAGCGCGCCGTGGGCCAGCAGGAGCAGGCCCGCCGTGGTCCAGCCGGGGCGGTGGCGGCGTACGCCCCAGGCCGTGACCGGGAGACCGGCGGCGACCTGGGCCAGGGCGACGGTGCGGGCCCCGGGGTCGCCCGGCCGGGGGAGGTACGGGATCAAGCGGCTGCCGCCCGAAACGACGCCGGGGGCCGTCTCCCGCCGGCGGGGCCAGTCGATCGTGCGGGCGTCCGGCCGGGCGCGGGCCGCGTCGAGGAGGCGGCCGGTGGGGGCGCCGGGGGTGAGACCGGGAGGCGGCGCGACACCCGCGCGCGTGAGGAGGGCGAGGAGGCCGCGCAGGCGGGCGGTGGCGTCGACGGCGGGGTCCGGGCTCGTGAGGCGGTCCAGGGCGGGCAGGTCCGCGACCGGGTCGAGGCCGAGGCGGGCGGTGAGGGTGCGCATGGCCTCGTCCTCGCCCGCGGGGGTGCCGTTCGCGAGCCAGTCGTAGCCGACGGGGCGGCGGAACCCGCAGGCCAGGGCGCAGCCGGCGCGGTCCGGGTCCCACCACAGGGCGAGGACGGGCCAGGGGGCGCCGACGGCGAGTGCGGTGGCCCAGCCGGTGAGCACGCGGTCGACGGGTTCGCCGCCGCGCAGCCAGGGGCTGCCCTCGGGGACGAGGACGCTCCAGTCGCCGCCGGCGCGGGTCAGGAGCATGCGCTCACGGAGCAGGGGGGCGACGGGGGCGACGGAGTCGGGGGCCGCCCGGCACAGGAGCAGGGCGCCGGTGGCCTGGAGGGCTTCCGTCGACATGCTCACACCGTAGGGGTATCTGTTCGGGTTTGCCCCGGTTCAAGGGGTGCGCTGCGGCGGTGAGTCACCGGAAAGAGTGTCTTGACTTCCGAGGGCCACGATATATCGTGAATTACGGAAGACGCGATATGGCGCGTCGGGGTCCGTCCGTCCGGTCCGCCGTGCGGCCCGGGGGTCGAGGAGGTCAGCACCATGTCCGAGTGGTCCGTCGCCGAGCCGAGCAAGCTCACCTTCGACGAGCCCGTGAGCGAGCTCCAGGTACGCATCGTCAACGGAACGGTGAACGTGGTGGGGACCGACGAAGGTTCCGCCCGCCTGGAGGTCGGCCAGATCGAGGGACCGCCCCTGATCGTCACCCAGCAGGGCGGCACGCTCACGGTGGCGTACGAGGACCTGCCCTGGAAGGGCTTCCTCAAGTGGCTCGACCGCAAGGGCTGGCGCCGCAGCGCCGAGGTGTCACTGGCGGTTCCGGCGGGGACGCGCGTGGAGGTCGGGGTCGTCAGCGCCGCCGCCGTGGTCTCGGGCATCGAAGGGCGCGCCGAAGTCAAGGGCGTCTCCGGGGACACCACGCTCGTCGGGCTGACGGGTCCGGTCCGGGCGGACACCGTCTCCGGGAACGTGGAGGCCCAGGCGCTCAGCGGCGACCTGCGCTTCAACTCCGTGTCCGGCGACCTGACCGTGGTCGAGGGCGCGGGCTCCTCCGTCAGGGCCGACTCGGTCAGCGGCTCGATGATCGTCGACCTCGATCCGACCGGCAGCCCCACCGACGTCAGTCTGACCAGTGTCTCCGGCGAGATCGCCATCCGGCTGCCGCACCCGGCGGACGCGGAGGTGGAGGCCAACACCGCGAGCGGGGCCGTGTCCAACGCCTTCGAGGACCTCCGGGTCACCGGCCAGTGGGGCGCCAAGCGGATCACCGGCCGCCTCGGCGCGGGCAACGGCCGACTGAAGGCCACGACCGTCTCCGGCTCGATCGCCTTGTTGCGCCGCCCGCCCGCGGAGGACGACGGGCCGTGGGCCGACCCGGCGGCCGAGCCGCGCGACGCCTCGGGGGACAATCCGGATTCCGGTCCGGGCGAGGGTGCGACGCCGACCAGCGCCCCGGCCGATGGCACGACCGACAAGAAGGTGCTCTGACATGCCCCCCGTCTTCGCTCACGGCCGCCTCCGCCTCTACCTACTCAAGCTGCTCGACGAGGCCCCGCGGCACGGCTACGAGGTGATCCGCCTCCTGGAGGAACGCTTCCAGGGGCTGTACGCGCCGTCGGCGGGCACGGTCTACCCGCGCCTGGCCAAGCTGGAGGCCGAGGGCCTGGTCACCCACACCACCGAGGGCGGCCGCAAGGTGTACGCCATCACGGACGCCGGACGCGCCGAACTGGCCGAGCGCAGCGGCGAACTGGCCGACCTGGAACTGGAGATCCGCGAGTCGGTGGCGGAACTGGCCGCCGAGATCCGTGCCGACGTGCGCGGCGCCGCGGGCGATCTGCGGCGCGAGATGCGGGCGGCGATGAGCGAGGCCCACAAGGGCGGCGCGGTCAACGGCGACGCCGGAAACCACGGCGATTACGGCGAGTACGACAAGGAGGCCTGGCGCGCCGCGAAGGAGGAGATGCGGCGGGTCAAGCAGGAGTGGAAGGAGCAGGCCCGGCGCGCCAAGGACGAGAGCCGCCGGGCTCGCGAGGAGGCCCAGCGGGCGCGGCACCAGGCCAAGGAGGCGCAGGAGCGGGCCCGGGCGCAGGCGCAGGAGGAGGTGCAGCGCATCGCCCAGCGGGTCCAGGAGAAGGTGCAGGACCACTTCGCGCGGGGTGACTGGCCGACGGGGCTGCGGGACGGGCTGACGGAACTGACCCGGGAGTTCGGTCAGTTCGGGATGAACTTCGGAAAGGACTTCGGCAAGGACTTCGGCTTCGGCCGGGACGCAGCGGCCGAATCGACGTCGCCGCCGGCGTACTCGGCCGCCTCGGAGGACTTCCCGGCCGACTACGAGCCGTCCTGGTCCCACGACGACTCCTCCACCGGCGACCCGGCGCGCGACCTGGACCGCCTCCTCGACCGCTTCCGTGACGACATCCGCGACGCGGCCCGTGACCACGGGGTGACACCGGACCAACTCCGCGACGCCCGCCGCCACTTGTCCACGGCGGCGGCACACATCGGGGCGCTGCTGCGAGCACCGAAGGGGTAGGGACGCCGGGGAGAGCGGGGAAGGGGTGGGCACGCCGGGGAGGGCACCCAAAGGGCGGGCGCGCCGGGGAGGGCTCGACCGGGGGGCACTCGGTCGGCGCGGGCTCGACGGGGACGGGCTCGACCAGACGCAACCGGCCGGAGCGCAACCGGCCGACGCGAGTTCGACGGGGACGGGCTTGGCCAACGTCGGCTCGACGGGGGGGCAGGCTCGGTCGGCGTCGGCTCGACCGGGGGCACTCGGTCGGGGGCACTCGGTCGGCGCGGGCTCGACCAGACGCAACCGGCCGGAGCGCAACTGGCCGACGTGAGTTCGACCGGGACGGGCTCGACCGGCGCGGCTCGACGCGGGCGGACTCGACTGGCGCGGCTCTAAGCGGGCGGCTCGACCGGCACGGACCCGGCAGACGCCGGCTCGGCCGGCGCCGGCTCGGCCGGTGGTCGGTCAGCTCGCCTTGGCCTCTCCCCCGGTGCCCAGGACGCGCGTCACCGACTCGAACGTGACGCCGTGGTCGGCGAGGACCTCCGCGGGCACACCCGGGCGGGCGGTCAGGGCGAGGAGGATGTGCTCGTCGCCGATGTGCCGTTCGCGGCGGGCGACGGCGATGCGCAGCGACTTCTCCAGCACCTCCTTGGCGCCCCGGCCGAAGGAGCGGCGCCCGCCCCACCACCCCCGGTCCTTCCGGTCACCGGACATCGCGCCCACGCCATGCGCCTCCTCCACTCGGGAGACGATCTCCAGGACGTCGATCCCCAGCCCGGCCAGCGCGTCGGCCTCGGCCTGCGACAGCCCCGCGCGCCGCCGGGCCTCCTCCAGCGCCCGTGTCACCGACTCCCGGCGTTCCGCCAGCCCGAGCGCAGTCAGCGCGAACGAACCCCGACTCGCCTCACGGTCGAGCAGCGCGAGCAGCAGGTGCTCCGCGTCCACACTCTGCGCCCCCACCCCCTCGCAGTGCTCGACGGCACCCTTCACCACGGCCCGGGCGTCCCTCGTGAAACGTTCGAACATCATCGCCTCCCGTACTTCTTGTGCACGGCCTGCCTGCTGACGCCGAGTTCCGCGGCGATCTCCTGCCACGACCAGCCCTGCTGGCGCGCGCTGCGCACCTGCACGGCCTCCAGCTGCTCCAGCAGCCGCCGCAACGCGGCGACAGCCCGCAGCCCGACCCGTGGATCGCGGTCACCGGCCCGCTCGGCGAGTTCGGTAGCTTCGGTCATGACGTCAACTTACATTGACACTCCTGTTGCCGTCAACCCTGGTTGACGTAACCGCCGAGCTCGGTGACATACGAAAGCGGCCGGTCCGAAGCCGGACCGGCCGCCGTGCAGACCGACAGAGACCGTCAGCCGTTGGCGAGCACGATCTTCCCGAACTGCTCGCCGGACGCCAGCCGTTCGAAGCCCTCCCGGGCCCGGTCCATGGGCAGCACCTCGTCGATGACGGGGCGTACGCCGGCGGCGGCGCAGAAGGACAGCAGGTCCTCCAGTTCCTCCTTGGTCCCCATCGTGGAACCGACGACCTTCAGCTCCAGGAAGAAGATCCGGGTCAGTTCGGCGTGGGAGGGCCGGTCCCCGCTCGTGGCGCCGGAGATGACGAGCGTGCCCCCGGGGCGCAGGGACTTCACCGAGTGCGACCAGGTGGCGGCGCCGACCGTCTCGATCACGGCGTCGACGCGCTGCGGCAGCCGCGCCCCCGACTCCAGCGCCTCCACGGCCCCGAGCTCCACGGCGCGCTTGCGCTTGGCCTCGTCCCGGCTGGTCGCGAACACCCGCAGTCCGGCGGCCTTGCCGAGCACGATCGCGGCCGTGGCGACGCCGCCGCCGGCGCCCTGCACCAGCACCGAGTCGCCGGGGCGCACGCCGGCGTTGGTGAACAGCATGCGGTAGGCCGTCAGCCAGGCGGTCGGCAGGCAGGCGGCCTCCTCGAAGGAGAGCTCCTTCGGCTTGGGGAGGATGTTCCAGGTGGGTACGGCGACCTGGTCGGCGAACGTCCCCTGGTAGCGCTCGGTGAGGATGGAACGGGGTTCCTTCGGGCCGACCCCGTGCCCCGTCTGGCCGATGACGGAGTGCAGGACGACCTCGTTGCCGTCCTCGTCGACGCCGGCGGCGTCACAGCCGAGGATCATCGGCAGCTTGTCCTCCGCGAGGCCGACGCCGCGCAGGGACCAGAGGTCGTGGTGGTTGAGGGAGGCGGCCTTGACGTCGACGACACTCCAGCCGGGCTTGGCCTCGGGGGCGGGACGCTCCCCCAACTCCAGGCCGCTCAGCGGCTGGTCGCGGTCGATTCGGGCGGCGTAGACAGCGAACATGCAGCCGACGATAGGTTCCATGAGGGGCCAACGGAACGCCGGAAGCCTGTGAGACACACCCTCTTGCCATGGAACACACCCGACTGCAACCCCCAGGGGCGGGGCACGGCGCGACCGGCCCACGACGACCCGCACCGGACCACACCCTCATGGCCCTCACCGCCCTCATCGCCCCATGCCCCGCCGGTGCCCTCATCGCCCCATGCCCTGCCGGACCCATGGACCACAGCTCCCACAGCGCCCACAGCGCCCACAGCTCCCACAGCGCTCACAGCGCTCACAGCGCTCACACAAGAATGGCCCCGTCCGAACGGACGGGGCCATCACAGGCGAACGTCAGCGGCGAGCAACGCCCTCCGCGCGCGCCGCCGCGGCGACAGCCGCGGTCACCGCCGGTGCCACCCGCTCGTCGAACGGCGACGGAATGACGTAGTCCGCGGCGAGGTCGTCACCGACCACGCCCGCCAGCGCCTCGGCCGCCGCGATCTTCATACCCTCGGTGATCCGCGACGCCCGCACCTGAAGCGCCCCGGCGAAGATCCCCGGAAACGCCAGCACGTTGTTGATCTGGTTCGGGAAGTCCGACCGGCCCGTCGCGACGACCGCCGCGTACTTGTGCGCCACATCGGGGTGCACCTCGGGGTTCGGGTTGGCCATGGCGAACACGAACGCGCCCTCGGCCATGGAGGCGACGGCCTCCTCCGACACCGTGCCGCCGGAGACGCCGATGAAGACGTCCGCGCCCTCCAGGGCCGCCTCCAGCGACCCGGACAGCCCGGCCTTGTTGGTGAACCCGGCGAGGTCCCGCTTGACCGGCGTCAGGTCCTCCCGATCGGCGGAGACGACGCCCTTGCGGTCGGCGACCGCGACGTCCCCGATCCCGGCCTCGACCAGCATCTTCGCGATGGCGACGCCGGCCGCGCCCGCGCCCGAGATGACCGCCCGCAGGTCGGCGAGCGTCTTGCCGGTCAGCCGCGCGGCGTTCCGCAGGGCCGCCAGCGTGACGACCGCCGTGCCGTGCTGGTCGTCGTGGAAGACCGGGATGTCCAGCCGCTCCTGGAGCTTGCGCTCGATCTCGAAGCACCGCGGCGCCGAGATGTCCTCCAGGTTCACCCCGCCGAAGGAGGGAGCGAGGCGGACCACGGTCTCCACGATCTCGTCCACGTCCGTGCAGGCGAGCGCGATCGGCACCGCGTCCACTCCGCCGAACTGCTTGAACAGGATCGCCTTGCCTTCCATGACCGGAAGGGAGGCCTCGGGGCCGATGTCCCCGAGTCCCAGCACCGCCGTACCGTCGGTCACGACGGCGACCACGGACGACTTCCAGGTGTAGTCGTGGACGAGTTCCGGCTGCTCGGCGATCGCGGTGCACACCTTCGCGACGCCCGGCGTATACGCCAGGGACAGGTCGTCCTTGTCACGCACCGGCACGGTGGCCCGCACGGCCATCTTGCCGCCGCGGTGCAGCGCGAACGCCGGATCGAAGGAATCGAGGGGCTCCGCCCCTCCCTCCTGCTCCGTACTGCTGTCGCTGCGAGGATTGACGATCTCCGCTGCCACTTTGTCTGACCCCTTAAGTGTTCATGGTTTGAGGGTGGGTCCACTCCTGGTGAGGAGCGGGCGGGCACCGCGTACGGCCCAGTGAGTGATGCGTACGGGCACATACGCGACGGGCGCGCCGCACACGCGCCCTGAGCCCCGGATGAGGGGTGTAAAGAACCTTCTTACCGGACGGAGGGTGTCGCCGACGAGTCGATAGCGCGAAGGTCACATGCCAGTGACATGACTCATGCCTGAATATGGGGACAAGAGCCCGGCAAACCCTTGACAAGGGCGCATTGGGCGCCAAACACCGGCATCCGTACCGTCACATCCTGAGACAAGCTGAAGATCTTGCGGCCGGAAGCGAACATTCCCGTAGAAGGTCCGGTCGTGATGTACCGGAGTGGTGTGGTTCGGGGGTCACCCGTTATCCGATTTTGACATGACCGGTTACCTGAACGGACCAGTCCGAATGGCAAGATGCGGTAATCACACGAGGTCGCGACACCCGAAGCTGTGTGTTCTCGTCGACCCAACGGCAACTGCCGACCCCATCGGCACTTCACCCATCCGCCGGAGGAACCCACAATGACCGCAAGCTCCACCCGTCGTACGACCGCCGCGCGTTCCCGGCTAGCCGCGGTCGGTGCGATCGCGGTCGCAGGCGCCCTGCTTCTCACCGGTTGCGGTGACCAGACGGAGAACGGCGGCTCGGACAGCACGGACACCGCCACCAAGAGCGCGGCACCGCTGGCCGACAAGCTGCCCCAGCAGATCCGCGACAAGGGCGTCATCAAGGTCGGTTCCGACATCGCGTACGCGCCGGTCGAGTTCAAGGACAGCTCCGGCAAGACGGTCGGCATCGACCCCGACCTCGCCGCCGCCATGGGCAAGCAGCTCGGTGTGACGTTCGAGTTCGAGAACGGCACCTTCGACACCCTGCTCACCGGTCTGCGCTCCAAGCGGTACGACATCGCCATGTCCGCGATGACCGACACCAAGGACCGCCAGGAGGGCATCGACTCCGACACCGGCAAGAAGGTCGGTGAGGGCGTCGACTTCGTGGACTACTTCACCGCCGGTGTCTCGATCTACACCAAGAAGGGCGACGACCAGGGCATCAAGACCTGGTCCGACCTGTGCGGCAAGAAGATCGTCCTGCAGCGCGGCACGGTCTCCGAGGACCTCGCCAAGGCCGAGGCCAAGAAGTGCCCGAAGAACAAGAAGCTCACGATCGAGGCCTTCGACAACGACCAGCAGGCCCAGACCCGCCTGCGCGCGGGCGGCGCCGACGCCGGCTCCTCCGACTTCCCGGTCGCGGCGTACGCCGTGAAGACCTCCGGCGGGGGCAACGACTTCCAGCTGGTCGGCGAGCAGGTCGAGGCCGCTCCGTACGGCATCGCGGTGGCCAAGGGCAACGCTCAGCTGCGGGACGCCCTCCAGGCCGCCCTGGATGCGGTCATCGCCAACGGCGAGTACGACAAGATCATAGAGAAGTGGGGCGTCGAGGACGGCGCCGTCGAGAAGGCCACCATCAACGGTGGCAAGTGACCGCTCGGTCATCGACCAGCGGCGCTGAAAGGCAACACCCGTGACTGTTGACACCGACAAGACGACGGGTTCGGCGGACACGCCCGCGGCCGGACCGGAGGCCATCAAGGCCATCCCGGTCCGGCACTACGGGCGGTATGTCTCCGCCGTCGTCGCGATCGCCCTGCTGGGCGGCGTCATCTACGCGTTCTCCCAGGGCAGGATCAACTGGGGAGCGATCCCGGACTACCTGTTCAACGACCGCGTCCTCGGCGGTGTGGGCAACACGCTCCTGCTGACCGTGCTGTCCATGCTGATCGGCATCGTCGGCGGCATCGTGCTGGCCGTGATGCGCCTGTCGCGCAACCCGGTGACCTCGTCGATCGCCTGGTTCTACATCTGGTTCTTCCGCGGCACCCCGGTCCTGGTCCAGCTGATCGTCTGGTTCAACCTGGGCCTGGTCTTCGAGTACATCAACCTCGGGCCGGTCTACCGGGACGAGTGGTCGGACTTCATGACCCCGTTCCTGACCGCGCTGCTCGGCCTCGGCCTGAACGAGGCGGCCTACATGGCGGAGATCTGCCGTGCCGGCCTGCTCGCGGTCGACGAGGGCCAGACCGAGGCGGCGCACGCGCTGGGCATGAGCCACGCCAAGACGCTGCGCCGGATCGTCATCCCGCAGGCGATGCGCGTGATCGTGCCGCCCACGGGCAACGAGGTCATCAACATGCTGAAGACGACCTCGCTGGTCTCGGTCGTCCAGTACTCCGAGTTGCTGCGCGTCGCCCAGGACATCGGCCAGACCTCCGGCGCCCCGGCCGAGATGCTCTTCCTGGCCGCCGCCTGGTACCTGCTGCTGACCTCGGTCTTCAGCGTCGGCCAGTACTACCTCGAGCGCTACTACGCCCGCGGTTCCAGCCGCTCGCTGCCGCCGACGCCGTGGCAGAAGATCAAGGCCAACATGGTGTCCTTCGGCCGCCCGAAGGGAGGCGTGGCATGACCGAGAAGATCGAGAAGACCGACGAGACCGGCAAGACGGACGAGGTCGAGAAGACCGAGAACGTCGAGAAGTCCGGGAACGACGAGAAGCCCGGCGGCGCGGAGAAGTCCGGCAAGGCCGACGCGACCGCCGAGGCCTCCGCCGTGCCCATGGTCAAGGCGGAGGGCGTCCACAAGTCCTTCGGTCACGTCGAGGTCCTCAAGGGCATCGACCTGGAGGTGAAGACCGGCGAGGTCTTCTGCCTGATCGGCCCCTCCGGCTCCGGCAAGTCGACCTTCCTGCGGTGCATCAACCACCTGGAGAAGATCAACGCCGGGCGGCTGTACGTCGACGGCGAGCTGGTCGGCTACCGCCAGAAGGGCGACAAGCTGTACGAGCTGAAGGACAGCGAGGTCGCGCTGAAGCGGCGGGACATCGGCATGGTCTTCCAGCGCTTCAACCTGTTCCCGCACATGACGGCCCTGGAGAACATCACCGAGGCCCCGGTCCAGGTGAAGGGCGCCGGCCGCGGCCAGGCCAAGGAGCGGGCGATGCAGCTCCTGGACCGCGTCGGCCTGGCCGACAAGGCCGGGAACTACCCCTCGCAGCTCTCCGGCGGCCAGCAGCAGCGCGTCGCGATCGCCCGGGCCCTCGCCATGGACCCGAAGCTGATGCTGTTCGACGAGCCGACCTCGGCGCTGGACCCGGAGCTGGTCGGTGACGTCCTCGACGTCATGCGCGACCTCGCCGAGTCCGGCATGACCATGATCGTCGTCACCCACGAGATGGGCTTCGCCCGCGAGGTCGGCGACAGCCTGGTCTTCATGGACGGCGGCGTGGTGGTCGAGTCCGGCAACCCGCGGGACGTCCTGACCAACCCGCAGCACGAGCGGACGCAGGCGTTCCTGTCCAAGGTGCTGTAGGTCTGTTCAAGGTGCTGTAGGCCGGCGGGCCGGAGAAGGGGCGGTACGGGAAACCCGTACCGCCCCTTCTCGCTGTCCGCCGGCCGTCCGCGAGCCCGCCCTCCCCGTCCTACTTCAGTGCCAGCACCAGCGTGTCCGACGGCGAGCACCACACCGGGCGTGCCTCGGCGAACCCCTGCTCACGCAGTACGCGCGCGTGCCACTGGGCCGACGGCGTCTCGCCGTCCGCGTGGTCGCCGTAGATCTCGAAGCGGCGCGCCGTGGGCTCGGCGAGGACGGGGTCCTTGGCGGCGAGCTGCCACCAGTCGGCCCAGTCGAGCGCGCCGTCCTGCTGCGCCCGGCTCATGCGCGCGTGCCGCAGGGTGCGCTCGGCGGCGTTGATGCGGGGCGTGGTGTCGTCGATCATGTGATCGGCGTTCAGGAAGACGCCGCCGTGCCGGACGAGCCCGGCGACCCGGCCGTACAGCGCGCGAAGGGGCTCGGCGTGGAACCAGTGCAGGGCGGTCGCGGTCAGCACCGCGTCGTACGTCGGGTGCGGCAGCCGCGCCGGCCAGTCGGGGTCCTTCAGGTCGGCCTCGACGAAGCTGACGCGGTCGTCGCCGTCGAAGGTGCCGCGGGCGATGGTGAGCAGGGCGGGGTCGAGGTCGATGCCGGTGCTGGTGGCGTCGGGGAAGCGGGCGAGCAGGCGGGCGGTGATGGTGCCGGTGCCGCAGGCGAGGTCCAGCACCCGCGGTGCGGTGCCGGCGAAGGCCTCGACCATGTCGAGCATGACCCGGAACCGCTCCTCGCGGTCCGGCATGTACCACTCCTGCTGCCGGTCCCAGCTCTCCTGCCAGGCGTTCCAGTCGGTGCCGATGCCCGTGGTCATGGATGCCCCTTCTCGACTCACCTGCGTAATACCCTGGAAGCACGACCAGCCGTTACGTGACCGCGGACACGACCATAGAGCCCCTCCGTAAGGACTACAAGTGGAACTGGCCTATTACTCGGACTACGCCGTACGCCTCGTGAACAGCGAGGAGCCGGCCCGGGGCAAGGACTCGCTGACCTCGGTCGAGGCCGTCCGGGAGCTCTTCGTCGGCAACCAGTCGGCGGCGCGCCGGGCCACCGACGCGGACGTGACGCGGTTCCGCTCGGTCCGGGCCCGGCTGCGCGCGGTCTTCGAGGCGGCCGACGGCGGCGAGGAGACCCTGGCCGTGGACCTGCTGAACTCACTGCTGCTGGAGTTCCCGGTCAGCCCGCAGATCTCCGGCCACGACTTCCGCGACGACGACGGCCGCCCCCTGTGGCACATGCACCTCGCGGACCACCCGTCGAACGCGACCGCGGGTTACGCGGCGATCGCGGCGATGGGCCTCGCCTTCCACCTCACCGAGTACGGCGTGGACCGCCTGGGCCTGTGCGAGGCGGCCCCGTGCCGCAACGCCTACCTGGACACGTCCACCAACCGCTCCCGGCGCTACTGCTCCGACCGCTGCGCCACCCGCGCCAACGTGGCCGCCTACCGGGCGCGCAAACGCCTGGAGGCCGACCGGTCGGAGAACACGGGCCTGGCCGCCGACAGCGCCCAGCGCAGCACGGTGAGCGGCGAGCGCCGGCCGGGCTTGAGCGGCCGGTAGCGGAACGCCACCCGGCCCAGGACCAGCTCGTCGGGGACGACCCCGTAGTCGGTGCTGTCCCCGCCGGCGTACGCGTTGTCGCCGAGCACCCACCAGCCGCCGTCGCGGCGCTCCGCCACCCGCTTGACGACGAGCAGGTCCTGCTGGAAGGGGTGGCGCAGGACGATGACGTCGCCGGGCCTGACGCGGGCGCCGTAGCGCAGCAGGAGCCGGTCCCCGTGGTACAGCGTCGGCACCATGGACGGCCCGGTGACCTCGGCCAGCCCGAAGGGCGGGGCGCCCCTTTCCCGCTCGGTCTCCTGCGACAGCTCCGGCATCCCCGGCACCTCCCCGGTTCGATCCTCCACCAGTCTCAGTCTCACCCCGGACTTTTGTCCTAAGCCCATGGGGGCACTCGCGAAATCACGTCGGTCAGGGAGTAATGTCCCCCCTGAGAAGACGATCACGAGGAAGGAATGCTTCATGCTTTCCCGCCTGTTTGCCCCCAAGGTCAAGGTCAGCGCGCACTGCGACCTGCCCTGCGGCGTGTACGACCCGGCCCAGGCCCGCATCGAGGCGGAGTCGGTGAAGGCCATCCAGGAGAAGATGGCCGGAAACGACGACCCGCACTTCCAGGCTCGTGCCACCACCATCAAGGAGCAGCGCGCCGAGCTGGCCAAGCACCACGTCTCGGTGCTCTGGAGCGACTACTTCAAGCCCCCGCACTTCGAGAAGTACCCGGAGCTGCACCAGCTGGTCAACGACACCTTGAAGGCCTTGTCGGCCGCCAAGGCGTCCACCGACCCGGCCACCGGCCAGAAGGCTCTGGACTACATCGCCCAGATCGACAAGATCTTCTGGGAGACGAAGAAGGCCTGATCCCGGGTCTCACCTTGTGACCTGCAACTCCTTACCTGCAGCGTCTCCCTGCCCGCACCCGGTCCGCAGGCCGCCGAACCCGGCGTCCATGGCGGTCCGGGTGCGGTCTTGTCTGCCGGCGGTTTCCGGTCCGCGGCCTACGATCGCCGCCATGACGATCCACTGGACGTACGCCTTCGTCGACCGGCCCGCCGAACGCCTCCCGGCCGCCGAGGCCTTCTGGACCGCCGTCACGGGCACCCGGCTGTCCGCACGGCGGGGAGAGTTCGTCACCCTGCTGCCGGCCACGGGAACGGACCCGTGCGTGAAGGTCCAGGGTGTCGGCTCCGGCCCCGGTGGCGCGCATCTCGACCTCGTCGTGGACGACGTGGACGAATTCGCCGCGTCCGCCGTGCGGGCGGGGGCCGGGACGGTCGCCCAGCACCAGGGGTGGGCCGTGCTGCGATCGCCCGCGGGCCAGTTGTTCTGTGCCGTGCCGTGGCACGGGGAGTCGGTGCGGCCGGCCGTCGTGCGGGGCAGTCGGCTCGATCAGGTGTGCGTCGACGTCCCGCCGTCGTCGTACGAGGCCGAGGTCGCGTTCTGGACGCGGCTGCTGGACGGCTGGACGTCCCGGCCGGGTGCCCTCCCCGAGTTCCATGTGCTCGGGCCGCCGGCCGGGCTGCCGGTGCGGGTGCTGCTCCAGCGCCTCGGCACCGACCGGCCCCTCACCGCCCACCTCGACATGGCCTGCGCGGACGTCGCGGCGACCCGCGCCGCGCACGAACGGCTCGGAGCCACGTTCGTCGCCGCCGGCGCCCACTGGACGGTGATGTGCGACCCGGCGGGCGGCACGTACTGCCTGACCGGACGGGACCCTGATACGGGCGGGCCGCCCAGTCACCCGTGACCAGGCAGGCGCTGACGGCTTTCGAGGGCCCACGCCAACGCGTCGGCGGCTCTTCCCGGCGCACGGGTGACGCTGCTCCCATCGCCGGCCGGTTCACAGCACAGGAGCGCTGCGCCTTTCGGCGCCGCGCAGGACCCGGCCGTCGTACCGGCGCGCCGGGGACCCGCGGCGTCGGGGCGGTGCACCGGTACCGCTCAGCCGATGCCGTCGGCGCCCCCAGGACGCGCTCAGGGCTTCTTCGCCACTGTCTCGGTCTCGGTCTCGGTCTGCTTGGTGGTGTCGGGCGTCGCCGGCCGCTCCTGCTCGGAGACGGCGCCTTCCATGGCGTACGCGTCGCACTTGGGGTTCCGGCACGGTCCGGCCACCCACACCGGGACCCACGCGCCCAGCGTCTTGTGGCGCCGGACGACCGTATCGACGGGCTGTCCGCAGTCGGGACAGACATGGTGCGTGCTGTCCATGCCCCCAGCGTAGGGCCGACGGCGGCTCAGCGCTTCCTGCCGTACGTCGTCACGACGGCGCCGTTGCCGAAGGTGCGCACCGACTCCAGCGCGAACGCGCCGACCGCGTAACCGGAGCCGAACATCGGCATGCCGCTGCCCAGCACGACCGGGTACGTCTTGACGACCAGTTCGTCGATCTCGTCGATCAGCTCGCCCGCGAGCCGGGACCCGCCGCACAGGTAGATGCCGAGCGCGCCGTCCTCCGCCTTCAGCGCGCGCACCCGGCCGACGAGGCCCTCGGCGATGATCTCGACCTCGGGGTCGGGCGACCGGGTCAGGCTGCGCGAGGCGACGTACTGCCGCATGTGGGCGTACGGGCTGGTGACGCCCTCCTTCAGCGCCACGTCGTAGCTGGCGCGCCCTGGATGATCGTGTCGAACCGCTTGTTCGGCAGGTCGTCGACGCCGAGCGGGCGGCGGCCGTGGGTGGGCAGGGTCTCCGGATACTCCGCGGTGAGGAACTCGAGGAACTCCGCGTCCGCGTAGGGGAGCATCACCGACGCGTCGCCGTCCGGGTCCCCGATGAAGCCGTCGATGGACGTGGCGACGAAGTAGGTGAGCTTTCGCAAGCCGCTCTCGTTTCGTAGGCTGTGGCTGCAACAACTCCAGTTGTAGTACTTCACTTGTAGTGGTCGCAAGGGAAAAGGGCGGGGACCGGGAAAGTGGGAGAGAGGACTCCGTATGGCCAGCAACCCTGAACGCAGGGCCGCGCTCGTCGACGCCGGGGTCGAGGTGCTCGCCCGCGAGGGAGCGCGAGGGCTCACCTTCCGCGCGGTGGACGCGGCGGCGGGGGTGCCGGTCGGCACCGCCTCCAACTACTTCGGCGGACGCGACGACCTGCTCCGCCAGATCGACGCCCGCCTGCACCGCCGCCTGGCACCCGACCCCGAGGTGCTCGGCCGGCTGATGCGGGCGCCGAAGGACCGCGCCCTGGTCACGGCCCTGATGCAGGACCTGATGACGCGCATGGTCCGCGACCGCCCGGGCTTTCTGGCCCTGCTCGAACTGCGCCTCGAGGCCACCCGCCGCCCCGGACTGCGGGCGTCGTACACCGAGTCGGTGCGCGGGCAACTGGAGTACGGCATGGGGTTCCACCGCGAGGCGGGGCTGCCCGGCGGAGACGAGACGGTGGTCGTGCTCTACCTCGCGATGCTGGGACTGATCGTCGAGCACCTGACACTGCCGGGCGTACTGGACGGGGTGCTGCCGGAGGTGCAGGTGCCGGAAGGGCTGGTGGAGCGCGTGGTGGCAGTGGTGGTGCCGGAGGCGTGACGGTGCGTGTCCGCATCCTCGTGACTCCTCGTCCCACCGGCCTCCCGCTCAGACGCGTGCGGCGTCCCACCGGCCTCCCGTTCAGACGCGTGCGGCGTCCCACCGGCCTCCCGTTCAGACGCGTGCGGCGTCCCACCGGCCTCCCGCTCAGACGCGTGCGGCGTCCCACCGGCCTCCCGTTCAGGCACGCGCGGCCCAGCCGGCGGCACTGACGAAGGCGGGCCCCGCACACCGTGGGGATGTGCGGGACCCGCCCCAACCGGGCCGGCGCGGCGTGCGGGTCAGGAACCGCACGCCGCCGCCCCGGGGCCCTTCTCGGTGCGCGCCGACGCTCAGGCGCTGCGCCGCGTCACGAACTCGGCGAGGGCGAGCAGTCCGCCCGCCGCCTCCGGGTCGGGAATCGCGCGGGACAGCTCCTGCATCGCCCGCGCCATCCGCTCGGACGCCTGGAGCTGCGCCCAGTCCCGTCCGCCCGCCCGCTCCACGGCCAGCACCGTGGGCTCCAGGTCACCGCCGTCGTACGGCACTTCGTACAGCGCGGCGAGCTCGGCGGCCGCCGGTGTCCCGGAGGCCAGCGCCGCCACCACCGGCAGGGACTTCTTGCGGGCCGCCAGATCCGCCCCGGCCGGCTTGCCGGTGCGGCTGGGGTCGCCCCATATGCCGATGACGTCGTCGATGAGCTGGAAGGCGAGCCCGGCCTCCCGGCCGAACGCGTCCAGCGCCTCGACATCGGCCGCGGCCGCCCCGGCGTACAGCCCGCCGAGCGCGCACGCGCACCCCAGCAGCGCCCCGGTCTTGGCCTCCGCCATGGCGAGCACCTCGTCGAGGGTGACCTCCGAGGGGCCGCGCCGCTCCATCGCCGTGTCGACCTGCTGGCCCTCGCACAGCTCGACGACACAGGCCGTCAGCCGGGCGGCGGCGGTCGCGGACGCCGGGTGCGGGTCCTGCGCGAGCAGTCGCAGGGCGAGCGCCTGGAGGGCGTCCCCGGCGAGGATCGCGTCGTTGCCGCCGAACACCGTCCACGCGGTGGGCCGGTGCCGACGGGTGGTGTCCCGGTCCATCACGTCGTCGTGCAGCAACGTGAAGTTGTGCACCAGCTCCACCGCCGCGGCCGCCGGCACGGCACGCGCCCGCGCCCGGGGGCCGCCGAGCGCGGCGGCCGCGGTCAGGACGAGCGCCGGCCGGATCGCCTTGCCCGCGTTGCCGGCCGCCGGGGTGCCGTCGGCGTGCTCCCAGCCGAAGTGGTAGCGCGCGACCCGGCGCATCGCGCCGGGCAGCGAGTCGACCGCCGAACGCAGCGCGGGGTCCACCAGCGCCCGCGCGCGCTCCAGGATCACCTCCGCCTCGGGGCCGTCGAGCGGCCCCGGCGCGCCGTCCGTCTGGGCCGGGAGGGAACCGCGCCTTTCGGGAGCCCCGGCCGGACGCCGCTCGGCCTCCGCCAGGGACCGGGTCGCCGGGGGCTCGGCCGCCGGGGGACGGCTGGTCGGGGCGTGGGTGGTGGGCCGGGGTCCGGGCTGGGTCGTCGACTCGGTCACGGACTCGGTCATGGGATCGAGGTCCCCCCTCGGAGAGTCAGCGGACAGCGGCGCTCGTGCTCCGGCCGGACGCATACCCCGAGGTGTACCCGCCCCGACGGGCGGGGACACGACACACCGGCCGGGAAGGTCACCGCCAACGCCCGATCTCGACGTTCTCCAGCACGCCGAGCGCGTCCGGCACCAGGACCGCCGCCGAGTAGTAGGCCGTCACGAGGTACTTGATGACGGCCTGCTCGTTGATGCCCATGAACCGCACCGACAGGCTGGGCTCGAGCTCGTCCGGGATGCCGGACTGACGCAGACCGATCACGCCCTGGTCCGCCTCACCGAGACGCATCGCGATGATCGAGGTGGTCCGGGCCTCGGTGACCGGGATCTTGTTGCACGGGTAGATCGGGACACCGCGCCAGGTCGGGATGCGGTTGCCGCCGACGTCGATCGTCTCGGGCACCAGGCCCCGCTTGTTGAGCTCACGGCCGAACGCGGCGATCGCGCGCGGGTGGGCGAGGAGCATCTTGGTCCCGCGCCTGCGGCTCAGCAGCTCGTCCATGTCGTCCGGACTGGGCACACCGTCGTGCGGCTGGATGCGCTGGTCGTACTCGCAGTTGTTCAGCAGCCCGAACTCACGGTTGTTGACCAGCTCGTGTTCCTGGCGCTCCTTCAGCGCCTCGACCGTCAGCCGGAGTTGCTGCTCGGTCTGGTTCATCGGCTGGTTGTACAGGTCGGCCACGCGCGAGTGGATGCGCAGCACGGTCTGGGCGATGCTGAGTTCGTACTCGCGGGGCCGCGCCTCGTAGTCCACGAAGGTGTGCGGGATGTCCGGCTCGCCCTCGTGACCCGCCGCGAGGTCGATCTCCTTCTCGCCGTACTTGTTGGTGCGCTGCTGCGGAAGGGACCGTCGCCGCTCCAGGTGTTCGCGCAGCGAGTCCGCACGCTCGGCGAGCTGCTCGACGTCCTGGCGGGACAGGACGAGCACCGTGCAGGGGGTGATCGCGCGGGCCGTGTACTCCCAGAT
This sequence comes from Streptomyces chromofuscus, assembly GCF_015160875.1. NCBI lineage: Bacteria > Bacillati > Actinomycetota > Actinomycetes > Kitasatosporales > Streptomycetaceae > Streptomyces > Streptomyces chromofuscus. The sequence continues at coordinate 5,345,781 of NZ_CP063374.1, read as the reverse complement.
GGCGTCCGGGTCGAGGAGCGCCTGCTCGCCCAGGTACGCGCCGTCGGCGAGCACACCGAGGCTCTCGTCGTCGCCGTACGGGCCGGGGCCGACCTTCTCGACCCTGCCGTGCGCCAGCAGGTACACCTCGTCGGTCTGGTTGCCGAAGTCGGCGATCACGTCGCCCGCGGCGAACTCGCGCTGCTCGCACCGCCGGGCGAGCTCGGTCAGCACCTCCTCGTCCTCGTAGGACCGCAACGCCGGCAACTCGCCCAGCTCGGCGGGGATGACCTCGACACGGTCGCCGGTCTTCACGAAGGTGATGCGTCCGTCACCCACGGCGTAACTGAGCCGCCGGTTCACGCGGTACGTGCCGCCCTGCACGTCCACCCACGGCAGCATGCGCAGCAGCCAGCGCGAGCTGATCTCCTGCATCTGGGGTGCGGACTTGGTCGTGGTGGCCAGGTTCCGCGCGGCCGCGGTGCCGAGACTCTGCTGCGGCCTGGCCTGCTCCGTGCGGACCTCTTCGCCTACCGACATAAGGAATTGCCCTCCCGGTCATGCCCTGGCGGCTGTTTCGCCGGGCACCGATCTCCGCGGAGAAGCCTTCCAGCACGGAGCGTGATCGTGCTATTACCCGAAAGAGCGGGAATGGATCAACTCTCGCTGGGCAGACATGGGTTCCTCCTCGCACCCCCATGACCACACGCTGTGGCTGAATCGGCTCGCTCGCTGTACGAACGATGGGTTCCGTTTCCTCCCGCTTCGGTACAAGCAGCGTGTACAAGGCGGCCGCGTCGGGCGGTCGTCGCGCCGCGAAGGAGGCACTCATGGCCTCACCCCTGTCCGCGAACCGTTTCCTCGACTGCCTGCGGGACGAGGGCCTCACCGTCGTCGAGGTGGGCAACTGGAGAGAGCACAACCGCAATCACGTGGGCCCGTGGGGCCCCGTGCACGGCGTCATGATCCACCACACCGTCACCCGGGGCAGCGCCCGCACCGTGGCACTCTGCCGCGACGGCTACGAGGGCCTGCCCGGCCCGCTGTGCCACGGTGTCATCACCAAGGACGGCCGGGTCCACCTCGTCGGGTACGGCCGCGCCAACCACGCGGGCCTCGGCGACGACGACGTCCTGCGCGCGGTGATCGCGGAGAAGGCGCTGCCGCCGGACAACGAGAAGAACACCGACGGCAACCGCCACTTCTACGGCTTCGAGTGCGAGAACCTCGGCGACGGCGAGGACCCCTGGCCCGAGGCACAGCTGGAGGCCATCGAGCGGGCGGCCGCCGCGATCTGCCGCCGGCACGGCTGGACGCAGCGCTCGGTCATCGGCCACCTGGAGTGGCAGCCGGGGAAGGTGGACCCGCGCGGGTTCACGATGACCGCGATGCGGGCCCGGATCGCCGAGCGGCTGAAGTAGCCCACGGGTGACAATGGCGGGGTGACCAGCCCCGACGCCCTCGCGACCCTGCACCCGCGGCTCCCCTCCCCGGTGCGGGACGTGCACGACGACCGCTTCGCGCGGCGGGGCGTACGGCTCCTCCTCAAGCGCGACGACCTGATCCACCCCGACCTCGTCGGCAACAAGTGGCGCAAACTGTCGCCCAACCTCGCCGCGGCCGACGGCCGCCCGATCGTCACCTTCGGCGGCGCGTACTCCAACCATCTGCGCGCCACCGCGGCCGCGGGCCGCCTCCTCGGCCTCGCCACCGTCGGCGTGGTCCGCGGCCAGGAACTCGCCGACCGCCCCCTCAACCCCTCCCTCGCCCGGTGCGCGGCCGACGGCATGCGACTGCACTTCGTCGACAGGTCGACGTACCGACGCAAGACCGACCCGAACACCCTCGCCGCCCTGCTGCGCGCCGCCGGCGCCGAGGACGCGTACGTCGTCCCCGAGGGTGGCAGCAACTCCCCTGCCGTTCGGGGCTGCCAAGCGCTCGGCGAGGAGCTGCGCGGTCAGGCGGACGTCGTCGCGATCGCCTGCGGCACGGGGGGCACCCTCGCCGGACTGGCGGCGGGCCTCGCTCCCGGTCAGCGCGCGCTCGGCATACCGGTCCTCAAGGGCGGCTTCCTGACCTCCGGCATACGGTCGCTGCAAGCGGCGGCCTTCGGGGGACCGCGCGGCGACTGGCACCTCGACGACCGCTTCCACTTCGGCGGCTACGCGCGCACCCCACCGGAACTCGAGGCCTTCGCGGCGGACTTCGAGGACCGGCACGGGCTGCCCGTCGAGCGTCTGTATGTCGCCAAAATGCTGTACGGACTTGTCTCCCTGGCCGAGGAAGGCGCCTTCGCGCGCGGGAGCACGGTGGCGGCCGTCGTCACCGGCCGCCCCTTTCCCTGACCGGGCCCTCCCTCCGACTTCCCGACCGGGCCTTTCTCCGGCTCCCTCGTGCGGACGGACCTACGTCGCCTCCCGGTACGCCGCCGCCTCCTCGAGGTCGAGCCGACGCAACAGCGTCCGCAGCATCTCGTCGTCGATGTAGCGACCGTCGCGCAGCCTCACGAACATCTCGCGCTCGGCACTGATCATCTCGCTGGCCAGGCGGCGGTAGGTCTCGTCGGCGCTCTCGCCGGTGATGGGGTTGGGCTGGCCGAGGCGTTCCCAGACGGCGTTGCGGCGGCGCTCCAGGACGGCGCGCAGCCGCTCGGCGAGCGGTTCGGGCAGGGCGTTGCGCTCGTCGGCGAGAAGCTCGTCGAGACGGCGCTCGGCGGCACGCGAGGCCTGCGCCTGGGCGTTGGCCTCGGCGAGCGTCTCCGCCTGGACGTCCCGGCCGGGCAGTCTGAGGAGCCGGATCAGCGGGGGCAGGCTCAGGCCCTGCACGACGAGCGTGCCGATGACCGTCGTGAAGGTCAGGAAGAGGATCAGGTTGCGGCCGGGGAAGGGCTCGCCCGCCACGGTCTGCGGGATCGAGAAGGCGATGGCGAGCGAGACCACGCCCCGCATCCCGGCCCAGGAGATGACGAACGCGCCCTTCCAGGTGGGGGCCGCCTCCCGTTCCCGGATCCGCTCCGACATCATCCGCGGCAGGAAGATGGACGGGTACACCCACACGAACCGGGTCACGATGACCACCAGGAAGAGGGCGCACGCGTACCAGGCGGCCTCCGGCCCCTCATACTCCCCCAGTCCTTCGAGGACCACCGGCAGCTGGAGTCCGATCAGCGCGAACACCGACGATTCCAGGACGAACGCGACCATCTTCCAGACCGCGCCCTCCTGGAGGCGGGTCTGGAAGTCGACCTCCCACGCGCGGTGTCCGAGGTAGAGGGCGACCACGACGACCGCGAGGACGCCGGAGGCGTGCACCTGCTCGGCGACGGCGTACGCGACGAACGGGATCAGCAGGGAGAGGGTGTTCTGGAGGAGGGGCTCCTTCAGGTGGGTGCGCAGCCAGTGGATCGGCACCATGAGGACCAGTCCGACGACGACGCCGCCGACCGCCGCGAGCAGGAATTCGCCGATGCCGCCGGCCCAGGTCGCGCCCTCGCCGACGGCGGCCGCGAGGGCGACGCGGTAGGCGGTGATCGCGGTGGCGTCGTTCACCAGGGACTCGCCCTGCAGGATCGTGGTGATCCGGGACGGCAGTCCGACCCGGCGGGCGATCGCCGTGGCCGCGACCGCGTCCGGCGGCGCCACCACCGCGCCCAGCACCAGCGCCGCGGTCAGCGGCAGGCCCGGGACGAGCACATAGGCGGCCCAGCCCACGACGAAGGTCGCGAAGAGCACGTAGCCGACCGACAGCAGCGCGACGGGCCGCAGTTGCGCGCGCAGGTCCAGGTAGGAGCTCTCGGTGGCCGCGGTGTGCAGCAGCGGCGGGAGGATCAGCGGCAGCACGACGTGCGGGTCGAGGTGGTAGTCCGGGACTCCCGGGACGTACGAGACCACCAGTCCGGCCGCGACCAGTAGCAGCGGTGCCGGTACGGGGGTGCGCCGACCGGCCGCGGCGATCGCCGCACTGCCCGCCACCAGCATCAGCAGTGGCATTACGTCCATGGTTCTCGCCGCCCTCTTTCCCGCGCGGTCTTCCGCGCGACCGTCGTAACCTGGCAATCATGAAACAGTGCACGCACGCCGACGGCCTCCCCCACCCGGAACCCGGTGCCCTCAGCGACACCTGTCCCGTGTGCCTCGCCGAGGGAGTGCATCCCGTGCAGTTGCGGATGTGCCTCACCTGCGGTCATGTCGGCTGCTGCGACTCCTCGCCGGGGCGGCACGCGACGGACCATTTCAAGGAGTCCGGCCATCCGGTGATGCGGACGTTCGAACCGGGGGAAAATTGGCGATGGTGCTTTGTCGACCACGTCCTGGTGTGACCAGCCCGTGACCTCCCGGCCCGACGGTTCGAGCGTCTGACGTGTGGGTACGTCAACCCGGCGCGCGCTCTTCCCAATTGGGGGCGCCCACCCTCTAGCCACTGTGCGTGTTCATGTGTTTACTATGAGTGACAGCAAGGGGTTGGGGTCCCGGGGACAGGTAGGTTCCGAGCGCGGTAGCGTCACCGCTGAACATACTTCGCGTTACCCCGAGGGGCGACCCTCGGCCCCGTAGAGCTTGTACCACCTTGGAGGTGAGGGTGTCCCAGATCGCAGGCGAGCCCGCGACCCAGGACTTCGTGGAAGTCCGGCTGCCGGCTGCGGGTGCCTACCTGTCGGTGCTGCGGACGGCCACGGCCGGCCTCGCGGCCCGTTTGGACTTCACCCTCGACGAGATCGAGGACCTGCGCATCGCGGTGGACGAGGCCTGCGCGATCCTGCTCCAGCAGGCCGTGCCCGGTTCGGTGCTCAGCTGTGTCTTCCGGCTCGTCGACGACTCGCTGGAGGTCACCGTCTCGGCGCCCACGACGGACGGTCACGCCCCGTCGCGGGACACCTTCGCCTGGACCGTGCTGTCCGCCCTCGCGGGCAAGGTCTCCTCCGCCGTGGACGACGACAAGACCGTTTCGATCAGCCTCTACAAACAGCGCGGCGCGGGACCCGGGCCGGCGTGAGGAACGGGGACGGGCCGGTGCGGGACGAAGAGCGCGGCACACGGGAGCTGCCGACGGGGATGCCCTCGGGCGCCCCTGGCTCGGCCGGATCCGAGAGCTCGGGGAACGGTCCGATCGGCGCCCGTCGCACGGCGGGCGGCATCGACGGCATTCCCGAGCAGGCCCGGCCGCACCCGGAGGACGACTCCGACTCGACGGAGGACGGCTTCCTGGACGGCGGGCAGCGGGATCAGGAGGGCGCCGTGCGGAGTGCTCCCCTGGAACCGCGGATCGAGGTGTCCCCTGCCCATGGGGGTCCCCCCGCTCGAGCGTCGTCGAGAGCGGGGGACGAGACGAGGGCTCGGGGAAGGGCGACGGGCGGGACGATGAGCGAGCACGAGCGATACGCGGAGCAGGACGTGCAGGACGTGCCCGACGCGCAGCACGACGCACATGGCGCGCCCGCCACGGTCGGCACGGCGGCCGCACGCAACGCACAGCCCGCGCAGGACCCGCAGGACCGCAGCGGTGCGCGCGCCCTGTTCGTGGAGCTGCGCACGCTGAAGGAGGGCAGCCCGGAGTACGCCGAGCTGCGCAACCAGCTCGTCCGGATGCACCTGCCCCTCGTCGAGCACCTCGCGCGCCGCTTCCGCAACCGCGGCGAGCCGCTGGACGACCTCACCCAGGTCGCCACCATCGGCCTGATCAAGTCGGTCGACCGCTTCGACCCCGACCGAGGCGTCGAGTTCTCCACGTACGCGACGCCGACGGTCGTCGGCGAGATCAAGCGGCACTTCCGCGACAAGGGCTGGGCGGTGCGGGTGCCGCGCCGGCTGCAGGAGCTGCGTCTGTCGCTGACCACGGCGACCGCGGAACTGTCGCAGCTGCACGGCCGCTCCCCCACGGTCCACGAGCTCGCCGAGAAGCTGGCGATCTCCGAGGAGGAGGTCCTGGAGGGCCTGGAGTCCGCCAACGCGTACTCGACGCTGTCCCTGGACGTCCCCGACACCGACGACGAGTCCCCGGCTGTCGCCGACACCCTCGGCGCGGAGGACGAGGCGCTGGAGGGCGTCGAGTACCGGGAGTCGCTCAAGCCGCTCCTGGAGGACCTGCCGCCCCGTGAGAAGCGGATCCTGCTGCTGCGCTTCTTCGGCAACATGACCCAGTCGCAGATCGCGCAGGAGGTCGGCATCTCCCAGATGCACGTGTCCCGCCTCCTGGCCCGCACCCTGGCGCAGCTGCGGGAGAAGCTGCTGGTGGAGGAGTAACCGGAGCGACGCAAGGGAAACGTCGCTTCCGGGGTGGACGGCGCGAGCTCGGCGGCGTGAAGAGACCACGCCCACGGCGGACGGCTCGAGCCCGGCGCGCGTGGAGGCGGCCGACCGCTCGAGCCACGCCAAGTGGGAGGGTGCCGGCCGGGTGGGCAGCGTGGCCCCGGCGCCGGACGAGGCGCCGCCCGTCCGGAACGCCCGAGCCCGGGCGGACGGGGCGCCGCCCGCCCGGAGTGACGAGGCCCCGCGTCGGCAGAGGTTCCGCCCGCCCGGAGCGCGCAGCGTCGGCCCACGGGAAGGCGGCGCGACCGGGAAGGCGGCGTGACCGGGGAGACGACGCGCGGGACGGCGTCGGACCGCCCGCGACTGCTACTTGTCCGTGTTGCCGGGTCCCCGGATGCCGAGGGCCCTGGTGGTCTCGGGGTTGAGCAGCAGGATCAGGGACCCGACCGCGACGACGGCCAGCGCGATGCCGCCCGGGATGGCCATGCTGTCGGCCTGAAGCAGGTTGTAGGCCACGGGCAGCGCGATGATCTGCGTGATGAGGGCCGGGCCACGGCTCCAGCTGCGCCGGCCGAGCAGTCCGCGCGCGGCGAGCAGCGGCAGCAGCGCGAGCACGATCAGCGTGACACCGCCCGTCACGGCCTGCTGCCGGTCGTCCGGGTGCCCGGTCAGTCCGAGAACGAGGATCCAGACACCGCCGACCACGAGCGCGAGCCCCTCCAGCGCGGTCAGCGCCGCCGCCACGGTCAGCCGGACGGGACGGGGGCCGGCCTCTGCGGCGGCCTCGGAAGCGGGGGTGGGGTTCTGCTGTGAGCTCACTCCTGCAGGGTAGCCCTCGCACCGCCGACGCCTCGGAAGACCCCGGGGCACCACTGCGCGGCCGCCCACTCACCCGTGTCGGGACTCACGCCGCGATCTTCGCCGGATCCCCACTCCGGCCTGTGCCCGGTACCGCCCAGTAGGTACTCTGCGAGGCATGCGTGCACTTCTCGTGGTCAATCCGGCGGCAACCACCACAAGCGCACGTACGCGCGATGTCCTGATTCACGCGCTCGCCAGTGAGATGAAGCTGGAGGCGGTCACCACCGAGTACCGCGGGCACGCGCGCGACCTCGGCCGGCAGGCCGCCGAGAGCGACGACATCGACCTCGTGGTCGCCCTCGGCGGTGACGGTACGGTCAACGAGGTCGTCAACGGCCTCCTGCACAACGGCCCCGCGCCCGGCCACGTCCCGGGTCTCGCCGTGGTCCCCGGCGGTTCCACCAACGTCTTCGCCCGCGCCCTCGGCCTGCCCAACGACGCCGTCGAGGCCACCGGCGCCCTGCTGGACGCGCTGCGCGAGGGCAGCGAGCGGACCGTCGGACTGGGACTGACCTCCGGCACACCGGGCACGGAGGACGAGGCCGTGCCGTCCCGCTGGTTCACCTTCAACGCGGGGCTCGGCTTCGACGCCGGTGTCGTCGGCCGCGTCGAGCAGCAGCGCGAGCGCGGCAGGAAGTCGACGCACGCGCTCTACGTCCGTCAGGTGCTGCGCCAGTTGCTGGGCGAGCCGAGCCGCCGGACGGGGTCGATCAGCCTGGAGCGGGCGGGCGAGGACCCGGTGACGGATCTGCTCCTGTGCATAGCGTCGAACACCGCCCCCTGGACGTTCCTCGGCAATCGTCCGATGTACGCCTCGCCGCAGGCCTCGTTCGACACCGGACTGGATGTGTTCGGCCTGACCCGGATGTCGACGGCCGCGGTTGCCCGGTATGGCACCCAGTTGCTCACTTCGTCCCCCGAGCGCGGACCCCATGGCAAGCACGCCGTGTCCCTGCACGATTTGAGCGAGTTCACCTTGCATTCGAAGGTGCCGCTGCCCCTTCAGATGGACGGTGACCACCTCGGGCTGCGCACCAGCGTGACGTTCACAGGCGTACGCCGTGCACTGCGTGTGATTGTGTGAGCAGAAGGGGCCAAAGTCCTTTCACTCGAACGTTTAGGCCAGGATCCACCCCATGGAAGTACGGCTGTGACCTAGTCGACACCGAGGAATCAAAAAAAACTTTCCGGAAGGGGTTGTATCCGTCGCCGAGGTTTGCGAGTCTCTACGTGGCGATCGGGACGGCCCGCAACACCGGCCTCCACAGATCACCGGAACCCCTCTTCACAACCAAGGACCACGCCGGGGAAGACTCGGCGGTAGGCCCTTCACTTGTTGAGGGATTCGTGAAAGCGTTCACATTCACAATCTTCACGTAATACCAAGGAGAGGTAGCAGCCATGGACTGGCGTCACAACGCCGTTTGCCGCGAGGAAGACCCCGAGCTCTTCTTCCCCATCGGCAACACCGGTCCTGCGCTGCTGCAGATCGAGGAAGCCAAGGCCGTCTGCCGTCGCTGCCCGGTTATCGAGCAGTGTCTGCAGTGGGCGCTCGAGTCCGGCCAGGACTCCGGCGTCTGGGGTGGTCTCAGCGAGGACGAGCGCCGCGCCATGAAGCGCCGCGCCGCCCGCAACCGGGCCCGTCAGGCCTCCGCCTGACACACCCACCCCGCTGACAGCCTGAGCTTGGCGGCGCGTACAGCGAGTACGCATCTCCCGCCCCCGAGCCGCAGCGCGCAGTACCCCCAATGCGCTTACAGCGAGCACTGGCCCCGGACCGTCAGGTCCGGGGCTTTTTGCTGTACCGAGGCCCTTGCGACCGAGGAACGCCCGTCACTTCCGGTGGACGGCCGGTCACTTCTGCGCGCGTACCGGGATGTCCAAGATGACCTGCGTGCCGCGCTCCGGCGCCGGGACCATGTCGAACGTACCGCCCAACTCGCCCTCCACCAGCGTCCGTACGATCTGCAGGCCGAGGTTGCCGGAGGTGCGCGGGTCGAAACCCTCGGGCAGGCCGACCCCGTCGTCCTGCACCGTCACCAGCAGGCGCGCCTCCTTCGTCGTACCGCCCCGCACGGCCGACACCTCGACCGTGCCGGTGTCGCCCTCGCGGAAGCCGTGCTCCAGCGCGTTCTGCAACACCTCGGTGAGCACCATCGACAGCGGGGTGGCGACCTCGGCGTCCAGGATGCCGAAGCGGCCGCTGCGCCGGCCGGTGACCTTGCCCGGGGAGATCTCGGCGACCATCGCCAGCACCCGGTCGGCGATCTCGTCGAACTCCACGCGCTCGTCCAGGTTCTGGGAGAGCGTCTCGTGCACGATCGCGATGGAGCCGACCCGGCGCACCGCCTCGTCCAGGGCCGCGCGGCCCCGCTCGGACTCGATGCGGCGGGCCTGCAGGCGCAGCAGGGCGGCCACCGTCTGGAGGTTGTTCTTCACCCGGTGGTGGATTTCCCGGATGGTCGCGTCCTTGGTGATCAACTCCCTCTCGCGGCGGCGCAGTTCGGTGACGTCCCGGAGCAGCACGAGCGAACCGATGCGGGTGCCCTTGGGCTTGAGCGGAATGGCCCGGAACTGGATGACCCCGTCGTTGGCCTCGATCTCGAACTCGCGCGGCGCCCATCCGCTGGCCACCTTGGCCAGCGCTTCGTCCACCGGCCCCCGGGTGGGTGCGAGTTCGGCGGTCGTACGGCCCAGGTGGTGGCCGACCAGGTCGGCGGCGAGGCCCATACGGTGGTAGGCGGACAGCGCGTTCGGGGAGGCGTACTGGACGATGCCGTCCGCGTCGAGCCGGATCAGGCCGTCGCCCACGCGGGGCGAGGCATCCATGTCGAGCTGCTGGTTCGCGAAGGGGAAGGCGCCGGCCGCGATCATCTGTGCCAGGTCCGAGGCGCTCTGGAGGTACGTGAGCTCCAGACGGCTCGGGGTGCGCACGGTGAGGAGGTTGGTGTTGCGGGCGATGACACCGAGGACGCGTCCTTCCCGTCGCACCGGGATCGACTCGACCCGGACCGGGACCTCCTCGCGCCACTCCGGGTCGCCCTCGCGCACGATCCTGCCCTCGTCGAGCGCGGCGTCCAGCATCGGGCGGCGGCCGCGCGGGACGAGGTGGCCGACCATGTCGTCCTGGTAGGAGGTGGGACCGGTGTTGGGCCGCATCTGCGCGACGGAGACATAACGGGTGCCGTCGCGGGTGGGAACCCACAGGACCAGGTCGGCGAAGGACAGGTCGGAGAGCAGCTGCCACTCCGAGACCAGCAGATGGAGCCACTCGAGATCGGAGTCGTCGAGGGCGGTGTGCTGGCGGACCAGTTCGTTCATGGAGGGCACGTCTGCGAGCGTACCCGGGGGTCTGTGCAGGTCCTAAAAGTGACGGTACGGCCCGGAGACACCCGCGGGCCGCGGCGCCTGGGAGGGACCCTCAACCCTCCCGGCACCGCAGCCCGGAGCAGCATCGGCCGTGGGGTGTGCGGTCCCGGTCGGCCGAAGGATGAGGAGCCGGGGCAGTCAGGGCAGAGAGCACCGGTTCCTCGGTCCGCCTTCCTGTGCGGGGAAGACGGAGGCTCTTGGTGTTTGCGTCCCTCACGCATTCTGGACTAGACCACTTTGCCGTGTCCATGCGTCGGGGGCGGTTTGTTGTTGAAGGCTGTGTGGAGTTGGCGCTTCGCAGCCTAACCCGCCCGGCTCATGTACGGGGCCAGATGGGCCATGGCAATTTCCGCGAGAGCCTCCAGTTCCTCGCGGCTCGCGCCGTCGCACGCCTGTGGGGACACGCCCCGCATCACCGCGCCGGTGCGGCGGGCGACGGGCCCGATGTCGACGCCGGGGACGGAACGACCCACGACTATGTTCGCTTTCGTACTGATTTGACTGTCGTGATGCCGTACCCGCCCGCGACCCCTGTTCAGTGCGTCTCCGTCACCTTCGCCAGGGCGCGGGGGGCGTCCGGGTCCTGGCCGCGGGCGATCGCGACCTCGTGGGCGAGCAACTGCAGGGGGACGATCTCCAGGATGGGCTGGACCTCCTCGGCGACCTCCTCGGTGGGCAGGACGAAACCGGCGGAGGCGACCTCGACCTGGCTCCTGGGGCCGATGACGACCAGGTCGGCGCCCCGGCCGCGCAACCGGTCGAGGACGGGCTGGAGCGCCTGCCCGCCCTTGCCGTCGGGGACCACCGCGATGACCGGGGAGACGTTGTCGACCATGGCGAGCGGGCCGTGCAGAAGGTCGGCGCCGGAGTAGGAGAGGGCGGGGATGTAGCTGGTCTCCATCAGCTTCAGGGCCGCCTCCTTGGCCGTGGGGTAGCCGTAGCCGCGCGAGGTGATCACCATGCGCTCGGCGAAGCGGTAGCGGGCGGCCAGGGTGCGGATCTCGCCGTGCCGGGCGAGCAGGTGCTCGGCGAGGTCGGGCAGCACCTTCGCCGGAGCGCCGTCGCCGCCGCGCAGTCCCTCGACGAAGAGGTAGAGCGCGAGGAGTGAGGCGGTGTACGTCTTCGTCGCGGGGAGCGCCTTCTCCGGACCGGCCAGGATGTCGATGTGGTACTCGGAGACGCCGGCCAGCGCGGAGTCGGGATGGTTGGTCACCGCGAGGGTGATCGCGCCGGCCTCGCGGGCGGCCCGGGTGGAGGCGACCAGGTCGGGGGAACCGCCGGACTGGCTGACGGTGACGACGAGGACGTCGGTGAGGTCGGGGCGGGCGCCGTAGGCCGTGGTGGTGGACATCGAGGTGAGGCCGCAGGGCAGGCCGAGGCGGATTTCCAGGAGGTACTTGGCGTAGAGGGCGGCGTTGTCGGAGGTGCCGCGGGCGGTCAGCAGGACGAAGCGGGGTGCGCGGGCGGCGATGTCCTGGGCCACCTGGCGGATGGCGGGAACCCCTTTCTCCAGGATCCGGCGCAGTACCGCGGGCTGCTGGCCCATCTCACGCGCCATGATCCGGCCGGGGACCTCGCTGTGGGGGGCGTGGGGGTCGTGAGGGTACGGGGTCGTGGCGGTCATGTGACTTCCTCTGCGTCTGCGTCGGCCCAGTGTCACTGTGGCCGCATCGCGGTGGTGCGGTGCGGCGCCGTCGTGTTTTCCCGCCGGAGCGCTGCCCGCGCACGCCGGAGCGATGTCGGCTCCCGCCGGTGCGATGCCGTGGGTTCGCCGGAGCGCTGCCGTGCGTTCACCGAAGCGCTGACGTGCTCTTCTTCGAAGCGCCGCCGTGGCTTCCGACAGCACCATTCCACTCCCTCACCCCGGTTCGCGCCTCCCCTAAAGACGTCCTGGAGGGCTTGTCTTCGCCTGGGTCAGGACACACCCTCTCTGTTAGATTGGTCTAAACCACATGGCCCCTTCCGGGTGCCCTTCGAGTCCCCTCTCCAGATCGGCAGGCCCAGCGTGGAAGTTGTCATCGTTCCCGACGCCGAGGCGGGCGGCGAGTTGATCGCCGAGGCCATGGCGGAGCTGCTCGGGCGCAAGCCCGACGCCCTGCTCGGCGTGGCCACCGGCTCGACGCCGCTGCCCGTCTACCAGGCGCTGGCGGCCAGGGTGCGGTCCGGCACGGTGGACACCTCACGGGCGCGGATAGCGCAGCTCGACGAGTACGTGGGCCTGCCCGCCGAGCATCCGGAGTCGTACCGGTCGGTGCTGCGGCGTGAGGTGCTGGAACCGCTCGCGATCGAGATGGACGCGTTCATGGGGCCCGACGGGACGGCCGAGGACGTCCCCGCCGCGTGCACGGCGTACGACCGGGCGCTGGCCGAGGCCGGCGGGGTGGACCTGCAGTTGCTGGGGATCGGGACGGACGGGCACATCGGCTTCAACGAGCCGTGCTCCTCACTCGCCTCGCGCACCCGGATCAAGACGCTGACTGAGCAGACGCGGATCGACAACGCGCGGTTCTTCGACGGCGACATCGACCAGGTGCCGCATCACGTCATCACCCAGGGCATCGGGACGATCCTCGAGGCCCGGCACCTGGTGCTGCTGGCGACGGGTGAGGGGAAGGCGGACGCGGTCGCGGCGACGGTGGAGGGACCGGTCGCGGCGGTGTGCCCGGCCTCGGCGCTGCAGTTGCACCCGCACGCCACCGTGGTGGTCGACGAGGCCGCCGCGTCCAAGCTGAAGCTGGCGGACTACTTCCGGCACACCTATGCGAACAAGCCGGAGTGGCAGGGTATGTAGCCGACGGGTGTCGTGATCGCGGACCGGCGTGGTGATCGTCGAGGCCGGGTGATCGACGCGGTGAGCCTCGGACCGGCGTGGCGATCGGCGGGCTGATGAGCGTGCCGGTCGTGCGGTCGGCGGCGTGGGTGCGGCCCGGTGTGACGCCGTGCGGTTTCGTGGGAGGGCGCGCCGGCTGTCGTGACCGGGCCTCGCCTCATGTCTGCCTGCCGGGAGCCGCCCGGCGTGAGCGGGACGACCCGCGGCCCGGGCTCCGCTCTCACACGAACGCCAGCGTCGTGACCGGGCCTCGCCTCATGTCTGCCTGCCGGGAGCCGCCCGGCGTGAGCGGGACGACCCGCGGCCCGGGCTCCGCTCTCACACGAACGCCAGCGTCGTGACCGGGCCTCGCCTCATGTCTGCCTGCCGGGAGCCGCCCGGCGTGAGCGGGACGACCCGCGACCCGGGCTCCGCTCTCACACGAACACCAGCACCAGCGCGCCCCCGAGCACACCGAGGCCCAGGGCGACACAGAACGGGATCCAGCCGCCGTTGCGCCAGGGGAAGAAGGTGTCCAGCGAGATGCTGCCGGGGCCCACGGCGGCGATGGCGACCGCGGCGACGGCGAGGAGCATGGGGTAGGCGAACGACGGCGGACCGGCCGGCCACAGGCTGTACTGGGGCGCCACCACCATGGCGTGGAACATCACCCCGATCGCGGCCGCCGCCGCCAGCGGAGTGAGCAGCCCCGCGGCCAGGCCCAGGCCGCCGAGGAGCTCGGAGGCTCCCGCCAGGCCGGCGAAGAAGACACCCGGCTCGTATCCCTGCTCGGCGAAGCCCTTGCCGGTGGCGTCGAGCCCCGCCCCGCCGAACAGACCGAACAGTTTCTGCGAGCCGCTGCCCGCCAGGATCAGGCCCGCCGCCAGCCGCAGGAGGAGGATTCCCACATCGGCCGCGCCCACCACGGGCGGCGACGGTCCCCGGTCGAGCGCTGCGGATTCGCGTGATCGTGGGGTGAGGGGTGTCATCACGGCATCACCTCCGGGCACGGCCCTCGGTGCGGACTCACCCTTTCGATCCTCCTCTCCCCGGACGAGGACGTCCAAAGGAGCGGCGGCGGACGGCGTCCCGCCCGACCGGACCACGGACCCTCACGCCCCGGCGACGACCTCCGCCGCCGCCCTTCCGCACACCCGGGCCGCGCCGTACGTCGCGATGTGCAGCGCGCCCCGGGGGGCCGCCTGCGGGACGCCCATCTCGACGACGATCGTGTCCGGGCGCGCACGGAGCAGCGTGTCGAGGGCCGCCGCCATCCACGGGTGCCGGTGTTCGTCGCGCACGACCGCCACGATGCGGCGCTCCCCCGCCGCCGACAGGGCGGCGCTGCCCGCGTCCGCTCCCGTGAACGTGCCCGCCTCCGTGCCGGGGAGCAGGGCGGTCAGTTCCGCCGCGACGCCCCACGGGGTCTCGTCGCCGACGGCGATGTTGGCGACGGGGGTGAGGGCCGCGACGTAGGGGGGCGCGGTGAGGGGCGTGAAGGCATCCCCACCGGTGACCTTCAGCGCCCTTCGCGCCGCGCGCAGGCCCACGTCACCGTCCGCGCCGGCCTGCGTCCCCGCCTGCCCTGCGACCTGCCCCCCGGCCTGCCCCGCGGGCCGCGCGCCCGCCGCCGTCGGGCTCGCCCAGGTCGCCAGCCGGCGTACGCGGTCCGCCGCGTCCGCCAGCCGTTCCTCGGGGAGTTCACCGGCCCGCACCGCCGCCACGAGGGCGTCGCGCAGGCGCCGTACCGTCTCGTCGTCGGCCAGGCCGCCGCCCACGCAGATCGCGTCCGCGCCGGCCGCGACGGCGAGGACGCTGCCGCGTTCGATGCCGTAGGTGCCCGCGATGGCCTGCATCTCCATGCCGTCGGTGACGATCAGGCCGTCGTAGCCGAGGTCGCCGCGGAGCAGTTCCGTGAGCACCCTGCCCGACAGCGTCGCCGGGCGCTCCGGGTCGAGGGCGGGGACGAGGATGTGGGCGCTCATCACGGCCCGCGTGCCCGCCGCGATGGCCGCGCGGAACGGGGCCAGCTCCCGGTCCCCGAGCACGGCCGTGTCCGCGTCGATGCGGGGGAGGGCGTGGTGGGAGTCGACGTTCGTGTCGCCGTGGCCGGGGAAGTGCTTGGTGCACGCCGCCACGCCCGCCGACTGGAGGCCGGTGACGTAGGCCGCGGTGTGGCGGGCGACCAGCGCCGGGTCGGCGCCGAACGACCGCACGCCGATGACGGGGTTCACCGGGTTGGAGTTCACGTCCGCCGACGGGGCCCAGTTGAGGTTCACCCCGCACGAGGCGAGGCGGCGGCCCAGTTCCGCGGCCACCTCCCGCGTCAGCTCGACGTCGTCCACCGCGCCGAGCGCGTGGTTGCCGGGGAAGGAGGAGCCCGTGCGCACCTCCAGGCGTGTGACGTCACCGCCCTCCTCGTCGATGGCGACCAGGACGTCGTCCCGTTCCGCCCGCAACTGTGCGGTCAGGGCAGAGAGTTGCTCGGGCGAGGCAATGTTGCGGCCGAACAGGCCGACCGAGGCGAGGCCCTCGCCGAGGCGGCGCAGCAGCCAGTCGGGGGCCGCCGTCCCGGTGAAGCCGGGCTGGAGGACCGTCAGCGCGTCCCGGGTCAGCGTGTCGGTGTCGCTGGCGAATGTGGTCATGGAGGGTGCTATCCCTTCACCGCGCCGGCGGTCAGACCACTGACGGCCCTGCGCTGCAGGAAGACGAAGAGGATGAGGATCGGGATCGCGAACAGCGAGGACGCCGCCATGGTCGCGCCCCAGTCGTTGCCGAAGACGCTCTGGAAGCTGGTCAGCCACAGCGGCAGCGTCTGGGCCTCGGCGTCCTTGTTCAGCACCAGGACCAGCGGCAGCTCGTTCCAGGCGGTGATGAAGCCGAACATCGAGGTGGCCATCAGGCCCGGTGCGAGCAGCGGCAGGATGACCCGGCGGAAGGCCTGCACCCGGGTGCAGCCGTCGACCATCGCCGCCTCCTCCAGCTCCACGGGCACGGCGGCGACGAAGCCGCGCAGCGTCAGGATGGTGAAGGGCAGGATCATCATCATGTAGAAGGCGGTCAGCGGCACGAGGCTGTTCAGCATCGAGGCGTCGCGCACGATCATGTACATCGCGATGATCATGACTTCCCAGGGCGCCATCTGCGCGACCATGAAGCCGATGACGAAGCCGCGCCGCCCCCGGAAGCGCATCCGCGCCAGGGCGAAGGAGCCGGCCAGCGCGATGACCAGGGAGAAGAGCACGGCGAGGGCGGTCACGGTCAGGGAGTTGGTGACGAACGTCCAGAAGTGGTCGGCGTCGACCGCGGTCTTGAAGTGGTCGAGGGTGACGTCCGTCGGGAACCAGACCGGGTCCTCGGCGATGATGTCGCCGGTCGGCTTGAAGGCCGTGGCGAACATCCAGTAGACGGGGAAGACGAAGCCGACGAACAACACGACGGCCGTGACGTTGGGCCACAGGCGGCCGAAGAGCGAGCGCTTCACAGCTCGTCCTCCTCTTGCTTGAGCACGATCCTGAGGTAGTAGGCGGTCAGTCCGAGCAGGATCAGGATGGTCAGGACGGCGATCGCGGCGCCCATGCCGTAGTGCTGGTTGCCGACGCCCTCGACGTAGGCGTAGACGGGCAGGATCTCGGTGAGCCGGTCGGGACCGCCGCCGTTGATGGTGAAGACCTGCACGAACGCCTTGAAGATCCAGATGATCTCCAGGAACGTCGTCGCGTAGAGGAAGGGCCGCAGGAACGGCATGGTGACCGTCGTGAAGCTGCGCCATGCGCCGGCGCCGTCGAGGGAGGCGGCCTCGTACAGCTCGTTCGGGATGGTGGTGGTCGCCGCGTAGAGGTTGATCGCGACGAACGGGATCGACATCCACACGATCAGCAGGGTGACGACGAAGAAGGTCGACATCTGGCTGCTGGTCCAGCTGTAGTCGGCCATCGAGTGCCAGCCCAGCTTGTCCAGCACCCAGTTGACGACGCCGAAGCGCTGGGCGAACAGCCACTGGTAGACGGTGCTCGCCGCGACGACCGGCATGGCCCACGCCAGCACCAGGCCGAGCAGCAGCGTCAGCCGCATCCGCCTGCCGAGCCGGGCGAGCAGCAGGCCGACCAGCGTGCCCAGGACCATGGTCAGGGCGACGTTGACCGCCGTGAACAGGATCGAGCGCAGGGTGACCCGCCAGAAGTCCTCGCCGGTGAGGACCTCCTGGTAGTTCTCGATGCCGTTCCACTCGGTGGCGTGCTGGATGAGCTGCGCCATGTTGAGGTTCTGGAAGGACAGCAGGACGTCCTTCACCAGCGGCCAGCCGAGCAGCAGCACGGTGGCCGCGCAGGCCGGCAGCAGCAACAAGTACGGGACGGACCCGCCGAGGCGTCCCGCGGCGCGCGGCCGGGGCTCGCCGGAGGCCGAGCCGCCGGGTTTGCGCACCTCCACCGGACCGGAGGGCGGCAGTTCGGTCTGCACGGTCATGCTCGCGATCTCTCTCTCGACCTACGTGAACCGGGGGGCGGGGGCCGTACGCTGCACGTGCGGCCCCCGCCCCCGAGGCGGTCAGCTCTCCTGCGACAGGCGCTTGTTGAACTCGTCCTCGACCTGCTTGGCGGCCTCGGCCGGGGTCTTGCCGTTCAGCACGGCGGTCATGTAGGTCTTGATCGGGTTGGGCGCGTTCTCGACCGCGGCCCACTCCGGGATCAGCGGCGTGGTGCCACCGCCCGCGGCGGCCGGCGCGGCGGCCTCGGCGGCGGCGTTGCCCGTGAGGTTGGACTGCAGCGACTCCTTGTTCGGGATGACGCCGTTGAGCTTGGCCAGCTGGCCCTCGTACTGGTCGCTGAGGGCGATCCTCAGGAACTCCTTGGCCAGCTCCTGCTTCTGGCTGCCCGCGGCGACCGCGAGGTTGGAGCCACCGAGGAAGACACCCTCGGGCTTGTCGGCCGTGGCGCCCGGGATGGTGAAGTAGCCGATCTCCTTCTCGATCTCCGGGTTGGCCTCGATCGCGATGCCGGCTTCCCAGCCCATGCCGATGAAGGCGCCGACGTCGCCCTTGCCGAAGACCTCACCCTGCTGCGGGGTGGCCTCGTCCTTGTCCTTGGGCGCCTTGGACAGGGCCTGGAACTTCTTGTACGTCTCCATGGCGGCGGCGACCTTCGGGTCGGCGAGGTTGGAGACGTACATGTCGCCGTCCTTCTTGACCAGTTCGCCGCCCTCGCCGACCACCAGGCCGACGAAGTGGTACCAGTTCTGGCCGGGCAGGTAGATCGGCTCGGCGTCGGTCTTGTCGCCGATCGTCTTCAGGGCGTCGTAGAACTCGTCGCGGGTCTTGGGCGTGTCCTTGATGCCGGCGTCGGCCCAGACCTTCTTGTTGTAGATGACGACGCGGTTGGCGAAGTACCAGGGCGCGGCGTACTGCTTGCCCTCGAACACCGAGGAGTTGTTCAGGGACTCGGTCCACTCGCCGCCGATCTCGGCCTTGAGGTCGGCCAGGTCGGCGAGGCCGCCGGTCTTGGCGTAGGCCGGGGTCTGGGTGTTGCCGATCTCGAAGACGTCCGGCGGGTTCTCCTCGGACAGGGCGGTGGTCAGCTTCTGCTGGATGCCGTTCCACTGCTGGATCTCGAACTTGACCTTCGCCTTGGTCTTCTTCTCGAAGGCGGCGGCGACGTCCTTCTGCCACTGGTCCGGCGAGGAGCCGTCCATCACCCACACGGTGAGCGTCTGGCCCGCGTAGCCGTCCGCCCCGGCCTTGCCCTCGTCGTCGCCCTTGTCGCCCCCGCACGCCGCAATGGAGACCATCATCGCCGCGACACCGATCGCGGATATCAGCTTGCGCTTCACGCCACCCTCCTCAGGGATGCCACAAACCCCCCTCGTCCCCGCGGTGACTGACGTACCGCCCTGGGGCCGGGACCTGGACCAATGGTGTAGACCAGTACGGGGAGCTTGGCCCAGACCATAGGGCGTGTCAAGGGTCTCGAGTACGCCCCCACCAGCCGTTATGGGACCTACATATGCAGGAACCTTTAAGTAAGAACCCGTCGAAAAGAGCGGCCCAACCGGCCTCCGCCAGGTAGACCACATGGTCGTCGTGGACTAGACCATACGAGGCGGCGACGGTATACAGGGGGGATCACGGAGCGTGCGGGGGAATCTCTCGCGCGCGGCCGTGCCACGATGTGAGCCGTGACCGACGGACGTCGGTCGTGTCGGTACGTGAGCCGGGAAGGCGGAGCATGAGCACTGAGGTCAGCAGTGCGGAGAACGAGAGCGGGACGCCCGTCCGTACCGCACGCGTGCCCAAGTACTACCGCCTGAAGAAGCATCTGCTCGACATGACGGAGACCCTGCCGCCCGGCACGCCGGTCCCGCCGGAGCGCACGCTGGCCGCGGAGTTCGACACCTCCCGCACGACCGTGCGCCAGGCCCTGCAGGAGCTGGTGGTCGAGGGGCGGCTGGAGCGGATCCAGGGCAAGGGCACGTTCGTCGCGAAGCCGAAGGTCTCGCAGGCGCTGCAACTCACCTCGTACACCGAGGACATGCGCGCCCAGGGGCTGGAGCCCACCTCCCAGCTGCTGGACATCGGCTACATCACCGCCGACGACCGGCTCGCCGAGCTGCTCGACATCACCGCCGGCGGCCGGGTCCTGCGCATCGAGCGGCTGCGCATGGCCAACGCCGAGCCGATGGCCATCGAGACCACCCACCTGAGCGCCAAGCGCTTCCCGGCCCTGCGCCGCAGCCTCGTCAAGTACACGTCCCTGTACACCGCGCTGGCCGAGGTGTACGACGTCCACCTCGCCGAGGCCGAGGAGACGATCGAGACCTCGCTGGCCACGCCCAGGGAGGCGGGACTGCTGGGCACCGACGTCGGCCTGCCGATGCTGATGCTGTCCCGCCACTCGCTGGACCGCGACGGCAATCCGGTGGAGTGGGTGCGCTCGGTCTACCGCGGCGACCGCTACAAGTTCGTGGCACGACTGAAGAGGCCCGAGGCATAACCCTGTCCGCGGTGTAGCGCAGATCACATCGCCTGCCCTACGGTCCTCCCGTCATCGCATCGACGGGAGGACGACCCGTGCGCACAGCGAACCCCCGAACCATCGTCATCTGGAGCCTCGTCGCCCTCGTCGGCGCCCTCGGCTGGACCGTGCTCGCGCTGTCGCGCGGTGAGGAGGTCTCGGCCGCCTGGATGGTCGCGGCCGCCCTCGGTTCGTACGCGATCGCGTACCGGTTCTACGCCAGGTTCATCGCGTACCGGGTGCTCAAGGTCGACCGGACCCGCGCCACCCCGGCGGAACGGCTCGACAACGGCATCGACTACCACCCCACCGACCGCCGCGTCCTGCTCGGCCACCACTTCGCGGCCATCGCCGGCGCCGGACCCCTCGTCGGCCCCGTGCTCGCCGCCCAGATGGGTTATCTGCCGGGCACGATATGGATCGTCGCCGGCGTCATCTTCGCGGGTGCGGTGCAGGACATGGTGGTGCTGTTCTTCTCGACCCGCCGGGACGGCCGCTCGCTCGGCCAGATGGCCCGGGAGGAGATCGGCCCGTTCGGCGGGGCGGCGGCGCTGCTCGCCGCGTTCGCCATCATGATCATCCTGCTCGGCGTGCTGGCCCTGGTCGTCGTCAACGCCCTCGCGGCCTCCCCCTGGGGCACCTTCTCCATCGCGATGACCATCCCGATCGCCCTGCTGATGGGCTTCTACCTGCGCGTCCTCAGGCCCGGCCGGGTCGCCGAGGTGTCGCTGATCGGCGTCGGCCTGCTGCTGCTCGCGCTGGTCGCGGGCCGTTGGGTCGCCGAGTCGTCCTGGGCGGAGACTTTCACGCTCGCCCCGTCGACACTGGTGATCTGGCTGGTGGCGTACGGCTTCATCGCCTCGATCCTGCCGGTCTGGATGCTGCTCGCCCCGCGTGACTACCTCTCCACCTTCATGAAGATCGGCACGATCGTGCTGCTCGCCGTCGGCGTCGTGGTCGCGCTGCCGACGCTGAGGATGGACGCGGTCACCGGCTTCGCCTCCCGCGGCGACGGCCCGGTCTTCGCCGGTTCGCTGTTCCCGTTCGTCTTCATCACGATCGCCTGCGGAGCCCTGTCCGGCTTCCACTCCCTCATCTCGTCCGGCACGACCCCGAAGATGATCCAGAAGGAGACGCAGGTCCGGATGATCGGATACGGCTCCATGCTGATGGAGTCGTCCGTCGCGGTGATGGCGCTGATCGCGGCCAGCATCATCGACCCGGGCCTGTACTTCGCGATGAACGCGCCCGCCGGCGTCATCGGCACCACCGTGGAGAGCGCCTCGCAGGTCGTCAGCGGCTGGGGCTACCAGATCTCGCCCGACCAACTGGCCGCGGCGGCGCGGAGCGTCGAGGAGTCCACGCTGCTGTCCCGCACCGGCGGCGCGCCCACACTGGCGGTCGGCGTCGCGGAGATCTTCTCCACGGTCACCGGTGACGGCCTCAAGGCGTTCTGGTACCACTTCGCGATCATGTTCGAGGCGCTGTTCATCCTGACCGCGCTGGACGCCGGCACGCGTGTGGGCCGGTTCATGCTCCAGGACACCCTCGGCAACGTCTACAAGCCCTTCCGGAACGTCAGCTGGAAGCCCGGCCTGATCATCACCAGCGCGGTCGTGTGCGGGCTGTGGGGCTACTTCCTGTGGGTGGGCGTCCACGAGCCCCTGGGCGGCATCAACCAGCTGTTCCCGATCTTCGGCATCTCCAACCAGCTCCTCGCGGCCGTCGCGCTGGCGGTCTGCACGACGCTCCTCATCAAGTCCGGCCGCCTGAAGTGGGCCTGGGTCACCGGTGTCCCGCTCGTCTGGGACGCGGTGGTGACCCTGACCGCCAGTTGGCAGAAGGTCTTCTCCAGCGACCCCAGGGTCGGCTTCTTCAAGCAGCGCCAGGTCTTCCAGGACGCCATCGACCGGGGCGAGATCCTGCCGCCGGCCAAGTCCATGGACGACATGCACACCGTCGTCACCAACTCCACGGTGGACGGCGTCCTGTCCGCCGTACTCGCCCTGCTGATCGTCGTCGTGATCGTGGACGCGGCGCGGATCTGCGTCCGGCATGTCCGCCGGCCCGCGCTCACCACGCTCAGCGAGGCGCCGCACGTCGAGTCGAGGATCGTGGCACCGGCCGGCCTGTTCGCCACGCCGGAGGAGAAGGAGGAGGAGCGCCGTGCGACCGTCGGCACTGCTGCGCCGGCTGACTAGCGGGGTGCGCTGGTACGTCCGCGAGCTGACCGACGAGTCGGCATACGACCGCTATGTCGCGCACATCCGTGAAGGCCACCCGGATGCGGAGGTGCCGTCCCGACGGGAGTTCGAGCGAATGCGGACAGAAGGGCAGGAAAGGGACCCTCGGCAGGGCTTCCGCTGCTGCTGAGATACCGGTATCTGAACGAGGGCTTCCGGTAACGGGACACCGTGACCTACATTGCCTGCGTTTTACGCCAGGTAATTTGCGAGGGGACGGAGCCGTCAGATGTCAGATGCCCCAGATGTGAACAGAGGGCCGGTGGTGACGCCCGTGCGCGTCGCCGTCGCCCTCTGCTTGATAGCACCCTTCGTGGCCATGCTCTGGGTGGGCTCGTACGCGAAGGTGGAGCCGACGTTGATCGGCATCCCGTTCTTCTACTGGTACCAGATGGCCTGGGTCGTGATCTCCACCGGGCTCACCATGATCGCGTACCGGCTGTGGCAGCGTGACCAGCGCGCCCGCAAGTCGCAGGGGGGTGCCGGAGCATGAACGACGGAGTGAACGGCGTCGCGCTCGCCGTCTTCATCCTCTTCTTCCTCGCCGTCACGGTGATGGGCTTCCTGGCCTCGCGCTGGCGCAGGGCCGAGAACGAGCACAGCCTCGACGAGTGGGGCCTGGGCGGCCGGTCGTTCGGCACCTGGATCACCTGGTTCCTGCTCGGCGGCGACCTCTACACGGCGTACACCTTCGTCGCCGTGCCGGCGGCGATCTACGCGGCGGGCGCGGCCGGCTTCTTCGCGGTGCCCTACACGATCCTCATCTACCCGCTGATGTTCGTCTTCCTGCCGCGTCTGTGGTCGGTCTCGCACAAGCACGGATACGTGACCACCTCCGACTTCGTCCGGGGCCGCTTCGGCTCCAAGGGTCTGTCCCTGGCGGTGGCGGTGACCGGCATCCTCGCGACCATGCCCTACATCGCGCTCCAACTGGTCGGCATTCAGGCCGTGCTGGACGTGATGGGCATCGGCGGCGGCGAGGACACCAACTGGTTCATCAAGGACCTGCCGCTGCTGATCGCCTTCGGCGTGCTGGCCGCGTACACGTACTCGTCGGGTCTGCGCGCGCCGGCCCTGATCGCGTTCGTCAAGGACACCCTGATCTACCTCGTCATCGCGGTCGCCATCATCTACATCCCGATCAAGCTCGGCGGCTTCGACGACATCTTCGGCGCGGCGAGCGAGAAGTACTCGGCGGCGGGTGCCGGCGGACTGGTACCGAACGCGGCCTCGCAGTGGACGTACGCCACGCTGGCACTGGGCTCGGCGCTCGCGCTGTTCATGTACCCGCACAGCGTGACGGCCGTGCTCTCCAGCCGGAGCCGGGACGTCATCCGCCGCAACTCCACGATCCTGCCGCTGTACTCGCTGATGCTCGGCCTGCTCGGCCTGCTCGGCTTCATGGCGATCGCGGCCGGCATCAAGGTGGAGAACGGCCAGCTGGCCATCCCGCAGCTGTTCGAGAACATGTTCCCGGACTGGTTCACCGGCGTCGCCTTCGCGGCGATCGGCATCGGCGCGCTGGTCCCCGCGGCCATCATGTCGATCGCCGCGGCCAACCTCTTCACCCGCAACATCTACAAGGACTTCATCAAGCGGGACGCCACGCCCGCGCAGGAGACCAAGGTCTCCAAGCTGGTGTCCCTGCTGGTGAAGGTCGGCGCGCTGGTCTTCGTCCTCGGCATGGACAAGACGGTCGCGATCAACTTCCAGCTGCTGGGCGGCATCTGGATCCTGCAGACCATGCCCGCGCTGGTGGGTGGCCTGTTCACCCGCTGGTTCCACCGCTGGGCCCTGCTGGCCGGCTGGGCGGTCGGCATGCTCTACGGCACGGTCGCGGCGTACGGGGTGGCCTCGCCGACCCAGAAGCACTTCGGCGGCTCGTCGGCGGAGATCCCCGGCATCGGGGAGATCGGTTACATCGGCCTCACCGCGTTCGTCCTCAACCTGCTGGTCACGGTGGTCCTGACCTTCGTACTGAAGGCCGCGAAGGCCCCCGAGGGCATCGACGAGACGAGCCCGGAGGACTACACGGCGGACGCCGGCGACCCCGGAGTCCAGGCGGAGCTCCCCCCGGCAACGGCTGGGGCAAGCCACTAAGAAGCGCGAGAACAGCGCCCTCAGGGGCGCGGGGAACTGCGCGAGAACCCACCACAATCCGCAGCGGGCCGCCGGCATCGAGCCATACGGCGGCCCGCTGTCGTGCACACTCCCCCCATGGACGTCCGAATCCGCCCCGCACACACCACCGAATTCGGCACCCTCGGCGAGATCACCGCCCAGGCCTACCTCCAGGACGGCCTACTCGACTTCGGTGAAAGCGACGAATACCTCCACGAACTCCGAAACGTCGCCAAAAGAGCCTCCGCCGCCGAAGTCCTGGTGGCCACCCAGGACGGCCACGTCGTCGGCGGCGTGACGTACGTGCCGCAAGGCGGCCCCATGGCCGACATTGCCCGCCCCGGAGAGGCGGAAATCCGCATGCTGGCCGTAGCGCCGGAGGCGCGAGGCCGAGGTGTCGGCGAGGCCCTCGTACGCGCCTGCGTCGAGCGCGCACGGGCCACCGACGGCTGCACGCGCATCGTCCTGTCGACCCAGCGCACCATGCGCTCGGCCCACCGCATCTACGACCGCCTGGGCTTCACCCGCACCCCCGGCCGCGACTGGAACCCGCTCCCGCACCTGGACGACATCACGCTCCTCACCTACGAGTTGACGCTCTGAAGTCATCGACGACACAACATATAGGGGTGGCTCTCGTCCCCGGCACTAGATGTATGCTCATGCTCGCTGTCGCCGCAGGGGAATCCGGTGCGAATCCGGAACTGTCCCGCAACGGTGTACTTGTGCATGTCCGTGCACAGGAGTCAGTCCGAGGACCTGCCGACAGTGCGCCCGGCCACCCGGTCCGGGTGCCCTGACGTCCGGGCCTCGTGGAATGGGCCGGTGGACGCGACGCCGCGTGCGCTCGTGTGCTGCCCCCTGCCCTCCGCAAGGCCCCCGTGCCGAGCGAGGGAGAGCCCCACGTGACCATCGCGCCAGCCGATCCGGCCTCAGCGATCCAGGAGTCCGACGGCCCCGGAACCGCGTTGCTGCGGACCCTGACGGAGCTGACCGCCGACCTCCCCGACGCCGACCCCGGCCGGGTCGCCGCCGCCGCGCTGCGCGGCCGCTCCGCGCGGGCGGACGAGACGGAGCTGCGCGAGCTGGCCACGGAGGCCGCCGCCGGTCTCATCTCCGAGGACCCCGCCTACTCGCGGCTGGCCGCCCGGCTGCTGACCCGTTCCATCGCCGCCGAGGCCGCCTCCCAAGGCGTCACGTCCTTCACCGAGTCGGTCGCCGTGGGGCACCGGGAGGGCCTCATCGCCGACCGCACGGCCGACTTCGTACGCCTGCACGCCGGCCGGCTGGACGCCCTGGTCGACCCCGAGGGCGATGACCGCTTCGGCTACTTCGGGCTGCGCACCCTGCACAGCCGTTACCTGCTCCGGCACCCGATCACCCGCAAGGTCGTCGAGACGCCCCAGCACTTCATGCTGCGCGTCGCCGCCGGCCTCGCCGAGGACGACACCCCTCGTGCGGTGGACGAGGTCGCCGCGCTCTACGGGCTCATGAGCCGCCTCGACTACCTCCCCTCCTCCCCCACCCTGTTCAACTCCGGCACCCGCCACCCGCAGATGTCGTCCTGCTACCTCCTGGACTCCCCCAAGGACGAGCTGGACTCGCTCTACGAGCGCTACCACCAGGTCGCCCGGCTCTCCAAGCACGCCGGCGGCATCGGGCTGTCCTTCTCCCGCATCCGTGCCCGCGGTTCCCTGATCCGCGGCACCAACGGCCACTCCAACGGCATCGTCCCGTTCCTGAAGACGCTCGACGCCTCGGTCGCCGCCGTGAACCAGGGCGGCCGGCGCAAGGGCGCCGCCGCGGTCTACCTGGAGACCTGGCACTCCGACATCGAGGAGTTCCTCGAGCTGCGCGACAACACCGGCGAGGACGCCCGCCGTACGCACAACCTCAACCTCGCGCACTGGGTCCCGGACGAGTTCATGCGCCGGGTGAACGCGGACGCGCCGTGGTCGCTGTTCTCGCCGTCGGACGTGCCCGAGCTGGTCGACCTGTGGGGCGAGGAGTTCGACGCCGCCTACCGCCGGGCCGAGGAGCGGGGCCTGGCGAAGAAGACGCTGCCCGCGCGCGAGCTGTACGGCCGGATGATGCGCACCCTGGCGCAGACCGGCAACGGCTGGATGACCTTCAAGGACGCCGCGAACCGGACCGCCAACCAGACCGCCGAGCCGGGCCACGTCGTGCACTCCTCGAACCTGTGCACGGAGATCCTGGAGGTCACCAGCGACGGCGAGACGGCAGTCTGCAACCTGGGGTCGGTCAACCTCGGCGCGTTCGTCACCGGGGACGGCATCGACTGGGAGCGGCTGGACGCCACCGTCCGCACCGCCGTCACCTTCCTCGACCGCGTGGTCGACATCAACTTCTACCCGACCGAGCAGGCGGGCCGCTCCAACGCCCGCTGGCGTCCCGTCGGCCTCGGCGCGATGGGCCTGCAGGACGTCTTCTTCAAGCTACGGCTGCCCTTCGACTCGCCCGAGGCCAAGGCGCTGTCCACCCGGATCGCCGAGCGCGTCATGCTCGCCGCGTACGAGGCGTCCGCCGACCTCGCCGAGCGCAACGGGCCGCTGCCCGCGTGGGACAAGACCCGTACCGCCCGGGGCGTGCTGCATCCCGACCACTTCGACGTCGAGCCGGCGTGGCCGGAGCGCTGGGCGGCGCTGCGCGAGCGGATCGCCGCGGTCGGCATGCGCAACTCCCTGCTGCTGGCCATCGCGCCCACGGCCACCATCGCCTCGATCGCCGGTGTCTACGAGTGCATCGAGCCGCAGGTGTCGAACCTGTTCAAGCGAGAGACCCTGTCCGGCGAGTTCCTGCAGGTCAACTCCTACCTGGTGCGGGAGCTCAAGGCGCTCGGCGTCTGGGACGCCCGCACCCGTGAGGCGCTGCGCGAGGCGAACGGCTCGGTGCAGGACTTCGCCTGGATCCCCGAGGACGTACGGCGGCTCTACCGCACGGCGTGGGAGATCCCGCAGCGCGGGCTGATCGACATGGCGGCCGCGCGGACCCCGTTCCTCGACCAGGCGCAGTCGCTGAACCTGTTCCTGGAGACGCCGACCATCGGCAAGC
The DNA here is from genome assembly GCF_015160875.1 of Streptomyces chromofuscus. Taxonomy (NCBI): domain Bacteria; kingdom Bacillati; phylum Actinomycetota; class Actinomycetes; order Kitasatosporales; family Streptomycetaceae; genus Streptomyces; species Streptomyces chromofuscus. The sequence goes on along the minus strand of NZ_CP063374.1, from coordinate 5,318,075 downwards.
TCTCCTCGATGTACGCCTACGCCTGGAAGTCGGGCCTGAAGACGACGTACTACCTGCGCTCGCGTCCCGCGACCCGTATCGCCCGCGCGGCCCGAGCCACCGTCCCCGTACAGGCGACCCCGGACCCCGAAGCGGTCGCCTGCTCCCTGGAAAACCCCGAGTCCTGCGAGGCCTGCCAGTAATGACCACCCGTCACCAGAATCTTCTCGACCCGGGCTTCGAGCTGACCCTGCGTCCCATGCGCTACCCCGACTTCTACGAGCGCTACCGGGACGCCATCAAGAACACCTGGACCGTCGAGGAGGTCGACCTCCACTCGGACGTCGCCGACCTCGCCAAGCTGACGCCGGGCGAGCAGCACCTGATCGGCCGACTGGTCGCGTTCTTCGCGACGGGCGACTCGATCGTGGCCAACAACCTGGTGCTGACGCTGTACAAGCACATCAACTCCCCCGAGGCGCGGCTCTACCTGAGCCGTCAGCTGTTCGAGGAGGCCGTGCACGTCCAGTTCTATCTGACCCTGCTGGACACCTACCTGCCCGACCCGGACGACCGGGCGGCGGCGTTCGCGGCGGTCGAGAACATCCCGTCCATCCGCGAGAAGGCCGAGTTCTGCTTCCGGTGGATGGACTCGGTCGAGAAGCTGGACCGCCTGGAGTCCAAGGCCGACCGCCGGCGCTTCCTGCTCAACCTGATCTGCTTCGCCGCGTGCATCGAGGGCCTGTTCTTCTACGGCGCCTTCGCGTACGTCTACTGGTTCCGCAGTCGGGGCCTGCTGCACGGCCTGGCGACCGGCACCAACTGGGTGTTCCGCGACGAGACCATGCACATGAGCTTCGCGTTCGACGTGGTCGACACCGTCCGCAAGGAGGAGCCGGACCTCTTCGACGACCAGCTCCGGCAGCAGGTCACCGACATGCTGCGGGAGGCCGTCGAGGCCGAGCTGCAGTTCGCGCGCGACCTGTGCGGTGACGGCCTCCCGGGCATGAACACCGACTCGATGCGGCAGTACCTGGAGTGCGTCGCCGACCAGCGCCTGACGCGCCTCGGCTTCGCCCCGGTCCACGGCTCCGAGAACCCCTTCTCCTTCATGGAGCTCCAGGGAGTTCAGGAACTGACCAACTTCTTCGAGCGGCGTCCCTCGGCGTACCAGGTCGCGGTGGAGGGGACGGTCGACCTGGACGAGGACTTCTGATCCTTCATCTCCTCGAGGTGGTCCTGGGCCTCCCTGATCTCCCGGTCGACGCGCCGGTCGTGCGCGGCGCCGATGAGCGCGGGGAGGACCATGATCGCGAAGAGTGCGACGACGGCCAGCATTCCGATGAGTGCTTCGATCTGGTTCGCGTTCATGGACACCACTGTCGCGCTCTATGCTCCTTACCAACAGTGGCAGGACTGCCGTAGACCCTCGATTTACTGCCACCGCCGAGGCACACTGGGCGCATGCTTCAGAACGTGGCGGCCGTCCTCGTCGACGGCGTGAACCCCTTCGAGCTCGGTGTGGTCTGCGAGGTCTTCGGCATCGACCGCAGCGACGACGGACTGCCGGTCTACGACTTCGCGGTGGCCTCCGCCGAGGGGCCGGTGCTGCGGGCGAACGCCGGCTTCGCCGTGCGGGTCGAGCACGGGCTGGAGCGCCTGGAGACCGCCGACCTGATCGCCGTGCCGGCGGGCTCGGCCTACGAGTCGCGGACCTTCCCGCCCGAGCTGCTCGACGCCCTGCGCCGGGGCGTCGAGCGCGGGGCGCGGGTGCTCAGCGTGTGCTCCGGGGTCTTCGTGCTGGGGGCCGCCGGACTGCTGGACGGGCGGCGGTGCGCGGTCCACTGGCGGCACGCCGAGGAGCTGGAGCGGCAGTACCCGCGGGCGGTCGTCGAGCCGGACGTGCTCTACGTCGACGAGGACCCGGTGATCACCTCGGCCGGTACGGCCGCGGGCATCGACGCCGCCCTGCACATCGTGCGCAAGGAGCAGGGGCCGGAGGTCGCCAACAAGATCGCCCGGCGGATGGTGGTGCCGCCGCACCGGGACGGCGGCCAGGCCCAGTACATCGAGCGCCCGCTGCCCCGCTCCGAGGGCGACGCGGTCGCCGAGGTGCTGGTGTGGATGCAGCGCAACCTCGACCAGGAGGTCACCGTCGAGCAGCTCGCCGCCCGCGCCCTGATGTCCCCGCGCACCTTCGCCCGCCGCTTCCAGCAGGAGACGGGGACCACTCCGTACCGCTGGATCCTTCGCCAACGGGTGCTGTTGGCCCAGCGGTTGCTGGAAGCGACGGACGAGACGGTGGACGCGATCGCCGGCCGGACGGGGTTCGGCAACGCGGCCGCGCTGCGCCACCAGTTCGTCCGGGCGCTGGGGACCACCCCCAACGCCTACCGGCGCACGTTCAGGGGCCCGGAAGCCGCCTGACCGCACGCCCCGCGACTCACCTCGGCACAGGGGTGAGCAGCAGCTTGTGCGGGCGGAGCGTGATGCCGACCCGGGTCGCGTCATTGGAGCCGGGCACCTGCTCGAAGCGGTACTTCGTCGCCACCGCCGCCGTGATGAGCGTCAGCTGGGCCATCGAGAAGTGGTCGCTCGGGCACTTGCGATTACCCACGCTGAACGGACTCATGGCATATTTCGGCACGTCCTTGACGCGTTCCGGAAGCCATCGGTCGGGGTCGAACTCCAGGTTGTCCGCGTACGATCGCGGATCGCGCTGTATCGCGTACGGACTGTAGATGATGTCGGCTCCGGCCGGAATGCGATAGCCGCCGAGTTCCGTGTCGGTGACCGCCCGCCGGGTCAGTATCCACACGGCGGGACGCAAACGCATCGCCTCCACGACGACATTGTTCGTGTGCGTGAGCTTCCGGACGTCCGCGAATGCGACGGGCCGGCCACCGGTTACGGATTCAACTTCGTCTCGGATCCGGTCCGCGTGTTCCGGATGCTCGGCGAGCACCTGAAGCAGCCACATGATCGTGGAGGCCACGGTTTCGCTTCCCGGGGTGAGTATCGCGACCACCTGGTCGTGGATCTCCTGTTCCCCGATGGGCTCGCCATTCTCGTCCTTCGCTTCCAGCAATGCCGTCAGCAAATCGTCCGGCTTTTGACCGGATGCCCGGCGTTCGGCCACGATCTCGTCGACCAGGAGATGCAAATCGGCCAGCGCCCGGTTGAATTCGCGGTTCGCCGGGAGCGGCAGCCGGTACAGCGGCCCGAGCGGGATCACCATCCGCTGGTACATGCCGCGGAACACCGTGGCGAGGGCGAGGCACAGCCGCTCGGCGCGCTCGTCCATGTACTCGCCGCGCAGCAGGCAGCGGGCCGCGATGCGCACGGCCACCCGGAAGGACTCCGAGGTGCAGTCGACGGTCCGGCCGGGCTGCCAGCGGGTGGTGAGCGCGTGCGCCTCCTCCTCCATGATCGGCCCGTAGGCGGGGATCGCGTCGAGCCGGAACGCGGGCTGAATGGTGCGGCGTTGACGCCGGTGGCGGGGGCCGTTGGCGGTGGCCACGCCCTCCTTGCCGAGCAGGCCCTCCAAGGACTCCCACAGGGGGCCGTCGATCTTGTAGTCGGGGCTCAGCGCCAGGGCGCCGGTGAGTGCGGGGGTGGTGACGGCGTACACCGTCTTCGGGCCGAGCCGCAGCCGCACCACGTCGCCGTGGTCGCGCAGCCGCGTCATGAAGGCCAGGGGATCGCGGGCCAGCCGCCAGCCGTGGCCGAGGAGCGGGACTCCGCCGCCCGCGAGGGGCGGCTCCCGCAGCGGTGACGTCTGCTGCTGTTGCGGGGCCCGGGGCCGCACGGATTCGACGGTCATTTCTCACCTGCCGTTTCGTTGTTGACGTACGGGGGCGTGGACCGGTCGTCCCAGCTGTCGACCATGTAACGGCCGGACTCGTGGTGGAACCAGTAGACGGAGCTGAACCAGTTCCGCATATTCCCGAGGCAGGCGCGCACGGCAGCGCTCAGTTCCTTTCCGCGCACCGTGCCGTCGGCGAGGGAGTCCGCGAAGCGTAAGCCCTCCCGTTCGGCGACGAGGAAATCGGCGATGCATTCCTCGACGCGCCGCCGGACTTCGGCGATCGCCTCTTCCAGATTCAGTCCCTCATGGGTTATGAGACTGATTCCGAGATTGTGCACCTCGTCGCCCGCGATTTCCTTGGGGAGCGAACAGAGGTCGTTGTACCAGGCGGCGAACTCCTGGCTCAGCAGCGCCGCTCTCCGATACGCCGGGTGTTCCCGCACCGCCTCCGGGAGTTCCTGCCCGGCACTCGGCTCCAGCAGGTCCGTCCATATCCAGTGCGCGAAGGTGAGCCGGCGCAGCGCCAGGTATTCGTCGACCGTCGGGACGATGCCCTCGACTCGATTGCGGAATTCCTTGTCGTACGCCTCGATCACCGCGTGGAAATGCCGGGCGAAGCGCTCGTTCCAGGTGCTGGGAAGAAACGAGTACAGCCGCAGCACACTGTCCGCGAACCCCGCGACCAGCGGGTCCTCGTGGTGCAGATGGTCCTGGGGGGAGTCGAGCGCCTCGTGCAGCCGTGCCCGGAGCCCGCGCCAGGCCACGGGACGGCGGTGGACGATGTCGCGGTCGTGCCGGTCGTCCCAGACGAAGAACCACGCGCTGTAGTCCGCTATCGCCTGCAGGACGTCGTCGGGGGCGCCTATGTAGTACCCCGCCATGAGATCGGTGTAGCACAGGCCGTCGGCATATTCCTCAACCTTGTCCGCCGGCATGAGCCGTTTTTCCAGGAGCCACGCACGGGTCTTCTCCTGGAGCCTGGGCCAATACGGGTGCAATTGCCTGGGAAACGCCGCCTCGATCACCGGAAGAGACAGCGAGGGTGGGACCGGGACCGCGGTTGCGGTCGCGGTGGTGCTGTGTGGGAAAGCAGGCACGAACAAACCCCTCTCAGCCGCCAGTTGGGCACGCCCCTTCCGCTGTGCCGGGCGTGCGCCGTTGCGTTACCCCGCACTTCCATTCAGCACCACAACTGACCGATCTGGGAACGGATTTGCTTCATTCACTACCCCACAGTGCCGAGATCCTCCCGCCGCCCGACTGGTTCTGGATCACTCGCGACGCGCATCCGCTCACACGTGCGAAGGACAGACGAACGGCGCCTGATCAGGCGGAGAAACCTGATCAGACGCCGTACGGGAGAGACGGGTGAGGTGTCAGTCGTTGGCGACCACGGGGTAGCGGGGCTCGTTCTCGGCCATCTGCCGCAGCGCGTCCTTGCGTTCCCGCTTGGACAGCCGGTCGATGTAGAGGTAGCCGTAGAGGTGGTCGGTCTCGTGCTGCAAACACCGAGCGAAGTAACCGCTGCCGCGGACCTTGATCGGGTTGCCCCGCTCGTCCTGCCCGGTGACCTCGGCGTAGTCCGGTCGGGCCAGCGGCATGTACGCCGTCGGCACCGACAGGCAGCCCTCGTTGCTGTCGTCCAGCCGGCGCTTGTCGGCGGGCAGTTCGACGAGCTTGGGGTTGCAGACCACGCCGACGTGCCGGACACCCTCGTCGTCCGGGCAGTCGTAGACGAACACCTTCAGGTCGACGCCGATCTGGTTGGCGGCCAGGCCCACGCCCTCGGCGGTGCGCTGGCTGGCGAACATGTCCGCGACCAGCTGCTGGAACTCCTCACCGAAGTCGGTGACGTCCTTGCACTCCTTGTGCAGCACCGGGTTGCCGACCACGGTGATCGGCCGCGAGGTGCCCCGCTCGCGCCAGGCCGCCTCGCGCTCCTCGCACTCCTCGGTGTCGATGACGAAGCCCTCGTCGTCCACGGGGAGCACGCCCGCGTGCTGCTGATCGGTGTCCTGCTGCGCCATGACCGACGTACGCCTTCCTCGGAAATCTGGGGTGTGGTGCTGATACAGGGTACGGGGAACCCTCCCCGCCAGGGGCCGGGACCGTGTCCGACGGGGGGCTCCGCCGCGTGGACGCGGACGGCCCCCGCGCATCGCCCGGCCGGCCGGACGGCCTCAGCAGACCTCTTCCAGGTCCCGCCAGTCCCGGGAGTCGGGGCTGTCCGCGACCCACCCGTCCAGCAACCCGCGGACCAGCGAAGCCGGCGCGGCCACCCCGCACTCGCGCTCCGGGACCCACAGCTGCCCGTCCGTGCGATGGCCGAGCGGCCCCGGATGCCCGGGCTCGCTGTGGTCGTGCGGGTCCAGGTGCTCGCCGTCGCCCTCGTCGGCCGGCATCCGCGACTCCGAGCACAGCCGGCACAGCAGCCGCACCGACGACGACCAGTCCTCCGCGGCGAACCCGGCGTCCGCCGCGAGCTGCTCCAGGGAGTCCCGGTCGGCCTCCGTCGCGGCCTCCAGCAGCACCACCCAAGTGGGCACGGGCGAGGGCGCCCACAGCTCGATCTCGTCGAACACCGGGTAGGAGTGCCCGGCAGCCGTGGTCCGCTCCCCGTGCGGGACGCCGTCGTGCAGGACGACCTCGCCCCAGCGCCGCCCCGACGACGGCAGCGGGATGGACAGCACCTCGATCCGCGCCGGATCCAGCCGCCGCCCCCACACCACCTCGGCCTCGCCCTCGGGCGACAGCCGGACGGCTGCGCTGCCCAGCTCCATGCCGAGGGGCTCGCCGGAGTCCGTGGCGCCGCCGGGCACGTGCAGCCCGTACGCCTGCCAGGCGCGCCGGGCCAGCGGCCAGTCCTGCAGGGCGGTCGCGGCGATGCCGACGTTCCACCAGTCGGGTGCTCCGGTCTCCCGGTCGAGCAGGGCGACGGCCCGCAGACCGGCCGCCCGGGCCTGCTCCCAGTCGTGCCGGAACTTGTGCAGCAGCGCGAGGTTGAACCAGGACTCCGACAGCCAGGGCTCGAGATCCGCGGCCCGTGTGAGGAGCGCGCCCGCGTCCTCGTACCGACCGTCCCCGATGAGCGTGAACGCCCGGTCGGTGGCCTGCCGCCAGGAGGCGGAGGGCCGGTGCCGTCCCTTGCCGAAGATCCTCACGATTCCCGCCTGCCAGTTCCGTGGAGTGGGCCGGCCTGTGCCCCCGGACACCCTCTCCTTCGCATCCAACCACGTGCGGCTGGAGAGGCGCTCATTACCCATGGGTTACCCAGCCGAGGGCAGGGTCAGACCCTCCCTCGACAGCACCCGGGCCAGCGCCTCGACGACCTCGGGAGCGTAGTCCCCGGCGGTCCCCAGCCGCAGTTCCTCCAGCGCGGTCAAAGGCCCGCCGGGACCCGCGTCGCGCGCCTTCTCCTCGTAGGCGTTCACCGCCCGCACGATCCGGGCGGCCGGTGGCTGCTCGGGGTACGGATCGGCCTGGCGCTCGACCACCACGGCGACCTCGGCGTCCACCCCGGTCTGCCGTACGACCGCGCCGCCCAGGAGCGCGATCCGCCGCTGCTCGGCATCGGGCAGCCCGGCCGTCGCCCCGGCCGGCACCGGGTCGACCAGGCTCAGCTGCCCGATGTCGTGCATCAGCGCCGCATACTCCAGCACGGTGAGTTCCGCCTCGCTCAGCCCCAGGTCCCGCCCGACGGCGCGGCTGAGCGCGGCGACCCGGCGCGCGTGTCCCGCCGGGGTGCAGCCCGCGATCTCGGTGGCCCGGGCCAGGGAGGCGATGGTCTGCCGGTACGTCGTCCGCACGGCGGCGTACCGGCGCACGGACACCTGCGCGAGGAGCAACGGCAGACAGAACACGGGCAGCGCCCACAACCCGACGACGGCGACCGCGAGCGCCATCACGGCTCCCGTCGCACACACGGCCGAACCGATCCCGAGCATGCCGCGCAGCTCTTCCCGCAGCAGCGGCCCGAACGGCCACCCGGTGCGCAGATGCGCCGGCGCGGCGGCGAGCACGGCGTCGCACAGCGCGGTGAGGGCGAGCAGGGTGATGAGCAGCAGCGCGTAGGCAGGGCCGCTCCAGTCCGTGAACGCGCCGCTGTTGTACAGCGGTTGGAAGCACACGGCGGCGAACCCGACGGTCAGCACCCGCCGCGCCAGATGGTCGAAGACGGGCCCCCGCCCCCGGGCGACGTGCGGCACGCACCCGACCAGCGAGGCGGCCAGCACGACACTCACCACCTGCGCGACCCCGTGGGTGGTGGCCCGCCCGGCGTCCTCCCCGAGCAACGCGTACGACAACGCCCCGGCGGCCCCGAGCGGCGCGGCCTCCCTGACCTGCGGCCCGTACCAGCGGGCGAGTTCACCGAGGGCGACGAGCGCGCCGAAGGCGAGCGCGATGCCGCGCTGCTCGAGGCCGGTCCAGGAGGTGACGCCGAGGCAGACCAGGGACAGGAGGGCGGCGGAGCCGTGGATCAGCAGGAGGGCCCGGCCGTCTCTCACCGGTTCGCTCCCGTCCGGCCGGGAACGGACGGGGCGGGCGGGGGAACGCTCCGGGAGCGCATGCCGTCGGCGGTCACCACGGGGCGCCACCCGGACCGCCGTACGACCCGGACCAGCGCGGCGACCATCACCGGGTCGAACTGCCGCCCGGCGCACCGCTCGAGTTCTTCGAGCGCCAGGGGAACCGGCCGCGCCCTGCTGTAGGACCGGTTGGACGTCATCGCGTCGAACGCGTCGGCCACCGCGACCACCCGGGCCGACTCGGGGATCTGGCTGCCCGCGAGCCCGTACGGGTACCCGCTCCCGTCCAGCCGCTCGTGATGGTGCAGTACGGCGGCCCGGGCCTCCCCGAGGAACGAGATGCCGCGCACCATCTCGTGCCCGTACTCCGGATGCAGCTCGATCACCCGCCGCTCCTCGGGCGTCAGTGGCCCGTCCTTCCGCAGCAGCCGCGTGGGCACCCCCAGCTTCCCCACGTCGTGCAGGATCCCGGCGAACCGCAGGACCTCGACCCGCTCGTCGTCCATGCCCAGCTCGCGCGCGATCATCATGGAGGCCAGCCCGACCCGCTCGCTGTGCCCGCGCGTGTACCGGTCCTTGATGTCGACGGCCTGCACCAGCGCCCGGATGGTCGCCTGATGGGCCCCTCGCTCCCGGTGGTACTGCGCGAACGCCCACCACGACACACCCATCGGCAGCAGCACGAGCAGCGCGGCCACGGCCCCGTACGGGCTGCGCCACAGCACGGCCATCATCAGTCCGGCGAGCCCGTGCACACCGACCGGCGCCAGCGACCGCAGGAACAGGCCGCGCCAGGCCCGCCGGGCCGGCACCCGTTCGGCGACGACGAGGATCCCCCCGTCGAGCACCGTCAGGACCGCGCACAGCGTCAGCACCGCACCGGCCGCCGGGCCGAGGGCGTGGGCGACGTCGGACGTCACGACGGCGTCCCGGCCGCCCAGTGCCCAGAACACCCGCCCGGCCGCCCATACGGCCACCACCAGCTCGGCCGCCCGCCAGGCCCGCCGCAGCCGGGCGGGGCGCTGCGCAACGGGCGACAGCAGCGCACCCGACAGCGCGACCAGCGCGGCGGCGGGCGGGGGCAGCAGGAAGACCCCGGCGAGCAGCACGGGGTAGAAGGTGCCGGGAAACCGCCTGAGGGCGAGCCACTCCCCGCCGGCGTACAGGACGGCGAGCAGCGCCACGGCCCACCAGGGCGTCCGCAGCAGGGGCAGCGGAAGCAGGCACAGCAGCGCGCCGCCGACGACACAGGCCACGTACGCGCGTGCCCCCGCCGGAACCGCTTCCATCACGACCGCCCTCCCGGTCCGAGCCTGTCCAGGCTCCGGAGCCTAGGGCGGTGGGGGAGGGGGCCAGGGCCGATGGCCGGCCGATTAACGCATTCGGGTGACCAGGACCTTGTGACCGGGAAACGTGCCTGCGCCCCTCGTGCGGCGCAGGCACGACATGCGGCGCGGGCGCACTGCGCGCGCCGTCAGGACTCCTTCGCGGCGGCCGTCACGTCGTGCTCCGGCGCGCCCTGCCCGGAGCGGATCAGCTCGATCCGCCCCATGACCTTGGCACGCAGGTCGGTGGGCACGTCGTCATGCCCGCAGCACCGCTTGACCAGCTTCTTCACGGCCTGCTCCAGGCCGTACTTCTCCAGGCACGGCGAGCACTCCTCGAAGTGCTGCTGGAACTTCTCGCGATCGACGTCCGGCATCTCACTGTCGAGGAACTCGTACAGATGATCGAGAACCTCGCCGCAGTCCGTCTCGTGCGGCTCTCCGCAGCTCATGAGCCCGAGCCTTTCGCTTCGTTCGACTCTCCGGCGCCGGCCGGGACCAGCCCGCGCTCACGGGCGTAGTCCTCGAGCATGCCGCGCAGTTGACGGCGGCCCCGGTGCAGCCGGGACATCACCGTCCCGATGGGTGTCCCCATGATGTCCGCGATCTCCTTGTACGCAAAGCCCTCTACGTCGGCGAGATAGACGGCGATGCGGAATTCCTCGGGGATCGCCTGCAGCGCTTCCTTCACGTCCGAGTCGGGCAGGTGGTCCAGCGCCTGCGACTCGGCGGAGCGCAGCCCCGTCGACATGTGCGACTCGGCGCGGGCGAGCTGCCAGTCCTCGATCTCCTCGGCCGCACTGCGCTGTGGCTCGCGCTGCTTCTTGCGGTACGAGTTGATGAAGGTGTTCGTGAGAATCCGATACAGCCACGCCTTGAGGTTGGTGCCCTCGCGGAACTGGTGGAAGGACGCGTACGCCTTGGCGTACGTCTCCTGCACCAGGTCCTCGGCATCGGCCGGATTGCGCGTCATGCGCAGCGCGGCCGAGTACATCTGGTCGAGGAATTCGAGCGCGTCCCGTTCGAAGCGCGCGCTGCGCTCCGTGGTCGACTCCGCGCTGTTGCCCCGGCCCTCGGGCAGCTCCGCCTGGCCGTTGTCGGTCCCTGCGTCGTTACCGGTGACCGGACCCACCTCCTCAGCAATCTGGGCAGGGCCGAAACCGGTCCCACCAGAATCGGAGGATAGACGACGATCCGCACTCGCCGCCGCCCGAAGAGGGGCGGTCTTCGCCGCATGCAGCACCGTCCAGTCCAGATCAGTACGGCTGCTGCGGCTCGGGCAGAAGGTCGAACCCATGCGGCGGACTTCCTCTCCTACGACGTCGGTGCTGGTCATCAGCACTTACGTCCGCCTCAACAGTGCACGGGGTCCCGGCATTCCCGCATCCTCACCCCAGTGACCCGGTCCACCTCACCACCGCGTCCGTGATGATCCGGACGGCCTCCTCCTGACCGATCCCGGCCCGTTTCGGCACGGCGAAGCCATGATCGCCGTAGGGCACCTCGACCAGCTCGTACTCCCCTGCCGGGAACTCCTCCGGCCTGCCGAACGGGTCGTTCCCCCCTTGGACGACGAGGGTGGGCACCCCCGCGCCGAGCAGTTCCCCGGCGCGGGACTTCTCCGGCCTGCCCGGCGGGTGCAGCGGGAAGCTGAGGGCGAGGACGGCTGCCGCGCCCAGCTCGGTGGCCGTACGGCAGGCGACCCGGGCACCCGCGCTGCGCCCGCCCGAGACCACCGGGTGCCCCGGGGCGGCCAGCGCGGGCCAGACGCCGCGCCAGCCGACGTCCAGCGTCTTCGGCGCCGGTGCCACCTTCTTCCCGGCGACCCGCCAGGGCTGCTCCACGCGGGCGACGGTCACGCCGTGCCGGGGCAGCACGTCCGCGAGCGCCTTCAGGTCGCGGGCCTCGATGCCGCCGCCGGCGCCGTGGCTGACGGCCAGGACCAGCCCGGGCCGGTCCGCCCTGTGCCAAGTGACGCGGGCGGTGCCTGCCTCGGTCTCGACCGTCTCTGCCTCTACCGTCCCTGCGGTCTCGGGGGTCGTAGCAGTCACCTCGTTCGCACCGGTCACGTCGTTCACGTGGTTCACGCCGTTCCGTCGTTCACATCTCGGCTCACGTCAGAAGAGTGTGCCCTCCACCGGCCCCTCCAGCTCCTTCAGCAGCTCCGGCCCGTTGTTGCGGACGTTGGAGACGGCCGTGGTCACCGGGTAGGCGCGCATCAGGCCGGGCGGCGGCGGAGCGAGCAGTTCCCGCAGGTCGTCGGGGTCGGTGCGGGACGGGTCGAGCCAGGCGTCCCAGCGGTCGGGGGTGAGCATCAGCGGCATCCGGGGGTGGATGTCGGCGAGCGAGTGCGGACCCTCGGCCGGGGACACGGCCAGCGGGCCGCTCTCGGCCTCGGTGGTGATCACCGAGCAGGTGACCCACCACGCCTGCGGGTGGTCGTCGGGCAGCGTCCGGTCCCGCCAGAACTCGTACAGCCCGGCCATCGCGAAGACCGATCCGTCGGCGGGCAGCACGAAGTACGGCTGCTTGCGCGGCCGCTTCTTCTTGCCCTCGACCTCCAGGTCCCGCTCCTGCTTGCCGGTGACCCACTCGTAGTAGCCGTCGGCGGGGAGGACGCAGCGCCGGGCGGCGAAGGCGCGGCGGTAGGCGGGCTTCTCGTGGACGGTCTCGGCACGCGCGTTGATCATCCGGGCGCCGCCCTCGGGCGTCTTGGACCAGGACGGGACGAGTCCCCACTTGAGCCTGCGCAGCTGCCGAACCGGCCGCGGGTCGTCGACGTCCTTCAAAGGACGGTCGAGGACCGCGTAGACCTCCTTCGTGGGCGCCACGTTGTAGTCGGGCTCCAGGGTCTCCTCGGGCTCCCACTTGTCGATCTCGAAGATTCCTGCGAGATCCTCGGGCCTACGACTCGCTGCATACCGTCCGCACATACGTGCCACACTGCCAGACCTTCGCCGATCACAGGGAGCGCCCCAGCCACATGGACAGCACGACAGCCACCTCCCTCTGGGACGAACTCGTCGGCACTCAGCCCGACCCCGACCTGTGGGTCGTCCTCGCCACCCTGGCCGCCGCCGTCGCCGTGGTCGTCCCGCACGGGCTGTGGCGTCTCGCCCGCAACGCCATCACCATCGCCCACGAGGGCGGCCACGGCCTGGTCGCACTGCTCACCGGCCGCACCCTGACCGGCATACGCCTGCATTCCGACACCAGCGGCCTCACGGTCAGCCGGGGCAAGCCGTACGGCATCGGCATGATCCTCACCGCGGCCGCCGGCTACACCGCTCCCCCGCTGCTGGGCCTCGGCGGCGCGGCGCTGCTCGCGACGGGGCGCATCACGCTGCTGCTGTGGGTGGCGACGGCCCTGCTGCTGGCCATGCTGGTGATGATCCGCAACGCGTACGGCGTCCTGACCGTCTTCCTGACCGGCGGCGCCTTCCTGCTGGTCTCCTGGCTGGCCGGGCCCCAGGTGCAGGCGGCGTTCGCGTACGTGGTCGTGTGGTTCCTGCTGCTCGGCGGGGTGCGTCCGGCGTTCGAGCTCCAGGCGAAGCGGCGGCGGTCGGGCGCCGGCGACTCGGACGCGGACCAACTGTCACGGCTGACGCACGTACCGGCGGGGCTGTGGCTGTTCCTCTTCCACGTGGTGTCGCTGAGCTCGCTGATCGGTGGCGGGCGCTGGCTGCTGGAGGTGTGAGCGCCCCGCGACGGCGCACCGCCGACTGCCCGACCAGCCACAACGCACCCGTACCCGAACCACCGCCGCCCACTAGAGTGGGGCCCATGGCGCAGAACCCCGCAGACACCGCCCTCTGGCCCGCCCCGCACGCGAGCGGAGCCGTCGACGCGACGGTCCACGTGCCCGGGTCCAAGTCGGTCACCAACCGGGCGCTGGTGCTCGCCGCCCTCGCCTCGGAGCCCGGCTGGCTGCGGCGCCCGCTGCGCTCCCGCGACACGCTCCTGATGGCCGGCGCCCTGCGGACGATGGGCGTCGGCATCGAGGAGGGCGTGGGCCCGGACGGCACCGGAGAGGCGTGGCGCGTGCTCCCGGCAGGCCTGCGCGGCCCCGCCACGGTCGACGTCGGCAACGCCGGCACGGTGATGCGCTTCCTGCCGCCGGTCGCCGCGCTCGCCGACGGCCCCGTCCGCTTCGACGGCGACCCGAGGTCGTACGAGCGTCCCCTGAACGGCGTCATCGACGCCCTGCGTGTGCTCGGCGCCCGGATCGACGACGACGGCCGCGGCGCGCTGCCGCTGACCGTGCACGGCGGGGGCGCGCTGGACGGCGGCCCGGTCGAGGTCGACGCCTCGTCGTCGTCCCAGTTCGTCAGCGCCCTGCTGCTGTCCGGCCCGCGGTTCAACCAGGGCGTCGAGGTCCGCCACATCGGCTCCACGCTGCCGTCCGTGCCGCACATCCGGATGACCGTCGACATGCTGCGCGCGGTCGGCGCGCAGGTCGACACCCCGGAGTCGGGCGGCGAGCCCAACGTCTGGCGGGTCACGCCGGGTGCCCTGCTCGGCCGGGACCTGACGATCGAGCCGGACCTGTCCAACGCCCAGCCGTTCCTGGCGGCGGCCCTGGTCACCGGCGGCAAGGTGCTGATCCCGGACTGGCCGGCCCGCACCACCCAGCCCGGCGACCGACTGCGGGAGATCTTCACCGAGATGGGCGGTTCGTGTGAACTGACCGACTACGGCCTGGTATTCACCGGATCGGGTGCGATCCACGGCATCGACGTGGACCTCGGCGACGTCGGTGAACTGACCCCCGGCGTCGCGGCGGTCGCCGCCCTCGCCGACTCCCCCTCCACGCTGCGCGGCGTGGCGCATCTGCGGCTGCACGAGACGGACCGCCTGGCCGCGCTCACCAAGGAGATCAACGAACTCGGCGGTGACGTCACCGAGACCGCCGACGGTCTGCGCATCCGCCCGCGTCCGCTGCACGGCGGGGTCTTCCGCACCTACGAGGACCACCGCATGGCGACCGCCGGCGCGATCATCGGCCTCGCGGTGGAGGGCGTGCGGATCGAGAACGTGGCGACGACGGCGAAGACCCTGCCGGACTTCCCCGAACTGTGGACCGGGATGCTCGGGGCCTAGGGATCACGCCATGCGCCGTTACGGCAAGCACACCGACGAGGACGACATCCGCTCCCGCCCCAACCGCAAGGGCAACCGGCCGCGTACGAACATCCGCCCCAAACACGAGGACGCGGCCGAGGGCATGGTCCTCACGGTCGACCGCGGCCGCCTGACGTGTCTGGTCGAGGACCGCGTCGTCCTGGCCATGAAGGCCCGCGAGCTGGGCCGCAAGGCGGCGGTGGTCGGTGACCGGGTGGCCCTCGTCGGCGACCTGTCCGGCGCGAAGGACACGCTCGCGCGGATCGTGCGCATCGAGGAGCGCACCTCGGTGCTGCGCCGCACCGCGGACGACGACGACCCGTACGAGCGGGTGGTCGTCGCCAACGCCGACCAGCTCGCCGTCGTCACGGCCCTCGCCGACCCCGAGCCGCGCCCGCGCCTGATCGACCGATGCCTGGTGGCGGCGTACGACGGCGGCCTCGACCCCCTCCTGGTGCTGACCAAGTCGGACCTCGCCCCGCCCGACAAGCTCCTGGAGCTCTACGGCGACCTGGACATCCCGTACGTCGTCACCAGCCGCGAGGAGCTGGAGGACGGCAGCGCGGCGGAGCGGGTGTTCGAGCAGTTGGAGGGCAAGGTTACGGCGTTCGTCGGTCACTCGGGCGTCGGCAAGACGACGTTGGTCAACGCGCTCGTCCCGGAGGAGCGGCGGCGGCTGACGGGGCGTGTGAACGCGGTGACCGGCCGTGGCCGGCACACCACCACGTCGGCGCTGGCCCTGCCGCTGACCGGCACGGACGGCTGGGTGATCGACACCCCGGGCGTACGGTCGTTCGGGCTCGCGCACATCGACCCGTCCCGGGTCATCCACGCCTTCCCCGACCTGGAGCCGGGCACGGAGGGCTGCCCGCGCGCGTGCAGTCACGACGAGCAGGACTGCGCGCTGGACGCGTGGGTGGCCGAGGGGCACGCCGACCCAGCCCGGCTGTACTCGCTGCGGCGGCTGCTGGCGACCCGGGAGCGCACGGAAGGAGACTGACCGTTCCCTTGTTTCTCTGCACGCAGGGTTTGTCTTCGCGCGGGTTCGGTAAGGGCATAATCGCAAAAGCCGGATGCCAACCCTGACAAACGCCTGACAAGCGGTCACAGTACGTGAGAAACGGGGAGGACAGCACATGGCGTGGCTGCTGGTCATCGTGGCCGGGTTGCTCGAAACCGGTTTCGCCGTCTGTCTGAAGCTGTCGCACGGCTTCACCAGGCTCTGGCCGACCATCGCTTTCTGCGTCTTCGCGCTCGGCAGCTTCGGTCTGCTGACGCTGGCCCTGAAGAGACTCGACGTGGGTCCCGCCTACGCGGTGTGGACCGGGATCGGCGCGGCCGGTACCGCGATCTACGGCATGGTCTTCCTCGGCGACATCGTCTCCACGCTGAAGATCGTCTCGATCACCCTGGTCATCGTGGGCGTGATCGGGCTCCAGCTGTCGGGGTCGGCACACTGAGGCGTGCGCGGGCGGTGCGTACAGCGTCGTACGGTGCGTACAGCGTCGTACGGTGCCTGCGGGATGCGTGCGGCGGGTGCGTCGGGGTGCGTGCGGGGCTCACGCCGGCTGCCGGTGCAGGGCGTCGCGCACCAGGCCGGCAACGCCGCCCTGCCCGGGGGGCGCGGCCACGCAGGACAGCGCGAGACGGACGACGAGCTCGCAGGAGCTGACCAGATCTGCGGTGTCCGCCCTGGCCACGCCGGGTCCGGCCAGCACCGCAACGGCGCGGTCGCGGACCAGCGCGACTAAGTCGCCGGGCGAGGGCAGGGGCCCGTCCGCCCGCCGTTGCGCGGGCACCGCGGCGGAGGCGGAGGGCACCGCGGACAGCGTGGGTGAGGGCAGCCGCTCGCTCCAGCAGCCGGTGAGCATGGCACGGACGATGGCGTTGTCCCGGGCGGTCGCGAGCGTCCACTCGGCGGCCGCCATGAGCCGCTCGCGGTGGTCGCCGCCGGCGGCGAGGGCCCGGTCCACCCCGGCGAGATAGCCGTCGGCCTCCCTGCGCACCAGGGCTCTGGCCAGCCCCTCCTTGCTGCCGAACTCGTTGTACAGCGTCTGCCGGGACACCCCGGCCGCCGCGGCCACGTCCACCATCCGCACCGCGGCCCACGGCCGCCGCGCGAGTGCCGTGTAGGCGGCGTCCAGCAGGGACTCCCGGGCAGCAGGCATCATCGCCTCCCTGGGGGGACGGACTCTGCGCCCAGATTTGACGGGTGCGGGAGCACTGTCAAGGGTCCGCGCGGAGGCTCGGGACGGGACGGGCCCGTGGGGGTCGACGGGCGTGCGAGGCGCTCGAACGGCCCGGGGTGGTGGGGTTACTCGCACCTGAGTGGAGGCTCGGCGAGCACGGGCGACGAGCAATCCCCGCACCTGCGCGACGGCACGGCGGGCGCGGGTCGCGGGCAATCCCCGCACCTGCGCGGCGGCACGGCGAGAGCGGAGCGTGGGCAAACCCCGCACCTGCGCGACGGCACGGCGAGAGCGGAGCGTGGGCAAACCCCGCACCTGCGCGACGGCACGGCGAGAGCGGAGCGCGGGCAAACCCCGCACCTGCGCGACGGCACGGCGAGCGCGGAGCGCGGGCAAACCCCGCACCTGCGCGACGGCACGGCGAGCGCGGAGCGCGGGCAAACCCCGCACCTGCGCGACGGCACGGCGAGCGCGAGCAATCCCCACACCTGGGCGCGACGGCACGGCGAGCGCGGGGCGCAGGCAAACCCCGCACCTGGGCGCGGCGGCACGGCGAGCGCGGGCGATGGGCGCTCCCCACAACTGCCATCGCACCCCCTGCCTGCCCGGCTCCCCGGCGGGCGTGGTGGTGTGGTCTCGCGCCGGGACGTGCGCCCGCTCGCGCCCGGCCGCACGCCGCGCAACCCCCGCCGTCACCGACCCCTGTAGCCCCGTACCGATCAGGACAGATACCGTGCCTCACATGCCCGACTATCTCGACGACCTGCGTCTGGCCCACGTCCTCGCCGACGCCGCCGACGCCGCGACGACGGACCGCTTCAAGGCCCTCGACCTGAAGGTCGAAACCAAGCCCGACATGACGCCGGTCTCCGAGGCCGACCGGGCCGCCGAGGAACTCATCCGGGGCCACCTCCAGCGCGCCCGCCCGCGCGACGCGATCCTCGGCGAGGAGTACGGCGTCGAGGGCACGGGCCCGCGCCGCTGGGTCATCGACCCCATCGACGGCACCAAGAACTACGTCCGCGGCGTCCCCGTCTGGGCGACGCTCATTTCCCTGATGGAGGCGTCGGAAGGCGGCTACCAGCCCGTCGTCGGCGTCGTCTCCGCCCCTGCCCTCGGCCGCCGCTGGTGGGCCGCGAAGGGCCACGGCGCGTTCAGCGGCCGCAGCCTCACCTCCGCGAGCCGGATGCACGTCTCACGCGTCGCCAAGCTCTCGGACGCGTCCTTCGCGTACTCCTCCCTCTCCGGCTGGGAGGAGCAGGGCCGCCTGAACGGCTTCCTCGACCTCGGCCGCGAGGTGTGGCGCACGCGCGCGTACGGCGACTTCTGGCCGTACATGATGGTCGCCGAGGGGTCCGTCGACATGTGCGCCGAGCCGGAGCTGTCCCTGTGGGACATGGCGGCCAACGCGATCATCGTCACGGAGGCCGGCGGCACCTTCACCGGCCTCGACGGCCGCCCCGGCCCGCACAGCGGCAACGCCGCCGCGTCGAACGGCCTGCTGCACGACGAGTTGCTGGCATACCTCAACCAGCGTTTCTGAACGCCTACTTGTTGACCCGGGCTTTGCCTGCCACCCTGAAGGTCCCCCCACTTGTGAACTTGTGAAACTCTGAACGAACGGACACTCGGCGGGGGCACTCCAGGAGGTGGCTCCATCCATGCTCGTACGTGACGCCATGAGCACAGTCGTCCTCACCATCGGCCCCACCCACACCCTGCGCCAGGCCGCGGCGCTGATGTCCGCCCGCCGGGTGGGCGCGGCCGTGGTCCACGACCCCGACGCCGGCGGAATCGGCATCCTGACCGAACGCGACATCCTCAACTCCGTGGGCCACGGCCAGAACCCCGACACCGAGCACGCCCACGCCCACACCACCACCGACGTCGTGTTCGCGGCCCCGTCGTGGACCCTGGAGGAGGCCGCCCGCGCCATGGCGCACGGCGGCTTCCGGCACCTCATCGTGCTGGACGGCGGCGAACCCGCCGGCATCGTCTCGGTCCGCGACATCATTCGCTGCTGGGCGCCGGTACGACAGCAGATCCCGGCCTGATCGCGTCCCGCCGCCGGTTCGATGCGATTCGCGTGCACGAACGGGCCGGATCCCCCCGTGTGCGGGGGGATCCGGCCCGTCCTCTCGGCAAGCGGTCCAGTGCTGGTTGTGTCAGCCGCGCAGGGCCTGGACCGCGGCCTCCAGCCGCTTGCCGAAGTCGGCGTCCGCCTGACGGAAGTTGTCGATCGCGCGCTCGACGATCTCCTCGCGCGAGACCTGCGAGAGGGCGCCCGCCAGGTTGCCGACCAGACGCTCCTTCTCGTCCTCCGACATCAGCCGGTACAGGTTGCCCGCCTGGACGAAGTCGTTGTCCTCGGCGTGCACAGGGGCCGGGTGGTTGCCGGTGCCGCCCGTGAAGGCGTCGAACGGCTGCCACAGCGCACGGCCGGTCTGCGCCGGACCGCCGAAGCTGTTCGGCTCGTAGTTCTTCGCGCCGCCGTGCCGACCGTCGTAGAGGAAGCCGTCACGGGAGTGGGTGCGCGCCTCGGTGGCGTGCGGGCGGTTCACCGGCAGCTGGTCGGCGTTGATGCCGACGCGGTAGCGGTGGGCGTCGCCGTACGCGAAGAGGCGGCCCTGGAGCATCTTGTCCGGGGACGGGCCGATGCCCGGCACGAAGTGGGCGGGGCTGAAGATCGACTGCTCGACCTCCGCGAAGATGTTCTGCGGGTTGCGGTTGAGCTCCAGCTTGCCGATCTCGATGACCGGGTAGTCCGCGTGCGGCCACACCTTGGTCAGGTCGAACGGGTTGAAGCGGTACGTCGCCGCCTCGGCCGCCGGCATGATCTGCACGCCCACGGTCCAGCTCGGGAACTCGCCGCGCTCGATCGCCTCCCGCAGGTCGCGCTGGTGGGAGTCGGGGTCCTTGCCCGCGAGGACCTCGGCCTCCGCGGCGGTGAGGTTCTTGATGCCCTGGTCGGTCTTGAAGTGGTACTTGACCCAGAAGACCTCACCGGCCTCGTTGTTCCACTGGAAGGTGTGGGAGCCGAAGCCGTCCATGTGACGGTACGAGGCGGGGATGCCGCGGTCGCCGAACAGCCAGGTCACCTGGTGCGTGGACTCGGGAGACAGGCTCCAGAAGTCCCAGACGTTGTCCGCCTCGGTCGAGCCCGTGTACGGGTCGCGCTTCTGGGTGTGGATGAAGTCCGGGAACTTGATGGCGTCCTTGACGAAGAACACCGGGGTGTTGTTGCCGACGAGGTCGTAGTTGCCCTCCTCGGTGTAGAACTTCAGCGAGAAGCCGCGCGGGTCGCGGACGGCGTCCGCCGCGCCCAGGTTGCCGGCCACCGTCGAGAAGCGGAGGAAGACCTCGGTCTGCTTGCCGACCTCGGAGAGGAACTTCGCCCGCGTGTACTTGGTCACGTCGGCGGTCACCGTGAAGGTGCCGTAGGCGCCGGCGCCGCGGGCGTGCACGACACGCTCAGGGATGCGCTCACGGTTGAAGTGGGCCAGCTTCTCGAGCAGGAGCTGGTCCTGGACGAGGACCGGGCCACCGACGCCCGCGGTCTCACTGTTCTGGTTGTCGGCGACCGGAGCACCGGTCTCCGTCGTGAGCGGTCCGTGGGTCACGTGCGCCTCCTGCGTCATTCCTTGCGTGGTCCTGCTCCTGGGCCGAATTCCTGTCCGTCGACCAGAGCCGAACCAGATCCTACATTGGACTAAGTCCAAGTCAAGTGGAGCTCCAAAGTCACACCTGTTCGGATTTTGTTCCCCCTGCTGCTAGGCTTGGCGCCATGAGCGACCTTCTGGAGAGGCTGCGCGGACGCGGATGGCGGATGACCGCGCAGCGACGCGTCGTGGCCGAGGTCCTTGACGGCGAACACGTCCATCTGACGGCCGACGAGGTGCACGCCAGGGCTGTCGCCAAGCTGCCCGAGATCTCCCGGGCGACGGTCTACAACACGCTGGGCGAGCTGGTCTCCCTCGGCGAGGTGCTCGAGGTCAGCACGGACAAGCGTGCCAAGCGGTACGACCCGAACGCACGCCAGCCGCACCACCACCTGGTCTGCGCCCAGTGCGGCGCGATCCGCGACGTGCACCCGAGGGGCAACCCGCTGGCCGACCTCCCCGACTCGGAGCGCTTCGGCTTCACGGTCTCGGACGTCGAGGTGACGTACCGCGGCGTGTGCCCGAACTGCGCGTCCGCGTAAGTACAGGAGTTTCCCGCGAGCCCCCGGCACCCACAGGGTCGCCGGGGGCTTCGTGCGTCGCCTGCGGCGGCACCAGCACGACGACACGACGACACAAAACCGAGGGCCGGATTCCCGTGACGGGAATCCGGCCCTCGGCCTTCAGTAGCGGGGACAGGATTTGAACCTGCGACCTCTGGGTTATGAGCCCAGCGAGCTACCGAGCTGCTCCACCCCGCGTCGGTGAATGCAACGTTACGTCAAGAACGCGGACAGAAGCAAATCCCTTGAGAATCCGACCGCCGTGGCTCCGTGCAGTCATGCCGCTGGGCCGGCACGGGTGGGCGCAGCGGCACCCCGCCCAGGCGGCACGCGTGGCCTCAACGACACCCTGCCGACGCGGCACGCGTGGGCGCAGCCGCACCCTGCCGACGCGGCACGCGTGGGCGCAGGGGCACCCTGCCGACGCCGGCAAGCGACACGCCCCCGGGCGCCGAGGCGCCGGGCGACTGCTCACGCACTCGGCACCGACGCCGGACCACCGCAAACGCACCCCCGTACCGACCCGGACGACCGCTCACACACCCCGCCGGCCCCCCCGTCAAGCCGACAGCTCCTCGCGCAACGCGTCCCGCAGCCGCGCCGCCCGCTCGGCCACCTCCGACGGACCCAGCGTCACCGCCCGATCGGCCCACCGCTGCCCTTCCGCCAGCTCCCCACGACGCGCGTAGACGAGGGCGAGCCGCAACGCCGCCCGCCCGTGCCCGGCATCGGCCGCCCGCGTCCACCACACCGCCGCCTCCGGCTCACTGCCCTCCCGAGCCAGCAGCAGCCCCAGGTTGAACGCCCCGTTCCGCGACCCCGCCTCGGCCGCCTCCCGGTACCACCGGGCCGCCTCGACCACGTCCCCGCGCGCCGCCGCGAGCATCCCGACCCGCACCTGTGCGCGCCGGTGCCCCTGCATCGCCGCCCGCTCGTACCACTCCTCGCACTCGGACTTCTCCTGCGACGGCTCCCCCAGCTCGTGCGGCGACACCGGCGGCCGCCGCGCGTCGAGGACGGCCGCGAGCCGGTACGCCGCCTCCGCGCTGCCGCCCCCCGCCGCGCACCGCAGATGCCGCTCCGCCTCCAGCTCGTCCCCGTCCCGCAGCCGCGCGATGCCGACCTGCAACGCCGCCTCGGTGTGCCCGGCGGCCGCCGCCCGCTCGTACCACCGCAGCGCGGCCGCGTCCTCGCCCCGCTTGGCGTACAGGATGCCCAGGTTGAACGCGGCGTCCACGCTCCCCGCCTCCGCGGCTTTGGAGAACCAGGGCTCCGCCCCGGTCTCGTCGCCCCCCTGGAGCAGCAGGATCGCCAGCGCGTTCGCCGCCTCGCGGTGCCCGGCGTACGCGGCACGCCGGTACCACTGCTCGGCCTGCGTGGTCCGCCCCTGCTCCGCGCAGAGCAGCCCGAGGTTGTACGCCCCGTTGACGTCCCCGGCGTCCATGGCCGCCCGGTACCACCGCTCGGCGGTCTGCGTCTGCCCGCGCTCGGCGTGCAGCGCGCCCAGCGCGTTCGCCGCGTTGCCGTCGCCGTCCTGCGCGGCCCGCAGCCACCACACGGCGGCACTCTCCTCGTCCCCCGCGTCGCGCAGCAGGAACCCGAGCGCACAGGCGGCGCGCGGCTCGCCGTCCTTGGCGGACGTCAGATACCAGCGTCCGGCCTCCTTCAGCTCCCCGCGCCTCTCCAGGATCGCCCCGAGGTGCAGCGCGGCCCGCCGATGCCCGCGCGCCGCGGCCTGCCGGTACCACTGCTCGGCCTCCTCGTCCGAAGCGGCCTCCGGGTAGCCTCGCGGACCGGCCCGACCGGCGCCCCCGACACCGTTGTCAGCCACGGCCCCGCCCTCGTGCACGGTTCTGCGATCAAGGGTCCGCGCCAGCCGGTACGCCGCTTCCCGGTGCCCCCGCTCGGCGGCGACCCGCATCCACTGCTCGGCGTCGTCGTCCCCCCGGTGCTCCAGCAGATCGGCCAGCGCGTACGCCCCCAGGACGTGTCCCTGCTCGGCGGACTGCCGCAGCCAGTACTCGGCGGCCGGCTCGTCGCCGCGCTCACGGTGGTGCCGCCCGAGCGCGTGCGCGGCGGCGGCGCTGCCGGCGACGGCGGCGATCCGCCACCATCCGGCGGCCTCGTCGGCGTACCCGCGCTGGTGCAGCAGGACGCCCAGGTTGTTCGCGGCGGCGCGGTCGCCCTCGGCGGTCGCGGCGCGCAGATGGGATTCGGCTCCGTCGAGATCGCCGCGGCGCAGCAGCATGGCCCCGAGAACGCTCATCGCCTCGATGTCACCAGCCTCGGCGGCGAGCCGCTGACGCGCCTCCTCGGCCGCTTCGCCCGTTTCGTCCCGGGCTTCCTCCTGGCCGGTAGGCTGCACAAATCGCCCTGTCTCGCACAGAGTTGCCTTGTCCCCCATAACGTCCATCGTCGCACCACCTGCAACCTGGGTACACCTCGTATACCGCAGCCAGTGAGGTCACTTCAGCGTTTTGTCGACATGCCCACAGAGAGATAAGTCAAACACAGATCCCCCAACTCCCCACGGCGGCACGGCGACAACGCACATCGGCACATGCGTTCGCACACCACGAAGGCCCGGATCCTCGAGAGGATCCGGGCCTTCGCCTCGGCCGACAATCATGTCGACATCCGTAGCGGGGACAGGATTTGAACCTGCGACCTCTGGGTTATGAGCCCAGCGAGCTACCGAGCTGCTCCACCCCGCGTCGTTGTTCGGCAACCGTATCACGACGCGGGAGGAGCTTTTCGATCAGCCGCTCTGCGGACTGCGGGTGGGACTCGGACTGCCGGTCGGACTTGGACTGCCGGTCGGGCTCGGACTGCTGGCGGCGCCGCCGCCTGCACCTCCGGAGCCGCCGGCCCGCGACTGCGCCTCCTCGGCCTTCCGCAGCGCCGCCTCCAGGTCAGCCTGCGCCTTTCCGTACGCCTCCCAGTCGCCGTTCTTCAACGCCTCCTGGCCGGCCTCGAAGGCCTTCTGGGCGTCGTTGAGCGCCTCCTGGACCGTCGGGTTGTCACTCGTCGGTGGTGGCGGCGTGGTGTCGCCGTCGCCCTCGCCGGTGTCCTCCTCCGGCGGCGGGGTCGAACCCTCCGCCCCGAACACCTTGTTGAGGGCCTCGTCCAGGGTGTCCTCGAACGCGGTGTTGCCGCCGTAGCTCACCAGCACCTTGCGCAGCAGCGGGTACTGGAGCCCGCCACCGCGTACGTAGACCGGCTCGACGTACAGCAGTCCGCCGTCCAGCGGCACCGTCAGCAGGTTGCCGTACTCCACCTCCGAGTCGCCGCCTCGCAGCAGCCGGATGGATTCGGCGATGTCCTGTTCGGAGTTGAACTGGCTCTGCACCTGCTTGGGTCCGTTGACCGTGGTGCTCGTCGGCAGTTTCAGGATTCTGATCTTGCCGTAGTCGCTCTTGCCCGCCTCGGCGTCGACCGCCATGAACGCGCTCAGATTGTCCCGGCCGTTGGGAGTGAAGGTCGTCGTCAGCGAGAACGCCTGCTCCTGCTGGTCGGGCATCCTCATGCTGAGGTAGTACGGCGGCACCGCGTCACCCGACTTGTTGGTCGGGTCGTCCGGCACCTGCCACACCTCGCTGCCGCTGAGGAAGGTGTCGGCGTCCTTCACGTGGTAGCGGGTCAGCAGCTCACGCTGGACCTTGAACAGGTCCTGCGGGTACCGGAGATGGTCCATCAGGGCGCCGGAGATCTCACTGCGGGGCTCGACCGTGCCGGGGAACGCCTTCATCCAGGTCTTGAGGACCGGGTCCTGGGTGTCCCACTGGTAGAGCTTGACCTCGCCGGTGTACGCGTCGACGGTCGCCTTCACCGAGTTGCGGATGTAGTTGACCTGGTTCTGCTGGGCCACCACGGCGCGCTGGTCGTTGGTCGCGGTCAGCGAGTCGGCGGTGGTGTCACCGAGGGTCGTGCGCGAGGCGTACGGGTATCCGTTCGTGGTCGTGTACGCGTCGACGATCCACTGGATCCGGTTGTTGACGACCGCCGGGTAGGCGTCGCCGTCGATGGTCAGCCACGGGGCGACGGCCTCGACGCGCTGCTTGGGCGTGCGGTTGTACAGGATCCGCGAACCGTCGCCGATCGCACCGGAGTAGATGATCTGCGGCTCGTTGAGCGCCACGGCGTAGGCGGCCCGGTTTATCGGGTTCTCCAGGTTGACGCCGCTCTTGCCCTCGTAGCTGTAGGTCTTCTCACCGCTGTCGTCGGAGTAGTCGATCTCCTTCTGGGGACCGCCGACGATCGAGTACGTGTTGGTCTTCTCGCCGTAGTAGATCCGCTGCTCGTACTGGCCGAGCTGGCCCTTGGACGGCAGGTCCGACTCGGTGAAGACCGGGCGGCCCTCTGAGTCCACGGCGGTGCCCTTCGCGGCGACCGCGCCGTAGCCGTGGGTGTAGCGGAAGTGGTTGTTGATCCAGTTCTTCTTGTCGATACCCGCGTAGTTCAGCTCGCGCAGACCGATGACCGTGTCCTGCTCCGTGCCGCCCGCGCCGTAGCGGTCGACGTCCAGATTGGTCGGGAACGCGTAGTACTTCCGCATCTGCTGGAGCTGCTGGAAGGTCGGCGAGATGATGTTCGGGTCCATGATGCGGATGCTCGCCGTGGAGTCGACGTCGTCCCGCAGCTTGGCGGTGTCCTTGGTGTTGGCCGTGCCCGAGTACTCGGTGACCTGCGTGCCGTCGATGCCGTAGGCCTCACGTGTCGCCGCGAGGTTCTTCTCGACGTACGGGGCTTCCTTGGCCTGCTCGTTCGGCTGGACCTGGAACTTCTGCACGATCGCCGGGTACAGCCCGCCGATCAGGATCGCCGAGAGCACCATCAGGCCGAAGCCGATCAACGGCAGCTGCCAGGTGCGACGCCAGATCGTGGAGAAGAACAGCAGGGCGCAGATGACGGCGATGCAGAACAGGATCGTCTTGGCCGGCAGGTAGGCGTTGGCGTCGACGTACCGCAGGCCCGTCCAGTTGTCCGTCGCCTTGAAGTCGCTGGACTTGACCGCCAGGCCGTACCGGTCGAGCCAGTAGGCGACCGCCTTCAGCGCGACGAAGATGCCGATGAGGACCGACAGATGGCCGGTCGCGGCGGCCGTGGCGCGCGCGCCCGGGCTGGAGACGCGCAGCCCGCCGTACAGGTAGTGCGTGAGCGAGGCCGCGATCAGGGAGAGGATGGCGGCGGCGAAGCCGAAGCCGAGCAGGAACCGGTACCACGGCAGGTCGAAGGCGTAGAAGGCGACGTCCAGGTTGAACTGGGGGTCCTTCTGCCCGAACGGCACGCCGTTGACCCACATCAGCCAGGTCCGCCACTGCCCGGACGCGGAAGCGCCCGCGATCAGACCCACCAGGGCGGTGATCCCGAACAGCAGCCACTTCTTGTACGGCGCGATGCCCATCCGGTAGCGGTCGAGGCTCTGCTGCTCCAGCGACATCGCGCTCAGCGGGGGGCGCAGCCGGTGGGCCAGCCAGATGTTGAACCCGACGGCGACGGCCATGAGCAGGCCGAAGACGAAGAAGAGCCCGATCTTGGTCCACAGGGTGGTGGTGAAGACGGAGGAGTAGTTGACCGACCGGTACCAGAGCCAGTCCGTCCAGAAGCCCGCGAACATGGTGAACGCCATGCCGAGCACGGCAAGGACACCCAAGGTCATGAGCAGGGTCCGGACACGCCGGGACGGGCGGCCCACTCTGATCCGTGGCCCCGTCGGGCCTCCGCCGCGGTCCGGCATCTGGAAAGCCAAGGTGGCACCTCGAAAAATCGCTGTTGGTCTGTCAGGCCCCCGTTTTGTGGGCCGTCCGTGGGCCCCGTGATCGTAGGGCCTCACCTATGCAACTTACTCACGCTTTACTCGGTTCCCGATTCCGGGCGGGAACGAGGCAGGATTGTGACCATGTCCAACACACCCATGGCGGCGAGCCCGCTCACCCGGGCCGTACTCGAGATCGACGAGTACGCCTCCGGCCTCGGCTGGGACCAGCCCGCACGCCTTTTCGCCCTCGTAGACACCGCGCGGCTGCGGGTCCAGGAACCCGCGCTGGCGGCGCAGCTCGGCCTGGGTGACGAGCCGGACGCCGCCGGTCTCACCCCGATCGAGCAGGACGAGATTCCAACGGACAAGCCGCTCGACGAGTTCCTCGGCACCATCGCCTGGCCCGACGCGGTGGCCGGCTGCGCGCTCACGGTGGAGCGGCTGATGCTGCCGCCGTCCGCCGAGGCCCAGGTCCCCGACGACCTGGACGAGGCCGCGCTGGCCAAGTGGGTCGCCCGGCACCCCGAGCGCCAGGAGGTCCGCATGACGGTGGCCGTGCTGCGCGACGGCGCGCGCGAGTCGGCCCTGCGACTGCGCGAGAAGGACTCCCCGACGGAGGTCCTCACCGGTTCCGAGCTGGTGCCGGGCCTCGCGGAGGCGCTGGCGGCCACGTTCGCGGACTGAGTGACTCGGGTACGACGCCGGACCGTGCCGGGCGCGTGGTGCACGGCGCCGGGCGGCCGGCGCCTGCCTCGTGTGCGCCGTCGGGGACGCGCCAGGTCCCCTGTACGCCGCTGGGGGCGCCCTCGATCATGAGGGCGCCCCCAGCGGCGTACCGGCCCTGTCAGCCGGTCAGCCCTTGGCCGTGCACCTCGGCAGGCCGGCGGTGTCGCCGTCGCGGATGTCCTTCAGGGCGCCGAGGGCGTCGTCGATGGTGTCGACCTTGACGAGGGTCAGGCCCTCGGGGGTGTCCTTGGCGGCGGCCGCGCAGTTGTCGGCGGGCGTCAGGAAGTACTGGGCGCCCTTGCTGCGCGCACCGACGGTCTTCATCTCGACGCCACCGATCGGGCCGACCGTCCCGTCGTCGTCTATGGTGCCGGTGCCGGCGACGAACGATCCGCCGGTGAGCGAACCCGGGGTGAGCTTGTCGTAGATTCCGAGCGCGAACATCAGGCCGGCGCTCGGCCCGCCGACGTCCGCGAGCTTGATGTCGATGCTGAACGGGAAGGTGTGGTCGGTGCCGGCCGAGATGCCGACGATGGCGCGCTTCTCGCCGGCGTCGTCGGAGGCCCTGGTGGTGATCGTGACCTTCTCGGTCTTCAGCGGTTCCCGTTTCTCCTTCTCGGCCGCGGCCTGCTCCTTGGCGGGCACGATGGTGAAGACGACGTCCTGGCCCGGTTTGTGTCGGGTCACGAGCTCGGCCACGTCCGCGGGCGCCGTTACCGTCGTCCCGTCGACCGCCTTGATCACGTCACCGGCGTGCAGCCTGCCCTGGGCCGGGGAGTCCTTCACGACGGTGGAGACGATCACCCAGGACTCCACCGCTACGCCGAGTTCCTTCAGGGCGGCGACCTTGGCGCTCTCCTGGGACTGGCTGAACTCCTCGGCGTTCTCCTGCGTCGACTCCTGCTCGGTCTTGCCGTCCGGGTAGAGGGTGTCGTGCGGAACGACCTTGTTGTCGTGCGCCAGCCAGCCGTAGACCGCCTCGACGAGGTTCATCCGGTAGTCGGCGCTGGTGACGCGGACGGTGGTCATGTTGAGGTGACCGTCCGTCGGGTAGGTCTTGTGCCCGGAGATCTGCAGCACCGGCTCGCCGTCGTGGTCCCCCAACGTGTTCACCGTCGGCCCCGGGGACATCTCCGCGTACGGCACGGGGATGAGCACTCCCGCGCACAGGAGCGCGATCAGCATCAGGGTGGAGGCGAGCATCGTCGCGGTGCGGCGTGGCATGTCACGACAGTACGGGACAGTTCTGTCAGCGCACCGTCAGGGCCGCCTCCGGGTTCACGGCCCGGTGTGGGACTTCTCCATGGCGGCGCGGAAGCGGGCGTATCCGTCCAGCTCGGGGCCGTCACTGCGGGCCCTGCGGGTCCTGTTGGCCCAACTGCCCCACAGTCCCGCGCCGACAGCAGCCACAAGCGGAATCAGCAACCAGGCAAGCGCCGCCATGCCGACCTCCAACCCCATGAGCGTCCGCAAACTGATCAACACATTAACCGTCCGCAGTGACAACGCTCATCTCAGGGGTGCGGTTACGCAACCGGAGTCGCCCGGCCGGCGGGTCGGCGCGCGCCCAGCCGGCCTCCCGGCGACGGCCCTACGCGCCGACCCACTCCTCGGAGCCGTCCGAGAACTTCTGGTGCTTCCAGATCGGCACCTCGTGCTTGAGGTCGTCGATCAGCTTCCGGCAGGCCTCGAAGGCCTCACCGCGGTGGGGACAGGACACGGCCACCACGACCGCGAGATCCCCGACCTCCAGATCCCCCACACGGTGTACGGCGGCCAGCGCCCGCACCGGGAACTCGGCGACGACCTTCTCGGCGATCCGCCGCATCTCGGCCTCGGCGCTCGGGTGACAGGAGTACCCGAGCTCGTCGACGTCTGCGCCCCCGTCGTGATTGCGCACGGTGCCCACGAACAGGGCGGTTCCCCCGGCGGCGTCGTCGCCGACGGCCCGGAAGACCTCGTCGAGGGAGAGCGGCGTCTCGCGGACGGCGATCAGCTTGATGGGCTCCTGAGCGCCGTGCTCACCGGGGTGATCGTTACTGGCTGCCATGGGATCCATCGTGC
Source organism: Streptomyces chromofuscus (assembly GCF_015160875.1). NCBI lineage: Bacteria > Bacillati > Actinomycetota > Actinomycetes > Kitasatosporales > Streptomycetaceae > Streptomyces > Streptomyces chromofuscus. The sequence goes on along the minus strand of NZ_CP063374.1, from coordinate 5,288,357 downwards.
CCCACGCGCGTGGGGACGCGGAATAGCGCTTTCACCCCGCACGCGCGCGTGGGCGTTGGAGTCTTCTACAGGCAGGCGCCCGCCGTCCGGCAGCGGCCACGTCCTCCCGGCGCGCACGTCGTAGCCGACGCCGCACCTCAGAGCCGCCGCCGCGCCTTCCGGGCCCTGCGCACCACGGCCGCCGCGCCCAGCAGCGCGACCGTCGCCCCCGCGGCCCCCGCGGCCGTGGCGTCCTTGCGCCCCAGTCGCCTCCCGGCCACCGTGTGCCGCCCGGAGACCTCCTCGAGCAGCTCGGCGAGCACCTCCTCGTTGGTCCACCCCGCCCGCCACCCGGCGTCGTGCAGCCGGCTTCCGCTGACCACCCAGGGGTACATCGTGTACGCCAGATCGCCCGCCGGCGACGGCGTGAGCCCGATCCGGTGCAGCCGGGCCGCCGCCCCCAGCGCCACCGCCGACGGCAGCTCCATCCGCCGGATGCCGCTGAGCTCCTCGACCTCCTCCTGCTCCAGCCACCCGTCGCACCCCACGGCGAGCTCCCCGTCGACCTTCTCCAGGACGGCGTACTCCAGAGCGCTGCACAGGTCCTCGACGTGACAGAACTGCCAGGCCGGCCGCGATCCCGCGACCACGAGTAGTCGAGGCGACTCGAAGTACCTGGTCAGCGCGGTGTCGGTGCCTCCGACCAGGACAGCGGGACGCACCACGGTGACGTTGAGCCCCGGATGGGCGCGCGGCGCCCGCCGTGCCAGCCGCTCGATCTCCAGCAGGTCCCCGACCCCGGTGGCCTCCGCCGTCGCCCGCAGCTCGGCGTCCTCCGAAAGCGGCAGCTCGTTGTCCGGCAGCGCCCCGTAGACCATGGCCGACGTGCACAGCACCACCCGGTGCACGCCCACCGCCGCGGCCGCGGTCAGCACGGTCTGCGTGCCGCGCACGTTGTACGCCGTCCGGGCGGCCCCGTCCGTCTCCAGGTCCAGGTCGAGCGCCAGATGCACCACCACGTCCGCGCCGCGCAGCTTCTCCGCGATCGCCGGGTCCCGCACGTCCAGGATGTGCCACTGCGCGGCCGCGCACTCGCCGCGCCGCTCGTCGATGGCGATGACCTGCTTGATCTCCTCCGAGGCGGCCAGTCGCTCGGTGAGCAGCGCGCCCACGCCGGACGCGGCGCCGGTGACCGCGACGACGGGCCCGCGCAGGGCAGGCGTGTGGCCGGCGCGAAGCGCCGTCGTGGAGGGGCGGTGGTCGGGCGACGGGTGGGCGGAGAGGTTTCGCGCTGCGCGAACCTGCGGATCTGGGGAACTCACCGGGTGACTCCAGCGGTTGTCTTCACATACGAGCGCGAGTGACGCGTACGTACCAGGTGGCATCCATCCTGCCGCAGGCGGTGAGTCGGCGAAGCACCGAGGCCCGATCCGTTCCAGGTGTCTAGGCTGGGTGGTGTTGTCGGGCAGTCGTGCCGTCGGAGAAGACCGGCGGCCTTACCAGCCGAGGAATCCCGTGAGTGACACCCCATTCGGATTCGGCCTTCCGCCGGAGGAGCCGGAAGACGGCGACGAGGGCAAGAAGAAGGACCAGCAGAGCGGTGGTGGTCAGGGACCGGCCAACCCGTTCGGTTTCGGCGGGCTGCCCGGTGCCGGAGGCTTTGGTGGCCCCGGTGCGGACAATCCGCTCGCTGCCATGTTCGGTTCGCTGAACCCCACCGACCTGGGCGCCGCGTTCCAGCAGCTGGGCCAGATGCTCTCCTACGAGGGCGGCCCGGTGAACTGGGACATGGCCAAGCAGATCGCCCGCCAGACGGTCTCCCAGGGCACCCCGGACGGTACGAAGGACGCGAGCGTCGGCCCCGCCGAACGCACCGCGGTCCAGGAGGCCGTCCGCCTGGCCGACCTGTGGCTGGACGACGCGACGTCCCTGCCGTCCGGCGCCGCCTCCGCGGTGGCCTGGAGCCGCGCGGAGTGGGTCGAGGCGACGCTGCCGGCGTGGCAGGAGCTCGTCGACCCGGTCGCCGAGCGCGTGGGCGCCGCCATGGGCGACGTCCTGCCGGAGGAGATGCAGGCCATGGCCGGCCCACTGATCGGCATGATGCGCTCGATGGGCGGCGCCATGTTCGGCACGCAGATCGGGCAGGCCGTGGGCGTGCTCGCCGGCGAGGTCGTCGGCTCGACCGACATCGGCCTGCCGCTCGGCCCGGCCGGCAAGGCCGCGCTGCTGCCGGTGAACATCGAGGCGTTCGGCAAGGACCTGGGCGTGTCCAAGGAGGAGGTGCGGCTGTATCTCGCCCTGCGCGAGGCCGCCCACCAGCGTCTCTTCGCACACGTGCCGTGGCTGCGCTCGCACCTGTTCGGCGCGGTCGACGGGTACGCGCGCGGGATCAAGGTGGACACCGCCAAGCTGGAGGACGTGGTCGGCCAGTTCGACCCGCAGAACCCCGAGCAGTTGCAGGACGCGCTCCAGCAGGGCATGTTCCAGCCGGAGGACACGCCCGAGCAGAAGGCCGCCCTCGCCCGTCTGGAGACGGCTCTGGCGCTCGTGGAGGGCTGGGTGGACGCCGTCGTGCACGCGGCCGCGAAGCCGCGCCTGTCGTCGGCGGACGCGCTGCGTGAGACGCTGCGCCGCCGCCGCGCCTCGGGCGGCCCGGCCGAGCAGACGTTCGCGACGCTGATCGGCCTCGAGCTGCGCCCGCGCCGGCTGCGGGACGCCTCCCGTCTGTGGGCGTCTCTCACGGACGCGCGCGGCGTCGACGGCCGGGACGCCCTGTGGGCCCACCCGGACATGCTGCCGACCGCGCAGGACCTGGACGACCCGGACGGCTTCGTCCACCGCGAGCACCTGGACTTCTCCGAGCTGGACAAGATGCTCGGCGAGGCGGCGGACGGTTCCTCCGGAAAGCCGGACCTGAAGAAGGACGAGGACGACGGCAAGGGCGACGGCGCCGAGTGAGCCTCCATGACGACGCTGTCCTCGTACTCAAGGGCTACGAGGACCAGCAGAAGTTGCGCGAGGTCTACCTCGACCACCTGGCGGCCCACCCGGACGGCATGTGGAAGTCCTGTACGGACGGTCACATCACGGCGAGCGCCCTGGTGCTCGACGCGGAGCGCGGCCGGGTCCTGCTGACCCTGCACCGCAAGCTGCGCATGTGGCTGCAGATGGGTGGTCACTGCGAGCCCGGGGACGTCTCCCTGGCTGCCGCCGCCCTGCGCGAGGGCACGGAGGAGTCGGGGATCCGGGGCCTGACCCTGCTGCCGGGCGGTCCGGTGCGCCTGGACCGGCATCACACGCCGTGCGCCTGGCACCTCGACGTCCAGTACGCGGCACTCGCTCCGGCCGGGGCCGTGGAGGCGATCAGCGACGAGTCCCTCGACCTGCGCTGGTTCGCCTACGACGAGGTCGCGGACGTCGCCGACGAGTCGGTCGTACGACTGGTGGCGGCGACCCGCGCCAGGCTCTGAACGTGTAAGGGGCGCCCGCACGAGCGGGCGCCCCTTACTGACGTGCGTTTCCGGACGGTCAGCTCCAGACGTTCCCCTGGTTCTGCCCCCGCGCGCCCTGCTGCCCCATGCCGTACTGCGCGGCGATGCCGGAGCCGATCCGGGCGTTCTGCGGTGGCAGCAGCTCACTGGGCTGGACCAGCACGTAGCCGGTGCCCATGAAGCTGAGCTCCCAGCCCTCGCCGGTGTTGCCGCGGCGCCGCCACACCCCGGACGAGTGCGTCTGGGCCTGCATCTGCACGCGCAGCGCGGTGGACCAGGCGACGATCGCGTCGGCGTCGCAGTTGACGTACTTGTCCGGGGTGACCTGCATCATCAGTGGCGCGCCCGAGGTCATCAGGGCGACCTTGCCGCGGCCGGTGATGTTGAGCTGGTACTTCCCGGACCCGGAGATGCCGTACAGGCTGTCGACGGCGATGACCTCGTGGTGCAGCCCGGAGTCCATGGCCAGCACGTAGGTGCTGTCGACGGTGAGCCCGTCCTGGTCGACGTCCACGACGTGGATGTGCTGGGCGAGGTTGGCGAAGTAGACCGTGCCCTGCCCGTGACAGCGCATCAGGTCCAGGCCCTCACCGGTGCGGGCACGCGCGCGTGACTGCTGGTTGCTCTGGAACTCGGCGTCGAACTCCACGAAGCCCTGGTAGGCGACCATCGTGCCCTTGCGCGCCAGGACGTCGTCGTGGCCCTCCAGGGCCACGCGCAGCATCTGCTTGTTCTGCAGGCTCCAGCGTTCCTGGGTCTGCTGGTCGTTGTGGGCGAAAAGCGGACTCTGCATGGTGTGGTGCTCCCCCTCAGCCCCGGACCCGGAGACGGTCGGTGCTGTCCTCGCTGGGCTGGACGACGACGATGCCCTGGCCGGAGAAGGCCATCTGGTAGGCCTCGCCGCTGCCCCGGCCGATCAGTGACTGGGCCCTGAAGCTGCGCTTGCCCTTCACCTTGAGGTTCGGGGACCAGGCGACGAGTGCGTCCGGGTCGACGTACGTCTCGTCCTCGCCACCGCCGCAGTCGACGACGATCGGCTTGCCCCGGGAGGTCAGCGCGACCCAGCCCTGCCCGGAGATCTTGGTGTTCCACAGGCCCTGCCCGGCGAACTTCGCCAGCCCCTTGACCCGTTCGACACCCCACGTGAGGTGCGCGTCGAAGGCGAGCAGGTTGGTTGCGTTGACGGAGATGCCGTCGCCGTTGAGGTTGATCACGACGACGTTGGCGCCGTAGTCGGCGAGGTAGAGCAGTCCGTCGCCGGAGCACTTCATCAGCGGCGCGCCCTCGCCGGTCATCCAGTCCTTGGCGATCTGGCGCACGGCGGGCGGGTTGGGCTCGTACTGCACGAACCCTTCGTAGGCGACCATCGACCCCACGCGCGCGAGGAGGTCGTGCCCGGTCTGCATGGCGACCTTCAGCATGTGGTTGCCGTGGTTCTCCATGCGGGCGGTGACGGGTGCGGGAGCGTAGCCCGCGAGCGGCTGGTTCATGACGGGCTCTCCCTCAGATCTCGTACGGCTGGACGACGATGAAGTTGCCGGGCGCGCCGCGGAACTGGAGGTTGACGCTCTCCCCGCTGTCGCCGGGGTAGGCGTTGCGGCGCATCCTCACCTGGCTGGAGACGACCACCTGGGAGGCGGCGGACCAGGCGACCACGGCGTTGCAGTCGGCGAACGTCGTCGGCGTGACCGGCAGCACCACGGGTGTGCCGTGCGTCTTGACGACGATGGTGCCGGTGCCGGTGAACTGCATGGTGAACAGCGCACCACCGGGGATGCCGTGACCCTCGATGCGGCGCACCTCGTACTGGAGCCCCTCGTCGAACGCGAGGACGTTCTCCGCGGAGACGCAGATGCCGTCGCCCTGCAGTTCGATGGGGTGCAGCATCGTGGAGTTCTCCGCCAGGAACACCTGCCCCTGGCCCGTGCAGCGCATCAGCTGCATCTCCTGGCCGGTCGCGTTGCCCACGATCCGGCCGGTGAACCCGGCGCCCTTGTAGCTGAAGTCGACCTTGCCCTGGTAGAGCACCATGCTGCCCTGCCGGGCCAGCACGGGCTGTCCGCCGATGCCGAGGTCCACGCGGACGAGCTTCTTGTTCTGCTGCGTCCAGCGCTGCCCGGTGGGCGTCTCCTTGAACTGCTGCAGCGCCCCGGCGACACCGGGTGCCTGGGACGCAGCCTGGGGTCCGGCTTGCGGCACCCCGTAGGGAGCCTGCTGGCCGTAGCCGGGAGGCGGGGTGGGGGCCTGCGGAACGGGCGGCTGGCCGTAGCCCGGGGGCAGCGGGGCGGTCTGGCCCGGGGCGCCCTGGCCGTACGGCGGCTGTTGCTGGGGCGGCTGACCGTACGACGGCTGCGGCTGACCGCCGTAGGACGGCGCGGGTGCCGGTGCGGGCGGCGGCACGGAGACGCCACCGGGCGGGGTCATGGGCGCGACGACGGTCGGCGCGGAGTGCACCTGCGGCGCGGGGGCCGGGGGCGGGGTGGCACCAGGGGGCGGCGCGAAGCCCTGCGCGGCCGGCTGCGGCGCGGGAGCCGGGGCCGGAGTCGAGGCCGGTCCCGTCGGGACGCCGAACGCCGGTGGCGCGGAGGTCTGGGCGGGCGGGGCGAAGCCGGGAGCGGCGCCGGCCTGGGGCTGCGGCTCGGCCGGCGTCTCCTCCTCGAGCACCTGGCCGCCGAAGTTCTTCAGCAGCGCCTCCAGGCCGCCGTCGAAGCCCTGTCCGACGGCCGCGAACCGCCACACGTCCTTCAGGTAGAAGTCGCCCAGCATCACGGCCCGTTCGGTGGAGAACTCCGAGCCGTTGAACGCGTACCGGGCCACCTCCTGGCCACCCGCGACGATGCGGATGTAGCCGGGGGCGATCTGCGACATCTGCCCGGCGCCGTCGATGGTCGCCGTGAACGACAGCTTCTGGATCTGCGGCGGGATACTGTCGAGCGTGACCCGGAAGGACTCCGTGTCGCCCGCCTGGGCACCCAGCAGCTGAATGGCCTCCTCCGGGGACTTCGGCTGGTTGAAGAAGACGAAGTACCGGTCGTCCGAGAGCCGTTCGTCGGCGTCCAGACCGAAGCAGCTGATGTCGAAGGTCAGTCCGGGGCCCGAGATCTGCACGCCTACGTACAGATCCGTCCCCGCGGTGAGGTCACTGATCCTGGCCTTGTGGCCGCGTTGGAATTCCCTGGCCATGCGTAACGACCGTCCCCCATCCCGAAGTGCGAGTGCGTCGCGTCAGGCTAACGGCAAACTCGGACACCGGACGCGGTCGGTACAGACCCGGTACACAACCTCTTTCCCAGCCATGCCGGGGGCACATGCGGTGGGGGCGGCTCATTCCCCGCGCGCGGTGGGCAGATGCGGCAACCGGTCCGCGGCGACGACGCCCTCGAGGTAGCCCCGGGCCCGCTCGGTGCGCGGATAGGCCTCCAGCAGCCGCCAGAAACGAGGCCCGTGCCCGGGCACCAGCAGATGCGCCAGCTCGTGCAGGAGCACGTAGTCGAGGACGTACTCGGGCATGCCCTGGAGCCGGTGCGACAGGCGGATGCTGCCCTCGGAGGGGGTGCACGAGCCCCAGCGCGTGTTCTGGTTGGTGACCCAGCGCACCGACGTGGGCCGGGCCCGGCCGTCGAAGTACTGCGCGGACAGCCGCTCGGCGCGCTCGGCCAGCTCGGCGTCGCCCAGCACCCGCTTGCTCTCCTGGGCGGCCAGCTTGTCGAGCATGAGGGTCACCCAGCGCTGCTCCTCGGCCTCGGACATCCGGGCGGGGATGAGCACGACGGTGCGATCGCCCTCGCGGTACGCGGAGACCGTCCGGCGTCGACGGGTACTCCGGCGCACCTCGATCACGCTCGCCCCCGAGCCGCTCGGCGACGGGCTCGTCGTGCTGCGCTGCGGCTTTCCGGCGCGGTGCAGTGGGTCGGCGGACACGCCCCGACGTTACCCGCTGCACATGGGGGAAGTCCCGAGTCCGGGACGGTTCGATTCCGATCCCCCGCCATGCGTTTGAGTTGTACGACGAACATCCCCTGCCTGTGGATAACTTTCGGCGGCGCACCGCCGGGCCGGGCATGCTGTCACTCGTCGGCGAAGACCCGACCGGGCCCGACCATCCCGGCACCTTCACCGACGAACAGTGACATTCAGGACGTTCCTGACTACGGGGGCCTGTCATGCATCCGATGGTGAAATCCGCGCTGCGGCGCGGCTGGCGCGACCTCAGCACCGTGCAGTTCGGCATGACGCCGGCGCACGCGATGACGCTGGGCCCGGTGGACACCGCGACCGCCGCCTTCCTGGACCTGCTCAACGGCACACGCGGGCTGCCTCTGCTGCGCGAGGAGGGCCGCCGGATGGACCTGCCCGACGGCCACGTCGACGAACTGGTCCGACGGCTGGCCCGCTCCGGGCTTCTGGACGACGCCAAGGGCGGCGGGCCGGCCGCGGATGCCCTGCGAGCCAAGCAGGCCGTCCTCGACCGGCTCCGCCCGGAACTGGCCACGCTGTCCCTGACCACCGCCGAACCGGGCGAGGCGATCCAACGCCTCGCCGCCCGCCGCGCCCTGCGCGTGCAGGTACGGGGTGCCGGCCGCGTGGGCGCCACGGTGGCGGCGCTGCTGTCGGGCGCGGGCGTCGGAGAGGTGGACGTACGCGACGGCGGCTGCGTCGAGCCCTGGGACGTCGCGCCGGGCGGGCTGCCCGCAGAGTCCGTCGGCGAGCGCCGCGACGATGCCGCCCGCCGCGTCGTTCGTGGGGCCGCGCCGGACCGCCCGCCCCGCCGCGACCACCGGACCCCGACGGATCCCGCCGAGCCCGGCCTGTCCCTGGTGATCCTCGCCCCACGCGACGACGTCGCCGTGCACGCGCCCGCCCCGGACACCGCCGAGCCCCTGATCGCCTCCGGCACACCCCACCTCTACGCCGGGGTCGTCGAGGGCACCGGCGTCGTCGGTCCCTTCGTCCTGCCCGGCGAGACGGGCTGCGCCCGCTGCCTGCACGAGACGCGGACCGACCGGGACCCGACCTGGCCCCGGTTGGTCGCCCAGTGGCGCTCGGGCCGGCAGCGGCACGTCCGGCCCTGCGACGTGACCTTGGCCACCACGGTCGCCGGCCTGACAGCCGCACACGCCCTCGCCTTTCTCGACGGACACCGCCCCACCAGCACCGGAGCCCGCTGGGAGGTCTCCGTCCCGGCTCTGCAGTGGCACGCGCGACCGGTCTGGGCCCACCCGGCGTGCCCGTGCGGGGCCGCGGAGAGGGGTATGGAGAAGGCCAAGGGGGAACGCGCCTCGGAGAACGGCGAGGCGCACGAGACAATGGCGGTGGAACGGTCGTCGATGCGGGTACGCCGTCGGGCAGGCGCGGCACGGCCGGCTGGGACTTGGAGGGCGCATGTCTGATCTTCCCCGCAAGGCGGTCACCCGGACCGCCAAGCTCGCCGCGCTGCCGCTCGGCTTCGCCGGCCGGGCGACCTGGGGGCTGGGCAAGCGGATCGTCGGCGAGTCCGCGGAACTCGTCGGCCGCGAACTGCAGCAGCGCACCGCGGAGCAACTCTTCAAGGTGCTCGGCGAGCTCAAGGGCGGCGCGATGAAGTTCGGGCAGGCCATGTCCGTCTTCGAGTCGGCCCTGCCCGAGGAGATCGCCGGGCCCTACCGGGCCGCCCTGACCAAGCTCCAGGACGCGGCACCCCCGATGCCGACGCGCACCGTCCACACGGTGCTCGCTGAGCGGCTCGGCCGGAACTGGCGGAAGCTGTTCCTGGAGTTCGAGGACAAGCCGTCCGCGGCGGCCTCGATCGGCCAGGTGCACCGCGGGGTGTGGCACGACGGCCGCGAGGTCGCGATCAAGGTGCAGTACCCGGGGGCCGGCGAGGCGCTGCTGTCCGACCTCAACCAACTGAGCCGTTTCGCACGCCTGTTGGGTCCACTGATCCCCGGCATGGACATCAAGCCGCTGATCGCGGAGCTGAAGGACCGCGTCTCGGAGGAGCTTGACTACGGGCTGGAGGCGCAGGCCCAGCAGGCGCACGCCGAGGAGTTCGCCGACGACCCGGACTTCGTGGTGCCCGCCGTGGTCCACCAGAGCGACGAGATCCTGATCACCGAGTGGATCGAGGGCATCCCCCTGTCGGAGATCATCGCGGACGGCACCCAGGAGCAGCGGGACCGGGCCGGTCAGCTCCTGGCCCGCTTCCTCTTCTCCGGCCCCGCCCGCACGGGCCTGCTGCACGCCGACCCGCACCCCGGCAATTTCCGCCTTCTTCCCGGCGGCCCCGCCGGTGACGACGACTGGCGTCTGGGTGTCCTGGACTTCGGCACGGTGGACCGCCTCCCCGGCGGCCTGCCGACGACCATCGGCGACTCGCTGCGCATGACGCTGGACGGCGAGGCCCAGGCGGTCCACGACCTCCTGTGCGCCGAAGGCTTCATCAAAGAGTCCGTCGAGCTCGACCCCGACGCGGTCCTCGACTACCTGCTGCCGATCATCGAACCGGCCCACGTCGACGAGTTCACCTTCACCCGCGGCTGGATGCGCAGCCAGGCGGCCCGCGTCGCCGACATCCGCTCCCCTGCGTACCAACTCGGCAAGCAGCTCAACCTGCCCCCGGCGTACCTGCTGATACACCGAGTGACCCTGAGCACGATCGGCGTCCTGTGCCAACTGAACGCCACGGTCAGCCTCCGCGAGGAACTGGAGGAGTGGCTGCCGGGGTTCGTGCCGGAGGACGCCGGTGACGAGGAGGAGTCGGCGGCGGAGGCGTGACGTCGGGCTGCTCGGCGATCGACCGATGAGGTGTCGGCGCCCTGGCCGCGTGCTCCTGCTGTCTCACCACCACGCCGAGTCCAGCCGCCCCTCGATGGCCCTCAGGTTCTCCCGGGAGCAGGCGTCGCAGAAGTACCGGCGTGCGCCGTTCTCCACGGAGCAGGTCCAGGTGGGCTGGGGCACGCGGGCCTGGGCGCCGCAGCGGGCGCAGACGACGGGGTGGGCCAGCGAGGCAAAACCGCCCTCGCCGTCTCCGGGAAGACTCGTCATCCAGCGACGATATCGCCGTGTCCGGCGGATGGGCGGACACAACGCACCGCGGGGGCCGGTCCGTTAGGTGGGACCGGCCCCCGCGGGGAAGGATCTGCCTCCTCGGCAGGGAGGCCACCGCTTCAGGTGTGGTGGTTACTGCATGACGGCCATGGCCAGCGCCCGCCGGGCGCGCCGCGAGGCGCGCTCGGCCCGGCGCTGCATCCGGCGGGCGGCCACCAGGCTCATGGCCTGGCGCTCCTGCCTCGCCTCATGCAGCCGGTCGTGCATATGCGCACGAGCCAGGGCTTCTGGGATGAGTTGCATCTCTCGGGTCCTGTTCTGACGCGAGTCGTTCGCGCCGGTGGTGGTGACGTCTTCGGTCGCGGAGCCGGTGGGCTCGCTGGTGGACGGCTTCATCGGGGCCTGCTTCTGGGGGTCGTGCGTGAGGGGGCGATCGATCGTTCCTGCGGTGTTCATGCCGTGACCGGGTTCTTCCGCGGGCGACCACGCGGCCGCTTCCGGGCGACGACGACACCCTGGACGAACAGCTCGCCACCCCAGACGCCCCAGGGCTCACGCCGCTCCTTGGCGCCGGCGAGGCAGGCCTCGATCAGCGGGCAGGTGCGGCAGAGGGACTTGGCGTACTCGACGTCCGCCGGCGACTCGGCGAAGAAGACCTCCGGGTCGTACGAACGGCAGGGGACGGGTACGCCGAGGTTCTCGATGGCGTCGTCGAGCGCGGTGAGCGCGGTGAGCGCGGTGAGCGGGGTCAAGGTGGAGTCCTCCGTGAGGCCGGGCGGGGGGATCGTTTCGGAAGGCGGTACGGACGGGGCGTGCGCTTCGAGTTGCACGGTGTCGACTTCCTCGTCTGGTCGTTCCGGTCCGGTAGGACCGGGTGGCGGCTGGTACCGGGTTCTTTTCTTGTCCCGAGGCCCCTTCGCCCTGCCGTCCCGTTCGGGACAAACAGAAGGGCCGCGGATCCCGGATGGGGTTCCGCGGCCCTGAAGGCGCCGGCCTGATTGCCAATCAGGCTGGATCACTCCAGGGTTCTGGCCCACGGAAGGCCCACATCAGGTGGTGCTGCGTCGTCTGCTTCCGGAATCCGGCACCGGTCGCCGTAAAGGCATAGGCCTGGGCCTGTGCCACTACTGCTGCTTCCAGTGCCTTGGTCGGTCGCTCATCGCGCTCGCGGACGGGAAGGCCGGCGAGAGACAGGGAGGACGCCGGACGGACGGCACGAATGCCGGACAGACCGGTGCCCGGGTTCGAGGCGCCGAGCATGCACACGGAGGCGACCGAGCGATCGGTCATTTTGACGATGCTGGTGCTGCTGTTCTTCATGCTGATCACTGGACTCGCCTCCTCTCGGCGTCTCGGGGGACTGGCGTGAGCCAGTCCGACGGATATGAAGTACACCACGGAATCAGGGCCTCCGAGAAGGCCGCTGCTCTCGTGCCTAAGAACCTATGGGGATCGCTGGGGCATGCGCAAACTATTTTTTCGACGAGTTGGCGTCAGTCTCCGTCTTCCTCTCCCACGGGCTCTTGGCCGGCGCAGATGGCCAGAACGTCGGCTCCGTAACGGTTCAGCTTGCGCATCCCGACCCCGGGGATCCGTGCCAGCTCACCGTCGTCGTCCGGGGCTGCCTCGGCGATCGCCATGAGGGTCTTGTCGGTGAAGACGCAGAAGGCGGGTTGACCGCTGCGCCGGGCCTGCACCGCGCGCCAGTCCCGCAACCGCTCGTACAACCCCTCGTCCATGTCGGAGGGGCAGTCCTCACACCGCATCAGCTTCATCTCGCCGGCGTCGGTGAGGGTGCGTCCGCAGACGCGGCAGCGGGCGGGAGCGCGCTGCGTCCGTCTCGGCGCGGCGCCCCCCACCGTGCCGTTCGCCCCCCTGGAGTAGCCGCGCTCGACGCCGCCCGCGGCCCCTCCGCCGGCGCGGCCCGCCGCGCCGGCGGAGGGGCCGCGGCGCAGCCCGTCGAGGAAGCGGCTGGGTCGGCGGCTCGGACGGCCGCCGGGTGAGCGGGCGAGCGCCCAGGAAAGGTGCAGGTGGGAGCGGGCGCGGGTGACGCCGACGTAGAGGAGGCGGCGTTCCTCCTCGATCTGATCGTCCGTCTTGGCATAGGTGATCGGCATCATGCCCTCGGCCACTCCGACCAGGAAGACGACGTCCCACTCCAGACCCTTGGCCGAGTGCAGGGAGGCGAGGGTGACGCCCTGCACGGTCGGGGCGTGCTGGGCGTTCGCCCGTTCGTCGAGTTCCGCGACGAGGTCGGCGAGGGTGGCGCCAGGCTGCGCGGCGGCGAAGTCCTGGGCGAGGCCGACGAGCGCGGCCAGGGACTCCCAGCGCTCTCGGACGGCGCCGGAGCCGGCGGGGGGCGTGGTCGTCCAGCCCTCCCCGGACAGCACCGCCCGGACCTGCGAGGGCAGGTCCACAGCCTCGTCGAGGAGGGAGTCGTTGCCGCCGAAGCGGGCGGCCCCGCGCAGGGCGATGCCCGCCTTGCGCACCTCGGGCCGGTCGAAGAAGCGTTCGGCGCCGCGCAACTGGTAGGGGATGCCTGCGTCGGCGAGCGCCTGCTCGTAGGTCTCGGACTGGGCGTTCGTGCGGAAGAGCACGGCGATCTCGCTGGCCTGGACGCCGGAGTCGAGCAGCTCCCGGATGCGGCGGGCCGCGCCCTCGGCCTCGGCGGGCTCGTCGGTGTACTCGGTGAAGACGGGCTCGGGGCCCGCGGGTCGCTGGGAGACCAGTTCCAGCCGGTTGTCGGCGGCGCGGCCGCGGGCCTGGGCGAGCAGTCCGTTGGCGAGGTGCACGACCTGGGGGGTGGAGCGGTAGTCGCGGACGAGCTTGACGACGGTCGCGCCGGGGTGGCGGGCGCGGAAGTCGAGGAGGTAGTCGGGGGTTGCGCCCGTGAACGAGTAGATCGTCTGGCTGGCGTCACCGACCACGCACAGGTTGTCCCGGTCGCCGAGCCAGAGGTCGAGCAGGCGCTGCTGGAGGGGGCTGACGTCCTGGTACTCGTCGACCACGAAGTGCTGGTACTGGGCACGTACCTGGTCGGCGATGTCGTGGCGGTCCTGCAGGACGGCGACGGTCAGCAGCAGGACGTCCTCGAAGTCGATGACCGCGCGGTCGCGCTTGAGGTCCTCGTAGGCGGCGTAGACCTGGGCGACCTCGGCGGGGTCGCGGGGCGTCTCACGGCCGGCCTTCGCGGCTGCGAGCGCGTAGTCGGACGGAACGGTCTGGGTGACCTTGGACCACTCGATCTCCCCGGTGACGTCCCGCAGCTCGCCCCTGTCGAGGCGGATACGGCAGGCGGCGGCCGCGTCGGCGACGAGCTGGACCTTGCGGTCGACGAGCCGGGGCATCGAACCGCCGACGGCTTTCGGCCAGAAGTACTGGAGCTGGCGCAGGGCCGCCGAGTGGAACGTACGGGCTTGGACTCCGGCGGCGCCGAGCCGGCGGAGGCGGCCGCGCATCTCGCCGGCCGCGCGGTTGGTGAAGGTGACGGCGAGCACGCTGGAGGGCTGCAGGATCCCGGCGCGCACGCCGTAGGCGATGCGGTGGGTGATCGCCCGGGTCTTTCCGGTACCGGCGCCCGCCAGCACGCACACCGGTCCGTGCAGTGCGGTGGCGACCTCGCGCTGCTCGGGGTCGAGTCCTTCGAGCACCGCGTCGGCCGAATCCGGTACCTGCGGGAAGAGGGTGGAGTGCGTTGCTGCTGTCACACGGCCATGCTGCCAGGTCGCCGGAGACGGGTGAGCCGGTTATCCACAGGCGGGGTACTGCGGTCGTATTAATGCGGCGGGGATCACGTCGACGGGCAGCCCTCCCATGCCGGTGCCCCGGGCCCGGGGAGCACCGCCCGCCCTTGGGCGCCTCGGGTCACCCGCATACCCCCCACGGGAATGGCGGCGCCATCGCGTACGTTCCCCCACTGCGACCACTTCCCCGACCCGCAGAAGGAGCGCGAGCGACATGCCGGGCACTGTGACGATGTACAGCACCACGTGGTGCGGCTACTGCCGCCGGCTGAAGAGCCAGCTGGACCGCGAGGGCATCGCGTACGACGAGATCAACATCGAGCAGGACCCGGAGTCCGCGGCGTTCGTGGAGAAGGCGAACGGCGGGAACCAGACGGTCCCGACCGTCCGCATCATGCCCGTCGCGGGTGGCGCGGAGGTCGTGATGACCAACCCGAGCCTCGCCCAGGTGAAGCAGGCCCTCAGCGCCTGACCCACCAGCGGCCCCCACCGGAAACTCTCCGGTGGGGGCCTGTTTGTTTTCGCCCCGCTCCGATGTGCCCGTGCCTGGGCACGTCCCCTTCCGCCCTGCCACGCCGCGTCGCGCGTCGACAGGGACAGCCAAGGGCACGTCCGCCCCGTCGGGTCAGGCCGCGCTGCGTGTCGGGAGGGGCTTGCCGTACCAGAGTTCGATCAGGCGGGCGGCGATGGAGATGCCGTACGGCGGCAGCACCTCGCCGGACTCGAAGGCGGCGCACAGTTCGTCTCGGGAGAACCAGCGGGCCTCGTGGATCTCGTCGCCGTCGACCTCGATCTCCGTGGACGTGGCGCGGGCCATGAAGCCGAGCATCAGGCTGGACGGGAACGGCCAGGGCTGGCTGGCGACGTACTCGACCTCGCCGACGGTGACGCCGGCCTCCTCGCGGACCTCGCGGCGTACCGACTGCTCGATGGACTCGCCGGGCTCGACGAAGCCGGCCAGCGTGGAGAAGCGCCCCTCGGGCCAGTGGACCTGGCGGCCGAGCAGGATGCGGTCGTCCTCGTCGGTGACCGCCATGATCACGGCGGGGTCGGTGCGCGGGTAGTGCTCGGCGCCGCAGGCGGGGCAGCGGCGGATGTGCCCGGCCGCCGCGATCACCGTGCGTTCGCCGCAGCGGGAGCAGAAGCGGTGGGTGCGCTGCCAGTTCTCCAGACCGACGGCGTGCACCATCAGCCCCGCGTCGCGCGGCGACAGCAGCAGCCCGGCCTCGCGCAGGCCCGCCGGGCGCGCGGACTGGTCCATGCGGCCGGGCAGCGCGTCCTTCTGGAGCGCGAAGTAGCTGACGCCGTCCTCGTCGATGCCCAGGAAGTAGCGGTGCGCCTCGGTGAGCGGGGCTTCGAAGGACGGACTCATGACGAGTTCGGTACGTCCGTCGGGTGTCTCGTCGATGAGGACCTGGCCGCCGGAGACCACGAAGCAGCGGGTCGAGGGGTGGCTCCACGCCGCCGCGAGCCAGGCCTCGTCGAGCCGGTGGTGCGCGGCACGGTCGATGCCGCTGGGGGCGGTGAGTGAGATGGGTCGGTCGGCGGTGTGGTCGGTCCAGGTGGTCACGGGTGCTTCCAACTCCCCCGGTGGAACGGTTGATTCAGCGGCGGTTCAGCGGGTCGTGCGGCAGGAGGCGACCGGGTCCGGCGCTGCTCCGTGCTGCGGGCGGCCTCTCCAGTGTGCCCCGCGCGGGGCACATCCCCGGCCCGGACGGTCAGGGCGCATGGCGCCAGTGTTCGGCGAGGTCAGCCCACAGGTACGCGCTGGTTTCGGCGCCCTTGAGAAGCAGGTCGAGCTCGACCTTCTCGTTCGGGGCGTGCCAGCCGTCGGAGGGGACGGAGATGCCCAGGAAGAGGACCGGAGCGCCGAGGACTTCCTGCAGGTCGGCGGCCGGTCCTGAGCCGCCCTCGCGCGTGTACCGGACGGGTTCGCCGAAGGCGCGGCTCATGGCGCGTACGACGGACTGGAGCGCGGGGTGGTCCAGGGGCGTCAGGCACGGGCGGGTGGCCGCCGAGAAGGCGATCTCGTGCCGGATCCCGGCGGGCACCTGGTCGGCGGCCCAGGCGCGGACGGCCCGCTCGACGTGGTCGGGGTCCTGCCCGGCGACCAGGCGGAAGGACAGCTTCACCATCGCCGAGGACGGGACGATCGTCTTGCTGCCGGGGCCCTGGTAGCCACCGCCGATGCCGTTGACCTCGGCGGTGGGACGGGCCCAGACGCGCTCCAGGGTGGTGAACCCGGCCTCACCGTGGGTGGCGTACGACTTCGCGGTGCGCAGCCACTGCCGCTCGTCGAAGGGCAGCTCCGCGAACAGGGCGCGCTCACGGTCGGTGAGGTCGACGACACCGTCGTAGAAACCGGGGATCGCCACGCGCGCGTGCTCGTCGTGCAGGGCGGCGACGAGACGGGCGACGGCTGTCGCCGGGTTGGGGACGGCGCCGCCGAAGGACCCGGAGTGGATGTCCTGGTCGGGGCCGTACAGCCGGATCTCGCACTCGGCGAGGCCGCGCATGCCCGTACACACCGTGGGGGTGTCCTCGGACCACATACCGGTGTCGGAGACGATCACCGCGTCGGCGGCGAGCCGCCCCGCATGCTCCTCGACCAGTGCCCGGAAGTACGGGGAGCCGGACTCCTCCTCGCCCTCGATCAGCAGCTTCAGGCTGACGGCCGGGGTGGTGCGGCCGGTGGCGGCGAGGTGGGCGCGGACACCGAGGGTGTGGAAGAAGACCTGGCCCTTGTCGTCGGCCGCCCCGCGCGCGTAGAGGCGGTTGTCGCGGACGACGGGTTCGAAGGGGTCGCTGTCCCAGCCGTCCTCGCGTGCGGCGGGCTGCACGTCGTGGTGGCCGTAGACGAGGACCGTGGGCGCCTGCGGGTCGTCCGAGGGCCACTCGGCGTAAACGGCGGGTGCGCCCGGTGTCTGCCAGACCTCCGCGGTCGGGAACCCGGTCTCCTTGAGCCTGCTCGCGAGCCAGTCGGCGCTGCGCCGCACGTCAAAGGCGTGCTCGGGCTGCGCGGACACCGACGGGACGCGCAGCCACTCGGCGAGGCCTTCGAGGAAGGCGGCACGGTGCTCGTCGAGGTACGTGCGGACGGCGCTGTCCGGGGTCTGGCTCATGCGCACGAGCCTATCGGCCCGCGCCGACACCCTGTTCGTGCGGTTCGTCACCGTACGGCTCGCCCAGCAGCAGCCGTTCCAGCGCGGCCCGGTCCGGAAGGTCGTCCGGCCGTACGACCTCGCCCGTGCGCACGTAGACGAACGCGGCCGTGACCGACTCCAGGGGCACGCCCTTCTGCTCGGCCCAGGCGAGCCGGTACAGGGCGAGCTGGAGGGGGTCCGCGGTCCGGCCGCGGCCGGTCTTCCAGTCGACGATCTCGTACGTCGTCCCCTCGCCGTCCCCGTACCGGTAGACGGCGTCAATACGGCCCCGGACGACGCGGCCGGCGAGGGCCAGCTGGAAGGGCGCCTCCACCCGGTAGGGCGTGCGGTGGGCGTACTCGGTGCGCTCGAACGCCTCCTTCAGAGCCTCCAGGTCACGCTCGTCGGCGATCTCCGCCTCACTGCCCGGCAGCTCCTCCGGCTCCAGCATGGGCAGCGTCAGCTCCTCGAAACGGGCCTCCACCCAGGCGTGGAAGCGCGTTCCCCGGCGGGCCGCGGGCTGCGGCGGCCGCGGCATGGGGCGGGCCAGTTCCTGTGCGAAGCCGTCCGGGTCGGCGGCCAGGCGCAGCAACTGGGAGGCGGTCAGCGAGGCGGGCAGCGCGACTTCCGTGACGGACTCCCGCGCGCGGAGCAGCTCGCCGGTGAGGGCGTCGAGGTCACGGTCCCAGGAGGCGATCGTGCGGGCCTCCTCGGGGGTGAGGGGGTGCGGCCCGGACTGCGGGGGGTGCGGGCGGGCGCCCGGTGTCGCGTCGACGTCCGGGGGCGTCGCCTGGTGCGGGACGGTCGGGCGGCGCGCGTCCGCGGCCCCACGGGAGTCCGTGTCGGTCGGCCGGTGCGTGTCCCACGAGTCCCAGTCGGCCGGGTCCCCTTCCCCGTACGGGTCGTCCTCGTACGCGTCCCCGTCGCCCGGAATCTCGTCGTCCGGCGGTGCGGGCCAGTCCGGGTCGTCGTACGTGCCGGGGTCGTGTACGGCGCCGGGGTGGGCGGTGGCGAGGGTGTCGAGGTGGGTCAGGACCGTCTCGGCCGCCGCGCGGCGGCGCGCCAGGGCGTCCTCGTCCAGGGGCAGCGGCCACAGCTGGTCGGCGGCCGTCCGGTGGAGGGCCGGGTTCTCCTCGTCCTCGGCTGGTTCGTCCGCCCACGCCTCGATCTCGCCGTGACCGGCGGCGCAGTGCTCGTAGAGGGCGAGGAGGAAGTCGGAGGGGCCGCGGGGCTTCTTCTGGGTGGGGCCCCACCAGTGGCCGGAGCCGAGGAGGAGGGAGCGAGGGCGGGTGAAGGTGACGTAGCCGAGGCGGAGCTCCTCGGTGTGCTGGTGGTCCTTCATGGCCTCGTGGAAGGCCTTCATGCCGCGCGCGTCCCACGTGCGGATGTCGGGCAGCGTGTCGGCGTCGCCGCGCAGTTCGTGCGGGAGCACCCTGGCCTGGGAGGTCCACTTCTCACGACCCTGACTGCTGGGGAACGTCCCGGTGACGAGCCCGGGGACGGCGACGACGTCCCACTCCAGGCCCTTGGACTTGTGGGCGGTGAGCACCTTGACGGTGTTCTCACCGCCCGGCAGCGCGTTGTCGAGGCCCTTCTCGTACTGGGCGGCGGTGCGCAGGAAGCCCAGGAAGGCGAGCAGACTGGCCTCGCTCTCGTTGGCGGCGAAGGAGGCGGCGACGTCCAGGAAGTTGGACAGGGTCTCCCGGCGACGGGCGGCCAGAGCGTGCGGGGACGCCGACAGCTCGACTTCCAGTCCGGTGACGGCGAGGACGCGGTGCAGGACGTCCATGAGCGGGTCGGACAGGGAGCGGCGCAGTTCACGCAGCTCGGTGGCGAGGCGGGCGAACCGCACACGCGCGTCCGGCGAGAACGGCAGCCCGTCGTCGTCCCCGCCGCCCTCCAGCGGGGTCTCCAGGAACGTGTCCAGGGCGTCGGCGAGGGAGATCACCTCGGCCGGGTCGACGCCCTCGACCGCGTCGGCGAGCCTGCGGTCGGGGTCGTCGTCGGCGTCCACCCGCGCGTGGGACACCAGAAGCCGGGCGCGTCGCCCCAGGAGAGCGAGGTCGCGCGGACCGATGCGCCAGCGGGGGCCGGTGAGCAGGCGGACCAGGGAGGCGTTGGCGCCCGGGTCCTGGAGCACCTCGCAGACGGCGACCAGGTCGGCCACCTCCGGCAGGTGCAGCAGCCCCGAGAGGCCGACGACCTCGACGGGAATGTCCCGGGCGACGAGCGCGCCCTGGATCTGGGCGAAGTCGGTCGCCGTGCGGCACAGGACGGCGATCTCGCCGGGCCCCTTGCCGGTGCGGACCAGATGTGCGATCGAGTCGGCGATCCAGTCGATCTCCTCGGCGTGGGTGCGCAGCAGGGCGCAGCGGACCATGCCGTCGCGTTCGGCGCCGGGGGCGGGGCGGAGGGCCTCCACGCCCGCGTGCATGGCGCGCAGCGGCTCGGCGAGACCGTTGGCGAGGTCGAGGAGGCGGCCGCCGCTGCGGCGGTTCTGGCTCAGCGCCTGGCGCTCCGCCGTGCTGCCGTCGGGGTGGGCGAAGTGCTCGGGGAAGTCGTCGAGGTTGGCGACGGAGGCGCCGCGCCAGCCGTAGATGGCTTGGCAGGGGTCACCGACGGCGGTCACCGGGTGGCCGGTGCCGCCGCCGAACAGGCCTGCCAGGAGGACGCGCTGGGCGACGGACGTGTCCTGGTACTCGTCGAGGAGGACCACGCGGAATTCGTCGCGCAGGATGCGGCCGACGTCGGGGAGCTGGGCGAGCCGTGCGGCGAGGGCGATCTGGTCGCCGAAGTCGAGCAGGTCCCGTTCCCGCTTGGCGGCCCGGTAGCGCAGGACGAGCTCGGCCAGCTCGCGGCGGGCGGCGGCGGTGTCGGGGACCTTGCGCAGGTCGGCGTTGGTGAGCTTGGCGCCCTCCAGCGTGCGCAGCAGCCCGGCGTCCCACGCGCGCAGGCTTTCCGGCCTCACGAGGTGTTCGGCCAGCTCGGAGTCGAGGGCCAGCAGGTCGCTGACCAGGTCCGGGAAGGAGCGGGTGAGCGCCGGGTAGGGACCCGGGGCCTCGCGCAGCACGCGTGCGGCGAGCTGGTAACGGGTGGCGTCGGCGAGCAGGCGGGAGGCCGGTTCGAGGCCGATGCGCAGGCCGTGGTCGGTCAGCAGGCGGCCCGCGAAGGCGTGGTAGGTGGAGATCACCGGCTCACCGGGCGGATGGTCCGGGTCGATGACGTCCGGATCGGTGACGCCGGCCTTGACGAGCGCCTTGCGGACCCGCTCGGCGAGTTCACCGGCGGCCTTGTTGGTGAAGGTGAGGCCCAGCACCTGTTCGGGCGCGACCTGGCCGGTACCGACCAGCCACACCACGCGTGCCGCCATCACCGTCGTCTTGCCGGACCCGGCTCCGGCCACGATCACCTGCGGGGCGGGCGGCGCGATGATGCAGGCCGTCTGCTCCGGGGTGAACGGAATCCCGAGGAGCTCCTTGAGCTGCTCGGGATCGGTGATACGTGCGGACACCCCAGAGAGGCTAGCGGCGGGCACTGACAGCGGATGCCGGATCGGCCTCCCGGACGAAAGAAGTGCAGGTCAGCCCCTGTGGTGCCGTAAATCACTCCACTACGTGGCGTCCCTCGGGGCGGGCGCTGCACGACGCCCGGAACGCGCAGTGCGCGCAGTGCTGGCCGGTCGTCGGCGTGAAACGCTCGTCGAGCACCTTGCCGGCCGCCGTCGCCAGCAGCTCGCCCACCCACTCCCCTTCCAAGGGCTCCTGGGCCTGCACCTTGGGAAGGGTCTCGCCGCCGTCCCGTTTGGCGGCGCCCTGACGGAGCTGGACCAGTTCGGCGCCACCCGGCTCGGGCCGCACGCCGTCGAACGCCGCGTCCACGGCGCCCTCGCGCACCGCCAGCTGATAGACGGCCAGCTGGGGATGGCGGGCCACCTCGGCGGCGCTGGGGGCCTGCTTGCCGGTCTTGAAGTCGACGACGTACGCGCGTCCGTCGCCGTCCGCCTCGACCCGGTCCATGGAGCCGCGGATGCGTACCGCGTAGTCGCCCGCTTCGAGGGTGACGTCGAAGTCGTGCTCGCTCGCCACCGGCGTACGCCCCGTGCGGTCCGTCACATGCCACTCGAGGAAGCGTTCGAGCGCCACGCGCGCGTGCTGCTTCTCCTGCGCCGACTTCCACGGCGCGTCGAAGGCGAGCGCGTCCCACACCGAGTCGAGGCGTTCCATGAGGACGTCCAAGTCGGCCGGCGTGCGCCCGGAGGCGACCTCGTCGGCGAGGACGTGCACGACGTTGCCGAACCCCTGGGCGGCGGTTGCGGGCGCGTCGGCCTTCACCTCGCGGCCGAGGAACCACTGCAGGGCGCAGGTGTTGGCGAGCTGGTCCAGGGCGCTGCCCGACAGCACGACGGGTTGGTCCCGGTTGCGCAGCGGCACCTTGGACTCGGTCGGCTCGAACATGCCCCACCAGCGGTACGGATGGGCGGACGGGACCAGTGGCCTGCCGTCCTCGTCGGTGAGCGCGGCGAGCCTGGCCAGCCGGCGGGCGGCCGCCTCCCGCAGAGCGTCCGACACGCGCGGGTCGACGGTCGTGGCGCGCAGTTCGGCCACGAGCGCCGCGACGGACAGCGGGCGGCGCGGGCGGCCGGTGACGTCCCGGGGTTCGACGCCGAGCTCGGTCAGGAAGCGGGACGGCTGGTCGCCGTCGTCCGCGGGGGCCTTCACCGCGGTGACGACGAGGCGTTCACGCGCGCGCGTGGCGGCGACGTAGAACAGGCGGCGTTCTTCCGCGAGCAGTGCGCCCGGGGTGAGCGGTTCGGCGAGCCCGTCGCGGCCGATGCGGTCGGCCTCAAGGAGCGAGCCGCGGCGGCGCAGATCGGGCCACAGGCCCTCCTGGACGCCCGCCACGACGACCAGACGCCACTCGAGCCCTTTGGAGCGGTGCGCGGTCATCAGGCGCACGGCGTCGGGCCGCACGGCCCGCCCCGCTAGGGTGTCGGCGGCGATGTCCTCGGCTTCCAGCTCCTCCAGGAAGTTCAGTGCGCCGCGCCCGCCGGTGCGCTCCTCCGCGCGGGCCGCGGTCGCGAACAGCGCGCACACGGCGTCCAGGTCGCGGTCCGCGTTGCGTCCGGCGGCGCCGCCGCGGCGGGCGGCCCGCTCCAGGCGGGTGGGCCACGGCGTGCCCTCCCACAGGTCCCACAGCGCCTCCTCGGCCGTACCACCGCCCGCGAGCCGCTCCCGCGCCTTCCGCAGCAAGGCGCCGAGGCGCTGGGCACCGCGCGCGTACGCCGGGTCGTGCGCCACGAGGCGCTCGGGTTCGGCGAGCGCCCGCGCGAGCAGCTCGTCCGACGGCGGCGGCACGGGGTTGCCGGCCGCCCGTTCCTCGTCCCGCAGGGCGCGCCCGAGCCGGCGCAGGTCGGCGGCGTCCATGCCGGCGAGGGGTGAGGCGAGGAGGGTGAGGGCGGTCTCGGTGTCGAGCCAACAGGAGCTCTGCTCGGGCCCGGACTCGGGCTCGGGTTCGGACGTGGGCTCGGGCCCGGACCCGGACTCGGGCTCGGGCTCGGGCTCGGGCTCGGGCCTGAACTCGGACTCCGGCTCGGACCGGGACTCCGGCTCGGACGTGAGCTCGGGCTCGGGCTCGGACCGAGGCTGCCGCTCGGGCTCGGGCTCGGGCGCCGGCTCCGGCTCGCACGCCGGCTCCGGTTCGGACGCGGACTCGGACTGGGGCTCCGGCTTCGGCTTCGGCTCCGGCTCCGGCTCCGGCTCCGGCTCGGCCAATCCCCCATCAGCGACCTGCCGAGGTGGGCTCCCCGCCTCGGCCGCGGCCACCGCCCGCAGGGCCGTCAGCAGCGGCGTCACCGCCGGCTCGTGGCGCAGAGGCACGTCGTCGCCGTCGATGTCGAGGGGAACGCCGGCCGCTGTCAGGGCCCGGCGGACGGTCGGGATCGTCCGGGATCCCGCGCGGACCAGGACCGCCATCTCACCCCAGGGGACGCCGTCCTCCAGATGGGCCCGGCGCAGGATGTCGGCGACGTTGTCCAGCTCGGTGCCCGGCGTCGGGTAGGTGTAGACCTCGACGCGACCGCCGTCCCGCACAGGGGTCAGCTCGCGATGGGCGCGCACCTTGTCGGCCGGGAGGCGGGTGAGGGGCATGCGCTGGGTCAGCAGCCGGGTCGCGGCCAGCAGGGCGGCGGAGGAACGGCGGGAGGTCCGCAGGACCTCGACGGGGGCCGGGGGGCCGTCCGCGCGCGGGAAGGCGCCCGGGAAGTCGAGGATGCCGTTGACGTCCGCGCCCCGGAAGGCGTAGATCGACTGGTCGGGGTCGCCAAAGGCGACGAGGGTGCGGCCGTCGCCGGCCAGCGCGCGCAGCAGCCGTACCTGGGCGGGGTCGGTGTCCTGGTACTCGTCGACGAACACGGCGTCGTACCGCGCGGCGAGCTGGGCCGCGACATCGGGGCGGCGGGCGAGGAGCACCGCGCGGTGGACGAGTTCCGCGTAGTCGAGCACGCCCTGCAGGTCGAGGACGTCGAGGTACTCGGCGAGGAACGCGGCCGCCGCGCGCCAGTCGGGGCGGCCGATGCGCCGGGCGAAGGCGTCCAGGGCGTCCGGGCCCAGGCCGAGTTCGCGGCTGCGGGCGAGCACCGCGCGCACCTCGTCGGCGAAGCCACGCGTGGTCAGGCAGGCACGCAGCTCGTCCGGCCAGCGCACGTGCGCCAGGCCGAGCCGCTCCAGGCCGGGCTGGCCCGCGAGCAGCTCACGGACGGCGACGTCCTGCTCGGGACCGGACAGCAGCCGCAGGGGTTCGACGAACAGGTCGCTGTCCTGGTGGGCGCGGACCAGGGCGTAGCAGTACGAGTGGAAGGTGGTCACCTGCGGCGCGTGCGCCGCCCCCATGCGCAGCGCCATGCGGTCCCGCAGTTCGACGGCGGCCTTGCGGCTGAACGTCAGCACCAGGATCCGCTCGGGGTCGCCTCCGCGCGCGATGCGGGCCGCGACGGACTCCACCAGGGTGGTGGTCTTGCCGGTTCCCGGGCCGGCGAGGACGAGCAGCGGACCGGCCTCGTGGTCAACCACCGCGCGCTGTGCCGCGTCCAGACGAGGGGGGTCCGAACGGGCCGGCGGGGTTCGCACCAGCCGGTAAGCACCACGGTTCCCCTGTCGCACCGGGTGGTGCGACAGCCGCTTGGTGGAGGAAGAGGAGCTCACGTGGTTCGCCGGTCCTGGTGGGTGTGCTGGTGTGCGGACCGCCCTGCGTGGAAGGCGGTGGTCGCGGGGTGAGGGGGACACGTGCAGCCGACGCTACGCCGACGGGCTGGGTGGAAGCAGGGCTTCCGCTTCTTCCCGTGCGGCTCACGGAACCCACGAGTCCCTCGCACCACGAACGTACGTCATGCCACGGACGTGCCTTGTTTCCCCCGTACGGATCACGCGTCACCCGCGGACGCGTCCGATGGCGGAAGCTGTCAGGTGTGAGCCTCCGTGCGTTCGCCGCCGTCCCACCGCGCGCGTCTCATGTCGATGCGCGGCTGGTGGCCCTCGGCCGCCCGGGCAGCCTCCTTCAGGGGCGTGCCCTCCGCCCGGTAGCGGTCGAGCGCCACCAGCTCGTGCCCCGGGAGCAGCACCCCGTCCGCACGGACGACGCGCCACCAAGGAACGGCGCCCCCGTAGAGAGCCATCACCCGGCCCACCTGCCGCGGGCCGCCCTCCTCCAGCCACTCGGCGACGTCCCCGTACGTCATGACCCGCCCTGCCGGAACCAGTTCGGCGACCTCGAGAACCCGCTCGGCGTACTCCGGCAGGCCCTGCGCATACTCCGGGCGGGCGTCCTCGGAAAGGCTGTCCTCGCTCATTCGCCCCATCCTGCAACACGCCTCCGACAACGCGACGCGCTGGCCACTGTGCGTCACCCTCGCTCTCGGGCAGTGCGTCGGGCAGACTGTGCGCCCCCGCATTTGCACCCTGATGCCCCCGTGTGTCGGTGCGGCATGCCACCATCGTGCGGGCGGTGACTGGTGATACGAGACCAAGAAGAGACGATGAAGCAGCAGGGCGTGCACCCCGAGAACGCGGAGAGCACCCCTGATGCCTCGCCGCGCCCACCCACCGCCGACGCGGACGAGGCGCCCGTGATGGGGGCCGAGCCCGTGAAGGGAGCCGGGGAGCCTGCCGGGCCCGCAGCGGCCGAGGAGGCCGACGGCGCGGCCGGGCGGGTTACCGGCAACGCCTCCGGCCACCCGGCGGGGCGTGGCACCGCCGACGCCTCCGGCACCACGGCCGGGCGAGGCACCATCGACGACTCCGGCACCACGGCCGGCACCGGCAGCCACCCCGGGGAGCCCCACACCGACGAGGTGGAGGGCGACGAGCCGCTCCTCCCCGCGCGCGTGCACCGCCCCTCGGACCTGATGCGGCTCCTGGTGGGCGTGCTCGCCATCGCCGTACTGCTCGCCATCGCCGCGTTCGCGCACGGCACCACCTCGGGGCTCGAACAGGACATCAACAAGGGCACCGGACAGGCGCCCGACCTGCTCATCAAGATCGCTGGACTGGCGTCCAGCATCGCGATCCTGCTGGTGCCCGTCGCGTTCGCGATCGAACGGCTGATCAAGCGGGACGGGCTGCGCATCGCCGACGGCGTGCTCGCGGCGGTCCTCGCACACGGTGTGACGCTCGCCACCGACCTCTGGGTCGCCCGGGCCGCCCCCGACTCGATCCAGGAGGCGCTCACCCAGCCCTCCCCCGGTGACATCCAGGCCCTGACCGACCCCGTCCACGGCTACCTGGCCCCGGTCATCGCGTACATGACGGCCGTGGGCATGTCCCGCAGACCACGTTGGCGCGCGGTGCTGTGGATCGTGCTGCTGCTCGACGCCTTCTCGATGCTCGTCACCGGCTACACGACACCGTTCTCGATCATCCTGACGGTGCTGATCGGCTGGACCGTGGCCTACGGCACGCTGTACGCGGTCGGCTCGCCCAACGTCCGCCCGACGGGCCGCACGCTGATGGCGGGCCTGCGGACCGTCGGCTTCCACCCGGTGAGCGCGGCCCGCGAGGACACCCTGGACGCCGCGGACGCCGGCGACCGCGGCCGGCGCTACTTCGTCACCCTGGAGAACGGCCCGCCGCTCGACGTCACGGTCGTCGACCGGGAGCAGCAGGCGCAGGGCTTCTTCTACCGGGTGTGGCGCAACCTGACCCTGCGCGGCTTCGCCACCCGGCGCAGCCTTCAGTCACTGCGGCAGGCTCTGGAGCAGGAGGCGCTGCTGGCGTACGCGGCGATCGCCGCGGGCGCCAACGCGCCGAAGCTGATCGCCACCTCCGAACTCGGACCCGACGCCGTGATGCTCGTCTACGAGCACACCGGTGGCCACACCCTCGACTCCCTGCCCGAGGAGGAGATCACCGACGAGCTGCTGCGCCACACCTGGCACCAGGTGCGGGCGTTGCAGTCGCGGCGCATCGCGCACCGCAGGCTGGCGGGTGACGCAATCCGGGTGGATCGTTCCGGCACGGTGATCCTCACCGACCTGCGCGGTGGCGAGATCGCGGCCGGTGACCTGCTGCTGCGCATGGACGTGGCCCAGCTCATGACGACGTTCGCCCTGCGGGTCGGCGCCGAACGCGCGGTGGCCTCCGCCGTCGAGGTGCTCGGTCCCGACGCCGTGGCCGACTGCCTGCCGATGCTCCAGCCCATCGCCCTGACGCGCTCCACGCGCGCGACGCTGCGACGGCTGGCGAGGGAACGTGCGGATCGCGAGCGCGAGGCCGTGCTGGAGGCGTCGCGGCAGGCCAAACCGGCCCGTCCGGAGGCGGCCGGGGCCGACGCCGCGGTCGTCCTCGACAAGCCCGACAAGAAGGCCGTCCGCGCGCAGAACCGGGCCGAGAAGCGGGCCATCGACGAGGCGCTGGACGAGGCACGCGAGGACGATCTGCTCACGCAGATCCGGCACGAGGTGCTGCGGATCCGGCCGCAGGCGCCGGTCGAGCCGGCCCGCCTGGAACGGGTGCGGCCGCGCACGCTGATCAGCTTCATCGCCGGCGCGATCGGCGCGTACTTCCTGCTCACGCAGCTCACACACATCGAGTTCGGGCCGCTGGTGGCCAACGCCGAGTGGGGCTGGGTCATCGCGGCCGTGCTGTTCTCGGCGCTGAGCTACGTGGCCGCAGCGATGGCCCTGCTGGGCTTCGTGCCCGAGCGGGTGCCGTTCCCGCGGACCGTGGCGGCGCAGGTCGCCGGGTCGTTCGTGAAGATCGTGGCGCCCGCCGCCGTGGGCGGTGTCGCACTGAACACGCGCTTCCTCCAGCGCTCGGGCGTACGGCCGGGGCTCGCGGTGGCCAGCGTAGGCGCGTCGCAGTTGTTCGGGCTCGGCTGCCACATCCTGATGCTGCTGGCGTTCGGCTATCTGACCGGCACCGAGAAGACGCCCTCGCTGTCGCCCTCCCGGACCGTCATCGCGGGCCTGCTGACGGTGGCGGTGCTGGTGCTCGTGGTGACCTCGGTGCCGTTCATGCGGAAGTTCGTCTCCTCACGCGTGAGGTCGCTGTTCGCGGGTGTCGTGCCGCGCATGCTCGACGTGCTCCAGCGGCCGCAGAAGCTGGTCACCGGCATCGGCGGCATGCTGCTGCTCACCGCCTGCTTCGTGATGTGCCTGGACGCGTCGATCCGCGCGTTCGGCGACGAGACCACCTCGCTCAGCATCGCCAGCGTGGCCGTGGTCTTCCTCGCCGGGAACGCGCTCGGCTCGGCCGCCCCGACGCCCGGCGGCGTGGGAGCCGTCGAGGCGACCCTGACCGTCGGCCTGATCGCCGTCGGCCTGCCCAGCGAGGTCGCCGCCCCTGCCGTGCTGCTGTTCCGCCTGCTGACCCTGTGGCTGCCGGTGCTGCCGGGCTGGCTGGCGTTCAACCATCTGACGCGCAAGGGCGCGCTGTAGGGGATCGGTGCGGGCACGGGCGGGGCCGCCGTACGCGCGCGGGTACTCTGCCCCTGCCTCCCACGGGCACCTCTACGTGCACGCCGATGTACCCCGTCCCACCGGCAACGCCACGCACGCCACACCTACCTCGTACGGCCCGCGTCCCGAGCGGCCCGGCGGCTGCGGGCGCAGGATGGATGCATGCCGAATCCGTCCCGGCTGCGCGCCGCCGCACTGACCGTCACCGCCGTGCTGCTGTCCACCGTGCTGGCGGGGTGCGGCGGAGCCTCCGAGAACGACCAGGATCTGTCGGCCCAGAAGCTGAGCTGGACGGACTGCCCCGTGCCCTCCCAGGCGGAGGGCGGCGGCGATGCCCCGTCACCACTGCCGGACGGTGACGAGTGGCAGTGCGCGACCATGAAGGCGCCCCGCGACTGGGACGACCCCCGGGGCGACACCATCGACATCGCGCTGATCCGGGCGAAGGCGAGCGGCGAGGCGAGCGAGCGCATCGGCTCGCTGATCTTCAACTTCGGCGGCCCCGGCGGCTCGGGTGTCACCACGCTGCCCGCGTTCGGCGCTGACTACACCACCCTGCGCACCCGCTACGACCTGGTGAGCTTCGACCCACGCGGCGTCGGCCGCAGCGCCGCGGTGTGGTGCGAGAACGACCAGCAACTCGACGTCTACTTCCAGCAGGACGCCACACCCGACGACGCCCGCGAGCGCACCGAGTACGTCGACAACGTCAAGGAGTTCAACGAGGCCTGCGAGAAGAACTCCGAGGAGATGCTGCCGCACGTGCGCACCACCGACGCGGCCCGGGACATGGACCTGATGCGCCAGGTGCTCGGCGACGACAAGCTGCACTACTTCGGCATCTCCTACGGCACCGAACTGGGTGGCGTCTACGCCCACCTGTTCCCCAAGAACGTGGGTCGCGCGGTGTTCGACGCGGTCGTCGACCCGACGCAGAACCCCGAACAGGGCTCGCTCGGTCAGGCCAAGGGCTTCCAGCTCGCCCTCGACAACTACGCGCAGCACTGCGTGTCGCAGGTGGAGGACTGCCCGGTCGGGGACAGCGCCCAGGACGTCAAGGACCGCATCGCCCAGCTGCTGAAGGACCTGGACGGCAAGCCGATCCCGGGCATCTTCCCGCGTGAGCTGACCCAGACCGCCGCCACCAGCGGCATCGCCCAGGCGCTGTACTCGCAGGACTTCTGGGAGTACCTCACCGAAGGCCTCCAACAGGCCTACGACGGGGACGGCCAGATCCTGATGCTGCTGTCGGACTCGCTGAACGGCCGTAACCAGAACGGCGAGTACAGCAACCTGACCGCGGCCAACGTCTCCATCAACTGCGCCGACGACAAGCCGCGCTACGACACCGAGTACGTGCAGCGGAAACTGTCCGAGTTCCGGGCCGCCTCGCCGGTGTTCGGCGACTACCTGGCCTGGAGCATGCTCAGCTGCACCGACTGGGCCGTGCCCGGCGCCGCCGATCATCCGGACGTGAGCGCCCCCGGTTCGGCGCCGATCCTCGTCGTGGGCAACACCGGCGACCCGGCCACTCCCTACGAGGGTGCGCGCAGGATGGTCCAGGCGCTGGGCAAGGGCGTCGGCGTGGAGCTGACGTACAAGGGGCAGGGGCACGGCGCGTACGACAGCAAGAACACGTGCGTTCAGGGCGCGGTAGACGGTTATCTCCTGAACGGCAGGATGCCGACGGCCGGGACGGTCTGCTCCTGACAATGGCCGCCCGGCAGTCGGCGCCGGCGTCCGCGGTTCGGCGGTCCCGGCCCGATTGGCGCTTGAACGCGCAGGTCAGCGGGTTATCCACAGGCTCCGGCGGGTGCGGTTCGATCGGCCTACCATGGCGGGACACCTGTTCGCGATCGAGCGCGGGCGGCCCGACTGGGGGGATCGAGACCATGGCACGTTTCGTACGGTGGACGGCGCTGACCGTCGCGGCCGGGCTACTGGCGGCGGGATGCGGCGGCTCGTCCGACGACTCCTCCGACGACGGCAAGGGGACGTCCGCCCCGCCGCCGGCCGAATCGTCCGGCGGGTCGGCGTCCGGGCTGCCCTCCTCGCTCACCGGCCAGAAACTCGACTGGGGCGACTGCGAGGCCACCGACGACGCCCCCGCGCCGGGTGACGAGTGGCGCTGCGCGACGCTGAAGGTCCCGCTGGACTGGGCGGAACCGGGGGGCAGGACGATCGACCTGGCCCTGATCCGCTCCGAAGCCGCCGGCGACGACCGCATCGGCTCGATGCTGTTCAACTTCGGCGGCCCCGGCGGCTCGGGAGTGTCGACGCTGCCGGCGTACGCGTCCACCGCCTCGGCGCTCCACGAGCGGTACGACCTTGTGAGCTGGGATCCGCGGGGCGTCGGCGCCAGTGAAGGCGTCCGCTGCCGCAGCGACGAGGAGATACAGGCCGCCGAGGCGGTGGACGTCAGCCCCGACACACCGGCCGAGGAGACGGCGTACTTCCGGGACGCCGCCGACTTCGGCCAGGGCTGCGAGGAGTCCGCCGGTGAGCTGCTGGCGCATGTGTCGACCGCCGACACCGCCCGCGACATGGACCTGATGCGGCATGTCCTCGGGGACGCGAAGATGCACTACTTCGGCATCTCCTACGGCACCGAGCTCGGCGGCGTCTACGCCCACCTGTTCCCGAAGAACGTCGGACGCCTGGTCCTCGACGCGGTCGTCGACCCGAGCGCCGACGCGGTGGGCCACGCCAAGAACCAGACGATCGGCTTCCAGCGCGCGCTCAACGACTACCTGAAGGCGACCGGCCAGGACCCGGAGCAGGGCACCCGCAAGATCGCGGACCTGCTGGAGCGGATCGACGCGGAGCCGCTGCCGACGTCGAGTGAGCGCGAGCTGACGCAGACGCTCGCCTTCACCGGCGTCGTCCTGCCGCTGTACAGCAAGGCGAGCTGGCCCACGCTCACGGGCGCCCTGGAGGCCGCCGAACAGGGCGACGGCTCCGGGCTGCTGGCGCTCGCCGACAGCTACAACGAGCGCGATGCCGCGGGCGACTACGCCACGACGACCCACTCGCAGCGGGTCATATCGTGTCTGGACGACAAGCAGCGGCCCACGCCCGAGGAAGCGGAGAAGCTGCTGCCGGAGTTCGAGAGGATCTCGCCGGTGTTCGGTCCGTTCCTCGGGTGGGACACGGCGGGATGGTGCCACGAGTGGCCGGTGGCCGGACAGTTCGACACCCCGGAGGTGAGCGCCCCGGGCGCGGCGCCGATCCTCGTCGTGGGCAACACGGGCGACCCGGCGACACCGTACGAGGGCGCCCGCCGGATGGCGGACGAACTGGGCAAGGGCGTCGGCGTGATGCTCACCTGGAAGGGCGAGGGACACGGTGCCTACGGGAGCGGCAGCGACTGCGTCGACTCCACGATCAACGCCTACGCACTGAACGGAACGGTCCCGAAGGACGGCAAGGTCTGTTCATGACCCCGCCGGGGCCCAGCGACGACCGCTGGGCCGTCTCCCCCGGTGAACCGGGGGCGAGTCAGGCCCCGTACGACGGTGAACTGCGCCCCCGGTCGATGGTTCGAACCCGTGTCAGCTGGTCCGCCCGCGCCGGCCACGGGCATCCCGTTCCGCGGGGCTTCGCCTGGTGGCTGCGTCGAAGCGGGCCCGGTTCTCCCGGATCTCGTCGTGGTGGATGCCGGCCCAGTCGATCAGGGACACCACGATGTCGTGCAGGGTGAGGCCCAGGGGCGTGAGGACGTACTCCACGCGCGGCGGCACTTCGGCGTAGGCCGTGCGGCTGATCAGTCCGTCGCGATGCAAGTGCCGCAGCGTGAGGGTCAGCATGCGCTGGGAGATGCCGGGGATGCGGCGCAGCAGGTCGGTGTAGCGCAACGGGCCGTCGTCCAGGGCGGCGATCACGAGCGTGCTCCATTTGTCGCCGGCCCGATCCAGGATCTGCCGGATGATCTCCCTGTTCTCCGCCGGCCAGCGGGCACAGGGTCCCGAGACCGCGGCGATGTCCGTCTCGCCTGTGACCTGACGTGCGGTGGTCTCCATGACGCACATTCCCTTCCGGTCGCGCACACGCGTGTGCCTTTTGTACGGCCTTCCGTGCCGGCCCATCATGGCGCTACACCCAAAGCGTAAGTATGGGAGGTGGCAGCCCATGAAAGTGGAAATCTGGTCCGACCTCACGTGCCCGTGGTGCGGTCTGGCCGGCCACCGTCTCGACAGGGCCGTGGAGCGGTTCGCCCATGGCGGCGACGTCGAGCTCATCCACCGCTCCTTCCCGCTGGACCCGGACCTGCCGAGCAGTCCCGCGGTGCCCACGCGGCAGGCGCTCAAGCAGAAGTACGGGATGGACGACGCTCAGGCCGAGGCGGCCACCCGCCGGGTGGAGGTGCTGGCCGAGCGCGAAGGGCTGAGGCCGTACATCGTGCTGGACAACAAGAAGGCCGGCACCCAACTGGCCCACGAGTTCCTTGCCCATGCCACCGCCCAGGGCAAGCACGCGGAGGCGTGGCGCCTGACCTTTCGCGCCTACTTCGGCGAGGCCCACTCGCTCTTCGACGTGGACGCGCTGCTCGAACTGAGCGACGAACTCGGACTGGACCGGGAGGAGACCCGGCAGGTCCTGGTGGAGCGCCGATTCCGGCAGCAGGTCCGGGACGAAGCGCGCCGCGCCGGCACCCTCGGCGCCCGCGGGGTGCCCTTCCTCGTCATCGACGGCCAGTACGCCGTCGCCGGCGCCCAGGACACCGAGACATTCCTTGACGTGTTCCAGCAGGTGTGGGACGCCACCCATCCGCAGCTCGTCCAGACCCCGGACGGGGACGCCGACGGGGTCTGCGGCCCGGACGGCTGCGTGCTGCCGGGCGATCACGCCGCCCGTGCCTGACCCCCGCTCGGGTCCGCTGCGCTCCTAGCTCGGTGGTCCGCACGAACCCCGGCCCACCATCCATCACCCCGTACGAAGGGCTTTGCTCACCATGTCCTACCTTCTGCACCTCGACTCCTCCTCCCTCGGTGCCGCGTCGGTCTCCCGCCAGGTCGCCGACTCCTTCCGGGAGGCCTGGACGGGCGAGGTCGTCCACCGGGACCTGGCCGCCTCTCCCGTGCCGCACCTGAGCGCGGCGGCCGTTGCCGCCCAGCACACCGACCCCGCCCAGCACACCGCGGAGCAGGCCGCGGCTGCCGCCGTTCGGGACGAACTCGTGGGGGAGTTCCTGGGAGCGAGCGCCTACCTGTTCACCGTGCCGATGTACAACCGCACGATGCCCTCGGTGTTCAAGGCCTGGCTCGACCAGGTCATCATCGTCGGCCGCACCGTCATCCCCTCCGGCACGGCCCCCTCCGCCGGCCGGCCGGCCGTGCTGATATCCGCCCGCGGCGGCGGCTACGGCCCCGGCACCCCCAACCACGGCAAGGACTTCCTCGTCCCGACCCTGGAGTCCGTCCTGGGCGACCCGGCCTACCTCGGCCTCGACGTCACCACCCTCACCCCCGAGCTGACCAAGGCCCCTGTCGTCCCGGCGCTCGCCCACCTCATCCCGGCCCACGAGACCTCCCTGGCCAACGCCCACGAGCAGGCCCGTGTGCAGGCGGAGAAGATCAGCCAACAGCTCGTCGCCTGACTTCCCAACGGGAGAAGCCGACGCCCCAACGGCAGAAGCCCACGGCATCCGAGCTGGTCGGGGCCGTGGGCTTCGTGGGCCTCGCGGGGCGGCGAGAGCCCTGGTCAGTAGACCGGCTTGTGCGGTTCGATCTGGTTGACCCAGCCGATCACGCCGCCGCCGACGTGGACGGCGTCGGAGAAGCCCGCGGACTTCAGGACCGCGAGGACTTCCGCACTGCGGACGCCCGTCTTGCAGTGCAAGACAATTTTCTTGTCCTGCGGGAGGCTCTCCAGGGCGGTGCCCATCAGGAACTCGTTCTTCGGGATCAGTCGAGCGCCCGGGATCGAGACGATCTCGTACTCGTTGATCTCACGGACGTCGATGATGTCGATGTTCTCGCCGTCGTCGATCCACTCCTTGAGCTGCTTGGGAGTGATCGTGGAGTCGGCGGCCGCCGCCTGGGCCTCCTCCGACACGACGCCGCAGAAGGCCTCGTAGTCGATGAGCTCGGTGACGGTCGGGTTCTCGCCGCAGACCGCGCAGTTCGGGTCCTTGCGGACCTTGACCTGGCGGTACTGCATCTCCAGGGCGTCGTAGATCAT
The DNA here is from genome assembly GCF_015160875.1 of Streptomyces chromofuscus. NCBI lineage: Bacteria > Bacillati > Actinomycetota > Actinomycetes > Kitasatosporales > Streptomycetaceae > Streptomyces > Streptomyces chromofuscus. Next base: position 5,253,847 of record NZ_CP063374.1, on the reverse strand, counting down.
CAGGCGGCCGACCAGCGGCTCGCCCGTGCCGGTGAGGACCTTGATGGCCTCGGTGACCTGGATGGAGCCGACGGACGCGCACAGCACGCCGAGCACGCCGCCCTCGGCGCAGGAGGGGACCATGCCGGGGGGCGGGGGCTCCGGGTAGAGGCAGCGGTAGCAGGGGCCGTGCTCGGACCAGAACACGGAGGCCTGGCCGTCGAAGCGGTAGATCGAGCCCCAGACGTACGGCTTGTTCAGCAGCACGCAGGCGTCGTTGACCAGGTAGCGGGTGGCGAAGTTGTCCGTGCCGTCGACGATCAGGTCGTACTGGCTGAAGATGTCCATCACGTTGTCGGCCTCGAGCCGCTCTTCGTGCAGGACCACGTTCACGTACGGGTTGATGCCGAGCACGCTGTCGCGGGCCGACTCGGCCTTGGAGCGGCCGATGTCCGCCTGGCTGTGGATGATCTGGCGCTGCAGGTTGGACTCGTCGACCTCGTCGAATTCCACGATGCCGAGGGTGCCGACGCCCGCCGCGGCCAGGTACATCAGGGCCGGCGAGCCCAGGCCGCCGGCGCCGACACAGAGCACCTTGGCGTTCTTCAGCCGCTTCTGCCCGTCCATCCCGACGTCGGGGATGATCAGGTGGCGGGAGTACCTGCGGACCTCGTCTACGGTGAGCTCGGCGGCCGGCTCGACCAGGGGTGGCAGCGACACGGGGACTCCGTTGGTCGGTCAATCACTACGGATGTTCTCCCCGTAACACTGCCACGGCCTTTTTCATTCCGAGACACCCGTTCCGACCAGCGAGACGATCTCGTCCCAGTAGCCGGGCATGCCCTCCCAGGGGTCCGTCCGCCCGCCGCGCTCCGTGCGGTCGGTGAAGTAGATGGTCGCGGCGCCCTGCCAGCGGGCGATGCGCAGCGCCTCGTCGAGATGACCCCGGGGCACTCCGTGCACGAAGTGGCAGAAACGCTCGGGCTCGTGGTCGGCGGTCCACTCGGCCGCCTGCGACCAGCGGTAGTCGCTCCACGAGCCGCGGAAGGTGACCAACTGGTCGGCGCACTCGACGTAACCGGGATACGGGTGGGTGCCGTGCCCGAGGACGATGTGGGCATCGTCACGCAGGGCACGCAGGGCGGTCGCGGTGCGGCCGGTCCCGGGCAGGGAGTCGCGGTCGGCCGGGCAACAGTCCAGGAGGAAGCCGTCGACCTGGTACCAGTCGAGATACCGGCGGGCGTCCGCGACCGTCTCGCCGAAGGCGCGGGCCCCGTACCGGATGTCGAGATGCCCCAGGACGCGGACGCCGGCGTTGCGCAGCCGGCCCGCGGCCTCCAGGCAGTGCGGGTCCGGCAGGACACCCGGGCCGTCGGCGATGTTCAGGACGACCCAGTGCAGAGCGGCGCCCCGGCGGGAGAGTTCGGCCCACTCGGTGGGGGCGAGGAGGGGGTGGGCAGGGCCGGGGACGCCTAAGCCGGTGTCGAAGCCGGTACCGGCCGTTCTTGCCTTTGCCCTGGTCAGATACGGCATGCCGCCTCCATCCAGATGTCGGCGAGGGACTCCTCGAGGTTGATGCGGGGGCGCCAGCCGAGACGGTCGCGGGCGGTGCGGACGTCGGCCTGCTGCCAGCTGCCGCAGCCGTCGGGGTAGGGGTAGGCGCCGGGACCGGTGTGCGCGGAGTGCGTGGCGTGCGGGTGCGCGCCGTGGGTGCTCAGGGCGCTGTGGGTCGTCGCTTCGTGAGACGCGTGGTCCTGGTCCGTGCGGTGACCGAGGGGGTCCGTCGAGCGGGGATGGACCAGTGGCTCGGGGCGAGGGTGGCCGATCGACGGGCGCAGGGCACCAGGAGGGCTGTCGAGTTCGTGCAGGGCGCCGCCGAAGCCGGCCACGCGGGCCAGGATCGCGGCGGCGTCGCGGAGGCGGACGGCACGGCCGGAACCGATGTTGATGACGCCCTGAGCGGCGGAGAGCGAGGCGGCGTGCACCGCGCGGGCCACGTCGCGTACGTCGACGAAGTCGCGCTGGGCGCCGAGGCCGCCGAGCTTGAGTTCGCCGTCGCCGGTCTGCATGGCGCGGCGCATGGCCTCGGCGAGGCGGCCAAGGGGGGAGCCTGCGGGGGTGCCGGGGCCGGCCGGGGAGAAGACGCGCAGGACGACCGCGTCCAGGCCGGAGCCGAGCACGAGTTCGGTCGCGGCGAGTTTGCTGACGCCGTACGGGCCACCGGGGCGGGGGACGGCGTCCTCCGCCGTGGAGGAGCCGGGCTGGCTGGGGCCGTACTCGGCGGCGCAGCCGATCTGGACCAGGCGGGCGCCGCAGCCGCTGCGGCGGAGGGCCTCGCAGACGGTGGCCACGGCGACGGTGTTGTGCCGGGTGAGCTCGCGGGCCCCGCCTCTGGTCGTGCCGGCGCAGTTGATGACCACGCCGGGGTGGACGGCGTCCAGGAAGCGGGTCAGGGCGCCGGGACTGCCGGAGGCGAGGTCGAAACGGACGTCGGCGTCGTCGCCGCGGCCGAGGGCGGTGAGCTGGACCGCGGGGTCGGCGAGGAGGCGGTCGGCCACGAAGCGGCCCAGGTAGCCGTTGGCTCCGATCAGCAGGACTCTCATCGGGCGGCTCCCGGGGCCTGGTCGGCGGGTCGGGAGGGTGTCATCTCGGGGTCTCCTTCGGAAGGGTGGTGCGGTGGCCTGCGGCGCCTCGGCGGGTGCGGCCACGTGTGGTGGGGTGAGTCGGCGGGTGCGGCCCGAGGTGGTGCGCCGCCTGTGACGCCTCGGCGGGTGCGGACACGGGCGGGCCTGCGGTGCCTGAGCGCTGGGCCGCGTGCCGTGGGGGAGCCTGCGGTGCATGAGCGCGAGACCGCGTGCAGGGCGGCTGCGATCCCTGAACGGGCCGCGTGCGATGCGGCGAGCCCGCGGCGCCGAAGCGCGGAGCCACGTGTTCGGCCGGTGCGGGCCGCGGGCTCCCCGGTGGGGGTGTCATGCCTGCGGCGGCCAATGCCGGTGGCGTGCCCGCGGCGGTCCGTGCGGGTGGTGGGGGTGCGCGTGGCGCCTGCGGATGTGCGCGGCGAGGCGTAGCGGGGCCGATCGACTCACCATCGCGTTGCCCTTTCCGCGTGTGCCGACGCGCGGGTCAGTTTGCGGGTGGCGTGGATCAGGAGTGCGGGGGCCGCTGTTCCGCAGGTCAGGGTGGGGACGGTGCCGGGGCCCCAGGTGTCGATCAGGGCCTGGACCGGGGTGGCCAGGAAGGCGCAGTACGGGAGGCGGGCCGCGAAGAGGGTCGCCAGCGCCGTTGCCTGGGCCGTGGCGGTTGCCGTGAGGATCACGGCGGGGGCGTAGGCGAACCCGTGGACGGCGAGCAGGCGGGCCAGGAAGAGCAGCGCGCCGAGGGCGAGGGCTTGGGGGTAGGGGGCGGGCTCTCCGAGGGCGAGGGCGGTGAGCGCCAGGAGGGCCGCCGTGGCCACCAGGAACGAGCCGACCGTGCCCAGCAGGAGGGGCCGTACCGACGCGGCGAACTCTTCGAGTCCTCTGCTGGTCATCAGTCTGCCGCGGGCCCTCGCGCCGAAACTGTGGGCGAGCCAGGCGGCGGGGGCACAGGCCAGGGCGAGGGTCAGGACGGGGATCGTGGTGATCGGCCAGGGGCTGTCCGGGCCGGCGGCCGGGAGGGCTTCGGGTCCTCCCGAGGCGGCTGCCCCGAGCAGGCCGTCGCCCAGCACGGCGTAGGCGAGGAGCCAGCAGGTCCAGACGAGGGACCCGGGCGAACCCTTGGCCCTCAGGGGGCCGCGGGTCAGGGCCGCGCGCAGGGAGACGGCGACGGCCACGGCGCCTGCGATGCCGGCCAGGAGGCGCGCCTGGCCCTGCGTCTGGTGGAGGGCCGCCACGGTCGCGGCGCAGCTGACGCCGGGGAGGAGGGCGCGCAGGAGCCAGGTCGCGCGCGGGCGAGGAGTGGTGTCCTCGGTGACGGCACGGGGGGTGTCCTCGTCGCGGGGGACCCTGGCGTACATCTCCTCCGCCAGGGAGAAGACGTGCCTGTGGCGGAAGCGGGCGGCGGTGCGGTCGGTGATGCCGTGGGCCTCCAGACCCGCGGCGATCTCCAAGGGGTCGACCGCGCGTTCGCACAGGTCACGGTGTTGGTGCATCAGGGCCTTCACCGGGTCCGCGGGTCCGCGGCGCGGGGTGCGCCGGGGTGCGGGAGCGGGGGCGGCCGGCGGCTCCGTCGTGAGGCGCTGCTCGGAGCAGGCGTCCCCTGCGCCGGGGCCGCTCGGCGTGCCGGGGAGATCCCATGCACCTGGGAGCTCCGGTGTGCCTGGAAGATCCGATGTGCCGGACAGCTCTGGTCTGCCGTGAAGGTCCGGTGTGCGGAGGTCGGTCATCGGGCTGCCTCCGCCGTGGAGACGCGGGTGGTGGCGCGTACGGGTGGACCCGCGGCCCAGCCGGGGCCGCCGCGGGCGACCATGCGGCTCCTGGCGGCGGTCCAGCGGCCGGGGACGTGGGCCTCGGCGGGGACGGCGAAGGGCAGGAGGGCGCCGGTGTCGCCGAGGGCCGCCCGACGGGCCGGGGTGTGCGAGACGATCTCCAGGTAAATGCCGTGAAATGCCGTGATGTTCTGCTCGACGGTGAACAGTTCGAGGGCGCGGGCGCGCGCGGCGGCCCCCAGGCGCTCGCGGCGCTCGGGGTCGCGCAACAGCGACACGCACGCCTCGGCGAGCGCCCGTGGGTTGCGCGGGGGCACCACGAGCCCCGTGCCGCCGATGACCTCCACCACCGCGCCGGCGTCCGTCGAGACCGTCGCCCGGCCGCAGAACATCGCCTCCACCAGGCCGATCGGGAAGCCCTCGACGACGCTGGACAGGACGGTCACGGCGCCGCACGCATAGGCGTCGGCGAGGGTGGGCACCTCGGGGCCGCCGATCTCCTCGAAGGAGACGGGGTTGTCGCCGACCGCGTGCGGGCCGTCCGCCTCGTCGGGGAAGAGCTGGGCGGCGAGCGCCTTGCAGTGGGTGAGGTAGGCGTCGCCGTCGGGGCCCGTGGAGGTGGCGACGACGCGCAGCCGGGTGCCCGGTTCCTCCTTGCGGATCTCCGCGAAGGCGTGGAGCAGAGAGATCAGGTCCTTGGCCGGTTCGACCCGCCCGACCCAGACGAGCGTGTCGGGGGCCGCGCGCTCCGGGGACTCCCCCACCTCGGCGAAGGGGGTCGCGTCCATGCCGGGATAGACCGTGCGCAGCTTCGTACGGTCGGCGCCGCAGCGCTCCTGCCAGCGACGGGCGTGGGCGTTGCCGGGCGTGACGAACGCGGCCTGTCGGTAGATCTCGGCGGCGAGCCTGCCGTGGAAGGCGGCGAGCAGGGACCGTACGGCGGGCGAGGAGTCGGTGTCGGCCAGATAGTGCGTGCGCAGCCGCACCCCGTACTCGGTGACCAGCAGGGGTACGCCGGTGAAGTGCCGGGCCAGCAGGCCGGGCAGGGCCGCCGCGCCGCCCGACGCCGCGTGACACAGGTCGACCGAGCCGAGCCCGTCGTCCTCGTACCAGTCGAGCGAGAGGAGGCGCAGGGCGTGTTCGAGATGCGCGGCGACGGTCAGGAGATCCGGTACGCGCGCCTCGTGCGCCGTACGCGGGGCACCCGGCGCGCGACAGGCGCGCTCCAGCGCGCGTACGGCGGTCTCCGAGCGCAGGGCGCCCACCAGTCCGCCCTCGTCGCGGGCGAGCTCGGCGAGGCCGTAGAGGGCACTGGCGAAACGGTCCGCCACAGCGGACTGGCCCGATGTGCGCTCTCCGTCAGCAGGGGCCCCGGCGCACAGTACGGCCGCCAGCTCCCCGTAGCACTCGGCGAACCGTCGGCGCGCACGCCTGCCGTACGCGACGCCGTCCTCCTCCGCCGTCCACACCGGTGCCGTGCGGACGCGGCGGACCTGGGACGGCAGCGGGAGCCAGCCCTCGTCCTCCTGGCGCTCGCTGCGGCTGAGCGCGTAGATGTCGAACTCGTGCTGCGCGAGCCCACGCACGAGCCGGTCGCACCAGGGACTGGCGTCACCACTCACGTACGGATAGCCACTCTCCGTGAGAAGTCCTATGCGCACGATTGCACCCCCGATCTTCCCTAAGGGGAGCCGTCGTCGGGCCGACGGCTCGCAGCGGGAAAGAACGTATGCGGACAAGCCGGTGGCGCGACGGACGGTTGTCCGTCGCGCCACCAAAAGGGGTGAACGGTCGTAACTTTCCCGCGCAGGGCGCGTTCCATCGCGCTAAGAGATCACATGTGCACCGATCGTCATCACGCGCGACGCGGGGTCAACTCTTCGGAAACGCCCACGGGTTGGCCTTGCAGCGGATGCCGTCGTGCTCCAGGAACTTCGTCTGCTGCTGCATGACGGGCGCCAGTTCGCCGTCCTTGTCGCAGGTGACGTGGGAGTAGCCGAGCCGGTGGCCGATCTCGTGGTTGATCAGCATCTGCCGGTAGGCGTGGATCTCGTCGCCGTACGTCTCCGAACCCTGCGCCCAACGGTAGGCGTTGATCATCACGCGTTCGGTGGAGGCGGAGTCGCAGGACACATTGTCGACCGTCGTGTCCAGGCCCGATTTGGCGCACCAGTCCGCGGTGGTGCCGGGGCTGGCGAGCGTGATCACGAAGTCGGGGTTCCCGGAGTGGATCCGTTCGAAGGTGCGGCCGCCGTTGTGCGCCCAACTCCGGTCGTCGTTCAGCGTCTTGTGCACGGCCTGCGCGAAGAGCTCGCCGTCCAGGCCGAGCCCCTGCTCGACGTCCACGCGGTAGGTGTACTTCTGCCCCGCTCCCGGCGCCTTGTCGATCCCGGGGATCGCGTCGAACCTCCCCGAGCCGTCGAGCTTCGCGCTCAGCGGGAACGTGCGGTCCATCTTCTGCTCGTACGCCAGCGGGGTCGCGCTCGGCGTGCTGGACGGCGTGGGCCGCCCGTCCCCCCGCGACGCGGAGTCCCGGACGTCCCTGGACCGGTCGGTGCCGGACCGCGACTCCACGGCGCCTTCCTCACCCTGGCCGGTGACCTGTCCGGCAACGACGACGGCCAGCACGGTGGTCACGGCGGCGGCCGCGATACCGGCGACGGCGCGGCCCCGGCCTCCCTTGGCGGGCGCGGGCTCGCCGGTCGGGGGCGGCTCGTGGTCCGCGTCGGTTTCCGTGTCCCAGCTGGTGACGGACGCGTACGGGTTCGAGGGGTGCGCGGTGGCGGGGGCGTACGGGTCCGAAGGGCCGCCGGGAGGTGCCGGGTGACGGCGTACGAAGACATCGTCCCGCTCGTCGAAGGCGTCGACGTAGTCCTGGCGCGGGCCGGGGGGCGCCTGCCGCTGGCGCGGAAACGCCGGAGCGCCGGTTCCCGCGACCGTGCGCCCTCGCAACTCGCCCCAGCGGTCACCGCGTTCACGCTGCTCGGGATGACCACCGCGCACCTGGGGGATGCCGTGGGCCGGTGTGCCGTCCGGCAGACGCGGCATGCCGTGGGCGGGCGTCCCGTCCGGCAGACGCGGAACACCGCGGGCAGGGGTCCCGTCGGGCAGCCGCGGGACGCCATGCGCGGGTGTCCCGTCCGGCAGACGCGGAACCCCGCGCGCGGGTGTGCCCTCAGCGAAGCGAGGCACCCCCCGCGCCGGCGTGCCGTCCGTCAGACGCGCGAAACCGTGCGCCGTCGTCCCGTCCGGCAGACGCGGAACCCCGCGCGCGGGTGTGCCCTCAGGGAAGCGAGGCACCCCCCGCGTCGGCGTGCCGTCCGCGAACCGTGGCACCCCCGGTCCGGGAGGACCCTCCGGCAACCGCGGCACCCCGCGCGCCGGCGTGCCGTCGGACAGCCGCGGTACTCCCCGCGGAGGCGTCTCCTCGGCGACCCCCTGCGCAGCCGAGCCCCGCTGACCTCCCGAGTGGCCGGACGCGCGGCGGCGTGACCCCTTGTCCGTGATCTCGGTCTTGGGTGCCGGACCACGGCGACTGTGGCGTCCCACCTCGCCCCTCAGCTCCCCGCGCTCGCGGACTCGGCCCCACCGGAGGAGCCGCCGTCCTGGAAGCCGGCACCCGTGGAGGTCCGCCCGGCCGTGGCCGCGCCGCGGGAGGCGACACCACCGGAGGCAACACCGTCAGTCGCTCGCACCCTGGCCTCCGCCTCCGCCTTCAGTTCACAGAACGCCTTCGCCACCGTATCCGGGTACTCCATCATCGCGACGTGCCCACCGTTCGGCAGCGTCAGCAGCCGCGCGTCACGGAACGTGCGGGCGGCCTTCTGGGCCATGCGGAAGCCGACGAGCTGGTCACGGCCACCGTAGATGAGGAGCGTGGGGGCGAGCACCCGCTCGGCCTGGCGCCACAGTCCGTGTTGGCCACCGAGCGTGTACGCGTTGACGATACCGCGCGCGGAGCGCGCCATCGCATCCCAGAAGTACGGTAGTTGCAGCCGCCGCTCCATTTCCTGCACGGCGTTGCGGAAACCTTCGGGCGACACGCGATCGGGGTCGCCGTAACAGAGCGTCAGCACGCCACGGACCCGCTGTTCGGCCGTCCAGCCGGTGGTGAACCGGGTGAACAGCCGGACCACGCCCGGCAGCGCCAGGAGGGCCGTGGGTACGGCGGTGCGCTGTACCCGGAGCTCCGGCAGCGCCGGCGACACGAGCGTGAGCGTCCGGACGAGGTCGGGACGAACGGCGGCGACGCGGGTGGTGACCGCGCCGCCGAGGGAGTTGCCGAACAGGTGCACAGGACCGCGTCCCGCCGAGTCCAAGTAGCGGATGACCGCGCGCGCGTGCCCGGTGATCGAGTAGTCGCCGTCGTCCGGGGGCGGAGAGTCGCCGAAGCCCGGCAGGTCCACGGCCTCGCAGTCGACCTCCGCGTCGAGCAGCTCCATGAGCGCCGACCAGTTCTGCGAGGAACCGCCGAGTCCGTGGACGTAGAGCGCGGGCGGCAGTCCCTCACGCGCGGGTGGCCTCGAACGCACCGTGAGCGTGATGCCGGGCAGTCGGACCGACTTGAGGCGCTCGCCCTCCGCGACCCGGACGGGCGCCACCTTCGGGAGCACGTTGCTGGTCGGAACGAACGGCAACTCGGTCGAAGACATGCGGCAATGTTACGAGGTGATCACGCAGTGGTTCATGTGTTCGCCGACACGGACACGCGAGATCACCGTCACAGCCATGGGTACGAAGGTTCCGGGCAGCGAAGATCCGCACAGTCGCCGACTCGAAGATCCACCGAGTCCGGATGCGCAGAGAGCAGCGGTCCCCGTTACGTCGAGGGGGCGCACGGTCGGCGGATGCGCAGCGCGTGACGTTCCGGACGCGGATCGCATAGCGTCCGGATCGGGTGTCTCCTAGGCTCGTAAAGAGGGCACCCGCGTGTGGCCCCTGCATCTCTCAGGGACGTTCGTAGGAAGGGAGCCCCGCCATGGCCGTTGACCCCACCGACCCCGAGACCTTCGTGGACGAGGAGATCGAGGAAGTCCAGGAGTTCGACGTCGAGGCACCGCCGGTCGACGCGGCCGAGCAGCACACGGACATCGCGCAGGACCGCGACGACCCGCTGACCGGCGTGGAGCCCGACCGCGGCAGCGAGGCGGACCTCGTGGAGCAGGCCCGTGTCGTGAGCCTCGACGAGGATGACTATCGGTGACGTATGACGACACCTGGTGCCGTTGAGCGGGAAAGAGGCGCTTTTTTGCCCGCTCTGAGCTCGTTCGAAACGCTCTGTGCGGCTTTCGTAGCCGTCCGGTCCGTGAAATTCTGCGCTCGCAGCGCGCACAGCACGGTTACCGAAAAGTACGATGGCCGGGCGGCGCACACCGCATGTGGACGACTTTGGGAGGCGGCGTGACAGCCATCGAGCAAACTGAGGCAGCACGCCCGCGGGGTACGCGCCTGCCGCGCCGTGCCCGTCGGAACCAGCTGCTGGGCGCCGCCCAGGAAGTCTTCGTGGCCCAGGGCTACCACGCGGCCGCGATGGACGACATCGCCGAGCGTGCCGGTGTCAGCAAGCCGGTGCTCTACCAGCACTTCCCGGGCAAGCTGGACCTCTACCTGGCCCTGCTGGACCAGCACTGCGAGTCGTTGATCCAGTCCGTGCGCAACGCGCTCGCGTCGACCACCGACAACAAGCAGCGCGTGCGGGCCACGATGGACGCGTACTTCGCCTACGTCGAGGACGACGGCGGCGCATTCCGGCTCGTCTTCGAGTCGGACCTGACGAACGAGCCCGCCGTGCGCGAGCGCGTCGACAAGGTCACGAACGAGTGCGCGGAGGCGATCTGTGACGTGATCGCCGAGGACACCGGGCTCTCGCGCGCGGAGTCGATGCTGCTCGCCTCCGGCCTCGGCGGCCTCGCCCAGGTGGTGGCGCGTTCCTGGCTGCACAGCGACCGCAGTGTGCCGCGCGACCAGGCGGTGCAGTTGCTCACCTCCCTGGCGTGGCGGGGCATCGCCGGCTTCCCGCTGCACGGGAACGAGCACGGGCACCACTGACCTGCACCTTTGGCGAGCAGGCGCACTACTCACCTGCACATGTCCGCGTGTTTGTTCCCGTCGGCTGTTCGCTCCTGGCGTTCTCGCGCTGAACGTGCGCGTCCCCTCACCGGGCTAATGTGTGCTGGGTACGGCGCGGACGCCCGCGCACTTCACTGACCGTTCGGAGGGACATAGCCGTGGAGGTCAAGATCGGCGTTCAGCACGCGCCGCGCGAGATCGTTCTGGAGAGCGGTCAGAGTGCCGAAGAGGTCGAGCGCGTGGTGGCCGAGGCGCTGGCCGGCAAGTCGCAGCTGCTCAGCCTCGTGGACGAGCATGGCCGCAAGGTGCTGGTCCCGGCCGACCGGCTCGCGTACGTGGAGCTCGGCGAGCCGGCACCGCGCAAGGTGGGCTTCGGCGCGCTGTAGCGGGCTGCGGACAGAAGCAGACGGAAGGGGCCCGGCGGCTCGTGGGAGCCGCCGGGCCCCTTCCGTTTCGACCGTTTCCGGCGACTCCCGCACGACTTCACCAAGAGGTCACAGCTCCCGCACAGAGGAGGATTGCATTCCGCAGGTCAGGGGTAAGACGGGCTACGACCGTTTCGGGCAGGCCGGCCATGTGGGAGGACCCTGACATGCTCCTGGAAGCACTCAGCTCCGCGATCCTCGGCCTGGCCCTGTCATGGGTGTACGCCGCCCGCCTGCCGCACCGCCTCCCGGCCCGCCCCCTGGTCCTGTCCACCGGTGTCGCCGGAGCCCTCTTCGGCGCCTTCCTCACGCACACGGCGCTGGAGGCCGGCGGCTTCCTGCTGGTGCTCCTCGGCGCCGCGATCGTGTCCGCCGCGTCCCTCTCCCTGCTGCTGCGCCCGGCGGGAAGACTCCGCCGACGATCGGCGACGGCCTGAGCCGCCGCCGCGGCCGCCGACGCCCCTGACGCTGCTGGAGGTTTCGAGCCCTCGAGGGCCGTCCGGCGGCGCGTGCCCGACGGTTCCTAGGCGGCCAGCCCAAGAGCGGCCATCCGCTTGGTGTGCGCCTCGGTGATGCGGGAGAACATCCTGCCGACCTCGGCGAGGTCGAAGCCGTCGGCCACCCCGCCCACGAGCATCGTGGACAGGGCGTCGCGCTCGGCGACCACCCGCTGCGACTCGGACAGGGCCTCGCCCATCAGCCGTCGCGCCCACAGCGCGAGCCGCCCGCCCACGCGTGGGTCGGCGTCGATCGCCGCCCGCACCCGCTCGACGGCGAAGCCGGCGTGGCCGGTGTCGTCCAGGACGGCCAGCACCAGCGAGCGGGTGTCGGCGTCCAGCCGGGCGGCCACCTCGCGGTAGAAGTCGCTGGCGATGGAGTCGCCGACGTAGGCCTTGACGAGCCCCTCCAGCCAGTCCGAGGGCGCCGTCTGCCGGTGGAAGCCGTCGAGCGCGGCCACGAACGGCTCCATGGCGGCGGTCGGTTCCTCGCCGATCTCGGTGAGCCGGTCGCGCAGCCGCTCGAAGTGGTGGAACTCGGCCGACGCCATCTTCGCGAGCTCCGCCTTGTCCTCCAGCGTCGGCGCCAGCTTGGCGTCCTCCGCGAGCCGCTCGAAGGCCGCGAGCTCCCCGTACGCGAGCGCGCCCAGCAGGTCCACGACCGCGGCCCGGTACTGCGGATCGACGGAGGCGGTCGCCCAGTCCTGGGCGGCGACCCCGGTGTGTGCGGCGGCGTCGGTGGTCTCGGCGGCGTGCTCAGGCTTGTCAGAGGTCGTCATGAAGCGCACAATAGTCCGCTCGCCGCGGGGTGGAAGTCCCTGGTCAATCGTGTGACCACGACGACGCGAAGGAACGCCCGCGCGAGTGTGACGATGACTACGTGACCGAATCGGCCATCGCATGTGCGCGATTCCGGGGTATGGTGGTAATGCGCCTGCTGGTACGGCGACGTCTTCGCCGTACCTCGACAGGCCGCACGTATGAGGATGCCCGGTCGGTGGCCCGATCGGCTCCGACCCGACAGCCCTCCCTGACCGTACGGCACTGTGCGTACGACGATCGGAGGGACCCCTCAGTGGTACGAACGCTGGAGCGTTGGTAGAGGTCCCGTGTCCACGGCGCGCCCCTACGGCGGCCGAAGTCCCCGGCACGGTCCGACACGACCCCCGCGCTCGCCTCGTACCGCGCACACAGAAGAGGCAGCACCCTGACTAGGACGTTCCGAGAGCTCGGGATCCTCCCCGAGACCGCCGAGGCCCTGGAGGCCGTCGGCATCGTCACCCCGTTCCCCATCCAGGAGATGACCCTCCCCGTCGCCCTCTCCGGCACGGACGTCATCGGCCAGGCGAAGACCGGTACTGGCAAGACGCTGGGCTTCGGTCTTCCGCTCCTGGAGCGCGTCACCGTCCCCGTCGACGTAGAGGCCGGGCGCGCCAAGCCCGAGGCCCTCACCGAGGCCCCGCAGGCCCTCGTCGTCGTCCCCACGCGCGAGCTGTGCACGCAGGTCACCAACGACCTGCTGACCGCGGGCAAGGTGCGCAACGTGCGCGTCACCGCGATCTACGGCGGCCGCGCCTACGAGCCGCAGGTCGAGGCCCTGAAGAAGGGCGTCGACGTGGTCGTCGGCACCCCGGGCCGGCTGCTGGACCTGGCCGGCCAGAGGAAGCTCGACCTCAACCACGTCAAGTGCCTGGTCCTCGACGAGGCCGACGAGATGCTCGACCTGGGCTTCCTGCCCGACGTCGAGAAGATCATCAACATGCTTCCGGCCCGCCGCCAGACCATGCTGTTCTCGGCGACCATGCCGGGCGCTGTCATCGGTCTGGCCCGCCGTTACATGTCGCAGCCCACGCACATCCGCGCCACGGCGCCGGACGACGAGGGCGTGACGGTCGCGAACATCTCGCAGCACGTGTACCGCGCGCACAACATGGACAAGCCCGAGATGGTCGCCCGCATACTGCAGGCCGAGGGCCGCGGTCTGGCGATGATCTTCTGCCGCACCAAGCGCACCGCGGCCGACCTCGCCGACCAGCTCAAGCAGCGCGGGTTCGCCTCCGGCGCGGTCCACGGCGACCTCGGCCAGGGTGCCCGTGAGCAGGCGCTGCGCGCCTTCCGCAACGGCAAGGTGGACGTGCTCGTCTGCACCGACGTGGCCGCGCGCGGCATCGACGTCGAGGGTGTGACGCACGTCATCAACTACCAGTCGCCTGAGGACGAGAAGACGTACCTGCACCGCATCGGCCGTACGGGCCGCGCGGGCGCGTCGGGTACGGCGATCACGCTGGTCGACTGGGACGACATCCCGCGCTGGCAGCTGATCAACAAGGCGCTGGAGCTGGACTTCAACGACCCGCCGGAGACGTACTCCACGTCGCCGCACCTGTTCGCCGAACTCAGCATCCCCGAGGGCACCAAGGGCGTCCTGCCGCGCTCGGAGCGCACGCGCGCCGGGCTCGACGCGGAGGAGCTGGAGGACCTGGGCGAGCCGGGCGGCCGCGGTGGGCGCGGCCGTGGTGGCCGGGGCGGCCGGGAGGAGTCCCGCTCCGCCGACCGCGAGCGTTCGCCCCGTACGCCGAGGCGCCGCCGCCGCACGCGCGGTGGTACGCCGCTGGACGCCACGGAGACTCCCGCTTCCACGACCGCCGAGGCGGCCACGGAGACCACGGAGGAGGCCGCCGCGCCGCGCACGCTGCGCCGCCGGCGCCGCACCCGGTCCGGCGCCCCGGCACAGGCGACGGCCGCGGCAGGGGTCGAGTCCCCCGTGAGCGAGGCCGCCGAGACCGCGGTGACGACGGCCGAGGGCGCCACCACGGTGGACGCCCAGGAGACGCCGGCGAAGTCGCGCCGCCGCCGCACCCGCAAGTCGGCGGAGACCCAGCCGGTCGAGGCCGTGGAGACCGTGGAGGCTCCGCAGGCCACCGAGGCTCCGCAGGCCGCCCCGGCCGAGGTCGCGGTGGACACGGCCGAGACCACCGAGGCCAAGCCGAAGCGGACGCGCGCCCGTAAGACGGCCGCCCCCGCGGCGGAGACGGCCACCGACACAGCCGAGGGCGCGGAGGCCAAGCCGAAGGCCCGCCGCACCCGCAGGACCGCGGCGCCGGCCGAGGTTCCCCAGGCCCCCGAGGTTCCCCAGGCCCCCGAGGCTCCCATGGCCACCGTGCCCGCGCAGGCCGGCGAGGCCGTGCCGGCGGAGGCGGAGGCGGAGTCCAAGCCGAAGGCACGCCGCACCCGCAAGGTCACGGCCGCCGCCGAGGTTGCGCTTGACACGGCCGAGGGCGCGGAGGACAAGCCGAAGCGCACCCGCAAGACGGCGGCCACTGCCGCCGAGGCAGCGGTCGACGCCGCCGAGGGCGCGGAGGACAAGCCGAAGCGCACCCGGACGCGCAAGACGGCAGCCGCCGCACCCGAAGCGGCGGCCGACACCGCCGAGGGCACGGAGGCGAAGCCGAAGCGCACCCGCAAGGCGACCGCCTCCGCCGAGGACGCCGAGGCCAAGCCCAAGCGCACCCGCAAGACGGCGGCCACTGCCGCCGAGGCAGCGGTCGACGCCGCCGAGGGCGCGGAGCACAAGCCGAAGCGCACCCGGACACGCAAGACGGCAGCCGCCGCACCCGAAGCGGCGGCCGACACCGTGGACGGCACCGAGGCCCAGCCGAAGCGCACGCGCACCCGCAAGGCCACCGCCCCCGCCCCCGCCCCGGAGGCGACCGCCGAGATCCCGGCGCAGGCCACGCAGGAGCCGGAGCCCACGCCGCGCCGCCGCACCCGCAAGGCCACGGCCGCCGCGGAGGCAGCGGACAGCTGATCACCGCCGTACCGACGGCCCGGCCCACCTCACCTGGTGGGACCGGGCCGTCGGCGTTCCCGCACGCGGCGGACTGCGACGCAAGGGCCACGAGCCCGGGCCCGTCCCACTCCCCCGCCGCCCCCTGCCCCTTCTCCGCCCTCTTCTCCACTCCCTTCCCCTTCCCGCCCTCCCCCGTACGCCCCCACCCGTTACCCTCACCCCGTGACGACGCCCGCCGCCCACACCCCGCCCCCCGGCGCTCGCGCCTATCCCCTGTCCACCGCGCGCGGTGACTTCGCGGTCGTGGACGTGCCGGTCGCCCCGGGTGTCGCGCCGCGCGGCACGGCCCTGCTGGTCCCCGGTTTCACGGGCAGCAAGGAGGACTTCCGGCTGATGCAGGGGCCGCTCGCGGCGCGCGGGTACCGGACGGTGGCCGTGGACGGGCGGGGACAGTTCGAGTCGGACGGACCGGCGGACGACGAAACCGCCTACGCGCAGCACGAGTTGGCGCGTGACGTGCTCGCTCAGGCCGAGGCCCTGGGCGTCGGCCTGCACCTCCTCGGGCACTCCCTGGGCGGCCAGATCACCCGGGCAGCGGTCCTGCTCGACCACTCCCCGTTCGTCTCGCTGACCCTCATGTCGTCCGGCCCGGCGCAGATCTCGGTCTCCCAGCAGCAGCGCGTGAAGCTGCTGCGGGACGCGCTCACGGTGATGTCGATGGACGAGGTGTGGGAGGTGATCCAGTCGATGGGCGCCCCGGAGGAGGTCGGCGGCCCGGCTCGCGGCATCGGCGGCGCCGACCTCCTGCGCCGCCGCTGGCTCGGCAACAAGCCCGCGCAACTCATCGCCACCGGCCGTCAGTTGTCCACCGAACCGGATCGCGTCACCGAACTGGCGGCCGTACGGCTGCTGTTCCACGTCCTGTCGGGTGTGCGGGACGACACCTGGCCGTTGCCGCTCATGGACGACATGGCCGTACGACTGGGCGCGCACCGAACAGTCATCGAGGGCGCCGAACACTCACCGAACGCCGAACAGCCGCTGCCGACAGCCCGGGCGATCGCCGACTTCTGGGACACGGCCGACCCGACGGCCTAGGACCGCGCCCGGAAGGCCCCCGTACCGGCCGGCCCCCCGGCTCAGTACAGCGTCTGCAGGTGCTCCCAGAATCCGTCTCGCAACGCCCGCCGCAGATCCGCCTGTCCACGCAGCGAGTACTGCAACAGCCCTTCGGCCTCCACCAGCAGATCCTGGTCCACCGACCCGGGCAGATACGGATGTCCCGGCAGCAGCTCCACCAGTGACTCACGCCCCCGCGCCGCCAGCCACTTGGCCGCGATCTGGGCGCCGACGAAGCGGACGTCCTCGCGGGCCGGCCGGGCGGCCGCGGCGGGCTCGTAGGCGGCGGCCGTGCGCCGGGAGACGTATGGCTTGAAGAAGTCGAGGTCCAGGGTGCGCTGGCTGTCGACCTCCCACAGCAGCGGCTCGGCCTGGTTGCGGCCCTCGGGTGCCTCGATGCCCCACAGGTGCACCCGCGCACCGTACCCCTGGGCCGCCTCGACCGCCGACACGAGGTCCTCGTCGCCGCCGAGCAGGGCCGCGTCGCTGATGGCGCGATGCCGGGCAAGGGACTCCAGATCGGTGCGAATCAGGGAGTCGACGCCCTTCTGCTGGTTGTTGGCGTTGAGGTTGCCGAGCCGGACCTTGACGTCGGGCAGTTCGGCGATGGACTGCTGCTCGGTGGTGTGGATGCGGCGCCGCGCGCCGTCGTACCAGTAGACCCGCAGCAGCCGGCTGTCCGCGAAGATCTGGCGGGCCTTGTCGATGAGCGCCTCGATCAGCCCTTCGGCGTCGAGGTCGAAGGCGCGCCGGTCCTCGGTGCCGGCGATCAACCGGCCTGCGGCCGCGTAGAGATACCCAGCGTCGACGAAGATGGCGTGGGTCGAGGGTGTCTTCGCCACCTCGGCGAGCATGCGCTGCAGCAGCTCGTTCGTGCGGTCGATACGGGCGGTCAGGGCCGCGAGGTCGTCGTTCATCACGTCCATTGTCCCGTCGGTCACGCTGCGAACACAACCGGTCCCGGTTAGTCTCAAGAGAGCTGCTTACCGTTCAGTAATTAGCCGATCGAAAAATTTCCTTAGCGTAGGGAATGTTTGTAACAAACGGTGTGTTGCATACGTATGGAGCCGGAGGCACCCGCCTTCGGGGCCATCCCCAGTAGTTCTCCTCAGGAGGATGACCAGACGAAGGGAGAAGCCATGCGCTTCGAAATCATGCGACTCGACGACGTGGACGGCACGCCCGTGGACACGACCGTCGTGGACGCCGCCTCCGTCAACCGGATCGTTCAGCAGGCCGCCGCCATCGGGCAGCGACTGTGGATCCGCCCGGCCGAGACCCCGGCCTCGTAAAGCAGAACACGCCGAAGAGTGCAGGACCCCGTACGGACGCGCCGTACGGGGTCCTGCTGTGTGCACGGGGCCGCTCAGCCGCCCCGGATCACCTGCGTCACACCGTTGATGATCTGCTGCACGGCGATCGCGGACAGCATCATGCCCGCGAGCCGGGTCACCAGCACCACGCCGCCGTCCTTGATGACCCGGATGATCAGCAGCGAGTACCGCATCACCAGCCACAGCACCACATGGATGGCGAGGATCGCGGCCCACACCGACACCTGGAGACCGACGCCGTCCGCCTTCTGCACGGCGAGGATGACCGACACGATCGCACCCGGCCCGGCCAGCAGCGGCATGCCGAGCGGGACGAGGGCGACGTTGACGTCCTTGGTCTGCTTGGGCTCGTCGGTCTTGCCGGTGAGCAGGTCGAGCGCGATCAGCAGAAGCAGCAGCCCGCCGGCGATCATCAGCGCCGGCACGGAGACGTGCAGGTAGTCGAGGATCTGATGCCCCAGCACCCCGAACACGGTGATCACGCCACCGGCGACACAGACGGCCTGGAAGGCCATCCGCCGCTGCACCTCGGCGGGCCGTCCCGAGGTCAGGGCGAGGAAGATCGGGGTGACCCCGGGGGGATCCATGATGACAAAAAGGGTGAGGAAGAGGGAGCCGAAGACGGCGAGGTCGAGCATGACGGGACTACAGGCCTTGCGTGAGGATGAAAAGCGGGACGACGGACGTGGGCGCGAGGGTCGTGCGCCTCAGGCTCCGCCGGTCCCCGGCACCGGGAACGCGCCGGTCGCGCGCCGGGTGATCTCCCCGTACACCTCGGGGTCGGTCACGTACTCGCCGAGCGCGACCGTCTTGCGGCTGCCGTGGTAGTCGCTGGACCCGGTGACCAGCAGCCCCAGCTCCTTGGCCAGCCCGCGCAGCCGCGCCCGGGTGTCCGGGTCGTGGTCCATGTGGTCGACCTCGATGCCGTCGAGCCCGGCGGCGGCCAACTCGGCGATCGCCGGCTCCGGTACCGTACGCCCGCGCTTGGCGGCCCCGGGGTGCGCGAACACGGCGACGCCACCCGCGCCCTTGATCAGCCGGATCGCCTCGAACGGATCGGTCTCGTGCTTCTCCACGTAGGCGCGCCCGCCGTCGGCCAGCCAGTCCTGCGTGAAGGCGTCGCCGACACTCGGCACGACGCCCAGCTCGACCAGCGCGGACGCCACGTGCGGCCGGCCCACCGACCCGTCGCCGGCGATCCGCGCGACCTGCTCCCAGGTCACCGGCACGCCCAGCGCGTTCAGCTTGGCGATCATCCCCTTGGCCCGCGGCACCCGGTCGTCCCGCACCAGCTCCCGCTCGGCGAGCAGCGCGGGCTCCTCGGGATCGAACAGGTAGGCCAGCAGGTGCATGCCGATGCCGTCGATGCGGCAGGAGAGCTCGGCACCGGTGACCAGCGTGAGCCCTTCGGGGAGCGCCGCGATCGCCTCGGCGTGCCCCCGGGTGGTGTCGTGATCGGTGAGCCCGACGACGTCCAGCCCGGCAGCGGCGGCGTTCCGCACCAGCTCGGCGGGGGTGTCCGTGCCGTCGGACGCGGTGGAGTGGGTGTGCAGGTCGATACGCACGACGCAGACTCCAGGCGGTGACGGGACGGAGGGACACCTAAGGATAACGGGTGAATCCGCGCACCCTTGTCACACCCGCAACCGGCATGCGCCCCCTACAGACGACTCGCCCGACACCCGGCGCGCCACGGCCCGCCCGGCACCCGGAGCCCGGCTGCTCGACCGGCGCCCTACGGTTCGAGCAGGCGCGGCGACAACGCGCCGCACGGCACGAGCTCGACCTCCGCCCCCGCGTCCCGCACGTCCGTCAGCACCAGCTCGTCGTACATCAGCAGCCCCGACTGCTCGGGCCACACCACGGCCCACAGCCACAGCCCCCGGGCCTCTCCCGCGAACACGGCCCGGTCGGTCGGCGATCCCGAGACGTGCCACAGCGGCGTGGGCCGCCCCGCGGCCAGGACCTTGACCTCGGGAGGCTTCTCGACGTTCATGTACGGCCCCGGGTCCGGCCCGGCGATGCCCGCGTACCGCGCTCCGAGGCCGACACCGAGTTCCTCGGCGACCAGGATCAGCTCCCCGATGCCGCCGAGCGGCCCGGGACCCGAACAGGCCACCGCCGTGGCGCGACCGCCGCTGCGGTCGTCACCGGCGCAGGCCACGCCCGTGAACAGCCAGCCGACCGGCAGGGGCCACGGCATCCACACCGGTACCTGCGTGCGAGCCACCACCACGCTGAGGGCCTCGACGCTGGGCGGGATCACGGGTTGCAGCGGATGCACGGCACCGTGCACGTCGCACTGCCAGGAATCGGCGAAGAGTCCGGGAGCCCTGACCCGGCCACCACACTTCGGGCAACTGGGTTCGCCCCTCATAGGGCTCCACGGTCCTACCCCTGCTGCGCCACGTCAAGGACGATCACCCGTCCGGGCGGAACCCGCGCCACAAACATTCAGATGTAACTTGCATCAATTAGCCAAGCTAACTCATTCGGTGCCTCCGTGGTCGCCTTCATGGGCATCGGCCTCGTCGACCCGATCCTGCCCTCCATCACCAAGGGCCTGGACGCACCGCCGGCCAGGTCTCCCTGCTCTTCACCTCGTCCTTCCTGGTCAGGCGATCGCATGCTGCTCACCGGGTTCGTCTCCGCCGCGTCGGCGGCCTCGGACGCTGCTGCTCGGCCTCGGCCTCGTCGTGGTGTTCGCCGACCTGTCCGGCGCCTCGGGCTCGGTCGGCGAACTCGTCGGCTTCCGGGCGGGCCGGGGCCTGGGCCACGCGCTGTTCGTATCCACGGCCCTCGCGGTCGTCGTCGGCGCGGCGGCGGGCGGAAGCGCCGCGGCGATCCTGCTGTACGAGTCCGCGCTACGGCCTCGGCATGGCCTGCGGGCCGCTCCTGGGCGCGCTGCTCGGCGACGCCGGCTGGCCCTACCCGTTCTTCGGCACCGCGTTCCTGATGGCCGTCGGCTTCCTGTGCATCACGGCGTTCCTCAAGGAGCAGCCGCAGCCCGCGCGCCGGACCGACGTACTCGTCCTCGGCCACGGCGACCACACGACGGCCGTCGTCTGCACGATTCTCTCGGGCGCCCTCATCGGCGTGGACAACACCGTCTACACCGAGCCGGCGCTCGGCGTGTCGGACGCGCCGCGACCGGCGGCGAGCACGGGCTACAACTTCGGGCGCTGGTTCGCGGCGGCCGCCGCGCCTTCCTCGCACCGCGGATCGAGGAGTGGACCGACGTCCACGTCCCGTTCGTCGTCGCGGCGGTCACGGCGTTGCTGGGCGCGAGCGTGGTCGCCGTACGGCGAAGGGCACTGACGGCGAAGGCGGAGCAGCTCCAGGTGCGGCACGCCACCGAGGACGGTGTGGGCGTCTTCGTCAACTGACCGATTCCGGACGGACTTTGGTGACCTTGCTCACGCTCCGGCTCAGTCCAGCGGGACCGATGTGCGGGACGGATCGCGCAGGTCGGTCCCGTGCGTGAGCCAGCGCTCCTGGAGGGCCTGCGCACCGTGGACGCGCTTCCAGGCGGCCTCGTTCGGCGTCATGGGCAGCAGCGGCAGGAAGCGGACCGGGTCGAGGGGCGCGTCCAGTTCCAGGTCCTCGACCAGGCCGCCCGGCTCGGCGACCAGGACGGAGGTGAAGGGAGCGCCCGGCCACAGCGGTTCGCCGACGTCCAGGGAGGCGCCGGGGGCCACGACCACGCCCTCGACCTGCGGGGACGCGGCGAGAACAGCCAGCGGGCGGAGCACCTTGTCGGTGTCGGCGCGACCGGAGCGCACGGAGAGGAACAGCTCGGCGCGGGGACCCTTGACCGGATCGGCGAGGACCCCGGTGGGGTCCGCCATGGGCTGGGCGGACATGCCGAGGGTGGCGTAGCGGACGATGTCCCCCTCCTGGAAACGCAGCACCTCGACGCGGTCCGTGCCGAGGAAGGTGACCGCGGCGCGCGCGTCCGGCTCGCCGAGCGCGGAGCGCAACCTGGCCTCGACCAGTGGGAGAACATCAGCCATGCGGCGAGCATAGAACTCGTTAGGACAGGGCAAAGCAGCGCCTTGACACTTAGGTCTGCTGATACTCTTGGCCGGTGGTTCGGGGCAGCACGCGGTGGCGTCGCGATCAAGTCCCGACGCCGACGACACTCCCTTACGAGGGACCGGCCGGAGGAGGTGGGGCTGCAATGGACCGAAGTCGACCGTGCAGTACCACCCGCTCTTCCCGCCGCTGACGTTGCTCCGGCTCTAGCCTGCCGCCACCTCTCGCATGCGCATCTCCTGCGTGTTTCCGCGGAAGAGCACTTAGTTCCGTTTTGCCTCTGCTTGATCTGTATGACCTGCATCAGCAGCTGAATCAGCAGCGAAAAGTTCGCCACCGCGACGGTGCGGTGCTCCCCGCTTTGTGGACGTGCGAAACATCCTTCCCTGCCTGACGGCGGGGAGACCTTGCAGGACGTCCCCATTCCGGGCAGTTCCACCCGGCGCCCCGCGGCCTGACGCTGCTCGCCCGCGAAGGAGCCTGCCATGTCGATGATCCGTGACCTCCGTGCCGCGGTCCGCCCGTCGCGTCCCGCGCTGCGCAAGGACACCGGGGCGTACGACACCACGCGCGACCCGAAGAGCACCACCGCCGTCGTCGACTGCGCCGTCTACCGCGACGGCACCCGCGTCGAGACCGCGGGACCGCTCACCCCGCACGAGGCGATGCGCCGGGTGCGGCGTGACGGGGGCTTCGTCTGGATCGGGCTGCACGAGCCCACCGAGGCCGAATTCGCGGGTATCGCGAGCGAGTTCGGGCTGCACCCGCTGGCGGTCGAGGACGCCGTCCAGGCGCACCAGCGGCCGAAGCTGGAGCGCTACGACGACTCCCTGTTCACCGTCTTCAAGACCATCCACTACGTCGAGCACGACGAACTCACCGCCAACAGCCAGGTCGTCGAGACCGGCGAGGTCATGTGCTTCACCGGGGGGGACTTCTTCATCACCGTCCGGCACGGCGGGCAGGGCTCGCTGCGGGCGCTGCGGCACCGTCTGCAGGACGACCCCGAGCTGCTCGCCAAGGGCCC
Organism: Streptomyces chromofuscus; assembly: GCF_015160875.1. NCBI lineage: Bacteria > Bacillati > Actinomycetota > Actinomycetes > Kitasatosporales > Streptomycetaceae > Streptomyces > Streptomyces chromofuscus. The sequence goes on along the minus strand of NZ_CP063374.1, from coordinate 5,231,167 downwards.
CTCGGCGGTGCTGCACGCGATCGCCGACCACGTCGTCGACGGGTACATCGCGGTCGCCGACGCGGTGCAGGACGACATCGACGAGGTGGAGACGGAGGTGTTCTCGCCGGGCCGCAAGGGCGCGCCGCGGGGCACCGACGCAGGGCGGATCTACCAGCTCAAGCGTGAGGTCATGGAGTTCCGGCGGGCGGTGCAGCCGCTGATGCGTCCGCTGGCGCTGCTGAGCGAGCGGCCGATGCGGCTGATCGACCCCGACATCCAGAAGTACTTCCGGGACGTCGCCGACCACCTCGCCCGGGTGCAGGAGCAGGTCACCGGCTTCGACGAGCTGCTCAACTCCATCCTCCAGGCCAACCTCGCGCAGGCGTCGGTCGCGCAGAACGAGGACATGCGCAAGATCACCTCGTGGGCCGCCATCATCGCCGTACCGACCATGGTGTGCGGCGTGTACGGAATGAACTTCGACTACATGCCCGAGCTGCGCTGGAAGTTCGGCTACCCGATGGTGCTCGGCATCACGGCGATGATCTGTTTCGGCATCCACCGGACGCTGAAGCGCAACGGCTGGCTGTGAACGGCCTCGCTACCCTGCTGCCATGACTAGCGAGCTGCTCGACCAGGCCCTCGTCGAGGAGGCCACCAAGAAGTCCGGGCTCATCTGGGTGCGGGGTGCCGGGGCGCCGGCAGCGCGGGCGCTGTGGCACGTGTGGCACGAGGGCGCGGCCTGTGTGGTCGGCGACGGTCCGGGCGAGCAGCCGCTGCCGGGGCTGGCCGACGGCGGGGCGGCCGAGGTGACCGTCCGCAGCAAGGACAAGGGCGGCCGGCTGGTCGCCTGGACGGCACGGGTGGTGGAGCTGGCGCCGGGCTCCGAGCGGTGGGACGCGGCCGTCGCCGAACTGAAGGGCAAGCGGCTCAACGCCCCCGACGGCGAGGCCATGCCCGAACGGTGGGCCCGCGAGTGCCGGGTGCTGCGTCTGGAGCCGACCGGCACGACCTCGCCGCTGCCGGACGGCTCGCTGGCCGAGGCGCCGCTGCCGACGCCGGCGACGACCCGCGAGCCCGTCCCCGAGGGACTGCCGCGCCTGCTCTTCCGGAAGAAGAAGCGCGGGCGCGCCTAGCGCCTCACGACGTCGGCAGCTGCTGGCCGTAGTCGACCGTCTTGTCCTTCGCGGGCTGCTCCAGCTTGAAGTCCTCGCCCCAGTCCGAGAACGTGAGGGTGCCCGCGCCGCCCGCGCGGACCAGGCGCAGGGGATACGGCGTGCCTTCCAGGGAGACGTCCAGGGTGCCGCCGGAACCCTTGTCGCCGGTGATGCGGATGGTGCGCACGCCGGACTCCTCGTGGCGGCCGTCGGTCGCCAGGGTGCCGTGCAGCGTCAACAGGCTGTCGAGCAGGACGTCCTTGTCGGTGAAACCGCTGAACCGCTTGTACGACGGGTCGCCCTCCGGCACCTTCACGAACTTGCCCTCCAGCTTGTCCGCCGCGGCGTCGTCGGACTGGTCGCCCTCGTCCCCGCCGTCACCGTCGCCGTTGCTCCAGAAGTCCGCGTCCGCCATCAGGAACAGCTCCTCACCGACCCGCAGCAGCTGGAAGGTCGCCCCCTCCGCGCTGACCGACCCGGTGCCGCCGTCGGACTTCAGGCGCATGTCCAGCTTGTACGTGCTCCCGCCCGCGACCACCGTCCCCGACAGCCGTACCGCCCGCGCGGACTCGGCCGCCGTGCGCGTCTTGGCCTGGATCTTCTCGGCGGGCAGTTTGCCGACGCCGTTCGTGCCCGCGTCCGGGTCCTCGCCGCCACCACACCCGGTCAGCCCCGTCCCGGCCACGACCAGCGCACAGATGGCGCTCACCAGTGTGGTCCGGCGCGTACGGCCCTGGCGCATCGCAGTCACAGGTGGTGCTGCCTTTCTGACGTCGGTCCTGAGCGGCGTATCGCAGCGTACCGGGGTGCCGGGCGGCCGGCGGAGCCAGTCCGTCCGGACCGCTCACCAGGGCGGATCCGATCGGGACGGGCTAGCCTGAAGCCCATCCGAGCGAGCATTTTCGACACAAGCGGAGCAAACGCAACGCACGGCAGGAAAAGGAGGCGCAGCCATGGCCGCGGGCGCCCCCAGGATCTTCGTCTCGCACCTCTCTGGCACCGCCGTGTTCGACCCGAACGGCGACCAGGTGGGCCGCGTACGCGACCTGGTCGCGATGCTGCGGGTCGGCAGCAGGCCGCCCCGGCTGCTCGGGCTGGTCGTCGAACTCACCACCCGCCGCCGCATCTTCCTGCCCATGACCCGGGTCACCGGCATCGAGTCCGGACAGGTCATCACCACCGGCGTGCTCAACGTGCGCCGCTTCGAACAGCGCCCCACCGAGCGCCTCGTCTTCGGCGAACTGCTCGACAAGCGCGTCACCCTCACGGAGACCGGCGAGCAGGTCACCGTCCTCGACCTGTCGGTGCAGCAGCTGCCGGCCCGCCGCGACTGGGAGATCGACCGGGTCTTCGTCCGCAAGGGCAGGAAGGGCGGCGCCTTCCGGCGGGCCAAGGGCGAGACGCTGACCGTCGAGTGGTCCGGCGTCACCGGCTTCTCCCTGGAGGAGCACGGGCAGGGCGCCGAGAGCCTGCTCGCCACCTTCGAGCAGCTGCGCCCCGCCGACCTCGCCAACGTCCTGCACCACCTGTCGGCGAAGCGGCGCGCCGAGGTCGCCGCCGCACTCGACGACGACCGCCTGGCCGACGTCCTCGAACAGCTCCCGGAGGACGACCAGATCGAGATCCTCGGCAAGCTGCAGGAGGAGCGCGCGGCGGACGTCCTGGAGGCGATGGACCCGGACGACGCGGCCGACCTGCTGTCCGAGCTGCCGGAGGAGGAGAAGGAGCGGCTGCTGAGCCTGATGCAGCCCGCCGACGCGGCCGACATGCGGCGCCTGATGGCCTACGAGGAGCACACCGCGGGCGGCCTGATGACAACCGAGCCGATCGTGCTGCGTCCCGACGCCACCGTCGCCGACGCGCTCGCCCGGGTCCGCAACCCCGACCTCTCCCCCGCCCTGGCCGCCCAGGTCTACGTCTGCCGCCCGCCCGACGAGACGCCGACCGGCAAATACCTCGGCACCGTCCACTTCCAGCGGCTGCTGCGCGACCCGCCGTACACCCTGGTCAGCTCGATCCTGGACGACGATCTGCAACCCCTCGCCCCGGACGCGGCGCTGCCCCTCGTCGCCGGGTTCTTCGCGACGTACGACATGGTCTCCGCACCGGTCGTCGACGAGTCCGGGTCGCTGCTGGGCGCGGTGACCGTGGACGACGTGCTGGACCACATGCTGCCCGAGGACTGGCGGGAGTCCGAGTTCGAGCTCGACGAGGGCGAGGGGGTGGTCGCCCATGGCTCCTGAGCGCGAGGTGGTGCGGCGCGAGGCGTGGCGCGAGACCGGCCGGGAGCGGGTGCCCGCCGGGGCCACGGCGACCACGCGCCCGCGCGCCCGGCTCGACCAGCCACGTCCCCGGCGGCCGAGAATGCTGCCCGAGTGGGACCCGGAGGCGTTCGGGAAGCTGTCGGAGCGCGTCGCCCGCTTCATCGGCACCGGGCGGTTCCTGGTCTGGATGACGTTCGTCGTCGTGGCGTGGGTGCTGTGGAACGTGTCCGCGCCCGCCGGCCTGCGCTTCGACGAGTTCCCGTTCATCTTCCTGACCCTGATGCTCTCGCTCCAGGCCTCCTACGCGGCCCCGCTGATCCTGCTCGCGCAGAACCGCCAGGACGACCGCGACCGGGTCAACCTGGAGCAGGACCGCAAGCAGAACGAGCGGTCGATCGCGGACACCGAGTACCTCACCCGGGAGATCGCCGCCCTGCGCATCGGGCTCGGCGAGGTGGCGACGCGGGACTGGATCCGCTCCGAGTTGCAGGACATGGTCAAGGAACTGCAGGACGGGCATCCGGACGGTCACCAGGTATTCCCGGCAGAACGGTCGGGGCTGCGTGACGCAGACGACCGCTGACGGGCTTTCCGGGGGAGACGGGCGGCGCCGTACCATCGTCCTTATGGCTACGGAAGACGCGGTGCGCGAAGCACTGGCGACGGTGAACGACCCCGAGATCAACCGGCCCATCACCGAGCTCGGGATGGTCAAATCGGTGGAGATCGCCGCGGACGGAGCGGTCGCGGTCACCGTGTACCTGACCGTCTCGGGCTGCCCCATGCGCGAGACGATCACACAGCGCGTGACCGAGGCGGTCTCCCGGGTGGACGGCGTCACCCGCGTCGACGTCACGCTCGACGTGATGAGCGACGAACAGCGCAAGGAGCTGGCGAACGCCCTGCGCGGCGGCCAGGCCGAGCGCGAGGTCCCCTTCGCCAAGCCCGGCTCCCTGACCCGCGTGTACGCGGTCGCGTCCGGCAAGGGCGGCGTCGGCAAGTCGTCGGTCACGGTGAATCTGGCGGCGGCGATGGCGGCCGACGGCCTCAAGGTCGGTGTGGTCGACGCCGACATCTACGGCCACTCGGTGCCGCGCATGCTGGGCGCAGACGGGCGTCCCACCCAGGTCGAGAACATGATCATGCCGCCGTCCGCGAACGGCGTGAAGGTCATCTCCATCGGCATGTTCACGCCGGGCAACGCCCCCGTCGTGTGGCGCGGCCCCATGCTGCACCGCGCGCTCCAGCAGTTCCTGGCGGACGTGTACTGGGGCGACCTGGACGTCCTGCTGCTCGACCTGCCGCCGGGCACCGGTGACATCGCCATCTCCGTGGCCCAGCTGGTCCCCAACGCCGAGATCCTGGTCGTGACGACCCCGCAGCAGGCGGCGGCCGAGGTGGCGGAGCGGGCCGGCTCCATCGCCGTGCAGACCCACCAGAAGATCGTCGGCGTCGTCGAGAACATGTCCGGCCTGCCCTGCCCGCACTGCGGCGAGATGGTCGACGTCTTCGGCACCGGAGGCGGCCAGACGGTCGCCGACGGCCTGACCCGCACCACGGGCACGAACGTCCCGGTCCTCGGCAGCATCCCCATCGACGTCCGCCTGCGCGAGGGCGGCGACGAGGGCAAGCCGGTCGTCCTGACCGACCCGGACTCCCCGGCGGGCGCGGCCCTGCGCTCGATCGCGGGCAAGCTGGGAGGCCGCCAGCGGGGCCTGGCGGGCCTGTCCCTGGGCATCACGCCGCGCAACAAGTTCTAGTGCCGCGACAGGCAACGTTCACCCCGTCCCGACGCCCGGCACGCCCTCTCGCCGCACCGGCCGGAAGCCCAAGTACATCCAGTACGAGGGCTTCCGGCCGGCACGTCGAGCGGACGCACCGGACGCCGCTCCTTGCCGGGCAAACGTTGCCTGCCGCGGCACTCGGTTCCCGCGCGGTTCCCGCACCACACACCCAGGACGGACGGCGAAAGGGCGCCCCGACCCGGCGGCGCCCTTTCTCACGCGCACGCGGCTTGTCCCGCGTACGCGGCGATTCTCACGCGTACGCGGCGATGTCCTTGATCACCGCGAAACCCAGCCCGTACGCGCTCATCCCCCGGCCGTAGGCGCCCAGGTGGACCCCCTCCGGCGTCGACCCCGCGAGGACCCACCCGAACTCGGACTCCCGGTAGTGGAACTGCGTCGGCACCCCGTCGACGGGGAGGGACAGCGACGACCACTCCTCCCCGGCGAGGTCGTCCGCCAGCGCCCACGCGGTCTCGGTCTGCTGCTCCAGCCAGTCGTCCCGCAGGCTGTGGTCCATCTGCCCGGGCCAGGTGAAGGACAGCAGCCCCACCCCCGCCAGCCAGGCCGCCGAGGAGACCGACGTGGCCTCCAGCAGCCCCGTACCGTCGGCACTGCGCCGCACCGGGTTCGCGGCGACGGTCACCACGACCGCGAACCGCTCCCGTTCCTCGCCGACCCCTTCGGCACGCACCGAGGGCTCGTCACCGTGGCCGACCGAACCGTGTTCCACGGCTCCGTCGGCCGTCATGCCCACCTGCATCAGCCAGCGCGGGCCCGTGAACGCCTCGTCAAGGCCGTACCACGGGAAGGGCGCACGCAGGTAGCCGTCGACCGTGCGCCGCGCGGAGAGGACCTGCTGCTCACCCTCCCCGGCCGGCGCCTGCGCGACTGCCCGACTCGTCGTCTCCATGTGCCCGGACGCCTCCTCGCTCTCGTCGGAACGGACGGCCCGCCCCCCTTCGGGCGTACTCGTCCGGTCCGCACAACAACTCGGCAGCATATCGACACCACTGCGAGCAGCCGCGAACGCGCCCGGCGCGTGGGTCGCCCGGGCGTCGTGTTCAAGCCGTCGGGACGGGTGCACGCGGGAGGCCACACGTCCACGTCCGACGCGGTGAGGGCGGGCCGGCGCCGCCGTCAGGTTCGCCGTCAGGTGGCGTCGGCGTCGAAGGGCGGGCGGTCGTCGGGCTTCTTCGTCATGTCGACGCGGGGACCCGAGGAACCGGAGGCGGCGGACGGCTCGGCGTCGCGGCCGTGGACCGCGTCCGTGACCTCGGCCATCTCCTTCTTCAGGTCGAAGCCGTTGCGGAGTTCCTTCAGCCCCAGGTCGTCGTTGTCCAACTGCTTGCGGATGAACGTCTTGGGGTTGAGGTCCTCGAACTCGAAGTCCTTGAACTCCGGGCCGAGTTCCTGCCGGATGTCCTGCTTGGCGCTCTCCGAGAACTCACGGATCTTCCGGACCGTGCGCATCACGTCCTGGATGACCTTCGGGAGCTTGTCCGGACCGAACACGAGCACGGCAAGGATGACGAGCGTCACCAGCTCCAGCGGTCCTATGTCATTGAACACCTGAAAGCTCCTTGCGATGTCCCGGGCCGGCTCCACGGTACCCGGCGATCGTGTCCGACCGGTACCGTCCCGTGCCCCCCACGTGCGGGTTAGTGAGCGTTTTTCCGGTTGTTTGCCTTGTGGGAGAGGGTGCGCGGTCCTGTCTGTGAGGTTTGTGTGAGTTTGCTCAGTCCCCGTCCGAGGAGCCGAGCACCAGCGAGATCGTGCGTTCCTCACCGTCCCGCCGCAGCGTCAGCTCCAGCCGGTCGCCCGGGCGGTGGGCGCGGGTCCTGACGATCAGTTCCTCACCGCTGTGGATCCGCTGCCCGTCGATCGCGGTGATCACGTCGCCCGGCTGGATCCCGGCCCTGTCGCCGGGGCCGCCGGGGGTGACCGGGTCACCGCCGTCGCCGCCCTTGGTGCCGACGCGGGCACCGTCGCCGGTGTAGTTCATGTCGAGGGTGATGCCGATGACCGGGTGGGTCGCCCGGCCGGTGTTGATCAGTTCCTCGGCGACGCGCTTGCCCTGGTTGATCGGGATGGCGAAGCCCAGGCCGATGGAGCCCGCCTGGCCGCCGTCCAGGTCGTCGCCGTCGGCGGAGCGGATGGCCGAGTTGATGCCGATCACGCGGGCTCGGGCGTCGAGCAGGGGGCCGCCGGAGTTGCCCGGGTTGATGGGCGCGTCGGTCTGGAGGGCGTCGACGTAGGAGACGTCGCCGGCGTCGCCGCCCTCGCCGCCCGCCGTGATGGGGCGTTCCTTGGCGCTGACGATGCCGGAGGTGACGGTCCCGGCCAGGTCGAAGGGGGCGCCGATGGCGACGACCGGGTCGCCGACCTGGACGTTGTCGGAATTGCCCAGGGGCAGCGGCTTCAGGCCGCTGACGCCGCGGACGCGGACGACCGCGAGGTCGTAGCCGGCGTCCCGGCCGACGACCTCGGCCTTCGCCGACTCGCCGCTGTGGAAGGTGACCGTTATCTCGCCGTTCGCGCCGGCGGGCTCCACGACGTGGTCGTTGGTGAGGATGTGGCCGCGGCCGTCCAGCACGAAGCCGGTGCCGGTGCCCGCTTCGGCGGAGCCGCTGACGTGCAGGGTGACCACGCTGGGCAGCGCCCGGGCGGCGATCCCTGCGACGCTGTCGGCGTCCCGCCCGGCGGCCTCCTGCCCGGCCTGTGGCAGCTCCACCCGGCCGACCCCGCCGTTGCGCTCCAGATACGCGCCCACGACACCGCCGACGCCGCCGGAGACGAGGGCGACGAGCACGGTGCCGACGACGAGGATCTTGAGCCCGCGCTTGTGACGCTGCTGCTTCGTGAGCACCGCGGCGCCGGTCTGCTGGAGAGGGGCGGGCGTCGGGGCGGCCCAGGGGTCGTAGCGCTGCCAGGGGTTGGAGGGGGCGGGGGTGGCAGCGGCGGGTGCGAGTGCCTGCCCGGCCGCCGGTGCAGTCGGCACTGTCGGTGCAGACGGGGCCGGATGTGCGGCCGGTGCCGGAGCAGCCTGCGTGTGGGCCGGGGCGGCCGGGGTGGTCTGAGCGGGCAACGGTGTCGGCAGCGCGGGTGCCGGAGCGGCTGGAGCGGACGCCGGGGCGGCCGAAGCAGGCGCTTGGGCCGCCGGAGCCGGTGCCGGGACCGCCGGAGCGGCTGAAGCAGGTGCAGGAACTACCGGAGCAGGCACCGAGGCCGCCGGAGCGGGTGCCGGGACCGCCGGAGTGGCCGCCGGAGCGGGCACCGGCGTCACCGGAGCAGCCGACGCGGGCCCCGTATGCGGCGGCGGTGTCACGGGAGCCCGGTCCGCCGTCGCCGTGCCCTGCGCGGGCGTGGTCGCCGGATGCTGTACGGGTGGGGCGGGTGCCCAGGGGCCGGGCCGGCCGTAGGGCGGGGTGCTGTAGGGGTCGGGGTCGTGGAGGGGCCTGCGGTCCTCGACGACGGGAGCGGGTGCCGGAACCGTGTCCGTCTGCGTGGCGGACACGCTCACGTCGTCCCGCGCTCCACCGGCCCCCGGTACGCGGTCCACGGGCGCGTCGTCCATCCACGCATCAGGTCTCGACGGGTCCCCGATCGACCCGTCGCCCTCGGACGCATCACCGGCCGACCCGTCGCCCCTCGGTGCCTGCGCCCCCGGCGCCTCGTCGGAAGCCGTCTGCGCGGGCACCTCCTCCGGGCGCCTCAGCTCGAAGTCGCCCTCCCCCTTGCCCGGCGTCGGCACGGTGCCCTCGTTCATGGTCTCCCCACAGTCGGCCGCAGCACGGCTCGTCGTCGGTGCGGCCGCAGTTCGTCGATTCCGCGCCGGACGCCGTGGCGCGGGCGCGTTTCCCCCTGGATTCAACCAGGTTCGGACGCCGTGGCCGAGGGGCCGGTCAGCGGGGTGCGCGGGCGGAGGACGCGGAGGGAGCGGGACTCCCGTCGGTGACGGGCGCCGCGAGCAGGCCGGGAACCGTGACCTCCGGTGCCGTCGACCAGCTGGTGAGCGTGATCGGCGGGGTCGCCGCCGGCGGACGTATCAGCGGCGACATCGCGGCCGCGCCGGCCACCACCGGTGCCGTGAGCGCGTGCACCGGCTGGGCCGCCACCCCGGGCAGCAGCGGTGCGGACACCTCCGTCGGCGCCACCGGCATGTCCCCGAGCGTCCGTCCGCCCTGTCCCTGCGCCAGCAGCGGGCCGACGCCGCGGCGCCGCTGGTTCTCGGGTGCCGTCGCCGTCCCGGATCCCGGCCGCGCCGGGGTCACGTTGCTGCCGGAGCCACCCCGCGTGTCCGTGTCGGCCGGGGTGCCGACGGTGACGCCGCCCAGGGCGATGGCGGCCAGGGACACCGCCCCGGCGGCCACGAAGGCGAACCGGCGCCCGCGCGAGGCCGCCGCCCGCTCGGCCTCACTGCGGCCGACGTCATGCATGCGGAAGCCGCGCTGTACGGAGCCGGGCAGTACGGACGCGTGCGCGGCGGCGGGGACGTACGCGAAGTCGAAGCGCTCCCCGCGCCTCACCCCGAAGACGCCCGGGGCGCCGGGCCGTGCCGTGGGCAGTCCGCCGCCGAAGCCGCCCCCCATCGGTGGTACACCACCGTCGACATCACCTCCGCCGGGCAGCCCCTGGAGACGGGCCAGGAAGCTCTCGGAGGGCGGCGGCGGGGCGGCCTCCGCGAAGACGTTCTTCAGCCGGCGCTGGGCGTCGACCTCCGCCTTGCACTTCGGGCAGGTCGCCACGTGCGCCAGCACGCGCTCACGCGTGTCATGACCGAGCTCACCGTCCACCAGGGCGGCGAGTCGGTCTCCCAGGTGCTGCTCTGCGAGGTGCTCCTCGGCAGCCGTCGGCCGTGTGCCACTCACGCGGACGCGCCTCCTCCCCCCAGAGCGGGGACACGGGGCACGAACGAGCGGCGCTCGGCTCGCGCCTCCGGAGACCGGTGCGCGAGGGCCTTCCGCAGCTGGGAACGGCCGCGGTGGATCCGCGAGCGGACGGTGCCGAGCTTGACGCCGAGGGTCGCGGCGATCTCCTCGTACGACAGTCCTTCGATGTCGCACAGGACGACCGCGGCGCGGAACTCGGGCGCGAGGGTGTCGAGGGCCTGCTGGACGTCCGCGTCGAAGTGCGCGTCGTTGAAGACCTGCTGCGGGGACGGCTCGCGGCTGGGCAGCCGCTCGGCCGCGTCCTCGCCGAGGGCGTCGAAACGGATGCGCTGCTTACGGCGGACCATGTCCAGGAAGAGGTTCGTGGTGATGCGGTGCAGCCAGCCCTCGAACGTGCCCGGCGAGTACGTCGACAGGGAGCGGAAGACGCGGACGAAGACCTCCTGCGTGAGGTCCTCGGCGTCGTGCTGGTTGCCGGTGAGGCGATAGGCCAGCCGGTAGACACGACCGCTGTGGGTGCTGACGATCTCCTCCCAGGTGGGCGGAGTCCACGCCTGCCCGTCCGCGTCGGTGGTGAAGGTCGCGGTCCGGTCGTGGCCGGCGGCGTGGCTGTGGTCAGCGGTGTCGTTCACGGATTTCGGCCTGCCCGCCGACCCGAGGAAGCGCCGCAGCACTCCTGTGCGGTCCACAGGCGCAGCCGCACCTCCCCTGTCAGCTCTGGTGGTGTCCAGTGGAGCCCCTACCATAGCCACCTCGCCCGTTAGCTCCCCATAAGCGGTTTTACGAGAAATTGATCTGTGCTGATACGGCTCATGCGGCTGCGTCAGCACTTGCTCGCCGTCCCGCTCGCGGTCGTGATCCAACTGTGTCCCCCGCCGTCGTCTCCCACCCCTCTAAACGCCCGGTCCCATCTGCGGGTTCCCGACGCCAACGGATACAGTCACGCCCAGGCAACCACGGGGACAGGAGAGGGTCATTACCGGCAACCGGCTGACGAGCTGGGCGTTCGCCGACGCCTTTGTCGCCGAGGACGACGCGCTGCACTGGGCCCGCGACCGGGCCCAGGACGCAGGGCTGCGCTCGGTGTCGCCCGGCACGGGCGCGGCGCTGCGGTTGCTGGCCGCCTCCGTGGACGCCAAGGCCGTCGCCGAGATCGGCACCGGCACCGGTGTCTCCGGAATCCATCTGCTGCACGGGATGCGCCCGGACGGCGTGCTGACCACGGTCGACCCCGAGCCGGAGCACCAGCAGTTCGCCCGGCAGGCCTTCCGCGCCTCGGGGTTCGCCAGCAACCGGGCCCGCTTCATCCCCGGCCGCGCCCTGGACGTGCTGCCCCGGCTCGCGGACGCCGGCTACGACCTCGTCTTCTGCGACGGTGACCGGCTGGAGGTGCTGGACTACCTCGCTGAATCGTTGCGCCTGCTGCGGCCGGGCGGCCTGGTCGTGTTCGAGGGCGTCTTCGCCAACGGGCGCACGGTGGACTCGGGGCCGCAGCCGACGGAGGTGCTGCGACTGCGGGAACTGCTGCGGGCGGTGCGCGAGAGCCAGGAACTGGTGCCGTCGCTGCTGCCGGTGGGCGACGGGCTGCTCTGCGCCGTCAAGCGGTGAGCGGTGAGCGGTCTCGGCGGATCGCTCGCCCGTGACACCGGTACAACCGGCAGTCCTCCGCCCAGGAAACCGGTGGGACCGGAGTCGCTCGCCCGGCCAACCGGTACGACCGACAGTCGCTCCCCCGGGCAACCGATGGCCAGGGCGGAGCGCTGCCACGACGGCCCGCCGCACCGCTTGCCGAGGAAGCCGGCGGACCGCTGCCGACCGCCCGATGACCCCGACGACCTGGTGGACCGCATGTTCGATGCACCCGGGCAAACAACCGCCCCGGCACCGAATGCGGTGCCGGGGCGGCTGAAAGGGTATGGTCGCCTCCGGGTCAGCCCACGACCTTCTTGAGGGCGTCGCCGAGCGCGTCGGCCTCGTCCGGGGTCAACTCGACGACGAGCCGACCGCCGCCTTCGAGCGGAACGCGCATGACGATGCCCCGCCCCTCCTTGGTCACCTCGAGCGGGCCGTCACCCGTCCGCGGCTTCATGGCCGCCATGCTCGTTCCCCTTCCTGAAAACCAGCTCATCGTCAAGGCCGACGGCCCGCTGAAGGGCACGCGCGGTCCGTGAAGCCAGACACGCGACACCGGCATCGAACACATTGCTTCCAGGCCATTATCCCGCATCTCACGACCCGATGACCAACATCAGTCGGCATCGCTTGGGCAACGCGCGCGAGCAAAACCACTCAATTCGGCGATGTGACTGCGATACTGCGCAGCCGCACGGACATCCGCGGTCCGGAAACCGTCCCGAATTGTTTGACGCAGCTCACACGGACGTCCGGGGCCGTCTCCGGTGATCTCCGCCATGCTGTCTCAGACAGGACGTACCGACCGGTACGCCCCGAGCCGCCGAACCGGAGGGGATACGCCATGGCAGACACCGTGCTCTACGAGGTGAACGACGGGCTCGCGACGATCACGCTGAACCGCCCCGAGGCGATGAACGCGCTGAACATCGAGGCCAAGGTCGCCCTCCGGGACGCGGTCCGGACCGCCGCGGCCGACGACGCCGTCCGGGCGGTGCTGCTGACCGCCGCCGGTGACCGGGCGTTCTGCGTGGGCCAGGACCTCAAGGAGCACATCGGACTGCTGGCCGCCGACCGGGAGGCGGGCGAGGGACAGACGATGAGCACCGTGCGCGAGCACTACAACCCGATCGTGCGGGCGCTGACCGAGATGGCGAAGCCCGTGGTCGCGGGCGTGAACGGGGTCGCCGCCGGGGCCGGCTTCGGCTTCGCGCTCGCCGCCGACTACCGGGTCGTGGCGGACACGGCCGCCTTCAACACGTCGTTCGCGGGCGTCGCGCTGACCGCCGACTCCGGTGTCTCCTGGACGCTGCCGCGCGTGGTCGGCCCCGGACGCGCCACTGACCTGCTGCTCTTCCCGCGCAGCGTCAAGGCGCAGGAGGCGTACGAGCTGGGCCTCGCGAACCGGGTCGTGCCGGCGGCGGAGCTGCGCGCGGAGGCCGAGAGCGTGGCCCGCGCGCTGGCCGAGGGACCGACGGTGGCGTACGCCGCGATCAAGGAGGCCGTGGCGTACGGGTTCAGCCACTCCCTGGCCGAGACGCTGGAGAAGGAGGACGAACTCCAGTCGCGGGCGGGGGCGTCGGAGGACCACGGGATCGCGGTCCAGGCGTTCGTCAACAAGGAGAAGCCGAAGTACCTGGGCCGCTGAGCCGGTCCGCGGGGTCCGCCGCTCAGCCGGCGCGGCGTGCGCAGCAGTCCACGAGGTGGTCGTCGACCAGACCGCAGGCCTGCATCAGCGCGTACGCCGTCGTCGGCCCCACGAAGCGCAGGCCCCGCTTCTTCAGGGCCTTGGACAGGGCCGTCGACTCCGGGGTGACCGCGGGGACGTCGGCGAGGGTCTTCGGCACCGGGCGGGTGGCCGGGTCGGGCGCGTGCGACCAGATCAGGTCGTCCAGCTGGCCCGGCGCCCAGTCGGCCAGCGCGCGGGCGTTGGCGAGGGTGGCGTCGATCTTCGCGCGGTTGCGGATGATGCGGGCGTCGGCGAGGAGGCGCTCGCGGTCCTCGTCGGTGTAGGTGGCGACCGTGGCGATCTCGAAGTCGGCGAAGGCGGCGCGGAAGCCGGGGCGGCGGCGCAGGATGGTGATCCAGGACAGGCCGGACTGGAAGGCCTCCAGTGACAGCCGTTCGAACAGCGCGTCGTCGCCGTGGACCGGGCGGCCCCACTCCTCGTCGTGGTACGTCACGTAGTCCGGCGTGGACAGCGCCCAGGGGCAGCGGAGCGCGCCGTCCGGGCCGGCCAGGGCGGTGCCGTCGCTCATCGCTGCTCGTCCTCCCGGCCCGGCTTGTCCATGGGGACGCGGGCGGCGGCCTGCGCACCGGCCAGGGCGGACTCCAGGTCGGCGATCCGGGCTTCCCGCTCGGCGAGCTCGGCGGCGAGGCGGTTGAGGGCGTCGTCGACGTCGGCCATGCGGTAGCCGCGGGCGGCGAGGGGGAAGCGCAGGGTGTCGATGTCCGCGCGGCCGACCGGGCGGTCCAGGGGCAGCGGGTCCTGCAGCCGTTCGGGAGCGGCCTCGGGGAGCGGGCCGTGCTCGCCGCCGCCGACCACGGCGAGGGTCACCGCGGCGACCACGACGGCGAGGGCGACGACCAGGAAGAAGAACATAACCATCGCTGAGGTCCCCACGCGGAGTGTGCCGGCATACGTGTGGCGTACGCCGACGTCGGATGTGTCAGGGTCCGATCGTGCCATGCGAGTCTGACAGTTAGGGTCGCAGGCGGCCGCAAAGGGCCAGGACCAGGACGAACGAGGAGAGGTCACAGGGGATGCTCAGGCTGGGCAGGCGGGAGTTCGACCCGCGCGAGCCGGTGATCATGGCGATCGTGAACCGGACCCCGGACTCGTTCTACGACCAGGGCGCCACGTTCCGCGACGAGCCGGCCCTGGCCCGGGTGGAGCAGGCGGTGGCCGAGGGTGCGGCGATCATCGACATCGGCGGGGTCAAGGCGGGACCCGGCGAGGAGGTGACCGCGCAGGAGGAGGCGCGGCGGACGGTGGGGTTCGTCGCGGAGGTGCGGCGGCGGTTCCCCGACGTGGTCATCAGTGTCGACACCTGGCGGCACGAGGTCGGCCGGGCCGTGTGCGAGGCCGGCGCGGATCTGCTGAACGACGCGTGGGGCGGGGTGGATCCGCGGCTCGCGGAGGTCGCCGCACGGTACGGGGTGGGACTGGTGTGCACGCACGCGGGCGGGGCGGAGCCGCGTACGCGGCCGCATCGGGTGACGTACGACGACGTCATGGCGGACATCCTGCGGGTGACGCTCGGGCTGGCCGAGCGGGCGGTGGCGTTGGGCGTGCCGCGGGAGTCGGTGCTGATCGATCCCGGGCACGACTTCGGGAAGAACACGCGGCACAGTCTGGAGGCGACGCGGCGGCTCGGGGAGATGGTCGAGACGGGGTGGCCGGTGCTGGTGTCGCTGTCCAACAAGGACTTCGTCGGTGAGAGCCTGAACAAGCCGGTGAAGGAGCGGGTGATCGGTACGTTGGCGACGACGGCGGTGTCCGCGTGGCTCGGGGCGCAGGTGTACCGGGTGCACGAGGTGGCCGAGACCCGTCAGGTGCTGGAGATGGTGTCGGCGATCGGCGGGTGGCGCGAGCCGACCGTCGCCCGCCGGGGCCTGGCCTGAGGCCCCCGAGGCCTCGCCCGCCATGCCGTCCGATGCCGGATCACGTCGTCCAGGCCGGTCCGGCGATCGAGGACGAGGCCGCGCAGGCCGATGCGGGAGGGGCGAGGGGGCGGCCGGTGGCCGTCACCCCCCTACGCCGCGTGACGACGGCGGCCCCGGCCCGGCGCTAGCGTCCCGCCTCCTTGGACACCAACGCGACCGCCTCGTCGACGTCGTCCGTCAGGTGGAACAGCTGAAGGTCCTTCTCCGCCGCCTTGCCCTGGGCGACCAGGGTGTTGCGGAGCCAGTCGACCAGGCCGCCCCAGTACTCGGTGCCGAAGAGGACGATGGGGAAGCGGGTGACCTTCTGCGTCTGGACCAGGGTCAGGGCCTCGAAGAGTTCGTCCAGGGTGCCCATGCCGCCGGGCAGCACCACGAAACCCTGCGCGTACTTGACGAACATCATTTTGCGCACGAAGAAGTACCGGAAGTTCAGGCCGATGTCGACATAGGGGTTGAGCCCTTGTTCGAACGGCAGCTCGATGCCGAGGCCGACCGAGATACCGCCCGCCTCGACCGCGCCCTTGTTGGCCGCCTCCATCGCCCCGGGGCCGCCGCCGGTGATGACCGCGAAACCCGCCTCCACCAGGCCCCGGCCGAGCCGGACGCCGTACTCGTACTCGGTGGACTCCACCGGCGTCCGGGCGGAACCGAACACGCTGATGGCGGGCGGGAGTTCGGCGAGCGTGCCGAAGCCCTCGATGAACTCCGACTGGATGCGCAGGACACGCCACGGGTCGGTGTGGACCCAGTCCGACGGGCCGCCCGCGTCCAGCAGTCGCTGGTCCGTCGTGCTCGCCGTCACCTGGCTCCGTCGACGGAGGACCGGCCCGAGACGCTGCTCCTCCGGCGGCTGCTGCTTGCCCTCAGGGTTGCCGGTAGCCATGTGCGCTCCCTCCGCTAGCGGGGTGTTTCCACCTCAGCGTAGATCCACACCGGTTACGGAGGGGGGACATGCGCATGTCTGCAACAAAGCGCCCACGAGGAGAGCCCCCCGCGCGCCCCTCGCACCGCTCACGCCGTCAGCCAGGTCCGCAGCCGCTCCTCCCCCGCGAGGATCTTCGCCGTCTCCACCCGCTCGTCCCGCCTGTGCGCCAAGTGCGGGTTGCCGGGCCCGTAGTTGACCGCCGGGATGCCCAGCGCGCTGAAGCGGGAGACGTCCGTCCAGCCGTACTTGGGCTGCGGGGTGCCGCCCACGGCCTCGATGAAGGCCGCCGCGGCCGGGTGGGACAGGCCGGGCAGCGCGCCACCGCTGTGGTCGTCGACCACGAAGTCGCTCACACCGCAGTCCGCGAACACCTCACGGACGTGGGCGATCGCCTCCTCCTCCGTACGGTCCGGGGCGTAGCGGAAGTTGACCGTCACCACGCACTCGTCGGGGATGACATTGCCCGCCACACCGCCCGAAATGCCCACCGCGTTCAGGCCCTCGCGGTACTCCAGGCCGTCGATGACCGGGTGGCGGGGCTGGTACGAGGCGAGGCGGGCCAGGATGGGGGCCGCCGCGTGGATGGCGTTGGAACCCATCCAGCCGCGCGCCGAGTGGGCCCGCTCGCCCGCCGTCCTCAGCTGGACGCGCAGGGTGCCCTGGCAGCCGCCCTCGACCTGCCCGTCGGAGGGCTCCAGCAGCACCGCGAAGTCGCCCTCCAGCCACTCGGGGTGGGCGTCGGCGACGTGCCCGAGGCCGTTGAGGTCGGCGGCGACCTCCTCGTTGTCGTAGAAGACGAAGGTCAGGTCGCGGTTCGGGGCCGGGACCGTGGCCGCGATGCGCAGCTGCACCGCGACACCCGCCTTCATGTCGCAGGTGCCGCAGCCCCACAGCACACCGTCCTCGTCCAGCCGGGACGGCACGTTGCCGGCGATCGGCACCGTGTCGATGTGCCCGGCGAGGATCACCCGCTGCGACCGGCCCAGGTCGGTGCGGGCGACGACGTTGTTGCCGTACCGGTCGACCGTCAGGTGCGGCAGGGCCCGCAGCGCGTTCTCGATCGCGTCCGCAAGGGGCTTCTCGTCGCCGCTCTCCGAGGGGAGGTCGACGAGCTGGGCGGTGAGTCGTGCGGCGTCCAGGGCAAGGTCAAGCGGGAAGTCGGCCATACGTCGACCCTAGCGTCCCCGGCCTGGGAGCACTTTCCGCAGCAGGCGCCTGCCACGGCTTACTCTCCAGTACCTTGTACGCGTGCCAGAGCCGTCCCCCACTCGTCGGCGTCGCGGCCGCCTCTTGCGTATCGGGGCGGCCTTCGTCGTCCTGCTCGCGGTCGCGGGCTATCTCGCGGTGCAGTACATCACCGGAGGCGCCGGCAGCCCGGGATGCAGGGTCGCCTCGGCCGACGACGACGGGGCGACGTACGAGTTCACTCCCGAACAGGCGGTCAACGCCGCGACGATCACCGCCGTCGGCACCGCCCGCGGTCTGCCCGAACGGGCCGTCACCATCGCCCTCGCCACCGCGCTGCAGGAGTCCGCGCTGCGCAACATCGGCCACGGCGACCGCGACTCGCTCGGTCTGTTCCAGCAGCGGCCCTCGCAGGGCTGGGGAACCGAGGAGCAGATCATGGACCCGATCTACTCGGCGGGCATGTTCTACGACCACCTGGTCAAGGTCCCCGGCTACACCCGGCTGCCCCTGACCGTCGCCGCCCAGCGCGTGCAACGCAGCGGCTTCCCGCAGGCGTACGCCAAGCACGAACCCGACGCGACCCTGCTCGCCGCCGCCCTCACGGGGCGCGCCGCCGCCACGCTGACCTGCGAGGGCCGGCCGGGCGCCACCCCGACCGCCGGTCCGGACGCGGCGCGCTCCGCGCTGGTACGGGACTTCGGACAGAACGCCGTCCAGCAGGCCGGGGCCGAGGTGGGCGCCGCCACGCCGACGCCCACGCCGACCCTGGTCACCGAGACGAGCGGGCGGACGGTGACCGTGCCGGTGACCGAGGACGGCGACGGGCGCGGCGTCCGGGAACGCGGCTGGCAGATCGCGCACTGGGCCGTGGCCAACGCCTCCGCGTTGCGTATCGAACGCGTCCTCTACGGCGGCCGGGAATGGGTCGCCGGACACACCGACAGCCGGTGGCGGAACGCGACGAACGCGGAGCGCACGGGAAGCACGGACGCCGCGAACGCCGTCCGGATCGTCACTGCGCAGTAGTACGAGCGGTCATCCCCAGGGGTTACATCGGCCCCCTCGGGGCGACGGGGTGCTCAGGTTTTCGTGACCTCACCCTCGCATCCGCCAAAAGCCTTGGAAACACGGCGCCGTAAGGATTCGGCACACTTTCCGACCAGGTGTTCTTTGCCCGCTTTTATCCGCAGCCGATTATGCGACGCATTGCCAACTCTTTACGTTGGCCCGCCGCAACCTTCGCGGGCTTCGAGCGGTAGTCACTGCGTCCGAGCCGGGTGAGCGCGACCGCCACCGCGACCGACATCGCGGGGTCGACTCCCGGGCACGGCTGGACACTTCACCGTTCTCTCCCGTCGAAGGAGCACCATGTCCCTCCCCCTGACCCGTCGGATCGCCCGTGCCGCGCTGCTCGTCGCAGCGGGGGCGGCTGCCGGGGTCGGTGCGGCCGGCTCCGCCAGCGCTGCCCCCGAACTGCCCGCCACCGGCAACCTCGGCGGGCTGACCGCCC
Organism: Streptomyces chromofuscus; assembly: GCF_015160875.1. Lineage (NCBI taxonomy): Bacteria > Bacillati > Actinomycetota > Actinomycetes > Kitasatosporales > Streptomycetaceae > Streptomyces > Streptomyces chromofuscus. The sequence continues at coordinate 5,212,167 of NZ_CP063374.1, read as the reverse complement.
TGGACGCGGCGAACGTCGGCAACACCGTCGACAGCGCGGCCCAGAGCGTGACCGGAACCGCTGGTGACGCCGGCAGCAAGGCGGTCAAGAAGGCGGTGCCGGTCGCGGGCAAGACCGGTGGCCAGGCCGCGAAGAAGGCGATGCCGGCGGTGCAGAAGGTCGCGGGTGACGCCGCCGGGGCCGCCGGGGCTGTCGTGGGCGACGCGGCGTCGTCCGCCGCCACCACGGGTGGGCTGCCGACGGACGGGCTGACCCAGGGCGGGCTGCCCACGCCGTCCCTGCCGACCAAGGGTCTGTCGATCGGCTGAGTGCCGAGCGCCGCTCCCTGAGCGAAGGGGTCCAGGACCGTTCCCTGGACCCCTTCGCCGCGTTCACGCGAGGCGCGCGACCGCCGCCGCCACCCGCTCGTCCGTCGCCGTCAGGGCCACGCGGACGAAGTTCTCGCCCGCCGGACCGTAGAAGTCGCCGGGCGCGACCAGGATGCCCCGGTCTGCCAGGTGGGCGACCGTGGTCCAGCAGGACTCGTCCCTTGTCGCCCACAGGTAGAGGCCGGCCTCGCTGTGCTCGATGCGGAAGCCGTGGCCCAGCAGGGCCTCGCGCAGGGCCGCGCGGCGGGCGGCGTACCGCTCGCGCTGCTCGTGGACGTGGGTGTCGTCGCCGAGGGCCGCCACGACCGCCGCCTGCGTCGGCGCGGACGTCATCATGCCGCCGTGCTTGCGGATCTCCAGCAGCGGCCCGAGGACGGCCGGGTCGCCGGCCAGGAAGGCGGCGCGGTAGCCCGCGAGGTTGGAGCGCTTGGACAGGGAGTGCACCGAGACGATGCCCTCGTACGAGCCGCCGTTGACGTCCGGGTGGAGCACCGAGACCGGGTCGGCCTCCCAGCCGAGTTCGAGGTAGCACTCGTCGGAGAAGACCAGCACGCCGTGCTCGCGGGCCCAGGCGACGATCCGGGTCAGCTCCTGCTTCGACAGCACCTTGCCCGTCGGGTTGGAGGGCGAGTTCAGCCACAGGAGCTTCAGGTCCGCCGGGTCCAGCTCCGCCGGGTCGTCGTACACCACGTGGTCCGCGCGGGCCAGGCGCGCGCCCACCTCGTACGTCGGGTAGGCCAGACGCGGGTGGGCGACCGTGTCGCCGGGGCCGAGGCCCAGCTGGGTGGGGAGCCAGGCGACGAGTTCCTTGGAACCGACGATCGGCAGGACGTGGTGGTGGGTGACGTCCCGGGCGCCGAGGCGGCGCCGCAGCCAGCCGGTGATCGCGTCGCGCAGTTCGGGCGTGCCCCAGACGGTCGGGTAGCCGGGCGAGTCGGCGGCGGCGACCAGCGCCTTCTGGATCAGCTCGGGGACCGGGTCGACCGGGGTGCCGACGGAGAGGTCGACGATGCCGTCCGGGTGCTCGGCGGCCGTCTTCTTGTACGGCGCGAGCTTGTCCCAGGGGAAGGTGGGCAGGCGGTCGGAGACTGCGGACACGGTGTCTGGCTCACTTTCTGGTGCGGCAAACGCCTCGGTCCCGTGCGGCGACGATCGGGTGATCGGGCCGTACGGGACCGAGGCGGCGCGGTTCTGGGCCGCTTACGAAGTCACTCGCCCTGCGGCGGCAGCGCGGCGACGAAGGGGTGGTCCCGCTCGATCAGGCCGAGCTTGCTCGCGCCGCCGGGCGAGCCCAGCTCGTCGAAGAACTCGACGTTCGCCTTGTAGTAGTCCTTCCACTCCTCCGGCACGTCGTCCTCGTAGAAGATCGCCTCGACCGGGCAGACCGGCTCACATGCACCACAGTCGACGCATTCGTCCGGGTGGATGTACAAGGACCGTGAGCCCTCGTAGATGCAGTCGACCGGGCACTCCTCGATGCACGCCTTGTCCTTGACGTCGACACAAGGCTGCGCGATGACGTAGGTCACGCTGTCGTTCCTCCTCGATAGGGCGCTGGCGGGCCTCCTCAGGCTCCGCCGCCTGGCGCGCGGGAGCGCGGCGTCGTCGATGCCCGCCCCTAGTATCTCCGTTCCTGGGCATGATCCGAACAGGAGGGGTGAACCGACCCGTGGAAATATCGGCGACTGGACGCCTTGAGGTCCGTATCACCGCTGCTGACGTGGGCAAACGAGTCTCCGTACGGCGGTTGGGGGACCCTGGTGTCACGGTGCAGAAATTCACCGACACGGTGGGTGTTCTCACATCCTGGAACGACGGTGTGCTCGTGATCACACGACGGGACGGCGAACAGGTCCGGATCGCGGAGAGTTCGCTGGTCGCGGGCAAGGTGGTGCCCCCGGCGCCGGCCCGGCGCCGGGGCCCCGCCGCCTCCTTCGAGGAGCTGGCCCGGGTCGCCGCGCGGGCCTGGCGGCCGCTGGAGAGCGAGCGGCTGGGCGAGTGGGAGCTGCGGGCGGCGGTCGAGAAGGTGCCGCGCGAAGCGCGTCCGTGGGGGGCGGTGGCCGGGCGACGGGCGGGCTTCACGCGGCGCGCCAACTCCGTGCTGCCGCTGGGCGACCCCGGCGTGTCGCTGGACGAGGCCCTGAGCGCCGTACGGCGCTGGTACGGCGACCGGGGCCTGCCCGCGTACGTCCAGACCGCCACCGGGGCCGAGGGCACGCAGGAGTTGCTGTGCGCGGAGCTGGAGCGGCGGGGGTGGGTGCGGGAGGTCTCCGCCGAGCTGTGGACCGGTAGGCTCGCGCCGGTCGCCGACCGGGCCGAGGGCGCCGGGGTGGTGCTGTCCCGGGAGGCGGACGCGGGATGGCTGGCGCGGTACCAGCGCAAGGGGGTGAGCGAGGTCGCGCTGCGGGTGCTCGGCAGCGGCGGTTCGGTGTGGTTCGCGAGCGTGCGCGGCCGGGGCCCGGTACCGGCGGCGATCGGGCGGTGCGTCGTCGACGGGCGGTGGGCCGGGTTCGCCGCCGTGGAGGTGGACCCCGCGCTGCGGCGCAGAGGGCTGGCGAGCGAGGTGATGGCCGCGCTGGCCCGGCGGGCGCTGGACGAGGGCGCGTCGGCGGCGTGGCTCCAGGTCGAGACGGACAATGCCGGTGCACGGGCGTTGTACGCCGGGCTGGGCCTCGGTGTGCATCACACGTACCACCACGTCCGGGAGCCGGAGGGCAGGTAGTCATGCGTCCACCCTTCCCGCCACCGCCGGAGCGGTCGGCCGAGCTGCGGCGCCGGTTCGCCGAGGAGGCGCGGTCCGAGCGGCCCGATCTGGCGACGCTGTGTCTGCTGGTGGGCGCGCAGGCCGACGCGGCCCTGGACGAGGCGGGCATCGACGCCGCCCAGGTGGAGCTGGACCGGCTGGCCGGGCTGCTGCCGTTCCGGCCGGGTGGGGCGCGGGCCTGGGCCGAGGCGATGCGGGAGCTGCTGGGTGAGCGGTGCGGCTTCCACGGCTCCGCCGCGGACTACCAGCGGCTGGAGTCGTCGCTGCTGCACGCCGTCCTGCAGCGGCGGCGGGGACTGCCGATCCTGCTGTCGGTGGTGTGGATGGAGGTGGCGCGGCGGGCGGGAGCGCCGGTGTACGGCGTGGCGTTGCCGGGGCACTTCGTGGTCGGGTTCGGCGGGGCGACGGGCGAGCCGTCCGCCGGGCTGTCCGGCGGGGCCGAGGAGCAGGTGCTCGCGGATCCCTTCGACGCCGGACGGGTGCTGAGCGGGCACGACACCGAGTTGCTGGTGGTGGGGGCCACGGGGGCGCCGCTCGACCCCTCGATGCTGGCGCCCGCCGATCCGCTGGACGTGGTGCTGCGGATCCTGAACAACATCCGGGCGTGGGCCGCCGCCCGGGCCGAGCGCTCGGACGTGGGGCTGTGGGCCGTGGAGCTGTCGTTGCTGCTGCCCTCGCATCCGGCCCGGCTGCGGTACGAGCGGGCCCAGCTGCTGTTGCGGCGGGGCGACTTCCTGGGTGGGGCCGCCGAGTTCGACGCGTACGCCGACCTGGTGGAGGTCGTGGACGAGGAGGCGGCGGAGCGGGTGCGGGGGGAGGCGCGGGCCGCTCGCGCCCTGTTGAACTGATGGGGCGGTAGCGGCCGTGTCGGGGCCGGTCACGCGGCCCCCGCGCCCCGGGTCCGCCGCCCCTGACGTACGGCGGGAGCGGGCACCCGACGGGTTCGGGTGCCCCCCTCCCTCGCTAGCTCGGGTCGGTGTCGATCGTCGCCACGCGGTTCGACGTGCTCTTCAGGGCCGGGCGCAGGGCGCCGATCACGTCCTGGACGGTGACCGGGGTCTTCTGCCCCGTGCCCCGGGTGATCAGGACGTCGTCGAAGGTGCTGCCGTACAGCTCCTTCAGGGCGGCCTCGTCATAGGTGTCGACGAGCTTGCCGTCGACCGCCTGGACGCGGAGGAACTTCCACAGGGACTTCTCCGGGCTGAAGGCGATCGAGTGGGCCGCGTCGGTCTGGACGGTGACGATGCCGGACATCGCCGGCTCGGCGAACTCCTTCATCATCCGGTCGACCTCGGCGTTGGACACCGTCGGCTTCTTGGCGGTGGTCGGCACCCGGACGGGCGTGGCCGTGCCGGTCGCCACCTGGGTGCGGTAGGCGTCCTCGACGGCGTCGGTGGACCCGTCGACGTCGATGCCCTTGCCGGCCTTGCCGTAGACGGCGACCGCCTTGCCGGACTCGAACCTGATGGTGCCCTCGGTCGCGCTCCCCGCGCCGCCCGCCGCGGCCTGGAGGGCGGAGTGCAGCTTCTCCTCGTCGACCGGCATGACCGGCTCCACGACCCGTTCCTGGCCGAAGAGCGAGCCGATCACGGAGACCGGGTTGTAGTCGCTCCTCGCGGCGGCGTCGACCGTGGCGTCGGCGTCGAACTGCAGGCCCGACTGGTCCGGCCTGAGCGAGACGGTCTCGCCGTCGACGGACAGCTTCAGCGGATTGTCGACGCGGTCGCCGAGGGCCTCGTCGAGCTTCTTCACGGCGTCGTCGCGGGTGCCGCCGCCGATGTCCACGCCGAGCACGGTGGTGCCCTTGGGCACGTCGGAGTGGTTCATCAGCAGCCCGGCGCCGTAGGCCACACCGGCGATGGCGAACACGCCGCCGCCGAGCAGCACCAGCTTGTTGCGGCCCTTCTTTTTCTTCTTGGGCGCCGCGGCGGGCGCGGTCTGCCGCGGCGGTTCGGACCGCTTCGGCGGGGTGTGCGGCAGCGGTCCGCCGGCGGCGGGGCCCGCACCGAACGGGGTGCTCCGGTCGGCGGGCGGCACGACCGGGATGCCGCTCGTGAGGGTGTCCCCGGAGACGTTGGCGACCGGCATGCCGAAGGGGCTGCCGGGGGGCGGCTCGGGGGCCGGCTGCTGCGGCGTGAGGATCGCGGTGTCGTCGCTCAGCCCGCCGCCGGGGCCGGGGTGCGGGACGCCGGCGGGCGCTCCCGCCGCGCGGGGCCGGGTGAGCTGGCTGTCGCCGGTGACCGGGCCGCCGGTCGGGCCCGCGGGGCCCTGCGGGCCGGACGGTCCGCCGGGGCCGGCCGGGCCGCCGTAACCGCTCAGCCCGTCGCGGCTGTCGCGGGCGGCGCCCTGACCGCCGTACGGGCTGTGCGTGCCGTAGGGGTCCTGACCGTGGGGCGCACCCTGGCCGTTCTGCCCGTTCTGGCCGGCTTGTTCGTGCTCGGCGAAGTACGGCAGGTCGTCGCGGCGCGGCTCGCCGGGGCGGGAGCCGTTGCCGTTGCCCAGGGGGCCCGCCGTGAGGGCCTCGGTGACGTCGAAGGAGCCGGTGCCGCCACCGTGGCCGGGGGCCACCGGGCCGCCGGTCGCGCCGGGCAGGCCGGCGCCCTTGGGGCCGGCCGGGCGGGCTCCGGTCTGCGGGGCGGGCCTGGAGCCGCCCGGCACGGTCATGGAACCGACGACACCGCCGGGACGCGCGGCGCCCGGAGCGGCCGAACCGCCCGGCGTCGCCGTTCCGTTGGCGGCGCCGCCGCCCGGACCGGGCTTGGCCGGACCGGACTTGCGGGACGCAGGCGCGAACCAGTCGCTCGTCTTCTCCTCGGCGGGCCCCGGCTGTTGCTGCTCGGCAGGGGTCTCGGCCGCGCCCGGGGAGGAGGCCGCGCCCTGCGCCGCCGCCTCGGTGTCGGTGCCGCCGTCGCCCTCGGCGTCGGCGACGGGCTTGCGGACGACGACCGGCGGAATGGGCCGTGATCCGGGGATGTTGATCCGGATCCGGGTCGTCAGCGTGGTCTCGGTCTTGCGCTCCTCGGCCCCTGCGCCCGAACGGCCCGCGTCCGCACCGCTGTCGGAAGCCGTGGGGGTGCCGTAGGGCGGCGTGCCCGAGGGGTATGCGGTACCCCCGCGCCCGTTGGGCCCGGAGGACGGACTGTCAGTTTCACGACTCAAGGCAGGTTCTCCCGGTTGGCTCCACCGCCCGGCACGACCTCGGAAACGCGGGCGGCTCGGCGGCGGCTCCACCATACTGGCCACTACGCGCGTGTTTCCCGCGACGGTTGGGGAAACCCGCACGCGACTCGCACCACCGCACGAGGGCGAACCGGTACGTCATTCGCCAAGTCGGACGGACCGGCCCCCGGGTCCCCGCGCCGGCGCGAGGGTGGCACAGATCACAGCGACGGCCATGCCGCCGAGGAGGTAGGCGTACGAGCCCACGCCCGCGGCGAAGAGGAAGTCGCCCTCCGGCCGGCTGGCGGTGAGCAGGATGACGGAGAGCAGCCAGCCGGCCGCGCCCGCCACGGCCCCGGCCCGGCCACGGGTCACCCACGCCCCGCCGAGGAAGGCTCCGGCGGCCGCCGCGAGCGCCAGCAGCAGCCCGCCCGGGAACCAGGCGGCCTGCACCAGCGCCCCGGCGGCTCCGACCAGCAGGCCGAGCGCGAACAGGCCGAGGTAGGCCGCGATCCGCCCGGCGGAGGGCGGTCGCAGCGGCTGCGCGAGCGGTGTCGGGTGCCGGTCGCTCATGACGCCACCTCGATCCCGGCGAACAGGTCCGTCTCCCGCCCCTGGGCCCTTCGGCCCCCGGCCGGGGGAACCCCGGTCCCGCCGCGCACCAACTCGTAGTACTCCGTGGTGAGCAGCGGCTGCGCGAGCTGGTTGGACAGCGCGAAGTACGGCTCGGCGACCTCGATCTGCGTGGCGTGCGCGGCCATCGCGGCGGCCTTGGCAGCGGCGTACGCGGTGCCGTCGACCTCGGTGGTGATCCGCTCGTCGTCGACCACACCGGGCACGTCGTCGATCACGGCGCTCTTGGCGAAGGCCAGGCCGGGCAGCGCGTCCGCGAGGCGGGCGAAGGCCTCCTCGGCGACCGTGCGCGGGACGCGGTTCCAGTAGACCTTGGCGATGCCGAGGCCCGCCTCGTCGGCCAGCTCGGCGGCGCGCATGGCGATGCGGTGGGCCTGGATGTGGTCGGGGTGGCCGTAGCCGCCGTCCGGGTCGTAGGTGACGAGGACCTGCGGCCGTACCTCGCGGATCACCTCGACGAGGTGGGCCGCGGCCTCGTCGACGTCCGCCCGCCACAGGCAGCCGGGGTCGTCGTTGTCGGGCAGGCCCATCATCCCGGAGTCCTGGTAGCGGCCCGCCCCGCCGAGCAGACGGACGTCGTCGACGCCCAACTCCCGCATCGCGGCGGTCAGTTCGCGCAACCGGTGCTCGCCGAGGGCAGCACCGGTCAGATGCGCGAGCCCGGGCGGGATCACCTCGCCACGCTCACCGAGGGTGCAGGTGACCAGGGTCACATGGGCACCCTCGGCCGCGTACTTGGCCATGGTCGCGCCGTTGTTGATCGACTCATCGTCGGGGTGCGCGTGCACGAGCAGCAGACGCCTCCCGGAGCGAGGTGGGGGTCCCCCCTGCTCGAAGAGCTCGGGGGAGGGCTGTTCCGTCATGGCCCCACCCTACGAGCCGACCGGGACGGTCAGAACTTGATGCTGCCGATCATGCCGGCGATGTTCGTGGTCAGCTCGCTGATCGTGGGCGCCACGGTCGACGAGGCCAGGTAGAAGCCCAGCAGCATGCACACGACGGCATGCCCGGCCTTCAGCCCTGACTTCTTGATCAGCAGGAAGACGATGATCGCCAGCAGCACCACCGCCGAAATCGAGAGTGCCACGGCGGCTCACCTCCAAGAACCCGGGATGTGGGGGAAACAGTGCGAGGGAACGTGTACATCCATACAGCGGCCAGCAGGTTCATACCCACACAGCGCTAGTGATCATAACTATCCGTACGCGCGCATCGAATGGCGCACAGCCGCACAAGGGGGCGCATGGCCAATATGGTCGGGGCATGACGACCGAGCCTGACTCCTTCCCCAGACGGCACGCCCGCACCCAGCGGTTCACGCTCGGCGCGCCGCGTTCGTTCACCGTGGCCCCCGACGGTTCCCGTGTCGTGTTCCTGCGCTCGCAATCCGGTACGGACCGGGCGAACGCTCTGTGGGTGCTCGACCTGGCGGACGCCGCCGAGCGCCTGGCGGCCGACCCGCGCGCCCTGCTGGGCGGGGCCGCGGAAGACCTCTCGCCCGAGGAGCGGGCGCGCCGCGAACGCAGCCGTGAGGGCGGAGCCGGCATCGTCGGCTACGCGACCGACGCGGCTGCGGAGTTGGCGGCTTTCGCCTTGTCAGGGCGGCTTTTCACGGCCGAGCTGCGGGCCGGCACGGCACGCGAACTCCCTGTCGAGGCACCGGTGATCGACCCGCGCCCCTCCCCCGACGGACGGCACGTCGCGTACGTCGCGCAGGGCGCCCTGCGGGTGATCGGCGCCGAGGGCGACGGCGACCGGGCGCTCGCGGAACCCGACGGCGAGTCGGTTTCCTATGGTCTGGCCGAGTTCATCGCGGCCGAGGAAATGGGGCGTTCGCGAGGTTTCTGGTGGGCGCCGGAGTCCGACCGGCTGCTGGTGGCGCGGGTGGACGACACGCCGGTACGGCGGTGGTGGATCTCCGATCCGGCCCAGCCGGAACGTGACCCACAACACGTCCCCTATCCGGCGGCCGGCACGGAGAACGCGGACGTCCGGCTGTTCGTGATCGGCCTGGACGGGACGCGCACGGAGGTCGTCTGGGACCGGGCGCGGTACCCGTATCTGGCGCGAGTGCACTGGTCAGCGGCGGGTGCGCCGCTGCTCCTTGTGCAGGCGCGTGACCAGCGCAGCCAGCTGTACCTGGCGGTCGATCCGGACACGGGCGCGACCCGGATGGTGCACGCCGACGAAGATCCGATTTGGCTTGATCTTTTCCCTGGGGTGCCGTGCTGGTCCCCCTCGGGGCAGCTGGTGCGGATCGCCGACGAGGGCGGCGCGCGAGTGCTCGCGGTGGGTGAACGCCCGCTGACCGGGCCGCAGTTGCATCTGCGGGCCGTGCTCGACGTCTCGGACGACGACGTGCTCGTGTCGGCGTCGGCCGGCCAGGGGGCGGCGGCTCCCGAGACCGGCGAGGTGCACGTCTACCGCGTCAACGAACTCGGCGTCGAGCGGCTGTCGCGGGAACCGGGCGTGCACGCGGCGGTGCGCGCCGGGGACGTGACCGTCCTCGTCTCGGCGACGCCGGACCGGCCGGGCTCCACGGTGCGGGTGCTGCGCGAGGGCGACCGGAAGGAGACGGGCGCCTCCCCGGCCGAAGACTGGGGGACGGTGACGGTCATCCCGTCGTACGCCGAAGATCCCGGTATGTCCCCGCGCGTGACCCTGACCGAGGGGGGCGCACGGAGGATTCCGTGCGCCGTGCTTATGCCGCGGGACTACCACGATGACACTCCCCTCCCGGTTCTTCTCGACCCCTACGGCGGCCCGCACGGCCCCCGCGTGGTCGCCGCGCACAACGCGCACCTGACCTCGCAGTGGTTCGCCGACCAGGGGTTCGCGGTGGTCGTCGCCGACGGACGCGGCACGCCCGGCCGCTCCCCCGCCTGGGAGAAGGCGGTCAGGGACGACTTCACCGTCTCCCTCGACGACCAGGTCGAGGCGCTCCAGGACCTCGCGCGAAGCCACCCGCTGGACCTCGCCCGGGTCGCGATCCGCGGCTGGTCCTACGGCGGCTGGCTGGCCGCCCTGGCCGTGCTGCGCCGCCCGGACGTCTTCCACGCGGGCATCGCCGGCGCCCCGGTGACGGACTGGCGGCTGTACGACACGCACTACACCGAGCGGTATCTGGGCCACCCGGCCGACTCCCCCGAGGCGTACGCGAAGAGCTCCCTGATCACCGACGACGGCCTGTCGTCCCCGGCCGAGCCGCACCGCCCGCTGATGATCGTGCACGGCCTGGCCGACGACAACGTGGTGGTCGCCCACGCCCTGCGCCTGTCGTCCGCCCTGCTCGCCTCGGGCCGCCCGCACGAGGTGCTCCCGCTGTCCGGCGTCACGCACATGACCCCGCAGGAGCAGGTCGCCGAGAACCTGCTGCTGCTCCAGGTGGACTTCCTCAGGCGTTCGCTGCGGCTCGCGTAGGCACGGCAACGGGCCGGGGTGACATGGCGGCACCCCGGCCCGTTCACGGCACCCGCACGGCCGTACGTCCTGAAGGATGGCGCGTCCGTATATCGGTGCAGGGTCGGCGGAGTTGCCTGTGTGTTACCGCGTCTCCCCGGGTGCCACGACCTGCCGCTCCTCCGCGAAATGGCACGCCGAGGCATGGGCCGCCGGGCCGGTGGTCCCGCGGTACTCGGCCGGGACCGCCAGTACCGGGACCTCCACGGCGCAGCGCTCCCGGGCCTTGAAGCACCGGGTGCGGAAGCGGCAGCCGGACGGGATGTTCGTCGGGGAGGGCACGTCACCGGCGAGGATGATCCGCTCGCGGTGTTCACGGGCCTCCGGGTCGGGCACGGGGACGGCGGAGAGCAGGGCCTGGGTGTAGGGGTGCGTGGGGTGGTCGTAGATCTCGGTGTGCCGGCCGATCTCCACGATCCGGCCGAGGTACATCACCGCCACCCGGTCGGAGATGTGCCGGACGACGGACAGGTCGTGCGCGATGAAGAGGTAGGAGAGCTCGAACTCCCGCTGCAGGCGGTCCAGCAGGTTGATCACCTGTGCCTGCACGGACACGTCCAGCGCGGAGACCGGTTCGTCGGCGACGATGATCTCCGGGCGCAGCGCCAGCCCCCGCGCGATGCCGATGCGCTGGCGCTGGCCGCCGGAGAACTGGTGCGGGTAGCGGTTGATGTACTCGGGGTTGAGGCCCACGACCTCCAGCAGCTCCCGCACCCTCCGGCGCCGGTCGCCCTTCGGCGCCGCCTCGGGGTGGATCTCGTACGGCTCCCCGATGATGTCTCCCACCGTCATCCGGGGGTTGAGCGAGGTGTACGGGTCCTGGAACACCATCTGGATGTTGCGCCGGACCGCCTTCAGCGCCTTGCCGGACAACTCGGTGACGTCCTCGCCCTTGTACCGGATCACCCCGGCCGTCGGCTTCTCCAGGTGCACCAGCATCCTGGCGACCGTCGACTTGCCGCAGCCGGACTCGCCGACGATGCCGAGGGTCTCGCCCCGGTCGAGCGTGAAGTCGACGCCGTCGACGGCCTTCACGGAGCCGACCTGCTTCCTGAACAGGACGCCCGTGGTGAGCGGGTAGTGCTTGACGAGGCCGCTGACCTCGAGAATCGGCTCAGCCATCCAGGCACTCCCGCCAGAAGTGACAGGCGCTCCCCCGCTGTTCGGACACGTCGTACAGCGGGGGGACGTCCGTGCGGCACACGTCCCGGGCCATGGGGCAGCGCGGGTGGAAGGCACAGCCCGGCGGGATGTGCAGCAGGCTCGGCGGCAGGCCCCTGATGGCGTACAGCTCCCGGCCCTTGTGGTCCAGGCGCGGGACGGATTCGAGCAGCCCGCGTGTGTACGGGTGCGCCGGCGCCTTGTAGATGTCGTGCACCGGTGCCGACTCCACGATCCGGCCCGCGTACATCACCGCGATCCGGTCGGCGACGTCGGCGACCACGCCGAGGTCGTGGGTGATCAGGATCAGGCCCATGTCCGTCTCGCGCCGCAGCTCCGCGAGCAGCTCCATGACCTGGGCCTGGACGGTGACGTCCAGGGCGGTGGTGGGCTCGTCGGCGATGATCAGGGCGGGTTCCAGGGCCAGCGCCATCGCGATCATCACGCGTTGGCGCATGCCGCCGGAGAACTGGTGCGGGTACTGCCTCACCCGCTCCTTGGCGCCTGGGATGCGCACCCGGTCCATCAGCTCGACGGCCCTGGCCCGGGCGTCCTTCTTCGACATGCCCCGGTGGACGACGAACATCTCGCCGAGCTGGTCGCCCACGGTCAGGGCGGGGTTGAGCGAGGACAGGGCGTCCTGGAAGATCATGGCCATCTCGGCGCCGCGGACCCTGCGCCGCTCCTCCTCCTTGAGCGTGAGCAGGTCCCTGCCCCGGAAGAGGACCTCGCCGCCGGTGATCCGCCCGGGCGGCGTGTCGAGGATGCCCATGACGGCCTGCGCGGTGACGGACTTGCCGGAACCCGACTCGCCGAGCACGGCGAGCGTCTCGCCCGCGTCCACGCCGTAGCTGACGCCGTTGACGGCCTTGGCGACGCCGTCCCGGGTGCGGAACTCCACGTGCAGGTCACGTACGTCGAGCAGCATGACGGCACCTCACCTCAGCTTGGGGTCGAGGGCGTCGCGCACCGCGTCGCCGAGCATGATGAACGCCAGCACGGTGACGGCTAGCGCCCCGGAGGGCCAGAGCAGTGCGTGCGGGGCGTTGCGGATGTAGGGCGAGGCGGCGGAGATGTCGATGCCCCAGGAGACGCTGGGCGGCTTCAGGCCGACGCCGAGGTAGGACAGGGTCGCCTCCAGGGCGATGTACGTGCCGAGCGCGATGGTCGACACCACGATCACCGGCGCCACGGCGTTGGGCGCGATGTGCCGCAGCAGCAGCCGGGAGTTGGAGGCGCCGAGGGCGCGGGCGGCCTGGACGTAGTCGTTCTGCCGGGCGGTGATGACCGCGCCGCGGGCGATCCGGGAGATCTGCGGCCAGCCGAGCAGCACCATGAACCCGATGACCGGCCAGATGGTGTTGCTGGTCACCACCGACAGCAGGACGAGACCGCCGAGGACGACCGGGATCGCGAAGAAGATGTCGGTCGTCCGCGACAGGATCGAGTCCCCGACGCCGCCGAAGAAGCCGGCGAGCCCGCCGAGGACGCTGCCGAGGACCGCGACGCCGAGCGTGGCGCAGACGCCGACCGCGACGGACGTACGCGCGCCGTAGACCGTGCGCGTGTAGACGTCGCAGCCCTGTCCGTCGTACCCGAAGGGGGCGCCGGGCTGGGAGCCCTCCTGGGCCTTGGCCAGGTCACAGCGCAGCGGGCTGCCGGAGGCGATCGCGGACGGCCACAGCGAGATGAACACCAGGAAGAGGATCACCAGGGCGGAGGCGATGAAGACCGGGTTGCGGCGCAGGTCGTGCCAGGCGTCGGACCACAGCGAGCGGGGCTTGCCGGCGGGGCCGCCGCCGACGGGGCCGCCCGGCGCCCGCTCCACCGTCCGCGCCTCGCCGGCGGCGAGGTCCATCGCGCCGCCCATGCCCGTCCCGGCGATGGCGCCCTCGGGCGCACCTGTCTGCTGAGCGTCAGGCATAGCGGATCCTCGGGTCGAGTACGGCGTACAGGAGGTCGACGAGGAGGTTGGCGAGCAGGAAGACCAGGACGAGGACGGTCACGAAGCCGACGACGGTCTGGGTGTTCTGGCGGAGGATGCCCTGGTAGAGCTGGTATCCGACGCCGTGGATGTTGAAGATGCGCTCGGTGACGATGGCGCCGCCCATCAGCGCGCCGATGTCGGTGCCGATGAAGGTGACGACCGGGATGAGGGAGTTGCGCAGCAGGTGGCGGGTGACGACCCGGCGTCGGGGCAGCCCTTTGGCGACGGCCGTGCGGACGTAGTCGGAGCGGCGGTTCTCCGCGATGGACGTACGGGTCAGCCGGGTGACGTAGGCCAGGGAGACGGAGGCGAGGACCAGCCCGGGCACGATCAGCTCGTCGAAGGGGGCCTCGGGGGACACCGAGGGGCGGATCCAGCCCCACTGGACACCGAGCAGCAGTTGCAGCAGCAGGCCGGTGACGAAGGTGGGGACGGAGATGACCACCAGGGTCACCAGCAGGACGGAGGTGTCGACGGGGTGGCCCCGGCGCAGACCGGTGATCACACCCAGGGTGATACCGATGACGATCTCGAAGAGGATCGCGACGATCGTCAGCCGGATGGTGACCGGGAAGGCGCTGCCCATCAGCTCGGTGACCGGCTGGCCGTTGAAGGCGGTGCCGAAGTCGCCGGTGAAGACGTTGCCCATGTAGGTCAGGTATTGCTGCCAGACGGGCTTGTCGAGGCCGAACTCCTTCCTGAGCTGGGCGGCCGTCGCCGGGTCGCACTCCCGTTCACCGCACAGGCCGGCGATGGGATCGCCCATCACGTTGACCATCAGGAAGATCAGCAGGGTGGCCCCGAAGAAGACCGGGATCATCTGCAGCAGCCGCCGGACGACGTACCGTCCCATGGCGCCGCCTCAGCTGACCTTGATCTCGTTGTAGACCGGGACGCTGAAGGGGTTGAGCTTCACGTCGGACAGCCGCTCCGAGTAGCCCGCGCTGCCGTTCTGGTACCACAGCGGGATGGCGGCCATGTCGTCCCGGACAACCTCCTCGGCCTGCTGGAAGGTCGCGACGGCCTTGGCGGTGTCGCTCTCGGCGTTGGCGCGGTCGATCAGCTCGTCGAACTTCTCGTTGGACCACTTGCCGTCGTTGGAGGAGGCGTTGGTGTAGTACAGCGGCTGGAGGAAGTTCTGGATCAGCGGGTAGTCCATCTGCCAGCCGGCGCGGAACGGGCCGGTCATCTCGTGGTCGGTGATCCGGCCGCGGAAGTCGGCGAACGTGCCGACCGGGTTGGTGACGCAGGCGCGCTCGTTGCCGAGGGCGTTGTTGATGGAGTTGCAGACCGCGTCCACCCACTGCTTGTGCGAGCCGGTGTCCGCGTTGACCGTGATCCTCACCTGGCCGCCGGGCAGCCCGCCGCCCTCCTCGATCAGCTTCTTCGCCGCGGCGGGGTCGTAATCGCACCACTCGCCGCACAGCCCCGCCCGGTAGCCGCCGCCCTTGCCGAGGACCGGTGAGGTCCAGTCAGTCGCCGGGGTGCGGGTCCGGTGGAAGATGGTCTCGGTGATCTGCTCCCGGTCGATCGCCCGGGACAGGCCCTTGCGGACCTTGTCCATGCCGGGCTTGTTCCAGTTCTTGTCGTAGTACGGGAAGGCGAGGGTCTGCAGGATGCCGGCGGGGGTGTTGAGGTAGCGGTCGCCGAGGTCCGCCCGGACGTTCTTCAGCTGCGCCGCGGGGACGTCGTCGACCAGGTCCAGGTTGCCGGCCATGAGGTCGGTGTAGGCGGTGTTGTTGTCGGTGTAGACCTTGAGGTCGACGCCGCCGTTGCGCGCCTTGTCGGGGCCGCGGTAGCCGTCCCAGGCGCGCAGCGACATCTGGGAGCCCTTGACGTACGCGTCGACGGCGTACGGGCCGTTGCCGACGGGCCGGCTCAGCCAGGCGTCGTGGTCGTCGAAGAAGGCCCTCGGCAGCGGGGCGAAGGCGGCGTAGCCGAGCGTGTCGGGGAAGCTCGAGAACTTCTGACGGAGTTTCACGGTGAAGGTGCGCTCGCCGGTGACCTTCAGGCCGGAGAGGGTCTCGGCGGTCTGCTCGCCGCCGTTCTCGGGGTGCACCTTGTCGTAGCCGTCGATGTAGCCGAAGAAGTAGGCGTTGCGCTGGTTGTTCCTCAGGCTCGCGCCGTAGTTCCAGGCGTCGACGAAGGAGCGGGCGGTGACCTTCTCGCCGTTGCTGAAGGTCCAGCCCTCCTTGACGGTGATGGTGAAGGTGCGCGAGTCGGTCGTCTCGATGCTCTCGGCGAGCATGTCCTCGGCCTTGCCGGTCTCCGGGTCGTACTTCTTCAGCCCGCGGAAGATCATGTCGAGGACCTTGCCGCCCTGGACCTCGTTGGTGTTGGCCGGCTCCAGCGGGTTCTGCGGGTCGCCCCAGGACGAGCTGAGCACCGCGCCGCCGTCGCCGCTGCCGCCGCCCGAGCCGCAGCCAGTGCCCACGAGGGCGAGCGCGGCCGCGCACGCGGCCCATCGGGCGTGCCGTGCTCCACGCATGGGGTGCCTCCTCAGGTGCGCTGCCGCCAGCGCCGGGGCGCTGACCCGTTCGACCAATATCCTGACCCCGTTACCGGTAAATATCGACACATAAGGTGAGCAATGCACACGGGGGCGGCCCTTTGGGCTAGAGCCTGTCGTCCGGATCGGGCCCCGGCGGAAGCACCCGGCGGCAGGCGTCAGCCCTTCCCCCGCCGTGAATCCCGGATTTCTGTACTGGTCGGCGAAGCAGCAGGCACACTGCCCGGATGGTTGATCGTTCCTTCTACGACGCCTCCCTCGCCGGGCCGTACGACACCCCTCAATCCATGGGACCGGGACCACACCCCTGCCGCCGAAGCACGGACCGGGACCACACCCCTGCCCCCGAAGCACGGACCGGGGGCACGATCCTGCCCACGAACGGCGGACCGGGGCACGCCGCTGCCCTCGGGGCGCGGACGGTGGCGGAGCCTGCCGGCCGTCGCGCCTCCCGCGGCAGCACGAGGCCGGCCGTCGCGCCTCCCGCGGCAGCACGAGGCCGGCCGTCGCGCCTCCCGCGGCAGCACGAGGCCGGCCGTCGCGCCTGTCGTGGCAGCACGAAGCCCCCGGGAGCCGCGCAGGCGGTTCCCGGGGGCCGTGGGAGTGGCTCAGTGCTGGTCCTGGGCCTCCTCCAGCGCCTTCAGCGCCGGGTCCATGACGACGTCCTCCGCGCGGGCCTCCGTGGTCGGCTCCTCCGGGAAGTGGCAGGCCGTCAGGTGCCCGGACCGGTTGCCGGAGATCTGGACCAGCGGCGGCTCCTCGGTCGCGCACTTGTCCTGCGCCTTCCAGCAGCGGGTGCGGAAGCGGCAGCCGGACGGCGGGTGGATCGGCGAGGGCACGTCACCGGCGAGGCGGATGCGCTCGCGCTGCTCGGTGTCGTCGTCGACCTGCACCTCGGGCACCGCGGAGAGCAGGGCGTGCGTGTAGGGGTGCCGAGGCCGGTTGTAGATGGAGTCCCGGTCCCCGACCTCGACCACCTTGCCGAGGTACATGACGGCCACGCGCTGCGAGAAGTGCCGCACGATCGCGAGGTCGTGGGCGATGAAGACGAACGCGATGCCCAGCTCGTCCTGGACCTTCTGGAGCAGGTTCACCACCTGCGCCTGGATCGACACGTCCAGCGCGGAGACCGGCTCGTCCGCGACGATCAGCTTCGGGTTCAGGGCCAGGGCACGGGCGACGCCGATGCGCTGGCGCTGACCGCCGGAGAACTCGTGCGGGAAGCGGTTGTAGTGCTCCGGGTTGAGGCCGACCAGTTCCAGCAGCTCCCGGACGCGGTTCTCCCGGCCGCCCGCGGGGGTGATCCCGTTGACCTCCATCGGCGCCTTGATGATGCTGCCGACGGTCTGTCGCGGGTTCAGCGACGAGTACGGGTCCTGGAAGATCATCTGGATCTCGGACCGCACCGGCGCCAGCTGCTTGCGCTTGGCACGCGTGATGTCCTGACCGGCGTAGGTGATCTGCCCGGCGGTCGGCTCCAGGAGCCTGGTGATCAGGCGTCCGGTGGTGGACTTGCCACAGCCCGACTCGCCGACCAGTCCGAGGCTCTCGCCCACCCCGACGCTGAGGTCGACGCCGTCGACGGCCTGGACGGCGCCGACCCTGCGTTTGATGGGGAAGCCGCCGTAGATCGGGAAGTGCTTGGTCAGGCCCTTGACCTCCAGGAGGGGTTCCGTGGAGGTGGACGTGGAGCCCTGCTGTGCGGGGAGGGTGAGGTTCTCGCTCATGATCTCGGTTCTCCCTAGCGCAGCCGGGGCTGGATCTCGTCGATGAAGATGGTCTGCTTCTGCTCCGTCGTGAGGTGGCAGGCCGCGGCCCGGCCCTCGCCCAGCGACGGACGGGACTCGGTGCACAGATTGCCGGACACCTTGTCACGGTAGGCGCAGCGCGGGTGGAAGGGGCAGCCGGACGGCGGGTTGAGCAGCGACGGCGGGCTGCCCGGGATCGGCGTCAGCTCCTGGTGGATGTCGCCGTCGAGGCGCGGCATGGAGCTGAGCAGACCCCAGGTGTAGGGGTGCGTCGGGGTGCGCAGCACCTCCTTGACGCTGCCGCGCTCCACGGCCCGGCCCGCGTACATCACCAACAGGTCGTCGGCCATGTTGGCGATGACACCGAGGTCGTGGGTGATGAAGATGATCGCGGAGCCGAACTCCTGCTGGAGGTCCTTGAGCAGGTCGAGGATCTGCGCCTGCACGGTCACGTCGAGCGCGGTGGTCGGCTCGTCGGCTATGAGCAGGTCGGGGTCGCACATCAGCGCCATGGCGATCATCGCGCGCTGGCGCATACCGCCGGAGAACTGGTGCGGGTAGTCGTCGAAGCGCACCTTGGGCTGCGGGATGCCGACCTTCTCCAGCATCTGGATCGCCCGGTCCTTCGCCTCCTTCTTGGAGGCGCCCATGTGCTTCATGTACGGCTCGGAGAGCTGCCGTCCCACCGTGTAGTACGGCGACAGCGCCGTCAGCGGGTCCTGGAAGATCATCGCCATCTTGTTGCCGCGGAGCTTCTCCAGCTCCTTCTCCTTGGCGGTGACGAGTTCCTGGCCGTCCAGGACGATCTCGCCGTCGATGGTGGTGGTCCGCGGGTTGTGCAGGCCCAGGATGGTCAGGTTGGTGACGGACTTGCCGGAACCCGACTCGCCGACGATGCCGAGGGTCCTGCCGCGCTTGACATCGAAGGAGAGCCCGTCGACCGCCTTGACGATGCCGTCCTCGGTGGAGAACTGCACCCGCAGGTCACGGACCGAGAGGAAGCTCTCGGGCCCGGTCTGGGCCGGGACGTCCTCGGTTTTGGTCAGTGTGGTCACGGTGGTTCGTTCTTCCTAGGAGAGCCGGACGCGCGGATCGATCCAGGCGTACGCGATGTCGACGAGGATGTTCAGGAGCAGGATGAAGAAGGCTCCGACCAGCATGACACCCATCGTCAGCGGAAGGTCCTTGGTGACCGCCCCGTCCACGGCAAGGCGGCCGATCCCCTGGAGGGAGAAGGTGAGTTCGGTGACGACACCGCCGCCGAGCAGGGCGCTCAGGTCGATGCCGAGGATGGTCACGATGGGGATGAGCGAGCCGCGCCAGGCGTAGCGGAAGAAGACGTACTTCTTGCCCATGCCCTTGGCGCGCGCGGTGCGCACGTGCTCCTCGGAGAGCTGCTCGATCATCGAGGAGCGCGCCATACGGGTGTACTGGGCGGTGAAGATCGTGGCCATCACGGCCATCGGGATCCACAGCCCGGCGAGCCAGCCGAGCGGATTGTCGGTGAACGGCACGTACTTGGGGTCCTCCACCCAGCCGGTGCTGTAGACGAAGATCAGCAGCACGATCGGGCCGAGGAAGTAGATCTGGAACGAGCTGAGCACCATGGACGCACCGGTGGCGACCTTGTCCACCATGCTGCCGCGCCGGTAGGCGGCGAGCATGCCCGCGCCGATGCCGAGGACGAGGAAGACGAACAGGGCGCCGACCGTCAGGGAGAGGGTCAGCGGGAAGCGGTCCATGATGATCGAGGTGACGTTGTCACCGTAGTAGAACGACCGGCCCAGGCACGGTGCGGGGCAGTCGCCCTCCGGGAAGTCACGGCCGGCGACGATGCCGGACATGAATTCGAAGAACTGCTGGGCGAGCGGCTGGTCGAGACCGAGGGCGTGCCGGATGTCCTCCAGTCGCGCGGGCGAGCAGTCCTTGCCACAGGCCAGGGAGGCGTAGTCGGAGGGCGCGGCGACGAAGAGGAAGAAAGTTGCGGCGCCGATCAGGAACAAGGTGACGACGGCACCGACCGAGCGCCGGAGGATGAACTGAAGCATGGCGGGGGGCTGCTCTCTGCGGAGACGGTGGATGGGTTCACGGAACCGCGGGGGCGCGCTCCGCCTGGTGCGCACCCCCGCGAACAGCCGTAGAGAGTTACGACTTCAGGTACAGCTGGGTGACGTCGATGTAGCTCGACTCAGTGCTGTAGCGGGCACCGCCGATGTTCGAGCCGTAGAGCTGGAACTGCTTGGTGTACCACAGCGGAGCGGCCGGGTTGACCTCCTCCAGGATGTACTTGTGAGCCTCTTCCCAGGTCTTGGCGGCCTGCTCGGGGGCCTCGGTCAGAGCCTTGGCGATCAGCTCCTGGACCTTCGGGTCCTTGATGTGCGAGTAGTTCGACGCACCGTCGGCGACCTGGTCACCGTCGTAGATCGGGGTCACGACCGTCGCGGCGGACGGCCAGTCCTGGCCCCAGCCGGTGATGTACATGTCGTACGGGTTCTTGAGCTTGCCGATCTGCTCGTAGTACGACGCGGCGTCGATCTCCTTGGAGACCACGTCGAAGCCGACCTTGCCGAGCGCGTCCTCGATGGCGACCTTGCGCTTCTGGCCCGCCTCGGAGTTGGCGTAGGCGAAGACGAGCTTCTTCTCGGCGGCCGGGACGTCCGCCAGCAGCTCCTTGGCCTTCTCGATGTTGCCCGCCGGCGTCTTCAGACGGCCGTAGGGGTCGTACTTCGCGTCGTAACCCGGCAGGGTCGGGGCGAACAGGTTCGGGGCGACGTCACCGCCGAACGCGCCACCCTCACCGGCGATCAGGGCCTTGGAGTTCACCGCGTAGGTGGCGGCGTCACGGACGGCCTTGTTCTTGACGCGGTCCAGGTTGAACGTCAGCTGCATGACGTAGGGCTGGTAGCCCTTGATCGTCCGCTTGTTGACGGCCGGGTCGCTGATGACGTCCTGGATCTGGGTGGAGTCGACACTGCCGGTGAACTGGATGGCGTTCTTGGCGTCGCCCTGGTCGGAGATCAGGCGCTTGGTCTGCGTCGACTCGGTGACACCGAACTGGAAGTTGAAGCCGTCGACGTACTGGTGACGGACCGAGTCGGTCTTCGGGTCCCAGTTCTCGTTCTTGACGAGCTTGAGGGTCTTGCCCGCCTTGAACTCCGCGATCTTGTAGGGACCGAGGGCGACCGGGGCCGTGTCGTACTTCGCCTTGGTGTCGGTCTTCTCCGGCACGATGGAGTAGCCCGGCATCGCCAGCGTCATCGGCAGGTCCGGACGCGGCTTGTCGAAGTGGAAGACGATCGTCTTGTCGTCCGGGGTCTCCAGGACCGAGTCCGGCAGGTGCTTCTTGCCGAAGCCGCCGTCCGGCAGCGCCTTGCGGTAGTCCGGGCCGCTCAGCCAGGTCTGGAGGTAGGTCGGGCCGTCGAAGATGAACTCCGCGTACAGGCGCTCGACGGTGTGGCGGACGTCGGCCGAGGTGATCTCGTTGCCGTTCTGGTCCTTGACGCCGTCCTTGAGCGTGAACGTCCAGGTCTTGTTGTCGTTGGACGGCTTGCCGGAGTCGGTCGCGAGGTCACCCACGACCGCGACGCCGCCCTTGCCGTCCTCCTGGAAGTTGGTCAGACCGCGGAAGACCAGGTTGGCGAACTGACCGGCGTCCGAGACGTATATCTGGCTCGGGTCCATGTGGGACAGACCCGACTCCTGGTAGACCGTGATGGTGCCGCCGGGCTTGGCCCCGGGGACCTCCTCGGCCGGACCGGTCGAGGCCGCGGCGTCCAGGTAGGCGACGCCCGCCGCCTGCTCCTTGGCCTTGTCCTGGTTCTCGCCCTTGTTCCCGCCGGAGTTGTTGCCGGTGTTCTCCGAGCAGCCGGTGAGCGCGAGGGAACCGGCCGCGATGGCGACCAGCATGGCGCGTCCTCTGCGCGAGGTGAACGACTTCATAGCGGTGTATGCACCTACCTGTCGGTTGTTATCCATGAGTACTGCCTGACGCGGCTGGTAGGCCGACGCGGGGGCGGCAGCCACCCCCCACCAATGGACGGCTCAGCGCCCGGACTTGGGGTCGAAGGCATCCCGTACCGAGTCTCCGAGGAGGTTGAAGCACAGGATGAAGATCACCAGCGCCACACCCGGGAAGAAGATGAACGCGGGGTCCTGCTGGGTGTAGTTCGCGCCGGCGGCGAACAGACGCCCCCAGTCCGGGGTGGGCTCGACGAAGCCGACGCCCGCGAAGGAAAGGAAGGCGATGGTCAGGATGGTGCTGGGCAGCTGATACGTGAACTGCACCAGCACCGGCGTGACGATGTTCGGCAGGACCTCCTTGCGGATGATCCGGCCCGGCGAGGCCCCGGAGACCTTGGCGGCCTCGATGAACTCCCGCTCACGCAGCGCCAGCACCACGGAACGGACGAGACGGGACATACCCATCCAACCGAGCACCCACAGCACGATCAGGATCGCCAGCGCCCGGAAGTACGTGGGCGTCTCGTCGCGCGGGTCCACGAAGAACGAGGTCACCACGGGCATGAAGGCGATGAAGAAGAGCTGCGAGGGGAAGGACAGGAAGAAGTCCGTGACCCGGCCGAGCCAGTAGTCGGTACGACCCGCGAAGTAGCCACCGATCAGACCGAGGACCACACCGGTGACCGTCAGCAGCACCGACACGCCCAGCGCCATGAACAGCGACGTCCGCATGCCGTACACCAGCATCGCGAACAGGTCCCGGCCGTACTGCGGCTCCACGCCGAACCAGTGCTCGGCCGACATGCCGCCGAAGTAGCCGAGCGGAAGCCCGAAGTCGTCCAGGACGGGCTTGTCCGCGTACGTCGGGTCCTGGCCGTAGAGGGTGTACGGGTCCGTGCCGCTGATCATGGTGAGCAGCGGTGCGCACAGCGCGATGACGAAGAAGAAAATCACTACGCCGGCGCAGATCATCCCTGTACGGTCACGCTTGAAGCGCTGCCACATCAACTGCCCGGGGGAACGACCCTCAAGCTTCGTTGCTCCCTTGGCGACTTCCGACGTCGCCTCGAGCTCTGGGTCCAAGGCGACCGTGGACCCGGAGCCCTCGGCCTTGGTTGGACTGGTCATGTGTTTCTTCCCCCGGGGGGTTGGAGAGTTGAGCGCAGCACAGATACCGGCAGGTTCTGTGGTTTGGGGGAACTTTCGCCAAGTGCATCAACGCGCGTCAAGGGCGGAAGGCACAGGGATCTCCCTACCGCCCATTTTTTGAGCAAAAATTGCAAAGATTGACACCTGCGCGCGCTTGACAGGCGAGACGTGAAATCGGCGAACCGGACATAGTGGGAGGGATTTTTGTTTACATGTCCGAAACTTGATCGCCGGGGCACCGATATCCGAACAGGGCTTCACGGGCCGCTGACAGGCTGCTGAATGAGCCCACAACAACGACCCGTCTCCCTCCCGCGCGGGAGGGAGACGGGTCGTGTCAGAGGGCCCTTGGAGGGCCGTCAGCCGTGCTTGGCGCGGCTCGCGGCGCGGGCCCGCTCACGCTGGTCCAGCACCACCTTGCGGATGCGAACGGCCTCCGGGGTAACCTCGACGCACTCGTCGTCGCGGCAGAACTCCAGGGACTGCTCCAGCGACAGCTTGCGCGGCGGGACGATCGACTCGGTCACATCGGCGGTGGAGGACCGCATGTTCGTGAGCTTCTTCTCCTTGGTGATGTTGACGTCCATGTCGTCCGAGCGCGAGTTCTCGCCGACGATCATGCCCTCGTACACCTCGGTGCCCGGCTCCACGAAGAGCACGCCGCGCTCCTGGAGGTTCGTCATCGCGAACGCGGTGACGGCACCGGAGCGGTCCGCGACGAGCGAGCCGTTGTTACGGGTCTGCAGGGTGCCGAACCAGGGCTCGAAGCCCTCGTGGATGGAGTGCCCGATGCCCGTGCCGCGGGTCTGGGTCAGGAACTCCGTCCGGAAACCGATCAGACCGCGGGACGGGACGACGAACTCCATGCGGACCCAGCCCGAGCCGTGGTTGGACATGTTGTCCATACGGCCCTTGCGCACACCCATGAGCTGGGTGACCGCGCCCATGTGCTCCTCGGGCACGTCGATGGTCATGCGCTCGACGGGCTCGTAGACCTTGCCGTCGACGTCCTTGGTGACCACCTGGGGCTTGCCGACGGTCAGCTCGTAGCCTTCCCGGCGCATCGTCTCGACGAGGATGGCCAGCGCCAGCTCGCCACGGCCCTGCACCTCCCAGGCGTCCGGGCGCTCGGTGTCCAGCACGCGCAGGGAGACGTTGCCGACCAGCTCGCGGTCCAGCCGGTCCTTGACCTGCCGTGCGGTCACCTTGCGGTCCTTCACGGCCGCCTTCGCGTCGGCGCCCTTGCCGGTGCCGCCCTTGCCGACCAGCGGCGAGGTGTTGGTACCGATGACCATCGAGATGGCAGGCTCGTCGACCGTGATGAGCGGCAGCGCGACCGGGTTCTCGGTGTCGGCCAGGGTCTCGCCGATCATGATGTCCGGGATACCGGCGACGGCGCAGATGTCACCGGGGCCGGCCTTCTCGGCGGGGCCGCGGGTGAGGGCCTCGGTCATCAGCAGCTCGGAGATGCGGACGTTGGTCACGGAGCCGTCGCGCTTCATCCAGGCGACCGTCTGACCCTTGCGCAGCTCGCCCTGCTGGACGCGCAGCAGCGCGATACGGCCGAGGAAGTTGTCGGCGTCGAGGTTGGTGACGTGCGCCTGCAGCGGGGCGCCCTCGTCGTAGGTCGGGGCCGGGATGTGCTCCAGGATCGTGGAGAAGAACGGCTCCAGGCTGTCACTGTCGGCCGGGACGGTGCCGTCCTGCGGCTTGGTCAGCGAGGCGATGCCGTCGCGGCCGCAGGCGTAGACGATCGGGAACTCGATCTGGTCCTCGTCGGCGTCCAGGTCGAGGAAGAGGTCGTAGGCCTCGTTGACGACCTCGTCGATGCGGGCGTCCGGGCGGTCCGTCTTGTTGATGCACAGGATGACGGGGAGCCGGGCCTGGAGCGCCTTGCGCAGCACGAAGCGGGTCTGCGGCAGCGGGCCCTCGGAGGCGTCGACGAGGAGCACGACACCGTCGACCATCGACAGACCGCGCTCGACCTCGCCGCCGAAGTCGGCGTGGCCGGGGGTGTCGATGATGTTGATCGTGATCGGGTCCCCGCCGTCCTTCGGGTGGTACTTGACCGCGGTGTTCTTGGCGAGGATCGTGATGCCCTTCTCACGCTCCAGGTCGTTCGAGTCCATCATGCGGTCGTCGACGGAGTCGAGCTGGTGCGCGGCGAAGGCACCGGCCTGCTTGAGCATGGCGTCGACGATGGTCGTCTTGCCGTGGTCTACGTGGGCGACGATGGCGACGTTGCGGATGTCGTGGCGCGTGGCCATATTGCGGCGTACTCCCGGGATGGTGAGGACGGCTGCGCGTAGGACTGAGTTACGCGCGCCCTGCCGGGCTTGACACGCCACGGCCTCACCCCATGGTACGGGGCTGCCGCGACTGGGGCTTGCGCGGATGCGTCGGTGCAGGTGGGAGCCGTTTCGTCGCCCCACCCGCACCGAGTGCGCCGGCCGCGGGACGCGCCCTGATCAGTCCTTGTCCGCCCGCTGCGGACCCGCCGCCTTCTGGGCCTTCTTCAAGAAGCCCATGTCCTCGTACACCGGTGTCTCGAAGCCGAAGGACCCGGCGTTGGCAAGGGTCTTGCGGACGGCGGTGAGCTGCGGGCGCTGGTAGAGGGGGATCGAGCCGGCGGCGGCCCAGATGCGGGAGTCGGCCTTGCGCACGAGGTCGCGCGCCTCCTCCTCGTCCAGCGTGGCGATGGCCTGGTCGAAGAGCTGGTCGACCTGGTCGGTGCCGACCCGCGTGTAGTTCTGCTCGACGCTCAGGGAGCCGTCGGCGGCCGGTACCGGCTTGGCGTAGATCGGCCGGGCGTCGGTCGCGGGGAACGCCGACGCCGGCCAGGAGTACAGCGCCAGGTCGTACTCGCCGTTGGCGATGTGGTCCTTGAAGTAGCTCTCGTCGGAGACCTTCGTCGTCTCCGTGCGGATTCCCACCCGCTGCAGCATGCGC
Organism: Streptomyces chromofuscus; assembly: GCF_015160875.1. NCBI lineage: Bacteria > Bacillati > Actinomycetota > Actinomycetes > Kitasatosporales > Streptomycetaceae > Streptomyces > Streptomyces chromofuscus. Next base: position 5,186,321 of record NZ_CP063374.1, on the reverse strand, counting down.
GAGATGCGGTCGGCGACCTGGTGCAGCGTGTCGGACCCCGCTCCCGAGGGCAGCACGAACCGCAGGGTGAGCGGCTTGCCGTCCTTGGCGAGCGGCCCGGCCGCGGCCCCCGGCGCCGCGGTGCCCTTGGGGGCGTACGCCCCCTGCGCCCCGCCGCCCTGCTGGAGGTGCTGCTTGCCGTCCTGGGCGAGACTGCGGGGGTCCTTCTCGGGCTCGCGCCCGTCGGGTTCCTCGCCCGCCTTGCCGTCCTCCTCCCCCACGATGTACGTCCCGTCGTCCTCCCCCGCCGACTGCTCGGACCCGGGCGACGCCGACTGCCCCTCGGCACCCGCCGCCTTCTCCTTCTTCGTCTGGTCCTTCAGCGGTCCGCCGCGCACCCATCCCGCGTCGGCGAGCAGGGCCTGTGCCTCCTTGGTGTCCTCGCCGCCGAGCGCCCCGCTGTTGTCGGCGTACGCGGCCTGCCCGGCCAGCGCGAGGTGGCTGCCGACCGGCACCGCGGGCAGCCCGAGCGGCTTCAGGACGACCTCCGCCAGTTCCTTGCGGTCCAGGGCGCGGGCGACAGCCCGGCGGACCCGTTCGTCGGCGAGCGGACCGCCGGCGCCGTTGAGGGCGAGCTGGGTGTAGGCCGGTTCCAGCGACTTGCGGACCTCGTAGCGGGCCAGCGCCCCCGTGTCCGGGGCCTCCGCCGCCTTGGCGCCCTGCAGCGGCGTCCCGGTTCCCTTGGGGCGCCCGGCGATCTCGACGCGCCGGGCGGTGGCGGCGTCGATGTCGGCCACGTCCACGGTCCCGGCGGCCAGCGCGCCGGCCCGCTCCACGCGCGGCACGGCCCGCAGCACGATCTTGGAGAGCTTGGCCGGCTCACCCCACCAGCGCGGGCTGCGCACGAGGGTGACCTCGTCCTTCTTCCGGTCGACCTGCTGCACGGTGAACGGTCCGGCGGTGACCTTGAGCTTGCTGCGGGCCCCGTCGTTGAAGGAATCGGGCGTGCCCATGACCTCCTTCGGGTACAGCGGCGAGAACAGCGACTTCCAGTCGGCGTAGGGCCGGCTGAAGGTGACCTTGACCTCCAGGTTGCTGCCGCCCCGCTCGATCCGCTCGATCCGGTCGTACCCGGCGTTGCGCGCGGTCCAGTAGGCGCTGTCCTTCCCGGACAGGGCCCGCCACTGGGCGGCGAAGTCGGCCGCGCCCAGCTCCCGGCCGTCGGTCCAGACGGCCTGCTGGTTGAGCTTGTAGAGGACCACCTGGCGCGGCTCGGTCTCGACGACCTCGGCGGACTCCAGGTAGTCGGGGTTGATCTCCGGCCGCCCGCTGTCGTCCAGCCGGTACAGCGACGGCAGCACCGCCTGGGCGATCCGGGTGGTGGTCGCGTCGGCGTCGGCCTGGAAGGTGTTCAGCGTGTCCGGCACGGCGTCCACGGCCCAGTACAGGGTGCCGCCGTCGGCGACCTGCGCCCGGGCGGCGGGCGCGATGTCCTGTACGGCCAGCGGCTTGCCGGCCTCGTCGTCCGAGCCGCATCCGGTCAGCGCGGGCACCGCGAGCACACCCGCGGTGAGGAGGGCGACCGAGCGCAGCACTGCGCGCGGACCGACGCCGTCGTGGGACATCTCTGGTTACCTCCGGGGGCCGCGGGGGTTACGATCACTTTTGGCGGTATATGGAGCTGATCAGATGTTCTCGGCTCTACGCGGCCACTGAAGAGGAAAGGGTTCAGCAACAGCGGGCGACACGGCGGCGACGGCCGGTAACCCCACCCGTGCGGCGCAACGCACCCCGGGATGCACCTGTACGCCTCGGCCAATCGGTGCACGTCCCTTCCCAGCGGCAGGTGTGACGCGCAACACTCGCAGGCGCATGACCGTTGCCACCCACGGCCGCAGGGCCGACGGAAGTGAGGTCACGTCATGTCCGTGCACGACGAACTGACATCGGTGCAGCGCTGTCTGGACGACCTGTCCCGGTCGCTGGGCCGCCTGGAGCAGCAGCTCGGCACCGGCGGGCTCGACATACGCCGCGTGCGCACCGACTGCGAGCACCTGCGCGAGAGCGTCGCGCTGCTCCGCGAGGCGTCCAGCACACCGGCCGCGCAGCGGCGTCCGGAGCTCGTCACCATTCCCGACACGCCGTACGACAACAGCCTGTGGGTCGACACGGACGACGAGGGACTCGGCGCCCGCGACCGACGCGCACCCTGACCGATCCGAGTCCCGACCGACCGGAGTCACACCTTGGCCACTGGTACGGAACCCACAACCTCAGATCCCCGTCCCCCGGGCGGCGTCCGGTCGGCGTCCCGCGCCGCGATCGCCGCGCCGCACCTGCGGACCGACCGCTGGTGGCTGGCGCCGGCCGCCACCGCCGCCGGGCTGTTCGCCTTCATCGTGTACTCGACCTGGCGGGCCTTCGCGAACGCCGACTACTACGCGGCCCCGTACGTATCGCCGTTCTACTCCCCTTGCCTGGCGGAGAACTGCGAGCCGATGAAGGCGGGCCCGAACTGGGAGATCTTCGGCGGCTGGTGGGGCATCTCCCCCGCGATCATCATCCTGATCTTCCCGCTCGGCTTCCGCCTGACCTGCTACTACTACCGGAAGGCCTACTACCGGGGCTTCTGGGCGTCCCCGCCGGCCTGCGCGGTGGCCGAGCCGCACAAGAAGTACACCGGGGAGACCCGCTTCCCGCTGGTGCTGCAGAACATCCACCGGTACTTCTTCTACGCCGCGATCCTCGTCGCCGGCATCCTGACGTACGACACCGTGCTCGCCTTCCGCGACGAGAACTACGCGTGGGGCCACATGGGCCTCGGCACGCTGGTGTTCCTCGTCAACATCGTGCTGATCTGGGCGTACACGATCTCCTGCCACTCCTGCCGGCACATCGTCGGCGGCAAGCTCAAGCACTTCTCCAGACACCCGGTGCGCTACCGGATGTGGCAGTGGGTCGGGAGGCTGAACGCCCGTCACATGCTGCTCGCCTGGACGTCGTTGGTGAGCGTGGCGCTCGCCGACTTCTACGTCTATCTCCTCGCGTCCGGTGTCTTCGACGATCCGCGCTTCTTCTAGATGAGTGGGGCCCTGTGATGTCCGTGGTGGAGCGACAGCAGTGGGACGTCGTCGTGGTCGGCGCGGGCGGCGCCGGGCTGCGTGCCGCCATCGAGGCCCGCGAGCGCGGCGCCCGTACCGCCGTGATCTGCAAGTCGCTGTTCGGCAAGGCGCACACGGTGATGGCCGAGGGCGGCATCGCCGCCGCGATGGCCAACGCGAACCCGCACGACAACTGGCAGGTGCACTTCCGGGACACCCTGCGCGGCGGCAAGTTCCTGAACCAGTGGCGGATGGCCGAACTGCACGCCCAGGAGGCCCCGGACCGGGTGTGGGAGCTGGAGACCTGGGGCGCCCTGTTCGACCGTACGAAGGACGGCCGGATCTCCCAGCGCAACTTCGGCGGCCACGAGTACCCGCGCCTCGCCCACGTCGGCGACCGCACCGGCCTCGAGCTGATCCGCACCCTGCAGCAGAAGATCGTCGCGCTGCAGCAGGAGGACTTCAAGGAGACCGGTGACTACGAGTCCCGCCTGAAGGTCTTCCAGGAGTGCACGGTCACCCGCGTCCTCAAGGACGAGGACGGCTCCCGGGTGAGCGGTGTCTTCGCCTACGAGCGGGAGTCGGGCCGCTTCTTCGTCCTTCAGGCCCCCGCCGTGGTGATCGCGACTGGTGGCATCGGCAAGTCCTTCAAGGTCACGTCGAACTCCTGGGAGTACACGGGCGACGGCCACGCGCTGGCCCTGCTGGCCGGGGCGCCCCTGCTGAACATGGAGTTCGTGCAGTTCCACCCGACCGGCATGGTCTGGCCGCCCTCGGTGAAGGGCATCCTCGTCACCGAGTCCGTCCGCGGCGACGGCGGCGTGCTGCGCAACTCCGAGGGCAAGCGGTTCATGTTCGACTACATCCCGGACGTCTTCAAGGAGAAGTACGCCGAGACGGAGGACGAGGCCGACCGCTGGTACGACGACCCGGACACCAACCGGCGCCCCCCGGAGCTGCTCCCCCGCGACGAGGTCGCCCGGGCGATCAACACCGAGGTCAAGGAGGGCCGAGGCTCCCCGCACGGCGGTGTGTTCCTGGACGTGTCGACGCGGATGCCCGCCGAGGTGATCAAGCGCCGGCTGCCGTCGATGTACCACCAGTTCAAGGAGCTGGCCGACGTCGACATCACCGCCGAGGCGATGGAGGTCGGGCCCACCTGCCACTACGTGATGGGCGGCATCGCCGTCGACTCCGACTCGGCGGCGGCCCGCGGGGTGCCGGGGTTGTACGCGGCCGGTGAGGTGGCCGGCGGGATGCACGGCTCCAACCGGCTCGGCGGCAACTCGCTCTCCGACCTGCTGGTGTTCGGCCGCCGGGCGGGACAGTACGCCGCCGAGTACGCGGCCTCGGTGGCGACGACCCGGCCCCGGGTGGACGACGTCCAGGTGGACAGCGCGGCGGCGGAGGCCCTGCGCCCCTTCTCCGCCGAGGCGGAGATCGAGGAGCCCGCCGGGGGCCCGCCGGAGAACCCGTACACCCTCCACCAGGAACTGCAGCAGACTATGAACGACCTGGTCGGCATCATCCGCCGCGAGGCGGAGATGAAGCAGGCCCTGGAGAAGCTGGCCGAGCTGCGGGTACGGGCCCGCCGCGCGGGCGTCGAGGGCCACCGCCAGTTCAACCCGGGCTGGCACCTCGCCCTGGACCTGAGGAACATGCTGCTGGTCAGCGAGTGCGTGGCGCGGGCTGCGCTGGAGCGCAACGAGTCGCGCGGCGGCCACACCCGCGAGGACCACCCGTCGATGGACCGCAGGTGGCGGCGTATCAATCTGCTCTGCCGGCTCACCGACCCCACGGGCGGCCTGGCGGCCACGGACCCGGTCCGGGGCCAGATCACCCTTACCCGCGAGACCACCGAACCCATCCGACCCGACCTGCTCGCCCTGTTCGACAAGGAGGAGCTGGTCAAGTACCTCGCCGAAGAGGAGCTGTACGAGTGAGCAGCTACGAATCCCGCTTCAAGGTGTGGCGCGGGGACGCGGACGGGGGCGGCCTGGAGGACTTCCGGGTCGAGGTGAACGACGGCGAGGTGGTGCTGGACATCATCCACCGCCTCCAGGCGACCCAGGCCCCCGACCTGGCCGTGCGCTGGAACTGCAAGGCGGGCAAGTGCGGTTCGTGCTCCGCCGAGATCAACGGGCGGCCCCGGCTGATGTGCATGACCCGGATGTCGGTGTTCGACCGCGAGGAGACGATCACCGTCACCCCGCTGCGCGCCTTCCCGGTCGTACGGGATCTCGTCACGGACGTCGGCTTCAACTACGAGAAGGCGCGCGAGGTCCCGTCCTTCGTGCCGCCGGCCGGTCTGGGGCCCGGCGAGTACCGCATGATGCAGGAGGACGTGGACCGGTCACAGGAGTTCCGGAAGTGCATCGAGTGCTTCCTGTGCCAGGACACCTGCCATGTGGTCCGCGACCACGAGGAGAACAAGCAGGCGTTCGCGGGACCGCGTTTCCTGATGCGCGTCGCGGAACTTGACATGCATCCGCTGGACGCGGCGGCCGAGTCCGGCCTCGACCGCAAACGCACGGCCCAGGACGAACACGGCCTCGGCTACTGCAACATCACCAAGTGCTGCACCGAGGTCTGCCCCGAGGGCATCAAGATCACCGACAACGCACTGATCCCGCTGAAGGAGCGGGCCGTCGACCGCAAGTACGACCCGCTGGTCTGGCTCGGCAACAAGATCCGTCGGCGGTCCGCGTCAGCCGAGTGAGCCCCGCAGGTACCCCGAGTGCGCCACCTGTCCGAGGAAGGTGAACCGGGTGTCGGAGGCCATGTGCTTCTCGAAGGCCTCCTTGATGCCCAGCCACTTCGGATGCCCGAAGTCGTCGAGGACGACGATGCCGCCAGGGGCGATGATCTGCTCGGCCCACTCCAGGTCCTTGGCCACGCCTTCGGCGGAGTGGTCGCCGTCGACGACGATCACGCCGTAGGCGCGGTCGGAGACGGCGGCACGCACCTCGGGGTCCTCGGAGACGCCCTGCTGGATCCGGGCCGCGGCACCGGCCGCGCCCACCAGCGCGAGATGGGCGCGCACGGCGGCCTCCCGCACCGGCGTGCCCGTCACGTCCCCACCCATGGTGGTACCGGGCTGCAGCTGCTGACCGGCCAGCGGATCGACGATCGTCAGCCGCGGATCCCGCCCCGTCCGCTCCATCATGCGGATGAGGGCCGCGCCGAACATCGTGCCGCCGGCCACACGGCCGACGCCCAGCGCCTCCATCGCGATGAGCAGCCGGAACGCCTGGCCGACGGCCCGCTCCGCGCCGTCACCGTCGCCGGTGACACGGGTCAGCTCCCCGATGGTCCGGTTCCGGTGCGGCGCCGACGGCAACCGTGAGGCACCCCGCCCGGTCCCGTCGAAGAACCGTTCCAGGGGGCGCTGCCGGGCGCGCACCCTCTTCAGCTCCTGTTGCACCGCGTCGTAGGAGGTGTTGCCGAGGACCCGCCGGACCTCGCGCTCGACGCGCTGGTCGATCAGTGCGGCGACGGGCCGCAGGGCGCGGCCGGGCGACCCTGCTGGTGAGTAGCGCTCGCATGGATGGGTGACCCTCACAGGGAGTAGGGGAAGTGGCGTGGACCGTAGGCCGCGCACAGCCGCTCCACAACTAACGGGGGTACCCCTCCAGGGAGAGCACACCTGACGACTGTCCGACGAACGGGTGACGTAGGGACGCGGGGCGGGCCGCCGCTCGAGCGCTCGCCCCGCACGTCGTCCACGTAAGGGACGCACCCCACTCGCGGAGCCGCATTCCTGCTCATACGCTCCGAAATGTGACGCCCTCCTCGATCCGCGGCCGACCCCGGCGTGCCGCCTCGCGCACACCCGCGCGGATCGCGCACGCCACTCTCGGCACAGTGATCGCGGTCCTGTGGCTGCTGTGGCCGGAGCTGACCGACTCCTCGGGCGGCGACCGCCGGGCCGCGGCCACCCCGCAGCCGACGGCGCAGGACCAGGTCGAGGAGACGCCCATCGCCGACTTCGTCCTCCCGCTCCTCGCGCTGGGCACGGCGGTGGTGCTGGCCGCCTACGGCTACCTGCGCAGGAGCCGGCGGACCCGCACGCGCACCACGCCCAGCGGCCTCCCGTCCGGCAGGCCCGCCGCCCCGTCACCTCCCGCCGAACCGGACGAACAGGCACGGGCGTTACTGGTGGAGGCCGACAACTGCGTCCGCACCAGCCGCGAGGAACTCGCCTTCGCCGAGGCCGCGTCGGGCCCGGAGGCCGTGGAACCCTTCGTCCGGGCGCTGCGGGAGGCGGAGTGGGAGCTGTCGGCCGCGTTCGCCATGCGGCAGCGGTACGACGACGGTGTCCCGTCCGAGGCATCGGCCCGGCGGCAGGCGCTCGCCGGGATCGCCGGGCGGTGCGCGGAGGCCGGACGGCGGCTGGACGCGGAGGCGGGGGCGTTCGACGCGGTGCGCGGTCCGGAGTGCAGGACCGGGAAGGCGCTGGAGGTCGCGGAGGGCAGGTTCCGTGAGGTGGCCGGCCGTACGGCGACGGCGGAGGCGACCCTGGCGCGACTCGGCAGGCGGTACGCGTCGACGGCGTCCGCCCCGGTCGTCGGGTACGTCGAACAGGCCAAGGACCGCCTGGTGTTCACGACGCTCCACCTCAACCAGGCTCGTCAGCGCGCCGACCTGGGCGAGCCGGACCGCGCCGCCGCCCATCTGCGCGCCGCCGAGGGCGCGATCGCCCAGGCGGCGACCTTCGTGGACGCCGTCGACCGCCTCGCCGGGGAGCTGTCGACGGCCGAGACGCTGGTACCGGCGACCCTCACGGGGGCGGAGGCGGAGATCGCGGGGGCGCGGGAGCGGGTGACCCGGGCGGCGGACGGCGTTGTCGTGTCCGACCTTCCCGTCGGCGAGCTGACGTCGCGCCTGATGCACGCCGACGCCGTCCTTGCCGCCGTACGCGAGACGCTGTCGACCGGGCCGTACGACCCCCTCGACGTCCTGCGTCGCGTCGTGCGGGCCGTCGTTCCGGTCGCGGCGGGGCGGGCCGGGGTCCTGCCGGTGGCCGGTGAGCTGGTCGCCCGGAGCGCCACGGCCGCGGCGGCCGGCTTCGTCTCGACGCACCGGGGTGCGGTGGGCAGCGAGGCCCGTACGCGCCTGGCGTCCGCGCACCGGCTCCTGACCGACGAGCCCCTCACCGCCGACACCCTCGCCCGCACCGCCCTGCATCTGGCCGAACAGGACGTCCGGGTCCACGGCACCCCCGTCCTCACGACGACCCCGCACTCGACGGGCGTCGGCGGGGCGCTCCTGGGCGGCATCCTGCTGCCCGACGACTCAACTCCCGGGCCGCCCGCGAGCTTCGGCGGCCCACGGTGCCGCGCGCGCCGTAACTTCCCACTCTCGTAACAAACTTCGCGCCCCACAGGACTCGGCACACCCCCCTTATATGATGATCCGAGAGATCCTGTTGAGGGTCGGTCCGATGACGCGCGGACGAGCGGGGGCAGTTGAGCGTGATCACACCGGAGCAGATTCCGCAGTTCACTGGTGACTTGGCCCAGTTGGAGGCGGATTACGCGGCGTTGAAGACGGACGCGGGCCATGTCCGTGACGCGGGCGCCGATGTGCATTCCCGGTTCCAGGGGTTGTCGGCGTATTACCGGGCGCCGGAGGCCGAGCAGTTGTTCGCGACGACGAAGCCGGTCAAGGACCGGGCGGACGGGTTCGCCGACGACTTGGAGAAGGTGTCGGGTGCGTTGTCGTCGTACGCGACGGAGATCCGTCCGCTGGTGGACCGGCTGAAGCAGCTGAAGGCGGAGGCGACGGCCTTCGTCGCGTCGGTGAAGGACGACGACGAGTGGGAGTACGACGAGGACAAGGTTGGCGAGCACAACCAGCTGCGCGACGACATCACCGCGACGGTCGCGGCGTTCTGGGCGGCGGAGCGCACGTGCCACAACAAGATCACCGCGTTGTGGGGCGGCACGCAGATGGTCGCCGGGGACGGCTCGGACCGTAAGGACCAGTACGGGTTCTCCGCGGAGGACATGAAGAACGCGAAGCTTCCCTGGGGTGACCCGGTGGAGGAGAAGCATCACTGGTACGAGGTCGGCCACTGGGTGAAGTCGTTCGTGTGGGACGGCCTGATCGTGGACGGTATCTGGGGCACGATCAAGGGCTTGGGCACGCTGGTCGGTTTCGGTGGCTGGGAGGCGATGGGCCAGGCCTGGAAGGGCCTGGCGCAGCTGGCCACGGGCCTGGTCCTGTCGTCGCTGCCGGGGGTGAGCGCGGCGTTCTGGCTGCTGCCCGACGACAAGCTGCCCTCGTGGATCCGTGACTCGCGCACGGCGATGAAGGAGACCGGCAAGGCGCTGGTGGCGTGGGACCAGTGGGGCAAGAACCCCGCCCGCGCCGCCGGAGCCGTCACCTTCAACGTGCTGACGACCGTGTTCACCGGCGGTGCGGGGGGTGCGGTGTCGGGTGCGGGCAAGGCCGGCGCGGTGGCGAAGGTGCTGGGCACGACGGCGAAGGTCATCGACCCGATGACGTACATCGCCAAGGGCGCGGGTGCGGGCCTGTCGAAGATCGGCGACATCAGCGCGGCGCTGAAGGGCGTCGGCAATATCGAGATCCCCCGGCTGCCCGACAACGCGATCACCCTCCCCGAGGGCACCGTGCGGCTGCCGGAGGGAACGGTGCGGCTGCCGGAGGGTGCGGCGATCCCCACCGGCGGCATCAGGATCCCCGAGGGCGGTGCGGTCACCCTCCCGGAGGGCACCGCACTGCCGCCCGGCGCGGTCGACCTGGGCAACGGCGCCGTGAAGCTGCCCGAGGGCACCCCGGTCCCCGCAGGCGCGGTGGAGCTGCCCGAGGGCGCGGTCAAGCTCCCCGACGACGCCCCGGTCCTGCCGGAGGGCACGGTCAAGCTGCCCACCGAGGACGGCGCCCCGGCCCGCTACTACGACCCCGAGGGCAACATCCTCGACGAGGGCGGCAACGTCATCCAGAAGTCCGACGACGGCCCCGGCGACGTCGTCGACCAGCCCGGGGTGCCCCGCGACGGTGCCGATCTCCCCCGGGTGGACTCCCCGGTCCGCGAGCCGGCGATGGCCGGCGCCGCGACCGGCACCGCCGACAACGCCGGCCAGCACATCCGCCTCGGCAACGCCCTCGACGACCTCGGCGACATCGGCCGCACCGGCGACGACGCCACACCCCCCACCGGCACCACCGACGACCTCCCCGGCGGCACCGCGAACAACCTCCCCGGCGGCACCGCCGGCAACCTGCCGACCAACAGCCTCGACAACGCGACCCCGGTCACCGGCACGGGGGACAACCTGCCGGGTGGTCGTACGGACGATCTCGGCACGGGTGGCACCCATGCCGAGGGGCCGGGGACAGGCGGCGGACACACCGACGGTCCCGGCACCGGCGGCGGTCCTCTCGACCCGCCGTCAGGGGGTGCCGTCCTCCCGGGCGGTCTGGACGACGCGGCACGCGGCTCGGACGACGCGGCACGCCACGCGGCCGAGGCGGCACGCCGTGAGGAGTACGAGGCCGCACGTCAGAAGCCGGCCGACGAGCGGACGCCCGCCGAACGGGCGGCGATAACCCGCGAGCACGTCCGCCTGGCCAACGAGGACCCGGTCTGGCGGGCGGAGCACTACGACAAGTGGGGCCCCGGCAAGCGGAACAACGCCGAAGAGATGGTCGACGGCCAGCTCCTGCCCAAGCTCGTCGAGAAGCCGGGCGGCGGCTGGATGGCGGCGGACGCCATGCCGTACGCGAACCCGGACAGGTTCCACCTGACCCCGCTGGACAGGGGCCGGTCCACGGTCCCCGCGGAGAACCTCGGCCACCTGGACGACGTATCGGCGAAGCGCTTCGCCGGCATGCAGCTGACCGACGCCCAGAAGACGTTCGACGCGACGCCCACTGACGAGGCCGCCGAAGCGCTCGCCAAGGCGCAGGACCACTTCAACGCGACGGTCGGCGAAGGAGTGGGCAACAACAGCAAGCTCGGCGAAGCCCTCGGCGAGGAAGCCGCGCGCCGCCACATGCTCATGCAGAAGGAGTTCGACGGCGCCAGGGAGATCACCGACCTGCCCGAAACGGCCAACGGCTCCAAGCGGTTCGACCAGCTCTGGCGGGACAAGGACGGCAACCTCATCATCGTCGAGGCGAAGGGCCCCAACGCACGGCTGGACTGGCGTCAGGGCAACGGTGTCCAGGACAGCGGCACCATGGTCAAGCAGGGAACGATCGAGTACGTCCGCACGATCGTGGCGGACATGGAGGAACGCGCCCTCTTCTCCCCGAACGACGCCAAGTACGCCGCGGAGATCAGGGCGGCCATCGAGAACAAGTCCCTGCGCTACGTCCTTGTCCAGGCTGCCGAGAACACCGGTAAGTATGCTGGCGCCCAGCTGCAGCACTTCAAGATCTTCTAAGGAGAATCGCGTTGGTCTCGACGATCACCCGCCCTCCCCTCCCCATGGAGAACGCGGAACAGGGCCTCGCCGTGCTCCAGGAGAACGCGCAGGGGCTGATCGACGGTCTTGAGGAACGCTCCACCAGGCTGGGAGACGCCCAGCGCACCACGCTCACCCTGGCCATGTCCCGCTGCCTGGTGGATCCGCGGGCCTCGGTCTTCCCCACCTGGGACGCCTGGGTCAACGCGATGCAGGTGGGCTCCGCCGTGTTCGCCGCCGCGACCACGTCGGACGACCACGTCCAGTGCCGTATCGCGCACAAGGACCGCACGCTGGAGGCCACCGGGCCGCAGTGGTACGTCAATCCGGGCAGTTGGCTGAGCGCCTTCTACCTCGCCGTGGTGTGCCGGGAACGGGACCGGATCACAGCGCTGTGCGAGGTGCCCCTGTCTCTGCTCCGCGAGAACGGCGGGCAGTTCGAGGAGTACCACTTCGGCTGGGTCGACACGCTGCAGACGTACTGGCGCGGCGGTTCGGACCTGGGCACCAAGCTCGTGGCCGCGGTCGACGGCACGGACCCGGCGGCGGCCCGCGATCCGGAGACCGCCGGCAAGCTGCTGTACCCGCCGATGGAGATGTTCCACCGCTTCGTGCGCCAGGACACCGACGGATTCCACCGTGCGCTCGTCCACGCCCTGCAACTGCACAAGGAGTACTGGACCGAGGAGAGCCGCGCCTTCCAGGCGTCGGGTCTCGTCGCACTCGCTCCCCTCGCCATGGCCTGCTTCGCCCACGACGCCGGCCTTCCCGTCGAGGTGGACTCCGAATACCTGCCGGCGGTCCTGCTGGGCCGCAACTGGCTCGGTGAGTTCCCCACCTAAGGCACGAACCGGGCGGTGGGGCGGGCGGTCGGCCCTGCACCGCCTGGCCGTCCGTTCCGCCTAGAACAGGCTCAGCAGCGCCTCCGCCGGATCCGCCACGCCGTTCTCCCCGTCCGGCAGCGGCAGTTCGAACCACACCGTCTTGCCGCGGTGGGTGCGGCGGGAGCCCCACGCGGCCGACAACAGGCCGACGAGCTGGAGGCCCCGGCCACCCTCGTCGGTGTCGCGGGCGCGGCGGCGGCGCGGCTGGACCAGGCCCGAGTCCCACACCTCGCAGACAAGGGTGCGGTCCAGCAGCAGACGGAGTCGGATCTCGCCCTCGCCGTACCGCAGCGCGTTCGTCACCAGCTCGCTGACCAGCAGCTCCGTCGTGTCGACCAGCGGCTCCATGTCCCAGCTGAGGAGCTGACCGCGGGCGTACTCGCGGGCCCGGCCCACGCTGCGCGGCTCGCGCGGCAGCGTCCAGTCGCCGACCGACTCGGTGGGCAGGCCCTGGACGCGTGCCATGAGCAGGGCGATGTCGTCCTCGCCGTGATGGGTGTCGAGGGTGTGGAGGACCTGGTCGCAGACGTCCTCCAGGGGACGCGCCGGGTCGGTGAGCGCGCCGACGAAGGCCTGGAGGCCCTCGTCCAGCGGGTGGTCGCGGGATTCGACCAGTCCATCCGTGTAGAGCGCGAGCAGCGCACCCTCGGGGAGTTCGACCTCGACCTCCTCGAAGGGCTCTCCGCCCACGCCGAGCGGCAGGCCCGGCGGTACGTCGAGCATCAGCGCCGCCTCGCCGGGTTCGACCAGGACCGGCGGGAGGTGCCCGGCGTTGGCGAAGGTGCACCGGCGGGTGACGGAGTCGTAGACCGCGTACACGCAGGTCGCCAGGTACACCTCGGACAGGTCCGCCTCGCGGGGGCGGCGGGCGGCGCGGGTGGCCTGCTGGATGCCGCCGGGGGCGCCGAGGCCGCGGGCGATCTCGTCCAACTGGGCGAGCACCTCGGCCGGTTCGAGGTCGAGCTGGGCCAGCGTGCGGACGGCCGTGCGCAGTTCGCCCATGGCGACCGCGGCGCGCAGGCCCCGGCCCATGACGTCGCCGACCACCAGCGCCGTACGGTGGCCGGGCAGTTCGATGACGTCGAACCAGTCGCCGCCGACCTCGCTGGGGCGGCCGGTGGAGGCGTTCCCGGGCAGGTAGCGGCAGGCAATGTCGAGGCCCGAGGCGACCGGGTCGCCGGGCGGGAGCAGGGACCGCTGCAGTATCAACGCGCGTTCGTGCTCACGACGGTAGAGGCGCGCGTTGTCGATGCAGACCGCGGCGCGCGCGGCGAGCTCGACCGCGAGGTCGCGGTCCCGGTCGCCGAACGGCTCGCTGCCCTTGGTGCGGGAGAACTGCGCGAGTCCCACGACCGTGTCGTGGGCGACCATCGGCACGGCGAGCGTCGACTGGACGAGGCCGCCGTCCTCGGCTGGGACGGTCTGCGGGCGGGCGGTGCGCAGGGCGTCGGCGCAGGGCGAGTTGAAGGGGAAGTGGTGGACGGCGCCGACGGTGACCGGCTTGCCTGCGCCCATGAACGGGGCGTCGGAGACGGCGCTGGCGAAAGCGACGCGGCGCACCTCCGCGCTGCCGTCGGCAAGACCCTGCGGAGTCTGGTCGCCCACCAGCAGTCCCTGGTAGAGGTCGACGGTGGCCAGGTCGCAGAAGCCGGGGACCACGACGTCGAGGAGTTCGCGGGCGGTGGTCTCCAGGTCGAGGGAGTTGCCGATGCGCGCGCCGGCCTCGTTGAGCAGGGCGAGATTGCGCCGGGCCGCGGCGGCCTCGCGGGCGGCGGCGCGGCGTGAGGTGATGTCGATTCCCAGCCAGGCGATGCCGATGGGGCGGCCGGTTCCGCTGTGCACGCGGTAGAGGTTGACCGACCAGTGACGCCGGTCGTCGGAGCCGGGCACGAAGCCCGTGACGTGCATGTCCGTGATGCTGTTGCCGGTCTCCAGGACCCGGCGCAGCGTCGCGGAGACCCGCTCGGCCTCGCCGCGCGGCAGATAGTCGTGAACCCCGCGGCCACGGTGGTCGTCGGGCGTGCCGCCGAAGATGGACGCGAACCGCTCGTTGGCGCGTCGCACCTTCAGATCGGCGTCGATCAGCAGGAAGCCGAACGGGGATTGACCGAATATCGCCTGAGAGGCGGCGAGGTCGGTCTCGATGCGGCGCAGCACCCGCACGTCGACGACGATGCAGACGGCGGCCTTGTCGCCGTCCTCGGTGCGGGTCGGCATCACGTAGACCTCGGCGAGCCCCGTGCCGCCGCGTCCGCCGTCGGCCCTGTCCGGCAGCCGGAAGGGCACCACGCCGGTCCACTCCCGTCCGTCCAGGATCTCGGCCATCTTCCGCTGTCCGCGCTCGCGCAGATCGGGGTCGACGAAGGCCTCGATGGGGTCCATCCCGACGGCGCGCTCGGCCGGGATGCCGAAGAGGTTCTCGGCGCGCAGGCTCCACTGGTCGACGAGTCCGTCGGGGCCGATGGAGAAGGAGGCGACCTTGATGTAGTCGTACATCGAGCCGGGCGGACTGCTCTGCCACATGGCGTCGGCGGGCGGCATCTGTCCGGAGGCATCCGCCGCCTCCGTCCTCGCGCCGCCCGACGGGTCCTCCGACTCCGTGGCCCTCGCTGGTATCTCGCTCACGCGAACCGTCCCCTCCAGCTCACCGCGTCCGGCACCGGTCACCGGAGGCGGCTGCCCGCAGTATCCAGCACTACGGCGCCGCACAACACGGTGTTCACGATCACAGCACGGTCCAGGCGGTTTTCAGACCGTACCGCGACAACACTTCCAGTCTTCTAACCAGGGGACACGCCCTCGAATCACCCCTTTGGGCAACGTCTTCCGGCCGGATCCCGTCCGTGGACAGGAGTACGACGGCTGTAAGGGGTCGACGACCCGCTCTCAGCCCGGGACGGCGAGCTCGAACCAGACCGTCTTGCCCGACTCCCCGGGCCGGGTGCCCCAGCGGCGCGAGGAGGAAGCCACGAGTTGCAGCCCGCGTCCGCTCTCGTCCTCGGGGCGGGCGGCGCGTTCACGGGGCGGGTCCGGAATCGGGTCGGAGACTTCCACGAGCAGGACGTCGGACAGGCCGGCGGGGCGCACCAGGCGCACCCCGATGGGGCCCGTGGCGTGCCGAAGGGCGTTCGTCACCAGCTCACTGACCAGCAGTGCTGTGATGTCGCTCACACTCTCGAGCGCCCAGCCGTTCAGCTGGCCGCGGACGACGGAGCGCGCCGCGCGCACGGCCGTGGGGTCGGCGGGAAAGGTCCACTCGGCGCAGTCGCCTTCGGTGTCGATCACGCCGATCACTTCCCAGGACAGTGAGCCCACCCATGTCCGGTTTCGTGGGGTTAATGGGCACATACCCCCTATACGTGGGGCAGTACCGCCGGGAAGGGCGCACGGTGGCACGAACGGCGTACCGGTCGAATGGGTGCGCCGACAGTGCGCCGGCAGCGGGGGCGACCGCGCCGATCACGCCGGTGACGCTCCCCCGCGCCCAGAGCTCACGCCGGTCCTACGTCAGTGCTCCACACCGGCGTTCAGCGCCTGCGCCACCTCTCGGACCGCCCCCACGTCCTGCTCCAGCCACTCGACGCTCCACAGCGTCCCGGCCGTCAGCCAGCGCAACTCGTCGTGATCCTGAAGGGCCTTCGCCTCGGGCGAGCCGGCCCGCAGCCGCGCGGTCCACACCTGAAGGACGTACGGCGGGGTGAGCATCCACTCCCCCGGCACGCGCCGCACGGCCTCCGCCTCGACGCCGAGTTCCTCCCGCAACTCCCGCACCAGGGCCGCCTCGGGCGTCTCGCCGGGTTCGACCTTGCCGCCGGGAAGTTCCCAGCGGCCGGCCAGCTCGGGGGGCGCGCTGCGGCGCGCGGCGAGCAGCCGGCCGCCGTCGAGCAGGGCGGCGCCCACCACCACGATCCGTTCCGTCATGCGCCGGAGCCTACGGGAGCTCTCCGGCGGCGGCGCTCAGGCCTCGTCCCCGTTCTGCCCGATGCGCTCGACCCAATAGAGCTGCTTGTGGCCCCGGCTGTCGAGGCTGTCCGCGATCTTCTGGGCCTCGGCCCGGGTCGCGTACCGGCCCACGCGGTAGCGATTGCCGTTGTCGTCCTGCCGTATGACCAGCCACGGAAGAGTCACCGTGCTGTCGTTCATCGCACCCCTCCGCTTCCCGCCCTCGGCCCGCGCGCCCCGCCCGCTAAGGAAACCGCAATCCGCATATGCCCGAGCCTACGCCTAACCTTCACGCAGCGAATACGCCTTTTCACAAAGAGGTACGCAACAAGCCAGCGTCGGGGGGCGCACAAGCCTGGACGCGCCGTCCGCAGACCTCGGCGCATTCGGTCGGGGGCACACCCGGTAGGGCGGGGACCACCTGCGAGAACGTCCGGAATTCACCGGCGCGTGACCCAGCCCCCGGCACGCCCGTGCCGGGAGCAACTGCCGCACAGTTGTGCGCTACTTCACGGGGAGGTGATACGCAACGCGGTAGCGGTCGGCCGGGATCACGACGTCGGCCGTCTCGACCGGGCGTCCGGAGGCGTAGAAGGTGCGCTGCACGACGAGGACGACATGTCCGGGGACACCACCGAGCGCGAGCAGCTCCTCGGCCAGTCCGGGGCGGGCGCCGACCTCCTCGGTGACGTTGTCCACCACGACGTCGATGGCGGCCATGCGCTCGACGACGCCCATGCCGCCGAGCGGCCCCTCCTCGGGGAGCATCACCGGCGTGCGCCCCGTGACGGCGAGCGGCTCCCAGGAGGTGGACAGCATCATCGGCTCACCGTTGTCCCGGAAGAGGTACTTGGTGCACATCACCCGGTCGCCGAGGCGGATGCCGAGCCGCTCGGCGATGGCGCCGCTCGCCTCGGTCTGCTCGCTGCTGGACTCCCAGGTGCCGCGCCCCGAGGCGTCGGCCTGCTCCTGCCGGAACGGCGTGGCACCGCCGGCCGGACGGTATCCGGAGCGGGCGATGCTCCGGGGCGCGGGCCGCTCCCGCACGTAGGTCCCGGAGCCGGAGCGGCCCTCGACCAGCCCCTCCGCCATGAGCACCTTGCGCGCCTCCAGCGCGACCGTGTCCGAGACCCCGTACTCCTCGCGGATTCTCGCCTGTGAGGGCAGGCGGGTGTGCGGTGGAAGCAGACCGTCGACGATCTTCTGGCGGAGATCACCCGCGACGCGCAGGTACGCCGGCTGCTCACCGAATGTCACTGGCCGCTCCCATCAGGTTGTACAGACAGCAACAGCGTGGCAACCGTCGGTTGTGCCAGGCAAGCGAAGGCCAGAGAATCACTCGATGTGATGACTTCTGGCCCCCACAGGCTTCACGCAGGCACTTTCTCCCCGCTATGGGGCTGATCACTCCCCCGGACGGCCAGGGCTGATCACTTCGGGGGGACCGGATCCCTCCCGTCGCAGCAGGAGTGGATCATCGCCGGCGGCGCGCTCACACGTCCGTGTCCGGGGCGGCCTCAGCGGACTCGTCGGCGGGCGGGGTGGTGTCCAGTCCCAGGGCCTCGCGCGCCGCGACGGTGGTGGGGCTGTCGTAGAACCCGTAGGCCTCGTCGTAGTGCGTGTAGAAGGTGTCCGCGTCGCCCGCGTCCGCCGCCTTCTCCCACTCGTCCCGGGCCGACTCCAGCTCCGTCACCAGGGCGGCCATGGGCTGTTCGGCGTCCGCGGGCCAGGTGTGGGCCTCCAGCGCCGCGGCCTGCACGAGGAGCACCTCGTGGACGTCCCGTGCCCAGACCCGGTTCGCCGCCAGGTCCTCCTCGGGGAACGCCTCGGGCTCCTCGGCCAGCACGGCGTCGATGGCGCGGGCCGCGTCGAGATGGACGACCTGGTCCGCGCCGAGGGTGGTCTCGTCGTTGCGCAGCGAACCGGTCAGGCTGCCCTTCTCGTCGGTGTTGCCGAACAGGCAGGTGATCTCCCGGTCGCCGAGGCTCCAACTGTCCCGGGTCGGCGTCAGGTAGTACACGTCGACGTCGTCGGGCAGGGCCCAGCTGTCCATGGCGTACTCGCTCTCGAGCGCGTAGCACTTGTCGTCGGCGACCTTCGTGATGTGGTCGTCGCCGGGGAACGTGCCGCCGGGCAGGGTGACGGTGGCGAACACCTCGCCGTCGTGCTTGCCGGAGCAGGGCACCACGTCGACGTCGTACGTCTCCCCCTCCAACGACCCACTGGGCTGGTTGAAGCACTCCCCCTTGTTCGGCGAGACGACCGCGCTGTCCCGCGCGCCCTCCTTGAAGCCCTCCCAGAAGGCGGACACGGCGCCCGTCGAGAGCGACAGCGACAGCAGCACCAGCCCGACGGTCGACAGCACGGCCCCGGTGACCGCCATGCCCTTGCCGCGCTCCCCCTTGCGTTTGATCTGCCGCAGCGCGATCAGGCCGAGCACCAGCCCGACGGCGGGCAGGAAGCAGAGGATGCCGAGCACGAGGGCGGCGATCGCGACGCCGTTGACCGGCGGCAGCCCAGCCGGCGGGTACGGGCCCCACGCCCCGTTCGGCGGCTGAGCCCCGTACGGACCCTGGCCGCCGTACGGACCCTGGCCGCCGTACGGACCCTGGGCCTGCGGAGCCTGGTACGGACCGTAGGGGCCATGAGGGTCCTGCGGTTGCTGGGGCCCGGGGGGCGGGGGTATGGACACAGGTACGGTGCTCCTGGTTCGGGCCTCGGACGAGGCAGGGGAACTGACGTACGTCTCACGCACGAGATGTACGACTGGCGCATGGTATGCGGGGAACGAGTGGGGGCGGAATGCGGATTGCGCGGGCCACGACGCAGGCGGTGAACGGGCTGACGGCCCGCTGGGCCGGGACCGTCACGGACGGCACGGCCTTCTCGGCGGCCGGGGTGTGGCCCCTGCTCGCCTTCCTCGCGGACGGGGCCGGGGGTGCGGCGCGGGCGGAGCTGGCGGACGCGCTGGGCCTGCCCGCGGACCACGCCGCCGGGGCCGCACGGGAGTTGCTCACCGCCATGGAAGCGATGCCGGGCCTGAACTCGGCCCTGGGCCTGTGGACGAAGCGCACGCTGGAGTTGAAGGAGGCCTGGGAGACGGGGCTGCCCGCGGAGGCGCACGGGGTGCTCACCGGGGACCTCGGGGCCGACCGGGCGGTGCTGGACACGTGGGCGGGCAAGCGCACGGGCGGGCTGATCGAGCGTATGCCGGTCGAGCTCACGGACGGCACCGCGATGGTCCTGGCGAGTGCGATGGCCCTGCGGACGGACTGGCTGCGGCCCTTCGAGGAGATGCCGCTGTGGCCGACCGACGGGCCCTGGAGGGGTCGGACCCTCGTGGGCCTGAACCGCCGGAGCGCCCTGCTGGACCGGGTCGGCGTCGCCGACACACCCGACGGTTGCGTCACCGAGCTGAAAGTACTGGGCGGCCACGGCGTCAGCGTCCATCTGCTGCTGGGCGAGGAGCGGATGACACCGGGTCAGGTGCTGACGGCGGGCGTGGACATCCTCGCGGGACGGCACACCGTGGTGCCGGGGCCCCGGCTGCCGTACGGGGACGCGGGGCCGGGCCTGCGCGTCGAGGAGACGTGGTGCGTCACCCCGCAGCCGCCGACGCTCTCCGTGCGGACGGTGGCGTACGACGTGACGGCCGAGCACGATCTATTGGAGGCGCACCGCCTGTTCGGGCTGACGACGGCGCGGGACGCCACGCGAGGCCACTTCCCCGGTGTCAGCGACAGCCCATTGGCCGTCGGTTCGGCCCGGCAGTCCGCGCTGGCGCGGTTCGGCGCACTGGGATTCCGGGCCGGAGCGGTGACGGCGGTCGCCATGGTGGCGGGTGGCGGGATACCCGAGCTCCGTTACGTGACCACCCTGGCCCGTGCCACCTTCGACCGGCCCTTCGGCTTCCTCGCCCTCGACCGCCGTACGCGTCTCGTCCTCGCGGCGGGCTGGGTCACGGACCCGAAGCCCTACCGCGAGGACGAGACGAGCGATCAGTGGTGATGCGAGGTCAGAACTGCAGCGCCCAGGCGTCGATGCGTCCGGTGTCGTAGCGCGCGTTGTCGCTGACCCTCAGCTTCCACGTGCCGCCTGCGACCTCGGAGGAGGCGTTGACGGTGTACGTGGTGTCGATGTTGTCCGCACTGCCGCCGGTGCCGTAGCCCTTGAGCGTGTACGCCGTGCCGTCGGGGGCGATCAGCTGCACCTGGAGGTCACCGATGTAGGTGTGGACGATGTGGACCTCGACGGCGAGCGCGGAGGGCGCGTTGCCGGAGACGCCGGTGACCGTCACCGGGGACTCGACCGTGGCGTTGTCGGCGATGGCGTAGTCCCCGGTGTTCTCGAAGCGCGGGCCGGGAGGCGTGGGGGTGCCGCCGCCGACGTACAGCAGGAGGTTGGGCGAGCCGGAGCCGGGGCTCGTGACGACGTTGGGGGTGGCCGCGGACGTCAGCGCGGTGGACACCTGGGCGGGCGTGGCCGTGGGGTTGGCGGCCAGGTAGAGCGCCGCCGCTCCGGCGACGTGCGGGGTCGCCATCGACGTGCCGGAGATGGTGTTGGTGGCCGAGTCGCCCGTGTTCCAGGCGGACGTGATGGACGAGCCGGGGGCGAACAGGTCGAGGACCGAGCCGTAGTTGGAGTAGCTCGCCTTGGCGTCGGTGCTGGTGGTGGCGCCGACGGTGATCGCCTCCGTCACGCGCGCGGGCGACCTGGTCGAGGCGTTGGTGGTTTCGTTGCCGGCGGCGACGGCGAAGGTGACGCCGGTGCCGATGGCGTTGCGCACGGCGGTGTCGATGGCCGTGTCCGCGCCGCCGCCGAGGGACATGTTGGCGACGGCCGGCTTGACCGCGTTCCGGGCGACCCAGTCGATGCCGGCGACGACCTGCGCGGTCGTGCCGGAGCCGGAGTTGTTGAGCACTCGGACGCCGACGACGTTCGCCTTCTTGGCGACGCCGTAGGCGCCGCCGGCGACCGTGCCGGCGACATGGGTGCCGTGGCCGTGGCCGTCCTGGGCGGTGTTGTCGTTGTCGACGGCGTCGTAGCCGTAGGAGGCGCGGCCGCCGAAGTCGCTGTGGGTGATGCGCACGCCCGTGTCGATGACGTACGCCGTGACGCCCTGCCCGGCGCTGTCCGGGTAGGTGTACGAGTTGTTGAGCGGGAGGTTGCGCTGGTCGACGCGGTCCAGGCCCCAGGAGGGCGGGCTGGGCTGGGTCGCGGCGATGGTGAAGGTGCGGTTCTGGACGACGGAGGCGACGGCCGGGTCGGCGGCGAGACGTTTCGCCTCGTCCGCGTCGGCCTCGATCGCGTAACCGTTCAGGGCCTTGGTGTACGTACGCTCGATGGTGGCGCCGTACTTCTTGGCCAGCGCGCGCCCCTCGGCGGTGCCCGAGCGGGCCTGGTCCGCCTTGAGGGTCACGATGTAGCTGTCGGCGACGGCGTTCGCCGCGCCCTCGTACTGGATGCGGCCTTCGGCCGCCGGGGCCGCCCCGGCGGGCAGGGCGGAGACGAGGCCCGCGGCGAGCGCCGCGCTGGTCAGGGCGCCGATCGCAGGCAGTCTTCGCCGGGTGGTGCGGTGGGGAGTACGCATCACTGCCATCTGAGGGGTCCTCCTCAATCGGTGGTGCGCTGGCGTGGGGGCGACGCCTCAGATGGGCAGGAACATGACAAGCCGTTGCGGCTCACCTGTGCGTCAGCCGAAAGATTGAGGCTTCCACAGGAATTGCACAAGGGCCCTGCACGGATGTAACCGGCCCGCCATACGGCCGACATGACGGAGCGTCAAGGCCCTCCCGGAGCCGAATCCGCTCCGGGAGGGCCTCGCCGGTCGCTCACTCGTCGAACGCGGTGTCCCGGGTCCGCTCCTCCCACGCCGTGACGTCGGCCCGCACCTGGTCCAGGTGGTCCAGCACGGCGGTCACCGAGTCGTCGCCGAGCGGCAGGCGCAGCGGCGTGCGTTCGGCGTCCAGCGCGGCACGGATGAGCGCCGCCGCCTTCGCCGGGTCGCCGGCCTGGGTGCCGTCACCGCCGGAGACGTACGCCCGCGTCCGGCTCACCTTCTCGTACACCCCGCTGTCGGCGCTGAACCCGGCTCGGCCGCCCTCGAACAGCGAGGTCCGAAACGCCCCCGGCTCCACGATCAGCACCTTGATGCCCACGTCGGACACCTCGTCGGCGAGCGCCTCCGACATGCCCTCCAGGGCGAACTTCGTCCCGCTGTACGCCGAGAAGCCCGCGAACGACATCTGCCCGCCCACGCTGCTCATCTGCACGATCGCGCCCGACCGCCGTTCGCGCATGTGCGGCAGCACGGCGCGCACCAGCGCCGCGGGACCCAGGACGTGCACGTCGAACAGGGCGCGCAGTTCGTCGTCGGCCGTCTCCTCGAAGGCGCCGACGTGAGTGCGGCCGGCATTGTTGACGAGGACGTCGATGCGTCCGTGCCGGGCGACGACGTCCCGTACGGCGGCGTCGACGGCGAGGACGTCGGTGACGTCCAGCCGGAACGCCTCCATCCGGTCGGGGTGGGCCGCGACCAGGCCGTCCAGCGCGTCGGTGCGCCGGGCGGCGCCGACCACCACGTCACCGGCGGCGAGCGCCGCCTCGGTGAGCGCCCGCCCGAAACCGCTGCTCGCCCCCGTGATCAGCCAGACCTTGTTCATCGACCCTCCGTCGACAACACGATGCACACCTCAACATCCCGGTTTTATGGTAATCAGCTCCGCCGCTTTCGCCGCTCATAGGATTGTTGTGCACCGCGGGGCGAGGTCCCCTTTCACTTGCTTTCACTTGCTTTCACCTGCCGAACCATTTGCATCATGTCTCGTTGATCAAAGCATGAGGAAAATGATCCTGCCCGCAGTGATCACTGCGGCGACCGGCATGATGTTGTCCATGTCCCCCGCTCAGGCGGAGACATCCGCAACCGCTGCAGTGGCCCACAGCGAGGGTGCGGAACCGAACCCGCTCGGGAGTCTGGTGCAGGGGGGACCCATTTCACTTCCGGAGCCCCTCATCCAGCTCCTTCCGTTCGGCAAAGAAGTCTGAGACTAGTGCCCGAGAGTGGCCTGCGGGACGGCACCCATAACCTGATTGGTGCACCTGCGTTTACGAAATGCGGGTGAGTGCCCGCGATGATGTCAGGAAGGCAGTGAACCTATGAGACGGGCTACCCGAAACGGTGTGATTGCCGTCGTCGCCGCTTCCGGCGCGATGGTCATGGCACTCCCGGTGTCCGCCGCGCTCGCGGCCGACGGAGCCGGCGCCGACGGCACGACGGTCGGCTCGCCCGGGCTGGCCTCCGGCAACACCATCCAGATCCCGGTGGACGTGCCGGTGAACGTCTGCGGCAACACGGTGGACGTCGTCGGACTGCTCAACCCGGCCGCGGGCAACACCTGCGCCAACAAGGGCGCGGCGAAGGCCGGTGGTGTGAAGGACGACGACAGTTCGGCGCAGAGCGGCGGATCGGCGGCCGGTGGCAGTACGGAGGCCACCGGCGGATCGGCGACGTCCGGCGGGGCATCGGCCGAGGCCCTCACCTCGGATTCGCCCGGGCTGATCGCAGGCAACGGCATCCAGCTCCCCGTCGACCTGCCGGTGAACGTTTCCGGCAACAGTGTCAACGTGGCCGGCCTGGGCAACCCGGTCTTCGGGAACGAGTCGGTCAACGGGCCCGGGACCGAGACCCTCCAGCCACCGAGCACCCCGGCTGCGAACACCCCGGCGCCGAAGCCCCCGGTCACGGACACCCCGGCCCCGAAGCCCCAGGCCCCGGAGTCTCCCACGATCTCCCGATCCCAGCCGAGCCCGCACCTGGGGACGCCCACGCTGGCCCACACCGGAGCGGACCTCACGGCCACCGCTGTGGCCGGCAGCGCCGCGCTCCTCGTCACGGGCGCGACCCTGTACCGCCGCTACCGCCCGGGCCGCAATCACTGACCCGGACGCGCACGACTCCACCGGGTACGCCCCGGTCCGGACGAGTAGCGGGTCAAGCCGCCGTCACCGTCGCCAATGAGCGTCGGGGCGGCGGCGGTCTGCTGTTCTGGACCGGTCCCGCCGGCTCGCCCGCTCCCGATCGAGTCCGGTTCGGGTGGCGCCGAAAACGACATAGCGGTCCTACAGCAGGCAGAAAGAGGGACGCCAGCGGGTGCTGGCGTCCCTCTTTCTGTTGCGGTCGTCGTCACATGTGACGGTGGCGCGGCGTTCTGCCAGGAGGACCTGTGCGGGTCAGAGCGCCTGGCTGTTGCAACCCATGTCTGAACCGAGGTGGTTCTGCTGTGCCCCGGGGTTGCCCTCGCCGTTCAGCAGATTGCCTGCCAGGCCGGTGAGGGCGCCAACGCTGCCGAGCACCTCGATGTTCATGTCGTGCGAGCGGCACTCGATGCCCTGCGTGATGTCGAGGTCGCTGTACGGCTCGTCGGCCACGGCGGTGTTGCCACCGAGTGAGCCGACGCTGCCGAGAATGGCGCTCACGAGGACGACCTTCTGAAACTTGCGCATGGGTTCTCCGTTGATCGAGCGGATGGGGTTCGTAGCACGTGGTGTTGGGATTGAGGGCGGCACCAGGGGAGGCCGTCAGCCGAGCCGGGGAAGTCCCATCTGGCCGAGGGGCGGTGCCGCGATCTGCCCGAGGCCGACCGGCGCCAACTGCGGTGCGCTCGCCGGCGAGATGAGCGGGCTGACGATCGGGTTCAGCTGCGGGTTGATCTGCGGGTTCACCTGGGGGGTGACCTGCATCGGGGGCTCAGGAGCGAAGGCCTGAGGTACGGCTACCTGCGGGGCCACTTGTGGCATGACCTGCGGCACCACCTGAGGCATGACCTGGGGCTGCTGCGGCTGAGGGGCCTGCGGTTGGTACTGCTGTGGATACTGCGGGGCAGGCTGCTGCTGGTGCGGGGACGCGGCCGCCTGCGCCGATCCGTGCGACGAGGCCGCGGCGTAGGCGTGACCGGTCTGCTGTGCCGGCGGGGCCTGCTGCTGATACTGCGGCGCGGGCTGCTGCTGGTACTGCGGCGCAGGTTGCTGCTGATACTGGGGAGCAGGTTGCTGCTGGTACTGCGGGGCAGGCTGCTGCTGGTACTGCGGCGCGGCGGCCTGCGCCGTTCCCTGCGATACGGCCGAGGCGGCAGGACCGGGCGGCGGGGCGGGCTGCGGGGCCGGGTAGTCGGGAGCCGACATTGGAGCGGCAGCGCCGTGTCCGGCGGGGACAGTGGCATGGCTGGCGTCGGCGCCAACGCCGGTCAGACCGCCGGCCGCTGCTACGACGAGCGCGGCCTTGTGAAGCTTGCGCATGAAACCCTCGGCCCTTCGATACCTGAATTGGTAATCCATTGCATTCAGTGCGCCGTCACGCATGCACTCGGTGCGATACTCACAGCCGCACCCTCAGCAGCGGTCAAGCTTGAGGAACCCGCGGACGTCGCATCGGAGCCGGCAGCACATTCCCTCACGCCTCTTCGGGTCCACGTTCGCTGCCCTCCCCACGTGGAACGAGGTTTTCCTCGCCGCGGTCACGGCACACACAGGTCCGTCACCCATTTGCCGCTACCGGCACGGGCGTCGTGGCGACTCTCTGCACCCTTGCGTCAAATGGGTGACCACGGCCCACCGCCCGTATCTGGCTTCGCGCTCACCTCGTTCCCCACGGGGCAAGAACGATGGTCTGTCGCAGCCGCACCAGGCGGCACAACAGCGGCAATCACGCTGCCACTTGAGCAATTCACCAGGTTCCGTGAACAGGTCAATGAAGGGCCGAGAATTTCATGCGCAAACTTCAGCGAGTCGCGCTCGTCGTAGCAGCAGCCGGTGGCCTGTCCGCCGTCGGCGCCGGCCCCAGCTCAGCCGTCACTCCGGTCGCCTACGACGGGACTGTGCCGCCTCCCGTCTCGCAGCCGGACGCCCAGGCCGCCTCGGCCACCTCCTCGCAGGCGTCCGTGCAGACCTACGGCTCGCCGGCTCCGCAGCAGGCGGCACCCCAGCGGGGCACCCAGGTCAGCCCGCAGGTCAACCCTCAGCTGAACCCGCAGATCAACCCTCACATTTCTCCGCAAGCCCCGCAGTCGGAGCAGGGCGGTCCGGTGGGCCAGGCCAACCTGTTCCGGCCGTACCAGGAATGCAGTCCGCAGAACCTGCTCGCCGCGAACGTACCGGTCGCCCTGCTCGCCGCCTCCCAGACCCGGGGCGTCGACTGCACCCAGGCCAACAGTCAGGCGAATTCCTTCGCCAACGCGCGCACGCGGTAGCACCGTCGGACAGCCACGCGTTGCCGCCCGGCACCGGCCTCCCGCGCTTCGCGGCGCAGGCCGGTTCGCATGCGATACGGCTTTTCGGGTGCTTCCGCCGCATGTTCGCAAGATCGGCGCGCCTTTGCCCGCTTTGTCGCATTTCCTATTAGTCTCCGGGAACTGTAGAAAGTCGATCTCCCGCAGATCGCACCCACCCACTCCACCGGAGATGAAATGCGCAAGCTTCGCACCGTTGCCGTCCTGGTCGCCGCACTCGGCAGCATCGGCCTCGTGGGCGGCACGGCCCACGCCGACCAGGGCAAGGGCAAGGACGGCGACAAGTTCCACATCTCGCAGAACTCCCAGTGCAAGTCGCACGACCTGAACCTCGACATCCTTGGCCAGGTCGGCCTCCTCAACGGCCTGCTGGGCAACGGGCTCAACGGCGAGGGCAACCCGGGCGCCCAGTCCTCCCACATCGGTTCCACCATGGGCTGCAACAACAGCGCCTTCTGACGTTCCGGTCGGCGCACAGCCGCCGAGCGAGTTGGTCCCGGCACCAGGCCCCAGGGCTAGGCGCCGGGACCATCTGCGTGCGCCGGCAGATTCGCGGGCCGTACCGGGCCTTGCGGCAGATCCCCCGCGCTTTCAGTCACGCGACGCACTCCTCGACCACTGCGCGTGCCGCGGTCCGGGCGCGGTGTGACGGATCGTCCGGTCGACGGGAGGGCGCGGGCGAGATCCACAGCCACAACGGTCGTCCGGCGTCCGGCGTCCGGCGTCCGGCGTCCGGCAGAACGTAGTCGGCATCGGCGAGCCGCGGAACTGCGACAACAGGGTCAGCGTCACGTAGGGCGAGGCACAAACGAATGCCGGGCCGGGAATCGTCCCGGCCCGGCATTCGCCGACGGCGCTCAGATCTCGACATGCGGCTTCTTGAAGCCCTTCGGCAGCTTCGCCGTGTTGGAGCAGTCCACAACCGGCCCCACGCCGGCGGACCCGCCACCCAACAGTTGGTCGTCCCGAAACACCACGTTCGGCCGGTCGGTCGTCGAGCATTCCTGCTCCTGCCTGATGACATGCTCGCCGTCCTTGTCCATACGGGTCTCGCTCTTGCGAATGCAGACCGTGCCACCCTGCACGGTGCTCTCGCAGTTGCCCGAGCGCCCATCTGCGGATGCGTGTCCGGCACCGACACAGATTGCGGCGAGACTTCCGACGATCCCCGAGACAGTGGCGATCTTCCGCGAAGTGAACATGTGCTGCGCTCCTTTACGACGTAGGCCCGGGCGCCGTTGTCATGTGACTGGCGTGCGCCCGGGCCTGAGATTGTCGAAACTGATCGTTCTACGCCGGAATGCATAGTCAGCTGCGCCCGGCGGCAAGATTGCCGCAGCCCGGACGCGGACAGTCATGACTGCTGCGCGTCCGGGCTGCCTTCGCCACGGATGTCACTCAGCACACGAGGGAGCAGGCCGAGTCGGGATCAGGCCGTTGCGGTGGTGTGCCCTGAGCTTCTCGCTTCCGAAGAAGGTCGATGGCCCGTGGTAGCGCCAAGAGAATGAGCTCTCGGTACGCCTTTACTCGCCCTCGCCGTGCTCACCCTCGCCGTGCTGGCCCTCACCGTGCTCACCCTCGCCGTGCTGGCCGTAGTCCTGCTCGGGCTCGCCGTGCTTCTGCTGCTCCGGCGCGGCGTGCGGCTGAACGTAGTAGCCGCCGCCGACAGCCACGGCGTTGGCCGACGAGTTGGCCACGGCGGTGACAGGCGGAGTGTCGCCCTCGCCGGCGAAGCTGACCCCGGCACCGAAGGCGGACAGTCCCGCGACCGCCACGGCGACGACTGCAACGCGCTGCAACTTGTGCATGAATGACCCTTTCTTACCCAGGCGAGTTGCCCGGCTTGAATACTGTTTGTGATCATATACGCACAGTTGGTCACATTTCGGGATCTACGTTCTCGACGTCGTGTCGGCCCGTGCCGCGTCGCGCAGCAGGGAACGACGTCGGCCGGAAGGATGTGGTCTGCCGTACTCAGCCCGTCAGGCCGAACGACTCCGGCACGCCGTCAGCCTCGTCGGGCGCTCCCGTAGTCGTAGGGGAACAGGTCACCTCAGGCCCGAGCCGTGTCGTCCCGGTCCCCCAGGCGGCGGGCAGCGTCAACGGCTTCACCGGCATGCAGGTCTCCTGGTGGGGGACGACGCCGTCCTCGGGGATCACGCCCTGGATCCGCTGAGTGCAGGAGATGTTGCCCAGGAGGTCACGAGTACAGCCTCCCGAGGTCTCCCCGACAGTCGCATGGCTCGTTCCGGCGCAGGCCACTGCGAGGCCGCCGACGAGCACCGAGACCACCGCGATCTTCTTCCTGCTGAACATGTGATGCGCTTCCCTTCGTAGGGATGCCCGGCACCCCTGAACACCGGGCGGGCCGGGCACCGTCTTCGACACTCAGACAACCGGCCCGGGGAAGGGGGCCCTTCGAGGCCGGCCGCGAAAGGTCCGCCGAGCCTCGGGCGCGTCGACGCCGCCGAACTCAGCCGGTGAAGGCGTTGTTGTACTGGCCGCAGGCCGTGTCCATGGCGCCCGCGAGGCCGAGCACACCGATCGGGACGTCGTTCTCGGACACCGTCTGCGGACTGCACTCCTGGTAGGGGCGGTAGAGGTCGGTCAACCGCACTCCGCTGTCAGGGGCGTCGGCGGTAGCGGTACCGGCGCCGACGGCGGACAGGCCGCCCGCCGCCACTGCTGCGATCACGACCTGCTGAAGCTTGCGCATGGAACCCTCGGTTCTCGCTCGTACATCGAGGCTGATTGCCTACCGTGACTGTATGGACACTATCAGTAATCACTCGCGACTTGCCACACTGAGCCTCCCTCCGAGGGGCATTGGCTCACACCATCACCGGATGGACGTCAATTGGCCGTATAAGCAGCTGGATTGCCGTTCAGTCCGCGCCCTCACGTCAGGGCAACAGGGATCAGGCACGGCTCGACGCCCGCGCCAACTCGACTGGAAGAAGAAGGAATCGCGTCACGAGAATTCCCATTCCGGGGCCAGGACGCGATCGCGCGCCGAGACGGAGACGATCAGGTCCCGCAGCCCTTCGACATAGCGCCGCACGTTCTTGTAGGCGACGTCGGTGTCCGGGTACCGGCAGGCGAACCACAGTCCCTCGTGCAGCCGGTTGACCCAGACGCACACCTGGTCGCCGTACGACACCCGGATCAGCCCGTACGCCCTCTGCTCGGCCCAGTGGGCCGCGCCCGGGATGAGGCGGGCGTCCACGTAAGAGACGATCGAGTACATGTCGGGGGAGTTCGGGCGGAAGTCCCTGCCGAGCAGACGCAGTACGCGGGCCAGTGGAATGCGCGCCAGTGACCGGTTGGCCCGCAACTCGGCGCGGACCGTCTCCAGCGCCCCGTGGAAGTCGCGTGCCGCGGGCACTTCGATGGGTGCGCCGCCGACGTACCAGCCCACGGAGTCCGACCACGCGGACTTCAGCCGGGTGTGGAACGGCACCACCGTACGGTAGACCGGCTGCCCACCGAGTTCCTGGACGATCAGACTGGTCGCGGCCAAAATGCCTACCAGGCTTCCGCCGTAGGGTCGGCAGTGAGCCTCGAACGCGGCGGCGGCCTCCGCGTCGACAAGCGGCTCGCACACCAACTTCTGGGTGGGCAGCGGGTCACCGGGACGCAGACCGAGGTCGACAGGGAACTCCGGCAGCCTCCCGTCACACCGTCCGATGAACTCCCGCCAGCGCGCGACGATCACGTGTGTGTCGTCGATCCCGTCCGCGTCTGTCCGTTCCTGCTGGCAGAAGTCGACGTAACTTCGCGCGGGTGCGCCGCTGAGAGGTCGCCCCATGACGCCCGCGACGTAGAGTTCGTGAATTTCGTCCGGGATGCGCTGGAGGGAGTAGGCGTCGACGTTGGTGTGGTCGAAGGCCATGTACACACTGGTGGATTCGTCGCGGACGATCGCGGCATAGATGATGTTCGGCCAGCCGAGCGCGTCCGCCGCGACGTCGAATCGATCCTGCAGGTACCGGGTCAGCGTCTCCGTGTCGACGAAGTCGCCGATCACCTCGCGCTGCAGCGACACGTCGTTGCCGCGGAGCGTGAAACGGTGCATGTCGTCGCCGACCCACCGGAAGCCGCTGCGCAGGGTCTCGTGGCGCAGCGTCCAGCCACGCAGGGCCTGTTCCAGCGCGTCGAGGTCGGCTCGGCCCGGCAGGTCGAACGCCGTGCCCAGCCAAGTCGGTACGAACAGACCGTCTTCCCGCACCAGTCGCGCCGTCCTGATGTGCGACTCCTGAATGTATGCCGGCGGCCGCGGATCCGGCGGCAGCGCTGCCGCGGCCGCGATGGTCGCCTTGCTGAACGTCCACTCGACGAGCCGTCCGGCCCGGACCTCACAGCGCTGAATGTCAGAAATTCGCACGGTGGCGTCTCCTTCGCTGAAGACACCAGCTTGATCAAGTGGGGGCCGTGCGCGCGCGGTGATCGTTGTGTCGCGGACTTTTCAGCGGTATGTGTGACATGTCGAACGGTGAAGCGATACCTCAATGGTGAGCGCGTACCGCTGACCGGCCACTCCGGCGGACCGCCCGGCTGCCACGGAGCCCGAGGCTGCAACGAGGAGATGGTACGCGCGCCACCAGTGTGGCTGAACGAGACGCCGCATCGCCCTACTTGTGGACCGCCGTGCCGGCGTTGCGAACCGACTGGCATCGGACCAGCCGGTCACCTGCCGGGAAGGTCTCCCGCGCTTCGCGCACACACGCTGACACCCCCTGCACGGAAGGTGTTCGCGCGGCATCCGGACGGGCGGCAGAAAGGTCGCCAGGGCGGAAGGTCGACGGAAGCGGAGCGGTCACCCGGAATGTGGACGTTGGACGTCACCGTCCACGGAGTGCGGGCGGAACGGGGCCGGACCGCCAGCGACCCGACCCCGCCCGGCCTTGGCGTCCGCAAGATCGGCGAACGCGCACCGTGGCGCCGCTAGACGTTGAAGCGGAACGTCTGCGGCCCGATCCTGACCTGCGGCGGAGCCCCCTCCAGGGCTCTGGCCCGGGATTTTATGGTCGGCATGCGTTGGCTCCCGACGGCCGTTGACGGGTGTCCTGCGGACTGGCTGCGGACTGGCCTGGGGCTCCGAGGCGGCGAAATCCCTGGCACACCGGCGGGGCCTGCAAGGAGACTGCGCAGGTGAGCGACTCCTACCCCTGTCCCTGCTGCGGGCACCGCGTGCTGGACGCGATGCCCGGCTCGTACGAGATCTGCCCCGTCTGCTTCTGGGAGGACGACGGGGTCCAGTTCCGCTGGCCCACCATGAGCGGCGGCGCGAACAAGGTCTCCCTGATCGAGGCCCAGCGGAACTACCAGGACTTCGGCGCCTGCGACGAGCACGGCCGCCGGCACGTCCGCCCGCCGGCCGAGGACGAACCGCTCGACCCCGCCTGGCGCCCCATCGATCTGACACGGGACTCCTTCGAGGACTGGACGGCCGAGGACCGCGCCCCGTGGCCCGACGACCACTCGGTGCTCTGCTGGTGGCTGCCCACCTTCTGGCGCCGGGACCACTCCGCGTCATGACCTCCCACATCGAGACACTCGTCCAGCAGCTCGACGGCAAGGCCGACGAGTCCTACGACGCCCGCGCGGAGCTGATCTGGATCGGCGCCGACGCCATACCCGCCGTCATCAACGGCCTGCCCTCCCTCAGCGGCTTCGGTCAGCTGACCGCCATCGAGGTCTTCGAGGAGGTGGGCGATCCACGTTGCGGCCCCGTTCTCATCGGCCTGCTGGACAGCGACAACCCGACCGTCCGCGAATGGGCGGCCATGGCCCTGGCGAGCCTGGAGCTCGACGGCGCCATCGAGCCCCTGCGCCGCGCCTACCGCGCCTGCCTGGAACGGGCGACCCCACCGGACTGGACCGAGTCCGTCGGCATCCGCTGGGCGCTGACCGAACTCGGCGCACGCACCCCCGTCGTCCCACCGCTCACCGCACGCCTAGGCCCCACCGCTGCGGACAACGCCCCAGGCTGGCCCTCGGCCCACTTCACCGAGATCGTCAACGACCTGGCCGACCACGCCCAGGTGATCCTCTACTCCCAGTTCTGGCGAGTGGACGCCGGCCGCACGTACGGCATCTCCGGTCCCGGCCTGGATTGGGAACTCGACTGGACCGCGCCCTGGGAGCACCTGGTCGAAGAGTCCCGCACCTGGTCCCTGCTGGAAGCGTCCGAAGCCCCCACCGGCAGCAACATCTTCGTCGCCCCCACCTGGATCGACCGTGCCGACCTGTACCCGGAGTGGTGACCGATGCCGTTCCAGCACCCCGAGGAGATCGGCTGCGGCTACGTAATCGAGCGCTATGTGACGAGGAAGGACTCGGACCATCCGCGCTACCGCGAACTGAAGAGCGGTCGCGTCCTGCGGCCCGGGTGGCCACATGCCGAACGCTTCGCCCGTCACCTCATCGACGACGCAGTCACGATCACCGATGACGAGCTGGAGGCCCTCCTCGGCTACGAGTGGCGCTCACGCCTCACCGCCGCCTGGCTGATCGGCGTAGGCCGACGCGCCACGTTCCGCGAACGCATCGGCGACCTGCTCCTGGCCAGCGAGTTCTGCTTCTCCGGCAGCGCCTACTGCTTCGCCCTGGCCCGCTTCGGCACCCACGCGGACGCCGAGATCCTCGCCTCCTACCTGAACCGCTACCTCCCCCGCACCGACCTCCGCTACGACCAGCCAGCAGCCCTCGGTGCACTCCTCCGCCTCGACGCGCACCTTGGCACCCACCATGCGGACCGCTTCACCCAGCCTGATGGTCTCTGGGACCAGTGGGTCAACGCCCTGGCCCACCTCCGCGACAACCCCGCCTACACCCCCGTCGAGCGTCGCCGCTGGACGGACCTCCCATGCGACTTCGCCAACGGCTGGACCCGGCCGTAGCCGCAGCTGTCTGACTGCGGCTACGTGAGTCCGCGTACGCCATGTACCGGCCGCAGGTACGGCACTTGAAAAGGTAGCCGGTGGGCTGACTGTCCTTGTCCAGAGCACCCAGATAGCTCTCCACTGCCCCGGCGGACCACCCCCACACGCCGGCCTCGCTGCGCAGTTCCTCCCGCGCATCCGGGAACGCGGCCAACTCGGCCGCCCCGACCGCCCCCATGAACGCCGTACCGTCACCGCAGTGAAAGAACCACCGCGGGTCCTGCCAGAATGAGAAGCCCGGCGTACCCGCATCGACGGGCATCACGACCTCAAGCGGGACATCGTCCCCGACCGGGTCACCGATGAAGTGCGCGTCGTACTTCGCAGCCGCGCTGCCATCCGCGATGCACCACGGGCACCGCAGGTGGGAAAGTTCCTCGACCGCGTACACCGGGCCCGTGTGAATGAACCCCCGCGCCCTCCCGCAACAGAGGCACGTCGTGCTGGACGCAACGACCGCCCCGGTCGCCAACGGGTCGGGGTGTTAGGGAAAACCGGGCAACTCCTCGGACATGCCGGTCACGCCACCTGCGCACAGGAAGGTCGTGCCGGACTGCACCCGGCCCTCGATCCGAAGGCGGTCACGGCCGCAGCAGCCGCGCCTGCGGGTCATAGCAAACGAGCCCCGTCGATGCCGCGAGATCAGCGGCGTAGGCCGAAGCCTCCTCGGCCATGCTGTACCGCATCGGGAAGTAGATGAACGGCCCGGACGCCTCGCCGATCAACGGCCCCGTCGACCAGGGGGAGGTGTCCTCCTCGTCCTCCGTGAGATCCACCCATCGCGCCAAGAGCCCAGCAACGTACTCCGCGATACGCGGTGACGGTGGAAACTCTTCCTCCGTGTCGATGTAGCGGTCGTACAGCTGGGTGAGGACCTCGCCCGCGATCACATCGTCAGCCGGCTTGCTGCCTTCCCACACCGCCAGGTCATAGCTCATGGCCGAACCGTGCCATGCCCCACTGACAGCACCCCTTCAGCGTCGATCAGCATGCCAGCCGCACCAGATGTCCGAGAGCGCTGTTACGTTCCACCCATGCCCGCACCAGACGATCTACTCCTTCGGATCGAACAGGAGCCTTCCCTTGCTGCCGCGCTCGCCTGGCCTGGCGACTTCGACGTCGAGCGCCGGGACCCCATTGAGGACCTTGCCCTTCCCACCTGGATCCCCCTACATCCGATAGCCGGATGCGGCGCCGGCGGCACGTACTTCCTGTGCGGGGAAGCCGGGGCCGAGGAGAGGCCCGTCCTGTACGCCGATTCCGAGGGCCAGGCCACGTTGATCGGCGCCGACCTCGTCGAGGCCATCACGCTCATCGCCGTACTGCCCTTCTGGCGCGACCTGGCGAAGGGCTTCGTCATCAGCGAGCTCGGATCGGACCTTCGAGCCGACCACCCGGACTTCGACGCAGAGCGCGACCGCCTTCTGCACGCCCTCGGGCTTGCCGCCCTCTCCGAGGAGGAGGCTGC
Organism: Streptomyces chromofuscus; assembly: GCF_015160875.1. Lineage (NCBI taxonomy): Bacteria > Bacillati > Actinomycetota > Actinomycetes > Kitasatosporales > Streptomycetaceae > Streptomyces > Streptomyces chromofuscus. The sequence goes on along the minus strand of NZ_CP063374.1, from coordinate 5,151,282 downwards.
CGCTCGCCTGCTGGCTGTGGCCGCACACACGGCCCCGGACTACGTGCCGCACGTACCGGACGACGATCACCTGCCGTACGAGCTTCTGTTTCCGAGCGGCCCTGCATAGCGAAGCCAGCGCTTGACGTCAGTACCGGGCGATGACCTGTCGCAGGTCCGTGCCCAGGAGGTCCTCCAACGCCTGGACGCTGGCTGGCGGTAGTGGCAGCTCGCATTCTGGATCTGTGGTTACGATGCTGTACCTGGCGAAACCCGCAGCCCAGACGTAGTCCAGGGCGTTCAAGTCCGTCTGGGCAGAGCAACAGGGCATCGTCACGGCAAGTGCGTCGAAATAGCCGTCCGGACGGGCTGCACTGTCCATCGCGTTGCCCCACCAGTCTTCGATATCGGAGCTGCATACGGGGCACCGAACACCACACCAGTTCTCCCCGGGATCAATGAAGGCTGTGCCGGGGATGTCCCCAACGTCGTAACCGCCCAACGCCTCAGGAACCAGTTGCTGTAGCCGGGCCTGCGCAGCCTCGCTCGCAGCCGGCGCAGGCGAAAAGCGCGGGTCCTTGGGTATGAGGTGGAGCAGCGTGATGCTCACGCTGCCGACCAGCCGTCCAGCGAGACCTCCGAGCCGTCATTCAAGTATTGGTGGAGGGCGCTGGCAGTGGTATCCACAAACGCCTCGGGGATGGAGTTGACGTCGACCCAGCGGACCTGGGAGTGCTTGCGGGGTTCGCGGTTTTCGGGTTCGCCGGTCCATTCGTGGGCGGCGAAGACGACGGTGAGGAAGCCGTTGGGGGCCTCGACGCCCCAGGCGCCGTGGATGATGTGGGCGACCTTGAGGGACTCGGGCTTCACCGTGAGGCCCGTCTCCTCGTAGAGCTCGCGGACCGCGGTCCCCGTGATGGGTTCGCCCGGCTCACTCTTGCCGATGGGCAGGTCCCACAGGCCCTGGGCGAACTTGGCGTTTTCGCTGCGCTGGAGGAGGACGACGCGGTTGGTGGCCTTGTCGTGGACGATGACGGCCGCGACCAGCAGGGTCATCGATTCGAGCGCCGGCTTGAGGGCTTGGGAGCGGTCGTCGGTCTGCTGGGCCACGGTGTTCCCTTCGTCGGGCGGGTTGTTGGGCATGTTAGGCGAGAGCCTCGTGGGCACGGCGGGCGAGATCGGAGGCGCCAGGAACGCGGCGGCGCTGGTAGACCGCGAGCGTGGAGCGGATCGATGTAATCGCCTTCCGGGTCCGGTCGGAGGTCATGCCCTCCATCAGGACCAGGGCCTGGGTCCATGCGGTGACCGCTTCGTCGGCGAGGGCCTGGGCGGCGAGACTGTCGCCGAGGTCGGCGTGGGTGAGGGCATGGACGCGCTTGTACTTTTCGGGGTCCCAGCGGGTGAGGGCGTCTCGGTGCTGCTGTTCGGCGCCGATGTGGTCGGCGAGGTCGGTCAGGGTGCGGGCGGTGTGGCTGGCCACGGTGCCGGCGGCGGGGCCGCTGACGCGGGAGTAGCTGGGCTGGGGGTCGTCATCGCGGAGGAGGGCGTCTTCGGCGGCGAGCAGGGCGCGCGCGGCCATGGAGCTCTCGTGCACGGCGGCGTAGGCGCGGGCGTGTGGGCCGTCGAGTGGTTCATGGAGCAGTCCATCCGCTGGATCGACGATCCGGCCACCGACCCCGCCAGCAGACGGCCGTGGTCGGGGTGGAGCCAGACTCTCCGAAGACCGGTGGGAGCGCAGGGCCGGTCGGCGGTCGCTTCGCGCCGAACTGCTGAACTGGCAACCCCGCCCTCGCCTCGTCCGTACCCCGGTACGCGCCCGCCGTTCGCGAGGTCCTTGCCGTGAGCGCGGACTCCTACTACCGGTGGATCGCCCGGGAACGGCTGGCTGCCTGGGGGGAGGATGTCACTGGTCTCGTCACTGCGGAGAAGGAGCGCCGCGCGGCCCTGGACCGGGCAGGCGAGCTGGCGGAGGACCCGTTCGGCGGCCAGGAGCAGGAGCAGGCGATCCGCCGGCTGGAAGAGCAACCCGAGGACACCGCGGCTCCGAAACGACTCGGCCGCCGGCGTGAGGACCGGACCGCGCCCATACCGGCCGCCCTGCACGAGCCAGCACCCGAGCAGCCCGTGGCCGCCGCTGGAAGCGAGGCGGGGTACTGCGGCCCGTGGCGGATCGCTCGGGAGGAGGAGCGCGCCGAGTGGACGTTCACGCCGTACGTAGGAGTCGGCCCCCTGCACTTCGGAATGACCTTGGAGGAGATCACCCGCGTCCTCGGCGAAGGACCGGCCGTCTCGTCCTACTCCCACCACAGCGAAGACCAGCAGCTCAACTACGCCGACTTCGCTGAGAGCGGGATCAGGGCCCTTTTTCACGACGGCCGCCTGGGGTGCGTCGCCGCAGACGCCCTCACCGGCCCCCAGGTGAGACTGGACGCAGCCCCGCTGACCGGCTGCGCGCCTTCCCACGTGGAGGACTGGCTCGTCCACCGCACAACACGGCCCGGCAGCCTGTCGTACAGCGTCGCCGGCGATCCGGTCTTCGCCGACCTCGGCCTGGCGATCCGCTCCCAGCGGGCCGGCGACATCGTCCTGACCCGCCCCCTCTTCCTGCTCCACGACTGGCTCGACCTGTGGCACGCACTACCCAGCGAGGAGTGGAACTGCTCCTGAAGCGTGGTTCGCCGGTCGGCCTCACCTGAGTGCGAGGCCGACCGGAGCGACATCTCGTCCACTCGAGCGATATCGGGGACGTAGACCACCGGTCGAGTGGGGAATCAACGTGAGCAGCTCTGCGCTGGCCGGGGTCAGCGGTGTCGACTGCGTTCTTCGGGCCTCATGGCCACTGGTGTGGCCGGAGGGTGTGGCGTGGCGGACAGGGCCGAAGTGCCGCTGGTGGCGCTTCGCATGCGAGCCGCTTGCGTCCGCCGGTTCGGCTGAGCCGTGATGCGCCAGTTGAGGACCTCGGCGGGGTGCTCGACGCTGTCGAGTTCCCGCTGGGTGCCCACTTCGGCTAGGAGGCGTCGGGGGTTGTGGCCGGCGGTCTCGGCGTGGGCGAGGGTGGTGGTCAGGGCGGTCCAATTGAGGTCGGCGAGGATCCGGTCGGCGTGGTTGGGGAGGGCCGCGCGCACGTCTTGCTCGAAGCGGCGGGCGGTTGCGGCTCGTGGTGCGCGGCGGGCCAAGTCGGCCAAGACGGGTGTGGCGGCCTGCTGGTAGCCCGCCTCGAGGTAGCGGAAGGCTTCCTCGGCCACAGCGGCCTGCTGCTCGTGGCCGCGCTGCTCGTGCCACTTGGCGGCTGCGCGAGCCAGGTGCACGGTGGCGAAGAGCAGGGCGATGGCGAGCCCGCCCGGCTCGTTGGAGGCGTGGGCGAGTTCCTTGGCGGCCTTGCGCAGGGCGGTGGCGGCCTGGTGGTCGGCGCGGATGGCGGAGCGGCGGGCGCGGTTGAACGCCATCGCCGCCACCCGCAGTTCCACCCGGTTGGGGGCCGGTCGTGGCGCCGGCGATGTGCCCGAGACGCACGCGATCGCCTGCATCACGCCGTGGTCGCCATCGCCGACCACATCAAGGCCCACCCCGACAGCTCGCGGGCCATCCATGAGCAGTGCCTCCGCCTCATGGGCGACGAGCGCGACGCTCGCACGCTCAGCGGCGACATCGAGAACGGCGGCCACTACTGACAACCGACACGAAGGAGAGGCCACTTGGCCAACATTCAGAAGCGCCCCAACGGCAAATGACGTGCTCGCTACCGCGACCTCGACGGCAAGGAGCACGCCCGCCACTTCGAGCGCAAGATCGACGCCCAGCGCTGGCTCGACGAGGTCACGGCCACCATGGTCACCGGCCAGTACGTCGACCCGCGGTCGGCGAAGAAGCCCTTCAAGGAGTACGCGGAGGAATGGCGTGCCATCCAGCCGCACCGGCCTTCCACGGCCAAGGCGGTGGCCCAGCACCTGCGCTGCTACGTCTACCCGGCCTGGGAGAAGCGGGCACTCGGCGCCATCAAGCCCGGCGACGTACAGAGCTGGGTCACCAGTCCGACCACCACGCACGGGCTGGCCGCCAGCACCTCACGGTCCGTCTTCAACACGGTCAACGCCGTCTTCCGGGCGGCCGTCCGTGACCGGATGATCTCTCACAACCCGTGCGCCGAGGCGAAGCTGCCCTCGGTACCACGAAAGAAGATCGTGCCCCTGGCCGTCGAGCAGGTACGGACGCTGTCCGAGGCGATACCCGCCCGTTACAAGGGCCTCGTGCTGCTCGGCGCGGCCACCGGGCTCCGCCCCGGCGAACTCTTCGGCCTCCAGCTCCGGCACGTGGACCTGCTGCACGCGACCGTCTCGGTCGAGCAGCAGATCCAGCAGACCGCCAAGCACGGCGTGTACATCTGCCCGCCCAAGACCGCTCGCTCGCACCGCACGGTCCCGCTCCCCCGCATGGCGGTGGACGCGATGAAGGCCCACCTGCGGGACTTCCCCGCCGATGGGCCCGAGGGCTGGATCTTCACGGCGCCGCAAGGCGGACCCGCGGTCTGCACGCACTTCATGGACGGGTCCTGGCGGCCCGCCTGCGCGAAGGCCGGCATACCGAAGGGCACCGGACCCCACGCCCTCCGGCATCACTACGCCAGCCTGCTGATCAAGCACGGCGAGTCCGTGAAGACGGTCTCCGAGCGCCTCGGCCACACCAACGCGGCCATGACGCTGAACATCTACACCCACCTGTGGCCCGACTCCGAGGAGCGGACCCGGGCCGCGGTCGACAAGGCGTACGCGGACCAGTCCGCCGATGCCCAGCCACCGGTCGACCAAGCGGCGAAGCCGCTCCCCCGCGCGCTGACCTAAGTCAGCACGCTGCGGACTCTGTGCGGACCGCAAAGGCCGCCCAACCCGCTCCGCCGCAGGTCAGACGGCCTTTCGCCGGACGTATCAGACGTTGAAGCGGAACTCGACGACGTCCCCGTCCTGCATCACGTAGTCCTTGCCCTCCATGCGCGCCTTGCCCTTCGCGCGGGCCTCGGCCACCGAACCCGTCTCCACCAGGTCGCCGAAGGAGATGACCTCGGCCTTGATGAAGCCCTTCTGGAAGTCGGTGTGGATGACACCGGCCGCCTCGGGGGCGGTGGCGCCCTTCTTGATGGTCCAGGCGCGGGACTCCTTGGGTCCGGCCGTGAGGTAGGTCTGCAGGCCCAGGGTGTTGAAGCCGACGCGGGCCAGGGTGGCGAGGCCCGGCTCGTCCTGGCCCACGGACTGGAGCAGCTCCAGGGCCTCGTCCTCGTCGAGCTCGGCGAGGTCCGCCTCCAGCTTGGCGTTGAGGAAGATCGCCTCGGCGGGGGCGACCAGCGCGCGCTGCTCGTCCTTGAAGGCGTCGTCCGTCAGCTCGTCCTCGTCGACGTTGAAGACGTAGAGGAACGGCTTGGTGGTGAGCAGGTGCAGGTCGTGCAGGAGCTCGGCGCGCTCGCTGCCCTGGACGATGCCGTGCGCGAAGAGCGTGTCGCCCTTCTCCAGGATCTCCTTGGCCTCCTCGACCGCCTTGACCTTGGGCGCGACGTCCTTCTTGATCCGCGACTCCTTCTGGAGGCGGGGCAGCACCTTCTCGATCGTCTGGAGGTCGGCCAGGATCAGCTCGGTGTTGATTGTCTCGATGTCGTCCTTGGGCGAGACCTTGCCGTCGACGTGCACGACGTTCTCGTCCTTGAACGCGCGGATCACCTGGCAGATCGCGTCGGACTCGCGGATGTTCGCCAGGAACTTGTTGCCCAGGCCCTCACCCTCGGACGCGCCCCGCACGATGCCCGCGATGTCGACGAAGTCGACCGTGGCCGGCAGCACCCGCTCCGAGGAGAAGATCTCCGCCAGCTTCGCCAGGCGCGGGTCGGGGACGCCGACCACGCCGACGTTCGGCTCGATCGTGGCGAACGGGTAGTTGGCCGCCAGCACGTCGTTCTTGGTCAGGGCGTTGAACAGGGTCGACTTGCCGACATTCGGCAGACCGACGATTCCGATCGTGAGCGACACGTTGCGACTTCCCGTACGTGAGAGGGGCGTGGAGGCCGAGGGGCCGGGGGCCGGGAGCCGGGGACCGGCTGGCCGATCCCCCAGTTTACGGGGTGCCGCACTCCGGCCGGGCGCCCAGTCGAACGCTTGGTCAAGCTTGCGCAACGGCGTGTCGAACGGCCTATTCGGCACATTAACCGACCTAAGTTGGGCCAGTGGAGCAACACAGGGCGCGATTTCCTCAGCACGGGCCGGGACGTGGGGCCTCGCCCCCGACGCCGCTGCCACCCCAGGCACGGCGCGGTGGCAGCGGCGCCGGTGGCGGTCGTGGTGGCGGTGGTGGGACGTCGTCACGGCCGGTCAAGTCCGCCGGGGCGCGGTCCGAACGCCGTCCCGCCGGTGCTGCCGGAGCGCCGGTGGCGGTACGCCGGCCTGCCCCGCCTGTCGTCCAGGCGGTTCGGCGGATGCCCAATCCACGGCTCACCGGACTCGGCTGCGGGCTGTTCTGCGTGGCGGTGATGCTGACGCTCGGGACACTCGACGCGATGCTGTTCGGATCGTCGCCGATCGTGTACGGCGTGCTGTTCCTGCCGGTGTGCGTGCTGGCGGCGGTGTGGGTGCGGGGCGTGGACCTGGTGACCGTGCCGATCGTGGTGCCGATCGCCTTCGCCTCGGGGCTGGTGTTCGTCGCCGAGAGGGGGGAGGGGCTGAGCGGGCGGGTCGTGGGCCTGTTCACAGCGCTGGCCACGCAGGCGGGGTGGCTGTACGGGGGGACTCTTGTCGCCGGGTCGATCGTGACGGTCCGGAAGGTGCGGATGATGCGACGACGCCGGGCGGCACGCAGCCGTCCGCCGGCGTAACCGCCCCGGCCGGGATCGAGGGGCACCTTCTACCACCCGCAAGGACTCCGGCGGCCGAGCAGGGACCCGGTCCGTCCGCCGCGGATGAACTCCGCCAACCGGCGCCCAGCCCAGCGGCCCTCGGACGGACTCCGAGAACCGGCGCGCACCCGCGCCGCCCCGCGTCCGCCCCAGCCCGCCCCCTCGTGGAGCCCAGCGCCCCGGGCCGCCCCCGCACGCACCCGGCACCCGGCCACCCAGCCCCCTCCGCGTGACGTCTGGGCCCAGGACGCACAGCTGAGCCGCCGCCCGGCAGGCACCCCGGCAACCAGCGCGCACCCGCGTCGCCCCGGCCCGCGTGCCACCCGCTCGGTCCGGGCCTACCTACCCCCCGTTCGCCGCCCGCATCGCCGCCCCCACGATTCCCGCGTTGTTCTGCAGCTGCGCCGGGACGATCTCCGCCTTGATGCCCTCGACGTAGTGCAGGAACTTGTGCGCCTTGCGGCTCACGCCGCCGCCGATGACGAACAGCTCCGGCGAGAAGAGCATCTCGACGTGCGCGAGGTACTGCTGGACCCGGTGCGCCCACTGCTCCCACGACATGTCGTGGTCGTCCTTGACCTTGCTGGAGGCCCGCTTCTCGGCGTCGTGGCCGTGCAGCTCCAGATGGCCCAGCTCGGTGTTGGACACGAGGACGCCGTCGGTGAAGACGGCGCTGCCGATGCCGGTGCCGAAGGTCAGCACGATGACCGTGCCCTCGCGGTCGCGGCCGGCGCCGAACGCCATCTCGGCGACGCCCGCCGCGTCCGCGTCGTTCACCACGGTCACCGGCACGCCGCCCAGGCGGTCGCCGAGCAGCACGCGCGCGTCGGTGTCGATCCAGCTCTTGTCGACGTTCGCCGCCGTGCGGATCATGCACCCGCCCGTGACGACGCCCGGGAAGGTCACTCCGACCGGGCCGGTCCAGCCGAAGTGGTCGACGACCTCCTTGACCCCGTCGGCCACCGCGTCCGGTAGGGCCGGGTGCGGGGTCAGCACCTTGTATCGCTCGTCCGCGAGGTCGCCCCTGTCGAGGTCCACAGGGGCGCCCTTGATCCCGGATCCACCGATGTCCACGCCGAAGATCTGCATGTCACCACGTTACGACGGACGACTGACAGTCACGACGCCGCACCCGGCCCCCGTCACCGCACCCGGCGGCTCACGCCTCGGCGGAGCCCTCCGTGGCCGTGCGCTGTGCGATCAGTGCCGCCGCCTCCTCGCGCAGGTCGCGGCGGAGTTCCTTGGGCAGCGAGAAGGTGATGGACTCCTCGGCCGCCTTGACGATCTCGACGTCCTCGAAGCCACGCTGGGACAGCCACTCCAGCACCTGCTCGACCAGCACCTCGGGGACGGAGGCTCCGGAGGTGACGCCGACCGTCGTGACGCCGTCCAGCCAGGCCTCGTCGATCTCGTCGGCGAAGTCCACCAGGTACGCGGCGCGGGCGCCGGCCAGCTTGGCGACCTCAACGAGTCGCTTGGAGTTGGAGGAGTTGCGGGAGCCGACGACGATGACGAGGTCGGCCTCGGCGCCCATCTGCTTCACGGCGAGCTGGCGGTTCTGGGTGGCGTAGCAGATGTCGTCGCTGGGCGGCGAGATCAGCTGCGGGAACTTCTCCTTCAGCGCGTCGACGGTCTCCATGGTCTCGTCGACGGAGAGCGTGGTCTGGGACAGCCAGACGACCTTGGACGGGTCGCGGACCTCGACCTTGGCCACGTCGCCGGGGCCGTCGACGAGCTGGATGTGGTCGGGGGCCTCGCCGGAGGTGCCGATGACCTCCTCGTGGCCCTCGTGACCGATCAGGAGGATGTCGTAGTCCTCGTTCGCGAACCGGACGGCTTCCTTGTGGACCTTGGTGACCAGCGGGCACGTCGCGTCGATGGTGGCCAGCCGGCCCCGTTCCGCCTCCTGGTGGACGACCGGGGCGACGCCGTGCGCGGAGAACATGACGATGTTCCCCGGGGGGACCTCCTCCGTCTGCTCGACGAAGATGGCGCCCTTCTTCTCCAGGGTCTGCACGACGTACTTGTTGTGGACGATCTCGTGCCGGACATAGATAGGAGCGCCGTACTGCTCCAGGGCTTTCTCGACGGCGATCACGGCGCGGTCCACACCCGCGCAGTAGCCACGGGGGGCGGCGAGCAGGACACGGCGGCCAGACGAAGCAGTCATGGCACCCATCGTAAGGCCGCGTTCGGGGGGTCAAAGATCGCGCCCTCGTGACGTTCCCGGGGAGTCTGGCCTGGAGCCGGGAGGGATGGGGAAGCGCAGCACGTACGCGACCGTCGGAGGCAACTGATGTCCGGATCCGGCACGGTGGCGACCGGGGCGGAGGAGCAGCAGGGGCTGCGGCGCACCCTGGGCCTTCGGGACCTGGTCGTCTACGGGTTGCCGTTCATCGCCCCGATGGCCCCGGTCGGCGTGTTCGACGCCCTGGACGCCAGGTCGCACGGGGCGGTGGTCCTGGTGTACGTCGTCGCCACGGTGGCGATGGCGTTCACCGCATGCAGCTACGCCCAGATGGTGCGGGTGGTCCCGCAGGCGGGCTCGGTGTTCGCCTACGCGACGCGCAGTGCGCAGGTGGTGGGGGCGTGTGGCTGGTGGTCGGAGGAGTGATGCTGGTGGCGCAGGCCCGCGGGAAGAGCCCGGCCGGCGTCTGAGGAGGGGCGGGATTGTCGGTGCCGCCCATTACGCTCGCCGCATGGCAGTCAACACGTCCCCGGAAACCCCCCTGCCCGTCGGTGAGGTGTCACGGCTCATCGGGGGGTGGATCGACCGGCTCGGGGCGGTCTGGGTCGAGGGGCAGATCACGCAGTTGTCGCGCCGGCCGGGCGCGGGCGTGGTGTTCCTGACGCTGCGGGACCCGTCGTACGACATCTCGGTGAGCGTCACCTGTTACCGGCAGGTGTTCGACGCGGTCGCCGACGTGGTCGGCGAGGGCGCGCGGGTCGTCGTCCTGGCGAAGCCGGAGTGGTACGCGCCGCGGGGGCAGCTGTCGCTGCGGGCCGCCGAGATCCGGCCCGTCGGGGTCGGGGAGCTGCTGGCGCGCCTGGAGCAGCTGAAGAAGAAGCTGGCGGGTGAGGGACTGTTCGCGCCGGAGCGCAAGCGGCCGCTGCCGTTCCTGCCGCAGCTGATCGGGCTGGTGTGCGGGCGGGCCTCGGCCGCGGAGCGGGACGTGCTGGAGAACGCCCGGCACCGCTGGCCCGCCGTGCGCTTCGAGGTGCGCAACGTCGCCGTGCAGGGCGTGCACGCCGTGCCGCAGGTCGTGCAGGCGGTGAAGGAGCTCGACGAGCTCGACGACGTCGACGTGATCATCGTGGCGCGGGGCGGGGGCAGCGTGGAGGACCTGCTGCCGTTCTCCGACGAGCAGCTCGTGCGGGCCGTCGCGGCCTGCCGTACGCCGGTCGTCTCGGCGATCGGGCACGAGCCCGACAACCCGCTCCTGGACCATGTGGCCGATCTGCGGGCCTCCACGCCCACCGACGCCGCGAAGAAGGTCGTACCGGACGTGGGCGAGGAGGTCGAGCGGGTGCGGCAGCTGCGCAACCGGGCGCGGCGGTGCGTGGCGGCGTTCGTGGAGCGCGAGGAGCGGGGGCTGGCGCACGCGCTGGCGCGGCCCTCGATAGAGGACCCGCACCGGATGATCCGCGAGCGGGAGGACCAGGTGGCGGCGCTGGTCGAGCGGGGGCGACGGTGCCTGGGGCACCACCTGGACCGGGCCGAGTCGGAGCTGACGCACACGCACGCGCGCGTGGTGGCCCTGTCGCCGGCGGCGACCCTGAAGCGGGGGTACGCGGTGCTGCAGACGGCCGACGGGCACGTGGTCCGCGCACCGGACGAGGTGACGGCCGACGAGCGGCTGCGGGCGCGGGTGGCCGAGGGTGAGTTCTCCGTACGAGTCGATGCGTAGGGTGAGGGGATGACCAGCGAGGTGGAACAGACGGCGGCCCGGACCGAGGCACTCGGCTACGAGCAGGCCCGGGACGAGCTGATCGAGGTCGTACGGCGGCTGGAGGCGGGCGGTACGACGCTGGAGGAGTCCCTCGCGCTGTGGGAGCGGGGCGAGGAGCTGGCGAAGGTGTGCCGGCGGTGGCTGGAGGGCGCGCGGGCCCGACTGGACGCGGCACTGGCCGAGGAGACGGCGGAGGAGTCGGGCGAGCAGGCGTCCGGCGGGGGTCGGGCCGAGTAGGCGGCCGGCGGGCAGCTCGGGCCGCGTAGGCGGCCGGCGGGCAGTTCGGGCCGAGTAGGCGGCCGGCGGGCAGCTCGGGCCGAGTAGACGGCCGGCGAAGGGCGGCCCGCGTAGGCGGCAGACGGAGGGCGGCCCGCGTAGGCGGCAGACGGAGGGCGGCCCGCGTAGGCGGCAGACGGAGGGCGGCCCGCGTAGGCGGCCGGCGGGCAGCTCGGGCCGCGTAGGCGGCCGACGGGCAGCTCGGGCCGAGTAGGCGGCCGGCGGAGGGCGGCCCGCGTAAGCGGCCGACGGGGGTTCGCAGCAGGCGGCCGGCGAGGGCTTGGGCGAGCGGGCGATCTGCGGCGAAGTTCGAGGCGAGTCGGCGTTCCGGGGCCGGGCCGAGCAAGCGACGGACCGGGTCAGGCCCCGGCAGACGTCGCGGACCTTTGCGAAGCGCATGCGATTGTGAAGTGGCTCACCGCGCTCCGGATTTAGTTGAACGTTGAACTTCATTGACGTACGGTCGGTGCCGTCAGCCGATCCGCCCCGGATCCGACGCACGAACCGAGAAGGTTGCACGATGTCCCTCGCACTTGACCCCGCCGCCCAGGACCTGCTGTTCCGAGAGGCCCGCACTGCGAACACCTTCACCGACGAGCCGGTGACCGAGGAGCAGGTACAGGCGATCTACGACCTGGTCAAGTACGGCCCGACCTCCATGAACCAGTCGCCCCTGCGCGTCACGCTGGTGCGCTCCCCCGAGGCCCGCGAGCGCCTGGTGCAGCACATGGCCGAGGGCAACCAGGCCAAGACGGCCGCCGCCCCGCTGGTCGCGATCCTCTCCGCGGACAACGAGTTCCACGAGGAGCTGCCCCGGCTCTTCCCGCACTTCCCGCAGGCCAAGGACGCGGTCTTCGGCGACCGCGCCGTGCGCGAGAGCAACGCCGCGCTGAACGCCGCCCTCCAGGCCGCGTACTTCATCATCGGCGTCCGCGCCGCCGGCCTGGCCGCCGGCCCCATGACCGGCTGCGACTTCGATGCCGTGCGCAAGGAGTTCCTGGACGACGACCACACCCCGCTGATGGTCGTCAACATCGGCCGTCCGGGCCCGGACGCCTGGCACCCGCGCTCGCCGCGACTGGCGTACGAGGAAGTCGTCACCACCGTGTGACCGACCGGCATGTCGACGACAGAGGCCCCCGGCTCCGGCCGGGGGCCTCTGTCACGGCCTCATGACGACATGTCTCCATGGCGACATGTCGTCACAGCGCCTCACGGCGTCACGACGTCACGACGCCTTCAGCGCCTTCGCCATCGTGGTCAGCTGGTCGAACGAGCCCGTGCCGGCCACCACCGTCGTCGCGCCCTTGGCGTCGTCGTCCTCCGCCAGGACGAGCGCGTCGTACCGGCCGCCGGTGTAGCGGATCCACGTTCGGCCGTCGATCTCCTGGGTGACCTTGGTCTCGTCCGCCCCCTGGGTCGCGTCCTCGATGAACAGGACCCGCCGGTCCATGGACTGCTTCACGGCGACGTACTCCCCGTCGGGTGCGCGGAAGCCGAGGTGCCAGGCGTCCTGCTCCTGGCCGTCGAAGCGGACCGACGTCGGCTTCCAGGTCCGCGGCAGGCCCTCGGGCGCGGCCACCGGATAGGCGGCGGCGCGGCGCGCCGTGAGCAGCTCGACCCGGTAGTCGACCCGCTTGAGATCGGGTTCCCCGTCGTCGTCGTGCGGGATGAAGAGATACATGACCAATCCCGCCAGCACGATCAGGCCCAGGGAGAGAACCATGTCCCGGACCGTCTTCTGCTTGCCGTTCGTACCTGCCACGCGTCCTATCGTCGCAGGTGCCCCGGCCGCTCATCCGTGGGGGGCTCTGCTCATTCTGTCGATCTGACGATAGAGTCGGCCGCGAACCCTCATCCGGCCGTCGTCGTATCAGAAAGGTGCGCTCCGATGACCGAGCATCACTTGCCGTCCGAACTCGATGTCCCTTCCGAGGCCCCCGACCGCAACCTCGCCCTGGAACTCGTCCGGGTGACGGAGGCCGCGGCGATGGCCGCGGGCCGCTGGGTGGGGCGCGGTGACAAGAACGGCGCCGACGGCGCCGCCGTGCGCGCGATGCGCACCCTTGTCTCCACCGTGTCCATGAACGGCGTCGTCGTCATCGGGGAGGGCGAGAAGGACGAGGCGCCGATGCTCTTCAACGGGGAGCGCGTCGGCGACGGGACCGGGCCCGAGTGCGACATCGCCGTCGACCCGATCGACGGTACGACCCTCACCGCGAAGGGCATGCCGAACGCGATCGCGGTGCTGGCAGCCGCCGAGCGGGGGTCGATGTTCGACCCGTCCGCCGTGTTCTACATGGACAAGCTGGTCACCGGGCCCGAGGCGGCCGACTTCGTCGACATCGACGCGCCGGTGTCCGTGAACATCCGGCGGGTCGCCAAGGCCAAGCGGTCGACGCCGGAGGACGTGACCGTTGTCATCCTCGACCGGCCCCGGCACGAGGGACTCATCCAGGAGATCCGCGAGACGGGTGCCCGCATCAAGCTGATCTCCGACGGCGACGTCGCGGGCTCCATCCTGGCGCTGCGCGAGGGCACGGGCGTGGACCTGCTGCTGGGGATCGGCGGGACGCCCGAGGGGATCATCTCGGCCTGCGCCGTGAAGTGCCTCGGGGGAACGATCCAGGGCAAGCTGTGGCCCAAGGACGAGGAGGAGCGGCAGCGGGCGATCGACGCCGGGCACGACCTGGACCGCGTGCTGCACACCGAGGACCTGGTGACCGGGGAGAACGTGTTCTTCGTGGCCACCGGCATCACCGACGGAGAGCTGCTGCGGGGCGTGCGGTACCGGTCGGAGACGGCCACCACCGACTCCATCGTGATGCGGTCCAAGTCGGGGACCGTGCGGCGGATCGACTCCGAGCACCGGCTGAGCAAGCTGCGGGCGTACAGCGCGATCGACTTCGACCGGGCGAAGTAGGCGCAAACCCGCGTTCTCGCGGCATCGAGAAGGCGCCCCCTGTGCGGAGGGGGCGCCTTTCTTCGCGTGGGCCGGCGGGTCAGCCCGCCGCCGCTATGCGGTTGTTCGCCCGGGCTGCCTTCTTCAGTTCCAGTTCGCGGCGGCGACGCCTGGCCAGGACCACGCGGCGTTCGGCGGCGGTGAGACCGCCCCAGACGCCGTACGGCTCGGGCTGGAGCAGGGCGTGTTCGCGGCACTCGACCATGACGGGACAGCGGGAGCAGACCCGCTTGGCCGCCTCCTCCCGGGAGAGCCGGGCGGCCGTCGGCTCCTTGGACGGCGCGAAGAACAGGCCGGCCTCGTCGCGCCGGCACACGGCCTCCGTGTGCCAAGGGGCGTCTTGGTCCCTGTCTCGCGCCGGCACCCGCTGGGCCGGAACGCCAGCTACCTGCAGGGACGTTTGCGGCGGTTGCAGCACGGTCTACTCCTGACGACGGCTTCGCGAGCGAGAGACGATGCAGCAAGGTCTACCCGCTGTACGCGCGCCTATGCAGGGAGTTCCCGACCACCGGAATCCGGAGGTGAGGATGCGCCGCCGGACCGGGGGCGGACCGTGACCGAATCCCCTCGGCATCAGCCCGGCTTCACGACCGTCAACGGTCCAAGTGCTTACGCAGACCCTTGTCGACCTTGCGCTGCACCCGGTCGAGGATGTCCGCCACGAGCTTCCCGCGCTTCGGCCGCGCCTCGATGTTGCCGAGGACGGCCCAGCCGTCCACGAAGACGACGGGCGCGTCGGGGTCCGTCGCGTCCAGCGTGTCCACCTCGAAGTTGCCGAGGATTCCCCCGCCCGTGCCGCGCAGCGAGACGTTCTCCGGCACGCGGACCTCGACGTTGCCGAAGACGGACCACGCCTTGATGACGACCTGCTGGTACTCGAAGATCGCCTCGCTGAGGTCGATCTCGACGCTGCCGAAGATCGAGTAGACGTGGAGACGGCGGCCCGCCCGCCAGCGCCCCTTGCGCAGCGAGGCGCTGAACACCGCGATCACGTTCTCGTCCGGCTCCGCCGGTATCGCGCCGGCCGTCGGACGCCGGGGCGCGGAGACGTATGTGGGGGTCGCGCGGGCCTGGTGCGCGCCGGGCAGGTCCCGCACGTACGGCTCGAGTTCGCCGACCGTCTTGGCGCGGTAGACACCCTCCACCCGCTCGGCGTGCTCCTCCGCGGTGAGGCGGCCCTCGGCGAGGGCGTCGCGCAGGATGTCCGCGAAGCGGTCGCGGTCGGCGTCGGAGGCGCGGAGCTCGGAGACGGGCGCGGTCTGCTTCTGAAGGTCCACGACAGCAGCGTACCCAAACACGATAGATCGCGACACCCCAGGGGGCCGCAGAACTGAGCCTTACCTCACAACCTCGCCGTCGGCGGCACGTCCTACGCTGGTGGACGCTTGCCAATGGAGGCCGGCCGCTGTCTGCCGTGAGTGAGGAATGGGCGCGATGCCTGAGTTCGAGTACACCGATCTGCTCCCCATGGGAGAGGACACCACCCCGTACCGGCTGGTGACCTCCGAGGGTGTCTCCACCTTCGAGGCCGACGGGCGGACGTTCCTCAAGGTCGAGCCCGAGGCGCTGCGCAAGCTCGCCGAGGAGGCCATCCACGACATCCAGCACTACCTGCGCCCGCCGCACCTGGCCCAGCTGCGGCGGATCATCGACGACCCGGAGGCCTCGGCCAACGACAAGTTCGTCGCCCTGGACCTGCTGAAGAACGCCAACATCGCCGCCGCGGGCGTGCTGCCCATGTGCCAGGACACCGGCACGGCCATCGTCATGGGCAAGCGCGGACAGAACGTCCTCACCACGGGCGAGGACGAGAAGGCGCTGTCCAAGGGCATCTTCGACGCGTACACCAAGCTGAACCTGCGCTACTCCCAGATGGCCCCGCTGACCATGTGGGAGGAGAAGAACACCGGCTCCAACCTCCCGGCGCAGATCGAGCTGTACGCCACCGACGGCGGCGCCTACAAGTTCCTGTTCATGGCCAAGGGCGGCGGCAGCGCCAACAAGTCCTTCCTCTACCAGGAGACCAAGGCCGTCCTGAACGAGGCCTCCATGATGAAGTTCCTGGAGGAGAAGATCCGTTCGCTGGGCACGGCCGCCTGCCCGCCGTACCACCTGGCGATCGTGGTCGGCGGGACGAGCGCCGAGTACGCGCTGAAGACCGCGAAGTACGCCTCCGCGCACTACCTGGACGAGATCCCCACCGAGGGCTCGCCGCTCGGGCACGGCTTCCGGGACAAGGAGCTCGAGGAGAAGGTCTTCGAGCTGACGCAGAAGATCGGTATCGGCGCCCAGTTCGGCGGCAAGTACTTCTGCCACGACGTCCGGGTGATCCGCCTCCCCCGGCACGGCGCGTCCTGCCCGGTCGCCATCGCCGTGTCCTGCTCGGCGGACCGGCAGGCGGTCGCCAAGATCACGGCGGAGGGCGTCTTCCTGGAGCAGCTCGAGACCGACCCGGCGCGCTTCCTGCCGGAGACGACCGACGAGCACCTGGACGAGTCCGGCGACGTCGTGCGGATCGACCTCAACCAGCCGATGGACGACATCCTCGCCGAGCTGACCAAGTACCCGGTCAAGACCCGGCTCTCGCTCACCGGCCCGCTGGTCGTGGCCCGTGACATCGCGCACGCCAAGATCAAGGAGCGGCTGGACGCGGGCGAGGAGATGCCGCAGTACCTGAAGGACCACCCGGTGTACTACGCCGGCCCCGCGAAGACCCCCGAGGGCTACGCCTCCGGCTCCTTCGGCCCGACCACGGCCGGCCGGATGGACTCCTACGTCGAGCAGTTCCAGGCGGCGGGCGGCTCGAAGGTGATGCTGGCCAAGGGCAACCGCAGCAAGCAGGTCACGGACGCCTGCGGCACGCACGGCGGCTTCTACCTGGGCTCCATCGGCGGCCCCGCCGCCCGCCTCGCCCAGGACTGCATCAAGAAGGTCGAGGTCGTCGAGTACGAGGAGCTCGGCATGGAGGCCGTCTGGAAGATCGAGGTCGAGGACTTCCCGGCGTTCATCGTGGTCGACGACAAGGGCAACGACTTCTTCCAGGACCCCGCCCCGCAGCCGACCTTCACGACGATCCCGGTGCGCGGGCCCGGACTGGCGTAGTGCCTTCAGCGGCGGCGGGGCCGTTTTCGCCCCGCCGCCCCTGTGCTTTCCGTCCTTCGGGGAACGGTCCCGTTCGGGACGGGCATCCGGAACATCCCCGCCGCTCGGATCGCTGTAGCCGGTATGAGTGAATACCGCATCGAGCACGACTCCATGGGCGAGGTCAGGGTCCCGGCGGACGCCAAGTGGCGGGCGCAGACGCAGCGGGCCGTGGAGAACTTCCCCGTCTCCGGGCAGCGGCTGGAGCGTGCCCACATCGAGGCCCTCGCGCGCATCAAGGCCGCGGCCGCGACCGTCAACGCCCGGCTCGGCGTCCTCGACAAGGACATCGCCGAGGCCGTCCAGGAGGCGGCCCGGGAGGTCGCCGAGGGGCGGTGGGACGACCACTTCCCCGTGGACGTGTTCCAGACGGGCTCCGGCACCTCGTCCAACATGAACACCAACGAGGTCATCGCGACCCTCGCGAGCGAGCGGCTCGGCCGGGGCGTCCACCCCAACGACCACGTCAACGCGTCCCAGTCGTCCAACGACGTCTTCCCCTCCTCCCTGCACATCGCCGCCACGGCCGCCGTCCTGCGCGACCTGATCCCCGCGCTGAGGCACCTCGCCGAGTCCCTGGAGCACAAGGCGGAGGAGTTCGCCGACGTGGTGAAGTCGGGGCGGACCCACCTGATGGACGCCACGCCCGTGACGCTGGGGCAGGAGTTCGGCGGGTACGCCGCCCAGGTGCGGTACGGCATCGAGCGGCTGGAGGCCTCGCTGCCCCGGCTCGCGGAACTGCCGCTCGGCGGCACGGCGGTCGGTACCGGTATCAACACCCCGCCCGGCTTCCCGGCGGCCGTGATCGCGGAGGTCGCCCGCGCCACCGGGCTGCCGCTCACCGAGGCCCGCAACCACTTCGAGGCGCAGGGCGCCCGGGACGGCGTCGTCGAGACCAGCGGGCAGCTGCGCACCATCGCGGTCGGACTGACGAAGATCGCCAACGATCTGCGCTGGATGTCGTCCGGGCCGCGCACCGGGCTCGCCGAGATCAACCTGCCCGACCTCCAGCCCGGTTCGTCGATCATGCCCGGCAAGGTGAACCCGGTCGTCCCGGAGGCCGTGCTCATGGTCTGCGCGCAGGTCGTCGGCAACGACACCACCGTCGCCACAGCCGGCGCCTCCGGCAACTTCGAGCTGAACGTGATGCTCCCGGTCATCGCGAAGAACGTGCTGGAGTCCGTCCGGCTGCTGGCCAACGCCGCGCGGCTGCTGGCCGACCGCACCGTCGACGGCATCACCGCCAACCGCGAACGCGCCCGCGAGTACGCCGAGTCCTCGCCCTCCGTGGTCACCCCGCTGAACCAGTACATCGGCTACGAGGAGGCCGCGAAGGTCGCCAAGAAGTCGCTGGCCGAGCGCAAGACGATCCGTCAGGTCGTGCTGGAGAACGGGTACGTGGAGCGCGGCGACCTCACGGTGGAGCAACTCGACGAGGCGCTGGACGTGCTGCGGATGACCCGTCCGTGACCGGCGCGGCGCGGGTGCGAGCGGCGCGCGAACCGTGACGCGCGCCGCAGCGTCGTATGCCTGGGACACCTAATATCTGTGCATGGCGGAAGACGGAGCGATGAGACGCGTGGAAGCGGGCGGGGCACCGGCCTTCTGGGCCCCGGGCAGTCACATCCTGTGGCGCTACCGGGAGAACGCAGGCGACCGCTTCCACATCGCCCGCCCCGTCACCGTCGTACGCGACGACCCCGACCTGCTCGCCGTGTGGATGGCGCCGGGCACGGAGTGCGTCAAGCCGGTCCTCGCCGACGGGACGCCGGTGCACCTGGAGCCGCTGGAGTCGCGCTACACCAAGGCGCGGACCGTGCAGCGGGACCGCTGGTTCGGCACCGGCGTGCTGAAGCTGGCCCGGCCCGGGGAGCCGTGGTCGGTGTGGCTGTTCTGGGACCCGGGCTGGCGGTTCAAGAACTGGTACGTCAACCTCGAGCAGCCGCTGGCGCGCTGGGACGGCGGGGTCGACTCCGAGGATCACTTTCTCGACATCTCGGTGCACCCGGACCGCAGTTGGCAGTGGCGCGACGAGGACGAGTTCGCGCAGGCCCAGCGGGACGGCCTGATGGACGCCGCGCAGGCCGGACGGGTGCGGGCGGCGGGGCGGGCCGCGGTGGAGGTGATCCGCGCCTGGGGGCCGCCGTTCTCGGACGACTGGCCGCGCTGGCGTCCCGATCCGGCCTGGACCGTACCCTCGCTTCCGGAGGACTGGGATCGTACGCCTGCGCATGTGTCCTCATGAGACCCTTGCTGCGCCCCCGGGCAGGAAACGTAGGATCGTCCTCCGCAAGGGTCGCGCGGTGGCAACTCGCGGGGCGCGCAGTGTGCTTGACCGGATGTCACCGAGGGGCGGCAGGACGTGAGCGAGGGGTACGAGGGCAACACCCGCAGGGCCTGCGCCACAGGCGGGACTCCCGGTGCGGACACCGAGGGCCGCGGCCGGTCCGCCGGTGGCGGACGAACAGCCGCTGACCGCCCGGTAATTCCGTTCCTGGGGCACGTATTCGGGGTATCGGGATCTCTGCGGGACGAACTGCACGCGCGGTGCAAGGCGCGCACGGGCCCGGACGGATGGATGCGACACGCGTGACGGAGCAGCCGACCTCTTTCGAGCGCCCCCAGGCGGGCATCGACCCCGCGGATCCCCGCGGGGCGCTCCTGCGTTCCCCGGCGGCTCCGCCGGCGCCCGGTGCCGCCGCCTTACCGGCGCAGGCCCGCAGCACCGGTGAGACGCCCTCGGGCACGTCCGTGACGCCCGGAGACGGCGCCGGCCCCGAGCACTCCCAGCCGGCCGCCGACGAGCCGATGGGGTCACCTCCGGCTCGAACGAAGCCGAGCGCGGGCGACCACCGCCCGCGCCCCGCCCCGGAGGTCATCCCGGCGCAGCCCGGCAGCGACCCGGAGCGTTCCGGCCCCGGCGGACAGGAACGCCGTACCGGCCAGGCCTCCCCGCTCGGCCGCCCCACGCCGATGCGGCGGGACGGCGACCGGCTGCGCTTCGTGGGCGCGGCCACCCGGCGGATCGCCCGCGGCATCGACCTCGACGAGATCGTGATGGGGCTGTGCCGGGCGACCGTGCCGACCTTCTCCGACGCGATCCTCGTCTACCTGCGCGACCCGCTGCCGGTCGGCGACGAGCGGCCCACGGGCCCGGTCGTGCTGCGGCTGCGGCGCACCGACCGGATCCCCGAGGAGCGGGACACCGAGGGCGGCTTCCTGCCGATGCTCCAGCCGGAGCCGTCGGAGTTGTCGACGCTGACCGCCGAGCTGTGCGAGGTCCGGCCCGGTGGCGCGCTCGCCGAGGTGCTGCGCGGGGTGCGGCCGGTCTTCGCCGACGCGCCCGCCGCGCGCGCCGCGCTGCCCGAACTGCTCGGCGAGCACGGCGAGTCGGTGATCCCGGCCGGCCAGCGGGCCATCCTGGCCCCGCTGCGGGGCCGCCGCCGCGTCATCGGCGCCGCGGTGTTCCTGCGCCGCCCCGAGCGGATCCCGTTCGAGGCCGACGACCTGCTCATCGCCGCCCAGCTCGCCACGCACAGCGCGCTCGGCATCGACAAGGCGGTGCTGTACGGGCGGGAGGCGTACATCGCCGACGAGCTGCAGCGCACCATGCTTCCCGAGACCCTGCCGCAGCCGACGGGCGTCCGGCTGGCCTCGCGCTACCTGCCGGCCGCCGAGACCGCGCGGGTCGGCGGCGACTGGTACGACGCCATCCCGCTGCCCGGCAGCCGGGTCGCGCTCGTCGTCGGCGACGTGATGGGGCACTCCATGACGTCCGCCGCGATCATGGGCCAGCTGCGGACGACGGCGCAGACGCTCGCCGGACTCGACCTGCCACCGCAGGAGGTGCTGCACCACCTCGACGAACAGGCGCAACGGCTCGGCACCGACCGCATGGCGACCTGCCTGTACGCCGTGTACGACCCGGTGGCGCACCGGATCACCATCGCCAACGCGGGCCATCCGCCGCCGGTGCTGCTGCACCTGGGCGGGCGGGCCGAGGTGCTGCGGGTCCCGGCGGGCGCGCCGATCGGCGTCGGCGGCGTCGACTTCGAGGCGGTGGAGCTGGACGCGCCGGCCGGGGCAACGCTGCTGCTGTACACGGACGGGCTGGTCGAGTCCCGGCTGCGGGACGTGTGGACCGGCATAGAGCAGCTGCGGGAGAAGCTCGCCGCGACCGCGCAGCTCACGGGCCCGGACCATCCACCGCCGCTGGAAGCGCTGTGCGACGAGGTGCTGGACATGCTCGGGCCGGGTGACCGGGACGACGACATCGCGCTGCTCGCCGCCCGGTTCGACGGGATCGCGCCGAGTGACGTGGCGTACTGGTTCCTGGAGCCGGAGGAGATGGCGCCGGGCAAGGCCCGCCGGCTGGCCCGGCGCGCGCTGGCCCGGTGGGGGATGGACGAGCTGACGGACTCCGTCGAGCTGCTGGTCAGCGAGGTCGTGACGAACGCCGTGCGCTATGCGTCGCGGCCGGTGACGTTGCGGTTGCTGCGGACGGACGTGCTGCGCTGCGAGGTGGGCGACGACGTGCCGCAGCTGCCCCGGCTGCGGCAGGCCCGGGCCACCGACGAGGGCGGGCGTGGGCTGTATCTGGTGAACCGGATGGCCCGGCGGTGGGGGGCGACTCGGCTCAGCACCGGGAAGGTCGTGTGGTTCGAGCTGAATCGCGGGTAGGGGCCGCGAGTGCGCCGTAGGGGCTCGTGACGTACGGCGCGTGCGGGTTGTGGGCGGCTTCTCGCGCGGTTCCCCGCGCCCCTGAGAGCCTTGAGGGCGCCCGGCGTTGTGTGCCGGGCGCCCTCGTTGTCATTCCTCGCTGTCCGGGAACAACGGGTTCTCCGGGGTCGTCCCGTCCGTCGGTGTCGACGTCGGGGGCTGGGTCGTCGGCGTCTGGGACGGGGACTGGGTGGGCGTCTGGCTCGGGGTTCCGGTCGGCGTCCGGGTCGGGGACTGGGACGTCGGGGGTGCCGAGGTGGGGGGCTCGGACGTGGGGGCCTGGGTGGTCGGCTCCAGGGTGGGCGTCGGGGTGTACGACGGCTTCACCGCCGCGCCCTGGTCGGTGTCCAGGTCGAACTTGGTGACCTCGTCCATCACGCCGAAGGTGTACGCCGCCCAGATCTGCGCCGGGAAGCCACCGCCGTTGACGCGGCCCTTGCCCGGGAGGGTGCCGGTGGCGCCCGCCATGTTCACCTGCCGGCCGGTCTTGGCGTCCTCGCCGAACAGGCCGACCGAGGTCACCAGGTTCGGGGTGTAGCCGGTGAACCAGGCGGACCTGCCGTAGTCGGAGGTACCGGTCTTGCCGGCCACCTGCTGCCCCTGACGCTCCGGGTTGTCCCGCACCGACGCGCGGGCCGTGCCGTCGTCGACCACGCCGGTGAGCACCGAGGTGACCGTGTCGGCGGCCTCGCGGCTGATGACCTGGTCGCCGACGGGGTCCGGCAGGTCCACCACGGTGTCCTTGTGCTCGGCCGAGGCGAGGATCGCCGGCGTGACCTTCTTGCCGTGGTTGTCGAGGGTGGCGTAGATCCCCGCCATCTCCAGCGGGCTCGCCCCCATCGAGCCGAGCGTCTGGGCCGGCACCGCCTCCATGCCGTCGGTGTCCATGCCGAGCCTGCCGGCGACCTCCATCACCTCGTCCATGCCGACGTCGACGCCCATCTGCGCGAAAACGGAGTTGATGGACTTGTTCATCGCGGTCTGCACGGTGACGTCACCGTAGTCGACGTCGTCCTCGTTCGGCGGGGCGAAGCCGACCTTGTCGCCGTTGTCCACGACCTGGTGCCTGCTGTCACCGTCGTAGCCCGTGTTCGCGGTGATCGGCTCGCCGTCCTGGGTCTCGGCGCCGTCCTCCACGGCTGCGGCCAGGATCACCGGCTTGAAGGTGGAGGCCGGCTGGTAGTCGCGCCGGGTCGCGTTGTTGCGGTAGTGCTTGAGGTAGTCCACGCCGCCGTACATCGCGACGATCTTGCCGGTCTTCGGGTCGACGGACACGGCGCCGGGCTGGATGTTCGCGTCGACCTTGCGCTTCTCCGGGTCGAGCTTGCTGGTGAGCTGCTCCTCGGCGGCCTTCTCCAGTGCGTTCTGCTTCTTCTTGTCGATGTTCACGGTCATGGTCCAGCCGCCGCGCTTGACCATGGCGAGCGCGTCGTCCTCGCTGTCCACCGCGCCCTGCGCCACCAGTTGCCGGGCCAGTTCCGCGTTGGCCGCGTCGACCAGGTAGCCGGTCTGGCCCTCCATGCCGGGCGTGCCCTGCGGCTCCTTCGGCACCGGGAACGTCATGCCCCGGCGCTCCGAGGCGTTCAGCCAGCCCTCCTCGACCATGTTGTCCAGGACGTAGTGCCAGCGGTTCTTCGCCAGTCGCTTGCTGGTCTGCGAGGCGACCGCCCAGTCGTACTGGCTCGGCGCCTGGAGCAGCGCGGCGAGGTACGCGCCCTGTTCGACGGTGAGTTCGTCGGCGTCGACGCGGTAGTACGCCTGGGCGGCGGCCTGGATGCCGTAGGCGTTGCGGCCGTAGTAGCTGGTGTTGATGTAGCCCGCGAGTATGTCGTCCTTGGACATCCGGCGGTCCACCTTCAGGGAGATCACCAGTTCCTTGAGCTTGCGGGTGACCGTCTGTTCCTGGCTGAGGTAGTAGTTCTTGACGTACTGCTGGGTGATCGTCGAACCGCCCTGCGCGCCCTTGCCGCTGAGGGTGTTGAGCAGACCGCGGGCCGTGCCCTTCAGGTCGACGCCGTTGTCCTGGTAGAACGTCTTGTTCTCGGCGGCGACGAAGGTCCGCTGGACGTCCTTGGGCACCTTGGCCAGGTCGACGACCTCGCGGTTGACCTCGCCCTCACGGGCCAGGACCGTGCCGTTGGCGTACTTGTAGACGTTGCTCTGCAGCTTCGCCGCCGCGTTGCCCTCGGGGACCGGCACGAGCAGGTACAGCAGGATGAAGCCGCCGATGCCGAGCAGGCACAGGCCGAGGAACGTGCCGAGGATCTTCCTCCAGGTGAACAGACGGCGTACGCCGGTCTTCCCGGACGCGCCGGGCCTGGTCCTGCGGCGGCCGTGGCCGACCGGGCCCGCGGGGCCCGCCGGGCTCGCCGCGCGCGACGAACGGCGAGGCCGGGGTGCCGCGCGGTGGCCGCCGCGCTGTCGCGCTCGTCTCTCTTCCGCTCGTCCCATGAGTCCGTTCGCTCCGCTCCGCTCTCGGTGGTCACATCGGTGTCGTGGCTCAGGTCAGCTCCGAAAGCTAACACCGCTCTCTATGACAAAGTCCGACTCATTCGGCCTTTTACGGGCGTGACAATCAGCACGCCTCCCTACGGAACCGACGTCCGAGAGGTGTCCAGGGTTGTCATGACGGGCCAATCTGCTATCACTTAGCTAGAAAAGAGCTAGGGAACGGGGGACCCCATGTCCACGCACGACTCCCCGGCCGTCGCCGACGTCGCGGAGATGCCCGCACCACGCGTCCGCGTGTTCCCGGCGCACAGCATCGGCGGCGGACTCGCCCTGCTCCTGGACCTGGTCGGGCTGATGGGCGGCGTCGCCACGGTGGTCGCCGCCACGACCTTCGCCGCGACGGGCGCCAAGGCCGCGCTGATCGTCCTCGGCATCCTGGTCGCCGTCTGCTCCTTCGTCGCGATGTGCGGGCTGAACATGGTGGCGCCGGGCGAGGCCCGGGTCGTCCAGCTCTTCGGCCGCTACCGGGGCACGATCCGGCAGGACGGCCTGCGCTGGGTGAACCCTCCCCCACTCTCGGCTTCGCTCGAGCGGGGGGACCCCCATTCCTCGCGCACCAAGATCTCCACCCGCGTCCGCAACCACGAGACCGCGGTTCTGAAGGTCAACGACGCCTACGGCAACCCGATCGAACTCGCCACGGTCGTGGTGTGGAAGGTCGAGGACACCGCGCAGGCCTCGTTCGAGGTCGACGACTACATCGAGTTCGTCTCCACCCAGACCGAGGCGGCCGTACGGCACATCGCCATCGAGTACCCGTACGACGCCCACGAGGAGGACGGTCTGTCGCTGCGCGAGAACGCCGAGGAGATCACCGGGAAGCTCGCCGTCGAACTGCACGCCCGGGTCGAGGCGGCCGGCGTGCAGATCATCGAGTCCCGCTTCACGCACCTCGCCCACGCACCGGAGATCGCCTCGGCGATGCTCCAGCGGCAACGGGCCGGCGCGGTCGTCGCGGCCCGGCGGCAGATCGTGGACGGCGCGGTCGGCAGGGTCGAGATGGCGCTGGACCGGCTCACCATGGGGGCACCGCCCACGCCCTTCGGGCAGTGGGGGAGGGACATCGTGGAGCTGGACTCCGAGCGGAAGGCGGCGATGGTCTCCAACCTGATGGTGGTGCTGTGCGGTGACCGGGCCACCCAGCCGGTCGTCAACACCGGGTCCCTCTACCAGTGACCGAGCCCTCCGAGACCCCCGAGCCCTCCCAGGCCTCCCCGAGGCGGCGGCCGCAGCAGCAGCGCAAGCAGGTGCTGCTGCGGCTCGACCCGGCGGTGTACGAGTCGCTCGCCCGCTGGGCGTCGGACGAGCTGCGATCGGCCAACGCCCAGATCGAGTTCCTGCTCCGCAAGGCCCTCAAGGACGCGGGCCGGCTGCCCGGCGACGCGGGGCCGATGCCCCGCCGGGGCCGGCCGCCCCGGACCCCCGGGCAGCAGTAGCAGAACCGTGACAATCGGGCCCCACCAGCGGCGTCGTACCGCACGCCGTCGACTGCACACGGCGTGTATACACGCGACGTATACACCCTGTGTAGAGTGCTGTGCATGTCCATCGGTCACACTCTCCTCGGGCTCCTGGAGTCCGGCCCCCGCCACGGCTACGACCTGAAGCGGGCCTTCGACGAGAAGTTCGGTCAGGACCGGCCGCTGCACTACGGCCAGGTCTACTCGACGATGTCCCGGCTGCTGAAGAACGGCCTCGTCGAGGTCGACGGCATCGAGCCGGGCGGCGGGCCGGAACGGAAGCGGTACGCGATCACCGACGCCGGGATCACCGACGTCGAGCGGTGGCTCGCGACGCCGGAGAAGCCGGAGCCGTACCTTCAGTCGACCCTGTACACCAAGGTCGTCCTCGCCCTGCTCACCCGGCGCGACGCCGCCGACATCCTCGACACCCAGCGCTCGGAGCACCTGCGCCTGATGCGGCTGCTCACCGAGCGCAAGCGCAAGGGCGATCTCGCCGACCAGCTGATCTGCGACCACGCGCTGTTCCACCTGGAGGCCGACCTGCGCTGGCTGGAACTGACCGCCGCGCGGCTCGACAAGCTGGCGGAGGCGGTGGCGAAGTGAGTCCCTCCGGTTCCCTGCTCGTGGCCGAGGGCCTGCGCAAGACGTACGGCCCGACGACCGCCCTGGACGGCGCCGACTTCTCCATCCACCCCGGCGAGGTCGTCGCCGTGATGGGCCCCTCCGGCTCCGGCAAGTCCACCCTGCTGCACTGCCTCGCCGGGATCGTCACGCCCGACGAGGGCTCGATCCGGTACGACGGCCGGGAGACGGCCACGATGAACGACGCCCAGCGCAGCGCGCTCAGGCGCTCGGACTTCGGGTTCGTCTTCCAGTTCGGTCAGCTCGTGCCCGAGCTGACCTGCGTCGAGAACGTGGCCCTGCCACTGCGCCTGAACGGCACCTCCCGCAAGGCGGCCGAGCGCACCGCGCTGTCCTGGATGGAGCGCCTGGAGGTCGACGGCATCGGCCGCAAGCGGCCCGGCGAGGTCTCCGGCGGTCAGGGCCAGCGCGTCGCCGTGGCCCGCGCCCTGGTCACCGGCCCGCGCGTGCTGTTCGCCGACGAGCCGACCGGCGCGCTGGACTCCCTCAACGGCGAGCGCGTGATGGAGCTGCTGACCGACGCGGCCCGCTCCACCAACGCGGCCGTCGTCCTGGTCACGCACGAGGCGCGGGTCGCCGCCTACTCCGACCGCGAGATCGTCGTACGGGACGGCAGGTCCCGGGACATGGAGCGGGCCGTATGAGGCCCCGCCAGTGGTACCGGGACCTCGCCATGGGCGTCCGGTTCGCGTTCACCGGCCGGGGCGGCTGGGTGCGGGCGGTGCTCACGGCGGTCGGCGTCGGACTCGGCGTGGCGCTGCTGCTGCTCACCACCGCGATCCCGAACGCGCTGGACGCCCGGCGCGCACGCGAACAGGCCCGCAACGACTACAGGTTCAGCCAGACGGTGCCGCCGAAGTCGGACTCCACCCTGCTCGTCGCCGCCGTCGGCACCACCTTCCGCGACCTGGACATCCGCGGCCGGGCGCTGGAACCCGAGGGCCCGAAGGCACCCCTGCCACCCGGCGTCGACACGATGCCCGGGGTCGGCGAGATGGTCGTCTCCCCCCGGCTGAAGACGCTGCTGGAGTCGCCCGACGCGAAGCTGCTGCGCGAGCGGCTGCCGGAGCGGATCGTCGGCACGATCGGCGAGCCCGGCCTGGTGGGCTCCGCCGAACTCGCCTTCTACCGCGGCGCCGAAGGGCTCTCCGCCCATCTCGACCAGGGCCCGGTGCACCGGATCGAACGGTTCGGGGAGCCGATCCCGGGCACCTCCGAGCCCTGGGACCCGGTACTACTGCTGCTGCTGCTGGTCGTCTTCGTGGTCCTGCTGGTGCCGGTGGGCGTCTTCGTCGCCGCGGCCGTGCGGTTCGGCGGCGAGGGACGCGACCGACGGCTCGCGGCGCTGCGGCTGGTGGGCTCCGACAGCGGAATGACCCGCCGGGTCGCGGCGGGCGAGGCACTCGCCGGGTCCGTGCTGGGCCTGGTCTTCGGCACCGGATTCTTCCTGATAGGACGTCAGCTCGCCGGGCAGGCCGAGGTGTTCGACGTCAGCGTCTTCCCGAGCTACCTCGACCCCTCCCCCGCCCTCGCCGCGCTGGTCGCGGCCCTGGTCCCGGCGGCGGCCGTGCTGGTCACCCTCTTCGCGCTGCGCGGCGTGGTCATCGAACCGCTCGGCGTGGTCCGCACGGCCAGGCCCAGCCGCCGCAGGCTCTGGTGGCGGCTGCTGCTGCCACTGGCCGGCCTGGCGATGCTCGCCCCGATGATCGGCCAGGGCGGCGACGCGGGCAAGTTCAACCAGTACCTGGTCGTCGGCGGCGTGATGCTGCTGCTCATCGGCGTCACCGCGCTGCTGCCGTGGATCGTCGAGACGGTCGTCGCCCGGCTCGGCGCGGGCTCGGTCTCCTGGCAGCTGGCGGTCCGCCGGCTCCAGCTGAGCAGCGGCACGGCGGCCCGCACCGTCAACGGCATCGCCGTCGCGGTGGCCGGGGCGATCGCCCTGCAGATGCTGTTCGCCGGGGTGGAGAGCGACTTCACCCGGCGGACCGCGTACGACCTCAGCAGGGCGCAGATGCAGGTACGGCTGTCGCAGGGCGTTGCCCTGGCCGCGGCCGCCGAGGAGTTCCGCAGGACCGAGGGCGTGCGCAAGGTCTACGCCTTCTCCGAGGGCTATCTGGGCGAGCGGCGCAGGAACCCCGAGCACGGTGCCCAGGTGACGGTGGGCGACTGCGACCAGCTGCGGGTGCTGGCGACGCTCCCGTCGTGCCGGGACGGTGATGCCTTCGTGCTGGCCGACGCGGAGTGGGACACCGACAGCGCCGACCTGGCGCAGCCGGGCCGGACGCTCTACTTCGACCCCAGCTACGAGGGCAGTCCCCAGGGCGCCGAGGCCGCGTGGACCGTGCCGGCCGTGCGCGACGCGGCCGCCCTGCCGGGCCTGACGGGCGAAGCGCGCGGTGGGTTCCTGGTCACGCCGAAGGCCCTGTCGCAGGCGGCTGTGGACACGATGACCAGCGAGGTCTACCTCAAGATCGACGACACGAGGCCGGACGTGCGCGACCTGGTGCGCAACACCTCGGCGGCCCTCGACCCGCTCGCGGACCCCATGGTGTGGGTGTCCACCGAGCGCGCCGGCCGCTACGACTCCATCCGCACCGGCCTGTTCGTCGGCGCGGCCTGCGTCCTGGCCCTCATCGGCGCGAGCCTGCTCGTCTCCCAGCTGGAGCAGCTGCGCGAACGCAGGAAGCTGCTGTCGGCCCTGGTCGCCTTCGGCACCCGGCGCCGCACGCTGAGCCTGTCCGTCCTGTGGCAGACGGCGATCCCGATCGTGCTGGGCCTCACCCTCGCCTCGGTGGTGGGCCTCACCCTGGGCGCGGTGCTGCTGAAGATGACGGCCACCGGGGTGAGCGTCGACTGGGCGAGCGTGCTGTCGATGATCGGCATCGGCGCGGGCGTCGTCCTCCTCGTCACCCTGATGAGCCTGCCGCCCCTGCTGCGGCTGATGCGCCCGGAGGGCCTGCGCACCGAGTGAGCTGCTCGGTGCCCTCCAGCACCCGTACGGGAAGCGGCCGCAGTGCCTCGCGCAGTGCGGCCGCCGGCTCCTCGTACTCCGCGCCGCGCGCCGCGCCCGTCCGCATGGCCGGTGCGATCCGGCGGGTCGGCACGGGACCGGAGAAGTACCCGGTGAGCAGCTGTCACAGGGGGGAGTTCGGTCACGCTCGGCTTCTACCGCACGCGGCAGCTGCTGTCGGACCACGAGTACCGCACCCTGCGCGCGGGCCTGTGGTCCGGCAGTCCTTACAAGATCGCCTCTGTCGTCCAGGCGGTGGCGGTGACGCCGGACGCCGAGGCCGCGTCGCCGAGTAGCCCGGAGGCCGACCGCGCCATGGGACCCCGTCCACCGGTGTGGGCGGGGTCCTCTCGTTCCCCCTCAGCCGACCGGGCCGGGCCGGTGGTCCGGCGAACCCGGGGCGGCGTCCGACGCCGTGGCGCCCCGGGGACGCGGGGCGTGGCGCACGGCCCGTTCGTGGGAGTAGGCGCGCAGATAGCCGACCACGGTGTTCGTGACCGCCACCAGCGGGACCGCCACCACCGCGCCACCGATCCCGGCCACCATGCCGCCCGCCGCCACCGCCAGGACCACGGCCAGCGGATGCACCCGCACCGCCCTGCCGAGGATGAACGGCTGGAGGATGTGGCCCTCGATCTGCTGCACGGCGAGCACCACGACCAGCGTCATCACCGCCGTGAAGACGCCCTGCGTGACGAGCGCCACGACCACCGCCAGGGCGCCCGAGACCACCGCGCCCACCAACGGCACGAACGCCCCGAGGAAGATGAACACCGCCAGCGGGACCGCCATCGGCACGTCCAGGAAGTAGATGCCGAGGCCGATGAAGATGGCGTCAATGAGGGCCACTACCACCGTGCCGCGCACGTACGCCGTGAGCGTCCGCCAGGCCCGGGGCCCGGCTCCCGCCACTCCCGGACGCGCCGCCGCCGGCACCAGCTTCAGCGTCCACTCCCAGATCCGCCGCCCGTCGTAGAGCAGGAACAGCGTCGAGAACACCGCCAGCAGGATCCCGGTCAGCGTCTCGACGACGACCGTCACGCCCTCCAGGCCGGCGGTCGTGATCTGGTCGGTGTTCGCCCCGACCGCCTCGCGCAGGTTCTCGGCGATGTCGTTGATCTGCTTGTCGGTCACATGGAAGGGACTGTCGAGCAGCCATCGCCGCAACTCGTCGATGCCGTCCTGGACCTGGTCGGAGAGGTCGTCGATGTTCTCCATGACCTGCCAGGTCACGAACCAGCCGATCAGGCCCATCACCACGAACCCGAGGATCGCGGTCATCGCCGTCGCCGGGCCCCGCGGCACTCCGTACCGCCGCAGCCGCGCCACCGTGGGCTGCAACAGAGCCGTCATGAGCAGCGCGGCCACGAAGGCCAGCACGACCAGTTGCACGGCGCTGATGACCCGCATCAGCACCCACAGCGTGCCTGCCAGCACCAGCAGCCGCCAGCCGGCCTCCGCCGCGACCCGCATCCCCCACGGCACGGCCTGCGCCGGATCGGGACGGGTGACGACCGGACCGTCCGGGGCGTACCCGGCGGAGCCCACCGCCTCGGCCGACTCCTCGGGCGCCGGTTCGGGTTCTGCGTCCGCCCTCTCGGCCTCGGCACGGCGCTGCTCCCACCGTTGCCCCATCTCGGTCAGTCGGGTGCCGACCCGACCGAGCCACCCTGGCACTCGCGACATGATCCGTCCCTTACCCCCGGCCGTCCCCACCACTCCCCCCGGGAGTCGTCCCGTCAGACCGTACATGGCCGAAGCCCCTCACCGAAGGACGGTGAGGGGCTCGGAAAAGTTGAGTGGGAGGCTACCCAGCTGCGGGGTCAGTACCAGTGGTTGGCCTGCCAGAACGACCAGGCGCCGCACGGGCTGCCGTAGCGCTCGTTCATGTAGTTCAGGCCCCACTTGATCTGGGTGGCCGGGTTGGTCTGCCAGTCGGCGCCGACGGAGGACATCTTGGAGCCGGGCAGCGCCTGGAAGAGGCCGTAGGCACCGGAGGAGGGGTTGACCGCCTTGTAGTTCCAGTCGGACTCGTGGTCGACGATGTTGCTGAAGCACTGGAACTGGTCGCCCGGCACCATCGACGCCGCCATCGACTGGATCTCGGCGATGGTGTACGAGCTCTGGACGGAGAAGCTGCTCGCGTCCCGGACGGCGGAACGGCTGGCCGCCTCCTCCGCCGCCTCCTCGCGCTCCTTGGCTTCCTGGGCCGCCTTCTCGGCGGCCTCCTTCTTCGCGACCGCGGACTCGGCGGCGGCCTTGCGCGCCGCCTCCTCGGCCTCCTTCTT
Organism: Streptomyces chromofuscus; assembly: GCF_015160875.1. Taxonomy (NCBI): domain Bacteria; kingdom Bacillati; phylum Actinomycetota; class Actinomycetes; order Kitasatosporales; family Streptomycetaceae; genus Streptomyces; species Streptomyces chromofuscus. The sequence goes on along the minus strand of NZ_CP063374.1, from coordinate 5,119,470 downwards.
GGCGCTCGCGTCCGCGGCGATGGCCTGTACGTCGGCCTGCTGCGTCAGGGACGCGGTCTGCACCTGGGCCTGCTGGCCCGCGGGTATGTCCGCGAGGAGCGTCAGGTCGGTTGCCGCCGCCTCGGCGTCATTGGTCTGCGCGGTGCTGCCCGAGGCAACGCCGACGACGCTTCCGACAGCGGTGACCGCGGTGGCCGAGGCCACTGCGAATCCCCGGACCGAAATCCGGCTCACACGGTTTCCTTCCAGCATCGCCCGCTTCGGTGACCCTGGCGGACGCAATCGTGCCCCTGGCACTGGCCTCCCCAACTGCGGGTCACGGAAGGCACGGGCCCGATGGACAACTCCCGGCGAGAGAGCGGCCCATGATGCTCGGGCGGCATACGACGACGCTGTGGAGTTGTTGTGGTGCTCCTGTGGTGCCGTACCGCTGGGGGTACAGCTGTGTCGTATGCGGGGCCTGACAGGAGTGAGACTCTGCCGCAACCCGACGCCGCAAGGCAATTCCGAGTTGCGTGTGAAAGCTCACACGTCCTTCGGCCCCGGTGATTTCCGGAAACCGTGACACGCGAAGGCGCCGCCCGGCTAGGCTCTGAGCCTTTGCCGAACGGCGCCAACTACCGTGTATACGCCCCTGATTGGGGCGCGCGGGTCAGATCGCCCCGTCCTCCAGCATTTCGGTCACAAGCGCCGCGATCTGGGACCTCTCGGACCGCGTCAGGGTCACATGGGCGAAGAGCGGATGCCCCTTCAGCTTTTCGACGACGGCGACGACACCGTCGTACCGCCCCACTCGCAAATTGTCCCTTTGCGCCACATCGTGCGTCAGAACGACCCGTGAATTGGCGCCGATCCTGGACAGAACGGTCAGCAGGACGTTCCGTTCGAGGGACTGCGCCTCGTCCACGATCACGAACGCGTCGTGCAGCGAGCGGCCGCGGATGTGGGTGAGCGGGAGAACCTCCAGCATCCCGCGCGCGGTGACCTCCTCGATGACCTCGCGGCTGGTGACCGCGGACAGCGTGTCGAAGACCGCCTGCGCCCAGGGGCTCATCTTCTCGGCCTCGGTGCCGGGCAGGTAGCCCAGCTCCTGCCCGCCGACGGCGTACAGCGGGCGGAAGACCATGATCTTCTCGTGCTGGCGGCGCTCCAGCACCGCCTCCAGGCCCGCGCACAGCGCCAGCGCCGACTTGCCGGTGCCGGCCCGGCCGCCCATCGACACGATCCCGATGTCCGGGTCGAGCAGCAGATCCAGCGCGATGCGCTGCTCCGCGCTGCGCCCCTTGACGCCGAACGCCTCCCGGTCGCCGCGTACCAGACGGACGTTGCCCTCCGACGTCACCCGGCCGAGTGCCTTTCCGCGCTCGGACTGGATGGTCAGGCCAGTGTGGACGGGCAGGTCGGCGACTTCGGGGACGTAGACGTGGCCTTCCTCGAAGAGGATGTCCACCTGCTCGCCGGGCAGGGTCAGTTCGGACATTCCGGTCCAGCCGGAGGAGTCCGTGATGGCGAGCTCCGCGCGGTACTCCTCGGCGAGCAGGCCCACGGAGGACGCCTTGATCCTGAGCGGGAGGTCCTTCGACACCACGGTGACGTCGAAACCCTCGGCCTGCAGGTTCCGCGCGACCGCGAGGATGCGGGAGTCGTTGTCGCCCAGGCGGTAGCCGGTCGGCAGCACGCTGGGGTCCGAGTGGTTGAGCTCGACGCGGAGCGTCCCACCGAGGTCCCCGATCGGGATGGGGGCGTCCAGGCGGCCGTACCGCACACGGTAGTCGTCGAGCAGACGCAGGGCCTGCCGGGCGAAGTAGCCGAGTTCGGGATGGTGCCGCTTCGCCTCCAGCTCCGTGACCACCACGACCGGGAGCACGACCTCGTGCTCGTCGAAGCGGCTCAAAGCGTTCGGGTCGGCCAGCAGGACGCTGGTGTCGAGAACATAGGTGCGCCGGTCGGGCTTGTGGCGCTTTGTGCTGGTCACCACGGAAGGACGTACCCCCTCGGATGAGGTCGGGGAGCGACGGAGACGGTCTGGACCGGTTGCCGGCCGCGATGCACGGGCCGGCAGCCGGCCCTTCGGCTCTTCGTCCGTGCTGTGACCGCACGATCGGGCTGGTGCAAAGGGCCTCCCGGGCGGACGGCCCCGTGCCGTCCGCTGAGATCCGACACCCGTGGTTCGGGCGTCGACCTGCAGGGGTTATGCCCTCGAAAACGCGCCGTCATGCCATGGCGTACGACGGCGCGCCGGTGAACTCCGTGGGAAGCGCGCTGCGTCCGCGGGGGGTGTGCCGGGTCCGTCAGCCGCCGTACCGGCGGTGGCGCGCCGCGTAGTCGCGCAGGGCCCGCAGGAAGTCGACCTTGCGGAAGGCCGGCCAGAAAACCTCACAGAAGTAGTATTCCGAGTGGGCCGTCTGCCACAGCATGAAACCGGACAGCCGCTGCTCGCCGCTGGTGCGGATGACGAGGTCGGGGTCGGGCTGGTCACCCGTGTAGAGGTGGCGGCCGATCATGTCGACGTCGACGGCCTCGGCGACCTCCTCGACCGAGCGGCCCTTGTCGGCGGCGTCCAGCAGCATCGAGCGGACGGCGTCGGCGATCTCCTGGCGGCCGCCGTAGCCGATGGCGACGTTGACCAGTATCCCGTCGACGTGCGCGGTGGCCTCCTCGGCCTCCTTCAGGGCCGTCTGCATGGCGGACGGGAGCAGGTCCGGGGTGCCGACGTGGTGGACCCGCCAGCGGCCGTCGGCGGCGAGGGTGCGCACGACGTCCTCGATGATGCCGAGCAGCGGGACGAGCTCCTCCTGGGGCCGGTTGAAGTTGTCCGTCGACAGCAGCCAGAGGGTGACGACCTCGACGTCCGTCTCGGTGCACCAGCCGAGGAATTCCTCGATCTTCTCGGCGCCCGCCCGGTGGCCGTCAACGGTGGTGGAGCCCGCGGCCTTCGCCCAGCGCCGGCTGCCGTCCACGATGACGCCGATGTGCTTGGGCACCTGGGCGTGGTCGAGGTGGCCTTCCACCCGGCGTGCGTACAGCCTGACCAGCAGGCCGCGCAGCTTGTCGCGCAGGTTCACGTGATTGTCAGCCCCTCCGTACGGATCGGACAGGTGCGGTCGAGCGCAACCCCTGTCCGTATGGCGGTCCCCGCGGGCGAAGCCTACCCCCGCCTACGACGGTGCCCCCAAGGGGTGTTGGGGGCAAAAAAACGGGCCGGTCCGTGGGGGGGAGACGGACCGGCCCGAGGGGGGGCTTCCACCATAACCCTTCGTAAGGGATGCTGCGTGCATCAGCGCGCCACAACTACTCTCCGAAATCGAGCGGCGACGCCCCGGTGGCCGCGGAATGCCTGGTTCACGGCCTGTTCATGGCCGGATCGCAGGGGACGCACAGGACTTTTCCGGCATCCCCCTGATGGGCGACGCGTCCGCCGCCGGTGGCTTGACGGCCGGGAACGGCATGCGGGCACCGCGCAGCCCCCTCCACCGCGCGGTGCCGCCCGCGCGGCTTTGCTCGCGCGAATTACCTTGGTCTGAACTTACGCGAGTGTCGCGGGTGAGGCGAGTGGCAGCTGATAACAATGCGAGAAACCCGGGCCATGACTGGGGGCAAGGTCGGGGTGCGAAGCCCGGAATCGGGCGCGCGGAGCACCCGTCCGGCCCATGAAGGGCGGCCGCCCGCTCTCGATCCGCCCCGGCTGATCCCACCGCCAGGCGAACAGCAAAGGGGCCACCCGGGTCCGGCCTGTGCGTGACGACCGGAGCGGCGGTTCCCGGCCACGCCGGCGCCCGGCGGTCTGCCTAGCCGGCGGGCCGCCTCGGACCGGTGGGCTTGCGGACGTCGAAGAGATGGCGGGTGCTGTGGGCCACGAAGGAACCCTCCGCCTCGATCCGCTCGTGCAGGGCCCGGAGCCTGTCCTCGTACGCCTCGACGGTGAAGCCCGGCACCATCCAGATCACCTTGCGCAGGAAGTGGACGACAGCGGCGATGTCGTGGGACTCCATCCGCAGCCGCTCCGCGCGCAGCTCGACGACCTCCAGTCCCGCCGCCTGCGCGCCCGCGCGTTCCAGGTCGGGGTGGCGGGCGTTGCGCCGCGCGTCGGGCTGCGGCCCGCGGAAGTGCTCGACGAGTTCGTAGCCGCTGCTGGGCCCGACATGCTGGGCGAAGTACGTGCCGCCGGGCCGGAGCACGCGTGCAATCTCGTCCCAGTGGGGCTGTACGGGGTGACGGCTGCAGACGAGGTCGAAGGCGCCGTCGGCGAAGGGCAGCGGCGCGTCCTGCGGCGCGGCGACGACCACCACACCGCGCGGGTGCAGCAGGGCGGTGGCCGCGGCGACGTTCGGCGGCCAGCCCTCGGTCGCGGCGACCAGGCGGGGTCGGTGCGCGGCGGCGCCGAGTGCGAATCCGAGGACCTCGCCGCCGCCGGTCTGGACGTCGAGGGCGGCACGCGCGCGTGCGAGACGCCCCGCCAGCGACTCGGCATACCGCCAGGACGGCCGGGCCTCGGTGGCCCGCCCCTCGAACCAGGAGAAGTCCCAGCCCTTGGTGGGCACGGCGGCCCCTTCGGCGACGAGTTCCTCGAAGGTGGGGCGGGGTTCGGGGTGGCGGCGTTCGTGCTGCATGCGGTTGATCGTCGCAGGGCGTGGCCGGGGGCCGCTGCTCAATTTCCCTCCGGGCGACGGTGCTTGGCTACGCGGAGGGCTCTGGGGTTTCGGAGGAGGGCGGCGGGGGGTCGACAACGAAGGTCCCCAGCCCGACTTCGCCCCGCGTCCAGCCGCCTTCCCGCACATGCCGCATGGCCTTCGCCGCCGTAGCGTTCACCACGCCGAACTCCTGGGCGATCTCCAAGGTGGACGGCACGCGACTGCCTGGCGGATACGTGCCGTCCTTGATGCGCCGCCCGGCAAAATTGTGCCGACGCTATGGGACCAGCGGCCTCACGTCCCGCGCCGTGAAGCGGATGAAACCCTCTGGGTCCGGTTCGTCGGCCGTCGGCTGGAGGATCACCGTGTCGGCGCCCGCCTCGGTGAGGCGTTCGACGGCCTTGGCGACGGTCGGGGCGTCGCCGGCGACGCCGAGATCGGGGACGTCCGCGAGGCCCTCGGCGGTGAGTTCGGCGTGCAGGCGGGCGGCGGCGTCGGGGCCGGTGGCGGTGAGGAGATAGACGACGACGCGGTGTGGGTCGGTGCGGTCGGCCGACGCCCGGCCCTCGTCGATGAGCCGGCGGGCCTGGCGTACGCCCTCCGGGGGTGTGCCCGCCGTGAGGACCGTGCCGTCCGCCGCCGCGCCGGACAGTTGCAGCGTGCGCGGACCGGTGGCGCCCGCGAGGATCTCGACCGGGCCCGGCGGCGGCCAGTCGAGGGCGACGTCGTCCAGCTTGACGTAGCGGCCCTCGGTCGTGAGGCGCTCGCCGCGCAGCAGTGCCCGCAGCGCGTCGAGGTGCTCGCGCAGCAGCGTCAGCGGCGACGCGGCGCGGGCGCCGACCTGGCCCATCCAGTCCTGTACACCGTGCCCGACAGCGAGGACCGGGCGGCCGGGGAACATGCGGTGCAGGGAGGCGGCCTCCATCGCGGTGATGCCGACGTTCCGCAGCGGCACGGGGAGCAGGCCGACGCCGACCCGGACGCGTTCGGTCCAGGCGAGGGCGGCCGCGGCCGTGGAGACACCGCCCTCGCGGAAGCAGTCCTCCCACAGCCACAGTTCGTCGAGGCCGGTCTCGTCGGCCAGTCGGGCGAGGGCCCGCAGCCGCTCGGGAGGAAGCTGGGGGCGGAACACAGCACCGAGTCCTGTCATGGGCCCTTCCTACCCACGGTTCGGTGCAGGGACAACCGCTTTACGCCGTCCGCGCGTTGGCCCGGTCGTACCGCAGCAGTACGACGCCGTTGCCGAACGTCGCGGTCTCCACGAGCCGCAGATCGGCCGGGCGCGCGCCCGGCGGGTAGGCGACACGGCCGTCGAGGAAGGCGCCCATGTCGCGCGACACGTCGTTGAAGTGCTGGTGGACTTCCTCGTCGATGCGGTGCCGGCCGAGGTCGCGGTCGGGGCCCTCGATACAGCCGTCGAGGGACACGGACATCATCAGGACGATCTTCCCCATGACGCACCTCGGGGTTGCGGAGGGTCGGTTCCTGCATCAAAGGATGTACGACGTTCTCGTCCGGCCGCAGGACGTTCGGGGAAAGGTGCGCCGGGAGCCTTGAAGCATGGCCGGTATCTCGTGGAACAGTCCGCGCGCGTCCGTGGACGCCGCCGCCTCCCGCCCCTCCCCCAAGGGCGGCCGACTGCCTCTGCTGGACGTCCTGCGCGGGGTGGCGATCCTCGGCACCCTCATGACCAACGTGTGGATCTTCGCCACGCCGGGTTCGGAGTGGGCGTTCCTTCAAGGAGTCCCCATGGCGGACCCCTTCGACGAACCGGTGGAAGCACTGTTCCGCTTCCTCGCGGACGGCAAGTTCCTGGCACTGCTGACGATCCTCTTCGGCGTGGGCCTGGCCATCCAGTACGACTCCGCGCAGCGCCACGGCACCCCGTGGCCGCGCGGCTACCGACCCCGCGCCCTGTTCCTGTTCGCAGAGGGCACCCTCCACTTCGTCCTGGTGTTCGGTTTCGATGTCCTCATGGGGTACGCCGTCACGGCCCTGCTGGTCGCGCGGTTGCTCGTACGCTCCGCGCGTCTGCGGCGCGTGCTGATGTGGACGTCGGTGAGCCTGCACGTGGCCCTGACGTCGCTGATCACGTCGGCCCTGCTGGCGGACGACTCCGGCCCCGGGCGGCTCTCCGCGGAGTCCGTGGACCTGTACGCGCGCGGCAGCTGGCCGGACCAGATCGGCTTCCGCCTGGAGAACGCCGTCGCCATGCGCCTGGAGCCAGTCATCTCCTTCGGCCTGCTGGTCTTCCTCTTCCTGCTCGGCGTCCGCCTGTACCGCGCCGGAACCTTCTCCCCGACAGCGCGGGGCCGCCGGCTGCGCGCCCGGATGGCGCTCTGGGGCCTCGGCCTCCCCTTCAACGCGGCGCTGACCCTCGGCGGCGAGGACTTCTTCTTCCTCGGCCGCTATGTGGCGGCTCCAGTGGTCGCCCTCGGCTACCTGGGCCTGATCGGCGTCGTACTTGACCGCGGCCGCCTCCCCGCCCCGGTCGCCACGGGCCTGTCATCGGTCGGCCGCACCGCCCTGTCGTCGTACGTCATCCAGAACGTCCTCTGCATGCTGCTCTGCTACGGCGTCGGCCTCGGCCTGACCGAGCGGTTCGGGCCGGACGCAGGACCGTGGTGGGTGATGGGCATGTGGGCGCTGATCTGCGGGTTCCTCATCGCGGGCGCGACGCTGTGGCTGCGCCGCTTCTCGCACGGGCCGCTGGAGTCGGTGCAGCGGTGGGCACTGCGCCGCTGAGGCACCCGTTCGTCGGCGGCGGATACGGTCGGTGCGTACAGCGGATGCGGACGGACGGGCGAGGGGGCGCGGGCATGGGGCGGCGTTGGCGGGACGGGCACGGGGAGTTGATCGTGGACGGGGGTGCGACAGTGCCGCTGGAGATCGCCACGTCGTACCGGGCGCGTACGAAAGGGCTGCTCGGGCGGGCCTCGGTGAACGGGGCGCTGTTGTTGTCCCCCGCGAACAGCGTCCACACCCTTCGGATGCGCTTCCCGATCGATGTGGCCTATCTGGACAAAGACTTGGTCGTCGTCGCCGTGCAGACGATGAGGCCGTGGCGGCTGGGGGCGCCGCGGTTGCGGGCGCGGCATGTGCTGGAGGCGGAGGCCGGGGTGATGGCGGGGTGGGGGGTGCGGGTGAGTGTGGGAATGGACGTCCGGGTTTCGGTGGAGGGGACATGAGGCGACGCAGGGGAGACCTCGAGTCACTTTCCTGGACCAGGTCTTGACCTCCCCGTCGGGGGCGTCGCCGTCGTATCAGCTGTCTGTGCGCGGGAAGGAGACCTCCACGCGGCGGTTCTTCTTGCGGCCGGACTCCGTCGAGTTGTCGGCGATGGGGTACTGCTCGCCGTAGCCGCGGACCTCGAAGGTGATGTTCGGGTCGTTCAGTTCCGAGTCGAGGATGTCGTGCACGGCGTTGGCGCGGCGGCGGGACAACGCGTCGCCGTGGGCGGAGGAGCCGAGGTTGTCCGTGAAGCCGAAGACGCGGACCTTCGTGCCGTTCTGGGCCTTGATCTCCTGGGCGATCGCGAGGATGCGGGCCTTCGCGGCGGCGCTGAGCCTCGCGCTGTCCTTGCCGAACAGGACTTCGGCCTGGAGCGCGAACTTCACGTCCGCGTTGGTGTCCTCACGGCGTTCGTCGCCGCTCTGGTCCTCCACGACCTGCTTGATGTCGAGCACCTTGGGTTCGGCGAGGGTGGCGCCTTCCGGGATCTTGAGGTCGGGGTCGTTGGGGTCGACCTCGACCGGGGCGGAGGCGGTGGCCTCCGTGCCCGGGGGGACGCTGGGGCCGTCCTCGGCGTGGGCGGTGGTGGTGGCGTAGAGGTTGGCGGCGAGCATGAGGGTGGCGGTGGTGAGGGTCACGGTGAGGCGGGAGTGGGTCATGGGGGCCTCAACCGGAGATCTGGATTGGGGCGCTGGCGAAGGTGGGCAGCTGGAAGGTGACCTCGGTAGTGCTGGTCGGCGGCGCCGGGAACTGCATGAACACAGGGACGGAGGCGCCGGCCTTGATCCTCGGGATGCTTGTCGTGGTCAGTGGGCGGCCGTCCGTGTCCCGCAGGACGTAGTACCGCTTCTTGCTGGCCGAGTCCACGAGCGTCGCACCACCGAGCGACGAGCCGTGCCTGATGATCTCCGTCTCATCGCCCGCAGTGCGCACGGAGACCCGAACCGGCTCGTCTCCGTCGTTCTTCAGCTCACCGCTGACGGTGACGAAACCCCCGGAGTCCCGGGTGGCAGAGGTGATCTGCAGAACAAGACCGTCCTCGCCCCGGAGTTCGGCCAGAGGTTCGTCCGTGCCTTCCTGCGCACTCGGCCGGGATCCGCTTTCCTGAGAAGCGGACGCGGAGCTGTCCGGCTTCTCGTCTTCCGTGCCGCCGCCGCTGCAGCCGGCCACGCCGAGGGCCAGTCCGGCCGCAACGGTCAGTGCGAGCACCCCTCCGCGGGCCTTCGTGGTGAACCGAACGCTCATGCCTCTGCTTCCTTCATCACTCGTCGCTCGCTTGCGAGTCGGACAGATGGACGTCGAAAAGGTCCTCGGGCTCCGGCAGGATGTCCAGCTCCTCCGGGTCCAGGTCCCAGCTACTGTCCTTACAGTTGAGGCTCGGCAGAACATTGTCCCCCGCGCCCTCACCAGGGAGTTCGAATGTGCAGCGCGGTTCGACGACGGCAACTGCGGTCGCCGTCGCGCGCATGTCCTCCGTCCCGGGCACGATGGTGTCTCCGACTGTCTCAAAGGTCTCGACGTCGACCCTGTAGCTCAGGAGATCCGAGTCGCAGACTGTCACGCGCGCATCGTTCTGCGCGGCGAGCTGATGTGCGCGCCAGCATGAGTCGGCTGCGCCCACGTCACCGTCGAAGATGCCCTGCCACGTGGCCGGGTCGAGTATGTTCTCGAGCCACTGGCCCGCGAGTTGGTCCCGCAGGTCTTGGGCCGCTGCGAGCGCCGCTGCGTCTGCCGCTGTCTGAGCCTCGTTACGAGTCGCCGCTGCCTGGCCGACCGCGAGGTACACGAACGCGAGAAAGAGCAGACCTGCCACCACCGTGATGTAGATGGGGAAGGCCTGCCCTGTGTCGTCGTGCCGGTGCAGCCGCATCAACCGCCAGTGACCTCGTCGATCTTCTCCACGATGGCGTCGTAGATCGACTGACCGATGTCCGTCCCCGTGATCGCCAGCACGATCGCCACGACAACAGCGATGATCCCCAGATACTCCACCGCCGTCTGGCCCTTGTCGTCGCGGGCGGCGCGGTTGCGGAGGTACGTGACCGTGGTGTTCATCCAGTTGCTCATGGCGTTCCCCTCCGGATGTCTCGGCTTCGGTGTCGGGAACGTACGGCGGGACACCGGGGTCGGCAGAGGGTCCCAGGGCCCAAACGCGGGCCCAAATACGGATCGGCGGACGATGCATCGCGGTCACCCCAGCCCCAGCCACTTCGCCGTGGCCTCCGAGCGGCTCGTGCTGTGGAGCTTGGCGAAGATGCGGTTGATGTGGTTCTTGACCGTCTTCTCGCTGATGAAGCACGTGGCGGCGATCTGCTGGTTGTTCATGCCGGACGCGATGAGGTCCATGATCTCCGCCTCCCTCGTGCTGAGTTGGAACCGTGACCGGTATGACGACGACTGTGCCACAGCCGGTTGCAGCTGCGAAAGGTTTTCTGAAGAAATAGCCAGTGGTGGCCGTTCCGCATTACGGTCACTTGCAGGGGAGGTCGAGGGCTGTCGATTTGCAGTCGCATCGCATGTGCCCAGGTTGTCGGGGAGCGGCGGCCGCCCGGGAGGAGGGCCGCTTTGCCGGAGCTGGGCGAGGAGCGCTCCCGCCGCCGTGGGCGTGAAGTGGGGCTTGCCGCTCGTGATGTCCCGTACCGCCGCCACCAGTTGGTCCGCCGTGAACTCGCCGTGGACCAGGTAGCCGCCCGCTCCCCGGCGCAGGGCCTCTTCGACGACCTCCGACTCGCGGCTGTAGGTGAGCATGACGACGGGAGCGAGCCGCACGAGGTACGGGAGCGCCGAGATGCCGTCCACTCCCGGCATGCGGACGTCCAGGAGGACGACGTCGGGGCGGTGGATCCGCGTCGCCTCGTACGCCTCCCGGCCGTCCGCCGCCTCCGCCACGACCGTGATGTCCTCGCGACCCGTCAGGAGGGCGGTGAGGCCCGCGCGGACCACGGGGTTGTCGTCGGCCACGACCACACGCAGGGACGTGCCGGCCGGGTCCGAGGGCTGTGCGAAGTCGGTGAAAGGGTGTCGCTGATCGTCCGGCATGGTGCGTTCGGCCTCCTCTCGGGTGCGGGATCTCAGGACGGGTGGGTGTCGAGGGCCGCCAGCGGGAGTTCCAGGCGTACTTCCGTGCCCTTGGGGTGGTTGCCCCGGCCCATGCGGATGCGGGCGCCCACGGACGTGGCGCGTTCGACCATGCCGACCAGGCCGAAGTGACCGGCACGGCGCAGCTGTTCGAGGGTGGTGCTCGGCGGGAGGCCGCGGCCGTCGTCGTAGACGCTGAGCAGGAGCAGGTCGCCCTGGAGGCCCGCCGTCACGTCGACCCGTGTGGGGCTCGCGTGGCGGTGGGCGTTCTCCATGGCCTCCGTGGCGATGATGAGCAGTTGGCGGGCCACCGCCGGGGGGACGGGTGGCACGGCGGTGTCGCCGGTGGTCCGGTACGTGGCGGGGACGCCGGTGCGCGTCGTGAAGTCCGCGGTGCGGAGGGCGAGTTCGGCGAGTACGTCCGTACCGTGAGCCGGGTCCGACTCGCTGCGCAGGTCCGTGAGGAGTTCGCGGGACTCCGCCGCGGCCCGGCGGGCCGAGCGGGCCACCAGTTCCGCCTGACGTTTGACCAGGGACGGGTTCAGTCGGTCCGCCGAGTCGGCGAGGCCGTCCGCCGCCAGGGCCACGCCGTGCAGCGTCTTGGCCACCGAGTCGTGCAGTTCCCTTGCCAGGCGAGCGCGTTCCGCCGCCACCGCCTCCGTTACGGCCAACCGGGCCTGGACCGCGGTCAGGGCGTGGGTGGCTTCGCCGAAGCGGAGCATGAGGTGGCGCAGGGTGGAGCCGAGGGCGCCGGTGATGACGCAGAGGCCGGGGAGCAGGAGGGTCTCGGCGGGGGTCGCGTCGGGGCTGTCGGCGAGGGTGGCGTGGACCAGGAGGAGGATCAGGGACTGCAGGGACGCGAAGACGGCGGCGCCCCGCCAGCTGTAGACGAGGCCGGCGAGGAGGGGGGTGCACACGCTGACGTAGGCGAGGGTGCTGTCGGGGCCCGCGGAGACGAGGGGGAGGGAGCCGACGACGGTGTCCAGCGCCAGGAGGGTGGGGTGGCGCAGGAGCAAGGGGCCGAAGCGTTCCCAGTCCCTGAAGAGGACGTAGGACGCCATGAACGTGATGACGACCGCCGCGCCGACGAGGCGTACGCCGAGGCCCGGGGAGGCGTTGAGGAGGGCGGCGGGGGCGGCGAGCGCGATCATGGCCAGGCGGAAGCCGAACACCTGACGGCACATGGCCTGGAGGGCGTTGACCTGGATGGAGAGGGCGGGTGGCGGTGGGGGCACCCGGTCCTCGCCGACGGAGACGTGACCAAGGCGCCGGCCAGCCCCGCCTGCGCGGGCGTCGTCGCGGTCGCCGTCCGCCCTGCCCGTGCGGGCGTCGTCATGGTCACCGGACACCCAGCCCCCGCGAGCAGCGTCATCGCCACCGGACACCCAGCCCCCGCGAGCAGCGTCATCGCCACCGGACACCCAGCCCCCGCGAGCAGCGTCATCGTCACCGGACACCCAGCCTGCGCGGGCGTCGTCGCGGTCGCCGTCCCCCCAGCCCCAGCGGACGGCGTCATCGCCACCGGACACCCAGCCCCCGCGAGCGGCGTCGAGAGATACGAGTGGTCCCTCCTGGGACGGCTCGTCGGCTGCGTCTGCGGACGCCGGCACCACACCCGGCGTTTCCTTCGGCAGCGGCGGTCCCTCCGCCCGCACCCACCCCGGCGGCAGCTCCGGCGTGGCCGACGTCGCCGGCCCGTCCGGTGCGTCCGTCCGTGTGCGCGCCGGCAGCCCCGTCCCCGCGGGCGGTGTGGCGCTCCCCGGGGGCTGCCGGCGGCGACGGCGCAGCAGCCGCGCCCCCTGCCCGCGCGTCGGTGTGATCGTCATCGCCGTCACTCACCCGTGAGCGTGCCGAAGTCCGTCCCGGAGCCCAGCAACAGGCCCGCTCCCAGCAGCAGCATCGTCGCCGGGACCATGAACGTCGTGATCATCATCGTGGCCTTGGGCACGGCCCGCGCGGCCTTGCGCCGCGCGTTCTGCGCGTCCGTGCGCCGCATGTCCTTGGCCAGCGACACCAGCGTGTCCACGATCGGCGCCCCCAGTTCCTCGCCCTGCTGCAACGCCGTCACGAACATCGCCACCTGCTCGGAGTCGTTGCGCCGCCGGAGTTCCGCGAAGGCCTGGCGGCGGCTCATGCCAAGGTCCATCTGCCGCAGCGTGATACGGAGCTCGTCGGCCCAGGGGCCCTCGTAGCGGGAGGCGACCCGGTCCAGGGCCTGGCGGAAGCCGAGGCCCGCGCTGACCACCACGGCGAGGACGTCGAGGAAGTCCGGCAGGGTCCGCTCGATCACGTCCTTGCGGACCCGGATCGCCGACCAGATCCCCACCTCGGTCCAGAAGGCGCCGAAGGCGAACAGCAGCAGGGCCATCAGCACGTTGCCCTGGAGCAGGAACACCAGGCCTCCGACGCCGCCCAGGAAGCCGTACACCGCCCGGCGCGCCGCGTAGCGGTCGATCGTCAGGCCGCCGGGGTTGCCCGCCAGGTCGATCCTGCGGCGGTACTTGGCCACCTGCTTCGGGCCCATCAGGCGCAGAACGGCGGGCGCGTACCGCATACCCATCCGGTCGACGGCCGAGTCCACCGCGCCGGTGCGGGTGGAGCCGACCTCCAGGGCGAGCCGGAGGTCGCCGGGCAGTTTCGCCTCCGCCCGGTACATCCGGATGCCGGCGAAGACGCCCCACACGCCGAGACCCATCAGCAGTGCCAGCAGAAGTGCCATGCCGAACCCTCCCTCCTCAGACGTCGATGCGCGACAGCCGGCGGATCATGACGAAGCCGACGGCGTACAGCGCGAACGCGATGATCACGCAGGCCTGGCCGACCGGGGAGCCCGTCATCCGGTCCAGGGCCCCGTCCTTGACGCCGTTCATCAGGAACAGCGAGCCCACGCCCATGACGGGGACCGCGTACGACGTCATGCTCACCTGCGAGAGCTGGGTCCGGATCTCGCGGCGGGTCTCCTTGCGCTCCTCGAGCGTCTCGGTGAGGTTCCTCAGCGCGCTCACGAGCTGGCCGCCGGCGCGGTTCGACAGCACGAGGGTGGTGACCAGGACCACCAGCTCGCGCGACGGGAGCCGGTCGGCCATCTCCCCCAGCGCCTCGTCCATCGAAGCGCCCAGCGCCAGCTGGTTGGCCACCTTCGCCAGCTCCTCCCCCGCCGGCGCCTCCAGTTCCTCCGCCGCCATGCCGATCGCGGTGCGCAGGGCGAGGCCGGCCTGGGTGGCGTTGGCCAGGATGCGGGCCAGTTCGGGGAGCTGGTTGATGAACCTCTCGATGCGTCTTTGACGTTGCCAGTTCAGGAACTGGACCGCGGCCCAGACGCCGAGCAGACCGGCGATCGGGCCGAAGAAGGGCGCGAGGGTGGCCTGACCGATCAGCCACAGGCCCGCGACGGCGGCGAGCATCGCGGCGAAGAACTCGCCCGGGGTCACGTCCAGGCCCGTCGCCTGCAGCCGCAGTTCCAGTGTGCGGCCCGCTCGCGTACGGCGCAGTCGTCGGTCCAGGCTGCGGAACCGGCGCCGGCGGCCGGTGACCTGGATCTGGCCGGTGGACGACAGACGGTCCACCAGGGCCTGCCGCTGGGCCCGGCCCGTCGCGTAGGCGTGCAGGCCGGCCACGGCGAGGGCGCAGGTCAGCAGGGTGACACCGGTTGTGAGGGAGACAAGGGTCTGCAGTTCCATGGGTGGGCTCCTGCCTACCGGGCTTCTCGGGTGGCCAGCTGGTCCGCGGACCGGGCGACGCCGAAGGCCGGCGGGATGGGCTGGCTCGCCATGTAGAGGCGGTCGGCGGTGCGCCGGGTCAGCGGGAAGTACTCGAAGTTGCCGTGGATCCGCCCGTCGGCGGCCATCGGCCGGGCGTTGAAGCGGGCGACCGTGGCCAGCCGGTACGGCTCGCCGCCGTGGCTGTCGAGCAGCGCCACCTCGGTGACCCGCCGGGCGCCGTCGGCGAACCGGGTGAGCTGCACGATCACGTCGACGGCGCTGTTGATCTGGTCGTGCAGCGCGGCGAAGGGGACCTCCACGTCGGACATGGACGCCAGGGTCTGCAACCGCATCAGCGCGTCCTCCGCGCTGTTGGCGTGGACAGTGGCCAGCGAGCCGTCGTGGCCGGTCGACATCGCCTGGAGCATGTCCAGCGACTCACCGCCACGGACCTCACCGACGACGATCCGGTCGGGTCGCATGCGCAGCGAGTTGCGGACCAGGTCGCGGATGGTCACCTGGCCCTGGCCCTCGACGTTGGGCGGCCGTGACTCCAGCCGGACCACGTGGTGCTGCTGGAGCTGGAGTTCCGCCGAGTCCTCGATGGTGATGATCCGCTCGCTCTCGGGGATCAGCCCGGACAGCGCGTTCAGCAGCGTCGTCTTGCCGGTGCCGGTGGCGCCGGAGACGATGATGTTGAACCGGGCCTGCACCAGCCCCGCCAGCAGATACACCATCGGCTCGTCCAGCGAGCCGAACCGGATCAGCTCCTGGAGCGTGAAGGAGCGCGGGAAGCGGCGGATGGTGAGCGTGGCGCCGGTCAGCGACAGCGGCGGGATGATGACGTTGACGCGCTCGCCGGACGGCAGACGGGCGTCGACCATCGGGTTGGACTCGTCCACACGGCGGTTGACCGTGGAGACGATCCGCTCGATGGTCTGCATCAGCTGGTCGTTGGAGGCGAAGCGCAGCGGCAGTTGCTCCACGCGTCCGCCGCGCTCCACGAAGATGGCGTCCGGCCCGTTCACCATGATCTCGGTGATCGACGCGTCTTCCAGCAGGGGCTCCAGGATGCCCAGGCCGAGCGCCTCGTCGACGACCCGGCGGATCAGCTGCGCGCGCTCGACGGTCGACAGCACCGGGCCCTCACGGCTGATGATGTGGCCCAGCACCCGCTCCAGCCGCGCCCTGCGCTCGGCCGCCGCGAGCGAGCTCATCTCCGCGAGGTCGATCTCCTCCAGGAGTTTGGCCCGGTACGAGGCGACGAGATGCCCGTCCTCGCCCCGGCCGCCGTTCTCCTCGGGGGAGTTGATCCGTGCCCGCAGACTCATCGCGTACCCCCGCTCAGTGGTCCATCGGCATGGTGGCGGTCTTGCGGGCGGGGCCGAAGTCCCAGCCGGGGACGATCGACGGGATGTCGATCGTGGCGGTGACCTCCACCTCGTCGCCCAGGTCCGCCTTCGTGCAGACGGCGTCCAGCCAGGAACTGACCGCGCTGTCGCAGTCCTGCGCGTACGGCCCGTCGAGCGAGGCGCTGCGCGCGCCGGTGCGGGCGGCCGTGCCGGCCTGCTGCGCGGTGTACGCGATCAGGCCGATCTGCACCGCGGCCAGGGCGACGAGGACCAGGACCGGGATGAAGCCGAGGTACTCGATGGCCACTTGCCCACGGTCGTTGCGCCGGTACGTCATCTCAGTCCGTCTCCTCCACCACGGCCCCCGCGTGGCCGACGACACCCGGGAACGGGAAGCCGACCGAGCCGGGGAAGAGCACCGGCACCTTCAGACGCACCTCGGCCGTGACCAGGCCGCCGCTCTCGCCGCAGGACACCTCGGCACCCCCCTCCCACGCGGACGGCAGATGCCGTACGCCCGCCTCCTGGCAGGCCCCCTGACGGTCCTGAGCCGCGGTGCCCGCCCGTACCGCCTCGTCGGCAGCGTTCCCCGCGAGCGTGTAGGTGTACCCCACGAGCACGAACTGCCACAGCAGCACCAGCGTCAGGATGATCAGCGGGGTCATCCCGAGGAACTCGATGGTGACCTGCCCCCGGTCGCGGGCCCGGCGTGTGGTCCTCATCCGTCCCTCCGCCGCAGGAAGCCCACCGACCCGCGGTCCCCGCGCAGCCGGCCGCCCTTGCGGTCACCCGCCGGCGCCTTGACCAGCCCGAGCTCTCCCGCGAGCGTCCACAGGGCCTGCTTCACCACGCTCTTGTGGTCGAGTTCGTGGACGCGCCCGGCGTCCACGACGGCCTGGAGCTCCTTGAAGTGGGCGGGCACGGCGGTCGCGGCGACCGCCGTGCCGGTGATCCGCTGGATGAGCGGCGGCTGGATCTCCGTACCGCGCGTGTGCCGGTTGACGACGACGGTGGTCTCCTCGGCCTTGCGGATCTGCAGCCGGTCCCACATCCGCACCGTCCGCTTGGCGCCGCGGACCGCGACCACGTCCGGCGTGGTGACCAGCAGGGCGGTGTCGGCCATCTCCACCGCCGCCGCGCCGGCCCCGCTCAGCTGGGCGCCGCAGTCGACGACCACGGTCTCGTACCGGGAGCGCAGGGCGCTGACGATCTGCCGGGCGGCGCGGTCGGTGACCTCCTCGCCGCGTTCGCCCTCGCCGGGGGCGAGCAGCAGGGCGAGACCCGTGTCGTGCCGGAAGACGGCGTCGGCGAGGACGCGCGGCGAGATGTCGGTGATGGCGGCGAGGTCGGCGACGCTCCGCCGGAACTGGACGTCGAGGTAGGACGCGACGTCCCCGGTCTGCAGGTCCATGTCGACCAGCACGGTGGAGCGGCCCGACGCCTGGGAGGCGAGCGCCAGCTGGACGGCGGTCAGCGTCGCGCCGACGCCGCCCTTGGCGCCGCTGACCGTGACGACGGTGCCGCCGACGCCGGTGAACGCGTCACCGCCGTGGCCCAGATGCCGCCGTACCCCCACCGACCACTGGGCGACCGCCTGCACGCGGTTGGCCAGTTCCTCATAGGACAGCGGCAGCGCGACCAGCCCGCGCGCGCCGCAGTCCATGGCGGCCTGGAAGAGGCCGGGGCTCGCGTCGGAGGTGACGAGGATGACGCCCACCGCCGGGAAGCGCAGCGCCACTTCGCGGATCAGCTCCAGGGCCGGTACGGGGCCGATGCGTTCGTGGACGACGACGACCTCGGGCAGTTCGTCGACGGACTCGGCGGCCAGGCGCGCGAGGGTGTCGATGAGCTGGGTGGAGTCGACGACGGGGGTGACCGGTTCGGCGTCCGGGAGCTGGCTGAGCAGAGTCGTGACCGAGCGGACGGCGTCCGCGTCGCCGACGGCCGGCAGGATCCTCGTGGGCATGCGGCCTCACTTGTCCTTCGCGAGTTCGTAGGTGCGGTCCGCGTCGGGGACGGCGGTGTCGCTGCCGGGCGCGACCAGGGCGAGCCGGACGCGCTCGGCGAACGACTCGGCGTAGGTGATGCGCTGGGCGTCGATGGTCGACAGCGCGAAGGTGATGGGCACGGCTTCGGTGGCGCGCCGGCTGCGGTCGTCCGCGTCCG
This sequence comes from Streptomyces chromofuscus, assembly GCF_015160875.1. Lineage (NCBI taxonomy): Bacteria > Bacillati > Actinomycetota > Actinomycetes > Kitasatosporales > Streptomycetaceae > Streptomyces > Streptomyces chromofuscus. Next base: position 5,101,311 of record NZ_CP063374.1, on the reverse strand, counting down.
GTTCCAGGGAGGTGAGCCTGCCGACGTCGATCACCCGGGCGTTCGTCACGATGATCTTCGACTGGGCGGGGTCGCCCTCCCGCTCACCGGCGAAGGTGGCGTACACGTTGACCGTGGAGCCCGGCGTGATCTTGCCGGCCACACCGGTCGCCGCGTCGATCATGATGGCGACCTCCTGCTGCCCGGGTCGCAGGGCGGGCTGGTCGACGATCATGTCGCTCTGCAGCAGGGAGCCCTTGCGCAGCGTCGTGACGGCGATCTTGCCCTCGATCTGCCGCAGGTCGGTGACCGCGTTCTCCGACAGCCAGCGCTCGGGCATCTCGATCCGCTCGAACGTGTCCGGGGTCAGGACGGTGTAGGGCGCCACGTTGCCCTTCAGCCGGTACGCGGTGACCTCGGGGCCGACCTTGGACTGCACGTCGTTGACGACGGAGAGCACGCCCGCGAACGCGCCGAGGGCGCACAGGACGGACAGGAGCAGGAGTATGACGCCGCGGCGCTGACGGGAGTTCATGAAGCGTGCAACCTCGTTGGGGGGTGGGGTCGAACGGGTCTGGGGTCCGGTCGGGGCAGCGGGTCACCCCGCCGGGAGCTGGAGCCGGTTGTCGTACGACGGGGCGGTCGCGGAGCAGAACACGCAGCGGTCGCCGATGACGTCGATGCCGCACCAGTGGCAACTGCTCCGGCGTACCGAGCCGACCAGCTGGTAGAGCACCGACAGGTCGGGCAGGTAGGTGCAGAACTCGACGAGCTTGCCGGTCCCCCACCAGTCGGCGGACTCGGCGGGCAGCGGGGCCTCGCGCAGGCCCTGCACCCGCCAGGACGGGGCGAGCGTGGCGCTGACCCAGTCGGACTGGAGCTGCCCCCGGGCGAGCAGCATCCAGGTGCCGAACTCCGGTCCGGCGAGCCGCGCTTCGGGGCCGATCCGGACCAGCTGCGGCTCGGGATGGGCGATCACCCCGAACTGGCTGCCCGGGACCCAGGACTTGGCGTGCGAGGTGAGACCGACGGGGACGCGGTCGAGGCGGGCGACGGAGCCGAGGAGGGCCCCGGCGTGAACGTAGTGGGTGAGCAGCCGCCCCGCCGAGGCGAGGACGCCCGGGCTGAGGTCGCAGGAGGCGAGCTGTCTCAACTGGCGGGTCAGGGCGGCGAGTCCGAGCGGTGGCAGTTCCGGGCGGAACAGGGCGATCCGGTCGCTCTCCAGGAGGGACCGGACGGTGTGCAGCCGCCGTTCCACCGCGGCCGGGACGGCCCGCGAGTACACGACGATCACATGTCCGTGCGCCTCGATCAGGCCCTGCATCTCGGTCAGCGCGTGGTCCAGCGGGCGTTTGTCCACGTCGCGCAGGACGACGGCGGGCAGGGTGCGTTCGTCCTGTGGTGGCAGCGCCATGTCGGCGCTGGTCACGGCAATGGCTGTTGGCACGCGCAGCTCCCCGTTTCCCACCCAAGTCCGGCCCGCCGGCGCAACTCTCGTGCACCGGGACGACTTCACTGCGTGACTACCTCAGCACTGTATCCACGCCTCGATGACCGGAGAACAGCGTTTCCGTAGCCGGACAGCAACTCTTCTTGCACAAGACACGTCAAATCGGGGCAGGGGGAGCATCCCGACCGAACCCAAAAGAGTGCGCGGTACCGACCCCTTGACAGCGGAATTGGTCTGGACCAACTCTTGGGTCCAGCGGTGGCCACCGTCGTCCCTCGTCGTTCCCTCGGCGCCCCTCGGCATCGAGGGCCCCACTCCCCCACCGGAGGCCCCAGTGGACCGTGCACGCGGACGCAGACGTACCCGCATCTGGTCGGGAGCGGTGACCGCCGCACTCGCGCTCACCCTGTCGGCGACCGGCCAGGCATCCGCCGCGGACATCAACAACGCCAAGAACGCCGGCTTCGAGTCCGGCCTGACCAACTGGACCTGCTCCGCCGGCAGCGGCACGACGGTCGCCTCGCCGGTGCACGGCGGCTCGTCCGCGCTGAAGGCGACGCCGGCCGGGCAGGACAACGCGCGCTGCACGCAGACCGTGGCGGTGCAGCCCAACTCGACGTACCGGCTCAGCGCGTGGGTGCAGGGCGGCTACGCGTACCTGGGCGCGACGGGCACCGGCACGACGGACGTGTCGACGTGGACCCCCGACTCGTCCTCCTGGAAGGAGCTGTCGACGACCTTCACCACGGGCTCCTCGACGCGCTCGGTGACGATCTACACGCACGGCTGGTACGGCCAGGCGGCGTACTACGCGGACGACGTCTCGGTGTTCGGCCCCGACGGTGGCGGCGGCGGTGACCCGGCCCCGACCGTCCCGGGCGCGCCGACGGGCGTCGCCGTCTCCGGTACGACGTCGTCCTCGGTGTCCCTGTCCTGGAACGCGGTCTCGGGCGCGACGGGCTACAACGTCTACCGCAACGGCACGAGGGTGACGGCCGTGACCGGCACGTCGGCGACCGTGACCGGGCTCGCGGCGTCGACGTCGTACACCTTCCAGGTCACGGCGACCAACGCGGCGGGCGAGTCGCCGAAGTCGGCCTCGGTGACGGGCACGACGGCGCCCACGGGCGGCGGCTCGGACGTCCCCCGGCACGCGGTCACCGGCTACTGGCAGAACTTCAACAACGGCGCGACCGTGCAGCGACTGTCGGACGTGCCGGCCCACTACGACATCATCGCGGTCGCGTTCGCGGACGCGACGGCGACGCCGGGCGCCGTGACGTTCAACCTGGACTCGGCGGGGCTGGGCGGCTACACGGTGGACCAGTTCAAGGCCGACCTGCGGGCGAAGCAGGCCGCGGGCAAGAAGGTGATCATCTCGGTGGGCGGTGAGCTGGGCCGGGTCGCGGTGAACGACTCCGCCTCGGCGACGAACTTCGCGAACTCGGTGTACTCGCTGATGCAGACGTACGGCTTCGACGGCGTCGACATCGACCTGGAGAACGGCCTGAACGCGACGTACATGACGCAGGCGCTGCGCTCACTGGCCGCGAAGGCGGGCCCGTCGATGGTCCTCACCATGGCACCGCAGACGATCGACATGCAGTCGACCTCGAACTCCTACTTCCGGACGGCGCTGAACGTGAAGGACATCCTCACGGTCGTCAACATGCAGTACTACAACAGCGGTTCGATGCTCGGCTGCGACGGCAAGGTCTACAGCCAGGGCTCGGTGGACTTCCTGACGGCCCTGGCCTGCATCCAGCTGGAGAACGGCCTCGCCCCGTCCCAGGTGGGCCTCGGCGTCCCCGCCTCCACACGGGCGGCGGGCGGCGGTTACGTCGCACCGACGGTGGTGAACAGCGCGCTGGACTGCCTGACCCGCGCGACGAACTGCGGCTCGTTCAAGCCGCCACGGACCTACCCCGACCTGCGCGGGGCGATGACGTGGTCGACGAACTGGGACGCGGCGAGCGGCAACGCGTGGTCCAACGCGGTGGGCCCGCACGTGGACGCGCTGCCGTAGCCCTCGGCGTACCGGGCGCCGGCCGCGGGTGTGTGGACGCGGCCGGCGCAGGCCCGCTTCGACCGCATCGCCAGGGCGCGACCGGGCACGGGGCGGGCGCCGGACCCCGCCCCGTACGTTTCTCAGCCGGACGTCACCGGTCAGCGTTTCTTGTACGCCGCGGTGACCTCGACCTCGACCAGCCAGCCCGCGACGGGCAGCGAGGCGACCTCCACCGACACGCGGGCCGGGCGGGCGGCGTTGGCGAGCAGCGGGGGCCTGGCGGGTGAGGTGCCCATGGGGACCGGTACGACCTCGCGTGTCTTGAGGTCGATATTGGGGCAGCCGAGCGGGCCCGGCGTTCAGGTGGGGTGTGAGTTCCCCGTGGGCCCTGGCCGTGTCATCGGTTTCCGCACGCCGCCGGACGCCACGCTCCCGCGGAGCCGTGAAACATTTCCCCGGGCCCACCGCATCAATGAGGTGAGGAGCGCCGACGACGGGGGGACAGGAACATGCAGGTCCGCGGGGACGAGTACGCGGAGTTCGCCGCGGCGCGCGCGGGGCACCTCTACCGGGCGGCCTGTCTGCTCACCGCCGGTGACACGCATCTCGCCGAGGACCTGGTGCAGGAGACCCTCGGTCGGCTGTACCTGAGATGGGGGCGCGTCAGCCGCGCCGACAACCCGGCGGCGTACGCGCAGACCGTCCTCACCCGCACCTTCCTCGCCCAGAAGCGGCGGCGCAGCAGCAGTGAGCGGACCACCGACGTGCTGCCGGAGACGGCCGCCGCCGGCGCGGACACCACCCTGCGGCTGACGCTGCTGGAGGCGCTCGCCCGGCTGCCCGCCAAGGACCGGGCGGTCGTCGTGCTGCGCTACTGGGAGGACCGCAGCATCCAGGAGACGGCCGACGTGCTGAACACCAGCTCGGCCGCCGTACGCACCCGGTGCTCCCGCGCCCTGGCCCGCCTGCGGGAGCTGCTGGGCGAGGACCTGAGCGAGTACGCGACGACCTGACCCCCGGGCGCCGACCCCCAACCCCCCTCACCTCCCGCTCCTCGCCCGACCTCGCCTCACCTCACGTCACTTCACGACCCACCCTCACGAGACGGTGATTCGCCATGCCCACAGCGCACCAGGAAAACGACCCCTTCGAGGACCGGCTCGGCGCCGCCCTGCGGCAGACCGGGGACACCTTCGACACCGACCGTCCCGCCCTGATCGCCGCGGGCCACCACCGCGGGCGCACGCTGCGGCTGCGCCGGCGGGCCGCGGTGGCCGGCGGCGCGGCGAGCATCGCGCTCGTGGGCATCGCCGGAGCGCTGGTCCTCCCGGGGAGCGGCAGCGGCGGGGACGCCCGCGAACAGCAGGCCGTCGGCTCCGGGCCCAGGACCTCGGCTCCCGCCACCTCGGCCGCGACGCGGGCCGTGTCCGCCGAGCGCATGATCGCCACGTTGCGGCAGCTGCTCCCCGAAGGGGCGGTCAGCGGCGCGGAGGGGAGCGGAGGGGGCGGCGTGGCGACGCCGTCCGTGCGGCTCGTCTACGACGACGGCGAGGGCGGCGGCGCGATCGCCGTCTCGCTGAACCGGGTCGAGCCGGGCAGCCGGACGGCCCGCGAGGCCATCGCCTGCCCCGACAAGGTCTACGTCCCGCACGACAGTTGCACCAGCAGCCGGCTGTCCGACGGCTCGGTGCTCATGCTCTTCCAGGGGTACGAGTATCCGGACCGACGCGTGGACACGAGGCTGTGGCGGGCGGAACTCGTCACCCCCGAGGGCGAGCAGATCAGCGTGAGCGAGTGGAACGCCGAGGCCGAGAAGGACGCGCCGGTCACCCGGCCGGAACCCCCGTTGTCGCTGCAGGAGTTGCGCAAGGTCGCCACCGCCTCGCAGTGGCGGGCGCTCGTCCCAGCCGAGGCGGGGGACCCGAACAAGCCGGAAACCACCACGCAGCCCTCCGCCCCTGCGGCGACGTTCAACGGATCCGCCGTGGACACCCTCGTCACGCTCCTGCCGAAGAAGGCCGAGGTGGTGAGCAAGGGCGGCGAGGGCGACTTCGGCTACGTCGTCGTCGACGACGGCCGGGGACAGAGCCTGGTCCAGATCAACGTGCAGCCGCGCATGGGGGACGTCGCCGGCGAACTCTTCACCGGGGCCGGGACGCTGCCCGACGGCACGCTGGTCAGCACGCGGAAGACACCGGGCGAGAAGGGCGGCGAAGGGGTCGTGATGTGGACCGCCGACACCCTGCGCACCGACGGTCTCCGGGTCGTGATCAGCGCCTTCAACTCCGGCTCCCAGCACACGGCCGCGACCCGCGAAGCGCCCGCCCTGACCCTCGGGCAACTCCGCGAGCTCGCTCTCGACCCCATGTGGCCGACCTTGCTCGACTGACCGCCGACCCCGCTCGACCGACAGCCGACGCCGCCTTCGTGTGCGCTAGAAGAACTCCGACCACGGCTGGTCCCAGATCTGCTTCACGCACAGCACCAGGAACAGCAGCCCCGCGACGACGAGCATCCCGTTGCTCACCCACCCGTTGCGCCACTGCCTCGGCGTGCGGTCGGTGTTGAGCAGCCAGATCAGCGTGCCGGCGAGGAACGGCAGGAACGCCGCGCCGAGCACGCCGTAGATGATGACCAGCCGGAACGGCTGGCCCTCGAAGAGCAGGACCATGGGCGGGAACGTCAGCCACAGCAGGTACGCGCGGAACGGCCACGACCGTTCCCGCTCCCCCGAGGCGACCTCCTCGCCCGTGGTCCGCTCCCGCTTGCGGTAGCGGGCCACGAAGTCGGCGAACATCAGGCTCACGCCGTGCCAGACGCCGATCAGGGAGGTGAAGGAGGTGGCGAAGAAGCCGATCAGGAAGAACTTCGCGGTGGCCGTGCCGTACTCGGCCGCCAGGACGTCGCCCAGCTGGATCAGGCCCTTGTCGCCGCTCTCGAGGGAGATCTCGCGGGCGTGCAGCAGTTCGGCGCCGACGAAGAGCATCGCGACGACGAAGATGCCCGTGGTGGCGTAGGCGACCCGGTTGTCCAGCCGCATGACCTTCATCCAGCCGGTGTCGGTCCAGCCCTTGGCGTTGACCCAGTAGCCGTACGCGGCCAGCGTGATGGTGCCGCCCACGCCACCGATCAGGCCGAGGGTGTTGAGGACCGAGTCCTTCTCGTCGGGCAGGACGGGCAGGAGTCCGGCGAGCGCGTCCGGGATGTTGGGGGTGACGCGGATCGCCAGGTACACCGTCACCACGAACATGACGCCGACCAGGACCGTCATGACCTTCTCGAAGACGGCGTACTTGTTGAACCAGACGAAGACGAGGCCCACCACACCACAGGCGATGCCCCACCACTCCAGGTCCATCACGTCGGGGAACAGCGCCTGCAACGGCAGCGCGCTCGACGACATCGCCGCCGCGCCGTACACGAAGCCCCAGATCACGACGTAGACGACGAAGAAGTACGTGGTCCAGCGGCCGAGGCTAGCCCAGCCGTCGAAGAGGGTGCGGCCCGTGGACAGATGCCACCGGCCGGCCGCCTCGGCGAGGGAGATCTTCACCAGGCAGCCGATGACGGCGGCCCACAGGAGGGTGTAGCCGAATTTGCTGCCCGCGATCAGCGTCGCCACCAGGTCGCCGGCCCCGACGCCGGTCGCCGCGACGACGATGCCGGGGCCGATGTACTTCCAACTGGCTTTACGGGGAGTCGTGGTGGAGTTCGGACCGGGTGCCGGTGTCGCCCCGGTGTCACTGGTGTTTCCCGTGGTGTCCGCCATGAGGGTCAAGTAAGCCCATGGGCGGCGGTCCGACAAGAGGGCGTGCGGGATCTTCACCCGATGTGCTCGGCGGCGGGCAGCGGGACGGACGCCGCGACGGGCGCGTCACGGCTGTCGCCGACCGCAGCCCTCGCACGCGCAGGTGCCGAGCTCGAACCAGACGGTCTTGCCCGGCCCGTCCTGGTGGCAGCCCCAGCGCCGGGCGAGCGCCTCCACCAGGAACATCCCCCGGCCGCTCTGCGAGCTGCCCGCGTCGAGCACCTGCGGAACCCGCCGGCCGCCGTCGGAGACCTCGCAGCGCAGGACGCCGTGGGCGGCGGTCAGTGTGAGCCGGAAGCGGCTCGCGGCGTGCAGCAGGGCGTTGGTGGCCAGTTCGCTGACCAGCAGCTCCGCGGTGGACACCAGGTCGTCACCGGCGCCGTCCCGGTCGGCCAGCCCCCAGCCCTCCAGCCGGCGCCGGACCTCGGCCCGGGCCTCGCGGACGGCGGACGGTCGCGGGTCGTACTCGACGCTCGAATGGCCCGCTCCTAGGGGTGGTTGGGGGTAGGCGCCGTACCGGGGACCGGGTTCCGGGTGGCCTTCCCCGGAGAGTTGCAGCATGCCCTCAGGGTGATGCGTGTCCGGTCCGGGGCACATGGGGAGGACTACCTGTTTCCCTACCTGCGCGGGGATGCGCATACGGATCGGGTCACGTGTACTGCAGGCGTACGACCGCGCCCGCCTCGTCGTCGCGTACGTCGACGTACGCGCACACCTGCCGCGCGAACCACAGCCCCTGCCCCACAGCCGGTTCGGCGGCGGGCGGCGGCACGAATCCGGCGAGCGGGTCGTCGACGCGGCGCGGCGAGCGCAGTTCGCAGACGCAGCCGGGCGCCTCGCCCCACAGCAGGACGTGGCCGACGGGGTCGAGCACGGCCGCCGCCTCGGACACGGCCGCGGCGAACAGCTCCGCGTCGGCGGCGGGCAGGCCCTGGCCGGTGGCCCAGGTGCGGACGGCGTGGGGTTCGGGCGCGGGCAGCGGGCGCGCGTCGCGCGGGGGCGGCGGCAGCGGTACGGCGTCCAGTTCGGCGGCGATGCGCAGCGGGTCCTCGTAGACGCCGGTGCCGGGGTGGGTGCGGCGAGCGGCGGCGATCACGGCGGGGCCCGCGGTGCGGGTGTCGTACGCGCACAGGGCGGTGGTCGCGAGCGGGGCGAAGAGGAGGTTGGCGAAGGCCTCGTAGCGGATCCACTCGCTGCTCTCGCGCGCGGAGCGTCCGGCACGGCCGGCCCAGTCGGGCTCCATCAGCAGGTGGACACGGCCCTGGTGGCCGGCGTGCGCGGCGAGATAACCGGCGCCCTGCGCCACAGCGTTGGCGGCCGAGCCGGAGTACCACTCGGTGTGCGGGACGAAGCCGACGCGCCGGGCGTCGCCGCCGAGGGCCTCGCGCAGCAGGTCGAGCTTGCCGGGGGCGGCGATGGCGACGGGCGGCGGCTCGTCGGGGGCCGCGAGGCCCTCGGCGAGGAAGGGCAGGGCGGCCGCGACGAACTCCTCGTCGGTGGCGAAGACGGCCATGCGGTGGTCGAAGGTGCCTTGGGCACGTGCTGATGAGGTGGGCATGGGGTTCCTGTCGGTCGGATCGGATCGGGCGGGGCGGGGTGGGGTGGGTGTGGGTCAGGTCGAGTGGAGTCGGCGGTGGGTCGGGCGGTGGTGCGGGTCGGGCGGTGGTGCGGTGATCAGCGCTGGGCGGTGACCCAGGCCGCGATCTGACTGCGGTTGCTGAAGCCGAGCTTGCTGAGGATGCGTTCGACGTGGCCCTCGGCGGTGCGGCGGGCGATCACCAGGCGATCGGCGATCTGCTGGTTGGCGAGGCCCTCGGCGACCAGTTCGGCGACCTGTGTCTCACGGCGGGTCAGCCGGACCCCGCGATGGGCGCGTTCGACGGCCGGTTCGCCGGGACCGCGCTGTTCGGGCCGCTCGTCCAGCGCGTGGCCGACGATGCCGGTGAGGCCGAGGGTCGCGCCGTGCGCGTACGCCCGGTCGTAGGCGGCGCCGCCGAGCGCCTCGCGGGCCCGGGTCTCGGTGCCGCGCCGGGTGCTGTCGAGGGCGGCGGAGCCCCAGCGGTCGCGGTCGACGTCGGCCCAGATCCGGTCGGCGCCGCCGAGCAGGACGGCCGCGCGCTCGGGGGCGCCGCTCCGGCCGACGATCTGGGCCAGCAGATCAAGGGTGAGGCCGATGCCGGTGACGTCGTTGACGGCGAGTTTCAGCCGCAGGGCCTCGCGGGCGTGCCGTTCGGCGCGGTGGCCGTCGTCGCGCACGGTGTGGGCCAGGGCGAGCATCCGGTGGACGTACGACAGCACCCACTCCTCGCCGTGCCGTTCGCACAGCGCGCGGGCCTCCTCGCAGACCGCGATGGCCTCGTCGGCCTCACCCAGGAAGCCGAGGGCGCAAGCGAGTTCGACGCGGTCGAGGCCGACGAGGCTGAGGTGCCGGCCGGGGACGCGTCCGCGGGCGACACCGGCCCGGAAGTGGGCGAGGGCGGCCCGCAGGTCGTCGCTGAACAGCAGGATGACGCCGATCACGTACTCGGCGTGCGCCGCCTCGGCCTCCACCCCGAGCCGCCGGGCCAGCGCCCGCGCCTCCTCGGCCCGTCGGCGGCCCCGGGTGAGGTCCTCCGGGCACCCCGCCAGCAGCCCGGCCACCCACAGGCCGCGGGCGCGCTCGGCCGTGGGTTCGGGGCTGGCGTCGAGGGCGCGGTCGAGCCAGTAACGGCCCTCTCGGGGGGCACCGCAGGCATGCCAGTAGAACCAGAGCGTGCCGGCGAGACGGAGGCTGGCCAGCGCGTCGGCGGGGGCAGGGGCGCCGGAATGCGCCCCGGTCGGCGACGCGTCGGGCTCGGGCAGGCCGAACGCCAGGGCCGCGCGCAGGTTGTCCTGGTCGGCGCGCAGGCGGGCCACGATCTCGCGCTGGCCGGGGCCGAACCAGGCCGCCTCGCAGGCGGCGGCCCGCTGCTGCATCCAGTCCCGCTGGCGGCGCCGGGCGGCGCGTTCCTCGTCGGGGTGCCGCCGGAGCCGGTCCAGGCCGTAGTGGCGCAGGGTGTCCAGGAGGCGGTAGCGCACGCCGTCGGGGCCGGGCTCGCGGCACAGCACGGATTTGTCGACCAGGCCGGCCACGGCCTGAAGGACGTCGTACGACCGGACCCGCTCACCGTCGGCGCAGACCGCCTCCGCCGTCTCCAGGTCGAAGCTCCCGGCCAGCACCGACAGCCGGGCCCACACGACCTGCTCCCTCTCGGTGCACAGGTCGTGACTCCAGTCGACGGCGGCGCGCAGCGTCCGGTACCGGGGCAGGACCGCGGGGCTGCCGGTGGACAGCAGGCGGTAGCGGTCGTCGAGGCGTTCCAGGAGCTGCTCGACGGAGAGCACGCGCAGGCGCACGGCCGCGAGTTCGATGGCGAGCGGCAGTCCGTCGAGGCGCCGGCACAGCCGGGCCACGGCGGACCGGTTGGCGGGCGTGAGGCGGAAGCCGGGGACGACGGCGGCGGCCCGGTCGGCGAACAGGGCGAGTGCCGGGCCGGGTTCGGCGGCGGACGCCTCGCCGTCCGGGTCGGGCACGGGCAGCGGCCGTACCTCCAGGAGGTGTTCCTCGGTGAGCCCGAGCCGGTGCCGGCTGGTGGCGAGCACCCGGACGCCGGTGGTGCCGTGCAGCAGTGCCGCCGCCAACTCGGTGCAGGCTTCCAGCAGATGCTCGCAGTTGTCGACGACGAGCAGCAGTCGGCGGTCCCGTACCTGCGTCACCAAAGCGTCGAGCGGGGGCTGTGCGGAGTGGTCGTACAGGCCGAGGGCGTCCGCGGCGGCGACCGGCACCAGCGCGGGGTCGTGCAGGCCGGAGAGGTGGACGAAGCGCACTCCGTCGGGGAAGGCGCGGGCGACGCGGGCCGCGATGCGTCCGGCGAGCCGGGTCTTGCCGACGCCGCCGGGTCCGGTGAGCGTGACCAGACGGGCCCGGGCCAACAGTTCGCGGCCTTCGGCCAGTTCTGCCCGCCGGTCGACGAAGCTGGTCGTCTCGACCGGCAGCCGGCTGTCCCGTCGTGGCGCTGATCCGCCCATGATCAGCCAGTCCTTGGAGGGTGGTCGGGGTCGTGTGCGCGAAATCCCACTCTTCCCGGACGCGTACATATATGCACGCGCCGCTCACACCGGCGGGTGGTATTTGCCGGGGACCCATTCCGGCGGGGGCGGCCCGCGTACACTGCGCGGCCCTCGTCCGGCTGCCGCGGCGGCCGTTTTCCGCCTGTCCCGGCTGCCAGTTGGCGGGCCCTCTTGACCTGGTCATGCCAGACACTCACGATGAGCGCCACACCCGCACCAGAACGTCGTACGTCGCACGGAAGAACCACCCCCACAGCTCCACTCCCCACTTCCGGAGACCCCGGAATTCCCGGAGAACCGAGGAGACTTCATGCGACTTCGCATCCGCGGCTCAGGCGTCCGCAGCGGCAGACGCACCGCCGCCCTCGCCGCCCTGCTGGCCCTCGCCCTCGCGGCCCCGGTCTCGACGACGGTCACCGACGCCACCGCCGACAGCGCGGGCAGGGCGGCGGCCTCGGCGGACGACGTCCGTCAGTACGAGATCCACACGCACTCGACCGTCGAGGACCGCACGGCCATCCAGCAATCGGGCGTGACCGTGGACGAGGCCGACGACCACACCGTCGTCGTCTCCGGCCGCGCGGACCAGATCAGGAAGCTGCGCTCGCTGGGCTACGAGATCACCCCGCTCGGCGCGGCCCCCGACCGCTCGGCCGGCGAGGACGACGTCCGGCTCTACGACTTCCCGTCCGCCGACTCCCGGTACCACAACTACGCGGAGATGACGAGCCAGATCAACTCGGTCGTCGCGGCGAACCCGGCCATCGCGAGCCAGCGGGTGATCGGGACGTCGTACCAGGGCCGGAACATCGTCGCCATCAAGATCAGCGACAACGTCGGCACGGACGAGGCCGAGCCCGAGGTGCTGTTCACCCACCACCAGCACGCCCGTGAGCATCTCACCGTCGAGATGGCGCTGTATCTGCTGCGGGAGCTGACGTCCGACTACGGCACGGACTCACGCGTGCGGAACATGGTGGACAACCGGGAGATCTGGATCGTCCCCGACCTCAACCCGGACGGCGGCGAGTACGACATCGCCACCGGCTCGTACCGGTCGTGGCGCAAGAACCGGCAGCCCAACTCCGGTTCCTCGTACGTCGGCACGGACCTCAACCGGAACTGGAACTACCGGTGGGGTTGCTGCGGCGGGTCCTCCGGCTCGCCGTCCTCCGACACCTACCGCGGCTCGGCGCCCGAGTCGGCGCCGGAGGTGAAGGTCGTCGCCGACTTCGTGCGCAGCCGCGTGGTGGGCGGGACGCAGCAGATCAAGGCCGGGATCGACTTCCACACCTACAGCGAGCTGGTGCTCTGGCCGTTCGGGTACACGTACTCCGACACGACGACCGGGATGACGGCGGACGACCGCAACGCCTTCGCCGCGGTGGGGCAGAAGATGGCCGCGAGCAACGGCTACACGCCCGAGCAGTCGAGCGACCTGTACATCACCGACGGGTCGATCGACGACTACCTGTGGGGCTCGCAGAAGATCTTCGGGTACACGTTCGAGATGTATCCGCGGTCGTCCTCCGGGGGTGGGTTCTACCCGCCCGACGAGGTGATCGAGCGGGAGACCTCACGCAACCGTGACGCGGTGCTGCAACTGCTGGAGAACGCGGACTGCATGTACCGGTCGATCGGCAAGGAAGCCCAGTACTGCGGCTGACCGGGCGGTCGCCCGGGCGGCTCAACCGGCGTCGGCCTCGGCGTCCGCCTCGAAGTAGGCGTCGAGGACCGCGTCCAGCCGCTCGTCCCACTCCTTGTGCTGGGACCTCGACTTGGCCTCGATCTCGATGGGGTACCAACGGCGGTCGGGCGTGTGCACGGTCACCGTGAACCGCTTGCCGAAGCGCGGGGACTCCGTCTCGATCGCGCCGATCTCGTCCCAGCGGAACTCGCAGCTCTCCTCGTCGAGGCTGAGGCGGACGCCCCTGGCGTCGGCGACAATGCGGGCCCGGCGGTCGGCGGCCTCGAACACGGGGCCGCCGACCGCCTCCTTGGGCTCCTCGGCCGCCGGCTCCTCGACCTCCTGCGGCTCCTCTGGCTCCTCGGCGGTGGCCTCTTCGGGCTCCACCGGTGCGGCGGAGGTCCGCCCGGTGACCTCGTCCTCGACCGGGGCCGCGTCCTCGGGCTCGGGCTCGGCGGCCTTCTCCGGGCCGGTGAGCCCGGGGATGTGGGCCGGGTTGAGCCCGGCGTCCAGGGGCTGACTGCTCGTACCTATGCGCTGCTCCACAGCGGGCAGTATGGCGGACATTGCTGTGCCGTGGGGCGCCGGGGGCGACAGAGGTCACCTGTCCCCGCCGCGCGCTCACCGACCCCCGGCGCGGACCGGCTCGATACGCCCGCGGGCCGCCGAGGCGAACCCCGACGGCCCGGCCCCTCACCCGAACAGGCTGAGCACGGCAGCCGCGACGAACCCGGCCACCCACAGCACCGACTCCAGCACCGTCCACGTCTTGAGCGTGTCCCGCTCGCTGATCCCGACGTACTTGGCGACGATCCAGAAGCCACCGTCGTTGACGTGCGAGGCGAAGATCGAGCCGGCGGAGACGGCCATGATGACCAGGGCCACGAACGCCTGCGAGTGGTCGCCCTCCGCGAGCAGCGGGGCCACGATGCCCGCCGTCGTCACGATCGCCACCGTCGCCGAACCCTGGGCGACCCGCGGACGGTGCCGAAGAGTTCGGTGACCGACAGGCCGGCCATCAGGCCGACGGCGATGGAGACGGCCGGCAGGGCGACGAACGGCTGGATCCGGGCCTTGATGATCAGGAAGAGCAGGAGCGCGATACCGAGCGCGGCGACCGTCAGCAGTCCCGCGGTGCCGTCGACGAGGAGGAGCAGACCGCCGGTGTGGGGCGGGGCCTCGGCCGCCGGGGCGGAGGCAGCGAGCGGGACGGATTTCGGGAGGGATGCAGCGGGCATCCGGTGGTCATCTGGGTCGGCACATGACGCTTTCGGGCATGGGGGATCGCGGCACGGCGCCCCGGGGAGGTGGGCACCGTGCCGTGACGGCGTACGGCGTGCGGGGATGGATGTTCCTCGAAGGGCGTCAGCCCAGGACGGCGAGGGCGTCGATCTCGATGAGGAGTCCGGCGGGCAGCCCGACGTAGACGGTGGTCCGGGCGGCCGGCGGCCGGGTGAGGCCCTGCTCCTCGAAGTAGGCGTTGTAGAGCTCGTTCATCTCGGCGAAGTGGTCCACGTCCGTGAGGTAGACGCGGATCATCATCACGTCGTCCCAGGAGGCGCCGCCCTCCTCCAGAACGGACTTGACGTTGGCGAGGGTCTGGAGGGTCTGCTCACGCAGGGTGGGACCGGCCGGCGTCGGGGGCTGCCCCTCGACCGCGGGCAGGAAGCCGACCTGGCCGGCGACCTGGAGGATGTTGCCCTTCCTCACGCCGTGGGAGAACCGCGCGGGCGGGGTGGTGTGGGTCGAGGGGGTCAGGGCGGTCTTCTCGGTCATGCCAGCTCTCTCGTCGGGGTCCTGCCGGAGTACTCGCCGCTGATGGCGTCCGCCGTGCGGCGGACCAGCGGGAGCAGGGTGAGGAGTTCGTCGCCGGTGACGACCACGTTGGGCGCGGACACCGACACCGCGGCGACGACCCGGCCGTCGGCGCCGCGGATGGGCGCGGCGACGCAGTTGATGGACTCCTCGTGGCCGCCGAGGTCGGTGGCCCAGCCCTGTTCGCGCACCCTGGCCAGCTCACGGAGGAAGGCCTCGGGGTTCGGCGTCGAACGGGACGTGTACATGGGGTAGTCGAGCTTGCCCGCGAGAGTGCGGCGCTCGTGCTCGGGGAGGTCGGCGAGCAGCAGCTTGGCAACGGCGGCGACCGTGATGGCGACCGGCTTGCCGATCCGTGAGTACATGCGGACCGGGTAGCGGCTCTCCACCTTGTCGATGTAGAGCACCTCGTTCTCCTCGTACACCGCGAGGTGCACGGTGTGCCCGCACTGCTCGTTCAGCCGTACGAGGTGGGGGTGGGCGATCTCGCGGACGTCGAGGTTCTCCATGGCCTCCTGCGCGAGCGCGAAGAGGCGGGCGCCGAGACGGTAGCGCTGGTCGGACTGGCGGTAGACGAAGCCGTGTTCGTGCAGGGTGCGCAGCAGGCGGAGCGCGGTGGACTTGTGCACGCCGAGGCGGTCGGCGACCTGCCCGAGGTCGGCGGGGCCCTCGGCGAGCAGCGGCAGGATGCTCAGCGCGCGGTCGACGGTCTGGCTCATGGCGTACGTACCTCCTCCGAGGCCCGATCAACGGCGTGCGTCCAGCCGGGGCCGAGTCGAAGTCTCCCCCACGCGCCGTCGTCCAGGGCGGCGAGCCGGTCGGCGTGGTCGCGGGGCGGAGGTGTGGCGAGGTCGCCGGGGACGGTGAGGGCGGCGGCGGCCCAGAGGTGTCCGTGCCGCAGCCGGTCCCGCACGGGCAGGCCCCGCAGGGTGGCGGAGAGGAATCCGGCGGCGAAGGCGTCACCGGCCCCGACCGCTGCCGCGACGGTGACGTGGGGGGCGGGGACGAAGGCGGGCGGCTTTTCGTCGGCGCCCGGCGTCCGTGCCGGCCGGGGGTCGGTCGCGCGACCCGGCTCCTGCGGGGTGCCGCCCGCGCCCACCCGTGCCGCTTCGGCGGCACCCGCGGCCGGACGGGACGGCCGGTCGACGTGCTCGTCCGCGCGCTCGAACACCGTCGCGCCCCGAGCGCCCTCTTTGACCACCAGCACGGGCGGCTCCGGCAGCAGCGCGCGGATCGCCTCCGGACCGCCGGTGACGCCCCAGGCCGCCCGTGCCTCGTCGGTGCCGACGAAGACGACGTCGGCGCGCCGGGCGAGGTCGAGCAGGACGCGCGGCCCCTCGGCGTCACGCCACAGGCCGGGACGGAAGTTGACGTCGAACGAGACGAGCGGCCGCTCGGGCCGGGGCGCGGTCAGCCACCACAAGAGGCCGGAGCACTCGTCGGAGAGCGCCGCCGTGATTCCGGACAGGTGCAGTACGCGTCCCGCGCGCACCGCCCGAAGGTCCACGTTCTCCACCGCCATGGCGGACGCCGCCGACCCCGCCCGGTAGTACGCCACCTCATGCGCGTCCGTCGCCCTGTCCCCGGCCGTGCGGAAGTACACGCCCGTCGGCCGCGCCGGATCCCGGGGGACGGCGGTCACGTCGACGCCGTACGCCCCGATCGCCTCGACCAGGTGGTCGCCGAAGCCGTCCTCGCCCACCCTGCTGACCCACCGCGTCGGGTGCCCGGCCGCCGCCAGCACGCACGCCACGTTGGACTCCGCGCCGCCGATGCCCCGGTCGAAGGAGGGCACGTCGGCGAGGCGGCCCGGCCGGGACGGCAGGAAGGCGACCATGGACTCGCCGAGCGCGACGACGTCCACGACGTCGGGTGCGGTGCTGGTGCCGGTGGCGGTCACGATGGTCAGGACTCCTCGGTCGGCATCGCGGGTCCCGGCTGCTTTCGTTGACCCCGCGTTGGCCGAGATGTTAGACAGCGGTAAGCGACATACGCAATGGACGTTGCGCTAAGCGCAACGCACCAGATCAGGGAGGCTTCATGGCCCTCGACCCCGGCTCCCCCGCCACTGACCAGCTCGCCGGCCTCGCCGAGGAACGCGTCGACCACCGCTTCAAGGGCCTCCCGCCCGACGCCGACGGCCTCACCGTCGCCGAACTCGCCGCCCAGCGCCGCAACCTCTTCACCGACGGCTTCACCACCCCGGTCCTCGCCCTCTCCGCCGAGCACCTGGAGCACAACCTCCGGCTCATGGCGGAGTACGCCACCCGCCACAGCCTCGCCTTCGCTCCGCACGGCAAGACCACCATGGCCCCGCAGCTCTTCCAGCGGCAGATCGAGCGGGGCGCGTGGGGCATCACGCTCGCGGTGCCGCACCAGGTGCGGGTGGCGCGGGCGTTCGGGATCCGGCGGATCTTCCTGGCCAACGAGCTGGTGGACGCGGCGGCCCTGCGCTGGATCGCCGGCGAGCTGGCCGCCGACCCCTCCTTCGCGTTCGTCTGCTACGTCGACTCCGTGCGCGGCGTCGAGCTGATGGACGCGGCGCTGCGCGGCACGGAGCGCCCCGTGGACGTCGTCGTGGAACTCGCCGCCGGCGAGGGCGCCCGCACCGGCGTGCGTACGGAGGCGGAGTGCGCGGCGGTCGCCGACGCGGTGGCCGCCGCACCGGCCCTGCGCCTGGCCGGCGTCGCGGGCTACGAGGGCGAGGTGCCTCGGGCGGACCCCGAGCGGGTGCGCGCGTGGCTGCGCCGGCTGGTGGCGCTGGCGGCGGACTTCGACAAGGCGGGCCGGTTCCAGGGCCGCGAGGAGATCGTGGTCAGCGCGGGCGGCAGCGCCTGGTTCGACGCGGTGGCGGACGTGTTCGCGGAGATCCCCGAGCTGAGCGCACCGGTGCTGAAGCTGCTGCGCTCCGGCGCGTACGTCTCGCACGACGACGGCCACTACCGGAAGCTGACGCCCTTCAACCGGGTGTCGCGGGAGGGCGCCCTGGAGCCCGCGTTCCGGCTGTGGGCGCAGGTGGTGTCGCGGCCGACGCCGGAGCAGGCCTTCGTCAACGCGGGCAAGCGGGACGCGGCGTACGACCTCGACCTGCCTCTCGCCCAGGTCGTGCGGCGGGGCGACGACGAGCGTCCGGCGACCGGCATCGAGGTCACCGCGCTGTCCGACCAGCACGCCTGGCTGCGCACCGGCCCGGAGGCGGACCTCCGCGTCGGGGACTGGCTCGGCATGGGGCTCTCCCACCCGTGCACGTCGTTCGACAAGTGGCAGTTCATCCCGGTGGCCGAGGCGGACGGCACGGTCGTCGACTACATCCGCACGTTCTTCTAGGAGGACCGGCATGGCAGACCTCGTCATCCGTGACGCGGACGTCGTCGACGGCACCGGCGCCCCCGCCTACCGCGCCGACGTCGTGGTCGACGACGGCCGGATCGTGTCGATCGTCAAGGAGGCCGCGGCGGCGGGCTGCCAGCGCCCCACCGCCACCAGGGAGCTGGACGCGGAGGGCCTGGTCCTCTCGCCCGGCTTCATCGACATGCACGCCCACAGCGACCTCGCCCTGCTGCGGGACCCCGACCACAGCGCGAAGGCCGCGCAGGGCGTGACCCTGGAGGTCATCGGCCAGGACGGGCTGTCCTACGCCCCCGTCGACGACCGCACGCTGGCCGAGGTCCGCCGTGCCATCACCGGCTGGAACGGCTACGGCGACGACATCGACTTCGACTGGCGTTCGGTGGGCGAGTACCTGGACCGGCTGGACGCGGGCGTCGCGGTCAACGCGGCCTACCTGGTCCCCCAGGGGACGGTCCGCGCGCTGGTCGTCGGCTGGGAGGACCGGCCGGCCACGCCGGACGAGCTGGAGCGGATGCGGCGGCTGGTGGCGCAGGGCCTGGAGCAGGGCGCGGTCGGGATGTCGTCGGGGCTCACCTACACGCCCGGCATGTACGCGAAGGACGCCGAGCTGACCGAGCTGTGCCGGGTGGTGGCGGAGTACGGCGGCTACTACTGCCCGCACCACCGCTCGTACGGGGCCGGGGCGCTCCAGGCGTACGAGGAGATGGTCGCCCTCACCCGGGAGGCCGGCTGCCCGCTGCACCTCGCGCACGCCACCATGAACTTCGGCGTCAACAAGGGCCGCGCGCCCGAGCTGCTGTCCCTGCTCGACGAGGCCCTCGCGGCCGGAGCGGACATCAGCCTGGACACGTACCCCTACACCCCCGGCTGCACGACGCTGGTGGCGCTGCTGCCGAGCTGGGCGGGCGAGGGCGGCCCGGAGCGGATCCTGCGGCGGCTGAGGGACGACGCCACCGCCGAGCGCATCCGCCACGACCTGGAGGTGGTGGGCGCGGACGGCTGTCACGGCGTACCGGTCGAGTGGGACACGATCGAGATCTCCGGCGTGACCGACCCCGCCCTCCAGGCGTACGTCGGCCGTACGGTGCAGGAGTCGGCGGCCCTGCGCGGCGAGGCGCCGTGGGTCACCGCCCGGCGGCTGCTGGTCGAGGACCGGCTCGGCCCGACGATCCTGCAGCACGTCGGTCACGAGGAGAACGTCCGGGCCATCATGCGGCACCGGGTGCACACGGGCGGCTCGGACGGCATCCTGCAGGGCGCCAAGCCGCACCCGCGCGCATACGGCACGTTCCCGCACTATCTCGGCCGGTACGTCCGGGAACTGGGGGTGCTGTCGCTGGAGGAGTGCGTGGCCCGGCTGACCGGGCGACCGGCGGCCCGGCTGCGGCTGCCGGACCGGGGCGTGATCCGCGAGGGGTACCGGGCCGACCTGGTGCTCTTCGACCCGGCCGCGGTCGCGGCGGGCTCCACCTTCGACCGGCCGCGCACGCTCCCGACGGGCATCCCGCACGTGCTGATCGACGGCCGCTTCGTGATCGAGGACGGGCGGCGCACGGACGTCCTGGCGGGGCGGGCGGTGCGCAGGTCCCCCACCCCGGCCTGAGTTCTCGCTCCCTGGCTACCTGGGCCGCTTGCTGGCGCCCCGGCCGTTGCCCGGGTTGTCGTCGTCGGTCGCCGGATCGTCGGCGGTCGGTGTCGCGCTGGGAGCCGTTGTCGTGGTCGGCGCGGTCGTGGGCTCCTCGCCGGGCGTTTTCGAGCCGGGCGACTCGGAGCCGCCGCCGCCAGCGGACGTGGTGGCGGACGGGGACACGGCGGCGCCGGCTCCGCCGCCCGGCGACGTGGGCGCGGCGGACGTGCCGTCGCCACCGCCCGCCTCCGCCCCCGACGGCGTCGCCGGGTCTGCGTCGTCCGACGTCGAGGTCGTCCTGTCCTGCTTGTCCTGCGTGCCGTCGCCGGAGGGCGAGCCGGAGAAGGAGAACCCGGCGATCAGCGCCGCCACGGACACCGCGCCCACCGCACCCGCGGTCACCGCCACCCGCCGCTGCCGCCAGAGGCTGGGCTTGCGACGGGAGCGGCGGGGCCCGGAGGGCGTCACCGGCGGCAGCTCGCTCGTCTCGTCGTAGGCGTTCTCCCAACCGTGTGCCGCCGCCGGGTCGGCGTACTCGTCGTAGGCCGGTATCTGCTCCGGCGGCGGCTGCGGCAGGTACACCATCGGCGCACTCTGAGGTTCACCCGTTCGGGCAGGCTCTGACATGGCCACGCATTCTAGAGACTCCCAGTATTTCAGGGACAGCGACAGTGCTCGCAAGCCCGAACCGGCGTCTCATGTGGCGGAAAGCACGAGCCGTGACCCGTTATGCGGTCGTAAGCTCCCAGACATGCAGGTGATCCAGTCGACGAAGCTCGCGAACGTCTGTTACGAGATCCGGGGCCCGGTTCTCGAAGAGGCGATGCGCCTGGAAGCGGCAGGTCACCGCATCCTGAAGCTGAACACCGGCAACCCGGCCGCCTTCGGCTTCGAGTGCCCGCCGGAGATCCTGGAGGACATCCTCCGCAACGTGTCGACGGCCCACGGCTACGGCGACGCCAAGGGCCTGCTGGCCGCGCGCCGGGCGGTCGTCATGCACAACCAGACCCTCGGCATCGAGACGGACGTCGAGCACGTCTTCATCGGCAACGGCGTCTCCGAGCTGATCACCATGGCGATGCAGGGCCTGCTGGACGACGGCGACGAGGTTCTCGTCCCGGCGCCGGACTACCCGCTGTGGACGGCCGCCGTGTCCCTGTCCGGCGGTACGGCCGTGCACTACCGCTGCGACGAGCAGTCCGACTGGATGCCGGACCTCGCCGACGTCGAGCGCAAGGTCACCGACCGCACCAAGGCGATCGTGATCATCAACCCGAACAACCCGACCGGCGCGGTCTACGACAAGGCGGTGCTCAAGGGCCTGACCGACATCGCCCGCCGCCACAACCTGTTGGTCTGCTCGGACGAGATCTACGACAGGATCCTGTACGACGGCGCGACGCACGTCCCGACGGCCTCGATCGCCCCCGATCTGCTCACCCTCACCTTCAACGGCATGTCGAAGGCGTACCGGGTGGCCGGCTACCGGGTCGGCTGGATGTCGATCTCCGGTCCGCGCGCGCACGCCGACTCCTACATCGAGGGCCTGACGATCCTGGCGAACATGCGCCTGTGCGCGAACATGCCGGGCCAGCACGGCGTGGTCGCCGCGCTGAGCGGACGCCAGTCGATCAACGACCTGGTGCTGCCGGGCGGCCGGCTGCGGGAGCAGATGGACGTGGCCTACGAGATGCTGACGCAGATCCCGGGCGTGACCTGCGTCCGCCCGAAGGGCGCCCTGTACCTCTTCCCCCGCCTGGACCCCAAGGTCTTCAAGATCAAGGACGACCGGCGGCTGGTCCTGGACCTGCTCCGGCGCGAGAAAATCATGGTCGTGCACGGCACGGGCTTCAACTGGACGGAGCCGGACCACTTCCGGGTCGTCACGCTGCCCACGGTCGCCGACCTGCGGGACGCCATCGGCCGGATCGGCTCGTTCCTGGACGGGTACGGCCAGCACTGACGCTCACCCTGCGTGGACACCGACCCCTTGTGTGCGAACGGCTCAACTTTAGACGAAATCCAAGGTAGGATGTTTTCTGCCGAGCACAGGAGGCCGTCCCATGTACGAACCGATCCGCGCCAAGTCGGTCCACACGATGGCCGGCACCGCGTCCGACTTCCCCCACCGGTCACGTGAGGAAGAGCTGGACATCCAGCTCGCCGGGCACCTCGCGGCACTGCTCGCCGTCACCGACGAGCTGAGCGCGCTGGCCCCGTCCGACGACCTGAACGCCGCCGCCGCACGACTCGCGGAGCAGGTGGCCCGGCTGCGGGGCGGCCGTACGCCGGCCCGCACCCCGGCGACCGCTACCGCCGAACCGCACCTCGCCGCGCTGCACCGGCGCGCCCACGCGCTGGCCGGGCGTGCGCTGGTCGTCGCCGCGTCCCGCGCGGACACGGCGGCGGCGATCCTCGCCGCCCAGCGGATGGACGCCCACGCCAAGGCTCTCGAGCCCCGCCGGCTCGCGTCCCCCTGAGTCCCCTCACGGGCTCCCCCTGACGGCCCCGGTCCGCGTGCACCCGCAGCGACGCGCGGACCGGGTGCCACAGCACTGCGTCGGCTTGATCCGACGCGCCTATGGGGCGTGGGACTTCTTGTCGGCTCGCGGCTGTCTGTTGTTCGTGGTTGATCGCGCAGTTCCCCGCGCCCCTCGCGGCGTTGCCGTGCCGGGACTGGTACGTCACCGGTCGTTCACCGTCGACACCGGGGAACGTCGGGTTCCGGGAGCACGCTCCCGGCGTGAGACGAATCACAGGGATTGTCCTCGCGGTACTGCTGATCGGCGGCGTGGTGGCGGCCGTCGTGGCGGGCCGGGACAACGGGGACCAAGGCATGGCAACGAAGACCGTGCGCGCGGTGGTCGGGTCGGAGAAGGCCGAGTTCTTCGCCGATCCCCAGGTGGTGGACGCCCTTGCCGCCAAGGGCTACACCGTGCGGGCGGAGCCGTCCGGGTCATGGGCCATGGAGGACCTCGACCTGAAGGGTTACGACTTCGCCTTCCCGTCCAGCAAGGCGCCCGCCGACGCGCTGGCCGAGAAGTACGGGGCGCAGCAGCCGCTGCCCCGCCCCTTCTACTCGCCCCTCGTGGTCGTGGCGCACCGCAACGCCGCCGAGGTGCTCGAGGCCAACGGGCTCGCCACGCTCGACGAGGCCCACCGCGGCACACTGAGGATGGGCGCCCATCTCGACGCCGCCCGGGACGACCGGACCTGGCAGCAGCTCAAGGGGGCCGATCGGTACGGCGAGTTGAGCGGGACGCTCTACATCGCCAGCACCGACCCCGTCACCTCCAACTCCGGCGCCCTGTACCTCGCCGCCGCCTCCTACGTCGACAACGACGGCAAGGTCGTCACGAACGACGCCGACGTGCGGCGCACCGCGCCGCTGCTGCGCAAGCTGGTCGCCGTGCAGGGCGCCCAGCAGTCCAGCTCGGACGGGGCCTTCCGGGACTTCGTCAGCGGAGCCGGCAACCCGCTCGTGCTCGTGTACGAGTCGCAGGTCGCCGCCCTGCTCGCGCAGGGCCAGGGCGTCGACGACCTCACCGTCCTGTACCCGGACACCACCGCCACCAGCGACCACACCGTCGTGCCGCTGACCGACGCGGGCCGCGAGCTCGGCCAGCTGCTCTCCACCGATCCCGTGGTGCGGGAGCTGGCCGTCCGGCACGGGTTCCGCCCGCAGGGCGCCACCGCCGAGTTCACCGAGGCCACCGCCGGCCACACCGACTACCTCATGCAGAAGCTGACCGTGCGTCAGGCGCCCGTGCCCACCTCCGAGGTGCTGCACGAGATGGCGCGCCGGGCGCGGGGATAGGGGAATCAGCCAGATGAGCGACTACGTCCTCGGCCACAGCGCCAGCCAGAACACCAGCGCCAGCCGCGACGACACCTTCACCCTCACCCCGCCCGAGCCCGTGTCCGCGGTCCCGCGCGACAAGGCCGGCGGGCTCGTCCCCGTCGACGAGAGCGTCCGCACGGACATGGCCCGCAAGGCCGCCGACCACGTCGCCGGCCTCGCCGCCCTCGACGCCCGCTCACCCGAGTTCGCCGGCAAGGTCGGTGAGATCACCGCGCTCGGCGCCGGCGAGATGCGCACCGCGGCCGCGCAGTCCAACCGCATGCTGGAGCGGACCGTGCGCAGCCTGCCCGGCAAGGGCGGTGACGCCCAGGCGCAGGTCGCCGGGTCGCTGGTGGAGCTGCGGCGCGTCGTCGAGGACCTCGACCCGCGCGACCCGCCCACCGCCAAGGGGCGCAAGTTCCTCTCCCGGCTGCCCGGCGGCAACAAGCTGCGCGACCACGTCGCCAAGTACGCCTCCGCGCAGGGCACGCTGAACAGGATCGTGGGCTCGCTGCGCGGCGGGCAGGACGAACTGCGCCGGGACAACGCCGCGTTGCAGACCGAGCGGGTCCGGCTGTGGGAGAGCATGGGCAAGCTGCAGGAGTACGTCGTCCTCACCGAGGCCCTGGACAGCGCCGTCGAAGAGCACATCGTCCGCGTCGCCGACCCCCAGCAGGCCGACACCCTGCGCGCCGACGTCCTGTTCCCCGTCCGGCAGAAGCACCAGGACCTGCTCACCCAGCTCGCGGTGTGCGCGCAGGGCTACCTCGCGATGGACGTCGTACGCCGCAACAACGAGGAGCTGATCAAGGGCGTCGACCGGGCCGCCACGACCACCGTCTCGGCGCTGCGCATCTCCGTGATGCTGGCCTCCGCCCTCGACAGCCAGAAGAAGGTCGTCGACCAGGTCAACGCCCTGCGCGGCACCACCGAGGACCTGATCCGCGGCAACGCGGAGATGCTCGCCACGCAGTCCGGCGAGATCCAGCGGATCGCCGCCGACCCGGCGGTCGGCGCGGAGACCCTGCGGACCGCCTTCCAGCAGATCTACCGCACGCTCGACGCCATCGACACCTACAAGGTGGAGGCCACCGAAGCGATGGCCGCGACCGTCGAGTCCCTGACGTCCGAACTGCACAGCGCCCGTGCCCACCTGGAGCGCAGCCGCTCGCAGGGCGCCCTGGAAGGGGGCCGGACATGAGACGCCGGATCGCTGCCCTCACCCTCGCCGCGCTCACCCTCCTCACCGCCTGCACCACCGGGCAGGACACCCCCGACGACGACCCCACCGCCTACGCGCCCGGCACGCTGCGCGTCCTCGCCTCCAGTGAGCTCAGCGACATGGCGCCCGTCCTGGAGCAGGTCCGCGAGGAGACCGGCATCACCGTCCGGCCCACTTACATGGGCACCCTGGACGCCGTCGACCTGCTGGCGCGGGGCGAGGCGGACCAGGCGTACGACGCGGTGTGGCTGGCCTCCAACGACTATCTGCGGCTGCGCCCGGAGGCGGCGAAGAAGGTGGTGTCGGAGACGCCGATCATGTCGAGCCCAGTCGCGATCGGCGTGAAGCCGGCCACCGTCCAGGCCCTCGGCTGGCGGCCGGAGGACGTCACCTGGTCCCAGGTCGAGCAGGCGGTCCGCGACGGCGGGCTGACGTACGGCATGACCGACCCGGCCCGCTCCAACTCCGGCTTCGCCACCCTGGTCTCCGTCGCCTCCGCCCTCTCCGGCGCCCAGTCCGCGCTCACCGACGCGGACGTGGAGAAGGCCACGCCGCGGCTGCGGGAGTTCTTCAAGGGGCAGAAGCTGACGTCCGGTTCGTCGGGCTGGCTGGCGAGCGCCTACACCCGGCGCGGCACCGTCGACGCGCTGCTCAACTACGAGTCGGTGCTCACGTCCGTGCCCGGTCTGACGGTGATCCGGCCCACCGACGGCGTGGTGAGCGCGGACTACCCGCTGTCCTCCCTGGCGTCCGCGAGCGCCGGCGCCCGCGAGGACGTCCGCCGGCTCACGGAGGCACTGCGCACCCCGGGCGTCCAGCAGGAGATCACCAACCGCACCCTGCGCCGCCCGGTCGTACCGTCGGTGTCACCGGCCCGGGACCTCGAGACCAGCCGGCGGCGCGAACTGCCCTTCCCGGGCAGCCGTTCCGTCGCCGACGGCCTGCTCGACTCCTACGAGAACGAACTGCGCCGCCCGTCGCGCACGGTGTACGTCCTGGACACCTCCGGCTCCATGCAGGGCGACCGGCTGGAGCGGCTGAAGGCGGCCCTCGCCGGGCTGACCGGGGACTTCCGGGACCGCGAGGAGGTGACGCTGATGCCGTTCGGGTCGGCCGTGAAGAGCGTGCGCACCCATGTCGTCGACCCGGCGGACCCGAAGACCGGCCTCGACGGGATCCGCCGCGACACCCAGGCGCTCCGGGCCGAGGGCGACACGGCGATCTACACCTCGCTGGAGAAGGCGTACGCGCACCTGGGCGCCGACGACGACACGTTCACGTCGATCGTGCTGATGACCGACGGGGAGAACACCGCCGGCGCGAGCGCCCAGGACTTCGAGGCGTTCCACGGCTCGCTCACCGGCGGGCAGGGCGACATCCCCGTCTTCCCGATCCTCTTCGGCGACTCCGACCGCTCCGAGCTGGAGCACATCGCCGACCTGACCGGCGGCCGCCTGTTCGACGCCCAGCAGGGCTCCCTGGACGGCGCCTTCGAGGAGATCCGTGGCTACCAGTAAGGCTCTGACGTACCTGGAGTCCCGCAAGAACCTCACCGGCTGTGCCTGCGGCATCCTGGGCCTGGTGCTCACCTTCACGGGCGTGGCGGGGCCGTACTGGCCGGTGGTCGTCGCGGGCCTGTACGGCGCGGGCGCGCTGATCGCGCCGCCGGAGCGGCCCGCGCCGCCCCGCTTCCCGTCGCCGAGCGAGCAGCTCGACGAGGTGCGCGGCGACCTGGCAACGCTGCGCGGCTATCTCGGCGAGGCCGAGCTGCCGCACTTCGCCGGCGAGTGGCTGGAGCGGCTGACCGAGCTGCTGACGGCGCTGCTGGACCCGGAGCGGGGTGCCCCGCTGCTCGCACAGGACCCGGAGGGCGTGCACGTGCTGTCCCGGGCGGTGCGGCAGGACATGCCCGAGAGCGTCGACAGCTACGTCCGGACCCGCTGGTGGACCCGGCTGACCCCCGGGCAGGAGTCGCCGGAGGTCCAGCTGGAGCGGCAGCTGTCCCTGCTGCACGAGGAGCTGACACGGGTGGCGGCGGGCCTCGGGGAGATCGAGGTCCGCCGCCAGGAGTCCCACACCCGGTACCTGCAGGACCGGGGCGAAACCCGTCAGGGCCCGCCGGTCAGGGGCAACTGACGCGGGCGCCGCCCGAGGGTCGGTGCTGCAGGTCCGCGACGCCGAACAGCCCCGCACGCCGTTGTGCGGGGCTGTTCGGTGACGGGTCACCGCGGCCGGCCGTGACGATGTAGCTGGTCAGGGCACAGTCGGTTCCGGCCGGCCGCGGAGTCTCGGTGGGGCTCAGCCCAGGCGGCGCACCAGGGCGTGGTACTCGTCCCACAGTTCCTTGGGCGTGTGGTCACCGAAGGTGTTGAGGTGGTCGGGAACGAGCGCGGCCTCCTCGCGCCACACCTCCTTGTCCACGGTGAGCAGGAAGTCCAGGTCCGCGTCGGCCATGTCCAGGCCGTCGGTGTCCAGGGCCTCCTTGGTCGGCAGGACGCCGATCGGCGTCTCGACGCCCTCGGCCCGGCCCTCAAGGCGCTCCACGATCCACTTCAGGACGCGGCTGTTCTCGCCGAACCCTGGCCAGACGAACCGGCCCTCGTCGTTCTTGCGGAACCAGTTGACGTAGTAGATCTTCGGCAGCTTCTCCGGGTCCTTGCCCTTGGCGACGTCGACCCAGTGCCCCATGTAGTCGCCCATGTTGTAGCCGCAGAACGGCAGCATGGCGAACGGGTCGCGGCGCAGCTCGCCGACCTTGCCCTCGGCGGCGGCGGTCTTCTCGCTGGCCACGTTGGCGCCGAGGAAGACGCCGTGGTTCCAGTCGAAGGACTCCGTCACCAGCGGCACCGCGGTGGCGCGCCGCCCGCCGAAGAGGATCGCGGAGATCGGCACGCCCCTGGGGTCCTCCCACTCGGGCGCGATGATCGGGCACTGCGCGGCCGGGACGGTGAACCGGGCGTTGGGGTGCGCGGCCGGGGTGCCCGACGCGGGCGTCCAGTCGTTGCCCTTCCAGTCGGTGAGGTGGGCCGGGGTCTCCTCCGTCATGCCCTCCCACCAGACGTCGTTGTCGTCGGTGAGCGCGACGTTGGTGAAGACGGAGTTGCCCCACAGCGTCTTCATCGCGTTGGCGTTGGTGTGCTCGCCCGTGCCGGGCGCGACGCCGAAGAAGCCGGCCTCCGGGTTGATGGCGTACAGGCGACCGTCCTCACCGAAGCGCATCCAGGCGATGTCGTCGCCGATCGTCTCGACCGTCCAGCCGGAGATGGTGGGCTCCAGCATCGCGAGGTTGGTCTTGCCGCAGGCGGACGGGAAGGCGGCGGCGACGTACTTCGGCTCGCCCTGCGGCGGGGTGAGCTTCAGGACCAGCATGTGCTCGGCCAGCCAGCCCTCGTCGCGGGCCATCACGGAGGCGATGCGCAGCGCGTAGCACTTCTTGCCCAGCAGGGCGTTGCCGCCGTACCCGGAGCCGTAGGACCAGATCTCGCGGGTCTCGGGGAAGTGGGAGATGTACTTGGTGCTGTTGCACGGCCACGGCACGTCCTGCTGCCCCTCCTCCAGCGGCGCTCCGAGCGTGTGCACGGCACGCACGAAGAAGCCGTCGGAGCCGAGCTCGTCCAGGACGGGCCGTCCCATGCGGGTCATGGTGCGCATGGACACGGCCACGTAGGCGGAGTCGGTGATCTCGACGCCGATCGCGGAGAGGTCGGAGCCGAGAGGGCCCATGCAGAACGGGACGACGTACATCGTCCGGCCCTTCATCGAGCCGCGGAAGACGCCCTTCTCCCCGGCGAAGATCTCCCGCATCTCGGCGGGATCCTTCCAGTGGTTGGTCGGGCCGGCGTCCTCCTCCTTCTCGGAGCAGATGAAGGTCCGGTCCTCGACGCGGGCGACGTCCGTCGGGTCGGACGCCGCGTAGTAGGAGTTGGGGCGCTTGATCGGGTCGAGTTTCCGGAAGGTTCCCTTCTGGACGAGCTCTTCGCACAGTCGCTCGTACTCGGCCTCGGATCCGTCACACCAGACCACGCTGTCCGGCTGGGTCAGTTCGGCGATCTCGTTCACCCACGAGATCAGTTCCTGGTGGTTGGTCGGGATGACGGGGGGAGCCGCGATGTCGCGCGCCACGATCGCTCCTAAATGAGGGATTTTTTTGTCTGTCTGCCCCGTGGGGGCTGCGACCCGGATGCTTCGCTTACTCCCTTTGGCGCTCATCCGGTGCCGACCGCACTCATTTGATCATCCGAGGTGACTGCGCATTTGTCCAGAGGGCCGCCCACCTGAGCGGCGTGAGGAAGGCCACCACCTCTGTGTTCCCGTTTGTTTCTTTACGTGCACGTTGGGTTTGGATGACCGTCTCTTGGGGGCTTGCGTGCGACGTCCCGGCTACCGTGAGACGATGGCCACTCCTGACGGATACTGATTCGTAACTTACGGTCCCGTAGGTACGATGCCGCGCATGACTGCGTCCGCCCCCGACGCGCCCTCGGAGTCGCCGGTCGCCGACCGGATCCCGAGCGCGCTCTCCCTGCCGCATCCGATCAAGCCCAAGCTCCGCGGCTGGCTGCACCTCGGCATGTTCCCGGCGGTGCTGGTCGCGGGCCTGACGCTCACCGCCCTCGCGGACTCGGCCCGCGGGCGCGTGGCCTGCGGGGTCTACGCCCTCACGGCCTGCCTGCTGTTCGGCGTGAGCGCGCTGTACCACCGGGGCACCTGGAGCCCGCGCATGGACGGCGTCCTGCGCCGCCTGGACCACTCCAACATCTTCCTGATCATCGCCGGCACCTACACGCCGCTGACCCTGCTGCTGCTGCCGGGCAGCAAGGGCCGCTGGCTGCTGTGGGGCATCTGGGCCGCGGCCCTGGCGGGCATCCTGTTCCGCGTCTTCTGGGTCGGCGCCCCGCGCTGGCTGTACACGCCCTGCTACATCGCGATGGGCTGGGCGGCGGTGTTCTTCCTGCCCGACTTCATGCGCACCGGCGGCATCGCCGTACTGGTGCTGGTGGTCGTCGGCGGGTTGCTCTACAGCGCGGGCGGCGTCATCTACGGCATCAAGCGGCCGAACCCGTCACCGCGCTGGTTCGGCTTCCACGAGGTGTTCCACTCCTTCACGCTGGCGGCGTTCGTGGTGCACTACGTGGGGATCTCGATGGTGGCGTACCAGCACGCGTGATCACAGCTCCCGGAAAGGGCCACGGCTTGCGAGCCGTGGCCCTTCCGCATGCGCACATGGCCTCGTCCGTGGCCGATGCACGACAATGACGACCATGACGGCGGCACGTTCCACCGCTCCCGCCGACCGCCCCCGGCCGGGGCTTCGGGAGCGGAAGAAGATCAGGACGCGGGAGGCGATCCGCTCGGCGACGTACGACCTGATCGAGGAGCAGGGGTACGACGCCACGACGATCGAGCAGATCGCCGACCGCGCCGAGGTGTCGCCGTCGACCGTCTTCCGCTACTTCCCCACCAAGGAGGACATCGTCCTCACGGACGAGTGCGCCCCGCCGCTGCTCGAGGAGTTCCGGGCCCGACCGGCGGACGAGCCCTGGCCGGAGTCGCTGCGGCAGATCATGCACAAGGCCGTCGGCCTCGGCGT
This sequence comes from Streptomyces chromofuscus, assembly GCF_015160875.1. Taxonomy (NCBI): domain Bacteria; kingdom Bacillati; phylum Actinomycetota; class Actinomycetes; order Kitasatosporales; family Streptomycetaceae; genus Streptomyces; species Streptomyces chromofuscus. The sequence goes on along the minus strand of NZ_CP063374.1, from coordinate 5,070,844 downwards.
CGGAGAGGCACTCGAAGTGACCCGGCTGCGGTGCCGGCTGATGGCGGACGTCCCGGCGGTGCGGTCCCGGATGATGGAGAGCATGTCGGAGGCCGGGCAGTCGCTGGCCGAGGCCATCGGCGAGCGCACCGGCCGGGACCCGCAGGGCCTGGAGGTGCGGGTCCTCACGATGTCCCTGATCGGCGGGCTGATGGAGGTGCCCCAGTACTGGGCGCGCACCGACTTCCGGGAGGACCTCGCGGACCTCGTCGACCGGGCCCTGACCGTCTACGAGCACGGCCTGTCATCCTGATCCCGTGAATCGACCCGAGATCCACGTCCAGTTCGCCACCGACCTGCACCTGTTCGTCCCGCACGGCCGGCGGCGCGGCGCCACCGCGCTCGGCACGGACGGCGTCTCGACGCTCGGCCACGTCGTCGAGTCGCTCGGCGTCCCGCTCACCGAGGTCGGCGCGCTCGTCGTGGACGGCCGCGAGGTGCCGCCGGGCCACGTCCCGAAGGACGGCGAGACCGTCACCGTCCACGCGGTCCGGCGCCCGCAACGCGTCCCCGGCGCCCCGCTGCGCTTCCTCCTCGACGTCCACCTCGGCACCCTCGCCCGCCGACTGCGGCTGCTCGGCGTGGACACGGCCTACGAGTCCCTGGACATCGGCGACCCCGCGCTGGCGGCCCGCTCGGCCGCCGAGCGGCGCGTCATGCTCAGCCGCGACCGGGGGCTGCTTCGCCGCCGCGAACTGTGGGCCGGCGCGTACGTCTACAGCACCCGCCCCGACGACCAACTCCGCGACGTCCTCGACCGGTTCTCCCCCGACCTGCGCCCCTGGACCCGGTGCACCGCCTGCAACGGCCTGCTGAGGGAGGCCACCAAGGAGGAGGTGGCGGAGCAGCTGAAGGGCGGGACACAGCGGTCGTACGACGTCTTCGCACAGTGCCGCGAGTGCCGGCGGGCGTACTGGAAGGGCGCGCACCACGACCAGCTGGAGGCGATCGTGGAACAGGCGCTGAGCATGCGGACGCAGGCCGACTGAGTACGTCGCCCGATCACCGGCGGTGGGCGGCGGTGATGCGACGGCGGCGTGAACAGTCCACGTCTGCTCACCGGTCGGTCCGCCGCCGCTCTGGCGCTGGGCGTCCTGGCACGGGCATGGCCCCGAGCCAGGTGGCAGTACGCCAGGCTCGGGGCCGTGCTGCTGCAGTGGGGTGCTCAGCTCATGGTGTCAGGGCTGATCCTCAGCGGCGCCTGAGGTCCCCCTTTCCGCAGGCCACGCCGTCCTTGTCGGGGTCGAGGCGGAGCGGGTCGTCCTTGCCGTTGACCTTCAGCCGGCCGTAGTCGTGCTGCTTCAGCCAGGTGCAGCGAGCCACCGTCGTCTTCTTGACCTCCTTCGGGAAGGCCGTCGGCACACAGACGTTGGCGGAGCCGTAGTGGCGGTCGCAGCCGGAGATCGTGGTGGGCACCTTCTGCGACGACCGCTTCTTGCCGGGCCCCGTGACCTTGCCGGTCAGGTCGTCGGCGAAGGAGTGGACGTGCGCGGAGGCGTCGGTGGCCCTCAGGGCCTGCGGGCCCGACAGGTGCACCCACTTGGCCACCGACGGCACGCCGCCCGCGTCGACCGCGAAGAGCATGTACCAGCCGGGCGGGGCCAGGTTGGGGTTGCTCGTGACGTTGAGGTCGATGTTGTTGCCGTCCACGCTCAGCGGCAGGTCCACGAACCGCTGGTTCGGGTCGGAGGAGTGCGTCACCGCGGCCGGGCGGATCAGCTCGGCCTTCACGATCGGCCGGTCCACCGTGATGCGCTGGGTGTCGCCGTAGTTCCACTCGGTGTCGATCACCGAAGTGATCGTCGGACGCGGGCCCTTGAGCAGATAGGGCGGCGTGTAGATGGACACGTTGTGGTTCCAGGTGCCGTTGCCCGGGTTGTCGCCGGTGGTCATCACGCGGCCGTCGGGCAGCAGGAACGCCGAGGAGTGGTAGCCGCGGGCCTCGGGGTCGGCGGCCACCGGGTCGAACGTGTTGGTGGCCGGGTCGTAGATCGACGACTCGAAGACCGGGTTGGCGCGGTTGTGCAGCGCGCCGCCCGTCTCCAAAACCTTCCCGTCGGGCAGCAGCACGGCGGAGACGTACATCTTGCCCTGGTTGCCGGTCTGCGGGACGGGCCCGTTGCCGAGGTCGACGGTGCCCTGCGGGATCGGCGGTCCGGCGACGTACGACGGGTTGGGCTGCTTCAGGTCGATGACGTCGGTGAGGCGGTTCGCCTGCGGGTTGGACTCGATGTTGCCGCCGCCGAGGGTGAGGACCTTCTGGTCCTGCGCCGGGGGCAGCAGCACGCTCGCCGACTGGTCCCGCTCGTCCTTGTTCTGCAGGCCCGGCACCTGGGTGACGGTGTTGGCGCCGTAGTCGTAGATCGCCGAGCCGGTGCCGGGGATGTTGTTGCCGAAGACATGGCTGCCGGAGTAGAAGAGGCGGCCGTCCTGCATCAGGATCATCGACGGGTACAGACCCCAGTAGGACCAGGTCTGGTTGACCTTCCACAGCGGCTGCCACTGCTGCTCGTCCTCGGACCACAGCTCGGCGGTCACCGAACCGGTGGAGTCCTCCTTCAGCCCGCCGAAGGAGATCACGTCACCGTTGCCGAGGATGGTCGCCGACGGGTACCAGTGCCCGTCGTTCATGTCGTTGGTCTTGATGTACGTCTCGGTCGCCGGGTCGAAGACGTACGAGTCCTTGTACCCCTGGTAGCCGATCGTGCCGTCGGCCGACGGGTAGCCCTTGTTGCCGCTCATGATCAGCACCCGCCCGTCGGACAGCTGCACATGACCGGCGCAGAACATGTCGTCCGGCGTGGGGATGACCTTGTAGCTGCCGTTCTGCGGATCGTAGACCGCGGAGGTGAACGTGCCCGCCTCGAACATCGCGGTGTCGTTGCCGGAACCCGCGATCAGCAGCACCTTGCCGTTGTGCAGCACCACGGAGTGCATCGAGCGCACCGGGTTCTGCGCGGGCAGCACGTCCCACCTGCCGTTCGCGCACTCCTGCGCCGTGCCCGTGCACTGCGGCGGCGGAACCGGGTCGGCGACCTGCTCCATCGTGTAGTCGTCCGTGGTGACGGAGCCGGTGCCGTAGACGGACACGCCCCAGGAGATCCGGTCGGTGCCGGCCGGGACCTCGGGGGTGCGCACCGTGGCCTCGGTCCAGGTGGCCGCCATCTGCAGCGTCTTCAGGTCCGTCCAGTACTGCCAGCCGGCGGTGGCGTCGTGCCGGAACAGCGTGATGTTGGCGTCCGGCGTGGTGCTCTTGTACCAGAGGCCCAGGTCGTACTGCTTGCCCGGCGTGACGACCGGGGCGCAGGTGCTGGACTCGGTGATCAGGGCCTTGCGGTCGCCCTCCAGGCGGCGGGTGAGCGTGACCTTCATGGCCTTGCTGCCGGAGTGGGCGTCGGCGACCGTCTCGAAGGTGAAGTCGTTGTCGCCCCAGCCGGACTTCGACCAGCAGTACGGCATGTCCGCGGTGCCGGCCGTCTCGAAGCCGGGGTTCTTGATCAGGTTGGCGGCGGAGGCGGGCTGGGGTGCGGTCAGAAGCAGGCCGCCGGTGAGGCCTGCCACGGCCAGGAGTGCGGTTCTTCTTCGGTGCTTGTTCACGCGGCTCTCCTTGCATGGCGGCTGCCGCCCAGTTGCCTGCGCGGCAGATAGACCAGCGCTTCGGTACCGAGGAAGCGCAGGACGAACGTCGTCACCAGCGCGAGCGCGGTGGCGGGCAGCACGGCCATCCCGAACGCGCCGACCAGCAGCGCGATCAGCGGGATGCGCAGCAGCAGGTCGGCGTTGGCGAGCAGCGCGAACCGCCCGAGCCGGTCCCACCAGGCCCGGTGCCGGCGCCGGTCGCGGAACAGCAGCCGCTCGATGAGCAGGAAGTTCCAGGCGACGCCGAGCTGGTTGGCGAGGATCTCGGCGGGGAGGTAGTGCATGCCGACGCCGGTGAGGGCCCACAGGCCGAGCAGGTTGGGCAGGAAGCCGGTCACGCCGATCAGCCCGAAGACGATCATGCGGGCCATCGGCGAGGCGGTGCGCAGCCCGACCAGGTGGCGCAGGAATCGGAAGCCCTCCTGCGCGGTCGACTTGGACTCACCGGCGAACCGGTCCTGGAAGACGAACGGGACTTCGGTGACCTCGCGGGGGCGGCTGCGCACCGCGAGTTCGAGGAGGATCTTGTAGCCGAGCGGCTGGAGGATCTCGGCGGTGACCGCGCTGCGGCGGATGGCGAAGAAGCCGCTCATCGGGTCGCTGATGCCGTGCAGCTGGCGCGGGAACAGCGACTTGGTCAGCCAGGTCGCGCCGCGCGAGACGGCGACGCGGTAGCTGCCGGCGAGTCCGGCGCGGCTGCCGCCCTTGATGTAGCGGGACGCGACGACCAGCCCGGCGTTCGCCCGTTCCCCCGTGGCGACCAGCTCCGGCACCAGCGAGGGCGGGTGCTGGCAGTCGCCGTCCATGACGACGATCCAGTCCGACCCGGCCGCCTTCATGCCCTCGACGACCGCGCCGCCGAGCCCTCCGACGGGCTCCTCGCGGTGCAGAACGGTCACCGGAAAGGGGCAGTCCTGGGCGGCCTGCTGGATCACCTCCGGGGTGTCGTCGGTGGAGTCGTCGACGAAGACGACCTCGCACGGCAGCCTGGACGGCACCGACTCGGTGATCTGGTGCAGCAGTTGCCGGACGTTGGCGGACTCGTTGAAGGTCGGTACGACGATGGTGACGGCGCCCGGCTCGGGCACGTCGGCGGCGTACGCCGCCGGATCGCCCAGCTCGCCGGGGACCACGGACTCCTGGCTCATCGGCCGCCTCCTGTCCCGGCGCTCTGAATCTGCCGGATCTCGATCCGGTCCTCCCCGGCGCCGAACACGGCGACCGGCGTCGAGTGCTCCATCGCGGCCTTGACGTTCGGCAGGTCGACCGCGTCCCGTCGTACCGTCGGCGACGCCACCACGTAGTCGAGGTCACGCCAGCCGTTCGGCATGGTCTTGGTCACGGCCGGGTCGAGGTCGGCCTTGTAGAACCAGATGACGCCGAGCCCGGGCTCGAAGCCCTGGTGCACGAGGTCCAGCCACAGGGCGTCGTCGACCAGGACCCGGGTGTCCTCCGGGTCCTCCACCTCGGCGGCCAGCCACGTGGAGGCGGCCCGGTAGGGGGCGTTGGCGTCGGCGGTCATGGCGGTGCGGTCGCCGTCGTACCAGCGCGGTACGACGTACGCGCCCGCGGCGAGCGCCAGGACCGCTGCGAGCGCGTACCGCCCGCCGGTCAGGAATCTGCCCTCGCCCGTCCGGCGCCGCCGCCGCAGCACGGCGTGGGCGACGGAGGCCGTGCCCCCGGCGAGCACCAGGGCGAGGAACGGCAGCGCCTGGATGATGTACATGGCGGGCAGATAGCCCGGCCGCAGCGCCATCCCGGCGAGGATCGCCACGGCGAGCGCCGGCCCGGCGAGCGCCCGCGCGGTCACCGACCAGCGCCAGGTGAGGACGAGCAGCAGCGCCCCGGCGAGTCCGCCCAGGGGCAGCACCCGGTCGTAGTACAGCCAGGACTGGAGCACGCCGTACGAGCCGGTGCCGGGTTCGAGGATGAAGCCGGAGCCGGGGCGGCTCATCTGGTAGACGATGCCGTCCCACAGCGAGACGTGCCCGCTGCCCGGCAGCAACTCGCCCTTCAGCAGCGCGAAGAGGGGGTACGAGATGCCCAGCAGCGCACACGCGGTGATCGCGCCGGTGATGGCGAACTTGCGGGTGTCGCGGTGGCTGTGCCGCCACATGGTCACCAGCACGGCCGGGAGCACGAGCAGCATCGTCTCCTTGGTGAGCACCGCGGCCGCGGCCGCCATGCCCGCCCCGAAGTGGTGCCACAGGTGACGGCTCGGGGAGGCGGCGAGGGTGAACGCGAGCAGCGTCCACATCACCGCGATGTTGTCCAGGAAGATCTCGCGCTGGAGGACCACCGACAGCGGGGAGAGCCCGAACAGCGCCATGGCGAGCCCGGCCGCCCAGCGCGGCAGCGACAGCCGGCGCGCGAGGACGTACACGAGGACGGCGCTGATCGCGCTGATCAGCAGCATCATGACGCGCATCGAGCCGACGGTCATCGACTCGGGCGCGAAGTACGCGGGGATCCAGGTCAGCACGGCGATCTGGATCCAGCCGAACGGCGGGTGGTCGTACCAGTAGGTGTAGTGGGCGAGGCCCCGGCCCTCCTGCACGGCCCAGGCCTGCGCGAGGTAGGTGCCCTCGTCGTCGCTGAGGGTCGGGTAGTCGGCGATGTTCCAGCCCTGCACGACGAGGATCGCCACGAGCAGCAGGCCGCACAGGATGAGGTCGGGACGGGAGGAACGGAGTCTCTTGGGCGGCGTCGTCCGGTTTGTCGTACCGGTTCTGGGCGCAGCTGTCCGCTGCGCGGGGACCTTGACTCCGGTCGCCGCGGGAAGTGTGGAGGTCACGCAGGAACGTCCTCTCGGTTCACGTGCGCGAGATGTGCGCCGACGTGGCTGGTCAACTCCCAGTCGTTGCGGCCGCGTTGCTCGCGCCACACTGCGCGGACAGCGGCCCCGGCGAGCAGCACCTGGTAGAAGGGCCCGCCGATGATCAGCTTCAGGTAGTGCACCAGGCGGACCCGGAGCCCGTACTGCTTGCCGAAGTCGTGCAGCCCGACGACCTCGAAAACGAAGGTCACGAGCGCGGTCACGGCCGGCAGGAAGGTGATGAAGGCGACGCCGACCGGTACGTCGAGGAAGAGCGCGATGGCCACGTTGAGCGGGATGACGACGCCGGAGATCGCCTGAAGGTACGGCGTCATGAGGGTGTAGCGGGCGAGCAGCCGCTGACGGAAGCCGGGCAGCTGCTTCCAGTCACGCTTGCGGTAGACCTGGAGGAAGCCCTGGTTCCAGCGGGTGCGCTGCTTCAGCAGGGACATCAGGCTGCCCGGGGTCTCCTCGCGGGTGACCATGTCGGAGTCGTAGGCGACGACGACCTTCTTGCCGACGCTGGACAGGCGCACGCCCAGGTCGCAGTCCTCGGCGAGGCAGTTGGGGTCCCAGCCGTCGGCCTCGCGCAGCACCTCGGTGCGGACGAACACGGTGTTGCCGCCGAGCGGGATGAAGCCCTTCTGCGCGTGCAGGTGGAGCCGGGAGCGGAACCAGAAGAAGTACTCCAGGCAGTTGCGCAGGCTGTACCAGCTGGAGTGGAAGTTGATCAGCTGCACCCCGCCCTGGACGACGTCCGCGCCGGTGGAGCGGAAGGCGTGGTCGACGTGCGCGAGCAGCTCGGGGTGCACCTGGTCCTCGGCGTCGAAGACCCCGACGACGTCGCCGCGGCAGTGCGGCAGCGCCGTGTTCATCGCCTTCGGCTTGTTCTTCTTCTTGTGGGTGTCGACGACGACCCGCACGCGCGGGTCGCGGGCCTCCGCCCGCCGGGCGACCTCGGTGGTCTCCGGGTCGTCGTGCCCGACGATGACGATGATCTCGAAGTCGGTGTGCGTGGACTCCAGCAGCCGCTGGATGGTGTGGTCCAGCACCGCCTGCTCGTGCCGCGCCGGAAGCAGCAGCGAGAACGACAGATGCTCCGCGCCGTCCGGCCGGCTGAAGCGGGTGGAGGCCAGCACTTCGGGCGTGCGCCACGCGTGCATCTGCCACCACAGGGTGAAAGCCGCCATCCAGAACAAGACGAGCGAAACGACGGCTATGAAGACAGACGTCAGCAAAAGATCCCCCCAGATCTTTGAAATCCCCCCAGCCGCGACGGAGCTGTGCGTCCGCCTCGGCACTGTGGAGAGAGTAGGGGGGAACTGTGAAGCGCGGTAGCTGTTCCGATAAATAGCTTGTTTCGGAATGGTCCGGCGTCTAGGGGGACGTGTCCGAACACGTGCGCAATTGCGCAGTCGCGTTCGGTGTCCGATCAGGCGTTCAGCGCCGCCCGCAGCCGCTCCGGGTCGGTCGTCGGGACGTCACACGTGAAGTTACGGCAGACGTACGCCGTCGGTTCACCGCCGGTCAGCGGGCGGTCGGCGAGGAGCGGGAACTCCTCGGCGCCCGGGACGCCGTACGCGACCACCGCGCCCGGGGCGGTGCCCAGAAGTGCCGTGCGGTGCAAGCTCCTTGTCGCTGCGTCATCGAGTGCGGGACCCACGACGGCGACCTCGCGCGGACCGTCCAGCCGGGCCTCGGCGACCGCGAGCCCCCAGCCGATGAACCGCGGCACGCGCGGCCCGAGCGTCTTCACCACGCCCAACGCCCGCTCGGCGGCGGTGCGGTGGGGCTCGGCGCCGGTCTGGGCGGCATAGCTCAGCAGGGCGCCCGCGGCGGCGCTCCAGCCGGACGGCGCGGCGTTGTCGGTGGGGTCCTGCGGGCGGCGGATCAGCTTCTCGGCGTCGGCGGCCGTGTCGAACAGGGCGCCCGTCTCCTCGTCCGTGAACCGCACGAGGACGTGGTCGAGCAACAGCCCGGCGAATTCCAGCCAGGTGCCCTCACCGGTCACGGACGCGAGCGCCAGGAAGCCCTCGGCGACGTCGGCGTAGTCCTCCAGGACGCCGGCGTTGGCGCCGACCCGGCCGTCCTTGCTGGTCCGGGCCAGGCGGGCGTGGTCGTCGAGGTGGACGCGGACGAGCAGGTCGGCGGCGGCGAGGGCGGCCTCCACCAGGTCCGGGCGGTCGAAGTAGGCGCCGGTCTCGGCCAGGGCGGCGATCGCGAGACCGTTCCAGGCGGCCACGACCTTGTCGTCCCGTCCCGGCGCGGGCCGTCCGGTACGCGCCGCGCGCAGCCGCCGCTTGACGGACTCGACCGTCTCGGCGTCGAACACGCCGTCCGTCTGCGGCAGTTGCAGGACGGAGGCGCCTTCCTCGAAGGTGCCCTCCTCGGTCACGCCGAAGTACTGGGCGGCGAGTTCGGCGTCGTCGCCGAGGACGTCACGGAGCTGCGCAGGGGTCCAGACGTAGTACGCCCCCTCGACGTGCCTGCCCGTCCCGTCGTCGCTGTCGGCGTCGAGGGCGGAGGCGAAACCGCCCTGCTCGGTGCGGAGTTCGGCGACCATGAAGTCGGCGGTCTCCAGCGCGACCCGCCGGGCGAGCTCGGAGCCCGTGGCCCGCCAGAGGTGCGCGTACACCCGGCAGAGCAGGGCGTTGTCGTACAGCATCTTCTCGAAGTGCGGCACCACCCAGTCGCGGTCGACGGAATACCGCGCGAATCCGCCGCCGAGCTGGTCGTAGATGCCGCCGCGGGCCATCCGCTCGCACGTGTCCCGCGCCATCTGCAGCGCACCCTCGGCGCCCGTCCGGGCGTGGTGGCGCAGCAGGAACTCCATGACCATGGACGGCGGGAACTTCGGCGCCCCGCCGAAGCCGCCGCGCTGCGGGTCGTACTCCCGGGTCAGGCCGAGCAGCGCCTGCGCCAGTTCCTGCTCGCCGGGCGCCTCGGACCCGCCGAAGCCGAACTCCCGTCCCGCCAGGTCCCGCGCGATCTTCCCGGCCACGTCGGTGACCTCCGCGCGGCGGTCCTGCCAGGCGTGGCTGACGCCCTCCAGGACCTGCCGGAAGGAGGGCATCCCGTGCCGGGGGGCCGGCGGGAAGTAGGTGCCGAAGTAGAACGGCTCGGCCTGAGGCGTGAGGAACACCGTCATGGGCCAGCCGCCCTGCCCGGTGGCCGCCTGCACGGCCTCCATGTAGACGGCGTCGACGTCGGGGCGCTCCTCGCGGTCGACCTTGATGTTGACGAAGTGCTCGTTGAGGTGGTCGGCGGTGGCCTGGTCCTCGAAGCTTTCCTTGGCAAGAACATGGCACCAGTGACAGCTCGAATAGCCGACGCTCAGGTGCACCGGGACGTCACGCCGTCGCGCTTCCTCGAACGCCTGCGGCGACCAGGGCCACCAGTCGACAGGGTTGTCGGCGTGCTGCAGCAGGTACGGGGACGTCTCGTGCGCCAGTCGGTTCGGCATACCTCCATCCTGCCCGACCGCGCGGGCACCACCGAAACGACCGGCCGGGGCGGACGAGGGCGACCGGACCGGAGACCGCCCCGATCCCGGGCGCGGCCACAAACCACCACGGCAGCCCCGCCGGAGACCACCGGCCGGCCCCCGCCGAGCCCGCGACGGTCGCCACAGCCGCGCGGCAGCCCCGGCCGCCTCGCCGGTAGGCACCACGGCCGCCCCGCAGACGCCGCCTTGCCCCCGGCGAAGAAGAAACCACGGCCTCACCTCACCGAGCCATGACGGCCGCTCCGCCGGCGGACCCCACCTCCCGCCGCCGAAGACCGCACCTCGCCGCGCCCCAGACCACCGCCTCACCTCACCGGACACCACGACGGCCACCCGCCACAGACCCCGTCTCCCGCCACCACAGACCACCGCCTCACCTCACCGAGCCACGACGGCCGCCCCGCCGGCGGACCCCACCTCCCGCCGCCGAAGACCGCACCTCGCCGCGCCCCAGACCACCGCCTCACCTCACCGGACACCACGACGGCCGCTCCGCCCCCAGGCCGCACCTCGCCGCGCCCCAGACCACCACCTCACCTCGCCGGACACCGCGACGGCCGCTCCGCCACAGACCCCGTCTTACCCCGCCTCGCCGCCGCCGCCGGCTCCACCTTCCCCGCCGAAGAGAAGCCACCCGGCCCCACCGCAGACGTCCATGGCCGCCCCGTCGGTGGCCACCACATCTCCACCGTCCGGTGATCGCCGCCCTCTCGCCATCGCGGGCTCGCGCAACGACACTCTTAGGCGACGATGCGGTTGTCGCCGGAGGGGGACGGGACATGCGGGACGGTCATCGGGCGGAGGCCGAGCGGCTGTTGGTGCGGGCGGTGGAGGAGGAGGTGCGGCGGTCGGGCGGCCGTACCGACGGCAAGGTGCTCCTGGCGAGGGCGCGCGGCGAGCTGGACGCCGTGGCGCGGTCCGCCGCCGAGGAGTACGAGGCCTACACCCGGGCCCTGGACGAGGCGGAGGCCGGCCGGCTGACGTTCGGGCAGCGGTACGCCCGTGAGGGCGCGGGGACGCCACTGGTCGTGGCGGGTGTGGCCGCCGTGGCCGCGGTGGTGGCCGATCTGGCCCTCGGCACGGGCACGACGACCGCGCTCGGCGCGGGCGTGACCGTCGGCGTGGTCGGCGCGGCCACGACCGTGGTGAAGGTGGCCGGCTCCCATCTGCCGGCCGCGCACCACCGGGCCGGCGCGGTGGGCCAGCCGGGCGGCCCGGAACAGCTGCGCTTGCAGTGGCTGACGGCACTGGAGGTACGCGGTATCCGCCCGTTCCTCGACCAGCAACGGGTGCTGGCCGCGTCGACCGGGCCGAAGAAGCCCGGCCCCAAACTGATGGGCGCCGACAAGAGCGGTGCCGCGCGCGGGCGCAGTGTCCTGGAGCAGTCGTTCGGTCAACTCCCCGACAAGATCGGCCCGTTCGCGGGCCGTCGGCGGGAGATGGCGCGGATCCGGCAGTGGGTGCAGGCGGCGCGCGCCAGCACACAGACCCGGCCGACGGTGGTCGTCCTGCACGGGGCGCCCGGCAGCGGCCGTACCACGCTCGCGGTGCGCGCCACCCACGACCTGAGGGACCAGTTCCGCGGCGCGTGCGTGGTCGACCTGCGCGGCGACAGCCGGGAGGAGCCGCCGCTGTCCACCCGTGAGGCGCTGCTGCATCTGCTGAACCGGCTGGGCGCGCCCCGCGAGCAACTGCTGTTCCGGGAGCGTTCGTCGGCGGACCAGCAGGTCAAGCGGCTGAGCGAGCTGTACCACCAGCATCTGACCGGCGTCCCCGTCACCGTCGTGCTCGACGACGCCTCGGACCCCGATCAGGTGCGCGCCCTGCTCCCGGAGCGGTCCGACAGCCTGGTCCTCGTCACCGCCCGGACACCGCTCGACCTGCCCGGCGACCTGCCGGCGTGGGTGCACCAGCTGCCCGTCGAGCCGCTCGACGCGGTCGGCGCCGAGGAGCTGACGGGCGCGGCGGCGCAGGGCGAGACGGGGCCGTACGACGCCGAGTCCGCCGACCGGATCCACCGGCTGTGCGGCGGCCTGCCGCTGGCGCTGCGCATCGCGGGCTCCTCCCTGGGCCCCCGCTCGCCCCGGCAGCTGGCGTCGGACCTGGGCGCGTACGGGCCCGTGCAGCCCGTCGAACGTGCCCTGTGGCTGCGCTACACCGACCAGGCGGAACCGGCCCGCCGGCTGCTGCGGCGCCTCGCGCTGGCCGGGCGGGCCTCGCTCGGCGTCGCGGCGGCGGCGTCCCTGCTCGCCACCGACGAGGCCGGGGCGACGCGGCATCTCGCCGCGCTGTCCCGCGCGGGCCTGATCGACCAGGTCCGCGGCAACCGCTACCGGCTGCACGAGCTCGTCCGCGTCTTCGCGCACGCCCGGCTGGTCGACGAGGAGGAGCCGGGCGAGCGGGCGGCGGCGCAGGAGCGGCTGATCGTCAACTACGCCGACCTCGCGGACTCGGTGCTGCGCCTGGTCGACGGCAACATGTCGACCCGCTCGGACCGCTTCGGCCCGCACGGGTTCACCTCGCTCGACGAGGCGCTGCGCTGGCTGGACGACGAGTCCAGCTTCATCACGGCGGCCCTGCGGCACGCCGAGGGCGTGAACCAGGGGGCGGTGCTGAACCTGCTGGGCGCGCTGTGCGACTACTGCCTGCTGCGCGGAGACCTCTACCGCCTCGGCGAGATCAGCGAACTCGCCCAGGCCGTCGACCAGGGCCTGCTGATCCGCTCGGTCCAGTGGCGCACGGGCATCGCGGCCCGTCAGCTGGGCGAGCTGGACAAGGCGCGCACGACCCTGACGTCGGTGGTCGACCTGTACCGGGAGGCGCACCACGACGCGGGCGCGGCCCGCGCGCTGTGCTCGCTCGGCATCACCCTGCACCACCAGGGCAATCTCACCGAGGCGGCGGCCCGGCTCCGGGAGTCCCTCGACCTGCAGGCCGCGCCGTCGCTGGCCACGGACCGGGCCTGGACGATGCACGCGCTGGCGGCCGTGGAACGCGACCGGGCCCACCTCGCGGAGGCGCTGGACCTGCTGACCCGCTCCCTGGAACTGCACCGCGCCGGCGAGTCCCTGCACGGCGAGGCCTGGGCCCATTTCCAGCTCGGCCAGCTGTACCTGCGTCTCGGCGACGTACCGCGCGCCGAGACCGAGCTGCGCAGGGCTTCGGACCTGTACGGCCGTACGCGCGACGCCCGCGGCCAGGCGTGGGCCCAGACCCAGCTGGCCCGGGCCCGGCTCGTCGCGGGCGACACGGTCCCCGCGCTGGAGGAACTGCGCCAGGCGGCGGTCCGGCACCGCGACAACGAGGACGCCCGCGGCGAGGCCTGGACCCTCTACTACCTCGGGCAGGCGCTGGAGGAGACGGGCGACCTCGACCGGGCGGTCCGCGAGCTGGAACGCTCCCGCGCGATGTTCTCCCGGATACGCGACGTCTACGGCCTGGCCTGCGCCCGCCACCACTCGGCCCGCGCCACGCGCGACCAGCGCGCCGCCCGGACGGGCTCCCTGCGCAACTCCGGCTTCGCCCGCCAGCTGCTGGTCGACGCCCGCGCCGACTTCCACCGCATCGGCGTCGCCCACGGCGAGGCCTGGACCTGCCTGGAACTCGCGGTCGTCGACGCGGGCAACGCCCGCACGGCGGCGGCGCTCGCCCTGTGCGACGAGGCGGTCGGCCTCTTCGCCTCCTACGGCGACCGGCGCGGCGAGGACTGGGCCCGCTTCCTGCGCTGCACCCTGCTGCCGTACGCCGCTCCGGGCGGCGTGGAGGTCGGTGCGGCGGTGGCCCAGGAGGAGCTGGCACAGCTGGCCCGCGCCGGGCACCCGGCGCGCGACGAGAAGCTGGACGACTACGTGGAGGCGTACCGGCTGCTGCTGGAACGGGGCGTGGAACTGGAGGCGGGCTGGCAGGCCTGGCGCCTGGGCATGGTGCCCGACCGGCACGCCCGGGAGGTCATGGGTGTGGCGGTGGCGACGGCGTCCTGAGGCCGGCGCCGGGCAGCGGTGGGGCGAGGCGTCGGCGGGCCGGGGACGAGGCAACGACGGGCCGGCGGGCGCGCGCGCCGGCGGGCGCGCGCTCCGGTCAGCGGCGCCCGCGGGGCCGTGCGGCTGTCGCCGTTCCCGGCGGACCGCTCACGGTGAGGGCACGCGGACAGGAGCCCACGCCGTAGCGGCCCGGTGGCGGCCGCATGTGCGAGGGCCCGGTCGGTGGCCCGGTCGGTGGCCGCCCGGGGCGATGGGCCCCCGCCGCGGGGCGGGACGCTCAGCCCTGTGACGTTTTACCCGGGGCGCCCGTGTCCGCCGTGTCCTTGCCGGGGCCCACGGCCGGGTCCGGGGTGTCCTTGAAGTCGACCCGGCCCATGTGCCGGTTCATCGACTTCATCAGGCCCCAGACGGCCAGGGCCATCACCGCGAAGACGATGAAGCCGAGGACGCCGGGGGTCACCTTGTCCTCGTCGACCTCCTTGGCGAGGGTGACGAGGTGGGTCATTGCCAGGCTCGCGCTTGCGCTCATGTCAGGCATTGTCGCGGATGCCCGCAAAGAGGTCGTCCTCGGGGAGGGAGGTATCCACGAGGGACTTCGCGAGCTCGTACTCCTCGGTCGGCCAGACCGACCTCTGGACCTCCATCGGCACCCGGAACCACCCCCCGTCGGGGTCGATCTGCGTGGCGTGCGCGATCAGCGCCTTGTCACGGATCTCGAAGAAGTCACCGCACGGGACGAACGTGGTCAGCGTGCGGTCCTTGTGGCCGGACTCGTCCCAGCGCTTGAGCCACTCGCCGTAGGGGGACTCCAGGCCGCGGTCCAGCATCGCCTGGTGCAGCGCCTCGGTCCGCGGCCGGTTGAAGCCCTGGTTGTAGTACACCTTCAGCGGCTGGTACGCCGGGCCGTACTCGCTCTCCGGGTACTTCTCGGTGTCCGCGGCCCCCTCGAACGCCACCATCGTGATCTTGTGGGTCATGATGTGGTCGGGGTGCGGGTAGCCGCCGTTCTCGTCGTAGGTGGTGATCACCTGGGGACGGAACGAGCGGATCTTCTTCACCAGCTCGCCGGCCGCCTTGTCGACGTCCTCCAGGGCGAAGCAGCCCTCCGGCAGCGGCGGCAGCGGGTCGCCCTCGGGCAGGCCGGAGTCGACGAAGCCGAGCCACTCCTGCTTGACGCCGAGAATCTCGCGCGCCTCGTCCATCTCTCGCCTGCGTACCTCGTGGATGTTCTCCTCGATGTACCGGTCGCCCTGCAGCTTGGGGTTGAGGATGGAGCCGCGCTCCCCGCCCGTGCAGGTCACCACCAGCACGTCCACCCCCTCGGACACGTACTTCGCCATGGTGGCCGCGCCCTTGCTCGACTCGTCGTCGGGGTGCGCGTGGACGGCCATCAGTCGCAGCTGGTCAGTCAAGACTCAATCCTCGTTTGGTCGGCGCCCGGTGTGACCGGGTGCGAACGGCGGCTTCTATAGTGACCGAATCGGGGGGCGAGAAATTCCGGGGTACGCCTCGGAAGCCCCCTTCGGGACCCTCGATCCCGCCCCGGCCGAGAGGACGATCATGAGCACGGCGAGCACGCGACTGCCGGAGGGCCGTTACGGCCGTTCCTCGGACGAGCGCGCCGATCGCACGCTCAAGGTCGTCGGCATCGCCCTGGGCGCCCTGCTCATCGCGGTGATCGGATACTTCGCCTACCACTACATCGCCGCGAACAAGATCAGTGCGGAAGTGATCAGCTTCGATCCCTCGGACGAGGCGGTGAAGGTGACACTCGCGGTCGAGAAGGAGGCGGGCGCCTCCGGCTACTGCACGGTCCGCTCCCAGGCGGCCGACGGCGCCGAGGTCGGCCGGGCCGACTTCCGCTTCGACGGGGACGCCGGCCGGATCACCGAGGTGGTCACGCTGCGCACGACCGCGCCGGGCACCACGGCGGAGCTGCTGGGCTGCCACGCCGACTGATGTCACTCGTCATCCGCAGCGCTGAGCTGCGCTGACGTGATTTTTGGCACTAATGTCCTCCCTCTTTCGCCCCTGAATTGTTAGGCTCGTGGTTTCGCCCTCTCATGGAGGAACATTCTTCTGGGTAGGGCGATGCTTTGTATTCCCAGTACCGACGAGGAGCACCTGTGACCCAGACCAGCGAGAACGTCACCTGGCTGACCCAGGAGGCGTACAACAAGCTCAAGGACGAGCTTGAGTACCTTACTGGTCCTGCGCGCACGGAGATCGCCGCCAAGATCGCGGCCGCGCGCGAGGAGGGCGACCTGCGCGAGAACGGCGGGTACCACGCGGCCAAGGAGGAGCAGGGCAAGCAGGAGCTTCGCGTGCGCCAGCTGACCCAGCTCCTGGAGAACGCCAAGGTCGGCGAGGCGCCGGCCTCGACGGACGGTGCGGTGGCCCCCGGCATGGTCGTGACGATCGCCTTCGACGGTGACGAGGACGACACCCTGACGTTCCTGCTCGCCTCGCGCGAGTACGCGAGCGCCGACATCGAGACCTACTCGCCGCAGTCCCCGTTGGGGGCCGGCGTGATCGGACACAAGGTCGGCGAGGACGCGCAGTACGAGCTGCCCAACGGCAAGAAGGCCTCGGTGAAGATCCTGAAGGCCGAGCCGTACAGCGGCTGACTCCGCGGAACGGCCGGCATGCCGACTGCCGGCCCGGGTCCGCCCGTTCTGGACAGGCCCCCGGCGTCCTCGCGGCGCCGGGGGCCTCTTCATGCTCAGATCAGTGCACAGGCACAGGCACAGGCACCGGCACCGGCCCGGTCACGTCACGCCGTCGCCGAGCGGTACTTCCGCACGGCCAGGGTGCGGAACACCACGAGGATCAGCAGGGACCACAGCAGCGATGCCAGCACCGGATGCTGCATGGGCCAGGCGTCGGACACCGGATAGCCCGCCGGGAGGTTGCCGAAGAGTTCACGGCAGGCCTGCACGGTGGCGCTGAACGGATTCCAGTCGGCGATGGTCTGCAAAAACGCGGGCATGTTGTCCGAGGGCACGAACGCGTTCGAGATGAAGGTCAGCGGGAACAGCCAGATCAGGCCGCCCGAGGTGGCCGCCTCGGGGGTGCGCACGGACAGGCCGATCAGTGCGCCGATCCAGGAGAACGCGTAGCCGAGCAGGAGCAGCAGGCCGAAGCCGGCCAGTACCTTCCCGACGTTCTCGTGTGTGCGCCAGCCGACCAGGACGGCGACGACGGCGAGCACCACCAGGGTCAGGGCCGTCTGCACCAGGTCGGCGAGGGTGCGGCCGGTGAGGACCGCGCCACGGGCCATGGGCAGTGAGCGGAACCGGTCGATCAGGCCTTTGTGCATGTCGTCGGCGATGCCCGCGCCGGCTCCGGCGGTGGCGAACGTGACGGTCTGCGCGAAGATGCCCGCCATCAGGAACTCGCGGTACCCCGAGGCGCTCAGGCCCGCACCCGGGACGTTGATCGAGCCGCCGAACACATAGCTGAACAGCACCACGAACATGATCGGCTGGAAGAGCCCGAAGATGATCATCTCGGGGATCCGGGACATCCGGATCAGGTTGCGCTTGGCGACGACCAGGGAGTCCCGGACGGACTGGCCGAGCGGATGCGGGCGGGCGGCCCGGGGGGCGGCGTCGGTGACGGCACTCACTTGACGGACTCCTTCTTGCGCTTGCGGCCCCTGGCGTCGGCGGGCGAAGCGCCCTCCTCTGCCTCGTTCGCGTCCTCGACCTCGGCCGCGTGTCCCGTGAGGGAGAGGAACACGTCGTCGAGGGTCGGGCGGCGCAGGCCGATGTCGTCGATCTCGATGCCGCGGGCGTCCAGCTCGCGGATCACCTCGGCGAGGAGCTTGGCTCCGCCGGTGACGGGCACGGTGAGCTTGCGGGTGTGCTCCTCGACGGTGGTGTCGCCCTTGCCGAAGCCGGCCAGCAGCTCCGCGGCCGCCGTCATGTGCTCGCGCTCGTGCACCACGACCTCGACGCGCTCGCCGCCGGTGCGGGCCTTGAGCTCGTCGGAGGTGCCACGGGCGATCACGCGGCCCTGGTCGACGACCGCGATGTCGTGCGCGAGGTGGTCGGCCTCCTCCAGGTACTGGGTGGTCAGCAGCAGCGTCGTGCCGCCCGAGACGAGCTGCTTGATGACCTCCCACAGCTGCTGGCGGTTGCGCGGGTCGAGGCCGGTCGTCGGCTCGTCCATGAACATCACGGGCGGTGAGACCACCAGCGCCGCGGCCAGGTCGAGCCGGCGGCGCATGCCCCCGGAGTAGGTCTTGGCGGGCCGGTCGGCCGCGTCGGCGAGGTTGAACTGGTCGAGCAGCTCGCCCGCGCGGGCCTTGGCGGCCTTCGCGCTCATCTGGTAGAGCTGGCCGACCATCTGGAGGTTCTCCCGGCCGGTGAGGTACTCGTCGACGGCGGCGAACTGGCCGGACAGGCCGATCGAGCGCCGCACCTGGTCGGGCTGTTCCAGTACGTCGATGCCCGCGACGACGGCACGGCCGCTGTCGGGGCGCAACAGGGTCGTCAGACAGCGGACCGTCGTCGTCTTGCCAGCGCCGTTCGGCCCCAGCAGGCCGAGGACGGTGCCCTCGGGGACATCGAGGTCGACGCCGTCCAGTGCCCTTACGTCACCGAAGGTCTTGACCAGACCTTCGGCATAGATGGCGCCTGGCATATGAGTCTCCACGTCGTCGGGATTGCTTTGGGAAGTACGGGTGTGCGGCTTTCACTGCGCCTGAGGGGTGGTGCCACGAAGACACACCATAACGCGATGTATCGCGTCCTTCAACGGAAATTCCCGAACGAGCGACGAAGAGTGCGCGATCTTGACCTGACCCCGGCCCGACCTGGGCCTTCGCAGGTGCCGGTTCGCCCCGGCGACTCAGCCGATGACGGTGTACCCCGCCGTGCGCAGGGCCTCGCCGACCTCGACGCAGTGCGCCGGACCCTTCGTCTCCAGGTGCAGTTCGACCTCCGCCTCCGTGAGCCCGAGCCGTGGATCGGTCCGTACGTGGCTCACGTCGAGGACGTTAGCGTCCACCACTGACAACACCCCGAGGAGCGTCGCCAGGGCTCCCGGCCGGTCCGTCAGCCGCAGCCGTACGGCCAGGTAGCGGCCCTGCGCCGCCATACCGTGCCGCAGGACGCGCTGCATCAGCACCGGATCCACGTTGCCGCCGGACAGCACCGCCACGACCGGGCCCTCGAAGGCACGCGGATCGCTCAGCAGCGCGGCCACGGGACTCGCCCCGGCCGGCTCGACGACCAGCTTCGCCCGTTCCAGGCAGAGCAGCAGCGCGGTGGACAGCTCATCCTCGCTGACCGTCCGGACCTCGTCCACCAGATTTTCGATGATCCCGAACGGCACGTCGCCGGGCCGTCCGACCTTGATGCCGTCGGCCATCGTCGCCGGATTCTCGATCGACACGGGGCGTCCCGCCGCCAGTGAGGGCGGGTACGCCGCCGAGCCCGCCGCCTGCACGCCGACAATCCGTACATCCGGCCGCAGCGCCTTCACGGCGACCGCGATACCGGCCGCCAGACCCCCGCCGCCGATGCCGACGACGATCGTGCGCACCTCCGGGCACTGCTCCAGGATCTCCAGGCCGACCGTGCCCTGGCCGGCGATGATGTCCGGGTGGTCGAAGGGGTGGATGAACACCGCGCCGGTCTCGGCGGCGTACTCCCGCGCGGCTTCCAGGGTCTCGTCGACCACCTGGCCGTGCAGGCGCACCTCCGCGCCGTAGTCGCGCGTCGCACTGATCTTCGGCAGCGGGGCGCCCTTCGGCATGAACACGGTGGAGTGGACGCCGAGCAGCGAGGACGCCAGGGCGACGCCCTGTGCGTGGTTCCCGGCGCTCGCGGCGACCACGCCGGCGGCGCGTTCCTCCGGCAGCAGGCCGGCGATCCGGACGTAGGCGCCGCGGAGCTTGAAGGAGCCGGTCCGCTGGAGGTTCTCGCACTTGAGGTGGACCGGCGCCCCCACCAGCTGGGACAGGTACCTGCTGCCCTCCATGGCGGTGACACGTGCGACGCCGCTGAGCATCTTCTGCGCGCCGCGTACGTCGTCGAGGGTGACCGGGGGCAAGGGGGCGGCCTCGCGGTAGTTCATGACTCAAGTCTCGCAGTTCACACGCCGCCACAGCGGTTGTGACCAACGTCCGAGACCGGTTTCCTCAGCCCCGGTACGGCCTGCCTTTCCTCCGCGTACCCTGTCCCCCAACCCAGCACCCAGCATGAAGTGAGCCCCCGGCCATGCCCACAACACCTGAAATGTCGATGGACATGACGACCGTCGGTGACCCCGGCCTTCTCGACGCGCTGCAGCACGAGGTGGCGGTGTTCGCCCGGCGTGCCGAACAGACCCGGCTCGGCGGGGTCGGTCAGGTGCGCAACTCCATGGACCGCGCCGCGTACCTGCTGCTCAACCGGCTCGACAAGGAAGGGCCGATGGGCGTCAAGGCGCTCGCCGCGAGCATGGGCATCGACTCGTCGACGGTCACCCGGCAGGTGGCTCCGCTGGTCGACACGGGCCTGGTCAAGCGGACCTCGCACCCCGAGGACGGGCGCGCCGTGGTGCTTCAGCTGTCCCCGCGCGGGTCGGCGCGGCTGGAGGAGGTGCGCTCGTCGAGGCGTCAGCTGATGGCCGAGCTGACACACGACTGGGCGCCGGAGGAGCGCGAGGCCTTCTGCACGCTCCTCACCCGCTTCAATCACGCCCTCTCGGCCCGGATGACGGCCCAGGGGGTGCCGGTGGCGGAAGCCCCGCCGGCTTCCTGAGATCACCGGCTTCCTCGTACCGGGGGGTGCCGCGTCGGGTGCGGGCACGCGCGCGGGGCGCCCGGGGCCGGGGCCCGGGGAGGAAGCCGGGGACGGGGCCGGGGTCTCGTACGGTGGCGTGATCATGCCTGGCTGACGACTTGCCTCCATGACCGGCCGACCGCAGGACCGGGGGACCTTCGAGCCGCCTGCCCGGACCTCGGACCGGCGTGACCCTTGACCGGCCCGACCTCGGACCGGCATGACCTGAGTGGCGTGACATCCGCGTGGCGTGCCCCTGGCCGCCTGTCCCTCCCCCGCCACGCGGGCCCCGGCAACGGGCGATTCCCACCGTGCGCGGCTCTTGACCGAAAGCGCGCGCCTACCCTCATATGAGACCGGGTCCTCGTGGTCGTCGTACGCGGGATGGCAGCCGGTGAACCGGATGCGGCGCGGCGGCGCGGGATCCGTTTCCTCAGGTCGGCCTCAGGGGGGAGGCGCGGTGCGAGAACGGCAAGCGTCCCACGGCGCCCGACGGGACCGGGAGTTCGCGGCGTTCGTCGCCGGCGCGGCGGGACGTCTGCTGCACACCGCCACACTGCTCACCGCCGAGGCACCGAACGCCAACCCGCGCGCGCGGCACCTGCTGACGCGGGCCCTGGCCCACACGTACGCCTCGTGGGACCGGCTGCGCGGCGAGGATCCCTACGTCCGCACGCGCGCGTACCTCGCCACCCGCTTCGCCCACCGCGCCTGGCACCAGTACGGCGCCCTCGGCCGGGCCCGCCCGCATCCCGGCAGCCCGCTCGCCGACCTCGTTCCCCAGGAGCGCCTGATCGTGGTCCTCCGGCTGTACGAAGGGGTCGCCGAAGAACAGACGGCGGCGCTGCTCGGACTGCCCACTGAGCGCGTCCACGCCCTGTGCGACCGGGCCACGGCGACCCTGCTGCACCCGCCCCGGCCGGCCACGCCCGCGGTGACGGGCGCGAAAGCGGCGGCATCATGAGCGGGCGCTCGCGGTGAGCCGGGCCGAGCGGGAGGCCGCCGCCCGGCGGATCATGGAGCGGACGCCGCCCCAGGTGCCGCCGGACCTGTGCGCCGACGCCGTACGCCTCGGCGAGCGCCTGCTGCGGCGCAGGGCGCTCGCCCTGCGTCTGGGCTGGCTGCTGCTGTGCACGGCGGCCGTGGCGTTCGCCGTGTGGGCCCTGACCGTGCGCCCCTGGGTGGAGCCGCCGTCGGAGACGACCCCACCGCTCACCGGCTGGTAGCCGCCCGCTGGCCCAGCGCCTGCTGGAGGTCCTCCAGCAGGTCGTCGGCGTTCTCGATGCCGACGGACAGGCGCACCAGGTCACCGGGGACCTCGAGCGCCGAGCCGGCCGCGGAGGCGTGCGTCATCCGGCCGGGGTGCTCGATCAACGACTCGACGCCGCCGAGCGACTCACCGAGGGTGAACACCCGGGCGCGGTTGCAGACCTCGACGGCCGCTTCCTCGCCGCCCTCGACCCGGAAGGAGATCATGCCGCCGAACGCGCGCATCTGCTTGGCGGCGACCTCGTGACCAAGGTGGTCCGGCAGTCCCGGGTAGAGCACACGCGTCACGCGCGCGTGGCGGGTGAGCATGTCGGCGATCTTGCCCGCGTTCTCGCTGTGCCGGTCCATGCGCACGGAGAGGGTCTTGGTGCCGCGCAGCACCAGCCAGGAGTCGAAGGGCCCGGCGACCGCGCCCATCGCGTTCTGGTGGAACGCCAGCTCCTCGCCGAGTTCCGCGTCGCCGACGATCAGCGCGCCGCCCACGACGTCCGAGTGGCCGCCCATGTACTTGGTCAGGGAGTGGACCACGACGTCCGCGCCGAGCGACAGCGGCTGCTGAAGGTAGGGCGTCGCGAAGGTGTTGTCCACGACGAGCCGGGCGCCGGCGTCCCGGGCGACCTGGGCGACGGCGGCGATGTCGGTGATGCCGAGCAGCGGGTTGGAGGGGGTCTCCACCCATACGACCTTGGTCTTCGGCGTGATGGCGGCCCGTACGGCGGCGGGGTCGGCGGTGTCGGCGACCGACCACTCCACGCCCCACCGGGCGACCACCTTCGCGAACAGCCGGAACGTGCCGCCGTACGCGTCGTTGGGGATGACCACGTGGTCGCCGGGGCTGAGCAGCGTGCGCAACAGGCAGTCCTCGGCCGCCAGTCCGGACGCGAACGCGAGGCCGCGACGGCCGCCCTCCAGGGCGGCGAGGTTCTCCTCCAGGGCGGTCCTGGTCGGGTTGGCGCTGCGGCTGTACTCGTAGCCGCCGCGCAGACCGCCTACCCCGTCCTGCTTGTAGGTGGACACCTGGTAGATCGGCGGGACGACCGCGCCGGTGAGGGGGTCGGCCGTGTTGCCCGCGTGGATGGCGAGCGTCTCGAAGTGCTGACTGATGTGCCTGTCGCTCATGGGAACCGAGCGTAAGCGCTGCACCGGCTGTACCGCAGGGCGCGGCGGGGTATGTCCGCAATCCGCGGGTCGCCGGTGTCCGGCCGGGGCCGGTTCCCGGCGGCCCCGCGGGGCGCGGCGCGCACCGCACGTCGACGTTGTCCACAGGCCCGGCGGAGGGGGTTGGCCAATTGTCGGCGGCGTCTGGTTCGCTTGAGGCATGGAAATTCTCTGGGTCCTGTTCGCCCTGCTCCTGATCGGCTTCGCGTTGAGTCCGCTGGTGATGCGCAGGCGCAGGGGGATAGAGCTGGTCACACCGGGCCACCCGGACGCGGCGGACCCCGCGAACTACGGCTTCGTACGGCAGGAGGAGCTGGACGTCCGCATGCCCGGCCCCGACCAGGACCTGGTGGACGTCCTGGACCTGGTGCAGCGCACGCAGGACCACCGGGCCGCCGCGCAGCTCCTCGCGGGTACGGAGGCGGAGGGCGAGCGGCGCTGGCAGCGTGTGCAGGCCTTCGCCGGTGCCGCGGCGCTGGAGCTGCTGCAGCGGCCGGGCGGCGTCAGCGAGACGCCGGGCGGCCAGTGGCTGCGCGTGTGGCGGGCTCAGGCACCCAAGGACGCGGGCGGCGCGGCGGTGCACGCCGAGTTCCTGGTGCAGCAGGCGTGGCGGACGGCGACGCCGGGCACGGACGAGTTCCGGATCATCATGGAGGAGGCGAAGGCGGCGTGCGGCGAGGCGGCGCTGCTCGCCCCCGGTGACCCCGTTCCGTACATCATCGAGCTGTCGGTGGCCCGCGGCCTGGCCTACCCGCGCGCGGAGTTCGAGCAGCTGTGGCTGAAGATTCTGGACCGCGCGCCGAACCACATGGGCGCGCACCTGGCGGCGCTGCACTACTGGTGCGAGAAGTGGCACGGCTCGCGCGAACTGGCGACCCAGTTCGCGGAGGCCGCGGCGGCCCGCGCGCCGCGGGGTTCGCTGCTCGCGGCGATGCCGCTGTTCGCGGTGTTCGAGCATCTCCCCGAGGTCAACCTGGTCGCCGGCTTCTACCAGAGCGAGGTCGTGACCAAGGCGGTCCACGGCGCCCTCCACGCGGTTCACTCGGCCCGCGCCGACGACCCGATGCTGGCGCATGTGCGTCATCTGCTGGTGTTCTTCCTGGTCCGCTCGGAGCGCTGGGCGGAGGCCATGAGCCAGCTGATACACATCGACGGCCACGTGGGGGCCCTGCCCTGGA
Source organism: Streptomyces chromofuscus (assembly GCF_015160875.1). Taxonomy (NCBI): domain Bacteria; kingdom Bacillati; phylum Actinomycetota; class Actinomycetes; order Kitasatosporales; family Streptomycetaceae; genus Streptomyces; species Streptomyces chromofuscus. Next base: position 5,046,488 of record NZ_CP063374.1, on the reverse strand, counting down.
CGCTGTCCCCGGACCCGGCCGCGGAGTTCGCGGTCTACCGGGCGCTCGCGGTGGCGGGATACGAGGCGAACGGCGGCAGCCCGGCGACCCTGCTGCGCTGAGGACGCGGACGCCCAAGGCGGGACGACAGCGGACGGGCGCGGCTCGACGCGGTCGGCTGCCAACGCGGCGCCGGCCTCGGCGGCGGCCACGACGAGCGCGAGTGCGGCCGGTGTCGCTGTCGGACCGGAGGCCGGCCGAGCGCGTTCCCGCCCATCGGCCTGCCATGGACACGTCTTGCACGTCAACCCACCGGTAGGCGATACTCCGCTTCCCCCCACAACTGATCATGACGGGCCGTGCACCCACCTCGGGCCCGCCGCGATCACCCGCGTCACCGTTGTCACGGCACTCCGTTGCCATCACCGCACATCCCGTGGGGGGAACCTGCCCGATGGGCGCGACCCTGCGCGCGCTGCGCGCTCTCCTGCTGCTCGCCGGCTTCTATCTGCTCGGCATCCTGCTGCTGGCGGCCCTCGCCGGCGTCGACTACCTGCTGTACCTGCACGCGCCGTCCGGCCTCGCGGCGAAGCTGTACCTCGTCTCCGTGCTCCTGGCGATCCCGCTGGTCCGCGGACTGTTCATGCTGCGGACGCCGAAGGGCGAGGAGATCGCCGGTCTGCCCGTCACGGAGGCCGACGAGCCCGCACTGTGGCGCACCGTGCGGGAGCTGGCCGACCACGTCGGCACCCGCGCCCCGTCCCGCATCGTGCTGACCGCCGACGTCAACGCGGCCGTCACCGAGGACGCTCGCCTGCTCGGCCTGCTGCCGGGCCCGCGTCGCCTCTACCTCGGCGTACCCCTCCTCCAGGGCCTGACCGAGGCCCAGCTCAGGGCGGTCCTCGCCCACGAGCTGGGGCACTACTCCAACGCCGACACCCGCCTCGCCGCCCTCACCGTGCGCGGCCGCGCCCAGATCCTGCACACCATCGGGCACTTCGAGGAGCGCGCCGGGAAGACCGCGGATCGCGAGAAGGCCCGGCAGGAGAAGAAGAACGCCAAGGCGGCGGCCAAGGGCAAGAAGACGACAGAGGTCGACACCCGGCACGCGGGCATCACCTACCGCGCCATGGCCCGGGTCTACGTCGCCTACGCGAAGCTGTACTTCCGTGCCACGCTGGCCGGCGCCCGCCGCCAGGAGTACGCCGCCGACGCCGCGGCGGCCCGGATCGCGGGCCGTGACGCCACCGCTTCGGCACTGCGCGAGATCCCCGTACTGGACGCCGCGTTCGGGTTCTACATGCGCAGCTACGCCACGCTGGGCGCGGAGGCGGAGCTGCTGCCGCCGCGCGGTGAGGTGTTCGGCGGCTTCGGCCGGATGCTGACCGCCCGCCAGCTCGAGCTGGCCGGCCTGCGCACCGACCTGCCGGCCGAGCAGGTCTCCCCGTACGACTCGCACCCGCCGATCGCCGAGCGGGTCCAGCGCGTCGAGGCGCTGCCCGCCGACGGCCGCACGGACGAGGGCAAGGGCGCCGCCCTCGGCCTGCTGTCCGACCCGGAGCGAACCCTGGCGGCCCTGGAGGACGCGGTCCTGGCGGAGGACGTGCGGCGGTTCCGTCGTACGGGCGACTGGCAGGAGCTGCTCGACGGTTCCATGGGCGGACAGCTCGCCACCCTCAACACCCCGCTGCACCGGGCCCTGGCCCTCTACACCAAGGCCCGCCCCACCCTGCCCGCGCTGCTCGACCTGATCGACGACGGCCAACTCTGGCAGCTGGCGCGGCGGCTGCCGCTGTCCGACGAGGCGGCTGCCGCCAAGGGGCGCGCCTTCCGCGAGTTCGTCCGTCCCACCCTGTGCGAGTCGCTGCAGAGCATGGTGCTGGCCGAGTTCAGCGCACGCGCGCGGGTGCGCTGGGAGTTCTCCTGGGAGCAGCCGGCGGCCGCGCGGCTGCTGCCCGCCCCCGGGGAACCGGCGGCGGAACCCGACACCGCCCTGGGCGCCGCGATCGGCCCCGCGGTGGACTCCGCGCTCGCCGACCACCCGGACACCGGCCCGCTGCGCGCCCTGCTGCCCTCCGCCCCGCACGACCCCGCCGACCGAGAGACGGACAGCTCCCGATGACCGTAGTGCTGTGGATCCTGGGCATCCTGGCCGTGCCCACGCTGATCTTCGTCGTGTGGCTGGCCGGGGTGTTCCTCAAGGAGTTCTTCTCCACCAGCTCCTCCGACGGCGACGACGAGGCCGGTTCCGAGGCGGCCCGGAAGCTCGGCCTGCTGCCCGCCGGCCGGCAGAACACCGAGTACGCCGGTCCGCTGCCCGCCGGCTGGGAGGCGGCGCTGGGCGCCGTGCGGGGTGGGGACTGGAAGGCGGCGGCCGAGCTGATGAGCGGCGTCGGGCGGGACTGGGACCGCCGGTCCGCGGCCGCGTACCTGCTGGGCGACATCGCGGCCGAGGACGACGAGTGGCTGCTCGCGTGGGAGGCCGACCGTCGCGACGACCCGGACGCGGCCGTGGTCCGGGCCCGCAGCACGGTCATCCTGGCCTGGGACATACGCGGCGGCAAGCGGGCCCAGTACACGACGCAGGAACAGTTCGCGGGCTTCCACCGGACGCTGCAGCGGGCCCGCGAGGACATCGGCCGGGCAGCGGCGCTCAACCCCGACGACCCCACGCCGTACCTGACGGAGATCTGGGTCGCGCTCGGCCTCGGCTATCCGCACTCCGAGATGGACAAGCTGTGGGCGGAGATCACGGCCCGGGCCCCGCACCACTACGAGGCCCACTTCTCGGCGCTCCAGTACTGGTGCGAGAAGTGGCGCGGCTCCAAGCGGCTGGCCACGGAGTTCGCCGAGCGGGCGGCGGCGAAGGCGCCGCTGGGCAGCCTGCTGACGGTGCTGCCGCTGATCGCCCACTTCGAACACGACGACTCGAACGACCCCGAGGTCGACCGCACGCCCGAGATGGTGGCCCGGGTGGACGCCGGACTGGCGGACGCCGCCGCGGCCGACCCGGCGCATCCGCGGCTGCCGGAGCTGCGTCACCTGCTGGCGTACTACCTCTCGCTGCAGGACCGGGACGAGATGGCGGTCGAGCAGTTCAGACTCGTGGACGGGCATGTGAACGCGCTGCCGTGGCGTTACCAGGGCGACGGGGCCGAGATGGCGGCGTACTACTGCCGCATACGCGACGCGTCGGCGCAGGTCGTCGCCGCCGGCTGACGTACGGCCGGAATCCGGGGCGGCGCCGCGACGTTGTCGAGGTGCCGCCCCGGGACGACCGGCGACCGGGAGGGGCCCGTCGCCCGCCCGGGAAGACATGCTGTTCGGCCGTACGCCCCGCCTGCCCACCCCCGAGCAGGCGCTGAAGGGCCGCCCCGGGCCGGCCTTCGCGGTGCCCGACCGCCACACCGTCCTCGGCAACCCCCTGCTCGGCCCCTACCCCGAGGGCCTGGAAATCGCCGACTTCGGCCTCGGCTGCTTCTGGGGCGCCGAGCGCACGTTCCTTAGGCTCCCGGAGGGCGTGTGGACGACCCTGGTCGGCTACCAGGGCGGCCACACCGAGAACCCGATGTACGAGGAGGTCTGCTCGGGTGACCGGCCACACGGAGGCGGTCCGGGTGGTCCACGACCCGAAGGTGATCTCGTACGCCGGTCTCCTGAAGACGTTCTGGGAGGCCCACGACCCGACGCAGGGCTTCCGTCAAGGCAACGACGTGGGCACGCAGTACCGCTCGGCGATCTACACCCACACCCCGGAGCAGGCCGCCGCGGCCGAGGCGTCCCGGGAGGCCCACCAGAGAGTCCTGACCGGCTCGGGCTACGGGTGATGCCGGAGCGGGCCGATCAGCAGGCCAACCGGGTGCGGCGTGGCCAGGCCCGAGGCAGACCGCCCCGGCCTTCGACCGGGAGGCATACAAGCAGCGCAACACCGTCGAGCATTGCATCAACCGCTTGAAGCAGCGCGCGGTATCGCTGCCCGCTGCACCACCCTGCGTGGCGCGGAGCTGAGCTTGCGAGTGGCTGGGTGGCAGCTCAAGCGGTGCTTGTTGGATGTCGCCACCTGGTGACTCACGACCGGCCGTCTTCAGCCGGTCGGGCCGAGGAGCGCCCATGCGGACTGCCAGGACCATCCCTGGCCGACGTTGAGCGAGATGTTGAGGAGGGCCATCTCCTCCAGTGCGCGGGCCATGCGCAGCCCGCCCGCGTCGATGGGCCGGAAGCCGAGCGAGGCGAGGAGCTCGGAAACGGTCTTCTTCGCCTCGGTGTCGTCGCCGGCGTAGAAGGCGGTGAGCGTGATGCCCTGCTCGACGGGGTTGTTCAGGCGCGCGGCGAGGATGGTGTTGAAGGCCTTCACCACCGGCACGTCGGGCAGGTGGCGCTGCAAGGTCTGCGCTGCGGAGGTCTCCTCGATGTCGAGATCGGTGAGAGTGGCGTTCAGCGGATTGGTGAGGTCGACGACGACCTTGCCACGCACAGCGGAGGCCAGTTCGTCCGCGACGGCCGTCACCGCGCTACCGGGTACGGCCAGCACCACGATGTCCGCTTCGCCGACCGCGTCCAGGTTGTTCTCAGCTACCCGTGCGCCGGTCTGTGCCGCGGAGGCGACTGCCTTGCGCCGGTCGGTGGCGGACACCGAAACGCTGTGGCCGGCGGCCACAGCAGCCTTACTGAGGGCGGTGCCGACATTGCCCGCACCAATGATCGCTATACGCACGACGATCCCGTCTTTCGAAGTTTCATGTGCTGTCGCCCAGAAGACAAGACTGTGGCGTGCTTTGTGACATGTGGGCCTACCGTCTGTCACTCACCGTTCCTGTAGAGCGGGCTGACTCTCGGAGCCCGCAGTCCGCGGAGCCGATCAGCACCGACCATCCGTGAGTGGCTCACACCGGCCTCGGGTCACGGTCGCCGGGCAGGTACTCGACGTTCAGCCGGATCAACGTGCCGTGGATCAGGGGGAGTTCACCGCAGTGGTCGAGCCAGGGGCCACGGGCCTGCAGACGGGGGTGCATCCGGTCCCAGGCCAGGGCTTCGGCCGTGCCGTAGCGGGTGGTGTCGCACGTCGTGGTCTGGTCGGGGGTGTGCCAGGAGTCCGGCTTGGAGAAGGTGAGGACGCCGCCGTGCTTGCGGGGCTGTCCGCCGCGTGGGGTGGAGCGGCGCGGTCCGGCGTCGCGGAGCATGACCCGGTCCGAGCGCAGCCGGCCGACCAGCTCGACGGGCAGATCGGCCAGGACATAGGCGAGACGGGTGACGTCGTAGCCGGTGTCCATCACGACGAGGATGTCCGCATCGCCCGGCCGCCACTGCCCGGCCCGCACGAGCCGGGTGACCACGTCGCGCAGCTGGGCGGCGGTCACCGCGGTGGCGTCGTCGGCCGGCCCCAGCCGGATCGCGTTCAGCACGGCCGTCCACGGCGAGACTCTTCACCAGCGGCCGTTCCTTCACGCGACGTTGCTCGACACCTCGAAGCGTGAAGAACGGCCGCCCTGCTGTCCCGCGAACGAACCAAGATCAGCGGGTCAGGTGAACGGCCGAGGTTAAACACCAAGCTCAGTCGCCACTCCCGTACGGCCGGGTCAGGATTTCCAGTCTGTGGCCGTTCGGGTCGTCGAAGTAGGCGCCCCGGCCGCCGTCGTTGTGGTTGATCTCGCCGGGGCGGGTGTGGTGCGGGTCCGCCCAGTAGGTCAGGTCGGCCTGCCGGATGCGGGTGAAGATCGTGTCGAAGTCGGCTTCCGAGACCAGGAAAGCGTAGTGCTGCGGGGCGATGTCGCCCGGCGTGTTCATGTAGTCGAGCGTCACGCCGTTCGGGATCTCGACGGGGGTGAAGGGGCCGTAGGGCGGGCTCACCTCCAGGCCCAGGAGGTCGGCGAGGAAACGGGCCGAGGCCTCCTTGTCGTGGGCGGCGACGATGGTGTGGTTCAGCTGGACGGTCATGGGGGCCTCCTCGTCGTACGGCCGCGTCGTCCACTTACCTCAACGCCCCGTGCCGACCGGACATTTCCCCCTCTCTCCCGGAACGCTCGTCGGCGGCCCGTACCCCTGGGGATACCGGGCCGCCGACAGAGCCATGTGAACATCAGTTCACTGAAGGGCGACGGTCAGATCGTCGCGGTGTCGATCACGAACCGGTACCGGACGTCGCTCGCCAGCACCCGCTCGTACGCCTCGTTGATCTGGTCCGCCCGGATCAGCTCGATCTCGGCGCCAAGCCCGTGCGCGGCGCAGAAGTCGAGCATCTCCTGGGTCTCCCGGATGCCGCCGATGCTCGACCCGGCGAGGGTCTTGCGGCCGCTGATCACCGAGAACAGGTTGAACGAGATGGGCTCCTCGGGGGCGCCCACGTTCACCAGCGCGCCGTCCGTCTTCAGCAGCCCGAGGTACGCGCCGAAGTCGAGCGGCGCCGACACCGTCGACACGATCAGGTCGAAGGTGCCCGCCAGCTCCTCGAAGGTCTTCGGGTCGCTGGTGGCGTAGTAGTGGTCCGCGCCCAGCTTCAGCCCGTCGTCCTTCTTGCGCAGCGACTGGGACAGGACCGTCACCTCCGCGCCGAGCGCGTGGGCGATCTTGACGGCCATGTGGCCGAGGCCGCCCATGCCGACCACGGCGACCTTCTTGCCGGGACCGGCGTTCCAGTGCTTGAGCGGGGAGTACGTGGTGACGCCGGCGCACAGCAGCGGCGCGGCCTCGTCGAGACCGATGCCCTCGGGGATGCCGACGACGTAGTTCTCGTCGACGACGATCTTCTGCGAGTAGCCGCCGTAGGTCGGCTCCCCGTCCTTGCCGACGCCGTTGTACGTCATCACGGCGCCCTGCGTGCAGTACTGCTCCAGGCCGGCCTTGCAGTTGTCGCACTCACGGCAGGAGTCGACCATGCAGCCGACGCCCACCCGGTCGCCGACGGTGAACTTGGTGACGCCGGACCCCACCTCGGCGACGATGCCGGCGATCTCGTGGCCGGGCACCATCGGGAAGATGGCCTCGCCCCAGCCCTCGCGGGCCTGGTGAATGTCGGAGTGACAGATTCCGGCGTACTTGATGTCGATCAGGACATCGAACTCGCCGACCTCCCGCCGCTCGATCGTCGTGCGCTCCAGCGGAGCCTTGGCGGCGGGGGCGGCGTACGCGCTGACAGTGGTCATGCCGTTGGTCTCCTAGCGATGCGGGTCCGCGCCCGGCCGCCTTCCGACCGGGCACAGCTCAAGGTTGCCGCCGGTTCGCGTACCCACCCAGGTCACCGCTTTGCGTACGTCCCCCGTGCGTACCACTGGCGGGGACAGGTTCGTGTGCGTACGACCGTGAATACTGGATGTATGGACGAACAGCTCAGGCCCGTGGAGGAGCTCGGCGCCGGCCTGGACCGGCGGGCCGAGCTGTGCGAGTTCCTGCGCAGCCGGCGGGCCCGGCTGAAGCCGGGGGACGTGGGGCTGCCGGACTACGGACGGCACCGCAGGGTCCCCGGTCTGCGCCGCGAGGAGCTGGCGCAGCTGGCCGGGGTGTCGGTGGCGTACTACACGCGGCTGGAGCAGGGCAACGGGCGCAACGTGTCGGCGGAGGTGCTGGACGCGATCGCGCGGGCGCTGCGGCTGACCGACGCCGAGCACGCCCACCTGACGCACCTGGCCGCGCCGAAGCAGCACAAGAAGAAGCCGACGGCGCGTACCCAGCAGGTGCGCGTCGCGCTGCGGCAGCTGCTGGACACGATGGACGCCGTCCCGGCGTACGTCGTGGGCCGCCGTTCGGACATCCTGGCGTGGAACCGGATGGCCGCGGCCGTCTTCGGCGACTGGGCTGAGCTGCCGGCGCAGGAGCGGAACTGGGCGCGGCTGGTGTTCCTGAGGCCGAAGTACCGCGAGCTGTTCGTGGACTGGGACCAGAAGGCGTCCGACATCGTCGCCTTCCTGCGCATGGACGCCGGCTGCCATCCGGACGATCCGCGGCTGTCGGCGCTGGTGGGCGAGCTCTCCGTGAAGAGCGGCGAGTTCCGGCGGCTGTGGGCCACCCACGACGTCAAGGAGAAGAGCCACGGCGTCAAGCTGCTGCGCCACCCGCTGGTCGGTGAACTGTCCCTGTCCTTCGAGACGTTCCGCCTGGCCGACGACGTCGAACAGTCGCTGACCACCTACCACGCGGAACCGGACTCCGCGTCCGCGGAGGCCCTGCGCCTGCTGGCCAGCTGGGGACGGGACGCGACGCGCGCGGGCACGGGATCTTCGGCGTCGTCGGCCTGAGGGCCGAGGGCGGCGCGGCCCGAGTCCCGGGCAGGACCGTCGTCCGCGGGCACTCGTTCCTAGCGCACGAAAGCCCGCCGGGAGCAGAACTCCCGGCGGGCTTCCCGCTCACGGCCTCACGGATTCACTGCGGCCGATGCCGAAGCCGAAGCTGAAGCCGTGACCGTGGACGTGATCGTGGACGTGTTTCGTGTCCGTGGCCGTGGCCGTACGGACCGCGGCGCGATCACTTGCCGTAGTACGCGTTGTAGATCGAGATCGTCGACTTGTTGTTCTGCTTGTCGGTGATCTTCGCGTGGAACGAGATCGCCTTGCCCTTGGCCGGGTTCTTGATGGTGATCTTGCCGTTCTTGACGGTGATCTTCTTCCAGGTCTGGCCGTAGTCGTACGACACCCACACGCCCAGCGACTTGAGGTTGCTGCCCCTGGCCGAGCCCTCGACGGTGACCGGGAAGGTGGCCGTGCGGCCGGCCGTGACGCGGCTGTCCAGGCTGGTCAGCGGGCTGAACCGGACGGTGGACGCGGGCAGCTTGGCCACGTCGGCGGTCGGCTTCTTGGAGCGGAACGTCCAGCTCGCGTCGATCCGCGTGGAGGCCGCCGCGACGTTGGCGCTGCGCTTCACCGAGGTGGTCAGGCGGTACTCGGCGTCGCCGGACGGGACCCTGAACGACTTCTCGCCGAACAGCGGGTCGTCGTGGGAGCCGACCTTGACGCCGTTGCGGTACAGCGTGGTGTTCACCGAGGTGAACAGCGACGAGCCCGCGTGCCGGGAGCCGTCGGCGAACAGTGGCAGATAGCCGTAGATGTCGTTGCCCTCGCGGTACAGGCCGAACTCGGTGTTCAGGGTCGGGCCGAAGACCGCCTTGTTGAAGGTCTGCGTGTACGACGTGCCGGCCCTGAAGGTCCGCGGGTCGCCGAGCGTGTAGTACGCCTCCGGGATCGGGTTGCCCTGGGCGTCCTTGCCGCCCCACTGTTCGAAGTCGAGCGACCACTGGATGCCCTGGGCCGTCGACAGGTACAGCGTGCGGCTGCCGGGCAGCTTCTGCTCGACGGGCTCACCGAGGTAGAAGTCGCTGGGGAAGATGCCGACGGCGACCAGCGCGCCGGTCTTGCCGGCGGCGGCCCCCAGGTTGCCCTTCAGCGTGGCCAGTTCGCTCTTGCTGAACCGCCGGACCTTGTCGCCCACGATCTTCTTGACGTCGGCGGTGGTTGCCACGTCGTACTCGGTGGACGCGCCCTTCGTCCACTGGCCGCCCCAGGTCTGGGTGAGGCCGCTCGCGATCTCGCCGCCCAGGTGGGCCATGCGCAGGTCGGCGAAGGAGGCGGCGCCGAAGCCGAAGCCGATACCGGCGCTGTTCAGGAAGTAGCTGATCATCGCCGACCGCGGCTTGGCGGTGGTGTCCGGGACCGTGATGGTCGCGCTCTTGGTCTTCCGGGCGTCGATCGTCACCGAGGTGTTCCTGGTGACGGTCAGCTGCGGCTGGACCAGCCAGTCGAGGCCGCCCTCCAGGGTGACGAAGTCCTTGGCGATCCAGGCGTCCAGCAGGTAGGTGCCCTTGGGCACGCGCACGGTGGTGGTGCCGGACGCGGCGACCGGAACCTGGTAGCCGCGGCCGTCGCCCAGGCCCGAGTAGCCGAGCAGCGCGGTGTTGTAGTCGTCCGTGCCCTGCCCGTCCCGGCCGATGTGCTTGACGGTGACGTCGTACGACTCCACCTCACGCTGCACGGCGGCGGCCGTGCGGACGCTCTGCCCGCCGCCCGTCGCGGTCACGTACGCGGAGTACGCGCCGTCGACGGTGCCGCCGAGCTTGGTGTTGACGGTCATGCCGACGGAGGCCTTGCCGCCCGCGGGGACGGTCACCCGGGTCGCGCCGAGCGTGAAGAAGCCCGCCGGGGCCGCCAGGCCCTTGGGGTTGGTGGCGGTGGCCTTCAGGTCCAGCGTGACGTCGGTGGTGCCCAGGTTGCGGTACGTCAGCTGCTTGGTGACCGGGGTGTCGTCGGTGTGCGGCCACTGCTGGACGCCGAAGCTCACGGACACCGGGTCGGCGATCACCGTCTGCTGGATGGCCCTGTCGACCTGGATGCGGCCCGAGCCCTGCTGGAACGGCGTGTACGCGCCACCCTTGGTGGACGCGGTCAGCGCGCCCTTGATCTCGGCGTACGTCCAGTCCGGGTGCTGCTGCTTGAGGATCGCCGCGGCGCCCGCGACATGCGGCGTCGCCATCGACGTACCGGAGATGGTCAGGTAGCCGGCCGGGTTCTCGCCGACCTCCTGCGCGATGGCGCTGCCCTTGGCGGCGGCCGCGGTGATGTCCACGCCGGGGGCGGTGACGTCCGGCTTGATGGCGCCGTCGCCGACGCGCGGGCCGGTGCTGGAGAAGCCGGCCAGCTTGTCCGCGTCGTCCACGGCGCCGACGGTGAGCGCGGCCTCCGCGCTGCCCGGCGAACCGATCGACTCGGGGCCGGAGTTGCCGGCCGCGATGGCGAAGAGGATGCCCTTGTCGGCGGAGAGCCGGTTGACGGCGGCCTCCAGGGGGTCGACCTCCGGGGTGTCCATGCCGCCGAGGCTGAGGTTGACGACGTCGGCGCCCTGCTCGGCCGCCCACTCCATGCCGGCCAGGATCCCGGAGTCGTCGCCGAAGCCGCTGTCGTCGAGGACCTTGCCGTTGAGGATCTCGGCGCCGGGCGCCACGCCCTTGTACTTGGCGCCCTTGCCGGCCGCGATGGAGGCGACGTGCGTGCCGTGGCCCTGCTTGTCGGTGGCGTCGGCCGCGGTGGTGAAGTTCTTCGACGCCGTCACCTGCGACGCGAGGTCCGGGTGGGTGGCGTCCACGCCGGTGTCCAGGACGGCGATCTTCACGCCCTTGCCGTCGTAACCGGCGGCCCAGGCCTTGGGGGCGCCGATCTGCGGCACGGACTTGTCGAGGGTGGCCCTGCGGACACCGTCGAGCCAGACGTGCGCGATGCCGGAGACGGTCTTGTCGCCGTTGGTGACCGCGTCCCACAGCTCGGGCGTGTCCTTGTGCGCGGTCTGCACGGCGTCCGCGTTCAGGGTCTTGAGGCTGCGGCGCAGGGTGCCCGCGTCGCGCACGTCGGCCTTCGCGGCGGTGGCGGCGCCCCGGTAGCCGACGATGACCTTCAGGCCGTTCTTCTGTGCCTTGCGGGACGCGGACCTGTTCAGCTCGGTGATGTCGAACAGCCGCTGGTCGAGCTTGCCGGTGGCGACCAGGCGGGCCGCGTCGGCGGGTATCACCAGGGTGTGGCCGTCGGCCTTGCGGATCTGGACCGGTATGTGTTCGCGGCCCTCGGCCCGGTCGAGGCCGACGACCCGTCCCTTGGCGTCCACGGAGACCCGGTCGCCGGTGATCAGGGTGATGCGGTGGTGGGACGTGAGCTTGGCAGGGCCGTTCGGGCCCTGTTCCGGCTTCGCGCTCGCCGGGCTGGTCAGGCCCGCGGCGAGGGCGACGGCGGCTGCGGTGGCCACCGCGGCGACGCCGGCTCTCTTCACTTGTGTGCGCAAAACTCCCCCTGGAGTTGAGGAACCGGGCGAATTCCCCGTTCACCCGGCCGGGGGTAGTTCCGCACACATGTGTGTGCACCCCCCGGAATCACGCAGTATGCCGGGGGGTGATCAGCTGCCTCAAGGAGCACTCCGTCACGAGTCGGCCATAAAGTTGGCCGACTCGTGCACAACGGTCGGCCACGGCGTCGCGCGGCGCTACGAGTTGGCGTTCTCCTTCACCGTGATCCGACCCGTGCGGATCGTCGCGACCCGCGGGGCCTTCTTCGCGATCGCGGAGTCGTGGGTCACCATGATGAAGGTGAGCCCGTGCTCCCTCCATGTGCGTTCGAGTACGTCCATGATCTCGTCGCGCATCGACTCGTCGAGATTTCCGGTGGGTTCGTCGGCCAGCAGCACCTTCGGCCGCTTCACCAGCGCCCGCGCGATGGCGACCCGCTGCTGCTGACCCCCCGACATCTCTCCGGGCAGATGCCCGAGCCGCTCACCGAGCCCGACCGACTTCAGTGCCTCGGCGGCCCGTTCACGCCGTTCGCCGGTCTTGACGCCGAGCGGTACGAGCGCTGTCTCGACGTTCTCCAGGGCGGTGAGCGTGGGGATGAGGTTGAAGCTCTGGAAGACGAAGCCGATGTTCTCGCTGCGCACCCGGGTCAGCCGGGCCTCGGGCAGGCGGGCCAGGTCGGTGCCGTCGAGGACGACTTCACCGGAGGTGGGCCGGTCGAGTCCGCCGAGCATCTGCAACAGCGTCGACTTGCCGCCGCCGGTGGGGCCCTGGATGACCAGCCGGTCGCCGTCGGCGACGGTGAGGTCGACGCCGTCCAGCGCGTGCACGGTGTCCTTGCCCCGGCTGTAGCGCTTGGTGACGCCTCTGAGTTCGTACATGGTGGTGCAACTCCTGGGATGCGTTGGGGTGCCGGCCGATGTGCCGGAGCGGCCGGGCGGGTTCGGTGGGGTGCGGTGCGGTGCGGCCGTGCCTCGATGGGCGCGGGGAGCCTCGCGACCCGCCGCGACGGGCGGGCCGGCGGCCGCCCGTCGCGGCGTTTCCCGTGGTGCGCTCGGCTACTCCACGCGCCGCAACGCGTCCGCCGGCCGCAGGCGCGACGCCCGCCAGCCGCCGAACGCGCCCGCGACGAGCCCACCGGTCACGGCGAGGCCGACCGCGAGGGCGATGGTCGTCACGCTGACGGGGGCGGTGAGGGCGACGTCGAGCGTGCGGGCCGCGGCCTGCCTGCCCGGGCCGCCGGCGAAGCCGCCACCGCCGCCGGGCCCGGTCGTCGCACCGCCGGTGCCGCCGAGTTCGGCCTGCAGGGTCGGGCTGATCGCGGTGACGACGTACGCCCCCGCCAGCCCCAGCGCGATGCCGAGCACGCCGCCGACCAGCCCGGTGACGACGGCCTCCCCGACCACCTGCCGGGTCACCCGCCCCGACCGCCAGCCCAGCGCCTTCAGGGTGCCGAACTCCCGCACCCGCCGGGACACCGCGGAGGACGTGAGCAGCCCGGCGACCAGGAACGCGGCGGCGAGCACCACGATCGACAGCCACTTGCCGACGCTGGTGGCGAGGTCGGAGGCGGTGGACAGGGAGCCGGAGACGGTGTCGGCGAGGTCGGCGGAGGTCGTCACGGTCGTACCGGAGATGTTGTTCTGGATGGCCGACTTGACGGCGTCGATCCGCTGGGAGTCGGTCGCCTTGACGTAGATCGTGGTGACCTTGTTCGCCGAGTCGCTCAGCGTCTGCGCCTGCTCGAGCGGGATGTAGAGGTTGGCCGCCGCGTCCCCGCTCTCCGGGGTGGCGATGCCGATGACCTCGTACTTGACGCCCTTGATGGTGACCGTGTCACCGACGGCGAGCTTCTTCTCCTTGGCGTAGGAGGCGTCGGCGACGACGACCTTCGCGTTGGTCTCGGAGGACGTGAAGGTACGGCCGCTGGTGATCTTCGAGGAGGTCAGCGGGCCGAGCTCGGGTTCGGTGACGTCGGTGCCGAAGACGGAGTAGGTGTTGACGTCGAAGTCCGCGCCGCCGCCCTTGACCGTACCGCCCTGCGGGATCACGATCTTGCCGCCGGGTCCCTGCCCCTGCTCCTGGATCTTGCCCCGCGTGAACTGGCCGCTGACCTTGACGACCTGGAGGCTCAGACCGCCGACGGCGTTCGAGACGCCGTCCTGCGCGGCGACCTTCGCGACGGTCGAGCTCGCCAGGGTCTCGAAACCCTGGACCAGCACGCGGTCGCTGCTCTGCTCCTCGTCGGAGCCGTCCTCCCGGGCGTCGAACCGGAAGCGCGGCCCCGCCGCCTGTCCCTCCTCCTGCGGGTCGGCGGCCTTGGTGACCGTCATGTCGGTGCCCAGGCCGTACAGCGACTGAAGGACCTTGTCCTGTGCCTTCCCCATGCCGGAGGACACGGAGTTGACGACGATGACCAGCGCGATGCCCAGCGCGAGGCCGGAGGCGACGACGAGGGCCGCCTTTCTGCGGCGGCGCAGTTCGCGCCTCAGGTAGGTGAAGAACATGCGCCGCAAGCTAGGGACGCACCGTGATGGCCGAATAAGGCGGAGATAAGAGAAGGATGAGAAGGAGCCGTTGAAACGGCGGCGGCCGGGAACGGCGGCAGAGAACGGCGGTGGCCGGGAACGGCGAAGGCCGCCCCGGGCGGGGCGGCCTTCGTCGGTGAGTGGGCGTCAGAGCGCGTGTGTCAGACGGCGGAACCGGCCTTCCACTGCTCCCAGCTCATGTTCCAGCCGTTCAGCCCGTTGTCCGGCGCGATGGTCTTGTCGCCGGTGTTCTGCACGACCACGACGTCACCGATGATCGAGTTGTTGTAGAACCACGCGCCCTCGGTGTTCGGGTCGTCGGCGCCCTTGGTGTCGTTCAGGCCGACGCAGCCGTGGCTGGTGTTGACGCTGCCGAAGATGGAGTCGGCGCCCCAGTAGTTGCCGTGGATGAAGGTGCCGGAGCTGGACAGCCGCATGGCGTGCGGGACGTCCTTGATGTCGTACTCGCCCTTGCCGTCGTCGTCGGTGAAGCCGACCGTCGCGCCGTTCATCCGGGTCTCCTTGAACTTCTCGGAGATCACCATCTGGCCCTGGTACGTCTTGTTCTCGGGCGAGCCGGCGGAGATCGGGATGGTCTTGACGACCTTGCCGTCCTGCGTGACCTTCATCTGCTTGGTCTCCGCGTCGACGTAGGAGACCTGGTTGCGGCCGATGGTGAAGGAGACCGTCTTCTGCTGGACGCCGTAGACGCCCTCGGCGCCCTCGACGCCGTCGAGCTCCAGCTTCAGCGTGACGGTGGAGCCTTCCTTCCAGTACTCCTCGGGGCGGCAGTCCAAGCGGTTGGCGTTGAACCAGTGGCAGACGACCTCCTGGCCGCTGCTGGTGGTGACGTCGATGCTCTTCTGGACCTCGGCCTTGTTGGTGATCGCCTTGTCGAAGTTGATCGAGACCGGCATGCCGACGCCGACGGTGGTGCCGTCGTCCGGCGTGAAGGTGCCTATGAAGCTGTTGTCCGGGGAGACCGTGGTGAAGGACGCGTTCTCGTGGGCCTCCAGGCCCTTGGAGTCCTTCGCCGTCACCGCGACCTTGTAGCGGGTGGAGCGCTCCAGCTGCACGCTGGGCTTCCAGCTGGTCTTGTCGGCCGAGATCTCGCCCTCGACGGCCGTCCCGTCCGCCGTCGTCATGGTCACCTCGGTGAGCGTCCCCTTGCTCACGGTGACGGTGGCGGAGTTGTTGATGGAGGCGTTGGTCGAGCCGTCCTTCGGCGTGATCCGGATCTGGGCCTCGGAGGTCTTCTGGGCCGCCGCCTCGTCGACCTTGGCCTGCGAGGTGTCGGTGCCGCCGTCGCTGCCGGCGGCCTCCTGACCGCTGGAGCACGCCGAGAGCACCAGAACACTTCCGAGCAGTGCGGACGCGACCGAAAGGCCCCTGCGCCGCTTACTGTTCGTCATCACACGCTTCTCCATCGTCGCCGCTTCCCCTGAACGCCAAGAGTCCCCGTAATGTTTCAACGCTACGACCGGTTCGTCCCGTTCCACATTCCCTCGATGTGTGGGGCACACCACGTCCGCCGGAGCGGTCGTGCATGGTGCGGGTGTCGGCCCGTGCGCCCCATGAGACGAAGGAACCCCGGACGGCGGTTGCCGCCCGGGGTCACAATTTCCCCAAGCCGCGTCAGCCGACCCGCTCTTCTTCTTCGTCGTCGTCCACATCATCGTCGTCGAGGTCCCAGTCCGGCGAGTCGGGGTCGTAGTCCACCTGCTCGCTGCTCCAGGAGGCCTGCTGGAGTTCGATCCCCGGCACCTCGCTGACCAGGTCGAACGGGTCCACGAGATACGCGAGTGCCTCCGCGGTGTCTTCCGTCACAGCGCTCTCGGCGTGTACCCGCTCCTCGGCCTGCATGTCGGCGTCCTCGGAGATCCGAAGCTGCGCGGCCCGGGTCAGCGCCTCGGCGTCGTCGACCTGGAGGACGAGTTCCACCCGAAGCCGTACAAAACCTGTTGTCTCTGGAGTGCTCATGCCCGGAGCGTACGGCCCGGGGCCCCCGCGACTTTCCCACGACCCGCGGCTTTCACTAGCATCGCCCCACACGGCCAATTCACCAGATTCGCAAGGGGATCGATATTCCGTGTCATCCGCTCGCCGTCCGCTGCTGACAGCCACCGCCGCGGGCACCCTGCTGGGGGCCCTGTGGTTCGTCCCCTCCGCGAACGCGACGGCGGACGGCCCGGCGAGAGAGGTCTCCACGGTGACGCAGACCACGCAGGCCGGGGTCACGACGACGAACACGGCCGCCACCGCCGCCTCGCTGAGCGACGGGACCCGGCTCGCGGACACCGGCAGTTTCGACAGCACGCCTTACGTCGTCGGCGGCGCCTTCTGTCTCACGCTGGGGGCCGGATTCGTGGTGTATTCCGTGCGCCGAGAGCGCCTCGGGCTCTGACCGAAGTTCACTTGACGTGTTCTTGACCCGGACTTCATAGTCCGGGTCATGAACAGATCATCGGGTGCGCGGCTGTGCGCCACGGTTGCCGTCGGCGCGCTGTCGCTCGCCCTTGTCACGGGATGCGCGCAGAGCGGTCCGGACGACTCCGAGGGGTCCGGCTCGGCCTCGACCGCCCCGGCCGCGTCGGCCGCTCCGGCCGCGAAGGCCCGCGGCGCGGCCGAGTTGAAGAAGCTGATCATCGCTCAGGGCGATGTCGAGGGGTACGAGGTCGAGGCGGACGACAGCCGGCTTCCGGGTTCCAAGGACGAGGTCCAGGTCGACAAGGCGGAGTGCGAGCCGCTCGCCCACGTGATGAGCGGTCTGGCGCCCGGCGAGTCGGCCGGGGAAGCCCGCACCGTGGCGACCGAGCAGAAGTCGCCCAGCGACACGGCCTCCGCGTCCGTGGGGGAGCTGAGTGAGGGCGAGTTCGAGGACGCCTTCACCGACGCGCTGAGCATCGACATGACCGTCGTCGGACTCTCCTCCTACGACGGTGACGGCACCGCGAGGACCTTCGACTCCGTCTCCGACGCGATCGCCGGCTGCGCCGGTGGCTTCACGCTCACCGCCCAGGGCGCCGACCAGAAGATCACCAAGGTCGCCACGGAGAAGGCCTCCGGCACCGGTGACGAGTCGGTGGCGTTCTCCGCGACCGTCGCCATGGAGGACCAGGAGGCGCCGGGCACCGTGCACGGTGAGGTGGTGCGGCACGGCGGCACGCTCGCGACGTACTACACGATCAACATGGGCGCGCTGATCAGCGGCGAAGCGTACGACATCCCAGCCGCGGTGATCGACGCGCAGGCGGCCGGGCTGAAGTAGCCGCCCGCGGGGCCCCGGCCGTCGTGCGCCGGGGCCCCGCCGTCTCGCGCGGCCCGTCAGAGCAGCGGCCCGGTGACCGTCTCCACCGCGGCCAGCAGCCTCCCGTCACGCACGAACGCGTCGGCCGCGGCCAGGTCGGGGGCGAGGAAACGATCCGGCCCGGGTCCGGCCACCCCGGCGGCCCGTGCGGCGTCGATGACGGCCCGTGTGGCGGGGGCCGGGGTCAGCCCCTCGCGCAGCTCGACGGCGCGCGTGGCGGCGTACAGCTCGATCGCGACCACCCGGGTGAGGTTGTCGACGGCCGTGCGCAGCTTGCGCGCCGCCGACCAG
This sequence comes from Streptomyces chromofuscus, assembly GCF_015160875.1. NCBI lineage: Bacteria > Bacillati > Actinomycetota > Actinomycetes > Kitasatosporales > Streptomycetaceae > Streptomyces > Streptomyces chromofuscus. The sequence goes on along the minus strand of NZ_CP063374.1, from coordinate 5,028,634 downwards.
CCCATCGACACGTGGTCCTCCTGCATCGCGGAGGACGGGATGGAGTCCGCGGACGCCGGTACGGCGAGCCGCTTCATCTCGCTCACCAGGGCGGCCTGCGTGTACTGGGCGATCATCAGCCCGCTGTCCACCCCGGCGTCGTCGGCGAGGAACGGCGGCAGCCCGTGGCTGCGGTTCTTGTCCAGCAGCCGGTCGGTGCGCCGCTCGGCGATGGAGGCGAGGTCGGCGACGGCGATCGCCAGGAAGTCGAGCACGTAGGCGACCGGGGCGCCGTGGAAGTTGCCGTTGGACTCCACCCGTCCGTCGGGCAGGACGACGGGATTGTCGACGGCGGAGGCGAGTTCGCGCTCGGCGACCAGGCGGGCGTGGGCGACGGTGTCGCGTCCGGCGCCGGCGACCTGGGGGGCACAGCGGACGGAGTAGGCGTCCTGGACACGGGGCGCGTCGTCCTGGTGATGGCCCGTCAGCCCGGAACCCTTCAGCACGGCCAGCATGTTCGCGGCGCTGGCGGCCTGGCCGGGGTGCGGGCGGATGGCGTGCAGCTCGGGGGCGAGGACCTTCTCGGTGCCGAGCAGGGCTTCCAGCGACAGGGCCGCGGTGACGTCGGCGGACTTGTAGAGGGTGTCGAGGTCGGCGAGCGCCATGAGCAGCATGCCGAGCATGCCGTCGGTGCCGTTGAGGAGGGCGAGGCCCTCCTTCTCGCGCAGCTCGACGGGCTCGATGCCGTGCGCGGCGAGCAGTTCGGCGGCGGGGCGCACGACACCGTCCGGTCCCTCGGCGTCGCCTTCGCCCATCAGGGTGAGGGCGCAGTGGGACAGCGGCGCGAGGTCGCCGGAGCAGCCGAGGGAGCCGTATTCGTGCACGACCGGGGTGATGCCGGCGTTCAGCACGTCGGCCATGGTCTGCGCGACCTCGGGGCGCACACCGGTGTGCCCGGAGCAGACGGTCTTCAGCCGCAGGAACATCAGCGCCCGCACGACCTCCCGCTCGACCCTCGGTCCCATGCCGGCGGCGTGCGAGCGGACGATGTTGCGCTGGAGCCGGGTGCGCAGTTCCTGGCCGATGTGCCGGGTCGCGAGGGCGCCGAAGCCGGTGGAGACGCCGTAGACGGGGTCGGGCTTGGCCGCCAGGGCGTCCACGATCTCGCGGGCCGCGGTGAGGGCGGCCACCGCCTCGCCGGAGAGCTCGACGCGGGCGCCGGCGCGCGCCACGGCGAGGACGTCGGACGCGGTGACACCGGACGTCCCCACCACCACAGTGTGCATATCCATATTCAGGAGCGTACGCAGTGAATCTGAAGATGTCACGAGTGGGGGCGGGATGTGACCCTTACCCGCTCGGGGAGGGCGGGGAGCCCGAGCGGCGGCCTCGCTTCCGGTGGCGGGCGTCGTCGGGGTGACGTGGCTCAGCGGCGGCCGCGGAAGGTGCGGCGGTCGGCGGTGGGGCCCTCGGGGGGTGCGTCGGCGAGGCGTACGACGGGGTCGTCGGGCCCCTGACGGCCGGCCACGACGGCCTTGGCGGCGCGGACGCCCTTGGCCTGGTACTGGGCGGCGTCCGCGAGCCGGAACAGGCGGCGGGCGGAGCGGACCGCTCCGATCGGGTCCTCGGTGGACGCGACGCCGCAGGCGACCCCGTCGCCCAGTTCCAGTTCGGCGGCGCGGTGGCAGAGTTCGTCGGCGACCTTGACGACGTCGTCGGCGGGCGGACCGACGGCGAGCAGGCAGAACTCGTCGCCGCCGAGGCGGGCGGCGAGGGTGCCGGGCAGCATGGCGCCGCAGAGCGAGAGCACGGAACCGAACCGTTCCAGGAGCCGGTCGCCGACGGCGTGCCCACGGGTGTCGTTGACGCGCTTGAGGCCGTTGAGATCGCAGACGACCAGGCTCACCACCACCCCGTCCCTGCGGTGCCGCTCGATGGCCTCGTCCAGGTGCGCGTCCACGGCACGCCGGTTGGCCAGGCCGGTGAGGGAGTCGGTGAAGGCGAGCCGCCGGGCCTCCTCCAGCCGCTCGGTCTGCGCGATCCCGGCGGCGACGACGGCGGCCAGGACGGTGGCGAAGTCGGCGTCGGCCCGGTCGAAGACAGGGGCGCCGAGGGGCCGGGCCACATACAGCTCGCCCCAGGCCCGGCCGTGCAGCACGACCGGCGCGACCACGCAGCACCCCCGCCCCCTGCGCCGCAGTGCGGCGACCCGCTGGTGGCAGAAGCCGGCGCGCCCGCCGGTGGGTCCCCCGGCGGTCTCGACCCAGGCGTCGGGCTCACCGCCACCCGCCCACTGCTCGTGCAGGAACTCGGTGATCTCGGCGAACTGGTGCACCGGATACGCCTCGTCCTCCGGGAACTCCTCCTCGTCGTCCGCCCGCTCCCCCACGTTGACGAGCACCCGCAGCCGCCCGAGGTCCCGCTCCCACACCGACAGCGCGGCGAAGCTCCCGTCCAGCGCCCGGCACGCCCCGAGCGCGGCGGCCCGCCACGACTCGCGCACCGACTGCGCCGCGGCCATGCCCTGCGCCAGCGCCACCACGGCCGCGAGCCGGTTGTCCTCACCCATCACTCCAGGCTAGGGAGATTCGGGGCGAATGGGGATGTTTGAGGGGCGGTGGGGTGAGCGGATCATGCGGCGAGAGCCACGGCGTTCTTCGACAAGCCGCGCCCCCGTCCCCCGCTCACTCCCCCGGCCACTGCGGCTTGCGCTTCTCGTTGAAGGCCGCGACGCCCTCCGCCCGGTCCCCCGAGAACGCCACCGAGCGCCACGCCGCGTCCTCCACCTCCAGGCCGGCCCGCAGGTCCAGTCCGTGCCCCAGCCGCAGGGCCCGCTTCGCCGCGCGCAGGCCGACCGGCGAGTTGGCGGCGATACGGGACCCGAGCGCCAGCGCCTCCTCCCGGTCCCGGCCGTCCTCGACCAGTACGTCCACCAGGCCCAGCTGCCGCGCCTCGGCCGCCTCGACCCGCCGTGCGCTGAAGATCAGCTCGGCCGCGCGGGCCGCCCCCACCCGCCGGGGCAGCAGCTGCGTACCGCCTCCCCCTGGGATCACCCCCACGGACACCTCCGGCAGCCCCACCACGGCCGTACCGTCGGCCACGATCACGTCGCACGACAGCGCCAGCTCGAAGCCGCCGCCGAGCGCGAAGCCGTGGACCGCCGCGACGGTCGGCACCGGCAGGTCCAGTACGCCGGTGTACGCCCCCCGCGCCACCGGCCGCTGCCGCACCAGCTCGGCGTCGCTGAGCGAGTTGCGCTCCTTCAGGTCGGCGCCCACACAGAACGCCCGTTCGTGCGTCGACGTCAGCACGACCACCCGTACGTCGCGGTCCGCCCCCAGCGCGGCGCAGGCCCCGGCGATCGACCGGGCCATCTCCGTCGACACGGCGTTCATGGCCTTGGGCCGGTCGAGGGCCAGCTCCGCGACATGCCCGTCCTCGTGCCGCCGCACCAGCACGAACTCCCCGAACCGCTCCTCGCTCATGACACCCTCCCGGTTAACGCGGGTTAACAACACTCGCCACGATCATCCCAGCCGCGCCCCTCCGGGGGAAGGCCGGGCCTGCGCGCGTCCCGGTTCCCGAGTCACCCCCCGACACCCCGTTCGAGTGACATCGCGCCCGACTCCCTCCCCGTGCCCCGGGGGAGCGCATAGCGTGCGCACCGCGACGGCGCACCGGGGGGGGCGTGAGCGCATTGGGGAGGGACCGCCATGAGGACCGACACGTCGACGGGCAGCCCGTCGAAGAACGGCCGGAGGAACGGCCGCAGCAACGACAGCGGACACGACGGCACGAGCGGGCGCACGACAGCGCCCACGGACGCGAAGGGCCGCACCGACACCACCGCGCCGACGGCGCCCCGACCGCCCCAGGCGGCCACGACCGGGCCCGCGCCCCAGCCGAAGGGCACGACACCCCTGCGTGAGCAGCGTCCGCAGGGCTCGACGCCAGACGCACGCGGAGCCCGGCCCCAGAACACCAAGGCACCCGGACGTACGGCCCAGGGCACCACGACGGCCGGGCACACCACACCCCGGCCCCAGGGCGCGGCGGCAGAGGCACGTAAGCCCGAGCCCCAGCCCCGGCCGACCACGGCAACCGGGGACGCACCCCGGCCCCAAGACGCCACGAAGGCCGGACCCGCACCCCGGCCTCAAGGCGCAAAGGCCGGGCCCGCGCACGAGCCCCAGCCCCAGCCCCAGCCCCAGCCCCAGCCCCAGCCCCAGCCCCAGCCCCAGCCCACAACGACAGCCGGAGGCGCACCCCGGCCCCAAGACGCCACGAAGGCCGGACCCGCACCCCAGCCCCAAGGCGCCAAGGCCGGACCCGCACCCCGGCCCCAAGACGCCAAGGCCGGACCCGCACCCCGGCCCCAAGACGCCAAGGCCGGGCCCGCGCACGAGCCCCAGCCCCAGCCCCAGCCCACGACGGCGGCCGGAGACGCACCCCGGTCCAAGAGCCCGACAGCGTCCGCACGCGGCGTTCAGCCGCAGGTCAGGGCTGCGGCGGTTGGGGGTCGTGGCCCGCAGGGGGTGGCCGTGGGCGGGCAGGGGGCCGTCAGCGCCTCCGCCTCCTCCGCGACACGCCCCCGGCCCGGCGCCGACCCGGAGGACACCCGCTCCTGGGCGCCGAGCGGGCGCGGCCGGCACCGTCGCCCCCGGCCCCGCAAGGTGCTCCTCGCCGCGGGCGGACTCGCCCTCGCCGCCGGGGTGCTGAGCCTCGTACGCCCGGTGTCGCCGGGGTCCGGGAACGGCGGGACCGCCGCCACGGCGGCACCCACCCCCGACGCCGCGGTCGGCAGCGAGGGGGCGACCGACACCTCCGCCACCGTCCCCACCGGCGCCGCCACGGCGGGCCCCTCCGCACCCGCTCCCCTGGGCAGCCCGGGCGCGCCCCGCGCGTACGGAACGCCGCACGCCACGCCGTCGTCCCCGGACACGACCTCGGGGCCGCGGGTCCACGCCCCGGCGACGGTCCCCGGCGGTTCCACGAGCGTGCCCGAGGCCCCGAACGTTCCGTCCGCCTCCGGCAGCACCGGCCACAGCGCCCCACCGCAGCAACCGCCCACGGCCGACCCGACGTCTTCGCCCACGCCCCCGCCCGCCACCCCGGGCCCACAGCCCGACGAACCCGGTATCTGCGTACCGGTCATCAACCTGTGCCTGGGCTCGCTGGGCGGGCGATGAGGAACACCTCGCACGCCGCCCCCGCTACGAGGCCCCGTCCCGCCGCGTGAGCAGCCAGGGCTCCACGACGCCCAGCCCACGCACCGGCCGCTGCCACATCGGCTGGAGCGCGAAGCGGTACGTCGGCGGCTCCTCGCCCTCCTTCTCGGCGGCGGCCGCGGCCTCGGCCGCCTCGGCCTCGGAGGCGGGCGCCTCCCCGCTGCGGATCAGCTCCTCGGCGAACGCGCTGTCGACCAGAACCGCGTCGCGCGGAGCTATCGACGTCAACCGGGACGCCAGGTTCACCGTCGTCCCGAACACATCACCCATGCGCGTGGTCACCGTGCCGAAGGCGATGCCCACCCGCAGCTCGGGCAGCGTCTCGTCGTTCGCCAGGGTCTCGATGAGCCGCAGCGCGATCTCCGCCGCGACGCCCGCGTCGTCCGCGGCGTACAGCACCTCGTCGCCCAGCGTCTTGATCAGCCGCCCGCCCCGCGCGGCCACCAGGTCGGCCGCCGTGGTCTCGAAGGCCTCGACGAGTTCGCCGAGTTCCTCCTCCTCCAGGCGGCGGGTCAGACGGGTGAAGCCGACCAGGTCCGCGAAGCCGACGGCCAGACGCCGGTCGACCATCTCCTCGTCGTCGCCGGCCTGCACGACCCGGCCGGCCGAGGCGGCGAGCTGGCGCCGCCAGACGTACACGAGGAACTCCTCCAGTTCCGGCAGGAGCAGTTCGATGATCGGATAGGTCACCTCGGTGCGGGTCATGCCGGGCTCGGGGGGCTCGGTCAGGCCCTCCAGGAAGGAGTCCATCTGCCACTCGGCCAGCCGGGCCGTGGTCTGCCCGGTCGACCGGGCCACCTGCACGGCCATCGCCTCGCTGAGCAGCCCCGCCTCGACCAGACCGGCCAGGCGCCGCAGCGCCAGGACGTCCGCCTCCGTCAGCGCCCTGGCCTGGCCGATGTCGGCGAAGCCCATGGCCCGCCAGAAACGGGAGGCCAGCTCCATGGAGACCCCGGCGCTGCGGGCCGCCTGGAACGGCGTGTAGCGCCGCTCGGCGCCCAGGATGAGCTGTTCGATCCGCAGGGCGAGCGGGTCCTCGCCGGAGTCGGCGCCCTGCGGGTCCGTACCGGAGCCCGTGTCGTCGACGGTCACGCCTGCTGCCCTTCCGATCTGCCGCGGTCAGGTATCGACCGGCCCCAACTTTACGTCAGCTGTGCCCCAGGTCACTCCTCCCGGCACCGCGGCTAAACCCCCCTCAAGTGCACGATGTCGCCGGCGCCGACCGGCTCCTGCACGCCCTCCTCGGTCGCCAGCACCAGCCGCCCGTCCCCGTCCACCGCGACCGCCTCTCCGATGATCGTCCGGTCACCCGGCAGTTCCGCCCGCACCACCCTCCCCAGCGTGGCGCACCCGGCGGCATACGTCTCCTGCAAGCCACTGGACGCCGGATCGCCCCCGGCGGTCCGCCACCGCCGGTACCACTCCTCCAGCGAGCGCAGGACGGCGCGCAGCAGCGGGTCGCGGTCCGTGTTCGCCGCGCCGGCCAGCGCCAGCGAGCCCGCGGTGGGCACCGGCAGTTCCTTCTCGCGGAGGGTGACGTTGAGGCCGACGCCGATCACCACGCCGTCGTCCGCCGCCCGCTCGGCCAGGATGCCGCCGGCCTTGCGTTCCTCGCCGCCGACGGTCACCAGCAGGTCGTTGGGCCACTTGAGTGCCGTGTCGACGCCGGCCGCCCGGGACAGGCCGGTCGCCACGGCCACGCCGGTGAGCAGCGGCAGCCAGCCCCAGTGGGACACCGGGACGTCCGTCGGGCGCAGCAGCACGGAGAAGAACAGGCCGGAGCGCGGCGGAGCGGTCCACTGGCGGTCCAGCCGGCCGCGCCCGGCGGTCTGCTCCTCGGCGATCAGCACCTCGCCCTCCACCGCCAGGCCCTCGGCGGCCCGGGCCACCAGGTCGGAGTTGGTGGAGCCGGTGCGCTGCACCACGCGCACCTCCGACCACAGCCCTCCCTCGAGCACCAGCGCCTTGCGCAGCGCGGTCGCGTTCAGCGGAGGCCGGTCCAGATCGGTCCAGCGGTTGTTGGGCTCTGATGCATCTCGGGGCGTCATGCAAGCCACCCTAGGTGTGGTAAACGCCGCACTGCCGATCGATGGGCACCCCACTACGCTACGGATGAGTAACCGTCCCCCCTTTTGAGCAGGCAGGGAGCCGCATCCCGATGTCCGAGCCGGAAGAGCGTCAAGAGCGTCACGAGATCGACATCCACACGACCGCGGGCAAGCTCGCGGATCTCCAGCGCCGCATCGAGGAAGCGACGCACGCCGGCTCCGCTCGCGCCGTCGACAAGCAGCACGCGAAGGGCAAGCTGACGGCCCGTGAGCGGATCGCGCTGCTGCTCGACGAGGGCTCGTTCGTGGAGTTGGACGAGTTCGCCCGGCACCGCTCCACCAACTTCGGCCTGGAGAAGAACCGCCCCTACGGGGACGGCGTGGTGACCGGGTACGGCACCGTCGACGGCCGTCCCGTCGCGGTCTTCTCGCAGGACTTCACCGTCTTCGGCGGCGCGCTCGGCGAGGTCTACGGGCAGAAGATCGTCAAGGTGATGGACTTCGCGCTGAAGACCGGCTGCCCGGTCATCGGCATCAACGACTCCGGCGGCGCCCGCATCCAGGAGGGCGTGGCCTCGCTGGGGGTGTACGGCGAGATCTTCCGCCGCAACACCCACGCCTCCGGTGTGATCCCGCAGATCAGCCTGGTCGTCGGGCCCTGCGCGGGCGGCGCGGTCTACTCGCCCGCCATCACCGACTTCACGATCATGGTCGATCAGACCTCGCACATGTTCATCACCGGCCCGGACGTCATCAAGACCGTCACCGGCGAGGACGTCGGCTTCGAGGAACTGGGCGGCGCCCGCACCCACAACACCGCCTCCGGCGTGGCCCACCACATGGCCGGGGACGAGAAGGACGCCATCGAGTACGTCAAGCAGCTGCTGTCGTACCTGCCGTCGAACAACCTCAGCGAGCCCCCGGCGTTCCCGGAGGAGGCGGACCTCTCCCTCACCGACGAGGACCGCGAGCTGGACACGCTGGTCCCGGACAGCGCCAACCAGCCGTACGACATGCACACGGTGATCGAACACGTCCTGGACGACGCCGAGTTCTTCGAGACGCAGCCGCTGTTCGCGCCCAACATCCTCACCGGCTTCGGCCGCGTGGAGGGCCGCCCGGTCGGCATCGTCGCCAACCAGCCGATGCAGTTCGCCGGCTGCCTCGACATCGCCGCGAGCGAGAAGGCCGCCCGGTTCGTGCGCACCTGCGACGCGTTCAACGTCCCGGTCATCACCTTCGTCGACGTGCCCGGCTTCCTGCCCGGCGTCGACCAGGAGCACGACGGCATCATCCGCCGCGGCGCCAAGCTGATCTACGCCTACGCGGAGGCCACCGTCCCGCTGATCACCGTCATCACCCGCAAGGCCTTCGGCGGCGCGTACGACGTCATGGGCTCCAAGCACCTGGGCGCCGACCTCAACCTGGCCTGGCCGACGGCGCAGATCGCCGTGATGGGCGCCCAGGGCGCCGTCAACATCCTGCACCGCCGCACCATCGCCGAGGCGGACGACGTCGAGGCGACCCGGGCGCGGCTCATCCAGGAGTACGAGGACACCCTCCTCAACCCCTACATCGCGGCCGAGCGCGGCTACGTCGACGCGGTGATCATGCCGTCCGACACGCGCCACCACATCGTGCGCGGCCTGCGTCAACTGCGCACCAAGCGGGAATCCCTGCCCCCGAAGAAGCACGGCAACATCCCGCTCTAGACGACTGACGACCAGACGACCCACGACCCGCTGGAGCCGACATGACGATCAAGGTCGTACGGGGCAACCCGACCCCGGAGGAGCTGGCCGCCGCCCTGGCGGTGGTCCGGGCCCGCGCCGCGGCGGCGTCGGCAGCGCCGCCCGGCGCGCCCGGCCCGCGGGACTCCTGGTCCGACCCGGCCCGACTGGCCGGCCGGCGCGTGCCCCAGCCGGGCCCGGCGGCGTGGTCGCGGACCTACTGGCCGGCCTGAAGCACGTCCGCGACGGCTTCGGCCATCACCGCGTGGCCCCCGCCGTTCGGGTGCAGGTGGTCGCCGACGTCGTACGCCGGGTGCAGCCGGTCCGGGTCCGCCGAATCGGCCGGGGCGCGGCGCAGGTCCACCCATCGCGTCGTACTCCCCCGAGCACCTGGTCCACTCGTCGAGCCGCTGGCTCACCTCGGCCGCGCGCTCGCCCCAGTGGTCGGCAACCCCGAAGGGCAGCAGGGCCGCGCCGACCACCCCACGAGGCGGACCGAGCCGGGCTCGACGGCGGCACCGGCGGTCGCACGCCCCACCGTCGCGCCCGCCAGGCGCACGGGTGGTGCCGTACGCGTTCGACAGCCGGACGCGCAGCCGGCCGCCGCCCGCCGTGAGCCGGACGACCTGGCGCAGCGACTGACGCCGGCAGCCCTGCCCTGACGGAACCATGGACCCGTGTGATGAAACTTGAGTACGCGTACTCAGGCGCCGCGCGGCACCGCCGACTCACGATCGAAGGCATGCTGTGGTCCGACCCGGAGAACGAGCCGCCCAAGGAACTGCGCGACGCGCAGGAGATGTTGCGGCGGCTGGGCGTTCTCATGGCGCTGGCCATGGTGCTCGCGATGATCGTGATCGGCCTGGGGTGAGCCGTTCGGGTTACGCCGATACGCTGGCCGCATGACTGATCAGCCGCGCCGCCGACTCGTGCTCGCCTCCCAGTCCCCCGCCCGGCTCGGGCTGCTGCGACAGGCCGGGCTCGACCCCGAGGTGATCGTGAGCGGCGTCGACGAGGACGCCGTGACCGCGCCCACGCCCGCCGAGCTGGCCCTCGCGCTCGCCGAGGCGAAGGCCTCCGTCGTCGCCGCCCGGCCCGACGTCAAGGGCGCCCTGGTGATCGGCTGCGACTCGGTGCTCGACCTGGACGGCGAGGCGCTCGGCAAGCCGGCCGACCCCGAGGAGGCCACCGCACGCTGGAAGGCGATGCGCGGCCGGGCCGGAACGCTCCAGACCGGGCACTGCGTCTACGACACGCTGAGCGGGCGGTACGCCTCCGCGACCGCCTCCACCGTCGTCCGTTTCGGTGACCCCACGGACGAGGAGATCGCCGCGTACGTCGCCTCCGGCGAGCCCCTCTACGTCGCCGGGGCCTTCACCCTGGACGGCCGCTCGGCGCCGTTCATCGACGGCATCGACGGCGACCACGGCAACGTGATCGGCATCAGCCTGCCCCTCGTGCGCCGACTGCTGGCCGAGCTGGGCGTCGGCATCACGGAGTTGTGGGCGCCGGCGGAGGACTGACCGGCGCGTCGCCGGCCGGCGGGTCCCCGGCGCCGCCGTCCGTGCCGTCCCACTGCTCGCCGGACGCGGGACTCCGGCGGCCGTCGTACGTCATCAGGAGCAGCACGACGAGGCCCATCACCAGCATCATGAACAGGAACGCGTGCGGGCCCACCAGCCCCCAGGTGAGCGCGCCCAGCACGCCGTGCACCACGGCCGCGCTGATGAGCAGGACGCGGCCGAGGCCGACCGGGGTGCGGTCGCGCACGGCGACCAGGAGGGCGATCAGGCCGCACAGGGCGAAGTAGAGCCCGAAGACCACGCCGCCGGCCTTCGAGGACAGGGACATCACGTCCGGGTCGAGGCCCGCCAGGGACATGTCCTGGTTGTCGACCACCATCCCCAGGAACCACTGCAGCGCGGCGATGCCGAACGCCTCCACGAAGAGCACCAGCGCCACGATCAACGCCACCGGCCTGCGCACCACCGATCCCCACCCACTTCCGGCCGCCGCACCGCCATCAGGTGCTGTTACCCCGAGTACGTTCGCGTACGTCCCGAACGCTACTAACGGGTAAACCAGGGGACAAGGGTTCTGCCGCCGGCAAAGAATCATTGGGCCATTCGTAGGGACTCGACAAAGAATCCAAGTGGGGCGCAGCACGCTCTCACAGAGACCTTGACCACACGAGAAGGCTAGGGTTTCCCGGAGGAATCCTGCGTACCGCGCCGCGACAAGGGATTTCGCGGGTCGAGCAAGCCTCGCATCACGCTCCGTGTGGGCAAGCTCACCATTGGGGACGGGTCGAAGTGCCGTGTCGGCAGTCCCTAAACTCGGCTTGTTTCAAGGAGGGAGCCTCAATCGTGCGCAAGGTGCTCATCGCCAACCGTGGCGAAATCGCTGTCCGCGTGGCCCGGGCCTGCCGGGACGCCGGGATCGCGAGCGTGGCCGTCTACGCCGACCCGGACCGGGACGCTCTGCATGTCCGCGCCGCGGATGAGGCGTTCGCCCTGGGTGGTGACACCCCCGCAACCAGCTACCTCGACATCGAGAAGGTCTTGAAGGCCGCCCGTGAGTCGGGGGCGGACGCCGTCCATCCGGGCTACGGGTTCCTGTCGGAGAACGCGGAGTTCGCGCAGGCGGTCCTGGACGCGGGGCTGATCTGGATCGGGCCGCCGCCGCAGGCGATCCGTGACCTCGGTGACAAGGTGGCGGCGCGGCACATCGCCCAGCGTGCGGGCGCCCCGCTCGTCGCCGGTACGCCCGATCCGGTGAGCGGCGCGCAGGAGGTCGTGGCCTTCGCCGAGGAGCACGGGCTGCCGATCGCCATCAAGGCCGCCTTCGGCGGTGGCGGACGCGGTCTGAAGGTCGCCCGGACGCTGGAGGAGGTGCCCGAGCTGTACGACTCCGCGGTCCGCGAGGCCGTGGCCGCGTTCGGGCGCGGGGAGTGCTTCGTCGAGCGCTACCTGGACAGGCCCCGGCACGTGGAGACGCAGTGCCTGGCCGACCAGCACGGCAACGTCGTGGTGGTGTCCACGCGGGACTGCTCGTTGCAGCGGCGTCACCAGAAGCTGGTGGAGGAGGCGCCGGCGCCGTTTCTGTCGCAGGCGCAGCGGGACGAGCTGTACGCGGCGTCGAAGGCCATCCTGAAGGAGGCCGGGTACGTCGGTGCGGGCACGGTGGAGTTCCTCGTCGGCCTCGACGGCACGATCTCCTTCCTGGAGGTCAACACCCGTCTGCAGGTGGAGCACCCGGTCACCGAGGAGGTCGCCGGGATCGACCTGGTGCGGGAGATGTTCCGCATCGCCGACGGCGAGGAGCTCGGCTACGGCGACCCGGAGCTGCGCGGTCACTCGTTCGAGTTCCGTATCAACGGCGAGGACCCGGGGCGCAACTTCCTGCCCGCGCCGGGGACGGTGACGCTGTTCGCGCCGCCGTCGGGTCCGGGCGTCCGCCTGGACGCGGGTGTGGAGTCGGGCAGTGTGATCGGCCCGGCGTGGGACTCGCTGCTCGCGAAGCTGATCGTCACCGGCCGTACCCGCAAGGAGGCCCTGCAGCGGGCCGCGCGGGCGCTTGAGGAGTTCCAGGTCGAGGGCATGGCCACGGCCATCCCGTTCCACCGCGCGGTCGTCAGGGACCCGGCCTTCGCCCCCGAGCTGACCGGCTCCACCGACCCGTTCACGGTCCACACCCGCTGGATCGAGACCGAGTTCGTCAACGAGATCAAGCCCTTCACCGCCACCAGTGACCTGGAGGCCGAGGACGAGCCGGGCCGCGAGACCGTCGTCGTGGAGGTCGGCGGCAAGCGCCTGGAGGTCTCCCTCCCGACCTCCCTCGGCATGTCCCTGGCCCGCACCGGTCTCGCCGCCGGTGCCAAGCCGAAGCGCCGCGCCGCGAAGAAGTCCGGCCCGGTCGCGTCCGGCGACAGCCTCGCCTCGCCGATGCAGGGCACCATCGTCAAGATCGCCGTGGAGGAGGGCCAGGCGGTCAAGGAGGGCGACCTGATCGTCGTCCTGGAGGCGATGAAGATGGAGCAGCCCCTCAACGCCCACAAGAACGGCACCGTCAAGGGCCTGAGCGCCGAGGTCGGCGCGTCGATCACGTCGGGCGCGGTGATCTGCGAGATCAAGGACTGAGCGGTCGTACGACATCCCGAGCGCCCGGCGGACCGGCTTGTGACGTCCGCCGGGCGTTTCGTTTCCCGTGCGGGACGTCAGGGCAGCCGGTGCCGCGGTCCGGACCTACACGGATCGAGGACACGGCGGTCGCCGCGGTCGTCGTCCCGGCAGCCGCTCATGACGGCGCCGGGGAGCCCCACGGCCCGCCGCGCGGCAGTTCGCGCGGGCGCGGGGCCCGGCAGGTCACCGGCGCCGCAGGTCGGCCACCCTGGCCCGCTCACCGCCCGGCGTCTGCTCGCCGAGGACGGCCGCCGTGCGCAGCGCCGACCCGGCGCCCGGCACCTGGCCGCGGCGGGGGCCCGGAAGGGGTACGTCCCGGCGCTGCTGGCGCGCCTGGGAGCCCTCACCGCCCGCGCTCCCGGCGTTTCCCGGGGCTCCCGTCCCGGCCACGGCGATCTGGACGCCCTGGTCGGCCAGCGCCTGCAGCTCGGTGGCGGCACGGTCGTCGTGCGCCGGCGGCTCGTCCGTGACGAGGCGGGTGATCACATCCGTCGGGACGGTCTGGAACATCGTGTCCGTGCCGAGCTTGGTGTGGTCCGCGAGGACCACGACCTCCGCGGCGGCCTGGACGAGGGCCCGGTCGACGGATGCCGAGAGCATGTTGGACGTGGACAGGCCGCGTTCGGCGGTCAGGCCGCTTCCGGAGAGGAACGCCCGGGACACCCGCAGGCCCTGGAGGGACTGTTCCGCACCCGACCCCACGAGGGCGTAGTTGGAACCGCGGAGCGTGCCGCCGGTCATCACGACCTCCACCCGGTTGGCGTGGGCCAGGGCCTGTGCCACGAGGAGCGAGTTGGTGACGACGGTCAGGCCGGGGACCCGGGCGAGCCGGCGGGCCAGCTCCTGGGTCGTCGTTCCGGCCCCGACCACGATGGCCTCGCCCTCCTCCACGAAGTTCGCGGCGAGGTCGGCGATGGCGGTCTTCTCGGCGGTCGCGAGATGCGACTTCTGCGGAAAGCCGGATTCCCGGCTGAATCCGCCCGGCAATACCGCACCGCCGTGCCGGCGGTCTAGGAGTCCTTCTGCCTCCAGTGCGCGCACGTCCCGCCGTACGGTCACTTCGGAGGTCTGGACGACGCGGGCGAGCTCACGGAGCGACACGGCCCCGTTCGCTCGCACCATTTCGAGGATCAACTGGCGACGTTCTGCAGCGAACACGAAACTGACAGTAACCCCAACGACCGTCTGGTTTCAGCAGTTTGCGCCGAATAACAGAAGTTGTTCGTACAGGGCAGCGGGAAGTGGTATAGGGGCCTACTCCCGCCGCTTATGCCGAACGCATGGTCGGCAACTCCCCGTGACCAGCGAGGAGTCGCTTTCGGCCGCCGGAACGGTCAGGCCTCGGCGGTCGCCTTCCGGGTGTGGAGCTGCCGGGCGACCTCCGCGATCGACCCCGAAAGGGAGGGGTACACGGTGAACGCGTTCGCGATCTGTTCGACCGTCAGATTGTTGTCGACGGCGATCGAGATCGGATGGATGAGCTCGGAAGCGCGCGGCGCCACCACCACTCCACCCACCACGATGCCGGTGCCCGGACGGCAGAAGATCTTGACGAAGCCGTCCCGGATGCCCTGCATCTTCGCGCGCGGGTTGCGCAGCAGCGGCAGCTTCACGACCCGGGCGTCGATGACACCGCCGTCGACGTCGGCCTGGGTGTAGCCGACGGTGGCGATCTCGGGGTCGGTGAAGACGTTGGAGGAGACGGTCTTCAGGTTCAGCGGGGCCACCGCGTCGCCGAGGAAGTGGTACATGGCGATACGGCCCTGCATGGCCGCCACCGACGCGAGCGCGAAGACACCGGTGACGTCACCGGCGGCGTACACGCCGGGGGCGCTGGTGCGCGAGACCTTGTCGGTCCAGATGTGCCCGGAGTCCTTGAGCCGGACGCCGGCCTCCTCCAGGCCCATGCCCTCGGTGTTGGGGATGGCGCCGACGGCCATCAGGCAGTGCGACCCGGTGATGACCCGCCCGTCGGCGAGGGTGACCTCGACCCGGTCCCCGACCCGCTTGGCGGATGCGGCCCGCGAGCGCGCCATGACGTTCATGCCGCGCCGCCGGAAGACGTCCTCCAGCACCGCCGCCGCGTCCGGGTCCTCACCCGGCAGCACCCGGTCCCGGGACGACACGAGGGTCACCTTCGACCCGAGCGCCTGGTAGGCGCCCGCGAACTCGGCGCCGGTGACGCCCGACCCGACCACGATCAGTTCCTCGGGCAGCTCGTCGAGGTCGTACACCTGGGTCCAGTTCAGGATCCGCTCACCGTCGGGCCTGGCGTCGGGCAGCTCACGGGGGTGCCCGCCGGTGGCGATGAGGACGGCGTCGGCCGTGAGCGTCTCCTCGCTCCCGTCCGCGGCCCGCACGACGACCTTCCGTGACCCGTCGAGCGCCTGCATGCCCTCCAGCCGTCCGCGCCCGCGCATCACCCGCGCGCCGGCCCGCGTCACGGCGGCGGTGATGTCGTGGGACTGGGCGAGCGCGAGGCGCTTCACCCGTCGGTTGACCTTGCCGAGGTCCACCCCGATGATGCGGGCGGCCATCTCCTCCGGCGGCGTGTCGTCCGCGACGATGATGCCCAGTTCCTCGTAGGAGGAGTCGAAGGTGGTCATCACCTCGGCCGTGGCGATCAGAGTCTTCGACGGCACGCAGTCGGTCAGCACCGACGCTCCGCCCAGACCGTCGCAGTCGACGACGGTCACCTCCGCACCGAGCTGGGCGGCGACCAGCGCCGCCTCGTATCCGCCGGGTCCGCCACCGATGATCACGATCCGAGTCACGTACTCCATTGTCCCGCACCCTTCAATGTGCGACTGCCCCGGGGGGCCGCCCGAGCTGTCACAGGTACCCCTGGTGTGAAAGTGACGCGCGAGCCGACTGCCGTACCCTCAGTCCATGTCGCTCTACGCCGCCTACGCCGGCAACCTCGACGCGCGGCTGATGACCCGCCGCGCCCCGCACTCGCCGATGCGAGCCACGGGGTGGCTGAACGGCTGGCGGCTGACGTTCGGCGGCGAGCACATGGGCTGGGAGGGCGCGCTGGCGACGATCGTGGAGTCGCCCGGCTCCCAGGTCTTCGTCGCGCTCTACGACATCGCCCCCATGGACGAGGAGTCACTCGACCGGTGGGTCGGCGTCGGCCTCGACGTCTACCGCCGCCTGCGCGTGCGCGTGCACACCCTGGACGGCGAGGAGGGCGCCTGGGCGTACGTCCTCAACGGGTACGAGGGCGGCCTTCCCTCGGCGCGCTATCTGGGCGAGATCGCGGACGCGGCGGAATCCGCCGGGGCGCCACACGATTACGTGATGGAGCTGCGCAAGAGGCCCTGCTGAGGACGCCCGACTCTAGACTCGGGCCGGATCGACGCACGAACGGAGGCGCGCCATGGCCGGCAGGACCGCGTACGAGGTCTACTACACCGAGCAGGCGGCAGCGGCTCGGGACCAGCTCGAGGAGCGTCAGCGCGCCGCGTTCGACAAGGGCATCATGATGCTCGCCCGGGACCCTTATCCCGACCTGTCCCGGTCCATAAGCTCCACCGGCGACGACCGGACCATCCGGCTCACGCAGAACATCCTCATCGAGTACACCGTCAGCGTGGGCCGACTGTTGATCTTCATCGTCCTGGTCTTCAACGACAAGGACATCTTCGTCCCCGGCGACTGACGAGCCGCCTCCTTGGCGGGAAACGACAAGACAACGATCGCCATCCCGTGACCTCCGCATCTACGCGCGTAGGACCAAACCGGCTACCCTCATCCGCGTGAACGCATCTCTTCTTCCGGACGACATCCAGGGCGACCCCTACGCCGCCGCCGGCGCCGCCGCCGCCCGCCTGCGCGAACTCACCGGCGCCGACTCCCACGACGTCGCCCTGGTGATGGGCTCCGGCTGGGCGCCGGCCGTGGACGCACTGGGCGCCCCCGACGCCGAGCTGCAGGTCACCGACCTGCCCGGGTTCCCGCCGCCGGCGGTCGCCGGGCACGGCGGCAAGATCCGCTCGTACCGGATCGGCGACAAGCGCGCCCTGGTGTTCCTCGGCCGCACCCACTACTACGAGGGCCGCGGAGTCGCCGCCGTGGCGCACGGCGTGCGCACCGCCGTCGCCGCGGGCGTGAAGACGATCGTCCTCACCAACGGCTGCGGCGGCCTGCGCGAGGGCATGCGTCCCGGGCAGCCGGTGCTGATCAGCGACCACATCAACCTCACCGCGACCTCCCCCATCGTGGGGGCGAACTTCGTCGACCTCACCGACCTGTACTCGCCGCGCCTGCGCACCCTGTGCAAGGAGATCGACCCCACCCTGGAGGAGGGCGTCTACGCCCAGTTCCCCGGCCCGCACTACGAGACGCCGGCCGAGATTCGCATGGCCCGCGTGATCGGCGCCGACCTGGTGGGCATGTCGACGGTTCTGGAGGCGATCGCGGCACGTGAGGCGGGCGCGGAGGTCCTGGGCATCTCGCTCGTCACGAACCTCGCCGCCGGCATGACCGGAGAGCCCCTGAACCACGAGGAGGTCCTCCAGGCGGGCCGCGACTCGGCGACGCGGATGGGCTCCCTGCTGGCCCAGGTCCTGGACCGGCTGTAGTCCACTCGGCGCAGGGTCCCGGACGGGGGGCGGCCACGACGGACTACGGTCGGGCACACGAAGCCGCACCCGCGCACGGCGGGCAGGGGCCGTGTCGGGGGGTGTCCGCCCACAGCGGTTGGCGCGTCAACCCGGGCACCTCTGCAGATGACCGATCGCGCGCCGTTCCGAGGACGGACACCCCCGGCGCGGCCCCGACGACGCACGCACCGCAGGCGCCCCAGCAACCCCGCAGACGCCCGCACAGGCCACCGCAGGCACCCCCGCCCGCAAAGATGCCGCAGGCACCCGGCAGGCACCACCCACAACGAGAGGCTGACCGACCGTGCAAGACGATCTCCTCGCACAGGCCCAGGCATGGCTCACCGAGGACCCCGATCCGGAGACCCGCGCCGAACTGGCCCGCCTGATCGACGCCAAGGACGTCACCGAGCTGGCCGCCCGCTTCGGCGGCACCCTCCAGTTCGGCACCGCCGGCCTGCGCGGCGAACTCGGCGCCGGCCCCATGCGCATGAACCGCTCGGTCGTCATCCGCGCCGCCGCCGGCCTCGCCGCGTACCTCAAGAAGCAGGGCCACCACGACGGGCTCGTCGTCATCGGCTACGACGCCCGCCACAAGTCGGCGGACTTCGCCCGCGACACCGCCGCCGTCATGACCGGCGCCGGCCTGCGCGCGGCCGTCCTGCCCCGCCCCCTGCCCACGCCCGTCCTCGCCTTCGCCATCCGGCACCTCGGCGCGGTCGCCGGCGTGGAGGTCACCGCCAGCCACAACCCGCCCCGGGACAACGGCTACAAGGTCTACCTCGGCGACGGCTCCCAGATCGTCCCGCCCGCCGACGCCGAGATCGCCGACGAGATCGCCGCGGTCCCCTCCCTCACCGTCGTCCGCCGCCCCACCGAAGGCTGGGAGACGCTCGACGACAGCGTCCTGCAGGCCTACCTCGCCCGCACGGACGCCGTCCTGGCCGAGGACTCCCCCCGCACCGCCCGCACCGTCTACACGGCGATGCACGGCGTCGGCAAGGACGTCCTCCTCACCGCCTTCGACCGCGCGGGCTTCCCGGTCCCCGTCCTGGTCGCCGAGCAGGCCGACCCCGACCCGGACTTCCCCACCGTCGCCTTCCCCAACCCGGAGGAGCCCGGTGCGATGGACCTCGCCTTCGCCGAGGCCCGCGCGTCCGACCCGGACCTGGTCATCGCCAACGACCCGGACGCCGACCGCTGCGCGGTGGCCGTCAAGGACGCCGGCGACTGGCGCATGCTCCGCGGCGACGAGGTCGGCGCCCTCCTCGCCGCCCACCTGGTGAACCGCGGGGTGCGCGGCACGTTCGCCGAGTCGATCGTCTCCTCCTCGCTCCTCGGCCGCATCGCCGCGCAGGCGGGCCTGCCTCACGAGGAGACCCTCACCGGCTTCAAGTGGATCGCCCGCGTCGACGACCTCCGCTTCGGCTACGAGGAGGCCCTCGGCTACTGCGTCGACCCGGACGGCGTACGCGACAAGGACGGCATCACAGCAGCGCTGCTGATCACGGAACTGGCCTCCGTGCTCAAGGCGGACGACCGCACCCTCCTCGACCTCCTCGACGACCTGGCCGTCGAACACGGCCTGCACGCAACCGACCAGCTGTCGGTCCGCGTCCAGGACCTCTCCGTCATCGCCGACGCCATGCGAAGGCTCCGCGAGCAGCCCCCCACCCACCTCGCAGGCCTGCCGGTCACGAACGCCGAGGACCTCGCCCGGGGCACGGACCGGCTCCCGCCCACGGACGGCCTGCGGTACACGCTCGACGGCGCACGGGTGATCGTCCGCCCCAGCGGCACGGAGCCGAAGCTGAAGTGCTACCTGGAGGTCGTCGTCCCGGTGGCCGCGCACGCCGACCTGCCGGCGGCCCGCGCCCGGGCGACGGAGCTGCTGGCGGCGATCAAGCGGGACCTGTCGGAGGCGGCGGGCATCTGACGGACCGGGGTGCCCCTCCCCCGGGCGGGGGCACCCCATCGGGTGGTTGACCCGGCGCACGACGCACGCTCCCCACCGCGGCACCCCCGCCGGTGAACGGTGGACCGGTACCGCACCGCAGCCGCGTACCTGGTTGGAGCACTCCCCTTGGCCTCGACGCCCGCCCCCACCGTCTGCCTGCCGCCCACCCGCACGCCGGCCGCCGCCCGTCGCACCGCCCTGCGTCACGCCGCCCCGGCGCTGCTCGCCTACGCCGGCGTCCGCGCCACCGGCCTGCTCGTCCTCACCCTCTGGTCGCACGTCCGCGGCCAGGACGTCCGGCGGGCCCTGGCGGCGGAGTGGGACGCCGAGTGGTACCTCGGCATCGCCGCCGACGGCTACGCCACGGAGCTCGGCACCCGGCACGACGCCAACAACCTCGCGTTCTTCCCCCTCTACCCACTCCTCCTGCGCGCCGTCACCCCGCTCTCCCCCCTCTCCCCCGCCTCCACCGGCCTGGCCCTGGCCGTCGCCGCGTCCCTGCTCGCCGCCTGGGGCGTCTTCGCGGTCGGCGACCACCTGCACGGCCGCCGCGTCGGCGTCCTGCTCACCACCCTCTGGGCGGCGCTGCCGGTGGGCCTCGTGCAGTGGATGGGGTACACGGAGTCCCTGTTCACCGCCTGCGCGGCCTGGTCGCTGTACGCCGTGCTCACCGGCCGCCCGCTCACCGCCGCCGGCCTCGCCGTCCTCGCCGGACTCACCCGCCCGACCGGCGTCGCGGTGGCCGCGGCGGTCACGGTCACCGCGCTGATGTCGTCGCGCCGGCCCCGGGCCCTCGCGGCGGCACTGCTCGCCCCGCTCGGCTGGCTGGGCTACGTCGGCTGGGTCGGCCTGCGCCTGGACCGCTGGGACGGCTACTTCGCCGTGCAGCGGCTGTGGCGCAACGAGTGGGACGGCGGCGTGCGGACCGTCGAGCGGATGCGGCAGCTGCTGTTCGAGGACTCGACGCCGGAGTCGTTCCTGCTCGTGGTGACCGGCACGCTGCTGGCGTCGGTGGTGCTGTTCGCCCTGTCAGTGGCGGACCGTCAGCCGTTGCCGCTGCTGGTCTTCACGGGCGTGATGCTGGCCGTCGTGCTGGGCAGCGGCGGCGTCTACTTCCCACGGGCCCGCTTCCTGCTGCCCGCGTTCCCGCTGCTCCTCCCCCTCGCCGTGCACCTGGCCGGGGCCTCCCGCCGACTGCGCGCACTGGCGCTGACAGGGGCGGTGCTCGGATCGGCGTACTGCGGCGCCCACATGATCCTGGTGTGGCCGAGCGCGCCCTGATGCACCGGGAGTTGGGCTGCCGCATCCCTCCCGGACGCCCTGCCCGGTCCCTCGGCGCCCACCATGGAACCGGTGTCCGGCGCCACACCTGTCCCCCCAGGCGCCCGGCACCAGGCGCCCCGGTCATCCCCTGATCGGCGCGCCCGGGGCCGGACGCGGGCCCGGTCCCGGCTCCCACTCGCCGGAGAGCCGCGCCTCGCACCCGGCGAAGACGCGGCTCCAGGAGTCCGTCGTGATCAGTACGAGGAGCCCGACGCCCCCAACGAACCCGTGGGGTGCCACACCGTCTTGGTCTCCAGGAACGCCGTCATGCGGTCGGTCCCCGGCGTCTCGGCGTAATCCACAGGCTGTGGACGCAGCACCCGCTTGAGGTTGTCCGCCGCGGCGATCTCCAGCTCCTTCGCCAGTGCCTCGTCCGCGCCCGCCAGGTCGATCGCGTTGACGTCCTGGTGCGCGGCCAGGGGCGCCGCGATCTCCGCCGTACGGCCGGACAGGACGTTGACCACACCGCCGGGGACGTCGGAGGTGGCCAGCACCTCGGCCAGGGACAGGGCCGGGAGCGGGGACTTCTCGGAGGCGATCACCACCGCCGTGTTGCCCGTCGCGATCACCGGGGCGACCACCGAGACCAGGCCCAGGAAGGACGACTCCTGGGGGGCGACCACGGCCACCACACCGGTCGGCTCGGGAGAGGACAGGTTGAAGAACGGGCCCGCCACCGGGTTCCCGCCGCCGACCACCTGGGCGATCTTGTCGGTCCAGCCCGCGTACCAGACCCAGCGGTCGATCGTCGCGTCGACCACCGCCGCCGCCTTCGACTTGGACAGGCCCTCCGCGTCCGCGACCTCGCGCGCGAACTGGTCCCGGCGCCCCTCCAGCATCTCCGCGACGCGGTAGAGGACCTGCCCGCGGTTGTAGGCCGTCGCCCCCGACCACGCGCCGAACGCCTTGCGCGCGGCGACCACCGCGTCCCGGGCGTCCTTGCGGGACGCCTGCGGCGCGTTGGCCAGCCAGTTGCCCTTGCCCGCCGCGTCAGCGGCTGATGCAGCTGTCGTCACCTCGTACACCCGGCCGCTCTCGGAACGCGGGAACTTCCCGCCGATGTACAGCTTGTAGGTCTTGAACACACTGAGTCGGTCAGACATCGAGGTACGCCTCCAGGCCGTGGCGGCCGCCCTCGCGGCCGAAGCCCGACTCCTTGTAGCCGCCGAAGGGCGAGGTCGGGTCGAACTTGTTGAACGTGTTGGACCAGACCACGCCCGCGCGCAGCTTGCCGGCCACGGCCAGGATGCGGGACCCCTTCTCGGTCCAGATGCCCGCCGACAGGCCGTACGGCGTGTTGTTGGCCTTGGCGACGGCCTCGTCCGGCGTACGGAACGTCAGCACCGACAGGACCGGGCCGAAGATCTCGTCGCGGGCGACCGTGTGCGCCTGGGTGACGTTGGTGAACAGCGTCGGGGCGAACCAGTAGCCGGACGACGGCAGCTCACACGCCGGGGACCAGCGCTCGGCGCCCTCCGCCTCGCCCTGGTCGGCGAGCGCGGTGATCCGCGCCAGCTGCTCGGCGGAGTTGATCGCGCCGATGTCCGTGTTCTTGTCGAGCGGGTCGCCCAGGCGCAGCGTCGACAGGCGGCGCTTCAGCGCCTGCAGCAGCTCCTCCTCGATCGACTCCTGCACCAGCAGGCGGCTGCCCGCGCAGCAGACCTGGCCCTGGTTGAAGAAGATGCCGTTGACGATGCCCTCGACGGCCTGGTCGATCGGGGCGTCGTCGAAGACGATGTTCGCGCCCTTGCCGCCCAGTTCGAGGGTGAGCTTCTTGCGCGTCCCGGCGACCGTCCGCGCGATCTGCTTGCCGACCGCCGTGGATCCGGTGAACGCGACCTTGTTCACGTCAGGGTGCGAGACGACCGCGGCGCCCGCGTCGCCGTAGCCCGGGAGGATGTTGACGACGCCCTTGGGCAGGCCGGCCTGCCGGCAGATGTCCGCGAAGAACAGGGCGGACAGCGGCGTCGTCTCCGCGGGCTTCAGCACGACCGTGTTGCCGGTCGCCAGCGCCGGGGCGATCTTCCACGCCAGCATGAGCAGGGGGAAGTTCCACGGGATGACCTGGCCCGCCACGCCCAGCGGCTTCGGGGACGGCCCGAACCCGGCGTGGTCGAGCTTGTCGGCCCAGCCCGCGTAGTAGAAGAAGTGCGCCGCCACGAGGGGCAGGTCGGCGTCCCTCGTCTCCCTGATCGGCTTGCCGTTGTCCAGGGTTTCCAGGACCGCCAGCTCGCGGGAGCGCTCCTGGATGATGCGGGCGATGCGGAACAGGTACTTGGCGCGCTCGGCGCCGGGCAACGCGGACCACTTCTCGAACGCCTTGCGCGCGGCCCGCACGGCGCGGTCGACGTCCGCCTCGCCGGCCTGCGCGACCTCGGAGAGGACCTCCTCGGTGGCCGGGGAGACCGTCTTGAAGACCTTGCCGTCGGCCGCCTCGACGAACTCGCCGTCGATGAACAGGCCGTAGGAGGGCGCGATGTCGACGATCGCGCGGGACTCGGGCGCCGGTGCGTACTCAAAGGTCATGATGGATCAGTCCACCGTCACGTAGTCGGGGCCGGAGTAGCGGCCGGTGGCCAGCTTCTGACGCTGCATCAGCAAGTCGTTCAGCAGCGAGGAGGCGCCGAAGCGGAACCAGTGGTTGTCCAGCCAGTCCGCCCCGACGGTCTCGTTGACCAGGACGAGGAACTTGATCGCGTCCTTGGACGTGCGGATGCCGCCGGCCGGCTTCACACCGACCTGGACGCCGGTCTGGGCGCGGAAGTCGCGCACCGCCTCCAGCATGAGGAGGGTGTTCGCCGGAGTCGCGTTGACGGCGACCTTTCCGGTCGAGGTCTTGATGAAGTCGGCGCCCGCCAGCATGCCGAGCCAGCTCGCGCGGCGGATGTTGTCGTACGTCGACAGCTCGCCGGTCTCGAAGATGACCTTCAGACGGGCCGACGTGCCGCAGGCCTCCTTCACGGCGACGATCTCGTCGTACACCTTCATGTACCGGCCCGCGAGGAAGGCCCCGCGGTCGATGACCATGTCGATCTCGTCGGCGCCGGCCGCCACGGCCTCGCGCACGTCCGCCAGCTTCACGGAGAGCGGGGCGCGGCCGGCCGGGAAGGCGGTGGCGACCGAGGCCACCTTGACGGTGGAGCCGGCGACGGCCTGCTTGGCGGCGGCCACCATGTCGGGATAGACGCAGACGGCCGCGGTCGCCGGGGCCGTACGGTCCGTCGGGTCCGGGTGGACCGCCTTGGCGCCGAGCGCCCGGACCTTGCCCGGGGTGTCCGCGCCTTCCAGCGTCGTCAGGTCGACCATCGAGATGGCGAGGTCGATGGCGTACGCCTTCGCGGTGGTCTTGATGGAACGGGTGCCGAGGGAGGCGGCGCGCGCCTCCAGGCCGACCGCGTCGACGCCGGGCAGCCCGTGCAGGAAGCGGCGCAGCGTACTGTCGGAGGCCGCCACGTCCGTCAGGGTGTGTGCAGTGGTGGGCATGGTCACCAGACGAGCATATCTACGCGCGTAGCGGCTGTACAGCCCCTGGGGCTTGTCGGGCGGGGGCGTTGGGCGGGGCGGGCGGGCTTGGGGCGGCCCGGTGGCCGCTGGAGCCATCGGCTGTGGGCAGCGCGGTGCCCGGCCAAAGCCGCCGGGCTCGGGGCGGGGGGTGGTGGGTGGGTGTGGGAGCGGGCGAGCTTGAGGGCGCTGTGGCTGTGAAACCCGCCGGGCGTGCGTGGGGCGGCGGCCGGTGACCTGCCCGGGACGGGCCAGGCGACCTGCCTCGGACGGCCGGGCCACGACTGGCGACCTCCCGGGGAGGAGCCGGACGGCGGCAGGCGACCTGCCCAGGACAGGCCAGGCGACCTGCCTCGGACGGCCAGGCCACGACTGGCGACCTCCCGGGGAGGAGCCGGACGGCGGCAGGCGACCTGCCCAGGACAGGCCAGGCGACCTGCCTCAAACGGCCAGGCCACGACTGGCGACCTCCCGGCAAGGAGCTGGACGGCGGCAGCGACCTGCCCGGGACGGGCCAGGCGACCTGCCTCAAACGGCCAGGCCACGACTGGCGACCTCCCGGCAAGGAGCTGGACGGCGGCAGCGACCTGCCCAGGACGGGCCAGGCGACCTGCCTCAAACGGCCAGGCCACGACTGGCGACCTCCCGGCAAGGAGCTGGACGGCGGCAGCGACCTGCCCAGGACGGGCCAGGCGACCTGCCTCAAACGGCCAGGCCACGACTGGCGACCTCCCGGGGAGGAGCTGGACGGCGGCAGCGACCTGCCCGGGATGAGCGGGACGGCGGCTGACGACCGGCCCAGCAGGGGAAGCTGCGGGCCCGGGGCCGACCGGGCGTTCGGGGTGTCGGTGGCGTCGGGCAGAATCGGGGGCATGACGACCCCGGACCAGCCGTCCCCCGCGCCGCAGCCTCCGCGCCCCACGACCCGTGACCGGGTCTACCGGTCACCCATGGGTCTCGTCGGCGGCGTCCTGATGCTCGGCCTCGCCGCCTGGCTCGGCGTGGACGCGATCATCAGGGGCGAGGGCCGCACACCGTGGCTGGCACTCGCCACGCTGCTCCTCGTGGTGCCCCTGGTCGTCGCCTTCACCCTGCGCCCGGCCGTGTACGCCGGCGAGGACCGCCTGCGCGTCCGCAACCCCTTCCGCTCGATCGTGCTGCCCTGGGGCGAGGTCGCCTCCCTGCGCTCCGGGTACACCAACGAGGTCGTCAGCAAGGCCGGCACCAAGTTCCAGCTGTGGGCCGTCCCCGTCTCCCTGCGCGGACGCGGCCGGGCCGCACGCAAGGAGGCGCGGCGCGCGAGCCAGGCCGCCGGGGACGGGAGAACCCGTGCCCGTGGAATCGACGGGCTGGCGGACGTCGAGCTCCACGACGGCCCGTTCCGCGCCGAGAGCGACCAGATCATGCACGACCTCCGCCTGACGCTGGAGGCCCGTGAGAAGGCCCGGACGGCCCAGGGCGAGGTGACCGTCCGCTGGGCGTACGAGATCGCAGGGCCTGCGGTCGCCGGGGCGGTGCTGCTGGTCATCCTGCTGGTGGCCGGCTGACGGGTGGACCGTCTCGGGACCGGTCCTGCGGCGGCGGGGACCGGGGCTCGGAAGCGGGAGCGGCGACGGCAGGGGGAGCGACTGATCGAGCAGGTCCGCCGTGCGCCTGCCCGGACGTCCGCCCCAGGTCGTTCGTCGGGTTCGGCCCGCGCCACCGCCTCGATCCGCCCTGCCTCCTTCGCCCAACGACGGACGTTCCTTCCGGTCGGGCCTGCCCTGCTTGCTCCGCCTGTTCCGCCTCCTCCGCCCGCGACGCCACACGGCGGTGACGGCCGCCCTGACGACTGGTAGACCATGCGCTCGACCCCCGCTCCCGGACAGCCGCGACCGCTTCCCCTGCCGCTGCCTGCCACCTCGATACCCGACGGCTGCCGTCCCTGGAACGCCAAGGACGCCCGTCGCTGGGCGCACGCCCTGCCGCCCAGGTGGGTACCGCTGCGGTGGCGGGCGCTGTACGTCGGCGGGGCGGTGGCCGTCGGCGGGGCGGTGGCCGTCGCCGCGCCGGCCGCCGGTCTGCTCACGCTGTACGCCGGCCTGTGGCCGTGGGTCGCGGCGCTGGCCGCGGCGCATGCGGTGTGGGCGGTGGTGCGGCCGGAGGCAGTGCTGCTCTGCGCTCCCGTCGCCGTCGCCCTGGTCCTCTGCACGCCGGGGGCGGGGCGGGGAGCGACCCTGGCGGTCGTGGCGGGCTTGGTGACCGTAGGGGTGGCCGCGTGGCTTCGGTCGGCGGCGCGACGGCGACAGCGGGAGGTGGCGGGGGCGGCGACGGCAGGCGTGGTCGCCGCTCTGCCGGACGGTCGTACGCCGCTGAGGCGCGGAGCGTTTCTCACCGGGCTCGGCCTGACGCTCGTCGGCGGTGGGGCTGTGGCGCTCGCCACCGTCGATCACTGGGCGGTGGCCGGCGGCAGACGTGCGGAACTGTCGTTCGGCTGGCTGCTGGTGTTCCTCGCGCTGTCCGTGGTCGCCTCGGGCGCGCTGGGGCGGTGGCGCGCCGCGGCGCTGCGGGGCACGGAGGCCGTACCCGTACTGCGGGTCCTGGTGCGGGACAGCGCCGACGGCGACACGGAGGTCTTCGCGGCCGACGACGTCACGGCGACGCGGCCACTCTTCACGGTGGCGCTGACGCGGGCCGGCAAGACTTCGGACGACGAGGACGACGAGGACGACGAGGACGACGACGAGGAGGACCTGGACGCGCACTTCGACCGCATGGCCTCCGAGGAGCCCGGCCCGCTGCGGGAGGCCGTCCTGTACGGCGTCCCGTACGACGGCGCCGAGATGGTGCTGGTCAGCGCGGCCGAAGAGGCGGACGAGCCGCCGCTCGTCGAGCGGTCGGCGGGGCCGGTGCGGCCGTGTCCCGACGCGACCGTACGGCGTCTGGTCGCGGCCGGAGAACGCGCGGGGGCCGAGGAGCGCCGGCAACGGGAACTGAGGAACGCGGTCGCGGAGACGATCACCGCGGTGCCGGTGCGGCGGTGGCGTGCGGGCGGGGCGGACTGGCTGGCCACCGCGTTCCTGGCGCAGTGGGGACTGTGGGTGTGCTGGGGCTGGTTCACGGCAGGGGACGGCACGCCTTGGAAGCCGGTGCTCATCGAGGTGCTCGGCGTGTTCGGCGCCTGCCGCCTGGTGGTGAAGTCGCGCTGGCGCCTGACCGCCGACCGCACCGGGCTGTGGCTGAACGGTCTGCGCGGCCCCCGCCACATCCCCTGGGAGGACGTCCGCGCCGTCCACCGCGAGTCGTTCCGGCTGAAGCTGCGCTGGCGCGACGGCGGTTGGTCGGTGTCGGCGCCGTACTGGCGCCGCCTGGAGCGCAGGCGGGGACGGCCGCACCCGTACGACGCCCTGGCCGCCGAACTCACGGCGCTGCTCGCCGATCCGCGGCTGCGCCCGACCGGGGAGAGCGGGGCGCGGGAGCGCGGACGCCCGCTGTGGCCGCCGGCCGCCGCGATCGCGGTGGCGTGGTCGATCGCGGTGATGTGGACGTGGGCCGGAGCCGCGGGGTGGCGGTAGCCGTTCGACGGCGCGCGGCGGCACTACCGGGAGCGCACCGCCTCCAGTTGCGCCGCCCGTGACGCCATGCGGGTCGGAGGCTGCCAGGTCCAGGTGCGCACGGAGGGGAAACCGGCTGCCCGGACCGTGTCGGCGAGGGTCGGCAGGTCGGTGGGGAGAAACCTCTCGTGGACGGAGAGCAGGAGGCGGCCGCCGGGGCGCAGGACGCGGTGGAGTTCGGCGAGGGCGGCGGGGACGTCGGGCCAGAGCTGGAGGTTGTTGACGGAGATCACGACGTCGGCGGAGGAGTCCGGCTGACCGGTGCGCGCCGCGGTGCCGGGGCTCAGGCGGAGGCGGCCGCGGGCGATCAGCGGTGCGCAGCGGCGGCGGGCCATGGCACGCATAACCTCGGAGGGATCGACGCCCACGACGTGGGCCGAGCGTTCGGCGGCGGCTGCGAGGCCGATGCCGGGGCCTGGGCCGACGACGAGGACGACGTCGTCTTCGGCGGGGGCGGCGAGAGCCACGACATGACGTTCGGTGGCCGCGTTGCCGCGGGCCATGAGCCGGCCGCCCAGGCGGCCGAGGGGACCGCTGGGCCGGCCGAAGCACTTGGTCAGGAGCCACCTGGTGACGCTTTCCACGTCCGCATCCAAACACGCGGGCCGGCTCCGCGCACGGGGACGGCACATCGCGGCACACGACTTGCCAGACCTATCGAAAATCGATAGCTTCCTATCGTAGGTCGATTGAAGGAGGGGTCATGGGGCAGGTGACGACGCTTGCTTTGCGAGGCGTGCTGGTGGCACTGCTGGCCGGGTCGGTGTTCGTACAGGCCGTGATGGTGCCGCTGATCGGGGCCGATCTGGAGGAGAGCGGATCCGAGTTGGCGTATCCGCGGGCCGCGTATCTGGTGGTGCTCGTTCTGGGAATCGTCACCGTGCAGGTCGTGCTCGTCTGCGTGTGGCGGCTGGTGACCATGGTCCGGCGCGGCACCGTGTTCTCGCACGCCGCCTTCCGGTACGTGGACGTCGTCATCTGGGCCATCGCCGCGGCCGCCGTCCTGCTGAGCGCGTTCGGGTACATGCTCGCGCCGGGCGAGGCCGTGGCGCCGGGCGTCGTGCTGCTGATCGGCGGGGTGATCGTGGCCGTGCTGGGCGTCGCGCTCATCGTGCTCGTGCTGCGGATGCTGCTGGCGCAGGCCGTCGCGCGCGACGTCGAGGCGGCGCGGCTGGAGGCCGAGTTGCAGGGAGTGATCTGATGCCGATCGCCGTCGACATCGACGTGATGCTGGCCAGGCGGAAGATGTCCGTGGGTGAGCTCGCCGAGCGCGTCGGAATCACCCCTGCCAATCTGGCGGTGCTCAAGAACGGCCGCGCGAAGGCCGTACGGTTCTCCACGCTCGCCGCGCTGTGCGAGGTGCTGGAGTGCCAGCCGGGGGATCTGCTGCGGTGGGAAGCCGGCGAGGAGGGCCCGGGCGAGGACCACCGGCCCGCGGCCGCGACAGCCGGTACGACGACGGAGGGCGCCGCCCCCACGCGCTAGGGACAGGCCGCGGCCGTACGGAGCGGTGGGGCCCGCGCTCCGACGAGCCGGGCCCCGGATTCCCGCCCAACAGGGTTCCGCGCCCTGGCGAGCACCGTGCACACCCCGCCGCCCCGGCCGGCAGTGCGCCGGACCGGCAGACCGGGAGACGCGATGGAACAGACGGACCGGACACAC
This sequence comes from Streptomyces chromofuscus, assembly GCF_015160875.1. NCBI lineage: Bacteria > Bacillati > Actinomycetota > Actinomycetes > Kitasatosporales > Streptomycetaceae > Streptomyces > Streptomyces chromofuscus. The sequence goes on along the minus strand of NZ_CP063374.1, from coordinate 4,998,828 downwards.
CAGGGCCGCGCACCCCGTCACCAGGGACGCGCGGCCCTTCGCACGCCGAGCCCGCGAGGCTCAGGTCAGCAACCCCGTCGCCTGCCCCACCACCGGCACGCTCCCGACCGACGGGGCCTGCGCCACGGGACCCGTGACGGCCTTGGACGTCACGGGCTTGAAGTCGGCCAGCTGGGTGCCCACGCCGTTGTCGAGGGGGTCCACGCCGGTCCCGGCGAGCGGGTTGGGCTTGAGGCCGGCGACCGGGCCCGCGACGTAGCGGACGGAGCCGGTCAGGGCGGCCCCGCCCGCCTGGGGGTCGATCTTGCCGAGAGAGGTGGGGCGGGTGTGGACCATACCCAGGATCGACTCGGCGTCCGCGGCGGCCGGCGTCGCGGATGCGCTCAGGGCCGCCCCCGCCGTCGCGAGGACGGCCAGGGCACGCCGGGTGGTGGACTGGAGGGGGAAGTCGTGTCGAGCCATCGGTTGCGGCCACCTCGTGTAGCACTGGGTAATCAGGTCGCAACGTAGGGTAGTTGAGAGTGCGTGTGAGCTGCAATCAGCGCGCCGGGCACCGCGACGAGCGGGATGTCGTCACGACTCACGTCACCGCACCGCCCGCGACCTTCGCAACCGCGCCCCCACCCCTAACCGTCCAGCACCACCCCCGGATTGAGCACCCCCTGCGGATCCAGTGCCGCCTTCACCGACCGCATCACCGCGATCTCCGCCTCCGACCGGCTCAGGCGCAGATGGCGGGCCTTGGCCCGCCCCACCCCGTGCTCGGCGCTGATGCTCCCGCCCACGGCCGCCACCCGCTGAAGCACAGCGCTGGTGACCGCCTCCTCGTCCTCGGCCGCCACGTCCAGCAGGTTGACGTGCAGGTTGCCCTCCGCCAAGTGCCCGAAAAGATACGGCCGCCCCCGCCCCGCCAGCACCCGTGGCAGCTCGGCGACGAAGCCGGGCAGCTCGGCCAACGGAAGCGTCACGTCCAGCTTCAGCGGAACCCCCGCCGCGTTGATCGACTCGGTGTGCCGCTCCCTGTAGGCGGTCAGCCGCCGCCGGTCGGCGTCCGCCAGCGCGACCGCCGTCTCCCCCGGCCCCGCCCCGTCGAGCACGTCGGCCAGTTCCTCGGCCGGATCGCGCCGCCCCGCGCACTCCACCAGCAGATACACCGGGTAGGCCGTCCGGAACGGGGCGGGCAGCCCGGTCGTCTCCAGCACCAGCGCGAGCCCTTCGGCCATGAAGAACTCCGCCAGCTCCAGCGAGTCCAGCACCCGCAGTCGCGCCACCAGATCGAGCGCAGCCCGCAGCGAGTCGAGCCCCACCAGCGCGGTCACCCGCTCCGGCAGCCGGGGCACCAGCCGCAGCCGGGCACGCGTCACCACCGCCAGCGTCCCCTCACTGCCGATCAGCAGGCCGGTCAGGTCGTACCCGGTGTTGTCCTTGGGCAGCCCGGCCAGCCGGTCCAGCACGGTCCCGTCGGCCAGCACGGCCTCCAGCCCGGCCACGTTGGCCCGCGTGGTGCCGTACCGCACGACCCGCTCGCCGCCCGCGTTGGTCGCGATCATCCCGCCCAGGGTCGCCGAGTCCCGGGCGGCCAGGTCGACGCCGAACTGAAGTCCGTACGCGGCGACATGGCGGTGCAGGTCGGACAGCACGACACCGGCACCGACCGTCACCTGCCCCGCGGCCGGGTCGACGTCCCCGATGCAGTCCAGCCGCCGAAGCGACAGCACGACCTCGCCTCCGTCCGGCGTCGGCACCGAAGCGCCGACCAGCCCGGTGTTGCCGCCCTGCGCGACCACCGGCACGCCGGCCGCGTGGCACAGCCGCAGCACCTGAGCCACCTGGGCGGTGTCGCCGGGCCGCACCACCAGCCGGGCGCGGCCCCGGTAACGGCCGGTGAAGTCGGTCTCGTACGAGGCGCACAGCGCGGGGTCGCGCAAGACATGGGCCGGCCCGACGACGGCGGACAGCCGCTGGGCGAGACGATCGGTATCCACGGTCGGCCACTCCTCGTCGTACGGGGCTCTCCGTCCCGGGGGAACCGGCGACGGAGCGGCGGTGGCGCGCCCGCCCGCCCCCGCACGCATCCTATGAAGTCCTGTGCTCGACCGGCTGAAGTCCCGCGTGCCGACCGGCGCCCGGCCGGCCCTCGGCCCGCGGCAGGGATAATGACGGGATGCGCGCCGGCGAGAGCCTCGCCCGAACCGCCCCCGAGACCGCAGGTAGAAGGACAAGACATTGGGTTCCCAGCCGCCCATACCCACCCGGGTCGTGCTGCTGTGCGGCCCGTCCGGCTCCGGCAAGTCCCTCCTCTCCGCCCGCTCCGGCCTGCCGGTCCTGCGGCTCGACGACTTCTACAAGGAGGGCACGGACCCGACGCTGCCGCTGGTCGAGGGGGGCTCCGACATCGACTGGGACCACCCGGCCTCGTGGGACGCGGACGCGGCCGTCGCGGCGATCGGGGAGCTGTGCCGCACGGGCCGTACCGACCTCCCCGTCTACGACATCTCACTCAGCGCCCGCACCGGCGCCGCGACCCTCGACATCGGGCGGACCCCACTGTTCATCGCTGAGGGCGTCTTCGCCGCCGAGATCGTCTCCCGCTGCCGCGAACTGGGCGTGCTGGCCGACGCGCTGTGCCTGAGCCGCGGCCCGGTGCGCACCTTCCGCCGGCGCTTCGTGCGCGACCTGAAGGAGGGCCGCAAGTCGGTGCCGTTCCTGCTGCGCCGCGGCTGGCGCCTGATGCGCGCCGAGCGTTCCATCGTCGCCCGCCAGACCGCGCTCGGCGCCCACGCCTGCGACCGGGACGAGGCGATGGGCCGCCTGGCCGCGGCGGCGGCCGGCCGCTGCACGACGACACGCACGGCGGCGTAACACCCGCGGAGGGCACGCACGGCACGGCGGCGTAACACCCGCGGACGGAATACACGAAGGCGGGACTGGACGGACCCCCCGGCCCTCCAGCCCCGCTCCCGTGTCCCCCGTGCTCCCCCGCTTTCCCCCCGCTCTACTCCCCCGTGCCCCCGTGATCCCCCCGGCCCCGTACTCCCCCGCACTCCCCGTGGGGCCCGGCCTTCAGGCGACAAGCTCCCCGAAGGCGTGCTGCTCGTCACGGCCGAAGCTGAGGACCTCATCCTCGCGCAGCCGGCGGAGCGACCGCCAGATACTGGACTTCACCGTGCCGACACTGATGTCGAGGATCTCCGCGATCTCCGGGTCCGTGCGGCCCTCGTAGTAGCGCAGGACCAGCATGGTGCGCTGGAGTTCGGGCAGCCGGGCCAGCGCCTGCCACAGGACCGCGCGCAGTTCGGTGCCGCGCATCGCGTCCGTGTCACCGGCCGTCTCCGGCAGTTCCTCGGTCGGGTACTCGTTGAGCTTGCGGCGCCGCCAGGCGCTGATGTGCAGGTTGGTCATGGTGCGGCGGAGGTATCCGCCGACCGCAGCCTTGTCACTGATCCGGTCCCAGGCCCTGTACGTCGAGAACAGCGCGCTCTGCAACAGGTCCTCGGCCTCGAAGCGGTCGCCCGTGAGGTGGTAGGCGGTTGCGTACAGGGAGGCGCGGCGCTCCTGGACGTAGGCGGTGAACTCCGCCTCCGTCAGCGAGCGACGCTCCCCCTGCTCCTCCCCGTACGCGGCTCCCCCGTGCGTCTCCCCCGTGAGACCGTCAACCACCGTCATGTAGGGCTGAAGCCCCGGCTGAAGCCCCTGCTGCGCATGCGCGGTGTGCTGACGCCCAGTGCCCCGGGCGCACCCCCGCCCTCCCCCGCGCTCGAACGAGCTCGCGCGGGAGGGCCCCCCGTCGGCACCGGACTTCTCGGAACCCCGGCCACCGTGCACGTCGTGCAGACGCGTGACCACTGCGCTGGTGCTGGTGCCGTGCAGCGTATTCATCTCGCGCCCCCCGTCGTGGACTTACCGGTGTTCGGTCTTGCTCGTCCTGCTTCCTTGCCTGTGCCGAAAAGCTTGCCGAGCCGACATCATGACCGTGTCCGCCGACTGTCACAGACCTGTCACAGGGCGCGGGTCGCAGCCCGTTCGCGGAACACCCACAGCACGGTCACAGACAGAAGCGGTCCGGCTACGCGGTTGCCCGAGTGTCGAAACGCCGACCCACCATGGGCCAGAATGAGCCCGTGCCTTCCCTGTTGCTGATCGAGGACGACGACGCCATCCGTACGGCCCTGGAGCTCTCACTGACGCGCCAGGGGCACCGCGTGGCGACCGCTGCCAGCGGTGAGGACGGTCTGAAGCTGCTGCGCGAACAGCGGCCGGACCTCATCGTGCTGGATGTGATGCTGCCCGGCATCGACGGATTCGAGGTGTGCCGACGCATCCGGCGCACCGACCAGCTGCCGATCATCCTGCTGACCGCCCGGAGCGACGACATCGACGTGGTGGTCGGGCTGGAGTCCGGCGCCGACGACTACGTCGTCAAACCGGTGCAGGGCCGGGTGCTGGACGCGCGCATCCGGGCCGTGCTGCGGCGCGGCGAGCGGGAGGCGAACGACGCGGCGACCTTCGGCAGCCTCGTCATCGACCGCGCGGCGATGACCGTGACGAAGAACGGCGAGGACCTCCAGCTCACGCCGACCGAGCTGCGGCTGCTGCTGGAGCTGAGCCGGCGGCCCGGTCAGGCGCTGTCCCGGCAGCAGTTGCTGCGGCTGGTCTGGGAGCACGACTACCTCGGTGACTCCCGGCTCGTGGACGCCTGCGTCCAGCGGCTGCGCGCCAAGGTCGAGGACGTGCCGTCGTCCCCGACGCTGATCCGTACCGTGCGGGGCGTCGGCTACCGGCTGGATCCGCCTCAGTGACCGAGGCGCAAGCGGGTCTGCGCGGCTTGACCGCGGCACGCAAGGGAGCTCTGTCCACGCTGCGCTTCACCAGTCTGCGGCTGCGGCTGATCCTCGTGTTCGCGCTGGTGGCGCTGACGGCCGCGGTGTCCGCGTCCGGTATCGCGTACTGGCTCAACCGCGAGGCCGTGCTCACCCGCACCCAGGACGCGGTGCTGCGCGACTTCGAGCAGGAGATGAAGAACCGCGCCGGCGCCCTGCCCGCCCACCCCGGCCAGGACGAACTGCAGCGCACCGCGGGCCAGATGGCCAGCAGCAGCCAGCGCTTCAGCGTGCTCCTCGTCGCCGAGGACGCGAACGGCAGAGCGGTGTACGGCAGTTCCGGCGGCCTGAACGACGGCTTCGCGCTGGCGGACGTACCGACGTCGCTGCGTACGGCCGTGAACAAGCAGCAGCCGCTCTCCGCGAGCAACAAGTCGCCGTACCACCTGTACTGGCAGCGGATCGTCGACGACGGCACCCCGTATCTGGTGGCCGGCACGCGGGTGATCGGCGGCGGGCCGACCGGCTACATGGTCAAGTCGCTGGAGCCGGAGGCCAAGGACCTCAACTCCCTGGCCTGGTCGCTGGGCATCGCCACCGGTCTCGCGCTGATCGGCTCGGCACTGCTCGCGCAGGCCGCCGCCACGACCGTGCTGAAGCCGGTGCACCGGCTCGGTGTCGCCGCGCGGCGGCTCGGGGAGGGTGAGCTGGACACCCGGCTGAGGGTGTCGGGGACCGACGAACTGGCCGATCTGTCGCGCACGTTCAACATGGCCGCGGAGGCTCTGGAGAAGCGGGTCGCGGACATGGCCGCGCGGGACGAGGCGTCCCGTCGGTTCGTCGCGGACATGAGTCATGAGCTGCGCACGCCGCTCACGGCGATCACCGCGGTGACCGAGGTGCTGGAGGAGGAGCTGGACTCCGAGAGCGGCGGCCTCGACCCGATGATCGAGCCCGCGGTACGGCTGGTGGTGAGCGAGACCCGGCGGCTGAACGACCTGGTGGAGAACCTCATGGAGGTCACCCGCTTCGACGCGGGCACCGCCCGGCTGGTCCTGGACGACGTCGACGTCGCCGACCAGATCACCGCCTGCATCGACGCCCGCGCCTGGCTGGACGCGGTCGAGCTGGACGCCGAGCGCGGCATCCACGCCCGCCTCGACCCGCGCCGCCTGGACGTCATACTCGCCAACCTCATCGGCAACGCGCTCAAGCACGGCGGTTCGCCGGTGCGGGTGGCCGTGCGCGAGGAGGACAGCGAGGTCGTCATCCAGGTGCGCGACCACGGGCCCGGCATCCCCGAGGATGTCCTGCCGCACGTCTTCGACCGCTTCTACAAGGCCAGCGCCTCCCGCCCGCGGTCCGAGGGCAGCGGCCTCGGCCTGTCCATCGCCCTGGAGAACGCCCACATCCACGGCGGCGACATCACCGCCGCGAACTCGCCCGAGGGCGGCGCGGTGTTCACGCTGCGGCTGCCGCGGGACGCGTCGGACGTGGTGCGGGCGGCGGAGGAGAAGCACTCCGAGAAGGGGGAGGCGTGAGGAAGGCTCGTTGGCCGGCTCTGCCGGTGCTCGCCGCGCTGCTCGCCGGGTGCGGCATCCGGGCCACCGAGGTGCCGACGGACTTCGGCCCGGCGCCGTCGCGGGCGCACTGCTCACTGGCCGGGCAGCGGACCGCCCCGCAGTCCGCGCCGGGCATGCCGGTGCAGGTGTTCCTGCTCTGCGGATCGTCGCTGGTCACCGTCGACCGGACCGTGCGGGTGCCCGAGGGCGCGGAGGACTCGAAACGGCGGGTGCTGGTCGCTCAGGGGCTGCTGGACGAACTCGCCAGGACGCCGTCGGCGGCCGAGAAGCAGGCCGGGTACTCCACGAACGTGCGCGGCGGGACGACGGTGGGCGGGCCCGGCCCGAGGGACCCGGACGACACCCTGCGGCTGACGACCGCCCCCGGCGACCTCACCGCGTACGCGCTCGCCCAGGTCGTCTGCACGTTCTCCGACTCGGCGGCGGCCGAGGGCGACGGCTCGGTGATTCTCGGCGGGCCCGGTGCCGCGCCGCCCCGCCGTTACGAGTGCACCGCCGACGTCCGCGCCCGCCCGGGCGAGGCGGAACCGCCGTCGACGGAGGTCACGGCCGGCTGACGGCAGGTGTGGCGCAGCCCTCACGCGGGTACGGGGTCCCGACACGGAACCGATCCCGCCGTGGACCGCGTCTAGGGGGTCGTGCAGCGTCAAGGCTCCAGGGGCGGCAGCGCCGCGATCCGCATGCGCGTGACGGGGGGTGTCCTCCTCGCCGCGCATCTCGCGTTCGTCGCCTGGTACACGCTGCGTCCGCTGGACGTGCCCTGGGTGATGCCCGCCAATCTGCGTCCGCTCGCCGGCATCCGTGCCGACCTCGCGCTGGGCTGGCCGCAGGCGGCGCGCGCCGTCGGCGCCGGACTGGGGCTGCTCGCGCCGCTGGGCGTGCTGCTGCCGGTGGTCGCCGGCAGACTGCGGGTCTCCCCGCTCGGCTCCCTGGTCCGCACGGTCGCCGCCGGGGCACTGATCTCGCTCGGCATCGAGCTGCTCCAGACCGGCGTGCCCGGCCAGGTCGTGGACGTGGACTCGCTGCTGCTGAACACCACGGGCGTCGCCTTCACCCACGTCGCGGTCGTGCCGGCGGGCCGCCACTGGCTACGCCGCAGGGCGGAGGCCCGGCGCCGGGCGTCGCCGCCGTCACCGCCCAGGGAGGACACGTATCAGGGTCGTACCCCGACGATTCCCAGGGTCGGGATCGCCCCATGGAGTGACGCTTTGCCCCCTTCGTCGCCATAGCGTTGATGTCAGACGAGGCAGCCGGCAGGGATGCCTCGGACAGACGCTCACGAAGGAGCCGCGATGAGCCGCCTTGCCCGCCCCACCAGTGGTCGGATGATCGGCGGAGTGTGCGCAGCGCTGGCACGGCGCTTCGGCACCTCCGCGACGACGATGCGGGTGATTTTCCTGCTTTCCTGTCTGCTGCCCGGCCCCCAGTTCCTGCTCTACGCCGCGCTGTGGATCCTGCTGCCGTCGGAGGCCAAGGCGGCCCGCACGGCCTGGTGACAGCCACCGGATCCGCCCTCCCTCAGGGGCACACGCCGATGGGGCGCACCCTTCTTCGGGATGCGCCCCATCGGCACGTTCACGGGGGTGGCTCAGCCCAGCGGGATGCCGTTCACCGGGGTGCCGTGGGTGGGCAGGCCCTGCACCGGCAGCCCGCCGAGCAGTTTGCCGGCCGGGCCGGTCGGACCCTCGGCGAGCACCGACTCGGCGGCCGGCTGGGCCGCCCGCAGGCCGGCGCCGAGCGCGGTGTGACCCTGGTGCAGCGCCGCGGCCGAGCCCGGCACCGTCTGGTTGAGGTTCTCCGCGGGCAGCGTCCGGGCGACCGTGTCCAGAGCCTGGCTCGCGTCCGGAAGGGCGGCCGGAGCGGCGTTGGCGGCACCCGCGCCGGCGGCGGCGAAGGCGGCACCGAGGGCGGCGACACCGAGGGTCTTGGCGGCAGACTGCTTCATCGTGAATTGCGTCCTTGACTGACGGAAACGGGATGACGGGGATGACGAATCAGGGGGGAGCGGTCCAAGAACGTAAACACGTGACGCCACCCTCCGCAAACATGGAAATACGGACGGATGGTGAACGCCCGCCCGCATTCCCCGCCCCCGCTCAGCCCTCCAAAGCGCCAGATCCCCTGGTGGAAGCGGTCTGCTGGAACAGCCATTCGGACTTCAGCTCGGCATATCCGGGCTTGATCACGTCATTGATCATGGCCAGTCGTTCGTCGAAAGGAATGAATGCCGACTTCATAGCATTGACCGAGAACCACTGCATGTCGTCGAGCGTGTAACCGAATGCGTCGACAAGGTGCTCGAATTCCCGGCTCATGCTGGTGTGGGACATCAGGCGGTTGTCGGTGTTCACGGTCGCGCGGAAGTGCAGCCGCCGCAGCAGGCCGATCGGGTGCTCGGCGTACGAGGAGGCCGCGCCGGTCTGGAGGTTGGAGCTGGGGCACAGCTCCAGGGGGATGCGCTTGTCCCGGACGTAGGAGGCGAGCCGCCCGAGCTTCACGCTGCCGTCCTCGGCGACCTCGATGTCGTCGATGATCCGCACCCCGTGCCCGAGCCGGTCGGCGCCGCACCACTGCAGGGCCTGCCAGATGGACGGCAGCCCGAAGGCCTCGCCGGCGTGGATGGTGAAGTGGTTGTTCTCGCGCTTGAGGTACTCGAAGGCGTCGAGGTGCCGGGTGGGCGGGTAGCCCGCCTCGGCGCCCGCGATGTCGAAGCCGACGACGCCGAGGTCCCGGTAGCGGTTGGCGAGTTCGGCGATCTCCAGGGCGCGGGCCGCGTGCCGCATCGCGGTCAGCAGGGCGCCCACGCGGATGCGGTGGCCGTTCTCCCGGGCGATCCGCTCGCCCTCCCGGAAGCCCTCGTTGACGGCCTCGACGACCTCCTCGAGGGTGAGCCCGCCCTCCAGGTGCTGCTCGGGGGCGTAACGCACCTCGGCGTAGACGACACCGTCCTCGGCGAGGTCCTCGGCGCACTCGGCGGCGACCCGGACCAGGGCCTCGCGGGTCTGCATGACCCCGACGGTGTGCGAGAAGGTCTCCAGATACCGCTCCAGCGAACCGGAGTCGGCGGCCTCGCGGAACCACAGGGCGAGCTTGTCGGGGTCGGTGTCGGGAAGTTCGGTGTAGCCGGGCGCGCGGGCGAGGTCGACGACGGTGCCGGGACGCAGCCCGCCGTCGAGGTGGTCGTGCAGCAGAACCTTGGGCGCCCGGCGGATCTGGTCCGAGTTCGGCGTGCGCCCCATCCGGTCAGTCTGGCTCGTCATTTCCGCACTCTAACTCCTACGCGCGTAGATCGCCCGGTGTACGTTTCCGCCGATACGTAACGGTGACCGTGCGGACGGGTGGCGTACACCGGCGCTTCTGACACTGTTCTGTCATGGCACAGCAAGCGACGCCGGTTCGCACGGCCCGGCTGGGACGGGCGTTCGGTCCGGAACCGACGGCGGTGAGCGGAGTGGTGCTGCTGCTCCCCCGCGGCGAGGAGGACTCCACCCGCAGGCCCTCCTCCCTGCTCGCGGCCGCGTCCGTACAGGGGTTGGGACGCCGTCTGGTACGCGCGGGACGCGCCGAGGGGCTGGCCGCCCATGTCGTGCACTACCGCTGTCGCGGGTGGAACGGCAGCGAGGCCCATCTGGCCCGGGACGCCGCCTGGGCGGCGGACGAGGCGGTACGGCGGTACGGCGACGTCCCCGTCTGCCTGGCCGGGATCGACATGGGCGGGCGCGCGGCGCTGCACGCGGGCGGGCACGAGGCCGTCAACTCCGTGGTCGCCATCGCCCCCTGGCTGCCGGAGGACGATGTGGCCGCGTCGCCCGAACCGGTGAAGCAGTTGGTGGGGCGGCGGGTGCTCATCGTGCACGGCACGAACGACGAGCGGACGGACCCCGAGCTGTCGTTCCGGTACGCGGCGCGGGTGAAGAAGGCCAACCGGGACGTGTGCCGGTTCGAAGTGCACTCGGACGGGCACGGGTTGCGTCAGCACCGGGACGAAGTACTGGCGTTGACAGAGGACTTCGTGCTGGGCGCGTTGTTCGGGCGGTCGTTGTCCCGGCCCGTCGAGGACGCGCTGGCCGCTCCGCCGCCGCTGGGATTGCGGATGCCGTTGGCCTCCGGCTTCGGACGGTCGTTGAGGCGCTGAGCGCAGGGGTTCGGCCGGCCGCCGGGTTCGGACGGTCGTTGAAACGCTGAGCGCAGGGGTTCGGCCGGCCGCCGGGTGCGGGCCAACTACGAGATGCCGAGACCCAAGGGTTCGGCCGCCAGGTTCGAACGGTCGTTGAAACGCTGAGCGCAGAGGTTCGGCCGGCCGCCGGGTGCGGGCCAACTACGAGACGCCGAGACCCAAGGGTTCGGCCGGCCACCAGGTTCGAACGGTCGTTGAGACGCTGAGCACAGGGGTTCGGCCGGCCGCCGGGTGCGGGCCAACTACGAGACGCCGAGACCCAGGGGTTCGGCCGGCCGCCGGGTTCGGACGGTCGTTGAAACGCTGAGCGCAGGGGTTCGGCCGGCCGCCAGGTGCGGGCCAACTACGAGACGCCGAGACCCAAGGGTTCGGCCGCCAGGTTCGAACGGTCGTTGAAACGCTGAGCGCAGAGGTTCGGCCGGCCGCCAGGTGCGGGCCAACTACGAGACGCCGAGACCCAGGGGCTCGGCCGGCCGCCAGGTTCGGACGGCCGCCGGGTGCGGGCGAAGGCTTGGGCGCCGAGACCGAAGGGTTCGGCCGGCCGACGGGTTTGTGGACGAACGACGGGTGCCGGGGTCGAGGGATTCGGCGGGACTCAAGGTGTGCGTCGGGGCGGGGGCGTCCACGTGGTGGAGCCGCGCCTCGGGGCTGCTCCGCGTCCCCCACCGGCGTCCGCGGTCACGTGGGGAGCAGGTTGCCCCTTCGGGAGAGCAGGAACTTCTTGAAGGCGGCCACGGGCGGGGTGTCCGGGCGGCCCTCCAGCCAGGCCACGCCGATCTCGCGTGCCGCGCGGGGAGCCGTGACGGTCAGCTCCACCACACCGGGCCGGGCCACCGCCGGGGGTGGGAGCAGGGCCACGCCCAGGCCGGCGGCCACCAGGCCGCGCAGCGTCTCCGCCTCCTCGCCCTCGAAGGCGACGCGCGGCTTGAAGCCGGCCTCGCGGCACAGGTCGTCCGTGATGCGGCGCAGGCCGTATCCGGGCTCCAGGGTGACGAAGGTCTCCTCGGCGGCCTCGGCCAGGCGGACGCGTCTGCGGGTGGCCAGCCGGTGATCGGCCGGGACCACGAGACGGAGCTTCTGCTCGTCGAGGCGGCGGGCCACCAGGTCGGGGGCGTCGGGGACGGGCGAGGTCAGGCAGAGGTCCAGCTCGCCGGCGCGCAGGCGTTCGAGCATGGCCTCGCCGTAGTTCTGGACCAGGCTGAAGCGGACCCGGGGGTGGTCGGCGCGGAAGGCGTGCAGCAGACCCGGGACGGTCTCCGCGCCCATGGTGTGCAGGAACCCGAACGCGACCTTCCCGGTGGTCGGGTCGGCGTCGGCGCGCACCTCGTCCGCGGCCCGCTCGATCTCGGCGAGGGCCCGCTCGACGGAGGCGAGGAAGGCGCGGCCGGCGGTGGTGAGGGAGACGGTGCGGCCACGGCGGGCGAACAGGTCGACGCCCAGGTCCTCTTCGAGGCGGACCATCGCGCGGGAAAGGGTGGACTGGGGGACGTTCATCTCCCGCGCGGCCCTCGTGACGTGCTCGGTGCGGGCGACGCCGGCGAAGTGCGCGAGCCGTGGGGCGAGGAGTGTGACGATGTCTTCTGTGTCACTGGCCGGTGACAGCCGAGGCCGTGAGCTCTGTTGATGCACCATGGGAACGATTATGGCGATTCCGTGCATTGGACGGATGAGCGGGAGCGTACGTAGTTTCGAGACATGACTCCCGCCAGTACCGGGGCGTCCACCACCGTGGGCGCCGCCTCCTCCGCTCCCGTCACCGACTCCCGTATGACCCCGGGCGGCCCCGGCTACCGCCGGATGAGCTTCGCCCTCTTCCTCGCGGGCGTGGCCACCTTCGCGCTGCTGTACTCCACGCAGGCCCTGCTCCCCCTGATCTCGGGGGACTTCGGCGTGACGGCGAGCGAGGCGAGCTGGACGGTGGCGGCGTCGACGGGCGGTCTGGCGCTGTTCGTGATCCCGATGAGCGCGCTGTCCGAGCGGTTCGGGCGCCGTACGGTCATGACGGCGTCGCTGGCGGTGGCCGTGGCCGTGGCACTGCTGGTGCCCTTCGCCGGATCGCTGACGACGCTGGTCGCGCTGCGGGCGGTGCAGGGCGCCGCGCTGGCGGGACTGCCGGCGTCGGCGACGGCGTACCTGGCGGAAGAGGTCCGGCCGAGGGCGCTGGTCACGGCGATCGGTCTGTTCGTCGCGGGCAACAGCGTCGGCGGTATGAGCGGCCGGGTCGTCACCGGGTGGGTCGCGCAGGAGTGGGGCTGGCGGGTGGCGGTCGGCGCGCTCGGCGTCCTCGCCGTGGCCTGCGCGGTCGCCTTCCGGCTGCTGCTGCCCGCGCCGAAGCACTTCACCGCGGGCTCGCTGCGCCCGCGGGTGCTGCTGGGCACGGTACGGGCGCACCTCGCCGACCCGCTGCTGCGCCGGCTGTACGCGATCGGCGCGCTGTTCATGACGGTGTTCGGCGGCGTGTACACGGTGATCGGCTACCGGCTGACGCAGGAGCCGTTCGGGCTGCCGCAGGGCGTGGTGGGCTCCGTCTTCCTCGTCTACCTGGTGGGTACGGTGTCGGCGTCGGCGGCGGGCCGGCTGGTCGGGCGGCTGGGGCGCAGGGGCGCGCTGTACCTGGGCGGCGGCACGACGGCCGCGGGACTGCTGCTGTCCCTGGCCGACTCGCTGGCGCTGGTGCTGCTGGGCCTGGTGCTCATCACGGCGGGCTTCTTCGCGGGGCACGCGGTGGCCTCCTCCGCGGTCAGCAGGACGGCGACGCACGGACGCGCCCAGGCCTCGGCGCTGTACCAGTCGGCGTACTACGTCGGTTCCAGCGCGGGGAGCACGGTGGGGGCGATGGCCTTCCACGCGGGCGGCTGGGCCGGGACCGTGGCGGTCGGTCTGCTCGCGGTGCTGGGCGTCGTCGGGATCACGCTGCTGGGCTCGGTCGCGGCGGCCCGGGTGGCCGCGGCCCGCACGGCGTAGCCGGCCCCTGCCCCGCCCCCAGACTGACCTGCTCCTTTCCCCACTCCGGGAGCCGTTGTCAGTGGCCTGCGGTAGCTTCCGAAGTGCTGCACGCAAAGGCGCGCAGCACCGGAACGGCCACAGGGGTGGGTGGACGATGAGCAACGGCACGGCGACGACGGACCTCGACGCCACACTGGAGAAACACCGGGTCGAGCTGACGGGCTACTGCTACCGCATGCTCGGTTCCTCCTTCGAGGCGGAGGACGCGGTCCAGGACACCCTCGTCCGCGCCTGGCGCAGCTTCGACAAGTTCGAGGGACGCTCCAGCGTCCGCTCCTGGCTCTACCGCATCGCGACCAACGTGTGCCTGGACATGCTGAACGCGGGCAACAGGCGCGCCCGGCCGATGGACCTGTCGGAGTCGACCCCGCTCGCCCAGGCGGCGCTGTCCCCGCGCCCCGACCACACCTGGCTGGAGCCCATGCCGGACGCCCGTGTGCTGCCCTCGACCGCCGACCCCGCGGAGGCCACGGTAGCCAAGGAGTCGGTGCGGCTGGCCTTCATGGCCGCCCTCCAGCAGCTGCCGCCCAAGCAGCGGGCCGTGCTGATCCTGCGCGAGGTGCTCGCCTGGAAGGCGAGCGAGGTCGCCGAGCTGCTCGGCACCTCGGTCGCGTCGGTCAACAGCGCCCTCCAGCGCGCCCGCGCGACCCTCGCCGAGCGGGCCGACCAGGGGGCCGACGCGGCGGTGTCGGACCCCCTGGACGAGGAGCAGCGAAAGCTCCTGGAGCGGTACGTCGCGGCCTTCGAGGGCTACGACATGACGGCGCTGACCGCCCTGCTGCACGAGGACGCGGTGATGACGATGCCGCCGTTCGACCTGTGGTTGCGCGGCCCGGCCGACATCACCGGCTTCATGACCACCCTCGGCTCCGCCTGCGCCGGCTCCCGGCTGCGGCCCGTCGAGGTCAACGGCCTGCCGGGCTTCGCGCACTACAAGCCGGACCCGGAGTCGGGCGGCTTCGCCGCGTGGGCGGTGCAGGTACTGGAGATCTCAGACGGCCGGATCACCGGGTTCCACTGCTTCCTCGACACCAAGCGCTGGTTCCCGCTGTTCGGGCTGCCCCTCCACCTCGAAGCGGAGACCGACCAGATCGAGGAGGGCGTGTAGCGCCGGGTCGGGGTCACGCAGCCGGATCCCGGACCCGGCCCGTCTTGCCGTCAGCGCCAGCCGGGCCAGCAGATCGACCGTCGCCAGACCCGGTGGCCCGAGACCCCCGACATCGCACACCACCACGGGCGCCCCTGTGGCCTCCAGCAACGCCCGCACGTCATCGCACAGCCCTTTCACCTCGTCCCGGGTGACGGGGCCGGCCAGCACGAATTCGGCGGGGGTCATGGCATCCACGTCCCATAGACCGCCGGGACCGCCATAAGTCATCGCGGACCGGCCCCGTGCCGCGCCACGAGGATCACATTGACCTGGGCGAGGGCCGCCCCAGAGGGTTGGGTGCATGCCCCATGGATCAGCCCCGCCCGCGATACCCGGTGTCCTCCTCCGCGCCGAGGAGGCCCTGTGCAGGGGGTGTTGAGCGGTTTCGCGGTGATCGCGGTCGTCATCGGGGCCGGTTACCTGCTCGGTGTGCGCGGTCACCTCGGCGACCAGGGCCGTGAGGTCCTGACCAGGCTCGCCTTCCACGTGGCCTCACCGGCCCTGCTGTTCACCACCCTCGCGGGCGCCGATCTCTCGGTGATCTTCTCCAGCCGGCTCCTGGTCACGGCGCTGAGCACGGCGGCCGTGGCGGGCGTGTTCGTGGCCGTGGGTGTCGCCCGCCGCTGGGGCGTGGGCCGTACGACGATCGGCGCCCTGTGCTCCAGCTACGTCAACTCCGGCAACCTCGGCATCCCGATCGCCGTGTACGTGCTGGGGGACGCGTCGCTGGTGGCGCCGGTGCTGCTGTTCCAGCTCGTCGGGGTCACGCCGGTCGCGCTGACGATCCTGGACCTGTCGACCGGCGGTGGGGCGACGCGGCCGCTGTGGCAGCGTCTGCTCACTCCGCTGCGCAATCCGATCGCCCTGGGTTCGCTGGCGGGGGTCGCGGTGTCGGGGACGGGTCTGCACGTCCCCGGTCCGGTCATGGACCCGCTGACGCTGATCGGGAACATGTCCGTACCGGCCGTCCTGCTCGCCTTCGGCATCTCCCTGCGCGGCAGCACGTTGCCGCTGCGCGGCGGGGAGCGGGGGCCGGTGCTGCTCGCGGTGGCGCTGAAGGCGGTCGCCCAGCCGGTGCTCGCCTGGGTACTGGCGGCGGGTGTCTTCGGCCTTCGGGGGGCGTCGCTGCTCGACGTGGTGGTGACGTCCGCGCTGCCCGCCGCGCAGAACCTGTTCACCTACGCGAGCAGCTACCGGGTGGGCGAGGCGCTGGCGCGCGAGGCGATTTTGCTGTCGACGGTGCTGTCAGTGCCGGTTCTGGTGGTGGTGGCGGCGCGGCTCGGCTGACGGCGGGTCATCCGTTGGGAAAGTCGCTCGTGTCCAGGTCGAGGGCGAAGGGCTTGGGCAGCGGAACGGTGACGCCGAACTTGCCGGCGTGCAGCACTCGGTAGACGGCGCTCCGAGGCTCGCCGTACAGCGTGATGGTGGGCCCTCCGGGTGCCCAGCTGTCGATGAGGAGATACAGGGGTACCCCGGCCTGGGCGTAGCCTGCAGCCTTCTTGATCCGGTCATGGCTCGCGTTCGACCTGGAGGTGATCTCCACGATGAGCTCGGCCGCCTCCGCCGCCACGTAGTTGCGCTTCTCGGCGCGCAGGGCCTGCCTCGGCGCCACGGCGATGTCCGGGATGTACAGCCCGTCACGAGACGGAACAGCTGTGCCCAGCGTCTGGTAAATGCCCCATTCCTTGGGGATCACCTCGTACAGACTGCGCTGCACAAGGTCGGCGATGTCGTTGTGGGCATTGGACGACGGCGGTGCCACGGTGACGATCCCTTCGATGATCTCCACCTTGCAGCCCTCGGGTGCGTCCGTCTCCTGCCAGATCCGGACAAGGTCGTCCCACTCGTGGCCACTGGCCGCCGCATGGTCGACGGTGAGTGCGCTCAGTCGGGTAGCCGGAGGGCGTTGCCGCCCTCCGGCCCCCTCAGAACCGGACGTGCGGCTGTTCACCGCATCCGGCTCAAGCGGGCCCCTGGAGTCACGCGGGTCGGTCATCTTGCTTGGCCCTTCTGTGGTCGCCGGCATGGTGCTCGCGATGGCAGTCGGCGTGTACGAGGCGAAGATTCGTCCGCTCGTCCGAGCCGCCGTCGCGCCGGTAGATGAAGTGGTGCTTGTGCAGCGGCTTCATCGATGCCGAGAACCAGGCGGCCCACTCGCGCGGGTTGTCCGGTGTGTACTCGGCATCGGGGATCAGGGGCTGTTCACACAGCGCGCAGATCCCCTTCTGACGGGATGCGAGGGTGATGGTCCACCTGTCGGCGGTCCCGGGCATCCTTTTGCGTCGGCGGTTCGCCCAGTACTCGGCCAGTGATGGATCGTCAGGTGAGTTGCCTTCCTTGACGATCACGTGCCGGACGATCCTGGTCCAGTTGAACTTGTAGAGGTAGGTGCCGGTGTCCCGGTCACCGAAGACCCACTGGTCCTTCCGGGTCGAGTTGAAGACGCCGTAGTGCTTGGCCAGTCGCCAGCTCTTCGGCTTGTTCGGGTGGGAGTGCTTGACCCACTTCTGCGTGAGCGTCCACACGTAGAAGTCCAGGGACTTGAAGGTCTCCTTGGACACCACCGTCCGGTAGTAGGTGGCCCACCCCTTGATGATCGGGTTGAGCCTCCTCACCACAGCTCCAGCGTTCGCCCCTCGCAGGCCGATCACTTCACTGCGGAGCCGTTCCCGGACCCTCTTCACAGCCGCCTTGCTCGGCTTGATCAGCAGAGTCCCGCTGTATCGCCGGATGTTGAACCCGAGGAAGTCGAAGCCTTCTTCAAGGTGGAGGACGGATGTCTTCTCCTCGTTGAAGGCGACCCCGCGCGGGATCATCCAGCGAGCCAGCTGCTCCTTGACCCGGCGGGCTTCGTCTTCGCTGTGACAGAACACAGCGAAGTCATCCGCGTACCGAACCAGGACCGGAGCATCCCTTCGGGACTTGTTGGAGCGTCCCTCCGTGATATGCCCGGCCGCTGTCTCCATGCCGTGCAAGGCCACGTTGAGCAGCAACGGGCTGATCACACCACCCTGAAGAGTCCCCTCATCGGTGGGCGAGAATCGTCCACAATCCATCACCCCTGCCTTGAGCCACCCCCGGATCGCTTCCCGCGCCGGGAAGGTACCGATGAGGCCCATCAGGTGGTCGTGCGAAATACGGTCGAACGCCGCTGTCAGATCAGCATCGAGCACCCATAACCGCCTGGCCCGTCTCTGGCCCGCGATATTGAAGATGGCACCGATCGCGTCATGACAGCCCCGGCCAGGGCGGAAACCGTAGCTTCGCTGCTCGAACCGGGCTTCCCACTCGGGTTCCAGTGCGTTCTTGACGCGAGCCTGACGGACCCGGTCACGGATCACTGGAATACCCAAGGGTCGCTGCTTTCCGTTGGCTTTGGGAATGTACACACGCCGGACGGGCAGGGGCTTTCCAGGACAACGCTCCGCTGCGATTTCAGCGGCCAGTCGCCCTCGCGCGCTCGGAGTGAGCGCACTGAGCTGCCCCGAGTCTCGTAGAGTCCGGTGATCTTGTTTCAGGCGGACTGCGGGGCCTGCTCCTGGCTTCGCCAGAAGGCTTGCTCGTACTCGGCCGGCGGTACGTAGTCGAGGGCGGAGTGGAGGCGTTCTTCGTTGTACCACGTGACCCACTGGAAGATCGCCCGCTCGACTTGGTCGACGTCCTTCCAGGGGCCCTGCATCTCGATGAGCTCGGCCTTGAAGGTGCCGTTCAGGGCCTCGGCCATCGCGTTGTCATAGCTGTCCGCGACGGAGCCGACCGACGCGGAGGCGCCGATGTCGGCGAGCCGGTCGGTGTACCGAATCGATACGTATTGCGACCCGCGGTCGCTGTGATGAATGAGGCCGGAGTCCTTCTTGATCCTCCGTCTCCACAACGCCATCTCCAGTGCGTCCAAGGGGAGTTCGGTCCGCATGTGGTTCGCGACCTGCCAGCCGACGATCATCCGCGAGTACACGTCCAGGACGAACGCCACGTATGCCCACCCGGACCAGGTGCGCACATACGTCATGTCCGCCACCCACAGCTGGTCGGGGCGGGATGCGGTGAAATCGCGGTCGACCAGGTCCGGCGGGCGGGGCGCCGACGGCTCCGGCACGGTGGTCCTGCGGCGTTGACCACGGATGACGCCCTCCAGGCCCAGCTCGCGCATCAGCCGTTCGGCGGTGCAGCGGGCCACGTCGACGCCCTTACGCCTGAGCGCGCGGGTGATCCGGCGGGCGCCATAGGTGCCGCCCGACTCGGCGTGGACCTGCTCGATCAGGGGCATGAGCTGCTCGTCCCGCAGTCGGCGGGCCGATTTCGGCCGCTTCTTGCGGGCGTAGTAGGCCGACTCGGACCAGCCGAGCACCCGGCATACGGGCCCGACCCCGAAGCCGCTGTCCTTCAGGCTGTCGATCACCTGGTCGGCCTCGTCCGGGGACGGTCGAGCTCCTGGGCAAAAAGCGCACTCGCCGCTTTGAGGATCTCGTTCGCCCGCCTCAACTCCGCTACTTCTTTGCGGAGTTGTTTCAGCTCCTCACGCTCGACGCTGGTCAGCCGGTCGTCGCGCTCGCCGCTGTCCGCCTCGGCTTGGCGGACCCAGCCGCGCAGGGCTTCCTTGTGGATGCCCAGGTCCTTGGCGACGTGCGCAATCGGACGGCCCGTCGTGCGGACCTCTCGGACGGCCCGCTCACGGAGCTCGTCCGGGTATTTACGTGGTGCTGGCACTGCTCGTGGTTCTCCTTCGGGCCAGGATCATAAGCCTGGCTTCAGGGACTCCACGAGACCGGGGTCAGCTCACACGTTCTCGGTCAATCCCTGCTGTCCGACGGCCTGTGCTCTGCTGCGTCACCCGCTTCACGCTCACGAGCGTGTTCGCGTGAGACCGCAGCATCAGCTTCTGCAAGTTCCGGACCTTCTTCAGGTCCCCTTCCTGCGTGGCTGTGAAGATGCGCTGCCTCAGTCGCCGTACCGACGCTTCCGCCTTGGCCCAATCAATGTCGTGCCAGGCTTGGGCGTAGTCCTCCGATCCGTTCGCCGTCGTAGGAGGCATCGTCGCCACAGGCGTCGCTGCTTCACCTGCCTTCGGCATCCAACTTGCCCTTCGGTTCGAGGTCCTTTGCAGTTCTTCTTCACGGGCCCACCTGATCCGCGTGGGCTCCCTTTCGGGCCGGGGTGTTGCTCCCGTATCCGACGAGTTATGTGACGCGGTAGAGGACTCCGCGTCCCTTTCCTCTGGGCTTTCGCCCTGTCGGCGTTCGCTTCTCGGATCATCCTGTCCCGCTGGAGGCTTGGGCCTTTGTTTCCTCCGGCTTACCGGGATCGCTCCCGGACTCCAACGGGGTTTCCACGTTCCACTCCCACAAGATGCGACCGGGGTGGGCTCCCTCTTAATCCCGGGCCCGACGGTGTCCTCCCCCTTCGACGCCAATCTTCAGGGGTCGTCATGCGCTCTTCCACGCCAGGGCCTATTCGCCGCCGACAGCTCACCATCGACGCGGCAGAGGAGCTACGAGACTTCATCAAGGGTTCATTCGCATTAGCCCGTCCGGTCTTCCCCTCGCCTGTTGCGGCCCGATGGCCGTGCCGCTCTTGGGCTTGCGCTTCCGGCTTCACACCCCGCCGTTGCCAGCGGCGCATGCGGAAGTGGGGACGGACCTTGGACACTGGTCCGGGATGACCTGCTCATGACCTTCTTTCCTCGTACAGGCCATCCACTTGGGTGGAGCGACTTCGTGTCGCACTGGCGGTCTCCTATCGGTGCGTCACCGATCCCAGCATGCCGAACGGGACCGATGGCGGTCCACCGATCCCGTTCACCCGAAAGGAGAAACCCCAGGTCAGGCGATACGTTCCAGCACCACGGGGGACGGCGTGAAGGCCGTGCCGGGGGCCGCGATGCCGTACGAACCCTCCACCGCCTCCAGGGCGTACTCGAAGCGCTCCGGCGTGTCGGTGTGCAGGGTCAGCAGGGGCCGGCCCTCGGTCACCGTGTCGCCGGGCTTCGCGTGCAGCTCGACGCCCGCGGCGGCCTGCACCGGGTCCTCCTTGCGGGCGCGTCCGGCGCCCAGACGCCAGGCGGCGACGCCGATGTCGTAGGCGTCGAGACGGGTCAGGACACCGGAGGACGGGGCCGTGATCACGTGCTGCTCCCGCGACGTGGGCAGCGGGGCGTCCGGGTCGCCGCCCTGGGCCGCGATCATCCGGCGCCAGACGTCCATCGCCGAGCCGTCGGCCAGCGCCTTCGCCGGGTCGGCGTCGCGCACGCCCGCCGCGTCCAGCATCTCGCGGGCCAGGGCGAGGGTCAGCTCCACCACGTCCGCGGGGCCGCCGCCCGCCAGGACCTCCACCGACTCGCGGACCTCCAGCGCGTTGCCCGCGGTCAGGCCCAGCGGCGTCGACATGTCCGTCAGCAGGGCCACCGTCCTGACGCCGTGGTCCGTGCCGAGGCCCACCATGGTCGACGCCAGTTCCCGCGCGTCCTCGATCGTCTTCATGAAGGCGCCCGTGCCCACCTTCACGTCCAGGACCAGCGCGCCGGTGCCCTCCGCGATCTTCTTGGACATGATGGAGGAGGCGATCAGCGGAATCGCCTCGACCGTGCCCGTGACGTCCCGCAGCGCGTACAGCTTCTTGTCCGCCGGTGCCAGGCCGTCGCCCGCCGCGCAGATCACCGCGCCGGTCGTGTCCAGGACGTTGAGCATCTCCTCGTTCGACAGCAGCGCGCGCCAGCCCGGGATCGACTCCAGCTTGTCGAGCGTGCCGCCGGTGTGGCCGAGGCCGCGGCCGGACAGCTGGGGAACCGCCGCGCCGCAGGCGGCGACCAGGGGCGCCAGCGGCAGGGTGATCTTGTCGCCGACGCCGCCCGTGGAGTGCTTGTCCGCCGTGGGGCGGGACAGGGACGAGAAGTCCATGCGCTCGCCGGAGGCGATCATCGCCGCGGTCCAGCGGGCGATCTCACGGCGGTTCATGCCGTTGAGCAGGATGGCCATCGCGAGCGCCGACATCTGCTCGTCGGCCACCTCGCCGCGCGTGTACGCGTCGACGACCCAGTCGATCTGCTCGTCGCTGAGCTCACCGCGGTCCCGCTTGGTGCGGATGACGGAGATGGCGTCCATGGCCATGCTGGCTTTCCTTCCGGGGATGGCGAAGAGTACGGCCCCTGCGGATCGGGGTCCCAGGGGCCGTACGGGTTACGCGGAGAGGTGCCCCGGCCCGAAGGCCTGGGGCAGCATCTCCGACAGCGGCAGGATGCCCGCCGGGGTGTCCAGCAGCAGCTCCGGCCCGCCGAACTCGTACAGCAGCTGGCGGCAGCGACCGCACGGGACGAGGAGTGCGCCCCGGCCGTCCACGCAGGTGAAGTGCGTGAGCCGGCCGCCACCGGAGCGCTGCAACTCCGAGACCAGCCCGCACTCGGCGCACAGGGACAGGCCGTACGAGGCGTTCTCGACGTTGCAGCCGCTGATCGTTCGCCCGTCGTCGACCAGGGCGGCGACCCCGACGGGGTAGCCGGAGTAGGGGGCGTACGCGTGGCTCATGGCCTCGCGGGCCACGGTGCGCAGCGCCTCCCAGTCGACGTCGGCCGTCGGCGTCACTTGCCTTGTCCCTTCCGGTACGGCAGACCGTCCGCCTTCGGCATCCGCAGCCGCTGGGCGGAGAGGGCCAGGACGACGAGGGTGATGACGTACGGCGTGGCGGAGACGACCTGGTTGGGGACCTCGTCGGTGGTGGCGTACCAGGCGAAGACCAGGGCGCCGACGACCAGGGTGATCAGGGCGTTGACGTACTTCTTGCGGATCACCAGCCAGACGGCGCCGATGACCAGCAGCAGCGCGCCGAGCAGCAGCAGGGCGTGGACGTTCTCGGAGCCGCCGCGCAGGTTGAGGCTGTCGGTGTAGCCGAACAGACCGGCGCCGACGGCGAGTCCGCCCGGCATCCAGTTACCGAAGATCATCGCGGCGAGGCCGATGTAACCGCGGCCGCTGACCTGGCCCTCGAGGTAGAAGGGGTTGGCGACGATGGAGAGGAAGACACCGCCGAGGCCGGCCAGGCCGCCGGAGATGACGACCGCCAGATACTTGTACTTGTACACGTTGACGCCGAGCGACTCGGCCGCGACCGGGTTCTCGCCGCAGGAGCGCAGGCGCAGGCCGAACGCGGTGCGCCACAGGATCCACCAGGTGGCGGGGACCAGGGCGATGGCGATCAGGGTCAGCCAGGAGACGTTGGTGACCAGGCCGCCGAGCAGGCCCGCTATGTCGGAGATCAGGAACCAGCCCTGGTCGTTGAGCTCCTTGAGGCCGTCGGAGAGACCCGGCACCGTGAAGTTGCCGAGGGACTCCACCGCCGGGGACTGCTTGGCGGAGCCGCCCGCGTGCCCCTCGAAGGCGAGGGGGGCCAGGTAGCGGGTGGCGCCGAGGGCGAGGATGTTGATGGCCACACCGGAGACGATGTGGTTGACGTTGAAGGTGACGGTCACGAAGGCGTGCAGCAGGCCGCCGAGGCAGCCACCGATGATGCCGACCAGGACACCGGTCCACGGGCCCCACTGGAAGCCGGCCCAGGCGCCGAACCAGGTGCCGAGGATCATCATGCCCTCGAGGCCGATGTTGACCACGCCCGCGCGCTCGGCCCACAGGCCGCCGAGACCGGCGAGGCCGATCGGCACGGCGAGCTGGAGGGCGGTGGACATCTGGCTGACGTTGGTGATGCCGTCGGCGCCGGTGATGATGCGGACCAGCGAGGTCAGCGCCAGCGCTCCGGCGATGACCAGCAGCAGGACGGGCCACGACAGGCGGCGGCCGGTCGGCGCCGCGGGCTGCAGCGTGGGCTGGTTGACGTCGGTCGCGGTGGTCATCGGCCAGCCACCTCCTTCGTGTTGTGGGCGCCGAGCACGTGACCGGCGGCGAGTTCGGCGCCGACCCGGCGCTGCTGGCGGCGCAGACCCCATTCGCGGACGGCCTCGTAGGAGACGACGACCGACAGCACGATCAGGCCCTGCATGATGACCGCGATCTCCTTGTCGTAGCCGTGGAAGTCCAGCTCGGGCGACGCCTTGTCGAGCCAGGCCCACAGCAGGGCGGCGAACGCGATGCCGACCGGGCTGTTCCGGCCGAGCAGGGCGATGCCGATGCCCAGGAAGCCGATGCCGGTGGGGAAGTTGAGGCTGTAGGTGTGGGTGTCGCCGAGCAGGATCGGCAGGCCCGCGAGACCGGCGATGGCGCCGGAGATCAGCATGGCGGTCAGCGTCATCCGCTTGGGGTCCACGCCGGAGGCCGCGGCGGCGCTCTCGGAGGCGCCGGAGGCGCGCAGGTCGAAGCCGAAGCGGGTGCGGTTGAGGACGACCCAGTAGCCGATGCCGAGGAGCACGGCGAGGACGACCAGGCCGTAGATCTCGCCGGCCGGGCCCATGTCGATGCCGGGCACCCAGCCGGAGGAGTGCATCTCGCCGGTGGTGTTGTTGTTGCCGACCTTGACGCCGAAGACGGTCGGCAGCCACAGGTAGCCGATGACGGAGGTGGCGATCGCGTTGAGCATGATCGTCGCCACGACCTCGCTGACGCCCCGGGTGACCTTCAGGACACCGGCGATGCCGGCCCAGAAGGCGCCGGTGAACAGGGCGGTGAGGAGCAGCAGCGGGATCTGGATCGCGGCCGGCAGGTTCATGTGGGCGCCGACGATGGCGGCCATCATGGCGGCGAGCTGGTACTGGCCGTCGACACCGATGTTGAACAGGTTCATCCGGAAGCCGATGGCCACCGCCAGCGCGGCGATGTAGTACAGCGAGGCCTGGTTGATGATCAGGACCTGGATGTCGGAGAAACCGAGCTGCTCAAACATCAGGGCGAACGGCTCGACCGGGTTCTTGCCGGAGGCGATCAGCACGATCGCGCTCAGCACGAAGGCCACGGCGAGCGCGATGACCGGGCCGGCCACCGCGAGGAGCACGCGCTCCTTGTCGAACTTCTTCATCAGCGGGCCTCGTCTTCCCCAGCCTCGGGAGACTTGCGGATCTCGGGGGTCTCTTCGTGTTCCAGGTGGCCGGTGGCGGCACCCGTCATGGCGGAGCCCAGCTCCTCCGGGGTGATGGTGGCCGGGTCTGCGTCGGCGACCAGCCGGCCGTTGTAGATCACCCGGAGCGTGTCGGACAGGCCGATCAGCTCGTCGAGGTCGGCGGAGATCAGCAGCACGGCCAGGCCCTCGCGGCGGGCCTGCCGGATGTGGTCCCAGATCGCGGCCTGCGCGCCGACGTCCACACCGCGGGTGGGGTGCGCGGCGATGAGGAAGCGCGGCTTGTGGCTCATCTCGCGGCCGACGATCAGCTTCTGCTGGTTGCCGCCGGACAGCGAGGCGGCCGTGACGTCGATGCCGGGGGTGCGGACGTCGTACGCCTCGACGATCCGGCGGGTGTCCTCCTGCGCGGCCTTCGGGTCCAGCCACACGCCCTTGGCGTTCGGCTTCTCGGTGACGTGACCGAGGATGCGGTTCTCCCAGAGGGGGGCCTCCAGGAGCAGGCCGTGGCGGTGGCGGTCCTCCGGGATGTAGCCGACGCCCTGCTCGCGGCGCTTGCGCGTCGGCCAGGCGGTGACCTCCTCGCCGGCCAGCGTGATCGTGCCGGAGTCGGCGTGCTTGAGGCCGATCAGCGCGTCGACCAGCTCGGTCTGGCCGTTGCCCTCGACGCCGGCGATGCCCAGGACCTCGCCCGCGTGGATGGTGAAGGTGATGTCGTCGAGGATCGCCTTGCCGCCGGGCGCCTCCAGGCGCAGCTTGTCGACGCCGAGCACCGGACGGTCGGTGACCGTGGACTCGGCGGTCTCCGGCGTCGGCAGCTCGCTGCCGACCATCATCTCGGCGAGCTGGCGCGGGGTGGTCTCGGCGGGGACGGCCGTGCCGACCGTCGTGCCGCGGCGGATGACGGTGATCTCGTCGGCGACGGAGAGCACCTCGCCCAGCTTGTGCGAGATGAAGATGACGGACAGGCCCTCGGACTTCAGCTCCCGCAGGTTGGCGAAGAGCGCGTCCACCTCCTGCGGCACGAGCACGGCGGTCGGCTCGTCGAGGATCAGCGTGGTGGCGCCGCGGTAGAGGACCTTGAGGATCTCCACGCGCTGGCGGGCGGCGACGCCGAGCTCCTCGACCAGGACGTCGGGGCGGACGCCGAGGCCGTAGCGGTCGGAGATCTCCTGGATCCTGCGCCGGGCCTTGGCGCCGATGCCGTACAGCTTCTCGCTGCCGAGGACCACGTTCTCCAGCACGGTGAGGTTGTCGGCCAGCATGAAGTGCTGGTGCACCATGCCGATGCCACGCGCGATGGCGTCGGCCGGGCTGTGCAGGGTGACCTGCTCGCCGTCGAGGGAGATGGTTCCCTCGTCCGGCTTCTGCATGCCGTAGAGGATCTTCATCAGCGTCGACTTGCCGGCGCCGTTCTCACCGACGAGCGCGTGCACGGTGCCCTTGCGGACGCTGAGGTGGATGTCGTGGTTGGCCACGACGCCCGGGAAACGCTTGGTGATCCCGGCGAGTTCGACGGCGGTCGCCTGACCGTGGACCGCCGCTCCGGCCGGAGGGCTGCTGGACGCGTTGATGGCGCACACTCCTGGGGACGGGGGTCGTCTACGCGCGTAGCGCCCCTACGGCATACAAAGCGGGGTGACGCTCCGGGACAACGGGGTACGGGGAGAAAGCCTCCCCGCACCCCGTTGAGCGGACGTAACCCCGCGGTTACCGACTGCTCGGCAACTGCTTGTCAGCTGCTCTTGACCTTGATCTCGCCGTTGATGATCTTCTCCTTCGCCGCTTCGATGGCTTCCTGGAGCTCGGCGTCGTCCGCGAACTTCGGGTTCGAGTCCGCGAGGCCCACCTCACCGGTCTTCAGATCGCCCCTGACGATACCGGTCTCCGGCTTGCCGTCCTCCACCGACTTCGCAAGGTTGTAGACGGCCTTGGCGACGTCCTTCGTGGCGGAGGTGAGGATGCTGTCCTTGTACTTGGCGAGGGCTTCCTGCTTGTACTGGTCGGAGTCGACGCCGATCGCCCACACCTTGTTGGCGGCGGCGGCCTCGATCACGCCCTGACCGGACAGACCGGCCGCCGCGTAGACGACGTCGGCCTTCTTCTCGATCTGGCCCTCGGCGGCCGTCTTGCCCTTGTCGGGGCTGGAGAAGCCACCCTCCTCGGCGGTCTGCGTCAGGTACTGGGAGAGGACCTTGACCTTCGGGTCGGTGTCCTTGACGCCCTGCTCGAAGCCCGCCTGGAACTTGTGGATCAGCGGGATGTCCACGCCGCCCACGAAGCCGACGACGTCGGTCTTGGTGCTCTTGGCGGCGGCCACACCGGCCAGGTACGAGGCCTCCTCCTCGGAGAAGACCAGGTCGGCCACGTTGTCGGCCTGGACCTGGGAGTCGTCGACGATGCCGAAGGTGGTGTCGGGGTACTTGGCCGCGACCTCCTCGACGGCCGGCGCGTACGCGTAGCCGACGCCGATCACCGGGTTGTAGCCCTGCTTCGCCAGCGAGGCCAGGCGCTGCGCCTTGTCGGCGTCCGTCTCGCCCTCGGTGGGCTCGATGTCGGCCGTCTCATACTTGAACTCGTTCTTCGCCCGCTCCAGGCCCGCGTAGGCGGCGTCGTTGAAGGACTGGTCGCCCTTGCCGCCGACGTCGTAGGCGATGGCGAGGCCCTTGTCGCCCTGCGACTCGGCGGACGAGCTGTCGGTGGAGGTGCCGCCGCAGGCGGAGAGGACGAGGGCGAGGGATGCGGTCGCTGCGCCTGCGACCGCTATGCGGGAAACCCGGCGCATGTGTGGTGCTCCTGTCGTACAAGCGCCGTACGGTTCGGCTTCGGCGCTGGCTTCGCCGCAGATTAACGCGCGTAGACCAACCTGAAAACCCCTTCTGTCCACCTTGTTATGCGGCCGTGGCCAACGACACTCGGGCCCCAGGTCGGAGCATTGCCACCCGCAAAGAGCCCGCCGGGCGCCGGGGCGACGAAGCGGGCGGGTGTCCGCGACACCCGCCCGCTTCGTACGAATCTGCCCGTTTCGCCTGCTCAGGCGCCGGGAGCTACTCGGTCCGGACCTTGATCGAGCCGCCGATGATGCCTTCCTTGGCCTTCTCCACGGCGTCCTGCAGGCCCGCGATCTTGGCGAACTCCGGGTTGCTGTCGGACAGGCCCACGCCGTCCACCTTCAGGTCGAAGGTCTTGACACCGCTCAGCGGCTTGCCGCCCTCGACGGACTTCGCCAGCTCGTACACCGCACCGCCGACGTCCTTCAGCGCGGACGTGAGGATGTAGTCCTTGTAGGACGCCAGCGCCTCCTGCTCGTACTGGTCGGAGTCGACGCCGATCGCCCAGACCTTGGCCTTCGCGGCGGCCTCGATCACGCCCTGCCCGGACAGGCCGGCCGCCTGGTACACGACGTCGGCCTTCTTCTCGATCTGGCCCTCGGCGGCGGCCTTGCCCTTGTCGGGGCTGGAGAAGCCACCCTCCTCGGCGGTCTGCGTCAGGTACTGCGACAGGACCTTGACCTTGCCGCCGCTGGTGTCCTCGACGCCCTGCTCGAAGCCGGCCTCGAACTTGTGGATCAGCGGGATGTCCACGCCGCCGATGAAGCCGACCGTGTTGGTCTTGGTCGCCTTGGCGGCGGCGACGCCGGCGAGGTAGGAGGCCTGCTCCTCGGCGAAGACGAGGGAGGCGACGTTGTCGCCCTCGACGACCGAGTCCACGATGCCGAAGGTGGTGTCCGGGTACTTCGAGGCGACGGCCTTCATCGCCGGGCCGTAGGCGAAGCCCACGCCGATGACCGGGTTGTAGCCCTGGCGGGCGAGCGACGCCAGGCGCTGCTCCTTGTCGGCGTCGGTCTCGCCCTCGGTGGGCTCGATGTCGGCGGTCTTGTAGCCGTACTCGTCCGCGGCCTTCTGCAGTCCGGCGTACGCGGCGTCGTTGAAGGACTGGTCGCCCTTGCCGCCGATGTCGTAGGCGATCGCGAGACCGAGGTCCTCCTTGGAACCACTGTCTCCGCCGCTGTCACCGCTGGTACCGCCGCAGGCCGTGACGGCGAGCGCGAGCGACGCGACCCCCACCGCGACGCGGGTCAGGTTGGATATCCGACGCATCTGAAGTTCCCCATTCTCCAAAGCCCCGCAGTGGGTGCTCGGTTCGGCGCACATTAACGCGCGTAGACACTCCTGGGAACGGGGTTCTGCATGGCCGTTATCCATTCGTGCCGGTGGCCGGTTACGTCCTTGTGAACCACCGGCTCGAATGGTGCGCACCTGGGGCGATCCCGGCGTGCTTCAGGGCAGGCCCGACCGCTACCCGCACAAGGCTGCCCCGGCCGGGCGGGGGCCCAACCGGAAAGAACCCTTACCGCGGGAGGCGCACCGGGGGAACGGAGAGGCGCACCGGGGGAACGGGTGGCTCGCCCGTTCCCGTCCGGCCGCTACCGGCCCGCGTCCAGCAGGGCCGCCGCCGTGAACAGCTCCACGCCCACCGTGATCGCCGACTCGTCCACGTCGAAGTCGCCCTGGTGCAGGTCGCGGACGGTGCGTTCGCCCGGGGTGCGGACGCCGAGCCGGGCCATCGCGCCGGGGACCTGCTCCAGGTACCAGGAGAAGTCCTCGCCGCCGAGGCTCTGGTCGGTGGCCTCCACCGACTCGGGGCCGCGGCGTGCGGTCATGGCGTCGTTGAGCAGCTCGGTGACGCCCGGCTCGTTGACGACGGGTGGGACGCCGCGGACGTAGTTGATCTCCGACTTGGCCCGGTGCAGGTTGGCCACCTCGTCGATCGCCGCGTGGACGATGTCGGGGGCCTCCCGCCACGCCTCCATGTCCAGGCACCGCACGGTTCCGGACAGCTCGGCGTGCTGCGGGATGACGTTCGGGGCGTGCCCCGACTCGATGCGTCCCCAGGTCACCGCCAGGCCGCTGCGGGTGTCGACGCGGCGCGCGACCAGCGCGGGCACGTCGGTCACCACACGGGCGACGGCGGTCACCAGGTCGGTGGTCAGGTGCGGGCGGGCGGTGTGGCCGCCGGGGCCGTCCAGCGCGATCTCCAGGCGGTCGCAGGCGGAGGTGATCGGGCCCTCGCGCAGGCCGATCTTGCCGGCGTCCACCCGGGGGTCGCAGTGCACGGCGATCATCCGCTTCACCCCGTCGAGCACCCCGCAGTCGATGGCGTCGGCGGCACCGCCGGGCAGCACCTCCTCGGCGGGCTGGAACACCAGCCGCACCGGCTGCGGCAGCCGCCCCTGCCGGTGCAGGTCGGCGAGGATCAGCCCGGCGCCCAGCACCACGGCGGTGTGCACGTCGTGGCCGCAGGCGTGCGCGCGGTCGGGGACGGTCGAGCGGTAGGGGCACTCGGTCTTGGCGTCCGGGATGGGCAGAGCGTCGATGTCGGCCCGCATGGCGAGTATCTCGGACCCGCCGCGCCGCTGGTCACCGTCGACGCCGATGTCACAGACGAGCCCGGTGCCGGCGGCGAGGACGCGCGGCCGCAGGCCGCCCTTCTCCAGCCGGGCCTTGATCGCGGCGGTCGTACGGAACTCCTGGTTGCCCAGTTCCGGGTGCATGTGCAAGTCGCGACGGAACGCGACGAGTTCGGCACGCAGCGGCTCGGGAAGCCGGCCGGGGAGGGCGGCGCGCGCCGCTCCGGCCGCTTCGAGGAGATCGGCGTCGGACTCCAGTGACATCAGTTGCTTCACCCTCTGAAGGGTAGGACGCCCGGACGGTCAACTGACCTGAGATCAACAAAAGTTCAGCCCGTTAGGGGAAGAAAATCTGGCCGTCGGACGCATAGGTATCGGTCGGGGTGGGTAAACTCGCCCGATTTCCTCGGATCGGGTAGATCACGAGTACCACCCTCTCCTCCACGCATACCACGTCAGACCCCACACGCGCGCATCCGTTCACCTGACGGACCCCCGCGCCACGCGCCCGCCCGGTAGCCTGCGCGACCGTGACCGACGTGGACATGACCTTCCTGGAAGCCACCCGCACCTCGTACGACGCCATCGCCGCCGACTACGCGTCGCGGTTCCCTGACGCCATGGGCGGCGTAGCGCTCGACCGGGCCGTGGTCGGCGCCTTCGCGGAACTGGCCCGCACCCACTCCCCCGCTCCGGTGGCCGACCTGGGCTCCGGCCCCGGCCACGTCACCGCGCTGCTGCACGACCTCGGCCTCCCGGTGTTCGGCGTGGACCTGTCGCCCCGGATGGTGGCCCTGGCCCGTCGCGCGCACCCCGGGCTCCGCTTCCACGAAGGGTCGATGACCGGCCTGGACCTGCCGGACGCGACGCTCGGCGGCATCGCGGCGCTGTACTCGGTCATCCACGTACCCGACGAGCACCTGCCGGCCACGTTCGCCGAGTTCCACCGGGTCCTGCGGCCCGGTGCCCCCGTCCTGCTGTCGTTCCAGACCACCGAAGCGGAGGACCACCTCCAC
This sequence comes from Streptomyces chromofuscus, assembly GCF_015160875.1. NCBI lineage: Bacteria > Bacillati > Actinomycetota > Actinomycetes > Kitasatosporales > Streptomycetaceae > Streptomyces > Streptomyces chromofuscus. The sequence continues at coordinate 4,967,676 of NZ_CP063374.1, read as the reverse complement.
ATCTCGGAGCGCTTCGGGCACGAGATCGCGCTCGACTACTACTGGCGTACGCCCGAACAGGTGGAGCAGCTGCTGATCGAGGCCGGGCTCGCACCGTACGCCCGGGTGCGGCGCGAAGCGGACGGGGGGGAGAAGTACGCCAGGGCCTTCCTCCTGGCCCGCAGGCCTCGCTAGCGCCTGCCGGGCCGGTCGCAGGCCCGTTGGGGCCTGCCGGGCCATGGCCGGCCGGGCGCAGGCCCCACCGGCGCCTGCCGGAGCCGGGTCGGCCGGGCCGGCCGGGCGCAGGCCCCACCGGCGCCTGGCCGGGTCGGCCGGGGGCCTATACCGCCTGCACCGCCGACAGCCGGTGCACGTCACGGGCCGTGCCCGTGACGCCGTCCAGGAAACCCTGGGCGCGGGGTGAGGCCGTCCGGGTGAGCCAGTCGGGGTCGATGTCGCAGACCGCCACGCGGACCTCCGTGCCGGCCAGGGCCAACGGGAGGGTGTGGACGACCGTCGAGGGGAAGCTGAGGATGGTGCGGCCCACCGGGCCGCGGCGGGCGATGAGCTCCAGGGGCAGATCGGGGCGGACCACTTCCAGGCCCGTCTCGACCGCCAGCCGGTGGAGCTTCTCGGCGCTCTCCCGGCGGTGCGCGAAGTAGCGGCGGGCGCCGTGGGCCTTGGCGAGGGAGCGCACCGCCTCCAGATAGCGGTCGCCGTCCACCACGCCGGTCTCCACCAGCGAGGTGCCGACCATGTCCGCGCCCTTGGTGATGCGCGGCGGGCCGAAGCGGGCGCGGGTCCAGGCGAATTCGTTGCCGGTGACCTTGACGCCGCCCGGGGCCTCCTCGATCGGCATGGAGGAGAACACCTCGACCCGGCGCTGCCCGCCCGGTGTCAGGCGGCGCCGGGCGGAGGACGACACCGGGGCGAAGAGCAGGTCGCGCGGCCCGGGGCGGGCGCCCCGCCGGTGCCAGCGGACCAGGCGTTCGCCGCGGGCGAGCTGGGTGACGAACTCCATCGTCGCCGTCCCGTCGTCCACGACCACCAGCTCGCGCGCCCGGGTGATCGTCAGCAGCAGTTGCACGTACCGCGAGAACGGGTCGCCCATGACGATCCGTTCCGCGCGGCGCAGCAGCCCCATGAGCCCGCCGATCGTCCGGAAGGGTGCCGACGCGCCGCCGCGCGCCTCCTCCCAGCGGACCTCGTAGCCCTCCTCACGCGCCAGTTCCGCCATCCGCCGCAGCTGACCGCGGGTCATCGGATCGACGGGCGAGAGGACCACGAGCGTGAGCCCCGCGCCGGGGGCGTGGACATGCGCCCACTCCAGCACGTTCAGGAGCTGTACCGGACTCTCGACGAAGGCGAGAGTGTGAGGGCCGGCATTCCCGGCGCGGGGGCTCATCGGCGTACGACCGTCCCGTCGTATGGCTGTATGGGGTGTGTCGGTGTCTGACGCGAAGGTCAGACCTGGACCGGCTCGCCGGCCGCGGCGGCGATCTCCGCCTCGGCGACGACGCCCTGGACGCGGCGCAGCTTCTTCATCGGGCCCAGCTCGGACTCGTAGACCTGCTTGACGCCGTCACCGAGGGAGGCCTCGATGGTGCGGATGTCGCGGACCAGGCGCTGCAGGCCCTGCGGCTCGACGGAGGCGGCCTGGTCGGAGCCCCACATGGCGCGGTCGAGGGTGATGTGGCGCTCGACGAAGGTGGCGCCGAGGGCGACGGCGGCGAGCGTGGTCTGCAGGCCGGTCTCGTGGCCGGAGTAGCCGATCGGGACGTTCGGGTACTCCTTCTCCAGCGTGTTGATCACGCGGAGGTTGAGCTCCTCGGCCTTCGCCGGGTACGTCGAGGTGGCGTGGCAGAGCAGGATGTTGTCGCTGCCCAGGACCTCGACGGCGTGGCGGATCTGCTTCGGCGTCGACATGCCGGTCGAGAGGATGATCGAACGGCCGGTGGCGCGCAGCGCCCTCAGCAGCTCGTCGTCGGTCAGGGACGCGGAGGCGACCTTGTGGGCGGGGACGTCGAACTTCTCCAGGAAGGCGACGGCCTCGGTGTCCCACGGGGAGGCGAACCAGTCGATCCCCTTCTCCTTGCAGTACGCGTCGATCTGGGCGTACTCGTCCTCGCCGAACTCCACGCGGTGGCGGTAGTCGATGTAGGTCATCCGGCCCCAGGGGGTGTCGCGCTCGATGTCCCACTGGTCGCGCGGGGTGCAGATCTCCGGGGTGCGCTTCTGGAACTTGACCGCGTCGCAGCCCGCCTCGGCGGCCACGTCGATGAGCTTGAAGGCGTTCTCGAGCTCGCCGTTGTGGTTGATACCGATCTCGCCGCAGATGTAGACGGGCTTACCGGGGCCGACCTCGCGGGTACCGAAGGTGCGCAGGCGGGAGTTGGTGCTCATGGCAGGAACTTTTCCTTACTTGGTGGAGGGGTCGAGAGAGTCGAGAGAGGGTCCGAGGATCCAGCCGGCGATCTCTCGGATCGCGCCGAGACCACCGGGAACGGTGGTGACCGCGCGTGCGGCGCCGCGTACGACGTCGTGGGCGCTCGCGACCGCCACGGGCCAGCCCACGAGGGCGAAGCACGGCAGGTCGTTGACGTCGTTGCCGACGTAGAGCACGCGCTCCGGCGCGATGCCCTGCTCCTCGCACCACTGCTTCAGCGCGAGGTCCTTCCGGTCGACGCCGTGCAGCACCGGGATCTTCAGCTTCCGGGCCCGGGCGGCGACGACCGGGTTCTGCTCCGTGGACAGGATGAGCATGCTCAGGCCGCTGCGGCGCAGGGCCGCGATGCCGAGGCCGTCCCCGCGGTGCACGGAGACGAACTCCCGTCCATCGGCATCGATCAGCACCCGGTCATCGGTCTGGGTGCCGTCGAAGTCGAGTACGACCGCGTCGATGTCGGCGGCGGTCGGAAGGGCGCCGGGGCGGTCCGCGTCGAACAGCGGGGCCAGGGCGCGGGCACGGGCCAGGTCGTGCGGGTCGTCGATCTCCAGCACGCGCGCGGGGTCGGTGCGCACCAGCTCGGTGCGGCCGAAGAAGCGGTGCTTGTGCTCGCGGAAGCCGGACGCGTCCATGGCGTAGGCGGCGCCGGTCTCCAGCAGGTCCTGCGGGCGGTCCTGGCGGCGCGGGCGGAAGGACTTGTCGTGGTTGACGCCGTAACCGCCGCCGGTGCTGCGGGAGTCGGCCGCGGTGACCACGGTGTCGGCCTCCGCCTCGGCGTCCGCGTCGCGCCAGATGAACCCGTGGAACGGCGCGACGGTGACGGCCGTGTCGGCGCCGTTCTCGACGACCGCGCCGGCCACCCCGTCGATGTCCTCGCGGATCAGGAACGGGCTGGTGCACTGCACGAGGAGCACGGCGTCGACCGGGGCGCAGTGCAGCGCCTCGTGGGCGTCCATGGCGTGCAGGACGGCGGCCTCGGAGGTGGCGGTGTCACCGGCGATGGCGGCGGGGCGCAGCACGACCTCGGCGCCGGCCGAGCGGGCGGCGGCGGCGATGGCCTGGTCGTCGGTGGAGACGACGACGTCGGTCACCAGCCGGGCGGCCAGGCATTCGCGGACCGCCCGTGCCACCAGCGGTACGCCGCCGACCGGGGCGAGGTTCTTCGCGGGCACACCCTTGGAGCCGCCGCGCGCGGGGATCACCGCGAGCACGCGGCGCACCGTCGCGCCGTGGACCTCTTCCGGGTTGGACATGGGAACTACTCCTTGACCAGGGTTGGTGCGGCTCACAGCTCCCCCATCCGCCGGATGACGGGCGCGACCCGCTGGACGCCGTGCCGGTAGGCGCCGCGTGCGGCGCGGCGCACGATCTGCCGCACCGGGCCGGGCTCCTTGTTGTGCGCGGGGGCGCCGGGCAGCGGGGTGCCGTCGGGACCGAGGTGGTGCCGGGCGAGGATGCCGGGCAGATAGCCGGGGGCGGTCGCCGGTGTGTAGTACGGCGTCAGGGGCGGCAGACCGCCGGGCTGCCCGAGCAGCTTGGCGATCCGCTCCCGGGCGGCGTCGAAGGCGGTCTCGTACGAGCCTTCCCCGGAGGGGGAACCGCCGGCGGCGACGCCCTGCCGGGCCACCCAGTCGGCGTCCGGCGCGGGCCGGTGCCCGGCGTCGAGCTGGTCCCAGGAGGCGAGGCAGCCGGAGCCGACGAAGTGGTGGTTGCCGAGCACCTCGCGCACGCCGAGGTCGGTGAGGACGACGGTGGGGATCCGGCGGTGGAGCGACTCCAGCGCGGCCGTCGAGCTGACCGTGACGAGCAGGTCGGTGCGGTCCAGGACCTCGCCCATGTTGCCGTAGACGAGCCGGAAGTTGGGGGGCAGTTCGCCGAGCCTCTGCGCCAGCTTCTGGTACGGCAGTTCCTCGATGTGGGTGGTGTGCTCACCGGGCTTGGAGCGCAGCTTGAGCAGCACCTCGCGTTCGGGGTGCAGCCGCGCGTGCTGGACCAGACGGTTCAGCAGGTAGGTGCGGTCCCTGCGGTTCTCCGGGACCGACGGCTGTGCGGCGAACACCACGGTGTAGGGGTCGTGTTCGCCGGTGTACTTGGCACCGCCGAGGAACGGCAGGGCCACCTCGGTGACCGCCGAGGAGTCGGCGCCGACCCCGTCGTACACCGCGCGGAACCGCTCGGCGTCCTGGCGGGAGTTGGCGAGGACGAGGTCCGCGCCGTGCCGCAGCAGCAGCCCGTCGGCGAGCTTCTCGTAGACGACGCCGACGTAGCCGGTGACGACCACGGGGCGCTTCTCGCGGTCCTCCCAGACGCGCTTCAGTCCGTGCAGCATCGCCTGCACACCGCCGCCGACCAGGGAGAGCACCAGCACGTCGTACGACTCCCGCGCCATGACGCGCAGGAATTCGACGGCCGTCACCTCCGTGAGCGAGTCGGCGCGTACGCCCACTTCCGCCAGCTGGCGGGGCGTGGGGGTCGCCCGGCCGCGCAGCAGAAATCCGTCCAGGGCAGCGGCAACTTGCGCCTCGCCTTGCGGTCCGGCTTCCATGGACCGGCCCGGAGCGATACGGCTCGCCGTCAGCGCACCCCATTTCCAGCGGGTGTCCGAGTCGGCGAGTACTGCGATCCGCGTGGGCTTCGTTGTACTTGGTGGCACGTCCTAGACGCTAGGAAGCAATTTCTAGTTGTTGGCCAACCTCGCCTCAACGAAAAGTTAACAGCAACCCACCGAGAGCCGAACTGGCTCGCCGAAGCCCAGGAAGTACACGGGATGCACCGTTCCGACACATTGAGTTCACCCCCCGTACCCTCACCGGAAAGTTCCGCAGCCGGGCCGCCTCCTAGGCTTTTGCCCGTGCCAAAGCTCTCCGTGATCGTGCCGTTCTACAACGTGCAGCAATACGCCCCGGACAACCTGCGAAGCCTTCGCGCGAACGCCCGGCGGGACTTCGAGTTCATCCTGGTCGACGACAAATCGAAGGACGAGACGCCGGCCATTCTCGAACGCGCGGCCGAAGAACTCTCCGAGGTCGCCCAGGTGCGCTATATCCGCAGAGAGGAAAACGGAGGGCTGGCCACCGCACGGAACACCGGCCTCGACGTCGCGACCGGCGAATACATCACCTTCCTGGACGGTGACGACTGGCTGGCCCCCGGCTACTACGGCGAGCTGGTGGCCGCCATCGAGGAGCTGGGCTGCGACTTCGTGCGCACCGACCACGTCCAGGCCACCCACCGCGCCCGTACCGTGCACCGCGCCCCCGTCGGGCGCCGCGACGAGGTGATGAACCCGCGCGACCACATCCTGCCCGCCGACCGCACCACCTCCGTGGACTACGCCTACGCCTGGGCCGGGGCCTTCCACCGCCGGCTGCTGGAGAAGGGCGTCCTGCACTTCACCGACGGACTGCGCACGGCCGAGGACCGGCCGTGGATCTGGAAGCTGCACCGCGAGGCCGAGTCCTTCGCCGTGGTGAGCCTGCTCGGCGTGTTCTACCGGCGCGGTGTCGCCGGCTCCCTCACGCAGATCGGTGACGTCCGCCAGCTCGACTTCATCCGCGCCTTCGACCAGGTGATCGAGGAGACCGCGGCCGACCGCGACGCCGACCGCCTGCTGCCCAAGGCGGTGCGCACCTACTGCGCGATCATCGCCCACCACCTGTCGGAGATCGACAAGTTCGAACCGTCGGTGGCCAAGCAGCTGCGCATCATGAGCGCGGCGGCCATAAAGCGCATGCCGCAGGATGCCCTCGGCGACGTACTCGACACCATGGACCTGCGGCGCGCCTCCAAGCTGCGGCGGCTGCGGCGCCGGATCACCACAGCGAAGGCGGCTGCCTGATGTCCCGTACCACCCAGATCTTCTGCGTCTCCACGCTGTACGGCGCGGCCACGCTCGCCGCCGCGATCGACTCCGACTGCTTCGAGGAGCCGGACCGGCGGGTGCTGCTGGTGTTCAACAACTCGGCGACGCCGGAGACCACCCCGGCCGTCGACGAGATGCCGGGCTTCGGCACGCTGCGCGACCACTTCGACGACGTCCTGTCGTTCAACGAGGCGATCCGCCCCTTCCACCCCGGCGCCTGGCAGCCGCGCCCCGACGACCTGCCGCTGTTCGAGCGCTATCTGCGGCTGCTGTGGGGGCTGGGCGACGACCGGGTCGAGCTGGTCGTGGAGTCCATCCAGGTCAACCCGGCGCTCGGCCTGGCGCAGATCTTCACCGGCGCCCCCGTCCACGTCTACGCCGACGGCCTGATGAGCTACGGCCCCACCCGCAACAAGCTCGACCCGCTGGTCGGCACCCGCGTCCGGCGCCTGCTCCACCTGGACCTGGTGCCCGGCCTGACCCCGCTGCTGCTCACCGAGTTCGACGTGCCGGCGCAGGTGGTCCCGACGGACGCGTTCCTCAAGGTCATGAGCGGACTCACCGGCGCCGCCGGGGAGCTGCCCGACCTCCCGGACAGCGCCGCCCTGCTGCTCGGCCAGTACCTGTCCGCGCTGAACATCCTCTCCCCGGCCGAGGAGGAGGACCTGCACGTGCGGATGATGCGGGGGGCGGTCGAGCGCGGGCACCGCGCGATCGTGTTCAAGCCGCACCCCACCGCGCCGGCCCGCTACAGCCGCGCCCTGGAGGCCGAGGCCGAGAAGCTCGGCGTCGACCTCACCGTGCTGGACATCCCCGTCCTCGCCGAGGTGCTGTTCGCCAAGGCGCGGCCCGCGCTGGTCGTGGGCTGCTTCTCGACCGCGCTGTTCACCGCGTCCGCGTTCTACGACCTTCCCGTCGCCCGCATCGGCACCGGGCCGCTGCTGGACCGGCTGACGCCGTACCAGAACAGCAACCGGCTGCCGGTCACCCTGGCGGACGCGCTGCTGCCGGACCTGGAGAACCGCAAGGGCGAGGACCCGGTCGACAGCGAGCTGCTCAGCGGGCTGGTCGGCGCGGTCGGCTTCACCATGCAGCCGCAGATCCAGTCGGACCTCAGGCCCGCGGCGGAGCGCTTCCTCGCCCAGCACCTCGGCCCGCGCACCCAGCGCTACTTCAAGAAGCGCCGGCTCACCTCGCTGGGCCTGCCCGGCGGCATCCCCGAGCGGCTGTCCTTCCTGCCCCGCAACTCCACGGCCCGGCGGGTGGTGCGGCGGGCGCGGGCCCTGAAGAAGGCCGTCAAGCGCTGAATGAAGAGTGCATGAACGAGGGGCGAAAACCGAGAAACCGAAAAGGGAATCGACTTTCTCGAGTGCGGCTCATTCCCCGGTTCGGCGGCTCCCCTGATCTTCGATCTCGGGAGCCGCCCCCCTCTGAACAGCGGTTACCGCGAATTCCGCACGGAGTACTTCCGAAACCTTCAAAAGGATGTGATCGCGGGCCTACGATCGCGGCCATGCGCATCTCGCAGGTCGAAGCCGCCAATGCCCGGATGCTGGCCCACGCCCCGTCCGTCAGGCCCGTCGCCACCAGCGACATCATCCGCACGCACCGAAAGAAGCACCCCTACCGGGGCCTCGCCGAGATCGACTCCCCGTACTGCCCGCCGTTCGTCATGTTCTGCGTGAACGACGACGCGGTCGCGCTCGACACCCTGTGGAACGGGCGATTCGGCTACGAACCCGGGAGCCTGGCCACCTGGTCACGGCTGGCGGCGAAGAGCACGACGATAGCCGACGTCGGCGCGCACGTCGGGTACTTCTCCATGATCGCCGCCCTCGCCAACCCGAAGGCGAAGGTGCACGCGTTCGAGCCGGTGGACCAGGTGCACGCGCGGCTGGCGGTGAACATCCGGCTGAACAACGTGCAGAACGTGCGGCGCTACCAGGCGGGCGTCTCCAGCGAGCCGGGCTGGGCCGACATCGGCGTGCGCTTCTCGGGGAACCTGCTGTCGACGGGCTCGTCCCTGGAGCACGCGGCCGGGGACGCCGAGATGAAGCGGATCCAACTGCTCACGCTGGACGAGGTGTTCGCGAACACCAAGCTCGACCTGATCAAGATCGACGTCGAGGGCCACGAGATGTCGGTGCTGCAGGGCGCCCGGCAGGTGCTGAAGCGGGACCGGCCGACCGTGATGCTGGAGGCGCTGGTGGGCGCCCCGCTGGACCCCCTGCTCGCCGAGTTCGGGCCCCTGGGCTACGAGGCGCACTGGGTGGCCGAGGAGGAGGAAGTGCACATCCCCTCGGACCGGCCCCGGCCGGCCGGGGCGCGGAACCTGCTCTTCACCCCGCGCGGCTAGACGGTTCCGCCCCGGGCGGCCGGACTGCCGGTCCACGACGCGCAGGACGGCAACGCCGCGTTTCACGGGACGGTCGAGTCCGAGCACGGCGGCGACGCCGAACACCGTCGGCACGACGGCCGCCCACTCGGGCCGGAGGAAGTCGGTGCGCGGCGCCGGCGCCAGGGCCAGGCCGCCGGCGCCCACGGTGAGGGCCGCCTCACGCGCCCGAGCGCAGGGCGCCGAGGACGGAGTGCAGGTCCCCGGTGAGACGGCGGGTGAGGACGGTGTACACCACGGCCACGGCGGCGGGCAGGGCGGCCACCGCCCACCACAGGGGTGAGCGACGCGCACGCTCCCGGGGCCTGGCGGCCCCGGGAGCGTCGTCGACCACGAGGGCCGTCATGGGTCAGCCGCCCAGGACGGTCCGCAGCTCGGCGGCGTTCGCCTGGGTGATCTTCCACAGCTCCTGCTGCCGGCCGTGCACGTCGGCCACGGTCCTGTCGTGGTCGGCGAGCAGGTCGCGGGAGCGCTCGACGAGCACCTCGGCGAGGTTGCGGTCGTGCACGGAGACACCCCACTCGGGGCGCTCGATGTCGCGCAGGAAGTACGCCATCTTCGGGTGCGAGATCAGGCTGATGATGGGGGTGCCGCAGCCGAACGGGATCATGCCCGCGTGGCCGCGCATGCCGATGACCAGCTTGGTGCGTGCGTACAGCTCGCGGATCTCGTCGTTCTCGAAGTCGTACATCGGGATGACGGGCATCGACACGCCGTGCTCGCGGCGCAGGTCGAACGCGATCCGCTCGTCGTCGAGCGAGTGCGCCACGCACTGCACCTCGGCGAGATCGCCGAGCTCGCGCACCGCCTTGGCCATCTGGGCCAGGAAGTAGCCGTAGTCGTGGCCGAAGCGCAGGGAGGCGCGGTCGTAGGCGGCGTTGATGAGGATGGTGTCGTCGCGGGTGGCCGGGTCCTTCCAGCCGGCGACGAGCTGGCGGGTGACCGTGGTCGGGCACGGCTGGAAACGCACCTTGTCGTGCAGGTGCGCCGGGAGCATGGCCCGGACCTTCTCGATCGAACCGTGGTTGCGCAGGCCGAAGAAGGCGGACTTCTCCACCAGCAGCCGCAGCGACTCGCGGAACCGCTGGGCGCGGTAGCTCTGCCCGTCGAAGGCGTTGAAGCCGACGGCGTACACCGCGATCGGCACGTCGATACGCTTCAGCAGCTCGTCGGGGACGTTCCACTGCCAGGCGCTGTTGCCGTTGGGCATGGTGTCCGGGATGAACAGGCCGCCGCCGCCGATCACCATGCCGCGGCGGGCGTTGACACGCTCCAGGGCCGCCTCGTCGAACAGGCGGTGGGCGTGCACGGAGTGCCAGCGGCGGTTGGTGGTGTCGGGGTCGAAGGCGAGGCGGACGCTCTCCGGGAGCAGCTTGTCGCCCGCGTTGCCCTGCCGGTCCATGTAGAACGCGACGTGCGCGAGCTGCTCGGCCGCGCTGCCGGACTGCTGGGCCGGGACGCTGATGGTGCGCTGGTGCCAGATGCGGCCGGCCCGGTGCGTCGGGTCGACGGTCAGGCCCTGCAGGGCGTACTTGTGCGAGGCGGCGTCGTCGCCGTGCACCCAGGAGATCAGGGCGAGCCGGGCGAAGGCGGTGGCGGCGCGGTTGGGCGCGGCGGTCGCCAGCAGCAGCTGGGCCTTGGCCTCCTCGTAGCGGGAGACGGCCAGCAGGGCGTGCCCGTACACCTCGTGCGGCCAGGCCTCGTCGACGGGGATGTGGACGCGCTCCATGATGTCGACGGCGGCCTGGTAGTCGCCGGCGCCGATGTGGGCGAGGGCGACCCGGCGGGCGGCGTTGACGTCACCGGTGCGCTCGACGTACGGGGTGCCGTAGTGCACCAGCAGGTCGCGGTGTGTGGTGCCGCCCGCGGCGAGGTACGCCGCGTGCAGCTCGGCGTCGGTCATGTCGAACTCGCGCCAGCGCTCCTGCGCCTTGTCGTAGCCCGCCTCGCCGCCCTGCCAGGGCTTGTGCCGGCCGGTGAAGTGCAGGATCGCCGTGTCGTCGGGGACCGGCAGGTCACCGGAGAGCCGGCGCTTGACGAAGTTGAACCTCGGGTCCAGGCGGACGAAGTCGCCGTCCAGGACGGCGTTGAGGATGCCCTGGTCGTGCTTGTCCAGCTCGTAGGCGCCGGTGCGGCCGACGTGGTCGATCTTCGCGTAGAACTCGTCGCTCAGGTACTCCTTCTGAATGACGAGCAGACCGCTGTTGAGCTTGTGCTGGCCGTAGAAGAACTGGGGTACGGCGGCGAGGCCCTCGCGCAGCGACAGCAGCTCGGAGATCGAACCGAGGACGACCATGTCGGTGTCCAGGGTGATCACGGTGTCGTAGTCGCGGATCTTGAAGACGTCGAGGATGAAGTACGCCTTGCGCACCAGGTAGTTGTCCTGGTCGCCCTTGGCGTACGAGTCGTAGTGGTCGGCGTCGACGCGACGGAAGCTCACGCGCGGGTGCAGGGCGCGGATCTGGGCCACGGAGGACGGCTTGAGGTCGTCGTGCAGGACGATGAAGTCCTCGCACACACCCGGGTTGGACAGCGCGAGCGAGCGCAGCAGGACCAGGAAGCCGGGCAGGTAGTTCTCGTCGACGAAGCTGGCGAAGGCGATCCGGCGCTTGCCGGTGAGCGCTCGGGCATCGGTGGCCGGGGCGGCGGTGCGGAGCTCGGCCGGGGATATGTGGGTCGCGGTCATCGCAGGGAGATCCTCATGCCGGAGACGCTCTGGGCCCGTTCCATGACCCACGCCTTCTCGCTGGTGTATTCGTGGACGGACGTGATGGGCATCTTCATCGCCGCGTCGATGCGGTACGCACCGCTCTCGTAGAAGTCGAAGCCGATCAGGTCGAGAGTCGGGCTGACGTCGAGGAAGTCGAGCAGCCAGAGCATGTTGAAGCCGGACGTGGGGATCGACGGCCACGTGTCCGTGCCCCACTTGCCGATGTTGCGCACGGGCCAGCGCAGCGACTCGTCACCGAGGTACTTCTGTGCGCCCGGCACGAGGCGGTTGCGCAGCGAGTACTTCCAGTCGCCGGAGATCCCGCCGAAGACCAGGCGGGTGTCGACCTGCTGGTCCCAGTTGAAGCCGTGCTTGTGGATGGTGACGTGGATGTCGGTCCGCCTGCCGGTGTTGGCCGCGTCGATCTTGTACGAGTTGAAGCGCACGACCAGGTCGTAGGCGTCGATCTCGGCGCCCTTGCCGCTCTCGCCGACCTTGCCGGAGTTGGCGATCAGGGCGATCGACTTGCCGGCGATCCGGTTGCGGAACTCACCCAGGCTGATCCACTGCAGGCCGCCGAAGGTCGGGTCGTCCAGCGGGCCGCGCATCCGGTTGCGCCGCTGCTCGGCGAAGAGGCCGATCGCCTGGATCAGTTCGGGGCCGGGCCGGTGCTGGACTCCGGTGCTCAGGTCCAGGTAGTGGCTGAGTGCCTCCTGGAACTCCTGTTCGGGAGCCTCGGTGCGGTCCAGTGCGACCAGCGCGCCCACCAGCAGCGGCTGGGCCCGCTCCCAGTCCCCGGCGTCGTGGGCGGCGAGACCCTCGGCCCACACGTCGGTCGCCGGGCCCGCGGCGTGCGCGGCGGCGTCCGGGACGGTGCGCTGCAGCAGGGAGAGCAGCTCCCCGCGCCGCTCCTGGGCGGTGCGCAGGCCGGCGACCTTGGCGCGGACGCCGAAGCCGTCCTCCTGGGTGAGGCTCAGGTAGCGCTCGAAGGCCTCGACGGCGGCGACCGGGCGGCCCATGGCCTCCAGCAGGCGGCCGCGCAGCCGCCAGCCGGCACGGGAGTTCTTGCGCTGCGACAGCACCGTGTCGGTGATGAGCAGGGAGAGGTTCAGCTCGTCGTCGTAGCCGCAGTCGAGCGCCTTGTTGCCGACGGCGAGGAGCGCGTCGAGCACTTCGTTGCTCAGGCTGCCGCCACCCCCGACGGCCTTCGCGCCGCGCCGGATGATGCTGCCCGCGCCACCCGCGGACGCCGACTGGGGCTGCTCCTGGGCGGCCCACAGAGCGAGCAGCTCGCGCAGCTTCTCGGCGAGCGCGATGCGCCGGGAGTCGAGGCTGCCCACGAGCTTGCCGCTGTGCACCGCGCAGGCGCGCAGGCAGTCCTCCAGCTCCACCGGAGTGACCTGGGCCGTCGGCGGACCGGCGTCAGCGCTCGCCGATGCCGTGTCCCCTGTTCGGGAACGTGACCATCTGCTGCGAACCGTCATGGTGCTCCTGCTCTGGATGCGACGAAGCAGGCAAGGATCTGCCTCGGTAAACGTGGTGGGTTGGAGAACACTAAGAAACCAATACGACGAAAAGGTGAACCGATTGGGACCGATGGGCAAATCGTGTTTCCGCCGAACGGGATTCCGTCGAACGACGTCCTAGGGTGGCGGGCGGCGTCATCAGGACGTTGACACACACCTCCGGGGTTATGACGGTTGCGGGCGCTTTGGGCAGGATGGCCCCCATGCAGGCCCACGGACAGACGAGGTAGCCGAGGTATTCCAGCGTGACCGAGACGGTCGTCACCACAGCCACGCCGCAAGCCACCGCCGACGCGCCGTCCCGGCCGCTGGAGGTCGCCGGCGGCCGGCCGCGGACCAGAACCGCGGGGGCCCGGCTGCGCGCCCTGGACGGGCTGCGGCTGCTGGCCGCGCTGATGGTGGCGCTGTACCACTACGGCGGACGGGGAGGTGAGATCACGCACGCCTGGGGCTCCTCGCCGAAGGTCCAGTTCCCCACGCTGCACTCCTGGTTCGCCTACGGCTGTCTCGGTGTCCAGCTCTTCTTCGTGATCAGCGGCTTCGTCATCTGCATGAGCGGCTGGGGCCGGCCCCTGCGCTCCTTCTTCGCCTCCCGGGCCGCCCGTCTGATGCCCTCCTACTGGGTGGCCGTCGTGCTGGTGACGGCCGTGTTCGCGCTGCCGGGCGTGGCCTACCAGGCGGTCTCCCCGAGTGACGCGCTGGTGAACCTGACGTTGCTTCAGCAGCCGCTCGGCGCCGACCGGGTGCTCGGCGTGTGCTGGACGCTGTGGGTGGAGATCCGCTTCTACGCCCTGTTCGCCGTGTGCATCGTGCTGCCGGGGGCCAACCGGAGGCGGGTGGTCATGCTGTGCGCCGCGTGGACGCTGCTCGCGGCCATCACCCAGGCCGCCGACCAGCCCTTCCTCGACCTGGTCGTGATGCCGGAGTACGCGCCCTTCTTCATCGGCGGCATGGGCATCTACCTGCTGCACCGCAACCGGCGGGACGCCACCGCGTGGGGCATCGTTGCGGTGAGCTGGCTGACCGGGCAGCACCAGGCGGTGTCCAACCTGTGGCACAGCCCGCAGCCGGACCAGTTCTCCTACCGCTCGGCCGCGGTGATCATCCTGATCGTCACCTTCGGCTTCGTCGCGGTGCTGGCGGTGGCGCTGGGCCGGCTGAAGTGGGCCGACTGGCGCTGGCTGACCGTCGCGGGCGCGCTGACCTACCCCTTCTACCTGGTCCACGAGCACCTGGGGTGGCCGGTCATCGAGGTCCTGCACCAGGACTTCGGGCTCGCCTCGTGGCTGACGATCTCCGCGACGCTCACGTTCATGCTCGTACTCGCGTGGCTTTTCAACCGGTATGTGGAGAAGTGGGCCACGCCGCTGCTGCGGCGGTCGCTGACGCAGGTCCAGGGCTCCAAGGGCTGACGCCGTTCGGTCCGGTCGGGCCTCGCGACGGCCGTTCTGCCCCTTCCTGTATCGGTTTCGACAGTTATGTCCACCGGGCGGAGAGCGCCGGGCGCGGAACTCGGTGAATGAGCCGCCCGGACGGGGGTAGCCGAAGCAATCCGGTAATCGTTCACCGGGCGTGCCGCCATTCGCGCACGGACGCGGCCGATACCGCGTACGGTACGTAGGGAATTGTCCCGGCATTCACCTTCTCGGGGGTTTGGACGGGTTGTCCACCCGGGCAGGCGCCGGGCAGCTTCTGACCGCACCGCAACGAGGAAGTGCTCGCCTTTCATGACCACTGCACATGAGGCACCCCCGCGGCCCCGGCGGCTCGACGACGTCCCGGGCTGGTTCCCCGTACTCGACCAGGTGCTCTTCGACTGGCTCCTGAACCGGCAGGAGGCCGCCGGCGTCCGCGGCGACCTGCTGGAGGTCGGGGTCTACATGGGCAAGAGCGCCATCTTCCTGGGCCGCCATCTCCGGGAGGGCGAGCACTACACCGTGTGCGACCTCTTCGAGGGCGACGCCCCGGACGACGCCAACCGGGCCGAGTCGACGAAGTCGTACAGCGCGCTCACCCGCCAGGCCTTCGAGACCAACTACCTCTCCTTCCACGACGAGCTCCCGCGCGTCGTGCAGGGCCCCAGCTCGCTCGTGCCCGGCGAGGTCGAGCGGAACTCCTGCCGCTTCGTGCACATCGACGGCTCACACCTGTACGAGCACGTGTACGACGACATCGGCGCCGCCCGCGACGTCCTGGTGCCCGACGGGATCGTCGTCCTGGACGACTTCCGCTCCGAGCACACCCCCGGTGTCTCCGTCGCCGTCTGGGAGGCCGTGCTCAGCCGGGGCTTGCGCCCGATCTGCCTGAGCACGCAGAAGCTGTACGGCACCTGGGGCGACCCGGAGCCGGTGCAGGAGGAGCTGCTGGCGATGGTCCGCGGGCGCGGCGACTGCGGGCTCAGCGTCCAGCAGGCCGCCGGTCACCGCCTGGTGCGCCTGAAGTCCAAGGGCATGAAGGCCCCCGACTTCCCGCCGTCCCGTCACGCGGAGAGGGACGCCTCGCCGACCGTGCCCAAGCCCGCCGCCGCCTCCGCGTCGACCTGCCCGGCCCCGCCCCGCAAGCCCCCCACCCGCGCCCGCCGTCTGGCGGCCGACCTGCTGCCCCCGCTGCTGACCCGGGCGATCCGCAAAGCCCGCGTCACCGGACCTTCGACGACGCGCTGAGCGGACGAAGCGACGGTCAGCCGTCGAGGAGGGTGTCGACCGCGGGTTCCAGGCGAACGCCGACGAACTCCGGCACCGGCACCCTCCGTCCGCGCTTGAAGCGCTGGGGGGCGGGGTACTTGCCGTCGGCCGGGTCGGTGTACAGGAGCACCTCGTCGTGCTTGCGGTCGGCGATGAGGTAGGCCGGGACACCGGCCTCCGCGTAGCACTCGACCTTGGGACCGAGGTCGTCGGACCAGTTGGACGACGTCACTTCGACGACCAGCCGGAAGACGGTCGGAGCGTAGTGGTTCTTCGTGACGTGGGCGTCGCGAAAGTCCTCGTCGACGACGGAGAAGTCAGGAATCGCGAAGTCCTCGGGCAACGTGGGCAGCCGGAGACCGATTCCCGGACGTACTCACCCCCTGCCTCCACGATCCCTGCCCGGTCGAACGCCCTGCCGAGTTTGATCAGCGCCAGCTGATGCGAGCCATCCGGCGGCGGTGTCACCGTGAGCCTCCCCTGGAGAATCTCCACGCGGTGGCCAGGCAGTGCACGGGCGAGCCGGTCGGCAGCTTCGCCCAGGGTCAGCTCCTGCTGCAGTACCGCCATGGCGCCCTCCTTTTCGGGGCCCCACTCTGCGACGAGCGCAACCGGGGGTTCTCGGGTCCGGCCCGTGATCACTCATACGGAGTAACCGCCCAGCTCAGAAGGCATCCGACGGTACGTACGTCCCCCAAACCTCCCGCAGCGCGTTGCACACCTCGCCCACGGTCGCCCGAGCCCGCAGCGCCTCCTTCATCGGGTGCAGCACGTTGTCCTCGCCCTCGGCCGCCTTCTTCAGCTCCGACAGGGCCGAGTCCACCGCGGGCCGGTCGCGTTCGGCGCGCAGCGCGGCCAGGCGCTCCGCCTGCCGGGCCTCGATGGCGGGGTCGACGCGCAGCGGCTCGTACGGTTCCTCCTCGTCGACGGTGAAGCGGTTCACGCCGACCACGACCCGCTCGCCCGCGTCCGTCTCCTGGGCGATCCGGTAGGCGTTGCGCTCGATCTCACCCTTCTGGAAACCGTGTTCGATCGCGGCGACCGAGCCGCCCATCTCCTCGACCTTCGCCATGAGCTCGACGGTGGCCGCCTCGACGTCGTCCGTCATCCGCTCGACGGCGTAGGAGCCGGCGAACGGGTCGACGGTCGCCGTCACGTCGGTCTCGTGGGCGAGCACCTGCTGGGTGCGCAGGGCCAGCCGGGCGCTCTTGTCGGTGGGGAGGGCGATCGCCTCGTCGAAGGAGTTGGTGTGCAGGGACTGGGTGCCGCCGAGCACCGCGGCCAGGGCCTGAACGGAGACGCGGACCAGGTTGACCTCGGGCTGCTGGGCCGTCAGCTGGACGCCCGCCGTCTGGGTGTGGAAGCGCAGCATCGTCGACTTGGGGTTCCTCGCGCCGAACTCCTCGCGCATCACCCGCGCCCAGATCCGGCGGGCGGCGCGGAACTTCGCGACCTCCTCCAGCAGCGTCGTCCGCGCGACGAAGAAGAAGGACAGGCGTGGGGCGAAGTCGTCGACGTCCATGCCGGCGGCGACGGCCGTGCGGACGTACTCGATGCCGTTGGCGAGGGTGAAGGCGATCTCCTGTGCGGGGGACGCGCCCGCCTCGGCCATGTGGTAGCCGGAGATCGAAATGGTGTTCCACCTGGGGATCTCGGTCCGGCAGTACTTGAAGATGTCGGCGATGAGCCGCAGGGACGGCTTCGGCGGGAAGATGTACGTCCCGCGCGCGATGTACTCCTTCAGCACGTCGTTCTGGATCGTGCCCGTCAGCCGGTCCGCCCGCACCCCCTGCTCCTCCGCGACCAGCTGGTACAGCAGCAGGAGCAGCGCGGCCGGGGCGTTGATCGTCATCGACGTCGACACCTTGTCGAGCGGGATGCCTTCGAACAGCACCCGCATGTCGTCGATCGAGTCGACGGCGACACCGACCTTGCCGACCTCGCCGTGCGCGAGGGGCGCGTCGGAGTCGTGGCCCATCTGGGTGGGCAGGTCGAAGGCGACCGACAGGCCGGTGGTGCCGTGCTCGATGAGCTGCCGGTAGCGGGCGTTGGACTCCGTCGCCGTGCCGAAGCCCGCGTACTGGCGCATGGTCCAGGGGCGGCCCGTGTACATCGTGGGGTAGACGCCGCGCGTGAAGGGGTACGCGCCGGGCTCGCCCAGGCGGACGGCCGGGTCCCAGCCGTCCAGGGCATCCGGCCCGTACACCGGTTCGATGGGCAGTCCGGACTCCGACTCGCGCGCCATGGTGGGTGCCTTCCGCCGAGCAGTGACTCACTCCTTGTCCCCCACCACGATGCCGCGCCGTTCGCGAACCGTCACGTGCGGGAAGCCATCTCAGGTGACACCGGTGCACTTCGGCGAGAGGACGGGGGCTGTCATGCTCGGTGCAGGTATGGGAAGGACGGCCGCCGTGCTGGCGGCGCTGGTCACGGTGTGCGGCTGCACCGCGCCGGCCGTGGACTCGCAAGGAAAGCCGCGCGGGCCGATCCACATCGACGTCACCGGCACCGCGGCCGCCCCACCGCCCGCCTCACCGTCCGCCGCGTCCCGGTCCCCCGAGCGGCCGGCCGCGTCCCGGCCGCCCGTGCGGCCGGCCGCCCCGGCGCCGGGCCCGGCCCCGGTGCTGTGGTCACGCGGTGACACCGGCCGTGACGTGCGGGAACTCCAGGCCCGACTGCGGCAGGTCGCCTGGCTGTTCGACGGGCCGACCGGAACGTACGACGACCTGACGGAACGCGCCGTGCGGGGCTTCCAGGGCAAGCGCGGGCTGCCGAAGACCGGCACCACGGACACGGTCACCTGGCAGCGGCTGCTGAGGATGACCCGCGAGCCCGGCCGGTGGGACCTCTACCTGATGGGCGGCCAGCCCGCCGACGCCCCCGACGCGCGCTGCCTGACCGGCCGCGTGCTGTGCATCAGCAAGTCGAGCCGCACCCTGCGCTGGATGATCGACGGCCGCACCGTCACGACCCTGCCCGTGCGCTTCGGATCGGCGTACACGCCCACCCGTGAGGGTGAGTTCCGGGTGTACTGGAAGTCCCGCCGTCACCACTCGACGCTGTACGACTCGCCGATGCCGTACGCCATGTTCTTCAGCGGCGGACAGGCCGTGCACTACTCGTCCGACTTCGCCGCCCGGGGGTACGCCGGATCCTCGCACGGCTGTGTCAACGTCCGGGACGAGGCGGCGATCGCACAGTTGTTCGGAGAGGTGCGCAAAGGCGACAAGGTCGTCGTCCACTGGTGAGGTTCGGGGCGCGGGCGGGACCGGGGGAACGGGTCCCGCCCGCGCTCAGGTGCACGAGCCGTAGGTACGGGGGGAACCCCGGCTCCGTGCGACAGCCGATGACCAGTCGGCTCACTCTGTACTGCGCCGCGGCGGCCGAGAATGTCACACCCCCGGAGCAGAAATATCCAAAAGGTTGCGAAGCCGCAGGTCACAGAAGGGAGGACGAGGCGTCCGGGGTCGGCAGCAGCGACTGCGCCCTGCCGGTCCGCTCGGGGGCGAGGGCCGATGACGACCGGGAGGCGCGGGGAGCCGAGCCGCCGGTGAGCCCGGACTTCGGGTCCTCGACCCCGTCGTCCCCGCTGTCGCGGTTGCCCTCGCCGCTGTCGCCGCTGTCGCCGCTCTGGGCTTCGTCGTCGCCCTTGCCGCCGGCGTCCTCGCCGACCCGGCCCTCGTCCTCGCGGCCGTCGGAGCCACCGAGGACGGCGTCGCAGTACTTCTGCACCCGTGAGGAGCCGCCCGCCGCCTCGTTCAGGGCGCGCTTCCGGCCGTCGTCCAGGGTCCTGCCGTCGCGCAGGTCACGGCAGGCCGAGGTGACCGCGCTCCACCCACCGCCGGCGTCGGGCGACGGCTTGCCCGTGTCCCGGCCGGGGGACGAGGTGTTGTCACCGGACGGGTCCGGGTCGCCGGCTGAAGGGCCGCCCGTGGTGCCGTCCGATGTGGCCGAGCCGGGCTGCTCCCGCTCCGTCGGCGCCGGTGGGGCCGACGGCCGCTGGGGCGACTCGGCCGCCGTGACCGAGGCGGCGGGGCCCGGTTCGTCGTCGAGGAAGGGCGTGCCCAGCACTCCGGTTCCGGCCGCGACGGCCACCCCGCCGACCATCACGACGGCCAGCGCCGCGGCCAGCGCCAGCCGCACGGGACGGCCCCGGCCCCGGCGGCGGGCGGCGCTCCCGCGACGACCCGCGCGCCCGCCGATGCGCATCAGCCCGGCGTCGGACGGCTGCGCCCGGCCGGGCACGCCAAAGGCGGCGCCCTCGCTGTCGCGGTCCGCTCGTACCTTGCGGAAGGCGGCCAGCGCGGCGGCCTCGCCGGGGAGTTCGTCGCTGGTCAGCGGGGGGTCGGCGGAGAGCGCGCCGAGCGTTCGGGCGAGCCGGGCGGCCTCTTCACCGCCGTCGGCGCCGACAGCGTCGAGTGGCTCTCCGCTCAGCAGACGTTCCGCCGTCTCGCGGTTCAGCCACCTGTACTGCTCGTCGGCCATCACATGTCCTTCTGCGTCCGCGTGCGCGTAGGCGTCACACTCGCGGACGTCACCGCGCGGTCGCGTGGTTTCCGCTGGGGCGGCAGTGCGTCGAGCACCCCGGCCGATTCCGGATCGCCGAGCAGCTCGGCGAGTCGTTTCAGGCCCCGGTGTGCCGCGGTGCGCACGGCGCCCGCGCGTTTGCCGAGCGTCTCGGCGGCGGTCTTCGCGTCGAGTCCCACCACCACCCGCAGCACCACGGCCTCGGCCTGGTCCTGCGGCAGGCGGGCGATCAGGGAGAGGGCCCGGTCGGTGGCGAGGGCCTCGATGGCCTCGCCCGCGGTGTCGGACTCCGCGGCCCGGCCGGTCAGCTCCGTCTCGTCACCGCCGATCGCGGGCCGCCGCCCGCGCATCCGTATGTGGTCCAGCGCGCGGTTGCGGGCTATCCGGGCGGCCCACCCCCGGAACCGGTCCGCGTCACCGTCGAACCGCTCCAGGTCGCGGGCTATCTGCAACCAGGCCTCGGACGCCACGTCCTCGGCGTCCGGGTCGCCGACGAGCGTCCGTACGTATCCCAGCAACCGCGGGTGCACCGCGCGGTACACCGTGCGGAACGCGGTTTCGTCCCCGCCCTGTGCCGCGAGCACCGCGGCCGTCAGCTCCGCGTCGTCCCCCACCGCGCGCGCCCTTCTTTGCGCCCAGGCCGGCGCCGCTTACGCGGACCGGGTTCTTGCCGTCGTGGTCCCTCAATCAGTGGTCGCGGTGCCAAGCCCGCTGTGGTCGCGGCGCCGGGACCGCTGCGGCAGCGGCGCCAGGACCGCGTGGCCGCGGTGCCGGTCCGCTGTTGCGGTGGTCTGCCTGCCTCCGCACTCCGGCGCGAAAGGCACGTTACGTCTTGAAACCGTTCCCCGTCCATGTCCGCAGTCGATGCAACTGACTCGTGACGCGGAGGGGTGTGACAGAAAACGCAGTCATGACGCTGAAGAAAGTACGGGCCGCCGCGCGGCCCGTGCCGCGCGACGGCCGGGGCCTCTCCTGTGGGGGGTGGCGGCCCCGGCCGTTGCCTTGGCGGCCAATTCCCTCACTCCGCACGGCCCTTGCTGCCGGGATCGCCAGTGGGCCGGCGGTCGGCGTCGCCGGGAGTCTCCTCGGCGGCGGGCGTCAACTGCTCGGCGCAGTACGCCTCGACCCTCTCCTCACCGCCCGCCGCGGCGACCAGCCGCTGCCAGGCCGCGGCGTCCAGCGCCTTGCCACCGTCGGCGAGCAGTCCGTAGGCGCGGCAGTGGGCCTCGGTGTCCTGCGCGACGGCGGGGCGGTCCGGCGCCGTGGAGGTGGCGCGGGACGGGGCCGGGGCGGTCGGCGCGCCGGGTGCGCTCGCCGCGGGCGGTGGTGTCGTCCGGCCTCCGGGACCGGCCTCGGCCGCCTTCGACGAGGACGGCGAGGACGGTGAAGGGGACGAAGAGGGCGAACCAATCGTCGCGAACGCGACGCCGCCCGCGGTGAGACTCCCGAGCAGGACGGCGAGCGTGGTCCGCAGGGTGCGCGCCGGGGGCCGCCGCCGGGGGCGCCAGTCGTCGCGGCGCCGGGTGGGCGCCCGGTGCGCTCCCGCGTCGCGGGCCGCCAGGAACGAGGTCACGGCCCGCTTCTCGGCCTCGGCGTCCACACCGTCGCCGCGCAGGGCCGCGCCGAGCAGCGCCGCGACTTCCGTGTCGGGCTCCCCCGGCCCGGACACGGCATCGTGCGGGTGCGCACGCCGGCGGCCGAAGGCCCCGCCGATTGGCCCTTCACCCATGTCCGTCTTCCGTTCCTCCACGAGCTGCCCGACCGGCCCGGCGGCCGGGCTCCGTCCGTCGGTTCACGGGGCCGCCACCGCCGCCTTCATGTCGACTCACCCAGCGTTCGGGGGCCGTCATCCGTCACACCCTCACCGTTCAGCCGGCGCGCGAGCAGCTTCAGCCCACGGTAGGCGGCGGTGCGCACCGCGCCGGGCCGCTTGCCGAGGACACGGGCGGCGGACGGGCCGTCCAGCCCGACCACGACCCGCAGCAGCACCGCCTCCGCCTGGTCGCGCGGCAACCCGCGGACCAGGCTCAGGGCGTACTCGGTGGAGATCGACTCCAGTGCCTGCTCGTGGGTGTCGTGCCGGGCGGGCAGCGACAGCACGTCCGCTTCCAGCGTCGTCGGCTGGGGCCGTGAGCGCCGCCGGCGCAGGTGGTCCAGGGCCCGGTGCCGGGCGATGGTCGCGGTCCAGCCGCGGAAACCGGCGCCGTCCCCCTTGAAGCGCCCGAGGTCCCGGGCTATCTCCAGCCACGCGTCGGACGCCACGTCCTCCGCGTCGTCGCCGACCAGCCCGCGCAGGTATCCCAGCAGTCCCGGCTGCACGAGCCGGTACACGACCGTGAACGCGGCTTCGTCACCGTCCTGGGCCCGCGCGACCGCCGCGCCCAAGTCCCCGTCGTACGCCTGCGCGCGCCGGGGTTCCCCTCCCTGGCCCAAGACCGTCCTCGTTCGTACGGGTCGTAGCGAATCCGACGCGCGACACGGTCCGGCCGTGCCGACGCCCCCCAAGGTCATCAGCGTCGGGCCTCACAGAAGTGTCACAGGTCGCCCGTCACCCCACTCCCTCCGGGAGCACGATGGGTCCCTGGTAGGACCCCGTGTTCCGCACCGTCACGTCCTGGCGGTAGCGGATACTCCGCTCTCCGTACGGGATCCGCAGGACGCATCGGAACGTGTGCGAGGTGACCTGGTACGTCGACGAGTCGAGGACGATCGACTCCTCGGCGCGCTCCACGGTGATCTCGCTTTCGGGCGCCGCGACACCGGCCGCCCGCAACCGCGTCAGCGTCGGCGTGAGCTCGCGCAGGGCCTTCTGCACGACCCCCTGGTCGCGTACGGCGGTCAGCGCGGCGGACGTCACACGGACGCGCAGCTCGGCCTGTCCGTCCCGCTCGGCGAGGGTGGCCGTGTCGCCGTAGCCCTGGAAAGTGTCCAGCTCGGCGACCGGGTCCTCCACCTTGTCCGCGATCCCCGGGTCGGAGAGCGGCCCGTGCGCCCAGGCGGCGGCGCCTTCCTTGACGTACCCGGTCCCGTCGACGACGTAGATCTCCTCGGGCTCGGCCACACCCCTGCTGCTGCGGATGGTCCCGGTGGAGTGCAGCGCCCACGGCTCGCCGGTCGTTCGCCGCACGGTCGCCGCATAGGTCGCGCCGCTGCTCTGCCCCGGCAGGAGCAGTTCCTCGCTTCCCTTCACGTCGAACGTCCAGCCCGTCTCACCGGCCATCGCCTTCTCGGCGAGGGCGAGGAATTCGGCGGGCGTCTCGGGGCCGGACGCGGAGTCGGTCCTGGCGGGCGCGGCTTGGCGGGGCTGCTCGGCGGGCGTCGCGTCGCCGCCCGCCGAGCAGCCGGCCAGTGCGGCGCAGACGAGGAACGCGCCCACGACGCCGGGGATTCTTCTCATACCACTGCTCTCCGCGCCCGACCGTGCAAGGTCAGATAGAAGGTTTGCAGGGACTCCCCGGGGCCGCCGACGCGGAAGCGGTTGTGAACCTTGCCGAGCGGGTTCCAGACACGGCCGTCCGGCATGCGCACCCCGACCGGCTGACCGAAGTAGGTGCGCTGGTCCTGGTCGAAGTCCACCCACGCCGCCCCCGCGCGGCGCACGAGCACCTCACCGACGTAGGCACCGAGTCCTAACAACGTCTGCCGCGTCCGCTCCCGGTCGGCCCCGCCTCTGCGCAGCCCGTCGATCAGGAAGTCGACGATGCGCAGGCTGGCAACGGAGTAGTCCAGCGGCAGCCGGCCCCGGTCGGTGACGCGGGCGACGAAGCCGGCGGCGCACAACCGCATCTCGCTCGCTTGCGGCGCGCCTTCGTTCACTGTGCTCATGGGACCCCGCCCCTTCGCTCGGTCAGCGGAAGGACTCCTACTGATCCCTCCGCTGATCAAGCGGACGTCACCTCGCGAACATCACGGGTGACGAGCGTGGCGATTCCCACACAGGGGGATCACAGAGGGCGTACAACCTTTCGACCTCTCGTGCGTCGTGATCCGGAGCCCGTCGTGATCCGGGGGCCGTCCAGGGCGGTCCCGTCACAGGTAGAGCTGCCGGTCGCAGCGCCGGCAGTGCGTCTTGCCGTCACGCTTCTCGATCTGCCGGTGCTCACATGCCTCGGAGCCGACCGCGATGTCTTCCCGGTCTTCCCCGTCGTCCCGGTCTTCCCGGCTTTCTCGGTTTGACTCAGCCGTCGTGTCCTGCCCGTCGTTGAACGGGACGTGGCGAGACACGCGCCGGCTCACCGCGCGATCCCCTTCTCGATGACGGCCGTCAACTGCCGCGCGAGAGACGGGGAGCAGCGTCCCAGCTCGACGAGGGGGCGGGGGTCGGCGTCGGCGTAGGTGTTCGGGTCCAGCCGCAGCGACGGGAGCGTGAGCCCGGCGCGTTCGAGGGCGGACGCGAGGGCGTCCCTGACCTCCTCGGCGTCTCTGATCGTCTCGGCCGCCGCCCGGTACTCCGTCGTCATGGTCCGCTCCTTTCACCGATCCCCGGCGCGGGGTGAACTGCGTGGATTACGCTGCGTATTCCGCTCATTACGAGCATGGCCCGGGAGCGGGGCCGGAACGCCGTGGACGAGTTCTCCTTCGCCGCCGCACGGATTGCTTCCACACCTGCCACGGCCTTCTTCCAGGGACGACGGAGGAGCACGATGCCGCCGAGAAGGGTGATCACGGGACGCAGCCAGGAACCGCGCCGACGGTACGCGGAGGAGCTTCGGTCACTGCGCACGGTCAGGGGCGAGAGCCTGCGTGAGCTGGCCAAGGTGGTGGGCTGGGACGCGTCGCTGTTCGGGAAGCTGGAGAGCGGGGCGACGCTGGGGAGCCCGGAGGTCGCCGAGGCGCTGGATCAGCATTACGGGACGCCTGGGTTGCTGTTGGCGTTGTGGGAGCTGGCGGTCGCGGATCCTGCGCATTTCAAGGAGCGGTACCGGCGGTACATGCTGCTGGAGAGCGAGGCGGTGAGCCTGTGGCAGTACTCGGTGAGCATCATGCCGGGTCTGCTCCAAACCGATGCGTACGCGTACGAAGTCCTCGCACTGGGCGGATTCAAGGGCAAGACGCTGGATCAGCAGGTCGAAGCACGCACCGGACGGCGGGCGTTGCTGGACGGAGAGGATGCACCGCCGTTCCGCGCCCTTCTCGCCGAGGCGGTGCTGCGTACCCCGCTGCGTGACGTGGGCGCGTGGCGGGAACAGCTGGAGTACCTGCTGGAGGCGTCGGAACGCCGGAACATCACGCTTCAGGTACTCCCCCAGAGCTCCGGCCTCCATGGGCTGGTGAGCACCGACGTGATGTTTCTGCGGCTGCTGGACGGCGGTACGGTGGCGTACACGGAACACGCGCACCGGGGCGAACTGATCGAAGAAAACGCATCGGTTGAGCAGTTGCAACGTGCGTACGATGCGACGCGCGACCAGGCGCTGAATCCAGCCCAGTCGCGGAAATTCATCCTGCGGATGCTGGAGGAAGTGCCGTGCGAGCCATCGACCTGACGGACGTGACGTGGCGCAAAAGTTCGTACAGCAATCCGGACGGCGGGAACTGCGTCGAGGTCGCCGCCAACTTCTTCCCCGCCGTCGTCCCCGTCCGTGACAGCAAGGCCCCCGACGGCCCCGCACTCGTCTTCGAGGCCGGACCCTGGTCGTCGTTCGTCACCGCCGTCAAGGACGGCGAACTCCCGGCCTGAGCCCCCGCATCTCCCGTGGACCGTACGTGCGGCGGTCCCGTACAACCATTGCGGCTGATGAGAGTCAGAAAGGCTGCGACGAGCCGAGCGCGGAACTGGGCCGAGCGTCGGCACCAAGCCCCGGGGCCGGCACTTGCCGTACACCCCTGCTGGTGAGCAAACCCCTGCTGGTGGGCGGAAACCCTCGCACAGTCCCGTCACAGGAGTGGCATACGATGCGCACGCCACCCCCATAAAGTTCCCATAAGAGGATGTACACGCCATGGCAACTCGTGCCCCACGCCGTCCGGTTCGCCGCATATCTGCCGTCGTCGCCCTGCTCGCGATCGGCGCGGTGGGGTGCTCGGAAGTCTCGGACGCCGTGGACGGCGCCAAGGACAGCGCGAAGAAGGCGGCCCGCCAGCGCTCGGTGTTCTCGCTGAACATCGGTGACTGCTACAACCCGAACAGCAAGGGCGAGGGCGAGGAGGTCCTCGTCGAGATCGTGCCCTGCGCCGAGGCGCACACGGCGCAGGTCGTCGGCGAATTCACGATCGACGAGGAGAAGGCGTACCCCGGCGACGACGCGGTCTCGACCGTCGCCGACGAGCGATGCCCGGCCGAGGCGGAGAAGTCCGCCCCGGACACCTGGGCGCTCCCCAAGGGGGTCGCCCTGTTCTACTACACCCCGACCAAGGAGAGCTGGGCGACGGGTGACCGCGCCGTGAGCTGCACCTACACCAAGGAGTCGGGCAAGTTCACCGGCTCACTGGACGCGAAGTCACTGAAGCCCGAGCAGACCGCGTACCTGAAGGGTGCGAACGCCGTCTACGACGCTCTGTGGTCGAACCAGTCCGAGGAGGATTACGTCGAGGACGACCTGGAGGGCTACAAGGCACAGGCCAAGGCCGTCGCGGCGGCCCTGGACGCACACCTCGAGGGCCTGAACGGCATCCAGGGCACGGAGGTCGGCAAGCTGCGCGAGCAGCTGACGAAGACCGCCGAAGAGTGGAAGACAGCCGCGAACGCGGCGGACGCCGACGCCTTCTACATCGCCTACGACCCGGCCTTCACCGGCATCGACCCGAACAAGACGGTCGCCGCCCGCAAGGAACTGGGCCTGGCCACCACCGTCCCGGCCGACGAGGCCGAGGTCTGGGCGAGCTGACACCCTGCGAACAGCGCGGGGCCGATCCCATAAAGGGCCCGGCCCCGCCACGCCGGGCAGGCCACCCCGACCCAGCTCGCCCGCCCAGTCCGGGCTATTGGAAGATCGAAATCCTGCACGCGTTCGCGACACCACCTTCGCCGAGACGCCTCCCATCCACGGACCGGCAACGCTGCCCCCGCAATGGCCACGTGGCGCAATCTCGCCATCGGTGCCCTCCGGGCAGCCGGAGGGCACCGACATCGCGGCCGGCCTCCGTCGCAACGCCCGCGACCCCGCTGCCCCCTCACGCTCCTCGGCCTCAGATGATGGTGACATCGAGGTCACGCAGCCACGCCTAAGCGGTCCCCCCTGCGCAGACCTCGGCCTGCCGCCGGGGATCCCGTCCCCCACAACCTGAGCCACATCCAACGGATCAGTCGAACCCGCCCACCATGCCGCCCCACATCGAATGATCGGTCGCGAGGGGTCCAACTCGCGGAACCCTTGCCGCACGGTGCGGCAAAGGCTCCGATACGGCGCAGAAAGGTCCGGCATGGGCTCCCGGGAACCGGCTGCGCTCGCGCGGCACCCCGGCCTCCCTGCAGCGCACCGCCTGTCCGGCCCACAGCCTGCCCAGGTACAGCGCGAAGTCGATCAGCGCGCGGCCGTACGGTGTGACGTAGGCCAAGAACACGGCGACCTGACAGTTCTCTGTCTGCCCGGTGATCCCTGCGTATTGCGGGGCGCCCCCGACCGACTTGTCGCCCTTCTTCAAGAAGGCGGTCTCGTCCAGCACAGCACCGCTTCCGGGTCTCCGAGGTGTTCCACGGTGAACTCCCGTACTTGGTCGCGCAGTTGACTCCAGCTCCAGGTTGTCTTGCGCAGCAGGTTCTTGACCTTGTCCGGCGCAGTGTGCCCGAGATACGCAGCGATCTGCCAGGTGTTCTTCCGCTCCACAGGGGCCAACAGGGCCTTGAGATACGCCCGCGCTGTCAGCCGCGGCTCCACCCGGCACCACAACCCGGCGAGCAGCGCGAAGAAATCCTCGAACCACCCATCCCACTGCTCGACATCCCGATGCACGTCCTCCACCTACGGCTCAACGCGTCACACGGCCAGCAGACACGAAGCTCCCCTGTAGTACCAGGCCGGATTCCCCCGCGCCCGAAACTCAAGCGCGAGCGCAAGGCGTGGAAAGTCCGGCTTCGATCTTATGACAGCCCCATACTGAAGCGACTCCACGATTTCAAGCTCAGAGGAACCTCCACCCCCAGGTGATTCACCCCCAATCAATTGACCACCCCAGCACACTACGAGAAGCCCCGCCGGGGAGCGGCGGGGCTTCTCATTTCAATGACTACGAGGCTGGCTACGGCACCCGATCCAACCTGTGGACTCGCGCACACGTACCGGTTTTCGACTCGATGTCCGCGGTCCTCACTTGATAGACCGCGGGCTCGATCTCCACCAGCAGGAGTTCGCCTGCACGAGCCTCTGCGCCGGGCAAAGCCGCATCGAAAACGGCAAGCCGACCCGTCACGTTGAGCATCGGGCCGTCCACCCAGTCGTCCACAGTTCCGATACCTCCACGTACAACCTCGACGAATCGAGAATCACTGGAGGCAGCGATCCATTGGACGATGGCGCAGAACTCCCCCATGAAGGCCGTTGGAGCGGGGATGTCGTTGATCACGAGTGCCGTCTCAGTCGCCGACGGCACTCCGAACCTGACCAGTCCAGCAAAGCCCTGGACCTCACAAGCCTCCTCGTAATCAGAGTTCGTATAGCCGCCCCAAAGGTGTTTCAGCGATGCCTCCACGACAACCATCGGCCCCCCTTCCGACTCGACCCATGTGAGATCCACGGCTCACTCGCCTCCTTTACAGTCCCATTTCCTTGGCTATGCGCTCATAACTCGGCAGCATGACAGGCGCCAACTGCCTTGCCCATCCGGCCTGCTTCCGACTGCAGTCGATGCACTGCGAATAGAGCCGCTGCGGAAAGCCGTCCGGCACCCACGAACTGATGGGCTGGTGGTCAGGAACGTACCCCTTCTTGGAACCGAAGGGGAAGATGATTCCGCAGGTGTGGCATCCGAACCGACTGCCGATCTCATTGATCTGGTCCCTCTCGCCACCAGGAGACTCGTCAAACTTCTGAGACTTGCTCCGCGCCGGGATGGATTCGGCCGCGTACGGGCCAATCGGGCACACCGCCTCGGGATCAGTACGGTCCCGCTTGGCATTGTGCACCAGGACCGGTGCATTGCCAGCCAGCACAAAGTAGGTGTGTTGGCCTTCGACGGTGAGGTTGTGGACCTTTTGGCTACGGTGGGCGTCGTCGATCGCGGTGATCTGGACCCAGGTGCCGGCCGCGGTCTGCAGCCACATGCCCGGCTCGAGGTCACCGGCGTCGGCCCAGGTGCCGAAATCGGGGAGCCAGAAAGGATGCTATCGCCGCATCCATGACTGCAATCCTCCCATCACATTCCAGCACAGGGCCCTCACGCCACACGATGGAATCGAGGTCGACCTCAGAGGCATACCTTCGGATCTCTTCCTCGGAGTTGGAGTAGATCCACTGAACGATCAGTGACCGCGACTCCATGATCGTGGTGCGAAGCGGTTCATCGCCGAGAACCGCAACATTTCTGCCCGGAAATGCGTAACACTCGGAGTGTCCCGCATCTGTCGCATCGATGACTAGATCGTAGTCACCGTTGTAGCCCGTCCACTGGTGAAGTTGCGAGACCGGCGTCAGGAGAAAGGGACCACCGTCCGTCTCCAGCCACCGGCTCCCCTCACTCGTTGGCCATTGCGTCATAAAGGCCCCTCATTACGTTCTTCAGTCGACCGGCCCGACCGCCCTGTCGGTTGCTGCACGGACGGCACTGCGGGTATAGCCGCTGAGGAGTGCCATCCGGAACCCAAGAGCTGATTGGCTGGTGATCCGGAACGAAACTGCCGTTGCCGCCCGGATCGAGCGTTCCACAAGTGTGGCAGCCGAAGGGCCGGCTGCCGCGCAAACGGCAGCCGGCCCTCGGCTATCGGGGTCCCGGTCCTCCAGTCACCCTTCGGTCCACGAGTAGTCGCTGAACAGCGAGTCGAACTCGTCGACAGCGGCCGCACCGGTGGCTCCGGTGCGGCCGCATGGCATTTCCCTGGGTGCGCTGGATCAGAGCGCTACTCAGCCAGCCCCATCCGACGGAGTTCACTCAGCTCCGACACCCACTGGTCGAAATTCTTCGACCGGCGCGGTGCCACAGCAACGATCGAGTCCCAAGGGCTCACCTCGAATCGACCGGCGGCGATTCCCGCGTACACCGGCAATTCCGAGAGGTCCACCCTTGAGAAGCTCTCCCGCCGCAGCAGGAACTGCGTCTCCTCGTCCCGGCGAATCAGTTCGCCCGGCACGTAATAGAAATCCGCGTCACTGAACTTCGCCTCCCGGATGTCGAGCGCCCATTCCACCTCCTGATAGATGGCACGCATCGCCGCCGTGAAGCTCTTCTGCACCTCTTCCGCCAGGGCATAGTTGGGAGGAGTCGTCATCACTCTTCCGCGGATGTTCCCTCGCAGGGTGACACGTTCGAAGACACATGCCTCCAGGTGCAGACCTCCGGCGACCGAAAGGTCCTCGACCAGAACATCCCGGAAGAGAACACCGTGGGCACTGCAGTTGTCCAACCTGCATCGCCGGGCCTCAACGCCTTGGACGACGAGCCCGAACCCCGGGTCGTCGAACTGGGCGATGCCCGACCCCACACAAGTGCAGCGGGAGAGACTGGCGTCGCCCAGAACCCTGGACCCTCCGATGATCTTCTGATGCCGGAAAGTAGCGGCATTCACCTGTTCCATGAATGGCATGCTGCCACCTCAGCCGAAGATGTCATCGACGTAGCTGTCGGCCACTGTCGGGTAGTCCAGAATCTGACCGCGACTGTCGATGTAGTCACGCCGGAGATGGTCCGCGATTGCCGTGGCACTGCCACCCGTGACATCGATGTTCACGACGTCCGTACCATCCTGGATGGTGAAGTCGGGAACCGACTGTCCGGGAGCGGACGTACCCATGTGCCGGATGTTCGGGTCCGCGAACACAGCGGGATTGTTCGCCGCGGCCTTCTCGATGTCACTACCGATGAACATCCTCTTGAGGAAGGGGAGCTTCTTGCCAGCGGCGATCTGCGCGGGGCTGAGACTGGTCTTCACGGCACTCGCGGGCCGCGCCGCCGCCTGGGCCACGGCATCCTTGAGCCGCTTGTAACTGGCCTTGCCAGCTGCCGTCTTGCAGACCTCGGCGGCGTTGTCGTTGTGGACGAGAACCGACGAGTCTCCTGCCAGCACGTAGTACGTGTGCTGGCCGTCGACGGTGAGGTTGTGGACCTTCTGGCTGCGGTGGGCGTTGTCGATTGCGGTGATCTGGACCCAGGTGCCGGCCGCGGTCTGCAGCCACATCCCCGGTTCGAGTTCACCGGCCTCGGCCCAGCGGCCGTAGTCCGGCAGCCAGAAGGGGTGGTTGGCCGTGGCCGTGATGGTGCTGGGCTTGGCCTTGCCGTCCTTGCTGTCGGGGTCGATGGTCAGGGTGACCAGGTGCTTCACGCCGTCACCGGTGATGGTGTCGGTGACCGGGCGGGCCTGCAGGTCGCCGGTCTCAGGGTCGGAGGCCAGGACCCACTCGCCCTGCTTGACGTCCTCGATGGCCTTGGTGGATCCGTCGGCCATCAGGACCTTGGTGCCGGGGACGAAGCTGTTCTTCTTCTTGCTCCCCTTCTTGCACTGGCCGGCCTGCTTCGTGGGCTTCTTGTCCTTGGGCTTGGCGTGCTTGCCCCCGCCCTTCTTGCCCCCGCCCTTTGCAGTCTTGGTCTTCTTGCTCGTCTTGCTGCCGCTCCTGACGGCGTCGACGGCCTTCGCACCCTTCTTGGCGTACTTGGCCGCCGTGGCGGCGGCGCCGATGCCCGGTACCGCCGCCGCCATCGACAGCGCGGCATCCGCGTAGTTGCCCTCGGCCGCGTACCAGATGCCGTTGGCGACGTCCGCCGCCTCGCCGATCACCGGGACCATGCCCGCCACGTCCAACGCGGCGTGGCCCACGTCGGACAGGGAGACGTCGAGACCGAAGAGGTGACCGTCCAGCTCCACGAACGAGATCGGGTTGCCGCCCGCGAACGCGTACCGGTTGCCGGTGTACGGGTCGGTGGCCAGGGACATGTCGTCCAGGGCGCCGCCGTACATGTCACGGGTCAGGAACCGGTTCAGGCCCGGGGAGTAGTTCCGAAAGCCCATGTCGTAGGTGCCGGAACCGTCGTCGTACCGCTGCGCATTGAAGCGGTACTCGTTGTACGCCTCCTTGTCGGGGTTCTGCGCGTCCGGCTTGTCGGCACCGGTGAACTGCTTGTCGTCGTCCGAGCCGTACGCCGTGTAGCCGTAGGTCGCACGCGTGGTGCCGTCCGTCTTGGTGATCGCCTCCACGTCACCCTTGGGGTGGTAGAGGAACTGCGAGTACTCCTTCGTGCCGTCGGTGTTGTGCTTGATCTGGGTCAGCTTCTGGCCCCACGGCGAGTACTGGTAGGACTTGGTCGCCTTGCCGGCGACCTCCTCCCGCAGCACCTTGTCCTCCATGCCCAGGTAGGTGAAGAGCGTGGTCTTCCCCGTCGTCCCGGACGTGGTCTGCGAGGCGGTGCGGTCGAAGGCGTCGTACACGTACGTCGTCGTCTTCGCCGACGCACCCGTGCCGCCCGTGTGCTTGGCGATGCGGTCGAAGCCGTCGTAGGTGTACTTCTCCTGCGTGGAGCCGTTGGACGACACCGTGTCCAGGCGGCCCAGCGGGTCGTAGTTGTACGTCGAGGCGACACCCGACGTGGTCGTCTTCAGCAGCCGGTTGCGGTCGTACGTCGAGGTCGTGATGACCTCGCTGCCCGCCGCACCGATCTTCTGCTCGACGATGTTGGAGTTGCCGTCGTAGAAGTACTCCTCCGTGCCCGCCGCATCCCCGGTCTTGGTGACCTTCTGGATGCGGTCCTGCGGGTCGTAGGCGAACGTCGAGACGGTGTTCAGGTAGGTCGCCGAGTTGTCGGCGTTCATGACCTTCGCGGTGTCCTTGGAGCGGTTCCCGTTCGGGTCGTACTCCAGGTCGTGCTGGGCCACCACGGTGGTCCCGTCCGCCTTCTTCTCGACCTGCTGCTTCACCGCGCCGTTGAGCCAGTAGGCGTAGTCGACCGTGTTGCCGTTGGGCTTGGTCTGCTTCAGCGGCTGGCCGCGGTCGGTGTAGGTGAAGGTCGTGATCTGTTCGTTGCCGGCCCCGGGTGAGTCCGCGTTGGTGATCCGCCAGATCATGTCCCGGACGTCGTACTCCGCCTTCGACCACGTCACGTCGTGCGTGGTGGTCAGCGGGTTGCCGTTGGCGTCGTAGGTCAGCGAGGTCGTGTTCTTGACCGTGCTGCCCAGCTTCTCCTCGACCTTCGACAGCTGGTCGAGCTCGTCGTAGGACATCGTGTACGTGTCGGCCTTGGCCCCCGGCGAGAGGTCCTTGACCTCCGTCAGCAAGCTGTTGGCGTCGTACTTGTACGTGAAGTCCTTGCGCTCGTTGTCGGTCTCACCCGTGTTGGAGCGCACCAGCTTGATCGCGTCGGCGATCACCGTGCCGTTGGCGGCGTCGGTCAGGGTGACCTTCTGCGTGCCGGACTCGGTGAAGGTGTACGAGCCGACCGAGATCCATGTGTTTGAACCCGTGGCCTGGTTGACCGTCTTGGTCACCGTGCCCGACGAGTGCGTGATCTGGAACTTCGCGTCGGTGGCCGCGCCGGTCACGTCACCGTGCCGGACGAAGACCTCGTACGTGCCGTCCTGCGGGATGTTCAGCTGCCAGGTGAACGTGTCCGCGCCGGTGCCCGCACCGTTGGTGCGGACGTCGTAGCCCCACTGGCCCATGGCCTGGGAGGGACTCCAGCTGCCCTGTTCGGCCGCGTTGTTGACATCCGAGGAGTCGACGACCACGACCTGGTTGCCCACCGGGATACCGTCGTCGCCGCGCGCCTTCTGGTTGCCCGAGGGGTAGAAGTCCCACGTCATCGTCCGCTGCGAGGAGCCGCCGGCCGAGATGAGCGTGTTCTTCGTCTGCTGGCCCAGGACGTTGTAGTCGTACTTCGTCGTGATGCCGAAGCCGTCCGTGGCCGACTTGGTCCAGCCGTTGTCGTAGTACTCGTACGACGTGACGTTGCGGACACTCTGGCCCTGCGACGGCGGAGCGGAGACCTCCTTCAGCTGACCGACCGAGTCGTAGGTGTAGATCGTGCGGTCCGGCGTGCCGTAGCGGGTGTCGCCCTGCTTGAACGGCGACAGCGTCTCCTTGACCCGGTTCAGCTCGTCGTAGATCTTCTCGGTGGTGTAGTCGGTCGCGTCGCCGGTGGTCTCGACGCCGCGCGGGCTGATCTCCTTCGTCTGGTTGCCGACCTCGTCGTACTGGAACTGGGTCGTCCGGTAGGTGATGGTGCCGGAGCCGTCCTTGGAGTACGGGACCTTGACCTGCTTGGCGAGGCCACGCCGGTCGAAGGTCGTCTCCGTCGTGTTGCCCTCGGCGTCCGTGGCCTGGTCGGTGCGGCCGTCGAGGTCGTAGTGGACGGTGGTGAACTTGCCCGCCGCTTCCGTCGTCTTCACGACCCGGTGGTTCAGGTCGTAGTCGTACTTCGTGGTGAAGTCGTCGGGGTCGGTCGTGGCGTTCTTCTTCGGGTCGACGACCGTGATCAGGTTGCCGACGGTGTCGTAGGTGCTGGAGACCGTGTCGCCCTTGGCGTTGACCACCGAGACCGGCTGGTAGATCTCGTCGTAGGAGTACGTGGTCGTGTAGTCACCGGCCGTGGTGGTCAGCGTGCCCTTGGGCTCGGTGACCGTCTTGACGTTGCCGACCTTGTCGTACGTCGTGACGGTGCGCCGCTCCGGGTCGGTCGTCTCGTCCTTCGGGGCGAGGACGTCGGTCACCTGGTCGGCCGCGTCGTAGACCGAGGAGGTCTCGGCGCCGTTGGGCGCGAACGCCTTGGTGATGTTGTTGTTGGCGTCGTAGACCGGGGCCGGCGTCGTGATGGTCACGCCGGCTTCCTTGGGCTGCGTCTGCGCCAGCGGGCGGCCGAAGTAGTCGTAGTCCTGGGTGACCTTGGCGCCCTTGTCGTTGACGACCTCACGGGTGTTGCCGCGCACGTCGTAGGTGAAGGTCGTGGTCGCCAGCTTGGCGTCCGTGATCTTCGCCGGGTAGCCGTGCGGGCCGTAGTCCGCGTACGTCGTCGAGTTGCCGTTGGCGTCGGTGTCCTTCTTCGGCTGGCCGTACACGTCGTACTCGGTCGTCGACATGTAGTCGCCGGCCGTGGCGGAGGCGACGCCCTCCGGGTCGGTCACGGACGTCTGGTTGCCGAAGGAGTCGTAACCGAACTCCCAGATGTTGCCCAGCGGCGATGTCTTGCGCCACAGGTTGGCCGAGTAGCCGTCCGCGCGCGTCTGGTACTCGTACTTGATGGCGTTCGCCGGGTACTTCGCCGGGTCGCAGTAGTCGGTCTGGTTGAACGACGTCCAACTCTTGGTGACCTCGGCGTCCCACTGGCGCAGCGGGTATCCCGTCTTGGGGTCGTAGCAGTACGCGGTCTTGGCGCCGTTGGCCTCCTCCACGTACGTGACGTTGTTGTCCGCGTCCCAGCTCATCTTTGTGGTCCGGGACTTGGCGTTGGTGGTCTGCACCGGGCGGCCGAAGTCGTCCGTGACGTACTTCGTGGCGTGCGTCTCGGCGTCGGTGACCGTGGTGTCGGTGAACTTCGTGTTCGCGGTGTTCGCCGCGTACGCGAAGCCGGTGTTACCGCCGAGGCGGTCGGTGATGGTCTTCGTCCACCAGTGGTACTTCGGGTCGTCGCCGGCCTGCGGGGCGTAGTACGCCAGCGAGGTGCCGTTGCCACGCGGGTCGGTGGCCGTGACCAGCTTGACGTTCTTGTTGCCCTGGGTGGCGTCGTACGTGAACTTGAACACCTTCGGCTGGGACGAGCCGTCGCCGTCGGTGAACTGACCGAGCAGGCCCTTCGTCGTGTAGAAGAAGGAGATCTTCCGGCCCGAGATGTCCGTGACCGACTTGACGTGATCGTAGATCTTCGAGTTGGTCAGGTTGCTGCCGGTGGCCTTGGCGCCCGTGTCGTCGATGTAGTCGTAGGTCGCGTCGCCCTTCTTGTAGTAGTCGATCCGCAGCGACTGCCTACCAGCCGGGTCGGTGATGTACGTGAGGAACTTGGTCGGCTTGTTGTTGGACTTGCGCTCCTCGTACGTGTACGTCTGCGTGTTGCCGTCGTTGTCGACGATCGACGTCATGTAGCCGTCGCAGCCGAAGAGGAAGCGCGTGCCGTCCGGGCGCAACAGCGTCCAGGCATCCGGGGTGTTGTCCTTGTCCGGCGTGCACTGGGTGCCGGTCTTGAACGACAGCTTGAAGTGGACGCCCGCCGGCGCCTTCCACACGCTGTTGGTGGCGTCCCAGCGGAAGACGTGGGTCGTACCGTCACCATCTGGGAGGCGGACCTCGGTCGGGTTCGGGTTCGGGTGGAAGTCCAGCGGAGCGCCGAGACGCAGCGGCCCGGCGGCCTGGCCCGACCAGCCGTGTCCGAGCACGGTGTCCGAGGTGTCCAGCGAGTTGTAGGCGACGCGGAAGAAGGTGTTGACTCCGCGGCCCGGGTTGTTGATGGCGTTGTACGACCACACCGAGTTGCCCGACGCCAGGTTGTTCATCACCGTCGACCCGGCCCCGGTGTTCTTCCCCGTGTAGGAGTAGAACTTCTCCAGGCCCAGCGCGTTGGACGTCGGGTCCTCCACCGCCACGTTCTGCTTCAGTGACGGGATGCCGCCGGTACCGGCGGACAGCCAGGTGCCGTCGGCGACCTTCCTGACGTCCCAGCCGAGCACGTACTCGGTGCGCTTGCTGCCCGAGTCCGAGTTGATCGGCGTCTTGACCTGCGCCTGGATCGTCGCCGACTGGCCCGGCGACAGCGCCGGGATCGCCGTGGACAGCTGGTTGCCGCCGGTGGTCACGTCCGTGCCGTCCGGAAGCTTCCAGGTGTACGACAGCTGCCGCTCACCGCTCGCCCAGGCAGAGCTCGTCGTGTTGGTGACCGTGAACTGCACCGTGTACGTCGAGTTCGGGGTCATGCGCGCCGGGGTCTGCGGCGCGTAGTACGTGTCCTCGGTGGTGGAGTCGACGTAGATCACCCGCAGTAGCGGGCCGAGCTGCTGGTCGGAGGTCTCCGAGGCCAGGAACACCGTCCGTTCCTGCGGTCCGGTGCTGCTCTCGTCCTTCAGCCTGACCATCGCGCCCTTGTTGGACGTCGGGGTCTTCACCCAGCCCTGGGTCAGCGACGTGGCGTCCCACCAGTGCCGGCCCACCTCGGAGACCTGGGCGACGGTGTCCGAGACCGTCGAGGAGAAGTCACCGCCGGCCGCCGTCCACGCCGTGCCGGTGGCGGCGCTGTTCCAGGTGGCCTGGGTTTCGTTGAAGTCCCTGGTCAAGCCGCGGAGTTCGTAGATCGCGCCGTCGGTGTCGGTGGTGGTCTCCGCACCCCACATGAACAGCCGGGATTCCAGCACCGTGGCGGTGGTGGGCAGGTCGGCGGTGGGGAACTTCATCACCGCGCGGGTCTTGCCGTACGTGGGCGAGTTGTTGCCCACCGTCAGCCAGTTCTGGCCCGCACCCGCCGAACTGATGGTGTCCAGGTTGGTGGTCGGCGTCGTGGACGACAGCGTGGTGTCCGTGATGCCGGCCGCGGTGCCTTGGAGCAGCTTCATCGTGCGGCCGGCCTTCGGCACTCCCACGATGCGGGTGGGCGAGCCCAGCAGCTGGCCGTCGGTCGTCTTCACCGCGATCTGGTAGTAGTACGACCGCCCGATCTCCACCGATGACGAATCCGGCGTCGGCGTCGCGGTGGTGTCGGTGTACGTCGTCGCCGTCTTGTCGATCGGCGCCACCAGCGTGGCCGCGGACGGCGTGAACGCCTGCTGCGTGGAGCGGTGCAGCTGGTACTCGGCGATGTTCAGGTTGGCATCGCCGGTGGTGTTGGAGTACGCCTTCCAGGACAGCTCCGGACCCGTGCCGTGGATCACCGTCGGGGAGTTCAGCGTGGTGCCGACCTTGCCGTAGGTGACCGTGAGCCGCGGGATCGTGGAGGTCTCGCCGCCGTAGTCGCCGTCGCCGGACTCGTAGCGAGGGCCGCCTAGGGGGTTGTTCGCCTCGTCGGTCGCCTTCAGCACGAAGCCGTGGTTGACGGCCGTGCCGTTCACCCACTTCTGCACCGTGTCGCCGACCGGGAAGCTGTGCCAGCGGTTGTACTGACCCGCCTGCTTGGTGATCTTCGCGGGGTCGACCAGACGCACCGCGTCCGCGATCAGCGCCTGGCTGGTCGGCACGCTGGTGTCCTTGAGCTCGACCTTGTACGCGCCGCCCTTGTTGAAGCTCAGCTCGTTGGTGTCGCCGCCCAGGGACGTCCACACGCCACCGGAGCCGGTGGTCTGGTTGACGTTGTAGGTGCTGGTGACGCCGCCGGCCGCGGTCACCGTGTAGGGGGCGGCGGTGGCCCGGTTGGCGCCCTGCACGTAGTGCGCGTCGACCCGGTAGGTGGCCGTCTCCGGCACCCGCACGGGCCAGGTGAAGGAGTCGCCGGTGATCGAGTCGAGGTTGTAGCGGAAGGTGTCGCCGACCGCGTTGGTCGTCGCTGCCGAGGTCGGCCAGGCACCGACGGCCGCAGTTCCCGTGTCCTCGTCGTCGACCTGGACCGTCGTGGCGGACTGCTCGCCCACCAGACTGCTGGTGTTGGACCAGGTCGCCGTCGTCTCGTCCCACGCACCCGTGGCCCGGTACACGCCGATCTGGGTGGCCGTGGTGGCCGTGGTGTGCGCCTGGTCGAAGTACATCTCCAGCCGCGCTGAGTCGATCTTCGTGCCCGCCGGGATCTCGTCCAGCGGGAACTTGATCAGTGAGCGGGAGTTCGCCGTTGCGGAGGTGCGGCCCGCCGACAGCTTCCAGGTGGTGTTGAAGTTCGTCGCCGGCTGGTCCGACAGCACCATCGTGTCCTGGGACTGCGACGGTGACGGGGCGATCGTGATCGTCGGGTCGATCACCACCGGGTACTGACGGTCCTTCGACGCCAGCCACTTCGCGTCCGGAGTGACGGTGAGCTTCCAGGACTTGCCGTCCCTGGTGAGCTTCTGCGTGACCTTGGTGCTGTAGGTCCTACCGTAGACGGAGGCGTCCGCCTTCTTCGCGTCCGTCATGTACGGCGCCGGGATCACCATCACCGGTGTGTTCGGCAGCTCGCCGTACAGCGCGACCGAACCGTCCTTGCGGGCTTTCGGTATCAGCCCGTCGGTGTCCAGCGTGAACGTGAACTTCAGCGGGCCGTCCGGGCGTTCGGCGAGGGTGATGTTCTCCTTCACCCGGCCCGGGCCGACCACGTACTCCAGATCCGCGCCCTCGACCGCGTCGTCGTACGTGACCGTGGAGCCCTTGGCCTTCGGCTTCAGGCCCTTGTCCACGCCGTCGAGGCCCAGGGTGACCGAGCGTCCGTCCGGCGAGCGGAAGCGCACCAGCCGGTCCGCGTCCGTGCCGAACCAGCTGCGGCCCTCGTTCGTCGTGTTGGCGAACTCGAAGCCCTTCGTCTGAGACGGGCGGACCGTCGTGTCGATCGACTTCCAGGACGCCTTCTTGCCCGACCCGGAACGGTACGAGGTCGCCGCCGCCGACAGCTCCGCTTCGACCCGCCCGTCCGACATCTGCCAGAACCGGGCGTTCGACGTCCGTTTTCCTGTCAGTTCCCGAACGCGCTTGGCCTTCGGGTCACTCTTGGGCCAGGAAACCTTCTCCCGGTCCGCGATCCCCAATTCGTCATGGGACGGCGGCTTGTCCAATCCGCCGCTATCATCTCCGTCATCCGCGAACCAGCTTTTGACGGTGTCGACAATCCCCTTGCCGTCACCCTCATCAGCGGGCGCCGCATACGCGACCTGAGGCAACGCGGTACTCGTCACCGCAGCTACCACCAGGCACGCCACCAGCCTGCCCAACCTGGGTCTCACGCCAAACCTTTCCTGTTGCGTCATGGCATAAACATGCCGCCGGAAATCACCCCACCCCGCGGAAAAACGAGCCCGTGGACAGGGGCGCCAGGTTTCTACGCATCTCACTGACATGCTGTCAAGCGAGTAAGCATCAGGGGCAGTTGGCAGCAAAGGGGACACGAGGAGTCCGATATTTCCGGTCGCTGGCGCTCAGCCCGCAGGATCATGTATAACCGCCCGGCTGCAACCCGAGAACGGGGCCATTCTGCGTTTGGGGAGGGATCAGAGCGTGCGCGGCAGAACCCAGGATTCCGATACGGAAAAGCCCGAACTGGACGAGGCGGATTCGAGCCCCGAGGAATCGGCGGGCTCCACCGCCGAAGACTCGGCGGACATACGGGCGGACACTCCGGCCGACAAACCGGCGGACAAACCGGCGGACAAACCGGCGGACAGGAAACGCACCGGCGACCGCGCCGGCCTGCTCCTCGCCGGCGCCGCGCTGTCCGCCTGCGGTGGCCTCGTCCTTTACGGCGTACTCGGCCCGGGCGAGGACGACGCAAAGCCGGAACACCGCACCCCCACCGCCGCGGTGACCTACGAGGTGACCGGCCAGGGCACGGCCGACATCACCTACCAGGCCCGCAGCGAATCCGGCGAGGCCGTCGTGGTCAAGGCGGCCGCGCTGCCCTGGCGCAAGACCGTGGACGTCCCGCTCGGCAAGGAGCCGATTGTCAGCATCGTTCTCGGCGAGCAGGGCGGCCAGGCCCGGTGCGCCCTGGCCGTCCGGGGCAAGCATGTCCGAAGCGCCACCGCCACCGGCGTCTTCGGCCGTGCCACCTGCTCGGGCGTCCTGCCCCGAACTTGATTTCCCGACGCGGCAGTTCGCCCCCGGACGAGCTTTTCACCACCCCACTTGTCACCGATCGGGCCGCTCCAGCCACACCCCGAGCCGATTGTCCATGACCCCTCACGGACCGTGCGGCACACGCCCGCGCGGTCCCCCTCGCCATGCCGTCCGCCGGCCCCGTCGGTCGGCCCCGTCCACCACCCGGTCAGGCGGCCACCCCGGCACGCCCCCTCCCTCGTAAGCAACTCAGCATGGAGGCCCTCCCCCGCCAGATACTGCTCACCACCGCTGTCGTCAGCGTGCTGGCGATGGCGTCCGCCTGCGGCGGACAGGACGATTTACAGGCCGCGGCCGGTGACGCGGTCGAGGTGTCGCGGACGTTTGAGGCAAACCCTGCCGACGCCTCCGGCTCGCCGTCGCCGACCGCCTCCGCCTCCGCGTCCAAGTCCGCCGGCCCCTCCGCCTCCGGTGCTGCCTCGGCATCCGCCTCCACGTCGGCCGGCCTCACGGAGGAGGCGGCGGGCGGAACGGGCGCCGGATCCCGCGGCGCGGACACCGCCCCGGCACCCGCCGCACCCGCCGCGCCCGACTTCCCGGTACCGGTGGAGGTGGGCGACGCCACCCAGCTGATCACGGTCAAGGCGAGCGGCTCCTACGCCACCGTCACCGCCCGGGCCAAGCAGTCCTCCGGCTGGAAGGCGCAGTTCAGCACCGGCGCCGCCCGCGTCGGCTCCAACGGCGTGACCGACGGGGCAACCCGTCGCCAGGGCACCTACACCACCCCCACCGGCACCTACACCCTCACCGAGGGTTTCGGGGTCGAGGCGGGTGGCACCGCCATGCCGTACCACGTGGTCACCGACGACGACTGGTGGGTGGAGGACCCCGAGTCGCAGTTCTACAACTCCCTGCGCTGCGAAGCGGGCGCGGACTTCCCGCTCACCGCGTCCGGCGAACGCGGCAGCGAGCACCTCGTCAACTACCCCACCCGGTACGCCAAAGCGCTCGTCATCGACTTCAACCGCCGGCCCGCCACCCCCGGCCGCGGTGCCGGCATCTTCCTGCACGTCAACGGCAACGGCGCGACGGCGGGCTGCGTCCCGGTCCCCCGGGCCACCATGGACCGGATCATGGGCTGGATCACACCGTCCGCCCACCCCCGCATCGCCATCGCCTGAATCGCTCTAAGTGATCTACGTCACGATGCTCTGCCGGGCTGTGACGCTTGCCCGGTGCGACTCGCTGGGGAAAGTGGGCCATCCCTGCGACGGATGTGCCTCAAGTGACTTTCTTCTTCTCTGGCCCTCTGCGGCCTTCTCTGGGGTGGGGTTCATCTTGAATCGCCGTGCTCGACGTACGGGTCGTACGTCGCATGCGTACAAACCGCTCAGCTTCAAAAGACGCGCGTGGTTGACGGTGGGAGCCGTCGTGCTGAGCGGCGCCGGCGTCGTGACGTACGCGATCGCGGAACCGTCCGCGCCCGCCGACGCCAAGCAGGAGAGCCGTAAGCCGTCGATCCACACGCTCAAGCTCGAAGATCGTGGCGCGGGCCGCAAGGGATTGGCGAAGCAGGACACCGACCGCTTCAGCGCGGTCGTGCTGACCTGGAACGAACCCGAGGCGCAGGCCAAGGGAACGCCCGAGGTGCGGACCCGGGACCTGGTGACCGGCGAGTGGTCGGGCTGGCAGAAGCTGGTGCTCGAGCCGAACCAGGCCGACGGAGCCGAGGGCGAGCAGGCCCGCGGCGGCACGGAGTCGGTGTGGACCGGCGACTCCGACGGCATCGAGGTGCGCGTGGTGAACGCGGACGGCGTCGAGGTGGGCGGTCAGCCGGCCGGCATGGACGTCCGGCTGCTGGACCCGGGCACGGACCCGAAGGGCGGCACGCAGCCGGCGGCGTTCGTCGCGGAGACCACGGGGCCGACGACGAGCGAACCGGCGGTTCCGACCGAGACGGTGACGGCGACGGAGACGCCACCGGACACGGGCACACCGACCGACACGGCCGCACCGACGGACACGGCCGCACCGACGGACACGGCCACACCCACCGACCCGGGCACGCCGAGCGGCTCCCCGACGGTGACGCAGTCGCCCAGCGGCTCCCCCTCGACAACCCCGTCGGCCTCTCCCAGCCCGACCGTCCCGGCCCCGCGCCCCTCCACGGTCGTCAAGCCCCCGATCATCACGCAGGCCCAGTGGGGGGCGTCGACGGACTACGACGGCACGCCGAGCTACGGGACCGACATCAGGGCCGCCGTCGTCCACCACACCGGCATCGACGCCGACAACACGCTCTCCTGCGCCGAGACCCCCGCCCGGCTGCGGACCATCCAGCAGGGGCACTTCGCGCAGGGCTACTTCGACATCGGCTACAACTTCGTCGTCGACAAGTGCGGCCAGATCTTCGAGGGCCGCAGCGGCGGCATGGACCTGCCGGTCGTCGGCGCGCACGACGTCGGCTTCAACACCAACACGCTCGGCGTCTCCTACCTCGGCAACTTCGAGTCGGCGAAGCCGACCCGCGCGGCGCTCGACGCGATGGCCCGGCTCATCGCCTGGAAGTTCGGGATGTACGGCGTCGACCCGACCAGCAAGGTCACGCTGACCTCCGGCGCGGCGCTGGGCCTGAGCGGCAACAAGATCCCGCTGGGCACGCAGATCACCCTCCCGCGCGTCTTCGGGCACAAGGACACCAACGCCACCGCCTGCCCGGGCCTCAACCTGTACCCGAAGCTGGGCCTGGTCGCCGCCCTCGCCAAGACCCCGGGCATCTCGCACGCCCTGCCCACCTCCGACTACAACCGCGACGGCATCAGCGACCTGGTCGCCGCCACGCCCAGGGGGAACCGCGTCACGGTGATACCGGGCGGCCTCACCGGCCCCGTCACCTCGAAGAAGGTGGCGCTCACCCAGAACAGCACCGGTGTCCCCGGCACCACCGAGACCGGTGACAGCTTCGGCGCCTCCACCGCCTGGGGTGACGTCAACGGCGACGGCCGCGCCGACCTCGCGATCGGCACGCCCGGCGAGGACGACACCGCCGGCACCGACCGCGGCTCGGTGACCGTGATGTACGGCCCCGGCTTCACCACCGGCTTCTCGTACACCACGTCCGGGGTCACGGCGGCCGGCGCCAGGCTCGGCTCCACCGTCGCCGTCGGCGACTTCAACGGCGACGGCAAGGCGGACGTCTTCTCGGCCGGCACCGGCAGGGGCGGCAACTACAACGTCCGGCTGACCGGCTCGACCACGACGGCGGGCACGATCACCACCGCCACCGGCTCGGTCGGCTGGCTGGACGCCGCGGCCGGCGACTTCAACCGGGACGGCTACGCGGACGTCGCCCTCAACTACCGCGACACCGGCGGCATCGGCCGCGTGGTCCGGTTCGCGGGCTCGGCGAAGGGCCTGACCAAGGCCGGGGTGCTCTCCGTGAAGGGCGGCCGGTCCATCGCGGCCGGCGACTTCAACGCCAACGGCTACGACGACATCG
This sequence comes from Streptomyces chromofuscus, assembly GCF_015160875.1. Lineage (NCBI taxonomy): Bacteria > Bacillati > Actinomycetota > Actinomycetes > Kitasatosporales > Streptomycetaceae > Streptomyces > Streptomyces chromofuscus. The sequence continues at coordinate 4,923,328 of NZ_CP063374.1, read as the reverse complement.
TCATCGGCCAGCCGTCCGCGACCGAGTCCGGGGCGAAGTCGGGCGGCCAGGTGACGATGCTGTTCGGCGCGTCGACCGGCTTCACCACCACCGGCATGCGGGTCGTCCACCAGGACACGACCGGCGTCCCCGACGTCAACGAGACCGGCGACACCCTCGGCCAGTCGGTGTCCGTGGGCGACTACAACGCCGACGGCTACCCGGACGTCCTCGCCGGCGCCCCGGCCGAGGACATCACCCGCAGCGGCGTGGCCCAGGCCAACGCGGGCGGCGCGTTCCTGTTCAAGGGCAGCTCGTCCGGGATCAGCGGCACCGGCGCGCTGTTCGTCTCGCAGGACACCTCCGGCGTCCCGGGCGCGACCGAGAAGAACGACAGGTTCGGCTCGGCCGTCTCGCTCACCGACCTGTCCGGCTACGGACGCGCCGCGCTCACCTTCGGGGCGGAGGGCGAGGACGGCACCGACGGTGTGGTGATGTACATGCCGAGCAACAGCACGGGCCTCGGCTACACGCAGACGGTGATCTACAGCAAGACCACCCTCGGCACGCCGACGGCCGGCTACCTCGGCCAGACGCTGACGCCGTAACGCTCCACCGCTCCCGGGCCGGGGGTCCCGTGCACCGCACGGGACCCCCGGCCGCTTCACGCGTCCCGCGTCGCGTCGCGGCAGAGCAGCCGCAGCGAGCCGTCGCCCGTGAAGCAGCGGCGGGCCTCGTCGATGGGGTCCCACAGGCGCCCGTCCGGCGTGCGGATCCAGTGGTCCCCGCCGCTCGCCCACCACTCGGCGCCGCCCTGCCGGACGATCACCTCACCGGCGTAGGCGCCGAGGCCGCGCAGGATGTTCTCCGCGGCGGCGTAGGGGGTGCCCTCACGGCGCAGTTCGTCGATCACCCGGTCGGCGCGCCACAGGGACTGCGCGGAGTAGTCGAGCCGCAACCGCGCCCCCTCCCGCAGGGTCGCCACCGCGTCCGCCGCCCATCGCATCGGCTTCGCCGCTGCTGAAGGCCTGTTGTCGGGGGTCGTCCCCGCGTCGCTCGTCGTCACAGTCTCGGTCGTCACACTCGGAAAAGCGCACCGCGGCGACGATTCGTCACGCGCCTGCGGCCACTGCCCGCAACCGGCGCAGGACCGCCCCAACGCCTTCCGAGGACGGGCACAGGATTTCCGCCCGCGACCGGGTTTGCGATCCCGGATCCGGGGCTCTCCCCTCGGGCGCGCGGCTAGGCGTGCCGGGCCCGGCGGGACACCACCGCGCGCAGGACCCGCCGCCCCTCCGTCGACACCTCCAGGGCGCGGCGCAGGCCGGCCGTGCCGTGCTCGGTGAGCAGTTCCAGGACGGTGATCTGGCGGCGCAGTTCCGCGGTGACGAGCGGGGACATGGCTTCCGCACTGCCCTCGCCGGGGGTCTCCCCCGCGCGGGCGGATTCCAGGGCCCCGGACGGCGGGCCGGCCGGGGCCGCGCCGTCCTCCGCGGGGTCGAGCAGACGGTGGACCTGCAGGGACGCCACCGAGCAGCCGTCGGCCCACACCCGCGCCTCGGCGGCGGACCGCACGGCCGGGGCGGCGGCCAGCATCCGGCGGACCAGCAGGGCGGCCTCGTCCTCGACGTCCTCGGCGTCCACGACGTCCGCCACGCCCAACTGCGCACGTGCCTTGTCGACCAGCGCGCCCCACTCGCCGGCGTCGCCGTTGTCCGTCAGGTTCGCCCACAGCGGCCGCAGCACCTCGTCGTCGCCGCCCAGCAGGGGCACGCACCGATCCAAACAAGCCAGCGCGCTGACGGCCAGCCCGCGTTCGTCGGCCTGCGCGATCAGTTCCACCAGGCTCATTCACGCCTCCCGTCCCGGGGCGCCATCCTTACGGAGCCCGCACTTCCCCTTACTGCGCGCCATCCTGCCGTACTGTCACACCGGCACGACAGAGAGTCGGTGAAGGAATCGGGAGAAGAGATTTTCGGCCAACGGAGCGGGGCCGCTGTCGGTGCATCCCGCTTTCGGGCCGGATCGCCCCGTCCGCTCAGTCGAGCCGGTCCGCCAGTGCGCGGAACTGCGTCCAGGACAGCTCCGGCTCGCCCGCGTCCCACAGTTTCTGGACGGTCGCCCGCAGCGGCATCCTTATCCCCGCCGCGACCTGCGCCTGCGTCTGGGAGTTCGCGAGGTCGCACCACACCGCGAACGAGCCGCCGAGGATCTGCCCGTCGTAGCGCGCCGCCACCGGCTGCGTCCCGCGCAGCACGCGCGGCGTCCACTGCTCGTAGATCCGCTGTCCCGTCGGGTAGACGAAGGTCTGCGGCTGGCCGAGGACGTAGTACAGGAACTCGTCGTTGTAGTTGAGGACCTCGCGCCCCGCGCTCAGGTAATCCGCCGGCTGCCGCGCCCCGATCTCCTTGCCCGTCCAGTACGCGACCTCGATGTCCTCGTCGGGCCGCACGGACGTGCCGGCGTAGAAACCGTCGTTCCACGCGCGGGGCGTGCGGTCGTGGGCACGGACCGTGGCGGCGCGGTCGTTGAGCCAGCCGGTGGCGAGGTCGGCGACGGTCCCGCCGGAGCCGTACGCCTCCCGCGCGGCGGCCGCGAGCTGCGGGTACGAGGCCTGTGGGTCGGACGCGGTCAGGGCCCGGTACTCGTCGCCGCCGAGGTGCCACCGGTTCCCCGGGAACAGACCGGCGTACTCGTCGAGCAGCTCGTCGACGATCTTCGCGGCCGCCGGATTCGCCATGTCGACGGCTCCGGTGGCCGCGACCCCCTGGGCGTTGCGCAACTGGAGGTCCGGGTGCGCGGCGATCACCGCGCCGAGGTGTCCCGGCGAGTCGATCTCCGGTACGACGGTGATGTGCCGGCTCTCGGCCAGCCGGACGATCCGGCGTACCTCCGCCTTGGACAGATGCTGCCTCGACACGATCTCGGGGTGCGAGTCGGACGCGATGCGAAATCCCTGGTCGTCGGAGAAGTGCAGCCCCAGCTCGTTGAACTTGAGGTCGCCCAGCTCCCGCACCCGGTCCTCGATCCAGTCGGCTGTGAAGTGCTTGCGGGCGATGTCCAGCATCAGTCCGCGCCGCTGCTTGGCCGGTGCGTCCCGTACGACCCCCTCGGGCGCCGTGCCGCCGTCGTGCACGGCCTGCTTGAGGGTGCGGGTCCCGTAGAAGACCCCCGCCTCACCGGGCGCGCTGATGCCGACCCGGCCGTCGCGGACGGTCAGGGTGTACGACTCCTGGTTCGCCCCCTGGTCCCCGTCGAGCTCCAGCCGCAGATCGCCCGCCCGGTCGTCCCCCTTCTCCCCCGCGTAGGTCAGCCCCAGCTCGCCGGCTATCAGCCGCCCCTCGTCGGCCAGCCCGGCGTCGCTCACCACGACCCGCTGCCCCCGCTCGGGCCGCCAGCCGGGACCGCGCGCCGGGGTGTGGTCACGCACGGCCGGAATGGTGCGCGGGGCCGTGGACAGGGGGTAGGAGCGGGTGGGGCTCGGCGCGGCCGCCGCCGCAGGGTCGGACGGGCTCGCGACACCCGGCGCCCGGGCCGCCGGACCGGCCGGTCCGGCGCCCCACGCCCACAGGCCCACACTCAATCCGGCGAGCACCATCACGGCGGCGACCACCGCTATCAGCAACCGCCTCTGCTTCACGCTCCGCGCCGGCGGCCGGCGCCTGTGCTGGCTCACCCAGCCAACGTACGACGTCGAGCGTCCACCCCGCGTCCATAAACTCTCCCGTCCGGGTGAAATTCAGGTATCCCTCGAACACCCTCTGAGCACTCTCGATAACGTGACGGCACATCTCTCACAGAAACCCCCGCCGACACACGCGACGCCCACGAGGACCCACGCTGCCCGCGCACCGTCTCCCAGACCTCCCCGGCCGAGTCGCCATACCGGTCGAGCACGTCAACACCGCGCCCGCCGAGGACCTGCGGCACCTGCTGCTGAGCTGCCTGCACAGCCTCCGCTGGGCCGGGCGGGTCGCCGACCACCGCCCGTACCCGGACGCGAGCGCCCTGCTGGCGGCGGCGGACGAGGCGGCGTACGACCTGACACCGGCGGATCTGGCGGAGGCACTGGAAGCCGAGTCGCTGCCCCGGCTGCCCGACGGCGCCTACTCGGCGGCCCACACGGCACTGAACGCGGCCAACGCCGCCTACGAGGCGCGGTTCGGACACGTGTTCGTCATCTGCCTGGACGAGGTGCCCCCGGACGAGGCGCTCGACCGCCTTCTGGCCGCCATCCGGTCACGATTGGCGAACGAACCGGAGGAGGAGCGGGAGGTTGCGGCGGAGGAACTGCGCCGCCTGGCGAGGGGACGGCTGGTGTACGCCCTCAGGGACGCGAAGAACCCCACGACCAGCCAAAACGGCGCCACACCCGGTCAGTGAACCGGACACCCCGCCCCATAAGCCGCAGTCCTCACCCATCCGCGTGCCACTTTGATCACACCGCCAGACCCCGGCTCAGCCGAGCGGCGGCGCGTCGCTACGATGCTGGGGGCCGGTGGACCGTACCCGGCCGGGCCCGTCCGACACCGAAGCCGGCAGGCCCCAGTCCCCGCTCCCGGAGGGTTCTTCCGTGCCGGCTGGAACGCTGTACCGCGGCCGGGAAGGAATGTGGTCCTGGGTGGCTCACCGAGTCACCGGCGTCCTCATCTTCTTCTTCCTGTTCGTACACGTGCTGGACACCGCACTCGTCCGCGTCTCCCCCGAGGCGTACGACGACGTCGTGGCCACCTACAAGACGCCGCTCGTCGCCGTGCTGGAGTACGGCCTCGTCGCCGCCATCCTCTTCCACGCGCTCAACGGCCTGCGCGTCATCGCCGTCGACTTCTGGTCGAAGGGCCCGCGTTACCAGAAGCAGATGTTCTGGACCGTCATGGCCGTCTGGGTCGTCCTGATGGTCGGGGCGATCTACCCCGTCCTCGGCCACGCCGCTCGTGAATTCTTCGGGAGCTGACGCGCGCATGTCGAACAACACCGTCACCACCGAGACCACCGGCTCCGGCATCGGCCCCGTCGAGGGCGCCTCCGTCTACACGGTCGACAACCCGGCACCGCTGATCGAGCCGCCGCGCAAGCGCACCAAGAAGACCCCGCGGACCACCCGCGGCAACTTCGAGATGGCCGCCTGGCTGTTCATGCGGCTGTCCGGCATCGTGCTGGTCGTCCTGGTCATCGGCCACCTGCTGATCCAGCTCGTGCTGGACGGCGGCGTCTCCAAGGTCGGTTTCGCCTTCGTGGCGGGCCGCTGGGCGTCCCCGTTCTGGCAGGTCTGGGACCTGCTGATGCTGTGGCTGGCGATGCTGCACGGCGCCAACGGTCTGCGCACGATCATCAACGACTACGCGGAGCGCGCGAATACGCGCCTGTGGCTGAAGGGCCTGCTGTACACCGCCACGGTGTTCACCATCCTGCTGGGCACGCTGGTGATCTTCACCTTCGACCCGAACATCCGCTAGGCACGGGGCTGAGGTACTCCTGATGAAGATCCACAAGTACGACACCGTCATCGTCGGCGCCGGCGGCGCGGGCATGCGCGCGGCCATCGAGTCGACGAAGCGCAGCCGCACCGCCGTGCTGACCAAGCTCTACCCGACCCGCTCCCACACGGGCGCCGCGCAGGGCGGCATGGCCGCGGCGCTGGCCAACGTGGAGGAGGACAACTGGGAGTGGCACACCTTCGACACGGTCAAGGGCGGTGACTACCTGGTCGACCAGGACGCCGCCGAGATCCTGGCGAAGGAGGCCATCGACTCGGTCCTCGACCTGGAGAAGATGGGCCTGCCGTTCAACCGGACCCCGAACGGCACGATCGACCAGCGCCGCTTCGGCGGTCACAGCCGCAACCACGGCGAGGCCCCGGTCCGCCGCTCCTGCTACGCGGCCGACCGCACCGGTCACATGATCCTCCAGACGCTGTACCAGAACTGCGTCAAGGAGGGCGTGGAGTTCTTCAACGAGTTCTACGTCCTGGACCAGCTGATCACCGAGGTCGACGGCGTCAAGCACTCGGCCGGTGTCGTGGCGTACGAGCTGGCCACCGGCGAGATCCACGTCTTCCAGGCGAAGGCCGTGATCTACGCCTCCGGCGGCACCGGCAAGTTCTTCAAGGTGACGTCGAACGCGCACACGCTGACCGGTGACGGCCAGGCGGCCGTGTACCGGCGCGGGCTGCCGCTGGAGGACATGGAGTTCTTCCAGTTCCACCCGACCGGCATCTGGCGCATGGGCATCCTGCTCACGGAGGGCGCCCGCGGTGAGGGCGGCATCCTGCGCAACAAGGACGGCGAGCGCTTCATGGAGAAGTACGCGCCGGTGATGAAGGACCTGGCGTCCCGTGACGTCGTGTCGCGCTCCATCTACACCGAGATCCGCGAGGGGCGCGGCTGCGGCCCCGAGGGCGACCACGTCTACCTGGACCTCACCCACCTGCCGCCGGAGCAGCTGGACGCCAAGCTCCCGGACATCACCGAGTTCGCGCGCACCTACCTGGGCATCGAGCCGTACACGGACCCGATCCCGATCCAGCCGACCGCGCACTACGCGATGGGCGGCATCCCGACCAACGTCGAGGGTGAGGTCCTGGCGGACAACACCACCGTCGTGCCGGGCCTGTACGCCGCCGGCGAGGTCGCCTGCGTGTCCGTGCACGGCGCCAACCGCCTCGGCACCAACTCGCTGCTGGACATCAACGTGTTCGGCAAGCGCGCCGGTATCGCGGCGGCGGAGTACTCGCAGAAGGCGTCCTTCGTCGAGCTGCCGGAGAACCCGGAGTCCCTCGTCGTGGCGCAGATCGAGCGGCTGCGGACGTCGACGGGCAACGAGCGCGTGGCCACCCTGCGGCGTGAGCTGCAGGAGACCATGGACGCCAACGTCATGGTGTTCCGCACCGAGCAGACGATCAAGACGGCGGTCGAGAAGATCGCCGAGCTGCGCGAGCGGTACAAGAACGTGGCGATCCAGGACAAGGGCAAGCGGTTCAACACGGACCTGCTGGAGGCCATCGAGCTGGGCAACCTGCTCGACCTGGCCGAGGTCATGGCGGTCTCCGCGCTGGCCCGCAAGGAGTCCCGCGGCGGTCACTACCGCGAGGACTACCCCAACCGCGACGACGTCAACTTCATGCGCCACACCATGGCGTACCGCGAGGTCGGCGCCGACGGGTCCGAAACCGTCCGTCTCGACTACAAGCCGGTCGTCCAGACCCGCTACCAGCCGATGGAGCGTAAGTACTGATGGCTACCCCCGTTCTGGACAAGGCCGAGACCCCTGGCTCGGAGTCCGCGGCCTCCCCGTACATCACCGTCACCTTCCGAGTCCGCCGCTTCAACCCGGAGGTCTCGGCGGAAGCGACGTGGGAAGACTTCCAGCTGGAGATCGACCCCAAGGAGCGCGTCCTCGACGGTCTGCACAAGATCAAGTGGGACGTGGACGGCACCCTGACGTTCCGTCGCTCCTGCGCGCACGGCATCTGCGGCTCGGACGCCATGCGGATCAACGGCAAGAACCGCCTTGCCTGCAAGACGCTGATCAAGGACATCAACCCCGAGAAGCCGATCACGGTCGAGCCCATCAAGGGCCTGACGGTCCTGAAGGACCTGGTCGTGGACATGGAGCCGTTCTTCCAGGCGTACCGGGACGTGATGCCCTTCCTGATCACGAAGGACACCAACGAGCCGACGCGTGAGCGTCTGCAGTCCGCCGAGGACCGGGAGCGGTTCGACGACACGACGAAGTGCATCCTGTGCGCGGCCTGCACCTCCTCGTGCCCGGTGTTCTGGAACGACGGCCAGTACTTCGGCCCGGCGGCGATCGTCAACGCCCACCGCTTCATCTTCGACTCGCGCGACGAGGCCGGTGAGCAGCGCCTGGAGATCCTCAACGACCGTGACGGCGTTTGGCGTTGCCGTACGACCTTCAACTGCACGGACGCCTGCCCGCGCGGTATCGAGGTCACCAAGGCGATCCAGGAGGTGAAGCGAGCGCTGATCACGCGCCGCTTCTGATCTCCTTCCCGCCATCTGCGTCGAGGGCCCCGTCCGCGGTGACGCACCGCCGGACGGGGCCCTCGGGCGTCGCCCTGCGGGGGACGACCGCCGGCCTCGCCCTCAGCCACCCACCAGCGGGACGGGCTTCAGGAACATGACCTCCGCGTCGCGTCCGAGGTCGATCTCCTCGTCCGGATCAATGACCTGGCGGTCCCCCACGAGGACCAGGAAGCCGTTGCCGGCGAAGGCCCTCGGCGCCGGCTCCGTCGCCGCCTCGGGGTCCATCCGCCGGACCGTGCGCGGCGCCTGTCCGTTCCGCGCCCGCTCGGTCTCCCAGGGCCGCACGAGGCCCTGGAACACGCCCGGCGTGGGCGTGATGTACTCGGCGGCCTCCTGGAACACCCGTCGCCGTATCACCTCACCCCGCGTGCGCCGCTCCTCGGCGACCTCCAGCTCACGGCCCTCGCCCCTGTCCCCCGTCGTCGTCTCGTCGACGAACGTCACGACTGCCATGCCGACGACAGTACGGGCCGCCACTGACAATCCCGGGGTTCGGGCGCTCGCCGACCTACCCTGACGGCATGTCAGATGACGAGTCGTACGAGCTGCTCGGTTTCGACAACGTGCTGTTGCCCGTCGGGGACCTCGGTGAGGCCGTGGGGTTCTACGAGCGGGCCGGATTCACCACGGGGTTCCGGCTCGACGAGGCCGGGATCGCGCTGCTGAAGGTCGGCGGTGAGACGCCCGGGCTCCTGCTGCGCCAGGAGGACGAGTTCGGGCACCGGCCGCCGCCCTGGCCGTCCCCACGCGTGTGGGTGGAGGTGTCGGACGCGCGGGCGGCGGCCGAGGCGCTGACCGCCGCGGGCGTCCCGCTGCTCGACGCCCCCTTCCCGGTCGCCACGGGCTGGACGGTGGAGATCGCCGATCCCTGGGGGAACGTCATCGGGTTCACGGACTACGGCAAACGGCCGGAACTGGGCCGAAGACCCTGACGGCAAGGGCCTCACCTGCACGTCTTGAACGCGTTCAAAAACAGGGCTATCGTCTTCCCCGTCAGCGTTTTGAACGCGTTCAAGAAAGGGTGGGGGACATGGACCGCACGGTCGTCGCCTACGTCATCTATCTGGTCGCCAGCATCTCCCTGACGGTTTGGGTGGCCCGCACGCTCAGCCGCAACGGGCGGATCTTCCTGGCCGACGTCCTGCACGGCAACGACAAGCTGGCCGACGCCGTCAACCACCTGTTGGTGGTCGGCTTCTACCTGGTCAACCTCGGCTTCGTCACGCTGTACCTGAGCGGCGACGAGACCATCACCGACACGCGCGGCATCTTCGAGGCGCTGTCGACCAAGCTGGGCGTCGTTCTGCTGGTGCTCGGGGTGATGCACCTGGGCAACGTGTACGTGCTGAACCGGATACGGCGACGCGGGGCAATGGAGCGGGAGCAGGTCCCGCCGGTCGCACCGCAGGACTGGGCCGCTCCGGCGACCGGGGCGTGAGTCCCGTGGCGACCGCGGAGCGGGGCCGGGGCGGGGACGCCGTGACGGTTGCGGAAGGGGGCCGGGGCGGGAACAGCGCGACGGCCGCCGAGGGGGGCCGGGGCGCGGTGCGCGTCCCGGTTCGCCGGCTGACCGTGCTGTACGACGCCGAGTGCGCGCTGTGCGCCTTCCTGCGGGACTGGCTGGTACGGCAGCGTCAGCTGGTGCCGCTGGACCTGGTCCCGGCCGGCTCCGCCGAGGCCCGTCGGCGCTTTCCCGGCCTCGACCACCGCACCACCCTCGACGACATCACCGTCATCGGCGACGGCGGACAGGTCTACCGGGGCGCCGCCGCCTGGATCATCACCCTGTGGGCCCTGCGCGAGCACCGCCCGCTCGCCCACCGCCTGAGCACCCCGGCGGGGATGCGGGTCGCCAAGGGGGCCGCGCTGGCCGCCGCGAAGTGGCGCGGGGGTCGGTGGGGCGGGCGGGCGTACCGGCGCACGGAAGGATGGACGTACGACGCTTCCCTGGGCTGGACGTACGTTCCCAAGGGCTGCGCGGACGGCGCCTGTCCCACTGACTAGGCTCTCTTCTCGTGCCCGCGAACAACGACAGCCCGAACGAGCGCCCCGGCGAGGGCGGTGGTGCGACCACCAAGTCCGAGCAGACCCGTGCGGTGATCCTGGAGACGGCGATGCGGCTGTTCCGGGAGCGCGGGTACGACAAGACCACCATGCGGGCCATCGCGCAGGAGGCCGGGGTCTCGGTCGGCAACGCGTACTACTACTTCGCCGGCAAGGAGCACCTCATCCAGGGCTTCTACGACCGGATCGCCGCCGAGCACCAGGCGGCGGTCCGGGAGGTGCTGGACCGGGAGACCGACCTGGAGGCACGGCTCGCGGGCGTCCTGAAGGCCTGGCTGGACGTGGCGAAGCCGTACCACGAGTTCGCGGTGCAGTTCTTCAAGAACGCCGCCGACCCCGACAGCCCGCTCAGCCCGTTCTCCCCGGAGTCGGAGCACGCGCGCGTGGAGGCGATCAGCGTCCACAGGGAGGTGCTCTCGGGGTCGAAGACCAAAGTGCCGGCCGAGCTCCGGGACGTCCTACCCGAACTGATGTGGCTGTCCCAGATGGGTCTCGTCCTGTACTGGATCTTCGATCGCACGGAGGGGCGTCAGCGCAGCTACCGGCTGGCCGAGCGGGGCGCACGGCTGACCGCCCGGGGTGTGGCGCTGGCCCGCTTCCGGGTGCTGCGGCCGCTTGTGCTGGAGGTGCACGAGCTGTTCAGGGACTTTCTGCCCGGGATGACCAAGGTGCTGCCGGATCCCGGAGGCAAGGGCCGGGCCGACTGATCCACGATCGGGTGAAGCCTGGTGACCGGGACGTTCGGGTCCTCACCGGCCTACGATGATGCTCTCGGCACCAGCCCCTAGGAGGCACGCGATGTCCGCTGCATCCGTCGAGCAGCCCTTCGACGACGACGAGCCGTTCTCGCTCACGGCCATCGCCGACGAGATCATGGAGCGCCATCCGGGCTACCGCGTCGAGATCATCGGAGGCCACCTCCTCGTGACCCCATCACCGGATGCCCCGCACGCCCGTGCTCTGACGAAGCTGATGCGGCCCTTCATTGCCGCGGGCCTGGATGACGGCGACACCGAGGTGCTCCAGAATGTCGGCCTCTGGCTGCCCACCGGGACCGAGGACTACGCCATCCCCGACCTCGTGGTGGTGGATTCCGACATCGATGATCACTTCGTCGAGAACAACGCATACGACCCGGTCTGCTTCCGCCTCGTCCTGGAGGTCACATCCAGCAACTGGAAGGACGACCTGAGGACCAAACCGGGCGCCTACGCTCAGGCCAAGATCCCCGTCTACCTCGTCGTCGACCGCAAGCACCAGCGCCTGCACGTTCTCACGGAGCCGACCGGGAGCGAGTACGCGAACCACCGCGTTCACGCCCCCGGCGAGACGATCACGCTGCCCGAGACGATCGGCGCCGAGGTCGTCCTCGACGTGGAGCAGATCATCAAGGCCGGGCAGCGGAAGGCTAACTGACGGCGTCCACCTCCCCCTCCGCCAGCTCCACGTCGTACACCAAGGGCCCCGCGCCGACCGCCACGTGACCCGCGCGTGAGGGGTGCGTCGCCGCCGTCACCGCCAGCAGATACGTCCCCGGCCCCGGCACCGCCACGATGTACGAGCCGTCCGCCAGGGAGGTCACCCGGTCCAGCTGACGCCCGCCGCGCGAGAGCAGCGTCACCGCCGCACCCTGCACCGGCTCGCCGTCCGCCGTGCGGATGAAGCCGTGGATCACCGAGGCGGGGCCCTGTGATGGCGCCGGCTGCGGCTCCTCTTCCCGCGGTTCCACCGCCAGATGCGGCAGCCGCTTCTCCAGCCCCGCCGGCAGCCACCAGTTCGCCTTGCCCAGCAGGTGCATCGCGGCCGGCACCAGCGCCGTCCGCAGGATGAACGCGTCCAGCGCCACCGCCGCCGCCAGGCCGATGCCCGCCATCGCGCCCTCCATGTCGCCGCTGAGCACGAACGCGGAGAAGACGCAGATCATGATGAGCGCGGCGCAGTTGATGACGCGGCTGGTCTCCGCCAGGCCGACGCGCACCGCGCGCGCGTTGTCCTTGGTGTGCACCCACTCCTCGTGCATCCGGCTCACCAGGAACACCTGGTAGTCCATCGACAGGCCGAACAGCAGGGACAGCATGATGACCGGCAGGAACGCCGTGATCGGGCCCTCCTTGCCGATGCCGAGCAGCTCCGTGCCCCAGCCCCACTGGAAGACCGCCACCAGGACGCCGAACGACGCGGCCGCCGCGATCAGGTTCATCACCGCCGCCGTCAACGGGACCACCAGCGAGCGGAAGGCCACCAGCAGCAGCAGGAAGCCGAGCGCGATGATCGTCGCGACGAAGTACGGCAGCCGGTCGCCCGTCACTGACGCGAAGTCCTTGAAGACCGCCGTCACGCCTCCGACATGGGCCTCGGCGCCCGACGCCGGGATCACCTCGTCGCGCAGCACGTCGATCAGCCGGTCCGTCTCCTCGGACTGCGGTGACGTCGTCGGCACCACCTGGATCACCGTGACGTCGTTCGCGGGCGGCAGGGCGGCCACCTGGGCGACGCCCTCGGTCGACTCGACGCGGGACACCAGCGCGTCGGGGGCCGCACCGTCGACCACGACCTGGAGCGGGCCGTTGAAGCCGGGGCCGAAGCCCTCGGCGAGCAGGTCGTAGGCCTGCCGCGTGGTGGTCGTGTCCTGGTGGTTGCCCTGGTCGGTGGCGCCCAGCCGGAGGGACAGGACGGGCAGGGACAGGACCACCATCACCGCGAGCGCGAGCGCCGCGATGGTGCGCGGACGCCGCTGCACGTACGCCGACCAGCGCGCCGCCAGTCCGCTCGCCTCCTCCGGCTCCGGTCCCGTGTGGGCCAGCCGGTGCCGCTGTCGGCGGCTGAGCACCCGCATGCCGAGCAGCCCCAGCAGGGCGGGCAGCAGCGTGACCGCCGCGAGGACGCTGAACACGACGGTGAGGGAGGTCGCGATGACCACACCGTCGAGGAAGCGCAGGTTCATCACCAGCATGCCGGCCAGCGCGATGCAGACCGTGCCGCCCGCGAACAGCACCGCCCGGCCGGAGGTGTTGAGGGCGGTGACGGCCGCGTCCTGCGGCTTCGCACCGCGCAGGATGCCGCGCCGGTGCCGGGTGACGATGAACAGCGCGTAGTCGATGCCGACGCCGAGGCCGATCAGCGAGCCCAGCAGCGGGGCCACGTCGGGCACGTTCGTGACGTGGCTGAGCAGCATCGTGGAGAGCATGCCGGTGCCCACCCCGAAGATCGCCACGACGATCGGCAGCAGCATCGCGAACAGCGAGCCGAAGGCCAGGAACAGCACGATCGCCGCCGCCGCGATGCCGACCAGCTCGGCGAGGCCGGTCGGCGGCTCCTGGGTACGGGCGATCGCCTGGCCGCCCAGCTCGACCTGGAGGCCGTCGCGCTCGGCCGCCCGCGCGGTGTCGACGACGTCCTCGACCAGCTCCATCGGGACGGCGTTCGCCTGCTCGGTGAACGTGATCTGCGCGTACGCGATCCGCCCGTCCCGGCTGATCTGCGCCGCGCCCCGCTCACCGGCGTACGGGCCGGTGACCTCGCCGACGCCGTCCATACGGCCGATCTCGGCCAGCGCGGGCTCGATCCGGGACCGTACGCCCTCGTCCCGTACCGTGCCCTCGTCGACCTTCCACACCACCGTGTCGGTGTCGCCGGCGCTCTCCGGGAAGGCCTTTTCCATCAGGTCGTACGCGCGCTTCGAGTCGGTGTTCGGCAGGGAGAACACGTTCGCGTAGTCCGTGCCCGCCGTCGTCGCCGTGAAGCCCAGGCCGAACAGCGCCCCCACCCACAGCACCAGGACCACCAGCCGGTGCCGATAGCACCACCGTGCCAATGTTGCCACGCTCAACGCTCCTTCGTCGCAAGTCGGTTGGTCCCCCAGGTCCTGCGCAACAGGATTGGCGGCGGCGCGCCTGCGGGGACACGACCCGGCCATGACTCTCAAGGAACTCCAAAGCGAACCCGGGCCCCGTTGTCGGTGCCCGCGCCGATACTGGGGGCATGACGACGGCTCCCGGCACCGTGCTGGTCGTGGAGGACGAGGTGAGCATCGCCGACGTCCTCGCGATCGCCCTGCGCTACCACCGTTTCGAGGTCATGACCACGGGCACCGTCCGCGAGGCGCTCACCCTGGCCGAGCGCACCCGGCCCGACGCGGCGCTGCTCGACGTCATGCTCCCGGACGGCGACGGCCGGGCGCTCGGCCGCGAACTGCGTCGGCGACGCCCCGACTTGGCGCTGGTCTTCCTCACCGCGCGGGACTCGCCGGCCGAGGTCGTCGGCGCCCTCGGCTTCGGCGACGACTACATCACCAAACCGTTCAACATCGACGAGGTGGTCGCGCGGGTCACCGCGGTGCTGCGCCGCACCCGCCCCGCCGACGTCCTGCCGCAGCGCCCGCCCCTGCGGTACGGCGACCTGGAGCTGGACGAGACGACGTACTGCGTGCACCGCGCGGGCCGGTCGGTCGAGCTCACCCCGACCGAGTACGCGCTGCTGCGCTTCCTGGTGCGCAACGGCGGCCGGATCGTGCCCAAGGAGCAACTCCTGCGGCACGTGTGGCAGTACGAGCACGTGCCGCCCGAGTCGACCGTCGTGGAGACCTACATCAGCTATCTGCGGCGCAAGCTGGCCCCCCTGGGACCGCCGGTGATCACCACGCGGCGCGGCGTCGGGTACGGGCTGGCATGAGGCGGCCGACGTGGCGCGGCGAGCGCGGCCCGCGTTCCCTGCGCGGCAAGCTGACCCTGGCGAACGTGCTGTTGCTGGCCCTCGGTGTGGTGGTGGCGACCTGCGTCAGTGTGATGGGCATGCGGCTGTACCTGCTCGACGCCGTCGACCGGGAGCTGATGATGTCCCGCGACTCGATCGGCGAGACGCCGCTGACCTTCGAGCAGGTCGACTCCTTGACCGCGCTGTTCGCCCTGAGCGAAAGGATGGCTCCCGACTCGCACGACGGCGAGGACAGCGACGGCGACACGCTGGTGCAGGGCTCGGTCTTCGTGGCCGTGGACCCCGGCGGGCAGGCCAGGACCATCGGCGGCCTGCGCCCCACAGACACCCAGCGCGCCCTGGCCGCCGCGGTGGACGACCCGGCGGCCCTCGCCGCCGACACCGAGCCGCACACCTTCGAGGTGCGGGGAAACCACTACCGCGTCACCGCGGGGCAGCTCGCCGACGGCACCAGCGTGCTGCTCGCCACCTCGACCGAGTCCCTGAGCCAGGTCGTCGTCCGGGCCGTCAAGCTCGACCTCGCCGCCGGCACCCTGCTGCTGGCGATGCTGGCCTGGCTGACGATGTTCAGCGTGCGCCGGCGGACCCAGCCCCTGGAGGACATGGTCGAGACGTCGACGGCCATCGCCGAGGGGGACCTCACCCGGCGGGTGCCGTCCAGTCGCGAGCCCACCCTTGAGGTCGAACAGCTGCGTCTCGCCCTCAACTCCATGCTCCACCAAGTGGAGTCGGCGTACCGCACGCGCGAGCACAGCGCGGCCCAGCTGCGCCGCTTCGTCGCCGACGCCTCGCACGAACTGCGCACCCCGCTGTCCGCGATACGCGGCTACCTCCAGCTGTACGACAAGGGCATGCTGCGCGACCCGGCCGACCGCAAACGCGCCTGGGAGCGGGTGCTCGCGGAGGCCGACCGCATGGGCCGGCTCGTCGACGAACTGCTCACCCTCGCCCGCCTCGACCAGCAACCCGAACTCCGTTTCCGCAACGTGGACGTGAGCCGCCTGGTGCGCGAGGCGGCCGAGGATCTGCGGGTGCAGCAGCCGGAGCGGCCGATATCCGTGCGCGCCGACGGCTCGGTGCTGGTGCACGCCGACGAGTCCGGGCTGCGTCAGATCCTCGGCAACCTGCTGGCCAACGTCCGCGTCCACACGCCCGCCGACGTGCCGGTGCGGCTGGGGGTGGAGCGGGACGGCGACGGGGCGGTGCGGCTGTGCGTGGCCGACGACGGGCCCGGGCTGGACGCGCAGGACGCGGCCCGCGTCTTCGACCGCTTCTTCCGCACGGGAGGCGGCGCCGGCAGCGGGCTGGGCATGGCGATCGTGCAGGGGGTGGTCCAGGCGCACGGGGGCGAGGTGGGGGTGCGTACGGCGCCGGGTGAAGGGCTGGCGGTGACGGTCACGCTGCCCGTGCGGGCGGCGGTGCCGGCGTGACGTCCAGCGGCGGAACCCCGGCCGGGACTTGACGCAGCGCTACGAGGGCACGGCGTGCACCAGCGCCCACACCGTCTTCCCGTGGCTGCCCCGGCTCCAGACGCCCCACGCCGCGGCGAGGTGCTCCACGAGGTGCAGTCCCCGGCCGGCCTCCCCCAAGTCGCCGGCCGCCCGCAGGCGGGGCACGTCGCGGCCCGCGTCGGAGACCTCGATGAGGCAGGAGCCGTCCGCGAGCGCCGTCACCGCGATCTCGAACTCGGGCTCCGCCCGCGGCCCGTGGCGTACGACGTTGGTGGCGAGCTCGGACACCAGCAGCACGGCGTGGGCCAGGGCCGGGGAGTCGGAGCCGTGCCCCCAGTCGGCCAGATGGTCCCGCACCCGGCGCCGGGCGAGACCGACGGAGGCCGGGTGCGGGGGCAGCCGGAAGGCGTAGCGTCTCACCACGTTCGCTCCTCACCGCACGCACATCTCCGACACATGGTGCTGTGTCCGAGGCCTGTCCGGCGTCAGTTGGGCGGATTCCGCCGTTGTCAAGGCCGCGGGATCACGTCACTTCGCCGCCGTACGGCGGCCCGGCCGTCGGATTCGGGTCAGCCGCACAGGCGCAACGCCCTGTCCTGCGGGTGAGATCCGCCCCGCCGCCGACGGCCCGGCTGCCGAGGGCGTGCTCCTGGTGCCCGTCAGGGGGAGCGAGGTGACGGCGTCCGTCCTGCCCGCGTCCCGCGGCGACGGTGACCGTTGCGTGCCGACGGCTCCCGCCACGCGTACCAGTGATGTCGCGGCAGTCCGCGACGAGCGGACCGTTCGCATCGGCGCCCTCCCCGAGGCCCCGGACGTGCCGCTTCCCCATGCGGCGGTTCACTTCAGCACGCGGCGCCTCGAGCGGGGAAGGCGGCTTCGTCGAGAGGGCGGCGAACTTGTCGGGCGGCTGCTTCCGGGGGGGGTTCACACGCTGTTCACTCACACGCTGTTCGCGAGGAACTGGCTGCGCGGGACGCACGGCCGCCCCACTCCGGCCGGAGCGGGGCGGCGCCGTGACACCGCGTGGACATGTGCGTTCGCTACGCCTGGGTCGACGCCAGCTCGATCACCGTGATGTCGGAGGGCGCGCCCACGCGCGTGGGCGGGCCCCAGGCGCCCGCGCCGCGGCTGACGTACAGCTGGGTGTCGCCGTAGCGTTCCAGGCCCGCCAGGGTCGGGTTCGCGGCCGACGCGATCAGGTTGCCGGGCCACAGCTGGCCGCCGTGGGTGTGGCCGGAGAGCTGGAGGTCCACCTCGTGCCGGACGGCCTCGTGGATCTGGACCGGCTGGTGGGCGAGGAGCACGCACGCGCGCGCGGTGTCACGGTCGCCGAGCGCCCTGGCGAAGTCGGGGCCCTGCCCCTCGCTCTCGCCCGCGACGTCGTTGACGCCCGCCAGGTCGAACCAGGGCAGTTCCGTGCGGGCGTTCTCCAGCGGGCGCAGGCCCAGCCGCCGTACCTGCTCGACCCACTGCTCGGCGCCGGAGAAGTACTCGTGGTTGCCGGTGACGAAGTACGCGCCGTGCCGCGCGCGCAGCTGGGCCAGGGGCGCGGCGGCGGGCCCCAGGTCCTGCACGCTGCCGTCGACCAGGTCGCCGACGACCGCGATCAGGTCGGGCTGCGTGGCGTTGATCGTGTCCACGATCTTCTGGGCGAAGCCCCGGCCGAGGACCGGGCTTAGATGGACGTCGCTCACGACCGCGATCCGGACACCGTGCCCCGCGCGCGGGAGCTTGGCCAGCGGGACGGTGACGCGCTTGACGCCGGGCCCGTTGAGGACGCCGTAGGTGCCGGCGCCGACCGTGCCGACGGCCGCCGCGGCGGCGGCGCCCGCGATGACGCGGGAGACGAAGAGGCGGCGGGAGGGCGCGTGCCGTTGCGGCTCGTCGCCGGCGGCGGGTGCCGTGGCCCGCGGGGAACCGGGCTCCGCCGCGGAGACGTCCTCGCCGGGTGCCTCGGTGAGCACGGCCTTGCCGGGTGGCTCGGTGGCGACGGTGTGACCGGACGGCTCGGTGGAGACGGCGTCCCTTGGCGGCTCGGTGGAGGTGGCCTCCTTGGCCGGTGCTCCCGCCGGTATCGGCTCCGGCCGCGGCGCGCCGGCCGTGACCGTCGTCCGCGACCGCGCGTCCCGGCGTTCGAGGTGGCGCTGGAGCAGCGGCCGTACGGCCTCGCCGGCGACCACCGCGAGCAGCAGGTAGATCGACAGCGCGAGCCACAGGAAGCCCGGCCAGGCGAGGGTGCGCTGGAGCCAGAAGGGGGCGCCCGCGCGTTCGGCCACCAGGGCGCCGATCGCGAGCACCCAGCCGCCCGCGATCAGTACCGCGCCCGCTCGGCGCGGCGCGCCCGCACGACGGGTCGTGTCGCGGAACAGGCGGCGCCACAGGTACCAGTTCGTCACCACGAGGACGCTCACGACGCCGAGCAGGAAGACGATCACCATGCCGTTGTTCTCTCCTTGGCCGGGGCCGGAATCGCTATGACTTGCGGCGCAGTGCGCGGACTCCGCGCAACCCAATGACCCCGATGACCGTCCCCAATACGAGGGAAACGACGGCGAGCAGCAGATGCACCCAGAAGTACGCCGTCGGCTGACCGTCCTCGAACGCCAGCCCGCTGCTGTCCTTGATCAGGTTGTTGATGAAAGTGACCCAGATGACCCAGCTCCACACCCCGAAGGCGAGCAGGAACCAGGAGATCGGGCGGCTGAGTCTCATGCGTTCAGTATCGCCGTCGGGTGTCCGGATCGTGCGACGGGGTGGGGAGGGGAACGGGACTTCCCGAGACCGTACATGTACGTTCTCGCTCGTGCCCGCACCGAAGAAGACCACCAAGCGATCCCTATTGATCGCTTCCGCGACCTTGCTGTCCGTCTCCCTGACGGCGCCCGCCGCCTTCTCGGCGCCCCGGCCGTCGCCCAGTTCCTCGCCGAGCCCGTCGGCCACTCCCCCGGCGAACATGTCGACCGTGGGCGGCACGCGACTCGGCCGTCCGGGGACGCAGGTGAACCTGGCGAGCGGCGTTCCGGTGCTGCCCAAGGGCGTCACCGCGCGGTCGTGGATCATCGCGGACGCCGAGTCCGGCGAGGTGCTCGCCGCGCACAACGCGCACTGGCGGCTGGCCCCGGCGAGCACCCTGAAGATGCTGTTCGCGGACACGCTGCTGCCGAAGTTCCCCAAGACGATGAACCGCAAGGTGGTCCCGTCCGACCTGGCGGGGATCGGCCCCGGCTCCAGCATGGTCGGCATAAAGGAGAACGAGACGTACAGCGTCCACGACCTGTGGCTCGGTGTCTTCCTGCGTTCCGGCAACGACGCCGTGCACGTGCTGTCGGCCATGAACAAGGGCGTCGACGCCACCGTCGAGGAGATGAACGAGCACGCCGAGGAGCTGCAGGCCCTCGACACGCACGTGGTCAGCCCCGACGGCTACGACGCCCCCGGCCAGGTCTCCTCGGCGTACGACCTGACGCTGATCGCCCGCTCCGGGCTCCAGAAGAAGGACTTCCGCGAGTACTGCTCGACGGTGACCGCGAAGTTCCCGGGCCAGACGACGAAGAACAAGAAGGGCAAGCCGGTCCGCGACTCCTTCGAGATCCAGAACACCAACCGGCTGCTGACCGGCGACTCCGACCTCACGCAGTACCAGGGCATCGCGGGCGTCAAGAACGGCAACACCACCAACGCGGGTGCCACCTTCACCGGCGTCGCCGAACGCGGCGGCAAGGTCCTGCTCGTCACCGTGATGAACCCGGGGAAGGGCGGGCACAACGAGGTCTACAAGGAGACCGCGCGACTGTTCGACTGGGGCTTCAAGGCGGCCGGGAAGGTGGAGCCGGTGGGTGAGCTGGTGCCGCCCAAGAGCGCGGCCGGCGCCCAGCCCGGAGCGACCGCCTCCGGCGAGGCGGTCGGCGGGTCGGGCGAGGCGGGCGGCGGCCCCGGGACCGGCGGCGATCCGGCCAAGCCGGTGGCGAGCGCGACGACCGACAACGCCTCCAGCGGCATCGGCATGGCCTTCGCGATCACGGCGGGCCTGCTGGCGCTGCTGGCGGGCGGCGCGGTCCTGGTGAACCGGCGGTGGCCACTGCCCGATCTGGCACGTCGCCGACGGTGACCCCCTGACGGCCCCACCGGCCGCCCAGTGGGTCACCTCGGGGCAGCTGACTGGGTCACCGGGGGACACCTGACCACGGTGACCGGGGGGCGCATGACGCGGGTGACCCGGGCTGCGCATGACGCGGGTGACCCGGCGGGCACCTGATCCGGGTGCCCCGGCGGGCGCATGCCTGCGGTGACCGGTAGTGCCTGACACCGGTGACCGGAGCCTGCCGCTCAGCTCCCGGTCGCCGGAGCCGCGTCCGCAGGCGCCACGTCGTCCCCGTCGGTCCCGTCGGCCTCCGCCCGCTCTGCCTCCTTGCTCGGGGTCGCCGTCCAGGCCGCGCAGAACAGGACCAGCTTCGAGGTGAGGTTGATCCACAGCAGCAGGGCGACGGGGACGCCGAACGCGCCGTACATGCTCTTCGCGGCCACGCCCTGGATGTAGCCGCTCAGCAGCAGCTTCAGCAGCTCGAAGCCGACCGCGCCGATCAGCGCGCCCACGACCAGCCGTCGCCGGGTCGGCTCGACGCCGGGCAGCAGCGTGAGGACGTACAGCAGGAGCAGGAAGGCGGCGAGCACGGCGACGGCGAACGCGGCGACGCGCAGCAGCAGGCTCCCCCAGCCGTGCTCGTCGAGCCCGCACTGGCGGGCGATCCAGCCGACCGCGGCCGAGGCGACGGTGGACGCGGCGAGGGTGACGAGCAGCGCGCCGCCGAGCCCCAGCAGGACGCCCGCGTCCTTGGCCTTGTGCAGGACGGGGTTCTCCTCTTCGTCCGGCAGCTCCCACACCGCGCGCAGGCACTCGCGCGTCGAACCGACCCAGCTGATGCCGGTGAACAGCAGCAGGGCACCGGCGATGATCCCGACGGTGCCGGCGTTGTCGACCAGGGATCCGATGTTCAGCTGCTCGGAGATGCCGGGGATCTGCTCGGCGATCTTGTCCTGGATCTCCTTCTGCTGCTCGGTGCTGAGCGTGGCGGCGGTGATCGCGGCGCTCACGGTGAGCAGCGGGAACAGCGCGATGAAACTGGTGAACGTCATCGCGGCGGCCAGGCGTGTCCACTTCACGCGGTCCAGCCGCTCGTACGACCGCCACGCGTGCGTGACCATCAGACGGGCGGCCAGGGGGCCGACGACGGGGAGGTTCTTCAGCCAGTCCATGATCCGAACCTGCCCTCCGCTTCACCGCCGATACGGTCGGCGCGGCCGTCGGCCCCACGGTCGACGCCGAACACCAATGTCCTTGTGCCCCAGAACCGCACGATGGTGGCCGGCGCCATGCCGATTCCCGCGCCGGAGACGGTGTCGGCGTAGGGGGAGGTGAAGCCGAGGCAGTAGTGGCTGACGGTGAGGCACAGGAGCTGGACAAGTGCGCCGGCGAGGTTCACCGCGAAGAACACGGCGTACGGGCGCACGCCCCGCGCGCGGGTGTGCCGGTAGGTGCCGAGCGCGTTGCCCGCGTACGCGACCGCGCAGCCCGCGACGAAGGAGAGCCCCTTGGCGGTGAGCGGACCGAGGCCGGCGGGGCCGCGCAGCCAGGTGAACAGGGCGAGGTCGGTGGCGTAGGCGAGGAGGCCGACGGTGGCGAAGCCGAGCAGTTCGCGTCCGCGTGGGCGGGTCACCAATGGGCCACCGCCAGGGCGTACATCGCCATCCAGAGCAGGCCGATGACGGCGAGTGCGCGGTCGCTCAGGATCACGTCCTCGGGTTCGCCCGCCGTGCCCCGGTCGGCGAAGACGGCGTAGCGGAGGATCGCGACGATGAAGGCGACCATCGACAGCTGACGCCAGGGCAGCAGGCCGCCGTGCGGGGCACCGCCGTCCTCCAGCGCCCACAGGCAGTAGCCGAGGACGGCGACACCGGCCGCCAACTGCCAGACGAAGCGCAGGTATCCGGTGGTGTACTCGGTCAGCAACGCGCGCGTGGCGCCCGCCGTGCCGGTCGTCTGCACCGCTTCGGAGTAGCGCTTGGCCGCCACCATGAACAGCGCGCCGAACCCGGTCGTGATCAGGAACCAGCGCGACAGCGGGATGCCGAGGGCGAGTCCGCCGGCCATCGCCCGCATCAGGGATCCGGTCGTGACGACGACCAGGTCGACCACCAGGACGTGCTTGAGGCTGACGCAGTACGCCAGTTGCATGCCCAGGTTGGCCACCAGCAGGGCCGCCACGGCGGGCGCGCAGAGCCAGGCAGCCCCGGCGGGCGCGAGGACGGCGAGGGCGCCGCCGACGGCGTACGCGACGGCCACGGGGACCTCGCCCGCGGAGACCGGACGGTGGCGTTTGGTGGGGTGCGCGCGGTCCGCCTCCGCGTCCCGGGCGTCGTTGATCAGGTAGACGGCGGCGGACGCGGCCGTGAAGAGGGAGAAGGTCAGGACGAGTTGAGCGAGGGCGTGCTAGGCGAGGAGCTGGCCCGCGGCGGCCGGGGCGGCGACCATCAGGGCGTTCTTGACCCACTGCTTGGGGCGGGCGGCCCTCAGGAGGGCCACCGGGAGGGCCGCGCCCGCCGGACGCGGTCGGGCCTTGGTGGCGGGCGCGGTCCCCGTCATACGGGCCACCCGGACGCCCGCCCGCCCACGGGTGCGCGATCCGGGCCGACGGCGAACACCGTCCCCCGCGCCCACGCACCGCGGACACCACGGGCACTACGGGCACTACGCGGACTCCGCGCCCGTGCGTCGCGCGCCGCCGGCACCCCCGCGATGAGCCACTGCTCCCGGTCCTCTCCCACCCGGGACGGCGCCCGCGCGGCTCCGGCCGCGCGCGGATCCGCTCCGCAGGCGCACAGTGCCGAAAGGATTCGGTCGTCCATGCGACTCACTGTTCACGTCCACCCACTGGCAACCCCCGCAATATAGGGCGACATCCCATTAATCACCCGTTTCGGGGAGCTGGCGGATGTTTCAGAATCAATGCGGAACACAGGGCGTTACGGTCACCACCATGTCTGCCGACACCGTCCCCGACACCGCGCCCAGCACCCCGCTCACATCCCTCACGGGGTGGGGCCGCACCGCCCCCACCGCCGCCCGGCTGATCCGCCCGCGCACCTACCAGGAGGCCGTGGCGGCCGTCCGGGACTGCGGGGCTCGCGGCGGCATCCCGCGGGGCCTGGGACGGGCGTACGGGGACGCGGCGCAGAACGCCGGCGGGGCGGTGCTGGACATGACGGGCCTGGACCGGATCCACGCGATCGACGTCACCGGCGGGACCGTCCTGTGCGACGCGGGCGTCTCCCTGCACCGGCTGATGGAGGTACTGCTGCCCCTCGGCTGGTTCGTGCCCGTGACGCCCGGTACGCGGCACGTCACGGTCGGCGGCGCGATCGGTGCGGACATCCACGGAAAGAACCACCACGTCGCGGGCTCCTTCAGCCGCCACGTACCGGCCCTGGAACTCCTCACCGCCGACGGCGGCATCCAGACCGTCGGCCAGGACACGCCGCTGTTCGACGCGACGGCGGGCGGCATGGGCCTCACCGGCGTCATCCTGACGGCGACGCTGCGGCTCCAGCCGGTCGAGACGTCCTGGATGCTGGTCGACACCGAGCGCGCCGACGACCTCGACGACCTGATGGCCCGCATCACGGCCACCGATCACCACTACCCCTACTCGGTCGCCTGGATCGACCTGCTCGCCCGCGGCAGCGCGACGGGCCGCGCGGTCCTCACCCGCGGCGACCACGCGCCCCTGGAGGCACTGGGCCGCGGCACGCGCGCGCGTAGGGACCCCCTGGCGTTCCGCGCCACCCGCCTGCCCACCGCGCCCGACGTCCTGCCGGACGGTCTGCTGAGCCGCCGGACGGTGGGGCTGTTCAACGAACTGTGGTTCCGCAAGGCGCCCCGCGCGCGTACCGGCCGGCTCCAGACGCTGTCCGCCTTCTTCCATCCCCTGGACGGCGTACCGCACTGGAACCGGATCTACGGCCGCGGCGGCTTCGTGCAGTACCAGTTCGTCGTCGGACACGGCCAGGAGGAGGCCCTGCGCCGGATCGTGCGGCGCGTAGCCGCGCGCCGCTGCCCGTCCTTCCTGGCCGTCCTCAAGCGCTTCGGGGACGCCTCGCCTGGCTGGCTCTCCTTCCCCGTGCCGGGCTGGACGCTGGCCCTCGACATCCCGGCCGGTCTGCCCGGCCTCGCCGCCTTCCTCGACGGACTGGACGAGGAGGTGGCGGCCGCCGGCGGCCGTGTCTACCTGGCCAAGGACTCCCGGCTCCGCCCCGACCTGCTTGCCGCGATGTACCCGAGACTCGCCGACTTCCGCGCCGTGCGCGCGGAGCTGGACCCGCGCGGGGTGTTCGCCTCGGACCTCTCCCGCCGCCTCGGCCTCTAGCCCGGCCCACGGCGCCGCCCCCTCGGCGCCCCGCCCCGCAGCCGGCCGCCCTCCAGACCTCCAGCCCAGCCCTCAGCCCTCAGCCCTCAGCCCTCAGCCCGTCCATAGCCCGCCCTCCGCCCTCCAGGAGCTGTCATGAAGGACGCCTTCGGTCTCCCCCAGTCCCTGCTCGTCCTCGGTGGCACGTCCGAGATCGCGCTGGCCACCGCCCGCCGTCTGATCGTCCGCCGTACGCGCACGGTGTGGCTGGCCGGACGCCCCTCGCCCGCCCTGGAGGTGGCCGCGGACGGCCTGCGCACCCTGGGCGCCGAGGTGCACACCGTCACCTTCGACGCGCTCGACCCCGAGTCCCACGAGACGGTGCTCGGCAAGGTCTTCGCCGAGGGCGACGTCGACGTGGTGCTGCTCGCGTTCGGGATCCTCGGCGACCAGGCGCACGACGAGCGCGAGCCGGTGAGCGCGGTGCGTGTCGCGCAGACCAACTACACGGGAGCGGTCTCGGCGGGCCTGGTCAGCGCCCGCGCGCTGCAGGCACAGGGCCACGGCTCCCTGGTCGTGCTGTCCTCGGTCGCCGCCGAACGCGCCCGCCGCGCGAACTTCATCTACGGCTCCAGCAAGGCCGGCCTGGACACGTTCGCCCAAGGGCTCGGGGACGCGCTGCACGGGACAGGCGTGCACGTCATGGTCGTACGCCCCGGCTTCGTCCGCTCGAAGATGACCACCGGCCTGGAACAAGCCCCGCTCGCCACCACCCCGCACGCGGTCGCGACGGCGATCGAGCTGGGCCTGCGCCGCCGCTCGGAGACGGTGTGGGTGCCGGGATCGCTCCGCCTGGTGATGGCGGCGCTGCGCCACCTCCCGCGCGGGGTGTTCCGGCGGCTGCCCTTCTAGGCCTTCCTCGCCGATTTAGCCGCCCGAGGGAGGCCGGCCGGACGCTAACAGCTGGGGATGGTGCCCCGCGTGGCATGGCCCGCCTGCGGAGGCACCACCGCTCCACCGAACGCGAAGTCCCGGAGCTTGCGCCACACGCCGTCGGTGCCCTGTTCGTAGAGGGCGAAGCCGGTGCAGGCCCACTCCGCCCGGTAGTCGGCGAGTTCCTCGAAGGCGCGGTCCATGGCCGCGTCGTCGATGCCATGGGCGACGGTGACGTGCGGGTGGTAGGGGAACTGCAGTTCGCGCGCCACCGGCCCGGAGGCGTCGCGGACCTGCTTCTGCAGCCACGTGCAGGCCTCGGCTCCCTCGGCGACCTGGACGTAGACGACCGGCGAGAGGGGCCGGAAGGTCCCGGTGCCCGACAGCCGCATCACGAAGGGACGCCCGGCGCCGGCGACCTCGGCGAGGTGCGCCTCGATCGCGGGCAGTTCGGAGTCGTCGACCTCCGTCGGCGGCAGCAGGGTGACATGCGTGGGGATGCCGTGAGCCGCGGCGTCGCCGAAGCCCGCGCGCCGCTGCTGGAGCAGGCTGCCGTGCGGCTCCGGGACCGCGATCGACACACCGATCGTTACGGTCCCCACGTCGTCTCCTGTCGTCGTGTCGAGTACGGGTCAAGGGGCACGGGTGGCCGCGGTTGCGGCCGTCCGGCTATCGACTGTACGGCTCCGGCTGTGCCGTGGGCAGGCGCAGCCGCAGTGATGTGCAGCGCTGTTCGGGGGTACGGGTGTACGGCCCGGGGTCGCGGGTGTACGGCCCGGAGTACGGGTGTACGGCCCGGCTCAGTGCTTGGCCGGCAGGAAGCCCACCCTGTCGTAGGCCTGTGCCAGGGTCTCCGCGGCGACGGCACGCGCCTTCTCCGCGCCCTTGGCCAGGATCGAGTCCAGCGTCTCCGGGTCGTCGAGGTACTGGTTGGTCCGCTCCCGGAACGGCGTCACGAACTCGACCATGACCTCGGCGAGGTCCGTCTTGAGCGCACCGTAGCCCTTGCCCGCGTACTTCTCCTCCAGTTCCGCGATTCCCGCCCCGGTGAGGGTCGAGTAGATGGAGAGGAGGTTGCTGACTCCGGGCTTGGCCTCGGGGTCGAAGCGGATCACGGTGTCCGTGTCGGTGACCGCGCTCTTGACCTTCTTCGCCGTGGCCTTGGGCTCGTCGAGCAGGTTGATCAGGCCCTTCGGCGTGGACGCCGACTTGCTCATCTTGATCGACGGTTCCTGGAGGTCGTAGATCTTGGCCGTTTCCTTGAGGATGTACGGCTTGGGGACCGTGAACGTCTGCCCGAACCGGCCGTTGAAGCGCTCGGCGAGGTCGCGGGTGAGCTCGATGTGCTGGCGCTGGTCCTCGCCGACCGGGACCTCGTTCGCCTGGTAGAGGAGGATGTCCGCGACCTGCAGGACCGGGTACGTGAACAGGCCGACGGAGGCCCGGTCGGCGCCCTGCTTGGCGGACTTGTCCTTGAACTGGGTCATGCGGGAGGCCTCGCCGAAGCCGGTGAGGCAGTTCATGACCCAGGCGAGCTGGGCGTGCTCGGGGACGTGGCTCTGGACGAACAGCGTGCAGCGCTCGGGGTCCAGTCCGGCCGCGAGCAGTTGGGCGGCGGCGAGCCGGGTGTTGGCGCGCAGGTCCGCGGGGTCCTGCGGGACCGTGATCGCGTGCAGGTCGACGACCATGTAGAACGCGTCGTGGGTCTCCTGCAGGGCCACCCACTGGCGGACGGCGCCCAGGTAGTTGCCGAGGTGGAACGAGCCTGCGGTGGGCTGGATCCCGGAGAGCACGCGCAAACCACCCTGCGGCGCGGAGCGCCTCGTTTGAGGGTGGTGGTGGGCGACGGGTGGGCGGTCAGAGGCCATGTTCACCATTCTCTCAGAGGGCGGGGGCCGCTCCGAAACCGATCCGGAACAGGTGGGAACCGAAACGCCTCCCGCGGTGTAACAAGGGTGTGAGGACGCGGGAGGGGGGCCGCATCGTCGATGAGGCCGCGGTGATCGCACGCGTACGCGCCGGAGAGCCGGAGGCGTACGCGCAGCTGGTGCGGGCCCACACGGGGATCGCCCTGCGGGCGGCCGCGGCGCTCGGAGCCGGTGCGGACGCGGAGGACGTGGTGCAGCAGGCCTTCGTCAAGGCGTACTGCGCACTGGGCCGGTTCAAGGACGGCTCGGCGTTCAAGCCGTGGCTGCTGTCGATCGTCGCCAATGAGACGAGGAACACCGTGCGGACGGCGGCGCGTCAGCGCACGCTCGCCGGCCGGGAGGCGGCGTTCGCGGAGGTGGAGCCGTCGATACCGGAGTCGGCGGACCCGGCGGTCGCGACGCTTCGAAGCGAGCGCCGTGCGGCCCTGCTGGCCGCGCTGGAGAAGCTGAGCGAGGAGCACCGCCTGGTCGTCACCTACCGCTACCTGCTGGAGATGGACGAGTCGGAGACCGCCCAGGCCCTGGGCTGGCCCCGGGGGACGGTCAAGTCGCGGTTGAACCGGGCGCTGCGGAAGCTGGGCGGGCTGCTGCCGGACTTCGGACCTCGGGAAGGGGGTGATGAGCGTGGGTGAGGGACGTGATCCGTCCGGGGAGAGGGGGACCGGCGGGCTGCCCGAGGAGTTGCGGGCGCTGGGCCGGTCGTTGGACGCGACCGGTGCGGCGGACGGCGCCGAGACGATGGTCGAGCGGGTGCTGGGGCAGATCCTCGCCGAGCAGGTGCCGGTTCCGGTACCCGAGTCCGCCGCCGGGCGGCTGCGGACGGTGCGGCACTGGACGCGGGCGCGGTGGCGTGCGCTGGCGGCGACGGTGTGCGGGCTGCTGACGGTGCTCGCGCTCACGCCGCCGGTGCGGGCCGCGGTCGTCGACTGGTTCGACTTCGGCGGGGTGGAGGTGCGCTACGACCCGTCGGCGGAGCCCTCCACCGACGCCGCGGTTCCCGGGTGCGGATCCCGTCCGCTGTCGCTCGCGCAGGCCGCACAACGAGCCGGATTCCGGCCGGTGGTCCCGCCGGCGCTGGGCGCGCCGGACGCGGTGACGGTGACCGCCGAGCCACAGGGCCGCTCCCTCATCACCCTCTGCTGGCGGGAGCCGGGCGGCACCATACGGCTGGACGAGTACCCGGCCCGCCTCGACGTCGGCTTTGTGAAGACCGTGCCGGAACAGCCGGAGTGGTTGCAACTGGAGGACGCCACCGGGCCGGCCGGAGTGCCGGACACGGCCCTGTGGTTTCCGCAACCTCATCGGCTGAGCCTGTGGCTGGTGGACACGGAGGGCGACCACTTCACCCGCGAGCGGCGCACGGCCGGGCCGACGCTGCTGTGGATGCAGGGAACGGGCCCCAGCACGGTGACGCTCCGGCTGGAGGGCGTGGCGGCGAAGGAGCGGGCCCTGGAGATCGCGAGATCGCCGGCGGAGTGAGCGAAATTGCCGGCGGAGTGCTCAGGAGCGCCCGGTCGCGCCGGCCACCGGCGGTCCCACCAGCTCACCCGGACCGCCCACCGCCCAGCCCGCCCAGGCCATCCGGACCGCGGAACCACCCGGACCACCTGCCCGCCCGCCCCGCCCGGCCGGGGACCCGCGCGAAAAGAGGTCGGGAAGGGGTGGGAACCCCGAGGGGCCGGGCGGTGTACCAGAAGTGACACGCGGCTCGCGGGCGGGCCGCACGGGGATCTCGGGCTTGGGGGTTCGGATGCGCAGGCTGATCGAGCGAGGCAGGAGTGGGTGCCGGACAGGGACGGCGTCGGCAGCGGCACTGGGGGCGGCGCTCACGCTGGTGCTGTGGGGCGCGCCGTCCGCGTCGGCGGGCGGGCCGACGAGCGTGCTGCTGGTCTCCCAGCAGAGCGCGGAGGCGGCCGGGCTGGTCCACTCCGACGAGAGGTACGTGCAGCTGGACCAACTGCTCGGCCAGGCCGGCGCCGGTGACTTCACCAAGCCTTCGGAGGCGCATCTGGCCGAGACACGGCAGGTCAACATCACCTGGCTGGCACACGACGTGGATCCCTGGCGCATGCACCAGGTGTACGCGGACGCCGACTCCACGGCGGTCTGGATCCACACGGCGACGAACCTGCCGAACACGACGAACGGTCACTGGCACCGCGCCCAGCAGCCGACCGCGCTGCGCACCCTGTTGAAGGAACTGGGCGTGTTGGGCCCCCTGCCGGACGATGCGGGACGTGAGGTGGTTCCGCCGGTCCCGGCGGCCGAGCCCGACAGTGAGCCCACCGGCCGTGATTCCACCGTCGACGAGTCCACCGTCGCGGCCCAGCCCTCGTCGGCCTCGGCGGACGAGGACAGCGGCTGGTCCTGGGCGATACCGGGACTTGCCGCCGGGCTTGCCCTCGGGGCGGGTGGTTCGCTGCTGATACGCCGTGCGGCGGGCCGGCCGGAAGCCGGACCGCCGCACGAGGAGCCCCGGCAGGAGCTCATCGACCTGTAAGAGGCCGATCGCCCTGGCGCAGCCGGGTCAGCCGAGGTCGACCTCCGGGTACAGCGGGAAGCCCGCCACGAGGTCGGTGGCGCGGTGGGAGATCTCGTCCGCGACCTTCGGGTCCAGCACGTGCTGGGCCTTGGAGGGCGTGCCCTTGCTGGTGGTACCGGCCTCCGTGGTGGCCAGGACCCGGTCGATGAGGCCGGCGACCTCGTCCATCTCGGCGGTGCCGAGGCCACGGGTGGTCAGAGCGGGGGTGCCGACACGGATGCCGGAGGTGTACCAGGCGCCGTTCGGGTCGGCCGGGATGGCGTTGCGGTTGGTGACGATGCCGGACTCGAGGAGGGCGGCCTCGGCCTGGCGGCCGGTGAGGCCGTAGGAGGTGGCGACGTCGATCAGGTTGAGGTGGTTGTCGGTGCCGCCGGTGACGAGGGTGGCGCCGCGGCGCATCAGACCCTCGGCGAGGGCGCGGGAGTTGTCGACGATGCGCTGGGCGTAGTCGCGGAAGGAGTCCTGGCGGGCCTCGGCGAGGGCGACGGCCTTGGCGGCCATGACGTGCGGGAGCGGACCGCCGAGGACCATCGGGCAGCCGCGGTCGACCTGGTCCTTGAGCGAGTCGTCGCACAGGACCATGCCGCCGCGCGGGCCGCGCAGCGACTTGTGGGTGGTAGTGGTCACGATCTGGGCGTGCGGCACCGGGTCGAAGTCGCCGGTGAGGACCTTGCCGGCGACCAGACCGGCGAAGTGTGCCATGTCGACCATGAGGGTGGCGCCGACCTCGTCGGCGATCTCCCGCATGATCCGGAAGTTCACGAGCCGGGGGTAGGCGGAGTAGCCGGCGACGATGATCAGCGGCTTGAACTCACGGGCCTGGGCGCGCAGCGCGTCGTAGTCGATCAGGCCCGTGGCCGGGTCGGTGCCGTAGGACCGCTGCTCGAACATCTTGCCGGAGATGTTCGGGCGGAAGCCGTGGGTGAGGTGGCCGCCGGCGTCGAGGGACATGCCGAGCATGCGCTGGTTGCCGAGGGCCCGGCGGAGCTCGGCCCAGTCGGCCTCGGAGAGGTCGTTGACCTGGCGGACGCCGGTCTTCTCCAGGAAGGGGGCCTCGACGCGGTCGGCGAGGACGGCCCAGAAGGCGACGAGGTTGGCGTCGATGCCGGAGTGCGGCTGGACGTAGGCGTGGCGGGCGCCGAACAGCTCTCGGGCGTGCTCCGCCGCCAGGGACTCGACGGTGTCGACGTTGCGGCAGCCGGCGTAGAAGCGGCGGCCGACGGTGCCCTCGGCGTACTTGTCGCTGAACCAGTTGCCCATCGCCAGGAGGGTGGCCGGGGAGGCGTAGTTCTCGGAGGCGATCAGCTTGAGCATCTCGCGCTGGTCGGCGACCTCCTGACCGATGGCGTCGGCGACGCGCGGCTCGACGGCGCGGATCACGTCGAGAGCGGAACGGAAGGCGGTGGACTCGGTGGAGAGGGGCTGATGGGGCATCTCGGCCTCCGGGCGGCGTGGCTTACAGCGGTCACGGTTCGGTTCGGCCCAGGCGCACGGCACTCGCTCACAGCACAAGGCCGCTCCCCGATGGTCGGTCCCATCCCAGCGCGCCAGTCACGGCCCGCTGGTCAGCCTACCGGGCGCGCCGCACGGTCCAGTTCCCCAGTCCACCATGCGAGCGACGATAAGAAGGGGGTTCAGCCTCTTGTTCGGGAGTTGCCGTGACCGCTACGGAAAGCCTCATCGCCGAGACCGAGGCGCACAGCGCGCACAACTACCACCCGCTGCCGGTGGTCGTCGCCACGGCCGACGGGGCGTGGATGACGGATGTGGAGGGCCGGCGATATCTGGATCTGCTGGCCGGTTACTCGGCGCTCAACTTCGGGCACGGCAACCGGCGGTTGATCGAGGCGGCGAAGGCGCAGCTGGAGCGGGTGACGCTGACGTCACGCGCCTTCCACCACGACCGGTTCGCGGCGTTCTGCGCGCAGCTGGCGGAGCTGTGCGGGATGGAGATGGTGCTGCCGATGAACACGGGCGGGGAGGCGGTGGAGACCGCGGTGAAGACGGCCCGGAAGTGGGGGTACCGGGTCAAGGGCGTGCCCGCGGAGATGGCGAAGATCGTGGTGGCGTCGGGCAACTTCCACGGTCGTACGACGACGATCATCAGCTTCTCCACCGACCTGGAGGCGCGGGCGGACTACGGGCCGTACACGCCGGGCTTCGAGATCGTGCCGTACGGGGATCCGACGGCGATGCGGGAGGCGATGACGGAGAACACCGTCGCGGTGCTGCTGGAGCCGATCCAGGGCGAGTCGGGAGTGATCGTGCCGCCGGCCGGCTATCTGCCGGCGGTGCGGGAGCTGACCCGGGAGCGGAACGTGCTGTTCGTGGCGGACGAGATCCAGTCCGGGCTGGGGCGCACGGGGCGGACGTTCGCGTGCGAGCACGAGGGTGTGGTGCCGGACGCGTACGTGCTGGGGAAGGCGCTGGGCGGCGGGATCGTGCCGGTGTCGGCGGTGGTGTCGTCGGCGGAGGTGCTCGGGGTGTTCCGGCCCGGGGAGCACGGGTCGACGTTCGGCGGGAATCCGCTGGCCTGCGCGGTGGCGCTGGAGGTGATCGCGATGCTGCGGTCGGGCGAGTACCAGGCGCGGGCGCGGGAGCTGGGCGAGCATCTGCACCGCGAGCTGGCGGCGCTGACCGGCACGGGCCGGGTGACACAGGTGCGGGGACGCGGGCTGTGGGCGGGGGTGGACGTCCATCCGAGGTTCGGCACCGGGCGGGAGGTGTCCGAGAAGCTGATGGACCGGGGGGTGCTGGTGAAGGACACGCACGGTTCGACGATCCGGATCGCGCCACCGCTGGTCATCGCCAAGGAGGACCTGGACTGGGGGCTGGCCCAGCTGCGCGCGGTGCTCGGGATGCAGGGGGCCGAGTAGGGGCTGTCGGGTGGTGCCGGTGGCCCGTCGGAGCGGGGCGGTGCCCTCGCCCGTGTCGGGGGTGTCTCAGGGCAGCGCCTTGCACAAGGCCTCCAGGCTTCCCGCCCAGGCGTGGTCGGGTGGGGTGCCGTAGCCGACGACCAGGGCGTCGGGGTGCCGGGCCGGTGCCGCGGGGTGGCGGTAGCGGGAGATGCCGTGGACGGCGACGCCCTGCCAGGTGGCCGCGCGGACGACCGGCTGTTCGGTGCCGGGCGGCAGCCGGAGAACGGCGTGCAGGCCGGCCGCGATGCCGGTGGCGCGGACGTCGGGTGCGTGCTCGGCGAGGGCGGCGACCAGTTCGTCGCGGCGGCGCCGGTAACGCAGGCGGGCGGCGCGGACATGGCGGTCGTAGGCGCCGGAGGTGAGGAACTCGGCGAGGGTCAACTGTTCGAGGACGCCTGTGGCGGGTCCGCCGGCGTGCCGCAGGACGTCCGGCACGAGGGAGGGCGGCAGGACCATCCAGGCAAGCCGCAGGCCGGGGGCGAGGGACTTGCTGGCGGTGCCGAGGTAGACGACGTGGTCGGGGTCCAGGTCCTGCAGGGCGCCGACGGGCTGGCGGTCGTAGCGGAACTCGCCGTCGTAGTCGTCCTCCAGGATCAGTCCGCCCGTCCGCCGGGCCCAGTCCACGACGGCGGCGCGGTGCACGGGACGCAGGGCGACGCCCGTCGGGAACTGGTGGCCCGGCGTCAGCAGCACGGCCCGCGTGGCGGCGAGGTCGTCCAGGAGGGAGCCCGCGGTTGACCGCTGCCGTGGGGAGTCGAGGGGCTGGGGCGAAGTGCCGCGTTCGTCGAAGGGGAGGGGGAGGGTGCGCAGGCCGGCGCGTTCGACGAGGTTCCAGTGCGCGTCGAGGCCGTAGGACTCCACGGCGAGGGTGCGCAGCCCGCGGGTGTGGAGGACCTTGGCGAGGAGTCCGAGGCCGTGGGCGAAGCCGGGACAGACGAGGACGCGCTCGGGATCGGCGCGTACGCCGCGGGCGCGGGAGAGGTAGTCGGCGAGGGCGGTGCGCAGTTCGACGCGGCCTCGGGGGTCGCCGTAGCCGAGGGCCTCGTTCGGGGCGGCGGTGAGCGCGCGGCGGGCGGCCTTGAGCCACTCGGCGCGGGGGAAGGAGGCGAGGTCGGGGGTGCCGGGGACGAGGTCGTAGGCGGGGTGGCCGGGTGGGCGCCGGTGCGGGGCGGGCCGGTCGGGCGGTGGGAGGACGGCCCGCTCGGCGACCCAGGTGCCGGAGCCCTGGCGGGCGGTGAGCCGGCCCTCGGCGACGAGGTCGGCGTAGGACTCGGCGACGGTGTTGCGGGCGATGCCGAGGTCGGCGGCGAGGGTGCGGGAGGAGGGCAGCCGGGTGCCGGGCGCGAGGCGGCCGGTGCGGACGGCGTCGCGCAGGGCGTCGGTCAGACCGCGGCGCAGGCCGGGTCCGGACGGTGCGAGGTGCAGGTCGATGCCCAAAGTGGCCCGGGATTCCAGCATGGAAATGGACCATACTCCTGGGCCGCCTCGCTCGTAGGGTCCAGGCATGACGATGACCGACGACCACAGCGCCACGCCTGTCGAGCACGCCCCCGAGCCCACCCCCCGCCTGGACTGGGCGGCGCTCGCCCCCGACGTCTTCAAGGCGATGGTCCGGCTCGACACGGCCGCGCAGCGGGGCCTGGACCCGACGCTGCGCGAGCTGGTGAAGATCCGTGCCTCGCAGCTCAACCACTGCGCGTTCTGCCTCGACATGCACAGCAAGGACGCGCTCGCGGCGGGCGAGAGCGTGGAGCGGATCGTCCAGCTCAGCGCATGGAAGGAGTCGCCGCACTTCTACACCGAGAAGGAGCTGGCGGCGCTGGAGCTGACCGAGGCCGTCACGGTGCTGACGGACGGGTTCGTGCCGGACGAGGTGTACGAGCGGGCGGCGCGGCACTTCGAGGAGGCCGAGCTGGTGCAGCTGATCGCCGCGATCACGGTGATCAACGCCTGGAACAGGTTCGGGGTGACCTGCCGTCGGATGCCGGGCCACTACCGGCCGGGGCAGCACCCGTGAGCGTACGCACCACCCGTCTGGACGACGGGGTCCGCACCGCGATGCGGCAGCTGAGCGCCGCCGCGAAGCGAGGCCTCGGTGATCCGGTGCTCGCCGAGCTGGTGCAGGTCCGTGCCTCCCGGCTCAACCGCCGGGCGTTCTGCCCGGACATGCGTCTCGCCGAGCACGGGACGGGCACGGGCCTTGCCCCGGCCGAGTCGGGCCGGGACCGGGAGAGGCAGCTCGATCAGCCGGCCACCTGGGAGGAGGCCGGGGATCTGCTCGACGAGCGGGAGCGGGCGGCGCGGCACTTCGACGGCCGCGGTCTCGCCCGTCTCATTGCTCTCATCGCCGCGATCAACAGCTGGAACCGGCTGATGGTGAGCCGGCGGATCCCGGCGGTCAGTGTCGAGTGGTGAGCCGAGCAGAGACGTTCCGCGCGCTGCACCGACGGCCGGACCCGGCCGATCCCCTGGTCCTCCCGGGCCCGTGGGACGCCGCCAGCGCCCGCGCCTTCGTGGACGCCGGCTTCCCGGCGCTCGCGACGCCCAGTGCGGGGGTGGCCGCCTCGCTCGGGTACGAGGACGGGCAGACGCCGCCGGACGAGATGTTCGCGGCCGTCACCCGGATCGTGCGGGCGGTGGACGTGCCGGTGTCGGCGGACGTGGAGGACGGGTACGGGCTCGCGCCGCGGGAACTGGTCGAGCGGCTGCTGGAGACCGGCGCCGTCGGCTGCAACCTGGAGGATTCGAGCGGAGGCGTCCTCAAGGACCCGTACGCGCACGCCGAGTGGCTGGCGGAGGTGCGGGCGGCGGCGGGTGACCGGCTGTTCCTCAACGCGCGCGTAGACACGTTCGTACGCGGGGTGGAGGAGCCCGAGCGGGCCATCGAGCGGGCGGCCCTGTACGTCGCCGCGGGCGCCGACTGCGTGTACCCGATCGCCGCCCCGCCCGACGTGCTGCCGCTGCTGCGGGCCGGGATCGAGGGCCCGATCAACGTGTTCGCACGCCTGGACGGTGCCCGCCCCTCGGCACCGACCGAACTCACCGAGTCCCCCCGACTCACCGAGCCGACCGGACTCACCGAGCCGACCGAACTCACCGAGTCCCCCGCGCTCGCCGGACTCGCCGAGCTCGGCAGGCGGGGGGCGACGCGGATCACCTTCGGGCCGGGGTTGCAGCGCAGAGCCGTCCAGGCGGTTCGCGACATCACGGCCGGCATCACGCGGTGACCGTCAGGACAGCCACGTCTTCCACGTGGACTCGTGGCTGTCCACCCACTTCTTCGCCGCCTCCTCCGGCGTCAGCTTCTGCTCGGCGATCATCAGGGAGACCTCGTTCTGGTCCTCGGTCGTCCACTGGAACTTCTTCAGCAGCCGGGCCGCCGCCCCGCCGTCCTTCGCGAAGTCGGCGTTCAGGTACTTCTGCAGCGGCGTGTGCGGATAGGCGCAGGCGACCTTCTCCGGGTCCGCGTCGCAGCCCTCCTTGTACTCGGGCAGCTTCACCTCGGTCATCGGGACCTTCTTGAAGAGCCACTGCGGCGAGTACCAGTAGGTCAGGAAGGGCTTCTTCTCCTTCGCGAACTGCTTGATCTGCGTGATCTGCGCGGCCTCCGAACCGGCGAAGACCACTTGGTAGTCGAGGTCCAGGTTCTTCACCAGCGCCTTGTCGTTGGTGACGTAGGACGGTGAGCCGTCCATCAGCTGGCCCTTGCCGCCGCTCTCCGGGGTGCGGAACCGGTCGGCGTACTTGTTGAGGTTCTTCCAGTCGGTGACGTCGGGGTGCTGCTCGGCGAAGTACGTGGGGACGTACCAGCCGATGTGCCCGGTCACACCGAGGTCGCCGGCGCCCACGATCGTCTTCTTGTCCTCGACGTAGCGCTGCTCCTCCTCCGGGTGCCCCCAGTCCTCCAGGAGGGCGTCGACGCGGCCCTGGCTGAGGGCGTCCCAGGCGGGGACCTCGTCGATCTGGACGGTGTCGACGCGGTAGCCGAGTTCGTGTTCGAGCAGGTACTGGGCGACGGCGACGTTGGCCTGCGCGCCCACCCAGGACTGCACGGACAGGGTCACGGTCTTCGCCCCCTGCGCGTTGGCGAAGGGCGAGGCCTGCCGGGTCATGTCGGCGGCACCGCAGCCGGTGGTCAGGGCGAGCAGGGTCACCGCCGCCATGACGCTCGTACGTGTACGCATGTCACGCTCCCTTCTTCGCGCGGCGATCCGTCGGCTGGGTCACCCGGTCGAGCATCAGGCCGAGGCAGACGATCGCGGCGCCGGCCACCAGACCGGTCGCCAGGTCGCCCTGCGCGAGGCCGAAGACGACGTCGTAGCCGAGGGCGCCGCCGCCGACCAGGCCGCCGATGATGACGACGGCGAGGACCAGCACCACGCCCTGGTTGACCGCCAGCAGCAGCGCCGCGCGGGCGAGCGGGAGCTGGACCTGGCGCAGTTGCTGTCCGCCGGTCGCGCCGAGCGAGCGGGCCGATTCCAGC
Source organism: Streptomyces chromofuscus (assembly GCF_015160875.1). NCBI lineage: Bacteria > Bacillati > Actinomycetota > Actinomycetes > Kitasatosporales > Streptomycetaceae > Streptomyces > Streptomyces chromofuscus. The sequence continues at coordinate 4,885,873 of NZ_CP063374.1, read as the reverse complement.
GCGGCCGGGTCGACCTGCCGCAGCCCCCGGGCGGTGATGCGGACGACCGCGGGCAGGGCGTAGACGACGGCCGCGGCGACCGCCGGGGCGCGGCCGACGCCGAACAGGGCGACGACCGGGATCAGGTACACGAACTGCGGCATGGTCTGGCAGACGTCCAGGACGGGGCGCAGCGCACGCTCGAAGCGCTCGCTGCGGGCGGCCGCGATGCCGGTCGCGAAGCCCAGGACGAGGGTGACGGCGACGGCGGCGATGACCTGGGAGAGGGTGTCCAGGGACGGCTCCCAGACGCCGAGGACGCCGATCGCGGCCATGGCGAGGACGGCGGTCAGCGCGGTGCGCCAGGTGCCGATCAGCCAGGCCAGGGCGGCGACGACGAGCAGCACGGACCACCAGGGCAGCCACTGCAGGCCGTCCCGCAGCGGGTCCAGGACCCAGGTGGTGAAACGGCCGGCCCAGTCGGCGGTGCCGCCGACGACCGGGACGCCCGAGTAGAGGTGGGCGGTCATCCAGTCGACGGCGCGGTTGACCGGCTCGGCGATGTTCACGGTCCAGGCCTCGGGCCAGTCGGCGCGGCCCAGCAGGCGTGCGGCGACCGCGAGGCCCACGGCGCCGGCCAGGACGTACGGCCATCCGGCGCGCGGGCGTTCCCCGGTGCCGTCGCCCGCGGCCGCGGTGACGCGGTCCAGGACGACCGCGAGCAGCACGATCGGGATGCCCGCGGCGAGGGCGGCGCCCACGTCGACCGAGGCCAGCGCCTGGTAGACGCGGTCGCCGAGGCCGCCGGCGCCGATGACGGAGGCGATGACCGCCATGGACAGCGCCATCATGATCGTCTGGTTGAGGCCGAGCAGGAGTTCCTTGCGGGCCAGCGGGATACGGGCGGTCAGCAGGCGCTGCCGGGCGGTGGCGCCCAGCGACTCGACCGCCTCCAGTACCTCCTTGTCGGCGCCGCGCAGGCCGAGCGCGGTGAGGCGGGCCATGGGCGGGGCGGCGTAGACGACCGTGGCGAGGACGGCGGCGGGGACGCCGATGCCGAAGACCAGGACGACGGGGAGGAGGTAGGCGAACGCGGGGAGGACCTGCATGGTGTCGAGGACCGGGCGCAGGGCGCGGTCCATCCGGTCGGACAACCCGGCGGCGAGTCCGAGCAGGGCGCCGACGACGACGGACGCCAGCACCGCCACGGCCATCAGGGCCAGGGTCTGCATGGTGGGCAGCCACATGTCGAGCAGGCCGCAGGCCAGGAACGCGGCGGCCGTGCCGAGCGCGAGCCGCACACCGGCGACGCGCCAGGCCACGAAGGCGCCGAGCGCGGTGACACCCGCCCATCCGATGGCGAGGAGGGCGAGGTAGACGGCCCGGACGGACAGGACGACCGCGTTGCTGAGGTGGCCGAAGAAGTAGAGGAACAGCGGGTGGCTGTCCCGGTTGTCGATGATCCAGTCGCTGGCGGCGGTGAGCGGCTGGGTCAGGTCGACGGTGAGGGCCTCGGGCCAGCTGCCGCTCGCCCAGCGCGCCACGGCCGGCGGTACGAGGACCACCGCGGCCAGGGCGAGCAGGGCGAGCTTGGCGACGGCCCGGTTCTTCAGTGCGGCGGGCAGGGTCCGGGGAGCCGAGGCGGTGACGGTGGCCATCACGCCACCTCCTCGCGGGGCTGGGTGCCGGCCACCACGCCGAGCAGCCCCTCGTGGTCGACCACCCCCAGGCACCGGCCCTCGTGGACCACCCGCACCGGCCCTCCGCTGCGGGCGACGGCCTCGATGGCCTCCGACACGGTCGCCGTCGGGGACACCGCCGGGCCGGCCCCCGCCTCCTCCGCGGACGCGGGCCGCATGGCGGTGCGGACGGTCATGACCTGTTCGCGGGGGACGTCGCGGACGAACGCGCGGACGTAGTCGTCGGCGGGCGAGCCGACGATCTCCTCCGGAGTGCCGAGCTGGACGATCCGGCCGTCGCGCATCAGGGCGATCCGGTCACCAAGTTTCAGCGCCTCGCTGAGGTCATGGGTGATGAAGACCATCGTGCGGCCCTCGTCGCGGTGCAGCCGGACGACCTCCTCCTGCATCTCCCGACGGATCAGCGGGTCGAGGGCGCTGAACGGCTCGTCGAACAGCAGCACCTCCGGGTCGACGGCCAGGGCACGCGCCAGGCCGACCCGCTGCTGCTGGCCCCCGGACAGCTGGCCCGGTCTGCGCTGCTCCATGCCCGCGAGGCCCACCTTGGCCACGACCTCGCCCGCCCTCTGGCGCCGCTCCGCCCTGCCCACGCCCTGGATCTCCAGGCCGTACGCCACGTTGTCGAGGACGGTGCGGTGCGGCAGCAGGCCGAAGTGCTGGAAGACCATCGCGGCGCGGTGCCGGCGCAGTTCGCGCAGCCGGGTCCGGTCCATGGCGCGGACGTCCTCGCCGTCGATGGCGATGGTCCCGGCGGTCGGTTCGATCAGCCGGGTCAGACAGCGCACCAGCGTGGACTTGCCGGAGCCGGACAGGCCCATGACGACGAAGACCTCGCCCTTGCGCACGTCGAAGGAGACGTCCCGGACGGCGGCGGTGCAGCCGGTGCGGGCGCGCAGCTCGGCGACGGGCAGGGCGGTCAGCTCGGGGTCGGCGGGGACACGGTCGGCCTTCGTGCCGAAGACCTTCCACAGCCCGTCGACGGAGAACACGGGGGCGGTGTCGGCAGCGGTGCTCATCGCGCACCACCCCCGATCAGCTCCACGGCCCGCTCACCGACCATCAACACCCCGATCATCGGGTTCACCGCGGTCATGGTCGGGAACACCGACGCGTCCGCGATCCGGATGCCGTCCAGTCCACGGATCCGCAACTCGGGGTCGACTACGGCCAGTTCGTCGGAGGCGGCGCCCATCCGGCAGGTGCCCGCCGGGTGGTACACGGTGTGCGCGACCTTGCGGGCGTACTCGCCGAGTTCCTCGTCGCCGGTGACGTCCGGGCCGGGGCACACCTCGCGCTTCAGCCAGCCCGCCAGCGGCTCCGTCTTCGCGATCTCGCGGGCGATGCGGATGCCGTCGACGAGGGTGCGGCCGTCGTAGTCGTCCTCGTCGGTGAAGTAGCGGAAGTCGAGCGCGGGCTTCTCGGCGGGGTCCGCGCTCGTCAGGTACAGCCGCCCGCGACTCTTCGGCTTGGGGATGTTCGGGGTCATGGACACTCCGTACGAGGGCCGTTCGTAGCCCAGCCGCTCCGGGTTGTCGGTGAACGGGATCTGGTAGAAGTGGAACATCAGGTCGGGGCCCGCCTGTTCGGGGTCGCGACGCACGAACAGGCCCGCGTCGGAGTCCATCGCCGAGTTCTCCGGGATGGGTCCGTGGGTCTCCCAGACGATCACGGACTCCGGGTGGTCGAGCAGGTTCTCGCCGACGCCGGGCAGGTCGTGGACGACGGGTATGCCGAGCGCCTCCAGGTCCTCGCGGGGGCCGATGCCGGAGTGCAGCAGCAGCCGCGGCGAGTCGACCGCGCCCGCGCACAGCACCACCTCGTTCCGGGCGCGGACGAGAATCTCCTCGCCGTCCTCGGTACGCACGTGGACGCCCTCGGCGCGGGTGCCGTTCAGCTGCAGCCGGTACGCCCAGGTCTCCAGCAGGATCGTCAGGTTGGGCCGCCTGTCCATCACCGGGTGGAGGTAGGCCACGGAGGCCGAGGACCGCTTGTTGTTCTCGGGGTGGTAGGCGAGGTCGAAGAAGCCGACGCCGTCGGTGAACGGCTTCTTGTTGAAGCCCTCCACGCGGGGCACGCCCAGCGCGGCCTGGGCGGCGTCGACGAAGTCGCGGGCGATGGCGTTGCGGTCCTTCTCGTCCACCGGGACGATGTGGTTCAGCAACCGGGCGTAGTACGCCTCCATCCGCACCGCGCCCCAGCCCTTGGCGCCGGCCGCCTCCCACTCGTCCCAGTCGGACGGCAGCGGCTTGAAGGCGATGAGGGTGTTGTGGGAGGAGCAGCCGCCGAGGACGCGGGCGCGGCTGTGCCGGATGTGGGAGTTGCCGCGTGGCTGCTCGGTGGTGGGGTAGTCGTAGTCGAGTTCGCCGCCGAGCAGGCCCATCCAGCGGCGCAGGGTGAGGACGTCCTCGCGGTCCACGTCGCTGGGGCCGCCCTCGATGACGGCGACGGTGACGTCGGGGTTCTCGGTGAGGCGGGAGGCGATGACGGAACCCGCGGTGCCGCCGCCGATGACGACGTAGTCGTAGGTATGACTGTTCTCGGGCATGGATGCTACTCCGGTGCTCCAGTGGGGGGTTGGGGGAAGGGGGCGGGATCAGCCCGCGAACCAGCGCACCGGCTTCGGCGCGAGGTTCTGGTAGACGTGCTTGGTCTCCCGGTACTCGGCGAGCCCGGCCGGGCCGAGTTCGCGGCCGACGCCGCTCTTGCCGAAGCCGCCCCACTCCGCCTGCGGCAGGTAGGGGTGGAAGTCGTTGATCCACACGGTGCCGTGCCGCAGCCGCCCGGCGACCCGGCGGGCCCGCCCCGCGTCGGCGGTCCACACCGCGCCGGCCAGCCCGTACTCGGTGTCGTTGGCGAGCGCCACGGCCTCGTCCTCGGTACGGAAGGTCTCCACCGTGAGGACGGGACCGAAGACCTCCTCGCGCACGACCCGCATCTCGCGGTGGCACTGGTCGAGCACCGTCGGCTCGTAGAAGTAGCCGGTGGCGGGCCTGGACCCGGCGGGTTCGGGCCGCTTGCCGCCGCTGCGCAGCACCGCGCCCTCCGCCAGCGCGGACGCGACGTACGACTCCACCTTGGCGCGCTGCTGCTCGGAGACGAGGGGGCCGCACTCGACGCCGTCCGCCGTGCCGCGCCCGAGGCGGATCTTGGAGGCGCGGTGGGCGAGTTCGGCGACGAACCGCTCCCTGACCGACTCCTCGACGATGAGGCGCGCGCCCGCGGAGCAGACCTGGCCGCTGTGGATGAAGGCCGCGTTGAGGGCCTGGTCGACGGCGGTGTCGAAGGCCTCGTCGGTGGCGCAGGCGTCGGCGAAGACGACGTTGGGGTTCTTGCCGCCGAGTTCGAGGGCGACCTTCTTGACGGTGGGCGCGGCGGCCGCGGCGACCTTGGTGCCGCTGATCAGGCCGCCGGTGAAGGAGACCAGGTCGACGTCGGGGTGTTCGGCCAGGCGGGCGCCGACCGTGTGGCCGGGGCCGGTGACGATGTTCGCGACCCCGGCGGGCAGCCCGGCCTCGGCGAGCAGGTCGATCAGGGCGATGGTGGTCATCGGCGTGATCTCGCTCGGCTTGATCACGAAGGTGTTGCCGGCGGCGAGCGCGGGCGCGATCTTCCAGCTGGCCTGGAGCAGCGGGTAGTTCCAGGGCGTGATCAGCGCGCAGACGCCGACCGGTTCGTGGACGACGACGCTGTGGATGTCGGGCGAGCCCGCGTCGACGACCCGGCCGGCCCCTTCCCCCGCCACCAGGTCGGCGAAGCAGCGGAAGGCGTCGGCGACGCAGTCGATGTCGACGCGGCCCTCCTCGACGGTCTTGCCGGCGTCCCGGCTCTCCAGCAGGCCGAGCTCCTCACGGTCACGGACCAGCAGGTCGGCGACGCGGCGCAGCAGGGCGGCACGCTCGGCCACGGGAGTGCGGGACCACTCGCCCCGGCCGCCGTCGAAGGCCTGCCGGGCGGCCTCGACGGCCAGGTCGGCGTCCTTCTCGTCCCCCTCGGCGACCACGGCGAACGGCAGGGCGTCCGCGGGGTCGAGGATCTCGCGCGTGGCGCCGGAGGCGGCGGGCCGCCACTGGCCTGCCACGTGGATCGTGTCGCGCGCCTGAGGCACCTGGTTCTCCGCTCTGTCCGACATGCTCGGTCTTGCCTTCCGTTCCTGTTCAAGACCGTGGGCGCCTGCCCGTACCCCTTTCGGGCATGCGCAATCGATGGCCGAAAGTGGGCTGCCTCACTGGCATTTCGGACATAGGGCGAGGAAAGACAGCCAGCTCCTCTGGACCGACCGCAACTCTTTGACTAGGGTCAAAGAAATATGGAGGCAGTGTCAGAGCACGTCGCGGCGTTCCGCCGCTTCAACCGCTACTTCACCCGCCGCATCGGCGCCCTCGACGACCGTTACCTGGGCCAGAACCGCCCCCTCGGCGAGGCCCGGCTGCTCTTCGAGATCGGCGACGGCGCCTCGCTGCGCGAACTGCGCGCCCGCCTCGGCCTGGACGCCGGCTATCTCAGCCGGATGGCGAAGACGCTCCAGGCGCAGGGGATGGTCCGGCTGAGCGTCCACCCCGACGACAGCCGGCTGCGCATGATCGAACTCACCCCGGCCGGGCGCGTCGAGGTCAAGGAACAGAACCGGCGGGCCGACGCCCTGGTCGGCGGCCTGCTCGACGGCCTCACCCCGGCCCAGCGCGCCCGGCTCACCGAGGCCGTCACCACCGCCGAACGCCTGCTGCGCCTGGCCGGCACCACCGTCGAACGCGTCGACGGCGCCCACCCGGACGCCCGCGCCACCCTCGACGCCTACGCCGCCGACCTGGACGAACGGTTCCCCGAGGGCTTCGATCCCACCGATCTCGTACGCCCGGAAGAGGTCTCCGGCGACCGCGGCGCCTTCTTCGTGGCGTACGAGGACGAGCGCCCGGTCGGCTGCGGCGGGCTGCGCCGTCTCGAGCCCGGCGTGGGCGAGATCAAGCACCTGTGGGTGCACCCGGACGCCCGGCGGCTCGGCCTGGCCCGCCGGATCCTGGCGGCGCTGGAACGGGAGGCGGCCGAGCGCGGCTTCGACGTCGTCCGGCTGGACACGCACGCCGTGCTCACCGAAGCGCGGACGATGTACCGGGCATCGGGATACACGGAGATCCCGGCCTACGCGGAGCACGTCTACGCCGGGCACTGGTTCGAGAAGCGGCTGCGCCGGACCGGCTGACGTCCCGCCGAGAACGGTCCTCGGGCACTCGGCGGACGGCCGGGCGAGTCGGGGAATCGACGGGTTGCGGGCGTCGTCCGCGCGAGGACGTCGGCAGGCACCGGGAAAGCCGACGACCCCCGGCCCGTGGCGGCGGACCGGGGGTCGTGCGGCTGGTGTGGCCGGGATCAGATGAGGCCGAGGCCGCGGACCGCCTCGCGCTCCTCCTCCAGCTCCTTCACCGACGCGTCGATGCGGGCGCGGGAGAAGTCGTTGATCTCCAGGCCCTGGACGATCTCGTACGTGCCGTCCTTGCAGGTGACCGGGAAGGAGGAGATCAGGCCCTCGGGAACGCCGTAGGAGCCGTCGGACGGGATGCCCATGGAGACCCAGTCGCCCTCGGGGGTGCCGTTGACCCAGGAGTAGACGTGGTCGATGGCGGCGTTGGCGGCGGACGCGGCGGAGGACGCGCCACGGGCCTCGATGATGGCGGCGCCGCGCTTGGCGACGGTCGGGATGAAGTCCTCGGCCAGCCACTTCTCGTCGTTCACGACCTCGGCGGCGTTCTTGCCGGCGACCGTGGCGTGGAAGATGTCCGGGTACTGCGTGGCGGAGTGGTTGCCCCAGATCGTCAGCTTCTTGATCTCGGAGACCGGCGTGCCCGTCTTCTTCGCCAGCTGGGTCAGCGCGCGGTTGTGGTCGAGGCGGGTCATCGCGGTGAAGCGCTCCGCCGGTACGTCCGGGGCGGCGGCCTGCGCGATCAGCGCGTTGGTGTTGGCCGGGTTGCCGACCACCAGGACGCGGATGTCGTCGGCGGCGTGCGCGTTGATGGCCTGGCCCTGCGGCTTGAAGATGCCGCCGTTGGCCTCGAGGAGGTCACCGCGCTCCATGCCCTTGGTGCGCGGGCGGGCGCCGACGAGCAGGGCGACGTTGGCGCCGTCGAAGGCCACGTTCGGGTCGTCGGTGATGTCGATGCCCTGGAGCAGCGGGAACGCGCAGTCGTCCAGCTCCATCGCGGTGCCCTCGGCGGCCTTCAGCGCCGGGGTGATCTCGAGGAGGCGGAGCTTGACCGGCACGTCCGCGCCGAGCAGCTGGCCGGAGGCGATGCGGAAGAGCAGGGCGTAACCGATCTGGCCGGCCGCGCCGGTGACGGTGACGTTCACGGGAGTGCGGGTCATGGCGTTCTCCGTATGACAGCTGGCGGTGGGGCGTCCCTGCCCCGGCTTTTTGATCGATCTCTTGGCGTCAAGAGAGATCCAGCGGTCAGGCTATCGCGCCTCCGGGATGCCGGACGTCCGGGTCGGTGTGGCCCAGCCCACAGAGCTTACGAAAGGCGGCGGCCGCCCGTCCGGGAGAGGAGAGACGGGACGACCGCCGGGTGGGGGTACCGTTGCCGGACTCCCGTGGGGGTACTGCTCGCGTGCCCGCGATCGGCGATCGCATGCGCGCCGCGGACGCCTTTTTTCGACGGGTCGGACCGAACGGGCGCCACGGTGCGCTCGTCGCCTCCGTGGCGCGTCCCGCGCTACCGCGTGCAGCCGCGCTCCCCCGACGCCAGCGTCGCGCACGCCGTTGCCTGACCCGCATTGCGCACGGCGATCATCGGGGTGTACGCGATGGTGTCACCGGCAGTGGTGACAGAGCCGTTCTCCTTGGTGGTGCCCACGGTCACCTGGACCTCGTCGCCCGGGGCGGCCTGGGTGATACGGCCCCACGCCGCGCCGCAGGTCTCGCTGTAGCGGACCTCGACGACGATGGCGCCGACGGTGGCCGTCCTCGCGGTGGTGACCAGGTCGCCGCTGCACCCCATGCTCTCCGCGTCCTTGCCGGTGCAGGATTCGCCGCTGCACTTCACGCCGGGTGGCAGGTCGGCGGCGGCGCTGACGGAGGGGGACGGGGAGACGCCCGCGGTGTCGTTCCGGTCGCCGCCGTCGCCCGTGAAGTGGTAGGCGGCACCGGCCGCGACGACCACGACGACCGCACCGGCCAGGAACAGCGCGAGCCGCCGCCTGCCGGACGCGTCGCCGTCCGAGGGGGTGCGCGGCGGGGTCTGCGGCGTCCCGCCGGCGTCGGGCGCCCGGTCGGCCTGCGCCCGGGTCGCCCCCGCACCGGCGCCCTGACGTCCGCCCGACGGGGACGGCCCCGCGTACCCCGCGAGGCCCCACGAGTTGACGCCCTGCCGTCCCTCGGCCTCCCGGGCGTTCGCGTCGGGTGCCGTGGGCTGGGACGGCACCGTCGGGGACACGCCCGCCGGGCCCGCGATGCCCGGCGTCGCCGTCGCGCTGCCGCCCCGGCGGGCCGTTCTGCCCTTGGGGGTCGCCGGGGGCGCGCCGAACTCGCCGAGCGCCGCGCGCGCCTGCGAGATCCGCATCGCCTCCATGGTCATGTCGTGCCGCATCTCCGAACGGCTCCAGGCCCGTTCGGCGAGCTCCCACATGGTGGTCAGATGGATCGGGTTGGTGCCGGTGACCTCGGCCAGCGCCACGACCGCGCCCTTCGGCGCGAGCAGCCGACCGTTCAGATAGCGCTCCCAGGACGTCTTGCTGTAACCCGTGCGGTCGGACAGCGCCGAGATGCTCAGGCCGCTGCGGTCCACGAGCCGACGCAGCTGGGTGGCGAACTCCCTGATCTGCGGATCGAGTTCCTCCGGCAAGGCCTTCCAACGAGGCATCGCTTCCCCCTTTTCCCCCTGATGAGCCGGTTTTCCCCCTGATACCGCCGGTTGATGCGTGCCGGCTCACGCTCGGGACGTCCCGGACCATCCCGATTGGGCAGGTTAGCCCCGCTGTGCAGTGTCTTGCTCCGGCATCCCCGAAGCTGTCAATACATCGACACAACGGGCACACACCGGTGACCTCGGACGTCTCAGCGGTGCGCCTCGCACCCAGACGCAACCGGCCCGCGACTGTGGCGGGGCGCGGACACCGTAGCGGAACGGTCACTTCCGTGCCACAGCGCACGGACAGCCGTTGAACAGGCCGTTCGTGGTGCGGGAGTTTGGGTGCGGCGGCGGCCCGTCCTTGCTCGGGGGAGGGGATGGGCCGCCGTTGCGCGGGGCGCCGTGACGCCGGCTAACTGCTGACGGTGAAGTGCAGGGTGTCCTTCAGGAACGGGACCTCCAGCCAGGGGTTCGGCTGGGCCATCAACGCCAGCAGGACGATCACCAGGCCGAGGACGCCGTAGGTGGCGATGTCCGTAAAGCGGGAGCGCACGGCGAGCATGCCGACGCCGGGCAGCAGCCAGCGCAGCACGGCGCCGCCGACCAGGGCCACACCGACCAGCATGGTGCCGATCCGGAACGCGTCGAACGCCGTCAGCAGCAGGCCGAGACCGACCAGCACCAGCACGGCGAGCATCGGCCACTGCCGCGCGGGCGCGGGCGCGTCCCCGGACGCCGCCCGGCCGCCGCCCTCGGGCCGCGCGGTGTCCCTGGTGAACAGGGGGAAGCGGCGGGTGGCCCGCCGGGGCGTCCCGTCCTCGTCCACGACACTGATCGCGTCCCGCACGACCAACTCGCCGTCATCCGGGTCCCCGTTCGGGGACTCGCCGTGCGCCGGGAGCGCCGAGCCGTTCGGGGACTCGCCGTACCCGGAAGGGGCGGAGCCGTTCGACGCCGCGCCCTGCGACCCGCGCGGGAAGCCGTTCGGGGACTCTGCGTGCCCGGCGCCCGCGGAGCCGTTCGCCGACACACCCTCTGCCCCACGCGCGGAGCCGTTCGACGCCACGCCCTCCGGCCCGGGTGCGGAACCGTTGGCCGACACATCCTTCGGCCGACGCGCGGAGCCGTTCGCCGACACACCCTCCGGCCCGCGCGCGGAGCCGTTCGCGGACTTGCCGTCCGGCACGTGCGCGCTGCCGTTCGGTGCGGCGCCGTTCCCGGCGGCAGCGTCCTCCCGCTCGGTGGCGCCCTTCTCCTCCGCCGACTCAGCCGACACTGCGCTCCGCCGCCTCGACCACGTTGACGAGCAGCTGGGCCCGGGTCATGGGACCGACACCCCCGGGGTTCGGGGAGATCCAGCCGGCGACCTTCGCGACGTCCGGGTGGACGTCACCCACGATCTTGCCCTCGGCGCTGCGCGAGACACCGACGTCGAGGACGGCCGCGCCCGGCTTGACGTCCTCGGGCCGGATCAGGTGCGCGGACCCGGCGGCGGCGACGATGATGTCCGCCCGCTTCAGGTGGGCGGACAGGTCGCGCGTACCCGTGTGGCACTGCGTCACCGTCGCGTTCTCGCTGCGCCGGGTGAGCAGCAGCGGCATCGGCCGGCCGATGGTCACGCCCCGGCCGACGACCACGACCTCCGCGCCCTTGATCTCCACGCCGTAGCGGCGCAGCAGCGTCAGTACGCCGTTGGGGGTGCAGGGCAGCGGCGCGGGCTCGTTCAGCACCAGCCGACCCAGGTTCATCGGGTGCAGCCCGTCCGCGTCCTTGTCCGGGTCCATGAGCTCGAGGATGCGGTTCTCGTCGACGCCCTTGGGCAGCGGCAGTTGCACGATGTAGCCGGTGCACGCCGGGTCATCGTTGAGTTCCCGTACGACCGCCTCGATCTCTTCCTGCGTCGCCGTACCCGGCAGTTCGCGCTGGATGGAGGCGATGCCGACCTGCGCGCAGTCGCGGTGCTTGCCGGCGACGTACTTCTGGCTGCCGGGATCGTCCCCGACCAGGATCGTGCCGAGGCCCGGCGTGACCCCCTTCTCCTTCAGCGCCGCCACGCGGGCGGTCAGATCGGACTTGATCGCGGCTGCGGTGGCCTTGCCATCGAGAATCTGGGCGGTCATGGACCCATCCTCCCGGATGACCGCCTCCCGGTTCCAATCCGGGTCGCCGGGTGGCCGTCCCGGCGTATCCCTCGCGTATCCCCTCATGTACGCCCTCATGATCAGTGATGTTGCACTTGCACAACACATGGCGAATGCGGCTGGACAAGCCGACCGTGGCTGAAGAACGATTGACGGCACAGTGCCGCGGGCTGTACCGGGGGGACGAACCGCATCTGCAGCACCCATTCCTCCGCATCGCGCCGCGTCGTCCCCGCACACCAGGCATCACGGAGGGAACACCGCCATGAGTTTCGGCGAGCCGAACAACCCGTACGGACAGCCGCCGCAGCATCCCCAGTCCCCCGGCTACGGCTTCCCCCAGCAGGGTCAGCCCGGTGTCCCTCCGCAGGGCTACGGCTTCCCGCCCGCACCGCCGGTCCAGCAGCCCTACGGCGGCGGTTACGCCCCCGGCGCCCCGGCGCAAATGCCCGGCATCACGCGCGCCGCGCAGATCATGCTCGGTGTGATCGCGCTGGCCCACGCGGTCATCGCGGTGCTGTACGGCGTCGCGCTCGGCGAGTGGGACCAGGCGATGGCCGATGCCGGTGTCTCCGGGGACGAGGCCGAGGCGATCGCCGACCTGGGCAAGGGCGTCGTGGTCTTCCTGCTCGGTCTGGCCACCGTCTTCGCGATCCTGGGCGTGGTGCTGCTGCTCCAGTACGCCAAGGGCGGCAACGGCGTCCGGGTCTGCTCGATCGTCTACGGCTCGTTCGCGATCGTCACCGGCATCGTCATGATCGCGGCGTACGGCATCGGGCTGATCATCATCGCGATCTCCATCCTGCTGATCGTCTTCTCCGCGAAGCGGGCCACCGCGGAATGGTTCCGCCGCCCGCGCTACTGACCGGTGGAGCGCTCGGCGCCGACCACCCGTACGACGGGAGACACGGCCTTCGTGCGTCGCCGTGCCCGGGGCCACCGAACCACCCGTCGCGCGTGCCCCGGCGGCGGCCCGCCGAGCCACCGGCCGCCCGTGCCCCGGCGCGGCGGCCACGACCCGCCCGTGTTCCGCTCCGGCGGAGGCCCCACCCCTCCGCCCCGCGTCATGGAGGCCCTGCCCCCGGCACGACCGCGGCCTCCGGCCCCCTCGCGGGAGGGCCGGAGGCCGCGGACCGCCGGGGCTGCCCGGCGGAACTGTGGGACGAGCGGGCTGAACCGGGGTCAGTGGAAGAAGTGCCGCGTCCCCGTGAAGTACATCGTCACGCCCGCCTTGCGCGCGGCCTCCACGACCTGCTCGTCACGGACCGAACCGCCCGGCTGCACGACGGCCTTGACGCCCGCCTCGGTGAGGATCTCCAGCCCGTCGGGGAAGGGGAAGAAGGCGTCGGAGGCCGCGTAGGCACCCTGCGCGCGCTCGGCGCCGGCCCGCTCCACCGCCAGCTTCGCGGAGTCGACCCGGTTGACCTGCCCCATGCCGACGCCGACCGAGGCGCCGTCCTTGGCGAGCAGGATGGCGTTGGACTTCACCGCCCGGCACGCCTTCCAGGCGAACGCCAGCTCCCGCAGTTCCTCCGCGCTCAGCGCCTCACCGGTCGCCAGCGTCCAGTGGGCGGGGTCGTCGCCGTCGGCCTGGAGACGGTCGGTGACCTGGAGGAGGGCACCGCCGTCGATCGCCTTGACCTCGACGGGGTTCGAGGGCGCGGCAGGCGCCTTGAGGACGCGGATGTTCTTCTTCCTGGCGAGGGCTTCCAGCGCGCCCTCCTCGTAGTCCGGCGCGACGATGACCTCGGTGAAGATCTCCGCGACCTGCTCGGCCATCTCCTTGCTGACCGGCCGGTTCACCGCGATGACGCCACCGAACGCCGACAGCGGGTCGCAGGCGTGCGCCTTGCGGTGCGCCTCGGCGACGTCGGCGCCGATCGCGATGCCGCACGGGTTGGCGTGCTTGATGATCGCGACGCACGGCTCGTCGTGGTCGTACGCGGCACGGCGGGCGGCGTCCGTGTCCGTGTAGTTGTTGTACGACATCTCCTTGCCGTGCAGCTGCTCCGCCTCCGCCAGGCCGCCGCCCGCGCCGTCCACGTACAGCGCGGCGGGCTGGTGCGGGTTCTCGCCGTAGCGGAGGGTGTTCTTGCGCTCCCAGGTGGCGCCCAGGAAGTCGGGGAACTCCGAGTCGTCGGCGGGCGCGTACGAGGACGCGAACCAGGAGGCCACCGCCACGTCGTACGCCGCCGTGTGCTGGAACGCCTCCGCGGCGAGCCGCTTGCGCGTGGCGAGGTCGAAGCCGCCGCCCTTGGTCGCGGCGAGGACGTCGCCGTATCGCGCGGGGCTGGTGACGACGGCGACGGAGGGGTGGTTCTTGGCGGCGGCGCGGACCATGGACGGGCCGCCGATGTCGATCTGCTCGACGCACTCGTCGGGGCTCGCGCCGGAGGCGACGGTCTCGCGGAACGGGTAGAGGTTGACCACGACCAGGTCGAACGGCTCGACACCGAGTTCCTGGAGCTGCCGCTGGTGGTCCTCCAGGCGCAGGTCGGCGAGGATGCCCGCGTGCACCTTGGGGTGCAGGGTCTTCACCCGCCCGTCCAGGCACTCGGGGAAGCCGGTGAGCTCCTCGACCTTGGTGACGGGGACGCCGGCGGCGGCGATGCGGGCGGCGGTGGACCCGGTGGAGACGAGTTCCACGCCCGCCTCGTGCAGGCCACGGGCCAGCTCCCCGAGCCCGGTCTTGTCGTAGACGCTGACGAGCGCCCGTCGGATGGCCCGCTTGTTGCTCTCGGCGGTCACTGGATAACTACCTTTCGTCCCTCAATGCGATAGCCGTTGCGGGCGAGCCGCCCCACGACCTCGACGAGCAGCCTTCGCTCGACGTCCTTGATGCGCTCGTGCAGCGCGCTCTCGTCGTCCTCGTCCCGGACCTCCACCACGCCCTGGGCGATGATCGGCCCGGTGTCGACGCCGTCGTCGACGAAGTGGACGGTGCATCCGGTGACCTTGGCGCCGTACGCGAGCGCGTCACGGACGCCGTGGGCGCCGGGGAAGCTGGGCAGCAGGGCGGGGTGGGTGTTGATGAGCCGCCCGCCGTACCGGGCCAGGAACTCCTTGCCCACGATCTTCATGAACCCGGCGGAGACGACGAGGTCGGGTGCGTACGCGGCGACGGCGTCGGCGAGGGCGACGTCCCACTCCTCACGGCTTGCGTGGTCCTTGACCCGGCAGACGAACGTGGGCAGCCCGGCCCGCTCGGCGCGCGCAAGCCCCTCGATGCCGCCGCGGTCGGCTCCGACCGCCACGATCTCGGCCCCGTACGCCTCGGCGCCCTCGGCCGCGACGGCGTCGAGCAGCGCCTGCAGATTGGTGCCGGATCCGGAGACCAGCACGACGAGGCGCTTGGCGGTCCTGGCCACGGGCTTGGCGGCCACGGTGGGGCCCTTTCTCGGGGAAGCGTTTGTATGGTCGTACGAATGCTTCGTGTCCCCGGATACGGGGAAGCCTACGAAGCGGTCGACCGTCAGCAACGATACCGGCACACCGGGCGGCCCCCACGGGACGGGGGCGTGGCCGGGAGGTAGCGTCTGGGACGAGCCGGTTCGGGAACGCGGTCCGGGCACCGTGCGTTCACCAGTAAGCAGCGGGATGCACCACCGACCAGCGCGATGCACCACCGTCGGCACGACGACCGTCGGGCCGACTGGTCCGTGGCCCGTTCCACGGCGGCCAGTTCCATACAGCCAGATTCATGCAAGGGAAGACGCTCACTTGATGCCGGACCGCAGTCTGCGACTCCTCACGCTCCCCCCGCAGTCGGTACAGGGGAGGAAGCGCAGCGGCGTGCTGCTGCGGGAGCGCCCCGCCTCGTCGTCCGACGCGTCCTCGGGCAACGCCGGCGGCGGCCAGCAGGGCGGTCCGGGCCAGGACGACAACCCGTTCGCACCGCCGCCGGAGGGCACGCCGGACCGGCCCTGGCAGCCGCGCCGGCCTTCCGGTGACAGCGAGGACTCCGGCGGCTCCGGCGGCTCGGACGGATCGCGGGGAGACGGCGGGCGTCCGACGTGGGGCAGCCAGTGGAGCGACCGTCAGCCCGGCCGCTCCTCCGGCGGAGGATTCGGCGACCGGCCCGGCGGCAACCCCGAACGACCGGGCGGCCCGACTCCGGGCATGCGCTGGGACCCCACGGACCCGGCCCAGCGCCGGGCACGCTACGCGCTGCTGGCGGGCATGTGGGCCTTCTTCTTCGCCCTGTTCAGCTGGACGTACGTGGCGCTGCTGCTGGGCGCGCTGGCGCTGTACTGGGGCGTCAGCGCCCTGCGCGCCAAGCCGCGCACGCCGTCGCCGGACGCACGGGCCGGCGCGACGCCGGCGCGCCCGCAGACCGCGGCGGCGGTGAGCGGCCTGGTCACGGCGTCGCTGGCGATCGCGCTCGTCGGCGCGTCGTTCGCGGCGCAGATGGTGTACCGCGACTACTACACGTGCACCACTGACGCCCTCACGAACGAGGCCCGGCAGGCGTGCAGCGAGCTGCTGCCGGAGCAGTTGCGCAAGGTACTGGGGGCCAACGCCTAAGACGGGTCGGCTCCATTCGCCGGGTTCGTCCGCTCCTCCGGATTCGTCGGGTCTGTCGAGGTTTCCGGGTCGATCGAGTCCCCCGGCACCGCTGGATCCGTCGGCTCGGCCGTCTCCGCCGCCTCCATCGTCTCCAACGCCTCCATCTTCGCGGAGATTTCACGCAACGCCGCCCAGCGGGCCTCGCGGGCGGCGTCGTCGTACGTCCAGGGCGGCGAGGGGCTGAGGGGGAGAGGCTCGTACGCCTCGTAGGTGTCGTCCAAGCCGTCGGCGTCGTACGAGCCGTCGGATGCGTACGAGCCGTCGGCGTCATAGAAGTCGTCGGTGTCGTCCGAGCCGACAGCGGCGTGGGAACCTTCAGCCCCGTAGAAGTCTTCGGCGTCGTGCGAGCGGTCAGCATCCTCCAAGCCGCCCTCGGCGTCGTCGGCCGCGTACGTCCCGTAGGTGCCCTCGGCGTCGTCGGCCGCGTACGTCCCGTAGGTGCCCTCGGCGTCGTCGGCCGCGTACGTCCCGTAGGCGCCCTCCGCGGCGCCGGACCTGTCCGGGTCGGGTGCCGGCTCGCGTGACGCGGGAACGCGCGGCGGACCGGATTCGGCATCCTTCGACGCCGTGCCGGTGTCCGCGGTCGCGCCGGACGCCTCGACGCGCGCCGCAGCCCTCTTCTCGCCCTCCGCCACCTGCCGCTTGCCCGTGGCCGGCACCGGCGCCCCACCCTCCCCGGCGCTTTCGCGGCAGCCCCACCACCGCGCCGCCGCGGCCACCGGCACCCCGACCAGCGCCACCCACGCCACCGTCGCCCCCGCCACCTGCCACCACACCGGACCGAACCGGGCCAGCGCGTCCACTCCCAGCGGGCCGCCCGCCGATCCGGCCAGCACCGCGAGCCAGCCCCCGCACAGCAGCGCCGCCGTACCGGCCTGTCCCACGGTCCGCTGCCACGACCAGGGCCGCCCCGCCTCGGCCCCCTCCGCGACCGCCGCCCGCGCCGTGAACCAGCCCACCGTCACCCCGGCCGCCAGAGGTACCGCGCCGGCCGCCCAGTGCAGCGGCGTACCGGATCCCGCCCCCGGCACCGCCGCGAGCAGCGGAAACGGCGGCAGCAGAGGGGCGGGGTCGGAGGACAGCGGCCCCGCGACCTGCCCGGCGCTCAACGCGAAACCGGGCCCCAGGGCATACGCCGCGCCCCACACCGCCGCGTTCGGCACCAGCGCCAGACAGAGCAGCAGTACCGCGAAACGGCCGGACCACCCCTCCGTGAGCTGGGCGAACGCCACCCGGGCGGCCGGGCCGTGCCACACCAGCGACACCGCCACCAGCAGCGCTCCACCCCCGACCAGCACCGCGGCGCCGGCGGTCGCCGCCCGCGCCGAGGCACCGAGCCGCGCCCGGGTCCGCGCGCCGGGGAGGGCCCGCCGCAGTGGTCCCAGCAGCTTCAGCACGCCGTTCACCGGCCGGCGGGGACGCCCGTACGCCGTCCACACCCCGGCCCCGGCCGCGCCCACGGCGACGAGCGGTACGCACACCGCCGTCCCTTCCCAGTCCGGACGCAGCACGCCCTTCGCCGTGTACGCCGCGACCGCGCACCCGACGGCGAGGTAGCCGAGCACCACCCCGGCCCAGGCCGTACGCCCGGCGACCAGGGGCGCCGGGCCGTCGTCCCCGTACGCGCCGTCCACCGCGTCGCGGGCCGCCCGGTGCAGCAGCCACACCGGCAGGGCGAACAGCAGCATCGGCGTCAGTCCCACGGGAGCGGGGACGCCGGAGAGCGTGTCGGTGCGGACGAGTTCCGCGCCGTGCGCCAGCAGCCACAGGGCCGCGGCGACGTGCAGTGCGCCGCCCGGCCCGCTGTCGGGATAGGGCGAGCTGATCCACAGCACCATCACCAGCACGGCGAACGAGCCCAGCCCCAGCCCGGCCGCGACCACGCCCGCCAGCAGGCTCGGAGCCAGTCCGGGCGACCGGCGGCGCGTCCGGGGGAGCCGGGGGGACAACGGCGATCGGCGGTCGGTCATCAGGATCACGACGGCCATGCTCCCAACGACACGCGCTTTCCCGTCGTAACAGGCAAACCACCGAAGTGTCGCTCAATATGTGCTTATGTGCTTTTTCGTACGAAGGGGTGACCTGTGACACAGAGCCCTGCAACCCCGCTTCCCCCGCCCAAGGAGCGGCGACGCCTGCGCGAGGCCGCCTCCCTGACGCAGACTCAGGTCGCGGCCCGGATGGGCGTGTCCAAGGCGACGGTGCGGGCGTGGGAGTCCGGTCGCACGACGCCCAGCGGCCCGAGGGCGGAGGCGTACGCGCACCTGCTCGCCTCCCTCGCGGACGAGCCCCCGCAGCAGCAGGCCGCCGTGGACCCCGAACGGTGGCCCGGACTGGAACCGGACGCCGAGCCGCTGACACCCGATCAGGCCTTCGACGCCCTCTACGCGTTCTGCGCGCCCGGCCTCGTCCGGCAGACGTATCTGCTCACCGGGCGGCGCGAGCTGGCGCGCGAGTCGGTGGAGCGGGCGTTTCAACTCGCCTGGCAGCGGTGGCCGGAGGTGGCCGTCGACCGGGACCCGGCGGGCTGGGTGCGGGCGGCGGCGTACGAGTACGCGCTCTCCCCCTGGCACCGCTTCCGCCCCCGTTACCGGCATCCGGAGCCCCCGCCGGCCGACGTGCGCGACCGCACGCTGCTGAACGCCATCCTGAGCCTGCCGCCGCCGCACCGCCGCACCCTCCTCCTCTACGACGGTGTGGGCCTCGACCTGCCGGAGACCGCCGCGGAGACGGAGGCGACCACCCCGGCGACGGCCGGCCGCCTGCTGCACGCGCGCCAGGCCGTCGCGTCCCGCCTGCCCGACCTCGCCGACCCGACGGAGCTGCAACGGCGGCTCGCCGAAATGGCGTCCACGGAGCAGCTGCGCGCGGCCCGGCCCGCCGTGGTCCGCACCGGCGGCGAACGCCGGGCGCGGTTCTGGACCAGGGCCGCCATCGCCTTCACCGTCACCCTGATCGGCGCGACGGCACTGACCCTGCGAACGGCTCCGACGCAGTACGAGCCGCCGGTGGCCCCCGGTGAGACCGTGCGGGGCGTGCCCCCGCGGGCGGCGCCCGGCCCGCTCTCGCACGAGCAGCTGGAGCTGCGGGAGAAGCTGCGGCAGGTGATGGTGAGCGGGCCGGACCGGTTGGTGCCGGAAGCGAGGTGAGCACGCGGTGTGCGTGAGGTGAGCATGCGGAAGGGCCCGCCCCCGCGGCCGAGGTGGCCAGGGTGCGGGCCCTTCTGCTGTGCTCCGCCGAGCGCGCCGGTCTGCCGGCGCATGCGGCGCCGTGTCAGCCGGCGAGGATCTCGCGGGCCAGCTTCGCGGTCTCGGTCGGGGTCTTGCCGACCTTGACGCCCGCGGCCTCCAGGGCCTCCTTCTTCGCCTGGGCGGTGCCCGACGAACCGGAGACGATGGCGCCCGCGTGACCCATGGTCTTGCCCTCGGGGGCGGTGAAGCCCGCGACGTAGCCGACGACCGGCTTGGTCACGTTGTCCTTGATGAACGCGGCCGCGCGCTCCTCGGCGTCGCCGCCGATCTCACCGATCATGACGATCAGGTCGGTGTCGGGGTCGTCCTGGAAGGCGGCGAGGGCGTCGATGTGCGTGGTGCCGATGATCGGGTCGCCACCGATGCCGACGGCCGTGGAGAAGCCGATGTCGCGCAGCTCGTACATCATCTGGTACGTCAGCGTGCCGGACTTCGAGACCAGGCCGATGCGGCCCGGCTTGGTGATGTCGCCCGGGATGATGCCGACGTTCGACTGGCCCGGGGTGATGATGCCGGGGCAGTTCGGGCCGATGATGCGGGTCTTGTTGCCCTTCTTGCCGGCGTACGCCCAGAAGGCGGCCGTGTCGTGCACGGCGATGCCCTCGGTGATGACGACGGCGAGCGGGATCTCGGCGTCGATGGCCTCGACGACCGCGTCCTTGGTGAACTTCTCCGGCACGAAGATGACGGAGACGTTGGCGCCGGTCTTCTCGATGGCCTCCTTGACGGTGCCGAAGACGGGTACCTCGGTGCCGTCGAAGTCCACGGTCTGACCCGCCTTGCGCGGGTTCACGCCGCCCACGACGTGGGTGCCGTCACCGAGCATGAGCTTGGTGTGCTTCATGCCGGTGGCACCGGTCATGCCCTGGACGATGACCTTGCTGTCCTTGTTGAGCCAGATAGCCATGGTGTGTTGGTGTCCTCGTCCTGAGTGCTTACTTGGCGGCGTGGGCCAGCTCGGCGGCCTTGTCGGCCGCGCCGTCCATGGTGTCGACGCGCTGGACCAGCGGGTGGCCCGCGTCGGTGAGGATCTGTCGGCCGAGCTCGGCGTTGTTGCCGTCGAGGCGGACGACGAGCGGCTTGGTGACCTCCTCGCCGCGGTCCTCGAGGAGCTTCAGGGCCTGGACGATGCCGTTGGCGACCTCGTCGCAGGCGGTGATGCCACCGAAGACGTTGACGAAGACGGACTTCACGTCCGGGTCGCCGAGGATGATCTCGAGGCCGTTGGCCATGACCTGGGCGGAGGCGCCACCGCCGATGTCCAGGAAGTTGGCCGGCTTGACGTTGCCGTGCTTCTCACCGGCGTACGCGACGACGTCCAGGGTGCTCATCACGAGACCCGCGCCGTTGCCGATGATGCCGACCTCGCCGTCGAGCTTGACGTAGTTGAGGTTCTTCTCCTTGGCGGCCGCCTCGAGCGGGTTGGCGGCAGCCTTGTCGTGCAGCTCGTCCCAGTCGTGACGGAACTCGGCGTTGTCGTCCAGCGACACCTTGCCGTCGAGGGCGATGACCTCACCGGAGGCGACCTTCGCCAGCGGGTTGACCTCGACGAGGAGGGCGTCCGACTTGATGAAGGTGTCCCACAGCTTGACGAGGACGTTCACGACCTTGTCGGCGACCTCGGCCGGGAACTTGGCGGCCTCGACGATCTCGCGGGCCTTCGCCTCGTCCACGCCGTCGATGGCGTCGATCGCGATCTTGGCGACGGCCTCCGGGCGGGTGGCCGCCACCTCCTCGATCTCCATGCCGCCCTCTACGGAGGCGATGGAGAGGAAGGTGCGGTTGGCGCGGTCGAGGAGGAAGGAGACGTAGTACTCCTCGAGGATCTCCGGAGCGGTCTCGGCGATCATGACCTTGTGGACCGTGTGGCCCTTGATGTCCATGCCGAGGATGTCCGTCGCGCGGGCGACGGCCTCGTCCGGGGTGGCCGCCAGCTTCACGCCACCGGCCTTGCCGCGGCCACCGACCTTCACCTGCGCCTTGACGACGGACTTGCCGCCCAGACGCTCGGTGATCTCGCGCGCCGCCTCAGGCGTGTCGATGACTTCACCGGCCAGCACCGGTACATCGTGCTTGGCGAAGAGGTCCCTCGCCTGGTACTCGAACAGGTCCACGCGCTTCCGTCCCTATCAGTGATCTCGCGGTTCGTTGGATGCGTGGGCGTGCCGCGAAGGGCAACGTGACGACCGCATGTGTCACAAGGGAAGCGCACACGGTGTCCGAGCGCGCGGCATGTCCGTCTCGCAGGTTATCTCTGCTTGCGGGGGGCCTCTAAATCGCGGGTCACACCTGAGCGGTGATACCTGTCACATGATGCCGCGCTCACTGGCACGGGGTGCCGTGAGTCGGCGGGCCTGGTGCTGGGGTGCTGGTCGTCGGGCCCGGTGATGGGGTGCTGGTCGTCGGGCCTGGTGGTCGGGTCTGGTGCCGGTGGTCGGGTCTGGTGCCGGTGGTCGGGCCTGGTGCCGGTGGTCGGGCCTGGTGCCGGTGGTCGGGCCTGGTGCCGGTGGTCGGGCCTGGTGCCGGTGGTCGGGCCTGGTGCCGGTGGTCGCGTCTGGTGCCGGTGGTCGGGTCTGGTGCCGGTGGTCGGGTCTGGTGCCGGTGGTCGGGTCTGGTGCCGGTGGGCGGGTCTGGTGCCGGTGGGCGGGTCTGGTGCCGGTGGTCGGGCCTGGTGCCGGTCGTCGCGTCTGGTGCCGGTCGTCGCGTCTGGTGCCGGTGGTCGGGCCTGGTGCCGGTGGGCGACGAGGCCGGGCGGGGGGCGCCGGTGACGGCGCAGGGCCTCACCGGGCTGGGGTTGACCCGGTGAGGCCCCTCTGGCTGCCCCGGTGGGGTGCTGATGCTTCCCCTGGGGCTTCGGTCCGGCGATCCCCACCCCAATGGGGACCGCCGGACCCCGTCCGCAGGGTTCCGTCCGGACGAGCCGACGGCTTCGGCCGTGCGTGCCGGGTGCCTGCGGGGTCGGAGCACGCCGTGGGGGGCGTGCGGCTTTGGGAGTGCGCCGTGGCTCTCCTGGAGTGGGTGCCAGCTGCCGGCACGCCTGGAGTGGCGCGCCACGGGCTGAGGCGCACAGGGCGGGGCGGGGTCAGACGCGGTGGCGGAGGTCCTGAGTGCCGTGGACGTGGCCCTGGGCGTTCCCCTGGACGTGGCCCTGCGCGTAGCCCGGCATGAGTGACTCGGCGACGCCCTCCGCGCCGGTGACCGCGTGGCCGGTCAGCGTGCCGCCGGTGGACTGCACGGTGCCGGTCAGGTCCCGCGCGAAGGGCGCGACGCCGCCCGCGACGCCCCCGGTGAAGAAGGTGGCCTCACCGACCACGCCGCCCGCGAAGGGACCGGCCTCGCCGGTCGCGCCGTACGCCGGCGCCGCCGCGCTGCCGCCGACGCCCTCGACCACCGGCCGTACGGTCTCGGTCACGACGTCGACGAGCGGCTGGACCGCACCCGCGACGCCGTCCACGAACACCGGCACCTCTCCCGTCACGCCGTCGGCGAACCCGCCGGCCTGCCCGCCGACGCCGTGCACCAGCGGGGGTACGTCGCCGGCGACCCCGTGGGCGAAGCCCTCGACGTCCCCGGTCACGCCGTGCGTCAGTCCGCCCGCGTCCTCGACGGCCTGCCCGGCGACGGGCACGACACCCCGCACGGCGGTGTGCGCCACCGGCGGCAGTACGGCACCCGTGGCGTCGGCAGCGACGCCACCGGCGAGCCCGGCGGCGTACGGCGGCACGCCGGCGACGACCCCCCGCGCATACGTGGGCACGTCCGCGGCAACACCCTCCGCCAGCGCCCGCACGTCACCCACCACACCCCCGGCCACGCCACGCGCGCCCGTCACCGCCTCACCGGCGATCGGCCCGACTCCCGCCACGGCGGATCCGGCCACCGGCGGCACCACAGCCGCCCCCGTCTCCGCGGCGACCGACGCGGCCGTTCCCGGCACCCCTGCCACCGTGCCCGTCACACGCCCCGGCACCCCGGCGACGCTCTCCTTGGCGGCTCCGGCCACCGCACCGGTCTCCCCCTGAGCGGCGCCGACGAGCCCACCGGCCCGCCCCTCGACCCCGGCGACCGCTCCCCGCGCCACCGCGTCCACCCCCGCGGCGGCCCGCTCCGCGCCGGCGACCGCGTGCTGCGGGCGCTCCAGCTCGGGCGCGAACGCGGAGAGCGGACCGAACAGGTAGTCGATCGCGTCCTGCGGGCCGGCCGTAACGGAGTCGGACACGTCGTCCCCGGCCGACGCCGTGGCCCGGGACAGGGACTCACCGGTGACGTGCTCGGTCGCGTGTGCGGCGGTGTCCTCGGTGGTGTCCTCCACGGCCTCGCCGACGCCGCCGGCAACCCGGTCGGTGCCCTCGGCGGACGCGCCCTCGGCGTCCATGGTGGTGTCCGACACGGAGAGGGAGGAGGCGGGCAGTTCGTCGGCGCTCGCGACAGCGGACCCGAATGCCCACGCGCCGGTCACTCCGGCGGCTATGACGATGGAACGACGGATGTTCTTGTTCATTGCGTGCGTCTGATCCTTTGCGTGTGGACGTCCGGGAAGGGACGTCCGAGGCACGAGCCCTCAGTCGGTCAGCCGGACAACGGCGACCTCGGGTCGGGGCTCCCACCAGGGGACTTGGGGACCATCCGGCACCGTCTCCGGGCACGTTCGCGGTCACTGGGGACCGGCGAGATCTTCGGAGACGACTCCGGCGGCTTCCGTCCACCGGCCAGGACGGGCCGGGACGGTCGGGCAGACCTGTTCCGCCGCCGCGCGGCGGTCAGGCGGGGGGAGGCCTGCCCTAGCCGGGGAAAACGGGGACGTCCCCGTGCCGGTCCCGCGTCCCGTCGGCCTCGACGCCCACGGCCGCACCCGGTACCAACCACAACAGCGCACGCTGACTCACCGTCACCGCGGGCGCGTCACCGTGCCGAGACGAACCGCTGTCCGCCGCCGACCGACTGCCCAGCGCCCCGTCGCCACGACCGGCCGGCGCTTGCTGCGCGAGCGCGTACTCCCCGCCGGCGCCGCCACGCTGCCGAACCTGTCCGCCGTCCACCGCGGTACCACGACCGCCAACGACGGCGACGCCGAGCTCCGGACCGTGGAGGCCCACCAGCCCCGCCACACGTCCCCGCTCCTCCGAGCCACCGTCAGAGGCCGAGCCCTCAGCCCCACCCGGCAGCGCCACCGCCGCGTCGGGGAGCGGCACGGTCCACCCCGGAAGCTCGGACACGACGGGAAGCTCAGGAACGCCGGGGACGACTGAAGCCTCGGGCGCGACGGGGATGCCGGGCACGACAAGAACGTCGGCCAACGCAGGGGCATCGGGAAGCGCCGGGATCCCTGGGAGCGCCGGGATGGGAATGAAGGAGGCTGTTTCGGGCGGGCCGGAGACGTCCAGCGCGTCGGAGAGATCAGGTACGTCCGAGAGGCCGGACGGCTCAGGCAACCCGGGAATGTTCGGCACCGACAGCGACTCCGGCCGCGAAGGCGACGCGGGCGGCACCGCCCCCAGCCCCCGGGCATCCGCCCCCAGCCCCCGGGCATCCGCCCCTTGCCCCTGGGCATCCGCCCTTTGTCCCTCGGCATCCGCTTCCGGCGCCTCAGCGCCCACGCCCTGCCCCGCGGCCCAGGCCGACCGACCGGCCACCGTCCTCACGGCATCCCGGGCCGGCGGAGCGACCTGCTCACCGACGGACCGCCGGACACCCTCGACGACCCGCTGCCCACCCGGCACCGCGGCCACCGGCTCGGTCACCGAAGCGGCCACCGGCGCAGTCACCCGCGCCAACACCCCCGAGCCCGGCTCCGGGGTCCCTTCAGCCGCGTCGGCCCGCTCCCCGCACAGCACTCCCAGGGCGAACAACGCACCCACCATCAGGACCAGGTGCGGCGCACGCCGCCCCACCGCCACGCGCGACACACGCGTGGCGGCACCGGACAGTGCGGCTGACCAGATCAAGAGGGGGAGGATCCTCCCGTGCGGCGGAACGAATCACGCATGCGACGACTTCGCGGAACGGGCGAGCGGGGCAGCACCGCACCGCTGACGAGGCGTCGATCCTTGCACGTGACTCCGGAGGTTGCGCAAGCCCCCTATTACCGATGGGTAGTCATACCCCCTTTGCATACGCTCACCCATTCCTCCCCCGGTCGTCACGCCGTGTCCGGTATCGGCAGCGGGCGCTTCTCGATCGCCGCCGCCATCACCTCCGGGAACAGGTCGGGCGTACACGCGAAGGCCGGCGCCCCGAGCGCCGCCAGCGCCGCGGCGTGCTCCCGGTCGTACGCGGGCGCCCCCTCGTCCGACAGCGCGAGCAGCGTCACGAACTGCACCCCCGCCCCCTTCATCGCCGCCACCCGCTTCAGCATCTCGTTCCGGATCCCCCCTTCGTAGAGGTCGCTGATCAGGACGACCACGGTCTCGGCGGGCCGGGTGATCTGCGACTGGCAGTAGGCCAGCGCGCGGTTGATGTCCGTGCCGCCGCCCAGCTGCGTGCCGAAAAGCACGTCGACCGGGTCATCGAGCTGGTCGGTGAGGTCGACGACCGCCGTGTCGAACACCACGAGTCGCGTGGATATCGTCCGCATGGACGCCAGCACCGCTCCGAACACCGACGCGTACACCACCGACGCCGCCATGGATCCCGACTGGTCGATACAGAGGATGACCTCCTTCTTCACTGACTGGGACGCCCGCCCGTAACCGATCAGCCGCTCCGGTACGACCGTTCGGTACTCCGGCAGGTAGTGCTTGAGGTTGGCCGCGATCGTGCGGTTCCAGTCGACGTCGTGGTGGCGCGGCCGGTTGATGCGCGCGCTGCGGTCGAGCGCGCCGCTGAGGGTGGCCCGGGTACGGGTGGCGAGTCGCTTCTCCAGGTCCTCGACGACCTTGCGCACGACGGCCCGTGCCGTCTCCTTCGTCGTCTCCGGCATCGCCTTGTTCAGCGACAGCAGCGTGCCGACGAGATGCACGTCGGCCTCCACCGCGTCCAGCATCTCCGGCTCCAGCAGCAGCGCGGACAGCCCGAGCCGGTCGATGGCGTCCCGCTGCATGACCTGCACGACGGATGACGGGAAGTACGTCCGGATGTCGCCGAGCCAGCGCGCCACGGACGGCGCCGACGCGCCCAGTCCGGCCGAACGCTCCCTGCCCGTCTGCGGCTTGTCCCCCTTCCCGTAGAGCGCGGCCAGCGCCCCGTCCATCGCGGCGTCCCGCCCCCCGAGCGCACACCCAGTACCGTCCGCCGCGTCACCGCCCAGCACGAGCCGCCACCGCCGCAACCGCTCCCGCCCGGCGTCGTCCGCCCCGTCCCCGCCCAGCGCCTGTGCGGTCATACGTCCTCCTCCCCACGCACGCCTCGGCTCCCCCTCATCCCGCCACCCCCACCAGCTCGGTGATCTCCTCTTCTCCGGCCCCGTCCAGCCCCAGCAGCAACCGCACCACCGGGAGCACGGCGTCGGCACGCTCGGCGTCGAGGCTCGCGCCGAAGCCCGGTATCCCCGGCCCCGCCGTCTCGGTGCTCCCGCGCTGCCCCGGCCCCCGCCGAACCAGCTCCCCCAGCGTCCTGCGCACCCCCGGCTCGTACGCCGAGAAGGTCCGCCGCAGCAGGGGCAACACGTCCGTGAACGCCTCTGCCGAGACCGCTGTCAGCCAGCCGTCGACCAGCCCCAGCAGCCGTTCGTCGTGCACCAGCAGCATCCCGCCGCCGCCCCCGCCGACGAACCCCTCGATCCACGCGGCCGCGTCCCCCGGCGGCGTCCCCGGCGACAGCACCAGTCCCATCGACCGCGCCGCCTCGTCCTGCGCCAACTCCCCGTCGTCGAGCAGCAGCCGCACCGCACGCCCCCGGATCACTCCGGGCACGGTGTCCCGCGCGGAGAGCACCCGCAGCACCGCGTGCCACCGGCCGCGCAGCTCGCCGTGCCCCGCAGCCGGGGCCTCGCCGAGCAGCCCCACCGCCGTGTGCACCGCGTCCACATGACGCCGCATCTCCTCGGCCGCGTCCGTGTCGAGCGCGGCACAGGCGGGCGGCAGCCCGACGAAGACCCGCTCGGCCAGGCCCGCGGCGACCTCCGCGAGGGCGCCGGTGTCCGTGCCGCGCACATCGCCGTAGCGCAGCGAGCGGACCAGGGCCGGCAGCGCCTGGGCGAGATGGCCGACGTCCGTGTCGAGGGCCGCCCTGTCGGCGAGGATCCGCATCACCGCCGGCAGGGCGTCCGGCAGTTCGGCCAGCAGGCAGCGCTCGGCGAGCCCGGTGACCTCGGCGAGGCCGTGCGCCGCCACGGCGTCGGCCTCCGCCTTGGCGGTCGCGGCGGCGAGCACCGTCGTCCCCCACACTCCCGCCTCGGCGACCCGCACCGACAGCTCCGGCTCCCAGCGCAGCCGCCAGGTCTCCCGGAAGGTCCCCCTGCTGCCCCGTGACGTCACCGGTTCGCCCCACGCCACGCCCAGCAGCCTCAGCCGATGGAGCAGCCTGCTGCGTCCGGCATCGGTCTCCTTGCGCAGATCGAGCTCCAGCTCCCGCTCCAGCGCCTCCGGTTTCAGCCGCAGCCGGCGCTGGAGCCGGGCGAGGTCCCGCTGCAACGGCACCGCCGGCGCAGCCTCCGGCACCTCCCCCAGCACGTCGCCCACGACCAGCCGGTCGTGCACCAGCGACAGCGGAACGTCCGACCCCTCGCACATCACCGCCCGCACGGCGTCGGTCGTCTCCCCCAGCCCGGCCAGTGGCCGACCGCGCATCACGGCGAGTGTCTCGGCCAGCCGCACCGCCTCGATCACGTGCGCCGAGGAGACGGTGCGGTCTTCGGCCCGCAGCAGTACCGCCACCTTGGTCATCCACCGCTCGACCGGCCGGTCCGGCGCCGTGAAGAGGTGCCCGTACCACCCCGGCGAGTCGATTCCCGCGCCGTACCCGCTCGCCCGCGCCAGCCGGCGATGGGTCCACGGCACCCACGTCATGTCGGCCTTGACCTTGGGCAGCCCCTTCACCAGCGCACGGTCCGCCGCGACGGTCGGCTTCTGCCGGAGCGCGGGCACGTGCCACGCCCCGCAGACGACGGCCACACCGCCCCCGAACTCACGCTGAGCGGCCCGCACTTGCAGCCGCATGTACGCCTCGCGCACGAGGTCCCGGTCGTGTCCCCCGCTCCCGTACACCTCGCGCAGCGCCCCCATCGCCTCCTCGACCACGGCGAACGGAGCGAAGGCGTCGCCCGCGCCGAGCCCCCGGTGCTCGACGACGTCCTCCCACCAGCGCTCGGCGTCGTCATAACCGGCGGCCTCGGCGAGCACACCGAGCGGATCGATCCGCACGCCGGCCTGGGTGCCGGAACCGGCGTCGGGCCCGTCATCGGCGTCGGAGTCGGTGCCGCGATCAGTGCCTGTGCCGGTGCCGCCACGGTCATCGGCGCCGGAACCCACACTCGAGTCGCCACCGGCATCGGCATCGGCCGGAGCAGCGGGTTGACCCCCACCGTCCCCACCGCCCCCCTCCACAGCCGACTCCCCCTCCGGCCCGCTCCCCCACACCAGCGTGTGCGTGGCCGGCAGGTCGATGAAGCGGGCCGGAACTCCCTGCTCCAGAGCCCACCGCATCGCCACCCACTCCGGTGAGAACTCGGCCAGCGGCCAGAACGCCGAACGCCCGGGCTCGTCCACGGCATGGGCGAGCAGGGCGACAGGCGGCCGCATGTCCTCGTCGCCGGCCAGCGGAATCAGCGCGTCGGCCTCGGGCGGCCCCTCGATCAGCACCACCCGCGGCCGGGCGGAGTCCAACGCCGCCCGCACGGCCCGGGCCGACCCCGGCCCGTGATGCCGTACGCCGAGGAGCAAAGGCTCGTCGCCGGTCCACCCGCCGCTCCCGGCGTCGTCAACGCCCGTCACACCGTCCCCCTCGCCTGCGGGGCCATCCGAGGTCGTCGTCGCCCACCGCGCCGATGCACACGCGCCCCGCGACCTCTGCGTCCCACCCGTCGATGCTCATGCGCTGACCTCCCGGCAGGCCCGGTAGAAGTCCTTCCAGCCGTCCCGCTCCCGGACGACCGCCTCCAGGTACTCCTGCCAGACGACCCGGTCCGCCGCAGGATCCCGCACGACCGCGCCGAGGATGCCCGCGGCGACATCGCTCGGCCGCAGCACGCCGTCGCCGAAGTGGGCGGCGAGCGCGAGACCGTTGGTGACGACGGAGATCGCCTCTGCGGTGGACAAGGTGCCGCTGGGCGACTTCACCTTCGTACGGCCGTCCGCGGTGATCCCGTCCCGCAGCTCACGGAACACGGTCACCACCCGGCGGATCTCGTCGACGCCGTCGGGCACCGCCGGCAGGTCGAGGGATCGGCCGATCTGGTCGACGCGGCGCGAGACGATGTCGACCTCCGCCTCGACGCTGTCCGGCAGCGGCAGCACCACGGTGTTGAAGCGGCGGCGCAGCGCGCTGGACAGGTCGTTCACCCCGCGGTCACGGTCGTTGGCCGTGGCGATCAGGTTGAAGCCGCGGACGGCCTGCACCTCCTGGCCCAGCTCCGGTATCGGCAGCGTCTTCTCGGACAGGATCGTGATGAGCGTGTCCTGCACGTCGGCCGGGATTCGCGTCAGTTCCTCCACCCGGGCCGTCATGCCCTCGGCCATGGCCCGCATGACGGGACTGGGTACCAGGGCGTCACGGCTGGGGCCGTGGGCGAGCAGCTGCGCGTAGTTCCAGCCGTAGCGGATCGCCTCCTCGGGTGTGCCGGCGGTGCCCTGCACCAGCAGCGTCGAGTCTCCGCTGACCGCCGCGGCCAGGTGTTCGGACACCCATGTCTTGGCGGTACCGGGCACGCCGAGCAGCAGCAGGGCGCGGTCGGTGGCCAGCGTGGTGACGGCGACCTCGACGATGCGGCGCGGTCCCACGTACTTCGGTGTGATCACCGTGCCGTCGGGCAGGGTACCGCCCAGCAGGTAGGTCGCGACGGCCCACGGCGACAGCTTCCAGCGGGCCGGGCGTGGCCGGTCGTCCTGTGCTGCCAGCGCGGCGAGTTCGTCCGCGAAGGCGTCCTCGGCGTGCGGCCGCAGCGCCTCCGCTTCGTGCGCGGACGTGTTCTCGGTCAGCTCCGACGTCGATTCCACGGACGTCGGTTCCACGGACACAGGCATGGCTGAGTCCCCCTCCAGCTCGGCCGGTTCGGATCTGCCATCCACGTTGCACCACACCACTGACAATCCGTTCTGACCTGCGCAAACGCGCTCGCCGGGTCGATTGTCAGTGGGGGGATCTACCTTCGATGGCATGACTCAGCAGGGGGTGCGCTGGACTGCGGACCAGGTGCTGGCGCTGGCGCCTGACGCCGCGTCACGCAAAGCGGGAAGCAAGCTCGGAGCGGCGGGGCCGTGGTCCGAGACGGGGAGTTCCGACGAGGGGGCGGTATGGGGACTGTGCAAGGGAAGTGGCAGCAAGCCGTATCAGACGATCGTCCACATCGCGGACGCCACCGGCCCGGCGTACAAGTGCAGTTGTCCGAGCCGCAAGTTCCCGTGCAAGCACGCGCTCGGGCTGCTGCTGCTCTGGTCGGGCGACGACGGCGCGGTGCCGCGGGGCGAGGCGCCGGACTGGGTCGAGCAGTGGACGGCGGGCAGACGGCAGCGTGCCGCGGAGAAGCGGACGCCCGGCGCGGCGGGTTCACCGGCCGCAGCCGCTGATCCGGAGGCGGCACGGCGTCGTGCGGAGCGCCGGGCCGAGCGGATCACGGCGGGTGCGACCGAGTTGGAGCAGCGCCTGGCGGATCTCCTGCGTGGCGGCCTGGCCGCGGCCGAGAAGGCGGGGTACGGGCTGTGGGAGGAGACGGCGGCCCGGATGGTCGACGCCCAGGCGCCCGGGCTGGCCGCACGGGTGCGCGAGTTGGGTGCGATCCCGGCGTCCGGGCCGGGCTGGCCGGTGCGGCTGCTGGAGGAGTGCGCGCTGCTCCACCTCCTCGACCAGGGCTGGCTGCGCCGCGACGGGTTGCCGGAGAGCCTCGCGGAGACGGTCCGTTCCCGCATCGGCCTGCCCACCTCTGCCGACGGCCCTCCGGTGCGCGACCGGTGGCTGGTCCTCGCCCAGTACGACACGGCGGACACTCGGCTGACGACGCGTCGGATCTGGTTGTACGGCGCGGACTCCGACCGCACCGTCCTTCTCCTTTCCTACGGTGCCGCCGGCCGGGCTCCGGAGCTGGCCCTGCCGGTCGGCCTGACCCTGGAGGCGGAGGTGTCCGCGTACCCGGGCGCGGGCCAGGCGCGTGCGGCCCTGGGTGAACAGTTCGCGCCGCCCGCCCCGGCGGCGATACGGCCCCCGGGCACGACGACGACGCGGGCCGCCGCCCGCTACGGCGAGGCACTGCGCGCCGACCCGTGGCTCGACTCCGTCCCCGTGACGCTGGACCGGGTCATACCGACCCCGGACGGCGACTCCTGGCAGCTGGCCGACGCCGACGAGGACGCGGCGCTGCCCCTCACTCCGGCCGCCCGCTCCCGCCCGGGCCTCTGGCGCCTCGTCGCCCTGTCGGGCGGTGCGCCCGTCACGGTCTTCGGCGAGTGCGGCCACCAGGGCTTCACGCCGCTGACGGCCTGGCCGCAAGGAACGGGCACGCCGGTGGCACTGTGCTGACCCGCAGGTCACGACCGCGCGTCCCGGACGGCCGGCGGCCCGGCGCGCGGCGGCGACGCCCTGGACGCAGGACTCTCGTGAAGCGAAGACTCCCGTGAAGCCTGAGGACTGTCACAAACCGAAGGACTTCCACGAACCCGAGGACTCTCGTGCAGCCGAAAGGACCGTCGTGAACAGGACGATCATCCCTGTGGACCCGCCTGCACCGGGCGCGCCCACCGCCAACGCCCAAGCGGGCGCCACCGCCTGGGAGGACCTGGTCACCACCGCCCTGCTCGGCACGGACCGGCGCACTCCACCCCCCTCGGTCGGCACACCCGGCCGGGAAGCACCGGTGGCCCTGCTGGACGCCGCCGCCGCGGAGACCGTACGACGCCGGGCCGGCCTGCGCCCCGCACGCCCCGCGTCCCGCCCCGAGCCGGCCCCCGAGGACCCGCGCCCGCCTCTCCCCGCCGCGGCGGCCCGCAGACTCGCCCTGCTGCTGGCCGACCGCCCCGGCGCGTCCGGTGGTGGCCGCAGAGGCACGGCACCGGATCTCATGGAGCTGCTGCCCCAGTGGCTCGCGCTGGCCAACACCCGCAACTACGCGCCACCACCGGAGGCGCTGCCCGCTCTGCTGGACGCGGCCCGCGGCCGTACGGACCTCCGCCCAGCAGCCCTGGCCTTCGCGGGTCCGCGCGCCCTGTGGCTGGCCCGCCTCAACCCGGACTGGCGGTTCGCCCTGCGCGCGACCCCGGGCGGTGGCACGAGGCTGCCGCACCTCGAGGACACGGAGAAGGTGCAACAGCTCTGGCAGGAGGGCCTCTTCGCGGAGCGCGTGTCGCTCCTGGCCGCACTCCGCGCCCAGGCGCCCACCACCGCACGGGACCTGCTCGCATCGACCTGGGCGACGGAGCGGGCAGAGGACCGTCTGATGTTCCTCGACTCCCTCCGCACGAACCTCACCGCCGAGGACGAGCCGTTCCTGGAGCAGGCCCTCGCCGACCGGAGCCGCAACGTACGGGCCACCGCGGCCGAACTGCTCTCGGCGCTGCCCGGCTCGGCGCTGGCCGCGCGGATGGCGGTCCGGGCCGGCGCGTGCGTGGCCGTGGACCACACCCGGGACACTCCCACGATCACCGTCGAGGCGCCGCACGAGTGCGACGCGAGCATGGAGCGGGACGGCGTGGTCGCCAAGGCGCCGGCCGGACGCGGTGAACGTTCCTGGTGGCTTGGCCAGCTGGTGGAAGCGGCGCCCCTGGCGACCTGGCGGACCCGGCTGGGTGGCCGTACGCCGCAGGAGATCGTGGCCCTGCCGGTGGCCGACGACTGGCAGGCCGAACTGCACGCGGCCTGGTGCCGGGCGGCGGTCAGACAGCGCGACGCCGACTGGTCCCGCGCCCTCCTCGGCACGCCCTCCGACCCCGAGGCCGGCGGTCCCGGCGCGGTGTCGCTGGCCGAGCGGGCCAAGCTGCTGGACACGCTCGGTGCGCAGGAGCGCGCCGACTGGGTCGCGGGGTTCATCGCCACGCACGGACTGTCCGAGGCGTTCCAGCTGCTCGGGGTCTGTGCGGTGCCGTGGTCCGCGCCACTCGGACGCGCGGTGGTCGATGCACTCAACATCGCGCGGGACGCAGGGAGTTACCCATGGAGCTTCAGTGGGGTGATGGGCCTGGCCGAACGCTGCCTCGACCCGTCCGAGGCCCAGCGCCTCGACGGCCTCCTGGCGATACCCGAGGAACCGGAGAACGCCTCACCAGGAGCGGGCGGCTACTGGGCCGAGGCGTTCCAGCGCCTGGTCACGACCCTGCGCCTGCGAGCGACCATGACCGAGGAGCTCACCCCGTAGAAGCGAAGCACGACACCGGTCTCCACCTGCCCACACACGGAGGCGAGCCCTCAGAAAAGCGGACTGCACCCAGCGGTGACCTGCCCACGCCCGGAAGCAGGCACCCCGGGAGTCACCTGCCCAGTGTCAGAGACGGGCACCATCCGGGCCCGCCCCGCCCACTCGCGGCAGCGGGCACCACCCGGGACACCTGCCCACACACGGAAGCGGACACCACCGGGATCACCCGTCTGGCCGAAGAGCACTCACCACACCGGGATCACCCCTCTGGCCCAACAGCACTCACCACACCGGGATCACCCCTCTGGCCCAACAGCACTCACCACACCGGGATCATCCCTCTGGCCCAACAGCACTCACCACACCGGGCTCCTTGCCCAACGCCTGATGCCGAGCACCACGCCGAAGCGGGCCCGCCCCGCCCACTCGCGGCAGCGGGCACCACCCGGGACACCTGCCCACACACGGAAGCGGACACCACCGGGATCACCCGTCTGGCCGAAGAGCACTCACCACACCGGGATCACCGGTCTGGCCCAACAGCACTCACCACACCGGGCTCCTTGCCCAACGCCTGATGCCGAGCACCACGCCGAAGCGGGCCCGCCCCGGCGCGGGAGCGGAGGACTCAGGCCCCGGCCGGCTGCCGCACGTTCGCGCGCACCCACTCGACGATGGACGTGGTCGTCGCCCCGGGCGTGAAGATCTCGGCGACACCCTTTTCCTTCAGCGGAGCGATGTCCCCTTCGGGAATGATGCCGCCGCCGAAGACCAGGATGTCCTCCGCGTCGCGCTCCTTGAGCAGGTCGATCACGGCGGCGAAGAGCGTGTTGTGCGCCCCGGACAGGATCGACAGCCCGATGGCGTCGGCGTCCTCCTGGATCGCCGTGTCGACGATCTGCTCGGGCGTCTGGTGGAGCCCCGTGTAGATGACCTCCATACCGGCGTCCCGCAGCGCACGTGCGATCACCTTCGCCCCGCGATCGTGGCCGTCGAGGCCCGGCTTGGCCACCACCACGCGGATCGGACCGGCTGCCACACCCATCACTGCCTCCATGAAGCGATTACATCCATCCGTACCGACAAGTACCGCACAGATCCCTCATGCCCGTACGCGTGGCGCGCCACCCGCACCCACCGGTCACCGCACGCTCGCCGTGCCGCACACCACCGAGGAAGTGAACGAACGTTATCCCCAGCGGGCCGCAACCGGCAGTTTTACAGTGTGGACCGAGGGGGAAATCACATAGTGGGACACATTCGAACGCGCGGAGTTCGGAAGAACCCGCGCAACGGGAGCCGCACCGAGGGCCCCACCTCCGCGTCGCGGGCCATGCGCCGCGGGCGGTGAGGCGTATCGACGCAGGTACGAAGGGCATCAACGGCACATAGCGCAGGGACTACATTCCGTCACCGACACCCCACCAGCCTCACAGCGCACACGAGGCGTCACGCACCGGTACAAGCCCGCACAACAGCAGACAGGCGGCACGGACCACACACCGCGCGCATCCCGCACCAGCCTTTGCACCACCTGGCACCTCGCACCACCCGCACGACCCCGCACCCCGCGCAGCCCGCTCCACCCAGCGCCCCGCCCCACCCTTCGCGCCCCGTCGACCCTCCACTGCGACTCCCACGGGCGCACACGACGGACAGAGCCGTCCACCGTGTGCCGACGGGAGGTCGGCCATGAAGGTCACGCAGGTCACAAGGGCACTGCTGCCCTTCCCTCCGCTCTACAGGGCGCTGCTCCCGATCCCGGGCAGCCTCGCGGGACTCTCCCTGGCGCTTCTCAAAGCCACCGCCCTGGAGATCGCCATCCTGGCCGGACACCTGATCCTCTACCCCTCCGGGATCATCCAGGAGCGTCGTGCGCCGACTCAGCGGCTCCCCGTCCACGAGGGCGCCACCCAGCTCCCCACGGAGGACAAGCCCCCGGTCGTCCTGCTGCACGGCTTCATCGACAACCGCTCGGTCTTCCTCTTCCTGCGCCGCTCCCTGGCCCAGCACGGCAGGGACCAGGTCGTCTCCCTCAACTACTCCCCGCTGACCTGCGACATCCGTACGGCCGCCAAGCTGCTCGACCGGCACATAGAGGAGATCTGCGAGCGAACGGACAGCGATCGGGTCGACATCGTGGGCCACAGCCTCGGCGGACTCATCGCCCGGTACTACGTGCAGCGACTCGCCGGTGACAGCCGCGTCCGCACCCTCGTCACGCTCGGTACACCCCACTCTGGCACCCGTGTCGCGCCGCTGGCGAACGCGCACCCCATAGTGCGCCAGATGCGCCCCGGCTCCGCCGTCATGGAGGAACTCGCGCAGCCCGCCCCCGGCTGCCGCACCCGTTTCGTGAGCTTCTGGAGCGACCTCGACCACCTGATGGACCCACTGGAGGCCGCCTGTCTGGAGCACCCGGACCTGTGGGCACAGAACGTCAGGGTGAGCGGCATAGGCCACCTGGCGCTTCCGGTGCACACCGCCGTCGCGTCCCGGATACGGCAGGCCCTCGACGGCACCTACCACGGCACCACGGATGGTGACCAGCCCGCCACGCACGACGGCGGCCTCACCGTGGCCTGACAACTTCCCGTCGGCCGCCGCCCGATCACCCACGCGTCACTCGACGACCCCGGCCGGACATCCCCCGGTCACCTGCGCGTACCGGGGGCGCACAGCCAACTTGCCGCCCCGGAGCAGCCGTCGGCTTCGAACGTTCTTCGAACACAAACCCAAGGCCGCGCCCGCAGTCCCCCGAAACACGGCCGAATGCCCGTTTCCTGTGCGCGCGAAACCTGCAGAAGATTGTCGTGCCCGCGTACCGCCGGGTACAGTCGCCGCACTGCTCTGCCAGCCCCTGTTGTCGAGGCGAAAGAGAAGTTGGTGAACGACCGTCACCCGTCGGGGACCGTAACCACCCCGACTCCGGCTTCCGAAGCCGCCTCGGCGCACTACGCGCCGTACGGCACCACGGAAGCCCAGTACGGCGACTTCACCACATACGCGGGCTACCCCGCCAACGGATTCGACACCGGCGGCCACGCCACCGCGACCGCCCCGACCGCCACCACGACCTTCGAGGCCGACCCCCTCTTCGGCGATATCGCGGGCAGCGGTCACGGCACCGGCGGGTACGACGCCACCCAGTGGTCCACCGGCAGTCATCACAACGTCAACCACGACCCGTACGCGGCCCAGCACCACGCCGCCTACGACACCGGCGCGTACGACACGACCACCTGGACCGCAGGCCACCAGCAGCTTCCTCTCATTCCGCCGCAGGCCGGTTCGGTGGACGCCAGCGGCCAGTGGGACGCGAGCGCGTGGCTCCAGCCCGAGCAGGGCGGCCCGGCCGACCGGACCCAGCAGTGGGACTGGGGCACGCAGGCCTTCGACACCGGCGCGTACGACGCCACGCAGTGGAACTCCGACGGGGGGCAGGGCGCCGGCCGGACCCCCGACGAGTACGAGCAGCAGAACACCGAGACGCTTCATCAGCAGACCGTGTCGTTCCCCCATCAGGCCGGGGCCTACGACCAGCAGGCCGGGGAATTCGCCCCGCACACCGGTGAGTTCACGCAGCACGGCAACGACTTCGCCCAGCCCGCCGTGCCCTTCGACCAGCAGGCGACCGCGACGTTCGAGCAGGTCGACTCCGGCGAAGCCGGACACGGCGGCGACGAGTCGGACGCCACGGACGAGTCGCCCGCCGAGGCGCCTCTCCTCCTCGACGACCAGGAGGAGGTCACCCCCGCGCCGGCCGGCCGCGCGGCCGGTCGCGGCGGGGCCCGGTCCCGTCGCCGTACGCCCGCCAAGCGCTCCGCTCTGCTGACCGTCGCAGTGCCCTCCGCCTGTGTGATGGGCGTGGCCGGGATCGCCGCCGCTTCCGTCGGCCCCTTCTCCGGTGACGACCAGCAGGACACCTCGGCGACGGCCGCGGACGCGCCGGCGGTGAAACCATCCGCCGCGAACAACCAGCTCGACACCCAGCTGGAGAGCCTCACCGCGGAGGCGGACGACTTCGGCGACCGGGTCAGCCGTACTCAGGAGCGCATCGACCTCAAGGCGCAGCAGGAGGCCGAGCGGAAGCGGGCGGCCGAGGAGGCGGCCCGCAAGGAGCGGCTGCGCCCGAAGTTCGCGCTGCCGGTCGCTGACCCCAGTATCAGCGCCTACTACGGCCAGGCCGGCATCAACTGGATGTCCGTGCACACCGGCATCGACTTCCCGGTCTCGTACGGCACGACGGTGGTGGCCGCGACGGACGGCACGGTCCGCACGCAGTGGAACAGCGCGTACGGCAACATGATGATCGTGACGGCGATGGACGGCACGGAGACCTGGTACTGCCACCTCTCCACCTACCAGGTGGCCTCCGGTACGACCGTCAAGGCCGGCGACCCGATCGCGTACTCCGGCAACTCCGGCAACTCGACCGGTCCGCACCTGCACTTCGAGGTCCGTCCCGGCGGCGGCGCGGCGGTCGACCCGCTGTCCTGGCTGCGCAGCCACGGACTCGACCCGTCGTAGCCCGCTTCCGACCAGGTGGGCGAAGGCCCCTCAGCGGACCCCCGACCCCGGCCCCCCGTTTTGTTTTCCGCGGTCCTGCAAGAGGGCCCGGACCGGTCCCGTACCGCTAGAGCTTCTCCACCGGCGCGTACCGCAGCAGCAGCCGCTTGGGCTTCGCGTCGCCGAAGTCGATGGTCGCTTCCGCGTTAGCGCCCGTGCCCTTCACCGCCATGACGGTGCCGAGCCCGAACTGGTCGTGTGTCACCCGGTCCCCGACCGCCAGCCCGACCACCGGCTGTTCGGTCGTCCGCCGCGTGGCGAACCCGGACGCGCCCGACGCCGAGGAGCGCGAACGGGACGAGGACAGGGACGCCGCCACGCCCGAGACCGGGCCCGCGGGGGCCGCCGGGGCGCCCGTCCGCTTCCAGTCCACGTGCGCCGCCGGGATCTCCTCCAGGAACCGGGACGGCGGGTTGTACTGCGGCTGCCCCCAGGCGCTGCGCATCACCGACCGCGTGAGGTACAGCCGCTCCCGGGCGCGGGTGATGCCGACGTACGCCAGGCGGCGCTCCTCCTCCAGCTCCTTCGTCTGGCCGAGGGCACGCATGTGCGGGAAGACGCCGTCCTCCATGCCGGTGAGGAAGACGACCGGGAACTCCAGGCCCTTGGCGGTGTGCAGGGTCATCAGGGTGATGACGCCGTCGCCGTCCTCCTCGTCCGGGATCTGGTCGGAGTCGGCGACCAGCGCGACCTGCTCCAGGAAGTCGGCCAGCGTGCCCGCCTCGCCCTCACCTCGCTCCTGCTCGAACTCCAGGGCGACGGCGGCGAGTTCCTGAAGGTTCTCGATCCGGGTCTCGTCCTGCGGGTCGGTGGAGGCCTGCAACTCGGCGAGGTAGCCGGTGCGTTCGAGCACGGCTTCCAGGATCGTCGCCGGTCCGGCGCCGGACTCGACGATCGTGCGGAGGTCCTCCATCAGCGTGTTGAACCGCTTCACGGCGTTCGTCGACCGCGCGGCCATGCCGTACGCCTCGTCGACCCGCTTCAGCGCCTGCGGGAAGCTGATCTTCTCGCGCTGGGAGAGGGCGTCGATCATCGCCTCGGCGCGGTCTCCGATGCCCCGCTTGGGCACGTTGAGGATGCGGCGCAGCGGCACCGAGTCCTCCGGGTTGGCCAGCACCCGCAGGTAGGCCAGGACGTCCCGGACCTCCTTGCGCTCGTAGAAGCGGACGCCGCCGACGACCTTGTAGGGCAGGCCGACGCGGATGAAGATCTCCTCGAAGACACGGGACTGGGCGTTGGTGCGGTAGAACACGGCGACGTCGCCGGCCTTCGCCTCGCCGGCGTCCGTGAGGCGGTCTATCTCGTCGGCGACGAACTGCGCCTCGTCGTGCTCGGTGTCGGCGGCATAGCCGGTGATGCGCGCGCCCGCGCCCGCGTTCGTCCACAGGTTCTTGGGGCGACGGGACTCGTTGCGCTCGATGACGGCGTTGGCCGCGGAGAGGATCGTCTGGGTGGAGCGGTAGTTCTGCTCCAGCAGGATCGTCGTCGCGTCCGGGTAGTCCTCCTCGAACTGGAGGATGTTGCGGATCGTCGCGCCGCGGAAGGCGTAGATGGACTGGTCGGCGTCACCCACCACGCACAGCTCGGCGGGCGGCAGGTCGTCCTCGCCGGGCGGTACGTCCTCGTCGTGCGCGCCGGTGCCGACGAGCTCGCGGACGAGGGCGTACTGGGCGTGGTTGGTGTCCTGGTACTCGTCGACGAGGACGTGCCGGAAGCGGCGGCGGTAGTGCTCGGCGACGTCCGGGAACGCGCGGAGCAGGTTGACCGTCGTCATGATCAGGTCGTCGAAGTCGAGGGCGTTCGCCTCGCGCAGGCGTGACTGGTACAGCGCGTACGCCTGGGCGAGGGTCTTCTCGAAGCCGTCGGCGGCCTGGGCGGCGAAGTCCTCCTCGTCGATCAGCTCGTTCTTCAGGTTGCTGATCTTGGCGCTGAAGGACTTGGGCGGGAAGCGCTTGGGGTCGAGGTCCAGGTCGCGGCAGACCAGGGACATCAGGCGCTTGCTGTCGGCTGCGTCGTAGATCGAGAAGGACGAGGTGAAGCCGAGCCTCTTGGACTCGCGGCGCAGGATGCGCACGCACGCGCTGTGGAAGGTCATCACCCACATGGCGTTCGCGCGCGGGCCGACGAGCTGCTCGACGCGCTCCTTCATCTCGCCCGCGGCTTTGTTGGTGAAGGTGATCGCGAGGATCTGGCCCGGGTGCACCCCCCGCTCGGCGAGGAGGTGGGCGATGCGGTGGGTGAGGACCCGCGTCTTGCCGGAGCCGGCGCCGGCCACGATGAGCAGGGGGGAGCCGGAGTGGACGACAGCGGCGCGCTGGTTGTCGTTCAGCCCTTCCAGGAGCGCGGCGGCGTCCACGGCGGGGCGATGGGCGCCGTCTCGGTAGTAGGCGTCCCGGTCCCGGGGCACGTCGAACTTCCCGTCGAACAGATCGTCCGGAACCGGCTCCGGAGCGTAATCGTCCTCGGGCGGCGGCGGAGGCTCCTCATGGGCCCGCGGGGCCTGGAGGTCCGCCAGGAAGCTGTCGTCAAAGAGGCTGCTCATCGCTCTCCGAGTCTAGGGTGCCCCACTGACAACCCGCGGCCTCCTCGAGAACATCCCCGGGCCGGGACGCGGAACGAGGTCCCGGAGGGAGACGGGCGTCACAGGCGGGCCACCCGCGGGACGCCCTGCCCCGCCCCCACGCCGACCGGGCACTCACCGTCCGAACACGATCTCACGCGCGCCGTGACGTCTGACCGCAGGTCACGAAAATGTATCGGGCATATCACCCACCAACCTTCACAGGGGCCACACGAGTTGGCTAGCGTGCCGGTCAGGCCGCACGACCCCCACCGGCGAACGTCGCCGGGCCGCGCGGCCTCCGCCGAGTCCGGTGCGCCCAGGCGGCCGGAGCCGGGGACCCAACCGAACCTGGGGTGAATCGGCCGGCTCCCACCCGGAGCGGACCGTAGGGCAACCCTTCCGAACCACCCGCCCGAACCCGACAGCTAACCCGGTAGGCGGCAGATGGAAGGAGTCGCCTCCTTTGGCGTCGCACCGCAAGTCGCGCCCCGCGGGCGCGCGGGTAGCAGGCATACGGACCCCCGCCCTGGCCACCGCTGCCCTGACTTCCGTGGCCCTGCTCTCCCAGACCGCCAACGCCGCACCCTCGGCCGACGACAAGCCGAGCCTGGAAGAGGTCGAGAAGAAGGTCGACGATCTCTACCGCCAGGCGGAGTCGGCGACAGAGAAGTACAACGCGGCCAAGGAGCGGACCGCGAAGCAGCGCAAGCACGTCGACACGCTCCTGGACGACGTCGCCCAGCGCACGCAGAAGCTGAACGAGGCGCGCGAGGAGCTGGGGGCGTACGCCGCCGCCCAGTACCGCACCGGCGCGTCCGTCCCCGACACCGCCACCTTCCTGCTCGCCGACTCCCCGCAGGACTACTTCGACCAGACCCAGCTGATGGGCCGGCTGACCAGCCATCAGAAGAGCGCGGTCGACGAGTACTTCACCGAGCAGTCGGCGACGATGCAGAAGCGCCAGGAGGCCACCGAGAGCCTGGCGACGCTCACCGAGTCGCAGGACGAGCTGCGGACGGCGAAGGCCACCGTCCAGAAGAAGCTCGCCGACGCGCGGGACCTGCTGTCGGAGCTGACCGCCGAGGAGAAGGCCCGCCTCGCGGCGATCGAGAAGGAGAAGCAGGAGGAGGCCGCGCGCAAGGCCGCCGAGCTCGCCCGGCAGCAGGCGGAGGCGGAGGAGCAGCGACGCCAGGAAGCGGCGCAGCAGGAGCAGGAGCTGGCCCAGGAGCAGACGCAGGAGTCGGCCGGCAGCGGTTCGTCGACCACCACCGAGTCCGGTTCCGGCACCTCCGTGTCGGACTCCTCGTACGGCACCAAGGCCGAGAAGGCGCTCGCCTTCGCCCGCGCGCAGATCGGCAAGCCGTACGTGTGGGGTGCCACCGGACCCGACTCCTACGACTGCTCTGGCCTCACGCAGGCCGCGTGGAAGGCCGCCGACGTCAGCCTGCCCCGCACCACCTACGACCAGGTCAACGCCGGCACGACGGTCTCCCTCGCCGCCGCCCAGCCGGGCGACCTGATCTTCTTCTACGACGACGTCACCCACGTCGGCATCTACATCGGCAACGGCATGATGATCCACGCTCCGAAGCCGGGCACGTACGTCCGCGAGGAGTCGGTCTACTACGACGGCGAGTCCTCCATCCACAGCGTCGTCCGCCCGGCCTGACACCGGGCGCCGGGAGGCGAACGACGGGCACGCGCGCGTGCGGCGGTGTGTGCGGCACGCGCGCGTACGGCGGGACGTCAGGTCCAGAGCACGGCGATGAAGACGTTCGCCGTGGTGAGAAGCCCCACCAGGCCGAACATGCCCTTGTCCACCTTTTCGTCGTCCCGTTTCACGTAGACGAGGCCGAGGATCACGATCAGCAGGGCCAGCTTCACACCGATCTTGATGTTGTCGACGGGCTGGTCGTCGGCCTGGTTCAGGCCGACCAGGATCACGCCGGTGACCAGCATGGTCAGCGCGCCGTGCAGCATCGCCGGGACGAATCGCGCGGTGCCGGCCCCCATCGCCTTCATCTGGGTGAGGAAACCACCGAGGAGGGAGGCGATGCCGATGATGTGCAGGCCGACGAAGAGGTGGATGAGTACGTCCATGGCCGGAGCCTAATCAGGAGGTACTGAGGCCCCAGCAGGGGGGTACGGAGACCTTCTGGGGGCGTTCCGGGCCGCCCGGCACCGGGCCGCGGCCACGGGCTGCCCGGAACCTCCCGGTCGAGCACACGGTGACTGCGTACGGGCCGCACGGTGACTGCATATATGCGCGCCATAGCAGCCTCGCGGCCACATCCGCCCAGGAAATCGCCGCATCGGTCATCGCCCTGCGTCAAGGCGACCGCCCCGGACCGGGATCACGGTCACATACGGTCACCCACCGGTCCCCTGCCGCCACTTCCGCACAAGGCGTCACCGCGCCGTCACGCCCGGGCTTAGCGTCCTCCACCAGGTGACCGGCTCCCCACCGCCGCCCTGGCCAAAGGCGGCAGCCGGGCACCACCGCCGAGAAGGTCCGGCGGCGCCCCGCTTCCCCTGCGCGGGGCGCCGCCGGACGCGTCAACCGCCCCGGGCGGTCGTACGTCCACCCGGTGGCCGTACGGACACGGCGGTCGCCCGAGTCGTACGAAAGGACGTGCAGTCCACGTGGCAGCGCACCGCAAGCCCCGACCACGCCCGGCCCACGGCACCAGGGCCCGCACGGCGGCGACGATCGCCCTCGCGGGCGCGGCGACCGCCGCGGGCCTCGACGGGACCGGCCACGCCGAGCCCCAGCTGACGCCGGGGCAGGTCAGGGCCAAGGTGGACAAGCTGTACCAGGAGGCGGAGGTCGCCACCGAGAAGTACAACGGCGCCAAGGAGGAGGCCCAGGCGGCGCAGAAACGGCTGGGGACCCTCCAGGACGAGGCGGCCCGCAAGGAGGACCGGCTCAACTCCGCCCGGCAGGCACTCGGTTCGTACGCCGCCGCCCAGTACCGGGACGGTGGCCTCGACCCCGCCCTGCGGCTCGTCCTCTCCGACGACCCCGACCGGTACCTCGACGGCGCCGCCTTCGCCGAACGCGCCGGCGACCGGCAGGCGGCCGCCGTCTCCCGGGTACGCCGGCAACTGCGGGAGATCGAACAGCTGCGCGGCGCGGCACGCGTCGAACTGGCCTCGCTCCAGTCGCGGCAGGCCGAGCTGAAACGGCACAAGACGACCGTCACCGGCAAGCTGGACGAGGCACGGCGTCTGCTGTCCCGGCTGACGGCCGAGGAGCGGGCGCGGCTCGCGCAGGACGACGGCACCGACCGCGCCTCGCGCGCCTCCACGGCAGGCCGCGACACCCTCCAGGCCCCGGGGCCCGCCACGTCGACGGCCCCCAACTCGCGCGCCGCAGCAGCCGTCTCGTACGCCTACCAGAAGCTCGGCAGTCCCTACGTCTGGGGCGCCACCGGTCCCAACGCCTTCGACTGCTCGGGGCTGATCCAGGCCGCGTACCGCTCCGCCGGGGTCTCCCTGCCCCGCACCACCTACGCCCAGATCGACGCCGGCCGCCGCGTCGCACGCTCCGAACTGCTCCCCGGCGACCTGGTGTTCTTCTACTCCGGCATCAGCCACGTCGGCCTCTACGTCGGCAACGGCCAGATGATCCACGCGCCCAACCCCTCGGCGCCGGTCCGCCTGGCCCCGATCGACGAGATGCCGTTCGCCGGGGCGACCCGGGTGGTGTGACGCCCGGCCCTC
Organism: Streptomyces chromofuscus; assembly: GCF_015160875.1. Classification (NCBI taxonomy): domain Bacteria; kingdom Bacillati; phylum Actinomycetota; class Actinomycetes; order Kitasatosporales; family Streptomycetaceae; genus Streptomyces; species Streptomyces chromofuscus. The sequence continues at coordinate 4,841,112 of NZ_CP063374.1, read as the reverse complement.
ACACCAGCCGGCGCGCCGTCGCCCAGCGGGTCAGCTCGTGCCGGTTGGACAGCTGGAGCTTCCTCAGGACCGCCGAGACATGGGACTCGACCGTCTTCACGGAGATGTACAGCTGCTTGGCGATCTCCTTGTACGCATACCCGCGGGCGATGAGCCGCAGCACCTCCCGCTCCCGTTGGGTGAGGCGGTCCAGGTCCTCGTCGACCGGCGGGGCGTCGGTGGAGGCGAAGGCGTCGAGGACGAAGCCGGCCAGCCGCGGGGAGAAGACCGCGTCGCCCTCCTGCACCCGGAAGATCGAGTCGACCAGGTCCGTGCCGGTGATCGTCTTCGTGACGTATCCGCGCGCGCCGCCCCGGATCACGCCGATCACGTCCTCCGCCGCGTCCGAGACGGACAGGGCGAGGAACCGGACCGGCTGCTCGGTGTCGGACATCAACGCGGCGCAGCGGCGCAGCACTTCGACCCCGCCGCCGCCAGGCAGGTGCACGTCGAGGAGGACCACCTCGGGCCGGGTCGCGGTGATGACCGTGACCGCCTGGTCGACGTCCGCGGCCTCGCCGACGACCTCGACGCCGGTCTGCTCGGTCTGGCCGATCTCGGCCTGTACGCCGGTGCGGAACATCCGGTGGTCGTCGACGAGCACCACGCGCACGTGCCGCCGTCCGGCACCGCCGCCCGGCGTCTGCGCGGGCTCGGCCGCCTCGTCCGCTCCCGCCGTCCCGTTCGCCTCGGTCGGGTCGCTCATGACGTCTTCTCCACCCTCTCCATCTCCAGCTCGACCTCCGTGCCGCCGCCCGGCACCGCCCGCAGCCGGGCCGTGCCGCCGTTGCGCTCCATGCGGCCGATGATCGATTCTCTGACGCCCATGCGGTCGGCGGGTATCGAGTCGGGATCGAAGCCGGGACCGCGGTCCCGGACGGACACGAAGACCGTCTTCCCCTCGACCTCCGCGTAGACCTGCACGGCGCCGCCGTCGCCACCGTACTTGGCGGCGTTCACCATCGCCTCGCGCGCGGCCTGCATCTGCGCGCCGATCCTCTCGTCGAGCGGGCAGTCGCCGACCACGACAACCTCTATGGGAACGCCGTGCTTGTCCTCCACCTCCGCGGCGTTGCGCCGGACCGCGTCGGCGAGGGTGGTCGGCTCGTCGGCCTCGTCCTTGCCGGTGCCCTCCGGTTTGTACAGCCAGGTGCGCAGGTCGCGTTCCTGGGCACGGGCGAGGCGACGCACCTCGCCGGGGTTGTCCGCGTTGCGCTGTATCAGCGTCAGGGTGTGCAGCACCGAGTCGTGGACGTGGGCGGCGACCTCCGCGCGCTCCTGGGCGCGGATGCGCATCAGGCGCTCCTCGGAGAGGTCCTGGGTCATACGGACCAGGTACGGGCCGGCGAGGAGCGTTGTCCCGACGAGTACCGCGAGGGCCGCCTGGAGAACCGAGCCGAGGTGCGCGGCGGAGCCCTGGAGCACGAAGACGCCGGTGACACCGGCGGTGACCAGCAGGACGCCGGCCACCGCGCGCAGAAGGGTGAGGGTGCGCTTGCGGCGGCCGACCTCGACCCAGCGGGCCCGGCGGGCGTTGTCCGCCTGGCGCCAGACCAGGGCGACACCGGCGCCGGCCAGTACGGCCGGCAGGAGGTAGGCCTGGGCACCGCGGCCCAGGTTCACATTGCCCACGAAGACCATGGCCACGACGACCATGAGGAGCAGGGCGACGATCTGGCCCTTGTCCGGTTTGCGGGCCACGAGTCTCTTGCGGCCGTCGGGAGAGGTCTCGGTGGTGACCAGGGACGGCGGCTTCTGCGCCTCGACGCCGCCGACGCCGAGCGGCACGAAGAACCAGAAGGCTGCGTACAGCAGCGCACCGAGGCCGTCGGCCGTGAACAGGCCGACGAACACCAGGCGCACCCAGATCACGGGCAGGCCGAGATGCCCGGCGAGCCCCCGCGCCACGCCACCGAGCCAGCGTCCGTCACTGCTGCGGTAGAGCTTGCGCGGCGGCCGCGGCTCGTCGAGTGGCGCTGCTGCGGTTGCGGCTTCCGGCATGCCACTGATGGTCACACGGCGGGCGGGCCGGAGCATCAGGGTCGACCCCCGAGACTCCCCTGATCTTCGACGGGCCGGTCGTTCGAACGCCTCCCCCGCCCCGGCTCAGGGGCGATATCAGGGTCCGGCCAGGGTCGTACCGACTCCCGCGGCGGCTGCTCGCCCGTCACCATGGACTCATGACTGATCACCAGCACGCCGCGGACGCCGTGCCCGACGCGGGCACCGCGTCCGACGCGCCTGCCGCGACCGCCGCAGGTGAGGAACCGCGCGTGCACGAGCGCGCGGGCGCGCCCGGCCGGAGCGCCACCGACGCCGGCGGCGGAGCCGGCGTGCCCGGCGGACCCGGCGGACCCGGCGGACCCGGAACTTTCCCCGGCGGACCGGGAGCGGCCGGCGAGCCCGGAGCACCCGAAGGGGCCGGCGCTCTCGAACCTCCGCACAAGTTCCGGCGGGACCGGCGGCACAAGATGTTCGCCGGGGTGTGTGCCGGACTGGGGCGGCAGTGCGACATGGATCCGGTGATCTTCCGGATCACGCTCGCCGTGCTCTCGGCGACCGGCGGTATCGGTCTCATCTTCTACGGCTTCGCCTGGCTCTTCGTCCCGTACGACAACGACGACGAGAACGAGGTGCGCAAGCTGCTGACCGGCCGTGTCGACGGGCAGGCCCTCACCGCCGTGCTGTTCGCGCTGGTCGGCTGCGGTGTCTTCCTGACGATGCTGAAGAACGGCGGTGTGCTGACCTTCGCCGTCATCCTCTCCCTCCTCCTGGCGGGCGCCGCCTACTGGTCGCAGCGCCGGGGCGCCCCCGACCCCGACCCGCTGGCGGCGCAGGCCGTCGCCGACGCCCCGCCGGAGGCTCAGGCGCCGCCGGTCCCCGCCGCCTACCCCTCCTGGTGGCGGGACCCGATCGTCAAGGACGGCACACACGTCGGCCGCACCGGCTACCTGTGGGGCCCCAGCGACTCCCGGGACCGGGACATCGCGGCGGCCGTCAACATCAGCCTCGACACGGACGCCGGCCCCCAAACCGCCGAAAGCCGGCGCACCGCGCCGCCCAAGCCGCGCGGGCCGCGCTGGACAGGCGGCTGGATCTTCCTGTTCGCGCTGCTGGCCGGGGCCATCGGCACGCGCGTGACCTGGGACGAGCAGCCACTGGGGACCAGCCTGCAGACCGGACTCGCCTGCGCGCTCGTCGTCATCGGGCTCGGCATCGCGGTCAGCTCGCTCCTGGGCCGTACGGGAGCGGGGTCGATCTTCCTGGCCGTCCTCACGGCGGCGCTGCTCGCCGGGGCGGCGGCACTGCCCAAGAACGTCGGCACGGAGTGGATACGCACGACGTGGCGGCCTGCCGCGGTGGCCGACCTGAAGCCGAAATACGATCTCGGCACCGGCGTCGGCACCCTGGACCTGACCCGGCTGAACCCGGCCGAGGGCCAGACGGTGTCCACGGACGCCGAGGTGGGCGTGGGCCGGCTGCGGGTGATCGTGCCGCCGGACGTGACGGTGAAGGCCGACATCGACGTGGGGGTGGGCGACATCCAATTGCCGGGCGAGCAGAAGCAGGACGTGGATGTTCAGCCGGGCAGGTACCGGGAGGTGACGCTGGCTCCGCAGTCGGGTGCGAAGGGCGCCGGCACGGTCGACCTCGATCTCAAGGTGGGCGTCGGTCAGGTGGAGGTGACCCGTGCTGCGTCATGAGTTCCAGCCGGGCAGGCTGGTGGCCGGCGGCGCAGCCGCCGCGACAGGCGTCCTGTACGCGGGCGACGCGGGCGGCAGCTGGGAGGTGCCGTGGTTCGTGGTGCTGCCCCTGATGGTGGGGGGACTGTGTCTGGCCGCCGTGGCCGGGATGCTGGGCCGGGGCATACGCCGCCGCGGCGCCGCACGGCAACACCGGGGCGAGGGCTAGGGTCGCCGGCGAGCGCCCGTGTCCGCTAGCGGTATCCGCCCAGCCGGCCTCGGCGTCGGGAGCGGATCGCCGCGTCGGCGGAGAGGATCGGAGTGCCGGCGAGGACGAGCGGGAGCCAGGCCATCAGGTAGACGAGGTCGTTGCCGTAGTAGTACGGGTCGGCCGCCCAGCTCACGGTGAGCCAGAGGCTGAGGGAGATCAGCGCGCCGCCGAGGGCGGCGAGGCGGCCGAGGAGGCCGAGGAGTATGCCGAGGCCGACGGCGAGTTCACCGAAGGCTATGGCGTTGCCGAAGGCGACGGGGTTCTTCAGGGCGAGGTCGACCAGGGCCGGGACGGCGGCGGAGTCCCGGACGGTGCGCATCATGTCGCCGATGGAGCCGGAACCGGCCTCCTGCATGAACGCGCTGTCGGTGAGCTTGTCCAGTCCGGCGTAGATGAAGGTGATGCCGAGGAAGACCCGGAGGGGAAGGAGGGCGTAGCGGGTGGCGGTGTCCCGCCAGTCGGCATGGCCGCCGTCGTGGTGGACTCTGTGCGTATCCGTTCGAATACTGTGCGTCATCTATGCCAGCCGCCTCTCGCACGCCGTGCAGTGGGCCCTCACAAGACCATACGTACGAAAGGATGCACCCGCTCAGTCATGTACCGGAACGGTTCGGCGAGGCTTCGCAACACCGTGTTCAGGTGTGCTGGTGAGAAGGGGTCAGGTACGACGGGGACGCGTACCGTGACAACCCGATCGGCCTACATCGCCTGTCACTCCGTCACCTCGATGACATACGCGTTCGTCTCGACCCCCGCCGCCGTCACCACCCGCACCTCGACCCGTCCCGGCTCCACCTCCGCCGGTACCGGCACGGTCAGCAGGGTGTCCGTGGGGTTGCTGAAGCCGCCGGTGATCGGGACCAGGGGGACGTGGACATGGACGGGGCCGATGCGGACGACCATGCGGGAGAGGCGGTCGGCGGTGCCGGCGCCCGGAGGGACGAATCCCGTGCCGCGGATCTCGATGTCCTCGCCGGTGCGGATGGGCGCGTCCAGGTCACCGGCCTCGCGGGCGCGGACGACGGAGAGGACGACGGGGCGACCACCCTCGGCGTACTTGCCGGCCAGGTAGGTGGCCGCCGACACCAGCACCACCACAGCGAGCCCCCACGGCAGGTCGGGCAGCTGGTCGGGGCGGCGGGCCAGCCGTACCGCGGCGAACACCAGGGCGACGGCGCTGATCACGACGTACTGGATGTCGGCGAAGGTGCCCCGGCCCGAGTCGTCCGTCAGCAGATCGGCCGCCCTCGGCCGGTCCGCGCGAACCTTCTGCAGCCGTTGCCCGGCGACGCGCAGGCCGACCACGCGCCGTACCAGCACGGCGATTCCGCAGGCGACCGCGAGGACGGTCACCACGCCGGCGCCACGGGCGAGTTCGAGGCCGGCGATCAGCTCGTCGCGCCCGGCGGGCGAGGAGGCGGCCGCCAGTTGTCCCGCCAGCACCAGCACGGCGTAGGCGACGAACAGCACCCACATCGCGGCGACGGCACGGGAGGTCGACAGGCGGTTGTCCTCGCCGACGACCGGGGCCAGTACGCCACCGCGCGCCCGGTGGAAGAAGGACGCCGCCGTCAGGGCCACCGCCACCAGCAGGGCCGCGAGCAGCCCGGCGGTGCGCGCCGCCGTCCAGCCCGAGCCGATCGCCGTCAGCGACTGCGCCAGCAGCAACAGCAGGACCAGCGCCCACACCACGTACGCCGTGCGGCGCCACAGGCGGGACAGCCAGGCCTCGCCCTCGGCGCGGGCGCGTTCGGCGACCGCGGCCGCGGACTGGGTCAACTCGTCGGAGACCCACTGGCGGGAGGCCGACGCGGAGTGGGCGACGGCCGCGGGCAGACCCTGCCCGGCCGCGAACTCGTCCCGCTTCAGCAGGAACTCGGCCACCGCGCGCCGGTGCCCCGTACGGGCACCGTGCGGACAGTCCCCGCAGGTGCAGCCACCGTCGTGAGCGCTTCCGAACGCGCCCGTGCGCACCCGTGCGCCCTGTCTCGCCTCCTGCACCGCCACGCCCGACGCCCGCCTTCCGCGCATCCCCGCGCCCCACTCGTCCGCCCGCTCGTCGGAGAGTCTGGACCTCTCACCGGGGAGCCGGGACCGTTTCCCGGCGGCCCGTACAACTCCCCCGCGATGTCAGCGAATTGTGCCCTACGGCACCCGGTGCGCGTCCGGCAGGTCCGGTCAGCTCTGTCGGCGCGGGTGAACGGGCGGTCGCCGTGTTGACCCGGCTGCGAGAATCCTCGTATGGCCGAGATCTTCCAGCGCGACGGGACCTGGGCCTTCGACGGCAGCACGGTACGCATCACACCGGGGCTGCACCGCTCCGTACCGCTGTTCCGGCAGACGTACGGGCAGGTCGTCGTGCCGCTCGAGGCCGTCGCCGGTGTGGTGTACGAGCCGGACCGCAAGCGCGGGCGACTTGGGCTGCGGCTGCGGGAGGGCGCCGATCCGCTGCTCCAGGCGACCGCCGGCCGGCTGCCCGACGCGGCGGACCCCTACCAACTCGCGGTGGACCTGGACCGTTCCGGGGTCGCCGAGTACCTGGCCGAGGAGATCCGGCAGGCTCTGCTGCTGGACCAGGTCCCCACGGGGCCGACGCAGGGGTATCTGCTGCCGGGGCCTCCGGTCCCGGTGTCGGTGCGGTCCTCCGACGGGACGGTCTCCTTCGACGGTACGCAGGTCAGGATCGACTGGAGCGACATCTCCGACCGCGTCAAGCGCGCGACCGGCCCGCGGATCATCGCCCTCGGCGACCTGGTCCGGGTCGAGTGGCTGCCCAACTCCGGGGCCGGGGACGGTTTCCTGCGCTTCGTCACGCGGGAGACGGCGCATGCGAAGTTGCCGCCCGAGAAGGACCCGTACGCCCTCGACCTGTGGGGCAGCACCCGTCGTGACCTGCTCACGGCCCTGGTCGCCACCGCGGTCACCGCCCGGCTGCCGCATCCCTCGACCCGCACCTTCACCTCCCCCGGCGACCAGACCGGCCACCCGCCGTGCCCCGGCCCCACCGCGCCGCCGGCCGACCATCACGACGTACTCCTGCGTCGGCTGAGGGAGTTGGGCGAGCTTCACCGGGACGGGGTACTCACCGACGAGGAGTTCACGACGGCCAAGGCAGCGGTCCTGCGCGGCTTCTGAACGGACCGACCGCCCAGCGCTCCCCGTCAGGACAGCCGACCCGACCAGCCGACCGGTCACAACGGCCCATCTGACCAGCGCCCACGTCAGGACAGCCGACCCGACCAGCCCGCCGGTCACCACGGCCGACCCCACCGGCACACCGGTCACAACGGCCGACCCGACCAGCGCACCCGTCAGGCCAGCAGATCCGGCTCCCGGCGTGTGATGTCCTGCCACAGCGGCTGGTAGTTGATCCACGCGACCAGATCGCCGCCGAGCTGCTCCCGCGTCACCACGGCCTGCTTGTGGTCGATCAGGATCGGGCGGCCCGCGGCCCTCGCGGTCAGCTGTACCTGGCAGGAGCGCTCCATGGACAGGAACCACCAGGCCGCCGCGTCCACCGAGTCGCCGACGGTCAGCAGGCCGTGGTTGCGCAGGACGAGGGCCTTGCGGGAGCCGAGCGCGGCGGCGATGCGGCGGCCCTCCTCGGCGTTGACGGAGACGCCGCTGTAGGCGTCGTACAGCGCGTGGTCCTCGTAGAAGGCGCAGCTCTCCTGGGTGATCGGGTCGAGCAGGTCGCCGAGCGCGGACAGGGCGCGGCCGTGCACCGAATGGCAGTGGGCGACGGCGACGACGTCGGGGCGGGCGGCGTGCACCTGGGCGTGGACGGTGAAGGCGGCCTGGTTGACGTGGTAGCGGCCCTCGACGACCTGCCCGTCCTGGTTGGCCAGCACCAGGTCGCTCACGGTGACGTGCCGGAAGGGCATGCCGAACGGATTGACCCAGAAGCAGTTGCTGTACTCGGGGTCGCGGGCGGTGATGTGCCCGGAGACGCCGTCCTCGAGGCCGTGCCGCCCGAAGACCCGCAGCGCCCCCGCGAGCCGTTCCTTGCGGTGCCGGCGCTCGTCGTCGACCGACTCGTACCGCGGCGGCATCGGGAACTGCAGCCGGTCGGTGGGCAATGGCTGGGGCGGGGTGGGCGCGGCCATGGGTCCTCCGGCGCTGGGTTCCGGTACGGAGCGGAAATTACCCTCCGTCAGCGCGGGAGAACAGGGCTTCGGTGACATGCGCGACACTCCGGCCCCGCGGATACCGGACAGAGGACGTCGGGTTTCGCCGCCACACTCGCCGTATGGCAGCGCACTGGGCATCCTTCGTCACCGCCGAACCCGACCTCGCGAAGACGGTCGAGGAACGCTTCGGCGCCTACACCCATCACGTCCTCGCGACCCTGCGCAAGGACGGCTCGCCGCGCACGACGGGGATCGAAGTGCGGTTCCTCGGCGGCGAGCTGTGGCTCGGCATGATGCCGGACTCGCTCAAGGCGCTCGACCTGCGCCGCGACCCGCGCTTCGCGCTCCAGGCGAACCCCGGGGAGGGCACGTCGATGGGCGGCGGTGACGTACGGATCGCCGGGCGGGCGATCGAGGTGGAGGACGCGCAGACGAAGGCCCGGTACGGCGAAGAGGTGGAACCGCCGGAGCCGTTCCACCTCTTTCGCACCGAGCTGACGGAGGTCGTACGGACCCACGTCGAGGACGACACGTATCTGGTCGTGCAGGTCTGGAAGCCCGGTGCTCCCCTGCGTGCGATCAAGCGCACCTAGTGCCGTCCGGACCAGTGGCCCCAGGGGGTCACTCCCACTCGATCGTCCCCGGCGGCTTCGACGTCACGTCGAGGACGACGCGGTTGACGTCCCGCACCTCGTTGGTGATCCGGGTGGAGATCCGGGCGAGGACGTCGTACGGCAGCCGCGACCAGTCGGCCGTCATGGCGTCCTCGGAGGAGACGGGGCGCAGCACGATCGGGTGGCCGTAGGTGCGGCCGTCGCCCTGGACGCCGACGGACCGGACGTCCGCGAGCAGCACCACCGGGCACTGCCAGATGTCACGGTCGAGGCCGGCCGCCGTCAGCTCCTCGCGGGCGATGGCGTCGGCCTCGCGCAGCAGGTCGAGGCGCTCCTTGGTGACCTCGCCGACGATCCGGATGCCGAGGCCCGGTCCCGGGAACGGCTGGCGCTGGACGATCTCCTCCGGCAGGCCCAGCTCCTGGCCGACCATCCGGACCTCGTCCTTGAACAGCTTGCGCAGCGGCTCGATCAGCTTGAACTCGAGGTCCTCGGGCAGCCCGCCGACGTTGTGGTGGGACTTGATGTTGGCGGCGCCGGTGCCGCCGCCGGACTCGACGACGTCCGGGTAGAGGGTGCCCTGGACCAGGAACTCGACGGCCGGGCCCTCGTCCGCGATGATCTCGGCCTGCGCCTGCTCGAAGACGCGGATGAACTCGCGGCCGATGATCTTGCGCTTCTCCTCGGGGTCGGTGACCCCGGCCAGCGCCTTGAGGAACCGCTCCTCGGCGTCCACGACCTTCAGCTGCACGCCGGTCGCGGCCACGAAGTCCTTCTCGACCTGCTCGGTCTCGCCCTTGCGCATCAGGCCGTGGTCGACGTAGACGCAGGTCAGCTGCGAGCCGATGGCCTTCTGCACGAGGGCGGCGGCGACGGCGGAGTCCACGCCGCCGGACAGCCCGCAGATGGCGCGCTTGTCGCCGACCTGCGCACGGATCGCCTCGACCTGCTCCTCGATGACGTTTCCGGTGGTCCAGTTCGGCCGCAGACCCGCACCGCGGTAGAGGAAGTGCTCCAGGACCTGCTGGCCGTGCGTGGAGTGCATGACCTCGGGGTGGTACTGGACGCCGTAGAGCTTCTTCTCGTCGTTCTCGAACGCGGCGACGGGGACGACGTCCGTGGAGGCCGTGACGCTGAAGCCCTCGGGGGCGGCGGAGCAGGCGTCGCCGTGCGACATCCAGACCGCCTGCTCCTCCGGGGTGCCCTCGAAGAGGGTGGAGGACGACTTGGAGACGTGCAGGTCGGTGCGGCCGTACTCGCGGGCGCCGGTGTTGTCGACGGTGCCGCCGAGGCTCTGCGCCATCAGCTGGAAGCCGTAGCACATGCCGAAGACGGGGACGCCGGACTCGAAGATCTCCCGGTCCAGGCGGGGCGCGCCCTCCTCGTACACGGACGAGGGGCCGCCGGAGAGGATGATCGCCGCCGGGTTCTTGGCGAGCATGTCCTGGACCGGCATGGTGCTCGGCACGATCTCGCTGTAGACCCGGGCCTCGCGGACGCGTCGGGCGATGAGCTGGGCGTACTGCGCACCGAAGTCGACGACCAGGACGGTGTCGGGGGCGGCGGGGGTCGCTGATGACACGGGTTGCCTTCCGGCGGCTTGTAAAGGGCTGTACCGCCGATTCTAACGGGGCCGGAGCAGGTGACCGCCGTCTCAGGATGCGAACCGAATTGGAGGTCACGGACGGCCACGGCATACTGACCGCATGCTCACGCACCCGACCTTCCGCTTTACCTATGGCATCCGGTCCGCCGGCTGCCATGGTCGTGCTGCTTGAGCAACTGACAAGCGACTTCCCAGGCGCCCCGGGCCGACAAGGTCCGGGGCGCCTGGCGTTCTGGGGGCCTTGTCCGTTCCGGGGCCGATCCGACGAGAGGCCCCCGATCATGACCACCACCACCGCAGCCGGGACCGAGCGGAGCACGAGCGCGACCGGGACCGCCGCCCCCACCGGCACCCCCGCCGACAGAACCGCCGCCCCCGCCGACAAGACCGCCGCCCCGGCCGGCACCCCCGCCGACAAGACCGGCGCCCGTACAGACGAGGCCGCCGAGCTGATCACCGGCGCGCGGGAACGCATCGACGCGCTGGACGACCGGATCATCGGCCTGATCCAGGAACGGATGGCCGTGTCGGCCGTGATCCAGCAGGCCCGCATCACCTCCGGCGGCCGGCGCGTGAACCTCTCCCGGGAGATGGAGGTGCTCGGCCGCTACCGGCGTGAACTCGGCAAGCCGGGCACCGCGCTGGCCCTGACGCTTCTCGAACTGTGCAGGGGTCGCATCTGAGTTCGCCCCTCCTCTCACCCGTACGGCGCGTGACCGCCGCCCGCCGGCCTTCGTTGGTCCCGGTGTCCGTGCCAGCCAGGGGCGGGCCCGAAAGAACCACGCGTGGCTCGCTGGAGCGATGAGACGTACGGATCGTCCCGTGCGTCGTGGGACCTCGCTCCAGGGAAGTGACCGGACGGCAGGGGACAGCAGCCCGGTCACCCAAGAGAACGGTCGGCTCCGGGGACGCCCGGGGCCGGCCGGCGGAACTGTCCGAAGCTGGGTCAAAAGGTTGCGGAGGCCGAGGCGACCCAGCACGATGCGTGAAAAGCCCCCGAAGTCGACGTCCCGTCGCGGCCGACCGCACCGCCGTGCGGTGGAGCGCAACCCGGTGGTGCGACGACGTACCGCCAGAGGTCGAGACCATCCGGAGGCAAGCGGCGCAACCCCCCGGCGCCGCTTCCCAGGCACTGGCGCTGCCCTGACGCCGGTGCTGACGAAAGAAGGGCCCCGCGGCTCCGCCCCGCGGGGCCCTTCTCACGCCCACTCACCCGACCGACCGGATGCCCTCCACCACCCCGCCCAAACCAAGTGACCCAGGTCACATAAAAACTGTGTGAAGCACGGACAACCATTGCCGGGCCTCGGTGATCAAACCTGCATAACCGAGGGCCACCGCGTCAGCGCGCGAAGCCCTTCCGACTCAGCAGGTAGGTCTTCATGAAGCTTCGCCGCGCCCTGGCAGCCGCCGCCGCGACCGCCGCGATAGCCCCGATGGCACTGCTCGCGGCGCCGGCCGCGTACGCGACCGAGACGGGCTCCCCCAGCCCGACCGCGACGGAGACCGCCACCGAGACGCCGACCGTCACCCCGGGCGCGACCGGCACCGAGTCGCCCACCACTCCCGCGACGAACACGCCGCCCGCCGGCGGCGACCAGACCGCGACGTCCAGCCCGTCGGCGACCGGCACCGCCTCCGAGACGCCTCCCAGCACGCCGACCAGCCCCACCTCGCCCTCCTCGACCGCTCCCGCGAGCCCCACCCCCACCGAGTCCACGCCGGAGGAGGACCTCTGCGAGAACGCCGACGAGGAGTCCGTCGGCCTCAGCGAGGAGCTGACCAGCGGTCTGTCGGGCCTGCCCGAGACGATCGTGGCCGGCAGCGGCTGGACCGAGTTCTCCTTCGACGTCTCCAACGGCGGCGACGAGGAGATCAAGAACATCAAGCCGCTGATCGGCGTCGCCGCGCTCGGCTGGGACGAGAAGGACTACTCCGGCGAGATCACCGTCCAGGTCTTCGACAAGGCCAAGGGCTCCTGGAAGACGCTCGCGGACGCCGCCGGTGAGGGCGCGACCTTCACCCCGTTCAACCTCGGCGCTGGTCAGTCCACCTCGTACCCGCTGCGGCTGAGCGTCAGCGGCAAGGTCCCCGACGCCATCGGTCTGACCGGCGGCTTCGCGCAGTACTCGGACGCCGACGGCTGCTGGATGGCCGACGACCCGAACGGCTGGATCTACTTCTTCGACATCCTCGCCGCGGGCTCGGACGCCGGTAACCCCGGGGACGCCGAGCCGCAGGGCGGGATGGCCGACCTCGACGAGGTCAGCGACGTGGAGGCCACGGGCAGCCTCGCCGACACCGGTTCCAGCTCCGCGCTGCCCATGATCGGCCTGGTCGGCGGCGTCGCCGTCGTCGCCGGTGCGGGTGCGGTGTTCGTCGTCCGGCGCAAGAAGGCCGGCGCGGAGGCGTAACGACGCCTGAACCAGAGACAAAGGGAGAGGGAGCTGCGCTCGGAGGGGGGCGCAGGTCCCTCTCCCTTGTTTTTCGGGCTGTTTCTCGGCTACTGCCGTTCTTCGGGCTACTGCTTCTTCGGCGGTACGGCCGGCATTCCCAGGAACGGCAGCCGCAGTGCGCCGAACGCGTCCGCCGGGACCGCCGGCGACTTCGGCTCGACGGCCTTCAGGCGTTCGTACGCCGCTCCCTGCCGCGGGCGCGGGTCGGCGTCGCCCTTGTTCGGCCAGTACGACATCGCCCGCTCGGCCTGTGCGGTGATGGTGAGGGACGGGTTCACGCCCAGGTTGGCGGAGACGGCGGCGCCGTCGACGACGGAGATGCCCGGGTGGCCGTACAGCCGGTGATAGGGGTCGATCACGCCGGTCTCGCGGGAGTCGCCGATCGGGCAGCCGCCGAGGAAGTGCGCGGTGAGCGGGGTGCCCATCAGCTCGCCGATGTTGCTGCCGGCGAAGCCGTTGATCTCGGCGGCGATCGCCGAGGCGCCCTCCGAAGCCGCCCTGATCTGCTTGGGGTTGGGGGCGCCGTGGCCCTGCCGTGCGGTCAGCAGGCCCTTGCCGACGCCGTCCGGCTTCAGGTACGTCGTCAGCGAGTTGTCCAGCGACTGCATCACCAGGCCGATGATCGTCCGCTCCGACCAGCGGTGGTTGTTGAGGGAGCGGAGCAACTGGAGGGGGTGGCGGGCGGCGTTGCGCAGGAAGGCGAGGACGCGCGAGGAGCCCTGCGCGTACGGGACCTGCAGGATCGCCATGCCGCCCATCGCGTTGGAGCCCTTGCCGTAACGGACCGGCTCGATGTGGGTGTTGGCGTCCGGGTGGACGGAGGACGTGATGGCGACGCCGCGCGTGAAGTCGACTTTCCGCTCGCCGGTGAGCTTGCGGTAGCGGCGGTTGGTGGTCTGGGCGCCGACCAGGGCCTCGGAGTTGGTGCGGGTCAGCTCACCGAGGCGCTCGGAGAGGTACGGCAGCCGGCCCGTGGCCTTCATGCGATGCAGCAGGGTCTGGGTGCCGTAGGTGCCGGCCGCCAGGACGACGCGCCGGGCGCGGAAGGTGCGGCCGCCGCCCTTCCCGCGCTGGTCGGTGGGCACGGTGGTGACGGCGTACCCGCCCCGCGAGTCGTCGGTGAGCGCCACGACCGTGGTCATGGGATGGACGACCGCGCCCGCCTTCTCGGCGAGATACAGGTAGTTCTCGTTCAGGGTGTTCTTGGCGCCGTGCCGGCAGCCGGTCATGCACTCGCCGCACTCGGCGCAGGCGCGGCGGGACGGGCCGGCGCCGCCGAAGTACGGGTCGGCCGCCTCCTCGCCGGGGCGCGCCCGGACCGTGCCGTCGGCGTCCTCGCCGTCGCCGAAGAAGACCCCGACCGGCGCCATGTGGAAGGTGTCGCCCACGCCCATCCGCTGCGCGGCGGCCTTCAGGTGCACGTCGGAGGGCGTCATCGTCGGGTTCAGCCGGACGCCGAGCATGCGCTGGGCCTGGTCGTAGTACGGCGCGAGCTCGTCCTGCCAGTCGGTGATGTGGCCCCACTGGGGGTCCTCGAAGAAGGGCTTCGGCGGGACGTAGAGGGTGTTGGCGTAGTTGAGCGAGCCCCCGCCGACGCCCGCGCCGGCCAGCACCATGACGTTGCCCAGCAGGTGGATGCGCTGCAGGCCGTACATGCCGAGCTTGGGGGCCCACAGGTAGTTCTTGAGGTCCCAGGAGTTCTTGGGGAGGGATTCGCGGGTGAAGCGACGGCCCGCCTCCAGAACGCCGACCTTGTATCCCTTTTCGGTGAGGCGCAGGGCGGTGACCGAGCCGCCGAAGCCGGAGCCGACGACCATGACGTCGTAGTCATAGGTGTCCTGGTGCACGGATGTCTCCTCGTTGAGTTTCGCGTGCGGGCCGTCTGTGGTCGCTCACGCCCACGCGGCGCAGCCGCGTGTCGACACAGCCCCGCGCCCCTGGAAGCAGGGCGTCACCGGAACCGGAACGCCTTCATGAGCCGCAAGCTCCTGCTCATGAGTTGCGCGTACTTCTCGTCGTCCATGCCCAGCGACGGCGCCATCGGCAGCAGGCGCTGGTGGGCGATCGTCTGGGCCTCCGTGTACTTGAGGATGCCCTCGGAGCCGTGGCGGCGGCCCAGGCCGGAGTCCTTCATGCCGCCCATCGGGGACTGGACGCTGCCGTACGCCGGCGCGTAGCCCTCGTTGATGTTGACGGTGCCGGTGCGCAGGCGGGCCGCGACCTCGCGGCCGCGGCGCGCGTCCTTCGTCCAGACCGAGGAGTTCAGGCCGTACGGCGTGGAGTTGGCGTGCTCGATCGCCTCGTCGTCGGTCGTGAAGCGGTAGACGGCCACGACCGGGCCGAAAGTCTCCTCGGTGCAGACGGCCATGGGCGGCTCGACACCGTCGAGGATGGTCGGCTCGTAGAAGTACGGGCCGATGTCCGGGCGGGCGGTGCCACCCGCGACGAGCTTCGCGCCCTTGGCCACCGCCTCCTCCACGTGCCGCTTGACGGTCTCCAGCTGGCGTTCGCCCACCAGCGACCCCATGTCCGCGCCGTACGCGAGGGACCTGCCGAGCCGCATGGCCTTGGTGCGGGCCGCGAAGCGCTCCAGGAACGCGTCGGCGATCGACTCGTGGACGTACAACCGCTCGATGGAGATGCACAGTTGGCCCGCGGAGGAGAAGCACGCGCGGACGGCGCCGGCGGCGGCCTTCTCCACGTCCGCGTCCTGCAGCACCAGCATGGCGTTCTTGCCGCCCAGTTCGAGGGAGACGCCGACCAGACGGGCGGCGGCACCCTGCGCGACCTCGCGGCCGGTGCGGGTGGAGCCGGTGAAGGAGACGTAGTCGGCGTGCTTGACGACCTCGGGGCCGACGACCGGGCCGTCGCCGAGGACGACCTGGAAGACCTCGGCGGGCAGCCCGGCCTCGATCAGCAGGTCGCGCGCCCAGAGGGCGGTGAGGCAGGTCTCGGTGTCCGGCTTCATCACCACGGCGTTGCCCGCGACGAAGGCCGGCAGCGCGTCGCCGACCGACAGCTCCAGCGGGTAGTTCCAGGGGGCGATCTGGCCGATCACGCCCCGCGGGTGGCGCAGTTCGGTGACCTTCGTCAGGGTCGGGATGGCGCCGGTGTGCCGCTTGGGCCGCAGATAGGCGGGGGCCTTACGGCCGTAGTGGCGGGCCGCGACGGCTACGGCCTGCACCTCCTCGTGGGCGTGCAGCCGGGCCTTCCCGGTCTCCAGCTGGATCAGGTCCAGCACCTCGCCCTGGCGCTCCAGCACCAGGTCGTGGAAGCGCAGCAGGACGGCCGCGCGCCGCCGTACCGGCGTCTGCGCCCACACGGCCTGTGCGGTACGGGCCGCCTCGAACGCCTTCTGCACGTCCTGCGGCGTGGACTCGGGCAGGTCGGCCAGCTTCTCGCCGGTGAACGGCGAGTGGTTGGCGGTCCGGCCGGAACCGGCCACGCCCCGGGTGAGCTGGGCGACCAGCTCGGGGGTGACCACGTCCGCGGCGGTACGGGCGCCCTCGGGAGCGGGGGCGAGCGGGTTGGTGCCGGTGGTGTGCGTGGCCTGCGCCAGGGCCTGCGAGTCCGTCATGAGCCGCAGGGTATGCCCAGGCGAACGCTTTGTGTACCCGTCGGTAATCGGGATTCACGGAGTACACACATACCGCCAGTGATCACTGGCAACGAACCCGCTGATCAGGGCGTTGTCGACGCCGGCCCGGCTTCTATCTCGAGTCGGTCGCGGGCGCCGCGGAACACGGCGGTACCCCTCTTCTCGTCCGGCGTGCCCTTGGGCATGTCGACGCGGAGCTCGTACATACGGCTGTCGTCGGTGAGGATCACCAGCTGCATGACGCGGGTCGGGTCCTGCGCCATGTTGTACGTGGTGTCGGCGAGAACGGCGTCCCGGCCGTCGAAGGTCGTACGGGTGTACCGCGTGCGGGCGTCGCCGCCGTGGCTGTCCCAGGCGGCGTGCGCCTGACGGGCCCGGGTCATCGGGGAGAAGGGTGCCTCGTCCCACCGGGTGAGGCGGACCTGGATCGTGTGGTCGACGTCGTACACGACCAGGCGGGGCGGATCGTCGGCGCTGCCCTCGCGGGCGGCCTCCTCGTAGTCGCCGGGCAGGGAGAGGACGGCGGCCATGTCCTTCTCCCGGTGCGCGACCCAGATGGGGCCGGGAGACGCGCCCGTGGTGGCGGTGGGCTCCGGGGCCGCTGTGCCGCCGGGGTGGGGGTCGGGGCGGAAGGACGAGGTGCCGAACCAGACGCCGCCGGTGACGAGGATGCCGAGCAGGACGGCGGGGACGGGGCGGCGGAGGGGGTGCACGGGGCGCCGGGAGGGGCCGAGTTCGAGTGACGCCGGTGACTTCGGCGGCTCCGGCAGTTCCGGCGACTCCGGCGGTTTCACTGAGGCAGCCGGCTTCGACGCGGCCGGAGACTTCGACTGCCCCGACCGGCCGGGCTGCCTCGTGGCCGTCCGAGCGGGCGTCGCCGTGCCGTCCGATGCCTGCGGCCACGCCCCGGCCACCACCCCCAGCTCCGCGGCGACCGCCCCCAGCTCCGCGGCGACCTCCTCCGGCGCCGGCCGCTGTTCGGGGTCCTTCGCGAGCAGCCGGGCGATGAGCGGGCCCAGCGGGCCTGCCTGCTTCGGCTCGGGCGGGTCCGCGGCGAGGATCGCGGCAAGCGTCGACTCCGGTGTCGTACGGCCGAACGGGGACCGGCCCTCGACGGCGGCGTACAGGAGGGCCCCCAGGGACCACAGGTCGGTGGCGGGACCCGCGCTGCGGCCGGACATCCGCTCCGGCGCGACGAACTCCGCCGAGCCGACGAACTCGCCGCCGCCGGTGAGGGACTGCTCGTCCGGGACGTGGGCGATGCCGAAGTCGGTGAGGACGACGCGGCCGGTGCCGGACTCGACGAGGACGTTCGCCGGTTTGACGTCCCGGTGGACGATGCCGACGGCGTGCGCGGCGCGCAGGGCGCCGAGGACGGCGAGGCCGATCCGGGCGGACTCCGCGGGCGGGACGGGGCCGCGTCGCAGCACCTCGTGGAGGGAGTGGCCCCGGACCGACTCCATGACGATCCAGGGGATCCCGTCCTCCTCCACGACGTCGTGGATGACGACGGCGGACGGGTGGTCGACGCGGGCGGCGGCCCGGGCCTCGTGGTACAGGCGGTGGGCGGCCCGGCGGTGGCTCTCGTCCTCCGGGTCGTCCGGCAACCGGGGCTGCTTGACGGCGACTTCGCGCCCGGCGAGTTCGTCCAGCGCGCGCCAGACGGTGCCCGTGCCGCCGGAGCCGATGCGCTCGGTCAACCGGTAGCGCCCGCCGACCAGGCGTCCGTCGCGCTGGTGTTCACCGCCGTCACTCATGTCCCATCCCTACCCCGTGGGACGCTTGTTTGTCGACGTGAGTTCAGAGCTTGTCGATGTCCAGGTTGGCGATCGCGGCCCGGGCCACCTCACGTCCGCGCTCGGTGAAGTCGCCCGCGCCGGGGTAGCTGATCGTGAGCTTGTACATGTCCTGTTCGGAGTTGCGGTAGTAGAAGATCTGCACTTCCCGCGGGCGGGGGCTCTGGCTGTCGGTCGTCCGGTACGTGATGGTGTTCCGCGCGGCGTCCTTGCCCCGGTACGTGATCCCGTCGTCCGGCTTGGTGGCCGGGTTCTCCGGCATGCCGAAGTCGTAGCTGCCGCTCTCCTCGAAGACGCGGTTGTCCTCGTACATCTCCGCGCCCGCCGACGCCTGGATGGAGTTGGTCGTGTCCTCGGACTTCTTGTCGAGCCGCAGGCCGATCCAGATGCTGCCGCTCGGGTCGGTGTACGTCACCCAGTGGCCGTCGTCGGCGTCCTCGGGGACCTGCCGCTCGTAGCCGTCGGGGTACGCGACGGTCGCGGCGACGTCCTTCTCGGCCCTGGTTTTCCAGCCCTCGGGCAGCGGGCCGGCGAACGGGTCGGCGATCACCAGGTACGCCGCCACCGCTGCCGCGACGACCGCCGCGCCCAGCCCGAGCAGGGTCCCGCGGCCCAGCCGGATGCCGCCGCCCCGCCCGCTGTCGCCTGCGCCCACCGTCACGACCTGCGTGGCCACCGGCGCGGGCGGGCTGGCGGCGGCCTCCAGCAGGAAGCGGACCCGGGCGGCGTTCGGGCGGCGCGCCGGGTCCTTCTGGAGCAGGCCGTTGATGACCTCGGCGAGCGGACCGGACGCCGACGCGGGCGGCGCGGGCGTGGCGTTGAGCACGGACTGGAGGGTGGCCGGGGTGTTGCTGCGGCGGAAGGGCGACACGCCCTCCGTGGCGGCGTAGAGCACGACGCCCAGCGACCAGAGGTCCGACGCGGGGCCGGGGCGCTGGCCCAGCACCCGCTCCGGGGCGATGTACTCGGGCGAGCCGACGAAGCCGCCGGTGTCGGTCAGGTTCGTCTCGCCCTCGATCTGGGCGATGCCGAAGTCGGTGAGGACGACGCGGTCGCGTCGGCCCAGCAGGACGTTGTCCGGCTTGACGTCCCGGTGCAGGATGCCGGCGGCGTGCGCGGCCTCCAGCGCGCCGAGCACCTCCAGGCCGATCCTGGCCGCCTCGCGGGCGGACAGGGTGCCTTCCTGGAGCGCGTTGCCGAGGGAACGTCCCCGCACCAGCTCCATCACGATCCACGGCCGGCCGTCCACGACGGCGACGTCGTGCACGTTGACCACCGCCGGGTGGTCGAGCCGGGCCGCGGCGCGGGCCTCGCGGCGCATCCGCTCGAAGGCGTTGGCGCGTTCACGCTCGGGAAGATGGTCCGGAACCCGGGGTTCCTTGACGGCGACCTCCCGGTCGACCGTCTCGTCCTTGGCGCGCCACACCGTGCCCATGCCGCCGTGCCCGAGCCTGGCCAGCAGCCGGTAGCGGCCGGCGATCAGCCGACCGGCGCCGGGGTCCTGCGGGGGCTGAGGCGAGGGCTGGTGAGGAGGCTGTTGCGGTGCCGGGTGCGCAGGGTGCTGCTGCGGGCCGTGGTGGCCGTGCTGCTGCGGCGGCACGACGTGGGCGGGCGTCGCGTACGGGTTGTCCGGGTGCGGTACGGCGGCGGGCTGCACCGGCGGTTGCAGACCGAAACTCGTTGGCTCGTCGGCCCGGTGGCGGGCTCCCCCGTTGCTGCTCATGCGTTCATGCATATCGCGGCAGGCCGTGCCGCATCCACCGCACGGGCTCACCGGTCACAGACCCGTGACGCACGTCGTCGCACATCTCCTATTTGGGTGGCCTGCCGGAGCCGCTGATGGACGGCGTCGCGGGCGCGCTCGAGGACGTGCTCGACGTCGGGCTCCCCGGCGTACCGCCGCCGCCCCCGCCGCCGTTGACGAACAGCGCGGCCGCCGACACGCCCGCCGCCACCATCGCGGCGACCAGCACGGCGATCACCAGTCGGTCCCGCGGGGAGCGTTGCCGGCGGGACGTCTGCGGCGTACGGCCCGTCTCCAGGAAGTCCCGCAGCATCCGCTCGGCCTGCGCCGCGTCCAGCCGCCGCTCCGGGTCGCGCTCCAGCAGCCCGCGGACGACGGGCAGCAGCGGTCCGGCCTGCGCGGGCGGCCGGATCGGCGCGGCGACCACGGCGTGCAGGACGCCGCCCAACGAGTCGCGGTGAAACGGCGATGCACCGCTGACCGCGGCGCACAGCAGCACGCCGAGCGACCACAGGTCGCAGGCCGGTCCGGTGTCCGACCCCGACATCCGCTCGGGCGCGGTGTACTCGGGCGAGCCGACGAACGTTCCCGACTCGGTGAGTGTCGTGGCGCCCTCGACCTGGGCGACGCCGAAGTCGGTGAGGACGACGCGGCCGGTGCCGGACTCGATGAGGACGTTGGCCGGCTTGAGGTCGCGGTGCAGGACCCCGGCCTCGTGCGCCGCGCGCAGCGCGCCGAGCAGGGCGATGCCGATCCGGGCGGCCTCGCGGGCGTCGACCGGGCCGTGCGCGGCGATCCGGTCGGCGAGGGAGCCGCCGTCGATCAGCTCCATGACGATGTACAGGCGGTCGCCGTCCTCGGCGACGTCGTGGACCACGCTGATGTGCGGGTGACGCAACTGCGCCAGCGCACGCGCCTCGCGCAGCGTGCGGTCGCGTGCGGAGCGGACGCGGGCCGCCGAGGGGGAGTCGTCCGGGACGAGTTCCTTGACGGCCACCTGACGGCCGAGCAGCTGGTCGGTGGCCCGCCAGACGACACCCATGCCGCCCCGTCCGAGCGCCGCCTGAAGCCGGTAACGGCCCGCGATGACCCGCTCGCCGGCCCCCTCGCTCCCCATGGGCACATCATGCCCCAGCCGGAGGAGGACCCTCCGGGCCGAACGGGTGGCATGGCCGACAAACGACCATGCCGTGCCAGGACGGCCGCTCGGTCGGCGCAGTGCGCGCTCAGGCCGGGTTTCCCGGCCGCCAGCTCAGCAGCAGCGTGTCGAACTGCTCCCGCGTCGTCTCCCAGTCCGCCGCGGGACCCGACATGTAGATCGCGTACTCGACGCCGTCCCGGGACAGGTACATCTCCTCGACGGCCCGGCGCGGTCCGGCGTAGTCGCCGGGGTCGGTCTCCAGCGCGGTCCAGGTGTACTCCCACAGGGAGCCCTCGCGGTCCCGGTAGGTGTTCTTCTCCATGGTCACGCGCTGATACTGCGCCAGCCGCTGGAGCTGCTCCTCCAGGTCCAGCTGGTGCTCGTAGGGGTCGTCGAAGTCCGGTGAGGTGTCGACGGCGATGCGCACGAGGTGTGTTCCGCCGTCGGGCGTGTAGTCGATCTGCGTGAGGTCGCCCTGGACGCCGAACACCTCCCGCTGCCAGCGGTCGCTGGGCAGCGAGAGGCTGAAACCCGCCGGGTCGTCCTTGCGCACCCAGGTGTCCGGGACGGACTCCCGAGGGCTCGGCGAGTCGGAGGGGCCGGGGGTGACGGACGACGTGACCGACGGGGACGCGCCGTCCCGGGAGCGGCCGTCGTCCCACTGCTGCACCACCACCGCACCGGCCCCGCCGACGACCGCGGCGACGGCCACGACGAGGGCCGGCGTGCGCATCCGGCGCCACCGCCGGGTCGGCACGGCCGCCGGGGCGGGCTCGAACGGGTGCGGCCGGGAGTGCGCCCGGGTCTCCTGCCGTGCCGGGCCCGTCCGAGGTTGTCGTGCCGGGGGCACCAGCACCTCGGTGACCTGCGGGAGGCGCCCGTCCGCCACCTCGGCCAGCAGGCGCTCCGCCTCGTCGGACGCGGGCCGCACGGCCGGTTCCTTGCGCAGCAGCGCGGTGATGACGGGTCCGAGCGCGCCGGCGTACCGGGGCTCGGCGGGGTGCTCCTCGACGACGGCCTGCATGGTGGACAGCGGCGAGGTGCGGCGGAACGGCGAGGTGCCCTCCACAGCCGTGTACAGCGTCGCGCCGAGCGCCCACAGGTCGGAGGCCGGTCCCGGATCGTGCCCGCGGACCCGCTCGGGGGCGAGGTAGTCGACCGAGCCGACGACCTCTCCCGTACGGGTGATGGTCGTGTCGCCGTCGATCTGCGCGATGCCGAAGTCGGTGAGCAGTACCCGGCCGTCGTCGGCGAGCAGGACGTTGCCGGGCTTGACGTCCCGGTGCAGCACGCCGGCGGTGTGCGCGGCCCGCAGCGCGCGCAGCACCCACAGGCCGACCCGGGCGGCCTCGGCCGGCTCGACCCGGCCCCGTTCCTTGACCGCGTCGGCGAGCGAGCGTCCCTCGACCAGCTCCATGACGATCCACGGCCGGCCGTCGTGTTCGAGGACGTCGTGCACGGTGACCACGGCCGAGTGGTTGATGCGCGCCGCGGCGCGGGCCTCCGCCCGGGTGCGGGCCAGCAGGACGGCCTGGTCGTTGTCGGAGACGTAGAGCGCGGCGGTCAACTCCTTGATGGCGACCGCTCGGTGCAGCACCTCGTCATGGGCGCGCCACACCCGGCCCATGCCACCGCTGCCGATGGTTTCGGTGAGCCGGTAGCGGCCCCCGACGAGCCGGCCCTGCATCTGATTCACGTTTCCCCGCAATGCTCTTGACAGGGTCAGCGTAAGGACAGGCCCGCGAACGGGGAACCACGCGAGCGCCAAGGAAACCGCACTGTGACGGTTGTCGCTTTCCGTGACGACAGGGAACCATCGGCCCGACTGGCCCCCGCCGGTTCAGCCGGTGGGCCCGTAGGTCGCCGCCGCCTGCTCGTACAGCCGGGTCACCTCGTCCCGCTCGGCCTCCGGGCCGCGCACCTGGAGCACGTGGTAGCGCCCGTCGAGGAGCATCGCGAGATTGCGCACGAACAGGTCGCGGCCCGCGTCGTCACTCCAGGTGAACTGCCCCTCGGCCATGGTCCGTCCGCCCACCTCGATGGTCTTCAGGCCGGTGGACGTGGCCCAGCTCGACTCCCGGTACGGCCGCAACTCCGGCTCCCGCTCCCGCTGGTACGCCATCGGATCGCTGCCGTACTCCTGCGCACCGTCCCGGCCGGGTACCACGATCAGCTCGAAGTCGCCCTGTGAGTAGACAACCTGGCCGCTGCCGTTCCGGGGCGTGCGCTGCCAGCCCTCGGCGACCGCGACGCGGAAGCCCTCCGGGTCCTCGTGCAGGGTGAAGCCCTCCGCGACCTGGGCCTGCGTCCCGGTCGGCTCGTCCTGCGGCGAGTTCTGGTCGGGGCGCGGCTCGCTGCTCGCCTCCGGCGTCGGCTCGGGCGCCTGGCCGGCCTGCCCGGCGGCCCCCGTCCGGTCGGGCGTCGCACCGCTGTCGACGCCCTCGCCGGCCTTCGGCATGAACAGCACGGCGTACGCGATCGCACCGGCCAGTGCGAGCAGTATCAGCACCAGCAGGGTGCGGCCGAGGCTGCGCGGTGAACGCGTCCTCTCCTTGCCGCGCTTGTGCCGTCCGTGCCGCGCGGGCAGTCCGGCGCGCCGCCTGCGCACCAGCTCGCCCTTGCGGCGCACGATCGGCAGCCGGCTCGCGTCGGGCGGCGGCGCGGGGACGACGTGCACGCCGGCCTCCGGCTCCGGCGCGGACCGCACCAGCGAACGCAGCCAGCCGCGCAGCTCCTCGAAGTCCAGCCGCTCGGTCGGGTCCTGACGCAGCAGCGACTCCACGACGGGCCGCAGCGGTCCGCACTCCTCGGCGAAGGCGGGCGGCTCGGCGCACACCAACTGCACCAGCTCGGCCGTCGACTCCTCCGGATAGGGCGCGTGTCCCTGTACGGCCCTGAAGAGCAGCGCCCCCAGCGCCCACAGGTCGGTCGCAGGGCCGATGGGCGGCGCGAGCTGCCAGTTCTCGTGCACGGGCCCCGCCTGCTCCGGCGCCCACCGCTCGGTCACCGGCCCCACCACGGCCATCCGCGCCTGCCGCGCCCGCTCCGCCGCCAGGGCGGTGGCGGGGCCGCGGCGGGCCGCGGGCGTGCCGGCCACGAGGTCGTCCCAGCGGGCGCCCGTGGCGGGGGCGGTACGGGCCTGAGGTGCCGCCCCCTGGGCGGGGACGGGCACGGCGTGGTGAGCGAGGCCGTTGCCGCGGGCCGGGGGCTGGATGCCCGGCCGGGTCGGGCCGTCACCCTGGTGCGGCACGCCCTGCTGAGCCAGGCCGTTGCCGTGCGGCGGCAGGGCGGGCTGGGTCAGGCCGTTGGCCTGGGACTGCCCGTGGTTTCCCGTCCCGGCACCGGGGTTGCGCGGTCCCGCGCCGTGCCAGGACGTGGCGCGTACGCCGTACGGGTCGGCGATCCGGCCCGGCGGACCGCCCTCGGGCCCTCGGGTGAGCGGCGGCCGGACCGTGTCGCCCTCGGACGCGGGCCGGGCGCCGGGCAGCGCCGCGCGCCCGCTCTGCTGGGCCTCCTGGACCCGGGCCGCGGCCCGCGCTCCGGCCCGGTAGGCGGCGATCGCCCCGGCCCGCGCCGCCCGGATGTCCCCGCCGGACTCCTGCGCCCGCGGGCGGGCGCGGCCGGACCCGCGACGCCGCCGGCCGGGTCCGCCCGGCGCCGGCAGCCCTCCGGCCGCCCGCGCCTCGATGGCGGCGCGCCGGGCGGCCTCGGGATCGACACCGCCGGGACCACCGGCCCCGGGGCCGCTCAGGCCGTTCGCCCCGAGGGGCGCGGCAGCGGCAGGCCCCGACGTGCCCGTGGCACCGGCAGTCGGGCCGTCGTCGTACAGGGGCGCCGGCACCGGGTCGTACCCGCACAGCGCCTCCTCCGCCGCCCCCACCGCCAGGCCGGTCAGCATGACGCGCCCGTCGTCGCAGACCAGCACGGTCCGCGCGGTGATGTTCCGGTGCACCCAGCCGTGCGCGTGCAGCACCCGCAGCGCCGTGAGCACGTCGGAGGCGACCTCGGCCGCCCGGTACGGCGTCAGCGGCTGCTCGGCGAGCAGCGCGGCCAGCGGCCGGGCCGCCACCAGCTCGCTGACCACCCACAGCGACCCGCTCTCGGCGAACACGTCGAAGACCTGGTCGAGCCTCGGATGGTCCGGGATCGCGGCCGCCGCCTGGGCGGCCTCCACCGCACGCCGTACCGCCGGGTCCGTGGGCCGCCGGACGGCCCCCACGCGCCCGGCCGCCGACCGCCCGGCCGCACGGTCACGCGCCGTGAACCCCTCGGGCAGCCCTTCCGCGTCGAGCACCTCCGCCTCGACGACCTCCGGCAACGGCACCTGCCGCACCAGGACTTCCTGCCCGCTGTAGGTGTCGAAGGCCCGGGTCTCCGTGAGTTCGTACTCGTCGGAGGGCGGCAGCGGCAGGCGGTAGCGGTCGGCGAGTACGCGCCCCGCATAGTCGTCCACGTTGCCTCCCCCGGCCGCCCGGTGGTCAATTCCGTTCGTGTGGCGTCCCGTTCCGGATGCGTTCCCGATGCGTACGGTTCGCAACCACTCACGATACGTGCCGGAGGCAACCCGCACGGAGGGATGGGCGGATCTCACGGGACTTCATGTCCCGAACCCGCTTCCCGGCCCGCTCACGCCTTCGGTTCGAAGCTCGCGGTCAGCGTCCGCCAGGTGGTCCCGCGCAGCGCCCCGTCCCACGTCGCGGCCTTCGCCGTGTACATCAACGCGTAGCCCTGATGGTCGTTGACGACGAACCCCCGGTCGATCGTGCGGTACTTCGTACCGCCGTCGACATAGGTGAATTCCCAGTCGGCCGTGTTCCAGCCGCGGTAGTCCACCGCCTCTATGCGGATCCGGTCGTACCGCGAGCGCGTCATGTAGCGCTCCTGGTTCTTCCAGTCCTGGACGGGGTCGTCCTTGGGCGTGGAGGTCCAGGCGATCAGCAGCTTCTGCCCGTCGGGCCCGGTGAACCGGTCGCCGGCCGCGTCCGACGACCCGTACTTCCAGCCCTTGGGCAGTCCGATGGCGTACCCCTGGCCGCCCTTGTACGTCGTCTCCGTGGCCGTGCCGTCCGAGGAACCGCCGGAGTCCGAGGAGCCTTCCGAGTCCTCGTCGCCGTCACCGGCCGCCGCCCCGCCGCTCGCGCCGGGGGTCTTCTCGCCCGGGGTGGAGCCCGCCGAGGCCGACGCGGTCCCCGCGCCGTCCGTGTGGGCGCCCTCGTCGTCCGACTTGGTGTCGGCGCTCCTGCTCGGACCGGCGACCGACTTGTCGCCCCCGCCACCGGACCGGTCGGATCCGTCACCGGAGTTGAGCACCACGGCCAGCACGACGCCCAGCACGGCGAGCGCCACGACCACGGCGATGACCACCAGCGTCCGCCGCGGCACCACGTCGGTGAGCGGCGCCCTCGGCACCGGCCGCGGGGGGAGGTCCGGCGGCGTCATCACGGGCCACCCGGAACTCCGGCCGCCCGACGACCCGCCCGAGGACTGCGCGCCGGAGTCCGACGCCGCCACAGCGGTCGTGCGCCCCGCGGTGGCGTTCGAACCGCCCGTGCCGCCGGAGGCCGTGCGGGCGCCCGCCGCCGTGCCGGTCGCGACCGCGGCCTTGCGCGCCGACCGCAGCGCCCCGCGCAGCCGGTCGGCGCCTTCCCGGCCCTCGCCACCCTTCGCACTCCCGCTGCTCGCGGGCCCGTCCGGCTGCGGGGGCAGCGGTACGACCTTGGTCGCGTCCGCCGGCTCGGCCGTCTTCGGGTCGGGCGCGTTGATCACGGCCTTGAGCATGGCCCGCGCACCGGCGTCGTCGAGACGCTTCTCGGGGTCCTTGGTGAGCAGCCCGTGGATGACGTCCCTGAGCGGTCCCGCGTTCTTCGGCTCCTCCAGCGACTCGGTCATCACCGCGGTGAGGGTGGCGATCGCGGAGCCCTTGTCGTACGGCGGGACGCCCTCGACCGCCGCGTACAGCAGACCGCCGAGCGACCACAGGTCGGCCGCCGGCCCGGGCTTGTGGCCGCGGGCCCGCTCCGGGGAGATGTAGGAGGGCGCGCCGACGAGCATGCCGGTGGAGGTGATGGACGGGTCGCCCTCGACCTGGGCGATGCCGAAGTCGGTGAGCACGACCCGGCCGTCGTCGGCGATCAGCACGTTGGACGGCTTCACGTCGCGGTGCAGGATGCCCTCGCGGTGCGCGGAGCGCAGCACGTCGAGGACGGCGAGGCCGACCTCGGCGGCGCGCCGGGGCTGGAGCGTGCCGTCCTCACGGATGACCTCGGCCAGGGACTTGCCCTCGACGAGTTCCATCACGATCCACGGCCGGTCGTCCTCGTCGACCACGTCGAACACCGTCACCGCGCTGGTGTTGCGGATCCGCGCGATGGCCTTGGCCTCGCGCAGGGTGCGCGTGATGAGCCGGCGTTTCTCGTCCTCGTCGATGTTGGACGGGAACCGCAGTTCCTTGACGGCGACCGTGCGGCCGAGGGTCTCGTCCTCGGCGCGCCACACCGTGCCCATGCCGCCGCGGCCGAGCACGTCTCCCAGCCGGTACCGCCCGGCGAGAAGACGCTCGCTCTTGTCCTGACGAGTGTCCTGACGGGATGTCCCCGCCCGCTCCGCCTCCGACATGCGTCCCCTCATGCAACCCGCCCTGACAGAGCCTCCATTGTCCCTCACCCGACAAGCGGCTCACGCCCCGGGTGCCCCCAGTTCCTACAGAGGCACGATGTCGGGCGCCCCCAGCCTCGCCGCGTCCGCCGTCAGGTCGTCCGGCTGGCGCTGCGACTCGCGCTCGGCCTCCACCCTCTTCTCGTAGTGCCGCACCTCCCGCTCGATCCGGTCCTTGTCCCAGCCGAGCACCGGCGCCATCAACTCGGCGGCCTCTCGTGCACAGCGGGTACCCCGGTCGAAGGTTTCTATGGAGATCCGGGTGCGCCGTGTCAGCACATCGTCCAGGTGGCGCGCGCCCTCGTGCGAGGCGGCGTACACGACCTCGGCGCGCAGATAGTCGTCGGCGCCCGTGAGCGGCTCGCCCAGCGAGGAATCCGCGCCGATGAGTTCGAACACTTCCTCCGCCAACGACCCGAACCGGTTCAGCAGGTGCTCCACGCGCACCACGTGGAGGCCGGTGCGGGCGGCGATCCGCGCCCGGGCGTTCCACAGCGCCCGGTACCCCTCCGCGCCGAGCAGCGGCACGTCCTCGGTGACGCACTCGGCGACCCGCAGGTCGAGCCCGTGCACGGCCTCGTCGACCGCGTCCTTGGCCATCACCCGGTACGTCGTGTACTTGCCGCCCGCCACCACGACCAGACCCGGCACCGGGTGCGCGACGGTGTGCTCGCGGGACAGCTTGCTGGTGGCCTCCGACTCGCCGGCGAGCAGCGGCCGCAGGCCGGCGTACACGCCCTCGACGTCGTCCCGCGTCAACGGCACGGCGAGCACCGAGTTCACGTGCTCCAGCAGGTAGTCGATGTCCGCGCTGGACGCGGCGGGATGCGCCTTGTCGAGGTCCCAGTCGGTGTCGGTGGTGCCGATGATCCAGTGCCGGCCCCAGGGGATGACGAACAGCACGGACTTCTCGGTGCGCAGGATCAGTCCGGTGGTGGAGTGGATGCGGTCCTTGGGCACGACGAGGTGGATGCCCTTGGACGCCCGGACGTGGAACTGTCCCCGTTCCCCCACCATCGCCTGGGTGTCGTCGGTCCACACGCCGGTCGCGTTGACTATCTGCTTGGCGTGGATCTCGTACTCGCCGCCCCCTTCGACGTCCCGCACCCGGGCCCCGACCACCCGCTCGCCCTCGCGCAGGAAAGCGGTGACCCGCGCGCGGTTGGCCGCCTTCGCGCCGTACGACACCGCCGTGCGCACCAGTGTCGCGACGAACCGGGCGTCGTCCATCTGGGCGTCGTAGTACTGCAACGCGCCGACCAGCGCGTCCTTCTTCAAGGCCGGTGCCACGCGCAGGGCGTGACGGCGGCTCAGGTGCCGGTGCGGCGGCAGGCCGCGCCCGTGCCCGCGGGCCATCGACATGGCGTCGTAGAGCGCGACGCCCGAACCGGCGTACAGCCGCTCCCACCCCTTGTGCTGCAAGGGGTAGAGGAAGGGCACCGGCTTCACCAGGTGCGGGGCCAGCCGCTCCAGCAGCAGGCCGCGCTCCTTGAGGGCCTCGCGGACGAGGGAGAAGTCGAGCATCTCCAGATAGCGCAGGCCGCCGTGGATCAGCTTGCTGGACCGGCTCGACGTGCCCGACGCCCAGTCGCGCGCCTCGACCAGGCCCGTCGACAGGCCACGGGTCACGGCGTCCAGCGCGGTGCCCGCGCCCACCACTCCGCCGCCCACCACCAGCACGTCCAGCTCCCGCTCGGCCATCGCCGCGAGCGACTCGGCACGCTGCTCCGGCCCCAGTGTCCCTGTCCTCACCGCTGCCTCCCGCTCGTCGCCCGGAGTCGGCCGCACCTCTCGGGCGAGGCCCGGTCCACATCCCCCGTGCTCAAAGTCTGACCGCGTCGTCCGACTTCAGCCACCACACACCTGCGGCCTGTGGACAACCTGCGCGGATGCCGGCGGCCGGAAGCGGACACGCGCGCGGACACGAGCGCGCGCAATACCGCAAAACGGTCATATTTACTCCTAGTCTGACATTGCGCTCGCTCATTGTGTCCACAGGGCTTGCGCACCTGTCCCGCTTCGGTTACTGGGAAGGACGGCCCACGCCATGCCCGCAGATCTCGCCGTCATCGGACTCGGCCCGCTCGGCCTGCCGCTGGCGCAGGCCGCCGTGGCCGCCGGTGTCCCCACCGTCGGCTACAAGACCGGTCCCGAACCCGGCTCGCTCAGCCCCGCGGAACTGCGCCGGATGCTCTCGGGGGGCTTCCGGCACGCCGCGGGCCCGAGTGAGCTCGGGCGGGTGCGCACCGCGGTCATCTGCGCCCCGACCCCCAGGAGCGCGGACGGCGGAGTGGACCTGAGCCAGGTGGAGGCGGCCGCCCGCACCCTGGCCGCACGGCTGCGCCCGCACACCACGGTCATCCTGGAGTCGCCCGTGTACCCGGGCACGACCGAGGAATGGCTCCGCCCGCTGCTCGAGGAGGGCTCCCGGCTGCGCGCGGGCCGCGACTTCCACCTCGCCTACTCACCCAGCCGCGTCGACCCCGGCAACCGCGACTTCACCCCCGCCAACACCCCCAAGGTGATCGGCGGCCTCACCCCCGCCTGCACCGAGTCGGCCGCCGCCTTCTACGGGCGCCTCACCGACAAGGTGGTCCGCGCGCGCGGCCCCCGCGAGGCCGAGACCGTACAGCTCCTGGAGACCAACTACCGGCACGTCAACATCGCCCTCGTCAACGAAATGGCCGTCCTGTGCCACGACTTGGGCGTCGACCTGTGGGACGTCATCCGCTGCGCGGAGACCAAGCCGTTCGGCTTCCAGGCCTTCCGCCCCGGCCCCGGCGTCGGCGGCCACGCCGTCCCGCAGGACCTCACCGGCCGCGCGGGCCGCGGCCTGCGCATGGTGGAACTGGCCCAGCAGGTCAACAGCCGGATGCCCCGGTACGTCGTCCAGCGCGCCGCCACCCTCCTCAACGAGCACGGCAAGTCGGCCCGCGGCGCGCGCGTGCTCCTGCTCGGCGTCACCTACAAGGCCGACCTCGCCGACCAGCAGGCAACCCCCGCGCGGGAGATCGCGATCCGCCTGGTGGAACTCGGCGCCGCCGTCAGCTACCACGACCCGCACATCCCGTCCTGGAGCATCCTCGACCGCCCGGTCCCGCGCGCCGACTCCCTCTACGAGGCGGCGGCCGAGGCCGACCTCACGATCCTGCTCCAGAACCACCGCACCTACGACCTGCAGGGCCTGTCGGTGAAGGCGCAGCTCCTGCTCGACACCCGGGGCACGACTCCGACCGGCGCGGCACACCGGCTCTGACCTCTTGGGGCGGGGGGAGGAATTCGCTGGTGGACCGGGCCGGTGGTCCTGTTACTCTTCGGCGTCCCCGTCGCACACCCGTGCGCGGAGGCCGCTCCTTCGTCAGTCCCGTGGGGGGATTCCTGTCATGACCCAGTCAGTACCGCCGCCGCCGGCCGACGGCAACCCGTTCGCGCAGCAGCCGGTTCCCGTCCCGCCGGCGCCGCCCGCGCCCGCGCGAGGCAACCTCGCCCTCGGCGTGGTGACCGCCGTCGTCGTGGCCCTGGTCACCGCCGGTGTCTACGGCGCCGTCGTCGGCGCCACCGAGTACGAGATCGGCTACGCGGCGATCGGCGTCGGCTTCCTCGTCGGTTTCGCGGCCGGCAAGGTCGGCGGGGCCAACCCGGTGCTGCCGGTGCTGAGCGCCCTGCTCTCCCTGGGCGCCGTCTACCTCGGGCAGCTCATCGGCGGCGCGATCCTCGCCGCCGACCTGCTCGGCGTCTCCGCGACCACCATGTTCACCGAGAACCTGGACCTGCTGACGGAGGCCTGGCAGGAGTCCGCCGACGCGATGACGTTCCTGTTCCTCGCCATCGGCGCGATCACCGCGTTCTCCGGCGCCAAGAAGGCCGCGGCGTAGGCAGGGACGCCGTCCGGCGCCCTACGGCACGCCGAAGGGCCCGTCCACGCAGCGTGGACGGGCCCTTTCGCGTCGCGTCGCGGGACTACCGGCGGTGCTGCGAGTCCGCCACCGTCACCTCGACCCGCTGGAACTCCTTCAGCTCGCTGTAGCCGGTCGTGGCCATGGCACGGCGCAGGGCCCCGAACATGTTCATCGAGCCGTCCGGCGTGTGGGACGGGCCGGTGAGGATCTCCTCGAGGGTGCCGACCGTGCCGAGGTCGACCTTCTTGCCGCGCGGCAGCTCCTCGTTGACGGCCTCCATGCCCCAGTGGTGGCCCTTGCCCGGGCCGTCCGTCGCGCGCGCGAGCGGGGAGCCCATCATCACCGCGTCGGCGCCGCAGGCGATCGCCTTGGGCAGGTCACCGGACCAGCCGACCCCGCCGTCCGCGATCACGTGCACGTACCGGCCGCCGGACTCGTCCATGTAGTCCCGGCGCGCCGCCGCCACGTCGGCGACCGCCGTGGCCATCGGCACCTGGATGCCGAGCACGTTGCGCGTGGTGTGCGCGGCGCCGCCGCCGAAGCCGACCAGGACACCGGCCGCGCCCGTGCGCATCAGGTGCAGGGCGGCCGTGTAGGTGGCGCAGCCGCCGACGATCACCGGGACGTCGAGCTCGTAGATGAACTGCTTCAGGTTCAGCGGCTCGTGCGAGGACGACACGTGCTCCGCGGAGACCGTCGTACCGCGGATGACGAAGATGTCCACGCCCGCGTCCACCACGGCCTTGGAGAACTGCGCCGTGCGCTGCGGGGAGAGCGCGGCCGCGGTGACCACGCCGGAGTCGCGCACCTCCTTGATGCGCTGCCCGATCAGCGCCTCCTTGATCGGCGCGGCGTAGATCTCCTGGAGGCGGCGGGTCGCGGCCTCGACCGGCAGGCCGACGATCTCGTCGAGCAGCGGCTGCGGGTCCTCGTACCGCGTCCACAGGCCTTCGAGGTTCAGCACGCCCAGGCCGCCGAGCTCGCCGATGCGGATGGCCGTGGCCGGCGAGACGACCGAGTCCATGGGGGCGGCCAGGAACGGCAGCTCGAAGCGGTAGGCGTCGATCTGCCAGGCGATCGAGACCTCCTTCGGGTCCCGCGTACGGCGGCTGGGCACGACGGCGATGTCGTCGAAGGCGTACGCCCGGCGGCCGCGCTTGCCGCGCCCGATCTCGATCTCAGTCACGTGTGTGGCCTTTCCCTGATGCGTTTCAGCGCCTTCCAGTATCCCCGACCCGTACGACAGGGGCGGCCCCGGAACCCCGGGACCGCCCCTGATCGGCCCTCACGCGCGCGTGTGCGTCACTTGCGGCTGTAGTTCGGCGCCTCGACGGTCATCTGGATGTCGTGCGGGTGGCTCTCCTTCAGGCCCGCCGACGTGATCCGGACGAACCGGCCCTTGGACTCCATCTCCTCGATGGTCGCCGCGCCCACGTACCCCATGGTCTGGCGCAGACCGCCGACGAGCTGGTGCAGCACGTTGGCCAGCGGGCCGCGGTAGGGCACCTGGCCCTCGACACCCTCGGGCACGAGCTTGTCGTCGGAGCCGACGTCGGCCTGGAAGTAGCGGTCCTTGGAGTACGACTTGGCCTGGCCGCGGGACTGCATCGCACCGAGCGAACCCATGCCGCGGTAGGACTTGAACTGCTTGCCGTTGATGAACTGCAGCTCGCCCGGCGACTCCTCGCAGCCCGCGAGGAGGCTGCCCAGCATCACGGTGTCGGCGCCGGCCGCGAGGGCCTTGCCGATGTCGCCGGAGTACTGCAGGCCGCCGTCGCCGATCAGCGGGATACCGGCCGGGCGGGCCGCGAGGGAGGCCTCGTAGATGGCGGTGACCTGCGGGACACCGATGCCGGCGACCACGCGGGTGGTGCAGATCGAGCCGGGGCCCACGCCCACCTTGATGCCGTCGACGCCGGCGTCGATCAGCGCCTGGGCGCCGTCACGCGTGGCGACGTTGCCGCCGATCACGTCGACGTGGACGCTCGACTTGATCTTCGACATCCAGCTCAGGGCGTTGCTGTTGTGGCCGTGCGAGGTGTCGACGACCAGGAAGTCCACACCGGCCTCGGCCAGCGCCTGGGCCCGCTCCAGTGCCTCGGGACTGGCGCCCACGGCCGCGCCGACGATCAGCCGGCCCTCGGCGTCCTTGGCGGCCCGGGGGTACTGCTCGGCCTTGACGAAGTCCTTGACCGTGATGAGGCCCTTGAGGATGCCCGCGTCGTCCACCAGCGGGAGCTTCTCGATCTTGTGGCGGCGCAGCAGCTCCATGGCGTCGACGCCGGAGATGCCGACCTTGCCGGTGACCAGCGGCATCGGCGTCATGACCTCGCGCACCCGGCGGGAGCGGTCGGTCTCGAAGGCCATGTCGCGGTTGGTCACGATGCCGAGCAGCTTCTTGTTGCCGTCGGTGACCGGGACACCGCTGATGCGGAACTTGGCGCACAGGGCGTCGGCCTCGGCCAGCGTCGCCTCGGGGTGCACCGTGATCGGGTCGGTGACCATCCCGGACTCGGACCGCTTGACCAGGTCGACCTGGTTGGCCTGGTCCTCGACGGACAGGTTGCGGTGCAGGACGCCGACGCCGCCCTGGCGGGCCATCGCGATCGCCATGCGCGACTCGGTGACCTTGTCCATCGCCGCCGAGAGCAGCGGGATGTTCACGCGGACGTTGCGGGAGATGCGGGACGAAGTGTCGACCGCGTTGGGGAGCACTTCCGATGCACCCGGCAGCAGCAGCACGTCGTCGTAGGTCAGCCCGAGGGTCGCGAACTTTGCGGGCACTCCGTCGACGTTGGCAGTCATGACACCTTCCCCAAATGGCCTTGCTCGGTGCGGATCTCCATGCTAACGGGAAGCGCGGGTCGTACATTCCACGGTTGTGGGCGGTGGCAAGCTTCGTATGTTCGTACGGAACGCCCGGCGCGCCCGTTCATCCGGCGGGCCCGGCCCTACTGTTCGGCCAGCGCCCGCAGCCTGCTCAGCGCACGGTGCTGAGCCACCCGTACCGCTCCTGGTGACATTCCCAACATCTGACCGGTCTCCTCCGCCGTGAGGCCCACCGCGATGCGCAGCAGGAGCAGCTCGCGCTGGTTCTCGGGCAGGTTGGCCAGCAGTTTCTTGGCCCACTCGGCGTCACTGCTGAGCAGCGCCCGCTCCTCGGGGCCGAGCGAGTCGTCCGGCCGCTCGGGCATCTCGTCGGACGGGACCGCCGTCGAGCCGGGGTGCCGCATGGCCGCCCGCTGCAGATCGGCGACCTTGTGCGCGGCGATGGCGAAGACGAAGGCCTCGAAGGGGCGCCCGGTGTCCCTGTAGCGCGGCAGCGCGAGCAGGACGGCGACGCAGACCTCCTGGGCCAGGTCCTCCACGAAGTGGCGCGCGTCCCCCGGAAGGCGGGACAGCCGGGTGCGGCAGTAGCGCAGCGCCAGTGGGTGTACGTGGGCGAGCAGATCGTGCGTGGCCTGCTCGTCCCCGTCGACCGCGCGGTGGACGAGCGCACCGATCGCCCCGTGGGGGGTGGCCGTCTCGTCGTCACGCATCGGTCCATGGTGCCCTGCGGCCGGATGCTCCGCGGCACTGCCTCCGTTGTTGTGCACCGAAGCGTTATGAGCAGGTGCGCCGGAAGTCATCCCCTGCGCCCTCCCCTTCCGCTCGACCGACTCGTCCCCGAGGAACTCCACACCTCAAGGATGCGGCATCCGCGCCGAAACGAGCAGCGCCGGTCGGCCGGCCCGCACCACCGCTCCCGCCGAGAGCGCGGTACGCGCCCCCGTCCGGGACCCCGGTGCGACCCCTGTGACCACGCACGACGGCATTCCACGGGGCACGCTCGCACACACGCCCGGAATTGGGCCCCCGAGCCCCGGAGACTCCGGTACGTGAAGCCCGCGCACGTGCCGGCGGGCCCGAGCGCCCGGCTGGGAATCCGCATGCCGCCGTTCCACGTCCGACGCCGGCATCAAGCCCGGCGCCTCGGCGCTGCCCCGTCGGCGTCCGCACGCCGGCGGCGCGGCGGTCACGCCCCGTCGGCCGCCGTACGCGCCCGGCATGGAAGCCCTGGGCCTGCGGTTTCCGTGCCCGTCCGGCGCGGACCGCACCGTTCGCGGGTCCGGCCGAGGCCCGGCAGGGAGGTACCCCCATCGTGTCGCCTCCTCCCCCACCCGAGCGGGGGCTCGTCGCCGCCCCCGCTCACCGGGACACGCGGCGGCACCACGCGGCAGCGTCAGCGCACCAGGCCCCAGCGGAAGCCGAGCGCCACCGCGTGCGCCCGGTCCGAGGCGCCGAGCTTCTTGAACAGGCGGCGGGCGTGGGTCTTGACCGTGTCCTCGGAGAGGAACAGCTCGCGGCCGATCTCGGCGTTGGAACGGCCGTGGCTCATGCCTTCGAGCACCTGGATCTCACGCGCGGTGAGGGTCGGCGCGGCTCCCATCTCGGCGGAGCGCAGCCGGCGCGGGGCGAGCCGCCAGGTCGGGTCGGCGAGCGCCTGCGTGACCGTGGCACGCAGCTCCGCGCGGGAGGCGTCCTTGTGCAGGTACCCCCGGGCCCCGGCGGCGACCGCGAGGGCCACGCCGTCCAGGTCCTCCGCGACGGTGAGCATGATGATGCGCGCACCGGGGTCGGCGGACAGCAGCCGCCGCACCGTCTCGACGCCGCCCAGTCCGGGCATGCGTACGTCCATCAGGATGAGGTCCGAGCGGTCGGCACCCCAGCGGCGGAGGACTTCCTCGCCGTTGGCCGCCGTCGTCACACGCTCGACGCCGGGCACGGTCGCGACCGCGCGGCGGAGCGCCTCTCGGGCAAGCGGGGAGTCGTCGCAGACGAGGACGGAAGTCATGGCCGCCCTCCGCAGCTGATGCGCGTCACCTTGAGCCTCCAGGCTGGTACGAAATCGTCACCTGTGCGGTCGACCGACTCGGACGCCTGCCCGAGCGCTTGTGTTTTCAACCGCCTCCGCACTCTCAACGACGGTCACTCGAAAGAGTTACGGGGCTGTGTGCCGTCTTCGGCACTCTACGTGAGGGCGCGAACACGTCGCGGACATGCGGGGCGGACCCACAAGCTTTCATCACAACCCGTGCCCCATTTAGACCCATTTCTTCCCATCTGTTGGTGTCTGAGGCTAGATTCGCAATGAGTCATATTTTCATCTCCTTAGATCGTAGATGTACGGTCGTGGGCACCGTATCCGCTCAGAACGGCTGCAAGGGGTCACGCAATGGCAGATTTCTCCCGCCTTCCCGGACCGAACGCGGACCTGTGGGACTGGCAGCTCCTGGCTGCCTGTCGCGGCGTGGACAGCTCGCTCTTCTTCCATCCGGAGGGCGAGCGCGGGGCGGCTCGGAGTGCTCGCGAGAACTCGGCCAAAGAGGTCTGCATGAGGTGCCCGGTCCGCGCGCAGTGCGCGGCACACGCGCTGGCGGTGCGTGAACCGTACGGCGTGTGGGGCGGGTTGACCGAGGACGAGCGCGAGGAACTCATGGGACGGGCGCGCCACCGGCTGGTGCCGGCGTCGGCGTCCGGCGCAAACTCCGCCTCCAACAGCTGAAGGAACGTTTCTCCAGTGGAGCGCGCGCAGGCGTGCCCCTGCCTTTGACGACGGGCGCCTCCCACCGGCCGACGGCCGCCGGGCGTACCACCGCCGACGACTAAGGGTGCGCCGGCGCGCAGCCGGCCGTACGCACCCCGCATCGGGAACTGTCAGCGCCGAGGACCGAGGAGCGTGCCCCGCCGAGGACCACGCGGCGTGACTACCGGGCCGCCGCCCGCGCCAGCTGATCCAGCGTCGCGCGCACCGCCGGCACCTGCGCCAGGTCGGGCAGCGTCAGCGCGACGATCTCCCGCCGCACCGACGGCTCCAGCGTCACCGCCCGCGCCCCCCGTGGCCGTACCGACTCGATCGCCAGCTGCGGCAGCACCGCCACCCCGAGGCCCGCGCCCACCAGGCCGACCACCGCCGGATAGTCGTCGGTGGCGAAGTCGATGCGCGGCGTGAAACCGGCCCCCGCGCAAACCTCGATCAACTGGCCGCGACAGCGCGGGCAGCCCGCGATCCACGGCTCGTCGGCGAGTTCGCCGATGGCGACGGACCCGGACCGCGCGAGCGGGTGCCGTTCGGGCACC
Organism: Streptomyces chromofuscus; assembly: GCF_015160875.1. Lineage (NCBI taxonomy): Bacteria > Bacillati > Actinomycetota > Actinomycetes > Kitasatosporales > Streptomycetaceae > Streptomyces > Streptomyces chromofuscus. Next base: position 4,803,361 of record NZ_CP063374.1, on the reverse strand, counting down.
AGCCCCACGAGGCGGTCGGTCAGCAGCGGCCGGACGACGAGGTCGTCCCACTCCTCCGCGCCGGGCGCGCCCTCGTAGCGGAAGGCGAGCGCGACGTCGCAGTCGCCGGCCCGCAGCTTGTCGACGGACTCGGGCGGCTCGGCCTCCTCCAGCGAGACCCGCGTGCCGGGGTGCGCGGCGCGCAGGGCGGCGAGGGCGGTCGGGACGAGGGTGGAGCTGCCGCTGGGGAAGGACACCAGCCGGACCCGCCCGGCACGCAGCCCGGCGATCGCGGCGACCTCCTCCTCGGCCGCGGTGAGGCCGGCGAGGATGCCCGAGGCGTGCCGGACGAGCGCCTCGCCGGCCTGCGTCAGCCGCATCTCGCGGCCCGTGCGCACCAGCAGGGGCGTCCCCACGGACGTCTCCAGCGCCTTCATCTGCTGGCTGACGGCGGGCTGGGTGCAGCCGAGCTCGCGTCCCGCGGCGGAGAAGGAGCCGGTGGTGGCGACGGCGCGCAGAACGCGCAGATGACGGGCCTCGATCACGCTCCGAGCATAAGCGCATCTTGGGTACGGCGCCGAATAATGCGTCGACACTTTGGTTTTTGTCGCTTACCGTGCCGCCATGAGGCTTCTCTCTGTGAATCTCGGCCGGGCGAAGGCCGTTCCGTACACGGACCACCCCGACGGCGTGACCGGGATCGACAAGCGCCCGGTCGACGAGCCCGTACGGGTCGCGGCGCCCGGTCCCAAGGGCGTCGGGGCGAGCGGGCTGGCCGGGGACGCGGTGTGCAGCACACGGCACCACGGCGGAGACGACCAGGCCGTGTACGCGATGGCGCGCGAGGACCTCGACGCGTGGGAGCGCGAGCTGGGGCGCCCGCTGGCCAACGGCTCCTTCGGCGAGAACCTCACGACGTCGGGCCTCGACGTCTCCGGCGCGCTGATCGGCGAGCGCTGGCGGGTCGGACGCGAGGTGCTGCTGGAGATCACCTCTCCCCGGATCCCCTGCCGCACCTTCCAGGGCCATCTGGGTGAACCGAAGTGGGTCAAGCGCTTCACGGAACGGGCCAGGCCCGGGGCGTACCTGCGCGTGCTGGAGCCCGGGCTGATCCGTGCGGGGGACCCGGTCGAGATCGTGCACCGGCCGGACCACGAGGTGACCGTCGCGCTCACCTTCCTCGCGGGGACGACCCAGCGCGCGCTGCTGCCCCGGCTGCTGGAGGCGGGCGCGGCCCTGCACCCGGAATTGCTGGGGAGGGCGCGCACGTACACGGCGCCGCAGCAGGCCTGACCGCAGGTCACGCGGGCATCACCCGCGAAAGCTTCACGATCGGCCGCCGTCGGCGTACCGCCCGGGTCACTACCCTTGGCCCATGACAACGGCTCTGATTACGGGATCGACGGCGGGAATCGGCGCCGCGTTCGCGCGGCGGCTGGCGGCGGACGGGCACGACCTCGTCCTGGTGGCCCGCGACACCAAGCGCCTCCGCGAGCAGGCGACCGAACTGCACGACCGGCACGGCATCGAGGCGGAGGTCCTCACGGCGGACCTGGCGACGGACTCCGGCATCGAAGCGGTCGCCGCCCGCCTCGCCGACCGCAAGAACCCCGTCGACCTCCTGATCAACAACGCCGGCTTCGGCAACAAGGGCCGCTATCTCGACGTGTCCATGGCCGACGAGCTGAAGATGCTCAAGGTGCACTGCGAGGCGGTGCTCCGGCTGACGTCGGCGGCGACCGAGGCGATGCGGGAGCGGGGACGCGGGGGCGTCGTGAACGTCGCCTCGGTCGCGGCCTTCCTCCCGCGCGGCACGTACGGCGCGTCCAAGGCCTGGGTCGTCCAGTTCACCCAGGGGGCGGCCCGCGACCTGGCGGGCAGCGGGGTCCGGCTGATGGCCCTGTGCCCCGGCTTCGTCCGCACCGAGTTCCACCAGCGCGCCGGCATGGGCACGGACAACATCCCGGGCTGGATGTGGCTCGACGCGGACAAGCTGGTGGCGGCGGCGCTGTCGGATCTGGCGCGGGGGAAGACCCTGTCCATTCCGGACCCGCGGTACAAGGCCATCATGGGCGTGGTGAAGGTGGCGCCGCGGGGTTTGCTGGGCGGGGTGGCCTCACGCGCGGGACGCACATACGGGCCTCAGTAGGGCTCGTCGCGGTGGGGCGCGTCCTGGCGGGGCCCGTTGTGGGAGGGGTCGTCGGTGACAGGGCCCGTCGTGACAGGGCCCGTCGTGACAGGGCACGTCGTGACAGCGCCCGTCGTGACAGGGCCCGCCGGTGGCACAGCCCGTCGGTGGCACCGCCCGTCGGCCTCGTCGGCCCGGCACCGAGGCGGGCCCGGCCTGGAAGTTCGCCCGGCATGGAAGCCGACACGGCGTCGAGCCGGCATGCCGCAGAAGTCTGCACGCCGCAAAGTCCGGCACACCGGTAGAAGGGCACACCGGTAGAAGGGCACACCGCAGAAGCCGATCCGGCTCAGAAGCCCACCCGGCGTCGAGGCCGGTGCGGCGCGCCCTGCGCTCGTGCCCCGGTGGTGATCAGGGCCCGCACCGGGACGGCGTCCGCCTCCGTACCGCCCTGTCCCGGTCGGCCGTCACGTCGCCGGGCAGGATCTCCCCCGCCGGATCGGCCGGCGGTGTGCGGGACGATGGGTGTCCTGCCCGCTCGGGCTCTCGCTCGCCATCAGGCGTACGCCGAACCGGACTCGGCCGGTGCGGATGTCGGCCGGCTGGGCCGACTGCCCTCTGCGCACGACCAGTTGCGAGCCCGCCCCGCGGCGCGCCCCCCTTCCGGTGACGGCCGGCCCGACGTGCCCGTCCCCCACGACCGAGCCGTCGCCCGATGACCGCGTGGCAGCGGGCGCGTTGCCGTCCCGGGTCCCGGCCGTCGCCGGCCGCCTTCGACCGCGCGCGTCCCACCGGCGCACGGCGTCATGGGGCCCCGGCGACCCCAGGCGCCGGGCGGCCCCGGTGGGACAATGGACGCGTTGACCGGGACGGGGACGGGAGGCGGCGGCAATGACATTCGTGCAGGTCATCGACTGCAAGACCAGCCGGTTCCAGGAGCTGGATCGGCTGATGGACGCATGGGTCCAGCAGACCAAGGGGAAGCGGACGGCGACGCACAGTGTGATCGCGAAGGACCGCGCCGACGCGTCGCACTTCATCGAGATCGTGGAGTTCCCGTCGTACGAGGAGGCGATGCGCAACTCCACGCTTCCGGAGACCGATCGGATCTTCCAGGAGATGGTCGCGCTCTGCGACGAGACACCGACGTTCACGGACCTGGACGTGGTCCGGGACCAGCAGATGTTCAGCGCCACGGTGCGGCGGTTCTTCGAGCTGATCGGGACTCCCGGGGAGCTGCCGCCGCTCGACGAGGTGATGCAGGAGCACTACCACGACCACAACCCGGCGAACGTCGACGACGCGATCGGGATGGATCACATCCGGCGCGACATGCGGGTCTGGCGGGACGGCTTCGACTTCGAGTTCAGCATCGAGGACCTGATCGCCGCGGGCGACCGGGTGTGCGCGCGGTGGTTCTGGCGGGGCACGCACAAGGGCGAGTTCCTGGGAATCGCGCCCACGGGCAAGGAGGTCACCATGTCGGGGACGACCGTCTTCCGCTGCGGCGGGGACGGGAAGCTCGTCGAGGGATGGTGGGAGTACGACCGGATGGGGCTGATGGAACAGCTGGGCGTCTTCGAGGAGCTGGAGCGCTAGAGCCGCTCGTTCGGGTCGGCGCGGAAAACGGGCGAGGCCCGGCACCCCTCGGGGTGCCGGGCCTCGCCATGGCCGCTGGGCGTCAATGCGCGTGGCCGTGACCGTGGCCGTGACCGGCGGCGGCCTCCGGCTCCTCTTCCTTCTTCTCGACGACCAGGGTCTCGGTCGTCAGCAGCAGGGAGGCGATGGAGGCGGCGTTCTCCAGGGCGGAGCGGGTGACCTTGACCGGGTCGATGACGCCGGACTTGATCAGGTCGCCGTACTCACCGGTGGCGGCGTTGTAGCCGCTGCCCTTCTCCAGCTCGGCGACCTTGGAGACGATGACGTAGCCCTCGAGGCCGGCGTTCTCGGCGATCCAGCGCAGCGGCTCGACGGCGGCCTTGCGGACCACGGAGACACCGGTGGCCTCGTCGCCGGTCTTGTCGAGGTTGCCCTCGAGGACCTTGACGGCGTGGACGAGCGCGGAGCCCCCACCGGAGACGATGCCCTCCTCGACCGCGGCGCGGGTCGCGGAGATGGCGTCCTCCAGACGGTGCTTCTTCTCCTTCAGCTCCACCTCGGTGGCGGCGCCGACCTTGATCACGCACACGCCGCCGGCCAGCTTCGCGAGGCGCTCCTGGAGCTTCTCGCGGTCCCAGTCGGAGTCGGTGTTCTCGATCTCGGCCTTGATCTGCGCCACGCGGCCCTGCACGTCCGCGGACTTGCCGGCACCGTCGACGATGGTGGTGTCGTCCTTGGCGACGGTGACGCGGCGGGCGGAGCCGAGCACGTCCAGACCGACCTGGTCGAGCTTGAGGCCGACCTCCTCGGAGATGACCGTGGCGCCGGTGAGGACCGCCATGTCCTGGAGCATCGCCTTGCGGCGGTCGCCGAAGCCGGGGGCCTTCACCGCGGTGGCGTTGAAGGTGCCGCGGATCTTGTTCACGACGAGGGTGGAGAGGGCCTCGCCCTCGACGTCCTCGGCGATGATCAGCAGCGGCTTGGAGGAGTTGGCCTGGATGATCTTCTCCAGCAGCGGCAGGAGGTCCGCGATGGCGGAGATCTTGCCCTGGTGGATGAGGATGTACGGCTCGTCGAGGACGGCCTCCATGCGCTCCTGGTCCGTCACGAAGTACGGCGACAGGTAGCCCTTGTCGAAGGCCATGCCCTCGGTGAAGTCCAGCTCCAGACCGAAGGTGTTGGACTCCTCGACGGTGATGACACCGTCCTTGCCGACCTTGTCCATCGCCTCGGCGATGAGCTCGCCGACCTGCTGGTCCTGGGCGGACAGCGCGGCGACGGCGGCGATGTCGGACTTCTCGTCGATCGGCCGGGCCGAGGCGAGCAGGTCCTCGGAGACCGCGGCGACGGCGGCGTCGATGCCCTTCTTCAGGGCGGCCGGGGAAGCGCCGGCGGCGACGTTCTTCAGGCCCTCGCGGACCAGCGCCTGGGCCAGCACGGTCGCGGTGGTCGTACCGTCACCCGCGATGTCGTTGGTCTTGGTCGCCACCTCCTTGACCAGCTGGGCGCCGAGGTTCTCGTACGGGTCCTCGACCTCGACCTCGCGGGCGATGGTGACGCCGTCGTTGGTGATGGTGGGGGCGCCGAACTTCTTGTCGATGACGACGTTGCGGCCCTTGGGGCCGATCGTCACCTTGACCGTGTCGGCGAGCTTGTTGACGCCGCGCTCGAGGGCGCGACGGGCGTCCTCGTCGAACTTCAGGATCTTCGCCATGGCAGCGGGAGCCCTCTCGGAAAGTCTGCGGTAAAGAGACTGCGCCCCGGGCGCCCGGCTTCGTTATCGGTCGCGGGGGCCAGGGGCGCAGCTCGAAAAAGCGGTGTGCTGGGGGTGAACTACTTCTCGATGATCGCGAGCACGTCGCGAGCCGAGAGGACGAGGTACTCCTCGTTGTTGTACTTCACCTCGGTGCCGCCGTACTTGCTGTACAGAACGACGTCGCCGACCTTGACGTCGAGCGGAAGGCGGTTGCCGTCCTCGAAGCGGCCCGGGCCCACGGCCAGGACGACGCCCTCCTGGGGCTTCTCCTTGGCGGTGTCCGGAATGACCAGGCCAGAGGCCGTGGTCTGCTCGGCGTCCAGCGGCTGGACCACGATGCGGTCCTCGAGCGGCTTGATGGCAACCTTGGAGCTGGCGGTCGTCACGATCCGACCTCCCCCTTCGGAGATCTCACGGGGTTAACTGTCTGAGGTGGCGACCAGGTGGATCCGTCGTCGCGGGTGCCGGACCTGCCCGTCGCGTGTTTGGCACTCTCCAGTGGGGAGTGCCAGAGCCGAGACTATGACCGCGATTAGCACTCGGTCAAGCGGAGTGCCAATTGCCCGCGGCGCGTCGGCGTCCGGAGCCGTCTTCTGACGCCGTCCGGGCAGGGCACGTGCCGGACGGGCCGGATGTGCGCCGCCCCTCAGAGATAGTCCTCCAGGCGCCCCACCGTCAGGCCCGCCTCCTGTACGCGCCTCAGCAGCCGGGTGGTGCGTTCGCGGAGCATCGGGCTCGGGGTCTCCGTGGAGGGGACCGAGACGATGTCGCCCGGGCGGAGGCGGGCGGGGCCTTTCGTGAAGGTGAGGTCGTCGGCGTGCATCGTGGCCCGCCAGAGCACGATCGCCGCGATGCCGCAGTCCCCGGCCGCCCGGCGGGTCGTCGTGTCGTACGTGCCGTAGGGCGGGCGGAACAGGTGCGGGCGGACGCCGAACCGGGCGCGGAGCTTGTCCTGCTGCCCGCAGATCTCGGCGCGCTGGCCGGTGTACGGCAGCCCGCGCAGGGCCGCGTGGTCGAGGGTGTGGTTCTGCACGCTCGCGCCGACCGAGCGCAGGCGCGCGAAGTGGCCGTACCCGGGCCCGGCGACGCTGTCGGTGAGGAACATGCTGACCGGGAGCCGCAGCTCCCGGACCATGTCGACGAACCGCGGGTCCTTCTCGGCGCCGTCGTCGTAGGTGAGGAAGACCACATCGTGGGGCGTCGGGACGTGGTCCAGGACCGGTGGGAGCCCGTCCGCCGGGCGTGACACGTGGCGCCTGGGCGAGGGGGCCGCAGGCAGCGGCGAGGGCAGGCCCCACCGGCGGTGGGGCGGGAGGTGCGAGGCGGCCGAGCCGGGTGGCGCCCCCGCCTCGGCGCCGGACCGCTCGGTCGGGACGTCGGGCAGGGCGCAGCCGGAGAGCAGGGCCAGGAGCACCGCGGCCCGAGCCACCCGCACACGCCGAGTCACAGGTAGTCCTCCAGGCGGGCCACCGCGTACCCCTTGGCCGTGACCTTGTCGAGGAAGACGCGGATCATGTCGGGCATCCGGCCGTCCCAGTCGTCCTCGCCCCGGAAGTGGCTGAGGACGATGTCGCCGGGGTGGATGTCGCGGTCCCACTCCCGGTAGTCCCAGCGGTCGACGAAGACCTCCTCGTTCCACAGCGGCACGTACTCGATGCCGCAGTCCCGGGCGGCGCGCAGCGTGTCGGAGTTGTAGTTGCCGTAGGGCGGGCGGAACAGCAGCGGGCGTTTGCCGTAGCGCCTTTCGACGACGTCCTGCATGCCGCAGATCTCGTGCTTCTGCTCGGTGTAGGACAGGTCGGGCAGGTACGGGTGGTTGAGCGTGTGGTTGTTCAGACCCACTCCCCCGGCCTGCATCCGGCGGAAGTAGCCGTAGTTCTCGCTCACCAGGTAGTCGCTGAGGAACGCGGTGTACGGGATGCGCAGGTCGGTCATCATCCGCAGGAACGCCGGGTCCTTCTCCGCGCCGTCGTCGATCGTCAGGAAGACGACCTTCTGGCGGGTGGGGACGGTGGTGAAGACCGGCGGGAGGCCCTGCTCCTCGTGTCGGTCCACCTCGAAGCCGGCCCGGGTGGTGATCGCCGGCTTCTTCGCGGGCGGGGGCGGCGGCCTGAGCGGGGTCCTCTGCAGCCCCCAGCGTTTCGCGGCGGCGACCAGGGCGGCATGGTCGGCGCGGAGTTTGGCGGCGTAGCCGTCCAGCGCGCGGGCCGGGGGCGCCTTGAGGGGCGGGGGCGCTTCGTCGTCGGCCCGCGCGCAGCCCGAGGCGAGGGCGGCGGCGGTCAGGACGGCAACCGAGGCCCTGACGGTCGTACCCCTCCGGCGCCACCAAGACCTATTTTTGTCATTTTGTACTACTGCTCGCATGGGGCCGGATCCTCCCAGGCCCCGTCCCCGAACCCCCGCCGACACCGCCGCCGGAAGCACACCGTCCACCGACTGGCCGACAATGACCCGGTGAACGACCTCGCCCCTCTCCTCACCCCCGAAGGCCGGGCCCTCCTCGACGAGGTGCGCGGCACGGACCCCGCGCAGGAACTCGCCGTCGCCACCCGGCTGCGCCGCGACCACCCGGCCGAGCTGGTGTCGGCGGCGCTCGGCCAGGCGCGGCTGCGGCAACGGGCGGTGGCCAAGTTCGGGGCGGCGGACGCGGAACGGATGTACTTCACCCCCAACGGCGTCGAGCAGTCGACGCGGGCGAGCGTGGCCGCGTACCGCGCCCGGCGGTTCGGCGAGCTGGGCGTGACGTCCGTGGCGGACCTGTGCTGCGGCATCGGCGGGGACGCGATCGCCCTCGCCCGCGCAGGGATCCGCGTCCTCGCCGTGGACCGCGACCCGCTGACGGCGGCCGCCGCGCGGGCGAACGCCGAGGCCCTGGGGCTGGACGGGCTGATCGAGGTGCGCGAGGCGGACGTCACGGAGGTGGACGTGTCGGCGTACGACGCGGTTTTCGTGGACCCGGCGCGCCGGGGCGGCCGGGGCCGCATCTTCGACCCGGAGGCCTACTCGCCGCCGCTCTCCTGGGCCGTACGGGTGGCCGAGACCGCCCCGCACGCCGCCCTCAAGGTCGCCCCCGGCATCCCGCACGAGGCCGTGCCGGGCGCCGCCGAGGCGGAGTGGATCTCGGACGGCGGGGACGTGAAGGAGGCGGTGCTGTGGTTCGGCACCGAGCCCGGCCTGGTGCGCGCCACCCTCCTGCCCGGCCCGCGCACCCTCCGCTCCCGCGGCCTGCCGAATCCCGCCGTGCGTCCCGTCGGCCGCTTCCTGTACGAGCCGGACGGGGCCGTCATCCGCGCCCACCTGGTCGCCGAGGTGGCCGCAGAGGTGGGCGGCGGGCTGATCGACGAGACGATCGCGTACGTCACGGCCGACGAACTGCGCCCGACGCCGTACGCCACCGCCTACGAGATCACGGATCGGCTCCCCTTCAACGTCAAGAGGCTGAAGGCCCTGTTGCGGGAGCGGGAGGTGGGAATCCTGACCGTGAAGAAGCGGGGGTCGGCGGTGGAGCCGGAGGAGCTGCGCAGGAAGGTGAAGCCGCAGGGGCCGCACTCCGCGACGGTGTTCCTGACGCGGGTGGCGGGCGCGCCGACGATGCTGATCGGCCACCCGTCGGGCTGACGGAGGTCAGGACGCGGTGATCGCCTTGCCGATCGCGAAGCCCTTGGCCGGACCTTCGGGGATCACCGCGTCCGTGCCGTAGGGAACGCGGTGCTCGTCGGTGTACTTGGCCTTCTTCGGGTCGGGGGAGGTCAGAACGACAACGGCTCCGTCGTCATCGAAGTCGTCGACGATCACGTACAGGGGGATGCCCGCCCGGGCGTATTCACGGCGCTTGCGGACCCTGTCGCGCTGGAGGTTGCGGTGTCCGGGTGAAGTGACCTCGACGACCATCTCGACGCCGGCGGCGTCCACGCCGAGGCCTTCCTCATCGGGGATCTCGTCGAGGTCGAGGGGGGCTACGAAGAGGTGGGGGATCCAGGACTTGTGGCGGTGGATGACGTTGCCGTCATGGTGCGCTGCGTAACCGCTGCTCGCGAGATGCGCGTCCAGCGCCCTACGGAGTCGGCCAATCAGCACGGTATGACGACGGCGACCGGTAGGCGACACCTCGATGGCCCCCTCGATGATCTCGGCGCGGTAGCCCTCGGGGAGATCCATGGCCTTCCACGCCTGCCACAGGACCTCGTCCAGATCGGACACCGGCTGGTCTGCCACCACCGGAGCCACCTCTTCTGCGAGAGCGGTCATCGTGAAGCACCTCCTCCTAACAAGTGTGGGCGCGGGCGCCATTACGGCACAAGCGACACCGCGACGCTACGAGAGCGCGGCTCCTGACGGTCCGTAACCGGTGACGATCAACCGAATGAGTGATCGTGCCCCGATCGGGTCAGCCACATTCCCGTGCCCGAGCCTCCAGCAGTTCCCGCTCGCGTTCGTTGCGGGCCAGGAACGCCGCGCGTGTGATTCCGCGCGGGCCTCCGTCGGGCGGCCGAGGCGGGCGAGCAGGTCGCCGCGGACGCTCGGCAGCCGGTGGTAGTCGCGCAGGGCGGGTACGGCGGACAGGGCGTCGACGACGTCCAGGGCCGCAGCCGGGCCTTCGGCCATGGCGAGTGGCCACCGCGCGGTTGAGTTCGACGACCGGGGACGGGGCGCGGGCCGCGAGCAGGCCGTGCAGCCTCGCGATGCTCGCCCAGTCGGTCTTCTCGTACGTGTACGCGCGGGCGTGGCAGGCGGCGGTGGCGCCCTCGTCATGCACGCGGACACCCTGATCGGTGGGGGTCAGCCCGGCGGTGTCGAGCAGCACGCCGGCCTTGGTCATCTCCTCGATCAGCTCGCCCATCCGCTGCATGAGCTCGGGGCTGGGGCCCTCGGCGGGGGCGTTCTTCTCGTCGATCCGCACGAGTGACAGGTAGCGGGGCATGGTGGCTCCCTCGGTAGTGGGTGGTCGGTGCCTTTCACCCATGCGTCGAACGGCGCCCGCCCGGATCGACACCTCCGCCGAGAATTCCTGGAAAACTTTCCTGGCGCCGTCCTGTCGCCTGCGGCCCTACCGCAGCCGCTCCCACAACGCGCCCGCCTCCGGCTCGTCGGCGACCACCCGGTTGGGGTCCGAGGGCGCCGTGACCACCGGCATCGTGACCGTCTCCACGGCGTCCGCCGGCAGGTCGCGCAGGCTCTCCCCGAGCCCCACCAGCTCCGTCAGCGAGTCGAGGCCGGTGTCGGTCGTCAGACTCCCGGTCACCGCGTCCGCGACCTCGTACAGGCGGGTCGGGTCCGACAGCAGGCTGGTCGACGCGATCCGCTCCAGGATCGCCTTCACCAGCTGTTGCTGGAGGCCTATGCGCCCCAGGTCGCTGCCGTCCCCGATGCCGTGCCGGGTACGGGCGAGGCCCAGCGCCTGTTCGCCGTCGAGGTGATGGGTGCCGGCCGGCAGGGTCAGGTGGCTGTCCTCGTCGTCGATGTCCTCCTCGGTGGTGACGGTGACCCCGCCGAGGGCGTCCACCAGCCGGGCGAATCCGGCGAAGTCGATCTCGACGTAGTGGTCCATGCGGACGCCGGTCATCGACTCGACCGTCTTCACCGCGCACACCGGACCGCCCACCGAGTAGGCGCTGTTGAACATCACTCCCTGGGCCTCGGCCGACCGGCCTTCCGACTCCAGCGGGCAGGAAGGCCGGGTGACCAGGGTGTCGCGCGGGATGCTGACCACGGTGGCCGCGGTGCGCCCGGCGTCGAGGTGCACCACCATGGCCGTGTCGGACCGGGCGCCGGTGCTCTCGCCGCCGCCGAGGGCCTGGTTCTCGGCGCCGCTGCGCGAGTCCGAGCCCAGCACCAGGATGTTCAGCGCCTCGCTGGGCGGCGCCGAGGCGGTGGCGGAGGGCGTCGGCTTGGCCGGGCGGTCGTCGCCGAGGGCGCTGTTGATGTCGACGCTGTGGATGTTGTCGTCCAGCTGCCAGTAGATCCAGCCCGCCCCGGCGCCGCCCAGCGCCAGCACGGCGGCGAGGGCGAGGCCGGCGGCCCGCAGCCCGCCCGGCCGCCGGCCCTGCCCTCTTCGGCCCTCGTCCTCGTCCCCGTCGTGCTCCGTTATGTGTCCCGTCACAGACAGGAACATAAGTCCGAATTATTTCGGGCGGGGACTGCGAAGCCCGCTTTCTTGGGAAAATCTCAGACTTCTCAGCCCAGCGTCACCGTGAGTAGTGGATTGCCGCCGCTCCAGGAGCCGTTGAAGCCGAACATCACCGAACCGCCGTCCGGGACCGTCCCGTTGTACGACGCGTGGGACCAGCTGACCGTTGCACCGGTCTGCGCGCGGTGGGCGAGCCGGTCCTGGGTGACGCGCCGGACCGCGCCGTACGTCCAGTGCGCAGAGATCATGTGCGGGTGCCTCCGAAAGTTTCGGTGTGCATCCCTCAGCTTCCGGCCACCCTCGGCGCGGCAGTACTGCTGCGCACCACCAGGCTCGTGGCCAGCTCGACCCGCGTCGCGGCGGCGGCCTCGTCCCCGCGCCCCAGCTCCAGCACCAGCCGGGCCGCCGCCTCCGCCATCTCCGTCAGCGGCTGCCGCACGGTCGTCAGCGGCGGCCCCACCCAGCGCGCCACCGGCAGGTCGTCGAACCCGACCACGCTCACGTCCTCCGGCACCCGCAGCCCCAGCTCGCGCGCCGCCTCGTACAGCCCGAGCGCCTGGAGGTCGTTGCCGGCGAAGACGGCGGTCGGCCGGTCCGGGCGGCGCAGCAGCTGCAGGCCGAGCCGGTAGCCGGCGTCGTGGTGGAAGTCGCCGGCCGCGATGAGCGAGGGGTCGACCGGCAGCCCGGCGGTCTCCAGCGCCGCCCGGTAGCCGTCCACCCGGGCCCGGCTGCACAGCATCCGCGACGGCCCGGTGATCGCGCCGATACGGGTGTGCCCCAGCTCGACCAGGTGCCGGGTGGCGGCGAGGCCGCCCTGCCAGTTGGTGGCGCCGATGGAGGGCACGTCGGTGCCCGGGTCGCCCGCCGGGTCCATCACCACGAACGGCACGGAGCGGCTGGTCAGCAACGCCCGCTGAGCCTGGTCCAGCTCGCTCAGCACCAGGATCACGCCGTGCGGGCGGCGGGCGGCGACCTGGTCGGCCCAGGTCCGCCCGGGCGTCAGCCGCCCCGCGCTCTCGGAGAGCACGACGCTCAGCCCGGCCTCCCGGGCCACGTTCTCCACACCCCGGATGACCTCCAGCGCCCAGGCGCTCTCCATCTCGTGGAAGACCAGGTCGATCAGGGGCGAGCGGGTCGCCTCGGCGCGGCGCCGCCGGTAGCCGTGGGTGCGCAGCAGTTCCTCGACGCGGGTGCGGGTGGCCGGGGAGACGTCGGCCCGTCCGTTCAGCACCTTCGAAACAGTCGGCGCGGAGACCCCGGCCTCGCGGGCGATCTCGGCGAGGGTCGCGGTCTGCGCGGACCGCCGTGTCGTCTGGGTTTGAGCGCGTTCCCGGGGAGTCATGGCGGCGATCGTATCTCTGCGCAACCCCTTGACGGACCCCCTCCGGCGTCCTACCTTCCCGGAACATTCGAAGTTTGGACCGAAACATTCGGTGCACGAGCCACCGGATCCACCGAAACATTCCGCGCAGGAAAAGTCGCGAGAGGATGCGTGCTGTCATGGGGTCTGGGTCCCTGGGGTCCACCACGTCGCCCGACGGCGGGCGTACGTTCAGCAGGCGCTGGGTGCTCGGCGCCGGTGCCGCCACCGCGCTCACCACGGGCCTGACGGCCTGCGGTTCCGGCGGTGACTCCGGCGGCGCGGGCGGCGCGCTCACCGCCCTGGTGTACGGCGACGACGCCGCGAAGGTGCAGCAGGCGGCCGTCGAGCGGTTCAACGCCTCCAAGGCGGCGAAGAGCACGGGCGCCACCGTCAGGCTGGAGAAGGTCCCGGGCTCCGAGTACCCGGCCAAGCTGCGCACGGCGATGGGCTCGCCCAACGCCCCGGACGTCTTCTTCAACTGGGGCGGCGGCTCCATCAAGGCCTACCAGGAGGCCGGGCAACTGGTCGACCTGACCGACGTCATCGAGGGCGACCCGGTCCTCAAGGACGGCTTCCTGCCCTCGGTGCTGGACGCGGGCGCCCTCGGCGGACGCCGGTACGGCATACCGATGCGCGGCATGCAGCCGGTGATCCTCTTCTACAACAAGTCGGTCTTCACCGAGCACAAGCTCCAGCCGCCCACCACCTGGGACCAGCTCCTCGACACCAACGCCAAGCTGAAGAAGGCCGGCATCACCCCCTTCGCACTGGGCGGCGCGGACATCTGGCCGGAGCTGATGTGGCTGGAGTACCTGGTCGACCGCATCGGCGGCCCCGAGGTGTTCGCCCGGATCCAGAACGGCGACTCCGCCGGCTGGGGCGACCCGGCCGTCCTCAAGGCGGCCGAGACGGTCCGCGACCTCGTGGACGACGGCGCCTTCGGCAAGGGCTTCAACTCCGTGTCGTACGTCAACGGCGGCGCCCCGGCGGTCTTCGCGCAGGGCAAGGCGGCCATGCACCTGATGGGGTCCTGGGAGTACTCCACGCAGCTCGGCAAGTTCCCGGACTTCGCCAAGAAGCACCTCGGGTGGGCGGCGTTCCCCGAGTTCGACAGCGGCACCGGGGACGTGCGCAACGTCGTCGGCAACCCCACCAACTACTGGTCGGTCAACGCCCGCACCCGCAACAAGGACGCCGCGATCGCCTTCCTCAAGGACTGCGCCTCGCAGGCGTACGCCAAGGACCTGGTCGCCAACGGGGACATCCCGACCACTTCCCACGCGGCCGAGCTGCTGAGCTCGGCGCCCAACCCCGAGTTCGCGGCGTTCCAGTACGAGATGGTCGAGCGGGCGCCCGCCTTCACGCTGAGCTGGGACCAGGCGGTGGACCCGAGCGTCCAGACGCCGATGCTCACCGAGATCAACAAGCTGTTCGTCGGCCAGTCGACGCCGAGCCGGTTCGTGTCCGCGCTGAAGGAGCTGAAGTGAGCGCTCCCGGCGCGGCCCCCCGCACCGGCCGCCCGCACGCCGTCTGGGCCCTGCCCGGCGTCCTGTTCTTCGCGTTCTTCGCGGTGGCGCCGATGGTGCTGGCCTTCCTGCTGTCCTTCACCGAGTGGAACGGCCTCGGCGACCCGAGGCCGGTGGGACTGGCCAACTGGCGCCGGCTCCTGGACGACCCCCGCCTGACCCAGTCCCTGTGGCTGACGGTCCTGCTGACCGTGGTCAGCTGGGCGTTCCAGACCGTCGTGGCACTGCTGCTGGGCGTCTGGGCGGCGGGCCGGCAGCGCAACCGGGCGATCCTGTCGGCGGTCTTCTTCGTGCCGTTCCTGCTCTCCTCGACGGCGATCGCCCTGCTCTTCTACGCGCTGCTCGACCCGAACTTCGGCATCGTGCAGAAGGACACCCTGGGCTCCTCCAACGGCGCGTTCCTCGCGATCGTCTTCGTCGGCGGCTGGCAGTTCATCCCGTTCCACACGCTGATCTACCAGGGCGGCGCCCGCCAGATCCCGCCCGTGCTCTACCAGGCGGCCGCGATCGACGGCGCCGGCCGCTACCGGCAGTTCGTCTCCGTGACCCTGCCGCAGCTGCGCCACACCATCACCACGTCCAGCGTCCTGATGGTGGTCGGCTCGCTGACCTACTTCGAGACGGTCCTGATCCTCACCCAGGGCGGCCCCGGCACGGACACCGCGATCCTGCCGTACCTGATGTACGAGGCGGGCTTCAAGAGCTACGACTTCGGCTACGCCAGCGCCATCGCCTCCTTCCTGGTGGCGGCGGCGACCGCGCTGTCGCTCCTGCTGGTCCGGCTGTCCGGCTTCGGCGCCATGCGCAGCGTCCGGGAAGGAATGTGACGCCATGGCGCACGACACGCTGCCGCACCCCGTGAAGACCCCCCGTCGCGACCGGCCGCCCGCCCCGGCGCCGCGCCACCGCCAATTTTGGCCACGGCGCGTCAACCCGCTGGCCGGGCTCGGCTCGGTGCTGTGGCTGGCGGTCGTGATCGTCCCGATCTACGCGATGATCTCGGCCTCCCTCACCCGCCAGGACGAGGCGCTGGGGCGCAACGCCCTCCAGCCGCCCACCCGTCCCACCCTCGACAACTACAACACCGTTCTGAACAGCGGCTTCGGTCACTTCCTGGCCAACACGGCGATCGTCGCGGCGGCGGTCGTGGGCATCGTCCTGGTCCTGTGCACACCGCTCGCCTACGTCGCGGTGCGCACCCGCACCCGCTGGTCCGGCGCCGCCTTCCGGCTGTTCCTGCTGGGCGTGGCGATTCCGGCGCAGGCGGTCGTGGTCCCGCTCTACCTGATGATCGCCAAGCTGAACCTCTACGACAGCCTGCTCGCCGTCATCCTGCCGACGGCCGCCTTCGCGATGCCGGTGTCGGTCCTCGTGCTCACCGGCACCCTGCGCGACATCTCGGAGGAGCTGTACGAGGCGATGGCCCTGGACGGCGCCTCCCCGCTGCGGATGCTGTTCCAGCTGACGATCCCGCTGGCCAAGGGCGGCATCAGCACGGTCGTGATCTACGCCGCGCTGCAGGCCTGGAACGGCTTCCTCTTCCCGCTGATCTTCACCCAGTCCGACGGGCCGCGTGTCCTCACCCTCGGCCTGTTCAACTACGTCAGCCAGTTCGGCGTGAACATCCCCGCCCTGCTCGCCTCGGTCGTCCTGTCGGGCATCCCGATCTTCGCCGTCTACCTGGTGGCGCGGCGGGCGCTGGTGGGCGGCCTGATGGGCGTCGGCGGCAAGTAGCGCTCTCCGTACGCGTTCAACGACAGGAGTTTCATGACCACCGCCCCTTGGCGTGACCCCGGCCTTCCCGCGGACGTCCGTGTCGCGGACCTGCTCTCCCGGATGACCCTCGAAGAGAAGACCGCCCAGCTGTACGGCGTCTGGGTCGGCGC
Organism: Streptomyces chromofuscus; assembly: GCF_015160875.1. Taxonomy (NCBI): domain Bacteria; kingdom Bacillati; phylum Actinomycetota; class Actinomycetes; order Kitasatosporales; family Streptomycetaceae; genus Streptomyces; species Streptomyces chromofuscus. Next base: position 4,786,997 of record NZ_CP063374.1, on the reverse strand, counting down.
CACCGCCGACGGGGACGGAGTGGCCCCCCACCAGCACGACATGACCGCCGACTACGACTTCGACGACCTGATCGCCCACGGCCTCGGCCAGCTCACCCGCCCCTTCGGCACCGCCCCCGTCGACCCGGAGGTCGGCGCCCGCTCCCTGGCCGGCGCCCAGCGCCGGATCGCCGCGTCCGGCCGCTTCGGCATCCCGGCGATCGCCCACGAGGAGTGCCTCGCGGGTTTCACGGCGTGGCGCGCGACGGCCTACCCGGTCCCGCTCGCCTGGGGCGCCACCTTCGACCCCGCGCTGGTCGAGGAGATGGCCCGGCGGATCGGCGCCGACCTGCGCTCGGTCGGTGTCCACCAGGGCCTGGCGCCCGTGCTGGACGTGGTCCGCGACCTGCGGTGGGGACGGGTCGAGGAGACGATCGGCGAGGACCCGTACCTGGTGGGCACGATCGGCGCGGCGTACGTACGGGGCCTGGAGTCGGCCGGGATCGTGGCCACGCTGAAGCACTTCGCCGGGTACGCGTCCTCGGCCGGCGCCCGCAACCTGGCGCCCGTGCGCGCCGGGGTCCGCGAGTTCGCGGACGTCACCCTCCCGCCGTTCGAACTGGCGCTGCGCGAGGGCGGTGCGCGCTCGGTGATGGCGGCGTACACGGAGACGGACGGGGTCCCGGCGTCGGCGGACCCGGCGCTGCTGACGGAGCTCCTGCGCGAAGAGTGGGGTTTCACCGGCACGGTCGTCTCGGACTACTTCGGCATCGGCTTCCTGCAGAGCCTGCACCGCGTGGCCGGCACCCCCGCCGAGGCGGCGCACGCCGCGCTGGCGGCCGGGATCGACGTCGAGCTGCCGACGCTGAAGTGCTACGGCCGGCCCCTGGTCGAGGCCGTCGGGGCGGGCGAGGTGCCGGAGTCGCTGGTGGACCGGGCGGCGCGCAGGGTCCTGCTGCAGAAATGCGAACTGGGCCTGCTGGACGAGGACTGGCAGCCGGAGCCGACGAAGCAGCACATCGACCTGGACTCGGCGGCGAACCGCGCCCTGGCCCGCCGTCTGGCGCAGGAGTCGGTGGTCCTGCTGGACAACCCGGACGGCGTCCTGCCGCTCGCCCCCGACACCCGCATCGCCGTGGTCGGCCCCCGCGCGGCCGATCCGCTGGCCATGCTCGGCTGCTACTCCTTCCCCTCCCACGTCCTCCCCCTGCACCCCAAGACCCCCACCGGCATCGAGATCCCCCCGCTGCTCCAGGCCCTGCGCACGGAACTCCCGGACGCGAAGGTGACGTTCGCGGAGGGCTGCGGCGTCTCGGACCCCGACCCGTCCGGCATCGAGGAGGCGGTGGCGCGGGCGGCGGAGGCGGACGTGTGCGTGGCGGTCCTGGGCGACCAAGCGGGCCTGTTCGGCCGCGGCACGTCGGGCGAGGGCTGTGACGCGACCGACCTCCGGCTGCCCGGCATCCAGGCCGACCTGCTGGACGCCCTGGTCGCGACGGGCGTCCCCGTCGTCCTGGTCCTGCTCACCGGCCGCCCCTACGCGCTGGGCCGCTGGCAGGGCCGCCTGGGAGCGGTGGTCCAGGCCTTCTTCCCCGGCGAGGAGGGCGGCCCGGCGGTGGCGGGCGTCCTCTCCGGCCGCGTCAACCCCTCGGGCCACCTCCCGGTGAGCGTGCCGCGCGACCCCGGCGGCCAGCCGTGGACGTACCTCCAACCGCCCCTGGGCCTGGCGGGCGAGGTCAGCAACCTGGACCCGACACCGCTGTACCCCTTCGGCCACGGCCGCTCGTACACGACGTTCGAATGGACCGACGCCGAAGGCGACCCGGAGACGACGCTCGAGACGGACGGTACGTACGCCCTCTCCGTCACCGTCCACAACACGGGCGACCGCGCGGGCGCGGAGGTGGTCCAGCTCTACCTCCACGACCCGGTGGCCTCGGTGACCCGCCCGGACGTCCGGCTGGTCGGCTACGAGCGGGTGGAGCTGGAGCCCGGGGAATCACGCCGGATCACCTTCCACTTCCCCACGGACCTGTCGGCGTTCACCGACGCACGAGGCCGCAGGGTCGTCGAACCGGGAGCTCTGGAGCTGCGGCTCGCGGCCTCGACCACGGACGTCCGCCACGTGACCCGCCTGACCTTGACGGGCCCGGTACGGGAAGTGGGCCCCGAACGTCACCTGCGCTGCGAGACGACGGCGACAGAGGTGTCCCCGGCCACCGGGACCTGACGCGACGACGGCCTCACGGGCCGTCGGGCGGTTCCGCCTCGAGCGACTCGGCCCCCACCGACTCGAACCGCCACCGATGCACCGCCCGGGTCACCAACTCCCCGGACGGTTCGGGCAGTTCGGGGAGTTCGGCGTCGTACGTCGCGTCCCACCAGGTGATCACGAGGACCCGGTCCTGCGGTGCCCGGAAGGTCTCCCGGCGCAGTGGACCGGGGTCCAGCCGCTGGTCGCGGGCCCAGGCCAGCAGCTCCTCCGCCCGCCCGGGCACCGCCCGTGCCTCCCACATCAGCGCGACCGTCACGAGTACAGGTTCTCCTCGCCGACCTCGTGCACATGGTCGTGGGAGTGCCCGGGCACGTGCGGGTCCGTCACCGGCAGTGACGAGTCCGCCGACAGGTCCCAGCCGGACGCCGGCCGGTTCCGCGCCACCATCTCCGCGCCCAGCGCCGCGACCATCGCCCCGTTGTCGGTGCACAGCTTGGGCCGGGGCACCCGCAGCCGGATGCCGGCCGCCTCGCAGCGCTCCTCGGCGAGGGCGCGCAGCCGGGAGTTCGCCGCGACACCGCCGCCGATCATCAGATGGTCGACGCCCTCGTCCTTGCAGGCCCGCACGGCCTTGCGGGTGAGGACGTCCACGACCGCCTCCTGGAAGGACGCCGCCACGTCCCGCACCGGCACCTCCTCCCCGGCCGCCCGCCTGGCCTCGATCCAGCGGGCCACGGCCGTCTTCAGACCGGAGAAGGAGAAGTCGTACGCGGGGTCCCGCGGCCCGGTCAGGCCGCGCGGGAAGCTGATCGCCTCCGGGTCGCCCTCGCGCGCGTACCGGTCGATGACCGGACCGCCGGGAAAGCCCAGGTTCAGCACGCGGGCGATCTTGTCGAAGGCCTCGCCGGCCGCGTCGTCGATGGTGGCGCCGAGGGGCCGTACGTCGCTGGTGATGTCGGAGGAGAGAAGCAGCGACGAGTGCCCGCCGGACACCAGCAGCGCCATCGTCGGCTCGGGCAGCGCCCCGTGCTCCAGCTGGTCGACGCAGATGTGCGAGGCGAGGTGGTTGACGCCGTACAGCGGCTTGCCGAGCGCGTACGCGTACGCCTTCGCCGCCGACACGCCCACCAGCAGCGCGCCCGCCAGTCCGGGACCGGCCGTCACCGCGATGCCGTCGAGGTCCCGCGCACTGACCCCGGCGTCCTTCAGCGCCCGGTCGATGGTGGGGATCATCGCCTCCAGGTGCGCACGGGACGCGACCTCCGGCACCACCCCGCCGAAGCGGGCGTGCTCGTCGACGCTGGACGCGACGGCGTCCGCCAGCAGGGTGGTGCCGCGGACGACGCCGACGCCGGTCTCGTCGCAGGAGGTCTCGATCCCCAGGACCAGGGGTTCGTCAGCCATGTCGGATCTCGGTTCCTTGTACAGAGGTTGCTGGGTCGGTCAGGCGCATCACCAGGGCGTCCACGTTGCCGGGCTGGTAGTAGCCGCGCCGGACACCGATGGCCTCGAAGCCGAAGCGCTCGTAGAGCTTCTGGGCGCGGACGTTGTCGACGCGGCACTCGAGCATCACCTCGGCGCACTCGAACGCGGTCGCCGCCCGGAGCAGTTCGGTCAGCAGCCGCCCGCCGAGGCCGGTGCCCCAGTGGGCGCGGGCGACGGCGATCGTCTGGACGTCGGCGATGTCACCGGCGGCGGCGATCCCGGCGTACCCGGCGATCCGGTCGCCGCCCTGGGCGACGACGTACCGCCGGGTCGCGCCGGGGCCGCGCGCATGGGCGAGCTCGGACCAGAACATGCCCCGCGACCAGGCGTCGTCCGGGAACAGCTCCCGTTCCAGCTCCAGCACGGGATCGATGTCCCACCAGCGCATCTCCCGCAGCACGGGCGTCACGGGCTCGGTCACTTCGGGGTGACCACCTTGTAGTTCTTGGGCACCTGGGCGTCCGGGCGGCGCAGGTACAACGGCCGGGCGGGCGGCAGTTCCTCGCCCTTGTCCAGCCGCTCGGCGGCCAGCCGGGCGAGCGCGGCGGCGGACACGTGCTCGGGCTCGTGCGCGACCGGGAAGGTGTCCGGGTAGAGCAAGGCGCCCGCGCCGACCGCGGGCAGCCCCGCGACCTGCTCGGCGATGTCGGCGGGCCGGTCGACGGCCGGGTCGGTGACGCGGGTACGGGAGTCGTCGTACCGCGCCCAGTAGACCTCCTTGCGCCGGGCGTCGGTCGCGACGACGAAGGGGCCCTCCATGTCGGCCGCGTAGGCGAGACCGTCCAGCGTGCACACACCGTGCACGGGCACACCGAGGGCGAGGCCGAAGGTGTCGGCGGTCATCAGCCCGACGCGCAGCCCGGTGTACGGACCCGGGCCGATCCCTACGACGATCCCGGTGACGGCGTCGAGCCTCAGCCCTGCCTGGGTCAGGACGCGGTCGACGGCCGGGAGCAGCAGCTCACCGTGCCGGCGGGCGTCCACCTGGCTCGACGAGGCGATGATGTCCGTGCCGTCGTGCAGGGCGACGGTCACGGCGGGGGTGGCGGTATCCAGAGCGAGCAAGAGCACGCAAACAGCGTACGGCTCCTCGCGGCTCGGGCACTGCCGACCGGGTCCATCGCTTCCGTGCTGCTACCGTCACCTACCGTCACCACATGCCACGACTTACGACGCGGAGGAGGGCGCCGTGGCCAGCACCAGCGCCGCCATCGTGACCGGGCTGACGGCGGCCGCCCTCACGGCGGTCGGGTTCCTCGCCTACCAGGCGGGGGCGACAGTCCCGGCCGAGCTGAGCGCGTCGCCGCACCGCGCCGGGGCGACGCCCGTCGTGACCGCGTCCAAGGCGCCCCGCGACAAGCGCCACCCCACCGCCCTGCCCGGCGGCTCCGGCACCGGCGAGCGGGTCGTGTACTCGCTCGACGACGACCGGGTGTGGCTGGTCGGCGCGCGGAACCGGGTCCAGCGCACGTTCAAGGTGATGCCCAGCGCGGTCGACCCGGCGCCGGGCACCTACGCGGTGACGTCGCGTACGGGCGTGACCACCGGGTCCGACGGCACCCCCGTCGAGCACGTCGTCCGCTTCGCCAGCGTGGACGGCGTGGTCATCGGCTTCAGCGCGGCGGTGGACGGCTCGGCGGCGCCGCCCGACCCGGCGGTGCGGACGGGGGGCATCCGGGAGACGCGGGAGGACGGGGACGCGATGTGGATGTTCGCGACGATCGGGCAGAAGGTCGTCGTCATCCGATAGCAGCCGCCGTACGGCGCTTCACGCGGCCTCGCGGTGGTCCACGCGCGGCTCGGGGGCCGACGGCTCGGGCGCGGGCGGCGGCGTGCAGATCGCGTGCGCGGCGGCGCAGGACGCCAGCAGATCGCGCATGGACACCCCGGCGGGCGCGGCGGGCCGCGGCTGCGGCGTGCGGTCCGTGGTCGACATGGACGCCTCCTGGAGGCCGGGGGCGGAGCCGGCCGGGTGCAACTTAGGTACACCTAACCAGCGGCTGGATACCATGTGACCACGTCCGAGTCGCCACGCGCAACATGTTGCCGACGCCTTGTCGGAACCTGCAGGAAGACGACGGTCCCGTTCGTCCGGGTGCACCCCTGCCGAAGGCCGACGGCCCGGCTGCTGCGCGCCCCGCGGCCCGGCCGGCCGCCCACGCCGAGAGAACGCTCCTGCCCGGGGGTGCACGGGCCTTGCACAGCCGAGCCCCGCGACCCAGGTACGGCCGAGGCAAGACCGCAATCCCCCGCACAGGTGACCGGCCGACGCCGACTCGCTTTCGCCGCGTACGCGAGCCGACGCCGACTCACTCTCCCCGCGCATACGACCGGCCGACGCCGGCCTGCTCTCCCGCACCCAGCCGAGCCCCGTACGACGCGCCGCGCATACGACCGGCCGACGCCGGCCTGCTCTCCCGCGCCCAGCCGAGCCCCGTACGACGCACCGCCCACCCACTCGCCCGCGTCAGGCGGCCCGCCGCCGTCGTCGGCCCACGCCCCCGCACCCAGCCGAGCCCCGTACGACGCACCGCCCACCCACTCGCCCGCGTCAGGCGGCCCGCCGCCGTCGTCGGCCCACGCCCCCGCACCAGGTGACCCGCCGACACCGGCCCACCCACTCGCCCGCGTCAGGCGGACCGCCGACGCCGCCTCAGGCGGACAGCCAGCCCAGGTCCACCGCGGTCCAGCGCTCGCCGACGCCCGTCAGCGTCACGTGTCGCACCTCGTCCGTCGTGTCCCCCACGGCCCGGTGGATCGTGACGTGCAGCCGGTCCTCGGTCAGCTCCTCGACCCTGCCCTCGCCCCACTCCACGACGACCACGGACTCGGGCAGCGAGACGTCGAGGTCGAGGTCCTCCATCTCGTCCAGCCCGCCGCCCAGGCGGTACGCGTCGACGTGGACGAGCGGCGGCCCGTCGCCGAGGGACGGATGCACGCGGGCGATCACGAACGTCGGCGAGGTGACCGCCCCGCGCACGCCGAGCCCTTCGCCGAGCCCTCGGGCCAGCGTGGTCTTGCCCGCGCCGAGCTCCCCGCTGAGCATGACCAGGTCGCCGGCGCGCAGCAGTTTGGCGAGCCGACGGCCGAGGTCGCGCATCTGCTCGGTCGAGTGGACGATCAGCTCGGTCTCAGCCGGGTTGTGCGGTGCCGCTGGTGCTTCCATAGCCACCCACGGTAGCCCCTGCCGGCACGGCACCCGCGCGGGTGAGCAGGTCGGCGAGCCGGTCGGTGACCACTTCCGGGTGTTCCAGCATCACCAGGTGACCGGCGTCGGGCACGAGGACCAGTTCCGCGTCCGGCAGCAGATCGGCGATGGCCTCGCTGTGCTCGCTCGGCGTGACCAGGTCCTTGAGCCCGGCCAGCACCAGCACCGGCAGGCCCGCGAAGTGGGCGAGCGCCTCGGTCTTGTCGTGGTCGGTGAACGCCGGGTAGAACTCGGCGACCACGTCGATCGGCGTGCCTTCGATCATCCGCTCGGCGAACCGGGCGACGGCCGGGTCGACGTCCCGCGAGGCGAACGAGTACCGCTTGATGATCCCGGCGAACAGATCGGCGACCGCCCGCCGCCCCTTCTCCACCAGCTCCGCCTGCTGCCCCAGCGCCCGCAGCACCCCGGGCAGCACCCGCCGCACCGCGTTGACGCCCGCGACCGGCAGCCCGAAGTTGACCTCGCCGAGGTTCCCCGACGACGTACCGACGAGCGCGACCGCGACCACCCGCTCCCGGATCAGCTCGGGACACCGGTCGGCCAGCGCCATCATCGTCATGCCGCCCATGGAGTGCCCGACCAGCACGATCGGCCCCTCGGGCACGGACGCGTCGATCACGGCCTTCAGGTCCTGGCCGAGCTGGTCGATGGTGACGGGCGCCCCGTCCCGGACCTGGGCCGCGCCCCGCCCGGACCGGCCGTGGCTGCGCTGGTCCCAGTGCACGGTCCGTACGACACCGCGCAGCGCCGCCCGCTGGAAGTGCCAGGAGTCCTGGCTGAGGCAGTAGCCGTGGCTGAAGACGACCGTCACGGGAGCGGGCGCCTTGCGGCCGAACAGCCGGCGCCGCCGCGGCGACACGCCCTCCTCGACCTCGACCTCGTCGACCTCGTAGTACAGCTCGGTGCCGTCGTCGGCGTAGGCCCGGCCGGGCGTGCCGCGCAGCGCGCCGTAGGGCCCCGTAGAGTCGAGGGCGAGCCGGGCCTTCCTGCGCATGCCCCGGCCGACGGTCATCCGTTCTATCGCGACGCCGGCGGCGGCGCCGGCGGCGATCACCCCTATCGCGGCGCCGGCGATACCGGTCACCCTGCGCCAGTTTCCGGCCACCCCCGTGGCGGAAGCGACGGCCGCGGCGGCGTCGACGACGCCCTCCGCACTGCTCTCGCTCACGTACCGCTCCTCTTCGCCGGATCGTTGTCGTTCGTCGGTGGGTTTGGACGCCTGCCGCGTCCGGGACCTGCTGGGAACTCCTGCCGGGTCGGCCGGTGCCGGGCGGCCCTGTGCGACCGCCCCGGGCGGGTCACCCGTCTTGTTCCCCGTTCACCTATCCCTCGATGGGCTGTTCCCGGCCGACCTGTGGTCCCCGCCCCTCGGACTTCTCCGTATCGACATAAACGCGCGGGACGCGCGTTCCGATGCGGGTCACGATCTCGTACGCGATCGTCCCCGCCGCCTGCGCCCAGTCCTCGGCGGTGGGCTCACCCCGGTCACCGGGGCCGAACAGCACGGCCTCCGCCCCCGCCGGTGGCTCGTCGCCCCCCAGGTCGACGACGAACTGGTCCATCGCGATCCGGCCCGCGACGGTCCGCCACTTCCCGCCGATCAGCACGGGGCCGGTCCCCGAGGCGTGCCGCGGGATGCCGTCGGCGTAACCGAGCGGGACGAGGCCGAGGGTGGTCTCGCCGGGCGTGGTGTACCGGTGGCCGTAACTGACCCCGTGGCCCGCGGGCACCTGCTTGACCAGCGCCAGCGACGCCGACAGCGTCATCACCGGCCGCAGCCCGAAGTCGGCCGGCGTGCCGATCTCGGGGCTGGGCGAGATGCCGTAGAGGGCGATTCCCGTGCGGACGAGATCGAAGTGGGCCTCGGGAAGGGTCAGCGTGGCGGGCGAGTTGGCGATGTGGCGCACCTCGGGACTGACGCCCTCCCCCTCGGCGTACGACACCATCTCCCGGAAAAGCCCGAGTTGCAGGGCGACGGAGGGATGTCCGGGCTCGTCGGCGCAGGCGAAGTGCGACCACAGCCCCGTCACGCGGACGAGGCCCTCGGCCTCCGCCCCCGCCGCCGCCTCCACGAGCTCGGCCCAGTCGGCGCCGGGCTGACACCCGTTGCGCCCGAGCCCCGTGTCGGCCTTCAGCTGGACCCGCGCGGGCCGCCCCGCCTGCCGGGCGGCCTCGATGGCCTCGCGCAGGGCCCACATACCGCTCACGGAGACGTCGATGTCCGCCTCGACGGCCTCGCGCCAGGGGCCGCCGGGCGTCCACAGCCAGCACATGATCCGGACGTCCGCCGGGATGCCCTCCGCCCCGCGCAGCGCCAGGGCCTCCTCGGGCGTGGCGGTGCCCAGCCAGCCGGCGCCCGCCTCGACGGCCGCACGCGCGCACGGCAGCGCACCGTGACCGTACGCCTCGGACTTCACCACGGCCATCACGGCCGCACCGGGCGCATGGGCGCGCAGGGTCCGCACGTTGGCGCGGAGCGCGGCAAGATCGATCTCGGCGCGCCCGCGCAGCGGGGCGGTGCTCGGCAGCTGTGCAGTCGTACTCATCGCGCCCAGTCTCTCAGAGGGGTCGGACATGCCTTCGACACCGGCCCGGTGAGAGTGCCCCGCACCACCGGTCGGAAGCCTCGAGGGCCTGCGCCCCTTCCTACCCGCTCACCACGTCCCGCCACGCCCCCGGAACGGCCCCCGCCACGTCCAGCGCCCCCACCGGCGCCCCGTCCGCCGCGAACCTCCCGGCCAGCCCGTGCAGATACGCCCCCGCGCTCGCCGCGTCCCGGGTCGAGAGCCCCGCCGCCAGCAGCGACCCCGCGAGCCCCGACAGCACGTCCCCGCTCCCGGCCGTGGCCAGCCACCCCGTCCCGGTCGCGTTGACCCGTACGGGCACGCCGTCCGCCGCGTCGGCCACCAGCGTCGTGGATCCCTTCAGCAGCACGGTCGCGCCGTACCGCCCCGCCAACTCCCGCACCGCGGCGAGCCGAGCGCCCTCGACCTCTTCCCGGCTCACCCCCAGCAGCGCCGCGGCCTCCCCCGCGTGCGGCGTCATCAACGTCGGCGCGGCGCGCCTCCGTACGGCGCCGGCCTCCGCCAGCCGCAGCCCGTCCGCGTCGACCAGCACCGGCACCTCGGCCCGCAGCACCTCGTTCACCGTGTCCGCGTCGTCCCCGGCCCCCGGCCCCACGACCCAGGCCTGCACGCGCCCCGCCCGCCGGGGCCCCTGGTCCGACACCAGCGTCTCGGGGAACCGGGCGATCACCGCGTCCGCGGCGGGCCCCACGTACCGCACGGCCCCGGCCCCGCCGCGCAGCGCCCCCGCGACGGCCAGCACGGCGGCCCCCGGATACCGGGCCGACCCGGCGGCGATCCCGACGACCCCGCGCCGGTACTTGTCGCTCTCGGGCGCCGGCACGGGCAGCAGCGCGGCCACGTCCGCGTGCTGCAGGGCCTCCAACTGGGCGCTTCCGCCCGGCAGCTCCAGCCCGATGTCGACGAGCCGCACCGACCCGGCGTACTCCCGCGCGGGATCCACCAGCAGGCCCGGCTTGTGCGTCCCGAAGGTCACGGTCAGGTCCGCCCGGACGGCGGCCCCGTGCACCTCGCCCGTATCGGCGTCGACACCACTGGGCAGATCGACGGCCACCACGGCGGCCCGCGCCCGGGCGGCGGCCTCCGTCAAGGGCACGGCCTCGGCCCGCAGTCCGCCCTTTCCCCCGATCCCCACGATCCCGTCGACCACCAGGTCGGCCCGCTCGATCAGATCTTCGGCGCCTGCCACTCCCGCGACGGAACCCCCCGCCCGCCGCAGGGCGGCGAGCCCGCCCTCGTGCACCCGTTCCGGCGACAGCGGCACAGCCGTCACCCCGGCCCCCCGCCGGGCCAGCCGCGCCCCGGCGTGGAGCGCGTCGCCCCCGTTGTCCCCGCTGCCGACCAGCAGCACCACCCGCCTGCCGTACACCCGCCCCAGCAAGTCGGCGCAGGCGGCGGCGAGCCCGGCCGCCGCCCGCTGCATCAACGCCCCTTCCGGGAGCCGCGCCATCAACTCCCGCTCGGCCGCCCGAACCGTCTCCACGCTGTACGCAGTACGCATACGCCCGAGTCTCCCGCACACCCTTCGACACCGTCGTACCCAATGACGCTTTGCCACCCCGTTGCCGAAGTCACCGCTCCCGCGGCTCCCCTCCGGGCACACCGGACGACCGCACTCCTGCCGCCCTGTGATGACGAGGGAACCGGTACTACCCCTCCGCGATGACCACGGCCGACGCCACTCCCGCGTCATGGCTCAGCGACACGTGCCACGCCCGCACGCCCAGTTCGGCCGCCCGCGCGGCCACGCTGCCCTTCACCCGCAGCCGGGGCTGCCCGCTGTCCTCGACGTAGATCTCGGCGTCGGTCCAGTGCAGGCCGGCCGGGGCGCCGAGCGCCTTGGCGACCGCCTCCTTCGCGGCGAACCGTGCCGCCAGCGAGGCGACACCCCGCCGGTCCCCGCTCGGCAGCAGCAACTCGCTGTCGAGGAACAACCGGTCGGCCAGCCCCGGCGTACGTTCCAGGGACGCCCGGAAGCGGTCGATCTCGGCCACGTCGATTCCGACCCCGATGATGCTCATGCGGAGCACCCTAAGGGCGAGGCCGGGCGCCGGGGTGGAGGCGCTGGTTCCCTTGCGCACCGGCGCCCGGTGCGACACGGGTGCCCCCCGGGCGCCGAGTGACGCCCGAATTCACGCATTCGGCGCAGTTCCGGCTCGGATGGGTCACATCAGCCGACCGGGAACGCGCGAAGGGCCCGGACGGAGTCCGGGCCCTTCGACCGACGCGCGCGCCTAACCGCTTGCCGCGCCCTACCAGCGGTACCAGCGTCCGCGTCGGCCGCCTGTGCCGGTCGGCCGGACCACGAAGCCCAGCAGCCACAGCACGATCACGATGACGGCGATCCACCACAGCGCCTTCAGCGCGAAACCGGCACCAAAAAGGATCAGCGCCAGCAGAAGAACCAGAAGAAGGGGAACCATATCTATCAACCTCCAGCACGACGAGTTCCCCTTCCCCGAGCGAACAAGCACCGGGTGAACCGGTTTGTTCGGCGCACCTCAGGGAATTCTCCCGGCCTTTCGCCCGTCATGACATCGGACGCGGCCTGTTTGACCTCTCCGGTATCGGTAACCCGGACATCACCGGACGCCGTAACGACGTTGGGAAGTGGAACTCATGACTGGCAACCAGAAGGCGAAGGCCAAGGCCGAGCAGCTGAAGGGCATGGCCAAGGAGGTCCTCGGCCGCACGTCCGGCAACCGCCGCATGCGCACCGAAGGCCGCTCCAAGAGCGCCCAGGGCGACGCGCGCCAGGCCTGGGAGAAGGCGAAGGACGCCTTCCGCCACTGAGCCCGCGAGGAGACACCGCGACGGGCAGGGCTCGGGCACCCTTGGGACGGGATGCCCGAGCCCGTTCATTTCTCGGAAGTGTTCAGCGGCCCCCTATTCCACCGTCACCGACTTCGCCAGATTTCGCGGCTGGTCGACCTCATTCCCCCGCGCCGTGGCCAGTTCGCACGCGAACACCTGCAACGGCACCGTCGCCACGAGCGGCTGAAGCAGCGTCGGCGTCACCGGAATGCGGACGAGGTGGTCGGCGTACGGCACCACCGCCTCGTCCCCCTCCTCCGCGATCACGATCGTCCGCGCGCCCCGGGCCCGGATCTCCTGGATGTTGGACACGATCTTGTCGTGGATCAGCGACCGGCCCCGAGGCGAGGGGACGACGACCACCACGGGCAGGTCCTCCTCGATGAGCGCGATCGGCCCGTGCTTGAGCTCACCCGCCGCGAAGCCCTCGGCGTGCATGTAGGCGAGCTCCTTCAGCTTCAGCGCTCCCTCCAGCGCGACCGGATACCCGACGTGCCGCCCCAGGAACAGCACCGTGTCCTTGTCGGCGAGCGAGCGCGCCAGCTCCCGTACCGGCTCCATGGTCTCCAGGACCCGCTCCACCGCACCCGAGATGTGCGACAGGTCCCGGATCACGTCCTGGATCTCGTCGCCCCACTTCGTGCCGCGCACCTGACCCAGATAGAGCGCGACGAGGTAGCAGGCCACCAGTTGCGTCAGGAACGCCTTCGTGGACGCCACCGCGACCTCGGGACCGGCGTGCGTGTACAGCACCGCGTCCGACTCGCGCGGGATCGTCGAGCCGTTGGTGTTGCAGATCGCCAGCACCCGTGAGCCCTGCTCACGCGCGTGCCGCAGCGCCATCAGGGTGTCCATGGTCTCGCCGGACTGGGAGATGGCGATGACGAGCGTCTGCGGGTCCAGGATCGGATCGCGGTAGCGGAACTCGCTGGCCAGCTCGACTTCGCACGGGATGCGCGTCCAGTGCTCGATGGCGTACTTCGCGATCAGCCCCGCGTGGAAGGCCGTACCGCACGCGACGATGACGACCTTGTCGACCTCCCGCAGCACCCCCGCGGGGATCCGCACCTCGTCCAGCGTCAGCGAGCCGGTCGCGTCGATGCGCCCCAGCAACGTGTCGGCGACGGCCTTGGGCTGCTCGGCGATCTCCTTGAGCATGAAGTAGTCGTAGCCCCCCTTCTCCGCGGCCGACGCGTCCCAGTCGATGGTGTACGAACGCACCTCCGCCGGCCGCCCGTCGAAGCCGGTCACCGTCACGCCGTCGCGGCGCACCTCCACGACCTGGTCCTGACCGAGCTCGATCGCCGAGCGCGTGTGGGCGATGAACGCGGCGACGTCCGAGGCGAGGAAGGCCTCGCCCTCTCCGACGCCCACCACGAGCGGCGAGTTGCGCCGCGCCCCCACGACCACGTCCGGCTCGTCCGCGTGCACCGCGACCAACGTGAACGCCCCCTCCAGGCGCCGGCACACCAGCCGCATCGCCTCCGCGAGGTCCGCGCACGACGAGAACTCCTCGGCGAGCAGGTGGGTGACGACCTCGGTGTCGGTCTCGGAGGTCAGGTCGTGCCCCCGCTCCGCCAGTTCGGCCCGCAGGCACGCGAAGTTCTCGATGATCCCGTTGTGGACGACGGCGACCCGTCCGGCGTTGTCCAGATGCGGATGCGCGTTCGCATCCGTGGGGCCGCCGTGCGTGGCCCAGCGGGTGTGCCCGATGCCCGTCGAACCGGTCGGCAGCGGCCGTTCCACCAGCTCCTTCTCCAGGTTGACCAGCTTTCCGGCCTTCTTCGCCGCCGCCAGTCCGCCGTCCGCGAGCACGGCGACTCCCGCCGAGTCGTATCCCCGGTACTCCAGCCGCTTCAGCCCGGCCGTCACGACCTCGAGCGCCGACTGCGACCCCACGTAACCCACGATTCCGCACATGCCCGGCAGCCTACGGTCCGACAGACACCTGAAATGGCTTCCGCCTGCCCGAAATCGGAAATTCCCACGACGGTACGAACGTATCGGGGCCACCCTTACGGCCGACACCCCCGGCCGGGTCACACGCGAGAACCGGCCAACCTCCACCCGCACCCGTTGCGCCCCGGCACGGTCCCGCGGACCCCGTGGCGTGACCCACCCCACCCCCCACTTCGTTCGAACTCCGTTAACAATGGACTGTGATCTCTCCGGTCTCCCCGACGCGGAGCGCCCACCGGCCCCGGCCGGAGGCGACTCCCTACGTCGACCTCACCCGCGCCGAGTGGAGCGCGCTGCGCGACAAGACCCCGCTGCCGCTGACGGCGGAGGAAGTCGAGAAGCTGCGCGGCCTCGGCGACGTCATCGACCTCGACGAGGTACGGGACATCTACCTCCCGCTCTCCCGTCTGCTCAATCTCTACGTCGGCGCAACCGACGCCCTCAGGGGCGCCCTCAACACCTTCCTCGGCGAACAGGGCTCCCAGTCCGGCACCCCCTTCGTCATAGGCGTCGCCGGCTCGGTGGCCGTGGGCAAGTCCACGGTCGCGCGCCTGCTCCAGGCCCTGCTGTCCCGCTGGCCCGAGCACCCGCGTGTCGAACTGGTCACCACGGACGGCTTCCTGCTGCCCACCGAGGAGCTCCAGGCCCGCGGCCTGATGTCGCGCAAGGGCTTCCCCGAGTCGTACGACCGCCGCGCCCTGACCCGCTTCGTCGCCGACATCAAGGCGGGCAAGGACGAGGTCACCGCCCCCGTCTACTCCCACCTGATCTACGACATCGTCCCCGGCGAGCGGCTCGTCGTACGCCGCCCCGACATCCTGATCGTCGAGGGCCTCAACGTCCTGCAGCCGGCCCTGCCCGGCAAGGACGGCCGCACCCGCGTCGGCCTCGCCGACTACTTCGACTTCAGTGTGTACGTCGACGCCCGCCCCGAGGACATCGAGCGCTGGTATCTGAGCCGCTTCCGGAAACTGCGCGAGACCGCCTTCCAGAACCCCTCGTCGTACTTCCGCAAGTACACCCAGGTCTCCGAGGCGGAGGCCCTCGACTACGCCCGCACCACCTGGCGCACCATCAACCGCCCCAACCTCATGGAGAACGTGGCCCCCACCCGGGGCCGCGCCACCCTCATCCTCCGCAAGGGCCCGGACCACAAGGTCCAACGCCTCAGCCTGCGCAAGCTCTGACGGCTAGTCTGCCGCCATGCTGCATCTCCGGGTGATCACACCGTCCGACAAGACCGACGCCGTGATCCGCTTGATCGAGACGACCGTCGGCACCGCCCACCTGTGCGTGCTCGCGGGCGCCGCCCGCAACCCGGCCGGGGACGTGGTGACATGCGACGTGGCCCGCGAGGCGGGCGACGAACTCATCAGCGCCCTGCAGGAACTGGGTCTCGACACGACCGGCGCGATCGCCGTCGAGAACATCGACCTGTCGCTGTCCACCCGCGCCCAGCGGGCCGAGGAGGAGGCCCCGGGCGAGGCCGCGGACGCGGTGCTGTGGGAACACCTGACCGACGCGACGCACGAGGAGTCGGCCCTCTCGATCACGTACCTCGCGTTCATCACGCTGGCCACGATGATCGCGGCCTGCGGTGTCGTCCTCGACAACGCGATCCTGATCGTGGGCGCGATGGCGGTCGGCCCGGAGTTCGGCCCGCTGGCGGGCATCTCCACCGCGATGGTGCAGCGCCGGCCCCGCCTCGCGCTGCGCTCCCTGGTCGCGCTGCTGGTGGGCTTCGCGGTGGCGATGGCGGTGACGGTGGCCTTCAGCCTCTTCATGGACGCCGTGGGCCTGTTCACGGAACAGAAGCTGGAGGGCGACCGGCCGCAGACCGGCTTCGTCTACGCCCCCGACTGGTTCTCCTTCGTGGTGGCGGTGCTGGCGGGCGCCGCCGGCACGCTGTCCCTGACGTCCGCCAAGTCCGGCGCCCTGGTGGGCGTCGCCATCTCCGTCACGACCGTCCCGGCCGCCGCCAACGCGGCGGTCGCCTTCAGCTACGGCGACACGGAACAGACCGTCGGCTCCACCGAACAGCTGCTGCTCAACCTGCTGGGCATCATGCTCGCCGGCACGCTCACCCTGCTGGCCCAGAAGTGGTTCTGGTCCACACGGCGAATGAGCCGCAAGAAAGCCGCCTAGGCGGCGACGCCGCCGGGGGCGCGGGGCTCTGCCGACGAGCGGCTCCGCCGGGGGCGAGACCATGCCGGCCTCCGCGGTGCCGCCCGCCTCCGTCACCGCCGCCACCGACGGCCACCGACACCACTGACGACCACCGACGGAGCCACGGCCGACCCGCGGCCCGCCGACAACAGAACCCCCCGCCGAAGAAAGAAACCCCGGCCGACGACGGAACCCCGCCCCCGACCGCAACGACGGCGGCTAACCCAACGCCGACTTCACGGCGTCAGCCAGCCGCCCCGCCACCGACCGGGCCTGATCGATGTCCGCGGCCTCGACCATCACGCGCACGAGCGGCTCGGTCCCGGACGGCCGCAGCAGCACCCGCCCGGTGGCCCCCAGCTCCCGCTCCGCCTCGGCGACAGCGGCCGCCAGGTCCGCGGACGTCCCGACCCGGGACTTGTCCACGTCCGGAACGTTGATCAGCACCTGCGGCAGCCGCTCCATCACACCGGCCAGCTCCCGCAGCGAGCGCCCGCTCTGCGCGACCCGCGCCGCCAGCAGCAGCCCGGTGAGCGTGCCGTCCCCGGTCGTCGCGTGGTCGAGGATGATCACGTGGCCGGACTGCTCGCCGCCGAGGGCGTACCCGTGCTCCTTCATCTCCTCCAGCACGTACCGGTCGCCGACCGCCGTCTGGACCAGCTGGATCCCCTCGCGCTCCATGGCGAGCTTGAAGCCGAGATTCGACATCACGGTCGCGACAACGGTGCCGGAGCGCAGTGCGGAACGCTCCCGCATCGCCAGCGCGAGCACGGCCAGGATCTGGTCGCCGTCCACCTCCGCACCGGTGTGGTCCACGGCGAGGCACCGGTCCGCGTCCCCGTCGTGCGCGACGCCGAAGTCGGCCCCGTGTTCGACGACCGCGGCCTTCAGCTGCTCCAGGTGCGTCGACCCGCACCCGTCGTTGATGTTCAGCCCGTCCGGCTCGGCCCCGATCGTGACGACCTCGGCCCCGGCCCGCGCGAAGGCCTCCGGCGACACCCGCGCCGCCGCGCCGTGCGCCTCGTCCAGGACGATCTTCAGCCCGTCGAGCCGGTTCGGCAGGACGCCGACGAGGTGGGCGACGTACTGGTCGGAGCCCTCCTCGTAGTCGCGGACGCGACCCACTCCGGAACCGGTCGGCCGCTCCCAGGGCTCACCGCGCCGGTGCTCCTCGTACACGGACTCGATCCGGTCCTCGATGTCGTCCGGCAGCTTGTGCCCGCCCCGCGCGAAGAACTTGATGCCGTTGTCCGGCATGGCGTTGTGGCTGGCGGAGAGCATGACACCGAGGTCCGCCCCCAGGGCGCCGGTGAGATACGCCACTGCCGGCGTCGGCAGCACGCCGACGCGCAGGACGTCCACGCCCGCGCTGGCAAGACCCGCGACCACTGCGGCTTCCAGGAACTCCCCGGACGCGCGCGGGTCACGCCCCACCACCGCCGTCGGGCGGTGGCCCGCGAAGGTGCCCGCCTCGGCCAGCACGTGGGCCGCCGCTACGGACAGACCGAGCGCCATCTCGGCCGTCAGATCCGCGTTGGCGACACCGCGTACGCCGTCCGTGCCGAAGAGTCGTCCCACTTGTCCTCCTGAGGAAACATCAGTTCCGGTAGCCCTGCGAGCGCGGCCCGCGCATGCGGCTTCCGTGTCTCAGGCATTCGATGCCTGACCATCCGATCACACAAGACTTTGAGCGTCTTGTGCCGTTATACGCCTGTGTCTGTGATAAACGAACGCCCCGGCGGCACCATGGCGTGCCGTCGGGGCGTTCGGAGTGCAGCCCGCGCTTAGCGCTTGCTGTACTGCGGAGCCTTGCGGGCCTTCTTCAGACCGGCCTTCTTGCGCTCGACCGCACGGTCGTCGCGGCGCAGGAAGCCCGCCTTCTTCAGCGGACCGCGGTTGTTGTCGACGTCGGCCTCGTTCAGCGCACGGGCGACACCGAGACGGAGCGCACCGGCCTGACCGGAGACGCCGCCACCGGCGATACGGGCGATGACGTCGTAGCGGCCCTCGAGCTCGAGCACCTTGAAGGGCTCGTTGACCTCCTGCTGGTGCACCTTGTTCGGGAAGTAGTCCTCGAGGGTGCGACCGTTGATCTTCCACTTGCCGGAGCCCGGAACGATCCGGACGCGGGCAATGGCGTTCTTGCGGCGGCCCAGGCCGGCGGCCGGCTGGGGCTCGCCGAAGCGGGAGGCCATGGACTCCGAGGTGTACTCGCCCTCGACGGGAACCTCGGACTCGGTGGTGTAGCTGTCGATGTCAAGCTCTTCGAGCGGCTGCTCGGCAGTGGTCTCGGCCACGATTCTCCTCAGATTCTCTTCGGTCTTAGGGGGTGGCCGGACTTACTGCGCGACCTGGGTGATCTCGAACGGAACCGGCTGCTGGGCAGCGTGGGGGTGGTTCGCGCCGCGGTAGACCTTCAGCTTCGTGAGCATCTGACGGCCCAGGGTGTTCTTGGGGAGCATGCCCTTGACGGCCTTCTCGATGGCCTTCTCGGGGTTCTTGTCGAGCAGCTCGTCGTAACGGACGGAGCGCAGACCACCCGGGTAACCGGAGTGGCGGTACGCCATCTTCTGGGTCCGCTTGTTGCCGGAGAGGTGCACCTTGTCGGCGTTGATGATGATGACGAAGTCACCAGCGTCGACGTGCGGCGCGTAGATCGGCTTGTGCTTGCCCCGGAGGAGGGTGGCGGCAGTGGTGGCGAGTCGACCCAGGACGACGTCCTGAGCGTCGATGACGTGCCACTGGCGCGTCACATCGCCGGGCTTGGGGCTGTACGTACGCACGGTTCGTAGCCTTCGCTTCGAGTGAATGGTCCTAGACAAGGTCACCGAAACGATCACGACAGCCCTGACCGCACTGCGGTGACGCAAACCGCGTGCTGGTCGCTGGTCATCGGCCCGGTGGACCGGTGTAAGGGCCCGTCCCGTGAGAATGAGCAAGCCAATACACAACGAACAAGCAGGATACCCGTGGCGTGTCCACACGGTCAAAACGGGTGGACGACGGCCGGGAAGCCCGTTGCGCGCCCCATCTTACGGCCGCCGGTCACAGCCTCGTCCGCCCGCCCCGCACGGCCACGGCCACCACACAGAACGTGAGCGCCCGCCGCACGCGCCAACGCGCCCGCGCCGAGCAGCAACGCGGCACGACCAGCAGCAGAAGATCGTACGAGGGCCCCGCCACCCGCGTCCCGGAGAGCGCCACGCCCACCGCGATCTCGACGAGCACCCCCCACAGGCCGCCCGCGACCCTTCGTACCAACCACCCACAGATGCCGTATTTGCCCGTGCTCATGGAGCGAACGCTAGGGCTTCCAGGGCTCGTTGAGACGGACCAGCACACCCCTCGGCCCGTCTAAACTGCGCCCCATGAGCTATGGGCAGGGGGGACCCCAGTCTCAGTGGGATCCCTGGAAACCGCATTCGCAGCAGCCCTGGAACAGCGGCAGCGACCAGACACCGGACTGGGCCGCGCTCGCCGAGGCGTCCGAGGCGCGCCACAAGCGACGCCGGCTGCTGTTCATCGGCGGCGGCGCGCTCGCGACCGTCGCGGTCGGCACCGCCGTGGCGGTGGCCGTCGTGTCCGCGAACGGCAACAGCCAGGCCTCGAACAATCCGGCCTCCCGGCTGCCCGCGACCGCCGACATCCCGGGCGAGTCCACCGGCCCGGAGCCGTCCTTCGCGCCGACCAGCGCCCCGCCGCCGCTGGATCCGAAGGACTTCGTCTCCAGCAAGACCAAGGACACCGCCCCGCTCAGCGCGACCGGCCTCTTTCCCGGCACCCAGCTGACCATGGGCGAGACCGTCTACAAGAAGGGCCCGACGGCCGACACCAAGAACTGCGCCTCGGCCGCCGCGGGCACGCTTCCCAAGGTCCTCACCGCCAACGGCTGCACCCGTGTGCTGCGTGTCTCCTACACCAAGGACGGCATCGCGGTGACGGTCGGCGTGGCCGTCTTCGACACCGAGGCCCAGGCGGCGAAGGCCAAGAAGCAGGCGGACAGCAAGAGCATCGTGGAGTCCCTGTCCGGGGGCGGCGTCAAGGCGTTCTGCAACGCCGCCGTCTGCCGCTCCACGACCAACTCCTACGGCCGCTACGCCTACTTCACCCTGGCCGGCTTCACCAACGGCAACGACGTGACCCCCAAGGACACGGCGGTCTTCTCCACCGGCGACGACCTGGCGGAGTTCACCTTCCGTCAGATCCGCCGGCGCGGCGAGGCCCAGGCGTCGGCGGCGGCGAACGAGTAGGACGCCGGGCCGGCGTCACCGGCCCCGGCAGGGCCGCACCGGCGCCGGTGACGGGGAGCGCCCGTCAGCAGCAGCCCGCGGTCGGCAGCGACCGCCTGTTACGGGCCTCCTTGTTGCGCGCGGCCAGCCGGTCGTCCGCCGGGTAGCCGACCTCCTCGAGCGTCAGCCCGTGCGGCCGTACGACATGCACCGCCGAGTCCCGTACGCCGGCGGCGAGCACCTTGCCCGGCCAGTCCGGCGGGCGGTGCCCGTCCCCCACGAACAGCAGCGCGCCGATCAGCGAGCGCACCATGTTGTGGCAGAAGGCGTCGGCCCGCACGGTCGCGGTGACGATGCCGTCATCGCCGCGCACGAGGCTCAGTTCCTGCAGCGTCCGGATGGTCGTGGCGCCCTCCCGCTTCTTGCAGTAGGCGGCGAAGTCGTGCTCCCCCAGGAGCCGTCGGGCCGCCTCGTTCATCGCGTCGACGTCGAGCGGCCAGTCGTGCCAGAGCACGTGGCCCCGCAGCAGCGGGTCGACCCCGCCGGGGTTGTCGGTGACGCGGTAGGCGTACCGCCGCCAGACCGCCGAGAAGCGCGCGTTGAAGCCGACCGGAGCCTCCCGCAGGGCCCACACCCGCACGTCCCTGGGCAGCCGCCCGGCGAGCCGCTTGAGCAGCTTCCCGTTCTGCTCCGCCCATACCTCCCGCGGCAGATCGACATGCGCGACCTGGCCCCGCGCGTGCACCCCGGCGTCGGTCCGCCCCGCGACCGTCAGCTCATAGGTCTCCCGGGACCGGGTCACCGTCCGCAGCGCGTCCTCGATCTCACCCTGCACGGTCCGCTTCCCACCGGCCTGCTTGGCCCAGCCGTGGAAGTCGCCCCCGTCGTACGACAGGTCGAGACGGACACGCACGTAACCGGGCGCTGCTTCATCACTCACGTACAGATCCTCTCAGCAACACGAGAGCGGGCCCGCTCCTCGAAAGGAACGGGCCCGCCAACGCCCTGAAGGGGCAGAACGCTCAGGCGTCCTTCGACTCCTCGGCCGGAGCCTCGGCGGCGTCCTCGGCCTTGGTCGTGTCGACCTTGGCCTCAGCAGCCTCGGCGGCCTCCGCGTCCTTGGCGGCACGCTTCGTCGCGGCCTCGGCCTCACCCGTCGCCTGCTGCGCGACCGTCAGCGCCTCGACCAGCTCGATGACAGCCATGGGCGCGTTGTCGCCACGGCGGTTGCCGATCTTGGTGATGCGGGTGTAGCCACCCGGACGGTTCTCGTAGCGCGGGCCGATCTCGGTGAAGAGCGTGTGGACGACGCCCTTGTCCGTGATGACCTGGAGCACCTGACGGCGGTTGTGAAGGTCGCCCTTCTTCGCCTTGGTGATCAGACGCTCGGCGTACGGGCGCAGGCGGCGGGCCTTCGCCTCGGTCGTGGTGATCTTGCCGTGCTCGAAGAGCGACTTCGCGAGGTTCGCGAGGAGCAGCTTCTCGTGCGCGGCGCTGCCGCCCAGACGGGCACCCTTGGTGGGCTTCGGCATGGTTCTTCTCCTGTGTGTCTGCCCCGGCCGTATCAGGTACCGAGGTCAGTATCCGAGCAGGCGGTCGCCTGTCGGAGATCCGGTCGCTTCACAGCGCCCGGAAGGGCCCGCGCCCCCTGAGGGGCGCGGGGAACTGCGCGACCGGCCACAGCCGGTCCGCAGCCGAAGACCGATCAGTACTGCTCGGTCTCCACGAATCCGGCGTCCGCGTCGTCGTCCGCGCCGAAGGCGTCGGCGGCGGCGGTCGGGTCGAATCCGGGCGGGCTGTCCTTCAGGGCCAGGCCCATGCCGGCCAGCTTCGCCTTGACCTCGTCGATCGACTTCGCACCGAAGTTGCGGATGTCGAGCAGGTCGGCCTCGGAACGCGCGACGAGCTCACCCACGGAGTGGATGCCCTCACGCTTGAGGCAGTTGTACGACCGAACGGTGAGCTCCAGCTCCTCGATCGGCAGCGCAAGGTCGGCGGCGAGGGCGGCGTCCGTCGGGGACGGACCCATGTCGATGCCCTCGGCGTCGATGTTCAGCTCACGCGCGAGGCCGAACAGCTCGACCAGCGTCTTACCGGCGGACGCCATGGCGTCGCGCGGCCGCATGGCCTGCTTGGTCTCGACGTCGACGATCAGCTTGTCGAAGTCGGTGCGCTGCTCGACACGCGTGGCCTCGACCTTGTACGTGACCTTGAGCACCGGCGAGTAGATGGAGTCGACCGGGATACGGCCGATCTCCTGGCCCACCTGCTTGTTCTGCACGGCGGAGACGTAACCGCGGCCACGCTCGACCGTCAGCTCCATCTCCAGCTTGCCCTTGCCGTTGAGCGTGGCGAGGACGAGGTCGGGGTTGTGCACCTCGACACCGGCCGGGGGCGCGATGTCGGCGGCGGTGACCAGACCCGGGCCCTGCTTGCGCAGGTACATCACGACCGGCTCGTCGTGCTCCGAGGAGACGACCAGCTGCTTGATGTTGAGGATCAGGTCGGTGACGTCCTCCTTGACGCCCGGCACGGTGGTGAACTCGTGCAGCACGCCGTCGATGCGGATGGACGTGACCGCCGCACCCGGGATCGAGGAGAGGAGGGTCCGGCGGAGGGAGTTGCCGAGGGTATAGCCGAAGCCCGGCTCCAGCGGCTCGATCACGAACCGGGAGCGGAACTCGTCGACGACCTCTTCGGTCAACGAGGGACGCTGAGCGATCAGCATGTGTGGATCAGATCCTTCAGTCGTGGGCGCCCGCTATTTGACGCCCGACTTGAACCGCCCCCGACGAAGAAGAGGCGGGTACTGCAAGGGTACGGGCGATACGGCCCTTTTATGGGGCCGTACCGCCCGGAACCACAGTCTGCGCGAAGCAGCCTCGCGTCAGACGCGGCGGCGCTTGGGCGGACGGCAGCCGTTGTGCGGGGTCGGGGTGACGTCCTGGATGGAGCCCACCTCGAGACCGGTCGCCTGGAGCGAACGGATGGCGGTCTCACGACCGGAACCCGGGCCCTTGACGAACACGTCGACCTTGCGCATGCCGTGCTCCTGGGCGCGGCGGGCGGCCGACTCGGCGGCCATCTGCGCGGCGAACGGCGTGGACTTCCGGGAGCCCTTGAAGCCGACGTGGCCGGCGGAGGCCCAGGAGATCACGTTGCCGGACGGGTCCGTGATGGAGACGATCGTGTTGTTGAACGTGCTCTTGATGTGCGCGTGGCCGTGAGCGACGTTCTTCTTTTCCTTGCGGCGCACCTTCTTGGCAGCGCCCTGACGTCCCTTGGGGGGCATCTCTTAACTCCTACGGAGGTGGTCGGTCCTACAGCGAAGACCGTGGACGGTGGTCCGCTGCGGACTACTTCTTGCCCGGCTTCTTCTTGCCGGCGATGGCGCGACGCGGGCCCTTGCGGGTACGGGCGTTCGTGCTGGTGCGCTGACCGCGGACGGGCAGACCACGACGGTGACGGAGACCCTGGTAGGTACCGATCTCGACCTTGCGGCGGATGTCGGCCTGGATCTCGCGACGGAGGTCACCCTCGGTCTTGATGTTGTTGTCGACGTACTCGCGGATCGCGACCAGCTGCTCTTCGCTGAGGTCACGGACGCGGGTGTTCGGGTCGATGCCCGTGGCAGCCAGCGTCTGCTGCGAGAGAGTCCGGCCGATGCCGAACACGTACGTGAGGGCGATCTCCACGCGCTTTTCGCGCGGGATGTCGACACCGGAAACGCGTGCCATTCAATGGCTCCTGGTGATCTTCGGAGGTCTTCCGCAGGACCGGTTCCCAGCCGCCGTATCAGGTACGGACTGGGTCCCCGGCCTCCGACCGGGGGTGTCGAGCCGCGATGGGGCTCGGGCCCTGCGTATGAACAAATTCAGCTCGCGTCGCGCGAATCTCTGCGATAGCGGTGCAGAGGGAGAGGTCGTGCGGTCAGCCCTGGCGCTGCTTGTGGCGCGGGTTGTCGCAGATGACCATGACCCGGCCGTGACGGCGGATCACCCTGCACTTGTCGCAGATCTTCTTGACGCTCGGCTTGACCTTCATGGGGTGAGGTTCTCCGGGTCAGTGCCATCACCCCGGCGGAACCGGGGCGCGGGCAAGATCTACTTGTACCGGTAGACGATCCGGCCACGCGTCAGGTCGTACGGAGACAGCTCCACCACGACCCGGTCGTCAGGGAGGATGCGGATGTAGTGCATACGCATCTTGCCGCTGATGTGTGCCAGGACCTGGTGGCCGTTCTGGAGCTCGACCTTGAACATGGCGTTCGGAAGAGACTCGACGACAGTGCCCTCGATCTCGATGGCACCTTGCTTCTTGGCCACGCTTCGCCCTTCGAATCGACTACCTTGATCGACTCAGTGTGAGCGCATGCAGACATGCGGGTGCACTGGAGCCGACGAGTCAGTCTACGTCAGCGCACCCGGAAACACGAATCGAGGCAGTCTGCCCCACCCGCGAGATCATCATGCGAGGGGGTCGGGGGCCGTAGGCCGCTCCTCGACGCCGCTGTGGGCGCCTCACGGGCTTCGAGCGGCTGCGCCCGCCTCCGACCGGCGGTCGCGGGCCGAGGCCGTCGTCAGGCGAGGGGGTCGGGGGCCGTCGTCACGCCGTACTCCGCCAGCTTCGCCCTGCCGCCGTCCGGAGCCGTCAGCACCAGGGGCCCCTGCTCGGTCAACGCCACCGAGTGCTCCCAGTGCGACGACCACGTGCGGTCGGTGGTGATCACCGTCCAGTCGTCCCGGAGGACCTGGGTCTTCGGCGTGCCCAGCGACACCATCGGCTCGATGGCGAGGCAGAAACCGGGCACCAGCTTCGGGCCCTTGCCCCGGCGCCGGTCGACGTAGTTCAGCAGGTGCGGGTCCATGTGCATCTCGGTGCCGATGCCGTGGCCGCCGTAGTCCTCGATGATCCCGTAGCGGCCGCCGCCGGGCTTCGGCTGGCGGCGGATGTACGTCTCGATGGCCCGGGAGATGTCGACGAGCCGATTGCCCTGCTTCACGGCCGCGATGCCCGCCCACATCGACTCCTCGGTCACCCGGGAGAGCTCGAGCAGCTCAGGGGCGTGACCGGAGCCGACGAAGGCCGTGTAGGCGGCGTCGCCGTGCCAGCCGTCGACGATCGCGCCGGCGTCGACGGAGATGACGTCCCCGTCCTTCAGCACGACGTCCTCGGAGGGGATGCCGTGGACGACGACCTCGTTGACCGAGGTGCAGATCGTCGCGGGGAAACCGCCGTACCCCAGGAAGTTCGACTTCGCCCCGTGCTCCGCGAGCACCTTCCGCGCGACCTCGTCCAGATCCTTCGTACTGGCCCCGGGCACCGCGGCCGCACGCGTGGCCGCGTGGATGGCGGCGACGACCAACCCGGCCTCACGCATCTTGGCGATCTGCTCGGGACTCTTGATCTGCACCATGAGGACGACGGCCTTTCTTGGACCGGGAAGGGACGGACTGCTTCCACGATACGGGGCCACCGCACCGGCCCACTCCACGCAGCGGCCGCGGCCCCTTCAAGGGACCGCGGCCGCCGACTGCGTACGCATGACTACTCGGCGTAGTCCTCGCGCTTGAGCGCCTCCAGCGCCCGGCCCGTGACCTCGCTCACCGCACCCATCGCGGAGATGGTCACGACGAGCCCCTGGGCCTTGTAGTAGTCGATGATCGGCTCGGTCTGCGTGTGGTAGACCTCCAGCCGCTTGCGCACCGTCTCCTCGGAGTCGTCGTCGCGCTGGTACAGCTCACCGCCGCAGACGTCGCAGACGCCCTGCTGCTTCGGCGCGCTGTACGTCACGTGGAACACGTGCGCCGAGTCCTTGCGGCAGATCCGCCGACCGGCGATCCGCTTGACGACCTCGTCCTCGGGGGCCTCCAGGTCCAGCACCGCGTCCAGCTGGATGCCCTCGGTCCGCAGCAGCTCGTCCAGCGCCTCGGCCTGCGAGACGTTGCGCGGGAAGCCGTCCAGCAGGAAGCCGTTCGCGGCGTCCGGCTGCTCCATACGGTCCTTCGCCATGGCGATGGTGACCTCGTCCGGCACCAGGTTGCCGGCGTCCATGTACGACTTCGCCAGCTTGCCGAGCTCCGTCTGCCGACTGATGTTGGCGCGGAACAGGTCGCCCGTGGAGATGTGCGGGATCGACAGCTTCTCGGCAAGGCGCGTGGCCTGCGTACCCTTACCGGCGCCCGGCGGCCCGACGAGGACGATTCGCATCAGCGGAGGAACCCTTCGTAATTGCGCTGCTGGAGCTGGCTCTCGATCTGCTTCACCGTCTCGAGACCGACACCCACGATGATCAGGATGCTGGTACCGCCGAACGGGAAGTTCTGGTTTGCCCCGAAACCAACCAACGCCATTGTCGGAACGAGAGCGATCAGACCCAGGTACAGCGAACCCGGCCAGGTGATCCGGTTGAGTACGTAGCTCAGGTACTCAGCGGTCGGTCGGCCAGCCCGGATGCCCGGGATGAAGCCACCATACTTCTTCATGTTGTCCGCGACTTCCTCGGGGTTGAAGGAGATCGCCACGTAGAAGAACGCGAAGAAGACAATGAGCAAGAAGTACAGAGCGATGTAAATCGGATCGTCGCCCTGGACGAGATGGGCCTCGATCCAGGTCTTCCAGCTCGAGCTACCACTGGAGAACTGCGCGATCAGTGCCGGGATGTAGAGCAGCGACGAGGCGAAGATGACGGGGATCACACCCGCCTGGTTCACCTTGAGCGGAATGTACGTGGACGTACCGCCGTAGGCACGACGGCCGATCATGCGCTTGGCGTACTGCACCGGAATACGGCGCTGGGCCTGCTCGACGAAGACCACCAGGCCGACCATGAACAGGCCGACGAGGATGACCGTGCCGAACTCGATCCAGCCGTCGGCCAGGCTGCCCTGCTCCTTGATGGCCCACAGGGCGGCCGGGAAGGTCGCGGCGATCGAGATGAACATCAGGATCGACATGCCGTTGCCGATGCCGCGGTCGGTGATGAGCTCGCCGAGCCACATCACGACGGCCGTACCGGCGGTCATCACGATGACCATGGTGATGGTGACGAAGATCGACTGGTCCGGGACGATCTGGCCGGCCACCGGGCAGCCGGAGAAGAGGGCGCCGCTGCGGGCGGTGGCGACGAGGCCGGTGCCCTGGAGGATGGCGAGCGCCACGGTCAGGTAGCGGGTGTACTGCGTGATCTTCGCCGTACCGGCCTGGCCCTCCTTCTTGAGGGCTTCGAGGCGCGGGATCACCACCGTCAGGAGTTGCAGGATGATGCTCGCGGTGATGTACGGCATGATGCCGAGCGCGAAGATCGTGATCTGGAGCAGGGCGCCGCCGCTGAACATGTTGACCAGACCGAACAGACCCTGGTTGCCCTTGGCAACGTCGATACAGGTCTGGACGTTCTGGTAGTCGACGCCCGGAATCGGGATGTGCGTGCCGATCCGGTACACCACGATGATGCCGAGCGTGAAGAGCAGCTTCTTGCGCAGGTCGGGCGTCTTGAACGCCCGGGCGAACGCGGTGAGCACGGTGCCTCCTGCGACCCCCGCGCATCTGCGTCAAGGGTGACGGTCTTGAGGTTCCAATAGAACAACGACATGGGTAACGGTCAACTGCCGCTCAAAGTGCCCGAGGTGCGGCAGCTGTGAAAGTTGGCAGTGCAGGTCACCTTACCCGCGGGACTGCCACCCTTGGAACGACCAACCGGGGATACCCCATTTGTGGGGTATCCCCGGTCGGGATCGCTCAAGTCATCGAGACGCCTGAAGTGTTCAGACGAGCTCGGTGACGGTACCGCCGGCGGCGGTGATCTTCTCCTTGGCGGAGCCGGAAACGGCGTCGACCGTCACCTGCAGCGCCACGGAGATCTCGCCCTGGCCGAGGACCTTGACGAGGCTGTTCTTGCGCACGGCACCCTTGGCCACGAGGCCCTCGACCGTGACCTCGCCACCCTCGGGGTAGAGCGCGGCCAGCTTCTCGAGGTTCACGACCTGGTACTCGGTCTTGAACGGGTTCTTGAAGCCCTTCAGCTTCGGGAGGCGCATGTGGAGCGGCATCTGGCCACCCTCGAAGCGCTCCGGAACCTGGTAGCGGGCCTTGGTGCCCTTGGTACCACGACCGGCCGTCTTACCCTTCGACGCCTCACCACGACCCACACGGGTCTTGGCGGTCTTGGCGCCCGGGGCGGGACGGAGGTTGTGGATCTTCAGCGGGTTCTGCTCCGCCATGATCAGTCGACCTCCTCGACCGTCACGAGGTGGCGGACGGTGTGCACCATGCCGCGGAACTCGGGGCGGTCCTCCTTGACGACCACGGTGTTGATCCCCTTGAGACCAAGCGACCGCAGGGTGTCACGGTGGTTCTGCTTGCTGCCGATGTAGGACTTGACCTGCGTGATCTTGAGCTGCGCCATGATTACGCACCCACCCCGGCACGCGCACGGAGCAGAGCCGCGGGGGCGACGTCCTCGAGCGGCAGACCACGGCGGGCCGCGATCTCCTCGGGACGCTGCAGACCCTTCAGGGCCTCCACGGTCGCGTGCACGATGTTGATCGCGTTGTCGGAGCCGAGCGACTTCGACAGCACGTCGTGGATACCGGCGCACTCGAGCACGGCACGCACCGGACCACCGGCGATAACACCGGTACCCGGGGACGCGGGCTTGAGCAGCACGACGCCGGCAGCCTTCTCACCCTGGATGGGGTGCGGAATGGTGCCCTGGATCCGCGGGACCTTGAAGAAGTGCTTCTTGGCCTCCTCAACGCCCTTGGCGATGGCGGCCGGCACCTCCTTGGCCTTGCCGTATCCGACACCCACGGTGCCGTCACCGTCGCCCACCACGACCAGCGCGGTGAAGCTGAAGCGACGACCACCCTTCACAACCTTGGCGACGCGGTTGATCGCGACGACGCGCTCAACGTACGCGGTCTTCTCGGCGGCAGCTGCGCCGCCGTCACGGCCCTTCCGGTCCCGCCGCTCGCCGCCACCGGCACCGCCACCGCGGCGCTGGGGTCCAGCCATTGGATTTACCTCTCTCTTTTCCGCTAGCTACGAACGGCTCAGAACTTCAAGCCGGCTTCGCGGGCGGCGTCCGCCAGGGCGGCGATGCGCCCGGCGTACTGGTTGCCACCACGGTCGAACACGACGGCCTCGACACCGGCGGCCTTGGCACGCTCGGCGACCAGGGCGCCGACCTGCTTGGCCTGCGCGGACTTGTCGCCCTCGCCACCGCGGACCGAGGTGTCCAGGGTGGACGCCGACGCCAGGGTGTGACCCTTGATGTCGTCGATCACCTGGGCCACGATGTGGCGGTTCGAGCGGGTAACGACCAGACGGGGACGCTCCGCCGTACCGGAGATCCGCTTGCGGATCCGGATGTGACGGCGCTTGATCGCGGCGCGCTTGTAGGCGTCGCCCTTCAGGATCTTCTGTCCGTATGCCATGGCTTACTTACCCGCCTTTCCGACCTTGCGGCGGATGACTTCGCCCTCGTACTTGACGCCCTTGGCCTTGTACGGGTCGGGCTTGCGCAGCTTGCGGATGTTGGCCGCAACCTCGCCGACCTTCTGCTTGTCGATGCCCTCGACCGAGAAACGGGTCGGGTTCTCCACCTTGAAGGTGATGCCCTCGGGGGCCTCGACCACGATCGGGTGGCTGTAGCCGAGCGCGAACTCCAGGTTCGAGCCCTTGGCGGTCACGCGGTAACCGACACCACTGATCTCGAGCTTCTTCACGTAACCCTGGGTCACGCCGGTGATCATGTTCGCCACCAGCGTGCGGGACAGGCCGTGCAGGGCCTTGTTCTGACGCTCGTCGTTCGGGCGGGTGACGTTCAGGACGCCGTCCTCACCCTTGACGATCTCGATCGGCGCCGAGACGGTGTGGGTCAGTTCGCCCTTGGGGCCCTTGACCTTGACCGTGCGGCCGTCGATGGTGACGTCCACGCCGGCGGGAACCGCGATGGGGAGCTTGCCGATGCGCGACATAGCTGTTTCCTCCGTTCCCTTCCGTTACCAGACGTAGGCGAGAACTTCTCCGCCTACGCCCTTCTTGCCGGCCTGCTTGTCGGTGAGGAGCCCGTGGGACGTGGAGATGATCGCCACGCCGAGCCCGCCGAGCACCTTCGGCAGGTTGGTGGACTTCGCGTACACCCGGAGACCGGGCTTGGAGATCCGCTTGATGCCCGCGATGGAGCGCTCACGGTTGGGGCCGAACTTCAGCTCCAGGACGAGGTTCTTGCCGACCTCGGCGTCCTCGACGCGCCAGCCCGTGATGAAGCCCTCCTGCTGGAGGATCTCCGCGATGTGCGACTTGATCTTCGAGTGCGGCATCGCCACGGTGTCGTGGTACGCCGAGTTCGCGTTCCGCAGACGCGTAAGCATGTCTGCGATCGGATCAGTCATGGTCATGAATTGGCCTTCGGCCTCTCTCGCCGGGGTTTCCTGGTGCGCCATCCCTCTCCCCGATCCGAGACGGGACGGGTGCGGCGCGGTGGACCTACGGCGTAGTAAGTCGTACGGGCGGCAGACGCCCAACCCCACAAGCCTAAGGCATGCGGAGAAGGGCCCCTGCCGACCCAGATGCTTACCGAGAGCTTCAGGAATCCCCTCTTACAGGGATTACCAGGAGCTCTTGGTCACGCCCGGCAGCTCGCCACGGTGAGCCATCTCACGAAGGCACACGCGGCACAGGCCGAACTTGCGGTACACGGAGTGCGGACGGCCGCAGCGCTGGCAGCGGGTGTACGCGCGCACACCGAACTTGGGCTTGCGAGCAGCCTTGGCAATCAGAGCCTTCTTCGCCATCTCGCTCACGCCTCCTTGAACGGGAAGCCGAGGTGACGAAGGAGCGCGCGGCCCTCAGCGTCGTTGGTCGCCGTGGTGACCACGGTGATGTCCATACCCCGGACGCGGTCGATCTTGTCCTGGTCGATCTCGTGGAACATGACCTGCTCCGTGAGACCGAAGGTGTAGTTGCCACGGCCGTCGAACTGCTTGGGGGACAGGCCGCGGAAGTCGCGGATGCGCGGCAGCGCGAGCGACAGGGTGCGGTCCAGGAACTCCCACATGCGGTCGCCACGGAGCGTGACGTGGGCACCGATCGGCTGGCCCTCACGCAGCTTGAACTGCGCGATGGACTTGCGGGCCTTGGTGACGGCCGGCTTCTGACCGGTGATCGTGGTGAGGTCGCGGATGGCCCCCTCGATCAGCTTGGAGTCGCGGGCGGCGTCGCCCACACCCATGTTGACCACGATCTTGACGAGGCCCGGAACCTGCATGACGTTCTCGTACTTGAACTCGTCACGCAGCTTGCCGACGATTTCCTCGCGGTACTTCGTCTTCAGACGCGGAGTGGTGGTGGTAGCCATCAGATGTCCTCACCCGTCCGCTTGGCAACGCGGATCTTGTTGCCCTCTTCGTCGAAGCGGTAGCCGACGCGGGTCACGACCTTCTTGCCGTCCTTCTCGACGACGAGCTGGACGTTGGACACGTGGATCGGGGCCTCGGTGGTCACGATGCCGCCGGCCTGCGAACCACCGGCCGTCGGACCGGCCTTGGTGTGCTTCTTGACCCGGTTGACACCCTCGACCAGGACGCGCTCCTCGCGCGGGAAAGCAGCAATGACCTTGCCCTGCTTGCCCTTGTCCTTGCCGGTGATGACCTGGACCAGGTCACCCTTCTTGATCTTCATGCTTACAGCACCTCCGGCGCGAGCGAGATGATCTTCATGAACTTCTTCTCGCGCAGCTCACGGCCGACGGGGCCGAAGATACGGGTGCCGCGAGGGTCGCCGTCGTTCTTCAGAATGACGGCGGCGTTCTCGTCGAAGCGGATGTACGAGCCGTCCGGACGGCGGCGCTCCTTGACGGTGCGAACGATGACCGCCTTGACGACGTCACCCTTCTTCACGTTGCCACCGGGGATCGCGTCCTTGACGGTGGCGACGATGACGTCACCGATGCCCGCGTAGCGGCGACCGGAGCCACCGAGCACACGGATGCAAAGGATTTCCTTCGCACCAGTGTTGTCGGCGACACGCAGTCGCGACTCCTGCTGGATCACGTCTATCTCCTGATTGTCTGCCGGTTCCCCGGGGGCCGTTCGGTGAACGGCCCCCGGAGCCTGGCGGAACTGTCCTGCGAGGAATGCCCCGCAGGCACGTACTGTTTGGAATTCCCTTGCGGGAATTACCTACTTGGCCTTCTCGAGGATCTCGACGACGCGCCAGCGCTTCGTCGCGGACAGCGGCCGGGTCTCCATCAGGAGGACGCGGTCGCCGACACCCGCGGCGTTCTGCTCGTCGTGCGCCTTGAGCTTGTTCGTACGGCGGATGACCTTGCCGTACAGCGCGTGCTTGACGCGGTCCTCGACGGCGACGACGACGGTCTTGTCCATCTTGTCGCTGACGACGAGACCCTCGCGGGTCTTGCGGAAGCCGCGCGCCTCGGTGTTCTGCTCAGTCACGTTGTTCTCGCTCATGCGTTCTCCACCGTTTCGATGCCCAGCTCGCGCTCGCGCATCAGGGTGTAGATCCGCGCGATGTCCTTACGGACGGCCTTCAGCCGACCGTGGTTTTCGAGCTGACCCGTCGCCGCCTGGAAGCGGAGGTTGAACAGCTCTTCCTTGGCCTCGCGGAGCTTCGCCAGAAGCTCCTCGTTGCCCAGCTCGCGCAGCTCGGACGCCTTGGTACCGGCCGACATCACGCTTCACCTGCCTCGCGCTTGACGATCCGGCACTTCATCGGCAGCTTGTGGGCGGCACGAGTCAGCGCCTCACGGGCGATCTTCTCGTTGGGGTACGACAGCTCGAACATCACGCGTCCGGGCTTGACGTTGGCGACCCACCACTCCGGGGAACCCTTACCGGAACCCATGCGGGTCTCGGCCGGCTTCTTCGTGAGCGGACGGTCCGGGTAGATGTTGATCCAGACCTTGCCGCCACGCTTGATGTGACGGGTCATGGCGATACGAGCCGCCTCGATCTGACGGTTCGTCACGTACGCCGGGGTCAGCGCCTGGATACCGTACTCGCCGAACGCAACCTGCGTCCCACCCTTGGACATACCGTTGCGCTTCGGGTGGTGCTGCTTGCGGTGCTTGACCCTACGGGGGATCAGCATGTCGGTCAGGCCTCCGTTCCGGTGCTCTCAGCCGGAGCGGCAGCCGCGGGCGCCTCGGCCTTGGGGGCCTCGGCACCGGCAGCCTGCTGCGGCTTGCGACCGCGCCGCTCGCCACCACGGCCACCACGGGCCGGGCGGTCGCCTGCGCCACCGCGGGCCGGGCGGTTACCCGCACGGGCGGCAGCGTTCTCGGCGCGGACCTCGGCGATGTTCTTGACGTCGCCCTTGTAGATCCAGACCTTCACACCGATGCGGCCGAAGGTCGTCTTGGCCTCGAAGAAGCCGTAGTCCACGTTCGCGCGGAGCGTGTGCAGGGGCACACGGCCCTCGCGGTAGAACTCCGAGCGGGACATCTCGGCGCCGCCGAGACGGCCACCGCACTGGATCTTGATGCCCTTGGCGCCCGCCTTCATCGCCGACTGCATGCTCTTGCGCATGGCACGGCGGAAGGAGACGCGGGAGGACAGCTGCTCGGCGACGGCCTGGGCCACCAGCTGAGCGTCCGTCTCCGGGTTCTTGACCTCGAGGATGTTCAGCTGGACCTGCTTGCCGGTCAGCTTCTCCAGGTCACCGCGGATGCGGTCGGCCTCGGCGCCGCGGCGGCCGATGACGATGCCCGGGCGAGCGGTGTGGATGTCCACGCGGACGCGGTCACGGGTGCGCTCGATCTCCACCTTGGAGATGCCGGCGCGCTCCATGCCGGACGTCATCATCCGACGGATGGCGACGTCTTCCTTGACGTAGTCCTTGTACAGCTTGTCGGCGTACCACCGGGACTTGAAGTCCGTGGTGACACCGAGCCGGAACCCGTGCGGGTTTACCTTCTGGCCCATTACCGGGTTCCTTCCTTGCTGCTGACGACCACGGTGATGTGGCTGGTCCGCTTGCGGATCCGGTAGGCACGGCCCTGGGCACGCGGACGGAACCGCTTCAGAGTCGGGCCCTCGTCGACGTAGGCCTCGGAGATGTAGAGGCTGTCGGCGTCGGTGTGGTCGTAGTTGTGCGCGGCGTTGGCGATGGCGCTGTCGAGCACCTTGCCGACCGGCACGGAGGCTGCCTGCGGAGCGAATCGCAGAACAGCCTGGGCCTCCGTGGCGTCCATGCCACGGATGAGGTCCACCACGCGGCGGGCCTTCATGGGCGTGACGCGGATGTACCGCGCCTGGGCCCTGGCTTCCATGGTTGTCCCTTCAGTTACTTACGTGTCTGAGTGCGATCCGCTGCTAGCGGCGCTTCGACTTCCGGTCTTCCTTGACGTGACCCCGGAAGGTGCGCGTCGGCGAGAACTCGCCGAGCTTGTGGCCGACCATCGACTCGGTGACGAACACCGGGATGTGGGTCTTGCCGTTGTGCACCGCGAGCGTGTGGCCGAGCATGGCCGGCACGATCATCGAGCGACGGGACCAGGTCTTGATGACGTTCTTGGTGCCGGCTTCGTTCTGGGCGTCCACCTTCTTCATCAGGTGGTCGTCGACGAAGGGCCCCTTCTTCAAGCTACGAGGCATCTCAACCCGTCCTTAGCGCTTCTTGTTCGTCTTGCGGCGGCGGACGATGTACTTGTTCGACGCCTTCTTGGGCGAACGAGTACGGCCTTCCTTCTTGCCCCACGGGGAGACCGGGTGGCGGCCACCGGAGGTACGGCCCTCACCACCACCGTGCGGGTGGTCGACCGGGTTCATGACCACACCACGCACGGTCGGGCGAACGCCCAGCCAGCGCTTGCGGCCGGCCTTACCCCAGTTGATGTTCGACTGCTCGGCGTTGCCGACCTCGCCGACGGTGGCACGGCAGCGCACGTCGACCAGGCGGATCTCTCCGGACGGCATGCGCAGGTGGGCCATCGAGCCCTCCTTCGCGAGCAGCTGCACGGAGGCACCGGCGGAGCGGGCGAACTTGGCACCGCCACCGGGACGGAGCTCGATCGCGTGGATCGTGGTACCGACCGGGATGTTGCGGAGGGCCAGGTTGTTGCCCGGCTTGATGTCGGCCCCGGGACCGTTCTCGACGCGGTCACCCTGCTGCAGGTTGCGCGGGGCGAGGATGTAGCGCTTCTCGCCGTCGGCGTAGTGCAGCAGCGCGATGCGCGCGGTGCGGTTGGGGTCGTACTCGATGTGCGCGACCTTCGCCGGCACGCCGTCCTTGTCGTGACGACGGAAGTCGATCACGCGGTAGGCGCGCTTGTGCCCGCCACCCTGGTGGCGAACGGTCACACGACCGGAATTGTTACGGCCGCCCTTGCTGTGCAGGGGACGGACCAGCGACTTCTCCGGCGTGGACCGCGTGACCTCGACGAAGTCGGCGACGCTGGAGCCACGGCGGCCCGGCGTAGTCGGCTTGTACTTGCGGATTCCCATTTCTCAGTCCTCGTCCGATATCGGACGATCCGACCCGCTTACGCGGTCGGACCGCCGAAGATGTCGATACGGTCGCCCTCGGCGAGGGTCACGATCGCGCGCTTGGTCGCCGCGCGCTGGCCGAAGCCGGTGCGGGTCCGCTTGCGCTTGCCCTGGCGGTTGATCGTGTTGACCCCGGTGACCTTGACCTGGAAGACCGCCTGCACGGCCTCCTTGATCTGGGTCTTGTTGGAGCCCGGCGCGACGACGAACGTGTACTTGTTCTCGTCGAGCAGCGCGTAGCTCTTCTCGGACACGACCGGCTTGATCAGGACGTCACGGGGGTCCGTGTACGCCTTGCTCGCCGGGGTGACGACGGTGTTCTTGCCCTCGGCGGCGTGGCGACGCGCCTTGGCGACGCGGGCGGCCTTGGCGGCCTTGGCGGCCTTCGAGGCAATGGCGGGGTGACGGATAGCCATCAGACCTCGCTCCCTTCGGTGTCATCGGCCTTCGGGCCCGACACGAAGGACTCGAAAGCGGCCTGGGTGAAGACCACGTCGTCCGAGACGAGAACGTCGTACGTGTTCAGCTGGCCCGGCTCCAGGATGTGGACCTGGGGCAGGTTGCGGGCGGACAGCCACGCGGCCTCGTCGGCGCGGTCGACGACCAGGAGCAGGTTCTTGCGCTCCGAGATCTTGCCGAACAGCGTCCGGGCGGCCTTCGTCGACGGGTTCTCGCCCTCGACGACGCCGGAGACGACGTGGATGCGGTTGTGGCGGGCCCGGTCGGTGAGGGCGTGACGCAGGGCGGCAGCCTTCATCTTCTTCGGGGTCCGCTGCGAGTAGTCGCGCGGCACGGGACCGTGCACGACGCCACCACCGGCGAACTGCGGCGCGCGGGTCGAACCCTGACGGGCGCGACCGGTGCCCTTCTGGCGGTACGGCTTCTTGCCACCGCCGCGGACCTCGCCACGGGTCTTGGTCTTGTGCGTGCCCTGACGGGCAGCGGCCAGCTGCGCGACGACGACCTGGTGGATCAGCGGAATGCTGACCTTCTCAACGCCGAAGATCTCCGCGGGGAGCTCGACGGAACCGGCCTTGTCGCCCGCCGGCGAAAGGATGTCAACAGTGCTCATCGGTTACCTCAGGCCCCCTTGGCCGCGGTGCGGACCAGGACGAGGCCGCCGTTCGGACCGGGAACCGCGCCCTTGATGAGCAGCAGACCCTTCTCCGCGTCAACGGCGTGGACGGTCAGGTTCTGGGTGGTGACCCGCTCGTTGCCCATGCGACCCGCCATGCGGAGGCCCTTGAACACACGGCCCGGGGTGGCGCAGCCACCGATGGAACCGGGAGAGCGGTGCTTGCGCTGGGTGCCGTGTCCGGCGCCGAGGCCACGGAAGTTGTGGCGCTTCATGACACCGGCGAAGCCCTTGCCCTTGCTCTTGCCGGTCACGTCGACCTTCACGCCGGCCTCGAACACCTCGGCGGTGATCTCCTGGCCCAGCGTGTACTCGGAGGCGTCCGCGGTGCGGATCTCGACGAGGTGACGACGGGGGGTGACGTCGGCCTTGGCGAAGTGGCCCTTGAGGGGCTTGTTCACCTTGCGCGGGTCGATCTCGCCGAAGGCGATCTGGACGGACTCGTAGCCGTCGACGTCGTTCGTGCGGACCTGGGTGACGACGTTCGGCCCGGCCTTGACGACGGTGACCGGAACGACACGGTTGTTCTCGTCCCACACCTGCGTCATACCGAGCTTCTCGCCCAGGATGCCCTTGATCTGCTTAGCCATCTCTCAGATCACCGGCCTCAGAGCTTGATCTCGATGTCGACACCGGCCGGGAGGTCGAGTCGCATCAGAGAGTCGACGGTCTTGGGGGTCGGGTCGAGGATGTCGATCAGGCGCTTGTGCGTGCGCATCTCGAAGTGCTCGCGCGAGTCCTTGTACTTGTGCGGCGACTTGATGACGCAGTACACGTTCTTCTCAGTGGGCAGCGGCACCGGGCCCGCGACCGACGCACCAGTGCGGGTCACCGTCTCGACGATCTTCTTCGCCGAGCTGTCGATGACCTCGTGGTCGTAGGCCTTGAGCCGGATGCGGATCTTCTGTCCCGCCATGGCTACTTCGTAGTCCTGTCTCTCTACAGCTCCGGAACCCGGCGTTTCCGCCCTCTCCTCCGACCCACGCGGTCGGGCGTGTCGCACTCCCGCTGACACAGATGCCCCTTGTTCGAACATCCCTGCGGGATTGACACGGCCCTGCCGGAACCGTGAACCGGGGGCGAGAGGCCCACCGGGCGCCTGGCCGGTGCCGCGCCCACGCTTCCCGGAAGATTCCCGTACGTCCGCCCCTGATCAGGGGCGACGAGTACTGTGGGACTCGCTTCCGGTCCTCCCGGCGGGAGGCGCGCAGCATCAACACTCGACCGAGCAACTCGGACAGTCTGCCATATGGGGCAGCGCCGACGCCAATCGAGCCGGAGAGAATACCCCGGGGGTGACGGAGGTCAAACTTGCGTCCGCGAGGTCACCCGCGACGGGGAGCGTCCGCCGCACGCGTGCCGCTCCCACCGCGGTGACGGCCTCCGCCCCCTCCCCGGCCGGCCCCTGGCCGAGGGCGACAACGGGCACGGGACAGCCGAACACGCGGCGAGATGCCCGCCGTCATGCAGTGGACGGGCGGCGCGCTGCGTCCCGCGGCGGACGCGCCTGTGGAAAGACCCGCTCCGGTCTGCCCCACTTCGTTCACCACCCCAACAGGCCTTATTCATAGAGGCGTTGACGTGTGATCACATTCTCCTTACCTTGAGTCGGCCATTCATGATCATCCTTCGAAGGGAAGGGTCCCCATGCATCTCCGTGCCACCAAGGCCGTCCGGAGAAAGGCCGCCGTCACCGTCACCGCCGCCGCGGCGCTCGTCGGCTTCACAGCCACCAATGCTTCGGCGAACTGGTCGAGCTACATCTCCAGTTGGACCGATGGTGACCGCTCCCGCGAGTGGACCGACTCCGGCACCTACAGCCAGGTCCAGTTCCGCAGCTGCTTCGCCCAGTACGGCACGACGGATCAGGTCGTCGTCAAGATGTGGAAGGTCGACACCTGGACGCCCAACGACGACCTCGGCAACAAGACCTTCACCAACTGCTTCAACGGCTCCACCTCCTGGTCCAACGGCGAGTGGACCAATGTGCCCACCGGTGAGCACACGCTGCAGTTCGAGGCCGACAAGGTCGCTCAGGGCGGCTCCTGCTGCCTGCTGAACGTCGCCGAGGTCTACGTCGACACCTCGATGGCCGACTGACGAACGGCCACACGCCCTGTTCCGCGGTGGTGCATGGAAGGACTGGTTCCATGCACCACCTGCTTTTGCCGGAGAGCACTACTTGAGAATACGGACCGTCTTCCGCACGTCTCCCGCGTTCATGTGCCTGCCGATCGCTGTCGGCGTCACTGTCCTGTACTACACACAGGAAGCGGCCGACCAGATCCACTATTTCCCTTACCCGTGGGCTCCGCTGCTCGTCCAGCGTCCGATCGAGTACATGGCCGCTCCCACCTACGCCATGGTCGCCGCGCTCGCAGCATGGTCCGCGGCCCGCGTGCGTGAAGCGGGTACCTGGCAGCTCGCCGCCCACCGGCCCACCTGGCAGGTGATCGCCCAGGCTCTGGCT
This sequence comes from Streptomyces chromofuscus, assembly GCF_015160875.1. Classification (NCBI taxonomy): domain Bacteria; kingdom Bacillati; phylum Actinomycetota; class Actinomycetes; order Kitasatosporales; family Streptomycetaceae; genus Streptomyces; species Streptomyces chromofuscus. Next base: position 4,747,240 of record NZ_CP063374.1, on the reverse strand, counting down.
CCCGTGGTCACCGTGGGCTGGCTGATGTTCATCGCGTCAGTCGCCTGGGCTTTCATCGAACGCCCGACCTGGCCCACCCCGGCCAGCCTGGCCCCGCTACTGCTCACCTGCGTCCTCACCGTCGCCTGGGCGGTGATCGGCTTCACCGCCGGCCATCACGCAAAGCCTCTGATCGCCGCCCCGGTGCTCGCCTGCGGGGTCTTCGTCCTCGTGGCCTATCCGCATGCCATGCAGCCCTTCTCCCTGCGGCACCTCTCCGGCGAGTACTTCGCCCACCTGGGCGTCGGCGAGTCCGCGACCTTCGAGTCCATCGCCGCCCAGATGATGCCGACGCTCGGCGTAGCCTGCGCTGTGGCCCTGGTGTGGGCCCGCTGGAAGCCGGTGGTGCGCGTCCTGGCCGCCGCCGCGCTGGTGGTCGCCCCCACCCTGGCCGGCTACAGCATCGTCAAGGACTGGAACTACAACCCCAGCCTCACCACCCACGTCGCCCTCGCTTGCCACGGCACCGAGCCCGAGGTGTGCCTGCCCGAGGCAGGGGCGCATGACCTGCCCGAGGTGCACGCCCAGGTCGCCCAGGCGTTCCGCGTGCTCACCACCTACGGCCTCACGGACTCCCTGCCCAGCCGGGTGGAGGACCAGATGGCCTACGGCCGCTTCACCCAGCGGAACACCGAGCAGACGGTCTACATGCAGCTCGGCATCGCCCACCACAAGGGCGTACTCGCCCGCTCGATCGTCACCGGCGCCGTGCGGTTCGGATGCGACGCGGACCCCCACCGCGCCCGCACCATCCACTTCTGGCTGGAGAAGAAGCTGGGCGACATCACCCCCTACGAGCGCATCACGGCCGAGGACCCCTATTACACGCGCGCCCAGTACGACCAGGCCGTCACCACCGCCGAGCGGGTCTCGACGCTTTCTGCGGACGAGCAGAAGCAGTGGTTCGCCAAGACCAGGACCGCGGCCTGTGAGGGGCGCCCGGCGTGATCTGGTGGCTCAAGGTACGCCTCACCCCGACCGTGCTCGCGGCCGCGCTGGCCGGCTACACGCTCCTCCTGCTCACCGTGCGGGACGGGGAGGTGATCCTCCCGGCGATCAGCGTGAACGCGGGCAACACGGTACCGCTGGCGTTCTTCCTGCCACTGATCGTCGCGGGTCCCCTGGCCCACTGCCTGGATTCCCGGCAGCCGTACGCCGAGCTCACCGGGATCCGCCGCACCGCGTGGCTGGACACCCTGCTGGCGGCCGCCTCGATGGCGGCAGTGCTGGCCGCGACGGGCCTGGTCGGCCTCGTCACCGAGGCGGAGGCCACGCTGCAGGCGGGGCGCAACACCCTCTTTCTGACCGGGCTCATGCTCATCGCTCGCGCGGTGCTCGGACGGGCCGGAATCGTCGTTCCGCTGGGCTGGGTCTTCGCCGTCATCCTCCTCGGCCGCCGCACCAGCAGCAGCTTCTACTCGTGGGCCGTCACTGCTCTGCCACCCGGCACCGGACACGCCACGGCGACGGCTGCGCTGTCGATCGCCGCCGGCCTCGCAGCCACCTACATCACCGCGAGGAGACTTCCATGACCGTCCGCTTCAGCGACTGCACCTACCGCTACAAGCGCCGCAACCGGCCTGTGCTGGACCACTTCACCTATCAGATCCCCGAAGGGGTGACGATCCTCCTCGGCCCCAACGGAGCGGGGAAGTCCACCACCCTCAAGCTGGCCACCTCCGTCCTCACGCCCCAGAGCGGCCGCGTCACCTATGAGGGCGTCGGCTCCGGCGAGCGCGCGTACCGCCGCCATGTCTCCTGGATGCCGCAGCACATCACCGCGGCCCCCGGCCTGACCTGCCGTGAACAGGTCGCCTACACCGGCTGGCTGAAGGGCATGAACCGCACCGACGCCTGGACCCGGGCGCGCGAGGCCCTGGCCCTGGTGAACATGGCCGAGAACGCCGACAAGAAGGCCACCAGGCTCTCCGGCGGGCAGCTCCGCCGGCTCGGCGTCGCGGCGGCGCTCGTCCACGACTGCCGCGTCCTGCTCCTGGACGAGCCCACCGCCGGCATGGACCCCACCCAGCGCCGCGTCTTCCGCGACGTCATCGCCGCGGCAGCCGCCACGAAGGGGATACGGGTCCTGATGTCCACTCACGACGTCGCCGACCTCGCCGAGGACGCCGACCACGTCACCGTGCTCGCCGACGGCCGCATCCGATACGACGGCGGCACCACCGGCTTCCTCTCCCAGGCACCGGACGGCACCCCCACCGGACGCCTCGCGGAAGCCGCCTACACCCACTTCGTCCATTCCGTCTGACATGCACCGGACCGCTCCGCGCCTTCGTCCCGGAACAGCCGGCGCTCGATGTCGATCAGGGAGCCGTCCACACGCAGCGTCCGTTGTCCTTGACGCCGTCCGGTACTCAGCCTCGAACTGTCGACTCGGGATCGGTGCCCTCGCAGGCCTCACAAGAAGGCCCCGGCATGGGCCACCGATACCGAGTGCGGGACTTGACCCGTAACGCGAATGCCCCAAGACAGGAGTCACGCCGTCCGCTGGAAGCTCCGCAGTCGTACGAACGACGACTCCAGCCCTTTCTTCAGCGCACGCGCCACCGGCCGTTCCACCACCCGGTGCACCAGCCGGCTCAGCACCAGGAAGCCGGTGATCACGACCCCGACCAGGAGGCGCGGGTCCATGGTGTCGCGGAGATGGTGGATGACGACGATGCCGGCGAGGTAGTGCATCAGGTAGAGCGGATACGTCAGCGAACCCGCCGTCACCAGCCACCTCCAGCGGATGCGGTCGGTCCGGCCGAGAGCGATCGCCACCATCAGCAGCATGAAGGCGGTGAAGATGACGACCGCGCCGCGCCAGCTGCTGACCTGTTCGTACTCGACCCGCTCCCCCAGCTCCAGCTGCCCCATCAGCCAGGACATCGCGAGGATGCCCCACAGCAGCAGGTCCTGGCCGAAGCGGTGCATCAGGTACAGGGCGAGGCCGGCGATGAAGTACCACGCGGCACTCGGGTCGGCGACCAGCGTCAGCAGCGGGAACTTGGAGATCGGGGCCAGCATCGCCGCCGCACCCCAGACACAGCAGAAGACCACGACCCGGCGGTACGTCAGGCCCATCGCGACGACGACCAGGAACAGCAGGTAGAAGCGCAGCTCCGACCAGAGCGTCCAGTACACGGGGTCGACGTTCGGGATGCCGGAGCCGGCCTGGAGCATCGTCAGGTTGAACAGGATCTCCCGCAGCCGCAGCCGCTCCTGCACGCCCGGCAGCAGCACCAGCACGGCCGTGGTGAAGAAGACGGCGAACCAGTACGCCGGGTACAGGCGGATCACGCGCGAGACGAAGAAGTCCTTCGGCGTGCGGCCCCAGCAGGACATGCAGATCACGAAACCGCTGATCACGAAGAAGATCTCGACGCCTATCCAGCCGAAGGAGGCGACGCGGAACACGGTCGGCATGATCTCCGACACCGAGCGGTCCCAGATGATGTTGCCGGCCTCGTTGGCGCGGCGCGTGCCGACGAAGTGGTGCAGGACGACCATCAGGGCGGCGACGAGCCGGATGCCGTCGACGACGTACAGCCGCGGCCGCTGCCGTGGGGCGCGCGCCGAGGTGTCGGCCTTCGGTGCGCCCAGCGGCTGCGGCGGGCGTTCCGCCACCGCGACCGGCATGGGTATCGACAATCCGCTGCGCACACCCTGCATCAGGAGACCTAGCCATCCTCGGGAGAGACTCGAGGCCCGACGGCCACTCAACGACGCTTCACGCTACGTCGGCACGGTCCGGACCACGGGGACAGAAAAGAACAATCCCCCCGTCGGCACAGGCAAGTTGCCGTAACTCTCGCCAATCCGCCGCACAACGTTCGACTAGGTTTCACTCAGGCTCGGCACAACCGCCGGAAATGTTCGAGTCGGGCCGGGCATGGCGAAGGGGCCCGTACGACCGAAGTCGTACGGGCCCCTTCAGGCCTTGTCAGGTCGGACGACCCTCAAGCAAGCGGTACTTACTTGACGATCTTGGTGACCTGGCCGGCGCCCACGGTCCGGCCACCCTCACGGATGGCGAACTTCAGGCCCTCCTCCATGGCGACGGGCTGGATCAGCTCGACGCGCATCTCGGTGTTGTCGCCCGGCATGACCATCTCGGTGCCCTCGGGGAGGTGCACGACACCGGTCACGTCAGTCGTACGGAAGTAGAACTGCGGGCGGTAGTTGTTGAAGAACGGGGTGTGGCGACCACCCTCGTCCTTCGACAGGATGTAGGCCTGGGCCTCGAACTCGGTGTGCGGGGTGACAGAGCCCGGCTTGATGATGCACTGGCCGCGCTCGACGTCCTCGCGCTTGATGCCGCGGAGCAGCAGACCGACGTTCTCACCGGCCTGGCCCTCGTCGAGCAGCTTGCGGAACATCTCGATGCCGGTGACCGTGGTGGTGGTCTTCTCGGTCTTGATGCCGATGATGTCGACGGTCTCGTTGACCTTGAGGACACCACGCTCGATACGACCGGTGACGACGGTGCCACGACCGGTGATCGTGAAGACGTCCTCGATCGGCATCAGGAACGGCTTGTCGACGTCACGCTCGGGCTGCGGGATGGACTCGTCGACAGCCTTCATCAGGTTGAGGACGGAGTCGACCCACTCCTGCTCGCCCTCGAGCGCCTTCAGAGCGGAGACACGGACGACCGGAAGGTCGTCGCCCGGGAACTCGTACTCGGAGAGGAGCTCACGGACCTCGAGCTCGACGAGCTCCATGATCTCCTCGTCGTCCACCATGTCGGCCTTGTTCAGGGCGACGACGATGTACGGGACGCCGACCTGGCGGGCCAGGAGCACGTGCTCCTTGGTCTGCGGCATCGGGCCGTCGGTGGCGGCGACCACCAGGATCGCGCCGTCCATCTGCGCGGCACCGGTGATCATGTTCTTGATGTAGTCCGCGTGACCCGGGCAGTCGACGTGGGCGTAGTGACGCGCCTCGGTCTGGTACTCGACGTGCGCGATGGAGATGGTGATACCGCGCTGACGCTCTTCCGGCGCCTTGTCGATGTTGTCGAACGGGGTGGCCTCGTTCAGGTCCGGGTACGCGTCGTGCAGCACCTTGGTAATGGCGGCCGTGAGGGTCGTCTTACCGTGGTCGATGTGACCGATGGTGCCGATGTTGACGTGCGGCTTAGTCCGCTCGAACTTCGCCTTCGCCACTGGGGTCCTCCTGTGGAGTGGTTCTGTACGCCTTACTTCATCGGCGCCAGGTGATCTTTGCTGTTAAGTCCCGGGCCCCGGGGCATTCACCCGGAATGCGGGTGAATGCCCCGTGAGGCTCCGGAGTCAAGCCTACGGCGTGAGAACGCGGTGCGTTACTCGCCCTTGGCCTTCGCGATGATCTCCTCGGCGACGTTCCGCGGAACCTCGGCGTAGGAGTCGAACTGCATCGAGTAGCTTGCGCGACCCGACGTCTTGCTGCGGAGGTCTCCGACGTAGCCGAACATCTCCGACAGGGGCACGAGGCCCTTCACGACGCGGGCACCGGCCCGCTCCTCCATGGCCTGGATCTGGCCACGGCGGGAGTTGATGTCGCCGATGACCTCACCCATGTAGTCCTCGGGCGTGGTGACCTCGACGGCCATCATCGGCTCGAGCAGCACGGGCGAAGCCTTGCGCGCGGCCTCCTTGAAGGCCTGCGAACCGGCGATCTTGAACGCGAGCTCGGAGGAGTCGACCTCGTGGTAGGCACCGTCGAGCAGCGTCACGCGCACACCGGTCATCTCGTAACCGGCGAGGATGCCGAACTGCATGGCCTCCTGCGCACCGGCGTCGACCGAGGGGATGTACTCCTTCGGCACACGGCCACCGGTGACCTGGTTGACGAACTCGTACGACGAGTCGCCGCCCTCGATCGGCTCGATCGCGATGATGACGCGAGCGAACTGGCCGGTACCACCCGTCTGCTTCTTGTGGGTGTACTCGACCTTCTCGACCGACTTGCGGATCGTCTCGCGGTAGGCGACCTGCGGCTTGCCGACGTTGGCCTCGACCTTGAACTCACGGCGCATACGGTCGACCAGCACCTCGAGGTGCAGCTCGCCCATACCGCCGATGATGGTCTGGCCGGTCTCCTCGTCCGAGTGGACCTGGAAGGACGGGTCCTCCTCGGCCAGGCGCTGGATGGCGACACCCAGCTTCTCCTGGTCGCCCTTGGACTTCGGCTCGATGGCGACCTGGATCACCGGCGCCGGGAAGTCCATGGACTCCAGGATGACCGGCTGCTTCTCGTCGCTCAGCGTCTCACCGGTGGTGGTCTGCTTCAGACCCATGACGGCGACGATGTCGCCGGCGCCCACCGAGTCGATCTCCTCACGCTTGTTGGCGTGCATGCGGTAGATCTTGCCGATGCGCTCCTTGCGGCCCTTGACGGAGTTCAGCACGGCGGTGCCGGACTCCAGACGGCCGGAGTACACGCGGACGAAGGTGAGCTTGCCGAGGTGCGGGTCGCTCATGATCTTGAACGCCAGCGCCGCGAGGGGCTCCTCGTCGGACGGCTTGCGCCGGATGACCTGCTCCGGGTCCTTGACGTCGTGGCCCTCGATGGCCTCGACGTCGAGCGGAGAAGGCAGGTAGCGCACGACCGCGTCGAGCAGGGGCTGCACGCCCTTGTTCTTGAACGCGGTACCGCAGAACACCGGGGTGACCGTGGTGCCCTCGCCCTTGCCGGAGGCGATGGTGATACGACGGATCGCCGCGTACAGCTGCTCCACGGAGGGCTCCTCGCCCTCCAGGTACAGCTCCATCAGCTCCTCGTCGTTCTCCGCGACGGCCTCGAGCAGCTTGCCGCGCCACTCCTCGGCGGCCTCGGTGTGCGTGGCCGGGATGTCGACGACGTCGTACATCTCGCCCTTGGTGGCCTCGGCCGACCAGACCAGGGCCTTCATCGTCACGAGGTCGACGACGCCCTTGAAGTCCGCCTCCGCACCGATGGGCAGCTGCATGACGAGCGGCTGCGCACCCAGACGGTCAGTGATCATGTCGACGCAACGGTGGAACTCGGCACCGGTGCGGTCGAGCTTGTTGACGAAGCAGATACGCGGAACGCCGTAGCGGTCCGCCTGACGCCACACCGTCTCGGACTGGGGCTCGACACCGGCGACGCCGTCGAACACCGTTACGGCACCGTCGAGCACGCGCAGGGATCGCTCCACCTCGACGGTGAAGTCGACGTGACCCGGCGTGTCGATGATGTTGATGGTGTGGTCGACGTCTTCCAGCGGCCAGTGACAGGTGGTGGCAGCAGAGGTGATCGTGATGCCACGCTCCTGCTCCTGCTCCATCCAGTCCATGGTGGCAGCGCCGTCGTGGACCTCACCGATCTTGTACGAGACACCGGTGTAGAACAGGATCCGCTCGGTGGTGGTCGTCTTGCCCGCGTCGATGTGGGCCATGATCCCGATGTTGCGGACCTTGGCCAGGTCAAGCGAAGTGGTAGCCATAAGGCTTCAGTCTTCTCTCGGTCTCGATGTGGACTGCGACTACCAGCGGTAGTGCGCGAAGGCCTTGTTGGACTCGGCCATCTTGTGCGTGTCCTCGCGCTTCTTCACAGCGGCACCGAGGCCGTTGGACGCGTCGAGGAGCTCGTTGAGCAGACGCTCGGTCATGGTCTTCTCGCGACGGGCGCGGGAGTAACCGACCAGCCAGCGCAGCGCCAGGGTGTTGGCACGGCCGGGCTTGACCTCGACCGGGACCTGGTAGGTGGCGCCACCGACACGGCGGGACTTGACCTCGAGGGTCGGCTTGATGTTCTCGAGAGCGCGCTTGAGCGTGATGACCGGGTCGTTGCCGGTCTTCTCGCGCAGGCCCTCCATGGCGCCGTAGACGATGCGCTCGGCGGTGGAGCGCTTGCCGTTCAGCAGCACCTTGTTGATCAGGGAGGTCACCAGGGGGGAGCCGTAAACCGGGTCGATGATGACCGGGCGCTTCGGGGCGGGGCCCTTACGAGGCATTCTTACTTCTCCTTCTTGGCGCCGTAACGGCTGCGAGCCTGCTTGCGGTTCTTGACACCCTGGGTGTCGAGCGAGCCGCGGATGATCTTGTAGCGAACACCCGGCAGGTCCTTCACACGGCCGCCGCGCACGAGCACGATGGAGTGCTCCTGCAGGTTGTGTCCCTCACCCGGAATGTAAGCGGTGACCTCGATCCCGCTGGTCAGGCGCACACGCGCGACCTTACGCAGGGCCGAGTTCGGCTTCTTCGGGGTGGTCGTGAACACACGCGTGCAGACGCCACGACGCTGAGGGGAACCCTCGAGTGCGGGCGTCTTGTTCTTCTCGACCTTGTCCTGCCGGCCCTTGCGGACCAGCTGCTGGATCGTAGGCACTACTTCTCCGGTTTCTGTGTGCCGATGGGTACAGCTAACCTGGAACGTCTCCGACCCACGCGGTCGGGTGTGTCGAATCCGGCGGACTCCCGCCGCAAGGCGAAAAGAGCACAGATTACGGTGGCCGCTCACGGCTCGCTATGCGGTTGAAGGCACGCACAAGAGCCAGGGCACACCCCAGGCACAAGGTCTGAGCGTACCTACCGCATACGCTGCGGTCAAAACAAATGCCCGGCGCCGACCGGGCCACGTTGACCACGGCGAATCTCCTGTTCGGCCGATCCCGGCCGAACCCCGCCCCCACCACCTTGCACTCATGTGCGACCCTGTGGGGATCTTATGGCAGATGTTTCGCGATCACCCGGACTTGACGCCCCGCCCGGGGCCCGGTGATCGGGCCGAGGGGGGACCACAGTCATGAGTACGGCTGCCAGTTCCGCGGCGGCGGATCCCGCCGTGTCCGACGGCCAGGGGATACAGCCTACGCCGACGTCCCGGCGCCTGAGGGTGCCGGACGGGCTGCGGCCCTACGGCGCCCCCCTGCTCCTCTACGGCGGCGCCAAGCTCGTCGGGACGGTCGTCTTCTCCATCCTGCTCATGGCCTCCGGGGAGTACCGCGAGAAGAACCCCCGCTTCGGCGGCGGCGCGCACTGGTGGGACGTGCTCGCCACCTGGGACGGCTGGTGGTACCTGCAGGTCGCCGAGAAGGGGTACGAGCCGGGGCCGCTGCGACGGCTCGCGCCCGGCGGCATGTTCACGGTCGAGCAGAACTCCGTTGCCTTCTTCCCGCTCTACCCCGGCCTGATCCGCGGCACGTCCGAGGTGACCGGGCTGGGTCTGTACGGCTCCGGGATGCTGGTCTCGGTGATCGCCTCCTTCGTGGCGGCCGCCGGCATCTACGCCGTGATCTCCCTGCTCGCCGGCGCCCGCGCGGGCACCGTCGCAGCCGGGCTGTGGGCGGTGGCGCCCGGCGCGGGCGTCGAGTGGGCGGTGTACTCGGAGTCCGTGTTCGTGGCGATCGTCGCCTGGTGCTGCTACTGCGTGATGAAGGGCCGCTGGGTGGCCGCCGGGCTGCTCGCCTTCGCGGCCGGCCTGAACCGGCCCACGTCCGCCGCGCTCATCGGCGCCGTGGGGCTCGCGGCGCTGGTGACGCTGGCCCGGCGGGAGGGCCGGCGCAAGCACGGGGTGGCGGGCCCGGTGTACGCCATGTGCGCCGCGCCGCTCGGCCTGCTCACCTATGTCGCCTGGGTCGGGCTCAGCATGGGCGAGCCGACGGCATACTTCACGCTCCAGCGCGAGGGGTGGCTGCATTTCTTCGACTTCGGCGCCTACACCCTCGACGTCCTGGGCAACACGGCCATCGGGAAGCACGACTACGTCTTCGCCTTCTCCGTCCCCGACCTCCTCGCCGTCCAGCTGGTGCTGGCACTGCCGTTCCTGATCGTGCTCATGCTGCGCAAACGGCCGCCGCTGGTGCTGGTCGCGTACACGCTGGCGAGCATCGTGAGCGTCCTCGGCACCCAGCAGATCTTCGGCAACACCCCGCGCTACCTGCTCCCCTGCTTCCCCCTCCTGCTGGCCCCGGCCGCCGCGATGGCCAGACTCGGCCCCGTGGCCCTGACGGTGTTCTTCGCGACCGCGGCACCGGCGTCGGGGTGGTACGCGCACTACGTGCTGTTCGAGCTGGGGATTCCGTAGCCGTCTCACCCGGTCGCGCGCCGGGTCCTACGGCGGGCCCTGCCGTCGTCCGTCGCGCCGCGCGCCGCGCGTTCCGCCGCGAAGACGTCCTCCAGGCGGAACAGCTGGGCTCGCCCCGCCCTGCCCGCGGGGTCGAGGTGCCCGAGCTGGACCCACTTGCGGATGGTCGCCGGGGCGACACCGGCCTGACGGGCGGCCAGGGGGCCGGGAATCAGGGTGGGGAGCTCCCCGGTGCTCCGGAGATCGAACAGCGGGAGTTCAAGGCGTACGGCCAGGGTTGGCGCGACCGCGGCGAACACGACGAGCGCCGACGAGCGGAGGCACGCCGCCCCCGACCCAGCCACGCCCCTCGGACGCCAAGGTCCTTCCGTTTCCCTGCCCTACGGACTCACCGACGGCCCGTTCCCACCCGGACGACAACCCTTGACAGCCGTCATATCCGAGGATCACACGTCCGTTCGCCCTGTGTGCGACGGTCTTCCCCGACGTGACCTCCTGAATCACAGGACCGACGCGAAAAGGGAATGGCGCATGGGCACAGACACCGAAAGCGTGTGGTCGGGCCGACGGGACCGGACGATGCAGATCCCAGGGGGTGGCAGCGGAAAACCGCTGCTTCTTGAGTTCCGTGGTGGCCCGACGTCCAATGTCGAGCTCGTGGCCGTCCAGAAAGGGGCGCATCACACACGCGCCCACTCACTGATCGCCCAGATCCATCGGCGCGGCCCCGCCCGTGTCGTCCTTCCGCCGCACTGCGACGCCATCGCGATCCAACGCATTCGGTACCGAGAAGGCGCCGGAGGATTCAGCGGATGGAAGCTCAGCCTCATCGACCAGAACAGCCTCCCCCAGCTTCCCTCCAAGGATTTCAAGGGAAAGGGAACAGACACCTTCGGGTACTTCGACCCGAAGCCCTACTACGAGTACGCGCGGGTTCCTCACTACGACTTCCTCGACGCTCCCGGAACGCTCACATACACCCCCGCGAACGGTGGCGATCAGGTGATCCGGCACACCGCGGCAGTTGACCAGAAGGGCGTTCTGCGACTTTCAAGCATGGATACGTCACCGTGTCCGCCGACGGAGGGTGGCGGGTATCGGCGGCACCCTGAAAGGAGCTCTGCCGAACACGCCGAACACGCCGAAGGGCGGTCACCCCACGGAGTGACCGCCCTTCAGTGTGTCAAGCGACGCTCGCTTACTGGTTGTACGGACCGTAGTCGTAGTCCTCCAGCGGAACGGCCTGGCCGGAGCCCGTGCCGAACGGCGAGTAGTCGATGTCGTCGTAGCCCACGGCCGAGTACATCGCGGCCTTGGCCTCCTCGGTCGGCTCGACCCGGATGTTGCGGTAGCGGGACAGACCCGTACCGGCCGGGATGAGCTTACCGATGATGACGTTCTCCTTGAGGCCGATCAGGGAGTCGGACTTGGCGTTGATCGCCGCGTCCGTGAGGACCCTGGTCGTCTCCTGGAAGGACGCCGCCGACAGCCACGACTCGGTCGCCAGCGAGGCCTTGGTGATACCCATGAGCTGCGGACGACCGGAGGCCGGGTGACCGCCCTCCTGGACCACACGACGGTTCTCGTGCTCGAAGCGCGAACGCTCGACCAGCTCACCGGGCAGCAGCTCGGCATCGCCGGACTCGATGATCGTCACGCGGCGCAGCATCTGCCGGATGATGATCTCGATGTGCTTGTCGTGGATCGACACGCCCTGCGAGTTGTACACCTTCTGGACCTCGCCGACCAGGTGGACCTGGACGGCACGCTGGCCCAGGATGCGCAGCACGTCGTGCGGGTTGGTGGCACCCACGGTGAGCTTCTGGCCCACCTCGACGTGCTCGCCCTCGCTGACCATCAGACGGGCACGCTTCGAGATGGGGTAGGCCATCTCGTCGCTGCCGTCGTCCGGGGTGACGACGATCTTCTTGGTCTTCTCGGTCTCCTCGATCCGCACGCGGCCGGAGGCCTCGGAGATCGGGGCGACACCCTTCGGGGTACGGGCCTCGAAGAGCTCGACGACACGCGGCAGACCCTGGGTGATGTCGTCACCGGCCACACCACCGGTGTGGAAGGTACGCATCGTCAGCTGGGTACCGGGCTCACCGATGGACTGGGCGGCGATGATGCCGACCGCCTCACCGATGTCGACCAGCTTGCCGGTGGCCAGCGAGCGGCCGTAGCACATGGCGCAGGTGCCGACGGCGGACTCGCAGGTCAGGACCGAGCGGGTCTTGACCTCGGAGACCCCGTGCCGGATCAGCTCGTCGATGAGCACGTCGCCCAGGTCGGTACCGGCCGGGGCCAGCACCTTGCCGTCCACGACGATGTCCTCGGCGAGGCAGCGCGCGTACACGGACGTCTCGACGTCCTCCGCCTTGATCAGCGAACCGTCGGCGCCGCGCTCGGCGATCGACAGCCGCAGACCACGGTCGGTGCCGCAGTCCTCCTCGCGGATGATCACGTCCTGGGAGACGTCGACCAGACGACGGGTGAGGTAACCCGAGTCGGCGGTACGCAGGGCGGTGTCCGCCAGACCCTTACGGGCACCGTGCGTGGAGATGAAGTACTCCAGCACGGACAGACCCTCACGGAACGACGCCTTGATGGGCCGCGGGATGGTCTCGTTCTTGGCGTTCGACACCAGACCACGCATACCGGCGATCTGACGCATCTGCATCATGTTTCCTCGGGCGCCCGAGGAAACCATCATGAAGATCGGGTTGGTCTTCGGGAAGTTGCCCGTCATGGCCTCGGCGACCTCGTTGGTCGCGTTGGTCCAGATGCCGATGAGCTCCTGGGTGCGCTCGTCCTTGGTGATCAGACCGCGCTCGTACTGCTTCTGGACCTTCTCGTCCGCCGCCTCCCACTTGGCGACGATCTCCTTCTTCGCCTCGGGGACGACGACGTCGGAGATGGACACGGTGACACCGGAACGGGTGGCCCAGTAGAAGCCGGCCGCCTTCAGGTTGTCGAGCGTCGCCGCCACGATGACCTTCGGGTAGCGCTCGGCCAGGTCGTTGACGATCTGGGAGAGCTGCTTCTTGCCGACCTCGTAGTCGACGAACGGGTAGTCCTCGGGCAGCAGCTCGTTGAAGAGCGCACGGCCCAGCGTGGTCCTCAGCGTGAAGCTGTCACCCTGCTGCCACTCCGGCTCGCCCTCCTCGCGGACCGGCGGCACCCAGCCACGCGGCGGGATGGTGCCCACCGGGAAGCGGATGTCGACCCGCGCCTGCAGCGACAGCTCGCCGGCGTCGAACGCCATGATCGCCTCGGCGACCGAGGAGAACGGACGGCCGGCGCCCTTGATGTCGCGGCCCTCGTCGTCCGTGGTGAGGAAGTACAGGCCCAGCACCATGTCCTGGGTCGGCATCGTCACCGGACGGCCGTCGGCGGGCTTGAGGATGTTGTTCGAGGACAGCATCAGGATGCGGGCCTCGGCCTGCGCCTCCGCGGACAGCGGCAGGTGCACGGCCATCTGGTCACCGTCGAAGTCCGCGTTGAACGCGGTGCAGACGAGCGGGTGGATCTGGATGGCCTTGCCCTCGACCAGCTGCGGCTCGAAGGCCTGGATGCCGAGGCGGTGCAGGGTGGGCGCACGGTTCAGCAGCACCGGGTGCTCGGCGATGACCTCTTCGAGGACGTCGTACACGACGGTGCGGCCGCGCTCCACCATGCGCTTGGCGCTCTTGATGTTCTGCGCGTGGTTCAGGTCGACCAGCCGCTTCATCACGAACGGCTTGAACAGCTCCAGCGCCATGGCCTTGGGCAGACCGCACTGGTGCAGCTTCAGCTGCGGGCCGACGACGATGACGGAACGCGCCGAGTAGTCGACTCGCTTGCCGAGCAGGTTCTGACGGAAACGACCCTGCTTGCCCTTCAGCATGTCGCTGAGGGACTTCAGCGGGCGGTTGCCGGGACCGGTGACCGGACGACCGCGGCGGCCGTTGTCGAACAGCGCGTCGACGGCCTCCTGGAGCATGCGCTTCTCGTTGTTCACGATGATCTCGGGCGCGCCGAGGTCGAGAAGCCGCTTCAGTCGGTTGTTCCGGTTGATCACACGGCGGTACAGGTCGTTCAGGTCGGAGGTCGCGAAGCGGCCACCGTCCAGCTGCACCATCGGACGCAGGTCCGGCGGGATGACCGGGACGCAGTCGAGGACCATGCCCTTGGGGCTGTTGGACGTCTGCAGGAACGCGGAGACGACCTTCAGACGCTTCAGGGCGCGGGTCTTCTTCTGGCCCTTGCCGGTACGGATGATCTCGCGGAGGCGTTCGGCCTCCTCGTCAAGGTCGAAGGACTCCAGGCGCTTCTGCAGCGCCGCGGCGCCCATCGAACCGTCGAAGTACGTGCCGAAGCGGTCCCGCAGCTCGCGGTAGAGCAGCTCGTCGCCCTCCAGGTCCTGGACCTTGAGGTTCTTGAACCGGTTCCACACCTCGTCGAGGCGGTCGATCTCGCGCTGCGCACGGTCGCGCAGCTGCTTCATCTCACGCTCGGCGCCCTCGCGCACCTTGCGGCGCACGTCGGACTTGGCGCCCTCGGCCTCCAGCTCGGCCAGGTCGGCCTCGAGCTTCTTGGCGCGGGCCTCCAGGTCGGCGTCCCGGCGCTGCTCGATCTGCTGGCGCTCGACGGAGACGTGCGCCTCCAGCGAGGGCAGGTCGCGCGTACGGCGCTCCTCGTCCACGTACGTGATCATGTACGCGGCGAAGTAGATGACCTTCTCGAGGTCCTTGGGGGCGAGGTCGAGCAGGTAGCCCAGCCGCGACGGAACGCCCTTGAAGTACCAGATGTGCGTGACGGGGGCGGCCAGTTCGATGTGGCCCATCCGCTCACGGCGCACCTTGGCGCGCGTGACCTCGACGCCGCAGCGCTCGCAGATGATGCCCTTGAAGCGGACACGCTTGTACTTGCCGCAGTAGCACTCCCAGTCCCGGGTCGGACCGAAGATCTTCTCGCAGAAGAGTCCGTCCTTTTCGGGCTTGAGGGTGCGGTAGTTGATGGTCTCGGGCTTCTTGACCTCGCCGTGGCTCCACTGACGGATGTCGTCAGCGGTGGCCAGGCCGATCCGGAGCTCGTCGAAGAAGTTGACGTCGAGCACTATGCGTCAATCCCTCTCAGGGTCGTAAGTCTTGGGGTCTGAAACGGGGTCCCGGGGTCGGCGGGCCTTCTGTTGTTCAGAAGGCCCGCCGGACTCCGTCAGACCTCTTCGACGCTGCTCGGCTCGCGCCGGGACAGGTCGATGCCGAGCTCCTCCGCAGCGCGGAAGACGTCCTCGTCGGTGTCACGCATCTCGATGGACATACCGTCGCTGGACAGCACCTCCACGTTCAGGCACAGGGACTGCATCTCCTTGATGAGCACCTTGAAGGACTCGGGGATGCCGGGTTCGGGGATGTTCTCGCCCTTGACGATCGCCTCGTAGACCTTCACGCGGCCGGTGACGTCGTCGGACTTGATGGTCAGCAGCTCCTGGAGGGCGTAGGCGGCGCCGTACGCCTCGAGTGCCCACACCTCCATCTCGCCGAACCGCTGGCCACCGAACTGGGCCTTACCACCCAGCGGCTGCTGGGTGATCATCGAGTACGGACCGGTCGAACGGGCGTGCAGCTTGTCGTCGACCAGGTGGTGCAGCTTCAGGATGTACATGTAGCCGACCGAGATCGGGTCCGGGAACGGCTCACCGCTGCGGCCGTCGAACAGCCGCGCCTTGCCGGACGGGAGCACCATGCGCTCGCCGTCGCGGTTCGGGATGGTGTGCTGCAGCAGACCCGCGAGCTCGTCCTCACGCGCACCGTCGAAGACCGGGGTGGCCACGTTGGTGCCGGGCTCGACCTGGTCGGCGCCGATCGCCTGGAGGCGCTGCGCCCACTCGTCCGCGAGGCCGGAGACGTCCCAGCCGCGGCTGGCGAGCCAGCCGAGGTGGATCTCCAGGACCTGTCCCGGGTTCATTCGGGACGGGACACCCAGCGGGTTGAGGATGATGTCGACCGGGGTGCCGTCCTCCAGGAACGGCATGTCCTCGATCGGCAGGATCTTGGAGATGACGCCCTTGTTGCCGTGACGGCCGGCGAGCTTGTCACCGTCGGTGATCTTGCGCTTCTGCGCGACGTAGACGCGGACCAGCTGGTTCACGCCCGGCGGCAGCTCGTCGCCCTCCTCGCGGTCGAAGACGCGCACGCCGATGACCTTGCCGGTCTCGCCGTGCGGCACCTTCAGCGAGGTGTCACGGACCTCACGGGCCTTCTCACCGAAGATCGCGCGCAGCAGGCGCTCCTCCGGCGTCAGCTCCGTCTCACCCTTCGGGGTCACCTTGCCGACGAGGATGTCGCCGGCGATGACCTCGGCGCCGATGCGGATGATGCCGCGCTCGTCCAGGTCGGCGAGGACCTCCTCGGAGACGTTCGGGATGTCCCGGGTGATCTCCTCGGGGCCGAGCTTGGTGTCACGGGCATCGACCTCGTGCTCCTCGATGTGGATCGAGGAGAGGACGTCGTCCTGCACGAGGCGCTGCGACAGGATGATCGCGTCCTCGTAGTTGTGACCCTCCCACGGCATGAACGCGACCAGCAGGTTCTTGCCGAGCGCCATCTCGCCGTTCTCGGTGGCCGGGCCGTCGGCCAGGACCTGGCCGGTGATGACCCGGTCGCCCTCGTTGACGATGACCTTCTGGTTGACCGAGGTGCCCTGGTTGGAGCGGGCGAACTTGGCCAGCCGGTAGGTGATGTACGTGCCGTCGTCGTTGGCGGTGGTGATGTAGTCCGCGGAGACCTCCTGGACCACACCGTCCTTCTCGGCCTTGACCACGTCGCCGGCGTCGACCGCGGAGCGGTACTCCATGCCGGTGCCGACGAGCGGGGACTCGGACTTAATCAGCGGCACGGCCTGACGCATCATGTTCGCGCCCATGAGGGCACGGTTGGCGTCGTCGTGCTCGAGGAAGGGGATCATGGCGGTCGCGACCGACACCATCTGGCGCGGCGAGACGTCCATGTAGTCCACGTCCTCGGGCGCGACGTAGTCGACCTCGCCGCCACGGCGGCGGACCAGCACGCGGGCCTCGGCGAACCGCATCTCGTCGGTCAGCGGCGCGTTGGCCTGCGCGATGACGAAGCGGTCCTCCTCGTCGGCGGTCAGGTAGTTCACCTCGTCGGTGACCTGGCCGTCGATGACCTTGCGGTACGGGGTCTCGACGAAACCGAACGCATTGACCCGGCCGTAGGTGGCGAGCGAGCCGATCAGACCGATGTTCGGGCCTTCGGGCGTCTCGATCGGGCACATGCGGCCGTAGTGCGACGGGTGCACGTCACGGACCTCGAAGCCGGCCCGCTCACGGGACAGACCACCCGGGCCGAGGGCGTTCAGACGACGCTTGTGCGTCAGCCCCGACAGCGGGTTGTTCTGGTCCATGAACTGGGACAGCTGGCTGGTGCCGAAGAACTCCTTGATGGAGGCGACGACCGGCCGGATGTTGATCAGGGTCTGCGGCGTGATCGCCTCGACGTCCTGGGTCGTCATGCGCTCGCGCACGACGCGCTCCATACGGGCGAGACCCGTACGGACCTGGTTCTGGATCAGCTCGCCGACGCTGCGGATGCGGCGGTTGCCGAAGTGGTCGATGTCGTCGGTCTCGACGATGATCGAGCGACCCGACTCCCCGACCGTCTCGGTCTCGCCGGCGTGCAGCTTCACCAGGTACTTGATCGTCGCGATGATGTCCTCGACGGTCAGGACGCCCGCGTCGAGCGGGGTGTCCGTACCCAGCTTCTTGTTGACCTTGTAGCGGCCGACCTTGGCGAGGTCGTAGCGCTTGGGGTTGAAGTAAAGGTTCTCGAGCAGCGTCTGCGCGGCCTCACGCGTGGGGGGCTCGCCCGGACGCAGCTTGCGGTAGATGTCGAGCAGCGCGTCGTCCTGGCCCTGGGTGTGGTCCTTCTCCAGGGTGGCGCGCATCGACTCGTACTCGCCGAACTCCTCGAGGATCTGCTCGGTCGTCCAGCCGAGCGCCTTCAGGAGGACGGTGACGGACTGCTTGCGCTTGCGGTCGATGCGGACACCGACCATGTCGCGCTTGTCGATCTCCATCTCCAGCCAGGCACCCCGGGACGGGATGATCTTGGCGGAGAAGATGTCCTTGTCGGACGTCTTGTCGATCGTGGAGTCGAAGTAGACACCCGGCGAGCGCACCAGCTGCGAGACGACGACACGCTCGGTGCCGTTGATGACGAAGGTGCCCTTGTTGGTCATGAGCGGGAAGTCGCCCATGAAGACCGTCTGGGACTTGATCTCGCCGGTCTCGTTGTTGGTGAACTCGGCGGTGACGAAGAGCGGAGCCGCGTAGGTGAAGTCACGCTCCTTGCACTCGTCGATCGAGTTCTTCGGCGGCTCGAAACGGTGGTCGCGGAAGGTCAGCGACATCGACCCGCTGAAGTCCTCGATCGGGGAGATCTCCTCGAAGATCTCCTCGAGCCCGGACTTGGTGGGGACGTCCTGACCGTTCTCGAGAGCCTCCTCGACCCGACTCTGCCAGGCCGTGTTGCCGAGCAGCCAGTCAAAGCTCTCGGTCTGCAGCGCGAGCAGGTTGGGAACCTCGAGAGGCTCCTTGATCTTTGCAAAGGAGATGCGCAGCGGGGCGGTGCTGGCGCCGTTGTTCGTATTCGCGGTCGAGGCGTTGCGCGAGGCGGCCAAGAGGGGGTCCTTCCGAGGGCTCGGACTCACTACGCGCGTACCGGCCCCTCACCGATGCACGAAGACAGATAACCCCAGGTCAGGGACGGTCTGATCGTCTATGCTCGAGCGAGGGCATGCCCCTGGTGACGGGCAGGGGACAGCTAACAGGCAGCGCAAAGGGTCAGTGTAGCCACTTGGCACACTGATGTCCAGTGCGGGTTTTCGAAGAACCTCGATGCCCTCGTTGTTCTCAACCCCTGCGACAAGGTCACGCCCTCAACGCCACGGTGATACTGCCCTCTTCGCCGTCGATCCATGCCTCGGATTCGGATCCTTGTGACGACGCGTCCTGAGAATTGCGCGCTGCGTGCGGTTCGTCAAGGCCCCCTGGCCCAAGCCGAGGTGCTGCGCTCGTCACGTGCAGCCTGCCACCGGGGGCGCCGAGAGGCACGACGAAGATCACCTTACTCCTCGCCACCGCGGGTGCAAGGCAGCCGCCGCCGGACCCCCGTAACGCCGAAGAGCGACCACCCGGATGGATGATCGCTCTTCGGTGCGTTCGCGTTACACCCCTACGGGGCTGCAATCACCGCGCGTGAGTCCGTGCGGACCCGTGAAGGCCGTGCGGGCCCGTGAAGGTCTTACTTGACCTCGACGGAGGCGCCGGCGCCCTCGAGGGCCTCCTTGGCCTTGTCCGCGGCGTCCTTCGCGACCTTCTCGAGGACGGGCTTCGGGGCGCCGTCCACCAGGTCCTTGGCCTCCTTCAGGCCGAGGGAGGTCAGCTCGCGCACGACCTTGATGACCTGGATCTTCTTGTCGCCGGCGCCGGTGAGGACGACGTCGAACTCGTCCTTCTCCTCGACGGCCTCGGCGGCCGGGGCACCCGGGGCGCCGGCGGCGGCAACGGCAACCGGGGCGGCCGCGGTGACGTCGAACTTCTCCTCGAACGCCGAGACGAACTCGGCGAGCTGGATGAGGGTCATGTTCTCGAACTCGGCGAGCAGTTCTTCCTGGGTGAGAGCCACGATGGCTTTCCTTCCACTAATTCGGCTGGTGCCGGATGTACATGACTGGCGGGCGTACGTTCGGCCCGCTACGACCGCTGCCGGAGGGCGGCGATCATGATGCGAGCCGAATTACTCGGCACCGCCCTGCTCGGCCTGCTTGGCGCGCAGCGCGTCCACGGTGCGGACGAGCTTCGACGGGAGCGCCTGGAAGAGCGCGGCAGCCTGGGACTGCTTGCCCTTCATGGCGCCCGCCAGCTTGGCGAGCAGAACCTCGCGGGACTCGAGGTCCGCAAGCTTCTTGATCTCGTCGGCGGACAGCGCCTTGCCGTCAAGGACACCGCCCTTGATGACGAGATTGGGGTTGTCCTTGGCGAAGTCACGAAGACCCTTCGCCGACTCCACCGGGTCACCGGTGACGAAGGCGACGGCCGTCGGACCAGCGAAGAGCTGGTCGTCCAGCGTGATCCCGGCCTCGTTGGCCGCAATCTTGGTCAGCGTGTTCTTCACCACGGCGTACTGGGCGTTCTCACCGAGCGAACGACGCAGCGTCTTGAGCTGCGCCACGGTGAGACCGCGGTACTCGGTCAGCACGGCGGCGTTGGAGCTGCGGAACTTGTCCGTCAGCTCGGCAACCGCGGCAGCCTTGTCGGGCCTCGCCATAGAGCCTCGGCCTCCTTCCGGGTGATTCGGACCGCGCGGACCCGAAGGAGGACTGGGGAAAACGAAACGCCCCGGCGCAGGCGCACGGGGCGGACTCGACCGGCCGTACATGCGTAGACGCACGCACTCCGGGAGCTCTTCCACTGTCACCTGCGCGGGTCGTCCGCAGTTCAGCGGATCCTTCGGCCACCGCGCCCTCGTACGAGCGCACGGCAACGACCAGCGGTCTTTGGCTTCTGTGAAAGCGTACGGGAACGGATCGCCGCGAGGCAAATCCGTCCCCGCGGGACCGGCACAGGGCTCAGCTCTGCTCGAGCCCCTGCATCATCTCGGCCAGGTCGACGGTGTCCTTGGCAGGCGGCGCCTGGACGGTGACCGGCTGGTTGAGGTCGAGGAACTTGATCGTCATGTCCAGCGGTCCCTTGTCGGCCTGGCCGCGCATCCGGAACTGCTTGGTGTGGTCCTCGCCGTCGATCCACATGTCCATCGTGAGCGTCTCGACGCCCATCTTCTCGTACTGCTCGATGCTCTTCTCGTTCTGCTTGCGCGCCTCGGCGTCCTTGTCCTTCAGGGACGCGCGCAGGTCGTCGAGGCCGACCGTGCCCGAGTAGTGGGTGGTCTCGACGCCGTCGATCTTCTCCGTGCCGACCTTCTTCACGTCCTCGGCACCGGTGAGGAAGGTGGAGGCGGTGGCGGGGTTCTGCTCGGCCTGGCTCGCGGCGCCGAGCTCGTCGAGGTCCTTCCCGGCGCCCATGGCGGACAGGTCGAACTTCATCCAGCTCTTGCCGTCCATCTCCTTGGCCATCTCGGCGCCGCCGCCGACGTACATGACCTTGTCGACGAGCCGGATCTCGACCTTGCCCTGCGCGGCCTGGTCGAGCACCTCCATCTTCATGCTCATGGCGAGCTCCGGCTTGATCCGCATCGCGGCCTCGGCCTCGATACGGCCCGCCTCGGGCATCTTGCCGGTCATCGTGTACCGGAAGGACGTGATGTCCTCCGTGTTCTTGGCCGCCTTGGCCACGGCCGCCGCCGGCGCCATCTCCGGCGAAGCCTCGGTGCCGTCACCGCCCTTCGCACAGCCCACCGCGCTCGTGGCGAGAAGCAGTGCGGCGATTCCGGCAGCAGGTATGGACGTCCTCATCGGATCCCCCCAAGTCATCGGTTCCCCCAAGGAACACACGGGTTGCTCACAGCAAGATCCGGAGCCTAGCCCACCGGTGTGACAGCGGCGTCGGATTTTCTCCTCGTCAAACCGAGGCTTCGGTGTCACCCCGGATGAACGTCAGGAACTGCCGCCCCCGGCACTCATCAGCTCCCGGAAGTCCCGGGTGTCGTCCGCCGGCGGCCGCTCGGCGGAGACCTCGGCCCCGTAGTCGCTGTAGTACGCGGTCTGGGTGAGCTCGCCGGTCGCCATCCGCCCCTGCTCGACCTTCTTGACCAGCAGGTCCCGGTCGTTGACCCATATGTCGACGGTCTGGGTGGTCACGCCGGCCCGTTCCAGCTGCCGCCTGAGGTCGGCGAGGCGGTCGGCGGAGAGGTGGGAGTTGTGGGTGGCGAGGTCGGCCACGTCGACGGTGCCGGAGTAGTGCGTGGTCCGCTCGCCGCGGACGTCCTCCGTTCCGACCTCCTTGACGTCCCCGGAGGCCAGCAGCAGTTCCACGGACTGCTTCGGGGTCGTGTTGCGCATCTGCTCCTGGAGATACGCCCCGGAGCCGCCGGCGAGCTCGGCCAGGTCGTCGTAGCCGTAGCGCAGCCAGTGCCGGCCACCCGCCTGCTCGGCGAACGCGTCACCCATCCGCGCGTAGTAGGCGTCGGGCAGATAGCGGGCCTCCATCGAGGTACTGCCCAGCCGGCGCATGGTGTCGGCCATGGTGCCGCCGGTGTACGTGATGGTCAGCGTGCCGGTGATGCCGTCGCTCCAGCCGAGGACGCCGTCGGCCGTCATGGACATCAGCGTGCCCATCGTCGTGGTGGACTGCACGCGCGCGGAGTCGGCCAGGTCGGTGGACCGCTCGGCGGAGCGCAGCGCGGCGATCGGGGCGAGACGCGCCGCGCTCTCGCGCGACGGCCGGTCCTCCTCGGCGGAGCGGCCGGACGGGTCGGCCGCCGTGCAGCCGGCCAGGCCGCCGGTCAGCGCCACGACGGCCGCGAGCGCGACGGCGACGCGGCGCACGCCCCGGCGAAGGATGGTGGTCTGCATTCGTCCCCCCATGCGCGATGCGAGTCCCGTGCGAGCACGCTAACCCAGGCCACTGACAGCCGTCCCCCACAGCGACGAAACGGGCCCCGCACCTGGGAAGGTGCGGGGCCCGTGACCGACTTCAGCGAGCCTTGGGGGCTCAGACCGCGGCCGGGTCCTCCTCGACGAGGAGGTTGCGGGTGCGGTTCGGGTCGACCGGGATACCGGGGCCCATCGTGGTGGTGATGGCGGCCTTCTTGATGTAGCGACCCTTGGCGGCGGACGGCTTCAGACGGAGGATCTCCTCCAGGGCCGCGCCGTAGTTCTCCACCAGCTTGGTGTCGTCGAACGACGTCTTGCCGATGATGAAGTGCAGGTTCGAGTGCTTGTCGACGCGGAACTCGATCTTGCCGCCCTTGATGTCGTTGACAGCCTTGGCGACGTCGGGGGTCACGGTGCCGGTCTTCGGGTTCGGCATCAGACCACGGGGACCGAGCACGCGGCCGAGGCGGCCGACCTTGCCCATGAGGTCCGGGGTGGCGACGACGGCGTCGAAGTCCAGACGCCCCTTCGACACCTCGTCGATCAGCTCGTCGGCGCCGACGATGTCGGCGCCCGCGGCACGCGCGGCCTCGGCACGGTCGCCGGTCGCGAAGACCAGGACCCGGGCGGTCTTACCGGTGCCGTGCGGAAGGTTCACGGTGCCACGGACCATCTGGTCGGCCTTGCGCGGGTCGACACCCAGACGGAAGGCGACCTCGACGGTGCCGTCGAACTTGGTCGTGGAGGTCTCCTTGGCGAGACGGACGGCCTCGAGCGGGGCGTACAGCTTTTCCCGGTCGACCTTGGCGTCCGCAGCGCGGAGAGACTTGCTGCGCTTGCTCACTACTGCTCCTGGGGGTTCTTAGGAGTCGTGGTCCGGGCCGAGCAGGCCCTGCCACTACTGCTCTGGGAGGTTGGGGCTCAGCCCTCGACCGTGATGCCCATGGAACGGGCGGTGCCGGCGATGATCTTCTCGGCGGCGTCCAGGTCGTTGGCGTTGAGGTCGGGCATCTTGGTGGTGGCGATCTCGCGGACCTGGTCGCGGGTGATCTTCGCGACCTTGGTCTTGTGCGGCTCGCCGGAGCCCTTCTCCACGCCCGCGGCCTTGAGGATCATCTTGGCGGCCGGCGGGGTCTTCGTGATGAAGGTGAAGGAGCGGTCCTCGTAGACCGTGATCTCCACCGGGATGACCCAGCCACGCTGCGACTCGGTCGCGGCGTTGTAGGCCTTGCAGAACTCCATGATGTTGACGCCGTGCTGACCCAGCGCGGGGCCGACCGGCGGGGCCGGGTTGGCGGCACCGGCCTGGATCTGGAGCTTGATGAGCCCCGTGACCTTCTTCTTCTTGGGAGGCATAGCTCTCCGGGTCCTTTCGATTCGGGTCTACCTCCCACCGAGTCGCGTCTCGGCAGAAGGCATACCGCACAACGATAACGGGTATAGATGCGCGGCCAAAAACCGTGCAGGTCAGACAGACTCCGAGAGCCCACCTGACCTGCGCGGAAGCGGTTGGTCCAGAAGGGGTGCGCCCAGAAGGGGTGCGCCCTGTCAGGGTCAGTTCTTCTGGATCTGGTCGAACGAGAGCTCGACCGGCGTCTCGCGGCCGAAGATCTCCACCAGACCCTTGACCTTCTTGGAGTCGGGGTTGATCTCGTTGATCGTCGCCTGCAGCGTGGCGAACGGGCCGTCGGTGACGGTGACCGAGTCGCCGACCTCGAAGTCCAGCACCTGGACCTCGACCTTGCGCTGCGGCGCCGGCTTGCCCTCGGCCTCGGCGGCCTCGCGGGCGGCCTTCTCCTCCGCCTCCGGGGCGAGCATCTTGACGATCTCGTCCAGGGTCAGCGGGTACGGGTCGTAGGCGTTGCCCACGAAGCCGGTGACACCGGGGGTGTTGCGCACGACGCCCCAGGACTCGTTCGTCAGGTCCATGCGGACCAGGACGTAGCCCGGGAGCTTGTTCTGCTTGATGGTCTTGCGGTCGCCGTTCTTGATCTGGACGACCTCTTCCTGCGGCACCTCGGCCTGGAAGATGTAGTCCTCGACGTTCAGCGAGACGGCGCGCTGCTCCAGGTTGGTCTTCACGCGGTTCTCGTAACCGGCGTAGGTGTGGATGACGTACCACTCACCGGGGAGCGTCCGCAGCTCCTGGCGGAGCTTCTCGACGGGGTCGAGCTCGGGCTCGGCCTCCTCCGCGGGCTCCTCCTCGACGTGCACGGCGGCTTCCTCCGCGGGTTCGCCCGCGGCGGCGTCGGCAGCCTCGGCCTCGTCCAGGTCCTCGTCCGCACCCTCGACGATGTCGAGCTCGTCTTCCACGGACTCGACCGGCTCGATGGCGTCGTCGTTCACGTTCGGGTCAGACACGGTGGCTGCTTCTTCCTGGATACATAGGGGTGGAACACGCGAAAGGGGCGCCGGGTCCCGGCGCCCTTCGCTCTTGGCTCAGCCGAAGACGTACTTGGCGGCGTGGTCGAGCCCATAGTCAATCACGGTGACCAGTCCGATCATGACGACGACGAAGATGATGACGACCGTCGTGTATCGCGTCAGCTGGGTGCGCGAGGGCCAGACGACCTTGCGGAGCTCGGCGACGATCTGCCGGTAGAAGAGGGCAAGACGCTTCAGCGGGCCCTTCTTGGCACGCTTGCCGCCCTTGCGGGTCTTCTTCTGGGACTCCGGTGCCTCATCCTGAGCATCAGGCGTGTCGAGGGAGCCCACGGCGTCCGTCATTCGTCCTCACCTGATCCCGGGTCGTGGCCGTGCCGCGCCCGGTCTGAGCCGCACGGCGTTGCATTGCTGTACGTACCTGCGCACACATCCTGGCGGTGTGTGTAGCAGGGCCGGAGGGACTTGAACCCCCAACCGCCGGTTTTGGAGACCGGTGCTCTACCAATTGAGCTACGACCCTTCGTGTGCCCCAACGTACCGCATCCAACCGGGTGCTCGGTGTGCACCGGCTGCGAGCGGGGCCGCTGAAGGCCAACGAGGTGAGAGTGTACGTGGTCCTGAGCCGGGCGTCGAACAGAAAATGGCCCGCGGGGCCTGCGCCGCCGGAGAAACGACGTCTTCCCGGCCGCGGACCGGCCGAAGATCACCCAGGCCACCCGCGGTGCCCGGACTGGTGTTCAACGGTTTGCCCCGAGCTGTTCAGTACGTGAAACCAGTGTGCCGGGCCGGTTTCCGGTCTGGAACGATGGCCCCATGAGCGCTGCAATTCCACCCACCGAGCGCCGGGTCTCGGCCCGCATCGGCGCGATCTCCGAGTCCGCCACCCTCGCCGTGGACGCCAAGGCCAAGGCCCTCAAGGCCGCCGGGCGTCCGGTGATCGGATTCGGCGCCGGCGAGCCCGACTTCCCGACCCCCGACTACATCGTCGAGGCCGCGATCGAGGCCTGCAAGAACCCCAAGTACCACCGCTACACGCCGGCCGGCGGCCTGCCCGAGCTGAAGGCCGCGATCGCCGCGAAGACGCTGCGCGACTCCGGTTACGAGGTCGACGCGTCGCAGATCCTGGTCACCAACGGCGGCAAGCAGGCCATCTACGAGGCGTTCGCCGCCATCCTCGACCCGGGCGACGAGGTCATCGTCCCGGCCCCCTACTGGACGACGTACCCCGAGTCGATCCGGCTGGCCGGCGGTGTCCCCGTCGAGGTCGTCGCCGACGAGACGACCGGTTACCGGGTGAGCGTGGAGCAGCTGGAGGCCGCCCGCACGGAGCGGACGAAGGTCGTCCTGTTCGTCTCCCCGTCCAACCCGACCGGCGCGGTCTACTCCGAGGCCGAGACCGAGGCCATCGGCCGCTGGGCCGTCGAGCACGGCCTGTGGGTGCTCACCGACGAGATCTACGAGCACCTGGTCTACGGCGACGCGTCGGCCGTGTCGTTGCCGGCCGTCCTGCCAGAGCTGCGCGACAAGTGCATCGTGGTCAACGGTGTCGCCAAGACGTACGCCATGACCGGCTGGCGCGTGGGCTGGATCATCGGCCCGAAGGACGTCGTGAAGGCCGCCACGAACCTGCAGTCGCACGCCACGTCGAACGTCTCGAACGTCGCCCAGGCTGCCGCGCTGGCCGCCGTCTCCGGCGACCTGGTCGCCGTCGAGAAGATGCGTGAGGCCTTCGACCGCCGCCGCCGCACGATCGTCCGGATGCTCAACGAGATCGACGGCGTGCTCTGCCCCGAGCCCGAGGGCGCCTTCTACGCCTACCCGTCGGTGAAGGCCCTGGTCGGCAAGGAGATCCGCGGCAAGCGGCCGCAGAACACGGTCGAGCTGGCCGCGCTGATCCTGGAGGAGGCCGAGGTCGCGGTCGTCCCGGGTGAGGCCTTCGGTACGCCGGGCTACCTGCGGCTGTCGTACGCCCTGGGCGACGAGGACCTCGTCGAGGGCGTGAGCCGCATCCAGAAGCTGCTGGCGGAGGCCAGGGACTGAGTCCCCCGCACCGGACGGGCCGTCTCCCTTCGGGGAGGCGGCCCGTTTCTTCGTGCGAGCAAGACCACGAACGGGGAAAGCGGTACCAGGACGACCGAGCCGTACGGCAGGATCCTGGAATGGAACGTGTACGTGATGTCTCCGACCTCCCCAAGGCCCATCTGCACCTGCACTTCACCGGCTCGATGCGGCCGGGCACCCTGCTGGAACTGGCGGACAAGTACGGCGTACGGCTGCCCGAGGCGCTGGCGGACGCCCTGGTCAGCGGCGAGCCGCCGAGGCTGCGGGCGACGGACGAGCGGGGCTGGTTCCGCTTCCAGCGCCTGTACGACGCCGCGCGGTCGTGCCTGAGGGAGCCGGAGGACATCCGGCGGCTGGTGCGGGAGGCGGCCGAGGAGGATGTGAGAGACGGCTCGGGCTGGCTGGAGATCCAGGTCGACCCGACGTCGTACGCCCCGCGCCTGGGCGGTCTCATCTCGGCGCTGGAGATCATCCTGGACGCGGTGGAGACGGCGTCGCGGGAGACCGGGCTCGGGATGCGCCTGCTGGTCGCCGCGAACCGGATGAAGCACCCGTTGGACGCCCGCACGCTGGCCCGGCTGGCCGTCCGTTACGCCGACCGCGGCGTGGTCGGCTTCGGCCTGTCCAACGACGAGCGGCGCGGCATGGCCCGCGACTTCGACCGGGCCTTCGCCATCGCCCGCGAGGGCGGCCTGCTGTCCGCCCCGCACGGCGGTGAACTGACGGGCCCCGCCTCGGTCCGCGACTGCCTGGACGACCTGCACGCCGACCGGGTGGGCCACGGCGTGCGCGCGGCGGAGGACCCGCGCCTGCTGAAGCGCCTGGCCGACCGGGGCGTCACGTGCGAGGTGTGTCCGGCGTCGAACGTGGCCCTCGGGGTCTACGACAAGCCCGAGGACGTACCGCTGCGCACCCTTTTCGAGGCCGGTGTCCCGCTGGCCCTGGGCGCCGACGACCCGCTACTGTTCGGCTCCCGCCTGGCGGCGCAGTACGAGATCGCCCGCGAGCACCACGCCTTCACGGACGCGGAGCTGGCCGAGGTCGCCCGGCAGTCGGTACGGGCGTCGGCGGCCCCGGAGGAGACGAAGGCGAAGCTGCTGGCGGGCGTGGACCGCTGGCTGACCGCCGACGGGCACGGGCCCGCAGCCGTCAGAGGCTGACGCCCACCGTCACCGGTTCGTTGACCAGGGTGATCCCGAAGGCCTCACGCACTCCGGCGACGACCTCTCGAGCCAGCGCCAGCAGGTCCTCCGTGGTCGCGCCGCCGCGGTTGGTGAGGGCGAGGGTGTGCTTGGTGGAGATCCGGGCGGGCCCGGTGCCGTACCCCTTGCCAAAGCCCGCCTTGTCGATCAGCCAGGCGGCGGAGGTCTTGGTGTGCCCGTCCCCGGCCTGGTACGCCGGCGGCTCCGCGCCCTCGCCGAGCCGCTCCCGCACACGCGCGTGGAACGCGGCGAACTGCGCGTCGGTCAGGATCGGGTTGGTGAAGAAGGACCCGGCGGACCAGGTGTCGTGGTCCTCGGGGTCGAGCACCATGCCCTTGCCGGCGCGCAGCTTCAGCACGGTGTCGCGGGCGTCGCCGAGCGGCACCCGGTCGCCGGGCTCCACGCCCAGCGCGCGCGCCGTCTCGGCGTACCGGATGGGCCCCGACAGCCCGCCCGCGTCCTCCAGCTCGAAGCGGACCCGCAGGACGACATGGCGCTCGGGGTCGGCCTTGAAGCGGCTGTGGCGGTACGAGAACCCGCACTCGGCGTTCGTGAGGGTGACCGTCTCGCCGGCCCTGCGGTCGTAGGCGATCACCTCCGTGATGGTGGCGGCGACCTCCTGGCCGTACGCCCCGACGTTCTGGATCGGCGTCGCACCCGCCGAACCCGGGATGCCGGCCAGGCACTCGACGCCGGCGAGCCCGGCCTCCACGGTGCGCGCGACGGCCTCCGTCCACACTTCGCCGGCGGCCAGCTCCAGCCGCGTACCGGTCAGCTCGACGCCGCGGGTGGCGATGCGCAGGGCGGTCCCGTCGAATCCCTTGTCGCCGACGACCAGGTTCGAACCACCGCCGATGACCAGCAGTGGCGTGCCGGTGGCATCGGCCTCCCGTACGGCGTCGACGACCTCGGCGTCGGTCGTCGCGGTCACCAGCCGGGTCGCGGGACCGCCCAGCCGGAACGTGGTCAACGGGGCGAGGGGAGCGTCGTGGAGTACCTGCACGCGCCAAGACTACGAGACGGCACTGACAGGGACGGCAGGCGCGGCGTCGCCCGGGGCAGTCGACGGGCACGCATGCGCGTTCTCGGCGGTGGGGCGGGAACGGGCGGTCCGGCCGCACGCGTGAGGGGCCCTGCGACGCCGGTCGCCCCGGCGCCCCGGCGCGGAAGACACAGATGTGGCGCCCCGGCGCGGGGAAGCAGAGAAGTAACGGGCGGCCGCATGTGCGGGCGCCCCTTACTTCCGTGCCGTGCGGGCCTTCCGTGCTGCGTGCGCGGGTCAGGGCAGTCGGACGACCGCCCGGGACATTCCGAGCACCTTCTGTCCGGCGCTCGTCGCCGTCAGGTCCACGCGGACCGTGTTGTCGTCGAGCTTGGCGGCCACCTTGCCGCTGACCTCGATCGTGGCTCCCTGGTCGTCGTTCGGGACCACGACGGGCTTGGTGAAGCGGACGCCGTACTCGACGACCGCACCCGGGTCGCCGGTCCAGTCGGTCACGACACGGATCGCCTCGGCCATGGTGAACATGCCGTGCGCGATGACGTCGGGCAGACCCACCTCCTTGGCGAACTTCTCGTTCCAGTGGATCGGGTTGAAGTCCCCGGAGGCACCCGCGTACTGGACGAGGGTGGCCCGGGTCACGGGGAACGTCTGCGCGGGAAGCTCGGTGCCGACCTCGACGTCGGCGTACGCGATCCGGTCGGTCATCTGCTCACGCCTCCTCGGCCGCACGGGCCACCAGCTTGGTCCAGGCGGTGACGACGAGCTCTCCGGCCTCGTCGTGCACCTCGCCGCGGACGTCCAGGATGTCGTTGCCGGCCAGCGACTTGATCGTCTCGATGGTCGAGGTGACCGTCAGCCGGTCGCCGGCGCGCACGGGGCGGCGGTAGGCGAACCTCTGGTCGCCGTGCACGACCCGGTTGTAGTCCAGGCCGAGCTTCGGGTCGGCGATGACCTGCCGCGCCGCCCGGAAGGTGATCGCGAACACGAACGTGGGCGGGGCGATCACGTCGGGGTGGCCGAGGGCCTTGGCGGCCTCCGGGTCCGTGTAGGCCGGATTGGCGTCTCCCACCGCCTCCGCGAACTCACGGATCTTCTCCCGGCCCACCTCGTAGGGGTCGGTGGGCGGGTAGGTCCGCCCCACGAAGGACTGGTCGAGCGCCATGGCTCGGCACCTCCTGGTTTCTGCTCGGGTCGACCGGTGAACGGCGGCGGCCCCTCGAGCCGCTCTGCTCCAGAGGCTCTGCTCAACGAGCACCATGCCGGGTCAACCGTATAAAAGGCCGCCGCGCCCGCTTGCGCTCGGTGGCCACGCCGGCCGAAAGGGTGACCGGAAAAGCCACGAGGCCGCCCCCCGACTGCGGGGGCGGCCTCGTGTATCAGCCGTACGAGATGTACGAGCCTGCGTCAGCGCGTCTCGCGGTGCGCGGTGTGCGCGTTGCAACGCGGGCAGTGCTTCTTCATCTCAAGACGGTCCGGGTTGTTACGCCGGTTCTTCTTGGTGATGTAGTTCCGCTCCTTGCACTCCACGCAGGCCAGCGTGATCTTCGGGCGGACGTCGGTGGCAGCCACGTGAGTGCTCCTTGACGAACGGGTAGGTTAATTCAACGCAAGAAAGAGTAGCCGATCGAAGGACCGACCCCGCAATCGGCTACTGTCAGTAGCGGTGACCGGACTTGAACCGGTGACACAGCGATTATGAGCCGCTTGCTCTACCGACTGAGCTACACCGCTGCGATGCGATCGGGTCCCGCCTCGCGACGGGAACCTCTCACACCAGAGCCCCAAAACGGAATCGAACCGTTGACCTTCTCCTTACCATGGAGACGCTCTGCCGACTGAGCTATTGGGGCGAGCGATGAAGACATTACACGCTCGGCAGCCGTTCACCCAAATCCGTTTCCGCGCCCCCGTACGGCCCTCCTCGCGGACCTCTCAGCGGCCCCGGAGGCCTCCGGGACACCGCCCTGGCCCGGCGGACCACGCCGGTACGACTATTGCGCTCCTCCGCGCCAGGGGCCGAACCCCGCCATAGGCTCGACTCACTCTCCGTGATCTTGCGTCCGTATCTCGGCGGTAGGTCATGAGCCCCGCCCCCGATCCCGAGCCCCTGGAGCGCGATGCCCGACAGCCGGCCGCAGCCGCCTCATTCGTCGTCCTCCCCGTCGGGAGCGGGACAAGGCGACGGGGAAACGCTGCTGCTGTGCGGCGCGCGACTGACCGACGGCCGGACCGTGGACGTCCGGCTGGGCGGCGGGCGCATCGAGGCGGTCGGCACGGCCGGCAGCCTGGGCGGGTCGCACGGCGCCGGGGGCGGCGGCAACGGTGGCGGAGGTGGCAGCAGTGGCGGCGGCCGGTTGGACCTCGGCGGCTACCTGCTCCTGCCGGCCCCCGCCGAGGCCCACGCCCACGCCGACACGGCCCTGTCCGCCGACGGCGACGGCCCGGTCTCGTACCACCCCGAGGACGTCCAGCGCCGGGCCACCGAGGCCACGCTGCTGCAACTGGGGCACGGGGCGACCGCACTGCGGGCACACGTGCGCGTGGGGGACGTTCCGGGACTGGGCGCGCTGACCGCCGTACTGCGGGCACGGCGGTCGTTGCGCGGGCTCGCGGAGCTGACGACGGTGGCGATGCCGCGGCTGCTGACCGGGGTGGCCGGGGCGGACGGGCTGGCCATGCTGCGGGACGCGGTCAAGATGGGCGCCTCCGTGGTGGGCGGCTGCCCGGATCTCGACCCCGACCCGACGGGCTACGTCGAGGCCGTCCTGGAGGTGGCCTCCGAGCACGGTTGCCCCGTGGACCTGCACACCGACGCCATCGACCCGGCCCGCCTCGCGCGCCTCGCCGCGATGGCCGGCGGGCTGCGCCCCGGCGTGACGATCGGCCCCTGCGGCGGCCTGGGCGACCTGCCCGCCGACGTGGCGTCCCGCACCGCGGACCAGTTGGCGGCGGCCGGGGTGACCGTCGTGTGCCTGCCCCAGGGCGGCTGCTCGGGCGCCGACCGGCGCGGGACGGCGCCCGTACGGCTGCTGCGCGCCGCCGGCGTACGCCTCGCGGCCGGCAGTGGCGCCCTGCGGGACACCTCGAACCCGGTGGGCCGCGGCGACCCCCTGGAGGCCGCCTACCTCCTGACCTCCCACCACGGCCTGCGCCCCGAGGACGCCTACGACGCCGTGAGCACGTCGGCGCGCGTCGCCCTGGGCCTCCCCGAGGTCCGCGTGGAGGCGGGGTTCCCGGCCGAGTTGCTCGCCGTCCGCGGTGACCGGCTGGCGGGTGCGCTGTCACTGGCGTACAGCCGGATCGTGGTGCACCGGGGGCGCGTGGTGGCACGGACCAGCGCGGTACGGGAGTACTGCAACTCGGCCGCGTCGGCGGAGCTGGGGTTGCCTCGGCAGGGGCGCGGGGAGTTGTCGTAGGGGGTTCAGGGGTGAGCGTGGGCGTGCGCGGAACACCGGCCGTTCACGCGGAGGGTTGGCGGCGCCCGCAGGGTGCCCGCACACTCCTTCACGCCCCGGCCGCCTCACCTGACCTCACCGGCCGCCGACGGGCCCCATAGCGCTCCCATGGCACCCCCTTCGCGCGCTTTTGAGCACCCCCATGCGCCCCGCCCGCTCCCGGCGAAGCCGCACGGCACCCCAGCGGACACACCGGGCGGACGCCCCTGGGACGCCACCCATCCCATGGGGCGGATGCGGCCGTTCGGGCGTACGGTCGGAAGCATGCGCTTTGTCATCGCTGGAGGCCATGGACAGATCGCGCTGCGGCTGGAGCGCGTGCTCTCCGCGCGCGGTTACGAGGTGGCGGGCATCATCCGCAGTCCCGAGCAGGGCGACGATCTGCGGCAGGTCGGCGCCGAGCCGATCCTGCTCGACCTGGAATCGGCCTCGCTCGAGCAGGTCGCGGCGTATCTGCAGGGCGCCGACGCGGCGGTGTTCGCGGCCGGTGCCGGCCCGGGCAGCGGGGCGGCGCGCAAGGAGACGGTGGACAAGGCCGCGGCGGTGCTGTTCGCGGACGCCGCGGCCCGGGCGGGCGTACGCCGCTTCCTGATCGTCTCCTCGATGGGCGCCGACCCGAACCACCCGGGCGACGACGTCTTCGACGTCTACCTGCGCGCCAAGGGCGAGGCCGACGCACACGTCAGCCGCCAGGAGGCACTGGAGTGGACGATCCTGCGCCCCGGCGCGCTGACGAACGACGCCGGCACCGGTCTCGTACGCCTGGAGGCGCACACAGGACGCGGCGCCATTCCTCGCGACGACGTGGCCGCCGTCCTGGCCGAACTGCTCGAGACCCCGGCCACGGCCGGCCTCACCCTGGAGCTGATCGGCGGGTCGACTCCGGTCTCGGTGGCCGTGAAGTCGGTGGCCGGAAACTGAGTTCGGCCGCGGCAGCCGTTCACGCGCGGGTACGGCCGTCGGACCCGGACGGTTGCCGCCTCTGCTACAACTGCCCCTAGAACAGCGGCAGCTGCCCGGGGAACTCGGGCACGACATGCCCGTCCAACGACGGTTGCACCGCGCCCAGTTGCGCCTGACGGCGCGATCCGGGGCAGGAGACGAGCCGACCGTTCTCGCGCGCGCCGGGCGGGTCGTGCCGGGCGAACCGACCCGCGACGACGGCGATCTCACGACGGCACTCGGGGCAGGTTCTGCGGCGGGAGGAGCGGGAGCTCATGGGGCCAGTGTGCCCCGAACACCTCTTCGTGCCCCAGCGAGTCCGGCGGTCCGCTCGCCGAAACCGGGTTCAGCCACCGGAACCCGTTGCGGCCGGGGACGGCGCCCCCAGGAGCACCCGCCGACGCACGACTGTCTCCGGGCCGGTTCCCCCACGCGCGGCAGCCGGGCCGACGGGGGCCGAAGTGCTCGCCTGAGCCGCCGTCAGCCGGTCCGGCGCTTGTGGCGGCGCCGCCACTGCCATGCCACCGCCATCCCGAAGGAAGCCGTGATCAGGGTGGCGGCCAACACGGGCCAGAGGCTGTCCGCGAGCCGCAGATCGGCGAGGACGACCGCGACGATGACGCCCACGGGGATGAGCAGCGACAGCAGAGCCCTGACGGTGGCCGCCGGCATCCCGGGGCCGACTCTCGTGGTCCGCGGTGGCCGGGCCACCGGACCGCCCGAGTAGAAGGCCGTTGCCCGGTCCAGGAAACGATCGGTGGACCGACTGTACGACCGGCCCAGGTACGGAACCCAGACGAGAGGGGCGACCATGGCGATCAGGAACACGACACCGAGCACGGTGTAGTGCGCCACCGCGGCCGGCCATCGCGCCGGGCCTCTCGTGGTCACCTCGTCTTGCGGCGCGATCAGCCCCAGGACGCGCGCCATGCGCATGGTCAGCTCCCACAGGACGGTCACGCGTCTTCGGTCCCGCACGGACCTCGCCGCCCCGACCCGGTCCCGCCGTGCCGCTCCCCGCCCGGTCACCCCCTTCCGTGCGGCCGCCTTGCCCGCCTGCCTCTCCTTCGCCTTCTCCTGTTCCGCGAGTGAGGCCGCCGAGAGCGCGGCCCGTGCCCGGTCGACGTCCGGGTAGACCCCTTGGAGCACCAGCAGCTCGGCACTGCGGACGGGGCTGGAGGGGTCCTGTCCTTCGAGGGCGGCCAGTTCGAGGCAGGTACGCGCCTGACTGAGCAGCGCCGCGCAGAACGCGAACGGCGCCATGATCATCATGGGGCCGCCGACGAAGGCCCCCTGCGAGACGACCCGGCGCTTGCCACGGTCGAGCACCGCGGCCCGCAGTTCGGCCATGGTGGCGTCAGGCTGGGCCGCCCGCGTCCGGGCCACCGAACGTGCGGCAGCCGGGCCCATGTGCCGGACGGCGTAGGAGGCCAGGAGTTCCGGCAGATACTGCGGATTCGCGGCCGCCGCCCGCAGCACGGACCGCGTGAGGGCGGATTCCTGCAGCGCCTCGGCGTCCGCGTCCGTGTCGGCGCCCTCGGGAGGCAGGCCCGGCACGGCTCAGCCCGCCCCGGGGCCGGAGCGGCGTCCCGCCGGGAATTCCGCGTCCCACCGACAGGGCACAAGAACCCACGAATACGACATGCCTCGTATGTAACATAAACGGGACGGACAGCTGGGCACTGGCCGCCCCGCCCGCCGCGGGGCCCACGACCAGCCGGCGCCGCCCTCCGTCGCCGCCGCCCGAACGATCCCCGCCGCGGCGACCATCTCGGGACCGCCCTGGACGGGAAGGGCTCACCTGGACGCGTCGGTGTGATGGCTCGTGCTACAGGTTGTCGAAGATCCGCGCGACAGCCTCCCAGAAGCGAAACCAGCGGCGGTGTCGTTTGCTGCAGAAGCGCCGTCTGCGCCACCAACTGCGCGGCTGCTCCACCGGCGTATGACACCACCTGCACGGCCGCGTACGGACCGCCGAATCCCCACCCATGCCCGCACACCGTAGCGGCCTCCCGGACGCAGCACGACGCCGAGCGCACCGCCCATGAGGTCCAGGCCGACCACGCTCACCCCGAGGGAACGCCTGGGTGACAGGCACTGATCAGCAGCCAACGAAAAACCCCCTCTCACCAGGTGCAGAACCTGATCAGAGGGGGTCTTCCCCAGTGTGGCGGCGCCAGGATTCGAACCTGGGAAGGCTGAGCCGGCAGATTTACAGTCTGCTCCCTTTGGCCGCTCGGGCACACCGCCGGGTTTGCTGCCGTTCGAACTGCCTTTCGGCGGTGCTCGCTGGCAACGACGTAAACAATACCCGATACGGAGGGGTGCTTCGCCACCCGATTGATCTGCGCTCGGGGGACATGAGGTGGCTAGGCTTGTCCGGATGCGGCCCCGGTCCTAACAGGGGCCGGCCGCCGCCCCGCGTACGCCGCTACGCACCCGATTCGCACCCCGATACAAGGAGCCACAGCACATGGCCGACTCCAGTTTCGACATCGTCTCGAAGGTCGAGCGGCAGGAGGTCGACAACGCCCTCAACCAGGCCGCCAAGGAGATCTCGCAGCGCTACGACTTCAAGGGCGTGGGTGCCTCGATCTCGTGGTCCGGTGACAAGATCCTGATGGAGGCGAACTCCGAGGACCGCGTGAAGGCCGTCCTCGACGTCTTCCAGTCCAAGCTGATCAAGCGTGGCATCTCGCTGAAGGCCCTCGACGCGGGCGAGCCCCAGCTCTCGGGCAAGGAGTACAAGATCTTCGCGTCGATCGAGGAGGGCATCTCCCAGGAGAACGCCAAGAAGGTGGCGAAGATCATCCGCGACGAGGGCCCGAAGGGCGTGAAGGCCCAGGTCCAGGGTGACGAGCTGCGCGTCACCTCCAAGAGCCGGGACGACCTGCAGGCCGTGATCGCCCTTCTGAAGGGCAGGGACTTCGACTTCGCGCTGCAGTTCGTGAACTACCGGTAGTCTCCGCGCCGCAGCGCGCGACCGAGCAGGGGCGGGCACCGATCAGTCGGTGCCCGCCTTCTCGCCCCGCAAGCCGTGCCTCGCCCTTCCTCCGGGCGAGCGGTGCCCCGGCCCCCGTGGCCCCGTGCCCCCTGGGAGCCGTGCCACGTTGCCCCATGGGGTCCCCCGCCGGCTGTACCCCGCGGGCAGCGTCCTGCGCTCAGTCCCGTGAGTGGCCGAACAGGATGCGGTACACGATCAGCAGGACCAGCGAGCCGCCGATCGCCGCAGCCCACGTGGCACCGTCGTAGAAGTCCTTGGTGATCGGGTGGTCCAGCCAGCGGGCCGACATCCAGCCGCCGATGAACGCGCCCGCGATGCCGATCAGTGTCGTGCCGATGAGCCCGCCCGGGTCGCGGCCCGGCAGCAGGATCTTGGCGATGGCTCCGGCCAACAGTCCGAGGATGATCCAAGCGATGATGCTCATGCCGTGAACCTGCCCTTCCGCGCTGTGTCCGCACTGTCCCGGACCTCTGATCAGGGCGATGTTCGCCCGGACGGAGGCAGACCGCAGCCCGTGCTCGTGCGTGGTGCCTGTTGCGTTGTTCCCGTTGCGTGGTGCTTCGTGCCTGTGTGTGGTCCGTCCTGTGGTGTCGCGTTGCCGCCACGCCCTGCCTCGGACCATGTGCCGGACCCGGCGCGGTTCCGTGCTCTTGTCACTGCTGAGGACGGCACGGCGGCACGGGCGGTTGCGCCGCCCCCGTGAGGGCGTCACAGGCCACACGGCCGGTGGTCGGGCCGAGGCAGGGCCGGTTCGGTTACGGCGCCGAGGTCGGGGTCCGGGTCGGCGCCGGAGTCGGGGTCGACCCCGGCGTCGTGCGTCTGCGGAAGTCCGGCCACGGCTCCGGGTCCGCCCCTTCGTTCGTCTCCTCGTACCAGCCCGTGCCGTCCACCCAGGCGCGCAGCCAGGCCGTGAGGCTGGGGGCGTCCACGTACCAGGCGTGGTCGGTGTCGTCGGCGTTCGGTTCGAAGAGCAGGACGGGTGCCTGCGGGTCCAGGCAGTCCACACAGGCGTACATCGCACAGCCCCAGTGGGATATCGGCAGCACGCCCTCGGGCCAGGGCCACGCGGGGTCCTTGCGGGCGCTCTCGCGGTTGGCGAGGTACTGCACGACGGCGGCGGGCTCGTCGGCGGGCGGGCTGTCGAGCAGGGGCAGCAGACCGTACTCCGGACCGAATCCGCCGTCCCCTATCCGGAGATAGAGCTCGGCGAGCGGCGGCGGCAGACGGAAGCCGAGCGCGGCCTCGGCGCGGGTCACCGCGGCGGCGTCCACGGGCTCGAAAAGCGAAGTCCAGCCCCACGGGCGGGTGGTACGGGCCTTGTCCGCCACCTGTGCCAGCAACTGCTCGATCTCGGTCATGGGTTCATGATGCAAGGCAGCACTGACAATGGTCCCGACCTGTGGACCACCCTGCGTCTGTGGGAAACCGGGGGAGCCGCCGGCCCGAGTCCGGCGCTCGGGCCTGCCGTCACCAGCCCGCCGCGAACGGCCTGTCCGTCGAGACGATCTCGCGCCCGAAGGGCAGCAGCGAGACCGGGATGAGCTTGAAGTTGGCGATGCCGAGCGGGATGCCGATGATCGAGACGCACAGCGCGATGCCGGTGACGATGTGGGCGAGGGCCAGCCACCAGCCCGCCAGGATCAGCCACAGCACGTTGCCGATGCAGGACGGGGCTCCCGCGTCGCGGCGCTCGACCGTCGTCTTCCCGAAGGGCCACAGGGCGTAGACGCCGATGCGGAACGCGGCGATACCGAACGGGATGCCGATGATGGTGATGCACAGCAGCACGCCTGCCAGCAGGTAGCCGAGGAACAGCCAGAAGCCGCTGAGCACGAGCCATATGACGTTCAGGATGGTTTTCACGGGCGCCGACCTGCCATCTGTTCGAGGCGAGCGATGCGCTCGGCCATGGGCGGGTGCGTGGAGAACATCTTGGACAGTCCCTGGCCGGGGCGGAACGGGTTCGCGATCATCATGTGGCTCGCGGTCTCGATCCGGGGCTCGGGGGGCAGCGGGAGTTGCTTGGTGCCGGCCTCCAGCTTGCGCAACGCGCCCGCGAGGGCGAGCGGGTCGCCGGTGAGCTGGGCGCCGGAGGCGTCGGCCTCGTACTCGCGGGAGCGGCTGATGGCCAGCTGGATGAGGGAGGCGGCGAGCGGGCCCAGGATCAGGATCAGGAGCATGCCGAGGAGGCCGGGGCCGTCGTCGTCGTCGGAGCGGCCGATCGGGATCAGCCAGGCGAAGTTGACCAGGAACATGATCACGGAGGCGAGGGCGCCGGCGACCGAGGAGATGAGGATGTCGCGGTTGTAGACGTGGCTGAGCTCGTGGCCGATGACACCGCGCAGCTCCCGCTCGTCCAGGATGCGCAGGATGCCCTCGGTGCAGCACACGGCGGCGTTGCGCGGGTTGCGGCCGGTCGCGAAGGCGTTCGGCGCCTCCGTCGGGGAGATGTACAGGCGGGGCATGGGCTGGCGGGCCTGCGTGGAGAGGTCGCGGACCATGCGGTACAGCGCGGGAGCCTCGAACTCGCTCACCGGACGGGCCCTCATCGCGCGCAGGGCCAGCTTGTCGCTGTTCCAATAGGCGTACGCGTTCGTACCCAGCGCGATCAGGACGGCGACGACCAGGCCGGCCCGCCCGAAGAAGCTGCCGATGAGGATGATGAGTGCGGACAGTCCCCCGAGGAGTACTGCGGTCCTGAGCCCGTTGTGCCGGCGGTGCACGGTACGCCCTCCAAGTGGTGCAGCAGGGGAACCCTTTGCTAGTTGATCTACGGTCCCGCTGGTGCCGTGATGACACGTCCAGTGGACCCTCCCGCTTGGGACAACGCGAGGCGAGGGGCACTAGTTCCCTTGTGCGTGGGGCGCCGCACGTGGGCCGTCCGGGTGAGGGGCCTAGAAGAGTCCGGTGTCGGCGAAGCGCAGCACCAGTTGGGGTGCTCCGGACAGGACGATGCCGAGGACGGCGGTCAGCGCGAGCGCGGCAGTCAGCGGCGCCGGGACGAGGTGCTTGGCGGGCTCCCCCTCGGGCGCGCGGAACAGCAGGGCCGTCCATTGGAGGTAGTAGAACAGCGCGATCACCACGTTGACGGCCATCACCACGGCCAGCCAGCCGAGGCCCGCGCCGACGGCCGCGGAGAAGACGGTGACCTTGGCGAACAGGCCGATGATGCCCGGTGGCAGTCCGGCCAGACAGAGCAGGAAGAAGGCCATCAGCAGCGCGGTCACCGGGTTGGCGGCGTACAGGCCCCGGTAGTCGCTGACGCGGTTCAGCGCCCTTGTACGGCCGACCAGCGCGGCCACCGCGAAGGCGCCCAGGTTCACGGCGGCGTACATGAGCGCGTAGGCGACCGTGGAGCCGATCGAGTGCTCGGCGTCGCCGGAGTACGCGGCGGCGGCGATCGGCACCAGTAGGTAGCCGGCCTGGCCGACGGACGACCAGGCGAGCAGGCGTACCGCGCTGTACGCGCGCGTGCCCTGCTGTCGGAGGGCTCCGACGTTGCCGACGGTCATGGTGAGGGCGGCCAGCACGGCGAGTGCGGGGCCCCAGACGTCGGCGTACGACGGGAAGGCGATGACCGTGACGAGGATCAGCCCGGTGAAGCCGACCGCCTTGCCCACCACCGAGAGGTAGGCCGCGACCGGCAGCGGGGCGCCCACGTAGGTGTCGGGCACCCAGAAGTGGAAGGGCACGGCGGCCGTCTTGAAGGCGAAGCCGATGAGGGTGAGCACGACGCCGGTCTGGGCGAGGGTGTACAGCTGTCCGTCGGCGTCACGGATGCGCTCGGCGATCTGGGTGAGATAGAGGCTGCCGGTGGCGGCGTACACGAAGCTGATGCCCATGAGGCTGACGGCGGTCGCGGTGACCGACGACAGGAAGAACTTCAGGGCCGCCTCGGAGGACCTCTTGTCGCTGTGCCGTATGCCGACGAGAGCGAACGCGGGCAGGGAGGCGACCTCCAGGGCGACGATCAGCGTCGCGAGGTCCCGGGAGGCCGGCAGCAGGGCGGCGCCGGCCGCGGAGGAGAGCAGCAGGAACCAGAACTCGCCCTCGGGGAGCCCCCCGCGCGCGTCCTTGAGGGCCGTGACGGACAGCAGGGCCGCCAGCAGCGCGCCGCCGAGAACCAGGAACTGGATGACCAGCGTGAACGGGTCCGCCGTGTAGCTGCACACGTCGGCGTCGCCGGCGAGGCAGAACGTGGACCGGTCGCCGCCCAGGAGGGGCAGCAGCAGCACCGTGGACACGGCCAGTCCTGCCACGGAGACCCATCCGAGGAGCGCCTTCTTGGCGTCCCCGACGAACAGGTCGGCGACCAGGACCGCGAGGGCGACCACGGCCGCGACGGTGGGCGGCGCGATGGCGAGCCAGTCGACGGACTGGACCACGGACTCGGCCGACGGCTGGGCCAGGGAGCTCATCGGGTGCCTCCTGCGAGGAGCTGCTGCACGGCCGGGTCGGTCAGGCCGAGCAGTGCCTTGGGCCAGAGTCCGGCGACGACGGTGAGGACGACCAGCGGGGCCCACGCGGCGTACTCGTAGGTGTGTACGTCGGCGAGCCCGGGTGCGTCCTGCGGTACGACGCCCATGCAGACCCGGCGGACCACGACGAGCAGGTACGCGGCGGTCAGCAGGGTGCCGAACGCGGCGATCGCCGTGAAGGTGAGGAAGGCCGGGCGGCTGAGGCCCGCGGCGGGCTGGAACGCGCCGAACATCGCCAGCATCTCGCCCCAGAACCCGGCGAGGCCCGGCAGACCGAGGGAGGCGACGGCGCCGAAGGCGAGCAGGCCGCCGAAGCGGGGGGCCTTCCCGTACAGCGCGGCGCCGGTCTTGTCCGCCAGGGCGTCGAGGTCGGTGGTGCCGGTGCGGTCCTTCAGGGCGCCGACCAGGAAGAACAGCAGGCCGGTGATGAGGCCGTGGGCGATGTTGGCGAACAGGGCGCCGTTCACGCCGGTCGGGGTCATGGTGGCGATGCCGAGCAGGACGAAGCCCATGTGGCCCACGGAGGAGTAGGCGATGAGGCGCTTGAGATCGCCCTTGGCGCCCTGCTTGGCGAGGGCGAGGCAGGCCAGCGATCCGTAGATGATCCCGACGACGGCGAAGGCCGCGAGATACGGGGCGAAGGTGCGGAGTCCGTCCGGCGCGACCGGCAGCAGAATCCGGACGAAACCGTACGTGCCCATCTTCAGCAGTACGCCGGCCAGCAGGACCGAGCCGACGGTCGGGGCGGCGGTGTGGGCGTCCGGCAGCCAGCTGTGCAGCGGCCACATCGGAGTCTTGACCGCGAGCCCGATCCCGACCGCCAAAACCGCAACGACCTGCACGGATGTGGTCAGCGACCGGCCGTTGTCAGTGGCGAGTGCCACCATGTCGAATGTGCCCGCCGTGATTCCGATCAGGAGCAGGCCGAGCAGCATGACCACGGAACCGAGCAGCGTGTAGAGGATGAACTTCCAGGCGGCCTGCGTCCGCCCCTCGCCGCCCCAGCGGGCGATGAGGAAGTACATCGGGATCAGGACCATCTCGAAGGCGAGGAAGAACAGCAGCAGGTCGAGGACGGCGAAAGTGGCGAGGGTGCCGGACTCCAGCACGAGCAGCAGTGCGACGAACGCCTTCGGGGTCGGGCCCGCAGGCATCTTGAAGTACGAGTAGAGCGCGCAGAGGAAGGTCAGCAGCGCGGTCAGGACGACAAGGGGGAGGGAAATGCCGTCGACGCCGAGGTGGATCCGCACGTCGAGTGCGGGAATCCAGCTGATGTCCGTGCCGGCCTGCATC
Organism: Streptomyces chromofuscus; assembly: GCF_015160875.1. Taxonomy (NCBI): domain Bacteria; kingdom Bacillati; phylum Actinomycetota; class Actinomycetes; order Kitasatosporales; family Streptomycetaceae; genus Streptomyces; species Streptomyces chromofuscus. The sequence continues at coordinate 4,704,791 of NZ_CP063374.1, read as the reverse complement.
TTCGACGGCTGGTCGTGGTCGAAGCCGAGCGCGAGGACGATCGCCGCGACGAGGACCGCGCCGGTGACGGTGACACCGTGCCGCAGCACCGCCTGCTCGGGCGACTTCCCCTGCAGTCCGGGCGGGGCGGGCAGGAGAGCGGCGACGGCTCCGAGGAGCGGGCCGACGACGACGAACGCGAGAAGGAACTGCATCACGGACTCGTTGATATCGATCACGCCTGCTCACGCTCCCGTGGCGACGAGGAGGACGGCGACCACCAGGACGACGGTGCCGGCGAGCAGCGCGCTCACATAGGTCTGCACGTTGCCGGTCTGGGCACGCCGTACGGCGGCTCCCAGCCAGCGGGGCAGCACGCCCGCCCCGCTGACGTAGGTGTCGACGACCTCGCGGTCCAGGAACCGCACCAGACTGGCGCCGCCCAGGACCGGGCGGACGAACAGCGCCGAGTACACGGCGTCCAGGTGGAAGCCGCCGGCGGCGTGCCGGTGCAGCGGGCCGAGCAGCAGCCGTGCGGGATCCGCCGGGTCGCGTGCGTAAGCCACGTCGCCGAAGGCGGGTTCGTGGCTGGCGATGGCCTCGGCCTCGACCTGCGCGGCGTCCGCTTCCGGATGGGCGGCCACCGCGCCCAGCGGGACGCGGGCCGTGCGCGCGCTGGTGTGCCGCCAGGCGGCGTAGGTGACGAGGCCGCCGACCAGGGCCAGGCCCGTGCCCAGCACGGACGTGGTGAGGGTCGGGGTCAGCTCGCCGCCGTCGAACCAGCCGGGCAGCGACTGGTAGGCCAGCCCGCCCAGGGCCAGTGAGGGCGCGGCGAGCACCCACAGGACCACGGTCATCGCCAGGGGCTGCCTGCCGTGGTCCGGGGCCTCGGCGCCGTGGCCCCGGAAGGCGAGCAGCCACAGACGCATCGCGTACGCGGCGGTGAGCAGGGCCGTCAGCAGGCCGGCGACCAGGACGATCCAGCCGGCGACGCTGGGGACGTGCTCCGTGTGGCCGGTGGTGACGTGCTCGGCGGCGCCGAGGACGGACTCCTTGGAGAAGAAGCCGCTGAAGGGCGGGATCGCGGCGAGGGCGAGGAGCGCCACGGTCATCGTCCAGTAGGCGTCGGGGACGCGGTCGCGCAGGCCGCCCATGCGGGACATGGCGGCCAGCGAGTTGGTGCCGGCGGCGTGGATGATCACGCCCGCCGCGAGGAACAGCAGCGCTTTGAAGGCGCCGTGGGACAGGAGGTGGAAGACGGCGGCACCGCGGTCGCCGACGGCGAGCGCGCCGGTCATGTAGCCGAGCTGGCCGATCGTCGAGTACGCGAGGACGCGCTTGATGTCGTCCTGGGCGAGCGCGGCGAGTCCCGAACCGGCCATGGTGACCGCTGCCATCACGGCGAGGACGACCATCGCGGCCGCCGAGGCCTGGAAGACGGGGAGAAGCCGGGCGACGAAGTAGACGCCGGCGGCGACCATCGTCGCCGCGTGGATCAGCGCGGAGACGGGCGTGGGACCCGCCATCGCATCGGGGAGCCAGGTGTGCAACGGGAACTGCGCCGACTTGCCCGCGACACCGGCCAGGAGCAGCAGGGCGATCAGAGTGGGGTGGTCGAGTCCGCCGCTCGCGACCGCGCCGAGTACCCGCGTGATGCGGAACGACCCGGCATCGACGGCGAGGGCGAACAGGCCGATCAGGAAGGGGACGTCACCGAGCTTGGTGACCAGGAAGGCCTTCAGGGAGGCGGCGCGGGCCTCCGGGGTCTCCCAGTAGTGCCCGACCAGGAAGTAGGAGCAGATGCCCATCACTTCCCAGCCGACCAGCAGCACGATCAGGTCGCCCGAGTAGACGACGAGGAGCATCGCGGAGGTGAACAGGGAGACGAGCGCCGCGTACGAGGGGTAGCGCGGGTCGTCCTGCAGATAGCCGGTCGAGTAGATCTGCACGCAGAGCGCGACGAACGCCACCAGGACGGCGACGAGGGCGGCGAAGCCGTCGATGTACAGGGCGAGCTCGATCGGGACCGAGCCGGTGGGCGTGAGCTCCGTGGCGGAGTCGATGGACTCGTCACCGCCCTGACGTACGGCCACCAGCACGGCGAGGACGAGCGAGGCGAGCGTCGGCAGGACGGCGATCGGCCGGACGAAGCCGGGGCCCGTACGGCCGACGAGCAGCCCCGTGGCCGCGCCCAGGAAGGGAAGGAGGGGAACGAGGTAAGCGAGGGTCGTGGTGGTCACGCGGTGGCCTCGGCCTTCTCGGCGTCCGGCTCGGCCGTGTGGGCCTCGCCGTCGGGTCCGTCGGTCTCGTGGCCCTCGGCGGTGTCGCGGAGCTTGTCGATGTCGGAGGTGCCGCGGTTGCGGTGGACGGCGAGGACGATCGCGAGGCCGATGCCGATCTCGGCGGCCGCGATGGTGATGGTGAACAGGGTCAGGGCCTGGCCGGAGTGCAGGGTCTCCTCGGCGGCCCTGCTGAGCCACACGTCGAAGGCGACCAGGTTGAGGTTGACGGCGTTGAGCATCAGCTCGACCGACATCAGCACCAGGATCGCGTTGCGGCGGGCCAGGACGCCGTACAGGCCGGTGCAGAACAGGAGGGCGGAGAGAACGGCTGGGTAGGCGAGGTGCATCAGCGGGCACCGTCCTTGCCGGTCGACGGGCCGGGGACGCGCGCGGTGTCGGTCGCCGCGTCGGCCTTCGCCTTGCGGGACAGGACGATCGCACCGACCAGGGCGGCGAGCAGGAGGACGGAGAGGGCCTCGAAGGGGAGGACCCAGTTCCGGAAGAGGGCGCTGCCGGTGACTTCGGTGGAGCCGGCGGGAGCGCCGTCCAGGTCGATCCAGGTCGTGCGGAAGGCGTCGACGACGACCCAGACCAGGGCGGCGGCCGTGGTGACGGCCACGGTGAGGGCGGCCCAGCGGTTGCCGGAGTCGGCGTCCGGGGAGCGGCCGATGGGCGCCTTGGTGAGCATCAGGCCGAACAGGAGGAGGACGACGACGGAGCCGACGTAGATCAGCACCTGTACCCAGGCGATGAACTCGGCGGTGAGCAGGAGGTACTCGACGGCGAGACCGCCGAGGGTCACCACCAGCCACAGGGCGGCGTGCACCAGCTGCCGGGTGGTGACGGTGACGATCGCGGCGCCGAAGGTGACCACGCCGACCAGGAGGAAGGCGATCTCCACGCCGGTCGGGGAGAGGAAGCCGGGGCTGTCGGCGGCGATGCTCGCGGCGCCCGTCCCGAGGGTGGTGGCGGCTGCAAGTGTCATTCCTGGCCCTCCTGCCGGGGCAGGTCCGTCTGCTGCTGGGACTCACCCATCGGCCGGGTGGGCCGCTCGGCGGCGCGTGCCTGCTCGGCGGCGTGCGGCTCGGTCGGGGCTGGCCGCGCGGCTGTCGCGTCCTGCCCGGCCGGCCGCGCGGCTGTCGCGTCCGGCTGGGCGGTCTCGGCGGTCGCCGCCTCCTGCTGGGCGGCCAGCTTCTCGGCGGTCTTGCGGGCGGCGGCGATCTCCTTCGGTTCCTCCGCGCCGGGGTCGAGGGCCGGCGGGGCGGGCACCGTCCACATCCACTCGCGCAGCTTGTCGCGCTCGTGGGTGAGGTCGCGGATGTCGGTCTCGGCGTACTCGAACTCGGGGGACCAGAACAGGGCGTCGAAAGGGCAGACCTCGATGCAGATGCCGCAGTACATGCACAGGGAGAAGTCGATGGCGAACCGGTCGAGGACGTTGCGGCTGCGCTCGCGGCCGCCCGGGGCGGCGGGCGGGACCGTCTCCTTGTGGGAGTCGATGTAGATGCACCAGTCCGGGCATTCCCGGGCGCAGAGCATGCAGACCGTGCAGTTCTCCTCGAACAGGCCGATCACACCGCGGGTACGGGGCGGGAGGTCGGGCTGGGCGTCCGGGTACTGCTCGGTGACGGTCTTCTTCGTCATCGTGCGCAGGGTGACGGCCAGGCCCTTGGCGAGACCGCTGCCGGGGAAGCGGGGCCGGGTGGGCGGAAGAGACTCGGCCATGGCTACTGGATCACCACCTTGACGACGCCGGTGAGGGCGATCTGGGCGAGGGAGAGGGGGACGAGGAGGGTCCAGGAGAGCTTCTGGAGCTGGTCCTCGCGCAACCGGGGGTAGGTGACGCGCAGCCAGATCACGACGAAGGCGAGGACGGCCGTCTTCAGCAGGGTCCAGAACCAGCCGAGGCCGTCGGCGCCCCAGGGCCCGTGCCAGCCACCCAGGAAGAGGACCGTGGTCAGGCCGCACAGGACGACGATCCCGGCGTACTCGGCGAGGAGGAACAGGGCGAAGCGCAGGCCGGTGTACTCGGTGTACGCGCCGAAGATGATCTCCGAGTCGGCGACCGGCATGTCGAACGGGGGGCGCTGGAGTTCGGCCAGTCCCGCCACGAAGAAGACGATCGCGCCGACGATCTGCCAGGGCAGCCACCACCACTGGAAGGCGTCGAGGATGCCGGGCAGGGAGACCGTGCCGGCCGCCATGGCGACGGAGGCTGCGGTGAGCAGCATCGGGAGCTCGTAGGCGAGCAGCTGGGCGGCGGTGCGCAGGCCGCCGAGGAGGGAGAACTTGTTGGCGCTGGCCCAGCCGGCCATGAGCGAGCCGAGGACGCCGACGCCCATCACCGCGAGGACGAAGAAGACACCGGCGTCGATGACCTCGCCGACCGCGCCCTCGCCGGGGCCGATCGGGATGGCCAGCAGGACCAGGAGGTACGGCAGGAGCGCCACGGCGGGGGCGAGCTGGAAGATGCGGCGGTCGGCACCCGCCGGGACCACGTCCTCCTTCTGCGCGAACTTCACGCCGTCCGCGACGAGCTGGGCCCAGCCGTGGAAGCCACCGGCGTACATGGGGCCGAGGCGGCCCTGCATGTGGGCCATCACCTTGTGCTCGGTCTGGCCGATGATCAGGGGGAAGGTGAGGAAGACGCCGAAGACGATCAGGAGTCGCAGGGCGACGTCGAGCACGTCGTTCACTGCCGGCCTCCTGGGGGGTCTTCGGGGGTGGGGGGTGTGACTTCGTCGGGTGCCGAGTCGGTGACGTCGGAGGCGTCCGGGCCGGTACTCGTCCCTTCACGTTCCGGCACGGACCGCTGCGGCTCGGTCTCCGTCCTCTTCCCCTCGTTCGCCGCAGTCTCGTCAGCCATGGGTTCGCCGGTCGCGGTCTCGTTCGCCGCAGCCTCGTCAGCGACGGCTTCGCCCGTCTCCGCCTCAGTCGCCGCGGCTCCTTTCGCGTCCTTCGCCCCGGGCTCGTCGAAGGCCGGGCGGGCGTGGTGCCAGGGAGCGTCGGGGCTGCGGGGGGCGGTAGGGCGGGTGGGCTTCTCCGCCGCCGGTTCCTGCGCGCGCTGCGAGGCGGAGCCTTCGGACGCGCTGCGGGCCCGGCGGGGACCGGCAGGAGGCGTCGTGGCGGACGGTCCTGCCTGCCCGGCAGCCGCCGTGTCCTCCGCGCGCTGCGAAGCCGACCCCTCACTCGCGCTCCGCGCACGACGAGGACCCCTCGGACGAGCCGCGGGACCCGCCGGAGCGGTCGGATTCGCCGGAGCCGTCGGACTTGTCGAAGCCGTCGGACCTGTGGGATCCGCTGGAGCCGCCGTGGCCTCCGCGGAGCCTGCCGTGCCCGATGCGTCCGCCCGCTGCGAAGCCGATCCCTCGCTCACGCTGCGGGCGCGGCGCGGGCCGGTCGGCGACGTCGGCGAGGGGGTCTCCGCGGGCGTGCCTGCGGCGGCCGTCGACGGCCGGCTTGCCGAGCCCTCCGCCGCGGTGCGGGTGCGGCGTGCGGGCCGGTCGCCCACGGGGCGGGCCGCGCCGCGGGCCGGGCGGGCCGGAGCCGGGGGGAGTTGCCCCTTGAGGGGCCCCCATTCGTTCGGGTCGGGAACGCCCGGCGGGAGCATCTGGCGGCGCTTGGGGCCGCCGTGCTCCGACTCGCCGGGCTCCTTCGCGCCGGGCCACGCCTTGGCGACGCGGGCGGCGAGGACGAAGTCCTTGCGCAGGGGGTGGCCCTCGAAGGTCTCCGGCAGCAGGAGGTGGTCCAGGCCGGGGTGGCCCTCGAAGATGACGCCGAACATCTCGTGGGTCTCGCGTTCGTGCCAGGTCGCGCCCGCGAAGACCTCGACGGCCGAGGCGAGGACGGGGGCGTCGTGCGGGATCGTGGTGCGCATCAGCAGGCGGCGTACGGGGGCGAGGGCGACCAGGTGGGCCGAGACGCGGAAGCCGGTGCCGGGTTCGTCGACCGCGCTCAGCCAGTCGAAGTAGGTGCAGCCGAGTTCGTCGCGGGCGGTGCGCAGTGCGGCGGTCCAGGAGGCGGGCGGTACGTCCACGGTCAGGAGCTCGTACGACTCCTCGGCCGTGGCCTCCGTACCGAAGAGGTCCTCGGCGGGCGCGGGGAGCCAGCCGACCGTGCCGTTCATCGGGCCTCCCCGGCGTCGGTGCCGCCTGTGGCCGGCGGTCGGACCAGTCCGCTCCGGAGGGCCGCCGCCGAAGGACGTGCGGAACCGTACCGCTCCCCCAGCGACTCGCGGGCGATCTTCTCCTGGAGCTTGAGGATGCCCTGGAGCAGCGCCTCGGGCCGGGGCGGGCAGCCGGGGACGTAGACGTCGACGGGGATGATCTGGTCGACGCCCTTGGTGACCGAGTACGAGTCCCAGTACGGGCCGCCGCAGTTGGAACAGGCGCCGAAGGAGATGACGTACTTCGGCTCGGGCATCTGTTCGTACAGGCGCTTGATGGCGGGCGCCATCTTGTCCGTGACCGTGCCGGACACGACCATGAGGTCCGCCTGGCGGGGGCCCGGCGCGAACGGGATGACGCCGAGGCGGATGAAGTCGTGGCGGGCCATCGACGCGGCGATGAACTCGATGGCGCAGCAGGCGAGGCCGAAGTTGAAGACCCAGAGCGAATAGCGCCGGCCCCAGTTCAGTACGACCTTCATCGGCTCGGGGGCGAGGCGCGCGAGGGCGCCGAGCCGCTTCGGCTCCGGAAGCAGCACGGGTTCCGAGACCGGTAGGGCCCCGGCACCCGGACCGGGCTCCGGACGCGGTGCGGGCTGCGCGGCACTCGTGGAAGGAGTCACCGAGGGAGTCGCTTCTGGCGTCACGTCCATGCCAGGACACCCTTCTTGTACGCGTAGAGCAGGCCCACGGCCAGGAAGCCGAGGAAGATGAACATCTCGACGAGGGTCGTCGCTCCGTAACCGGGGTCGGCGAAGACCGTGGCCCACGGGAAGAGGAAGATCGAGTCGATCGCGAAGATCACGTAGAGGAAGGCGTAGACGTAGTAGCGGACCTGGGTGTGGGCCCAGCCCTCGCCGACGGGGTCGACGCCGCACTCGTAGGTCAGGAGCTTCTCGTGGGTGGGCACCACGGGGCGCAGCAGCCGGCCCGCCCCGAAGGCGATCGCGACGAACAGCACGCCGATGGCGGCGAGCAGTCCGACGACCGAATAGGACTGGAAGTAGTCCGCCGCGACGACGGCGGTCGGTTCGACGGTCGGTTCCCGCACGTCCGTCCCTCGCTCCCCTGACCTCGACCCTATGACTGTGCGACCGGCCTCACGGCATCGCGGTCCCGGTCCTGGCGATGCCGTGCCGGTTCCGCGACCTTGCCGGTCGTGAACGACGCTGTTCGACGATCTGTACGCAACGTGAGTCTAGGGCCTGTTAAAGGGACGGTAAGCAGCCCATCACGCCCGGAGAGACAACGGAGGGGCGGGGGTGGGGTTTTCCTCAGGAGAACCTGGCGGTGCACCTCATGGCGTGGGCGCTTGCCGCCGGGCACGCTGGCCATGTGACCGAACAATTCCCGCCCGCGAGCGCGGCGGCGGCCGACCGTGGTCCGGACCGCCCGCCGCCGCCCCGCCTCGCCTACGACACGCACACCTGGAAGGAGATCGCGCATCTCCTGGCGAACCTGCCGATGTCCCTGGTGGGCTTCGTCTACGTCGTCACGGTGCTGTCCACCGGCGCGTTCCTGACCGTCACGGTGATCGGCTTCCCGGTGCTCGCGGCGGGCCTGATGGGTGCCCGGCAGCTCGGCCGGCTGGAGCGGGCGCGGGCCAGGAAGCTGCTCGGGGTGCGCGTGGACGAACCGAGCCGGCTGCCTCTGCGGGGCGCGGGCGGATTCTTCCCACGGCTGTGGATGGCGCTGAAGGACCCGGTCGGCTGGCGGACCGTCCTGTACGACTTCATCCGGCTGCCGTGGGGCATCCTCACCTTCACCCTCACGCTGACCTCGCTGTTCGTGCTGTGGCCGGTGCTGCCGTTCGTCGCGCGCGGGCTGGCCAACGCGGACCGGGCCATGGTGCGCGGGTTGCTGTCGCCCTCGGACGAGCTGGAGCGGCGGATCGCCGAGCTGGAGTCCGACCGGGGGGTCGTGGTCGACACGGCCGCTGCGGATCTGCGGCGGATCGAGCGCGACCTGCACGACGGGGCGCAGGCCCGCCTCGTCAACCTGGCCATGGGGCTGGGCCTGGCCAAGGAGAAACTTCTGGAGGACCCCGACCACGCGGCGGCGATGGTCGAGGAGGCGCACGGCGAGGTGAAGCTGGCGCTTCAGGAACTGCGGGACCTGGCCCGCGGCATCCACCCGGCGGTCCTCACCGACCGCGGCCTGGACGCCGCCCTCTCCGCGGTCGCCTCGCGCTGCACGGTGCCGGTGAAGGTGACCGTCGACCTGGACTCGAGGCCGGCCGAGGCCATCGAGGGCATCGCGTACTTCACCGTCTCGGAGCTGCTGCAGAACGTCAGCAAGCACAGCGGCGCGAAGTCCGCGTCCGTCGACGTCTGGCGCACCGAGGAACGCCTCCTGATACAGGTCGCCGACGACGGCCGGGGCGGAGCCAGCCTGGACGGTGGCACGGGAATGCGCGGCCTGGCGGAACGCCTCGGCGCCGTCGACGGCCTGTTCGTCGCCGACTCCCCACCGGGCGGCCCGACGGTCGTCACCGCGGAACTGCCGTGGCGGGACCGGCAGCGTTGAAGGGGTGGGGAAAACCCCCCGCTCAAGATGCCGACGGCCTCCATGGTCCGAGGCCCCCGGCCACAGCAGGGTTGGTACTGCGACGACGAGCCGGCCGCGCAAGCAGCCGGAGCCGGCGGGCGTCGCCGGCGACGCACACGACTACGCCCACGCACGCGAGGCATCGCACGCACGCGAGGGCACGGACGCCGCGACGCAGGCGACGCCCGTGACGGACAACGACGACGACGAGCGAACACAGCAGACCTAGGAGAACGGGGACCAAGCCAATGGCCACGGAGTACGGACAGGGCTACGGACACCGGAGCGGGCCGTCCGACTGGGGTGCGGAAGGCGACGTCGAGCGGCGGTACCGGCTGCCCGCCGGGCTGCGCGCGCCGTTCGAGGGCCGCACCTGGCGAGAGTTCGCCTACGTGCTGCTCAGCCTGCCGATCAGCGTGCTGATGTTCACGTACGCCGTGACGATGCTCTCGCTGGGTGCGGGCCTGCTGGTGACCTTCCTCGGCATACCGGTGCTGGCGGCGGGCCTGGCCGGCTGCCGGGGCCTGGGCGCGCTGGAGCGGGCGCGGGCGCGCGGGCTGCTCGGGCTGGACGTGGCCGACCCGGAGCCGCTGCGGGTGCGCCGGAGCGGCGTGATGGCGTGGATGGGCGCGGTCCTCAAGAGCGGCACGTCCTGGCGGCACCTGCTGTACGCGGTACTGCACTTCCCGTGGTCCGTCTTCTCCTTCGTCGTCGCGGTGAACTTCTGGGCGTACGGCTGGGCGCTGCTGACGTACCCCCTGTGGTTCTGGCTCTTCCCGATGTACGGCGGACAGGACGGGCTGCAGCTGTACGGCGACGAGACGCACCACATCTATCTCGACAACCCGTTCGAGGTCACGGTGACCGCGCTGGTGGGGCTGCTGTTCACGCTGGCCACGCCGTGGATCGTGCGCGCGCTCACGCTGGTGGACCGGTTGCTGGTGCACGGGCTGCTGGGCCCGTCGCGGCTGGCCACGCGGGTGGTGGAGCTGGAGTCGGACCGGGGAGTCGTGGTCGACACGGCGGCCGCGGACCTGCGGCGCATCGAGCGCGACCTGCACGACGGGGCGCAGGCCCGCCTGGTGGCGCTGGCCATGGATCTGGGGCTGGCGAAGGAGAAGCTGGCCGAGGATCCGAGGGCGGCGGCGCGGATGGTGGACGAGGCGCACGGCGAGGTGAAGACGGCGCTGCAGGAACTGCGGGACCTGGCGCGTGGCATCCACCCGGCGGTCCTCACCGACCGCGGCCTGGACGCCGCCCTGTCCGCGGTCGCCTCGCGCTGCACGGTGCCCGTGCAGGTGGAGGTGGATCTGGCGTCACGGCCGGCGCCGGCGATCGAGGGGATCGCCTACTTCACGGTGTCCGAGCTGCTGCAGAACATCAGCAAGCACGCGCAGGCGACCTCGGCGGCGGTGGATGTCTGGCGGTCCGAGGACCGGCTGATGTTGCAGGTCATGGACGACGGCGTGGGCGGGGCCGAGGCCGGTGCGGGCGGCGGTTCCGGGCTGGCCGGGCTCGCGGAGCGGCTGGACGCGGTGGACGGCATATTGGTGGTCGACTCGCCGGCGGGCGGCCCCACCCGCATCACCGCGGAACTGCCCTGGCGCGGGTGATCCACCCGGCGCCGTCACAGCTCACAGCCGGCTCGCACTCAGGCATCCCGCCTTCCCCCGAAACCTGAAATGCTGGACGGGTCGTCGGGGCGGAGTCGAGCAGCGGGGGGCCGAGGATCGTGGAGGACAGGGTGCGGGTGGTCATCGCCGAGGACTCGGTGCTGCTTCGGGAGGGCCTGACCCGGCTGCTCACCGACCGTGGGCACGAGGTCGTCGCCGGAGTCGGCGACGGAGAGGCCTTGATCAAGACCGTGACGGAGCTGGACGCCGAGGGCGGCCTGCCGGACGTCGTGGTCGCCGATGTACGGATGCCGCCGACGCACACGGACGAGGGCGTCAGAGCGGCGGTGCAGCTGCGGAAGGCGTATCCGGGACTCGGCGTGCTGGTGCTGTCACAGTACGTGGAGGAGCGCTACGCCACCGAACTGCTGGCCGGTTCCAGCCGCGGGGTCGGGTATCTGCTGAAGGACCGCGTCGCGGAGGTGCGGGAATTCGTGGACGCCGTCGTGCGGGTGGCTCAGGGGGGCACGGCCCTCGACCCGGAGGTCGTGGCGCAGCTGCTCGGCCGCAGCCGTAAGCAGGACGTGCTCGCCGGGCTCACGCCGAGGGAGCGCGAGGTTCTGGGACTGATGGCCGAGGGGCGGACCAATTCCGCGATCGCCAAGCAGCTGGTGGTCAGTGACGGCGCGGTGGAGAAGCACGTGAGCAACATCTTCCTGAAGCTGGGCCTGTCGCCGAGCGAAGGGGACCACCGCCGGGTCCTCGCGGTCCTCACCTACCTCAACTCCTGAGGTAGGCCTCAGTAACTCCTGAGGTGGGCCTCAGTTCTCGACCGTCCGGAGTCCTCCGAGGCCCACTGCGGTCCCTGATCGGCACGGCCCGGCCGTGACGGCCGTCTCACCCCGTCCGAAGGAGGTGCGGCGAGCCACCAATGCAGGTAGTCATCATGCGAATGGCCGAGGGATGGCGAGCCGTGCGGACGTAGGGTTGGTCCTGGGAGCACCCTGTGGGGTCGGGCCCGACAGCCGCCTCGAAGGAGGTCCAGTTCAGTGACGAGCCAGGTCAGTAGCCCAGCGGAGCAGGCCGACGGAGCCGTCGTGGGAGAGCAGCGCAAAGCGGCCGGCGTCAAGGACGTCCGCCGTCTCGACCGAGTGATCATCAGGTTCGCGGGGGACTCGGGTGACGGTATGCAGCTCACCGGTGACCGCTTCACCTCGGAGACGGCGTCGTTCGGCAACGACTTGTCGACGCTGCCGAACTTCCCCGCCGAGATCCGGGCGCCTGCCGGGACGTTGCCGGGTGTCTCGTCGTTCCAGCTGCACTTCGCCGACCACGACATCCTCACGCCCGGTGACGCGCCGAACGTGCTGGTGGCGATGAACCCGGCGGCGTTGAAGGCGAACGTGGGGGATCTGCCGCGGGGTGCGGAGGTGATCGTCAACACGGACGAGTTCACCAAACGGGCGATGCAGAAGGTCGGCTATGACACCAACCCGCTGGAGGACGGCTCGCTCGACGGCTACCACCTGCATCCGGTGCCGCTGACGACGCTGACGGTGGAGGCGTTGAAGGACTTCGACCTGTCCCGCAAGGAGGCCGAGCGCAGTAAGAACATGTTCGCGCTGGGTCTGCTGTCGTGGATGTATCACCGGCCGACGGAGGGCACGGAGAAGTTTTTGCAGTCGAAGTTCGCGAGGAAGCCGGACATCGCGGCGGCGAACATCGCGGCGTTCCGGGCGGGCTGGAACTTCGGTGAGACGACGGAGGACTTCGCCGTCTCCTACGAGGTCGCGCCGGCGGCGAAGGCGTTCCCGGTGGGCACCTACCGCAACATCTCGGGGAATCTGGCGCTGGCCTACGGGCTGATCGCGGCGAGCCGGCAGGCGGATCTGCCGCTGTTTCTGGGCTCGTATCCGATCACGCCGGCGTCGGACGTTCTGCACGAGCTGAGCCGGCACAAGAACTTCGGGGTGCGGACCTTCCAGGCGGAGGACGAGATCGCGGGGATCGGTGCGGCGCTGGGTGCGGCGTTCGGTGGTTCGCTGGCCGTGACGACGACGTCCGGTCCGGGGGTGGCGCTCAAGAGCGAGACGATCGGGCTGGCGGTGTCGCTGGAGCTGCCGCTGCTGGTGGTGGACATCCAGCGCGGCGGCCCGTCGACGGGGTTGCCGACCAAGACGGAGCAGGCGGATCTGCTGCAGGCGATGTTCGGCCGCAATGGTGAGGCGCCGGTGCCGGTGGTGGCGCCGCGTACGCCGGCGGACTGTTTCGGGGCGGCGCTGGAGGCGGCGCGGATCGCGCTGGCCTACCGCACCCCGGTGTTCTTGCTGTCGGACGGTTACCTCGCCAACGGCTCCGAGCCGTGGCGGATCCCGGAGCTTGGGAGCTGCCGGACTTGAGTGTGCAGTTCGCGCAGGGCCCGAACCACACGCTGGGTGACGGCAGCAGGGTGTTCTGGCCGTACAAGCGTGACCCGCACACCCTGGCCCGGCCGTGGGCGGTGCCGGGCACGCCGGGTCTGGAGCACCGCATCGGCGGCATCGAGAAGCAGGACGGCACGGGCAACATCTCCTACGACCCCGCCAACCACGACTTCATGGTCCGCACCCGCCAGGCCAAGGTCGACGGCATCGACGTCCCCGACATCGAGGCCGACGACCCGGACGGCGCGAGGCTGCTCGTCCTGGGCTGGGGATCCACCTACGGGCCGATCACCGCGGCGGTACGGCGGCTGCGTGCGGCCGGGCATTCCGTCGCGCAGGCGCACCTGCGCCACCTCAACCCCTTCCCGCGGAATCTCGGCGCGCTCCTGCGGCGGTACGACAAGGTGGTGATCCCCGAGATGAACCTCGGTCAGCTCGCCACGCTGATCCGGGCGAAGTACCTGGTGGACGCCCACTCCTACAACCAGGTCAACGGCATGCCGTTCAAGGCCGAGCAGCTGGCCACGGCGCTGAAGGAGGCCATCGATGGCTGAGACGTCCCTGGAAGGCACCGGCACCGTCGAAGCGCTCTCCTGGTCCCCAGGGCCGAGGGCCGGCAGTCGATGAAGGACTTCAAGACCGACCAGGAAGTGCGCTGGTGCCCCGGCTGCGGCGACTACGCGATCCTCGCCGCGGTACAGGGCTTCATGCCCGAGCTGGGCCTGGCGAAGGAGAACATCGTCTTCGTCTCCGGCATCGGCTGCTCCTCCCGCTTCCCGTACTACATGAACACCTACGGGATGCACTCCATCCACGGCCGCGCCCCCGCCATCGCCACCGGCCTGGCCACCTCCCGCCGCGACCTGTCCGTCTGGGTCGTCACCGGTGACGGCGACGCGCTGTCCATCGGCGGCAACCACCTCATCCACGCCCTGCGCCGCAACGTCAACCTCAAGATCCTGCTGTTCAACAACCGCATCTACGGCCTGACCAAGGGCCAGTACTCCCCCACCTCCGAAGTCGGCAAGATCACCAAATCGACCCCGATGGGCTCGCTCGACGCCCCCTTCAACCCGGTGTCCCTGGCCATCGGCGCGGAAGCCTCCTTCGTCGCCCGCACCGTCGACTCCGACCGCAGACACCTCACCGAGGTCCTGCGCGCGGCCGCCGCCCACCCCGGCACCGCGCTGATCGAGATCTACCAGAACTGCAACATCTTCAACGACGGCGCCTTCGACGCCCTGAAGGACAAACAGCAGGCCGAGGAAGCCGTCATCCGCCTCGAACACGGCCGGCCGATCCGCTTCGGCCGCGACGACACCCGCGGCGTGGTACGCGACCACCACACCGGCGACCTCAAAGTCGTCACCGTGACACCCGCGAACGAGGACCAGGTCCTCGTCCACGACGCGCACGCCGACTCCCCGACCACCGCCTTCGCCCTCAGCAGACTCGCCGACCCCGACACCCTGCACCACACCCCGATCGGCGTCTTCCGCTCCGTCGACCGCCCCGTCTACGACACACAGATGGCCGACCAGCTCGACACCGCCGTCGAACACCACGGCAAGGGCGACCTCGCCGCACTGCTCGCGGGCGGCGACACCTGGACGGTCGTCGGCTGAGCTGTCGCCGGTCGGGAGATCGCCGGCAGCCGTCGCCGGCCGAGCGACACGACGCGGAGGAAGGCACAGGCCCGGGCTCTAGGCCCGGGCCTCGTCGTATGCCTTGCGCGCCTGCTCCACCTCCCCCATCCGCCGCTCCGTCCACAGCGCCAGCGACCGCACCTGCTCCGCGGCCTCGCGGCCGAGGTCGGTGAGGGAGTAGTCGACGCGCGGCGGGATGACGGGCTGGGCGTCGCGGTGGACGAACCCGTCCCGTTCCAGGGTCTGCAGCGTCTGGGTGAGCATCTTCTCGCTGACCTGCCGGACCTCGCCGATCGCCCGGCGCAGCTCACTGAACCGGTGGGGCCGTTCCAGCAGTCGGATCAGCACCAGTACGCCCCAGCGGCTGGTGACGTGCTCCAGGACCAGCCGGTACGGGCACATCGCCTCGTCCCCCGACCTGCCTCCGCTCTCTGCCATGCCCGTACCTTACTTCAAAGTGGGTACTTTCATAGAGTTAGTGCCCCTCCTAGGGTGAGTGCGACGTCCCGTCCTACCACTTCCACGGAGGAACCCCCCATGAGCATCGTCGTCACCGGAGCCACCGGACACCTCGGCCGCCATGTCGTCGAGCAACTGCTGGACAAGGTCCCGGCCGACCAGGTCACCGCGGTCGTCCGGGACGCCGGGAAGGCCGCCGACCTCGCGGAGCGCGGGGTGAGGATCGCGCTCGCCGACTACAACGTGCCCGCGACCTTCGACGGCCTGTTCTCGGCCGGCGACAAGGTGCTGCTGATCTCCGGCAACGAGTTCGACAAGGGCCGGGCGGCTCAGCACAAGGTCGTGATCGACGCCGCGAAGGCCGCCGGCGTGGCCCTGCTCGCCTACACCAGCGCCCCCGGCAGCCTCACCGCCGCGCTGGCCGACGACCACCGCGCCACCGAGGACGTGATCCTGGAGTCGGGCGTGCCGTACGTCCTGCTGCGCAACGGCTGGTACCACGAGAACTACACCGAGAACCTCGCACCGGTGCTTGAGCACAACGCGGTCGTCGCCGCCGCCGGTGAGGGCCGCCTCGCGTCCGCCTCGCGCGCCGACTTCGCGGCCGCCGCCGTGGCGGTGCTGACCGGCGAGGGACACGAGAACCGGACGTACGAGCTGAGCGGCGACGAGGCGTGGAGCTTCGCGGAGTACGCGGCCGAGCTGAGCCGGCAGACCGGCAGGGAGATCACGTACAACCCGGTGTCGGTGGAGACCTACCAGGGCATCCTGACCGGCGCCGGCCTGCCCGAGCCGCTCGCCGCGGTGCTCGCGGGCGTGGACGCGTCCATCGAGCGGGGGGAGCTGGCCGGGCGCACCGGCGACCTGTCGCGGCTGGCCGGACGTCCGACCACCCCGCTCTCCGAGGCGCTCGCCGCCGCGCTGAAGGGCTGACTCGACCCAGCTCAAGGGCCGGCTCGTCCCACCAGTCACGCCTGTCATGACCGTATGGCGATACGGCCATGACAGGCGGGGCCGGTCGGCGTTACCTTCGTGCAGGCGGGCTGACGCGCGAAGGAGGAGCCGGTGACCCGGAAGACGAGGGGCGAACGCCACATAGGGCTGCTGAACGGTTTCGCGGCCTATGGGATGTGGGGACTCGTACCCCTGTTCTGGCCGCTGCTGAAGCCCGCCGGGTCGGTCGAGATCCTGGCCCACCGGATGGTGTGGTCGCTCGCCTTCGTCGCCGTCGCGCTGCTGTTCGTACGACGCCGGCGGTGGGCAGGTGAGCTGGTGCGGCAGCCGCGCCGGCTCGGGCTCGTCACCGTCGCCGCCGCCGTCATCACCGTCAACTGGGGCGTCTACATCTGGGCGGTGAACAACGGCCAGGTCGTCGAGGCGTCCCTCGGGTACTTCATCAACCCGCTCGTCACCATCGCGATGGGCGTGCTCCTGCTGAAGGAACGGCTGCGGCCCGTGCAGTGGGCGGCTGTCGGGATCGGCTTCGCGGCCGTGCTCGTGCTCACCATCGGCTACGGCCGTCCGCCATGGGTCTCGCTCGTCCTGGCCCTCTCCTTCGCCACCTACGGCCTGGTGAAGAAGAAGGTCAACCTCAGCGGCCTGGAGTCGCTGACCGCCGAGACCGCGATCCAGTTCCTGCCCGCGCTCGGCTATCTGCTGTGGCTGACCGCCGAGGGCAGGTCGACCTTCCACACCGAGGGCGCCGGGCACGCGGCGCTGCTCGCCGCGACCGGCATCGTGACCGCGCTTCCGCTGGTCTGCTTCGGCGCGGCCGCGATCCGCGTGCCCCTGTCGACGCTGGGGCTGCTGCAGTACCTGGCCCCGGTGTTCCAGTTCCTGCTCGGCGTCCTCTACTTCCGCGAGGCCATGCCGCCCGAGCGCTGGGCCGGGTTCTCGCTGGTCTGGCTGGCGCTGACGCTGCTCACCTGGGACGCGCTGCGCACGGCACGCCGGGCGGCCCGCACGCTGAGGGCCGAGAAGATCGTGCCGGCCGCCACCATCGCGACCGGCACGGTCAGCGCCGCGCGGAACGCGCAGAGCGTGGCTTCCGTGCCCGATCCGGTCGTCGACGCCAGGCCGTAGACGGCGGTCACCGCGGAGATCCCGATCGCCGAACCGAACTGGGTCGCGGTGTTCAGCAGTCCGCTCGCGAGGCCCTGCTCCTCCTCCGCGACCCCGTCCGTCGCCGCGATGGTCAGCGGCCCGTACGCCAGGGCGAACGCGGTGCCGACGATGATCAGCGTCGGGAACATGGCGGCGTACGACCAGTCCATCCCGACCGGCAGGAACAGGGCGTAGGCGACGACCGCCAGGACGAAGCCGCCGAGTATCACGCGGGCGTTGCCGAAGCGGGCGACCAACTTCGGGGTGAGCGTCGGGGCGAGGACGGCGTCACAGCCCATGACGACCAGCGCGATCGCGGTCTGGAGCGACGACCAGCCGCGCAGCTCCTGCAGATACAGCGTCACCACCAACTGGAAGCCGAAGAAGGCCCCCACGAAGAGCAGTGCTCCGAGATCGGCGCGCACCACGGAGCCCTTGCGCAGCAGGCCGAGCCGGACCAGCGGTGCGGCGGCCCGCCGCTCGACGGCGACGAACGCGGCCCCGAGCGTCGTCGCGGCGAGCGCCGCGACGGCGGTGAGCGGCCAGTCGTGCAGACCGTGTTCCAGTCGTACGACGGTGTAGGCGGCCAGCAGCATGGCGCCGGCCGCGGTGACCGCGCCGAGCAGGTCGAAGCCGCTCCCGTCCCGCCGCACCGGACCCGCCGCGGGCACCAGGCGCACCGCCGCGACCAGCAGCGCCCCGGCCAGCAGCACCGGCGCGAAGAACACCCACCGCCAGCCGATCTCGGTGAGCAGTCCGCCGATGACCAGGCCCAGCGAGAAACCGCCGGCCGCGGTGCCCGCGAAGACCAGCAGGGCCTTGTTCCGCTGCGGGCCCTGCGGGTAGGAGGTGGTGATCAGGGACAGCGCGGCCGGGGTCATGAAGGCCGCCGCGACGCCGGTGACGAACCGGGCCACGACCAGCATCCAGCCGTCGGTGGCGAAACCGCCGAGTCCCGAGAAGAGCAGGAAGACCGTCAGCCAGGTCAGGAACATGCGGCGACGGCCGAGCAGGTCCGCGGCGCGTCCGCCGAGCAGGGTGAAACCGGCGTAACCGAGGACGTACGCGCTCATCACCCAGGCCGCGGTGCCGGTCGACAGCGCCAGGTCGGCCCTGATCGACGGGATCGCGACGGCCATCATCGCGACGTCGATACCCTCCAGAAAGATCGTTCCGCACAGGACGAGCAACAGAGCCCAGGCACGGGTGCCCATGGCAACACTCCCGGAGATGGACAGGGGTCGGTCACCGGACGGAGGGCCGGTTCCCTCCTGTGGGTCGGTTCCCTCTTGTAACCATGGCCAGCGTGCGGCAGCATCGATTGACATGGAAGTAGGCACTTCTAAGTCACCGAGTAACTGTGCGAGCACCGTGGACTACGGCGACGCCGACCCCTTCCAGTGGGACACCCGCGAGGGCTGCGAGGTACGGCAGATCCTCGACCGGGTCGCCGACAAGTGGTCCTTGCTCGTCATCGCCCTCCTGGAGAACCGGAAGCTGCGGTTCACGGAGCTGCGCCGGGAGATCGACGGCGTCAGCCAGCGCATGCTGACGGTCACCCTGCGCCAGTTGGAGCGCGACGGCCTGGTGCGGCGCACGGTCCACCCGGTCGTACCGCCGCGCGTCGAGTACGAGCTCACCCCCCTCGGCGGCACCCTGCACGCGACGATCCAGTCGCTGGTGCAGTGGACGGAACAGCACCAGCGGGAGATCGCCGCGGCGCGGGCGGCGTACGACGCGCGGGAGACCCAGCAGGCCTAGGCCGGCCAGGGCTTGCCGGACAGCGCCTGGTGAGCGGTGGTCCCAGGGATGATGCCGGGGGTGGACCTGCGGGCGCGGTGGGCGCGGACCTTCGCGCGGTTGCCGCAGTGCTCCATCGAGCACCAGCGCCGCCGCCCCGGCCGGGAGGTGTCGACGAAGAGCAGGAAGCAGTCGTCGGCGCCGCACTCCCGGATGCGGTCGGCGTACGGGCCGCTGATCAGGTCGATCGCGTCGCGTGCGACGGTCGACAGCAGGGCGGTGCCGGTCGCGCCCGGCGCCCAGACGCGGGTGCCGTCCGGGGCCAGGCGGGCGGCGAGCGGGGGCAGCACGGCGGCCTCGTTGACGACGTCCAGGTGCCGAGGACGGAGCGGGCGGCCGTGGGCGCGGTCGGCGGTGAGCAGCATCAGGGCGTCGCGCAGGGCGCGGGCCCGGGTGAGTTCATCCTCGGTGACGGTGAGATCGAGTCCGGCCGGGAGCCGGCTGCGTCCCGCCCAGGTCACCAGGTCGGCGGGCCGGTGCAGCACCTCGTACCGCGCGAGGGCGCCCGGGCCGCCCGTGGGCAGCAGCTCGAGGCAGAGGGCGCCGGGGTCGAAGCGGTAGGGGTTGCCCCCGTACGAGATCAGGGTCAGGCCCGGTGACGCCTGCTCCGGATTCGGCGCTTCCGATGGACGCTCAGTCACGTAACCACTATAACGGGTTACATGACTGAGAAGGCATCCGCACCCGTGCACTGGAAGCTCGTCGTCGACGCCGGCGACCCCCACGCGCAGGCCGACTTCTGGGCCGCCGCGCTGGGGTACGAGGTGGAGGACAACAGCGTTCTGATCGAACGGCTGCTGTCGCTCGGGGCGCTCCCGGTCGCCGCCACCGTGGACTTCCACGGCCGTCCGGCCTTCCGGGACCTGGTAGCCGTACGGCATCCGGACGATCCGTACGAGGAGGAGAGCGGCACCGGACTGGGGCGGCGGGTGCTGTTCCAGCGCGTACCGGAGCCCAAGACCGGCAAGAACCGGCTCCACCTGGACCTGCACCCTGCCGAGGGGCGGCGGGCGGAGGAGGTGGACCGTCTGCGCGGGCTGGGGGCCACTGTGCTGCGGGAGGTCAAGGAGGCCGGTGGGGAGTGGGTGGTGATGGCCGATCCGGAGGGGAACGAGTTCTGCGTGCACTGAGAGGGCGGGGGCTCCGGGGGCTGCGGGTCGCTGGGCTTGGATGGGGCGGGGCGACGGGCGTTGCGGGAGCATGGCAGGGCAGCCGGACGATGCACGGCAGCCGGCGGGCCGACGGGCGTTGCGGGAGGGTGGCAGGGGCGCGGAGACGCCGGCCGGGCGCGGGGGAGTTGCTGAGCGCCCGGCGGGGGCGCGGTCGTGGTCTGAGTCGCTCAGGCGTCGGGGGTCCGGCTCGCCCGTTCGGTGAGGCGGACCATGCGGGCGCGGGCCGATTCGAGTTCCTCGGCGTCGTCGGCGGCCGGACCGCCCTCGGCGGCCAACTCGCTCCACAGCCCGATCAGTTCCCGCCCCAGGTCAAGGCCGAGCGCGGGGTCGCGCACGGCCCGCCAGGCCGTTGCCGCGCTCTGCACGTTCCCGTAGGCGCCCTCCGCGTCGTGCTGACGGCGGTAAACACGGGCCACGTCCAGGGAGAGGCGGAAGGCACGGACCGGGTCGGCCGCCAGGTAGGCGATGTACGCGGTGAGTTCCAGCAGCCCGAGCAGTTCGGGGTGGTCCGGCGCGAGGGTGGCCGACGCCTCGGCCAAGGCCTGCTCCGCGAGGCCGGCGGCGGTGTCTATCCGACCGGCCGTCACGGCTTCGCCGATACGGGCCGTGGGCTCGGCGAGGAGGGCGGGTGCGGAGCTCGGGGCGTCCGCGGGCGCGAGGATGGCTTCGGCGACCGCGTCGAAGCCACGGGGTGGGGTGGGCTTCGGGTCGAGGTCCATGCCCAGGTCCGGTTCGGGTTTCGACCCTGACGCCGACCCCGACTCCATCTCCGGCTCCGGACCCGGGTCTCGCTGCGGCTCCGGTTCCGGCGTGACGAGCGGCTCCGGGTGCGGCCTCGCCCCCATGACCGGCGGCGGCCCGAACTCGCCCAGCGGTCGCGGCTCCTGGACCGCCCGCAGCCGGAAGGTCGGCGCCGACCCCGCCGTCGGCTCCGACGGCGCGCGCAACAACCGCGTCGCGTTGTCCTGCGAGGGCGGTGCGGGATGCGCGGACTGCGAGGGCCGCAAGGGCTGCGCCGACTCTGCTGGATGCGCCGACTGCACGGACTGTGCCGGACGCACCGGCTCGTGAGGCGGGTGGGGTGAAGCCGTCGCGGCCTCCCGCGCCGGCCCCGGCGCCGCCGGTACGGCTTGCTGCGCCGCCCTCGTCGACACGGGCTCCGCGGTGAAGCAACTCGACCCGTCCGGGTGAACCCGAAGCGGTACGACGTACCCGATCCGGTCGTCGTGGACCGTGGCGAGTACGGGCCGCCCGGTCGCCAGGGCGATGCGGTGGAGGTGGTTCAGAACCGTCTGCTGGAGTTCCTCGCCGGGCGCGGGGACGACCGGGACACCGCCGATCGAGGCGCTGCCGGTGCCGCCGACGCCCTGTCCGGCGCCGGGGACCCGGACGTCGATCACCGCACCCGCGGCCCGGTCCTGCTGTTCCCGCTTCTTCTCGCGGCCTGGTCGAGACATCGTTCCCTCACTCGCCGGCGTCCGCACCCCGGCGGACCCTACCGTCGAGTCTCACCGCTTCCGCCCGATCCACGCGTCACCGGGGCGTCACAGCCTCGTCCCAAGACCCGGCCCCCCCGTCACGCGGTTCTCCGCCGACGCGCGAAGATCGAGGAAGGACGGCCGACGAAGGAGGGGACCGGGCATGCGGACGGGCACGCGACAGGGACCGGAGATCTGGGTCCGCGGACCGGTGGCCGGGGCACCGGAGCCGGAGCCCGCCCCCCTCTCCGCCCGCACGGCCCGGCGCTTCTCCTGGGTCGGCACTCACGGCGGGTCGGGGGTCTCCACGCTGGCCACGGTGTACGGCGGTCAGGACTGCGGACGCGACTGGCCCGGCCCCGCCGACCCGCGCTCGGTGCTGCTCGTCGCCCGCACGCACGCGACCGGGCTGGCCTGCGCCGTCCACGCCCTCGAGACGTTCCGGCGCAGGGAGGTCCCGGCCGGACTCGATCTGGACGCCGTCGTCCTGGTCGCGGACGCGCCGGGTCGGCTGCCGCGCCCGCTGGCCCAGCGGATCAGGCTCATCGAGTCGGTCATCGACGTGTACCGGGTGCCGTGGGTGCCCGCGTGGCGGCTCGGCGATCTGAGCGGGCGCCCGCCTCGCGAGACCGAGCCGCTGCTCCGGCTGACGGCGACGATGCGCTGATGCACCCCCTCCGCCGAGCCACCACGGCACCGGGCGGCCCCGTCCCTCACCAGGCACTCTGGACGACGTCTACATGCGTGCGCATATACTGCACACGCATCAAGCCCTCGCACGCCGCACATCCCGTCCAGATCCTCACTGGGGGACCCCATGACCCGACGCTTCCTGTTCGTGCTGGGCAGCAGTCGCAGTGACGGAAACACCGAACTGCTGGCCCGCACGGCCGCCGAGCAGCTCCCCGCGGACGTCGAGCAGCAGTGGATCGACCTCTCCGCCCACCCGTTGCCCGACTTCGAGGACCTGCGGCACGACAGCGATCACGTCCGCCCCACGGAGGGCAACGTCGCGCTCCTGCTCGACGCCACGCTCGCGGCGACGGACATCGTGATCGCCTCCCCGCTGTACTGGTACTCGGTGTCCGCCCACGTCAAGCGCTATCTCGACTACTGGTCGGGCTGGCTGCGCACCCCCGGCATCGACTTCAAGGCGACGCTGGCCGGCCGCACGCTCTGGGGCGTCACCGCGCTCGCGCACGAGGAGACCGAGGTCGCCGACCCGCTGATCGGCACCCTCGGCAACTCGGCCGCGTACATGGGGATGCGCTTCGGCGGGGTACTGCTCGGCAACGGCAGCAAGCCCGGCGACGTCCTCAAGGACACCGAGGCCCTCACCCGCGCGAAGACGTTCTTCGCCCAGCGGGCCCCGCTCGCCCGTTTCCCGTACGAGGCCGCATGACCCCGGCGGCCGGTCCCCGTCCCAAGGTCACGCCGCGGACCGACGGGCCAGGTCCTACGCGGTGATGTCCTTCGCCGTGAAGCGCGCCCACGCCGCCGAACCGAAGACGGTCGCGTAGAGGGCCTGGAGACCGAGGTTGCGTATCAGGTCGTCCCAGTAGACCGGCTCGCGCATCAGGTCGGCGAAGGACAGCCAGTAGTGGGAGAAGAGGTACGGGTGGATCGCGTGCAGCTGCGGTATCTGGTCGAGGATCTGCACGGTGATCAGCAGCCCGACGGTCGTCGCCATCGCCGCGATACCGCTGTTGGTCAGCGTCGAGACGAACAGGCCGAGCGCCGCCACGCCGATCAGTGACGCGGCGACCACGAGGGCGATCAGCAGTGCCCTGGCCAGGCCCTCCGCGAAGCCGATCCGCGTGCCGGAGATGGTCGTGAGGTCGCCCAGCGGGAACAGCAGCGCCCCGACGGTCAGCGCCGAGACGGCGACGACCAGGGTGGCCGCCAGGCAGAAGGCCATCGCGGTGGCGTACTTGGTGAGCAGCAGGCGGGTACGGCCGGCCGGGGCGACCAGGAGATAGCGCAGGGTCCCGGCGTTGGCCTCGCCGGCTATCGCGTCGCCCGCGACGACGCCGACGGCCATCGGCAGGAAGAACGGCAGGGTCGCGGCGAGGGCGGTGAAGACGAGGAAGAGGCCGTTGTTGGTGATCTGCGCGATGAACGCCGGTCCCTCTCCGCCGCCACCGCCACCGCCGACGGACGAGCCGTCGCTGGTCTCGATCTTCACGGCGATGCCGACCAGGACGGGCACGCCGGCCAGCACACCGAGCAGCGCGAGGGTGCGCCAGCGCCGGAAGGTGGTGACGAGTTCGCTGCGCAGCAGCCCGAAGGTCCACAGCGGGCCACGGCAGGAGCCGACGATCTCAGCCGGCGACATCGAAGCCCTCCCCCGTCAGCGCCACGAACGCGTCCTCCAGGGACGCCCGTTCCACCCCGAAGCCGCGGACCCGCACCCCTGCCTGGACCAACGCGGCGGTCAGCTCGGCGAGTTCCCCCTCCGGCGGCTCCCCGGTCACCCGGTCCTCGGCGACCGACACATCGCCGACCCCGCGCTCCTTGAGCACCCGGGCCGCGTCACCGGTGTCCGGTGTGGTCACCACCAGCCGGCCCCGCGCGCCCGCCGCCAGGTCGGCCACCGCGCCCTGGATGATCAGCCGGCCCTGCGCCATGACCGCCGCGTGCGTGCAGACCTGCTCGATCTCGTCGAGGAGGTGGGAGGAGAGGAACACGGTCGTGCCGTCGGAGGCCAGCTCGCGGATCAGGGCGCGGATCTCCCGCATGCCCTGCGGGTCGAGCCCGTTGGTCGGCTCGTCCAGGACGAGCAGGCGGCGCGGCTGGAGCAGGGCGGCGGCGAGTCCCAGCCGCTGTTTCATGCCGAGCGAGTAGGCCTTCGCCTTCTTGCCGGCGGCCGCGGCCAGCCCCACCCGGTCCAGCGCCGCCGCGACGCGCGCACGCCGGGTTCGCGGGTCCGCGGAGGGGTCGGCGGGTCGTACCGCAGGAGGTTGTCGCGGCCGGAGAGGAAGCCGTACAGGGCCGGGCCCTCGATGAGGGCGCCCACGTGCGGGAGCACGGCGCGGGTGCCCTGGGGCATGGGACGCCCCAGCACGTGCGCCGTGCCCGACGTGGGCTCGATCAGGCCCATCAGCATGCGGATGGTGGTGGTCTTTCCGGAGCCGTTGGGACCGAGGAAGCCGAAGACGCTGCCCGCCGGGACGGTCAGGTCGAGGCCGTCGACGGCGAGCTGTCCGCCGCGGTAGCGCTTGGTGAGCGCGCGGGTGTGGATGACGCCCTCACCCGCGACGTCGCGCGGCGCTCCCGTGACGGACGTGTCGCCCATGCGTTCCCCCGATGCGTCGGACACGTACCGATCTCAGCGGCCCGGGACCGGACCCCGGCTTCCGGCCCGGGGCCGTCGTCCACCTGCGGACCGGACCCGGCCCGGGTTCACTTCCCCGACTCGGCCGCCTTCACCAGCGCGTCCTTCGTGACGGCGCCGACGTAGACCTTGCCGTCGTCCGTGATCAGCGCGTTGACCAGGCGGGTCGTGAAGACCGTACCCGAGCCGAACTTGCCGGTCACCTCGTCGCCCAGGGAGCCGAGGAAGCCGCCCGCGGCGCCCATCTCGCCCAGGTCACCGCGCCCGGCGCCGGAGGGCGCGCCCTCGGCGCCGGTGTCGAGGACGGCGACGGAGGTCCAGCCCTCGCCGATGACGTTCAGCCCGTCCAGGCCCTTGGCGAAGTCCTCCTCCTCGGGCCGCGGCGAGTGCTCCGGCGCGTCCACGCTGCCCTCCTCGGTCACCTTCGCGCCCTTGGGCGGGGTGAAGTCGAAGGTCGACGCGGCCGGCTTGGCGAAGCTGACCTGCGTGAAGCCCGCGTCCACCACGGCGGCGCCGCCGCTCGCCGGGGTCAGCGTGAACTTCAGCGGCATCCCGGTCCGCGCGTCCACCGCGACGCTGATCGCGCCCACCGTGGACCCGGTCTGCTTCGGCTTGATGACCAGCTTGTAGGCGTCCCGGCCGGCGACCTGCGCGGTGCCGTCGACGGTCACGGACGTGGTGTCGTCGACCGCCTTCAGCGCCTCCTCGGTCAGGTCCTTGGGCGTGGCCGGGACCTCTTCCTCGCGCTGCTCGGGGCCCTCGGCCGCGGTGCCGTGGTAGACCTCGTTGGAGGCGCTGTCGTAGCCCCAGACGTCCTTGCCGTTGCGGATCAGGCTGTACTCGGCGGCGTCCTCCAGGAGCGACAGCTTCTGCTTGTCGGGGCCGTCGACGGCGACGCGCAGGGTGTGCGTGCCGGAGGCCAGCTCGGTCAGCTTCGCCGACGGGTCGGCGGAGGAGCCCTCGCCGCCGGACGGGGTCGCGCCGGACATCAGGTCGCTCTCCAGGCCGCCCAGGTCGGGCAGTCCCAGATCGGTGCTGATCTTCACCGTGCCGGACAGCTGCTGCACGTCCGACGCCGCGATCTTCTCGATGAGTTGCTGCGCGGTGATCTCCGGCAGGTCGGGGCTGCCGGAGTCGGCGATCGCGGGAACGAGCCCGATGGTCCCCGCCGCCACCCCCAGGACCGCCGCCGGGACGCCGTACCGTGCGGCCCTGCGCCGCCGCGCCGCGCGCAATTCGTCCGCGTCCGCCACGGCCGTGGTGTCGTCCGATTCGTACGGTGCCATGTGTGCCTTACCTCCGTCGTCGGCGGCGGCTGCCTCGTCACGTCCCCGCATGGGTCCCACCCTGAGCCGCCATTCTCACCCGGATCGGCGAGATGTGGTGTGTTCCGTGGTCTCCATCTGACCAAATCGGAGGGCGAGAAGCGTCAGACCCGGGAGCCAACCGCGCGTACTGCTGCGGTATGACACGGCAGGACCGCAGGTCCCCCGACCCGTAGGGGACGGGGGCGTCGCAGGCGTCCACGCGACGGGGGTGGGAGCGGGACAGGAACCGGCCGAGCCGGAGCCTGCCGTGCGGGATCAGCCGGCCCGGTGCACCACGGCGTCGCACAGCTCGGTCAGCGCCGCCTTCGCGTCGCACTCGGGCAGCGGCGCGAGCGCCGCTCGCGCCTCCTCGGCGAACCGCACGGTGTCCCGCCGCGCCTGCTCCAGCGCCGGGTGCACCCGCAGGGCGGCCAGGGCCTCCGCGTGCCGCGCGTCGTCGGTCAGATCGGAGGCGAGCAGCTCGCACAGCGCGACGTCCTCGGCCAGCCCCAGCCGGGCGGCCCGCTCCCGCAGCCGCAGCACGGGCATGGTCGGGATGCCCTCGCGCAGGTCCGTCCCCGGCGTCTTGCCGGACTCGTGGGAGTCGGAGGCGATGTCCAGCACGTCGTCCGCGAGCTGGAAGGCGACGCCCAGTCGCTCCCCGTACTGGGTGAGCACGTCCACCACCGACTCGTCCGCGCCGGACATCATCGCGCCGAACCGGCACGACACCGCCACCAGCGATCCCGTCTTGCCGGCCAGCACGTCGAGGTAGTGCTCGACCGGGTCCCGCCCGTCCGAGGGCCCCGCGGTCTCCAGGATCTGGCCGGTGACCAGCCGTTCGAACGCCTCGGCCTGCACGCGCACCGCCTCGGGCCCGAGGTCGGCCAGGATGTGCGAGGCGCGGGCGAACAGGAAGTCGCCCGTGAGGACGGCCACGGAGTTGCCCCAGCGGACGTTGGCGCTCGGCACCCCGCGCCGTACCGCGGCCTCGTCCATGACGTCGTCGTGGTACAGCGTCGCGAGGTGGGTCAGCTCCACGACCACGGCGGAGGGCACGACTCCGGGCGCGTAGGGGTCACCGAACCGGGCGGTCAGCATCACGAGCAGCGGCCGGAACCGCTTCCCGCCGGCCCGCACCAGATGCTGCGCGGCCTCCGTGATGAACGGGACCTCGCTCTTGGTGGCTTCGAGCAACCCTTCCTCGACAGCCGCCAATCCGGCCTGGACATCGGCTTCCAGAGCCTGGTCCCGCACGCTCAGCCCGAACGGCCCGACGACGGTCACGAGGGGTCTCCTGTCTGCTGGTGTCTACTGGCGATTACGCGGAATGTCGATAGGTCGCTGCCTTCACTCAAGTCAGCGTATCCGGTCACGTTTCGATCACCGAGGCCGCCCACCGTTACACCTCGGGCGGTATCGGATCAGACCGGGTATGTTTTTGATCAGTTGATATGAGCAGGTATTCCTCGCCTTAGCCGGAAGAATTGCCTCTTGCCCCGGACCGCCGTCGCCACCGGCCCGGAGAGCCTCGCCACCCGCCGACGCCCGCCCCTCCCCGGCCGCGACCTTCCCGGCCGCCCCAGGGGCCTGCCCACCCGCCGCCGTCACCCGGCCGGACGCGGGCACGCCGCGATGTTCGCGGTTCCGCCGGAGGGGATGCCCCGGGCCGCCCAGTGGACCACTTTCGCGTCGGCGACCACCGCCGCCTTCGCAACGCCGCTCGCGTCGGCCGGCCGGACGGCCGGGAACCGTGCCGTCGCACCCCGGCCGCGCCCCACCGTGCACCCGGTCCCCTGAAGCCGTCCCTGGGTTCATGCTCATGCACATCCGTACGCCCTTCCCCTACGAGACGACTCACGAGGACCTCCGTATCCCGCTGCCCGACGGAAGACGGTTGTACGCGCGCGCAGGGCGCCCGATCACGGACGACCCCGTACCGGTACTCCTGGCGTACCACCTGTCCCGCCCGACCGACTGGACCGCACCCGCGACCACCAGCGCCACCTTCTAGTACGCCGGCCACGGCTGCGCCTCCGTGTCGCGGCCCTCGCGCCCGAGCCGCCCGAGCCGCCGAGCCATTCAAGACGATCGCCACGGTCCGCTCCTCGGAGGACCGCTAGGACAACGACGCTCACTACAGGGGAGGTTCCGTCCTCGCCGTCGAGTGCACGCCCGAGCGGCGACCACACTGGCCCGAACGTGAGGACCGCTGGCGCCACGGCAGCGTCCGCGAGGACTACGGCGAGCGGCATCCGAACCGCCGTGCTCGCCGTGGCCGGCCGGCACGCCCCGCACCCCGACACCCTGCTCCGCCTCGGCGAGCACCTCCGTCCGACCGTGTTCGCGGCTGACCGGCCCCTGACCACGCCGGCACCCGGACCGCGCGGGCCCGCCCGGCCCGGTGATCGGCTTCCCTTCCGGAGTCCTGCGCCGGCGGAATCACTGGCTGAAGCACGAGGAGACAGGGTGCTCTCCGAGCCACTGCTGCGCTCCCACGTCATGAACGCCACACCCGCCGGGCCGGCGCGGCTGCGGCTGACGTCACAGGTGCCGCGCGGGCAGGTGATCGAGAGCCGGTGCGATCCGGCGCCGGACGAACCCCGACCCTGGTGACACGGGGTGTGATGAACCTCTCCGCGCGCGAGGACGCGGCCGGGGCGTGCCGTGGAGACCGGGCCACCGAGGAACGCGCGCGTGCATCCGTGCCGACCGTCCGCTTCGACGAACCGGAGCAGTCCGAGCCGCCCGGCGTGGCCCACCCGGCCGCCCTCGACGAGCCGCGCCACGGCGGCACGCGGATGGCCCCCGACGGCCCGGAGGGCTCGGAGGACGCGGTCGACACGTACACCGTCCGCGAGGACGATCCGCCGTGCGCCCGCACCCGCTCGGACCGCTCGATCCGGCCGTACCGCCTGGAGTCGGGCTGGGACCCGCCGGTCCGGACGCGGTCGGGGACCCAGTACCACGGGGGGCTTTCTGCCCTTTTTTAGGGCGATTTGCACCCCTGGAAGCAAAGCCGCCTTCCATCACACCCGGAACAAGCGCACCCCACGAGCCGCCGCTTGAGCAGCACTTGGGCCGATTGCCCGATTTGCCATTCTTCTGCAGGCGAGTGAGTTGGCTCACGCACACGCCTTTGCAAGTTCCTCACAGGCATCCCGTGATCCGCCTTGGCGCATCACCGAGTTGAGCCTGTGCTGCCGCAAAGGATCAAGCATGCCAAAAGCGCGATTCGAAGATCAAATCGCGCAATATGCATGTCCACCACTTGTTTCGGACATGTGCTCTCGCATACGTTCCCGGCCAGTCGGGCGGAACGCCGAATCCTGCCGCCGCCCGCGCCACCCATGACGGACTACTCACCGCACGGCAGGAGCGGGGGAACCAGGTAAGCCGCCGAACCGGCCGTCTTATTCCAGACACCGGAACGGCTTGGGGTGAAGTCGCACTCGCAAGGGCGCGGCCGGGCACCTCCCCGCCCGAACCCGACAGCTCACCTCGCAGGCGACGGAGAGGACAACCCCCATGCCTGCAAACGGTCAGCCCAGCAGCACCCGCTCTGCCCGCATCGCCCGCAAGCTCGCCGTCGTCGGTACCGGCGCCGCCGTGCTCGCCCTCCCGCTGATCGGGGCCACCAGCGCCTCCGCCGCCACGCCCACGGCCGCCCCCGCCGCGACCACCGTCACGACGTACGCGAACAACCTCGACGGCTGGATCCGACAGTCGCTCGACATCATGGCGCAGCACGGGATCCCCGGGTCGTACGACGGCATCTACCGCAACATCATGCGCGAGTCGTCCGGCAACCCCTACGCCATCAACAACTGGGACTCCAACGCCGCCAAGGGCACCCCGTCGAAGGGTCTGCTCCAGGTCATCGACCCGACCTTCGCGGCCTACCACGTGCCCGGCACGGCGTTCGACCCGTACGACCCGGTCGCCAACATCACCGCCGCCTGCAACTACGCGGCCGACCGCTACGGCTCCATCGACAACGTCTTCGGCGCGTACTGAGCCCTGGCGAGAAGCCGCTCGAGGACGACGGCTACGCCGTCGTCCTCGTTCGACAGGGTGACCTCGTCGGCCACCGCCTTCAGTTCGGGGTGGGCGTTGGCCATGGCGACGCCGTGTGCCGCCCAGTCGAACATGGGGATGTCGTTGGGCATGTCCCCGAAGGCGATGGTCTGTTCCGGGCTCAGGCCCAGATGCCGGGCCGCCAGCGCCAGCCCGGTCGCCTTGGTGATGCCGCACGGCTGAAGCTCGACCGTCCCCGGCCCCGACATGGTGACGGTCGCCAGCGAGCCGACCACCGTGCGGGCCACCGCCGCCAACTCGTCGTCGGACAGGGTCGGATGCCGCAGCAGTACCTTGCTGATCGGCGCGCACCACAGGTCGTCGCGGTGGCCGACCCGCACCGCGGGCAGCGTCGGGTGCGGCATCAGATACCCCGGTTCGATGAGCGTGAGCCCGTCGACGCCGTCCTGGTCGACGGCCGCGTACACCTGGCCGATCTCGGCCTCGATCTTGCCGAGGGCGGTCTCGGCCAGTTCCCGGTCCAGCCTGACGGACCACAGCAGACGGTCCGCGCCGGCGTCGTACAACTGCGCGCCCTGCCCGCACACCGCGAGCCCCCCGCCGCCCAGGGCGTCCAGCAGCGGTCGCACCCTCGGTGCCGGCCGGCCGGTCACCACCAGATGCCGGGCCCCGGCCGCCGAGACCCGCGCGAGCGCGGCGAGCGAGCGGTCGGAGACCGTGTCGTCGCCGCGCAGCAGCGTTCCGTCCAGG
Source organism: Streptomyces chromofuscus (assembly GCF_015160875.1). Lineage (NCBI taxonomy): Bacteria > Bacillati > Actinomycetota > Actinomycetes > Kitasatosporales > Streptomycetaceae > Streptomyces > Streptomyces chromofuscus. The sequence continues at coordinate 4,673,695 of NZ_CP063374.1, read as the reverse complement.
TCAGTGGCGATGAGGGCGTAGTCGGTGCGCGCGTACTCGGTGCGCGCGGCATATGCGGTGGGTGCGGCCATGATCAGAGAATACGGACACCACACCCGCACCGTTCATCCCCAACTGCCTTTCATCTGTCTGCTTTTCACCCCCACGTGGTGCCCGCCGGCTCCTTGATCGTCGCGTTGACGCGGTTGAACATGTTCGTCAGCGAGATGGTGAGGATCAGGGCCGACAGCTGCTTCTCGTCGAAGTGGTCGGCGACCTCGTCCCACAACGCGTCCGGAACCGGCTCCTCGGACCGGTCGGCCAGCCGTGTCACCGTCTCCGCGAGCGTGAGGGCGGCGCGTTCGGCGTCGTTGTAGTAGGGAGCGTGCCGCCAGGCGACGACCGAGGCGATGCGCTCCTCGCTCACGCCCGCCTTGCGCAGATTGTGCACATGTCCGTAGACGCACGCGCAGCATCCGTTGATCTGACTGACCCGCAGCGCCACGAACTCCGCGATCTCCTGGTCCAGCCCGCCCTCGCCGATGGCCTGGACGAGGGTGCCGATGCCCTTCAGCCCGTCCGGCAGGACGTACGCCGGGTTCTTCATCCGTGCCCGCATGGTGCCGCCTCCTGTTGTCAGTGGCCAGTGCGATCCTTGCTTTCACCGCACTGACGGATGGGGGGCGGTCGTTGTGACGGAGCGGCGGGACGGGCTTCCGGCGCACGCAGGTCGGGGCACGAGCATCCCCTTCTCGGACAAACCGGATCTTCTTCGCGTTTTATGCACTGCCCAAGACGGGGACCAGGGCCGTAACGTGATCCGCGACCGCACGGACCGCACGTACGAAAGTGAGGCAGTACCTCATGCCCCCCTTCGATGTCCCCGAGGGCGACCCCTTCGGTCCGCACAACCTTCCGTACGGCGTGTTCTCACCCGTCGGCTCCGCCGAACGGACGGTGGGTGTGCGCCTCGGCGACCACGTCCTCGACGCCGGCGCGGCGGCCCTGGCCCTTGGCTCCCCGTACGCCGAACTGCTGGCCCGCCCGACCCTGAACCCGTTGCTCGCCGCGGGCCGCACCGCCTGGTCGGACGTCCGGCGGGCGCTGACCGCCTGGGTCAGCGTGCCCTCCCACCGCGAGACCCTCGCGCCCCTGATGTACCCCCTGTCCTCGGTGACCCTGCACCTGCCCTTCGAGGTCGCGGACTACGTCGACTTCTACGCGTCCGAGAACCACGCCCGCAACGTCGGCCGGATGTTCCGCCCGGAGGCCGCCGACTCCCTCACGCCCAACTGGAAGCATCTGCCGATCGGATACCACGGCCGCTCCGGCACCGTCGTCGTCTCCGGCACGGACGTCGTCCGGCCCTCCGGCCAGCGCAAGGCCCCGGCCGACGCCGCTCCGGCCTTCGGCCCGTCCGCCCGCCTGGACATCGAGGCCGAGGTCGGCTTCGTGGTGGGCGTCCCGTCGGCGATGGGCACGCCGGTGCCGCTGTCCGGCTTCCGCGACCACGTCTTCGGCCTGTGCCTCCTGAACGACTGGTCCGCACGCGACATCCAGGCCTGGGAGTACGTTCCTCTCGGCCCGTTCCTCGGCAAGTCCTTCGCCACCTCGGTGTCGGCGTGGATCACGCCGCTGGACGCGCTGGACGAGGCGCGGGTGGCCCCGCCCGGGCGGACGCACCCCCTGCTGCCGTACCTGGACGACGCCGAGGAGGAACCCGGCGGCTACGACCTCCGCATCTCCGTCGCCCTCAACGGTCACGTCGTCGCGGAGCCTCCCTTCTCCACCATGTACTGGACCGCGGCGCAGCAACTCGCCCACATGACCGTCAACGGGGCATCCCTGCGCACCGGCGATCTGTACGGCTCGGGCACGGTCAGCGGACCGACCGAGCGCGAGCGCGGCTCTCTTCTGGAGCTGACCTGGAACGGCCGCGACGCTCTCGAACTGCCCGACGGGAAGCGGACATTCCTGGAGGACGGCGACGTCGTGACGATGACGGCCTGGGCTCCGGGGGCGGGCGGGGTGCGCGTGGGGCTCGGCGAGGTGACCGGACGGGTCGTCTCCCGGTGAGGTTTCCGAGCCGACCTCGGCCTCGGCACTGACTCCGGCCGCCCGTCACCGTCATACTGACGGGCGGGCGGCGCGCGCCACGCGTGGCGCGGGCGCGCGATGCGTGCATGTACGGCGTGTGGCGCGGCGTTGGGATGTGTTCACGTACGGCGTGTGGCGCGGGCGTGCGACGCGTACGGCCGTGAGCGCCGCCCGCACCGCACGACCAGAAGCCGCCCCACTCCCGACCAGGATCCGGAGCCCGTGGCATGACCGTCTGCCTGCTCCTGCTGAGCGTCGTCGCCCTGACGGCCGCCGTACCGGCCCCCCGCACGCTGGTCAGGGCCGCCTGGCCCGAACGGGAGCCCGTCGTCGGGCTGTGGGTGTGGCAGTGCCTGGTCGCCACCGTCCTGCTGTGCTGCCTGACCGCGCTGGTCCTGGGCGCTGCGGCCGTCTTCCAGACCGTGCGCGACCAGGTCTTCGCACCGGCCCCGCCTCGCGTCGCCGCCGCCTACGACCTGTCGGTGGCGCCGCTGTGGGCCACCGCGCTGACGCTGCTGCTGGCCTGCGGCGCCGCGTGGACCACCGCGATGCTCGTACGCGAGCTGTTCGAGGCCCGGCGCCGCCGCGCCCGGGCCCGCGCGCACCTGCGCGAACGCGCCCCCGACCTGCCCGCGGGCCTCGGAGCCGGGCGCGGTCCGCTGCTCGTCCTGGAGGACGAGTACCCCGACGCCTGGTGGATGCCGGGCAGCCCGCCCCAGCTGATCGTCACCACCGGCGCACTGCACCGTCTCACCGACCACCAGCTCGACGCCGTCCTCACCCACGAGCGCGGCCACGCCCGCGCCCGCCACGACTGGCTGCTGCACCTGTCCACCGCGCTGGCCACCGGCTTCCCCCGCGTGCCCCTCTTCACGCACTTCTGCGACCAGACCCACCGCCTGGTCGAACTCGCCGCCGACGACACGGCGTCCCGCCGCTGCGGCCACCTGACCACGGCACTGGCGCTGATCGAACTCAACCAGCACCGGGGCGTCCTCTCCTGCGCCTCCAGCCACCGCCTCCTGGGCGAACGCGTGGACCGTCTCCTGGAGCCCCCCGCTCGGCTGGACCGCAGACACCGGGCCCTGACGACGACTGCGGCGGCTCTGGTGCCCTTGCTCCCGCTGCTGATCACCTTCGCGCCCGGCCTGACGGCGCTGTCGTAGCGGCGAGCGGGGGCGGGAGCCCCGGTCGGCGGATGCGCGCGCGACAGCACGGTGCCCAGCCCGGCACCGCTGCCGCCACTGCCGCCACTGCCGCCACTGCCGCTACTGCTGCATCCAGTCGTCAGGCTCCGGCTCCGCGTCCGTCTCGGGCCAGTCGTCGTGCGCCTCCGGGTCCGCGTCGGTCGCGTCGGCCGCGGCGGCCGGGGTCGCGTCCGCCGCTGCCGGTGCCGCGTCGGCCGCCGCAGCCGTGCCGGGCGCACCGCCCACGGAGGCCAGCACCGCCAGCACGCCCTCCCCGTACGTCGCCAGTTTCTTCTCGCCGACTCCGCCGATGCCGCCGAGCTGAGCCACCGTGGTGGGCCACACCGTGGCGATCTCCCGCAGCGTGGCGTCGTGGAAGATGACGTAGGCCGGGACGCCCTGTTCGCGGGCCTGTTCGGCGCGCCAGGCGCGCAGCGCCTCGAATGCGGGCAGCAGTTCCTCGGGCAGCTCGGTCGCGGCGGCCTTGGCCTTGCGCTCGCCCCGCCCGGACGACGAGGACCCGGCCCCCGCGCTCACCGGCTTCTTCGGCTCCTTGCGCAGCGGCACCTCCCGCTCCCGCCGCAGCACCGCACCGCTGGCCTCGGTCAGCACCAGCGTCCCGTACTCCCCCTCGACCGCGAGCAGACCCTGCGCCAGCAGCTGCCGGACGACACCCCGCCATTCGCCCTCGGTGAGCTCCTGGCCGATGCCGAACACGGAGAGCTGGTCGTGGTCGAACTGGATCACCTTGCCGGTGCGCTTGCCCAGCAGGATGTCGACGATCTGCACCGCGCCGAACTTCTGACCCCGCTCCCGCTGCAGCCGCACCACCGTCGACAGCACCTTCTGCGCCGCGATGGTGCCGTCCCAGGTCTCGGGCGGCGTGAGACAGGTGTCGCAGTTGCCGCAGCCGGCCGGGTCCGGGTCCTGCCCGAAGTAGGCGAGCAGCTGGCCCCGGCGGCACCGGGCGGTCTCGCACAGTGCGAGCATCGCGTCCAGATGCGCCGCCGCCCGGCGCCGGAACGCCTCGTCGCCCTCGCCTGACTGGATCAGCTTGCGCTGCTGTACGACGTCGTTGAGGCCGTACGCCATCCAGGCCGTGGACGGCAGCCCGTCCCGCCCGGCACGGCCCGTCTCCTGGTAGTAGCCCTCCACCGACTTCGGCAGGTCCAGGTGGGCCACGAACCGCACGTCCGGCTTGTCGATGCCCATCCCGAAGGCGATCGTCGCCACGACGACCAGCCCGTCCTCGCGCAGGAAGCGGGACTGGTGTGCCGCGCGCGTACCCGCGTCCAGCCCCGCGTGGTACGGCACCGCCTCGATCCCGTTCCTGGTCAGGAACTCGGCCGTCGACTCCACCGACTTGCGCGACAGGCAGTAGACGATCCCCGCGTCGCCCGCGTGCTCCTCGCGCAGGAAGCTCAGCAGCTGCTTCTTGGGGTCCGCCTTGGGCACGATCCGGTACTGGATGTTGGGCCGGTCGAAGCTCGCCACGAAGTGCCGGGCCGTCGGCATGTTCAGCCGCTGGGTGAGCTCCTGGTGCGTGGCCCGCGTGGCGGTCGCCGTGAGCGCGATCCGCGGCACGTCGGGCCAGCGCTCGCCGAGCAGCGACAGCGTCAGGTAGTCGGGCCGGAAGTCGTGCCCCCACTGGGACACGCAGTGCGCCTCGTCGATCGCGAAGACGGAGATCTTCCCGCGCGACAGCAGGTCCAGCGTGGCGTCGAGTCGCAGCCGCTCCGGCGCCAGGTACAGCAGGTCCAGTTCGCCGGCGAGGAACTCGGCCTCCACCACGCGCCGCTCGTCGAAGTCCTGCGTGGAGTTGACGAACCCGGCGCGCACACCGAGCGCTCGCAGCGCGTCCACCTGGTCCTGCATCAGGGCGATGAGCGGCGAGACGACGATGCCCGTGCCCGGTCTGACGAGGGCCGGGATCTGGTAGCAGAGGGACTTGCCGCCGCCGGTCGGCATGAGGACGACGGCGTCGCCACCGGCCACCACATGCTCGATGACCGCTTCCTGCTCTCCACGGAAGGCGTCGTACCCGAACACCTTGTGGAGTGCAGCCAACGCCTCGCTGTCAGCCACTGCCGCCATGCCGCCTACCCCGCCTGTCCCACCCATCGCCGTGCCCCCGTACGTCGCGTCTCGACCACTGCGTCCACGATAGGCGCCCGCACCGACAGCCCCGGAGTTGTCCACAGGCCGGCCCCTCCCGTCTGCGTTCTCGATGAGGGCAGCGAAACGCCCGTGGAAACGGAACGCCCCCCGCAACGCAACGGCCCTCCCCGGTCAACGGGGAGGGCCACCGCGCACGCGGGTGCCGTACGCCGGGAACGCGTCAGCGCACGAACACCCCCGCGTCCCCGGCCAGCTCCAGGAAGTACTGCGGCGCCACGCCCAGCACCAGCGTGACTGCCACGCCCACCCCGATCGCCGTCACCGTCAGCGGCGACGGCACCGCCACCGTCGGCCCCTCCGGCTTCGGGTCGCTGAAGAACATCAGCACGATCACCCGGATGTAGAAGAACGCGGCGATCGCCGACGAGATCACGCCGATCACCACGAGCGGCGCCGCGCCGCCCTCCGCCGCCGCCTTGAACACGGCGAACTTGCCGGCGAAACCCGAGGTCAGCGGGATGCCGGCGAAGGCCAGCAGGAAAACCGCGAACACGGCCGCCACCAGCGGCGACCTGCGTCCGAGCCCGGCCCACTTGGACAGGTGCGTCGCCTCACCGCCGGCGTCCCGCACCAGCGTCACCACCGCGAACGCCCCGATGGTCACGAACGAGTACGCCAGCAGGTAGAAGAGCACGGAGGACACACCGTCCGGCGTGGTCGCGATGACACCCGCGAGGATGAATCCCGCGTGCGCGATCGACGAGTACGCGAGCAGTCGCTTGATGTCGGTCTGGGTGATCGCGACGATCGCGCCGCCCAGCATGGTGACGATCGCGACGCCCCACATCACCGGCCGCCAGTCCCAGCGCAGGCCGGGCAGCACGACGTACAGGATGCGCAGCAGCGCGCCGAACGCGGCGACCTTCGTCGCCGCCGCCATGAAGCCGGTCACCGGCGTCGGCGCGCCCTGGTACACGTCCGGCGTCCACATGTGGAACGGCACCGCTCCCACCTTGAACAGCAGCCCCATCACGATCAGCGCGGCGCCGAGCAGCAGCAGCACGTCGTTGCCCATCGTGTTCGCGAGGGCGGGAGTGATGTCGGTGATGGTGCCGTCGACGACCTGCGCGATCGTGCCGTACGACATCGAGCCGGAGTAGCCGTACAGCAGCGCGATGCCGAACAGCGTGAACGCGGAGGCGAACGCGCCGAGCAGGAAGTACTTGACCGCGGCCTCCTGCGACATCAGCCGCTTGCGGCGGGCCAGCGCGCACATCAGGTACAGCGGCAGCGAGAAGACCTCCAGGGCCACGAAGAGCGTCAGCAGATCGTTGGCCGCGGGGAAGAGCAGCATGCCGGAGACCGCGAAGAGCAGCAGCGGGAAGACCTCGGTGGTGGTGAAACCGGCCTTGACCGCCGCCTTCTCGCTGTCGCTGCCGGGTACCGACGCCGCCTGCGCGGCGAAGGAGTCGACCCGGTTGCCGTGCGCGGCCGGGTCGAGCCGCCGCTCGGCGAAGGTGAACAGGGCGACCAGCCCGGCCAGCAGGATGGTGCCCTGCAGGAACAGGGCCGGTCCGTCGACCGCGATCGCGCCCATGGCCGCGATCCGGGCCTTCGTGGTGCCGTACCCGTCCGCGGCGAGGGCGACGACCGCGGCGAAGCCGGCGGCCAGCCCCACGGCGGACACGAACATCTGCGCGTAGTAACGGGACTTGCGCGGGACGAACGCCTCGACCAGCACCCCGATGATCGCCGCGCCGATCACGATCAGCATGGGCGAGAGCTGGGCGTACTCGATCTTCGGCGCGTCGATCTTGCCGAGGGGCTCGGCCGCGGTTGTCCACAGGCTGTGGACGGCTGTTGCACTCACTTGGCCGCCTCCACCTCGGGCCGGGGGTCCTGCTTCTGTACGTCGGACATGGTCTGCTTCACCGCCGGGTTGACGATGTCCGTGACGGGCTTCGGGTAGACGCCCAGGAAGATCAGCAACGCGACCAGCGGGGCGACCACCACGAGTTCACGCACCCGCAGATCCGGCATCGCGGAGACCTCCGGCTTCACCGGGCCCGTCATCGTCCGCTGGTAGAGGACGAGGGTGTAGAGCGCGGCGAGGACGATGCCGAAGGTGGCGATGATGCCGATCACCGGGTAGCGCGCGAACGTGCCGACCAGGACCAGGAATTCACTGACGAAGGGTGCGAGTCCGGGCAGCGACAGGGTCGCCAGGCCGCCGATCAGGAAGGTGCCGGCGAGCACCGGAGCGACCTTCTGGACACCGCCGTAGTCCGCGATGAGCCGCGAGCCGCGCCGCGAGATCAGGAAGCCGGCCACCAGCATCAGCGCGGCCGTCGAGATCCCGTGGTTGACCATGTAGAGCGTCGCGCCGGACTGGCCCTGGCTGGTCATCGCGAAGATGCCCATGATGATGAAGCCGAAGTGCGAGATCGACGCGTACGCGATCAGGCGCTTCATGTCGCGCTGGCCGACGGCGAGCAGGGCGCCGTACACGATGCTGATCAGGGCGAGCACGAGGATGACGGGTGTCGCCCACTTGCTCGCCTCCGGGAACAGCTGGAGGCAGAAGCGGAGCATCGCGAAGGTGCCGACCTTGTCCACGACCGCCGTGATGAGCACGGCGACCGGGGCGGTGGACTCCTGCATGGCGTTGGGCAGCCAGGTGTGCAGCGGCCACAGCGGCGCCTTCACCGCGAAGGCGAAGAAGAAGCCGAGGAACAGCCAGCGTTCGGTGCTGGTCGCCATCTCCAGCGAGCCGTTGGCCCGGGCCTCGGCGATCTCGGTGAGGGAGAAGTTCCCCGCCACCACGTACAGGCCGATCACCGCGGCCAGCATGATCAGGCCGCCGACCAGGTTGTAGAGCAGGAACTTCACGGCCGCGTACGACCGCTGCGTCGACGCCACCTTCTCACCGTGCTCGTGGGCGCGGTCCCCGAAGCCTCCGATGAGGAAGTACATCGGGATGAGCATGGCCTCGAAGAAGATGTAGAAGAGGAAGACGTCGGTGGCCTCGAAGGAGAGGATCACCATCGCCTCGACGGCCAGGATCAGGGCGAAGAAGCCCTGGGTGGGCCGCCACCGCCTGCTGCCGGTCTCCAGCGGGTCGGCGTCGTGCCAGCCCGCCAGGACGATGAACGGGATCAGCAGGGCGGTCAGCGCGATCAGCGCCACCGCGATGCCGTCCACGCCCAGCTCGTACCGGACGCCGAAGTCGGCGATCCAGGCGTGCGACTCGGTGAGCTGGTAGCGGGCGCCGTCCGGGTCGAAGCGGACCAGGACCGTGAGGGCGAGGACGAGCGTGGCGAGCGAGACGAGCAGCGCCAGCCATTTGGCGGCGGTGCGCCGCGCGGCCGGGACGGCGGCCGTGGCGATCGCCCCGAGCGCCGGGAGCGCCGCCGTCGCTGTCAGCAGAGGAAAGGACATCGGTATCAGACCGCCCTCATCAGCAGGGTCGCGGCGACGAGAACCGCCGCGCCGCCGAACATCGAGACCGCGTACGACCGCGCGAAGCCGCTCTGCAGCCTGCGCATCCGTCCGGACAGGCCGCCGACCGAGGCCGCCGTGCCGTTGACGACTCCGTCGACCAGGGTGTGGTCGACGTACACCAGGGACCGCGTGAGGTGCTCGCCGCCGCGGACCAGGACGACGTGGTTGAAGTCGTCCTGGAGCAGGTCGCGGCGGGCGGCCCGGGTGAGCAGCGACCCGCGCGGGGCGACGACCGGGACCGGGCGGCGGCCGTACTGCGCGTAGGCGATCGCGACACCGATCACCATCACGGCCACCGTGGACAGCGTGACCGTGAGCGCGCCGACCGGCGGGTGCCCGTGCTCGAACCCGGTGACGGGCTCCAGCCAGTGCACGAAGCGCTCCCCGATGCCGAAGAACGCGCCGGCGAAGACCGACCCGACCGCCAGCACGATCATCGGGATCGTCATGACCTTGGGCGACTCGTGCGGGTGCGGTTCCGCGTGCTCGCCCCGCGTCTCGGCGGCGGGCTCCACGTCCGGCTCGGCCGGGGACGCGGTCGCCGCGTGCCGCCAGCGCTCCTCGCCGAAGAACGTCAGCAGCATCACGCGCGTCATGTAGTACGCCGTGATGGCCGCGCCCAGCAGCGCGCAGCCGCCGAGGATCCAGCCCTCGGTGCCGCCCTTGGCGAACGCCGCCTCGATGATCTTGTCCTTGGAGAAGAAGCCGGACAGGCCGGGGAAGCCGATGATCGCGAGGTAGCCGAGGCCGAAGGTGACGAAGGTGATGGGCATGTACGTGCGCAGGCCGCCGTACTTGCGCATGTCGACCTCGTCGTTCATGCCGTGCATCACCGAGCCGGCGCCGAGGAACAGCCCGGCCTTGAAGAAGCCGTGCGTCACCAGGTGCATGATCGCGAAGGCGTAACCGATGGGACCGAGGCCGGCGGCCAGGGTCATGTAGCCGATCTGCGACATGGTCGAGCCGGCCAGCGCCTTCTTGATGTCGTCCTTGGCGCAACCGACGATCGCACCGAACAGGAGCGTGACCGCTCCGACGATCGTGACGACCAGTTGTGCGTCGGGTGCCGCGTTGAAGATCGCGCCGGACCGGACGATCAGGTACACGCCCGCCGTCACCATCGTCGCGGCGTGGATCAGGGCCGAGACCGGGGTCGGGCCCTCCATCGCGTCCCCGAGCCAGGACTGCAGCGGCACCTGGGCGGACTTGCCGCAGGCGGCGAGCAGCAGCATCAGACCGATCGCGGTGAGCATCCCCTCGGAGGTGTCACCGACGAGGCCCTGCTCCTCGTGCCCGCCGAGCACCGGCCCGAAGGCGAAGGTGCCGAACGTCGTGAACATCAGCATGATCGCGATGGACAGGCCCATGTCGCCGACGCGGTTGACCAGGAAGGCCTTCTTGGCGGCGGTGGCGGCGCTGGGCTTGTGCTGCCAGAAGCCGATGAGCAGGTAGGAGGCGAGACCGACGCCCTCCCAGCCGACGTACAGCAGCAGGTAGTTGTCGGCGAGGACGAGCAGCAGCATCGCCGCGAGGAACAGGTTCAGGTAGCCGAAGAAGCGGCGGCGCCGCTCGTCGTGCTCCATGTATCCGACCGAGTACAGGTGGATCAGCGAGCCGACGCCCGTGATCAGCAGCACGAACGTCATCGACAGCTGGTCGAGCTGGAAGGCGACGTCCGCCTGGAAGCCCTCGACGGGGATCCAGCTGAACAGGTGCTGTGTCAGCGTCCGGTCCCCCGCGCCCCTGCCCAGCAGGCCGGCGAAGAGGACCGCGCCGAGGGCGAAGGAGACGAACGCGAGGACCGTGCCGATCCAGTGGCCGACGGCGTCGAGCCGTCGGCCGCCGCACAGCAGGACGGCCGCTCCGAGCAGGGGCGCCGCGATCAGCAGCGCAATCAGGTTCTCCACTTCAGCGACCCCTTAGAGCTTCATCAGGCTGGCGTCGTCGACCGAGGCCGAGTGGCGGGAACGGAACAGCGACACGATGATCGCGAGACCGACCACGACCTCCGCCGCGGCGACGACCATCGTGAAGAACGCGATGATCTGGCCGTCGAGGTTGCCGTGCATCCGGGAGAAGGCGACGAACGCGAGGTTGCAGGCGTTGAGCATCAGCTCGATGCACATGAACAGCACGATCGCGTTCCGCCGGATCAGCACACCGGTGGCGCCGATCGTGAACAGCAGAGCGGCGAGGTAGAGGTAGTTGACCGGGTTCACTTCGACGCCTCCTCGGTCCGCTTGAACGTCGGCGGCTCGATCTCGTCGCGCTCCAGCCGCTCCTGCGCCCGCTGTTCGAGGGCCCGCAGGTCGTTGAGCGCCTCGGTGGACACGTCACGGATCTGGCCGCGCTCGCGCAGCGTCTTGCTGACCGTCAGGTCGGACGGGGTGCCGTCGGGCAGCAGGCCCGCGATGTCCACGGCGTTGTGCCGCGCGTACACGCCGGGCGCCGGCAGCGGCGGTACGTACTTCCCCTCGCGCACGCGCTGCTCGGACAGCTCGCGCTGGGTCTTGGCGCGTTCGGTGCGCTCGCGGTGGGTGAGCACCATGGCGCCGACGGCGGCCGTGATCAGCAGGGCGCCGGTGAGCTCGAAGGCGAAGACGTACTTGGTGAAGATGAGGGCCGCGAGGCCCTCCACGTTGCCGCTCGCGTTGGCCTGGCCGAGGCCGTTGAAGTCCTTCAGGGAGGCGTTGCCGATGCCCCCGACGAGCAGGACGCCGAAGCCGAGGCCACAGAGCATGGCCAGCCACCGCTGGCCCTTGATGGTCTCCTTCAGGGAGTCCGCCGCCGTGACACCGACCAGCATCACCACGAACAGGAACAGCATCATGATCGCGCCGGTGTAGACGACGATCTGCACGATGCCCAGGAAGTAGGCGCCGTTGGCGAGGTAGAACACCGCCAGGACGATCATGGTGCCGGCCAGGCAGAGCGCGCTGTGCACGGCCTTCTTCATGAAGACGGTGCACAGGGCGCCGATCATCGCGACCGTGCCGAGGATCCAGAACTGGACGGCCTCTCCGGTGGAGGTGCTGTAGGCGGCGAGTTGCGCGGTCATCGGCCGATCACCTTCTCCGACGCCGGTTCGGTCCCTCCGAAGGTGGAGTCGGCCTCCTGGACGACCTCGTCCTTGGAGCGGGCGACCTGTCGCTCGGTGCCGGGCGCGGCCTCCGTCACCAGGCCCCGGTAGTAGTCCTGCTCGTCCATCCCCGGGTAGATGGCGTGCGGCGAGTCGACCATGCCCTCCTCGAGACCGGCCAGCAGCTGCTCCTTGGTGTAGATGAGGTTGGCGCGACTGGAGTCGGCGAGCTCGAAGTCGTTCGTCATGGTCAACGCGCGTGTGGGGCACGCCTCGATGCACAGGCCGCACAGGATGCAGCGGGCGTAGTTGATCTGGTACACCCGCCCGTACCGCTCGCCCGGGGAGTAGCGCTCCTCGTCGGTGTTGTCCGCGCCCTCCACGTAGATGGCGTCCGCGGGGCAGGCCCAGGCGCACAGCTCACAGCCGACGCACTTCTCCAGGCCGTCCGGATGGCGGTTGAGCTGGTGCCGTCCGTGGAACCGGGGGGCAGTGGTCTTCTGCTGCTCCGGGTACTGCTCGGTCAGCCGCTTCTTGAACATGGCCTTGAAGGTCACGCCGAAGCCGGCCACGGGGTTCTGGAAACCGGGCTTGGTCTCCTTGGGCTCCTCAGCCATCGGACGCCTCCTTTCCATCCGTAGATCCACCCAGAGATCCGTCACTCTGAGTATCGGGCCCACCACTGACAATCAGCTCCCGCTCCCGACGCGAGCGGCGCCGCGGCACCGGTGGCAGTTCCTGTCCGGGCAGCGGCGGCACGGGGAACCCACCGGCCATCGGGTCGAAGGCGGGCTGCTGGGCGGGCGGTTCGGGTGCGGCCTTGGCACGGTCGCGGAGGAAGTCCACGACGAAGGAGAGCAGCAGCAGGGCGAGGACACCGCCGCCGACGTAGAGGGCGATGTCGGCGAAGGCGTAGTTCTCGTTCCGCAGCGTCCGCACGGTGGCGACGAGCATCAGCCAGACCACGGAGACCGGGATGAGGACCTTCCAGCCGAGCTTCATCAGCTGGTCGTAGCGGACCCGCGGGAGCGTGCCGCGCAGCCAGATGAAGAAGAACAGCAGCAGCTGCACCTTGACCACGAACCAGAGCAGCGGCCACCAGCCGTGGTTGGCGCCCTCCCAGAAGGTGCTGATCGGCCAGGGCGCCCGCCAGCCGCCCAGGAAGAGCGTCACGGACACGGCCGAGACGGTGACCATGTTGACGTACTCGGCGAGCATGAACATCGCGAACTTGATCGACGAGTACTCGGTGTTGAACCCGCCGACCAGGTCGCCCTCGGACTCGGGCATGTCGAACGGGGCGCGGTTGGTCTCGCCGACCATCGTCACGATGTAGATCAGGAACGACACCGGCAGCAGGAGCACGAACCAGCGGTCCGCCTGCGCCTCGACGATCGCCGACGTCGACATGGAGCCCGAGTAGAGGAACACCGAGGCGAAGGCGGCGCCCATGGCGATCTCGTAGGAGATCATCTGGGCGCAGGACCGCAGCCCGCCGAGCAGCGGATAGGTGGATCCGGAGCTCCAGCCCGCCAGCACGATGCCGTAGATGCCGACCGAGGCGACCGCCAGGATGTACAGCATGGCGATGGGCAGGTCGGTCAGCTGCATCGTGGTGCGCTGCCCGAAGATCGAGATCTCGTTGCCGGCCGGCCCGAACGGGATCACGGCGATCGCCATGAAGGCCGGGATGGCGGCGACGATCGGCGCGAGGACGTAGACGACCTTGTCCGCGCGCTTGACGACGACGTCCTCCTTCAGCATCAGCTTGATGCCGTCGGCGAGCGACTGGAGCATGCCCCAGGGGCCGTGCCGGTTGGGGCCGATGCGCAGCTGCATCCAGGCGACGACCTTGCGCTCCCAGACGATGGAGAACAGCACGGTCACCATCAGGAAGGCGAAACAGAAGACCGCCTTGACAGCGACCAGCCACCAGGGGTCGCGGCCGAACATGGAGAGGTCTTCCACGGCGAGGTACGGGCTCATGCCTCCACCTCCTTGGGGGCCTCGGCGGGGAGCGTCGCCGGGCCGATGCGGACGAGGGAGCCGGGCAGCGCCCCGGTGTCGGAGGCGACGCCCCCGCCGACGGAGTTCAGCGGCAGCCAGACCACGCGGTCGGGCATCTCGGTGATCTGGAGCGGCAGCCGGACGCTTCCGGCGGGCCCGGTCACGGCGAGCACGTCGCCCTCCGCGACCCCCGCCTCGGCGGCCGTCGCGGGCGACACACGCGCGCGTGCCGCGTGCCGTGTCCCGGCGAGCGCCTCGTCGCCCTCCTGGAGCAGGCCCTGGTCGAGCAGCAGCCGGTGCCCGGCGAGGACCGCCTCCCCGGCGGCCGGCCGCGGCAGCGCGCCCGCGCTCTCCAGCGGCTCGGTGGCCCGCGGCCCGTCCCAGGTGCCGAGCCGGTCCAGCTCCGCGCGCGCGGTCCGCAGATCCGGCAGCCCGAGGTGGACGTCCATGGCGTCGGCCAGCATCTGCAGCACGCGCGCGTCGCCCGGCGCCAGTTGTCGGGTCATCTGGTCGGGTTTGAGCGCCGCCTCGAAGAAGCGGACCCGGCCCTCCCAGTTGAGGAAGGCGCCCGCCTTCTCGGCGACCGCGGCGACCGGCAGGACCACGTCCGCCAGTTCCGTGACCTCGCTGGGCCGCTGTTCGAGCGAGACCAGGAAGCCGACCTCGCCGAGCGCCTCACGCGCGCGTGCCGGGTCGGGCAGGTCGGCGACCTCCACACCGGCCACCAGCAGGGCCTGGAGCTCGCCGGTCGCGGCGGCCTCGATGGTCCGGCCGGTGTCCCGGCCGTAGCGGAGCGGGAGCTGCGCGACGCCCCAGGCGGCCGCGACCTCGTCCCGCGCGCGCGGGTCGGTCGCCGGACGCCCGCCCGGCAGCAGCGTCGGCAGCGCACCGGCCTCGATCGCGCCACGCTCCCCGGCCCGGCGCGGGATCCACACCAGCCGGGCGCCGGTCGCGGTCGCGGCCCGCACGGCGGCGGTGAGGCCACCCGCCACCCCGGCCAGCCGCTCGCCCACGACGATCACCGCGCCCTCGGCGCGCAGCGCCTCGGCGGCCAGCGCCCCCTCCGCCTCCAGGCCGACGCCGCTCGCGAGCGCGTCCAGCCATTCGGTCTCGGTGCCGGGAGCGGCGGGCAACAGCGTGCCACCGGCCTTCTCCAGGCCGCGCGTGCTGTGCGTGGCCAGCGCGAACACCTTCTGCCCGTGCTTGCGCCAGGCCTTGCGCAGCCGCAGGAAGACTCCGGGCGCCTCCTCCTCCGACTCGAACCCGGCCAGCAGGACGGCGGGCGCCTTCTCCACGGCCGTGTACGTGACGCCCGTTCCGTCGAGGTCGCGTCCGCGTCCGGCGACCCGTGCGGCGAGGAAGTCGGCCTCCTCGCTGCTGTGCACGCGCGCGCGGAAGTCGATGTCGTTGGTGTCGAGCGCCACGCGCGCGAACTTGCTGTACGCGTAGGCGTCCTCGATGGTGAGCCGGCCGCCGGTCAGGACACCGGTGCGTCCGCGCGAGGCGAGCAGCCCCTGCGCGGCGATCTGCAACGCCTCGGGCCAGGATGCGGGCTCCAGCTCGCCCTCCGCGTTGCGCAGCAACGGCGTCTGCAGGCGGTCCTTCAGCTGCGCGTACCGGAACGCGAAGCGCCCCTTGTCGCAGATCCACTCCTCGTTGACCTCGGGGTCGTTGGCCGCGAGCCGGCGCATGACCTTGCCGCGCCGGTGGTCGGTGCGCGTGGCGCAGCCGCCGGAGCAGTGCTCGCAGACCGACGGGGAGGAGACCAGGTCGAACGGGCGGGAGCGGAAGCGGTAGGCCGCCGAGGTGAGCGCGCCGACCGGGCAGATCTGGATCGTGTTCCCGGAGAAGTACGACTCGAAGGGGTCGCCCTCACCGGTGCCCACCTGCTGCAGCGCGCCCCGCTCCAGCAGCTCGATCATCGGGTCGCCCGCGACCTGGTTGGAGAACCGGGTGCAGCGCGCGCACAGCACGCACCGCTCACGGTCCAGCAGCACCTGCGTCGAGATCGGCACCGGCTTGGCGAAGGTGCGCTTCCTGCCCTCGAACCGGGACTCGGCGTTGCCGTGGGACATCGCCTGGTTCTGCAGCGGGCACTCGCCGCCCTTGTCGCAGACCGGGCAGTCCAGCGGGTGGTTGATGAGCAGCAGCTCCATCACACCGTGCTGCGCCTTCTCGGCGACCGGCGACGTCAGGTGGGTCCTGACCACCATCCCGTCGGTGCACGTGATGGTGCAGGACGCCATCGGCTTGCGCTGACCCTCGACCTCGACGATGCACTGGCGGCAGGCACCGACCGGGTCGAGGAGGGGATGGTCGCAGAACCGCGGGATCTCGATGCCGAGTTGCTCGGCGGCCCGGATGACCAGGGTGCCCTTGGGCACGCTGATCTCGATGCCGTCGATCGTCAGCGTGACGAGCTCCTCCGGCGGAACCGCCGCCTCTCCCCCACCGGAGGGAGCGCTCGTGGTCACAGTCATGCGTTCACCTCCGTACGGTCGGCCCAGGCCGTCGACTTGGCCGGGTCGAAGGGGCAGCCACGGCCCGTGATGTGCTCCTCGTACTCCTCGCGGAAGTACTTCAGCGAGGAGAAGATCGGCGAGGCGGCGCCGTCGCCGAGCGCGCAGAAGGACTTGCCGTTGATGTTGTCGGCGATGTCGGCCAGCTTGTCCAGATCGCTCATCGCGCCCTTGCCGGCCTCGATGTCCCGCAGCAACTGCACCAGCCAGTACGTTCCTTCACGGCAGGGCGTGCACTTGCCGCAGGACTCGTGGGCGTAGAACTCGGTCCAGCGGGTCACGGCGCGGACGACGCAGGTCGTCTCGTCGAAGCACTGCAGGGCCTTGGTGCCGAGCATGGAACCCGCGGCGCCGACCCCCTCGTAGTCAAGAGGGACGTCGAGGTGCTCGTCGGTGAGCAACGGCGTCGAGGAGCCGCCCGGCGTCCAGAACTTCAGCCGGTGGCCGGGCCGCATGCCGCCGCTCATGTCGAGCAGCTGGCGCAGGGTGATGCCGAGCGGGGCCTCGTACTGGCCGGGGCTCGCGACGTGGCCGCTGAGCGAGTAGAGCGTGAAGCCGGGCGACTTCTCGCTGCCCATCGACCTGAACCATTCCTTGCCGTTGTTCAGGATGGCGGGAACCGAGGCGATCGACTCGACGTTGTTCACCACAGTCGGGCACGCGTAGAGGCCCGCGACAGCGGGGAAGGGGGGACGGAGCCGCGGTTGACCCCGGCGGCCTTCGAGCGAGTCGAGCAGTGCGGTCTCCTCACCGCAGATGTACGCGCCCGCGCCGGCGTGCACCGTGATGTCGAGGTCGAGCCCGCTGCCCAGGATGTTCTCGCCGAGGTAGCCCGCCGCGTACGCCTCGGCAACGGCCGAGTGCAACCGCCGCAGCACGGGGACGACCTCGCCCCGCAGATAGATGAAGGCATGCGACGACCTGATGGCGTAGCACGCGATGATCATGCCCTCGATCAGGCTGTGCGGGTTCGCGAAGAGGAGCGGGATGTCCTTGCAGGTCCCGGGCTCCGATTCGTCGGCGTTGACCACCAGATAGTGCGGCTTTCCATCCCCCTGGGGAATGAACTGCCATTTCATTCCCGTCGGGAACCCGGCGCCGCCCCGGCCGCGCAGACCGGAGTCCTTGACGTACGCGATCACGTCGTCGGGCGACATGGCGAGCGCCTTGCGGAGCCCCTCGTAGCCCTCGTGGCGCCGGTAGACGTCCAGCGTCCAGGACCCGTCCTCGTCCCAGAAGGACGACAGCACGGGAGCGAGCAACTTCTCGGGGCTCATGTCCTTGAGCTCGGCTGCCAACGTCATCACTCCCCCTCCTCGGCGGTGGGCCCGGCCGGGTGGGCGGGGTCGGATGCCGATGTCTTCTGCGGCGCGTCGTGGGAGCTGAGGTGCTCCGTCGGCGACGGCTGGTGGACCCGGTCCCGCGGCTCCTCGTCCGGTCCGCCCTCCCGCGGATGGACCACGCGCGCGGGCGCGGCCTCCCCCTTGGCCAGCCGGAGACCCACCAGGGACGCCGGTCCGGCGCTGCCCGTGGCCTCGACGGCCCCGGCCCGCTCGTCGGGGAAGCCCGCCAGGATCCGGGCGGTCTCCTTGAACGTGCACAGCGGCGCCCCGCGGGTCGGCTCGACCCGTGCTCCCGCGCGCAGGTCGTCCACCAGGCGCTTCGCGCTCTGCACGGTCTGGTTGTCGAAGAACTCCCAGTTGACCATCACGACCGGCGCGAAGTCGCAGGCCGCGTTGCACTCGATGTGCTCCAGCGTGACCTTGCCGTCGTCGGTGGTCTCGCCGTTGCCGACGCCGAGGTGCTCCTGGAGCGCCTCGAAGATCGCGTCACCGCCCATCACCGCGCACAGGGTGTTGGTGCACACGCCCACCTGGTAGTCGCCGCTCGGCCGGCGCCGGTACATGGTGTAGAAGGTGGCGACCGCGGTGACCTCGGCCGTGGTCAGGTCCAGCATGTCCGCGCAGAACCGCATGCCCGTGCGCGTGACATGGCCCTCCTCCGCCTGCACGAGGTGCAGCAGCGGCAGCAGGGCGGACCGCGAGTCCGGGTAGCGGGCGACGACCTCGCGCGCGTCCCGCTCCAGCCGGGCTCGGACGTCGTCCGGGTAGTCGGGTGCGGGCAGCTCGGGCATGCCCAGGCTGACGCCCCGCTCCGAAGAAGAGGTGGTCACCGGTCGACGCCTCCCATCACGGGGTCGATGGACGCGACGGCGACGATGACGTCGGCGACCTGGCCGCCCTCGCACATCGCCGCCATGGCCTGCAGGTTGGTGAAGGACGGGTCGCGGAAGTGGACCCGGTAGGGACGGGTGCCGCCGTCGGACACGGCGTGCACGCCGAGCTCGCCCTTGGGCGACTCGACCGCCGTGTACGCCTGTCCCGGCGGCACGCGGAAGCCCTCGGTCACCAGTTTGAAGTGGTGGATCAGGGCCTCCATGGAGGTGCCCATGATCTTCTTGATGTGGTCCAGCGAGTTGCCCAGTCCGTCCGGGCCCAGGGCGAGCTGGGCGGGCCAGGCGATCTTCTTGTCGGCGACCATGACCGGGCCCGGCTGGAGCCGGTCCAGGCACTGCTCGACGATCCTGAGCGACTGGCGCATCTCCTCCAGGCGGATCAGGAAGCGGCCGTAGGCGTCGCAGGTGTCGGCGGTCGGAACGTCGAAGTCGTACGTCTCGTAGCCGCAGTACGGCTGGGCCTTGCGCAGGTCGTGCGGCAGGCCGGCGGAGCGCAGGATCGGTCCGGTGGCGCCGAGGGCCATGCAGCCGGCAAGGTCGAGGTAGCCGATGTCCTGCATACGGGCCTTGAAGATGGGGTTCCCGGTGGCGAGCTTGTCGTACTCCGGGAGGTTCTTCTTCATCTTCTTCACGAACTCGCGGATCCGGTCCACCGCGCCGGGCGGCAGGTCCTGCGCGAGTCCGCCGGGACGGATGTACGCGTGGTTCATCCTCAGGCCCGTGATGAGCTCGTAGATGTCGAGAATCATTTCACGATCACGGAATCCGTAGATCATGATCGTGGTGGCGCCCAGCTCCATGCCGCCGGTGGCGATGCACACCAGGTGCGAGGAGAGCCGGTTCAGCTCCATGAGGAGCACCCGGATGATCGTGGCCCGGTCGGGGACCTCGTCCTCGATGCCGAGGAGCTTCTCCACCGCGAGGCAGTAGCCGGTCTCGTTGAAGAAGGACGTCAGGTAGTCCATGCGCGTGACGAAGGTGGTGCCCTGCGTCCACGTGCGGAATTCCAGGTTCTTCTCGATGCCGGTGTGCAGGTAGCCGATGCCGCACCGGGCCTCGGTGACCGTCTCGCCCTCGATCTCCAGGATCAGGCGGAGCACACCGTGGGTGGAGGGGTGCTGTGGGCCCATGTTGACGACGATGCGCTCGTCGTCGGCGCGGGCCGCGGACTGGACGACCTCGTCCCAGTCGCCACCGGTGACCGTGTAGACGGTGCCCTCGGTGGTCTCACGCGGAGTCGCGTGCTGCGTGCTCATGAGTACGACCTCCGCTGGTCCGGAGCCGGGATCTGGGCGCCCTTGTACTCGACGGGGATGCCGCCGAGGGGGTAGTCCTTGCGCTGCGGGTGGCCCTGCCAGTCGTCCGGCATCATGATCCGCGTCAGGGCCGGGTGACCGTCGAAGACGATCCCGAAGAAGTCGTAGGTCTCGCGCTCGTGCCAGTCGTTGGTCGGATAGACGGCGACCAGCGACGGGATGCGCGGGTCGCTGTCCGGGGCGCTGACTTCGAGGCGGATCAGCCGGTTGTGGGTGATCGAGCGCAGGTGGTAGACGGCGTGCAGCTCGCGGCCCTTGTCGCTCGGGTAGTGGACGCCGCTGACGCCGGTGCACAGCTCGAAGCGCAGCGCCGGGTCGTCGCGCAGGGTGCGGGCGACGCGGACCAGGTGCTCGCGCTCGATGTGGAAGGTGAGCTCGCCGCGGTCGACGACCGTCTTGTCGATGGCGTTCTCGGGGAGCAGCCCCTGTTCCTCCAGGGCGCCCTCCAACTCGTCGGCGACCTCGTCGAACCAGCCGCCGTAGGGGCGGGTGGCCGGTCCCGGGAGCCTGACCGAGCGGACCAGGCCGCCGTAGCCGGAGGTGTCGCCGCCGTTGTTGGCGCCGAACATGCCGCGCTGGACGCGGATCTCCTCACCGCCCTGGCCGCGCTGGCCGGGGAGGTTCTCGGCGGACAGCTCCTTCTCCGGGTTGACGCCCTCGGGTCCCCTCGCCCCACTGGGCCCCTTGGCCCCGTTGGCACCGCTGGCCGCGCTGTTCGCGTCGCTCATCGCAGCAGCCCCTTCATCTCGATCGTCGGCAGGGCCTTCAGCGCCGCTTCCTCCGCCTCCCGGGCAGCCTCCTCGGCGTTCACGCCGAGCTTGGAGTTCTGGATCTTGTGGTGGAGCTTGAGGATGGCGTCCATCAGCATCTCGGGCCGGGGCGGGCAGCCGGGGAGATAGATGTCGACCGGGACGATGTGGTCGACGCCCTGGACGATGGCGTAGTTGTTGAACATGCCGCCGGAGGAGGCGCACACCCCCATGGAGATCACCCACTTGGGGTTCGGCATCTGGTCGTAGACCTGCCGCAGCACCGGCGCCATCTTCTGGCTGACCCGGCCCGCCACGATCATCAGGTCCGCCTGGCGGGGTGACCCGCGGAAGACCTCCATGCCGAACCGCGCCAGGTCGTAGCGGCCGGCGCCGGTGGTCATCATCTCGATGGCGCAGCAGGCGAGGCCGAACGTGGCGGGGAAGACGGACGCCTTGCGCACCCAGCCCGCGGCCTGCTCGACGGTGGTCAGCAGAAAACCGCTCGGCAGCTTTTCTTCGAGTCCCATGACTAATGGCCCCTCAGTCCCATTCCAGGCCGCCGCGCCGCCACACGTACGCGTAGGCGACGAAGACGGTGAGCACGAAGAGCAGCATCTCCACGAGCCCGAACACACCCAGGGCGTCGAAGGAGACGGCCCACGGGTAGAGGAAGACGATCTCGATGTCGAAGACGATGAAGAGCATCGCCGTCAGGTAGTACTTGATGGGGAAGCGCCCGCCGCCGGCCGGCGTGGGGGTCGGTTCGATACCGCACTCATAGGCTTCGAGCTTGGCGCGGTTGTACCGCTTCGGACCGATCAGCGTGGCCATGACCACGGAGAAGATCGCAAAGCCTGCCCCGAGGGCTCCCAGTACGAGGATGGGCGCATACGCGTTCACCGCTCCTCGCTCCTCTCAGTCGGCACTGACTGCTGGCGGGTTGCACTGGGCTCACTTGCTGCTCACCGGTCCCACGAACCCCGCTCGTCCCGGCGAAGATCGAGAACATGTGAAGCAGGTCACAAGCCCAACTGCCTCGCATCTTATGCCTGCCGCTCTGTGATCTGCGACACGGGGTATTACACAAGCTTTGTGATCTCCACCACCTGATGAAGGATCATGAAGTCGGATGATCGGCGATCTTCGTACGTGAAGCGTTCAAGTGATCACCAGAGGTGACATTTTCGATCGTCGTCGCAGCTCGCGGGGGGTGACGAGGTGCGTCTCCATATCAAGAGGCTTCCCGCGCATGCAAATTGGTGTGGGGTGTTCCGCCCTGATAGTGGGTCGCGTTCACACTTCAGGGGGAGAGAGGGGCGAGGTGTGGACGTGTGCGCGCGTTCACGAACACGGGAGCGTCGCTCCACGGGCGCCAGACGCACGCACCCCGGTAACCGTTCCGTGACCTCCATCACATTCATGAGAGGGCCCTGAGAAGCGGGGTTGGCCAACGGTCCCAACCAGTGGTAGGCGGCGGGCAATTCGGACGTAACGAAGAAAGCCCATGATCACAGGCTTGATGGCCTGCGTCCGCAATGTCCGTTACGGCGTCAATAAAGGCCGACGCGCCAAGGATTCGGGCCGCCGATTGAACAACTGTGGCGGACCACACGTTTCTTGAAGGTATGGAGGAGCCCCTGATACCGGTTGTTCCCATGTCCCACACCGCTCACATACGCAGCCACCGGAAACCCCGCCAGCCCAGCGCCTCGAAGATGGCGATGCGGGCCGGAGTTGCCGGTGGCATCCTCAGCACCGTGGCAGTGGCCGGCGCGTCGGCCTCGGCGAACGCTGCCGAGCCGGTGACGCAGACGCTCGAACTGCCCACCCTCACGGCCGACCTGTCCGCCCAGGTCGCCCAGTCCGCGGACGCCACGCAGCTGGCCGCCGCGAACTACGAGCTCGAGGCGGCGCGTGACGCGGCCGCCGCCCAGGCCGCCAAGGAGGCCAAGGCCGACCTGGCCGAGGCCAAGAAGAAGGCGGAGGCCCGCAAGAAGGCCGCCGAGGAGGCGCGTCAGGCCGCCGCCGAGCGCGCCGCGCGCGACGCCGAGCGGGCTGCCCTCTCGACGGCCTCCACGACCGCCGACACCGTCTCCGCGCCGGCCGGCGGCAGCGTCGCGACCGTCATCGCCTTCCTGCAGGCCCAGGTGGGCGATGCCTACGTCCTGGGCGCCAGCGGCCCCAACGCGTGGGACTGCTCCAGCCTGGTCCAGGCGGCGTTCAAGCAGGTCGGTGTGGACCTGCCGCGCGTGTCGCAGGACCAGTCCATGGTCGGCACGGACGTCCCCCTGTCCGACCTCCAGGTCGGCGACATCCTGTACTGGGGCGGCAAGGGTTCGGCGTACCACGTGGGTGTGTACATCGGGAACGGCCAGTACCTGGACGCGGCGAACCCCTCCAAGGGCGTCGTCATCCAGGACCTCTCCGGCTACCCGGCGTCGGGTGCGGTGCGCGTGCTCTGACGCCGACGCGCCGACCCAGCACCGCACAAAAGGCGCACCGAGGTACGGAAGGGGCCGCAGCCGCTCGGCGGCGGCGGCCCCTCCGCACGGGCGCGCAGCCCGCAGCGCCCCCTCAGTACGAGGTCGTCGTCCGCAGCACCCCCTCGCACGGGCGCCCCGCTCGCGGGCCCCTTCCGCGTGCGCGCAAGCCGCTGGGGCCCGATCCGGACGACAGGCCTGGCCGAGGTCGAAGGTGTTGGGCAGGCCCAGCCGGTGGCGCAGGGCGTCGACGCCCTCGAAGGGCTCGACCTCCGGCGGCCGGTACAGCTCCTGGATCCGGCAGCGCCCGGCGTCCGATTCGTCCCCGCCGAGCAGAGCGTTGACGGCACGTCGGGCGGATTCGTTGGCGCCTTTCACGCCGGCGAGGTCGACGTCGGTACGGACGTAGTCGCCGGCCAGAGAAAGGTTCGGGACGGCCATCGCCGCCGTAGCCGGTTGCGCAGCGTTCCCGTGGGGTGGATCAGGAACTGTTCGCGGTTCTGCGGGCCGGGGCCGGCGAGACCGGTCACCGCCGGGTCCATGAACCAACCGAGCCGGCCCTCGTCCCTCAGGGTCGTCTTGCCGTCATCGTTCAGGCCGCCCTTCCACTGGGCCCAGACTTCGGCGACGACCTCGCCCTTCATGCACCCGCGGGCCGTCTCCCCGTACAGGATGCCGGGTTTGCCCCACTCGGAGATGATCGGGGACAGACAGTCCTGCGCCCGTCCGTCGCGACGCGCCTGCCCGCCGGCGCGGCGTCCGCGCGACCGGCGGCCCCCAGCGCGAGAGCCGCTCCCCCGGCCCGGGCGGGCGCCGCGCCACCAGCCCCTGCCCCGGCAAGAACCGCGCCTGTGGCCCCGCCCCGACGAGGAAGCGTCTGCGCGTGTGTCCCGTCGACTGCCGGGACCGCTGCGACTGTTGCGCGCGTTCCGTTGTCATGGGTACGGGAGGGCAGGGAGCCGCCGCGGGGGCCGAAAGGGCACGTTCCGGCCGACCACGGGACCCTCACGCACAAGCTGCCCGATCAGGCCTTCGGTGCCACCTTGCTCAGCCCGTTGATGATGCGGTCCATCGCGTCGCCGCCCGTCGGGTCGGTGAGGTTGGCGAGCAGCTTGAGGGTGAACCTCATCAGCAGCGGGTGCGTGAGCCCGCGCTGGGCGGCGATCTTCATGACCTTCGGGTTGCCGATGAGCTTCACGAAGGCGCGGCCCAGGGTGTAGTAGCCGCCGTAGGTGTCCTTCAGGACACGCGGGTAGCGCTGGAGCGCCATCTCCCGTCCCGCGGGGGTCGGGCGGGCGTGCGCCTGGACGATGACGTCGGCGGCGATCTGGCCGGATTCCATCGCGTAGGCGATGCCCTCGCCGTTGAAGGGGTTGACCAGACCGCCGGCGTCACCGACGAGCAGCAGACCGCGCGTGTAGTGCGGCTGGCGGTTGAAGGCCATGGGCAGGGCGGCGCCGCGGATCGGGCCGGTCATGTTCTCCGGGGTGTAGCCCCAGTCCTCGGGCATGGAGGCGCACCAGGCCTTCAGGACCTCGCGCCAGTCCAGCTCCTTGAAGGAGTCGGAGGTGTTGAGCACGCCCAGGCCGACGTTCGAGGTGCCGTCGCCCATGCCGAAGATCCAGCCGTAGCCCGGCAGCAGCCGGTCCTCGCCGGGCCCCCGGCGGTCCCACAGCTCCAGCCAGGACTCCAGGTAGTCGTCGTCGTGGCGCGGGGAGGTGAAGTACGTCCGGACCGCGACGCCCATCGGGCGGTCCTCGCGGCGGTGCAGGCCCATCGCGAGGGAGAGGCGCGTGGAGTTGCCGTCGGCGGCCACCACCAGCGGCGCGTGGAAGGTGACCTCGCGCTTGTCCTCGCCGAGCTTGGCGTGCACGCCGGTGATGCGGCCCGTGCGGTCGTCCACGATCGGCGCGCCGACGTTGCAGCGCTCGTACAGCCGCGCGCCCGCCTTCTGCGCCTGCCGGGCGAGCTGCTCGTCGAAGTCGTCGCGCTTGCGCACGAGTCCGTAGTCGGGGAAGGAGGCGAGATCCGGCCAGTCCAGCTGGAGCCGCACACCTCCGCCGATGATCCTCAGGCCCTTGTTGCGCAGCCAGCCGGCCTCCTCGGAGATGTCGATGCCCATCGCCACGAGCTGCTTGACGGCGCGCGGGGTGAGCCCGTCGCCGCACACCTTCTCGCGCGGGAACTCGGTCTTCTCCAGGAGCAGTACGTCCAGTCCGGCCTTGGCGAGGTGGTACGCCGTCGTGGAGCCGGCCGGGCCCGCGCCCACGACGATCACATCGGCGGTGTTGTCCGTCAGAGACTCGGCCACGGCGGGATCTCCCCAAGTTCGAAATCTGTGTGCCGACCGGCACTGGACATGGGCAGTCTATTCAGCAGAATTGATCAACCGGCCGAAGGGATACCCAGTGAACCGAGCTCTGCCCGTGGTACGGCTGCGTGTCCCCACCGACGAGGACGCCGTCGCCTGGCACCGGGTGTTCGATCACCCGGACGTGATGGAGTTCCACGGCGGCAGGTCCGCCGAGCTGTCCTTCTACGAGGAGCTCACCGCCCGCCAGCGCAAGCACGACGCCGAACTCGGCTTCTGCCTGTGGACCATGCTCGACGCCGACGACCGGGTCATCGGCTTCACCGGCGCCCAGCCGTGGCCGCGCGCGTGGGGACCGGCGGGCGAGATCGAGATCGGCTGGCGGCTGGGCCGGGAGCACTGGGGCAAGGGGTACGTCACGGCGGCCGCGCGGATGACCCTGGAGCGGGTGCGCGCGGCGGGCGTCGACGGGGTGGTCGCCATGGTCAACGCGCGCAACGCCCGGTCGATCGCGGTCACCGAACGCCTCGGCATGCACCTGGCCGAGACCTTCACCAGCCCCGAAACCGACAAGTTGGCCCATTGCTACCGACTGGCACTGTGACAGTAAGTAACGCTTGGCTACGGAAAGCCACTTGACGCTTCCGGACGGCACCCCCGGGCGGTTACGCTGCCAGTACCTCTGGGGGTGACATCCGTGCGCATAACACCCAAGACACCCGAAGTGCGTGTGCCGAGGCTCGTCGGCCTGATGGCCGTGGACGCCCGTGAGGCGGCTCAGGCACGGGGAGTGCTGCTCACCGCGCCCGACCGGCCCGACTTCCGCCGCACCGTCGTGGACTACGTCGTACGGCAGTACCCGCCGCCCGGCGCCGAGGTGCCACGCGGCGCGGTGGTCACCGTGTGGTTCGACCTCGGGGAGGGCGAGGGCGGCGGAGGCGCGGGCGTACGGGAACCCCGGCTGCCCCGTCCGCCCCGGGGCGGCATGCAACGCGAACCGGACCGGCCCGGGGACGCCTTCGAACCGATCAGGTGAGCGCCCCCACGGCCCGAGGTCAGGACGTCTCCTTGAACCCCCGGTGCAGGGCCACCACCCCGCCCGTCAGGTTCCGCCACGCCACCTTCGACCACCCGGCCTTGCCCAGCCGCTCGGCCAGCGCGGGCTGGTCGGGCCAGGCGCGGATGGACTCGGCGAGATAGACGTACGCGTCCGGGTTCGACGACACCGCGCGGGCCACCGGCGGCAGCGCCCGCATCAGGTACTCGGTGTAGACCTTGCGGAACGGCTCCCACGTCGGATGCGAGAACTCGCAGATCACGACCCGCCCGCCAGGCCGGGTCACCCGGTACATCTCGCGCAGCGCGGCGTCCGTGTCCTGCACGTTGCGCAGCCCGAAGGAGATGGTGACGGCGTCGAACACGTCGTCGCGGAACGGCAGGCGCGTCGCGTCGCCCGCCGTCAGCGGCAGCCAGGGGTGGCGCTGCTTGCCGACCTGGAGCATGCCGAGGGAGAAGTCGCAGGGCACGACGTACGCGCCCGCACGCGTGAAGGGCAGCGAGGAGGTGGCCGTACCGGCGGCCAGATCCAGCACCTTCTGCGCGGGGCGCGCGTCGACCGCCTTCGCGACCTCCCGGCGCCACACCCGGTCCTGGCCGAGCGACAGCACGTCGTTCGTCAGGTCGTACCGTTCCGCCACGTCGTCGAACATCGAGGCGACTTCGTGCGGCTGCTTGTTCAGGGAAGCGCGGGTCACGGGGCCATTCTTGCAGCACCACCCCGCCGCGCAGGCAGGCACCGCCTCAGGGGAGCAGGCGCGGCCTCCTCCGGGCCGCCACGTCCTCCACCCACGCGCACATCAGCACGAACGCCCCGATCAGCACCCAGCCGACCGCGAACAGGAACCACTGGCTCTCCAGCGGCAGATACGCCTCGAAGGACGGCGCCTTCCTGAACCGGTCGATCAGCGGGACGGCGAGGATCAGCGCGATCTCGTGCCAGAGGTAGACGGTCACCGCGCGCGTGGACGACGGTGACGATCCGGTCCAGCCGCCGGTGGCGGGCGAGCCCGGCGAAATCGCCGCTGAGGTGGGTCTTGGTTTCCATCAGCGGCGTCACGAAGCCCGCCGACCAGAAGGCCTGCGCGAGCGGTTCTCGTCCAGGTCGTCGGTGCCGTACTCCGCCTGGTGCGCGACGGCGTACCAGCCTGAGTACGCGAGCGCGGCCACCGAGGACAGCACGACCCCGGCCGGCTTCGGGCGGCGATGCAGGAGGAACGGCCGGACCTGGAGGTGTCGTTCACGCTGCCGGTGAGGCGCTGCTCGAATCGGCCAACGACCACGATGTCCAGGTCGGTCGCCCGGGTGCCGATGTGGTCGACGGTCCGGGACCGGCAGTGCGAGGACGAGGACGCGGCGCAGGACGACGCGTCGACCGACTGCAGCGGGGTGGAGCAGAGCACGGGTCGGTCCGCAAAAGCATTCCGGGGCGGACGGGTTGACCCCTCATCGGCGCCGGTACACGAGCCGCCCCGCGAGGACCGTGGCCACGCAGGTGCGGGCGCCGCGTTCGGCGAGCGCCGCCACGTCGGGGACGTCGAACACGGCGAACGTCGCGTCGAAGCCCGCTTGGCCTTCCGGTGGCAAGGGCAGCAGCAGCACGTCGGCCAGGCTCCGCCCGGCCAGTGCGTCCAGGGTGGGCCGGCCCGAGGGCGCCGCGAACCGTTCCTCGACGCCGAGCCCCGCCCGGTGCACGGCGTCCACCACGGCGGGCCGCCACAGGTCCCCCGCCACGGCGACGGTCCCGTGCGCGAGCAGCCGCTGCACACCGCGTCGCGCGCTCGCGCCCCAGCGGCTGTCGGTCATGCCGAGCGCCGCGAGACCGTCACCGGTGATCGGCTCGGTACCCAGCTCGTCGGCCTCGCGCGGATCGGGGTGGTAGGCCCGCTCCAGCAGTTCGGGGCCGTAGGGATTCAGCAATCCGGGCGTGATCAGCCCGGGCCAGCGCCGGACCCGGGCGGTCGGCCACGCCGCCGCCAGTTCCTCGTACGTCCCGACGGCCGCGCAGCCGCGGCCGTCCACGAGCACCGCCCCACCGGGCACCGGAGGCCGCCGGTCGCCCGGTACGAGCAGGTCGGCGGCGTGGATGGTCAGCACGTCGGGGAGACGGAGTCGTCGCGTCAGTTGGAGGCAAGCAGCTTCAGCTCGGGATGAGCCGTGCCGCCCTCGATCGCGGTGGACGAGATGTGGGACATGACCCGCTCGTCGACCGGGTCGTTCGCGGGGTCGTCGTGCACGACGAGGTGCTCGTACGTCGTGTTCCGCTGCGCGGGCACGCGGTCCGCGCCCCGGATCATCTCGATCATCTCCATGAGGTTGGAGCGGTGCTTGGCACCGGCCGCCGAGACGACGTTCTCCTCCAGCATCACCGAACCGAGGTCGTCCGCCCCGTAGTGCAGCGTCATCTGCCCGGCGTCCTTGCCGGTGGTGAGCCAGGAACCCTGGATGTGCGCCACGTTGTCGAGGAAGATCCGCGCGATCGCGATCATCCGCAGGTACTCGAAGATGGTGGCCTGGGTGCGGCCCTTCAGGTGGTTGTTCTGCGGCTGGTAGAGGTACGGGATGAAGGCGCGGAAGCCGCCCGTGCGGTCCTGCACGTCACGGATCATCCGGATGTGCTCGATCCGCTCGGCGTTGGTCTCGCCGGTCCCCATCAGCATGGTGGAGGTGGACTCGACGCCGAGGTCGTGGGCCGTCTCCATGATCTCCAGCCACCGCTCCCCGCTCTCCTTCAGCGGGGCGATGGCCTTGCGCGGCCGCTCGGGCAGGAGTTCGGCGCCGGCCCCGGCGAAGGAGTCGAGCCCCGCGGCGTGGATGCGCCGGATGGCCTCCCCGACCGTCACCTTGGAGATCCGGGCCATGTGCTCGACCTCGCTCGCCCCCAGGCTGTGGATGACGAGCTGCGGGAACTCCTTCTTGATGGCCGAGAAGTGCTTCTCGTAGTACTCCACGCCGTAGTCCGGGTGGTGACCGCCCTGGAACATGATCTGCGTCCCGCCCAGTTCGACGGTCTCCGCGCAGCGGCGCAGGATGTCGTCCAGGTCGCGGGTCCAGCCCTTCGCCTTGTCCTTCGGCGGGGCGTAGAACGCGCAGAACTTGCACGCCGTGACGCACACGTTCGTGTAGTTGATGTTCCGCTCGATGATGTACGTCGCGATGTGCTCGGTGCCCGCGTACCGACGGCGGCGTACGGCGTCGGCGGCGGCGCCCAGCGCGTGCAGCGGGGCGTCGCGGTAGAGGTCGAGCGCCTCCTCGGGGGTGATCCGCCCGCCCGCGGCGGCACGTTCGAGGACGGACTGGAGGTCGGCCTTCTCGGTCACCGGGTGTCCCTTTCGTCAAGGGTTGTGGACGGACTGACCCAGCCTACGCCAGCCGTTGTCCCGCTCCGCCGTCAGGCCGTCGCGCCCAGCAACAGCCCGGCGCAGGCGCCCGCGAGCAGGAACGGCCCGAACGGGATCGCGGTCTTGCGTCCCGCCTTGCGTAGAACGACGAGGGCGCCGCCGTACACCGCCCCGGAGGCGAACGCGGCGAAGGTCCCCAGCAGCACCGCTCCCCATCCGTACCACCCGAGCACGGCCCCCGCGCCCACCGCCAGCTTCACGTCGCCGAAGCCCATGCCGCCGGGGTTGACCAGACACAGCAGCTGGTAGAAGCCGCTCAGGGCGAGCGCGCCGAGCAGGGCGGCGCTCCAGTCGCCGTCGTTCCCGGGCACCTGGGCGGCCACGGCGAGCAGGGCGAGCGTGCCGGCCGCGAGGGGCAGGGTCAGCGGGTCGGGCAAGCGCCGCACCCGCACGTCGACGACCGCGAGCAGCACACCGACGGGCGTGATCAGCAGCCACACGCCGAGCTCGGGGCAGGGGCCGGTGGCGGCGGCGAGGGCGGCGCACAGGACGGCGGTGAGGATGGCGAGCGGAAGGGCTGAGGGGCCGTAACGGGGGCGGGGGCACGCGCGGCACCGGGCCCGGCCGAGCCAGCCCCGGAAGGGGCCGGCGATCGGGTGCCCTGCCGGGCACGCGTCCCGCCAGGCCGGGCCCTCGCCGGGCGGCGCGTCCTCGGACGCCGCGGTGTCCGCGGCCGCGTGCGGCACCGACAGCCGGTACGCCGCCCGGGGCAGCGACGCCCCCGTCCCCGCGCCCCACGCCGCCGCGGCGGCGACCAGCAGTTCCTCACCCAAGCCCCGCCCACCCCCTGTTCAGCCCGCCGCCCGCTCATGCCCGCATCGGCACCGCTTGCTCACGCCCACCACCCGCTCACGCCCACCGCAACGCCGGACGGTCTACTCGACCTTCGACATCCGCGCCTGCGGATGTCCCGAACGGGCGCTGTCGGACGTGTACATCAGGTCGTCACCGGTCGGGACGAGCCGGACCGTCGTGGCTTCCTGGTTGCAGCCGCCGTGGTTGTCCTGCTCGCCGACCGACCGGGCGACGAGTTGTTTCTCCGTCACCTGCTGCAGGGTCAGGACGTCGACGCAGACCCCGCCCAGCTGGTCGGTCTGCCGCAGCCGCCCCAACTCCTGGCCCACCTCGGCCTGTCGGACGGTGACCCGGAACGTGCCGGCGGGCAGCGTGCCGTCCAGGGCCGTGCCCTGGCCCTCCCAGGTGCCGAGGTAGCGGGCCGGGATGTCGGACGGGCCGCTGGTCGGGCCGGCGCTCGGCGCCGAGGAGGAGGCGTCGTGGCCGGCGCCACCCGCGCTGTCCTCGCGTTCGCCGGGCAGCAGGTCGAGAACGAGGACCGAGCCGACGGTCGCCGCCGCGAACGCCCCGGCGACGGCGAGCACCACCGTGCAGCTCAGCCGCCGGCCCCGCCCGCCGGCCTCCGGCGCCGCCGTCGCGGCCACGCTCACGGAGACCTTGCCGGGCCGCCCGCCCGGGTCGGCGACCGCGTCCTCCGGCTCCGCCGGACACGGCTCCGGCACGGCACCCGGCATCACGGGCGGCGGTCCGAAGGCCCCGAGGGCCGCACCGGCACCAGCCGTGGGACCCGCGTCGGCCGCGTCGGTCCCCGCACCACCCGCGCGCCCGGCGTCGGCCACGGCTCCCCCACCGCCCGCCGGGCCACCGGACTCCCCCGGCCCCGAAGGAGGAGCCCCGGCCCCCGCCGCCTCCAGGTTCAGCAGCCGTACGGCTCCCCGGCTCACCTGCGTCACCAGCGCCCCCGGCAGCCAGCCGGCCGCCACCAGCCGCGCCGCCCCCTCGGGTGCGAGCCGCCGGGCCACCTCCCCCGGCGTCGGCCGCGCGCCCGGCTGCTTGGCCAGGCACCCCGCGACGACGTCCCGCAACTCCCCCTCCAGGGCGTCGAGCAGCGGCTCCTCGTGCACGACCTTGTAGAGCAGCGCGGCCGAGGAGTCCCCGGGGAAGGGGGGCTCACCCGCCGCCGCGTACGCCAGCACCGCGCCCAGCGAGAAGACGTCCGCCGCCCCGGTGACGCCCTTGCCGAGGATCTGCTCCGGCGCCATGTAACCGGGCGAGCCGATCGAGACCCCCGTCGACGTGAGTGACGCCGTACCGTCGAGGGCGCGCGCGATCCCGAAGTCGATCAGCAGCGGTCCGTCCAGGGTGAGCAGCACGTTGGACGGCTTGACGTCCCGGTGCACCAGGCCCAGCTCGTGCACCGCGGCCAGCGCCTCGGCCAGGCCCGCCCCCAGCGCCCGTACCGAGTGGACGGGCAGCGGGCCGCCGTCCGCGACCGCCGCGGCGAGCGACGGCCCGGCGGCGTAGGCGGTGGCCACCCACGGCACCGGCGCCAGCGGGTCCGCGTCCAGCACCGGCGCGGTCCACGCGCCGCCCACCCGCCGCGCGGCCTCGACCTCGCGGCGGAAGCGGGCGCGGAACTCCTCGTCGAGCGCGAGATGCGGGTGCACGACCTTCACCGCGACGGTACGGCCGCCCGCGCTGCGGCCCAGATACACGCGGCCCATGCCGCCGGAGCCGAGCCGGCCGAGCAGCCGGTAGGGCCCGATGGCGGTGGGCTCGTCGACGCCGAGCGGCTGCATGGCGTCCGCCCCCTCTCCCCCGTACGCCTGCACTGCCCGCAGCGTATCGGCCGGGCCGGTACGGGGGGGTGACGTACGGGGCCGCCGTCCTACGGCTTCAGCAGATCCACCTTCACGTCCGCCGGGAAGCCGGTCGTCGGCCCGACGCGGCGGGCGAACTCGGCCACGGCCGCGAGCTGGGCGCCGCCGAAGCGGAAGTCGAGGGTGGTGAAGTACTGCTCCAGGACCCGCTCGTCGAAGGCCTCCCAGCGGGCGGCCTGCTCGGCGACCTTGGTGACCTCCTCCAGCGAGAGGTTGCGGGAGGCGAGGAAGGCCTCGTGCACCCTACGGGTGATGACCGGCTCGCGCTCCAGGTAGTCCCGGCGGGCCGCCCACACGGCGAAGACGAACGGCAGCCCGGTCCACTCCTTCCACAGCGCGCCGAGGTCGTGCACGGCGAGGCCGTACCTCGGCCCGTCGTGCAGGTTCGCCCGCAGCGCGGCGTCGCCGATGAGCACGGCCGCCTCGGCCTCCTGCATCATCAGGCTGAGGTCGGGCGGGCAGGTGTAGTAGTCGGGTCGTACGCCGAACCGTTCCGCCAGCAGCAGCTGGGCGAGGCGTACGGAGGTGCGCGAGGTGGATCCCAGGGCCACCCGGGCGCCGTCCAGCCGGTCCAGCGGGACCTGCGAGACGATCACGCAGGACATCACCGGTCCGTCGCAGCCGACGGCGATGTCCGGGAAGGCGACGAGGTCGTCGGCGTTCTTCAGGAACTCCACGAGGGTGATCGGCCCGATGTCGAGATCGCCCCCCACCAGCTGCTCGCTGAGCTTCTCCGGGGTGTCCTTCGTCAGCTCGAAGTCCAGCAGCGTCCCCGTTCTGGCGAGCCCCCAGTAGAGGGGGAGGCAGTTCAGGAACTGGATGTGGCCGACGCGCGGCCGCGTGCGAGAAATGTCCACATCGAGAGGCTAGACCCCGTGGGATAGGGTGCAGGCTTCTGGGGGTCGCCCAGTCGGACGTCAGCGCCGACACGACGTTCAAACATCCGGGTGACGTGATCTTGACCCCTATTGCTTTCGGCTGCCCGCGTGCTAGGCTCGCCGCAAGTTGCAGTTTGGTTTCCCTTGCAGTACAGAGCCTGCGGAGCATGTGACCGCGGGCTCTCGACGTTCTTGGACATATGCAGTTGTGCAGAACTCATCTTCACACTTGCTGGTTCTGGAGCAGGGCAACCCTTTGAGCCCAAGGAGGGCTTATGGCTACCGGAACCGTGAAGTGGTTCAACGCCGAAAAGGGCTTTGGTTTCATCGCCCAGGAAGGCGGCGGCCCCGACGTCTTCGTCCACTACTCCGCGATCAACGCGACCGGCTTCCGGTCCCTTGAGGAGAACCAGCACGTGACCTTCGACGTGACCCAGGGTCCGAAGGGCCCGCAGGCGGAGAACGTCACCCCGGTCTGATCCTCTGATCCAGGATCGAGTGCAATACCCAAGGAGCCCCACGCCATCCGGCGACGGGGCTCCTGCCTTTTCCCGCACTTCGGGACGATGAATTCTTCGGGAATTCCGGAAATACCCCGCGTAATTCCCCCGGAGGGCACGCCGGCCCGCGGTCAGCGGTGTGCGGGGTATGCGAAGTCGTAGACGGCGAAGTCGGTGAGCGGGACGAATTCGAGGACGACCGTCGTCGACGCGACGCCCGCACCCGATAGGTTCACGTCATGGGGGACGTACAAACGCTTTCGGCAGCGCGATTCGAGACCGACCGGCCGCACCTGCGGGCGGTGGCGTACCGCATGCTGGGCTCGCTGAGCGACGCCGAGGACGCCGTCCAGGAGACCTGGCTGCGGGCGGAGCGAGCGGACATCGCCGGTGTCCAGAACCTCACCGGCTGGCTGACCACCGTCACCGGACGGGTCTGCCTGAACATGCTGCGCTCCCGCCGCGCCCGCCCCGAGCAGCCGTACGACGACCACACCCCCACCCCGGAGGACGGCGTCGACCCGGAGCAGGAGGCGCTCCTCGCCGACTCGGTCGGCGTCGCAATGCTGGTCGTGCTCAACCGCCTGGCACCCGCGGAGCGGCTGGCGTTCGTGCTGCACGACCTGTTCGCCGTGCCCTTCGACGACATCGCCCCGCTGGTCGAGCGCACCCCGGCCGCGACCCGCCAGCCGGCGAGCCGAGCCCGGCGGCGGGTGCGGGGCGGCGCGCCCGCGACCGCGGATCTGGTCCGGCAGCGCGAGGCGGTCGACGCCTTCCTGGCCGCGGCCCGCGGCGGTGACTTCGAGGGGCTGCTCGCGCTGCTCGACCCGGACGTCGTCCTCACCGCCGACAAGTGGGTCGTACCGACCCCCGAGGCGATCACGCTCACCGGCGCCCGCCCGGTCGCCGAGAGCGCCCTGGCCGCGACGGCCCGCGCCCGGTTCACGGGCCCGGCGCTGCTGGACGGCCGGGTGGGCCTGGCGATGGCCCCGCTGGGGCGCCTCACCCTGGTCCTCACCTTCACGGTCACCGCCACCGGCATCACCCGGATCGAGGTCGTCGCGGACCGCGACCGCCTGGAGGGGACGGAGGTCGCGGTCCTGGACGCCTGATCAGCCGGTCGCCGCCAGCATCAGCGACCCGACCACCGGGGCGGCGTACAGCAGCGGAAACGGCACGTGCGAGAACCACCGCGCCCGGAGGACCGTGACGACCGCCCCGGTGAAGTAGAGGACGAGCCCGATCCCGGCCGCCACGCCGACCACCGGGACCGCGAGGCCCGCCAGCAGCCCGGCCGCCCCGGCCGCCTTGGCGGCGCCCAGCCAGGGCCACCAGCCGCGCGGCACGCCGTAGTCGGCCAGCGGCTTCACCACCCACTCGGCCCGCAGGAAGACCGACGCGGCCGAGAACCCCGCCATCACGGCGCCCAGCACGGTCACAACGACGTACGCAGTGGACATCTCAGCACTCCCGGCAGCTCAGGAACTCCGTCGTCCCGCTGACACGTCTCGTGCCGGACATGTGACCGGACTGCCGATGTGACCTGGCTCACTCCGCGTACAGGGCCTCCACCTGCTGGGCGAAGTCCCGCAGGATCACCTCCCGGCGCATCTTCATCGTCGGGGTCAACTGCCCGCTCGACTCCGTGAAGTCGGTGGGCAGGACGGTGAAGCGGCGGATGGACTCGGGCCGGGAGACCAGCTTGTTGGCCTCGTCCACCGCGCGTTGCAGGACCCCGCGCAGTTCCTCGTCGTCCACCAGCAGTTCGGGCGGCACCGGGTGCTTGCCGTTCATCTGCCGCCAGTGGGTGATGCCGTCGGGGTCGAGGGTGATCAGGGCGGTGATGTAGGGGCGGCGATCGCCGAGGACGAGGCAGTGGGAGATCAGGGGGTGCGAGCGCAGCCAGTTCTCCAGCGGCGCCGGGGCCGTGTTCTTGCCGCCCGCGGTGATCAGGATCTCCTTCTTGCGGCCGGTGATGCTGAGGTATCCCTCGTCGTCCAGCCGGCCGATGTCGCCCGTGGGGAACCAGCCGTCCGGCGACGCCGGGACCACCCCGCCCGCGTGCGGTTCCCAGTAGCCGCGCAGGACCTGGCCCCCGGCGAGCAGGATCTCGCCGTCCGCCGCGATCCGCACCCGCGTACCGGGCAGCGGCCAGCCGACCGTGCCGAGCCGTGGCCTGAGCGGCGGCGTCACGGTGGCCGCGCCGGTCGTCTCGGTCAGCCCGTAGCCCTCGTACACGTCGATGCCCGCGCCCGCGTAGAACGCGGCAAGGTCGCGGCCGAGCGGGGAGCCGCCGCAGACGACGTAGCGGATCCGGCCGCCGAGGGCCTTGCGGATCCGGCGGTAGACCAGGGGGTCGTAGAAGGCGCGGGACGCCTTCAGGGAGGCGGTGGGGCCGGGGCCGGTGCCGCTCGCCCGGGCCTGGGCCGCCTCGCCGTAGCGACGGGCGATCTTCGCCGCGCGGTCGAACGCGGCCGCCCTGCCGCCGCGTTCGGCGGTGGCGCGGGCGCTGTTGAAGACCTTCTCCAGCATGTACGGGATGGCCAGCAGGAAGGTCGGCCGGAAGGCCGCCAGGTCGGCCAGCAGGTCCTGCGACTTCAGGCTGGGCGCGTGCCCCAGCCGGACCCGGGCGCGCACGCAGGCCACGGCCACCATCCGGCCGAACACGTGGGACAGCGGCAGGAACAGGAGGGTGGCCGCCTCCTCGCTGGTGCGCGCCTTGAAGACCGGGTAGAGGAGTTCGATCGCGTTGTCGACCTCCGCCAGGAAGTTGCCGTGGGTCAGCGCGCAGCCCTTGGGGCGGCCCGTGGTGCCGGAGGTGTAGACGAGGGTCGCCAGGGTGTCCGGGCCCAGCATCCCGCGCCGCACGTCGACTTCGGCGTCCGGCACCGGCTGTCCGAGTTCCGCGAGCCGGTCCACGTGGTCCTTCTCGACGACCCACAGGTGCCGCAGGTCGGGCAGGTGCGGGAGTTCGGGCCCGAGCGCCGCCGCCTGGCCGGCCGTCTCCGTCACCAGGGCGACGGCGCCGGAGTCCTGGAGGATCCAGCGGGTCTGGAAGACGGACGAGGTCGGGTACACCGGGACGGTCACCAGTCCGGCCGCCCAGGCCGCGAAGTCCAGCAGGGTCCACTCGTACGACGTCCGCGCCATGATCGCGATCCGGTCGCCCGGCGTCAGCCCCTCGGAGATCATGCCCTTGGCCACGGCCAGCACCTGGGCGACGAACTCCGCCGCCGTCACGTCCGCCCAGCGGCCGTCGTCGTCCCGGCGGCTGAGCACCGGGCGCGCCGGCTCCACGGCCGCGTTCTCGAACGGCAGATCGGCCAGCGACCCGTGCGACACGGGCGGCACCAGCGGGGGCACGGCCACCTCCCGCACCTCCCCGTCCAGCCGCCGTATCTCGGGCTCGACGAGGACCGGCCCGCCGTCCGGGTCGTATGCGAACGACGATCCGGAGTTCTGGTGCGGTAAGGGCGTTGACGAGTACGAAATGGGCATGGGCAGCTCCTGGGGCCTGCAGCGCGGTACTGCTCGGCTGCATGAGGTACGCGCGGCGCGTACGGAGGCGTTCACCGGCGATGGGTCCGGCTCGTGACGGGAACGCCGGTCGGGAGGGGATCTTACGGCTCTCTCGTGGGGAGGTTGTGCGGGTTCGGGGATGCTCCGGGGGTGGGCCTGTGGAGTCCGCACACTTGCGGTACCTGGGCTTACCTACGGTAACCTTACTTACGAGTAAAGCGAGGAGAGGGTCCGGTCAGGGCCCCGTGGAGGAGCGAGTGAAGGACAGGGTGAGGAAACCGGAATGACCATGGCCGACCACCTCCCGCTCCTCACCGGCGCGCTCCGCTCCCCCTTCAAGCGCCCTCGCCCGGACGCCCGCTTCCCCCGCACCCGGCTGGTCCGGTCCGGCGTCCGGATCGACCTGGCCCGGCTCGCCGCCTACGAGCTGGTCTGCGGCTTCCCCACCGGCGCCGACGCCCTCCCCCTCACCTATCCGCACGTCCTGGCCTTTCCGCTGGCCATGCGGCTGTTGGGCGGGCGGGACTTCCCGCTGCCGCTGCTCGGCCTGGTCCACACCTCGATCGAGCTGACCCGCCACACCGCCCTCTCGGCCACCGACGCGTACGACCTCGCCGTGCGCGTCGCGGGGCTGGCCCCGCACCGGCGCGGGACGGAGGCGACGGTGGTGACCGAGGCGCTGGCCGGCGGCGAGGTCGTGTGGGAGTCGCGCAGCACCTATCTGGCCCGGCACCGCACCGACGGTGGACCGCAGGCCGGGTCCAAAGAGCGCACGCCGCTGCCCGCGGGCGGGGAGTGGCGGCTCCGCGCCGACATCGGGCGGCGCTACGCCGCCGTCTCCGGCGACCGCAACCCCATCCACCTGCACCCGCTCACCGCCCGCCCGTTCGGCTTCCGGCGGCCGATCGCGCACGGCATGTGGACGGTGGCCCGCTGTCTCGCCGCGCACGGCACACCCGAAGCGGTGCTGGTCAGGGCCGAGTTCCGGGCGCCGGTGCCGCTGCCGGGGACAGTGGAGTACGCCGCCGGGGGCGGGCGTTTCGAACTGCGCCGGGGAGACCAGGTGCACGTCGGCGGAGCCGTGCACCCGCTCCCTTCACGCGCTCGGCGGTGACCAGCGCCGGCCGGCCATGAGCTCGCCGAGCCCGGTCCAGGCGAAGTTCATCAGGGTCGCCGCCGCCTGCCGGGCCGTCACCGACGGGGTCGCGTTGGCCCAGTCGGCGAGCGACTCGGCGGCGCCGACCAGGGCCTCGGCGAGCCCGGCGACGTCCCGTTCGGGCAGCGGCGGGTCCACGGAGGCGCCGCCCGCCGGAGCCCGGTCGGCGGACCGGGCAAGGGCGTCGCGCGCGGCCTCGGCGATGAGCTGGGTGACGAAGGCGACGATGCCCGCGCGCACCACGGTGACCTCGGCGGCGAACACCTCCCCGTGGGTGCGGGCCTGGAGGTGCAGCACGGACCAGCCGTCGGGGTGCCGGGCGGTGTGGGTGAAGAACGCCAGCAGCCCGTCCCAGAGTTGACGGTCGGCGGGCAGCTCACGCCGCACCCCGGCCCGTACGGCCGCGAAGAGGGCCTGGGCCTCGCGGCGGATGCAGGCCGTGAAGAGGTCGTCCTTGGAGTTGAGGTAGAGGTACACCAACGGCTTCGACACGCCCGCCAGTTCGGCGATGTCGTCCATCGACGCCGCGATGTAGCCCCGCTGCCCGAAGATCTGGACGGCGGCGTCCAGCATCTGCTGCTCACGGACCGCACGCGGCATCCGCTTGGTCTTGACGGCACCCATGCGGCTCAGCGTACGGTCCGCGGACCACGCCTCAGGCCGGTTCCGGTCTGAGCCGGGTCAGGCGGCGACGGCCACCCGGTCCCGCTCCTCCACCGGCGAGCCGCGAGCAAACCTTACGAAGCATGCCCTTGCGCACGTGCCGTGTCGTCGGCGGCGTCCTCCTGGCTGCGGTTGGCCTCGAGGTTGGCCTTGGCGCGGTCCACCTTCTGCACGATCTGCACGGAGGCCCGGTCCCGCTCCTTGCGCAGCACGACGAAGCTGATCGGCGCGGAGATCACCAGCGCGAGCAGCACCACCCAGACGCCGTTGGAGGAGCCGAGTCCACGCGGGGCGAGACCGGAGTAGACGAGTCCCCAGACGACCACGAAGCAGCCCACGAAGATCCCGAGGCGCATCAGCGTGTAGCGGAGCATCTCATCCACTCTTCCGTATCGAACGGCCAGAACCACCCAAAGGGCACCGTCCAGTGAAGCACGTCCGGCGGCGGATCCCGCAAGCGGGGGTGCGGCGCTCAGTGCAGCGGCAGGAGCATGACGACATCGTCGCGGTCGTCGCCGGGCGCGACCCGGATGGCGGCGGGGACTCGGCCGACCTCCTTGTAGCCGGAGGACTCGTAGAACCGCTCGAGCCCCAGCCCGCCCCGGCACGTCAGCCGTATCGCCTCGATCCCCTCGATCCCGCGGGCGGCGTCCGCCGCGGCGGCGAGCAGGTCCCGGCCGTAGCCCTTGCCCTGGTGACGGGGATGCACCATCACGGTGTAGAGCCACAGCCAGTGCCGCATCAGCCGGTGCGTGTTGAAGGTGAGGAACGCGGTCGCGGCGACCCGGCCGTCCTCGTCGAATCCGGCGAGCAGCCGGCTGCGGCCCTCTGCCATCGCCACGAGTTGCTTCACCAGTTCGGGGCGGACGGTCTCCCGGGTCACGGGCGGCACGAAACCGACGGCTCCGTCGGCGTTGGAGACATCCGTCCACAGGTCGAGCAGGCCGTCGCGCAGGGGGCGGTCCACGGCGGGGTCGAGAACGAAGGCAAGGGGCATGGGCGAATCGTATTTTTCGCCTCGCACGGCCAGGACAGCACCCGGGCCAAGCCGGCGTGCGTGCCGGCACAGCGCCCGTGCGGAAGCAACGCCCGCTCCGAAGCAACGCCCGTGCCGGGACGGCGTGCGTGCGCTAGGACAGCGCCCGTGTCAGGACAGCGCCCGGCGCGCCATGACAGCACCCGTGCCAGGAGGGCGTGCGTGCGCCAGGACAGCGCCCGTGTCAGGACAGCGCCCGGCGCGCCATGACAGCACCCGTGTCAGGAGGGCGTGCGTGCGCCAGGACAGCGCCCGGCCGGCGCAGCGTGCGTGCGCTAGGTGTATTGGGTCATGACGTTGGTGACGGCCGAGTACGGCTAGGACAGTGCCCGTGCCGCCACCGTCAGATCCGAGACCAGCCCCCGGTA
Organism: Streptomyces chromofuscus; assembly: GCF_015160875.1. Classification (NCBI taxonomy): domain Bacteria; kingdom Bacillati; phylum Actinomycetota; class Actinomycetes; order Kitasatosporales; family Streptomycetaceae; genus Streptomyces; species Streptomyces chromofuscus. Next base: position 4,632,861 of record NZ_CP063374.1, on the reverse strand, counting down.
GGCCGCCTCACGGTCGTCCGCGCGCAGGACCGACGACGGGTGCACGGTCGGCACCAGCCGTTCGCGCCGCCCGTGGATCTCCTCCTCCAGCACGGTCCCCCGCACCTGCGTCACCCGGAACGACGAGCCCAGCAGCGCCTTGCCCGCGGTGGCGCCCAGCACCACGATCAGCTCGGGTTCGACGAGGGCCAGCTCGGCGGCGAGCCACGGACCGCACGCGGTCGTCTCCCGCAGGCTCGGCGCCTTGTGGATCCGCCGCTTGCGGGGTTCCGCCCGGGTGAACTTGAAGTGCTTGACGGCGTTGGTGACGTACGCCTCGCCGGGGTCGATACCGGCCTCGGCGAGCGCCCGGTCGAGCAGCTTCCCGGCGGGGCCGACGAAGGGCCGGCCCTGGCGGTCCTCCTGGTCGCCGGGCTGCTCGCCGACGAGCATGACGCGGGCGTGCTCGTTCCCGGCGCCGAACACGGTCTGAGTTGCGTCCCGGTGGAGGGGGCAGCCCCGGCAGCCGGAGGCGGCCTTGCGCAGGTCCGCGAGCCCGGCGCTCTCCGGAACGAAGGGCTCGGCGGTGTACTGGTCCTCGGGGGCGGTGGTGCGTGAGGTCACGGTCGCCGGGTACCCCTGGTGGCCGGCCGGGAACGCGGGCGCGGGCGGGGGACCGGCGTCCGGCCGCGCGCCTGCCCGCCCCCATGGACAGCTCACCGCCCCCGCGACGTCACACCCGCATCGGCTGCGGCGCCTCACGGCGTGCCGGGTCGGGACCCTCGAACTCGCGGATGATCTCGTAGCGCGTGTTGCGCTCCACCGGCCGGAAGCCCGCGTCGCGGATGAGGTCCAGCAGGTCGTCGCGAGTGAGCTTGTGGGGCGTGCCGTAGTTGTCGGCGTCGTGCGTGATCTTGTACTCGACGACCGAGCCGTCCATGTCGTCGGCGCCGTGCTGGAGGGCGAGCTGGGCGGTCTGCACGCCGTGCATCACCCAGAAGACCTTGACGTGCGGCACGTTGTCGAACAGGAGCCGGGAGACGGCGAAGGTCTTCAGCGCCTCCAGCGGGGTCGCCATGGTCGTGCGGGCCTGGAGCCGGTTGCGTACCTTGCCGTCCTGCATGTCGACGAAGTCGTGCTGGTAGCGCAGCGGGATGAAGACCTGGAAGCCGCCGGTCTCGTCCTGCAGCTCGCGCAGGCGCAGCACGTGGTCGACGCGGTGGCGGGGCTCCTCGATGTGGCCGTAGAGCATGGTGCACGGGGTCTTCAGTCCCTTCTCGTGCGCCAGCCGGTGGATGCGGGACCAGTCCTCCCAGTGGGTGCGGTGGTCCACGATGTGCTGCCGGACCTCCCAGTCGAAGATCTCCGCGCCACCGCCGGTGAGGGACTCCAGGCCCGCGTCGATCAGCTCGTCGAGGATCTCGGAGGCGGAGAGCCCGGAGATGGTCTCGAAGTGGTGGATCTCGGTGGCCGTGAAGGCCTTCAGCGACACGTTCGGCAGGGCGGCCTTCAGCTCGCGCAGCGAACGCGGGTAGTACCGCCAGGGCAGGTTGGGATGCAGCCCGTTGACGATGTGCAGCTCGGTGAGGTTGTCGGCCTCCAGCGCCTTGGCGAGCTTGACGGCCTCCTCGATGCGCATGGTGTACGCGTCCTTCTCGCCGGGCTTGCGCTGGAAGGAGCAGTACGCGCAGGAGGCCGTACAGACGTTGGTCATGTTGAGGTGGCGGTTGACGTTGAAGTGGACCACGTCGCCGTTCTTGCGCGTGCGCACCTCGTGGGCGAGGCCGCCGAGCCAGGCCAGGTCGTCCGACCCGTACAGCGCGATGCCGTCCTCGCGGGTCAGCCGCTCACCGGAGCGGACCTTCTCCTCCAGCTCGCGCTTGAGCCCGACATCCATGCGCACACCTCTCTCAGACAGACTTCGCCAACCGTACTCCCCGCCCCTCGCGGGCCGGGCGGCCCCGTGGGCGCTGGGCGCCTACACCTCTTCGGGCAGCTCACCCACCCGGTTCTCCCACTTCGTGGACAGCACGATGGTGGTCCGGGTCCGGGACACGCCCTTGGTTCCGCTCAGCCGGCGGATGATCTTCTCCAGCCCGTCCACGTCGGTCGCCCGCACCTTGAGCATGTACGAGTCGTCCCCGGCGATGAACCAGCAGTCCTCGATCTCCGGCAGGTCCCTCAGCCGCTGCGCGACGTCCTCGTGGTCGGCGGCGTCGGAGAGGGAGATGCCGATCAGGGCGGTGACCCCGAGACCGAGGGAGGCGGCGTTCACGGTGGCGCGGTAGCCGGTGATGACGCCGGCGGCCTCCAGCCGGTTGATGCGGTCGGTGACGCTGGGTCCCGACAGGCCGACGAGGCGCCCCAGCTCCGCGTAGGAGGCCCGGCCGTTCTCCCTGAGGGCCTGGATGAGCTGCCTGTCCACGGCGTCCATTGCGATCGAAGCCTTCCGCTGAAGAGGTCTGACGTGTTCCTGGTAAGTGCAGGTGGCGCTCAGGTGGTGCGCGAACCGCCGCCCAGTCCGCCGGCCCAGCGGCGGTAGAGCGTGTGGGGGACGCCGGCCGCGTCGAGGACCCGTCCGGCGACGAAGTCGACGAGGTCCTGGATGTGCGTGGCGCCCGCGTAGAAGGCGGGCGAGGCGGGTACGACGGCCGCGCCGGCGTCGTCCAGGGAGACCAGGTGCCGCAGCGTCTGCCCGCCGAGCGGGGCCTCGCGCACGGCGACGACCAGTGGACGCCCTTCCTTCAAGGTGACGCTCGCGGCCCGTTGCAGCAGGTCCTTGGAGAGCCCGAGGGCGACTCCGGCGACGCAGGCGGTGGACGCCGGCACGATCAGCATCCCCTTCGCGGGGTACGACCCCGAGGACGGCCCGGCGGCGAGGTCGCCCGCGCTCCAGTGCCGTACGTCGTCGAGCGCGACGTCGAAGGTGTCCGGCTTGCCGTCGGCTCCCCTGGACAGCCATTGCCGCAGGTCGTCGCGCCAGTGCGCGTCCCGGAAGGGGAGGCCGGTCTCGTCCAGCAGGGTGAGCCGGGAGGCCCGGCTGACGACCAGGTCGACGCTCTCCCCCGCCTCCAGCAGCGCACGCAGCACTGCAGCCGCATACGGCGTCCCGGATGCTCCGGACACCCCCACGATCCAAGGCACGCGCTGCGATTCCCCTGCGTTCACATATTGAGCGTACCGGTGAGCGGGGCGGACCTCAGGACGGGTCGGCCGCCTTGGGATCGACGGGGAGCTGACCGGTCGGCAGCGTCAGCTTGCCCAGCGAGGTGTCCACGGACAGATCGGGGCCGTACGGGATGAGGTCTCGGCCGCGGTAGCCGTCGGGGCCGGGATTCCACATCGTCACGATGTGCCCCTGGAGCGGGTCGAGCACCAGGTAGTTGGCGATGCCGCGGGAGGCGTACCAGCGGGGCTTGAACTCGTAGTCGCGGCGGACGCTTTCCGGGGACACCACCTCGGCCACGAGCTCGATCAGGTCGGCCGGGTACGCGGCGCGGTTCTCGGCCTCCGCCTCGGCCGGGATGACAGCGAGGTCGGGGCAGAACTCATTGGCGTCGTCGAAGGGGAAGGCGACATCGCTCACGATGGCCCAGCCGGGTGGCAACTGGCCTTCCACGATGGACCACAGCCGTTGGATGGTCCTCCCGTGAAACGCCCTGACCGGGTTCATCACGATGCTGCCCTCGACAATCTCCGTCAGATAGCCGGGGAAGAGATCCTCCAGCTTGCTGAGCTGCGAGTGCAGGCGGTCGATGCCCGAGACGGTCACGGTGGCCTCCCTGGGGTCCTGCCCTCGATGGTAGGCCGCACCGTACTCACACGGTCAGACCCCGAACCAGAAGATCGAGCAGCGCGCACACGAACAGGGCAATCCCGATGAACCCGTTGACGCTGAAGAACGCCCTGTTCAGCCGTGACAGGTCGTGCGGGCGGACGATGGTGTGCTCGTACACGAACGCGCCCGCGACGATCAGCAGGCCCAGCCAGAAGAAGGCGCCCGCGTCGGTGGCGAGGCCGTACCAGACGAACAGGGCCGTCGTCACGGCGTGGCAGACGCGGGCCGACCGGATCGCCGCCGGGATGCCGAAGCGGGCCGGAACGGACATGACGCCGATCTCGCGGTCGGTCTCGACGTCCTGGCATGCGTAGATCAGGTCGAAACCGCCGATCCAGACGCCCACGGCGAGGCCGAGGATCACGGCCTCCCAGGACCAGGCTCCGCTGATCGCCAGCCAGCCGCCGACCGGGCCCATCGCCTGGGCGAGGCCGAGGATGGCCTGCGGGAAGTTCGTGAACCGCTTGCCGTAGGGGTAGACCACCATCGGGACGACCGCGACGGGCGCGAGGGCCAGGCACAGGGGGTTGAGCAGCGCCGCCGCGCCGAGGAAGACGACCAGGGCGATCAGGGCGCCGGTCCAGGCGTGCCGCACCGACATCGCGCCCGTGACCAGCTCGCGGTGGGCCGTGCGCGGGTTCCGGGCGTCGATCTCGCGGTCGATGATCCGGTTGACGGCCATGGCGAAGGTGCGCAGGCCCACCATGCAGACGGTGACCAGCAGCAGACGGCCCCAGTGGATGTTCCGGTCCCACTGGAACATCGCCGTGAGCGAGGCGATGTAGGCGAAGGGCAGCGCGAAGACCGAGTGCTCGATCATCACCAGGCGCAGGAACGCCTTGGTGCGGCCCGGCTGCGGGAGCGCGGCGGAAGCGGAACTCACAGGCCGTACTCCTTCCAGCGGCGGTCCACCAGCGCCGCCGTCCGCGGATCGGACTCCACCATGTCGGGCCATCCCCCGTCGCGCGTGTACCCCTCCTCGGGCCACTTCTTCGTCGCGTCGATGCCCGCCTTGCCGCCCCAGAACTGCTGGTAGGACGCGTGGTCGAGGTGGTCGACCGGGCCTTCGACGACCGTGAGGTCGCGGGCGTAGTCCGTGTTGCCGAGGGCCCGCCAGGCGACCTCGTGCAGGTCGTGCACGTCGCAGTCGGAGTCGACCACCACGATCAGCTTGGTGAGGGACATCATGTGCGCCCCCCAGATCGCGTGCATCACCTTCTGCGCGTGCTTGGGGTACTTCTTGTCGATCGAGACGATCGCGCAGTTGTGGAACCCGCCCGCCTCGGGCAGGTGGTAGTCCACGATGTCCGGGACGATGATCTTCAGCAGGGGGAGGAAGAAACGCTCCGTCGCCCGGCCGAGGGGTCCGTCCTCCGTCGGGGGGCGGCCCACGACGATCGACTGGAGCAGCGGGCGCTTCCGCATCGTCACGCAGTCGATCTTCAGTGCGGGGAAGGGTTCCTGCGGCGTGTAGAAACCGGTGTGGTCGCCGAACGGGCCCTCGGGGAGCATCTCACCGGGCTCCAGCCAGCCCTCGATGACGACCTCCGCCTGCGCCGGCACCTGCAGCGGCACCGTCTTGCAGTCGACCATCTCGATCCGCCTGCCGGCGATGAACCCGGCGAACAGGTACTCGTCGATGTCACCGGGGAGCGGGGCGGTGGAGGCGTACGTCACGGCGGGCGGGCAGCCGAAGGCGATCGCGACCGGCAGCCGCTCCCCGCGCCGGGCGGCCACCTGGTAGTGGTTGCGGCTGTCCTTGTGGATCTGCCAGTGCATGCCGATCGTGCGCCTGTCGTGGCGCTGGAGGCGGTACAGGCCGAGGTTGCGCACGCCGGTCTCGGGGTGCTTGGTGTGGGTCAGGCCCAGGTTGAAGAAGGAGCCGCCGTCCTTGGGCCAGGTGAACAGGGCGGGCAGCTGCTCCAGGTCGACGTCGTCGCCGTGCAGGACGACCTCCTGCACCGGGGCGTCCTTCACCTTCTTCGGCGGTACGTGCGTCATCGCGCCCAGCTTGCCGAAGGCCTCGCGCACCCCGACAAACCCGTGCGGCAGTTCCGGCTTCAGCAGCCCGCCGATCTTGTCGCTGATGTCCGCGTAGGACTTCAGCCCCAGCGCCTTCAGCAGCCGCCGGTCGGTCCCGAACACGTTCATGGCGAGGGGCATCGACGACCCCTTCACCTTCTCGAAGAGCAGCGCGGGCCCGCCCGCCTTCTGCACCCGGTCGACGATCTCCCCGACCTCCAGATACGGGTCGACCTCCACCTTGATGCGCTTCAGGTCCCCCTCGCGCTCCAGTGCCCTGAGCAGGGAGCGAAGATCGTCGTAAGCCATGGGGTCAAGTATCCCCGAGGGGCTACCCTGGCCCCGTCACGGGGGCCGTGTGCGCGGCCCCCGACCGCCGTTCCACGAGGTGACCGCCGATGCTCCGGATCCTGATGTTCGTCGTACCGCTGGCCTTGAGCGTGTACGCGTTCATCGACTGCATCAGCACGGACGAGAAGGACATCCGGCACATCCCCAAGCCCTTGTGGGCGATCCTGGTGCTCCTGTTCCCCCTCGTCGGCTCGATCTCCTGGCTGATCGCGGGCAAGCGGCGCCGCCCGGCCGGCCAGGTCGGACGTCGCGGCCAGTGGGTCGCCCCGGACGACAACCCCGAGTTCCTGCGGTCGCTCTCCGAGGAGGAGCAGGACAAGAAGAAGGGCAAGAAGCAGGACGGCGACGACAGCTGACGCGTCAGTCGTCTCGTGGACGACCCCGAGTGCGTGGCGATGATGCGCGCCTTCCGCCAGGCCAACCCGGCGCTGTGGAATGAGGACGTCGGGGAGGAGTGAATCCCACGGCTCCGGCCTTCGGGGCCGGGGCCCGGTCCCGTCCGCCGCTCCCCCGCCCGGTGGAAAGGCCGTTCGTCGGCGGAAGAGAGGAGCCACGAGACCCGTGCGCGGTCCACGTGGTTGGCTACGCCGCGAGCAGTTCGAGGACCTTGTTGACGGCTTCGACAACCGGCTGGCCGAGGGCACCGACCGTTGCGGCGATACCCGCGACGGCGTACAGCGCGCGGTGGCGGGCCTGTGGCGGGACAGTCGCGGTGTCGGCCGTGATGGCCGGCAGGTAGTCGTCGAGAACCTCGCCCTCGGCGGCCGGGAGCCTGTCGCGGAGCTCCTCGACAACCTGAAGAAGGTGCTGCACGGCGGCCTGCAGGTCCGTGGACGCCGCGGCCCCCGTGACGTTCGCGGCCGCCACCTGCCCCTTGACGAAGCCGGTGTGACCGGTGCCCCCGTGCATGTTGACGTTGTCGCCGAAGTAGAAGTTCTGACCGCTCATGCGCTCACCATCCCCACGTTGCCGGTGCCGCCGTACATATTGACGTTGTCGCCGAAGTAGTAGTTCTTCGGGCTGATGTTGATGGTTCCGACCGTCACGTGGAACTCGAATTCCGGGTTCTCAATGGCGTGGACGATGTGGCCGACCAGTTGGGTCAGGTGGTGCGGGTTGTTGCTGGTGACCACCGCAGTCGAGGCCCCGGACGTCTCCACGGCCAGGACGAAGTGCGATTGCGCGCTCAGCACCAACACCAGTTCCACGAAGAAGTAGATGATCGCCGCCACCGTTCCCAGCCACACGAACGTGACCAGCAGTCCTGCCGCCTCTCCGCTCGCCACGGCGGTCATGGCACTGAGGATGGTGAGGGCGATTGCTGTCGCCAGTGTGATCGTGGTGCTTTTCAGAAAGCGGATGGTGGCGTCCTTGCGCCGGGGACGGACGGTGAGGGTGTAGACCCTCACGATGTTGTGCAACGGGTAGGCGGCACCGCCGACCCACAGCAGCCGTTTGCTGACGCGTAGATCAATGCTGCCCATGAGAGGCGGTGGCGTGGGAGGTAAGGGCGGAGCATTGTCCGGGATGTCGCCGGACGGGGGGTGGGCCGTGTGCATGAATCTGCCCCATGAAGTCGGAGTGATACCCCATCACTGGGTGGAGAACATTAACTACGTGACGAGTCCTCCACGCAAGCCGAACAGCACTGTCAAGTGTGGGCACCGTGTGAAGAGTTGACGCGGCGAGCCGGCCCGGACGAGATGGCCGGCCGAGGACGAACTCGACCCCAGCCCGACGTGCCCGCCGACCGCCTACCGCCGCTTCACGGGACGCTGGGCCCTGCCGACGGATGACGACGCCACCGGGGCGGGGTCACCCCACTTCCTCGATCAGACGTTCGAAGCGGGATCGCCACGCTCGCTCCGTCTCCCGCTCTCCCTCGAACTCGTGGGTGAAGCGCAAGGCGCTGCCCTGCTCCCCGTCCCGCTCCAGGTGGAAGCGGATGCGGCCGCCGCCCTCCAGCGTGTACTCGGCGACCCGGTCGACGTCCCAGGCCGTGATCTGCCCGGACCCGGTGTCGCGCAGGCTGACCGCGCCGCCGAGGTGGGGTTCGAGCACGTCGGCCGGGGTGAACCAGGTCGCGAGGCCCTCGGCGGTGGCCACCGAGGGCCAGACCTGCTCCATGGGCAGCGGAAGCCGCACCAGGAAGTGCAGGATGTGCGTGTTCCCGTGGGTCTGGCTGATGCCCTGCTCGATGGAACCCCTCATGACACCAGCCTGACCCGTCACGCCGGGCCGCGCACGCCTACGGACGCTCGCCCGCCCTGTCGACGACCGCACGCCGGACGACCGCGCTGATGCCGTCCACCGTGCCGTCGGCGTCGAGCACGCGCTCACCGAGGAACGTGAACGTCTTCTCGTCGAAGATCAGCTCCTCGCGTCCGTCGCCGCCGGCCCGGGTGATCGCGACGCCCTCGCGCCCCACGGAGTCCCGGACGCCGTGCACCACCTCGACGCCGGGGATCATCGCGGCGGCCCGGTACAGGGCGGCGCCGACCTCCGGCGGCATCAGCGACTCCCGGATCAGGTCGCCGAAGAGGACGAAGGCGGCGTGGTCCCGGTCCGGGCGTTCCGCGTCGACCTGCGCCGCGGCGGTCCGGTACAGCCAGTCGCGCATCTCGTCCGGGTCGGTCGGCAGCCCGGACAGCGCCCGGTAGTTGGTGGCCCGCTCGTTGTCCGGGGCATCGGGCTCAAGCGGCACGTGCTCGTTGCCCGGCCGGTCCTCCTCCAGCAGCCCTTCACGAGTGCCGTCCACCGACAGCCAGATCTCCCGGTCGCGGACGGGGTCGAGCTTCTCGGGGCCGCCGTTGGTCCGGGTGGTGTAGGCGTCCCGGCTCTTGATGTAGACGAACTGGTCGTCCCGGATGCCGTCCGGCGCGCCGGACTTCTCGGCCGCCAGGGCGATGTCCTCCAGCAGCGCCACCGCTTCGTTCGAGGCGGCGGGCGCCCCGGAGGGGCCGGAGGGCACGGCGACGGTGAGCGCGACCGCCGCGACGGCCGCGACGGCTCCCGCCAGCAGCGCGGGGCGCAGCCAGGGCTTGCGGGCGGCGCGCGCGGGCGCCGGGTCAAAGGCCTGCCGGATCTCGGTCATCAGATGCTCCTTGAGGAGTCGGTGACGGCCCGGCGGAAGGTCTCTCTCGGGGAACTCGGTCACAGGTTTCCCTCCTGGATGGGCCTGACCGCGGTGGTGCGGTCACCTCTCATCTGTCCGCGACCGTCGGGGAGTTCCATGTGTTTCGCGAGCTTTGTCCGCGCCCGCGACAGCCGCGACCGCACGGTCCCCACCGGCACCCCCAGCGCCTGGGCGGCCGCCTGGTAGTCGAGCCCCGCCCACACGCACAGCGCCAGCACCTCGCGCTCGGCCCGCCGCAGCTCGGCCAGGGCGGTGCGGACGAGGGCCAGCTGGGCGGCGTCGTCGACGCGCCCGGCGACCTCGTCGGCGAAGTCCCGCACCGGCTCGTCACGCGGGAGCCGTGCGATCGCCGCCGCGTGTCTTCGGGCGGCGCGGCGGGTGTTGCGGGTGACGTTGGTGGCGATGCCCAGCAGCCAGGGGCGCAGGGAGCCTCCCTCGGGGTCCGCCTTCTCGCGCAGCCGCCAGGCGTCCAGGAAGGTCAGCGAGACGACGTCCTCGGCCACCGCCCACTCCCCCGTGAGCCGGAAGGCGTGGTTGTAGACGGAGCGCGCGTAGGCGTCGAAGAGCTCACCGAAGGCGTCGTGGTCCCCCGCGCGGATGCGTTTCCGCAGATTCGTGTCCACGCCCCCTTGTCTGTCCGCACGACGAAGGCCGGTTCCTGTGACGCGGGCCACAGGAACCGGCCTTCTCCGCACGGCTGGTCCTTGTGCGGGGTGTTCGGGGTCCGGGTGTCCGGGGTCAGAACCCGACGGACTGGAGCGCGCCCAGGCCGACGTCGGCGTAGGAGTGCTTGCCGGTCACGAAGATGTTCACGCCGTAGTAGTTGAACAGCCAGCACCCGAACGCCAGCAGCGCCAGATACGCGGCCTTGCGGCCCTTCCACCCGGCCGTGGCGCGGGCGTGCAGATAGCCGGCGTAGGCGACCCAGGTGATGAACGACCAGGTCTCCTTGGGGTCCCAGCCCCAGTAGCGGCCCCAGGCGTCGCCCGCCCAGATCGCGCCCGCGATGATCGTGAACGTCCACAGCGGGAAGACGGCGGCGTTGACGCGGTACGAGAACTTGTCCAGGGAGGCCGCCGCGGGCAGCCGCTCCAGCACGGAGGCCGCGAACCGGCCCGGCGCGCCGCCGCCCGCCAGCTTGTTCTCGTAGGAGTCGCGGAAGAGGTAGAGCACCGTGGACACCGCGCCGACGTAGAAGACGGCCCCGCACAGGATCGCGGTGGAGACGTGGATGTACAGCCAGTACGAGTGCAGGGCGGGCACCAGCTGGTCGCTGGCGGTGTACAGCACGGTGACGGCCAGGCCGAGGTCGAGCAGGACCGTGGTGACCAGCGGGAGGCCGAGCCAGCGCACGTTCTTCTTCAGCGCCAGGAGGGTGACGTACACACCGACGGCGACGGTGGAGAAGGTGATGTTGAACTCGTACATGTTGCCCCACGGCGCCCGCTGCACCGACAGGGCCCGGGCGAGCACGCCGCCGAACTCGATGAGGAACGCGAGCACGGTGAGCGACACGGCGACGCGCCCGTAGAGGTCGCCCTGCTCGTCCCCGCCGTGCGCACCGGGCCCGTCGGGCACGTCCCGGCTGCCGGACGCGGCCCGCACGACCACCTTCGGCCGCTCCAGGACGGTGGTCCCGCCCGCGTTCTTCACCGTGACGGCCGGAGCCGCGGCGGTCCTGCCGGCGGAGGTGAGCGCGGCGGCGGTGCGGCCGACCCTGCTGCGGCTGCCGAAGATCCATTCGGTGATGTACGCGAAGAAGGCCAGGGTGTAGACGGCCATCGCGGAGTAGATCAGCGTGTTGCTGAGGTCCGCGAGGTTCTCATTGGTCGCGGCGGCGAGAGTCACTTCTCAGCCCCTTCGGCAGGTACGGCATGGGAGTCGGGGGAATCGGAATGGTCGTCGTCCGGATCGGGCGCGCCCGGCGCCCTCTCGTAGAGGGTCCCGGCGAGGTCGCCGAGCTCCTCGGGCACCTTGGCGGACTCGCTGCGGCCGAGGCCGGCCATCTCCACGACGGTGACCCCGTCGGCGCCCCGCACGGCGCGCACCCACACGCGGCGGCGCTGGACGAACAGGGAGGCGGCCAGGCCCAGGATCGCGGCGACGGCGCCGCCCAGCGCCCAGCCGCTGCCGGGCTGCTGGGTGATCTGGAAGCCGGCCCACTCCTTGACGCCCTCGAAGGTGACCGAGCCGGCGCCGTTGGGCAGCGTCATGGTCTCGCCGACCGCCAGCCGCTTCTTGAACAGCTCGCCCTTGGAGTCCTTGAACTCCTCCAGGTTCTTCTTGTTCAGCTGGTACACGCTCTGCGGGATGCCGGAGTCGACACCCAGGTCGCCGTGGTACGCCGACAGCGCGAGCCGCGGGTTCAGCATCGCCGGGAACTGGGACAGCATCGTGCCGTGGCCCTCACCGGCGAAGGACGGCACGAAGAAGGCGTTGAAGCCGAGCTGCTCCCGCTCGCCCTCGGCGTTGCGGTAGCCGTCCATCACCTTGATCGCGCCGGAGGAGGTGACGTTGGCGTCCAGCGGCAGCACCGGCACGGCCGTCTTGTCCATCACGACGTTCCCCTCGGCGTCCCGGACGGTGACGACCGGGGCGTAGCCGTGGCTGACCAGGTAGACCTTCGAGCCGCCGATCTCCAGCGGTTCGTTGACCTTGACGGTGGCGTCCCGGTCCTTGCCGTAGGCGCCGACGCTGTAGGTGAGGGTCGCCTGGAAGGTGCGCGGGGTGCCGCGGTTGGGGCCGGTGGCCTCGTAGGTGCCGTGGAAGTCCTTCAGGGTGAAGCTGAACGGGTCCAACTCGTCCTGGCTGAAGAGGTTGCCGGACTTGAAGTCGTCGTACTGCGTGAGGGTGTTGGCGAAGCCGTCGCCCTCCAGGATCAGCTTGTTGCCCTCGGACTTGAACAGCTGGCCCCAGGCGAAGGCGACCAGCATCACGATCAGCGCGATGTGGAAGGCGAGGTTGCCGACCTCCCGCAGATAGCCCTTCTCGGCGGCGACCGCGTCACCGGTGACGTGGGCGCGGAAGCGGCGCTTCTTCAGCAGGGCGAGCGCGGCCTCGCGGACCTGCTCGGGCTCGGCCTCGGTGCGCCAGGTGGTGTGGGCGGGCAGCCGGGTCAGCCGCTTGGGCGCCGCCGGCGGCCGGCCGCGCAGCTGGCCGACGAACTGCCAGGTGCGCGGGACGATGCAGCCGATGAGGGAGACGAACAGCAGGATGTAGATCGCGGAGAACCACACCGAGCTGTAGACGTGGAAGAGGCCGAGCTTGTCGTAGAGCGGCGCGAGGGTCTCGTGCCGCCGACGGAAGTCGGCGACCTGGGTGGCGTCGACGCCGGTCTGCGGGATCAGCGAGCCGGGGATCGCGGCCAGCGACAGCAGCAGGAGCAGCAGCAGCGCGACCCGCATGGAGGTGAGCTGCCGCCAGAACCAGCGTGCCCAGCCGACGACGCCGAGCGCGGGGCCGCTCGGCGCCTCCTCGACGGGCGCGGTGGACAGCTGGGAGGCGGCCGCGCCCAGTTCCTGGTCGGGACCCTGGTCCTCGGCGGAGCGTGTCGTCGTCTTGCTCATCGATCAGATCCCCACAGTGAAGCCGTTGGACCAGGTCTGCATCTCCTGCACCAGGCGGTCCCACGCGCCGGTCAGCAGCAGCACACCGGTGAGGATCATCATGATCCCGCCGATGCGCATCACCCAGACATAGTGGCGCTTGACCCAGCCGAAGGCGCCGAGGGCCTTGCGGAAGGCGACGGCGGCCAGCACGAAGGGCACGCCGAGGCCGAGGCAGTAGGCGACGGTGAGCAGGGCGCCACGTCCGGCGCTGGCCTGGTTGGAGGAGAGCGCCAGTACGGAGGCGAGCGTCGGGCCGATGCAGGGCGTCCAGCCGATGCCGAACAGCGCGCCCAGCAGCGGAGCGCCGACCAGCCCGGTCGTCGGCCGGGTGTGGAAGCGGAACTCCCGCTGGGTGAGCCAGGGCATCAGCCCCATGAAGAAGACGCCCATGAGGACCATGAGCACGCCGAGCACCCTTGTCAGCGTGCTCTGGTGCTCCAGCAGCGTCGAGCCGAAGTAGCCGAACAGTGCCCCGCCGGAGACGAACACGACGGTGAAGCCGAGGACGAAGAGCGAGGCGCCGGTGACCATCCGCCCGCGCCGGGCCTCGGCCAGGTCGGTGCCGGTGACCCCGGTCACGTACGACAGGTAGCCGGGGACGAGCGGCAGGACGCACGGGGAGAAGAAGGAGACGAGGCCGCCGAGCAGCGCGACGGGCAGGGCCAGCAGCAGGGCCCCGTTGCGCACGGTGTCGTTGAGTCCGGTGGCGGCGAGCTCGGTCACTGCGGACACGTCACTTCTCCGCGAGGACCGGGTCGAGCATCTCGCGCACCTTCTCCTCGCTGAGCGGCTGGAGCGTGCGCGCGGCGATCCTGCCGTCCCGGTCGATGACGAGCGTGGACGGGATGGCCTGCGGGTTGAGCGTGCCCTTCGCGAACCGGAGCATCAGCCTGCCGGTCGGGTCGTACAGGCTCGGGTAGGTGACGCCGAACTCCTTCTCGAAGGCGAGCGCCGGGCCGGTGCTGGTGTCGCGCGTGTTGATGCCGACGAACTGGACGCCCTGGTCCTTGGTGTCCTGGTAGACCGTTTCCAGGTTCTTGGCCTCGGCCCGGCACGGCCCGCACCACGAACCCCACACGTTCAGGACGACGACCTTGCCCTTGTAGTCGGCGACGTCGAGCTGCCCGCCGTCGATGGTCTTGCCGGACAGGTCGGGCGCGGCGGCCCGCTCGCCCTTCTCGACGGTGTCGATGCCGTCGGCGCCGGCGACGAAGTTGGTGTCGCCGCCCCCTCCGGACGTCCCGCCGGATCCGCACGCGGACAGCAGCAGCGCGGCGACGGCGGCGCCGGAGGTGGCGAGCAGGGAGGTACGGCCAAGGGCGCGACGGGCGGCACTCATGTGAAAAGTTTCGCATGCCCGTTCTGGGGATCTTGCCCACCCCCCTCGCGGGCGGACCCCCGCATTTCAGGCGGCGTTCCCGGCCCCCGCGGTGGCGGTGGAGGGCGCCCGGAGGAAGTCCTGCCAGCCGTCGGCGGGCGCCTGCCCCACGTCCAGCGTGCGCAGCTGGTCGAGGACCTCCGGCTGCTGGACGTCCAGCCAGTCCACGAACTGCCGGAAGGAGACCAGCCGCACGTCCCCGCCCTTCTCCCTCTCCCCCGCCATGTACGTGAGGGCCTCCTCGACGGCGTCCATGTATATGCCGCCGTTCCACTGCTCGAAGTGGTTGCCGACGAAGAAGGGCGCGCGATTGGTCTCGTAGGCCCGCCGGAAGCCCTGGATGTAGGCCTGCGCGGCCTGCTCGCGCCAGCCCGGGTAGTTGTGGGCGGGGGCGTTGGTGGAGTTCACCGACTGGTTGGCGAGCATGTTGTAGTCCATCGAGAGGACCTCGAACGAGCGGCCGGGGAAAGGTATCTGCTGGAGCGGAAGGTCCCATATGCCCTGTATCTTCGTCGGCCAGACCTGACGGCCGCCGGGCGACGAGGCGTCGTAGCGCCAGCCCAGCTCACGGGCGGTGGGCAGCAGGTTGTCCTGGCCGAGCAGACAGGGTGTGCGGCCGCCGACGAGTTCCTTGTCGTAGTCGAAGGGCAGCGACGGCAGATCGGTCCAGCCCGAATTGGTCCGCCACTCCTTCACGAACGACTTGGCCTGGTCGATCTCGCTGCGCCACTGCCGCGGCGTCCAGGTGCCGACCGAGCCGGGGCCGGCGCAGAAGTGGCCGTTGAAGTGGGTGCCGATCTCGTGGCCCTCCAGCCAGGCGCGGCGGAGGTTGCGCAGGGTGTCCTTGATGTGCGCGTCGGTGAGGTAGCCGATGTCGGAGGCGCCGCGCGGGTTGTTCGGGGGGTCGTAGAGCCGCTTCTTCGACTCGGGCAGCAGATACAGGCCCGAGAGGAAGAAGGTCATGTGTGCCCCGTGCTCCCGGGCGAGGTCGAGGAAGCGCGGGAAGAGGCCGTTGCCGACCTCGCCGGCCCCGTCCCAGGAGAAGACCACGAACTGCGGCGGCATTTGTCCGGGCTCCAGCGGCTCGGGCCGGGGCGGCTGGTGGGGCTGCCTGCCGGTGAAGGCGGTCGAGCCGTCGCCGATCGGACGGACGGTGGTCTTCGCGCCCCGCGGGCCGCTCGGCGGCTTCCGCCCGGAACCGCCGGCGGGGTTCGGGCCGTCCGAGGCGGTGAGCGTTCCGCATCCGGCGAGCCCGAGAGCGGCCGCGGCCCCCGCGCCGAGTCCCATCGCTCCGCGTCGACTGATGTGAGCCATGCCGTCCCCGTCCGTTGCGCTCTTCGCTGGTCACTCAGTCAGAGAGCACGCCGAACGGGGAGGTTCCGCCCGTCAGTCACGGTTTCGGAACAACGGCAACAAACCCGCCACCGGGGACTTCCTATGCCCCGAAGGCCTTGTCCTTCCCCTTCACGGGCTTGGCGCCCGCCAGGAGATGCGGCGGGACGAGGTCACGGGCGGGCTCGGTGTAGCCGACGGAGACGATCCGGTCGCCCTCGTAGGTGAAGGACGTCAGTGACGCGAGGGTGCACTGCCGGCGGCGCGGGTCGTGCCACAGCCGCCGCTTCTCGACGTACGACCGCACGATCCAGATCGGCAGCTGATGGCTCACCAGCACCGCCTCGTGCCCACGCGCCGCGTCCTTCGCCGCGTCCAGCGCGCCCATCATCCGGATGACCTGCTCGACGTACGGCTCGCCCCACGACGGGCGGAACGGGTTGACCAGGTGCCTCCAGTTCCCGGGACTGCGCAGCGCGCCGTCCCCCACGCCGAAGGTCTTGCCCTGGAAGACGTTCTCGGCCTCGATCAGCCGCGGGTCGGTCGCCAGGTCAAGCCCGTGCGCCTTGGCGATCGGCGTGGCCGTCTGCTGCGCCCGCTCCAGGGGTGAGGCGGCGACGTGGGTGACGTCACGGTCGGCGAGGTGCCCGGCGACCCGGTCGGCCATCTCCCGGCCCAGCTCGGACAGGTGGTACCCGGGCAGCCGCCCGTACAGGACGCCGTCCGGATTGGCGACCTCGCCGTGCCGCATCAGGTGGACGACGGTGATGTCCCGCCCGCTCATGCCGTGGCCTCCGCCGCAGCGCGGGCCGCCGCCGGGAGGGCGTCGGCGATCAACTGCACCGCGCGCTCGTCGTGCGCGGTGGACACGAACCAGGACTCGAAGGCCGACGGCGGCAGGTAGACACCGCCCGCCAGCATGGCGTGGAAGAAGGCGGTGAAGCGGTACGACGCCTGCGCCCTGGCGCCCTCGTAGTCGCGCACGGCCCGGTCGGTGAAGAACACCGAGAACATGTTGGAGGCGTTCTGCAGGGTGTGCGCGACGCCCTCCTTGGTGAGCGCCTCGCCGACCAGCGCCTGGATCTGCCGCGACACCTCGTCGACCTTGGTGTACGCGGCGTCGTCGAGGAGCCTCAGCTGGGCGAGGCCCGCGGCGGTGGCGACCGGGTTCCCGGAGAGGGTGCCGGCCTGGTAGACGGGCCCGGCCGGCGCGAGGTGCGCCATGACGTCCGCGCGCCCGCCGAACGCGGCGGCGGGGAAGCCACCGCCCATCACCTTGCCGAAGGTCATCAGGTCGGGCACGACGCCGTCGACGCCGTACCACCCGGAGCGGCTGGTCCGGAAGCCGGTCATCACCTCGTCGGAGATGAACAGCGCCCCGTTCTGCGCGCACGCGTCCTTCAGCCCTTGGTTGAAGCCGGGCAGCGGCGGCACCACGCCCATGTTGCCGGGGGACGCCTCGGTGATCACGCAGGCGATCTCGCCGGGGTGGGCGTGGAAGGCGGCGTGCACGGCTTCGAGGTCGTTGTACGGCAGGACGATGGTGTCGCCGGCCTGGGCGCCGGTGACGCCCGGGGTGTCCGGCAGCGCGAACGTCGCCAGGCCGCTGCCCGCGGCGGCGAGCAGCGCGTCGACGTGCCCGTGGTAGCACCCGGCGAACTTGATCACCTTGGACCGCCCGGTGAAGCCGCGGGCGAGCCGGATGGCGGACATGGTCGCCTCGGTGCCGCTGGACACCAGCCGCACCTGCTCGACCGGCCCGATCCGGTCGACGATCTCCTCGGCGAGGGCGACCTCACCCTCGCCGGGCGTCCCGAAGGACGTCCCGCGTGCGACCGCCTCCTGCACGGCGGCGATCACCTCCGGGTGGGCGTGCCCGAGGATCATGGGCCCCCAGGAGCACACGAGGTCGACGTACTCGCGTCCGTCCGCGTCCGTCAGATACGGCCCGCTGCCGGACACCATGAACCGGGGCGTACCGCCCACGGCGCGGAAGGCGCGCACCGGGGAGTTGACGCCGCCAGGCGTGACGGCGGCCGCACGGTCGAATAGAGCCTGCGAGACAGGCGCTTCGTATGAATAGGGCAGTTCGCTCATGACCTGCGACTTCTCCGACTTCTCGGACTTCCGGTTGCCAATGACTCCCTCAGGGTAGGACGCGGCACCCCGTGATCGATCCTCCTCCACCCCCTGCCGTCTGCGAAACTGAGACCTGATACACACAGCTCTTGCGGGGCATGGTGTTCAGGGGCTGCGAAGATCCTGCGGACCGGTGTTTCGACGCACGTTTCGGCGCGCGGCCGTGGGGGAGGTCACTGACACGATGATCGGGTTGCGCGGCCGGGGCCACGCGTCCTAGAAAAGCAGTCGGGTGGAGATATGCATCGCGGTGGCGGACTGGGCGAGGGGACTGACGACCTGGGTCCTCGACGCGCCCGGCGGGGAAGGCACCGACGCGACGCGGAGGACGCGCCCGAAGCACGTCGGACACAGGGTGTGCCGGGAGAGCCCGAGCGGGACGACCGACTCCGGGCCGGGAGCAGGAATGGTGGTCGGGTGGGGGTGACGTACAAGTACTTCGGCGCGCCGGACGGTGCGACGGCGGCCCGCGTCCCGATCTCGATGCGCCCCGAGGAACTGGGCGGCGACGAGCTCGGCATGAACGGCATGTTCACCAAGATCAAGCCGGAGACGATGGCCGCGATGGTGCTGACCGGCATCGAAGGGGTCCCCCTCCACAAGGTCCCGCCGCTCGAACTGGTCGTGCTGCACCCCGACTACGCCGTGGTCAAACTCCCCATGACCGTCGTCGACCCCCTCCGCGGCATCGGCGAGGAGGCGGTGGGCGCGGCGGCCTTCATCTGGTCGACGGTCCCGGACCGGGGCGGACCGCGGGACGCGTTCAACGTCTACCAGCTGCTGCACGAGTGGCAGGACTTCTCGAAGCGGCTCCATGAGGCGGGGCATCAGCCGTACTGCCTGGTGTGGCCCTGAGCCGAGCCGTGTGAGGGCCGCCGGGAGAGCCGTCAGGGCGGGGTCAGCGGCAGGGCGTCCGTGTAGCCGTTCGTCGGCTTCGGGATCTTCTTCAGGGTGTGGGCGTCCAGCGCGGCCGCGGCCGACTTCGTGCCCAGGGTGCCGGACGGGTGCCAGGTGCCGGTCAGGGTCACCCACGTGTCGGCCGGCGGAGCCTGGACGCCGTGGATGCGGACCTTCACCGACTGGGCGTCCGCCGCGCAGCAGCTGAGCATGAGCCGGGTCAGGTACCAGCCGTCGCCGTCCCCGGCCGGGGTGACGAAACCCGTCATCTGCACCGTGCGTCCCTCGATGGCCCGCTCGCGGTCCTGCTGCACGCGCTGCGTGAAGTCGGTGAGGGTGATCGGCAGGGGCGAGGTCGCCGGCAGCGGGTCGAAGTGGTCCTCCTCCGCGACGGCCTTGGGTGTCTCGCGGGAGGCGGTGAAGGCGCCGAGGGCCGGTGGGGCGTAGAGGAGGAGGCTGAGCGCCGGGAGGAAGAGCAGCCAGGCGACCTTGGGCGTGTGGGAGTGGTCGTGGCCGTGACCGGCGTGACGCTCGTGGCCGTCCTCGAACCCGGCGTGACGCTCGTGGCCGTCCTCGAACCCGGCGTGACGCTCGTGGCCGTCCTCGAACCCGGCGTGACGCTCGTGGCCGTCCTCGAACCCGGCGTGACGCTCGTGGCCGTCCTCGAACCCGGCGTGACGCTCGTGGCCGTCCTCGAACCCGGCGTGACGCTCGTGGCCGTTCCCGGCCCGTCCGCCCTTCCCGCCCTCCGCTTCCTCCGGTTGCTCCGCGTCCTTCCTCCCCCACCAGGCCTCCGCGACCGCCAGGCCCAGCAGCAGCAGCCCGGACCCGATCAGCAGCGGACGCATGCCCTCCTTGACGTAGCGCAGGTACAGGTCGCTGAAGAGGGAGGCGTGCAGGACCCCCAGGCCGCTGAGGGCGAGCAGGGTGATCTGAAGGGGGCGTTTCACAGCAGTACCGCTCCGATCAGTGCGGCGGCCGCGATCGCCACGACCGTCGTGGCGGCGGAGAAGCGGATGGCGAAGGCGCGGCCGAACGTCCCCGCCTGCAACGCGATCAGCTTCAGGTCGACCATCGGTCCGACGACCATGAAGGTCAGCCGTGCGGTCGGCGAGAAGCCGGTGAGCGAGGCGGCGACGAACGCGTCGGCCTCCGAGCACACCGCGAGCACGATGGCGAGCGCGGCCAGGAAGAGCACGGACAGCCACGGAGAGCCCGAGAACGTCTCGAGCACGGAGCGCGGCACCGCGACGTTGAAGGTGGCCGCCGCCAGCGCGCCGACGACGAGGAAGCCGCCCGCGTGCAGGAAGTCGTGCTGGAAGCCGCGGCGGAACTCGCTCCAGCGGCTGTGGCCGGCGTGGTGCCCGGTGTGCCGGACGGCGGGGCGCAGCCACTCCTCCCGGCCCAGCGCCAGCCACAGCCAGCCCATCGCCACCGCCGTGACGAGCGAGGCGAGCAGACGGGCGAGGACCATCTCCGGGCTGCCGGGAAACGCGACGGCCGTGGCCGTCAGGACGATCGGGTTGACGGCGGGGGCCGACAACAGGAACGCGAAGGCGGCGGCCGGGGTGACGCCCCGTCCGATCAGGCTGTTCGCGACCGGCACCGACGCGCACTCGCAGCCGGGCAGGACGACCCCGGCGGCCCCGGCGACCGGTACGGCGAGCGCCGGCCGCTTCGGCAGCAGCCGGTTGAACACGTGCGCCGGCACGAAGGCGTTGATCGCACCCGACAGGGCCGTTCCGAGCAGCAGGAAGGGCAGCGCCTGCACGGTGACGGCGAGCCACACCGTCCGCCACGCCTGCACGGCCGGCTCGTCCGCCCAGCGACCGGCGGCGAACAGCACCGCGCCGGGGAGGACGGCGGCCGCCACCAGCAGCAACGGCCAGGAACGCGGCCAGCCGCGAGCGGGCACGGCGACGGCGTCACCCTCCCCTTCCACCTGGGTGACGAGTTGTTCCGTCTTCTGCATACGGGCTCCGCGCGTCGGCCGATCGCAGTGACGATAGCGGGCGCCGCACACCGGCCGCCCGGGTGGCCGGACCACCCCCACGCCTCCGGACGGCTCCGACGTCCGCGACGTGGCATCACATGGCACCACCTGACGCCCGGGATGGCGCCACCGGGCGTTCCCCGGCGCCACCCGATGCCACCCGGCGCCACGCGGTGCCACGCGGTGCCACGTCACACCACTTCACCGGCCCGCACGTCCACGAGCACATGCGGCGCCGCCATGACATCAGCAGCGTCCGCTGCGTTTGCGCAGGTCACCTCCATTCCACTGAGCGGCCGACACCGTCCTGCCACTGGCGGCTTGCGCATGGCGCCATTGTGGTGCCATGATGGCGTCATGGACCTCACCCCGTATGTCGACAACCTCCGCCGCGAACTCGCGGTGGCCGCCGAGGCCGGTGGCGACGAAGCCCGCGAGCTGGCCGAGAGGCTCACCGCTCCCCTGGAGTCGGCGACCCGGCTGACCATGCTCAACGTGCTCTCCGCCGCGATGGACGAGATCACCCGTGAACTCGCCCCCGGCTCGGTCGACGTACGGTTGCGCGGGCTCGACCCCGACTTCGTGGTGACGCCGCCGCCCGCCGACGGCGTCACCCCCGTGGAGCCGGCCGCGCCCGTGGAAGCGTTCAGGGCCCCGGCCGAGGGCGACGAGGGCGGCACCGCCCGCGTCAATCTGCGACTGCCGGCCCAGCTCAAGGCGCGCGCCGAAGAAGCCGCCGCCCGCGAGGGCCTGTCGGTCAACGCGTGGCTGGTGCGGGCCGTGTCGGCCGCGGTCGACGGCGGCGCCCGGCCGCGTACGCCGGAAAAGAGCAGGACCGTCGGACAGAGCTTCACGGGCTGGGTGCGCTAGCCGCGCCCCGCCCGGACCACTTCACCCACACCACGTCCCATCAGGGGGGACGTCCTGAAGACCCAAAAGGACGGGACAGCCATGCCTTCTTTCGACACTCCCGAAGCGATCTCGGTCACCGCGCACGTGGAGGCCGGTTCCATCCAGTTCACCGCCGGCGACCGCCTCGACACCGTCGTGGAGGTGCGGCCCCGCGACCCGAAGAAGGACCTGGACGTGCGGGCGGCCGACCAGACCGAGGTCACGTACGCGAGCGGCGCACTGACCGTCAGGACGCCGAAGCCGAAGCTCAACCTGTTCGGCCGCACCGGCGTCGTCGACGTGACGGTCGAACTGCCCACGGACTCGCGCGTCGACATGACCGGCGCCTGGACCCAGGTGCTCGGCGAGGGCCGGCTCGGCGAGGTCCGCGTGAAGACCTCGTCCGGGGACGTCCGCCTCGACGCGACCGGCCCGCTGAAGCTGACCGCGTCGCACGGCTCGATCACCGTGGACCGGATCCAGGGCCCGGCCGAGATCACCACCAGCTCCGGCAGCCTGCGCGTCGGCCTCGCCGACGGCCCCGCCGTCCTGAAGAACTCGCACGGCACCACGACCGTCGGGGCCGCGACCGGCGAACTGCGGGTGAGCGGCGCCAACGGCGACATCGAGATCCGGCGCGCGGAGGACTCGGTCACCGCCACCACCGCCCACGGCACCCTGCGCGTGGGTGAAGTGGCCCGTGGCACCGTCCAGTTGGAGACCTCCTACGGCGCCATCGAGGTCGGCGTCCGCGAGGGCACGGACGCCTGGCTCGACGTCAGCTCCGGCTCCGGCCAGGTGCGCAACACGCTCACCGCGTCCGAGGGCCCGGAGACGACCGAGGACACCGTCAAGGTCCGCGCCCGCACCCGGCACGGCAACATCGACGTCCGCCGCGCCCGCGTCTGAGCACCGCCCCGCACACGGGACGCGAACACCACTCACTCACGCAGCCGCTTCTGCCTTCGAACGGAGGGCTCCATGCCTTCTTCTGTCATGTCCACATCCATTCGGGACGACGGTCCGCAGTCGCCCGTCGCCGTCTCCACCGTCGGTCTGCGCAAGTCGTACGGCGACAAGACCGTCCTCGACGGCATCGATCTGCGCATCCCGGCCGGGTCCGTGTTCGCCCTGCTCGGGCCGAACGGCGCCGGCAAGACCACCGCCGTGAAGATCCTGTCCACGCTCATCACCGCCGACAGCGGACAGGCTCGGGTCGCGGGACACGACGTCGCCACGGCACCCGACGAGGTGCGCGCCGCGATCGGCGTCACCGGACAGTTCTCCGCCGTCGACGGGCTGATCACCGGCGAGGAGAACATGCTCCTCATGGCGGACCTGCACCACCTGCCCAGGCGCGAGGGGCGGCGGGTCACCGCGGAGCTGCTCGAGCGGTTCGACCTCACGGAGGCCGCGAAGAAGCCGGCCTCCACCTACTCCGGCGGCATGAGGCGCCGGCTCGACATCGCCATGACCCTCGTCGGCAGCCCACCGATCATCTTCCTCGACGAGCCGACCACCGGCCTCGACCCGCGCAGCCGCCACAACATGTGGCAGATCATCCGCGAACTCGTCACGGGCGGCGTCACCGTCTTCCTCACCACCCAGTACCTGGAGGAGGCCGACGAGCTCGCCGACCGCATCGCCGTGCTCAACGACGGCAGGATCGCCGCGGAGGGCACCGCGGACGAGCTCAAGCGGCTCATCCCCGGCGGACACGTCCGGCTCCGCTTCACCGACCCGTCCGCGTACCGGAGCGCCGCCGGCGCGCTCCGCGAGGTCACCCGGGACGACGAGGCGCTCGCGTTGCAGATCCCCAGCGACGGCAGCCAGCGCGAGCTGCGCTCCATCCTCGACTGGCTGGACGCGGCCGGCGTCGAGGCGGACCAGCTGACCGTGCACACCCCCGACCTCGACGACGTCTTCTTCGCCCTGACCGGCCCCACCGCGCCCGCCGGGTCCCCCGCATCCACCGGTTCCACCCTGCCCAGTCAGCCCCGCCCGCCCCGCCAGTCCCGCGAGTCCCGCCAGTCCCAGGAGGACGTCCGATGAGCTCCCTCTCCCTCGCCGTGCGCGACTCGTCCACGATGCTGCGCCGCAACCTGCTGCACGCCCGGCGCTACCCGTCCCTCACCCTCAACCTGCTGCTCACACCGGTCATGCTGCTGCTGCTCTTCGTCTACGTCTTCGGTGACGTGATGGCCGCCGGCATCGGTGACGGCGGGGCGGACCGGTCCGCGTACCTCGCGTATCTCGTCCCGGGCATCCTGATGCTGACCATCGGCGGCACCACGATCGGCAGCGCGGTGTCCGTCTCGAACGACATGGCCGAGGGCATCATCGCCCGCTTCCGCACCATGGCCATCCACCGCGGCTCGGTGCTGGTCGGTCACGTGGTCGGCAGCGTCATCCAGTGCGTGATGAGCGTGGTCCTCGTCGGCGCCGTCGCGGTGGCCATCGGGTTCCGCTCCACCGACGCCACCGCCCTGGAATGGCTCTTGGCGGTGGGACTGCTGACGCTCGTCTCCCTGGCGCTCACCTGGATCGCCGTCGGCATGGGCCTGTCCAGCCCGAACGCCGAGGCGGCCAGCAACAACGCGCTGCCGCTGATGGTGCTGCCGTTGCTGTCCAGCGCCTTCGTCCCGGTCGACGCGATGCCGGGCTGGTTCCAGCCGGTCGCCGAGTACCAGCCGTTCACACCGGCCATCGAGACGCTGCGCGGGCTGCTGCTCGGCACCGGGATCGGCCACAACGGATGGCTGGCCGTCCTCTGGTGCCTGGGGCTGGCCGTGCTCGGCTACGTGTGGTCCACGTCGCTGTTCGACCGCGACCCGAAGTAGCGCCGCGATGCGCGACCGGCGGCCCGAGGGCCTTGGTCCGCCCCGGGGCGGCGTACTCCGACACCGCGTCGGCGTACGCCGCCCCGTCGGCGTCCTCCGCCCGCGGCGTCCCGTGCCCGCCCGCCCCCGCGTCGAGCGAACGGCGCACAGCCCGGAGCCGGGACGGGTTGCGGTCAGGCCCCGCCCCCCGCGTCCGGCGCACCGGCCCCCACCGTGAACCCGATGACCGACCCGCCCCCCTCCCGCCGGCAGGCGAACGGCGCGCCCTCGTGCGCCAGCGCCACCTCGCGCACGATCGACAGTCCCAGCCCGGACCCCGGCAGCGAACGGGCGTCCGGGGCCCGGTAGAAGCGGTCGAAGACGCGGACCACGTCGGTGTCGGCGACACCCGGCCCCCGGTCGTGGACCTCCACCCGGATCGCCCCGGGACGCGCCGGCCCGGACACCACGATCTCGATCGGGGCGGTCCCGGCGGCGTCGAACTTCGCCGCGTTCTCGACGAGGTTGGAGATCGCCCGGGTCAGCATCCCCGCCCGCCCCTGAGTCGTCGTGTCGCCGCTCGCGCGCACCTCGATCCGCCGACCGGTACGCCGGCGCGCCAGGCCCGCGACATCCTCCGCGAGGTCGGCGACGTCGACCCGCTGCGGCGGTTCGGCGTCCGGCTGCCCGGCCGCCAGGTCCACCAGCTCGTTGACCAGGTCGGTGAGTTCCCGTGCCTCCTGCCCCAGGTCGGCGACCAGCTCGTCCCGCGTCCCGGGCGGCAGCTCGTCGATCCGGCGGAGCAGGGAGATGTTCGTCCGCAGGGACGTCAGCGGCGTACGCAGTTCGTGCCCCGCGTCCTGCACCAGGCGCCGCTGGTCCTCCTCCGACTGCGCGAGCCGGCCCAGCATCCGGTCGAAGGCGCGCCCTAGCCGCCCCACCTCGTCGCTGCCGGTCACGGGCACGTCGATGCCGAGCCGCCGCGTACGGGCCACCGCCTCCGCCGCCGCCGTCAGGATCACCAGCCGCCGGGTGATGTGCCGCGCCAGCCACCAGCCGAACAGCCCCGCCCCGATCACCACCGCCGCCATCATCAGCAGCGTCCGCTGCTGCAGCGCCCGCAGCAGGTCCTCGGTGTCGCTGAACTCCTGCGCCACCTGCACCGCGCCCCGGCTGCCGCCCAGCGCGACGGTCGCGACCCGGTAGACGTCGTTGCCGACGTCGACGTCCTGGTGCTGGGCCAGCGCCCCGGCCCGCGCCGCGCCCGCGACCTCCCGGTCGGCGTCGGTCACCGGCAGCCCGGGGCTGCCCGGGTCGACGACGCTCCCGTCGGGGCCCAGCACCTGCACGTCCGTACGGGCGGGGCGCACGAAGTCGTGTCCCGGTGCGGAGGAGAAGTCCTCCGGGAGCATCCGCCGCTCGCTCACCTCGCCCCGCAGATCCCGCACGACCTCGTCGAACACCGACTGCTGGTCGACGCGCACCAGCCGGGCGGCGGCACCGTAGGACAGGATGCCGACGAGCACGGTGACGACGGCGGTCACCAGGGCGAAGGACACGGCGAAGGTCGTCCGCAAGGACACCAGCCGCGGCCGCCACCACCCACCGGCCCCGGCCCCGGACCCGACACCGGACTCGGCCCCGGCCCTGCGCAGGAGACCCACTCAGTCCTCCCGCAGCACGTAACCCACCCCACGGACGGTGTGGATGAGCTGCGGCGCCCCCGGCTCGTCCAGCTTGCGGCGCAGATAGCCGACGTACACGGCGAGGTTCTTCGACCCCGGCCCGAAGTCGTACCCCCAGATCCGGTCGTAGATCGTGGAGTGGTCGAGCACGATCCCCTCGTTGCGCACGAGCAGTTCCAGCAGCTCGAACTCGGTGCGGGTCAGCTCCAGCTCCCGCCCGCCGCGCCAGGCCCGCCGCGCCTGGGGGTCCATCCGCAGCCCGGCCGCCTTGAGCTGCCGCTCGGGCAGCGGCGCCCGCTCCGGTACGTCGACGGCGCCGGCCCCGTTCGTACGCCGCAGCAGGGCACGCAACCGCGCGAAGACCTCCTCGACGTCGAACGGCTTCACGACGTAGTCGTCGGCGCCCGCGTCCAGCCCCGCGATCCGGTCGGCCGTCTCCACGAGCGCCGTCAGCATCAGGATCGGCGTCCGGTCCCCTTCGGCCCGCAGCACCCGGCACACCTGGAGCCCGTCGATCCCCGGCATCATCACGTCCAGCACGAGCACGTCCGGCGGCGTGCGATGGGCCTGCGCCAGCGCCTCGACGCCGTCGGCGACCGCGGTGACCCGGTAGCCCTCCAGGGTCAGGGCCCGTTCCAGGGCGTTGCGGATGGCGCGGTCGTCCTCGGCGAGCAGAACAGTGTGGGGCACCGGTCCAGTGTGGCAAAGGGCACCGGTCGCGCGGCCGGACGGGCGAGCGGCCCCCGATCCTCTTACTGGCCTCTCACCCGCCGGGACGTAGCGCGGCGAGCTGCTGCTCGAACGGGACGACGACGTCCACGCCGGCGGTGGCCGGCCTGCTCACCGACAGCCCCGTCATCAGCCGGGCCAGCTCCCCCGCGGCCCGCTCGATCCGCCCGTCGAGCCCTTCGGCGCCCCAGTCCTCCGAGGCGGCGTACACGCCGGTCGGGACGACGACGGCCTTCAGGTAGGCGAAGAGCGGACGCAGGGCGTGCTCCAGGACCAGCGAGTGGCGGGCCGTGCCCCCGGTCGCCGCGACCAGCACCGGCTTGCCCGCCAGGGTGTCCGGCTCGATCACGTCGAAGAAGGACTTGAACAGCCCGCTGTAGGACGCCGAGAACACCGGCGTGACCACGATCAGTCCGTCCGCCGAGGTCACCGCGTCGATCGCGGCGGACAGGGACCGGCCCGGGAAGCCGTTGGTGAAGTTGTGCGCGATCTCCACGGCGAGGTCGCGCAGCTCGACGACCTCCAGGTCGACCGGCGCCTGCCGCCCCACGGCGGCGGCGAGCCGGTCGCCGAGCAGCCGGGTGGACGACGGCACGCTCAGCCCTGCCGAGACGACGACGAGCTTCATTCGGCACTCACCCTTCCGGAAGCAGCGGTCTCGTTCCGCGAGGCGGCCAGCAGGGACTGGTGGGTCGGCGCCTGAGGCACCGAGGCCGGACGCCCGGCCGCGAACTCCTTGCGCAGCACCGGCACGACCTCCTCGCCCAGCATGTCGAGCTGCTCCAGCACGGTCTTCAGCGGCAGCCCGGCGTGGTCCATCAGGAACAGCTGGCGCTGGTAGTCACCGGCGTACTCGCGGAAGCTCAGCGTCTTCTCGATCACCTGCTGCGGCGAGCCCACGGTCAGCGGGGTCTGGTCCATGAAGTCCTCCAGGGACGGGCCGTGCCCGTACACCGGGGCGACGTCGAAGTACGGCCGGAACTCGCGTATCGCGTCCTGCGAGTTCTTCCGCATGAACACCTGGCCGCCGAGTCCGACGATCGCCTGCTCGGGCGTGCCGTGCCCGTAGTGGGCGTAGCGGTTCCGGTACAGCTCGACCATCCGCTTGGTGTGGTCGGCCGGCCAGAAGATGTTGTTGTGGAAGAAGCCGTCGCCGTAGTACGCGGCCTGCTCGGCGATCTCCGGGGAGCGGATGGAGCCGTGCCAGACGAACGGCGGGACCCCGTCCAGCGGGCGGGGCGTGGACGTGAACCCCTGCAGCGGCGTGCGGAACTTGCCCTCCCAGTTCACGACGTCCTCGCGCCACAGCCGGTGCAGCAGCGCGTAGTTCTCGATGGCGAGGTTGATGCCCTGCCGGATGTCCTGCCCGAACCAGGGATAGACCGGGCCCGTGTTGCCGCGCCCCATCATCAGGTCCATCCGGCCGTCGGCCAGGTGCTGGAGCATCGCGAAGTCCTCGGCGATCTTCACCGGGTCGTTGGTGGTGATCAGAGTCGTCGAGGTGGAGAGGATCAGCCTCTCCGTCCGTGCCGCGACGTAGCCGAGCATCGTGGTGGGGGACGACGGCACGAACGGCGGGTTGTGGTGCTCGCCGGTCGCGAAGACGTCCAGGCCGACCTCCTCGGCCTTCAGCGCGATGGCGACCATGGCCTTGATCCGCTCGCGCTCCGTCGGCGTCCGGCCGGTGGTCGGGTCCGGCGTGACGTCGCCGACGCTGAAGATCCCGAACTGCATGGTCGCTCATCCTCCAGGTTGTTTATTGTTCAACTATACCCACAGAACGGCGATCCTCGGCCCTCTATTCCCCACGCACTTTTCCACCCGCACGGCCGGTCCCACCCGGGCAGGGCCGGACCGAGCAACACGACCGACGCCGCCGACCCACACGGCCACCCGCACGCCCTCGCCGCGCCCACCCCGGCCACGGGACCGGCCATCACGCCG
The DNA here is from genome assembly GCF_015160875.1 of Streptomyces chromofuscus. Taxonomy (NCBI): domain Bacteria; kingdom Bacillati; phylum Actinomycetota; class Actinomycetes; order Kitasatosporales; family Streptomycetaceae; genus Streptomyces; species Streptomyces chromofuscus. Next base: position 4,604,120 of record NZ_CP063374.1, on the reverse strand, counting down.
ACGGCCTGCCCCTGTCCTCCACGAACTGCACCCACCGCCCCACGCCGCACAGTCCATCCGGCACCGCACGCCGAAGTGCCCGGAATCACCCACCGATCCCAAACCGCCCCCCACCTGCCCCGCACCGCACCCGACCCACCCCGAAGCGCACCCACCGACCCGAGACCGCACCCGGCGACCCGAGACCGCACCCGGCGACCCGAATGGCACTCGACGTGCCGGGAACCGCACCCGCCGCCCCGCATCCCACCCGGCCTGCACCGAACACAATCGGCCGCCCTCCCCGCGCCCCCGTCGGCCGCCGTCCCCCGCGCCCCCGTCGGCCGCCGTCCCCCACCCGGCAGTACCACCACGGCGTGCAAAGCTGCCCCCATGCTCGTCATCCGGTCCGCCGCCCTCTTCCTCGTCGCCGCCCTCTTCGAGATCGGCGGCGCCTGGCTGGTCTGGCAGGGCTGGCGGGAACAGCGGGGCTGGCTGTGGATCACCGGCGGTCTCCTCGCCCTCGGCGCCTACGGCTTCGTCGCCACCTTCCAGCCGGACGCCCATTTCGGCCGCGTCCTCGCCGCGTACGGCGGGATCTTCGTCGCCGGTTCGATCGCCTGGGGCATGGTCGCGGACGGCTACCGCCCGGACCGCTGGGACATCACGGGCGCGCTGATCTGCCTCGCCGGAATGGCCGTGATCATGTGGGCCCCGCGAGGGAACTGACCCGGCTCGCGGCCCCTCAGGGGCGCGGGGAACCGCGCGGCCGGCCCTCACCGGCTCGCGGCCGGCCCCCACCGGCCCGCGGCCACCCGATCACGCGCACCCCACGACGCATATCCTTGCCGCACAAGGCCGCACTCCGACATCCCCGCCGAGGAGCACCCCCATGGCCCCGTCCCGCATAGCAGTAGTCACCGGCGCCAGCAGCGGAATCGGCGCCGCGACGGCACGGCGGCTGGCGGACGCGGGCTACCGCGTCGTCCTCACCGCCCGCCGCAAGGACCGCATCGAGGCGCTGGCCGAGGAGATCAACACGGCCGGCGGCCAGGCGACCGCGTACGCCCTGGACGTCACCGACCGCGCGGCAGTGGACGAGTTCGCGACCGCCTTCAAGACGATCGGCGTGCTGGTGAACAACGCGGGCGGGGCGCTGGGCCTGGACCCGGTGGCCACCGGCGACCCGGCGGACTGGCGGCAGATGTACGAGACGAACGTCATCGGCACCCTCAACCTCACCCAGGCCCTGCTCCCCAAGCTGGTCGCGAGCGGCGACGGCACGGTGGTCGTGGTCTCCTCCACCGCGGGACACGGCACCTACGAGGGCGGCGCGGGCTACGTCGCCGCCAAGCACGGCGCCCACGTCCTCGCCGAGACCCTCCGCCTGGAGATCGTCGGCGAGCCGGTCCGGGTCATCGAGGTCGCCCCCGGCCTCGTCAAGACGGAGGAGTTCGCCCTGACCCGCTTCGGCGGCGACGAGGAGCGGGCGGCCAAGGTCTACGAGGGCGTCCCCGACCCCCTGACCGCCGACGACGTGGCCGACACCATCAGCTGGGCGGTCACCCGCCCCAGCCACGTCAACATCGACCTCCTGGTGGTCCGCCCCCGAGCCCAGGCCTCCAACACCAAGCTGCACCGGGAGCGCTGAACCCGCATCAGCCCTTCACGCAGACGACCTGCTTCAGCCGGGCGACGACCTCCACCAGGTCCCGCTGCTGATCCATCACCTGCTCGATCGGCTTGTACGCCCCCGGGATCTCGTCCACCACACCGGAGTCCTTGCGGCACTCCACGCCCCGCGTCTGCTCCTCCAGGTCCTTGGTGGAGAAGCGCCGCTTGGCGGCGCTGCGGCTCATCCGCCGGCCGGCACCGTGCGACGCCGAGTTGAAGGCCTTCTCGTTACCGAGCCCCTTCACGATGTACGAACCGGTGCCCATCGACCCGGGGATGATCCCGTACTCCCCGGAGCCGGCCCGGATCGCGCCCTTGCGGGTCACGAGCAGGTCCGTGCCCGCGTACCGCTCCTGCGCCACGTAGTTGTGGTGGCAGGAGATCTCCTGCTCGAACGTCGGCTTGGCCTTCTTGAACTCCTTGCGGACCACGTCCTTCAGGAGCGCCATCATGATCGTGCGGTTGTACTTGGCGTACTCCTGCGCCCAGAACAGGTCGTTGCGATATGCCGCCATCTGCGGGGTGTCCGCGATGAAGACGGCGAGGTCGCGGTCGACCAGCCCCTGGTTGTGCGGGAGTTTCTGGGCGACGCCGATGTGGTGCTCGGCGAGTTCCTTGCCGATGTTGCGGGACCCGGAGTGCAGCATCAGCCACACCGAACCGGACGTATCAATACATACTTCGATAAAATGATTTCCGCTGCCCAGCGTGCCCATCTGCTTGGCCGCCCGCTCCTGACGGAACCTCACCGCCTCGGCCACCCCGCCGAACCGCCCCCAGAAGTCGTCCCACCCCCCGGTCGCGAACCCGTGCAGCCGCCCCGGGTCGACGGGGCTGTCGTGCATCCCCCGCCCCACCGGAATCGCCGCCTCGATCTTCGAGCGCAGCCGGGACAGATCCCCGGGCAGGTCGTTCGCCGTCAGGGAGGTCTTCACCGCGGACATCCCGCAGCCGATGTCGACACCGACCGCCGCCGGGCAGACGGCGCCCTGCATGGCGATCACCGAGCCGACCGTCGCCCCCTTCCCGTAATGCACGTCCGGCATCACGGCCAGCCCTTTGATCCACGGCAGTGTCGCGACGTTCCGCAGCTGCTGGAGCGCCCCGTCCTCGACCGTCGCGGGGTCGGTCCACAGACGGATCGGCACCTTCGCGCCCGGCATTTCGACATACGACATAACGTCCTCATTCCCCCGGAAGAATTTCAAAGGCCTCGATACGCAAAAGCAGCGCCAAGGTCGACGTAAAGGACAACGGACCGGCGTTCACAGCAGTGCGTGCGATACACATTGTCTGCAGGGGGAGCCCCGGAACGGCAAGCGATTAACCAGCGGAAGGAGCCTGACCGTGCAGCGGAAGGCGTACGTAACCGGCGTCGCCGCGCTCCTCGCGGCACTGCTGGCCGGCTGCACCGGCGGCTCGGACGACGGCGGCTCCACCGACGACGCCAATCAGGGCGGCTCCGGTACGGCGACGGCGGCGGCCGAGCCCGGCCGCTACCGGACCCTCCCCGAGCCCTGCGGCGCGGTCCCCCAGGACCACCTCGCCTCCCTCCTCCCCGGGCTGCGCGAGATCGCCGACGAGGAGCAGCTCGAGCAGGCCTACGAGGGCGCGCCCACGCTCACCTACGACAACGACCGCAAGGTGGGCTGCCGTTGGAAGGTCGAGTCCGCCTCCGCGACGGACCACCTGTTCGTCGACTTCGAGCGAGTGGTGTCGTACGACAACACCGTCAGCGACGACGACCAGGCGCAGGAGCTGTTCGCCGCCCGGCAGACGGCGGCCGACCTGCCGGAGCCGACGACGCAGACGCAGACGCAGACGGCGTCCCCCACGGAAACGGGCTCCGCGTCCGGCGCGGCCTCCCCGGCCGGGGCCGCGTCCGCGGCCGCCACGGACTCCCCGAGCCCCATCGGCACCCCTTCGGGCACCGGCACCTCCGACGGCACATCGAGCCCCGGCGCCGACGCCACGCCCACCGCCCTCCAGCCCCGCGTCCTCGAGGACCTCGCCGACGAGGCCTTCCTCGACGACGAGCTGAGCAGCTCCGGTTCGACGGCCAGGCAGCGCACGGTGACTGTGGCGTTCCGCACGTCCAACGTCATCGTGACCATCCAGTACGAGGAGCAGTCGGCGACGGTCGGAGTGGTGCCGGACAGCGAGGAAATGCAGGACAGGGCCCGGAAACTGGCCGCGCAGCTGGCCGACTCCCTCGCCGAGTAGCGCCTCTTCGCGCCCCGGCGCGAAGAGGCGGAACCGAGCGCGCGCCATTGCCTCACCGCGTACGGTGGCCCCTCGGACCGGTAATACGAGTGTCATGAGTGAAGGAACCATGCAGCGACGAGCACAGCGAGCCGATCAGAGTGTCCAGCGAGCCAGCCGCCTCCACCGCGTCCTGGCAGGCGCGGCGGCCGTCCCCCTGATGCTGATCGCCGCCGGCTGCTCCTCGGACTCCGGTTCGGACTCCGCCGCCAAGGAGGGGTCCGAGAGCCCGGCGGGCGCGTCCGCGAGCCCCTCGCCCACCGTCGAGGCGGCGGCGTACGCGAAGCTGCCCGAGCCGTGCGCGGTGCTGTCGAAGAAGACGCTGGAGGAACTGGTCCCGGAGGCGGGCAAGTCGGGCAAGGAAGGCAACTCGGACGATATTTCGGCCCGGGCGAGCTGCTCCTGGGACAGCCTCGACAACAACGGCGTCAAGGGCTCCCAGTTCCGCTGGCTGAACGTTTCCCTGCTGCGCTTCGAGTCCGACGTCACGCGTGGTGCGGGCGACCAGCGGGCCCAGGAGTACTACGAGAAGCAGGTCACCGACGTCAAGGCGGTCGAGGGCGCCAAGAACACCAAGGCCGAGCCGCTGACCGGCACCGGGGACCAGGCGACGGCCGTGCGCTACGACCTGAAGAAGAAGGAAGGCGCCTTCAAGCAGCAGACGGTCGTGGTGCGCGTCGAGAACGTCGTCGTCACCCTCGACTACAACGGCGCCGGCCTGGCCGGGGACAGGACGCCCGACGCCGACGACCTGATGAAGGCGGCGAAGAAGGCGGCCAAGGAGGCGGTCGCGGCCGTCACCGAGGCGAACGGGACGGGCGCCTCGGCGGCCCCCGGTGCCAGCAAGTCCCCGTCGAAGTCCGCCACTTCGTCCGCGTCACCGGTGAAGAAGAGCTGACCTCGGGAAGCTCGGCGGATCACCGGCAGCCACCGGAAGAGTCACGGATGGGCTGACGTACACGGTCCGGCCACCCGTTGCCCGTACGCATGTGCCACCCTGTTGGGCGCGCAACAACACGCAGTGGGAGGGAAATACGGGTGGCCGCGCCACTACAGCTGACACGGATGCACCGCGTTCTCATCGGCGTGGTCGTCTTCGGTGCCGTGATCATCGCGGGCATCGGCTTCGCGGGTTCGTACGCAGCCGTACGCGAGCTCGCCCTGAAGAAGGGCTTCGGGGACTTCAGTTACGTCTTCCCCATCGGCATCGACGCGGGCATCTGCGTCCTGCTCGCCCTGGACCTGCTGCTGACCTGGATCCGCATCCCCTTCCCGCTGCTGCGCCAGACGGCCTGGCTGCTGACGGCGGCGACGATCGCCTTCAACGGCGCCGCGGCCTGGCCGGACCCGCTGGGCGTCGGCATGCACGGCGTCATCCCGATCCTGTTCGTCGTCGCGGTCGAGGCGGCCCGGCACGCCATCGGCCGCATCGCGGACATCACGGCCGACAAGCACATGGAGGGCGTCCGCCTCACCCGCTGGCTGCTCTCCCCCGTCCCCACGTTCCTACTGTGGCGCCGGATGAAGCTGTGGGAGCTGCGTTCCTACGACCAGGTCATCAAGCTGGAGCAGGAGCGTCTCGTCTACCAGGCCCGCCTCCGCTCGCGCTACGGCCGGGCCTGGCGCCGCAAGGCCCCGGTGGAGGCCCTGATGCCCCTGCGTCTGGCCAAGTACGGTGTCCCCCTCGCGGACACGGCCCCGGCGGGCCTGGCGGCGGCGGGCATCGAACCGGCCCTGATACCGCCGGCTCCGCAGCCCGCCCTGGAGCCGGCCGACGTGGCGATCGCCGCCGCCGAGGACGACGTCGTGGCCGCGCCCCACGGCGGACAGCGTCCCCAGGTGGCCGACGCCCCCGACGCCCCGTATCCGAACGAGCGGGCCGAGCCCCAGAACCCCTGGCTGCACGCCCGGGATCCGCAGTCCATCGAGTACCACGGCGGCTACGACCCCACGTACGACCCGGAGGCGGCGTACGCCCAGTGGTACGCGGAGCAGCAGCAGGCCGAGCAGTACCACCAGCAGTACGAGGAGCCCCCGCCGCTCGCGGAACCTTCCCCGGAGGACACCGGCACGTTCCCCATCCCGGTGGGCCCGGGGCGCACCCGGGAGCTCGGGGAGGGCGGCGGCACTCCGGAGCCGACGGAGGAGGACTACTACCTGGTCTTCAAGAAGTCGATCGACGGCAGCTACCCCACCTCCGGCCAGTTCAGGGACGACGTGGAGGCGACCTACGGCACGACGCTCCCGCCGCGCGAGGCCGAGCGCATGGTCAACCGCTTCACCAACCGCCACACGGCCGAGTTGCAGGAAGACCACATCGCCTGAAGCGTGACCGCACGACACCGCACGACCCCATGACCGCACGACCGCACGACCGCACGACGAAGGGGCCCTCGGACGAGGGCCCCTTCGTCGTGACGGCTTACTCGCCGAGCAGGCGCCGCACCCGGTCCTGCCCCACCGCCAGCAGCAGCGTGGGCAGCCGCGGCCCGGTGTCCCGGCCCACCAGCAGGTGGTACAGCAGCGCGAAGAACGCCCGCTGGCTGGTCTTGATCTCCGGCGGCAGCTCCTTGGGCGTGGCGTCGGCGGAGAAGCCGGCCTGGACCTTGGGCACGCCGTACACGAGGTGGGTCAGGCCGTCCAGCGACCAGTGGTCCGCCAGCCCGTCGAGCAGCAGCCGGACCGACTGCCGGGACGCCTCGTCGAGCGACTTCAGCAGCTCGGCGTCGGGCTCCTCGCGCACGATGGTGCGCTGGTCGGCGGCCACGTGCGTGTTGATCCACGCCTCGGCCCTGTCGTACCGCGGCCGCACCTCGTCGAGGGAGGCGAGCGGCTTGTCCGGGTCCAGCTCGCTCAGGATGCGCAGCGCCTGGTCCTCGTGTCCCGCGGTGATGTCGGCGACGGACGCGAGGGTGCGGTACGGCATCGGCCGCGGCGTCGCCGGCAGCTCACCGGCGGCGGTGCGCACCGCGCGCGAGTGCGCGGCCACGTCGCCCGGCAGCGCGGAGCCGTCGGCCACCTTGGCGTCGAGCTTGTCCCACTCGTCGTACAGCCGCTGGATCTCCTGGTCGAAGGCGATCTTGAACGACTGGTTCGGCCTGCGGCGGGCGTACAGCCAGCGCAGAAGCTGCGGCTCCATGATCTTCAGCGCGTCGGCCGGGGTGGGCACCCCGCCCCGCGAGGAGGACATCTTCGCCATCCCGGAGATGCCGACGAACGCGTACATGGGCCCGATCGGCTGCTTGCCGCCGAAGATCCCGACGATCTGGCCGCCGACCTGGAAGCTCGAACCCGGCGAGGAGTGGTCGACACCGCTCGGCTCGAAGATCACGCCCTCGTACGCCCACCGCATCGGCCAGTCGACCTTCCAGACCAGCTTGCCGCGGTTGAACTCGTTCAGCCGGACGGTCTCGGAGAAGCCGCAGGCCGTGCAGGCGTACGTCAGCTCGGTGGTGTCGTCGTCGTAGGAGGTGACGGTGGTGAGGTCCTTCTCGCAGTTGCCGCAGTACGGCTTGTACGGGAAGTACCCGGCGGAGCCGGAGCTGCCGTCGTCCTCGCTCGCCGCCCCGGAACCCTCCTCGGCCTCGATCTCGGCCTCGTCGACGGGCCTCTGCTGCGGCTTCTTCCCGGCCTTCGGCTTGGTCCGGTACTGCGCGAGCACGGCGTCGATCTCGCCCCGGTGCCGCATGGCGTGCAGGATCTGCTCGCGGTACACCCCGGAGGTGTACTGCGCGGTCTGGCTGATCCCGTCGAACTCCACGCCCAGCTCGCCCAGCGACTCGATCATGGCCGCCTTGAAATGCTCGGCCCAGTTCGGGTACGGCGACCCGGCGGGCGCCGGCACGGAGGTCAGCGGCTTGCCGATGTGCTCGCTCCAGGACTCGTCGACCCCGGCGATCCCGGCGGGCACCTTGCGGTACCGGTCGTAGTCGTCCCACGAGATCAGGTGCCGGACCTCGTACCCCCGGCGCCGGATCTCGTCGGCGACCAGGTGCGGGGTCATGACCTCGCGGAGGTTGCCCAGGTGGATGGGGCCGGAGGGGGAGAGCCCGGACGCGACGACGACGGGTTTGCCCGGGGCCCGACGCTCCGACTCCTCGATGACCTCATCCGCGAAACGGGAGACCCAGTCGGTGGTCTCGGTGCTCTGAGCCACGATCGGCACGTCCTTCTTTCTGCGTCGGGCAGCCGGTACGGTCAACGGCTGACGGCTTCATTGTCCCAGCAACGACGGCAACGACGAAAACGCCTTTTCAGAGGAGTGCCCCTGCGTGCGGCGCAGCCGCCCTTCAGGAGCGCGGGGAACTGCGCGACAAGCCACGCACAGCCCGCACCCCCCGACGCGCCGCACCCCCGAGCTCTCCGCAAAAACCGCTTTACCCCCCATGGGATACTGGCCCTGTCTATCGATCCCCACGAGGAGAACGGCACCCACTCCATGGCCTCGGTCCAGTCCCTCACCGCTTCCGTCAACCAGCGCCTCGCCGACGCCCTCGCTTCCGCCCTCCCGGAAGCCGACGGAGTCGACCCGCTGCTGCGACGTAGCGACCGGGCCGACTTCCAGGCCAACGGCATCCTCGCGCTGGCCAAGAAGGCGAAGGCGAACCCCCGCGAGCTCGCCACCCAGGTGGTCGCACGGATCACCGCCGGCGACGTGATCAAGGACGTCGAGGTCTCCGGCCCCGGCTTCCTCAACATCACCCTCACCGACAAGGCGATCACCGAGAACCTGGCCGCGCGGTACGCGGACCCGCAGCGCCTCGGCGTCCCCTACGCGGACGCACCCGGCACCACGGTCATCGACTACGCCCAGCCGAACGTGGCCAAGGAGATGCACGTCGGCCACCTCCGCTCCGCGGTGATCGGCGACTCGGTCGTCCAGCTGCTGGAGTTCACCGGCGAGAACGTGGTCCGGCGCCACCACATCGGCGACTGGGGCACCCAGTTCGGCATGCTCATCCAGTACCTCGACGAGCACCCGCACGAGCTGGACCACAAGGCCGGCACCGAGGACACCGCGGTCTCCGGCGAGGAGGCGATGTCGAACCTCGACCGCCTCTACAAGGCCGCCCGCAGGCTGTTCGACTCCGACGAGGAGTTCAAGACGAGGGCGCGCCGCCGCGTCGTCGACCTCCAGGCCGGCGACCCGCACACGCTCGCCATGTGGCAGAAGTTCGTCGACGAGTCGAAGATCTACTTCTTCTCCGTCTTCGAGAAGCTGGACATGGAGGTCCGCGACCCCGACATCGTCGGCGAGTCCGGCTACAACGACATGCTCGCCGAGACCTGCCGCCTCCTGGAGGAGTCGGGGGTGGCCGTCCGCTCCGAGGGAGCCCTCTGCGTCTTCTTCGACGACATCAAGGGCCCGGACGGCAACCCGGTCCCGCTGATCGTGCAGAAGTCGGACGGCGGCTACGGCTACGCGGCCACCGACCTGTCCGCGATCCGCGACCGCGTCTTCAACCTGAAGGCGAACAGCCTGATCTACGTCGTGGACGCCCGCCAGTCGCTCCACTTCAAGATGGTCTTCGAGACGGCGCGCAAGGCGGGCTGGCTCAACGGCGACGTGAAGGCGTACCAGCTGGCCTTCGGCACGGTCCTCGGCAAGGACGGCAAGCCGTTCAAGACCCGTGAGGGCGAGACGGTCCGCCTGGTCGACCTGCTGGACGAGGCGATCGACCGCGCCTCCGCGGTCGTACGGGAGAAGGCGCTGGACCTCTCCGAGGAGGAGATCGCCGAGCGCGGCGCCCAGGTGGGCATCGGCGCGGTGAAGTACGCGGACCTGTCCACCTCGGCGAACCGGGACTACAAGTTCGACCTGGACCAGATGGTCTCGCTGAACGGCGACACGTCCGTCTACCTCCAGTACGCGTACGCCCGTATCCAGTCCATCCTCCGCAAGGCCGACGGGACCCGCCCGCAGGCCCACCCGGAGCTCGACCTGCACGAGGCGGAGCGCGCGCTGGGCCTGCACGTGGACGCGTTCGCGGAAACGGTGGCCGAGGCGGCCACGGAGTACGCCCCGCACAAGCTGGCGGCGTACCTGTACCAGCTGGCGTCGCTGTACACGTCGTTCTACGACAAGTGCCCGGTCCTGAAGGCGGAGACCGGGGAGCAGATCGAGAACCGCCTGTTCCTCTGCGACATCACGGCCCGCACCCTGCACCAGGGCATGGCCCTGCTGGGCATCAGGACGCCCGAGCGTCTCTGACCGAGCGGACCTCGAACTGGCACCACACCGCCTTGCCCGGGGTCCGTTCGTCCACCCCCCACTTGTCACTCAACGCCGCGACCAGCAACAGCCCCCGCCCGCCTTCGTCGGGCTCGTCGGCGACACGCGGCACCCCGGTGCCGCTGTCGTGCACTTCGACGCGCACGACGTCGCCGTCGTACCGCACGCGCAGCAGGAAGCCGCGGCCGGGCGGGACGCCGTGCAGCAGGGCGTTGGTCGCCAACTCGCTGACGCACAACGCGACGTCCTCGGCCCGCTCCCACTGAGCGAGCCCGAAGTACGTGAGGGAGAACCGGGCGAAACGTCGGGCGGCGGGCACGGAGCGGCGGTGGCGGGCGTAGAGCTGGTCACGCTGGTAGGGGAGTTCAACTTCGGCGTTCACGGGACGAATGTCGCGCAGGGTCACTACGGTTGAGCAGTGCGTGAGCCCGTACAGATTTTTTGTACGGGTTCGTACGGGGTCGAGCAGGGGCACGCGCGGGGAGTTGCAGCGACATGAACGCCAAAAAGCCGCCGCGGAAGAGGAACCTGACGGCCATGAAGATGCTCGGCGTGCAGCTCAGCACCGGCCGCCGCGCGGGTGGTCACACCCAACGCTCACTCGCCGAGCACCTCAACGTCGACGAGGAGACCATCGCCTCGATCGAGCAGGGCAGGCGCCCACTCAAGCCGGACCTCGCGGCACGCCTCGACCATGCGCTCGGTCTCAAGGGCCTGTTGGAGGCGGGCGTCGACAACCTGCCGGAGATCGACCAGTTCCCGATGTGGGCGGAGCTCTACATGCAGCACGAGCAGGAGGCCATCGCCCTGTCCCTGTACGCCAACCAGGTCCTTCCCGGCCTGCTGCAGACGGAGGCGTACGCCCGCGCCGTACTCCGCGAACGCGTCCCCGCGTACGCCGAGGACGAGATCGAGACCAAGACGGCTGCGCGGATCGGCCGCCAGGACATCCTGCGCCGCGAGGTCCCGCCGACCATCAGCTTCGTCATCTGGGAGCCGGTGCTCAGCCTGGCCGTCGGGGGACCTGAGGTCCGCGCCGAGCAGCTTCGCCACCTGCGGGCGTGTGCCGAACTCCCGGGCATCGCCGTGCAGTTCCTGCCGCTGTCCAGTCCGTCTCATGCAGGGCTCAACGGCCCGTTCGTACTGTTGGAAACCCCGGACCACCAGCACCTCGCCTACATCGAAGGGCAGCGTGGCAGCCAGTGGGTATCTGACCCGGACGAGGTGTCCATCCTGTCGCGCAAGTATGCGATGCTGCGGACACAGGCCCTGGCCACACAAGAGTCCAAGGACCTGCTGGATCGCCTGCTAGGAGAGCTATGAGCGCCGACGCACTTCAGTGGTTCAAGTCGACCTACAGCGGCGACGAAGGCGGCGAATGCGTGGAAGTCGCGGCCTGCTCCCACTTCATCCTCATCCGCGACTCCAAGAACCCGGCCGACGACGGCCCCATCCTCCGGATCGAGCCCGCCACCTGGACGGCCTTCACGAAGTTCGCCGCCCGCTGAACCATGGCCACCCTCCCCAACCCCCTCCCGAAGCTCGCCGCCGACCCCACCGGCCGCACCCTCGGTCTCGAACTGCCGCCCGGCAAAGTGATCGACGCCCTCCTCTGGCACGCGGACACCGCCGCGACCCCCGGTGACTGGACGGCGCTCAAGGGGGCCCGCACCGTAGGCCTGCTCCCGCTGCTCGTGGACGTCGGCGGCGGCCAAGGCGGTCCCGAGGCCTGGGAGTTGATGCCCGACGAGACCTCGTACCCCGGCGATCACGACGCCGAAGAGGTTCTGGCCGAGTACTGGGAGGACACCGAGGACGACGACTGGCCGGGCCTGGCGCCGGAGCCCCCAGCCTCCCCCGGAACCCCCGACCCCGACGCCCTGGCCACGGAGACGGCCGACCGCCTCCTCACGGACGGCACCTGGCTCAAGGACCCCCGCGTCGCCCTCGTCCCCGCCCGCCGCAGCGCGGACATCCCGGCGGCGATCGGCTGGTCGGGCCCCGTGAACCACGAGAACGACGTGGCCCGCCTCTGCGCCGTGCTCCGCTCCTGGGAGGACCGCTTCGGCATCCGCGTCGTGGCGCTCACCTTCGACCAGCTGATCGTCTCCGTCGCGGCACCCCCCACCACCCCCGAGGCAGCGCGCTCGGTGGCGGCCGAGCATGACGCGTTCTGCCCGGACACCATCGACCAGAGCGGCAGCCCGTCCCTCGATGCTTACGCCGAGCAACTCGTCGACCGGGAAATGTGGTCCTTCTGGTGGGACTGAGCCGGAGTGAGGACGACACATGAGCGACAAGGCACGGAAGCTGTTCGAGGCGCTTGATCTGGACAAGGACGGGACGCTGACCCGCGAAGAGGTGATCACCGCCCTGCGGACGAAGGGCCCGGACCTGGCCGCCTCGGGTGACCTTCCGTTCTGGGCTCTGGGAGACGCCGACGCCTCCTCCGCCCTGTTCGACGCGGCCGACCAGAACGGGGACGCGGTGCTGACCCTGGAGGAGTTCTCGGCGCTGGTGGACCGCCGTTTCGGCTGGCGCTGACATCTCGCCCACCCGGTGGGACGCTGGAATCCAGGCGCTGGAGCACAGGAGCTGGAAAGCAGGCGCTGCACACCAGACGCCGAAAACCTGGTGCCGGAATCCAGCCGCCGGAAACCAGAGGTGTCCGAGGCAGCTCGGGAGGCCCGATGGGACGGGACGTCCCGGCGGTGGTCTTCACCCGCGAGGACCGCCGCCGGTACCGGATCAAGGTGCAGAAGTGCCTCGACGCGTTCGCGCAGATGCTGCGCGAGGCACGGTTCGAGTCCGAGCGGCCGCAGGTGGGGCTGGAGATCGAGCTGAACCTGGTCGACGACGCCGCCGAGCCCGCGATGCGCAACGCGGACGTACTGGAGGCCATCGCGGACCCGGCGTGGTCCACGGAGCTGGGCCGGTTCAACCTGGAGATCAACGTCCCGCCCCGCCGGCTGACCGAGGGCGGCCCCGACGCCTGGGAGTCCGAGATCCGTGCCGCGCTCAACCACGCCGACGAACGCGCCAGGTCGGTCGGCGCCCATCTGATCATGGTCGGCATCCTGCCCACGCTGCGGCAGCAGGACGTGGGCGAGTGGGCCCTGTCCGAGAACCCGCGCTACCGGCTGCTCAACGACCAGGTCTTCGCGGCTCGCGGCGAGGACCTGCACATCGAGGTGGACGGCGTCGACCGGCTGCGGACGTACGCCGACACGATCACCCCGGAAGCCGCGTGCACCAGCACCCAGTTCCACCTCCAGGTCTCCCCGGAGGAGTTCCCCGGCTACTGGAACGCGGCCCAGGCCATCGCCGGCATCCAGGTCGCGCTGGCGGCCAACGCGCCGTTCCTGTTCGGCAAGGAGCTGTGGCACGAGACGCGCATCCCGCTGTTCGAGCAGGCGACCGACACCCGCCCGCAGGAGATCAAGGTGCAGGGGGTGCGGCCCCGGGTGTGGTTCGGGGAGCGGTGGATCAACAGCGTCTTCGACCTCTTCGAGGAGAACCTCCGCTACTTCCCCGCCCTCCTGCCCCTGTGCGACGAGCAGGACCCCGTGGAGACCCTCGAGCGGGGCGACGTCCCGGAACTCGGCGAGCTGACCCTGCACAACGGCACCGTCTACCGCTGGAACCGCCCGGTCTACGCCATCGCCCACGACAAGCCGCACGTCAGGGTGGAGAACCGGGTGCTGCCCGCCGGTCCGACCGTCGCCGACACCCTCGCCAACGGCGCCTTCTACTACGGGCTCACCCGCGCCCTGGTGGAGGAGGAACGGCCGGTGTGGTCCCGGATGTCCTTCGCGGCCGCCGAGGACAACCTGCACACGGCTGCCCGGCACGGTATCGACGCCCGCCTGTACTGGCCCGGCATGGGCGAGGTCCCGGCCCCCGAACTCGTCCTGCGCCGCCTCCTGCCCCTCGCCCACCGGGGGCTGGAGCACTCCGGCATGGACGACGCCTGGCGCGAACCACTGCTCGGCATCATCGAGCAGCGGTGCGTCACCGCCCGCAACGGAGCGGTCTGGCAGAAGGAGATGTTCCACCACACGACCGCCACCACCGCCGCCGGCCGCCACGAGGCCCTGCGCCGTATGACGCAGCTCTACATCGACTACATGCACCTCAACGCCCCGGCCCACACCTGGCCGGTCGACTGAGGCGGTGGGCCGTGCCCGTCTGGCACCTTCGCGACTATCACGACGACGACCTCGACCAGGCGATCCAGGTCTGGGACCAGAGCCGGCAGGCCGGCCAGGACCCGGTCTTCCCGGTGTCCGAGGTGATCGCCGCCGCCAAGGCCGGCCAGCCGGCGGTGGTCGCGGTGGTCGGTGACGAGCTGGTCGGCATGGCCATGGCGCAGGCGTACGGCAAGCGCGGGTGGATCCTCCTGGTGGCCCTCGCCTCCCGGTGGCGCGAGCGCGGCATCGGCAGCGCGCTCCTGACCGAGCTGGAGCGACGCCTGCACGCCCTGGGCGTGCGCCACGTCAGCGCGTTGCTGCCCGCGGGCGCCGCGGGTGCTCAGGCGCTGGAGAACTCCGGCTACCGGTTCCGCGACGACCTGACCTACTACGAGAAGGCCGAGCCACCGGGAGCCGCCAACGCGGACGTCCTCGCCGCGCTGGGCGGGCGCTTTCTGCCGGAGGGCCTGTGGGACGCGATGGCCGGCATGAACCGTGAGAAGCAGGTCGTCGAGCGTCGAGTCGTCCTCCCGCTGAAGGAGCCGGAGCTGGCCGACCGCTACGGCGTCGTCCCGCCCAAGGCGGTCATCCTGTTCGGTCCGCCCGGCACCGGGAAGACCAGCTTCGCCAAAGCGGTGGCCTCCCGTCTGAGCTGGCCGTTCGTGGAGCTGTTCCCGTCCCGGCTGGCGGCCGACACCAGCGAAGGGCTGGCCGCGGCGCTGCGCGAGGCCTTCGCGGAACTGTCCGAGCTCGACTCGGTGCTGCTCTTCATCGACGAGGTGGAGGAGATCGCCGGTGCACGGTCGGGAAAGGCGGTCGACCCGGGGCACGGGGTGACCAACGAGCTGCTCAAACTGATCCCCGTCTTCCGTGAGCAGGACGCGCGTCTGCTGGTGTGCTCCACCAACTCGGTCCGCTCCCTGGACGCGGCGTTCCTGCGGCCAGGCCGGTTCGACTACGTCATCCCCATCGGCCCGCCGGACCCGACGGCCCGCTCGGCGATCTGGACCCGCTACCTCACGGCCACCGCCGACTCGATCGACCTGGCCCGGCTGGTCGCGGCCAGCGAGCTGTTCACCCCGGCCGACATCGAGTTCGCGGCCCGCAAGGGCGCGCAGGCCGCGTTCGAACGTGAGGTCACGCACCGCCAGGGCCGCCCGGCGACCACCGAGGACTACATGACCGCCATCGCCGACACCCGGCCCACGCTGACACCCCGCCTGATCGAGGAGTTCACGCAGGACATCCAGACCTACAGCAGGCTCTGACCCTTCCCCAGCCGCTGGGCGACCTCGGTGGCCCAGTAGGTGAGGATGTTCTGCGCCCCGGCCCGCTTGATGCCGGTCAGGGTCTCCACAATCGCCCGGTCCCGGTCGATCCAGCCCTTCTCGGCGGCGGCCTCGATCATCGAGTACTCGCCGGAGATCTGGTAGGCGGCCACGGGCACGTCCACCGCGTCCGCCACACGCGCCAGGACGTCCAGATAGGGCCCGGCAGGCTTCACCATCACCATGTCGGCCCCTTCCTCCAGATCGAGGGCCAGCTCCCGCATCGACTCCCGCGCGTTGGCGGGATCCTGCTGATACGTCTTCCGGTCGCCCCGCAGCGACGAGCCGACGGCCTCCCGGAAGGGCCCGTAGAACGCCGACGCGTACTTGGCGGTGTAGGCCAGGACGGCCACGTCCTCCCGCCCGATCTGGTCAAGCGCGTCCCGGACGACCCCGACCTGCCCGTCCATCATCCCGCTGGGCCCGACCACATGGGCCCCCGCGTCGGCCTGGACCTGCGCCATCTCGGCGTACCGCTCCAGGGTCGCGTCGTTGTCGACCCGCCCGGACTCGTCGAGCACACCGCAATGCCCGTGATCGGTGGTCTCGTCGAGACACAGATCGGACATGACGAGCAGCTCGTCCCCCACCTCGGCCCGCACATCGCGAAGGGCCACCTGAAGAATGCCGTCCGGATCGGTCCCGGGAGTCCCGACCGCGTCCTTCTTGGACTCCTCGGGCACCCCGAACAGCATGATCCCGGAGATCCCGGCAGCCACGGCCTCCGCAGCGGCCTTCTTCAGACTGTCGCGCGTGTGCTGCACGACCCCCGGCATGGCGGCGATCGGCACCGGCTCGCTCACGCCCTCCCGGACGAACGCGGGAAGGATGAAGTCGGCGGGATGCAGCCGCGTCTCGGCGACCATGCGCCGCATGACGGGGGAGGTCCGCAGCCGCCGCGGCCGCGAACCGGGGAAGGAACCGTACGTCGTCATGCCGTCTACGCTACGCCCGCCGCACGACCACCTTTGCCGACGCGACGTCGGCCCGAAGAGCACCGCGACCCGGTGGAACCCGCACCCGCCCACGGCGGGAAGGGGCCGTGCCGGGGGGTGCCCGCCCGCAGCGGTTGGCGCGTCAACCCGGGCACCTTCGCAGATGACCGATTCCGCGCCGTTCCGAGGACGGACACCCCCCGGCGCGGCCCCGACGACACACGCACCGTAGGCGCCACAGCACCCCCACCGAACGCGAGCAGGCCGCCGCAGGCACAACGCCACACGCCCACCACGACGCACACCCCCACGACGGCGCACGCCCACCACGACGCACACCCCCACGACGGCGCACGCCCACGACGCACACCCACTACCGCACACACCCACGACGGCGCACGCCTCCGCCACGTCGCCTACGCGCTTCTACGCCGCCCTACGTCGTCGTGCGCCGACGCCGAGCCCCCGGCCGCCGCTCGCTGGGCCGCGTCACCGGATCCCCGGCCTCCAGCGCCGCCGCCCGCCGCTTCATCCCGAAGTCGGCCAGCGCCTCCGCCAGCTTGTGTACGGACGGCTCCGGAGCCATCACGTCCACCCGCAGCCCATGCTCCTCGGCGGTCTTCGCCGTGGCGGGCCCGATACACGCGATCACGGTCACGTTGTGCGGCTTGCCGGCGATACCGACCAGATTCCGCACCGTGGACGACGACGTGAACAGCACGGCGTCGAACCCACCGCCCTTGATCGCCTCCCGGGTCTCCGCGGGCGGCGGCGACGCGCGCACGGTCCGGTAGGCCGTGACGTCGTCCACCTCCCACCCGAGCTCGATCAGCCCGGCGACCAGCGTCTCCGTGGCGATGTCGGCCCGCGGCAGGAACACCCGGTCGATCGGGTCGAACACCGGGTCGTACGGCGGCCAGTCCTCCAGCAACCCCGCCGCGGACTGCTCCCCGCTCGGCACCAGATCCGGCTTCACGCCGAAGGCGACCAGCGCCTTCGCCGTCTGCTCCCCCACCGCGGCCACCTTGATCCCCGCGAAGGCCCGCGCGTCCAGCCCGTACTCCTCGAACTTCTCCCGCACGGCCTTGACGGCGTTCACCGAGGTGAAGGCGATCCACTCGTACCGCCCGGTGACCAGCCCCTTGACCGCCCGCTCCATCTGCTGAGGCGTCCGCGGCGGCTCGACGGCGATCGTCGGCACCTCGTGCGGCACGGCCCCGTACGACCGCAGCTGGTCGGAAAGCGAAGCCGCCTGCTCCTTGGTCCGCGGCACGAGCACCTTCCAGCCGAACAGCGGCTTGGACTCGAACCACGACAACTGCTCACGCCGAGCGGCGGCGGAACGCTCCCCGACCACGGCTATCACGGGCCGCCCGCCCTCGGGCGACGGCAGCACCTTCGCCTGCTTCAGCGTCTGCGCGACGGTCCCCAGCGTCGCGGTCCACGTCCGCTGCCGGGTCGTCGTCCCCGCGACCGTCACGGTCATCGGCGTATCGGGCTTGCGCCCCGCGGACACCAGCTCGCCGGCAGCCGCGGCCACGGAGTCGAGGGTGGTCGACACGACGACCGTCCCGTCCGACGCCCCGACCTCCGTCCAGCACCGGTCGGAAGCCGTCCGCGCGTCCACGAACCGCACGTCGGCCCCCTGCGCGTCCCGCAGCGGCACACCGGCGTACGCCGGCACCCCGACCGCGGCCGCGACACCGGGCACCACCTCGAACGGAACACCCGCCGCGGCGCAGGCGAGCATCTCCTCGGCGGCGTACGCGTCGAGCCCCGGGTCCCCGGACACCGCACGGACGACCCGCCTGCCGCCTCGCGCAGCCTCCATGACAAGATGTGCGGCATCCCTCACTGCGGGGACCCCAACGGTTGCTGACGTGCCGTCAACAACCGTCAGCTGAGGCGTGCCTGTGCCCGGACCGAGGTCCGAAGAAGGACCCGGGTCCGTGTTCACGACGGCGACGCCCGGCCTGGCGTGCGTGCGTACCACGTCGAGCACCTCGTGCTCGGCGACGAGTACGTCCGCGTGCGCCAGCGCCTCGACGGCGCGCAGAGTCAGCAGTCCCGGATCCCCGGGTCCGGCACCCAGGAAGGTGACGTGCCCGTGTTCCGGACTGGCGGCGGGAAGGGTGGTGGGGCTCAATGTGCTCGCTCCCCCATCAGACCGGCCGCGCCCTGGGCGAGCATCTCGGCGGCGAGTTCGCGGCCGAGTGCCACTGCCCGGTCGTGCGTCTGGGGCACGGGACCGGTGGTGGACAGCTGCACCGTCCGGGTGCCGTCGGTCGTGCCGACGACGCCCCGCAGGCGCATTTCCTTGACAATCTGCCTGTCGGCCCGGGGGTCCCCCCGCTCGAGCGGAGCCGAGAGTGGGGGAAGGTCGGCGAGTGCGCCCACCGGGGCGCTGCAACCGGCCTCCAGGGCGGCGAGCAGTGACCGTTCGGCGGTCACGGCGGCCCGTGTGAACGGGTCGTCGAGCTCGCCGAGCACCGCGATGAGGTCCGCGTTGTCCGCGGCGCACTCGATCGCCAGGGCCCCCTGGCCGGGGGCGGGCAAAACCGTGTCGACCGACAGGAAGTCGGTCACTTCGTCGATCCGGCCGATCCGGTGCAGTCCGGCGGCGGCCAGGACGACGGCGTCGAGCTCGCCCTTGTGGACGTACCCGATCCGGGTGTCGACGTTGCCGCGGATCGGCACCGTCTCGATGTCCAGCCCGTGCGTGCGGGCGTACGCGTTCAGCTGCGCCATCCGGCGCGGCGAACCGGTGCCGATGCGGGCCCCGCGCGGCAGGTCGGTCAACTTCAGCGCGTCCCGCGCGACGATCACGTCCCGGGGGTCCTCGCGCAGCGGGAACGCGGCCAGCGTCAGCGTCTCGGGCTGCGTGGTCGGCAGGTCCTTCAGCGAGTGCACCGCGAAGTCGACCTCGCCCCGGAGCAGCGCGTCGCGCAGCGCGGTCACGAACACACCGGTGCCGCCGATCTGCGCGAGGTGCTCGCGGGAGACATCGCCGTACGTGGTGATCTCGACGAGCTCGACAGGCCGTCCGGTCACCTGGCTCACGGCTTGCGCCACCTGCCCGGACTGGGCCATGGCGAGCTTGCTGCGCCTGGTCCCCAGCCTCAGTGCCTTCTCCGTCATGCCGGCCCTCGGTTCTGTGCGGTGTTCTCGGTGCTGTCCTCGGCGCGGGAGACGGAGGCCACCGTCTCGGCGTCGAGGTCGAACAGGGTTCGCAGCGCGTCCGCGTACCCGGCGCCGCCGGGCTCGGCCGCGAGCTGCTTGACCCGTACGGTCGGCGCGTGCAGCAGCTTGTCGACGACCCGGTGCACGGCCTGGCGGATCTCGGCGCGCTGCTTGTCGTCCAGGCCGGGCAGCCGCCCGTCCAGCCGGGCGATCTCGCCCGCCACGACGTCGGCGGCCATCGTCCGCAGCGCGACCACGGTCGGCGTGATGTGCGCGGCCCGCAGAGCGGCCCCGAACGCCGCCACCTCGTCGGAGACGATATGGCGCACCTGGTCGACGTCGGCCGCCATCGGTGCGTCCGCGGAGGCCTCGGCCAGCGACTCGATGTCCACCAGCCGCACCCCGGCGAGCCGGTGCACGGCCGCGTCGATGTCGCGCGGCATCGCCAGGTCGAGCAGGTAGAGGACCGGCTCGGGCCGCTGGGCCTCGGCGACCGGCTCGGGCTTGCGGCGCTCGGGGATCCGGCCGGTGGTGGCCACGGTCGCGGCGAGCGCGGTGATCAGCTCGGGCGTCACCTCGGGCGTCCGGCGCTCCGCCTCCCGCCGCTCGACCGCGCTGCCGGCGGCCCACGCGGCGTGCTGCTCCAGCGTCGCCGCGTCCATGCCGGCCACGGCGGCCTCGCCCATCACGGAGAAGCCGGGAGCGGTCAGGTCCAGCGGGCAGTTGTCGTCGGCGCCCACCGGGGTGGGCGGCAGCGGCGTCTGCCGGACGTCCGTCTTCGGCGCCGTACGCGCGTCCTCGGCGGTCTTCTCGACCCGCGCGGGGCGGCCGGTGCGGCCCTCGACCGCGCCCGCGATCTCCTCCGCGTGCAGGACCAGGCCGGTGGCGCCGGTGCAGGAGACGGCGATGTCGGCACGTGTCAGCTCGGCCCGTACCGAGTCCATCGGTACCGCCCGGGCCACCACGTCCGCGTCGTCGGCCTGGTTCAGGATCTGCGCGAGGCGCTCGGCGCGGTCGAAGGTGCGGTTGGCGATGACGACCTCGTCGACACCGGCGCGCGCCAGCGTCGCGGCGGCCAGCGACGACATCGATCCGGCGCCGATGACCAGCGCCTTCTTGCCCCGCGCCCACTTCTCCACGTCCCCGCCCGAGGCCAGCTGCTCCAGGCCGAAGGTGACCAGGGACTGCCCGGCCCGGTCGATGCCGGTCTCGGTGTGGGCCCGCTTGCCGACCCGCAGCGCCTGCTGGAACAGGTCGTTCAGCAGCCGCCCGGCGGTGTGCAGGTCCTGCGCGCGGGCCAGCGAGTCCTTTATCTGGCCGAGGATCTGCCCCTCGCCGACGACCATCGAGTCGAGCCCGCAGGCCACCGAGAACATGTGGTGGACGGCCCGGTCCTCGTAGTGCACGTACAGGTACGGCGTGAGTTCCTCCAGGCCGACCCCGCTGTGCTGGGCCAGCAGCGTGGACAGCTCGGCGACACCGGCGTGGAACTTGTCCACGTCGGCGTACAGCTCGATGCGGTTGCAGGTGGCGAGCACCGCGGCCTCGGCGGCCGGTTCGGCGGCGACGGTGTCCTGGACCAGCTTGACCTGGGCGTCCGCGTTCAGCGCGGCCCGCTCCAGCACGCTGACCGGGGCGCTGCGGTGACTCAGTCCGACGACGAGCAGACTCATGCCGGCATCACGGCGGGTACGTCCCCGTCGGGTCCCTTGTCGGCGGACTCCTTGCGCGCGACGGCGGCCGGGACGCCGCCGTCGGGGGACGCGGCCTCCTCGCCGGCCTTGCGCTGCTCGTGGAAGGCGAGGATCTGCAGCTCGATGGAGAGGTCGACCTTGCGCACGTCGACGCCGTCCGGCACCGACAGCACGGTCGGAGCGAAGTTCAGGATGGAGGTGACGCCGGCGGCGACCAGTCGGTCGCACACCTGCTGGGCGGCGCCCGCGGGGGTCGCGATCACGCCGATCGACACGCCGTTGTCCTGGATGATCTTCTCCAGGTCGTCGGTGTGCTGCACCGGGATCCCGGCGACCGCACGGCCGGTGAGCGCGGGGTCGGCGTCGATGAGCGCTGCTACCCGGAAGCCGCGGGAGGCGAACCCGCCGTAGTTGGCGAGGGCGGCGCCGAGGTTGCCGATACCGACGATCACGACCGGCCAGTCCTGCGTGAGGCCCAGTTCACGGGAGATCTGGTAGACGAGATACTCGACGTCGTACCCGACACCCCGGGTGCCGTAGGAGCCGAGGTAGGAGAAGTCCTTGCGGAGCTTCGCCGAGTTGACCCCGGCCGCGGCCGCCAGTTCCTCGGACGAGACCGTGGGTACGGAGCGCTCCGACAGCGCCGTCAGGGCTCGGAGGTACAGCGGAAGACGGGCGACGGTGGCCTCGGGAATCCCTCGGCTACGGGTCGCCGGTCGGTGAGTTCGGCCAGTTGCCACGGTGCTCCTGCGGGTAGAGCGGGGCTTCGGGCGGTCATACGTCCCCGGACCGCCCCGTCGAATGCAGGCTATGTCTTTGTGAACGCGTGCACAAAGATGGTGTCCGATTTGTCCGGCCAACGTGACCGGGGTCACGCGCCCTCCGCGAGGTAGCGGCGCAGGTGGCGACAGGGGGGCCACGATCGAACACTCTCCTGAAAAGTTCCCGCCCCCGAGACCAGGTCGCCTCGATCCTAAGCCAGGCTGAGCGCCCGGTTACCCCGTGAGCGCCTTGCGGAGACGGCCCTCGTCCACCCGCCAGAACGTGTGCTGCTCACCGTCCACCAGAACGACGGGAATCTGTTCCCAGTACGTGTCGTGGAGTTCCTTGTCCTGGGTGATGTCCTTCTGCTCCCACGACACACCGAGGTCGGCACAGACCTTTTCGATCACCAGCTGCGCGTCGTCACACAGATGGCAGCCGGGCTTGCGGATCAGGGTGACGAGGCGTTCCCGTGGAACCACGGGCTGCTTGCGGCGGAAAATCGGGCTCATGTCCGCCATTCTCGCGCCGCGCCGGGCGGGTTGTTTAACGGCACGGTCGCGCAGAGTTCACGGCGTTCCAACCTCTCGACTCCGGAACCTCCGAACAGAATGGCTATGCTCACGGCATGGCCGCTCTCGGATGGCTCACTCCCCGTAGGCGCTCCGCCACGGCGCGAAGCGTGTTGGCAGGCGAGGCCGCGGCGGAGGCCGCGCGCAAGACACAGGACACGTCCGTCCCTCCCGTCGGCGAGGAGCCGGAGTTTCCCGTGCGCGGCGACGAGAAGGCCGCCGCGTTCTTCGACCTCGACAACACCGTGATGCAGGGTGCCGCGCTGTTCCACTACGGGCGGGGGCTGTACAAGCGGAAGTTCTTCGAGACGCGCGAGCTCGCGAAGTTCGCCTGGCAGCAGGCGTGGTTCCGGCTGGCCGGGTTCGAGGACCCCGACCACATGCAGGACGTGCGGGAGTCGGCGCTGTCGATCGTGAAGGGGCATCGGGTGGCCGAGCTCCAGTCGATCGGCGAGGAGATCTACGACGAGTACATGGCCGAGCGCATCTGGCCGGGGACGCGGGCACTGGCGCAGGCGCATCTCGACGCGGGCCAGAAGGTGTGGCTGGTGACGGCCGCGCCGGTGGAGATCGCGCAGGTCATCGCGCGGCGCCTGGGACTGACGGGTGCGCTCGGCACCGTGGCGGAGTCCGTGAGCGGCGTGTACACGGGCAAGCTCGTGGGCGAACCGCTGCACGGACCGGCCAAGGCGGAGGCGGTGCGGGCGCTCGCCGCGGCGGAGGGGCTGGACCTCTCCCGCTGCGCCGCGTACAGCGACTCGCACAACGACATCCCGATGCTCTCCCTGGTGGGGCACCCGTACGCCATCAATCCCGACAGCAAGCTGCGCAAGTACGCCCGGGAGAAGGACTGGCGCCTACGGGACTACCGCACCGGACGCAAGGCGGCGAAGGTCGGCATCCCGGCCGCGGCCGGAGTCGGCGCGGTGGCAGGCGGCACAGCAGCAGCCATCGCCCTCCACCGCCGCCGCCGATAACCCCGCCAACGCCTGCGGCGCCTGGCACCGTCACGACCACCAACACCTGCAGCCCCTCGCACCGTGACGCCGCCAACACCTGCAGCACCCCGCACCGTCACGGCCACCAACACCTGCAGCCCCTCGCACCGTCACGCCGCCAACGCCTGCGGCACCCTGCACTGTCACGGCCGGTACGTGTGCGTCACCCCGCACCGTCATGACCGCCAACACCTGCAGCCCCTCGCGCCGTCACCACCACCAACACCTGCAGCCCCTCGCACCGTCACGCCGCCAACACCTGCGGCACCCTGCACTGTCACGGCCGGTACGTGTGCGTCACCCCGCACCGTCATGACCGCCAACACCTGCAGCCCCTCGCGCCGTCACCACCACCAACACCTGCAGCCCCTCGCACCGTCACGCCGCCAACACCTGCGGCACCCTGCACTGTCACGGCCGGTACGTGTGCGTCACCCCGCACCGTCATGACCGCCAACACCTGCAGCACCCCGCACCGTCATGACCGGTAATACCCGCGGTGCCCTCCGTTCCATCACGGTCAGTAATGCCCGCGGCACCCCGCACCGCCACGGCCGTCAGCAGCGGCGTCTCCCCGCGCCGTCACGGTCGGTAACGTCCGCGGCGCCCCCGCACCCTCGCTGCCGGTGGCACCGGCGGCGTGCTCGCGCCGGTGCCTGACGGCCGGCGAACATCGGCGCAGCAGCGGGCAGTCGTGCCGCTGGGGCGGCACGGGTGGGCGCAGCGGCACCCCGTCACGCCGGGCCGCGCAACACCGGCACCCCGCGGCCCGCGACGCACCTCCGTCACACCGACGGCCGCACAACGCCAGGCCCGTGGGCAACGCCGAGCACATTCGAAACGCCGGCCAATCCAGACCCCGTACCCACACAGCACCCCACCCAGTCCCCTCACCCGCACCCGGCCACAACACGCCCCGTACCGACCCCGAAGTCGAGCCCAATCGGTCAACAAGCTGTCATTCTCCAGCACTTGACCAGCCGTCAATCGGTTACAGAAGCGACGTAATCGACGATTTGAGCAACTGGGCGTAGCAGCGCCTGTACGAAGCGTTATTCTCCTCAGACGCAAACCGGTACCCCGCTCGTCGCTACGACGGGTGAAAGGTTCCGCACTGCACGTGATGGAAGCTCTGCCTCTGGGAGTCCCGTGTACCCACACGTCGGGGTTGACGCCTCGGGCCTGGCTACGCTGCGCGCAACGGTCACAGACCTGTTGCGCGGCTTCGTCCCCACCGCGTACGCCGTCCCCGCATTCGCCACCGCCGCGCCGGTCGGCCCGTGCTACGCACTGGCCGACGGCAGCGCCGCGGTCGGCAGACGAGGCCGCTCGGCCGGAGCTGCCACCGCACGCCGTCCGGCCGCCGACAGCGACAGCGCCCGGATGATGGACCTGGTGGAGCGCGCCCAGGCCGGCGAAGCCGATGCCTTCGGCCGGCTCTACGACCAGTACAGCGACACCGTGTACCGCTACATCTACTACCGGGTGGGCGGCAAGGCGACCGCCGAGGACCTGACGAGCGAGACCTTTCTGCGGGCGCTGCGCAGGATCGGTACGTTCACCTGGCAGGGACGCGACTTCGGCGCCTGGCTGGTCACGATCGCGCGGAATCTGGTCGCCGATCATTTCAAGTCCAGTCGTTTCCGGCTGGAAGTGACCACCGGCGAGATGCTCGACGCCAACGAGGTCGAGCGCTCACCGGAGGACTCCGTGCTGGAGTCCCTCTCGAACGCCGCGCTGCTCGACGCGGTCCGGCGGCTCAACCCCCAGCAGCAGGAGTGCGTGACGCTCCGCTTCCTCCAGGGTCTCTCGGTCGCCGAGACCGCCCGTGTGATGGGCAAGAACGAGGGCGCCATCAAGACCCTCCAGTACCGCGCCGTGCGCACTCTCGCCCGTCTTCTGCCCGACGACGCGCGCTGACCGCCGCCACCGAAGGCATACGTTCCGTTGTCCCCAACTCACCCTCGGTGAAAGACTGTTGACTTCGCCGTCCGTTCCTCCTCGGTCCGTAACCCAAGTGCCGCGCCGCTCGTTGTGCGGGATGCAGGCTCCCTGTGGTCACTCCCTGGCCGACTCCGATCCCTCGATCGTGTGGTTGCGGCCGGGGCGTGCAACCCTCAGGACCCCCTGGGGAGTCGACCGTCATGACGAGAGGAGGTGCCGCCAGTGATCGC
The DNA here is from genome assembly GCF_015160875.1 of Streptomyces chromofuscus. Classification (NCBI taxonomy): domain Bacteria; kingdom Bacillati; phylum Actinomycetota; class Actinomycetes; order Kitasatosporales; family Streptomycetaceae; genus Streptomyces; species Streptomyces chromofuscus. The sequence goes on along the minus strand of NZ_CP063374.1, from coordinate 4,578,140 downwards.
GAACGTATCGGCGCACCGGCGGGCCAACGCCTTCGCCCAGGCCCTGGAGGAGCAGTCCGATCGGGGCACGGAGGCCGAGCAGTCCGAGGAGTCGGCCCCGGCTGCTGCGGACCAACCGATCGAGCAAGGCCGCCTGTTGGCCATCGCGGCCGGTCTTGGCGCGTTGCCCGGGCCGACGCTGGATCCCGAGGTCAAGGTGGTTCAGCGGGCGCAACTGGTGGCCCAGTTCGAAGCCATGTTCCAGGGCGGCGGCGAGGCGGCGTCCGACCCCGCGGTCCCGGAGCAGCGTTCCGCGCGCGGCCGTGGCGCCCACCGCGCCACGCCGCTGGGCAAGTTCCGTCCGCGTACGCGCCTGGCCAAGGGACTCACCGCCGGCGGCCTCAGCGTGGGTGTCGCTGCCAGTGCCCTCGGGGGAGTCGCCGCCGCCAGCGGGGACGCCCTGCCCGGCGACTCGCTCTACGGGCTCAAACGCGGCATCGAGGACTTCAAGCGAGGCCTCGCCGACGGCGACGACGAGCGCGGGCAGATGTACCTCGACCAGGCGTCCACCCGCCTGAGCGAGGCGCGTCGGCTGATGGAGCGCGGCCGCAGCGGCCCGTTGGACCACGAGTCGCTCGGCGAGATCCGCCGTGCCCTGTCCGGCGTGACGCACGACGCCTCCGAGGGCCACCGGCTGCTGACCGCCGCGTACGAACGCGATCCCGACTCGCTGGGCCCCATCCAGGCCCTCTCCGCGTTCTCCCGCTCGCACCGCGACGCCTGGGGGGCCCTGCGCGAGCGGCTGCCGGTGCAGCTCGGGGACGTCAGCGAGCAGGTGTCGTCGGTGTTCGACGCCATAGACCAGGAAGTCGCGCCGCTGCAGTCCCTGCTGCCGCAGCCCCCGACCCAGGGCGGCGGCAGCGAGGACGGCAAGAGGCGCGGCCCCGACGGCGGACCGGACACGGGTGCCACCGAGTCCGGTCGCGGCTCCGCCGCACCCAGCACCGGCAGCGGCTCCTCCGACGACGGCGATCCCGGCACCGGCAGTCCGAGCCGCTCGGCCGGAACCGACGACGAGAGCGACGGTCTGCTCGGCGGCACCAGCGGCGGGCTGCTCGACCCGCCGGAGGACATCGGCAGCGCCTCCCCGTCGCCGAGCAAGCCACCGACGACCGAGCCCGACGTCACAGTCCCGCCGCTGCTCCCGGGGCTGCTGCCCGGGCTCGGCCTGGACGCCGAGTAGCTCCCGCGGTACGGCGAAGGGGGCGCCCCTCCCAGGGGGCGCCCCCTTCGCCGTACGCCTACGACTGTCGTACGCCTTCGCCGGTCGGTACGGACTCAGAAGAACACCGAGCGGCGCTGCACCAGCAACTTGTACAGGGTGTGCTGGATCTGTTCCCTGACCTGGTCGGTCAGGTTGAACATCAGCATCGGGTCCTCGGCCGCCTCCGGCGGGTAGCCGTCCGTGGGGATCGGCCGGCCGAACTGGATCGTCCACTTGGTGGGCAACGGGATCGCACCCAGCGGACCCAGCCACGGGAAGGTGGGGGTCAGCGGGAAGTACGGGAAGCCCAGCAGGCGCGCCAGCGTCTTCGCGTTGCCGAGCATCGGGTAGATCTCCTCGGCCCCGACGATCGAGCACGGGATGATCGGCGTGCCCTGGCGCAGCGCGGTGGAGACGAAGCCACCACGGCCGAAGCGCTGGAGCTTGTAGCGCTCGCTGAACGGCTTGCCGATGCCCTTGAAGCCCTCCGGCATCACGCCGACCAGCTCCCCCTGCGCCAGGAGGCGCTCGGCGTCCTCGGCGCAGGCCAGGGTGTGGCCGAGCTTGCGGGCGAGTTCGTTGACGACCGGCAGGACGAAGACCAGGTCGGCGGCGAGGAGGCGCAGGTGGCGGCCGGCCGGGTGGTGGTCGTGCACGGCGACCTGCATCATCAGGCCGTCCAGCGGGAGCGTGCCGGAGTGGTTGGCGACGATCAGGGCTCCGCCGTCGGTGGGGATGTTCTCGATGCCCTTCACATCGACCCGGAAGTACTTCTCGTACACCGGGCGCAGCAGGGACATCAGCACCTGGTCGGTCAGCTCGGCGTCGTAGCCGAAGTCGTCGACCTCGTAGTCGCCGGTGAGCCGGCGGCGCAGGAAGGCGAGGCCGGCGGCGACGCGCCCCTCCAGGCCGCCGTCGTCCACGGGCCGCTGCTGCTCGGGCTCGCCCGGCCGCTGATCCTCGTGGGGCACGGGGACGTCGTGGGGCACGGAAGCGTCGTCCCGCGCGCGTGTCCGGCTGGGCAAGGGCTGGACGTCGCCCACCTCGCCCGTCTCACGGACCCGTGCGGGCTCCCCGCCGGGCCGTCGGCTCCCCACGCTCCGGCCGCGCCGCGGCGGCCGCTGCACGGCGTTCCCACGGGACCGGTCGTCGTCGAACGGAATGACCTTGGCGTCCGCCATCGTTGATGCGCTCCTCAGTTGGCGCTCTGCGTCGGGGGGTGGCCGCCGCCCGCGACGGGCAGCGCGGCGAACCGGTCGACGGCCCCCGCAAGGGCCTCGGGCGGCAGGAGTCCGGGTCCGCGGCTGCGCGCGAAGTCCGCGAACGTTTCCGCGGTGGTGTACTTCGGCTCGAATCCCAGCGTCTCGCGCATCTGGGTCGTGTCCACCACGCGGCCATGGGTCAGCAGTCGGATCTGCTCGGGTGAGAAGTCCGTCATGCCCAGGGTACGCACCAGCGAGCCGGCCCACGTGACCGCGGGCAGCAGCAGCGGCACGGTGGGGCGGCCGAGCCGCCGGGAACACTGGGAGAGCAGCAGGACGCCGTCGCCGGCGATGTTGAAGGTGCCGCTGTTGAGAGTGCCCCGACGCGGCTCGTGCGAGCCGATGCGCAGCACCTCGATCACGTCGTCCTCGTGCACGAACTGCAACCGCGGGTCGTAGCCGAGCACCGTGGGCATCACCGGCAGCGAGAAGTACGAGGCGAGCGGCGAGTCGGCGCTCGGGCCCAGGATGTTGGCGAAACGCAGCACGCACACCGCGACGTCCGGCCGGCGGCGTGCGAAGCCGCGCACGTACCCCTCGACCTCCACCGTGTCCTTGGCGAAGCCACCGCTGGGCAGCGACTTGGGCGGGGTGGTCTCGCTGAAGACGGCCGGGTCGCGGGGCGCCGAGCCGTAGACGTTGGTGCTGGACTTCACCACCAGCCGGCGGACGGTCGGGGACTTCTGGCAGGCGCCGAGCAGCTGCATCGTCCCGATGACGTTGGTCTCCTTGACCGTGGCCCGGTTGCCGCTGCCCAGCGCGGTTGCGGTGACGTCCATGTGCACGACCGTGTCGGCGGCCGTCTCGGCCAGCACACGGGCGATGGCGGGCTGGCGGATGTCGGCCCGGATGAAGTCCGCGCCGCCCAGGTGGTGCTCGGGCGGTACCGCGTCCACGGCGACGACGCGGTCGACCTCCGGGTCCCGCTGGATCCGTCGTACGAACCGGCCCCCCAGCTGACGGGCCACTCCGGTCACGAGCACGACCTTGCCCACGATCCGCGCCTTCCTTCCAGCCCTCGTACCGCTGCCGAGTTCCCCGTCTGCGGCCAACTTAGCGGTTGGTCGTCGCGCTGTGATGACCGCCCACTGCGCGAAGTGACGGCAAGCCACGCTCGTACGACCGAGTGTCCCGTCCGCCGAGCCGTCCTGTGCGCGCGGCCCGTTCCACCGGGATATCCCCCGGGATATGCGTGTGGCCCCCCACCGCACGGGATGGGGGGCCACAGCCACGCTCTCGCGGCGTTGCGGTGCGTCGTTACTTCTTGTTACGACGCTGAACGCGCGTGCGCTTGAGCAGCTTGCGGTGCTTCTTCTTGGCCATCCGCTTGCGCCGCTTCTTGATAACAGAGCCCACGACTACCCTCGCTCACTTCTCATCACTCGGTGTTTGGGCGCCATGGGCCCACACGACCTACGAGGGGCTAGCCTACCCGCCCGAGCGCTGAGGTCGTAATCGAGGTGCACGGGGAGATCGAAAGTGCCCTGTACCGATCTCCCCGCGCCGGCCGTCAGGCTGTTTCCACCCCCACATAGCTGTCGCGGAGGTACTCGTGAACCGCGTTCTCGGGGACGCGGAAGGACCGCCCCACCCGGATCGCGGGCAGATGACCGCTGTGCACCAAGCGGTACACGGTCATCTTCGACACTCGCATCACCGCGGCGACCTCCGCCACGGTAAGGAACTGAACCTCGCTCAGAGGCCTCTGATCTCCAGCTGCAGCCATGACACACCTGAACCTTCCGCACTCGACTCGACGGCCACCGGCTTCCCCTTCCGGTGACTCTTCGTCGCTGCGTGCTCACTCCCCAGACTAGGGGCGGGTGATGCGAGTGGGGAAGAGGTGCACCTATCGGCGGCCTACTGTGACAGACACGCCCGATTGAGTACGTAGCGGGTAAGCGGCCGGTAGTAATCAGACCGCACAGCGTCATCAAGTGGAACGACCACCGACACGCGCCCCTCGGCCTCCCCGACGAACGGCGCCGGGTCGTCCGTGTCCGCCAGACCGATGGCTTCGAACCCCAGCTGACCTGCGCCGCAGACCCAACCGTGGTCGCCGATGACCAGCTCCGGGAGGGGTCCGCCGGCCTCCGCGGCAGCGGCCAGAACGGTACGAACCGGCAAGGGGGAATGGGTGTGTGCGCCGGTCGCACGACCGGGGCCGGGCGCGCCGGGTTCCCGCACCATCGCGACGCCTCGTACGTAATCGAGGTTGTGCGTGCGTAGGCCGAACCTAGTCGTTATGTCGACAGAGCGACCCTTCGCCGGGGTGAGGACGGCACATCCGGCCGCCGACAAGGCGTCCGCCAACGCGCCGTAGAAACCGAGCAGTCGGTGCGGGTGGCCGGTCCCGAGCAGCACCGGCGCACCACGCTGCGCGACCACGGCCAGCCGCGCCGAGAACGCGTCCAGCGCGGCGAGCGTCAGTTCCGGGTCAATCACATCCTGACCGGAAACGCACCTCGGATCAGCAGATACCCCGCACTTGTCCGCCATCAACCCGATCACATCCCGCTCGCTCCACGCTCCTTCGGGGTCAATCCCGATCAACAGCCGAGGATCGCGAGCCGCGAAGGCCCGGTAACTGCGCAGGCTCTCTTCCCGCGAGGTGGCCACCGTCCCGGCCAGCCGTACGGCCAGGAGGTGGGCGCGGAGGGAGGTGGAAGTGAGCATGGGGGGATGGTGACGGATCGTGGGCGGAGGGTGGGGCGGGAACGGAGGAAGGGTGCTCGGTTGGCGTAACGGCGGGGGACCCGGACATCCGCCCGACCTCGTCAGCCGCCCGCAGCCGTGCGTCCCCGGACATCCGCCCGCAGCCCTTCGCTCCGCACAGCCGCCCGCAGCCCCTCGTTCCGGACCGCTGCACCGCAGCCGTCCGTCCCGCACAGCCGCCCGCAGCCCCTCGTTCCGGACCGCTGCACCGCAGCCGTCCGTCCCGCACAGCCGCCCGCAGCCCCTCGTTCCGGACCGCTGCACCGCAGCCGTCCGTCCCGCACAGCCGCCCGCAGCCCCTCGTTCCGGACCGCTGCACCGCAGCCGTCCGTCCCGCACAGCCGCCCGCAGCCCCTCGTTCCGGACCGCTGCACCGCAGCCGTCCGTCCCGCACAGCCGCCCGCAGCCCCTCGTTCCGGACCGCTGCACCGCAGCCGTCCGTCCCGCACAGCCGCCCGCAGCCCCTCGTTCCGGACCGCTGCACCGCAGCCGTCCGTCCCGCACAGCCGCCCGCAGCCCCTCGTTCCGGACCGCTGCACCGCAGCCGTCCGTCCCGCACAGCCGCCCGCAGCCCCTCGTTCCGGACCGCTGCACCGCAGCCGTCCGTCCCGCACAGCCGCCCGCAGCCCCTCGTTCCGGACCGCTGCACCGCAGCCGTCCGTCCCGGACGGCCGCCCCGCACCCCTCCGTGTCCCGGACGGCCGCCCGCAGCCGCCCCTACGCCAGCAAGCCCCGCAACGGGAACACGGCCCGCCGCGTGGCCAGCACGGCCTGGTCCACCCGGTCCGCGGGGTCGTACCCCGCCTCCCAGTCCCCCCACGCGAGCGGCCACCGCCCGTCGGTCATCCGCGCCGGCGCCAACTGCCGGGTCCGGGCGTAGACCTCCTGCCGCCACCCCTCCGGAATCATCGCCTCGGGCGCCACCTCCCGGCCCGCCACGACCCCCACCAGGTGGGTCCAGGACCGCGGCACCACGTCCACCACCGCGTACCCGCCACCACCCAGCGCCACCCAACGCCCCTCGGCGTACTCGTGCGCCAGTTCGTGACAGGCCACCTGCACAGCCCGCTGCGCGTCCAGAGAGACCGCCAGATGCGCCAGCGGATCCTCGAAGTGGGTGTCGGCGCCGTGCTGGGTCACCAGCACCTGCGGCCGGAACCCGGCGACAAGCTCCGGCACCACCGCGTGGAACGCCCGCAACCAGCCGGCGTCCCCCGTCCCCGCGGGCAGGGCCACATTCACCGCCGACCCCGCCGCGGCCCCCTCCGCTCCCGTCTCCTCCGGCCACCCGGTCTGCGGGAACAACGTCCGGGGATGCTCGTGCAACGAGATCGTCAGGACCCGCGGATCCTCCCAGAACGCCGCCTGCACACCGTCCCCGTGATGCACGTCGACGTCCACATAGGCGACCCGCTCGGCCCCCAGCTCCAGCAGGCGCGCGATGGCCAGCGAGGCGTCGTTGTAGATGCAGAACCCCGAAGCACCCGCCGGCATCGCGTGGTGCAGGCCGCCCGCGAAGTTCACCGCGTGCAGCGCCTCGCCCCGCCACACGGCCTCCGCCGCCCCCACCGACTGCCCGGCGATGAGCGCCGACACCTCGTGCATCCCGGCGAACGCAGGATCGTCCAACGTCCCCAGCCCGTAGGACTGGTCGGCCGCCCGCGGATCCGCCGAAGCGGCCTTCACCGCCGCGATGTAGTCCTCCCGATGCACCAGCCGCAGCGTCGACTCCCCCGCCGCCTTCGCCGCCACGACCTCCATCTCACGATCGAGCCCGAACGCCTCGACCAGTCTCCGGGTCAACGCCAGCCGGACCGGATCCATCGGATGGTCCGGTCCGAAGTCATAGCCCGTTACTGCCTCGTCCCACATCAGCTGTGCGCGGCCGCTCATGCCCGCCACCGTATCGGTCCGGTTGAGCGGCGAACGACCGGGCGTACACGAGTGTCACCAGCACCAACACCATCGGCACGAGCATGGCCCCCCGGTAACTCCACGCATCGCCCAACGCCCCCACCAACGGCGAACCGATGAGGAACCCCACGTAGTTGAAGACGTTCAGCCGCGCCACCGCCGCGTCGGACGCCCCGGGGAACAGCCGCCCCGCCGCCGCGAACGTCTGCGGCACCAGCACGCACAGCCCGAGCCCCAGCAGCGTGAACCCGAGCATCCCCACCCACGCGCCGGGCGCCCCCGCCACCACCGCGAACCCGACGGCCGCGACCAGCGCGCCACCCCGTACGACCGCCACGGCCCCGAGCCGCCGCACCCCGAAGTCGCCCAGGGCCCGCCCCAGCAGCGTGGTGACCATGTAGACGTTGTACGGCACCGTCGCCAGCTGCTCGGAACTCCCCAGCACATCCTGCAGGTACTTCGCACTCCAGTTGGACACCGTGGAGTCCCCGATGTAGGCGAAAGTCATCACCAGGCACAGCGGCAACAGCACCCCGAACCCGACCCCGCCCCCAGCCCCCTTGCCCGCGGCCCCGGCACCCGCGCTCACTTCCCCATCGACGTACCACCGACTCCCCACCAGACACAGCGGCAACAGCACCGCCACGACCGGCAGATACGACACGCCCAGCGCCAGCTCCCAGTGCGCCCCCACCCACGCCAGCGAGGCCCCCAGAATCCCGCCCAGGCTGTACGCGGCGTGAAACCCGAGCATGATGCTGCGCCCGTACGATCGCTGCAGGCTCACCCCGAGCATGTTCATCGAGGCGTCCAACGCGCCGACGGCCAGCCCGAACACCCCAAGTGCGATCGCCAGTTCGGCCATTCGGCCTCCCGCACCCACCCCCAGCAGGGCCAGGAGCACGACGGGCTGCGACCACCGGAGGACCGCACTGGGCGCCACCCGCCGCACCAGCCACTCCGTACCCACGCTTCCGACCCCGGCCAGCACCGGCACGGCCGCCAGGAACGCCGGCAACAGCGCGTCGGACACGCCGTAACGGTCCTGGATCGCCGGTATGCGCGTGACGAGCAGCGCGAACGCGACCCCCTGAGTGAAGAAAGCGACCGCCAACGAGCCCCTGCCGCGCCGCAGCACATCAGTCATGGCGGCGAGCGTAGGGCTCCGGCGTACCGCTGGGTATATCCAGCCAAAGATGAAATCTCCTCAACTTCAGCCGAGCAGCCCGAGCAGCTCTCCCATCTCCGAGAACAGCCCCTTGGCCCCCGCCAGCTTCGCGGGCGGCGTCATCGCGGTGAACCCGTACACGTCCATCCCCGCCGCCACGGCGGCCCGCACGCCGAGCGGACTGTCCTCGACGACCACACAGCGCTCCGGTGCGACCCCCATCCGCTCCGCCGCGTACAGGAACAGATCGGGCGCCGGCTTCCCCCGCCCGACATCCTGCGAGCTGAAGATCCGCTCGTCGTCGAACCACCGGTCCAGCCCGGTCGCCCGATGCCCCACCCGGATCCGCTCATGGCTCCCGGACGAGGCCACGCAGTAAGGCACCCCCTCCGCGGCCAGCTTCTCCAGCACCTCGCCGGCCCCGCTCACCGCCGTCAACTCCCGCTCGAAGGCGGTGAACACCCGCGCGTGGAAGACATCGTCGAAGTCCTCGGGCAGCCGCTGCCCCGAACGCTCCAGGATCACCTCATGGATCCGGTGCATCGCGGACCCCATGTAGTCCCGGATGGAGTCCTCGTACGTCGTCGGGTGCCCCAGCTCCGTCAGATAGGCGGCCAGATGCCGATTGGAGATGGGTTCGCTGTCGACGAGCACACCGTCGTTGTCGAAGATGACGAGGTCATAGCGCATACGCAGACCCTAAACGCAGAAAACCCCCGTGCCCAATGGCACGGGGGTTTTCTCAATATTTGTTCGGCGGCGTCCTACTCTCCCACAGGGTCCCCCCTGCAGTACCATCGGCGCTGTAAGGCTTAGCTTCCGGGTTCGGAATGTAACCGGGCGTTTCCCTCACGCTATGACCACCGAAACACTATGAAACACAACCGCACCACCCATCAGGGCGGGGTTGTTCGTGGTTTCAGAACCAACACAGTGGACGCGAGCAACTGAGGACAAGCCCTCGGCCTATTAGTACCGGTCAACTCCACACGTTACCGTGCTTCCATATCCGGCCTATCAACCCAGTCGTCTACTGGGAGCCTTACCCCATCAAGTGGGTGGGAGTCCTCATCTCGAAGCAGGCTTCCCGCTTAGATGCTTTCAGCGGTTATCCCTCCCGAACGTAGCCAACCAGCCATGCCCTTGGCAGAACAACTGGCACACCAGAGGTTCGTCCGTCCCGGTCCTCTCGTACTAGGGACAGCCCTTCTCAAGACTCCTACGCGCACAGCGGATAGGGACCGAACTGTCTCACGACGTTCTAAACCCAGCTCGCGTACCGCTTTAATGGGCGAACAGCCCAACCCTTGGGACCGACTCCAGCCCCAGGATGCGACGAGCCGACATCGAGGTGCCAAACCATCCCGTCGATATGGACTCTTGGGGAAGATCAGCCTGTTATCCCCGGGGTACCTTTTATCCGTTGAGCGACGGCGCTTCCACAAGCCACCGCCGGATCACTAGTCCCGACTTTCGTCCCTGCTCGACCCGTCGGTCTCACAGTCAAGCTCCTTGTGCACTTACACTCAACACCTGATTGCCAACCAGGCTGAGGGAACCTTTGGGCGCCTCCGTTACCCTTTAGGAGGCAACCGCCCCAGTTAAACTACCCATCAGACACTGTCCCTGATCCGGATCACGGACCCAGGTTAGACATCCAGCACGACCAGACTGGTATTTCAACGACGACTCCACAACCACTGGCGTGGCCGCTTCAAAGTCTCCCAGCTATCCTACACAAGCCGAACCGAACACCAATATCAAACTGTAGTAAAGGTCCCGGGGTCTTTCCGTCCTGCTGCGCGAAACGAGCATCTTTACTCGTAGTGCAATTTCACCGGGCCTATGGTTGAGACAGTCGAGAAGTCGTTACGCCATTCGTGCAGGTCGGAACTTACCCGACAAGGAATTTCGCTACCTTAGGATGGTTATAGTTACCACCGCCGTTTACTGGCGCTTAAGTTCTCAGCTTCGCCCCACCAAAATGGAGCTAACCGGTCCCCTTAACGTTCCAGCACCGGGCAGGCGTCAGTCCGTATACATCGCCTTACGGCTTCGCACGGACCTGTGTTTTTAGTAAACAGTCGCTTCTCGCTGGTCTCTGCGGCCACCCCCAGCTCGAGCAGCAAGTACTCTCACCAGGCGTGGCCCCCCTTCTCCCGAAGTTACGGGGGCATTTTGCCGAGTTCCTTAACCATAGTTCACCCGAACGCCTCGGTATTCTCTACCTGACCACCTGAGTCGGTTTAGGGTACGGGCCGCCATGAAACTCGCTAGAGGCTTTTCTCGACAGCATAGGATCATCCACTTCACCACAATCGGCTCGGCATCAGGTCTCAGCCACAAGTACGACGGATTTACCTGTCGCACGGCCTACACCCTTACCCCGGGACAACCACCGCCCGGGATGGACTACCTTCCTGCGTCACCCCATCACTCACCTACTAACCGCTTGGGCGGCGGCTCCACCACTTTCCTTTCCCCGAAGGGTCCGGAACGGCTTCACGGCCTTAGCATCACGATGCTCGATGTTTGACGCTTCACAGCGGGTACCGGAATATCAACCGGTTATCCATCGACTACGCCTGTCGGCCTCGCCTTAGGTCCCGACTTACCCTGGGCAGATCAGCTTGACCCAGGAACCCTTAGTCAATCGGCGCAAACGTTTCTCACGTTTGTATCGCTACTCATGCCTGCATTCTCACTCGTCAACCGTCCACAACTCGCTTACACGGCTGCTTCACCCGGCAGACGACGCTCCCCTACCCATCACAGCAGGCGTTGGCCCTCATGCTGCAATGACACGACTTCGGCGGTACGCTTGAGCCCCGCTACATTGTCGGCGCGGAATCACTAGACCAGTGAGCTATTACGCACTCTTTCAAGGGTGGCTGCTTCTAAGCCAACCTCCTGGTTGTCTGTGCGACTCCACATCCTTTCCCACTTAGCGTACGCTTAGGGGCCTTAGTCGATGCTCTGGGCTGTTTCCCTCTCGACCATGGAGCTTATCCCCCACAGTCTCACTGCCGCGCTCTCACTTACCGGCATTCGGAGTTTGGCTAAGGTCAGTAACCCGGTAGGGCCCATCGCCTATCCAGTGCTCTACCTCCGGCAAGAAACACACGACGCTGCACCTAAATGCATTTCGGGGAGAACCAGCTATCACGGAGTTTGATTGGCCTTTCACCCCTAACCACAGGTCATCCCCCAGGTTTTCAACCCTGGTGGGTTCGGTCCTCCACGAAGTCTTACCTCCGCTTCAACCTGCCCATGGCTAGATCACTCCGCTTCGGGTCTTGAGCATGCTACTGAAACGCCCTATTCGGACTCGCTTTCGCTACGGCTACCCCACCCGGGTTAACCTCGCAACACACCGCAAACTCGCAGGCTCATTCTTCAAAAGGCACGCAGTCACGACGCAAGGACAAATCCCTGCGCGACGCTCCCACGGCTTGTAGGCACACGGTTTCAGGTACTATTTCACTCCTCCCGGGTACTTTTCACCATTCCCTCACGGTACTATCCGCTATCGGTCACCAGGGAATATTTAGGCTTAGCGGGTGGTCCCGCCAGATTCACACGGGATTTCTCGGGCCCCGTGCTACTTGGGTGTCTCTCAAACGAGCCGCTGACGTTTCGACTACGGGGGTCTTACCCTCTACGCCGGACCTTTCGCATGTCCTTCGCCTACATCAACGGTTTCTGACTCGTCCCACGGCCGGCAGACCGTGAAAGAGAGATCCCACAACCCCGCATGCGCAACCCCTGCCGGGTCTCACACACATACGGTTTGGCCTCATCCAGTTTCGCTCGCCACTACTCCCGGAATCACGGTTGTTTTCTCTTCCTGCGGGTACTGAGATGTTTCACTTCCCCGCGTTCCCTCCACACTGCCTATGTGTTCAGCAGTAGGTGACAGCCCATGACGACTGCCGGGTTTCCCCATTCGGAAACCCCCGGATCAAAGCCTGGTTGACGACTCCCCGGGGACTATCGCGGCCTCCCACGTCCTTCATCGGTTCCTGGTGCCAAGGCATCCACCGTGCGCCCTTAAAAACTTGGCCACAGATGCTCGCGTCCACTGTGCAGTTCTCAAACAACGACCAACCACCCATCACCCCGAACCATCGGCTCGAGTGCACTGGGGCCGGCACTGAAGGCGACCATGCGGCCGTACCTTCAGACACCCAACAGCGTGCCCGACCAGCTCCCACCCGAAGATCATGCGTTCCACGCTCTGACGAGCAGTACTAGCAGCCTCCGGCCCAGAACCTGGCCGAGTAGTCAACGTTCCACCCATGAGCAACCAGCATCGGACACTCGCCGATGTACTGGCCTCTGACCTCACCCCCGGAGGGGATCGGTAAGAAGTGCTCCTTAGAAAGGAGGTGATCCAGCCGCACCTTCCGGTACGGCTACCTTGTTACGACTTCGTCCCAATCGCCAGTCCCACCTTCGACAGCTCCCTCCCACAAGGGGTTGGGCCACCGGCTTCGGGTGTTACCGACTTTCGTGACGTGACGGGCGGTGTGTACAAGGCCCGGGAACGTATTCACCGCAGCAATGCTGATCTGCGATTACTAGCGACTCCGACTTCATGGGGTCGAGTTGCAGACCCCAATCCGAACTGAGACCGGCTTTTTGAGATTCGCTCCACCTCGCGGTATCGCAGCTCATTGTACCGGCCATTGTAGCACGTGTGCAGCCCAAGACATAAGGGGCATGATGACTTGACGTCGTCCCCACCTTCCTCCGAGTTGACCCCGGCGGTCTCCCGTGAGTCCCCAGCACCACAAGGGCCTGCTGGCAACACGGGACAAGGGTTGCGCTCGTTGCGGGACTTAACCCAACATCTCACGACACGAGCTGACGACAGCCATGCACCACCTGTACACCGACCACAAGGGGGCACCCATCTCTGGATGTTTCCGGTGTATGTCAAGCCTTGGTAAGGTTCTTCGCGTTGCGTCGAATTAAGCCACATGCTCCGCCGCTTGTGCGGGCCCCCGTCAATTCCTTTGAGTTTTAGCCTTGCGGCCGTACTCCCCAGGCGGGGCACTTAATGCGTTAGCTGCGGCACGGACAACGTGGAATGTTGCCCACACCTAGTGCCCACCGTTTACGGCGTGGACTACCAGGGTATCTAATCCTGTTCGCTCCCCACGCTTTCGCTCCTCAGCGTCAGTATCGGCCCAGAGATCCGCCTTCGCCACCGGTGTTCCTCCTGATATCTGCGCATTTCACCGCTACACCAGGAATTCCGATCTCCCCTACCGAACTCTAGCCTGCCCGTATCGACTGCAGACCCGGGGTTAAGCCCCGGGCTTTCACAACCGACGCGACAAGCCGCCTACGAGCTCTTTACGCCCAATAATTCCGGACAACGCTTGCGCCCTACGTATTACCGCGGCTGCTGGCACGTAGTTAGCCGGCGCTTCTTCTGCAGGTACCGTCACTTGCGCTTCTTCCCTGCTGAAAGAGGTTTACAACCCGAAGGCCGTCATCCCTCACGCGGCGTCGCTGCATCAGGCTTGCGCCCATTGTGCAATATTCCCCACTGCTGCCTCCCGTAGGAGTCTGGGCCGTGTCTCAGTCCCAGTGTGGCCGGTCGCCCTCTCAGGCCGGCTACCCGTCGTCGCCTTGGTGAGCCGTTACCTCACCAACAAGCTGATAGGCCGCGGGCTCATCCTGCACCGCCGGAGCTTTCCAACCCCCACCATGCGGAGGAGGCTCGTATCCGGTATTAGACCCCGTTTCCAGGGCTTGTCCCAGAGTGCAGGGCAGATTGCCCACGTGTTACTCACCCGTTCGCCACTAATCCCCACCGAAGTGGTTCATCGTTCGACTTGCATGTGTTAAGCACGCCGCCAGCGTTCGTCCTGAGCCAGGATCAAACTCTCCGTGAATGTTTACCGGTGATCCGGTGACACACACGGGAGCGGAACCGTCGAGCGGAATAAGCCCGACCGTTCACAGCGTCCTCGCTGTGTTTTCTTCAAAGGAACCACGTCCCGGTCTGATGACCGGAGACGGGGTATCAACATATCTGGCGTTGACTTTTGGCACGCTGTTGAGTTCTCAAGGAACGGACGCTTCCTTCGTACTCACCCGAGATACTCTCTCGGGCTTTCCTCCGGGCGCTTCCCTTCGGTGTTTCCGACTCTATCAGATCTTTTCTCGACCTGATCCCCAGTCAGCGGGGTTTGTTTTCCCGGCCGTTGGGCCGTTCCGACGAGTGAGACTTTAGCGGATTCCTCGCTCCCGACCTAATCGGGGGCTGCGTCCTTTCGAACGCGGATTCCTCATTCCATAAATACGCATACCAATGACACGACAGCAGAGCGACGGGTCGACTGCTCGTCGGGAGTGGTTGGTACTTACGGAATGGCTGTCCGGGGACCGACCGGAGTCGGCGCTCACGTCGGACAACTCGGAGAACACTACGTACCGGCCCGAGGCGTGTCAACTCGAGTTCCCGGGCGCACACCGGAGGCGTACTCTGGGGACGTGACCACGCGTACGTGCACCCAGCTCTGGTGGGCCGCCTGACGGCGGCCGTACGCGCGTATGCACTCAACGGCCGCCGCCTCGGCGGCCGTTCTCGTATCTCCCTCCAGGAGGGTCGGCCGGCCGGGTGCGGTGGCCTTGACCAGGAGGAGAAGAGATGACGCGGGTCTTCAGCGGGGTCAAGCCGACCGGGCACCTGACACTCGGCAACTACCTCGGGGCCATGCGGCGGTGGGTCGAGGTGGACCAGCACCAGGCGGACGCGCTGTTCTGCATCGTCGATCTGCATGCCCTGACGGTGGAGCACGATCCGGCGCGGGTGCGCAGGCTGAGCCGGCAGGCGGCGACGCTGTTGCTCGCGGCGGGGCTGGATCCGCGGCTGTGCACCGTCTTCGTGCAGAGCCACGTCGACGAGCACGCGCGGCTGTCGTACCTGCTGGAGTGCGTGGCGACCGACGGGGAGATGCGCCGGATGATCCAGTACAAGGAGAAGGCGGCGCGGGAGCAGGCGCGGGGTGGGAGTGTGCGGCTGTCGCTGCTGACGTATCCCGTGCTGATGGCGGCGGACATCCTGGCGTACGGGACCGACGAGGTGCCTGTGGGAGACGACCAGACGCAGCACGTGGAGCTGACGCGGGATCTGGCGGTGCGGTTCAACCAGCGGTACGGGCACACGTTCGTGGTGCCTCGGGCGACGCATCCGGGGGTGGCGGCGCGGGTGATGAACCTGCAGGAGCCGACGTCGAAGATGGGGAAGAGCGACGACACCGGGCCGGGGATCGTCTATCTGCTCGACGAGCCTGATGCCGTGCGCCGGAAGGTCATGCGGGCGGTGACCGACAGCGGGCGGGACGTCGTGTACGACCGGCAGGGGCGGCCCGGGCTCGCGAATCTGCTGGAGATCCTGGCCGCGTGCACGGGTGGGAACCCATCGGACCTGAGCGGTGTATACGAGTCGTACGGCGCCTTGAAGAAGGACACCGCAGAGGCCGTGGTCGAACTCCTCAGGCCCGTACAGCAGAGGCACAAGGAGCTGTGTGCGGATCCCGGCTATGTGGAGGGGGTGCTGCGGGATGGTGCGGAGAGGGCGCGGGCGATGGCCCGGCCGACCGTGGATGCGGCTTATCGCGCGATCGGGTTGCTGCCGGCTTCTCCCGATACGGGGGATGCGAGTGCGTCCGGAGATACGGGTGACGTCGGTGCCGGGGTGGCGGCTGCGCTGAACGCGGCTCGGTAGACGCGTGGGTCGGCGGCGAGGCGCGATGCGGAGTGCCGAGGCATCGTGACCTCGCTGCCGAGGCCGGCGCGGCGGACGGTCCCGGGCATGGGGTCCTTCGGCCGGCGGCGGAGTTGCGGTCGCGAGGGCGCGGGGCGTCGGCACTGATGCTGCGGGCGGGGTCGCGCGGGTGGTGTTCACGCGAAAGGTGGCGGCCGTGGCGGAGTGACCGCCCCCGGGCGGGCAGGTCAGTCGTTGTTGCCGGCGGCGAGTTCGCGGCTGCGGTCGCGGGCGGCTTCGAGGGCGGCGATGAGCGCGGCCCGTACGCCGTGGTTCTCGAGTTCACGGATGGCGTTGATGGTGGTGCCGGCGGGGGACGTGACGTTCTCGCGGAGCTTGACCGGGTGTTCGCCGCTGTCGCGGAGCATGGTGGCCGCGCCGATCGCGGACTGCACGATGAGGTCGTGGGCCTTGTCGCGGGGCAGGCCGAGCAGGATGCCCGCGTCGGTCATGGCTTCGACCAGGTAGAAGAAGTACGCCGGGCCGGAGCCGGAGAGGGCGGTGCAGGCGTCCTGCTGGGACTCGGGGACGCGGAGTGTCTTGCCGACGGCGCCGAAGATCTCTTCGGCGTGGGCGAGGTGGGCTTCGCCGGCGTGGCTGCCGGCGGAGATGACGGACATGGCCTCGTCGACGAGGGCCGGGGTGTTCGTCATGACGCGGACGACCGGAGTCCCGGCGGCCAGGCGCGTTTCGAGGGAGGAGGTGGTGATACCGGCCATGCCGCTGATGACCAGGCGGTCGGCCGGGACGTGGGGGGCGAGTTCGTCGAGGAGGGTACCCATGTCCTGGGGCTTGACCGTGAGGATCAGGGTGTCGGCCGTCTTCGCGGCTTCCGCGTTGGTGACCGGGGTGACTCCGTAGCGGGCGCGGAGTTCTTCGGCTCGTTCCGGGCGGCGGGCGGTGACCAGGAGATCGGCGGGGGTCCAGCCGCCGCGGATCATTCCGCTGAGCAGGGCTTCGCCGATCTTGCCGGTGCCGAGGACTGCGACTTTCTGGGTCATGGTGCGGGGACCTCCGGAGGTTGCGTCGTCCGGGTTCATCCTCGCACCGCGTGCAGGTGACAGGCTTGCTTGTCCGGTGGGCGGGATGTGGCCCGCCCAGTGGGTCAGGCGGTCCGGCGCCGGAGCGTCGCCGCGCCGAGGGTGAGGACCAGGAGGGCGCAGCCCGCGACGATCAGGGCGTCGCGGACGAAGTCGGCCGTCATGTCGGTGTGCTTGAGCACTTCGTTCATGCCGTCGACGGCGTAGGACATGGGGAGGACGTTGGAGATGGCCTCGAGGACGGGGTGCATGTTGTCGCGTGGAGTGAAGAGTCCGCAGAGGAGGAGCTGGGGGAAGATCACTGCCGGCATGAACTGCACCGCCTGGAATTCGGAGGCCGCGAAGGCGGAGACGAAGAGACCGAGGGCTGTGCCGAGGAGCGCGTCGAGCAGGGCCACCAGCAGGAGCAGCCAGGGTGAGCCGGTGACGTCGAGGCCGAGGAACCACAGGGCGAGGCCCGTGGCGAGGGCGGACTGGAGAACCGCGAGCGTGCCGAAGGCGAGGGCGTAGCCGGCGATCACGTCGCCCTTGCCCAGGGGCATGGCGAGGAGGCGTTCGAGGGTGCCCGACGTGCGTTCGCGCAGGGTGGCGATGGACGTCACCAGGAACATCGTGATCAGCGGGAAGATGCCCAGCAAGGAGGCGCCGATGTTGTCGAAGGTGCGCGGGCTGCCGTCGAAGACGTAGCGCAGCAGGATCAGCATCAGGCACGGGATGAGGATCATCAGCGCGATGGTGCGCGGGTCGTGGCGGAGCTGGCGCAGGACCCGGGCGGCGGTCGCGGCGGTGCGGGCGGCGTTCAGGGCGCTGCTGCGGGCGGGGGCGGACGCCGTCGTCGTGGTCATCGGGTCGTCTCCTTGTTGCGGGCCGCGGCGCTCGCCTCGTCCACGAGGTGCAGGAACGCGGCTTCGACCGTCTCGGCGCCGGTACGGGTGCGCAGGGCGTCCGGGGTGTCGTCGGCGAGGATCTGGCCCTCGCGCATCAGGAGCAGGCGGTGGCAGCGCTCGGCCTCGTCCATGACGTGGGACGAGATGAGGAGGGTGGCGCCGCGGTCGGCGGCGATGGCGTGGAAGAGGTTCCACAGGTCGCGGCGCAGGACGGGGTCGAGGCCGACGGTGGGTTCGTCGAGGACCAGGAGCTCGGGGGTGCCGAGGAGGGCGACGGCGAGGGAGACGCGGCTGCGCTGGCCGCCGGAGAGGTTGCCGGCGAGGGCGTCGGCGTGGCTGGTGAGGTCGACGTCGGTGAGGACGCGGTCGACGTCGTGGTGGCGGTCGGCGGTGGTGTGGCGCGGGTCGAGTATCGCGGCGAAGTAGTCGAGGTTCTGACGGACAGTCAGGTCGTCGTAGACGGAGGGGGCCTGGGTGACGTAGCCGATGCGGGTGCGCAGGGAGCGGTGGCCGGCGGGGCGGCCGAGGACGTCGAGGGTGCCGGTGACCTTGGCCTGGGTGCCGACGATGGCGCGCATCAGCGTCGACTTGCCGCAGCCCGAAGGGCCGAGGAGGCCGGTGATCTGGCCGCGCGGGACGGTGAAGTCCAGGGCGCGCAGGACCTTGCGGGGGCCGCGGACCACGGTCAGGCCCTCGGCGCGGATGGCGGGGGTTCGGAGGGTTCCGGGTGCGGGTTGCCCGCCGGCGCCGGGTGGGTCGGCGGCATAATTCATCATGCGATGAATATTGCTCCTGGGGGTGAGGTGGCGTCAAGTGGGTGCTCGGCTGCGGAGGGAGGGTGCGTGGAGCGGGGTCCGGGCGTGGGTCCCGGTTGGGTGGGCTTGGGCTGCTTGGGGTTCCTTGGGGGACGACCCGGCCGTGGCTGGCGCTTCGGTCGGTGGCTCCGGTGCGCGGTCATGTGCCGGGGTGCCGGGTGCCGAGGCCGGGTGCCGAGGCCGGGTGCCGAGGCCGGGTGCCGAGGCCGGGTGCCGAGGCCGGGTGCCGAGGCGAGCTGGGGCCGGCCAGTGGGATCGGCGGTGGGTCGGCGGGTGGGACTGGGCGGAGGGGAGGTGCCGGTGCGAGGTAAGGGGGGCGAGGGTTGGGGTCAGGGGGTGGTGGTGAGGAGGAGTTCTACGTCGTAGGTCTCTTCGACGTGTCCGTCCGGGAAGACCTGGAGGAGGTGGCGGCGCTCCTCGGAGAGGAAGGCCTCGCTGCGTTCGGTGCCGTTGACCAGGAGGATCGAGTGGCTGCCGAGGTTGGCGAGGTGGGTGTCGATCGGGACGCGGCGGCTCCAGCGGACGACCCGGCGGGCGTAGTCGGGGGTGGGGACGGCGTACGCGGAGGCGTTCTCGCCGGTGTCCGGTGTGCCCGGTTGGACGGCCAGGGGGTCGCCGTAGTGCTGGTTGATCCGTTCCGCCTGGTCGGCGAGCCAGGGGACGCCCTCGGCGTCACGGTTCCACCACAGCGCCAGTGCGCCGCCCGGCCGTAGGACGCGGAAGGCCTCCGGGAGCGCGCGGGAGGGGTCGGTCCAGTGCCAGGCCTGCGCGTAGGTGATGAAGTCCGCGCAGGCGTCGGCGAGGGGGAGGGCGTTGCCGTCGCCGCGGACGATCGGGATGTCGGGGCGGGTGCGGCGGAAGTGGGCGGACATGCCGTCCCCCGGCTCGACGGCCACCACGTCGGCGCCCCGGTCGTGCAGCAGGGCGGTGGCTATTCCGGTTCCGGCGCCCACGTCGACCACCCGCGCGCCGGCGAGTCGACACCCGGCCAGTTCCTCGATGGCGTCGAAGAGGGCGGGTGGATAGGAAGGCCGGTTCGCGGCGTACTGGGCGGCGACGGAGTTGAAGGAGTGGGCGCGCGAGGCGTGGGAGGGCGGAACGGGCGGGGGCGGGGGCGTCATGGAGGTGGCCATGGCGACATGCTGGCGGGGTTGGGGGAAGGGTGACAGAGGGCGGGCGCGAGCCTTCATGGCCCTGGGCCGTCCAGTGAGCTCCCCCGGCCGATGCGGTGGGCACACCGGATGACTCCGATGGCTCCGGCCGACGCCGTGAGCATCTCGAATGACTCCGGCCCACCCGGCCGACCCGGTGCGCATTGCCGCTGCCCCAGCCGACGGGGCCGAGACAGCTCCGCGCCGACCCGGGTGAGCACGACGGCCTGCACAGGCCAAGCCCCACGGCCGGCACCTCGGCCAATCCTGGCCGACGCCGCTGAGCACCCCGGGTCATCCGGCTGCGCCCGGCCCACACCACTGTCCATCTGGCCGACCCTGCGGAGCATCCCGGACGACCCCGGACCCCGGACCCGGGTGAGCACCCCGCACCTCCACGGGCACCTCGCCTCCGTGAGGACCTGGCCCCGTGAACCCGCGTCAAGCGCGGCGGCGTCTCTTCGCTGGGTTGCCGGTGCGGCGGGTGGTGCGGTTCTCGTGGGCCTGGAGGGCCGTTTCGTACTCCTCGCGGTGCAGTTTCTCGCCGGGAGCCTCGGTGAGGGAGCGGAAGAAGTAGGCGAGGAGGGAGCCGACAAAGCCGATGGTGAGGAGGCCTCGGAGGGCGGACTGGCGTTCGGGGTCGTGGCGCTTGGTGAAGCCCTCCCAGGTGTGCCGGAAGGCGAGGGAGCTGCAGACCGCGAACATGACGACGACCAGGAGCGGTACGAAGCCGCCCGTCTCGGCGAGCCGGATGCCTTCGTAGGCGAGACGGAGCAGCAGGCAGGCGGCGACGGCCGCGGCGAGCGAACCGAGGGACACGGCGATGCGGCGGGCGGTGTAGCCGGAGTCGTGGTCGACCCAGGCCGTGCCGAAGAAGCGCAGGGGTTCGGGGCGGGGCCCGCCGCCCATGGGCCGGTCCGTGCTGCCGTTCTCGTTGTCGCTCACGGGTCGATTATGGGTCGGTCACGGCTCGCGGTGAGCGACGGGCCCCGGTCGTCGTCAGGCGCAGCGCGGTGCGACGTAGCCGTCGCTGCCGGTCTTGACGTAGGCGTCCGAAACGTACTGGGAGTTGGCGATGCAGTCCCAGAGGTTGGACGTGCCGTACGGGCCGGTGATCGTCTCGCCGGGGCGCTGGCAGTAGATCGGGACGGTGGTGCCCTCGGGCAGGACGCGGACGATGCGGTAGTCGGTGCCGGGACCGCTGCGGACGTTGAGCCGGACACCCGGGGCGACCGGGTAGTAGCGGACCAGCGTCGTGGCCGCGCTCAGCGCCTCCGCCCCGGCCTCCGTCTCTGTCTCCGAGGTCTCAGTCGGCGTCTCAGACGCCGTCGCCGTCGCCGTCGCGCTCAGCGTCTCCAGTTCCGAGTCCGGCTCCGCGAGCGCCGTAGGTGCCGTGTCCTGCTCGCCCGTGCCCGGGATCTCGATGTTTTCCGTGGCCATGTCGGCCTCCCCCCGTTTGGATGCCTGTGAACGGTTCACGCCACATTCGCGTGGCGCACCGAGGCTAACAAGCCCCAGGGGTTTCGCACGCACCATCGACTAGGCTCAGCGCGTCGCGCGTGCGGACGGACATCCGGGGGTGAGAGATGCCGCCATGGCGCAACACCGGCACGGATGCGGAAGCGGAATCGCAGCGGTACGCCGGTCACTATCTGCTGGAGGCGCTGCTCGGCTCCGGCGGCATGGGCGTGGTCCATCTGGCACGGTCGGCCTCGGGGCTGCGGCTGGCCGTGAAGGTCGTGCACGCGGAGTTCGCGCAGGACCCCGAGTTCAGGGGCCGGTTCCGGCAGGAGGTCGGGGCGGCCCGGCGGGTCAGCGGTGCGTTCACCGCGCCCGTCGTCGACGCCGATCCGGATGCCGAGCGGCCGTGGATGGCGACGCTGTACATCCCCGGGCCGACCCTTTCCGAGTACGTGAAGCGGAACGGCGCGCTGCCCCTCCCCCGGCTGCGGCAGTTGATGGCGGGACTCGCGGAGGCGCTGCGGGACATCCATCGGGTCGGCGTCGTGCATCGCGACCTCAAGCCCAGCAATGTGCTGCTCGCCGAGGACGGGCCGAAAGTCATCGACTTCGGCATCTCCCGGCCCTCGGACAGCGAGCTGCGCACCGAGACCGGCAAGCTGATCGGAACGCCGCCGTTCATGGCGCCGGAGCAGTTCCGCAGGCCGCGGGACGTCGGGCCGGCCGCCGACGTGTTCGCGCTCGGGTCGGTCATCGTGCACGCGGCGACGGGCAGCGGGCCGTTCGACTCCGACAGCCCGTACCTGGTGGCGTATCAGGTCGTCCACGAAGAGGCGGACTTGACAGGGGTGCCGCAGGAACTCGTGCCGCTCGTGGCCCGTTGTCTGGCCAAGGAGCCGGAGGACCGGCCCACCCCGGACGAGCTGATGGCGGAGCTGCGGTCGCTGTCGGCGTCGTACGACACCCAGGCGTTCATACCCGAACAGCGCACGGCCGACCGGTCGTTCGAGCCTCACCGCGAGCCCCCTGGTGACGCCCAGGTGGACGCCCACCGCCGGCCACCCGCCGACCCCCACCGCAGGCGTCCCGGCGCGCCCTCCGGTGACGACCTGCCCACCCACCGGCGCACGGCGCCCGCCGTCCCGGACTCCGCCACCACCGACACGGCGCCCAGGAGCAGGGCCGGGCGGCGGCGATGGTGGACGGCGGTCGCCGCGACGGCCGCCGTGCTGGCACTCGGCGCCGGGGCCGTCGTCCTGGCCGGGACCGGGGGAAGCGAGGCGGCCGGCGGGCAGGGCCCGGCCCCGCGGTTCCGGGCCTGGGACGTCGACCTGGGCGCCCGGGGCGCCGAGGCGAGCGGGATGCCGCAGTGCGCGTACGGCGGCGGCACGCTGTACTGCACGCGCCCCGGGGTCCTGGCCGCCGCCGTCGATTCCCTCGACGGGACGGTGGAGTGGGCGCGGGCGGACTCGGGGCAGCGCGCCGACGGCAACGTCCAGCCGCCCGTGCTCGCGGGCGGCCTGCTGCACGTCGTCTCCGAGGGCGGCCGGCGTCTCGCCGCGCTCGACCCGGCGACCGGCGACACCGTCTGGAGCCAGGACATCGCCCGCTACGACGGCCGGATCGCGCACGTCGGCGGGGCCGTCCTGCTCACCGGCCCCGACTCGACGGTCACCGCGCTGGACGCGGCCACGGGCGAGCGGATGTGGCGGCAGGAGGTCGCCGGGCTGACCCAGCCGGTGTTCCAGTCGTACGGCGGGCGGGTCGCGTACGCGGTGGACGCGGACGGGGCCGGGACCCGGGTGACCGCCGTGGACCCGCAGACCGGCGCCGTGCGGTGGCAGCGGCGGCTGGAGGGCGCGCTCGGCCTGGTGGGCGCGCGGGATGGCGTGCTGTGGTTCACGTCTACGTCGGCGACGTACGCGGACACGGACGCCGTCGTGCGGTACGACGCCGCGCAGGGCACACAGCGCCGGGTCGCCCTGCGCTTTCCGGTGGCGGGGGCGCAGGCGGTCGTGGCGCAGGACACCGTGTATCTGCTGGGCGCCGACGGCGCGCTGACCGCGGTGGACACGGCCGCGTCGGAGCAGCGGTGGCGGCTGGAGACGTCCGTCAGCTTCCCGTCGGCGCCGGTCGTGGCCGGGAAGCGGCTGTACTTCAGCGCCGGGGACGGGCGGCTCGTCGCCGTCGACGCAGCGCGGGGGGCGCTGCTGGGGCAGACGGACGCGCGGCCGGGGGCGGCTCGCGGGGCGGTGGTGTCCGGGTTGCCGTTGCCGGTGGCGGCGGACGGGAAGGTGTTCGCGGGGGCGCCGGACGGGGTGCTGTTCGGGGTGGACGGGAGCCGCGCGGCGGGGTGGTGAGGACATGCGAAAGGGGGCCGCCCCGTCACAGGCGGCCCCCTCGCTCACATGTCTCAGCCCAGCTTGCTGACGTCCCGCACCGCGCCCTTGTCCGCGCTGGTCGCCATCGCGGCGTACGCGCGCAGGGCGGCGGACACCTTGCGGTCGCGCTTCTTGGGGGCGTACGCCCCGTTCAGCGCCTTCGTCCGGCGCGCCAGTTCCGCGTCGTCGACGAGCAACTCGATCGAGCGGTTCGGGATGTCGATGCGGATGCGGTCGCCGTCCTCGACCAGGGCGATGGTGCCGCCGGAGGCCGCCTCGGGGGACGCGTGGCCGATCGACAGGCCCGACGTGCCGCCGGAGAAGCGGCCGTCGGTGATCAGCGCGCAGGTCTTGCCGAGGCCGCGGCCCTTGAGGAACGACGTCGGGTAGAGCATCTCCTGCATGCCGGGGCCGCCCTTGGGGCCCTCGTAGCGGATGACGACGACGTCACCGTCCGTCACCTGCTTGTTGAGGATCTTCTCGACGGCCTCCTCCTGCGACTCGCAGACGACCGCCGGACCCTCGAAGGTCCAGATCGACTCGTCGACACCGGCCGTCTTCACGACGCAGCCGTCGACGGCGAGGTTGCCCCTGAGGACCGCGAGGCCGCCGTCCTTCGAGTACGCGTGCTCGGCGGAGCGGATGCAGCCGCCCTCCGCGTCCTCGTCCAGCGCCTCCCAGCGCTCGGACTGGGAGAAGGCCTCGGCGGAGCGGACGCAGCCCGGGGCCGCGTGCCACAGCTCGACCGCCTCGGCGGAGGGGGAGCCACCGCGGACGTCCCAGGTCTTGAGCCAGTCGGCCAGCGACGGGCTGTGGACGGCGTGCACGTCCTCGTTGAGCAGGCCCGCGCGGTGCAGCTCGCCGAGCAGGGCCGGGATACCGCCGGCGCGGTGCACGTCCTCCATGTAGTACGTGCGGTCCTTGGCGACGTTGGGCGCGACCTTCGCCAGGCACGGCACACGGCGCGAGACGGCGTCGATCTGCTCCAGGCCGAAGGGCACTCCGGCCTCCTGGGCGGCGGCCAGCAGGTGCAGGATCGTGTTGGTGGAGCCGCCCATCGCGATGTCCAGGGCCATGGCGTTCTCGAAGGCGGCGAAGGTGGCGATGCTGCGCGGCAGGACCGTGTCGTCGTCCTGCTCGTAGTGGCGCCGGGTCAGGTCCATGACCGTGCGGGCGGCGTCGACGTAGAGCTGCTTGCGCGCGGTGTGGGTGGCGAGGACCGAGCCGTTGCCGGGCAGGGAGAGGCCGATGGCCTCGGTCAGGCAGTTCATCGAGTTGGCGGTGAACATGCCGGAGCAGGAGCCGCAGGTCGGACAGGCGTTCTCCTCGATGCGGAGGATGTCCTCGTCCGAGATCTTGTCGTTCACGGCGTCGGAGATCGCGTCGACCAGGTCCAGGGTGCGGACCGTGCCGTCGACCAGCGTCGCGCGGCCCGACTCCATGGGGCCGCCGGAGACGAAGACCGTCGGGATGTTCAGCCGCAGCGCGGCCATGAGCATGCCGGGCGTGATCTTGTCGCAGTTGGAGATGCAGACGAGGGCGTCGGCGCAGTGCGCCTCGACCATGTACTCCACGCTGTCCGCGATCAGGTCGCGGGAGGGCAGGCTGTACAGCATGCCGCCGTGGCCCATCGCGATGCCGTCGTCGACGGCGATCGTGTTGAACTCGCGCGGAATGCCGCCCGCCTCGGTGATCGCCTCGCTGACGATCCGGCCGACCGGCTGCAGGTGGGTGTGGCCCGGCACGAACTCCGTGAAGCTGTTGGCGACCGCGATGATCGGCTTCCGGCCGATGTCCGCACCGGGTACACCGGAGGCGCGCATAAGGGCGCGGGCGCCCGCCATGTTGCGGCCGTGGGTGACTGTGCGGGACCTCAGCTCGGGCATCGTCGCTCGCTCCTTCGGAGAAATCTGACTCCTACGAGCCTACGCCGGTGCTCCAAAGGATGGACGCAGTGTCCGTAATGCGGGATGTATGTCTCAGGGGATGTGTGTCTCGGGGCGGTGCGGCACCGCCCGTCACGGCCCGGTCAGGTGTCCCTGGACGACCGGCGCGATCCGCCTGATGATCACTTCCAGGTCCGCCGAGGCCAGCGGCTCCAGCTTGATCACGTACCGCATGATGGCCACCCCGACCAGCTGCGCGGCCGCCAGCTCGGCCCGCAGCTCCGCGTCGGGCAGACCGAGCTGCGAGGCGACCCTGCGCAGCAGCTGGGCGGCGACCAGGCGGCGGAAGACGGAGGCGGCGACCTCGTTGGTCACGGCGGAGCGGACGACGGCGAGCAGCGGGGTGCGGGTGACCGGGTTCTCCCAGATCCCGAACAGGAACCGCGCGAACCGCTCGCCCACCCCCTCGGCCGGCCCCTCGAAGATCACGTCGGGCGCCTTGAGCGCGGGCGCGAAGACCGCCTGCAGCGCCTCCTGGAAGACCTGCTCCTTGGTGCCGAAGTAGTGGTGCACCAGCGCCGAGTCCACGCCCGCCGCCTTGGCGATGCCGCGGACGGACGTCTTCTCGTAGCCGCGCTCGGAGAACTCCTCGCGGGCCGCGGCGAGGATGCGGTCGCGGGTGTCGGCGGACTCCGCACGAGGGGGCCTGCCGCGCCTGCGGGCGGTCGCGCCGGTCATCGCCGGGGCACCTTCACGGAGGAGGCCAGGTGGAGCCGGGTGAAGGCCAGGGCCTCGGCGAGGTCGGCCTCGCGCTCGGCGCTGGACATGGCGCGGCGGGTGTTGACCTCGATCACGACATGCCCGTCGAAACCGCTCAGGGCCAGGCGTTCCAGCAGCTCGGCGCAGGGCTGGGTGCCGCGGCCGGGGACGAGGTGCTCGTCCTTGTTGGAGCCGCCGCCGTCGGCGAGGTGGACGTGGCCGAGGCGGTCGCCCATGCGGTCGATCATGTGCAGGGCGTCGGTGCGGGCGGTCGCGGTGTGGCTGAGATCGATCGTGAAGTGCCGGTAGTCGTCCTTGGTGACGTCCCAGTCGGGTGCGTACGCGAGCATCTCGCGGTCGCGGTAGCGCCAGGGGTACATGTTCTCGACGGCGAAGCGCACGTCCGTCTCGTTCGCCATGCGCCAGATCCCGGCGACGAAGTCACGCGCGTACTGGCGCTGCCAGCGGAACGGCGGGTGGACGACGACCGTGCTCGCGCCGAGCTTCTCCGCCGCCGCCCGGGCGCGCTGGAGCTTGACCCAGGGGTCGGTGGACCAGACACGCTGCGTGATCAGCAGGCAGGGGGCGTGGACGGCGAGGATCGGGATCTGGTGGAAGTCGCTGAGGCGACGCAGCGCCTCCAGGTCCTGGCTGACGGGTTCGTTCCACACCATGACCTCGACGCCGTCGTACCCGAGGCGCGCGGCGATCTCGAAGGCCGTCGCCGTCGACTCCGGATAGACGGAGGCCGTCGAGAGCGCGACCTTCGCATCCGGGACGCGTACGACTGGTTCTGCCACGCAGACAGGGTAACGGCGTGGCCTGAGTACCGGCGTTCGGGCGGTCGTCGGGCGCCGGTCCGCCGACGGGTTCCGGCCCCGGGCGGGTCCGGGTCGGGCGCAGTGATCGGGCCCGCGCGGCGAGCCGTCCCCCGGCACGGCCGGTCCTGCGCGCCGCACGGCGTCAGTCCACCTCCATGTGGTCCAGGCGGCGCAGGATGACGCCTTCCCGCAACGCCCACGGGCAGATCTCCAGCGTCTCCACCCGGAACAGGTCCATCGCCGCCTCCGCGACCAGCGCCCCCGCGAGGAGCTGGCCCGCCCGCGCCTCCGAGACGCCGGGGAGTTCGGCGCGTTCCTCGACGGTCATGCCGGAGAGGCGGGGGACCCAGGTCTCCAGGCACTGCCGCTTGAGTTCGCGCTGGACGTAGAGGCCCTCGGCGGAGCGGGCGGCACCGCCGATGCGGGCGAGCTGCTTGAAGGTCTTGGACGTGGCGACGACGTGGTCGGGGGCGCCGAAGCGTGTGAACTCACCCACTGTGCGCGCGATCTCGGTGCGGACGTGCCGGCGCAGCGCCCGTATGTCGTCCGTGGCGGGCGGATCGCCGGGCAGCCAGCCGGAGGTGAGCCGGCCGGCGCCGAGCGGCAGCGAGACGGCCGCGTCGGGCTCCTCGTCGATGCCGTAGGCGATCTCCAGGGAGCCGCCGCCGATGTCCAGCACGAGCAGCCTGCCCGCCGACCAGCCGAACCATCGGCGGGCGGCGAGGAAGGTGAGCCGGGCCTCCTCTGCGCCGGTGAGGACCTGGAGCGCCACTCCGGTCTCGTCCTCCACGCGCGCGAGGACGTCGTCGGCGTTGGTGGCCTCGCGCACGGCGGAGGTGGCGAACGGCAGGAGTTCCTCGACGCCCTTGTCCTCGGCGGCCTGCAGCGCGTCATGAATGACGGCGATCAGCTTGTCCACCCCCTCGGGGCCGATGGCTCCGGCACCGTCGAGGAGTTGGGCCAGGCGCAGTTCCGCCTTGTGCGAGTGCGCGGGCAGCGGACGCGCGCCGGGGTGCGCGTCCACCACCAGCAGGTGCACCGTGTTGCTTCCCACGTCGAGGACACCGAGTCTCATGTACGGCACGCTACTGCCCGCCGCGCCGCGCACCGCCTCCGAGGCGGTCCCGGGACGGGCTGCGGGCGACTTACCCTGGACGCGTGCCAAAGACCAAAAAGGCGAAGACCGACGAGACAGACAAGCAGGCCAAATCGGCCAGGGGTTCGTCCCAGGGTTCTTCGCGGGCGAAAGCACCGAAGAAGTCGAAGCGGGACCTGGCCGGGCCGGCGTCCGACGAGAAGGGCCTCGACTTCCCGCGCGCGTGGGTGGAGTTCCCGGATCCGGCGGACGAAGAGCAGGTGTTCCGCTGCGATCTGACATGGCTGACCTCTCGCTGGAACTGCATCTTCGGCAGCGGCTGCCAGGGCATCCAGGCGGGCCGCGCGGACGACGGGTGCTGCACGCTGGGTGCCCACTTCTCCGACGAGGACGACGAGCGGCGGGTCGCCGAACATGTGGCCAAGCTCACGCCGGAGATCTGGCAGAACCACGCCGAGGGCACCCGCGGCGGCTGGGTCTCCCAGGACGACGAGGGCTCCCGGCAGACCCGGCCGTACCAGGGTTCGTGCATCTTCCAGAACCGGCCCGGTTTCGCGGGCGGCGCGGGCTGCTCGCTGCACATCCTCGCCGTACGGGAGGGCCGCGAGCCGCTGGAGACCAAGCCGGACGTGTGCTGGCAGCTGCCGATCCGGCGGACGTACGACTGGATCGACCGGCCCGACGACACGCGTGTGCTGCAGATCTCGATCGGTGAGTACGACCGCCGGGGCTGGGGTCCGGGCGGCCACGACCTGCACTGGTGGTGCACGTCGGCGACCTCGGCACACGGCGCGGGCGAGCCGGTGTACGTCTCCTACCGGGCGGAACTGACCGAGCTGATGGGCAAGGCGGGGTACGACCGCCTGGCCGAGCTGTGCGAGCAGCGGCTGGCGTCGCAGCTGCCCCTGCTGGCGCCGCACCCGGCGGACCCCGTCGGCTGACGCGGCGGCCGGCCCCGGGGAAGCGGCTCGTCGCGAGCCCGGCCCGATCGGCGAGACACCCCACCCCTAGGACGGGCCGGGGCTCGGGGCGTCGCCGTCGGCCGGCAGCGGCGTGGGGCTGCCCGGGGCGGACGGGTCGGAGGCGCTGGGGGTGGGCTCGGGGTCGGTCGGCGACGTGGTCGGCTCGCTCGGCGTGGGATCGGGGGCGGTGGTCGTCGTGGCCGTCGGGTCGGGCGCGGGCGGCGGATCGCCCGGGGTGCTCGGCCGGGGGTCCGGGCCGGGGCCGGGATCGGACGGGGTGGGTGCGCTGCCGTACCCCTGGATGGAGACGATCGCGCCGGCGGGTGCCAGCGCCACCCGTGCGCTCCAGTACCCGGACGGCTCGCGCAGATGGTCGACGTACACCTTGATCGTCAACGTCTCGCCCGGGCGGAGGGTTCCCGAGGACTGGCTCGGATAGAGCCAGGAGGCCGCCGTGCTCGCGGACCAGCGGACAGGGGCGGAACCTGAGGCGGTGAGGGTGATGAGGGTGGTGTCGCCGTGGTTGCCGGCGGCCACCCGGAGCCGTCCCGCGCCCTTCTGACCGGCGCCGGCGACGCTGATGACCTCCACCGACACGTCCGGCTTGTTGCCCTGGGAGAAACGGCCGCCGGGTCTGCTGGCGTTGCCGGCGTTCTCGTAGCCGCCGCCCGCGGCCTCGCCGTCCAGGGTGCCGGGGCCGTCGTCCCGGCTGGCGGTGGCTCCGCGGCCGTCCTCGCCCTCACCGATGACCGGCGCGCCCCGGTAGGCGGACCACAGGGCGAGCACCGGGGCGGCCACCACGGTGGCGACGACGGTCGTGGTGACGGCACGCGTGCGGAAGCGGTCTCTTCGGGCGGCGTGGTCCTTGGGGTCCATCGGGAAGCCACGCCGGTCGAAGCGGGGCGCGGCACCCCGCGCGCGCGGGTGGTGCGCCATGGCCATGTGCAGAGCCGCCCGGGGCGCCTCCAGGACGGGCAGCTGGGCGGGGGTCGGGCCGGCACCGGGCCAGTTCCCGGGCAGCGCGCGCTCGGCGGTGCGGCGGCAACGGGGGCAGTCGTCGACGTGCCGGACCAGTTCCCGGCGCAGGGCGGTGCTGAGCACCAGTTGGCTGTCCCCGGTGAGGCGGGCGACGCCCGGACAGGCGCCGGTCTCCACGACGGCGAGGGCCGCGCGGGTGCGTTCGACCTCGCATGCGGCGGAGGCGAGCAGGTCACGGGCGGCGGCCAGGTCCATGCCGAGGACGGCGGCGACCTCGTGGGCGGCCAGCTGGTGGCGCACGGCCAGTTCGAGCGCCTCGCGCTGCTCGGGTGTGGTGCCGGCGGCCTCGGGCCAGGCGAGCAGGGCGAGTTCGCGGCGGCGCTGCTCCTGCACCTGCTCGGAGACGGAGGACGTGACGGACTGCGCGGCGCGTTTGCGCTCGGCGCCGTGACGGCCCGCCGCGTGGGCGGCCTGACGTTTCTGCTTGGCCTCGGCCAGCTTGCGCAGACACGCCCAGCGGGCCAGCGCGTACAGCCACGCCCGGCGGTCGCCG
This sequence comes from Streptomyces chromofuscus, assembly GCF_015160875.1. Lineage (NCBI taxonomy): Bacteria > Bacillati > Actinomycetota > Actinomycetes > Kitasatosporales > Streptomycetaceae > Streptomyces > Streptomyces chromofuscus. The sequence goes on along the minus strand of NZ_CP063374.1, from coordinate 4,547,265 downwards.
GCGGCGTCCGGGGCGCGCTGGCCGCGGCGCTCGGCGAGCGCGAGCACCTCGCCCAGCGCGGCGGTGGCCGCGTCGTGGTCGCACAGCACGGACAGGCAGTACGTGAAAAGGCCGTCCACGTACGGCTCGTAGCGCGCGGGCGGACGCTGCACCAGGGTGCGCGCCGCAGCGCGGTCACGCGCCTCGCGGCGCGCACGATGTGCGCCGGTCGTGCGGGTCGTGGTGTCCGGGCTGCTGCTCATCACCCGGCGACCGTAGGCGGCGGGGAGTGGCGGCTTCCGCCCCGTTGCGCACATTTAATCCGTACGGGTGAAACGATCCCTCATAAGGGGACAGGAACCCCGTGTTCCGTGGCTCCTTCGTGACGGGGCGGCCCGTACGGAGTGCGTACGGGCGCGCTGCCGGGCGCGAGCGGGGCCTTCGGCGCCGGTATGCGCCGGTCGGCGGCAGCCGGGGCGGACCGCACCGCGCGCCGCTCCGCAGGGGCCGGACCCCGGCTGTCAGTGCCGGCGGCTACGGTTTCGTCCATGGCTGCCCGTACGAAGACCTCCAAGGACCGCCCGTCCTACCGCTGCACCGAATGCGGCTGGCAGACGGCCAAATGGCTCGGCCGGTGCCCCGAGTGCCAGGCGTGGGGGACGATCGAGGAGTACGGCGCGCCCGCGGTGCGGACCACGACGCCGGGGCGCGTCACGACGTCCGCGCTGCCCATCGGACAGGTCGACGGGCGGCAGGCGGCGGCCCGTTCGACCGGCGTGCCCGAGCTGGACCGGGTGCTCGGCGGCGGCCTGGTGCCCGGCGCGGTGGTGCTGCTCGCGGGCGAGCCCGGCGTCGGCAAGTCGACGCTGCTGCTGGACGTGGCGGCCAAGTCGGCGAGCGACGAGCACCCCACTCTCTATGTGACCGGCGAGGAGTCCGCGAGCCAGGTGCGGCTGCGCGCCGACCGGATCGGCGCCATCGACGACCACCTCTATCTCGCCGCCGAGACGGATCTGTCCTCGGTGCTCGGCCACTTGGACGCGGTGAAGCCGTCGCTGCTGATCCTGGACTCGGTGCAGACGGTCGCCTCACCGGAGATCGACGGCGCGCCCGGCGGCATGGCCCAGGTCCGCGAGGTGGCCGGCGCCCTCATCCGCGCCTCGAAGGAGCGCGGCATGTCCACCCTGCTGGTGGGCCATGTCACCAAGGACGGCGCCATCGCGGGTCCCCGCCTGCTGGAGCACCTGGTCGACGTCGTGCTGCACTTCGAGGGCGACCGGCACGCGCGCCTGCGGCTCGTGCGCGGCGTCAAGAACCGGTACGGCGCGACGGACGAGGTCGGCTGCTTCGAACTGCACGACGAGGGCATCACGGGCCTGGCGGACCCGAGCGGACTCTTCCTGACCCGCCGTGACGAACCGGTCCCCGGCACCTGCCTGACCGTCACCCTGGAGGGCCGCCGCCCCCTGGTCGCCGAGGTGCAGGCGCTCACGGTCGACTCCCAGATCCCCTCCCCGCGCCGCACGACGTCCGGCCTGGAGACCTCCCGCGTCTCGATGATGCTGGCGGTGCTGGAGCAGCGCGGGCGGATCAGCGCCCTGGGCAAACGGGACATCTACTCCGCGACGGTCGGCGGCGTGAAGCTCTCCGAACCGGCCGCCGACCTCGCCGTCGCCCTCGCCCTGGCGTCCGCCGCCAGCGACACCCCGCTGCCGAAGAACCTCGTCGCGATCGGCGAGGTCGGCCTCGCGGGCGAGGTCAGACGGGTCACCGGCGTGCAGCGCAGGCTCGCGGAGGCGCACCGGCTGGGCTTCACGCACGCCCTCGTACCGGGCGATCCCGGCAAGGTCCCGGCGGGCATGAAGGTCCTGGAAGTCGCGGACATAGGGGACGCCCTCAGGGTGCTGCCCCGCTCCCGTCGCCGAGAGGCCCCCCGGGACGAGGAGGACCGCCGGTAGACTTTGCCCTGGTCTCGCCCGTCCGTACGAACAGAGTACGGATCCGGGAGCGCCCCAGAACCTGCGACCGGAGGAGTGCAGTGGCAGCCAACGACCGGGCAGCAGCTCCCGGAAAATCCGGTGGGAGTGCCGGTTCCGATGGCCTGATGCGCGCCTCGCTGAGCGCCGTGGCACCCGGCACGCCCTTGCGCGACGGCCTCGAGCGGGTGCTGCGCGGCAACACCGGCGGCCTGATCGTGCTCGGCTCCGACAAGACCGTCGAGGCCATGTGCACGGGTGGATTCGTCCTGGATGTCGAGTTCACGGCGACCCGCCTGCGGGAGCTGTGCAAGCTCGACGGCGGCATCGTGCTCTCCTCCGACCTGTCCAAGATCCTCCGGGCGGGCGTCCAGCTGGTCCCGGACCCCACGATCCCGACCGAGGAGACCGGCACCCGGCACCGCACGGCCGACCGGGTCAGCAAGCAGGTCGGCTTCCCGGTGGTCTCGGTCTCCCAGTCCATGCGGCTGATCGCCCTCTACGTCGACGGCCAGCGCCGCGTCCTGGAGGACTCCGCGGCGATCCTGTCCCGCGCCAACCAGGCCCTCGCCACCCTGGAGCGCTACAAGCTCCGGCTGGACGAGGTCGCGGGCACGCTGTCCGCGCTGGAGATCGAGGACCTGGTGACCGTCCGGGACGTCTCGGCGGTGGCGCAGCGGCTGGAGATGGTGCGCCGGATCGCGACGGAGATCGCCGAGTACGTGGTGGAGCTGGGTACCGACGGGCGTCTGCTCGCGCTCCAGCTGGACGAGTTGATCGCGGGCGTGGAGCCCGAGCGGGAACTGGTCGTGCGGGACTACGTCCCCGAGCCCACGGCCAAGCGTTCACGCACGGTGGACGAGGCACTGGCCGAGCTGGACGCCCTCAGCCACGCCGAGTTGCTCGAACTCTCCACGGTGGCGCGGGCGCTGGGTTACACCGGCTCGCCCGAGGCCCTCGACTCGGCGGTCTCGCCGCGCGGCTTCCGGCTGCTGGCCAAGGTGCCGCGTCTGCCGGGCGCCATCATCGACCGGCTGGTGGAGCACTTCGGCAGCCTGCAGAAGCTGCTCGCCGCGAGCGTCGACGACCTGCAGACGGTGGACGGCGTGGGCGAGGCCCGGGCACGCAGCGTGCGCGAGGGACTGTCGCGACTGGCGGAGTCGTCGATCCTGGAACGGTACGTCTAGCGCAACGCCCCAGAGGGACGCGGGGAACTGCGCGACCAGCCACGACGCACCCGCACCGGACGCACCACCCGAGGCACCGCCTTCGAACACACCCTCGCACGCACCGGCATTTCAGGCCATGCCCCCGCGAAGCGCTAATCGGCGTCCAGCACGAACGACGTCCGCAGCGTCGCGAACCCGGCCGCCCTGCCCTCCAGCAGATACGTCCCCGGCCCGGCAGACCCCGCCGGAGGCGTCCCGCACTCCGGGGCGCTCGGCCGGCGGTCCCACTGCACGGTGTACGTGATGCTGCTTCCGGCCGGCACCCGGTACAGCAGGCTCCCGGCCCCCTTGGGGCAGTCGGCCGACGACCAGTACGAGTCGTCGCTCGCCGCCTGAGTCACCGTCAGCACCGCGTTCTTCGGCCCGAGATCGACCTTGCAGTCACTGTTCGAGGTGTTCTTCGCGGTCAGCCGGAACGCGGGCGTCTGGTCGGGCGAATAGGCGTTCCGCGCGCTGCGCAGGGTCAACGTCACCGCGTTCGCGGTGCAGTTGGGCAGCGGCGACCCGGCCGGCAACGTGTCGCCCGTACCGACACCACCGCCGGACGCACCCGCGTCCGTACCCCCGCCACCGGCCCCGCCCGAGGCGTCGGATCCGCCGGCCCCACCCGAACCGGCACCGGAGCCGTCACCCGTGCCGTCGCCGGACCCGTCCTGCGAACCGTCCCCGCCGCCGGTCCCACCGGATTCCTCGTCGCCCGACTCGTCCCGCCCGCCCGGCGCTTCGGTGATCGCGGGCCCGGACCCGGACGGTCCCGGCGTGATGGAGGACGCGGGATTCTTGCCGTCCGGTCCGCCCGCGCCGTTGTCGCGCCCGCCGCCGCCACCGGACGTCACGAGCCACGCGACCAGCAGGGCCAGCAGCGCGACCACGGACAGCAGGACGACCCTCCTTCGCCAGTAGATGGAGGAGGGAAGCGGCCCGACCGGATTGCGCAGAGATCCCACGGCGCAAACTGTACGAGAGATCAGTGCCTTCACTGGCCCCACCCGCCGCCTGAGGCCCAACTTTTCCGGATCATCATTCCGGAAACGTCCGGCGGACGCAGGACAGTTGGTGCGCCACGCCCGGCGGCAGCCCACGCGGCCGTCGCCCGGGCACCCCCTGGGCAGGGCCGCCGCCCCGCGAAACGCTCCGCAGCAGCACGGCCGATCCGCACCGACGTGGCAGGATCGGAACTGCCATGACTGCTCCCACGAAGCCCCCGCACACCAGCCCCGCCGAGGCCCTCACCGGCTCCCCGAGCGGAGAGAACCTCCACTCCCCCGTCATCGCCTGGTTCGACGAGCACGCGCGCGACCTGCCCTGGCGGCGGCCGGAGGCCGGCGCGTGGGGCGTGATGGTCAGCGAGTTCATGCTCCAGCAGACCCCCGTCAACCGGGTGCTGCCCGTCTACGAACAGTGGCTGGCCCGCTGGCCGCGCCCCGCCGACCTTGCCAAGGAGGCCCCCGGCGAGGCCGTCCGCGCGTGGGGCCGGCTCGGCTACCCGCGCCGCGCCCTGCGCCTGCATGGCGCCGCCGTCGCCATAACGGAACGGCACGGTGGTGACGTACCCACCGACCACGCCCAGCTCCTCGCGCTGCCCGGCATCGGCGAGTACACCGCGGCGGCCGTGGCGTCGTTCGCCTACGGGCAGCGGCACGCCGTCCTCGACACCAACGTCCGCCGGGTGTTCGCCCGCGCGGTCACCGGCGTCCAGTACCCGCCGAACGCGACGACGGCCGCCGAGCGCAAGCTGGCGCGGGCCCTGCTCCCGGAGGACGAGCGGATCGCCGCCCGCTGGGCCGCCGCTTCGATGGAGCTGGGCGCGCTGGTGTGCACGGCCAGGAACGAGGGCTGCCAGCGCTGCCCGATCGCCGCGCAGTGCGCATGGCGGCTGGCCGGCAAGCCGGAGCACGAGGGCCCGCCGCGGCGCGGCCAGACGTACGCCGGTACGGACCGCCAGGTGCGGGGCAAGCTGCTCGCCGTGCTGCGCGAGGCCCACGCGCCCGTGCCGCAAACGCTTCTCGACCGTGTGTGGCACGAGCCCGTGCAGCGCGCCCGCGCGCTGGACGGCCTCGTCGCCGACGGTCTGGTGGAGCCGCTGCCGGGCGGCCTGTACCGACTGCCGCTGAGCTGAGGTACGGCGGGACAACGGGCCGGTGCACAGGAGTGTCCCTGCGCGGCGCACAGAGATGTCACAGCGCGGCGCGCGAAGGTGTGACCGCGCGGACCGCTCCCTCGATGCCCAAATCACCCCATAGCCACCCCATCCCACCTGCGCGTTTAACCGTTTCCTACTTCCGTTACACAACCGACGGACAGCCGAGCGTTCACCGCAGGCTGCTGCGCACAGCCCCGTGACAACGCCTCCGTAGCTTCGTCCCTGTGCCCGGCAGGGGGCGCAGCTACAGAAAAACGGGGATGGAGGCGGTTGGTCATGGCGCAGGGCGAGGCCGGCGAGGTGCTCGAGTTCGAGGAGTACGTCCGCACCCGGCAGGACGCGCTGCTGCGCAGCGCCCGTCGGCTGGTCCCGGACCCGGTGGACGCCCAGGACCTGCTGCAGACGGCACTGGCGCGGACGTACGGCCGCTGGGACGGCATAGTCGACAAGCGCCTCGCGGACGCCTATCTGCGCCGGGTCATGATCAACACGCGGACCGAGTGGTGGCGGGCCCGCAAGCTGGAGGAGGTGCCCACCGAGCAGCTCCCCGAGGCGTGCGTGGACGACTCCTCGGAGCAGCACGCGGACCGCGCCCTGCTGATGGACGTCATGAAGGTGCTGGCCCCCAAACAGCGCAGCGTGGTCGTCCTGCGACACTGGGAGCAGATGTCCACGGAGGAGACGGCCGCCGCCCTCGGCATGTCGGCCGGAACGGTCAAGAGCACGCTGCACCGGGCGCTCGCCCGGCTCCGGGAGGAGCTGGAGGCCCGCGATCCGGACGCACGCGCGCTGGAGCGTGAGGAGCGGGAGCGTTGCGCGGCCTGACCGGCGGGGTCGGTGTCGACACCGGCCCCGGGCCGACCCCGGCCCGAGGTGCCTTCCAGGCGGTGATCACGGCGGTGACCGTGCCCACCGCCGTAAGCCTTTTGCTCTCCGCCTGCGCCACGGGCGGCACCGGTGCCCGGGACGAGGGCCCGGCGCACGACTCGCTCGCGGCCACGGCGGCGACCCCGGCCGTCCCGGCGTCCGCGGTGCCCCCGTCCAGGACGCTGAGCCGGGCCGAGGCGGTCAAGCTGCTGCTGTCGGATCCGCAGGTCTCGGCGGCGGTCAAACGCGATCTGAGGCCGTGCGTCGCCGACGAGTACCCGGTGGACCTGTCGTACGGCGACCTGACCGGCGGGTCCGTGGAGGACGTCGTCGTCAACGTCGTGACGTGCACCGACGTCGTGGGCATCGGCTCGTACGTGTACCGGGAGGAAGGCGGCAGCTACCGGAACGTCTTCAGGGCCGAGGAGCCGCCGGTCTACGCCGAGATAGACCGGGGTGACCTGGTGGTCACCAACCAGGTGTACGAGAAGGGCGACCCGGTGTCGAGTCCGTCCGGCGAGAACGTGATCACGTACCACTGGAGCGCGGGCCGATTCACCGAGGAGTACCGCACACGCAACGACTACAGCACGGTCGTCGGGGCCGAACCGACCGCGGCGCCCGAGAGCAACTGACCCGGGCACCGAACCGACGCACCGCGGACCTGACGGTCCGACAACACCCATGGACGACCGGGTCCCCGGGGAGCTGACGGCCCGACGGACCCGACCCACTCAACGGACCCCTTGAACACGGACTGAGAGCACGGATGGCAGACCAGACCCACGTCCTGTTCGTCGAGGACGACGACGTCATCCGCGAGGCCACCCAGCTCGCCCTGGAGCGGGACGGCTTCGCGGTCACCGCCATGCCCGACGGGCTGTCCGGGCTGGAGGCGTTCCGCGCGAACCGTCCCGACATCGCCCTGCTGGACGTCATGGTGCCCGGCCTCGACGGAGTCAGCCTGTGCCGCCGTATCCGGGACGAGTCGACCGTCCCGGTGATCATGCTGTCGGCGCGGGCCGACTCGATCGACGTGGTCCTCGGCCTGGAGGCGGGCGCCGACGACTACGTGACCAAGCCGTTCGACGGTGCCGTGCTGGTCGCCCGGATCCGGGCGGTGCTGCGCCGCTTCGGGCACGCGAGCGGCGGCGCGGCCGGCCGGCCGGAGGAGGCCGGCCCGTCCACGAACGGCGGCGTGCTGACCTTCGGGGACCTGGAGGTCGACACCGAGGGCATGGAGGTGCGCAAGGCCGGCCGGCCGGTGGCGCTCACACCGACCGAGATGCGGCTGCTGCTGGAGTTCTCCTCCGCGCCGGGCACCGTGCTGTCCCGGGACAAGCTGCTGGAGCGCGTGTGGGACTACGGCTGGGGCGGGGACACCCGCGTCGTCGACGTCCATGTGCAGCGGCTGCGGACGAAGATCGGTCAGGACCGGATCGAGACGGTCCGCGGCTTCGGTTACAAGCTGAGGGCCTGAGGCGGGGCGGGACACGTCGATGCGGGGGACCATGCCGGCCGGGCGCCGGATCATCCGGCGGCTGCTCGTGCGGCGCGCGAGCATCCGCACCGGGCTCAGGTGGAAGCTCAGCGCGGCGATCGCCTTGGTCGGCGCGCTGGTCGCGATCGTGCTGAGTCTGGTCGTGCACAACGCCGCCCGGGTCTCGATGCTGGACAACGCGCGCGACCTCGCCGACGAGCGGGTGCAGATCGCCCAGCGCAACTACGAGCTGTCCGGGCGGCCCAACTTCCCCGACATCAAGATCGACGACCCGGCCCTGCCGTCCGCCCTGCGGGCGAAGGTCGAGGCCGGGCGCCGGGCGACCTACGTGACCGAACAGCCGGGTGGCGGGCCCGACATCTGGGCGGCGGTGCCGCTCAAGGACGGGCATGTGCTGTCCTTGCACACCGGGTTCACCGACCGCAGCACGGACATCCTCACGGACCTGGACCAGGCCCTGCTCATCGGCTCCATCGCGGTCGTCCTCGGCGGGAGCGCGCTCGGCGTGCTCATCGGCGGGCAGCTGTCGCGCCGGCTGCGCAAGGCGGCCTCCGCGGCGAACCAGGTCGCCAAGGGCGAGCCGGACGTACGGGTGCGCGAGGCCATCGGCGGGGTCGTCCGGGACGAGACCGACGACCTGGCACGGGCCGTGGACGCGATGGCGGACACGCTGCAAAAGCGGCTGGAGGCGGAGCGCCGGGTCACCGCCGACATCGCGCACGAGCTGCGCACGCCGGTGACCGGACTGCTGACCGCCGCCGAGCTGCTGCCGCCGGGGCGCCCGACCGAGCTGGTGCTGGACCGGGCGAAGGCCATGCGCACGCTCGTCGAGGACGTGCTGGAGGTGGCCCGCCTCGACGGGGCCTCCGAACGGGCCGAGTTGCAGGACATCATGCTGGGCGAGTTCGTCGCCCGGCGGGTGGCGGCGAAGGACGCGGAGATCGGCGTGCGGGTGGTGCACGAGTCGGAGGTGACGACCGATCCGCGCCGCCTGGAGCGCGTGCTGTTCAACCTGCTCGCCAACGCCGCCCGGCACGGCAGGCCGCCCATAGAGGTCACCGTCGAGGGCCGGGTCATCCGCGTCCGCGACCACGGGCCGGGCTTCCCCGAGGACCTGCTGGCCGAGGGGCCGAGCCGGTTCCGCACCGGCAGCAAGGACCGCGCCGGCGTGGGCCACGGCCTGGGACTGACCATCGCGGCCGGCCAGGCGAGGGTGCTGGGCGCCCGCCTCACCTTCCGCAACGTCCGCCCACCGGGCGCCGCCGACCACATACCGGCGGAGGGCGCGGTCGCCGTCCTGTGGCTACCAGAACACGCCCCGACGAACACGGGCAGCTTCCCGATGCTGACCGACTAGCCGCCGCGCCCGGGCAGCGGGCGGTCAACGGGCGGTCGGGCGCCGACGGACCACCAGCCTGCCCGGGCAACGGCCGCGCACGGCGCCCACCGACTGCACGTGCGTCCAGACAACGGGCCGGTCACGGCGCCGACCGGCCACCGGCCCACCGCGGGCAACGGCCGGGCACGGCGCCCACCGATTGCACGCGTGCCCTGGCAGCCCTGCCCCGGAGACCCGCGTCGGCGACCAGCGGCACGCCCGAGTAGCGGCACGCCCGGCAGCCCGCGCCGTCGGCCGAACAGCCGCGCCCCGGAACCCCGGACCGGCCCTCCCCCCGAAGCCGACCGACATCCCGCGTGCCCGAGCCCACGGCGCCCCGCACCCGCCGCGACACGCACGCCCCGCCCACGCCCGCCCCGAAGCCGCCCGACTCCCCGCACCCCTTGTCCCACGCCGGGTTCAGCAGCCGAAGTCCTTGGAGAAGTCCAGCTCCTCGCTGCGCTGCGTCAGCGAGTACCAGTTGCCGTTGTCGTCGCGGAAGATCGCCTCGACGCCGTACGGCCGCTCCTGCGGCTCCTGCAGGAACTCCACCCCGCGCGCCCGGAACGTCTCGTAGTCACCCCGGCAGTCGTCCGTACGGAACGCGCCCGCGCCGATGACCCCCTTGCTGACCAGCTTCTTCAGCGCCTCGGACGACTCGGCGTCGAGGCCGGGCCCGTCCAGGCTCATCAGGGCCAGCTCCACGTCCGGCTGGTCCTTGGCGCCGACGGTGACCCACCGCATCTCCCCCATGGGCACCTCACTGCGCACCTCGAAACCCAGCTTCTCGGTGAAGAAGGCCTTGGTGCGCTGCTGGTCGAAGGTCCATACGGTCGTGATGCCCAGGCCGGTGATCATGGCTCTGCTCTCCTGTGTCGGTGACGGCTTGTGTCCGTCACCGTAGGCGGGGCACGCCTCAGGGCGCTTCTCCAGAATTGCGGTCCTGCTCGGCGGGCCCGCGGTGCGGGAAGCCGCCGGCCCACAGCATCGCGTAGCACCCGGGTATCAGGGCCGCCCCGCTGCCCACGTGCTGGGTCCGGAACTCGCTCGGCGTCAACCCGGTCCGCGCCTTGAAGCGGGTCGAGAAGGTGCCGAGACTGCTGAAGCCGACCAGGTTGCAGATCTCCGTGACGGTGAGGTCGGCGGCGCGCAGCAGTTCCTCGGCCCGTTCGATCCGCCGGTGCGTGAGGTACTGGCCGGGTGTCTCGCCGTACGCCTCCTTGAAGGCGCGGACGAAGTGGTACCGCGAGTACCCGGCGTGCGCCGCGACCGCGTCCAGGTCGAGTGCGGGGTCGGCCCAGTCGCGGTCCATCGCGTCCTTCGCCAGCCTCAGCCGGCACATCCTGTCCATGCGCCGATGGTGACACGGGGCACCGACATCGGCGTCGAGCCTCAGACTGCCTCGCTCACCTGCGTCGGAGCCGCGGGCGCGTCCTGCGCCTTCGGCCCCGCCCCCTTCAGCGGCACCTCCTTCACGAACAGCGCCGCGATCAGCACCGGCACGGCCACCGCCGCGCCCAGCAGGAACGCCCCGTGCGTACCCGAGGACACCGCGTGCTGATACGCCTCCCGGGCCGCTTCCGGCAGCTTGGCCAGGCTCGCGGCGTCCAGCTGGGCGGACTGTTCGGTCATCCGCGAGCCCAGCGCGCCGGCCCGTTCGGCCATGACCTCCTGGACCCGGTGGTTGAACAGGGCACCCATGATCGCGACGCCGAAGGAGGAGCCGAGGGTGCGGAAGAGGGTGCTGGAGGAGGAGGCGACGCCCATGTCCTTCATCTCCACGCTGTTCTGCGCGACCAGCATGGTGATCTGCATCAGACAGCCCATGCCGAGCCCGACCACGGCCATGTAGACGCCGGAGGTCAGCCGCGAGGTCTCCGTGTCCATCAGGGACAGCAGGTACAGCCCGCCGACCAGAAGCACACCGCCCGCCACCGGGAACACCTTGTACCGCCCGGTCCGGGTGGTCACCCGCCCGGCCACCATCGACGTGACGAGCATCGCGCCCAGCATCGGCAGCAGCAGCAGCCCGGAGTTGGTCGCGGACGCGCCCTGCACCGACTGCTGGTAGAGCGGCAGGAACAGGGTCGCGCCGAACATCACGAAGCCGACGATGAAGCCGATGGCGGACATCAACGTGAAGTTGCGGCTGCGGAAGATGTGCAGCGGCAGGATCGGCTCGGCGGCCCGCGTCTGCCAGAACACGAAGCCGACCAGCGCCGCGACCCCGATGCCGATCAGCTCCGTGATCACGGCCGACGTCCAGGCGTACTCCGTACCGCCCCAGGTGGTCACCAGCACGATCGCGGTGATGCCGACGGTCAGCAGGGCGGCGCCCAGATAGTCGATCCGGGCGTCCGACCGCTTCTTCGGCAGGTGCAGCACGACGCTGATGGCGATCAGCGCGACGGCGCCGAGCGGCAGGTTGATGTAGAAGGTCCAGCGCCAGCCCCAGTGGTCGGTGATGGTGCCGCCGACCAGCGGGCCGCCGATCATCGCGAGCGCCATGACGGCGGCCATCATCCCCTGGTACTTACCGCGCTCCCGGGGCGGTATCAGGTCACCGATGATCGCCATCACGCCGACCATGAGCCCGCCGGCGCCGAGTCCCTGCACGGCGCGGAAGGCGATCAGCTGCCCCATGTCCTGGGCCATGCCGCTGAGCACGGAGCCGATCAGGAAGAGCACGATCGAGCTGAGGAAGACGCCCTTGCGGCCGTACAGGTCGCCGAGCTTGCCCCAGATCGGGGTGGAGGCCGCGGTCGCCAGGGTGTACGACGTCACCACCCACGACAGGTGCTCCAGACCGCCCAGCTCGCCGACGATCGTCGGCATCGCCGTACCGATGATCATGTTGTCGAGCATCGCGAGCATCATCGCGATCATCAGGGCGAGCAGGACGACCCGCACGCTCCTCTGTTGTCTTCCGTCTGGCACCGCTGCCCCCACGCACTTACTTGCCGACCGGCTAGTTGCAGCGGGAACGTAGCTCGCCAACTAGCCGGGCGTCAAGTAAGTTTTTCTTTGCCAGGGCCTTGCCAGGAAGCCCGGACGTACGAGGACAGGCGGCACATGGACGGCAGCAAGCAGCGACGGCGCGGCGACACCCGTCGGCGCATCCAGGACGTGGCGCTGGAACTCTTCGCCGAGCAGGGCTACGAGAAGACCTCCCTGCGCGAGATCGCCGAACGCCTGGACGTCACCAAGGCGGCGCTCTACTACCACTTCAAGACCAAGGAAGAGATCCTGGTCAGCGTCTTCGACGACCTGATGCGGCCGATCGACGAGCTGATCGAGTGGGGCGGCCGTCAGCCGCACACGCTGGAGACCAAGCGGCAGATCGTGCGGCGCTACAGCGAACACCTCACCGCCGCGGCACCGTTGTTCCGCTTCATGCACGAGAACCAGGCGACGGTACGCGAATTGCGCATCGGCGACCTGTTCAAGGAGCGCATGAGGGGCCTGCGTCACATCATCATCGACCGGGACGCCACGCTGGCCGACCAGGTCCGTTGCGTCAGCGCCATCTTCACGCTGCACGCCGGGATGGTGTTCGTGATGCAGGAACTCGAAGGCGACCCCGAGGAGAAGCGCGAGGCCATTCTCGAAGTCGCCGTCGACATGGTGACGCAGGCCCACAAGGGTGCGGCCTAGGTCACACTCGCTCAGAGGCTGACGCCCTTGGTCCGCAGGAAGGCGACCGGGTCGATCGCCGTGCCGTAGTTGGCGGTGGTGCGGATCTCGAAGTGCAGGTGCGGGCCGCTGGAGTTGCCGGTGTTGCCGGACAGGGCGATGCGCTGGCCGGTGGCGACGACCTGGCCGACCCTCACGTCGACGCGGGACAGGTGGGCGTACTGCGAGTAGGTCCCGTTGCTGTGCTTGACGACGACGGCGTTGCCGTACGCCGGACCGTCACCGGCGCCGTTGCCGCCGGCCTTGACGACCGTACCGCCGTGCGCGGCCACGACCTTGGTGCCGGTGGCGACGGCGAAGTCCTGCCCGCTGTGGGTGGACTGCCACATGCCGCCGGCCTGGGCGTAGCTGGCGCTGAGCCGGTAGCCCTTCACCGGGCTGACCCAGGAGACGGCCTTCTTCGCGGCAGCCGACTTGGCGTTCGCCTGCTGGGCGGCGGCGACCTTGGCCGCCTTCGCCTGGGCCGCGGCCTGCGCCTCTACGGCGTTCGCGACACCGGTGGCGGCGGTCGTGGCGGTGGCCGTCGTGGTGTTGGCGGCGGCCGCGACCCCGGTCCCCAGCACGACCGAGGCGCCGAGACCGGCAGCCAGCACGGCCGCGCGGGTGCGGAGCTGGGACGTACGGGAAGAACGGGACGTGACACGCGTGAACATGCGGAACCTCAAAGGACGGGGGCAGAGGAACCACCCGGCGCGAAAGGCGTCTGCCGGGCGGGCCATTACTTGGTACCTGCCGGCCGCATTGAGCCCAAAACGTGTGAGCTACGACAGAAAGTAGTACGTCGGGCCATAACCCAGTGACTCTTGACAGAGCTGGCATCAGGGATAAATCCACCCAATTACGCCCACGCAGCACATGGATCCTGAACTAAAAGTCCGTTTTGCCCCAATCGATGATCCTACTAATCCGGCTAGTAAGGGACAAAACACCTGTGCCGCATGTCACCGACGGGCAAGATCCAAGCACCCCGGAATGTGACGGGCGCTACGCTGCTGTCCGCTGCCAACAGGGGTCAGGGGGAGGCCGGGTGGAACCGTCGGTCATCGGCGTACGGCTGGGGTCGGCCGTGGTCGCGCCGCTCGTACGGAAGTTGTTCGTGACCGAGGGCACAGGCGCCGGGCTGGTGGACCGGCCGGTGCGCATCTCGTCGTACGTCTCGTTCCGGGGTGAGAAGCGGCGGCTCGACCGCGGGGATCTGGCGCGGCTGGCAGCGGAACTGGTGCAACAGGCCCTGCAGGGCGCCGGGGAGCGCCCCTTGCCGGCGGACGAGGAGACCGCCGTGGCGCACGCCCTGGCCGACACCCTGTACGCCCTGGGCGAGCTGGACATGACCGACGTACAGGCGGTGGAGCTGGGTCACGAGGCACTGGCCGCACGACTGCGCGCCGCGAGCGGCGACCCGGCCCGCGACCTCTCCTTCGACGCGGCCCAGTTCTACCTGCGCACGCTCACCACCGCCTGCCTGCACATCCTGCACTTCTTCAGCCAGCGCTCGAGCTTCGTCCCGCGCACCCTGGTCGAACAGTCCCGCCGCGGGCGCGAGCTGATCGACAAGGTCGACGCCCTGCTCGCGCGCACCGCACCGCCGTCCGACGCCGCCTTCGAGCAGCGCTACATGACGTACGTCACCACTCGGCACGGCCACCTCACCATCTACGGCATCGACCTGGTCAACTCCCCGGACCGCTGGCCCCTGGACACCGCCTACCTCAGCCTCCGGGCCCTGCACCCGGCCGCCGACGGCGAGGCGGCCGACCCGGACGGCCCCGGCATCGCCTCCGCCGCCACCGCCCTCCCCGCCGAGCAGGCCTTCGCCGACCACGACCGGGTACTGCTGCGCGGGGTGGCCGGCTCCGGCAAGACCACGCTCGTCCAGTGGCTCGCGGTCACCGCGGCCCGGGGCGAGCGCGGCGACCGCGTCCCGTTCGTCCTGCCCCTGCGCACCCTGGTCCGCCGCCCCGACGGCCTCCCCGCACCCGACGCCTTCCTGTCCGCCGTACGCGTCCCCTTCCACGCGAACCAGCCGGACGGCTGGGCGGACCACGTGCTCCGGGCGGGCCGGGGCCTGCTCCTGGTCGACGGCATCGACGAGATCGCCGAACGCGAGCGCGAACGCACCCGCCGCTGGCTGCGCGACCTGCTGGACGTCTATCCGGGCAACCAGTGGCTGGTCACCTCCCGCCCCTCCGCCGTACGGGAGGACTGGCTCGCCTCCGACGGTTTCACGGAGCTGGCGCTCACCCCGATGAGCGGGGGCGACGTGGCCGCCTTCGTCGCGCGCTGGCACTCGGCCGCCCGCGCCGGCGCCCCCGAGGAGCGCGACCGCCTCGACACCTACGAGCGCACCCTCCTCGACGCCGTCCGCACCAAACCCGACCTCGCCCGCCTCGCCACCAACCCCCTGATGTGCGGCCTGATCTGCGCCCTGCACCGGGACCGGCGGGGCTACCTGCCCCACGGCCGACAGGAGTTGTACGACGCCGCCCTGTCGATGCTGCTGGCCCGCCGGGACGAGGAACGGGACATGCCCGGCCCCGACGGCGTCCACCTCACCGGACTCCCGCAGATCCAGCTGCTCCAGCGGCTCGCCCACTGGCTGATCCGCAACAACCAGTCGGAGATGGACCGCGAACGGGCCGAGCGCATCGTCGCCGACGTCCTCCCGTCCCTGCCCGCCGCCGCGTCCCAGGGTGACGCCCCGTCGATCCTGCGGTACCTGCTCGTCCGCAGCGGCCTGCTGCGCGAACCGTCCGTCGGTACCGTGGAGTTCGTCCACCGCACCTTCCAGGACTACCTGGGCGCCAAGGCGGCGGTGGAGGACGGCGACTTCGGGCTGCTGGTGCGGGGCGCGGCGGACGAGCAGTGGGCGGACGTGTTCCGAATGGCGGTGGCCCATGCCCGGCCCAGGGAACGGGCCGACCTACTGCGGCAGTTGATGGCGTCCGCGGACCGGCTGGACGGCGCGGCCCGAGCCCGGGTACGGCTGCTCGCGCTGGCCTCGCTGGAGCACGCGACGGAGCTGGACCCGGCGGTGCGGAAGGAGGTCGAGCGGGGCGCCGACGCGCTGATCCCGCCCCGGACGACGGAATGGGCCCGCGTGCTGGCCTCGGTCGGGCCGCTCGTGCTGGAGCTGCTGCCCGGCCCGGAAGGACTGAGCGACGAGGAGGCCCGCGCGGTCGTCGTGACGGCCTCGCTGATCGGCACGGAGGCCGCGGTGCCCGTCCTCGCCCGCTTCCGCTCGCACCCGGCCCTGGCGGTACGCGCCCAACTCGCCTGGACCTGGTACCGGTTCCCCACCGGGCGGTACGGCAGGGAGGTCGTCGCCCACCTGCCCGAGGACGAGCTGTTCCATGTCGCGCACTCCGGGGAACACCTGCGTTTCCTGCGCGAACTGGGCGGCCGGCGGTCCCTGCACCTGGTCGGCGACGTCGACCCGGCCGGGCTGCCGGGCGACGTGGCCGAGCTGGTCGTCCGGGCCAACGAACGGCTGCGGGACCTGCGGTGCCTGGCCGACCTGAACCAGCTGACGTACCTGGACCTCAGCGGGTGCCCCCGGATCGACGACATCGCCCCGCTGGCCCGCCTGCCGCTGAGCCGGCTGTCGCTGGACACGCTGCCCGGGCTGGAGCGGCCGGACGCGCTGTCCGTGCTCTCCGGTTCACCGACGCTGAGCCGGCTCGACCTCGGGATCGCCCTGGAGGCCGCGTCCCTGGACCGGGCGCTCCCTCACGACCTGCCGCTTCGTCACCTGCGGCTCGGCAAGCGCGCCACCCTCCACACCGGTCTGCGTGGCCTCCACCGCCTGGCGGGTCTGCGGCAACTGAGCCTCGCCGCCCCGGCCGTGCCCCTGACCGACGAGGACTACGAGGAGATGGCCCGCCATCGAGACCTGGAGGAGCTGCGCGTCAGCTGGCAGGACGTCGGCCGGCACGGCCCCACGCTGCCCGGCGTCACAAGCCTGCGTCTGTACAACTTCCGCGGCACGGAGGACCTTTCGGGCGTGCGCACCCTGTTCCCCAACCTGCGCGAGGTCACCATCAACCTCGCCGCCGACATCACCGACGTACCGGACCACGTACGCGAAATGCTCCCGGTGACACCGGCCGTCGTCCGCACGCGCAGCGTTGTGTGATGCACACCCCTGTTCACCTACCGTCCAGTAACCCTACGGTTCCTCTGGCGCCACCCTCACGCACGAACATGCACACGACATGCTGGCCCCCGTACGCACCGCGTACGGACGTGAAGGGACCCCCCATATGACAAGACGACGCCCCTGGACGAGCCGCACCGCCGCCACCGCCCTCGCCGCGGCCGCCCTCGTGGCCATCGCCGCCCCCGCCGAGGCCGCGACCACCACCACGACCACCGCGGCCACCACCACCGCCGCTGCCGCGGACGTTGACTACGCGACCTGGCAGCGGGACTGCCAGGCCGTGATGGACCAGGCACTGCCCTACCTGAAGCAGCGGATCGCCCAGACCCGGCCGGGCGAGAAGCAGGCGATCGTCTTCGACATCGACAACACCACGCTGGAGACCGACTTCGGCTTCAGCTTCCCGCAGCCGGCCAACAAGCCGGTCCTGGAGGTCGCCGAGTACGCCCAGGAGCGCGGCGTCGACATCTTCTTCGTCACCGCCCGCCCGGGCATCATCTACGTGCCCACCGAGTACAACCTGGAGAAGGTGGGCTACGAGGTCGACGGCCTCCACGTCCGCGGCTTCTTCGACCTCTTCAAGAACGTCGCCGCCTACAAGACGGCCCAGCGCGTGGACATCGAGTCCAAGGGCTACACGATCATCGCGAACATCGGCAACAACACCACCGACCTGTCGGGCGGCCACGCCGAGAAGACGTACAAGCTGCCGGACTACGACGGCCGGCTGTCGTAACCCGCGGGACCCGCGGGCGGACATGCGAAAGGGGCCGGTGCCTCGTACGGCACCGGCCCCTCACGGTCTAGGCGTTACGCGTCCTTGCTCAGGTTCGGACCCGCTCCGCCGGCCGCCTGCTCGATCGGCGGGACGTCCGGCAGGGCCGACTTCTCCTCACCGCGGAAGGTGAAGGTCTTGGTCTCGCCCTCGCCCTCGGTGTCCACGACCACGATGTGGCCGGGGCGCAGCTCGCCGAAGAGGATCTTCTCCGACAGGGAGTCCTCGATCTCGCGCTGGATGGTCCGGCGCAGCGGCCGGGCGCCCAGCACGGGGTCGTAGCCCTTCTGCGACAGCAGCTCCTTGGCGGACTGGGAGAGCTCGATGCCCATGTCCCGGTCCTTCAGGCGCTCGTCCACCTTGCTGATCATGAGGTCGACGATCCGCAGGATGTCGGCCTGGGTCAGCTGCGGGAAGACCACCACGTCGTCGACGCGGTTGAGGAACTCGGGCCGGAAGTGCTGCTTCAGCTCGTCCGAGACCTTGTTCTTCATGCGCTCGTAGTTGGTCTTCGTGTCACCCGCGGCGGCGAAGCCGAGGTTGAAGCCCTTGGAGATGTCCCGGGTGCCGAGGTTGGTCGTCATGATGATGACCGTGTTCTTGAAGTCGACGACCCGGCCCTGGGAGTCGGTCAGGCGACCGTCCTCCAGGATCTGCAGCAGCGAGTTGAAGATGTCCGGGTGAGCCTTCTCGACCTCGTCGAAGAGGACCACCGAGAACGGCTTCCTGCGCACCTTCTCCGTCAGCTGGCCGCCCTCTTCGTAGCCCACGTAGCCGGGGGGCGAACCGAACAGACGCGACACCGTGTGCTTCTCGCTGAACTCCGACATGTCGAGGGAGATCAGCGCGTCCTCGTCGCCGAAGAGGAACTCGGCGAGCGCCTTGGACAGCTCGGTCTTACCGACACCGGACGGGCCGGCGAAGATGAACGAGCCACCCGGACGCTTCGGGTCCTTCAGACCGGCACGCGTACGGCGGATCGCCTTCGACAGCGCCTTGACGGCGTCGTCCTGGCCGATGACCCGCTTGTGGAGCTCGTCCTCCATGCGGAGCAGGCGGCTGGACTCCTCCTCGGTCAGCTTGAAGACCGGGATGCCGGTGGCCGTGGCGAGGACCTCGGCGATCAGCTCGCCGTCGACCTCGGCGACGACGTCCATGTCGCCGGCCTTCCACTCCTTCTCCCGCTTGGCCTTCGCGGCGAGGAGCTGCTTCTCCTTGTCGCGCAGGGAGGCGGCCTTCTCGAAGTCCTGCGAGTCGATCGCGGACTCCTTGTCCCGGCGGACGGCGGCGATCTTCTCGTCGAACTCGCGCAGGTCCGGCGGAGCGGTCATCCGGCGGATGCGCATCCGGGAGCCCGCCTCGTCGATCAGGTCGATCGCCTTGTCCGGCAGGAAGCGGTCCGAGATGTACCGGTCGGCCAGGGTGGCGGCCTGGACCAGCGCCTCGTCGGTGATCGAGACGCGGTGGTGCGCCTCGTACCGGTCGCGCAGGCCCTTGAGGATCTCGATCGTGTGCGGCAGGGACGGCTCCGCGACCTGGATCGGCTGGAAGCGGCGCTCCAGGGCCGCGTCCTTCTCCAGGTGCTTGCGGTACTCGTCCAGCGTGGTCGCACCGATGGTCTGCAGCTCACCGCGGGCCAGCATCGGCTTCAGGATGGAAGCCGCGTCGATGGCGCCCTCGGCGGCACCCGCACCGACCAGCGTGTGCAGCTCGTCGATGAACAGGATGATGTCGCCGCGGGTGCGGATCTCCTTGAGCACCTTCTTCAGGCGCTCCTCGAAGTCACCGCGGTAGCGGGAGCCGGCGACCAGCGCGCCGAGGTCCAGGGTGTAGAGGTGCTTGTCCTTGAGGGTCTCGGGCACCTCGCCCTTGACGATGGCCTGGGCGAGGCCCTCGACGACGGCGGTCTTGCCGACACCGGGCTCACCGATCAGGACCGGGTTGTTCTTCGTACGGCGGGACAGCACCTGCATGACCCGCTCGATCTCCTTCTCGCGCCCGATGACCGGGTCGAGCTTGGACTCACGAGCGGCCTGGGTGAGGTTCCGGCCGAACTGGTCGAGGACCAGGGACGTCGAGGGGGTGCCCTCGGCAGGCCCGCCGGCGGTGGCGGTCTCCTTGCCCTGGTAACCGGAGAGCAGCTGGATCACCTGCTGCCGCACGCGGTTCAGATCTGCGCCCAGCTTGACCAGGACCTGGGCGGCGACGCCCTCGCCCTCGCGGATCAGGCCGAGCAGGATGTGCTCCGTGCCGATGTAGTTGTGGCCCAGCTGAAGGGCCTCGCGGAGCGACAGCTCCAGGACCTTCTTGGCACGGGGGGTGAAGGGGATGTGACCCGACGGGGCCTGCTGGCCCTGGCCGATGATCTCCTCCACCTGCTGGCGGACCGCCTCGAGCGAAATCCCGAGGCTCTCAAGGGCCTTGGCGGCGACACCCTCACCCTCGTGGATCAGGCCCAGGAGGATGTGCTCGGTGCCGATGTAGTTGTGGTTGAGCATCCGGGCTTCTTCCTGAGCCAGGACGACAACCCGCCGCGCGCGGTCGGTGAACCTCTCGAACATCGTTAATCGCTCCTCAGAGCGGTCAGGCAGTGGGGGGAACTTCCCCTCCCTGTCCTTCCGCAGCTTAGTCCCGCAAGCGGGGACCGCTCATTCCAACTGCCGACACCGTGGATGGCCTCCTGACCCGTGACGCCGACATCTGCTCCAACCCGATGGTGCGAGACGATGTTCCCGCAGGCCAGGCAGTTACCCCCACCATCAGTACGCCGATGGCGAACGTGAGACGGCCTCGACTGCGTGTCGCCCCCTCCCACTAGGCATGTCTTACCCGCTCGGACTGACAGTCCATGCCGCGCGCACCCGTTCCCTCCGCTACGGGCGAACAACCTTGCACCACCCCGCACCCCCACACGCCCCCCTTTTCACCACCCTGCGCATCATCAGTAACACACAGCGTAACTCGAACGCCGTTTTGACGGTTTCGCTTGGCATGGTTGGCGCGATGCCCTCGGTCCCGCTCCCCCGGCGCCCCCAGGATCAGGACGACCGGGTCCGGCGGTGGTACGAGCACGACCTGGGCTGGGCGACCCTGCCGGGCACCCCGCTGCGCCTGTCGGTGGGGTCCCGCTTCGATGTCCTGGACGTGCCGGCCGAGGCGGGCCTCGCGGGACTGCGGCACCTTGTTCCGGGCTCTCCGGTGGCCGTCCTGGGCGACCGGCTGCGGCTGCTGGTGGCGCCGGGGAGCGCCGAGGAGCTGCCGGGGGTACTGGACTGGCTGGAATGGGGCGGCCTGCCGCTGGATCTGCGGGTCATCGGCGGGGACGGCGGGAGCGGCGCGATGGAGGCTCCGGCGCCGCCGGGGGACGGTGCGGCCGGAGGGACAGGCGACGGCGCCACGGAGGGCGCTCTACAGCGCGAGAACGCTTTTCAGGGGGCCGCCGTCTGGCTGCGACCCCCCGAACCGGGGTGCGAGGTCGAGGCCTCGCTGCCGACGCTGTCGGCCATGGGGGGCGTTGGGGGCGCCCCCGATCTCGTACGGCTGGTGGACACGGTGGCGACTCACTGCCACCGAATCCGGCTGCGGCGCGCGTGCGCTCAGCCGTTGGCCTTCTCGTAGGCCTCGCGAATGGTCGCGGGAACACGGCCACGGTCGTTGACCTCGTAACCGTTCTCCTTCGCCCAGGCACGGATCGCAGCGGTGTCCTGGCTGCCGCCGGACGCGGCACGCGCCTTTCCACGCCCGGTGGAAGCACGGCCACCAGTACGCCGGCCGCCCTTCACATAGGGGTCGAGAAGGCTGCGCAACTTGTCCGCATTGGCGGTCGTGAGATCGATCTCGTACGTCTTGCCGTCCAGCGCGAACGTCACCGTCTCGTCCGCCTCGCCGCCGTCGAGGTCGTCGACAAGAAGGACCTGAACCTTCTGTGCCACCGGATTTCCTTTCATCGATAACGTTGAGGGCCGGGGGTCTGCGGCGTCCGCCGTTTCGCCGCCCCCTGTTATATGCAGTACTGCAGTACGTCGGAAAGCAAACCGCTTTTGCTGGAAAAACACAAACCCCCGGGAGAGCCGAGCGACCGCCCCCGCCCGGAAACATGCGCGTTTCGGACATAGGGAACCCGGGCAGCGGGGCCGGGCTGAATACTCCGGGCATACCCGCGGACATACCTCACGGACATACCTGGCCGACATCCCGCCCGGCATAGTCACCGGCATACCCTTGGTGATCACAGATGCAGAAGCATCCGACTGTTGCCCAAGGTGTTCGGTTTCACTCGTTCGAGGCCCAGGAACTCCGCGACGCCCTCGTCATAGGAACGCAGCAACTCCGCGTACACATCGGTGTCGACGGGGGTCTCACCGATCTCCACGAAGCCGTGGCTGCCGAAGAAGTCGACTTCGAAGGTCAGACAGAAAACCCGGCGAACCCCCAGCCAGCGTGCGGTCTGGAGCAACTTCTCCAGCAACTGATGGCCGACGCCGGCGCCCTTGAGGCCCGGCTTCACGGCGAGAGTGCGGACTTCCGCGAGGTCTTCCCACATCACGTGCAGGGCGCCGCACCCGACCACCTCGGCGTTGTCATCACGTTCCGCGACCCAGAACTCCTGGATGTCCTCGTAAAGCGTGACCGTCGCTTTGTCGAGCAGGATGCCGTCGCGTACGTAGGCGTCAAGGAGTCGGCGGACGGTGGGGACATCGCTGGTCCGGGCCCGGCGGACGGTGATGGCTTTAGCGGTGACTTCGAGGTTGGCGGCGGAGGGGCGCTCTGCGGACATGAGCGGACGCTATCGCCCGGGGGCCTACGATGCGGAGCCGGGGTTCTCGCCGTGAGTATCGGGGCGGCTATTCGCACCTTCGGCGTCGTCACGGCGATCGGCGCGTTCGGCGGGTTCGGCGCGTTCGGCGCTCTTGACGGGCTCGGCGGGCCGGCTGCGGGAGGTCGCTTCGGGTTCCGGTCCGGAGGTTTCCGGGATGCCGACGATGCGGACCGCGTCGCGCAGGGCCTGGCGCTGTTCCTCGCTCATCATGCCGAAGAAGGCGACAAGCGCGGCCGCGGCGTTGTCGCTCTGCGACCAGGCGTCGTTCATCAGGGCCGCGGCGTAGGCGGCGCGGGTGGAGACCGCCTCATATCGATAGGCCCGGCCTTCCGCCTCGCGGCGCACCCAGCCCTTCTGATGGAGATTGTCCATAACGGTCATCACCGTCGTGTAGGCGATGGACCGTTCCTGCTGGAGATCTTCCAGGACTTCTCGAACGGTCACCGGGCGGTTCCACTTCCACACCCGCGTCATGACCGCGTCTTCGAGTTCTCCCAATGGGCGAGGCACAGTTCAGCACAATAGTGGGAGAAGCGGGTTATGGCCTGCTGGACGGGAACTTTTTTAGGAAACAGGAACAAAAGGGGCGTACGACTCCGATGGGAGTCGTACGCCGCGAGGTGCTTGTGGCCCTGGGCGGTGGGGCGTGCCGGGCGCCCCGTGGGGCCTCAGGCCTCAGGGGTCGGGGCCGAGGGACGGCGGGTGCCCTCCGTGCGGGCGAGGGCGGCGTCGACGGCCGCGTCCTCCTTGGCCTTGTTGGCGCCGCCCTGGGTCTTCACGATCAACCGGATCACGCCGATGAAGAACGCGGCCATGACGACCGGGGGGAGAAGCGCGGAGACGTAGTCCATGGGTCCAGGGTAGTGGTGGCGGGTTGGGCGGTTTGTACCGGGGCGCGGCTCGGCGGGGTGAGCTGCGCCGACGGGTGGGTCAGACCGCCGCGAGCTGCTGCGGCCGGCCCGCGGGAGGCTGGGGCGGTTTGCGGCGCGGGAACACTTCGCCCGGGGTGGGGACGGGGCGGCGGGTCGGTGGGGGCGCGGCCGGGGTGGGACTGGGGGTGGGGGAAGGCTGGGCGGGCTTTTCGGCCGGCTTCTTCTCCGGTTTGCGCGCCGGCTTGGCGGCGGGGTCCTCGTCGGCGCCGGTGCGACCGCCGGGAAGGGCCAGGAGGTGGGTGCGGGAGGCCGGGACGAGGGGGGCGAGGGACGCGGTCTCGGGCGACGGCGCGGGGGTGGCGCCGCGGGCGAGGCGGTCGCGCACGTCCTGCTCGGCGAGCATCCGGCAGCGGTCCAGCAGCGCGGCGGCGGTGGCGTCGCCACGGAGGGCGCGGAGCGCGGCCAGGTCGTCGGGGTCGGGGCGGTGGCCGGCGCGCAGCGCCTCCTCCAGGAGCGCGAGGTAGCCGGCCGCGGCGCCGGGGAGGGAGGCGCGGTAGCGGCCCAGGTCGGCCACGAGGAAGGCCCGCAGGCGGGCGCCCTCGCGCATCGCCTCGTCGAGCGACTCGGCCAGGTGATGGCAGTCCTGGACGTCCTCGGCCGAGGCCTGGCCGGGGTGGAGGGCGAGGGCGAGAGCGCGGCGGAGCACACTCAGCTCCGCCGCGCCGAACGCCATGCCGCCGCGGGATCCGTATGGCGTGGGCATGGGGCGACGATACGCGCTAATCAGACAAACCAGGTGGTACGGGGCTGGTGTGGCGTGGGGTGCCACTCGGGTGCGGGGGGCTGCTGGTGCCGGCGGCGGCCTGTGGCTGAGGGTGCGGAGGTGCCGCGACGCCCGCGGGGCCTCCGTGCCGGGGGTGGTGTCCACCGTCGGTCCGCGCCGGGGGTGGTGTCCGTCCTTGGGCCGCGCCCGGAGTGGTGTCCGTCGTCCGACGGCGCCCGGGTGTCCGTCGTCCGACGGCGCCGGGGCGTCCGTCGTCGGGGAGGCGCGGCGGGTGTTCGTCCTCGGAGCGAGCCAGGGCGTACGTCGTCCGGCGGCGCCGGGGCGTCCATCGTCCGGCGGCGCCCGGGTGTCCGTCGTCGGGGAGGCGCGGCAGGTGTTCGTCCTCGGAGCGAGCCGGGGTGTCCGTCGTCCGGCGGCGCCCGGGTGTCCGTCGTCCGGCGGCGCCCGGGTGTCCGTCGTCCGGCGGCGCCCGGGTGTCCGTCGTCGGGGAGGCGCGGCGGGTGTTCGTCCTCGGAGCGAGGCGGGGTGTCCGCCTTCGGGGCCGCGCCACGGATGCCCGCCCTCGGCGCGACGGGCGTGTCCGTCCTCGGGGCGGCGCGGAGTCGGTCTCCTGCCCGCGCGCCCGTGGTGACGCGCCCACCGCTGCGCGTGGACACCCCGGCTCGGCCCCTCCCCGTGCCCCTGGTCGGTCACATGCGGGAGACGTTGCGCTCGTACACCAGGCGGAGGCCGATCAGGGTCAGCCAGGGCTCGTGTTCGTCGATGACCGAGGACTCGCCCAGGACCATGGGGGCCAGGCCGCCCGTCGCGATCACCGTGACGTCGTCGGGGTCGGCCGCCAGCTCGCGGGCCATGCGGTTGACGACTCCGTCGATCTGGCCCGCGAAGCCGTAGATGATGCCCGCCTGCATGGCCTCGACAGTGTTCTTGCCGATCACACTGCGAGGGCGGGCCACCTCGATCTTGCGGAGCTGGGCGCCCTTGACGCCGAGTGCCTCGACGGAAATTTCGATGCCCGGCGCGATGACACCGCCGACGTACTCCCCGCGCGCGCTGACCGCGTCGAACGTCGTCGCCGTGCCGAAGTCGACGACGATCGCCGGACCGCCGAAGAGTTCGACCGCCGCCACCGCGTTGATGATGCGGTCGGCGCCGACCTCCTTGGGGTTGTCGGTGAGGATCGGGACGCCCGTCTTGACGCCCGGCTCGACGAGAACGGCGGGGACGTCGCCGTAGTAGCGGCGGGTCACCTCGCGGAGTTCATGGAGGACGGAGGGGACCGTCGCGCAGATCGCGATGCCGTCGATCCCGTCGCCCAGGTCGTCGCCCAGGAGGGGGTGCATCCCCATCAGGCCCTGGAGGAGCACCGCCAGCTCGTCCGCCGTGCGGCGGGCGTCGGTGGAGATGCGCCAGTGCTCGACGATGTCGTCCCCGTCGAACAGGCCCAGGACCGTGTGCGTGTTGCCTACGTCGATCGTCAGCAGCATGGCCGGTTCCCCCCTACTCCGCCGCTCGCAGATCCAGGCCGATGTCCAGGATCGGGGCGGAGTGCGTCAGGGCGCCCACGGCCAGGTAGTCGACGCCGGTGTCGGCGTACGCCCTGGCGTTGGCCAGGGTCAGGCGGCCGGACGCCTCCAGGGCCGCCCGGCCGTGCACCAGGGAGACCGCCTCCTCGCACTCGCCCGGCGTGAAGTTGTCCAGCAGGATCAGGTCGGCGCCGGCGTCCACCGCCTCGCGGAGCTGGTGCAGGGTGTCGACCTCGACCTCGATCGGGACGTCCGGGAAGGCCTCCCGCACGGCCTTGAAGGCCTGGGCGACGCCACCCGCCGCCACCACGTGGTTGTCCTTGACCAGGGCCGCGTCCGAGAGGGACATGCGGTGGTTGACGCCGCCTCCGCAGCGGACCGCGAACTTCTCGAGCGAGCGCAGGCCCGGCGTGGTCTTGCGGGTGTCCCTGACCTTCGCCGTGGTGCCTTCGAGCACGTCCGCCCACGCACGCGTGGCCGTCGCGATGCCCGAGAGGCGGCACAGGAGGTTGAGCGCGCTGCGCTCGGCGGTGAGAAGGTCCCGGGTGCGGGTGGTGATGGAGAGGAGCGTCTGGCCCTCCGTCACGCGGTCGCCGTCCTCCACGTGCCGTTCGACCTCGAACTCGTCCTCGCAGACGATCGACACCACGGCCTCGGCGACCCTGAGGCCCGCCACGACGCCCGCCTCACGGGCGACGAAGTCGGCCGTCGCCACCGCGTCCTGAGGGATGGTCGCGACCGTCGTCACGTCCACGCCGCCCGCCAGGTCCTCCTGGACGGCCACGTTGGCGATGTCCTCGACCTCGACGGGGTCGAGTCCGGCGTCGGCCAGGAGCTGCGCGAGCGCGGGGTCGAGGCCGCACTCCAGGTACTCCTCGTCGGCGCCGCAGGCGCAGCCGTCACCGCAGCCGTCGGACGGGACGAGGGGAAGGTCGGGGGTGCTCACTGCTCTCACTGCTCCTGGGGACGGCGCGCCGGGTGGTGCGTGGGGGTGCCCCCTGCTCGCGCGGAGCCGGGAGCCTGGGGGAGGGTTGGGGGGAAGTCTGCGGTATCGGTGGTGCGCACGGCGAGTGTGCGGTCCGGATTCAGCCGTACGACGATGTGGCGGCGCCACTCGGTGTCGTCGCGGTCGGCGTGGTCCTCGCGCCAGTGACAGCCGCGGGTCTCCTCGCGCAGCCGTGCCGCGGCCACCAGGACGCGGGCCACGCACAGCAGGTTGGTGGTCTCCCAGGTGTCCACGCCGGGCTCGGACGTCTTGCCGTTCTCGTGCAGGGCGTCGCGGGCGTCGGCGTGCAGCCGGTGAAGGTGTTCGGCGGCCTTGGTGAGGGAGTCGGCGGAGCGCAGGACGCCGGCACCCTCGGTCATGATCCGCTGGATCGCGAAGCGGTCCTCGGGGGCGAGCAGGGGGTGCGCGGGCTGCTCCGGGTGCGGGAGGGGTGCGGGCACGCGCGCGTGCAGGCCGTTCCGGCGGTGGGTCACCGCGATGTCGTGGGCGATGCGCTCGGCGTAGACCAGGCCTTCGAGGAGGCTGTTGGAGGCGAGCCGGTTGGCGCCGTGCACACCGGTGCAGGCGACCTCGCCGCACGCGTACAGGCCGGGGACCGTCGTACGGCCGTGGGAGTCGGTGCGCACGCCCCCGGAGGCGTAGTGGGCGGCCGGGGCGATCGGGATCGGTTCGCGCACCGGGTCGATGCCGTGGGCGCGGCAGGCGGCGAGGATCGTCGGGAAGCGGTGCTCCCACATTTCGGCGCCGAAGTGCCGGGCGTCGAGGAACATGTGCTCGGCGTTCTGCTCCTGCATGCGCCGCATGATGCCCTTGGCGACGATGTCGCGGGGGGCGAGTTCGGCGAGCTCGTGCCGGCCCACCATGAAGCGCACGCCGTCGGCGTCGACCAGATGCGCGCCCTCGCCCCGTACGGCCTCGGAGACGAGGGGCTGCTGGCCCTCCGCGTCGGCGCCGAGGAACAGCACCGTGGGGTGGAACTGGACGAACTCCAGGTCGCTGACCTCCGCGCCCGCGCGCAGGGCGAGGGCCACGCCGTCGCCCGTGGACACCGACGGGTTGGTCGTCGCCGAGAAGACCTGGCCCATGCCGCCGGTCGCGAGGACCACCGCGGGGGCGTGCACCGCGCCCACGCCGTCGTGCTGGCCCTCGCCCATGACGTGCAGGGTGACGCCCGCCGCGCGGCCGTCGGCGTCCGTGAGCAGGTCGAGGACCAGGGCGTTCTCGATCGTGCGCAGGCCACGCGCGCGTACGGCCTCGACGAGCGCCCGGGAGATCTCGGCACCCGTCGCGTCACCGCCGGCATGGGCGATGCGGCGTCGGTGGTGGCCGCCCTCGCGGGTGAGCGCCAGCCGGCCCTCGGCGGACTCGTCGAAGTGGGCGCCGGTCTCGATCAGGCGGCGGACGGCGTCGGGGCCCTCCGTGACCAGGATCCGTACCGCCTCCACGTCGCACAGGCCCGCGCCGGCGACCAGGGTGTCGTCCAGGTGCTGCTCGGGGCTGTCGCCCTCGCCCAGGGCCGCCGCGATGCCGCCCTGCGCCCAGCGGGTGGAGCCGTCGTCGAGGCGCGCCTTGGTGACGACGACCGTGCGCATGCCCGCGGCCTCGCAGCGCAGCGCCGCCGTGAGGCCCGCGACGCCGGAGCCGACGACCACCACGTCGGCGGAGATGGACCAGCCCGGGGCGGGGGCGTGCAGTCGTATGCCTGTGCTGGTCACGAGGCGGCTCCGAAGGTCAGGGGGATGTTGTCGATCAGCCGGGTGGTGCCGACCTTGGCGGCGACGGCGAGGACGGCCTCTCCCGTGAAGTCGTCGTCGATCTCGGTGAAGTCGGCGGGGTCCACCAGGGCCAGGTAGTCCAGCACCAGGGGCGGGTCGAGGCGGGCGGCCTCGTCGAGGACCAGACGGGCGGCGGCGCGTACGGCGGACGGGCCGCCGGGGACCGCCTTGGCGACGGCGTGCGCGTCTGCGGCGGCGCGGGACTCGCCGATGGCGCTCAGCGCCTCGGCACGCGCGCGCGTGGCGGGCACCTCACGCGCCCGCGCGCGCAGTGCCTCCTGCGCCGCGTGCCGGTCCCGGCCCGCGAACAGCGCGCGGGACAGCGCGAGCGCCGTGTGCCGCTCCTGTGGCGAGAGGTACCGGTTGCGGCTGGACAGGGCCAGGCCGTCGTCCTCGCGCACCGTCGGTACGCCGACGACGTCGACGTCGAAGTTCAGATCCCGCACCATGCGGCGGATCACGGCGAGCTGCTGGGCGTCCTTCTGCCCGAAGAACGCCACGTCGGGGCGGGTGAGGTGGAGCAGCTTGGCGACGACGGTGAGCACGCCGTCGAAGTGGCCGGGGCGGGAGGCGCCCTCCAGACGCTCTCCCATGGGGCCGGCGGTGATGCGCACCTGGGGCTCGCCGCCCGGGTAGACCTCGTCGGCGGCGGGGGCGAACACGACGTCCGCGCCCGCCTGCTCGGCGATCTTGAGGTCGGCCTCCAGGGTGCGCGGATAGCGGTCGAGGTCCTCGCCCTTGCCGAACTGGAGCGGGTTGACGAAGACCGTGACGACGACGAAGCCGTCCCGCCCGACGTGCCCGCGCGCGGTGCGGATCAGGGTGGCGTGGCCGTCGTGCAGGGCGCCCATCGTCATCACCACGGCGGTGCGGCCGGGTACGGCGTGGTGTTCGCGCGCGTACGTCAGCTCGTCCAGGGTGGGGACGAGTGCGAAACTGCGGCGGCTCATCGGTCTCCCCCGTTCTCGGGCAGGG
Organism: Streptomyces chromofuscus; assembly: GCF_015160875.1. Classification (NCBI taxonomy): domain Bacteria; kingdom Bacillati; phylum Actinomycetota; class Actinomycetes; order Kitasatosporales; family Streptomycetaceae; genus Streptomyces; species Streptomyces chromofuscus. Next base: position 4,517,811 of record NZ_CP063374.1, on the reverse strand, counting down.
TCCTGTCTGCGGCGAGTACCCCCAGCAGGTCCTCGGCGAGTTCCGGCTTCAGCAGCCCGTGGGCCAGGGCGCGGTCGGCGGTCGCGCGCGCCATCGCCAGGTAGCCGGCGACGGCCTGGGGCGCGTGCCGGCGCAGTTCCGTGACGTGCGCGGCGACCGTGCCGGCGTCCCCGCGCGCGACGGGGCCGGTCAGGGCCGCGTCGCCGGAGCGCAGGGCGTTGTCGAGGGCGGCGCCGAGCAGCGGGCCGAGCATCCGGTCGGGGGCCTCGACGCCGGCCGTGCGCAGCAGCTCCATGGACTGGGCGACCAGCGTCACCAGGTGGTTCGCGCCCAGGGCCAGGGCCGCGTGGTACAGCGGTCGGCTCTCCTCGGCGATCCACTCCGGCTCGCCGCCCATCTCGATGACGAGCGCCTCGGCGGCCAGCCGCAGTTCCTCGGGGGCGGTGACCCCGAAGGAGCACCCGGCGAGGCGCTGCACGTCCACCGGCGTCCCGGTGAACGTCATCGCGGGGTGCAGGGCCAGCGGCAGCCCGCCGGCGCGCAGAGCGGGCTCCAGGACGTTCGCGCCGTACCGCCCGGAGGTGTGCACCAGCAGCTGCCCCGGCCGTACGGCCCCGGTGGTGGCGAGGCCGTCCACGAGTCCCGGCAGGGTGTCGTCGGGGACGGTCAGCAGGACCAGGTCGGCGCGCCGCATGACCTCGGCGGGCGGGACGACCGGCACGTCGGGCAGCAGCAGCGCGGCCCGCCTCCTGGAGGCGTCGGAGACCGCGGAGACGGCCACCGGGCGGTGCCCGGCGAGCTGGAGGGAAGCGGCGAGAGCGGGGCCCACACGGCCGGCGCCGACGACGCCGACGGTGAGCCGCGCGGGGCGGTCCCTGGGGTCTGGCTGTTGGCTTGTACTCACGCGACGGTGGCCTTCCCGTTCCAGTCCGCTCCGGGTACCGGACGATTTCTCGTCATGTTAACGCGATTGGTTCGAGGGGTGTCCGGTTGTCCACAGGCTGTGGGTCGTAGCGGGCCGCGGATGCCGAAATCCGGTGTGCGCGCGGGACGCGGCCCGGCATGATCCAGGCATGGCTGAGACGGTGGGGCAGGACTCGCGGGAACCGGCGGTGGCGGAGCTGCGCAAGCGGCGCTTCGAGCGGCGCAAGGCGGCGTATCGGAGCGCACGGCGGGTGCTCGCGCGCTCCAGCGTCCTCGGCACGCTCCGGGAGCGCCTGGCGCTGCTGGAGGCCGCCGGGGAGCTGTACGACCTGGACGAGTCGGCGGACCTGTACGGCAACGGTGTCGTGGAGGTCCTGGAGGCGAGGGTCGCCGGGCTGCTCGGCACGGAGGCCGCCGCGTTCTTCCCGACCGGCACGATGGCCCAGCAGGTGGCTCTGCGCTGCTGGGCCGGCCGCACCGGCGACCCGACCGTCGCGCTGCACCCGCGCGCGCACCCGGAGGTGCATGAGCGCGACGCTTTCCAGCAGGTCAGCGGCTTGCGCACGGTCCGCCTCAGCGATGAGCCGCGGCTGCCGACCGCCGCGGAGATCCGGGACTTCGAGGAGCCGTTCGGTGCGCTGATGCTGGAGCTGCCTCTCCGGGACGCCGGCTTCGTCCTGCCCTCCTGGGAGGAGCTGACCGAGGTGGTGGACGCGGCGCGGGAGCGCGACGCGGTGGTGCACTTCGACGGCGCGCGCCTGTGGGAGACCACCGAGCACTTCGGCCGCCCCCTGCACGAGATCGCGGCCCTCGCGGACAGCGTGTACGTGTCGTTCTACAAGTCCCTGGACGGCTTCGGCGGCGCGGCGCTCGCCGGCCCGAGGACGCTGGTGGAGGAGGCGAAGGCCTGGCGGCACCGGTACGGCGGTCAGGTCTTCCAGCAGTTCCCGACCGTGCTGTCGGCACTCGCCGGGCTGGAGCGGGAGCTGCCCCGGCTCCCCGACTACGTGCGGCACGCGCGCGTGGTGGCCGCCGCGCTGCGCGAGGGGTTCGCGGCGGCCGGCGTGCCCTGGTCGCGCGTGCACCCCGAGGAGCCGCACACCTACGAGTTCCAGGTCTGGCTGCCGTACGACTGCGACGTCGTCGCCGAGGCGTCGGTCCGGCAGGCGGAGGAAACGGGGACCCTGCTGTTCGCCCGCCCCTGGGACGCCCCGGGCCCGGGCCTCGCCGTCACGGAGATCGACGTACGGGCCGCAGGCCTCGAGTGGACGGCGGACGAGGTGGGAGCGGCGGTCGCGGACTTCGTGGCCCGGCTGCCCTGACGGCCGTGCGGTTCGTGCGGGCGCGTGGTGGCACCACGGCTTCTGCCGGTGTGCGACCGCCGTCGCCCCGGCGGTCCTCCCGGGAGCGACGCCTCGGGACAGTTGACGCCCGCCGTCGAACGAGGGGGCGTTGTCAGTGACGGGGTGCACCATGGCGGCATGAGCGTGAGCATCGACATCGCGGGGCTGCGGCCGGAGCGGGTCGCCGTCGTGCCGTCGCCCCTGGCCGAGCTCGGCATGGCGCTGCACGCGCTGTCCGAGCCGGGGCACCACCCCGGCCTGCAGGGCTGGGTGACGGGCGTGACGGCCCGGCTGGACCCTCACCTGGCCGACCGGATGTGCGAGGCCGACTTCCTGTGGCGGACGACGTTCTCGGACCTCTTCCTGCCCTTCGCCGGCATCCCGGGCGGCAGCACACTCCCTGGAGCCACGCTCGCCGAGGACCTGGACCTGCTCGACAAGCTGACCGACGAACAGTTCGTGGACTGCGCACTGGAGTTCACCTGCGCGATCCCTTACGAGACGCAGGCCCCTGACGTGCTGGCCGACGCGGAGCTGCAGCGACGTGCGCTGGAGCTGGCCGCCGCGCGTGGGCCGCAGCAGCTGCGGTTCAGTCAGCGGCTGCTCGAGGACCCGCCGCGCATCCGGGCCTGGCTGCGGCAGTTCCTGGAGGACTGCGACGAGATGTTCTTCGCGGACGCCTGGTCCCGCCTGCGCCATCAGCTCGCGGCGGACGCCCGCCACAAGACCGACCTCTTGCGGCACAAGGGGCTGGCCGGGGCGCTGGGCGCGGTGTCCCCGGCGGTGAGCGTCGACGAGGCCGCCGGAAGGATCACGATCGACAAGCTGCGCCAGGGCACCAGCGTGATCAAGGACAGGAGCCTGCTGCTCGTGCCGACGAGCCTCGGCCGGCCTCATCTGATGATCCTGCACCGGCACGGCTGGCAGCCGGTGCTGCACTACCCGGCCGGCTCCCCCGGCCTCGCCGCGCCGCCCTCGGTCGACCAGCTGACCCTGCGAATGACCGCCCTCGCCCACCCGGTGCGGATGCAGCTGTGCCGCAACCTCGCCCGCAGCACGTACACCACCAGTGAGCTCGTGCAGATCCACGGCATGACCGCGCCCGAGATATCCCGGCACCTGAGCGTCCTCAAGAAGGCGGGCCTGATCACCACCCGCCGCCGGGGGCGGTACGTCCTGCACCAGTTGGACGTCACCGCGCTGGCGCGGCTCGGCAGCGACTTCCTCGAAGCGCTCCTGAGGTGACCGTCAGTCGAGACGGATGTGCCTGACCCCGACCCGGGCCTGCCGCAACCGCGTGCGCAGCGCGCCCTCCTCGTTGGGCCGCAGCCGCAGACCGGCCAGCACGGCGATGCGGTCCGCCGTCTTCGGCACGGTCGAGTGGTCGGTCCACAGGTGCTCGGCGAACTCGGGCTCCCGCAGCCGCTCCAGACAGTGGTCGAGCTGCTGGACGGCCCAGCTCTCCCGGCGCAGACCGGCGTTCCTCCCGGCCACGTACCGCAGCCGGTGCCCGAAGCCGCGTTCGCGCAGCCGCTTCAGGACGGTCTCGCGCTCGGCGAGAAGGGTGAAGTGCCGTACGTCGTGGCCGAGCTCGCCCAGGCGGCCGACCGTTTCGGCGAAGTACACGGGGTTCGTGACCGTCATCGGGGCGATCACCACGCCCTCGTGCCGGTTGAGGGCGAGGTCGAGCACCTCGACGACACCCTGCCGCCAGGACGCCAGGTCCTGGAAGTCACCGCGCAGTTCGGGCGGAAGCATGCGCCGCAGGCCGAAGCCGGCGTGCTCGGGGTCGCAGACGACGCTGCCGGGCAGGCGGCGCTGTATCTCGTGTGCGGTCTGTGTCTTGCCGCCCCCGAAGGGGCCGTTGATCCACAGGAGCATGCGCAGACCCTAGTGCCCGACGGGTGAAGCGCGCGTGACGGCCCCCGAATCAGCCGTGCCCGCCGGCCCGGACCAGCCCCGTCTCGTACGCCAGGACCACCACCTGCACCCGGTCCCGCAGCCCGAGCTTGGTCAGGATGCGGCCCACGTGCGTCTTCACGGTCGCCTCGGACAGCACCAGCCGGGCCGCGATCTCCCCGTTGGACAGCCCCTGGGCGACCAGCACCATGACCTCGCGCTCCCGGTCGGTGAGCCGCTCCAGCTCCTTGTGCTGGGGCTCCTTGCCGGCGCTGGGCAGCATCGGCGCGAACCGGTCGAGCAGGCGCCGGGTCGTCGACGGGGCCACCACGGCGTCGCCGCTGTGCACGGATCGGATGGCCGCGAGGAGTTCGCCGGGCGGCACGTCCTTGAGCATGAAGCCCGAGGCGCCCGCCTTCAGCGCGGAGAAGGCGTACTCGTCGAGATCGAAGGTGGTCAGGATCAGCACCTTCGGCGGGTTCGGGTCCGAGCAGATCCTGCGGGTGGCCTCCACGCCGTCCAGCTTGGGCATGCGCACGTCCATCAGCACCACGTCGACCTCGGTCGAGCGCAGCACCTGGAGGGCCTCGACGCCGTCGCCCGCCTCGGCCACGACCTCCATGTCCGGTTGCGCGGCGAGCACCATCCGGAACCCGGTGCGCAGCAGCACCTGGTCGTCGACGAGCATCACGCGGATCGTCATCGGGTCCTCTTCCGTATCCGTCTCGAAGGTCGTGGGGGCGAAGTCGTGGGGGCGAGATCGTGGGGGGCGTGACAGGTGTCAACGAAAGGCGTGCGTGTGCGTCAGTGCGCTGGTTTGAGCGGCAGCAGCGCGCTGATCCGGAATCCTCCGCCCGGGCGGGGGCCCGCGTCCAGCGTGCCGCCGACCATGCCGACCCGCTCGCGCATGCCGATCAGGCCGTGGCCCTGGCCGTCGAGGCCGCCGTCCTCGTACAGCTCGTGCGGGGCGCCCTTGCCGTCGTCCTCGACGAGCAGGCCCAGGCCGTCGTCGAAGTAGACCAGGCGCACGCTGGCGCCCGCGTTGGGCCCGCCGTGCTTGCGGGTGTTGGTGAGCGCCTCCTGCACGATGCGGTACGCGGTCAGCTCGACGCCGCTGGGCAGTGGGCGGGGCGTGCCCTCGACCTTGAAGTCGACGGGCAGCCCGGAGATACGGCACTGCTCGACCAGGTCGTCGATCTGCCGGACGTCGGGCTGCGGGACGTACTCCCCGCCCTCCTGGTGCTCGCCGGTGCGCAGCACGCCGAGCAGACGGCGCATCTCGGCGAGGGCCTGGCGGCCGGTGGAGGAGATGGTCTCCAGGGCCTTCTTGGCCTGGTCGGGCGCGGCGTCGAGGACGTACGCGGCGCCGTCTGCCTGAACCACCATGACGGACACGTTGTGCGCGACGACGTCGTGCAGCTCGCGCGCGATCCGGGCGCGTTCGGCGGCGACCGCGACCTTGGACTGCGCCTCGCGCTCCTTCTCCAGTCGGGCGGCGCGCTCCTCCAGCTGCGCGAAGTAGGCGCGGCGCGTGCGGATGGAGTCGCCGAGCACCCAGGCCAGGGCGAACGGCACCGTCAGGAAGATCCCCAGCGCGATGTTGCCCGCGACGCTCGTCTGGGGCTCGGGCCAGCGGATCTGCGCCAGCGGCGCCGCGCACAGGCCGCCGGCCAGCGCGAACCGGGACGCCCACCGCGCCCCGATCGCGGCCACGGTGTAGACGATCACCAGCATCGCGAAGTCGGCGGGCAGCCGCCCCACGTCCAGCGCCAGCTGCGCCGCGCCCACCACGGCCGCGAGGACCAGCATCTTTTCCGGCATGCGCCGGCGCAGCGTCAGCACCAGGCAGAGCAGGAGCGTGACCGGCACGACGAGAGCCGGGAGATCGGTCCCCGTGTTCTCCTGCGTGTTCATTCCGCCCGCCAACGAGATCCCGAACAGGACGAAGGCCCAGAAGCCGTCGACCCATGTCGGGTGTCGGCGGAGGAAGTCGTAGAGGCGCTGCACGTAACCCAGAGTAGGGAAGCGTGGTGCGTGCGGGAGTCAACCGGAGGGTCGATCCGGGCGCGATACGTGTACTCCGCAAGGTGGAGGCTCCGTTCTCCTGTACGCCTAGCCTTGCCCCTGTGACGAGGGGTGCGACGGACGAGACGGCGGACGGCGGGCGGCGCGACGCGCCGGGGTGGCACGGGTGGCGCGCGGCCATGGAGGCGGCGCTGTACGGCCCCCGCGGCTTCTACCGCCGGCCCGAGGGGCCCGCCGGGCACTTCCGCACGTCCGTGCACGCGTCACCGTTGTTCGCGGGGGCGGTGGCGCGGCTGCTGCGCCGGGTCGACGAGGCGCTGGACCGGCCGGCGTCCCTCGACTTCGTCGACATGGCGGCGGGACGGGGAGAACTGGTCACCGGTGTGCTGGCCGCGCTGCCCGCCGACCTGGCCGCCCGCACGCGCGCGTACGCCGTCGAGATCGCCGGCCGTCCCGCCGGTCTCGATCACCGCATCGAGTGGCGCGCGGACTGCCCCGAGGGCGTCACCGGGCTGCTGTTCGCCAACGAGTGGCTGGACAACGTGCCTTTGGAGGTCGCCGAGGTGGACTCCGCGGGGGGGTGGCGGCTGGTGCTCGTACGGGAGGACGGGACGGAGCGGCTCGGGGAGCCGGTGGCCGGGGCGGCGGCCGAGTGGATCGCGCGGTGGTGGCCCCGGCCGGCCGAGGAGGGGCTGCGGGCGGAGGTCGGTCTGCCCCGGGACACGGCGTGGGCGTCGGCGGTCGCGCGCGTGGAGCGGGGGCTGGCGGTCGCCGTGGACTACGCGCACACGGCGGAGTCGCGCCCGCCCTTCGGCACGCTCACCGGCTTCCGTGAGGGCCGCGAGACGGCGCCCGTGCCGGACGGGTCCTGCGACATCACGGCCCATGTGGCCCTGGACGCGTGCGCGCTGCCCGGGGGGCGCACGCTGAGCCAGCGCGACGCCCTGCGCACCCTGGGGGTCGCGGGCGCACGCCCCCCGCTCAGCCTCGCCACCACCGATCCCGCCGGCTACGTCCGCGCCCTCACGAGCGCCGGGGAGGCGGCCGAGCTGACGGCGGCGGGCGGGCTGGGCGACTTCGGGTGGCTGGTGCAGCCGGTGGGCATTCCGGACCCGCTGACCGGCCGACGTGCGACCGACTGATCCCCGCCGGGCCGACCGACTGTCCCCGACCGACTGCCCGACTGCCCGGCAACCGACTGGTCCCCGGCCCGGCCCGAGGGGCCGCCGCTCTCGAGGGCCCCGCCGCCCCAAGGGCCCGCCGACCCCGTCGGCCCCGTCGGTCCCGCCCACCGCCTACTTGTCGATGTCCCCCACCACGAAGAACATCGACCCCAGGATCGCCACCATGTCCGCCACCAGCGTCCCCGGCAGCAGCTCGGTCAGGGCCTGGATGTTGTTGTACGAGGCCGAGCGCAGCTTGAGCCGGTACGGCGTCTTGTCGCCCTTGCTGACGAGGTAGTAGCCGTTGATGCCGAGCGGATTCTCGGTCCACGCGTACGTGTGCCCCTCGGGCGCCTTCAGCACCTTGGGGAGCCGCTGGTTGATCGGCCCCGGCGGCAGCTCGGCGATCCGGTCGAGGCAGGCGTCGGCGAGGTCGAGCGCGTTGTGCGTCTGCTCCAGCAGGCACTCGAACCGGGCGAGGCAGTCCCCCTCGGTGCGCGTGACGACCCTGAGGGTGTCCTGGAGCTCCCCGTAGGCCAGGTACGGCTCGTCGCGGCGCAGGTCGAAGTCGACGCCCGAGGCGCGCGCGATCGGCCCGCTCACGCCGTACGCGTGCACGGTCTCCGGCGCGAGGCGTCCCACGTCCCGCGTGCGCCCCCGGAAGATCTCGTTGCCGAGCACCAGGTCGTCGAACCGGTCCATGCGCGAGCGCACTCCCGCGACCGCGGTACGCGCGCGTGCGGTCCAGCCGGCGGGGAGGTCCTCCTTGAGGCCCCCGACGCGGTTGAACATGTAGTGCATGCGTCCGCCGGAGACCTCCTCCATGACGTTCTGCAGCACCTCGCGTTCCCGGAACGCGTAGAAGACCGGCGTGATGCCGCCCAGCTCCAGCGGGTACGAGCCGAGGAACATGAGGTGGTTCAGCACCCGGTTCAGCTCGGCGAGCAGCGTGCGCGTCCACACCGCGCGCTCGGGCACCTCCATGCCGAGCATGCGTTCCACACCGAGGACCACGCCCAGCTCGTTGGAGAAGGCCGACAGCCAGTCGTGCCGGTTGGCGAGCATGATGATCTGGCGGTAGTCGCGCGCCTCGAACAGCTTCTCCGCGCCGCGGTGCATGTAGCCGATCACCGGCTCCGCGCTCGTGATGCGCTCACCGTCCAGGAGCAGCCGCAGGCGCAGCACGCCGTGCGTGGACGGATGCTGAGGGCCGATGTTGAGCACCATGTCGGTGCTCTCCGCGGCGCCACCGATTCCGACCGTGGTCTCCGTCGTAGGAGTCATGGACACAGTCTGGCCTACGTAGGCTGGCCGTATGGAGACGGGGAGCCCCGAGGGCGGCGCGACGACGGGCCGGGCAGGCAGCGGCCCCACGGGACCGGAGGACGACGGGCCGACGAGGCCGGAGACCAACGGCCCGACAGGCGCGGGAAGCGACGGCCCGACGAGCACGGGAGCCAGCAGTCCGACAGGCGCGGGAAGCGACGGCCCGGCAGGTGCGGCGGCCGTGGTGACGACGGAGGCCGAACCCGCGTGGACCGGTCTGCCGCCCACCCTGCTGCGCATGCGTCGGCTGTTGCTGGTGGTGTGGCTGGGGTCGCTCACCCTCGCGACCGGCCTCCTGCTCGGGCTGCTGGCCGGTCCCGCGTGGGCCGCGTTCGCGCTGGTCCCGCTGGCGCTCATGGTGTGGGGCTGGGAGATGATCGGCCGCAACTGGCGCTCCTGGCGGTACGCCGAGCGCGCCGACGACCTGCTGATCAGCCGCGGCGTGCTGTGGCACACCGTGACGGTGGTGCCGTACGGCCGCATGCAGCTGGTCGAGGTGACCTCCGGTCCCGTGGAGCGGCACTTCGGGCTGGCCAGCGTCCAGCTGCACACGGCCGCCGCAGCGACCGACGCGACCATCCCCGGCCTCGACCCGGGCGAGGCCGAACGGCTGCGCGACCGGCTCACCGAGCTGGGCGAGGCACGATCGGCGGGGCTGTGACCGTGCCGGGCACCCACGACGAGGCGCGCCGCGAGGTGACCGTGACCGAACGGCGGCTGCACCCGGTCACGCCGTTCCGGCGGGCCTGGGCGCCGGTCGCCGTACTCATCGGATGGGCGCTGCACGATCCGGACGGGACGCACCGCCAGCTGACCCGGCTGACGACGACCACGATCCTCATAGCCCTCGCGGTGGTCCTCCCGGCCGCCGCGCTGTACGGCTTCCTCAGCTGGTGGTTCACGCACTTCGCGGTGACCGGGACGGAACTGCGCATCCGCACCGGCCTGTTGTTCCGGCGCACCGCGCACATCCGCCTGGAGCGCATCCAGGCCGTCGACGTCACGAGGCCCCTCCTCGCGCGCGTGGCGGGCGTCGCGAAACTCAGACTCGACGTCATAGGGACCGACAGGAAGGACGAACTCGCCTACCTGGGCGAGAGCGACGCACGCGCGCTGCGGGCCGAACTCCTCGCGCGCGCGGCCGGTTTCGCCCCCGAGACCGCGCACGAGGTCGGCGAGGCGCCGCAGCAGCGGCTGCTGAACGTACCGCCGGGCGTGCTCGCCCTCTCCCTGCTGCTGACCGGCGCGACCTGGGCCACGCTGGCCGCCGCGCTCGTCGTACCGGCGGTGCTGTGGTACTTCACCCACAACCTGTGGACGGTGGTCGCGACCGCCGTGCCGCTGTTCGGTGCGGCGGGCGCGAGCAGTGTGGGGCGGTTCGTCGCCGAGTACGACTGGACGGTGGCCGAGTCGCCGGACGGCATCCGGATCGACCGCGGGCTGCTCGACCGCGCGCACGAGACGGTGCCGCCGGGGCGGGTGCAGACCGTGCGCATCGTCGAACCGCTGCTGTGGCGGCGGCGGGGCTGGGTGCGGGTGGAGCTGGACGTGGCCGGGTCGTCGAACTCGGTGCTGCTGCCGGTGGCCCCGCGCGAGATCGCGGAGCCCCTCGTCGCGCGCGTACTGCCCGGCGTGACGCTGCCGCCCGCCTCGGCCCTGTCCCGCCCGCCGCGACGCGCGGGCCGGTGCCTGCCACTGTGGTGGCGGGGCTACGGCCTCATCGTCACGGACACGGTGTTCGCGGCCCGGCACGGGCTGCTCCGGCGCAGCCTCGCGCTCGTGCCGCACGCCAAGGTGCAGAGCGTCCGCCAGGAGCAGGGCCCCTGGATGCGGCTGTGGCGACTCGCGCACGTCCACGTGGACACCGGCGCCAACAGGACCGTGACAGCCCGCCTGAGGGACGCCGAGGAGGCCGCGCACCTGCTGCGCGCCCAGGCCGAGCGGTCACGGACGGGACGCAGGGACGCGCGGCCGGACCGGTGGATGGCGTGACGGCCGGACGCGCGGGCGGTCAGGAGGCCGCGCTGCGCAGCCCCAGGACGTCGATCTGCTCGGTCTCGTCGTGCGCCGTCAGGTCGATCACCTGACCGACCGCGCGCGACTCGGCGGTCACGGGCTTGAACTCCGCCTCCGCCTGGGCCTTGTGCAGATCCAGTGCCTCCTGTCCGACCACGTCGGCGAGGTCCTCGTTCTGCACGGCCTCCAGGGCGACGGACGCCGCACCCTTCGTCTTCGTCCCGAAGAAGTCGAACCCGCCCTCGGCCTGGGGACGCCGCACGGGCGCGGACGCCGGTACGACGGCCACCGCGGTCGGCACGGTGAAGTGACCGGACGGCTTCTGCATCGTGGACCGGGTGGGGGTGGCGGCCGCGCGCTCGTGCCCGTCGGCCGCCTCGGTCTTCCCCCGCGCCTCGTCCTCCTGCGCGGCCTCCGCCCCGGGCCCCCGGCCGGCGTCGGCCGGCACGGGTTCCTCGGCGGAGGGCTCCGTCCGGGCAGCCGCGTCCCGTCCGGCCCCCGGCCTCGCGTCGGCGTCGAAGCGGACCAGCGCGGCCTGCGCCCGCAGGAACAGCCGCGACCCCTCCGGGGAGAACAGCCCGGAAGTCCCCGGCTTCTCCCCGGCGGCGGCCTCGTCGACGGCGGCCTCGTCGACGGGTGTCTCCTCGACGGCGGTGTCCTGGGCAGCCGTCGGGCCGACCTCGTCCGAGTCCCTCGGCACCGGTGCCGGAGGCAGCGCACGCGCGGGAGTGGTGGCCTCGATCTCCAGCAGACGACGGCCTTCCAGGGCGCTCGCGCGCTCGGTCTCGGCGGTGGCGTACCGGCGCAGCAGTGCCGCGTGCTCGTTGCGCAGCCCGGCCAGTTCGGCCCGCTTCGCGCGCAGCCGCTGTTCGAGTTTGCCGCGCAGCTCGCGCGACTCCTCCAGGTCGCTCTCGAGTTCGGCGACGCGCTCCTCGTGCCGCCACTCGTCGCTCGCCCGCGCGCGCGTGAGGTCGGCCACCTGCTTGCCGGCCTGGATGTCCCAGCGGCGCATGACGACCGCGCCGGCGATCGCCGTCACCGCGGCGGCCGCGGCCAGCACACGGAGCAGCGTCGGCTCCGTGAACACCCAGGGGCCGAGGGCGCAGACGAGGGAGACGCCTGCGATCGCCGACGGGGGCAGCAGCCTGTGCAAGGGCGGTGAATGGCGGTGACGTCCACGTGGCATGGCCAGAAACTTACCGCGCGTAGGCGAATCGTGGTGCTCCAGGCGGTAAAAACACAGCCACCATGTGGCCTTGGCACGACAGCCCGCGTGCGGACCTGAAACAGAACGACCACATGCCCCCGTGACAGGGCGACCGCGGCCTTGGGCACGGCTTTGCGCGGCGGAGTGAACCTCGCCCGCCGCCCCACCGTCCTAGAGGGCGCAATGTCGCCGGATGCCCGAATCGGCACCGGATGCCAACTCTCGCGCGAATCACGGAATGCGATGTCTGTCAGGGAAGAGGGGGAAACGAGGCGGCGCCGCGAGTCGCGCGGTCCGCGCCCCGAGCGCGTCCCCGTCCTCGTCGCCCGGGCCTGCGCCCTCGTGGGCCTCGTGCACCTCGCCACGGGCGTCGTCCCACGCGTCCGGCACACGCGTGTGCACGCCTTCGCCGAGCTTCCGCCCGGCGCGCTCGGACCGTTCGCCGCCGCGCTCTCGCTCTGCGTCGGCGTGCTGTTGCTGCTGCTCGCCCCCGGCCTCGCGCGCGGCAGGCGCCTGGCCTGGCGGACCGCCGTCGCACTGCTGCCGGCCGGGGCGGTTGCCCAGTTCACGGACCGGCACTCCCTGATCGGCGTGGTCGTTTCCCTCGGGCTGCTCGCGCCGCTGCTGCGCCACCGCGACCGATTCATGTCCCCGCCCGGCCCGCGCAGCCGGTGGCGGGCGCTCACCAACTTCGTGCTCATGGGCGCCGGTTCGCTCGCCCTGGGCCTGGTCGTCGTCAGCGCGCACCCGCACCGCCTCATCGGCGACCCGTCCCTCGCGGACCGCATCACCCATGTCCTGTACGGCCTGTTCGGCGTCCACGGCCCGGTCGCCCACCAGGGCGCAACCGCGCGGTCGGTCGCCGTCTGCCTCGGCGCGCTCGGCCTGCTCACCGCCGCCACCACCCTCTACCTCGCCCTGCGCCCCGAGCATCCGGCCGCGCGGCTGACCGAGGACGACGAGGTCCGGCTGCGCGCCCTGCAGCGGCGGCACGGCGGCCGCGGCACGCCCGGCCACGTCACGCTGCGCCGCGACCGGGCCGTCGTCTTCTCGCCCAGCGGCAAGGCGGCGGTGACGTACCGCGTGGTGTCCGGGGTGATGCTCGCCGACGGGGATCCGCTCGGCGACGTGGAGGCCTGGCCGGGCGCCATCGAGCGGTTCATGGACGAGGCACGCGCGCGTGCGTGGACGCCCGCCGTCATGGACTGCTCCGAGGCGGGCGGCGAGGTGTGGACCCGTGAGACCGGTCTCGGCGTCCTCGGACCGGGCGACGGGGCGGTGGTGGAGGCCGCGGGCCTCTCCCTCGCCGGCCGCGCGGCGCGCACCGTGCGTCAGCCGGCCGGGCGCACCGAGCGTGCCTACGGCGAAACCCGAGGACGACGCGCCCGTGACCTCGGCGAGGCGGGACCGGACGGAGTCCACCGCGCCTGCGACGACGGTGGCACCACCGACGGCGCACGACGCTCGCTCGCCCTCCTCGCCCGCCGGTTCCGGATCCAGTCCGTCACGCAACGACGAGACACGGGCGCGGCCTGAGCGCGGCGGCCCGAGCCACGCCTGACGCCGGACAGGCCCGAGCGGCGAACCCCGCCCCCCCTCCAGCCCTGGGGCCCCGCCGCTCGGGCCGCACCACCCCGGCCGCCCCACCCCTCGCACCTCACCACCCCGACCGCCCCGCCCATCCAGCCGCACCCCGCCACCGCCCCACCCACCGAACCGCCGCCCCTGCCGAACCGGCCGGCCGTCATCCCGCCCGGCCAACCGCCCGGGGGAAGGCGGCCCCACCCTGGGCCTACGCTGAACGTATGAGCTACCACAGCGGACGCGGGCGGATCGCGGGCCTTCCGGAATGGGACCGCTGCGCGGTCATGGGAGTCGTGAACGTCACTCCCGACTCCTTCTCCGACGGCGGCCGCTGGTTCGACACCACCGCCGCCGTCAAGCACGGCCTCGGCCTCGTCACCGAGGGCGCCGACCTCGTGGACGTCGGCGGCGAGTCCACCCGCCCCGGCGCGACCCGGGTCGACGAGGCCGAGGAACTGCGCCGCGTCATCCCCGTCGTCCGCGGCCTCGCCTCCGAAGGCGTCGTCGTCTCCGTCGACACCATGCGCGCGTCCGTCGCCGAGCAGGCCCTCGCCGCCGGCGCCGCCCTCGTCAACGACGTCAGCGGCGGCCTCGCCGACCCCGCGATGATTCCGGTCGTCGCGCAGACCGGCGCGCCCTTCGTCGTCATGCACTGGCGCGGCTTCCTGGAGGGCGGCAACGTCAGGGGCGTCTACGACGACGTCGTCACCGAGGTCGTCGACGAGCTGCACGCGCGCGTGGAGGCCGTCCTGGAGGGCGGCGTCGCCCCCGACCGGATCGTGATCGACCCCGGCCTCGGCTTCTCCAAGGAGGCCGAGCACGACCTCACGCTCCTCGCCCACCTCGACCGCCTGCGCGCCCTGGGGCACCCCCTGCTCGTCGCCGCCTCCCGCAAGCGCTTCCTCGGCCGCGTACTGGCCGGCCCGGAAGGCGCCCCGCCACCGGCGCGGGAACGCGACGCGGCGACCGCCGCCGTCTCCGCGCTGGCCGCCCACGCCGGCGCATGGGCGGTGCGCGTCCACGAGGTCCGCGCCACCGCGGACGCGGTACGCGTCGCACGCGCCGTGGAAGAAGCGCGCACGTCAGCCCACGAAGGAGCCCGGTGAGCGCCCCCCACACCGACGTCGAGCAGGTCGAACTCGCCAACACGGCCTTCTACGAGGCACTGGAGCGGGGCGACTTCGAGGAGCTGTCCACGCTCTGGCTCACCCCGTCCGACCTGGGCGTCGACGAGACCTACCACGACCCGGCGGACACCGGCGTGGTCTCCTGCGTGCACCCCGGCTGGCCGGTGCTCACCGGCCGCGGCGAGGTGCTCCGGTCGTACGCCCTGATCATGGCGAACACGGACTACATCCAGTTCTTCCTGACCGACGTGCACGTCTCCGTCACCGGCGACACCGCCCTGGTGAGCTGCACGGAGAACATCCTCAGCGGCGGCCCCGCACCCGAGGACGGCGACGGGCCCGGCCCGCTCGTCGGCCAGCTCGTGGTCGCCACCAACGTGTTCCGGCGCACCGATGCCGGCTGGAAACTCTGGTCGCACCACGCCTCCCCGGTCCTGACCGAAAACGCCGAGGGCGAGGACGACGAGTCGACCGGCTGAGTGGGTAGGGGCCCGGGGAGCCGGAACGAACCGGACGGCCCGAAGGGACGAAGAAGTGGCGGGAATCACGAACTCGGGAGTATGGGCGGCTACCAGCCCGTGAGCCGCCGGATTCCCCGGGGGAAACATGCGATGAAACCTCCCGGCTCCCACCCGGGCCCGCGGGCCCGAGACCCGGCACTGTCGGTGTCCGCAGGTAGATTCGTTCGAGGCCGGTGTGCCGCCCGCACACGGTACGGACCGGTCGCACCCGACGATTGCAGGAGTGATTCGCGTGGATCGTGTCGCGCTGCGCGGCCTGAAGGCCCGCGGGCACCACGGTGTGTTCCCCAGGGAGCGCGAGGAGGGCCAGACCTTCATCGTGGACCTGGTCCTCGGCCTGGACACCCGCCCGGCCGCGGCCGACGACGACCTGGCGAAGACCGTGCACTACGGCATCGTGGCGGAAGAGGTCGTGGCCGTCGTCGAGGGCGAGCCCGTCAACCTCATCGAGACACTCGCCGAGCACATCGCCCAGGCCTGTCTGAAGCACGAAGGCGTCCAGGAGGTCGAGGTCACCGTCCACAAGCCGGACGCGCCGATCACGGTCCCCTTCGACGACGTCACCGTCACCATCACCCGGAGCCGAGTATGACTGCCTCGTTCACCGAGGGTCACAGCGACCCGACCGTACAGCCGGTACCCGCCTCCGTCGTCGAGAGGGTCGACGCCGCCGACACCACCCTGCACAACCCCAAACGGGCCGTGATCTCCATCGGCTCCAACCTCGGCAACCGCCTGGAGACCCTGCAGGGCGCCATCGACGCCCTGGAAGACACCCCGGGCGTGCGCATCAAGGCCGTGTCCCCCGTCTACGAGACGGAACCGTGGGGCGTCGAGCCCGGCAGCCAGCCCTCGTACTTCAACGCGGTCGTGGTCCTGAAGACGACCCTGCCCCCGTCCTCCCTGCTGGAGCGGGCGCACGCGGTCGAGGAGGCCTTCCACCGGGTCCGTGACGAGCGCTGGGGCCCGCGCACGCTGGACGTCGACATCGTGTCGTACGCCGACGTCGTCTCCGACGACCCGACGCTCACCCTCCCCCACCCGCGCGCCCACGAACGCGCCTTCGTGCTCGCCCCCTGGCACGACGTCGAGCCCGAGGCCCAGCTGCCCGGCCGCGGCGCCGTGGCCGAACTGCTCGGCGCCGTCACCCGTACCGGTGTCGCCGCCCGAGGGGACCTGGAACTCCGGCTGCCCGAGTAGTCGTTAAGGTCGAGACGGTCACAGTCCGGGGTATCCGGGGAACCGAAGGGACACCGTGAGAGAGCTGCGCATCAGGGTGCTGATCGGCGTCTTCGTCGTCGCCGGGATCCTGTCGTGGGCGGGCGCCCGCCTCTGGAACTCGATCGGCACGCTCCCGAGCGTCCCTCTCGCCGCGCCCATCGTCCTGGCCCTGATCGCCGCGGTGCTGCTCGCCACGGCGCTCTCGATCCGCGCCCGCCTCAAGGCCCAGCGTGAGCGCCGCCCCGAGGCCAAGGGCGTCGACCCGCTGATGGCGGCTCGCGCGGTCGTGTTCGGCCAGGCCAGCGCCCTGGTCGCCGCCCTGGTCGCCGGTGTGTACGGCGGCGTGGGCGTCTTCCTGCTGGAGTCCCTCGACATCCCGGCCCGCCGCGACCAGGCCATCTACGCCGGCTGCTCGGTCGTGGCGGGCATCGCCGTCATCGCGGCGGCCATCTTCCTGGAGCACGTCTGCAAACTCCCGGAAGACGACGAACACAACGGCGCGGGCACGGCTCCGGCGGCGTGAGCACACGGCTCCGGCCGCATCGCGACGCCCGCGCCGGCGCCCGTCGTCGGCCCTGACCTCAGCGAGCCATGATCAGGCTCATCGCCTCGTTCCGCGTCGCCGCGTCCCGCAGCTGGCCCCGCACCGCCGACGTGATGGTCTTGGCGCCGGGCTTGCGGATGCCCCGCATCGACATGCACATGTGCTCGCACTCCACGACCACGATCACGCCGCGCGGCTCCAGTATCTCCATCAGGGAGTCCGCGATCTGCGTGGTGAGTCGTTCCTGCACCTGCGGCCGGCGAGCGTAGACGTCCACGAGCCGGGCCAGCTTCGACAACCCCGTGATCTTCCCGGAGGTGGCAGGGATGTACCCGACGTGGGCGACGCCCCTGAACGGCACCAGATGATGCTCACAGGTCGAGTACACCTCGATGTCCTTCACGAGCACCATCTCGTCGTGCCCGATGTCGAACGTCGTCGTGAGCACGTCCTCGGGCTTCTGCCACAGCCCCGCGAAGATCTCCTTGTACGCCCGCGCCACCCGCGCCGGCGTCTCCCTGAGCCCTTCGCGGTCCGGGTCCTCGCCGACCGCGATCAGGAGTTCGCGTACGGCGTTCTCGGCGCGCTTCTCGTCGAACTCGCCGATCGTGCCCTCGCCGTCCAGCGTCACGGGGTCGGTCATGTGGTGCCTCGTTCCTGTGCTTGACGCGTGGTGAACAGCGTCCTGTCTGTGCGCATACGTCGATGCCGCGCCCCCCAGGCTAGAACCAGGGTGGCGCGGCATCCATTCCGGGCCTGGTGGGGCCGCGGTTGCGGCCCGGGGTCAGACTTCGGGACGGTCCTCCGGGGTGGCCGGTTCGGCTGCCGGGGCGGGCTCCGTCGCGGAGCTCTTCGCGGTGATCGCCGCCGTCGCGCCGTTGGCGCCGTTCGTCAGTGCGAGCTCCTTCGGGGAGAGCACCGGCGGACGCGTGGACGGCGTACGGCGGGAGGAGCCGGTCCACGCGGGACGCGGCGGCCGCTTCACGATCGGGGCGAAGACCTCGGCGATCTCCTCCTTGCCCAGGGTCTCCTTCTCCAGGAGGGCCAGGACCAGGTTGTCGAGGACGTCGCGGTTCTCGACGAGGATCTCCCACGCCTCGTTGTGCGCGGTCTCGATGAGCTTCTTGACCTCTTCGTCGACCAGCGCGGCGACTTCCTCGGAGTAGTCGCGCTGGTGAGCCATCTCACGTCCGAGGAACGGCTCGCTGTTGTCGCCGCCGAACTTGATGGCGCCCAGACGCTCCGTCATGCCGTACTGCGTGACCATCGCGCGGGCCAGGTTGGTGGCCTTCTCGATGTCGTTGGCGGCGCCGGTGGTCGGGTCGTGGAAGACCAGCTCCTCGGCCGCGCGGCCGCCCAGCATGTAGGCCAGCTGGTCGAGCATCTCGTTGCGCGTGGTCGAGTACTTGTCCTCGTCGGGCAGCACCATCGTGTAACCGAGGGCGCGGCCGCGGGACAGGATCGTGATCTTGTGGACCGGGTCGGAGTTGGGCGAGGCCGCCGCGACCAGGGCGTGTCCGCCCTCGTGGTACGCGGTGATCTTCTTCTCCTTGTCCGACATGATCCGGGTCCGCTTCTGCGGGCCCGCCACGACGCGGTCGATGGCCTCGTCGAGCATCTTGTTGTCGACCAGCTTCTTGTCGCTGCGGGCCGTCAGCAGGGCGGCCTCGTTCAGCACGTTCGCCAGGTCGGCGCCGGTCATGCCGGGCGTGCGGCGGGCGACCGCCGACAGGTCGACGTCGGGAGCGACCGGCTTGCCCTTCTGGTGGACCTTGAGGATCTCCAGGCGGCCCTGCATGTCCGGGCGGTCGACGGCGATCTGCCGGTCGAAGCGGCCGGGGCGCAGCAGCGCCGGGTCGAGGATGTCGGGCCGGTTGGTCGCGGCGATGAGGATCACGCCGCCCTTGACGTCGAAGCCGTCCATCTCGACGAGCAGCTGGTTCAGGGTCTGCTCGCGCTCGTCGTGACCGCCGCCGAGGCCGGCGCCGCGGTGGCGGCCGACCGCGTCGATCTCGTCGACGAAGACGATCGCCGGCGCGTTCGCCTTGGCCTGCTCGAACAGGTCACGCACTCGGGAGGCACCGACACCGACGAACATCTCGACGAAGTCGGAACCGGAGATCGAGTAGAAGGGCACGCCCGCCTCGCCGGCGACGGCGCGCGCGAGCAGCGTCTTGCCGGTGCCGGGCGGGCCGTACAGCAGCACGCCCTTGGGGATCTTGGCGCCGACGGCCTGGAACTTGGCCGGTTCCTGCAGGAACTCCTTGATCTCCTGAAGCTCCTCGACGGCCTCGTCGGCACCCGCGACGTCCGAGAACGTCGTCTTGGGGGTGTCTTTGGTGATGAGCTTGGCCTTGGACTTGCCGAAGTTCATCACACGGCTGCCGCCGCCCTGCATCTGGTTCATCAGGAACAGGAAGACGACCACGATGAGGACGAAGGGAAGCAGAGACAGCAGGATGCTGACGAACGCGTTCTGCTTCGTCGGCGAGACCGTGTAACCGTCCGGGATCTGCTTGTTCTGGTACTTGTCCTGCAGCGTGTTGGCGAGGTTGGCGCCCTGGTCGCCGATGTAGCTCGCCTGGATCTTGGAGCTGTCCTCGATCTTTTCGCCGTCCTTGAGCGTGACCTTGATGGTCTGCTCGTCGCCGGTGGTCAGCTTGGCCGCTTCGACCCTGTTGTCGTTGATCGCCTGGACGACCTGGCCGGTGTCCACCGTCTTGTAGCCCCCGGACGAGCCGACGACCTGCATCAACACGACCACGGCAAGGACGGCCAGCACGATCCACATGACCGGCCCACGGAAGTATCGCTTCACGTCCATCCACACGGAGCGGTGCCGCCCCGTCCCTCCTGCCACAGTGAGTTTGATAAGACAGTTCTTCTGACGGTACCCCAGCCATGGTGCCCGAAGCCGCACGGGAAGCCGGTGGAACCGTCTGCATGCTCCAACGGCGCGCAACCCGCCAGGGTTCCCGATCGTCCTACAAGGCTTGGGCCGTCCGGCTCAGCCGCCGTAGACGTGGGGCGCGAGCGTACCGACGAACGGGAGGTTGCGGTACTTCTCGGCGTAGTCGAGGCCGTAGCCCACGACGAACTCGTTGGGGATGTCGAATCCGACCCACTCCACGTCGATGGCGACCTTCGCGGCCTCCGGCTTGCGCAGCAGCGTGCACACCTTCAGCGAGGCGGGCTCACGCGAGCCGAGGTTGGAGATCAGCCAGGACAGGGTCAGGCCGGAGTCGATGATGTCCTCGACGATGAGGACGTGCTTGCCCTTGATGTCGGTGTCGAGGTCCTTGAGGATCCGCACGACACCGGAGGACTGGGTGCCCGCGCCGTAGGAGGACACCGCCATCCAGTCCATGGTGAGCGGGGTGGACAGCGCCCGGGCGAGGTCGGCCATGACCATCACCGCGCCCTTGAGGACGCCGACGATCAGCAGGTCCTTGCCCGCGTACTCCGCGTCGATCTTCGCGGCCAGCTCGGCCAGCTTCGCGTCGATCTCTTCCTTGGTGATGAGCACCTGCTGGAGGTCGGCACCCATGTCTTTCGCGTCCACCCGCATCACTTTCGGTCGTACCACCGGCCGTCTCCGGACGTTCCCGACCGCGTGAGCGGCCCGTTTCGGACCGTGCGCACGGTCCGGTGGGAGGGTCCCGGATTCAGCCTTGCCGAATCACCAGTCTGCCACCCTGCCGCTGGGCGACGACTTTGCCCGGGAGATTGATGGCTCCCTGGCCGCGCCAGCAGGTGATCAGCCGGTCGACTTCCTCGATGTGGCGGGCGAACAGGGAGCCGGGCGGCGCACCGGCCTCGATGGCGGCCCGGCGCAGGATCCGGCGGCGCACCGCGGGCGGCAGGGCGTACAACTTGGCGCACTGCAGGCCGTCGGCGGCGTCGCGGACGGTGGCCTCGGCCTGGGTGGCCCAGGTGTCGAGGGCATCGGCGTCGTCGCGGGAGAGCTGGGCCGTCCGGGCGAGCGCCTCGACGACGCCCTTGCCGAGCGCCTTCTCCAACGCGGGCAGTCCCTCGTGCCGCAGTCGCGATCTGGTGTAGGCCGGATCCGCGTTGTGCGGGTCGTCCCAGACCGGCAGGGACTGGACCATGCAGGCCTTGCGGGCGGTCTGCCGGTCGAGGTGGAGGAACGGACGCCGGTAACGGCCGCCGGCCCCCGAGACCGCGGCCATTCCGGACAGGGAGCGGATGCCGGAGCCGCGGGCGAGGCCGAGCAGGACGGTTTCGGCCTGGTCGTCGCGGGTGTGCCCGAGCAGGACGGCGGCGGCTCCGTGACGTACGGCGGCGGCGTCGAGCGCGGCGTACCGGGCGTCCCGGGCGGCGGCTTCGGGGCCTCCGTCGCGTCCGACGCGCACGGCGGTGGACTCGACCGGGTCGAGGCCGAGTTCGCGCAGCCGCAGCACGACCTCCTCGGCGCGCAGGTCGGAGCCGGGTTGCAGGCCGTGGTCGACGGTGACGCCGCCCGCGCGGATGCCCAGCTTGGGGGCCTCGAAGGCGAGCGCCGAGGCCAGCGCCATGGAGTCGGCGCCGCCGGAGCACGCGACGAGCACGAGCGGGGAGGGGGGACGCTCGTGGGGGTCGGGGGTGCGGGCCGTGGAGGTGTGCTCGTTGAGGATGTCGTGGAGGACGCGGCGGACCGCCAGGCGTATCGCCGCGACCGCAGGATGGGGACCCATTGTCCGGTTCCCTTCATGAAGTTTTTTCGGGGGTGAGCCCGAGCTCGGTCACACAGAGTGTGTAGATGGTGACAGAACCGGGCCGTTCCCCGAGCATTGCACGCCTACCCAGGGCTCACGGTCCCTCGGACGGGTGATTGGAGGGGCGTTCGCCTGCCGTCGGCCGGATTCGGCTCACGACGGTCTCACCCCGTGCTCATGTGTCACTCCTGCGATGCACCCGTGTGATCCAGTCCGCCGGTTTGGCGATCTCCGACTTGGTCGGGAGGGTGTTCGGGGAGGTCCACACGCGGTTGAAGCCGGCCATGCCGACCTCGTCGACCACGGCCCGCACGAAGCGCTCGCCGTCCCGGTACTGCCGGAGCTTGGCGTCCAGGCCGAGCAGCTTGCGCAGGGCGAGGTCCAGACGGGAGGCGCCCTTGGCGCGCCGCTGCTGGAACTTCTCGCGGATCTCCCCGACGGTCCGTACGACGTCCGGGCCGACGCCGTCCATCACGAAGTCGGCGTGGCCCTCCAGCAGCGACATCACGGCGGTGAGCCGGCCGAGGATCTCCCGCTGGGCGGGGGTCTGCACCAGTTCCACCAGGGACCGGCCGCCGTCGTCCTCCTCGCCCTCGGGGCGGCCCCCGGCGAGGGTCTGCGCGGCTTCGCGGACGCGTTCGAGGACGGTCATGGGGTCGACGTCGGTCTCCGCCAGGAACGACTGGATTTCGCCCTCCAGGTGGTCCCTCAGCCACGGCACGGCGGAGAACTGGGTGCGGTGGGTCTCCTCGTGCAGGCACACCCACAGGCGGAAGTCGTGCGGTTCGACGTCGAGTTCGCGTTCGACGTGCACGATGTTCGGGGCGACGAGCAGCAGGCGGCCGCCGCCGTTCTCGCCGGCGGGGAGGTCGCGGGCGGGCGGGGCGAAGGTCTCGTACTGGCCGAGGACGCGGGAGGCGAGGAAGGACAGCAGCATGCCCAGTTCCACGCCGGTGACCTTGCCGCCCACGGCGCCGAGGACCGCGCCCCCGGTGGAGTTGCCGCGCCGTTCCTGCATCTTGTCCAGCAGCGGCCTGAGGAGTTCCCGGAATCCGGCGACGTTGGCCCGGACCCAGCCGGGCCGGTCGACCACGAGGACGGGGGTGTCGTGGGTCTCCTCGGTGCCGAGCCGGGTGAAGCCCCGGACGTGCTCCTCGGAGGCCTTTGCGTGCCGGCGAAGTTCCGCGACGACGGCCCGGGCCTCGTCGCGGGTCACTTCTGGGCCCGGCCGCACGAGCCGGGTCGCGGTCGCCACCGCGAGGTTCCAGTCGACCATCCCGGAGGAAGCACCGATGCTCGTCATGCGTCAACGGTACGTGAGCGGTCGCGCTTCGGGCAGGGCGTGGCGGCCGGTGCCGACCCCTGGGGCGCGGGGGTGCGGCCCCGGGTCCGCGGGTCAGCGGGACGTCGTCAGGGCCGTGGCCGCCCGGTCCAGGGCCGTTCGGGCCGCCGTCACGTCGGCCGTCTCCGACGCCATGAAGGCGAAGCCCAGGACATGGCCGTTACGGGTGACCGCCGTCCCGGCCAGGGTGTTCACCCCCGTGAGGGTGCCGGTCTTGGCGCGCACGATGCCGCCCGCGCCGTCGGCGTACCGGTCGCTGAGCGTGCCGGTGAAGCCGGCCACCGGCAGGCCGGTGAGCGTGGGGCGCAGTTCGGGGTGGGACGGGTCGGCGGCCTTCAGCAGCAGGCGCGTCAGCAGGCCGGCGCTGAGCCTGCCCTCACGGTTCAGGCCGCTGCCGTCCGCGAAGCGGGCGCCCCGCAGCGGCAGGCCGAGCTTGGTCAGCTGGGCGCGGATGGCGCGTCCGGCCCCGGCGAAGTCGGCGCGTTCGCCGGCCGCGAGGGCGGTGTGGCGGGCGAGGGCCTCGGCGATGTCGTTGTCGCTGTTGGTCATCATGCGCTCGACCAGGGCCGACAGGGGCGGCGACTGGACCTGGGCGAGGGGCTGGGCGCGCCGGGTGGCCTTGGAGGGGCCGGGGGACGTCGTCTTGATCCCCTGGTCCTTGAGGAACCGGGCGAACTGCCGGGTGGCGTCCGCCGCCGGGTCCGGCACGCGCGGCACCGGCCCGCTGGTCGAGCCGTCGGTGCGGGCCTCGTCGGCCATCAGGGCGGTGACGGCGGCGAGGTTGTCGTTGACCCCGATGGGGTGAACCTCGGGCCCGGCGTACAGCGTCGTGTCGTACGACAGGGTCACCTCGCGCACCTTGCGCTGCTTCAGGGCGGCCGCGGTCCGGGCGGCCAGGGTGCGCAGGCTCGCCTGGCCCGCGCTGTCCTCGCGGGCCGTGAGGGTGGGGTCGCCGCCGCCGACGAGGACGAGTTCCTTCGTGTCCGGCTCGTAGGCGGTCCGGGTGGTCAGGCGGTGGTCGGCGCCGAGGGCGGACAGGGCGGCGACCGCGGTGGCGATCTTCGTGGTGGAGGCGGGGGTGAGGGCGTCGTCGGTGCCGCTGCCGTAGAGCCGCTTGCCGGTGGTCAGGTCGACGACGACGGCGCTGCGGCGGCCGCCGAGGGCCGGGTCGGCGAGCAGGGGGTCCAGGGCGGCGGCCAGGGCCTTGGCGTTCGGTGCCGACCCGGGGACGTCGGCGACGCCGCCGAGGCCGGTCAGAACCGTGGCCGCGCTGGGCGCGGGCTTCGGCGCGCCGGCCACGCCGGGGGCGCCGTCGTGATCTGCGCCACCCGCGTCGTCCTGGGCGGCGGCCCGGTCCCGCTCCGCCGTACGCTGGCCTGAGGAGTCCCAGGGCCCCGCGGCCGTCACCACACCGGCGGCCAGCACGAGGCCCGCGGTGGCGGCGACCGCGGTGTACGGCCACGGGTTCGTCCCCATCGCCCTTCCGACCTGCGGTTTCGCGGCCGACGCCCACCGGGTGACCCGGGGTGTGGTGGCCGCGCGGGCCCGGACGAGACGGGGACGTACGGCGTTCGCGACCCGCGTCACATGCGGTCTCGCGGCCCGCCAAGGCCTCAGCTCGGGCACGACCACCAGCCCCTTTCGCGATCACACAGCTGCGTGAGGGACACTTAACCACCAGAACTGTGTGCTGATCATGGAGGAGCCACCGGTGGAGTTCGACGTCACGATCGAGATCCCGAAGGGTTCGCGCAACAAGTACGAGGTGGACCACGAGACCGGACGCATCCGCCTGGACCGCCGCCTGTTCACGTCGACCAGCTACCCGGCCGACTACGGCTTCGTCGAGAACACCCTCGGCGAGGACGGCGACCCGCTGGACGCGCTGGTCATCCTGGACGAGCCGACGTTCCCCGGCTGCCTCATCCAGTGCCGTGCGATCGGCATGTTCCGGATGACCGACGAGGCGGGCGGCGACGACAAGCTGCTGTGCGTGCCGGCCCACGACCCGCGCGTGGAGCACCTGCGTGACATCCACCACGTGTCGGAGTTCGACCGCCTGGAGATCCAGCACTTCTTCGAGGTCTACAAGGACCTGGAGCCCGGCAAGTCCGTCGAGGGCGCCAACTGGGTGGGCCGGACCGAGGCCGAGGCGGAGATCGAGCGGTCCTACAAGCGTTTCAAGGAGCAGGGCGGTCACTGACCCCTCGTCCTGGGTAGGCGGGCCGCACGCGTACGCGTGCGGCCCGTCCGCATGTCGGTGCGCATACTGAGGCCTGTTGTGTGTGTCGTACAGGGAGCGCTGCTTACGTGACGGAGGCGCAGGACCGCAAGCCGCAGTCGGACGAGGTCAGGACCACGTTCGACCCCGAGGTCACATCCGAGTTCGCGATCCCGGCGGGGCTGGACGTCGCCAAGGCGGGGGGCGAGTCGGAGACGACGTCCGAGTTCGCCGTGCCGGACGGGCTCGACGTCCCGTCGCCGCCGGCCGCCGAGTCCGAGGGGTCGGCGTTCAGTCCGCCGAGAACCTACAGCTCGGGCAGCGCGCCGGCCGCCTTCACGCCCGCGAGCGGGATCCCCGCGGTCCGGCTCACCAAGGACGTGCCCTGGCAGGACCGGATGCGCACCATGCTGCGGCTGCCGGTCGCCGAGCGGCCCGCGCCGGAGCCGGTGCCGAAGAGCGAGGACGAGGCCGGCCCGGCCGTCCCGCGCGTCCTGGACCTGACCCTGCGCATCGGTGAGCTGCTGCTGGCCGGCGGCGAGGGCGCCGAGGACGTGGAGGCGGCGATGTTCGCGGTGTGCCGCTCCTACGGCCTGGACCGCTGCGAGCCGAACGTCACCTTCACGCTGCTGTCGATCTCGTACCAGCCGTCCCTCGTCGACGACCCCGTGTCGGCGGCCCGGACGGTACGCCGCCGGGGCACCGACTACACCCGCCTCGCGGCCGTCTTCCAGCTCGTCGACGACCTCAGCGACCCCGAGACCCACATCTCCCTCGAGGAGGCCTACCGGCGCCTGGCGGAGATCCGCCGCAACCGGCATCCGTATCCCACCTGGGTGCTCACCTCCGCGAGCGGGCTGCTCGCCGGCGCCGCCTCCGTCCTCGTCGGCGGTGACCTGATCGTGTTCGTCGCCGCCGCGCTGGGCGCGATGCTCGGCGACCGGCTGGCCTGGCTGTGCGCGGGGCGCGGGCTGCCGGAGTTCTACCAGTTCACGGTGGCCGCGATGCCGCCGGCCGCGATGGGGGTCGCGCTCACGCTGCTGCACGTCGACGTGAAGGCGTCCGCCGTCATCACCGGTGGGCTGTTCGCGCTGCTGCCCGGGCGGGCGCTGGTGGCGGGCGTGCAGGACGGGCTGACGGGCTTCTACATCACGGCGGCGGCACGCCTGCTGGAGGTCATGTACTTCTTCGTCGGCATCGTCGCCGGCGTGCTGGTGGTGCTGTACTTCGGCGTCCAGCTCGGCGCCCAGCTCAACCCCGACGCGGCGCTGAACATCGCGGAGCGGCCGGTTCTGCAGATCGTCGCGTCGATGCTGTTGTCGCTGACCTTCGCCGTGCTGCTGCAGCAGGAACGCTCCACCGTCCTCGCGGTGACGCTGAACGGGGGCGTCGCGTGGAGCGTGTACGGGGCGATGCACTACGCCGGGGGCATCTCGCCGGTCGCCTCCACGGCCGTGGCGGCGGGGCTGGTGGGGCTGTTCGGGCAGCTGCTGTCGCGGTACCGGTACGCGTCCGCGCTGCCGTACACGACGGCCGCGATCGGGCCGCTGCTGCCGGGCTCCGCGACCTACTTCGGGCTGCTGTCGATCGCGCAGAACGACGTGGACCCGGGCCTGGGTTCGCTGACCAAGGCCGCGGCGTTGGCGATGGCCATCGCGATCGGGGTGAATCTGGGGTCGGAGATCTCGCGGTTGTTCCTGCGGGTGCCGGGCGCTGCCGCCGGGGGGCGGCGGGCCGCGAAGCGGACGCGAGGATTCTGATACCGGGTGCCCACCGGCTCGGGCCGGGTGCCCGCGCAGTCCCCGGCCCCAGGGGCGTTTCAGCTCTGTCGGTAAGGGTCGTACGGGTACTGCTGCTGCGGGTGCTGCGGGGCGTACGGCTGCTGCTGCGGGGCATAGGGCTGCTGCTGCGGGTACTGCTGCTGGTGGCCCTGGTCGCCGTAACCCTGGTCGTCGTAACCACGGTCGCCGTAGCCCTGGTTGCCGTACGCCTGGTCGTCGTAGCCCTGGTTGCCGTAGGCCTGGTTGCCGTACCCCTGCCGGCCGTAGTCGCCCTCCCGGCCGTAGCCCTGGTTGCCGTACCCCTGGTCGCCCCGGTGGTCCGGCTCTATGCGGCGGAGCCGGGTCGTGGCGTCGTCCATCACGGGCTGCTGCTGGGGCGGGCCGGCCGGGGTCTCGGCCGCCGCGCGCTTCTTCTTGGAGCGTTCGCGGAGGTACTCGACGATGATCGGCACGACCGAGACGAAGACGATCAGGATGAGGATCGCCTCGACGTTGGTCTTGATGAAGCCGATCTGGCCGAGCCAGTAGCCGGCGAGGGTGACGCCCGTGCCCCAGGCGATGCCGCCGATGATGTTGTACACGAGGAACGTGCGGTACTTCATGCGGCCCGCGCCCGCCACGATGGGCGCGAAGGTGCGCACGATCGGAACGAAGCGGGCCAGGACGATCGCCTTGGGGCCGTACTTCTCCATGAACTCGTGAGCCTTCTCCAGGTTCTCCTGTTTGAAGAGCTTGGAGTTCGGACGGTTGAAGAGCTTCGGGCCGAAGAATTTGCCGATCATGTAGCCGACCTGGTCGCCGATGACGGCGGCCAGCACGATCAGGGTGCACACCAGCCACAGCGGCTGGCTGATGTATGTGCCCTCGGCCACGAAGAGGCCCGCCGTGAACAGCAGGGAGTCGCCGGGTAGAAAGGCGAAGAGGCCGGACTCCGCGAAGACGATCAGCAGGATGCCGGGCAGGCTGAAGGTCTCGATCAGGTAGTCCGGGCTGAGCCACTCAGGGCCGAGCGCAAGCGTGGTCACGGGATTGTGGCTCCTGCTGGTGGGGCGGGCGGGGACTGGTGGTCAAACGTACCAACGCAGCACTGGACGCCCAGGTTCCAGGGGCCTGTACAGGATGCCCTGTGGCTCTGCCCGGACCAAGCTGTGCGACCGGTCCGGGCAGAGCACCACCCGTCACCGGGAAGGGTGACGGGCCGCGTTCGCGGTGATCGCGTCCCTCAGGTGCTCGGCGAGCCCGGGGCGCATGGCCTCGTAGAACGCCTTGAAGCGCTCGTCGGAAACGTACATCTCACCCAGGCACTGGTGCAGTTCGTACGGGCACTCGTAGAACCACGTGCAGATGTGCTGCCGGTGCTCCTCGGCCATGGCCATGGCCCGCTCGCCCGTCGGCGGCTCACCGGCCGCCATCAGGGCGTCGTAGCGCTCGCCCCAGTCGGCCACCTCCGCCTGCATGCGCTGCCAGTCCTCCTTGGTGTAGCTCGCGGCGCGGCGCTGCGACTCGGCGTACGCCTCGGTGCCGCCCCAGCGCGCTTCCGCCTCCTCCGCGTACTGCTCGGGGTCCTTGTCCCCGAACACCTCGAACCGCTCCTCGGGTGTGAGGTTGATGCCCATCCTGCGTGCCTCCATGGCGTGCTCCACGGCCGCCGCCATCTTCCGCAGCTTCTCGATCCGGGCGGTCAGCAGTTCGTGCTGGCGGCGCAGGTGTGCGCGCGGGTCCGCTTCCGGGTCGTCGAGCAGGACGGCGACCTCCTCGAGCGGGAAGCCGAGCTCTCGGTAGAACAGGATCTGCTGCAGCCGGTCGAGGTCGGCGTCGCTGTAGCGACGGTGGCCCGCGTGGCTGCGCTCGCTCGGGACGAGCAGGCCGATGTCGTCGTAGTGGTGCAGGGTGCGCACCGTGACCCCGGCGTACCCGGCGACCTGTCCCACGGAGTAGCTCACTTCCGCTCCCTTCTCGGTACGCCCTCCACGCTGAGCCCTCACGCCACGTTAGGTGCAAGTCCCCGTCGGCGGCGTCATCGGCTCAGGCGCGCGAAACGCCGTACCGCCAGCGGGAAGAAGAGCGCGAGCAGCGCCAGCGGCCATACGACCGCCGCCCACACGTGTCCGGTCTCACCGCCGGGGTTGCCGAACAGGTCGCGCACGGCCGTCGCCGTCTGGGACATCGGGTTCCACTGGACGACCGTGCCGAGCCAGCCGGGCATGCCCTCGGGGGCGGCGATGGCGTTGGACAGGAAGCCGACCGGCCAGACGAGGATCTGCACGGCCTGCACCAGTTCCGGTTTCCCGGCGACCATCGCCAGGTGGATGCCGATCCACAGCATGGCGAAACGGAACAGCAGCAGCAGCCCGACGGCCCCGAGGAAGGCCACCGGCCCGCCGTGCGCACGCCAGCCCAGCGCGAGGCCGACCCCGATGAGCACGGTCAGGGCGAGCGCCGACTGGAGCATGTCGGCGGCCGAACGCCCCACCAGAACGGCCCCGTTGGTCATGGGCATGGAGCGGAGGCGGTCGATCACCCCCTTGTTGAGGTCCTCGGTGACGGCGATCATCGTGCCCTCCAGGCCGAAGGCCATGGTGAGCGCGAGCATCCCGGGCAGCAGGTAGTCGATGTAGTCGCCGGTGACGGCCCGGCCGCCGCCGATCAGGTAGCCGAACATCACCAGCAGCATCACGGGGAAGGCGACGCCCACGGCCACCTGGACCGGTTGCCGTGCCCAGTGGGCCAGTTCACGGCGGGTCATGGTCCAGGAGTCGGTGAGTGCGTGGGCGGTCGTGGCGAGCGCGGTCATGCGGTCTCCTTCGCGCGGTCCGCGGTGAGGTGCAGGAACACCTCGTCCAGAGTGGGGCGGCGCAGCGCCACGTCCTCGGCCTCGACACCGGCCTCCGCGAGGGCCCGTACGACCCCGGCGAGCGCCGCCATCCGGTCGGTGACCGGCGCGCTGAGCAGTCGCCGGTCGGCGTCGACGGTGACGTCGTGGGCGGGTACGGGAAGCAGTGCGGCGGCGGTGCCGAGCCGATCCGCGTCGCGCAGGACGACGTCGATCCGGTCGCCGCCGGTCAGCGCCTTCAGTTCGTCCGCCGTGCCCTCGGCGGCGACCCGGCCCCGGTCGACGACGGAGATGCGGTCGGCGAGCTGATCGGCCTCCTCCAGGTACTGCGTGGTGAGCAGCACCGTCGTACCGCCGCCGACCAGGGAGCGCACCGACGCCCACACCTCGGCGCGGCCGCGCGGGTCGAGGCCGGTGGTCGGCTCGTCCAGGAACAGCACCTCCGGGTCGGTGATCAGGGACGCGGCGAGGTCCAGGCGGCGCCGCATGCCGCCGCTGTACTGCTTGACGGCCTTGCGGCCGGTGTCGGCGAGACCGAAGCGCTCCAGGAGCTCACCGGCCCGCACGCGCGCGTGCCGGGAACCCAGGTGGTACAGGCGGCCGAACATCTCCAGGTTCTGCGCGCCGCTCAGCTCCTCGTCGACGGCGGCGTGCTGGCCGAGCAGCCCGATGCGCCGCCGCACCTCGTACGCCTCCCGCACGACGTCGTGCCCCGCCACCTCGACCCGGCCCGCGTCGGGGCGCAGCAGGGTGGACAGGACGCGGACCAGGGTGGTCTTGCCGGCGCCGTTCGGGCCGAGCACCGCGTGGACCGCGCCGCGCCCGACCGTGAGGTCGAGCCCGTCGAGCGCCTGCTTGACGTCATTTCCTCGGCCGTACTTCTTGCCTGCTCCTACGACGGTGATCGCCGTGTCGGCCACTGGGCCACTCCCTCGCCGGTCGGTTCCATAATCAAAATTGACTACCGGGGTCAACGTAATGCCCGGCAAGACATTGGTCAAACTTGATTAGCTGGCGTCCCCAGGATGCCGCTCCCCCGTCGCGTACGGGTTCTCCTCGCCCTCGGCGAGCACGCCGACGAACGGCTCGCCCTCGCCGGCGAAGGTGTAGGCACCGCCCTCGATGCGGCCGATCACGCCTCGGGCCCACTCGGCCTCGGCGTCGGCCGTGTGGATCCAGAGGTTCATGATCTCGCCGATGTGGCCCAGCTGCTCCGGGCCCTCCTCGGGGACGTAGTGGTCGGTGACGGCGCCCCGCCACTCCTCGATGCGCCGGATGCGCTCCTTGAGCAGGGCCACCGCCTCGGCCCTCGGCAGGTCGACCATGAAGCCGATGGCCGCGGACTTGACGTCGACCTTCTGGTCGTACGAGGTCAGCGCGTCGCGCAGGAGGGTGAAGTACTCCCGGTCGCCCGCCTCGGTGATCTCGTACTCGGTGCGCGGCGGGCCGCCCGCGGTGGAGGGCGCGATCTCGTGCGCGTGCAGGAGGCCCTGCTTGGCCATCTGCTTCAGGGCGTGGTAGATCGAGCCGGGCTTGGCGTTGGACCACTCGTGCGCGCCCCAGTACTCCAGGTCGTTGCGCACCTGGTACCCGTGGGCCCGCCCGTGCTGACGGACTGCACCGAGCACGAGGAGACGGATCGCTGACATGGGGTCAAGGTTAGGCCGCCGTGCCGCGGCACCCGAGGTCCACCCCGGTCAGCCCGCCGCGGCTCGGTCACACGACCCTGCGGCCGACGTGCTCGACGTGGATCGCGCGCGAGCCCGGGTCGACGCGGTACGAGATGCGCCAGGGGCCGTGATGGAGGCGGCGATGGTCGGCGCCCCAGGCGCGGGAACCCTCCGGCCGCTCGTTGCGGGCGAGCTGGTCAGTGGCCCGCAAGAGCGAGTCGACACCCTGCGGGTCCTCCTTGAGGTGCCCCGTGGCTGCGTTGAGCGCGGCCGGCTCCCACAGAACCGTCCAGGTCACTCGCCCCTCCCGGCAGCGTCGAGCAGCGCTCGGCGAGCCTCGTCGTGCGGTATCGGGGCCTCGGTACGCCCGGGGGCGCGGTCGCGCTCCAGGCGAGCCAGCGCCAGGGCGTCCTCCAGGTCCTCCAGCTCGGCAGGCGAGATGAGGACGGCCGCGGGAACGCCGCGGTCGGTCAGAGTGATGTGCTCGTGCTGCGCCGCTCGCCGGGCAAGGTCACCGAGCTTGCCTCGCGCCTCAGCGATGGGATAAGTAGCAGACATGCATCTAGTGGACACCTAGATGCATGTCGGCAGGGCCCGCCGCCGGGAGCGACCCTCAGAACGGGAAGGCGCTTCGCCCGTGCTGGACCGAGATCCACTTCAGCGTCGTGAACGCTTCCAGCGTCGTCTCGCCGTTCAGGCGTCCCACGCCGGAGTGCTTCTCGCCGCCGAAGGGGACGAGCGGCTCGTCGTGCACGGTGCCGTCGTTGACGTGGAACATCCCGGTGTCGATGCGCTGGGCGAAGCGCACGCCGCGTTCGACGTCCGCGGTGTGCACGGCGCCGCTCAGGCCGAACGGGGTGTCGTTGACGAGGCGCACGGCCTCCTCCTCGCCGTCGAAGGGCACCAGGAGGGCGACCGGGCCGAAGATCTCCTGGCGGAGCAGCCCCGAGTCCGCCGGTACGTCGGTGAGGACCGACGGCTCGACCAGGTTGCCGCGCGTGGACCCGCGCACCAGCGCGGTGGCGCCCTCGGCCACCGCCTGCTCGACGACGGACGTGATCGCCTCGGACTGCGAGGAGTTGATCAGCGGGCCGATGACCGTCTCCGGGTCGCTCGGGTCACCGGTCCTGAGGCCGCTCACCTTGGCCACGAACTTCTCCGTGAAGGCGTCGGCGACCGAGCGGTCCACGAGGATGCGGTTGGCGGCCATGCAGACCTGGCCCTGGTGGACGTAACGGCTGAAGACGGCCGCGTCGACGGCGTAGTCGAGATCGGCGTCGTCCAGGACCACCAGCGCGCTGTTGCCGCCGAGTTCGAGGACCGCGCGCTTGAAGTGCTGGGCACAGACGGCGGCGACGTGCCGGCCGACCTTGTCGGAGCCGGTGAAGGAGATGACCTTGGGGACCGGGTGCTCCAGGAAGGCGTCGTTGATCTCCGCGATGTCGGTGACCACGACGTTGAGCACACCGGCGGGCAGTCCCGCCTCCTCGAAGAGCCTGGCGATGACGGTGCCGCCCACGACGGGGGTGTCCTGGTGGGGCTTGAGGACGACGGCGTTGCCCAGGGCGATGGCCGGGGCGACCGACTTCAGGGACAGCAGGAACGGGAAGTTGAAGGGGCTGATCACACCGACGACGCCGACCGGAAGGCGGTAGAGGCGGTTCTCCTTGCCCGGGTCCGGGGAGGGGATCAGGCGGTGCTCGGGGCGCATCGCGAGGCTCACGGCCTCACGCAGAAACTCCTTGGCGAGGTGGAGCTCGAAGCCGGCCTTCACGCGCGTGCCGCCCAGCTCGGCGATGATCGCCTCGGTGAGCTCCTGCTCGCGCTCCACGACCAGCCCCAGCACCTTCTCCAGCACCGCGCGGCGGGCGTGGGACCCGGCGTCGGCCCACTGCCGCTGGGCGCGGGCGGCGGCACGGTAGGCCTGATCTATCTCGTCGACCGTCGCTATGGTGATCGCGGCCAGCTTCTCACCGTCGTACGGGTTGAAGTCGATGATGTCCCAGGAACCCGTGCCCGGACGCCACTCGCCGTCGATGTACTGCTGAGCCAGGTCGGTGAAGTAGGACGACATGTGATCCCTCAATCCCTGCCGATGAAGCAGTGCCTGATCACGCGTCATCGTACTGGTGATGCAAGGGAGTTGTGGTGACTCTCAGGCAACCCTTCAGGAGAGCTGGAGCAGCCCCCTGAGCAGGTCCCGGCTCTCGGCCGGCCCGGGGCTGTCCCGCTGGAGTTCCTTCAGCGCCTTCTCGTACTGGGCGACGTCCTCCGCCTTGTCCAGATACAGCGCGCTGGTGAGCTGCTCCAGGTACACCACGTCGGACAGGTCGGACTCCGGGAAGCTGAGGATGGTGAAGGCGCCCGACTCGCCGGAGTGGCCGCCGAAGCTGAACGGCATGATCTGCAGCCGCACGTTGGGCCGCTCCGAGAACTCGATCAGATGCTGGAGCTGGCCGCGCATCACCTCGCGGTCGCCGTAGGGGCGGCGCAGGGCGGCCTCGTCGAGGACGATGTGGAAGTCGGGGGCGTTCTCGGAGACGAGGTGCTTCTGCCGCTCCAGCCGCAGCGCGACGCGCTTCTCCACGTCGGCGTCACTGGCGCCCTGCATGCCGCGCCGGACCACGGCACGCGCGTACGCCTCGGTCTGGAGCAGCCCGTGCACGAACTGCACTTCATACACCCGGATCAGGGACGCCGCGCCCTCCAGGCCCACATAGGTGGGGAACCAGCTCGGCAGGACGTCCGAGTAGCTGTGCCACCAACCCGCGACATTGGCCTCGCGTGCGAGGGACACCAACGACGTCCGCTCCGTCTCGTCCACGATTCCGTACAGCGTCAGCAGGTCCTCGACGTCCCTCGTCTTGAAGCTCACCCGGCCCAGCTCCATCCGGCTGATCTTCGACTCCGAGGCGCGGATGTGATAACCCGCCGCCTCGCGCGTGATGCCGCGCGCCTCTCGCAGCCGCCTGAGTTGCGAGCCGAGCAGCATCCGCCGCACCACCGATCCGGGCTCTCCCGCGCTCACGTTCCAGCCTCCCCAACCGTCTTCAGGGCCCGCAGTCTGCCACTAAAACACTCCGAGCTGTACTCGTCCGATTACACAGATGGAAAGAAGCCAAAGATTCTGGATCAGCCCGGAGACTCGGGGGGCAAGGAGAGGGCATGCCGACGACGTGAAGTTGGCGGAAAAAATGGCCAACAAGTGGCACGGTAGGGTCCATTTCGGTCCCGTGCACGTGCATCTGCCCTTGCATCTGCTGTACGCATCCGAAACCATGGTCCCGCGCCACCGCCGCATCGCCACGACCGCGAACTCCCGGGGGAGTGCCTCGCATGGGGACGAATGGATCGACCATGCTCGAGCCTTTACGGCAGGGCCTTCCGCCGCTGGATCCCACCGCCGTGTCCAACGCAGCCTCCTGCGCCCTGCCCGCCCGCTACGAAGCGGTGCGCGAGGCACGGCAGTTCACCCGCAGAACGCTCGACCAGTGGGAGGTGGGGCACCGTTTCGACGACGTCTGCCTGGTGGTCTCCGAACTGGTCACCAACGCCCTGCGGCACGCCCTGCCGGCCGTGCCCCCGCGCCCGCCGGCCCAGGACGGACACCAACCGCCGCAGGTGCGGCTGCACCTGATGCGCTGGACCGAGCGGCTGGTGTGCGCGGTGCGCGACCCCAGCAACGACAGTCCGGTCGCACGCGAGGCCGACGACTTCTCGGCGGAGTCCGGTCGCGGGCTGTTCCTCGTCGACTCCTTCTGCGACAGCTGGGGCTGGCACCCGCTGGCGGGCACGCTGAGCGGCAAGGTCGTCTGGGCGATGTTCCGGCTGCAACCCGCAGGCTGAACAACCTCGGCACCCTCTGGTGCCGAGGTTCTACGCGCGTCACCGTGTGTCGCCCGTCGACGACGGCGCGCCACCGGGGCGACGCCTCGCGGTCTCAGCCCACTATCAGGTGGTCGAACTCGCCGTCCTTCACGCCCAGAAGCATCGCCTCTATCTCCGCGCGCGTGTAGACGAGCGCCGGCCCGTCCGGGAAGTTCGAGTTGCGCACCGCCACTCTCCCGCCCGGCAGCCGCGCGAACTCCACGCACGAACCCTGCGAGTTGCTGTGCCGGCTCTTCTGCCAGGCCACCCCGCGCAGCTTCGTGGCGGCCATGCCGTTGTACACGCCGGACGCGCCGGCGCCGTGGCGTACGTCACCGTCGTACACGTCACCGTCGTACACGTCGTGATCCACAGGTCGCTCCCCGGTGGTGCACTGGCTGGTGTGGCCATGGATGCAGTAGTCAACTGAGGCGGATCATAGCTCTGTTCATGTGCAAATGCATGGGCAGATGCACGTGCACGAGGGGTGTTCCTGTGGTTACAGCTCTGACGACCGTTTCACCGAAGTCGTTCCAGCGTCTGCCCCAGGGCTCGCATGACATGCGACCGCCAGCCCCCGTCCATGATCTTCCGCGCCATCAACTGTGCCGGATCGTCAGGATCGAATCCTTCGTGCACTAGGAACAGACGCGTTCCGCGCCCTTCCTGTTCCAGCGTCCACGTGATGGTCCAGTCCGCCGCGTTGGCGGGATCGGGGTCCGCCCACCGGACGCGCAGCATCCGCTCTGCGTCGAAGGCGAGCACGCTCACCTCCACGACACCGGAGAAGTTGGTGCCGGGGCGGGGCACGGAGGTCATCCGGTAGCGGTGGCCGACCTCCAGGCGGAAGTCCCGCGAGCCCGGCATCTGCCACTGCGCCAGCAGTTCGGGATCGGTCAGCGCCCGCCAGACCTTGGCCGGCGGGTGCG
The DNA here is from genome assembly GCF_015160875.1 of Streptomyces chromofuscus. NCBI lineage: Bacteria > Bacillati > Actinomycetota > Actinomycetes > Kitasatosporales > Streptomycetaceae > Streptomyces > Streptomyces chromofuscus. The sequence continues at coordinate 4,481,553 of NZ_CP063374.1, read as the reverse complement.
GGAAGAACTGGTCGACGCGGACGACGGTGAGGTCGTCGTCGTCCGCGGCGTGGGGCGGGATGTTCATGTCGGTTCATCGTCGGGCATGCGGTCGAGCAGATCACCGAGGCCCCTCATCCGCTCGCGCCAGAACCGCTCGTACGGGTGGAGCCAGTCCTGTACGTCGGCGAGCGGGGCCGCCTCCAGGCGGTAGATGCGCTGCCGGCCGCAGCGCTGCTCGGAGACCAGCCCGGCGTCCCGGAGCACCTTCAGATGCTCGGAGAGGCTGGGCCGGCGCATGTCGAAGTGATCGGCCAGGGCCTGGACGGGCTGCGGCCCGCCGTCGCGCAGCAGCCGCAGCACCTCGCGGCGGGTGGCGTTGGCGAGCGCGGCGAAAACACGGTCGGCGGCGTCGGCGGTGGCACCCGTCCCGGCCCTGGTCGTGGTCATGGCGTCGTCAGAGGCCTTCCTTCTCCGTGAGCAGCATCAGACCGTTGCCGTCGGGGTCCCGAAAGGCGGCCATCCGTCCCCAGGGCTGGTCGTCCGGGCCCTCCACCGGGACGCCCGCCTCGGCGAGCCGGGCGCAGTCGGCGTCGACATCGGTCGTGACCAACATGATCCCCCGGGTGGAACCGGGCTCGAAACCGCCCATCCCGGGACCGGACAGTGTGAACACGGTCTGCGCGCCGCGCGGGGCGACCTGGAGCCACCGCCCGGGCGGCATCCGGAGGTCGGCGGTGACCTCGAAGCCGAGGACCTCGGTGTAGAAGCGCAGGGCCCGGTCCTGGTCGGCGACGGGGAGCGTGACGAAGGAGGCGTGGGTGATGTGGGTGCGGGGGCTCAAGGGCTCGCCGACGAAATCACTCGTCGGGGTGCTCGGGGAGTCACTCGTCGGGTCGCTCGCGGGGCTGCTCATCGGGTTGCTCATGGGAACGACAATAGGTAGGAGATTCCCTACACGTCAAACGTAGGGAATCTCCTACCGATGAGCGGGTCCGGCGCCAGGCCCTCAGCGACTGGAGTACGGCAGCAGCGCCATCTCCCGGGCGTTCTTGATCGCGCGGGCCGGCAGGCGCTGCTGCTGGGCGGAGACGCGGGTGACACGGCGGCTGCGGATCTTGCCGCGGTCGGAGACGAACTTCCGCAGCAGGTCGGTGTCCTTGTAGTCGATGTACGTGATCCCGGCCTGGTCCAGCGGGTTGGGGCGGTTCTTCGCGGGCTTGCGGTCGGTCGTGCGGGGCATGCGGGGTCAGACCTCCAGGAGCGTGTCGAAGGCGGACGGCAACCGCTTCCAGGCATCGCGCCCGCCGGCGTACTCGGCGTTGGTGAGCAGGCAGGACTCCAGCAGGTGCGCCAGCCCCTCGCGGTCCAGGGCGGGGGACGTGAACACCAGGTGCTGGCAGCGGTCACCGTGCTCCGGGTGCCAGTCCAGCGCTGCGGCGGCGCGGCGCACCGGCGGCACCATCTCCCACGCCGCGTCGGGCAGCGAGGCGAGCCACGGACCCGCGCTCTCCACGCACAGGGCGCCGCCGGCAGCGTCCCAGTGCAGCAGCGTGTCCGGCCTGTCGGCGAGCCAGAACCGGCCCCGGCTGCGCACGGCGGCGCCGGTCAGGTCCTCCAGCGCCTGGTAGAGCCGCTCGGGATGGAAGGGGCGGCGCCGGTGCCAGACGAGGGTGGAGACGCCGTGCGCGTCGGCCTCGGCGGGCAGCAGCGCGCAGGCGGGTGCTGGGCCGTGGCGGCGGCCTCCACGTCGAAGCAGGCGAGGGCGGCCTCGGCCAGGGGTGACGGCGCGCCGCCCGCCGGGCCGGCGGAGCCGATCGTGACCTGGCGGGCCGTCGGGTGCAACTGGGCCAGCAGTTCGCGGTCCTCGTCGTCGGCCTCCGGGGAGTCCAGGACGGCGAGGACGGGGGCGTACTCCAGCTGCCGCGCGAAGGTGTCGGCGACGGTCCGTCGGTCGGTGGCGGCCGCGGCGAGGCCGCCCTCGGCGAGGTCGTCGCCGTTGCCGAGGTACGGCAGCAGCAGTGCGGGGGCGACGGCGGTGATCACGCCGGTGACCGTGAGCCCGCCGGACGCGACCACCTCGGCCATGGCCTTCGGCTCGACGGAGTCCCACAGCTCGACGACCGCGAGCGGCGTGTCCCGTCGTCGACGGAGCCGGAACGGCTCGCCGCGCAGCGGGAGTTGCGCGCGCAGCCCCGTGACGCCAGTGCCACGCGCGTACGCCATCGGGACCAGCTGGACGGGCGGCCCCGCGGGTACTTCCGGGCGTTCGGCTTGTCGCGGGTGGGTCTGCGGGAGCAGGCGCACGCGGGGCATCTGCCGGGGGTGCGGACGTCGTCCTGGTAGGCGCGGTTACGGGCTGGTAGCTTGCTGCGGTCATAGGGCTGTACGGCAATGCGGTCGTCAGGCTGTGTGGTCGTCAGGCCGTCTGGACTTGAGGCCGGATGATCGTCGGGCTGTGTGGTCGTAGGACGGTGCGGTCGTAAGACCGGATGGTCTTGGGTCTGGATGGTCATAGGGCTGTGTGGTCGTGACAGCGTGTGGTTGTCAGACAGTGCGCTCGTAGGGCCGTGTGCTCGTAAGGCCGTCCGGTCGTAGGGCCTTCTGGTCGTCGTGCCGTCCGGTCGTATGGCAGTCCGGTTGTGGTGTTTTGGGATCGGGTGGCTGTAGGACCTCGTGACTGTGTGGCCGTACGGCTGTACGGCAATCGGCTGTAAGGAATGCGGCTCGGCGGTTCGTGCGTACGGCCGACCGGCTACTGGCTACCGGCTCACCCCTGGGGGCATGCAAGTGACTTCCGCGACGACTTCGGTGGCCCGCGCGCGCGGCGTGCGGCGCGGACGGGTGCGGATCGCGGCCGTGGCCGCGGTTGTGGTGGGGGTGGTCGTGCTGACCGCCTGCAGCGGGGGCGGGGACGGAGGCTCGGGTTCGGATTCGGGCGGGGCTTCCGCGCGTGCCACTCCCAGCCCTGGTGCGTCGTCGGCCGGAGCCGGTGGCGGTGGTGGTTCGCCGTCCGCCGCTGCCGGGGAACTGGAGGGCAGCTGGCTCGCCACCAGCGAGGGTCAGGCGGTGGCGCTGGTGGTCACCGGTGAGAACGCGGGGCTGTTCGCCAGCGGCGGGACCGTGTGCAGCGGGCGCGTGAGCGAGACGTCGGGCACGCAGACGATCCGGCTCACCTGCTCGAACGGCAAGGACGAACGCGGCACGGGCACGGTCGGCTCCGTCAGCGCCACCCGTCTGACGGTCACGTGGGACGGCGGGCTCGGCGAGGAGACGTACACCAAGGCCGAGGGCGGGAAGCTGCCGTCCGGGTTGCCCACGGCGGGACCCGGCTCGTGAGACGAGGTGACGCGTTCGGGGACGGGGCGGGTGAGCGCGTCACGGCGGCATGCGTGATGATCCAGGGGCATCGTCAAGAACCCAGGGGATCCACTCATGCGCGCCACTTCGCTCACTCTCGGCTCCGCCGCCCTCGCCGCCGCCCTGCTGCTGACCGCCTGCGGGGGCGGTGACAGCGGCGGTGAGGGGGATGACAGCGGCGGCGGCCTGAAGAACTCCGCCGCCTGTGCGCTCGACCAGGTCGGCGTGGAGGTCGGCCCGGCCAACGCCGCGCCCGTCGCCGGGGACACCGGCAACGTTCCCGTCACCGTCACCAACCAGGGCGCCGAGTGCGTCCTGGACGGCTTCCCCACCGTCGCTCTGGAAGCGGACGACACGTCCGCGACCGTACCGTCGGACGAGGCCGCCACGGCGCAGCAGCTGACGCTGGCCAAGGACACGCCGACGACGTTCACGATCACGTACGTGCGGGGCGAGGCGGGCGGCGCCGAGAGCCTCGACGTGACGAAGGTGAAGATCGGCCTGCCGGGAGCTTCGGAGACCCAGAGTTTCCCGTGGTCGTACGGTCCTGTCGCGCTGGTCACGGGTGGCGCGCCGAACGCCTCGGTGGGGGCGTTCGCGCAGGCGGGCGACTGAAAGGGGGGCGGATCGCACCCGTCCGACGTTCATGGACACGTCCGTCTGTTGCTGGGGGCGCCTCGTCAGTCGAGGCGGCGGCGGGATCTGACCTCCGCGCGGTCCGCCGCCCGTGAGCCTTCCGTCCAGCCCGCCGCGTCGGTGACTCCGCGCAGCCGGGTCGTGGTCGTGTCCGGGAACATGCTTTCCATGCGTTCGGTGACCGCGACCTCGCGGGAGGCCAGGACCGGGAGCAGGGAGCCGGCCGCGCGGGCCTCGCCGGCGGCCTCTTCGGCGGCCTGTTCGGCGGCCTGTTCGGCGGCCTGTTCGGCGGCGGAGGCGAGGCGGGTGCCGATGCGGTGGGCGTACGCGGCGAGGAAGGACTGCCGGAAGGTCTTCGTACGCCTGCGGCCCCCCGCACGCTGAGCGGCCTCCGCCTTCGTCATCGCGGTCGTGGCCTGCACGAGGAGCGAGGTGTAGAGGAGTTCGACCACCTCGAGGTCGGTCTCGAAGCCGACGACGGTGGAGTGGCCAAGCGGCTCGTTCCACACCGCGCGGCAGTGGTTGGCGGAGGCGACCGCATCCAGCAGCACCGCCTTGGCCTGCTCGTACGGCTGGTCGACGCCGATCCGCCAGGCCGTCGGCCCGCCGCCACCCGGCCCCTGGCCGGCCAGCAGCGCCTCGTCGATGCTGTGCCGCGCCATCAGTTCCTGCGCCTTGGTGCTGAGCGCCTCCGCCTCCTCCGGGAACCCGGTCGCCTCGGCCTTCGCCAGCAGCGCGCGGATGCGGGCCAGCATGCGGGACTCGGACGTCGTACGGGCGTGCGACCTGGAGGTCGGGGGCGCTCCCTGCCCGGTCCCCGTCTCGTCGAGGTCCTCCAGGGTGGGCAGGCGGAGCAGCAGGCGGTACAGCTCCAGGACGGCGGTGGCGTGCGTGAAGCGGTCGGTGCGGGAAGGCGCGGCGGCAGCCCCTTCGGCGAGCCGGGCCAGTTGCGCCGCCCAGCGGTGTCCGCGCGGGCGGTCGTGCGGCGCCTGTTCGAGGATCAGCGCCGATATGAGGCGTTCGTGCACGTCGTCCAGGTCGCGCCGGACGATCCGTACGACGTCGGCGGGCTGCCAGCCCCGCCGCCAGGTCCCGGCGACGAGTTCCACGCCGCGCCGGGCGAGTTCCGCGTCCGCCGTGGGGTCCGAGGCGAGCAGGGACGCGCCGGTGTCGAGGGCGGCGTGGTCGTCGGTGGGGGCGTAGAGGGCGACCTGGAAGGCCCGGTCGACGGTGCTGGTGTCCACCTGAGGATCGTGTCATGCGGCGCGGGAGCCCGCGCCGACGGCCCAAGGTGTCAACTCGGGGTTGACGCTCCGCGACTGTCAACCTACGGTTGACGCATGGCGACGAACCCCGACATCACGTCATCCATCCGTCTCGACGACCTCATCGCGGCCATCAAGAAGGTCCACGACCAGCCCCTCGACCAGCTCCAGGACGCTGTGCTCGCCGGGGAGCACCTGGGCGACGTGGCCGACCACCTGATCGGCCACTTCGTGGACCAGGCCCGCCGTTCCGGCGCGTCCTGGACGGACATCGGCAAAAGCATGGGCGTCACCCGGCAGGCCGCGCAGAAGCGCTTCGTGCCGAAGGAGTCCATGGACCTCGACCCCAGCCAGGGCTTCAGCCGCTACACGCCCCGGGCGCGCGCGGTCGTCGTGGCCTCGCACAGCGAGGCGAAGCAGGCGCGGCACGCCGAGGGGCTGCCCACGCACCTGGTCCTGGGCCTGCTGGCGCAGCCCGAAGGCCTGGCCGTCAAGGCGATCACGGCCCAGGGGGTCACCCTGGAGGCGGTCCGTGAGGCGGCGCGGGCGGTGCTGCCGCCGGCCGCCGAGGAGGCTCCCGAACTCGTCCCCTACGGGTCGGACTCCAAGAAGGTCCTGGAACTCACCTTCCGCGAGGCCCTCCGCCTCGGCCACAACTACATCGGCACCGAGCACATCCTCCTCGCCCTGCTGGAGTTCGAGAACGGCGACGGCGTTCTGTCCGGCCTCGGCGTCACCAAGCAGGACACGGAGGCGTACGTCGCCGAGGCACTCGCCCAGTACGTGCAGCAGGCGCAGGAGGGGGAACAGGGCTGACGCCCGGTCGTATCAGCACCTGCAGGCGGACACGCCCCCGACGACGAACGCCACTGCCGGGCGGTTGCGGAGCCGGGGGCCGCTGTCCGAGGCTGCCGCCGAAGGCCACTGTCAGCCCCTGGCGCCGAAGGCCAGGCCGTGTTCGACGCCGGGGACCGCTGTCGGACTCGACGCCGAAGGCCGTTGTCAGACCCTGCTGCGACACTCGCAGACATGGCCGACCGATGGGCGCTCGCTCCGGCCGAGGACGGTGGCGTGGAGGTCGCCGCCCTCGGTCCGGACGGGCTGCCCGCCGGGCCGGTGCGGCGGGAGGGGGACCTGGCGGAGGCGGTGCGCAGCCGGCCGGACGTCACGCGGTGGGTGTGGCGGTCCACCGCCGAGGTCTATCCGCGGCTCCTCGCCATGGGGGTGCGAGTGGAGCGGTGCTACGACATCGAGGACGCCGAAACCCTTCTCCTCGGCCACGAGGGGCGGTACGGCGAACCCCGATCGGCCGCCGCCGCGCTGGCCCGCCTGCGCGGCGGCCCCGTACCGCCCGACCCGCCGCTGCGCGCCGCCGAGCCCGGCGCGCAGTCCTCGCTGTTCGAGCCCCAGGGCGTGCGCCTGCCCCTGGAGGACCTCCTGGCGGTCTACGCCGAACAGCAGCGGCGGCACGACCGGACCGCGCACCCCGACCGGATGCGGCTGCTGACGGCCGCCGAGTCGGCGGGGATGCTGGTGGCGGCCGAGATGAACCGCGCGGGCGTGCCGTGGAGCGCGGACGTGCACCGCGAGGTCCTGCACGAGCTGCTCGGCGAGCGGTACGCCGGCGGGGGCGAGCCGCGCCGCCTGGCCGAGCTGGCGGACGAGGTGTCCGCCGCGTTCGGACGCCGGGTGCGGCCGGATCTGCCGGCCGACGTCGTCAGGGCGTTCGCGCAGGCCGGAATCAGGATCGGCTCCACGCGCCGCTGGGAGATCGAGTCCATCGACCATCCGGCGGTGAAGCCGCTGGTGGAGTACAAGAAGCTGTACCGCATCTGGGTCGCGCACGGCTGGTCCTGGCTGCAGGACTGGGTGCGCGACGGGCGGTTCCGGCCGGAGTTCCTGGCGGGCGGCACGGTCACCGGCCGCTGGGTGACCAACGGCGGGGGCGCCCTGCAGATCCCGAAGGTGATCCGGCGCGCCGTCGTCGCCGATCCCGGCTGGCGGCTGGTCGTCGCCGACGCCGACCAGATGGAGCCGCGCGTGCTCGCGGCGATCTCCCGCGACCCCGGCCTGATGGAGGTGGCCGGCCGCGAGAGCGACCTGTACCAGTCGGTCTCCGACCGCGCCTTCTCCGGCGACCGTGCCCAGGCCAAGCTGGCCGTGCTCGGCGCGATCTACGGCCAGACCTCCGGCGACGGCCTGAAGAACCTCGCCGCCCTCAGACGCCGCTTCCCCAAGGCGGTGGCGTACGTCGACGACGCGGCCCGCGCGGGCGAGGAGGGGCGACTGGTGCGGACGTGGCTGGGCCGCACCTGCCCGCCGGCCGCCGGGGCGGGCGAGGACGCTGCGGAGGAGGCGGGCATCCCGGTCACCTCGGCGGAGGAGGAGCCCGACACCCAGCAGTGGGTGCCCGGCTACGCCTCCACCAACGCCCGGGCCCGCGGCCGCTTCGCCCGCAACTTCGTCGTCCAGGGCAGCGCGGCCGACTGGACGCTGCTGCTGCTCGCCGCGCTGCGCCGCGCCTGCGCGGACATGGCGGCCGAGCTGGTCTTCTTCCAGCACGACGAGGTGATCGTGCACTGCCCCGAGGACGAGGCCGAGGCCGTCGTGGCGGCGATCCGGGAGGCGGGGGCCCTGGCGGCCCGGCTGACGTTCGGGCAGACGCCGGTGCGGTTCCCGTTCTCGACGGCGGTGGTGGAGTGCTATGCGGACGCGAAGTGATCAGTCGGCGTCGGGAAGGAGGGACCGCAGTTCCGTGACGACGGCCCGTTCGTCGGTCTCCGCCAGGTCGGCGAGCGCGGTGCGCCACGCCAGGTGCGCGTCGTCCTCACGTCCCCGGTCGCGCAGCAGCAGACCGTACTGGTGCCGGCCGAGGCCTCCGGCGTAGCGGTCGGAGCGGGCGTCGGCGCGGCGCAGCAGCTCCGCGCACTCGCGCTCGGCGCGTTCGGCGCGGCCCAGCGCGCGCAGCGCGCGGACCAGGCCGAGCCGGGTCTGGGACTCGCCGTGCCAGTCGCCGTGGCCGCCGAGGATGCGCAGGCTCTCCTCGAAGTGCTCGGCGGCCGCGGCCGGTTCACCGAGGGTCAGGTGGGCGTAGCCGATGTTGCAGTGCGCGGAGTGCTGCACGATGACGGCACCGATCCCGACGCCGAGGGCGAGCGAGCGGCGGTGGTGCTCGATGGCGGCGCGGGGGTCGGTGTGCTCGTACAGGTTGCCGAGGTGGCTGTACGTCACGGCCTCGCCGTAGGGGTCGTTCAGGCGGCGCGAGTACTCGAGGCTCTGCCGCAGCGCCTCCTCCGACTCGGCGTACCGTCCCAGCCCTTCGAGCAGCAGCCCGCGGTTGTTGAGGCAGCGCCGGATCCAGGAGACGGCTCCGAGCCGCCGCCAGATCGCCAGCGCCCGGTCGTTGAGCGTCAGCGCCTCGCTGTGCCGCCCGGTGAGGAAGTGCATCCCGGCGAGGTCGACCAGCGCGTACGCCTCGGCCGCCGCGTCCCCGAGCCGCCGCGCCAGCCCCAGCGCGGCCCGCCCGAGCAGCTCCATCTCGGGGACCCGGCCGCTGCGCTGGAGGTAGGGGGAGAGGAGCCGGAGGAGGGTGGAGAGGTAGGCGGCGCGGCGCTCGCAGGCGTGCTCGGCGTACGCCTCGACCAGCGCGACGATGTTGCACAGCTCGCCGTCACCCCACGCGAACGCCGCCTCGGCCCCGTCGAAGGCGGCGACCGTGGACACGTACGCGGCATGCTCCGGCGGCTGTGCGCCGGTGGGGCGTCGGCGGTCGTCCTGGTCGAGACCGGGTTCGACGATGGCCGTGAGAGCGCGCTCGGCCGTGGCGGCGTACCAGCGGAGCGCGGTGTCGACGAGGGCGTCGACGAGGCGCGGACGGTCCGGAGTAGGGGTGTCCCCGGGAGCGTCGACGGGGTGCGGGCCGGCCGGGGTCGGGGTGTCGCCGGGCGCGTCAGCAGCGTGCGGAAGGGCCGGAGCGGGGGTGCGGCCAGGGGCGTGCGGGCGGCCAGGAGTGGCGGTCTCGCCAGAAGCGTCGACAGCGCGCCGAGAGCCCGGTCCCGGGGTGTCCCCGGGAGCGTCGACGGGGTGCGGGCCGGCCGGGGTCGGGGTGTCGCCGGGCGCGTCAGCAGCGTGCGGAAGGGCCGGAGCGGGGGTGCGGCCAGGGGCGTGCGGGCGGCCAGGAGTGACGGTCTCGCCAGAAGCGTCACCAGCGTGCCGAGGGGCCGGTCCCGGGGTGTCGACGGGCGCCTCAACACCGTGCGGACGGGCCGGGATCGGTGTGTCGACGGCGTTCGTGCGGGCCGGGTCGGAGCTCTCGCCGGAGGCGTCGACACCATGGCTGGGGCCCGTCGCGGCCAGTTCGCGAGCGAAGTCACGGACCAGGTCGTGGGGTGCGTAGCGGGCGTACGCCGTCTCCTCCAGAAGGGCCACGTCGACCAGCCGGTCCAGCGCGGCCCCGGCGCGGCGCTCGTCGGTGCCGGTGAGGCGGGCGACCAGGGGTGCGCCGTAGGAGGGCAGGTCGAGCGCGCCGATGCGCCGCAGCGCGACGGCGGCGTCCCGGTCGGCCTCGCGGTCGGACGCGGCGAGCGCGTCATGGGCGACGGCCAGGGAACTCCGTACGCTCAGGTCGTCGTACTCCAGATGGTGCAACCGCCCCTCGGTGGCGGCCAGTTGGCAGGCGAGTACGTCCGGCGTGAGCGCCCGGCGCGCGGCGAGCCGGGCCGCGACCACCCGCAGGGCGAGCGGGAGCCGGCCGGTGAGTTCGACGAGCGGATGACCGGCGTCGAGCCCGTCCCGCCCGGACACGGCGCGCAGCAGTGCCGCGCTCTCCGCGCCGCTCAGCGGGGTGAGCGGGAAGCGGCGGGCGCCGTCCAGCGCGGTCAGCGGCGAACGGCTGGTGACGATCACCGCGCAGCCGGCGCCGGCCGGCAGCAGCGGCCGTACCTGCGCGGCACTCGCGGCGTCGTCCAGCACCAGGAGCGTGCGCGTCGGCGCGAGCAGCGAGCGCAGCAACGCGGCGGCGGCGTCCGGATGGTCGGGGATGCGGCAGGGCTCGACACCGACGTCGCGGAGGAGCGCGGTGAGCGCCTGGCCGGGGGTGAGGGGGGTCATGCCGGGGGTGGCGCCGTGCAGGTTGACGTAGAGCTGACCGTCGGAGAACCGTTCCGCCAGCGCATGCGCGACATGCAGTGCGAGCGCGCTCTTGCCGACCCCGGCCATGCCGCTGACGACGGCCAGGGCGGTGGGCCGGACGAGCTCCCTCAGGAGGGCCTCGCGTACGGCGGAGCGGCCGGTGAAGTGGGCGGGGGGCGGCGGGAGCTGGGACGGCCGGGGTGCGGACGCCTGCCCACCACGCACGACGACGGGCCCCGCGTCCGCGCCGGACGCCGCCTGGGCGGGAACCTCGTCCCGCTCCTCACCGTCACGCGTTCGTGGCACCCCCCGCAACACCTCCACGTGAGCCTCGCGCACGGCCGCCCCCGGCTCGACCCCCAGCTCCTCCACAAGGCGGGCCCGCAGGTCACGGTGGACGGCGAGGGCCTCGGCACGGCGGCCGGCGCGGTGCAGGGCGAGGATGAGCTGGCGGTGGTACGCCTCGCGCAGCGGATGCTCGGCGGCGAGGGCGGCCAACTCGGGCAGCATTCCGGCGAGTCGGTCACTCCCGGCCCGCCCGGCCTCGGCCAATGCGAGCTCGGCGTCGTACCGCCACTCCAGGACCAGCAGCCGCGCCTCGGCCAGCCGTTGCACGAACGCGTAGCCGCCCACCTCGGCCGGCAGTCCGCTCAAGGGCGCACCCCGCCACAAGGCGAGCGCCCGCGCACACTCGCGCACCGTGCGCTCCCAGTCGCGCCCGGCGTGCGCGGCGCGCGCCGCGGCGACATGCCCCTCGAACACATGGACGTCCAACTCGCCCTGCTCGACCCGCAGCAGATACCCCGGCGGCACGGCGCGAAGCCGTCCGGGGTCGTCGAGCATCCGGCGCAGCCGGGCGACGTGGTTGTGCAGGGAGGCGTGCGCGGAGGCCGGCGGCGCGCCACCCCACAGCGCGTCCTTGAGCGACGCGACGGGCACGACCCGGCCGGCCTCGAGCAGCAACGCGGCCAGCAGGACGCGCGCCTTGGGACTGCCCACGGCCCGCACGACGAGCCCCGGGCGCACGGCGCGGACATCCTTGTCGTCGCACGGCCCAGCGGGCTCGTCGGCGGACTCGCCCGCCTCCGCCTCACACGGCTCGTACAGAACGGGCGGTCCCAGCAGGCCGAACCGCAGCCCGAACCGGGGCCCGCACCGCCTCACACCGCCCACAGCCTTCCCACACCAACGCCCACACCAACGCCCACGCCGAGGCCCGGCCCCAGGCCGACTCCGAAGGCCACGCTCCGCCACACCAGACGCACCACCGCCGGCGCATTCCCGCCCTCCGCCGCGGGCGCTTCCACGCCACGCGTACCGGACGGTCACCACCGGAATCCGCCACCGACACGACGACCGAAGCCACGCGATCCACTGCCGACACGACGACCGAAGCCGTGTCACCCGCCACCGACACGACGACCGAAGCCACGTCGATGCAGCACCGACACGACGACCGTAGCCACGCGATCCACCACCGACAAGGCGACCGAAGTCACGTCACCCGCCACCGACACGGCAACCGAGGCCACGCGGTCGGCAGCCACCACCCCCACTCACGGCAGCCGACGTCACGACCGGCACGGCGGTGTCCCGCAAGCGCCGTCGACTTCACGCCACGCCGTGCCATGGCCGGTGCGACGGCAAACCCTTGCCACATGTTAGCGATCCGTTGGTGCGGCCTGATGTGATCACATCATCGGATCTGGCCCGACGGGGCGCGCGTGACGCGCAACTCGGGGGAGTGTCGCCGCCGCGGCCGGATCCGGGACGCCAGTGGGCCCCGGTCGGCAGAGGTGAACGACGGGGGCCCGCATCGGCACGGCGGCGGCCCACCCGCCACCCTGGGAACGGACACCGACACCCGGGGAGGACGAGACATGCGCTACCGCTGTGCCGTACTGGACGACTACCAAGGCGTCGCCACCACCGTCGCCGACTGGACCCCGCTCGGAGACCGCGTGGAGGTCGTGACCTTCCCCGACCACTTCCCCACCGAGGGCGAACTGGCCGCGGCCCTCGCCGACTTCGACTTCGTGGTGACCCTGCGCGAGCGCGTCCCCTTCCCCGCCTCGCTCCTCGACCGGCTCCCCCGCCTCGCACTCCTCGTCGCGTCCGGCCTGCGCAACTCGGTGATCGACTACGCCGCAGCGCGGGCGAACGGCGTCACCGTGTGCGGCACCGAGAGCTCCCCCACTCCCCCGGTCGAGCTCACCTGGGCCCTGATCCTTGGCCTGGCCCGCGGCCTCGTCCAGGAGAACACCGCCCTGCGCGCCGGCGGTCCCTGGCAGTCCACCGTCGGCGCCGACCTGCGCGGCCGCCGCCTGGGCCTGCTCGGCCTGGGCAAGATCGGCGGCCGGGTCGCCCGCGTCGGCCTGGCCTTCGGCATGAAGGTCACGGCGTGGAGCCAGAACCTCACCGAGGAGCGCACGGACGAGATCGGTGTCCACCTCTCCCCCACGAAGGAGGACCTCCTCGCCACGAGCGACTTCGTCTCGGTCCATCTGGCCCTGAGCGACCGCACACGAGCCCTCCTGGGCCCGGCCGAACTGTCCCTCCTGAAGCCCACCGCCTACCTGATCAACACCTCCCGGGCGGCGATCGTCGACCAGGAGGCCCTGCTCACCGCCCTCCACGAGGGCCGCGTCGCCGGAGCGGCCGTGGACGTCTTCGACACCGAGCCCCTCCCCGCCGACCACCCGATGCGCACGGCCCCCCGCCTGCTGGCCACGCCGCACCTCGGCTACGTCTCCCGCGCGAACTACGAGCGCTACTACGGCCAGGCGATCGAGAACATCGAGGCCTACCTCGCGGGCACCCCGGTCCGTCTCCTCGGCTGACGGCGACGGCTGCCCTGCCGCTCATTCAGTCTTCAGGCGGTGATCCCGGGCGGTAACCATCGCCCTCCAGGCTCAGGAGACCGACGACGGCCTGTTCCGACCAGTGGCCGGACGCACCGGGGCAGGCTGCGACGTACGACGCGATCGCCCGCGCGTCCCACGCGCCCGTCGACAGCAGGCCCGACGACAGGAACCGCAGGTAGGCCGACGCGGGCCGGACCCACCGCACCTCGTCCATCCGCCACGGGGCGGTGAAGGTCAGCACCGGCAGACCGTCGACCTGGCCGGCGCACACCAGGGTCTCGTAGCGGCCCTGCCCCAGGACGGCCCGTCCGTTCGTCAGCACGTCGACCAGGTCGAGACTCATTGCGGGATCGGGATCCCGGTACATCTCCTGCGCGGCGATGTCGACGAACTGGTCGGCCGTCACCAGGTGCGCCCTGGCGAGCACCCGGCCGCTCGCCCGCGGGTCGTAGAGAGCCCTGCCGCCTCCCCACACCGGTGATTCGGTGGCGAAGTACATAGCTCCGGTCAGTTCCACCGGGATCGACCGGGAGGGCATCGCCGGATTGCGGCACCCGGGATACTCCTTCGCGGCACCGGCCGGCCGACCGCCCCTGAGGTAGCAGGCGAGCCGCTCCAGGTGCGTGTTGGAGCCGTAGGAGGTGTACCAGACGTGCTCGGGACACCGGTCCTGCGGCAGTTCCGGATCAATGCTCGCGAGAGCCTCCACACCCACCTGTTCCTGTGCCTGCTCGACGACGGGTGCACCCCCGCACCCACTGAACGAAAAAATCCCAGCTCAGACACTGTCTTAACGGGGATCAGTGGAGCCGCCTACGGGGTTCGAACCCGAGACCTGCGCAGTACGAGGGCCTGCATGATCGTGCCAGTCGCTGACTGGAGCCGCCCGGTGTCCCCGTCGTCTCCGCCCCGCCTGCCGCGGCCGGGCCCCGCCCCGGGGCCCGGCCGCCCGGCTTCACGCCAAGCGCTGGACAGCTCGCAAGGAGTTGTTCTCCACCAGGAACCGGGCGAGAGCCTGGGTGCCCGGGTCGTCGGGCACGTCGCATTCCGCGCCGTACGGCAGGTCGGCGAGACCGACCAGCCAGGGCAGTACGGAGGCAGGAAAGACGCCGCTCCTCCCATGGGCGGCCACCTGCACGGAGCCCCGTGACTCGTGCCACAGGCGGCGCGCATGGCCGGCGATCGCCACCCGGCGCGGAACGGCGGTCTCCTTGTGCTCCGGATCCGCCCCCGCGAGGCCGTAGGCGGAGGCGGCGGCCAGTGCCGAGGCCAGGTCGGCCCCGTCGCCGAGGAAGTCACGGTAGCCCTCGAGCCACTCGGTGCTCACCCGGCCGTCGGACTCCACGACGAAGGGATAGGTCCCCTCGCCGGGAACGAAGGACCTGGTGTAGCGCGCGATGTTGACGGCGAAGGCCGGGCCGACCGTCTCAGCCACATGCCAGGTGCCCGGGTCCCAGGTGAAGAACTCACCGGCCGAAGCCATCAGCGACGTGCCGCGGTCGACCACCTCGGGCACCTGCAGGGAGGGCAGGTACTCCTCCGGGTCGATGGCGTTGTCGCCCTCCGCCGCCCGCCAGTCGGCGGTCTTGGGTATCCAGTCCTCGCCGTGCCAGAAATGCATGTACTTGCGCCCCTGGAGCACGAAGTGGCTGTTGCCGCACTGCTCTCGGTGTATGCCGCCAGGGGTGGCGCGGTACTCGCCCAGAAACACCTCGATGTCAATGTTTCCGCGGACCAGCCCGTGCTCCTCGAAGACCGGGCGGCCGAGGGCGGACACCAGCAGGTCGAACAGACTCCTCTCGTGCGAGGGCAGTTCGCGCGCGTAGAGCAGAATCGGGGTCTCTGCGCCGAACTTCTGCCGCATCCTGGTCAACCACTCGTCCGGCGACTCGCTGCCGTCCGGAGCCGGCATCAGGGCGTGGTCGGAAAGCACGTCGCCACCTACGGTGATCTTGATCAGCTCGCGCTGGTCGTCTCCCGCCATGACGGCGCGCACGGCGCCGATCACTCCCTTCCAGACGGCTTCCGGGGTGACCAGCCCACATTCCCACCCCTCGACCCGGGTACTGACGCTGGACATGGGGGACTGCACGATCTTGAGTTCAGTCGACGTCATGACTGCCTTCCTCTTGAGATGTACGGCCCGGCGGAGCAGCGCTCGGATCGAGCGGTGCCCGGGAGGATGAACTCATCGCGGTCGAGTCATCGATTTCTTGGTGCTGTTCGGCCGCTCAGCGGCCCCGCACGCCCAGGAGCGCTGCTTCCGTCTCGCCCAGCCGGTCGTGGACGAGCCGACCGCTGACGATCGTGAGGTCCACCTGTGCATCGCACAGGGCGTCCGGCCCTTCCCGCAGCACATCGACGTCGAGGACCACGACGTCGGCAGGGGAGCCCGGCGCCAGGGTGGCCGGACGCCGGTGCAGATGGCCCGAGCCGGCCGTGTACGCCCGGAGGATCTCCGGCACGCCGATGCGTTCCTGCGGATTGAACGGGTCGGGCCGGTAGTCCCCTCCCATCCAGGGGGCACTGGCCAGAGCCGGCAGCCGGGTGGCCGCGACGTAGGCGCCCCAGAGCGGATTCGGGCTGCTGACGGGCCAGTCGCTGCCGGCCGCCAGCCGTGCGCCGGCCCGCGTCAGACTGCCGAACGGGTACTGCCGGTCCACTCGGCGCGGGCCGAGCATCGGCTCGTACGTCTCCCGCATGTGCGGGATCTCCGCCGCCCACAGCGGCTGAACGTTCGCCGTCACATCGAGTTCGGCGAACCTGGGCAGGTCGGTGTCATCGACGAGTTGCACGTGGGCGATGTGGTGCCGCTGCCCCGAGGAGGGGCCGGCCGCTTCGACGGCGTCGAGGCACTCGCGCACCGCCCTGTCCCCCACGGCGTGGAAGTGCACGGAGAACTCCGCCCGGACCAGCGCGGTCACGGCCTCGCGCAGGTCCGTGGCGTCCAGCCGGCCGGGCGGGTTGACGGATCTGTCGAGATACGGCGAGAGCAGTGCCGCCCAGCCGTTCTCACAGATGCCGTCCTGCATGATCTTCACATGGTCGGCGGGAAGCCCCACGGCTCCGGCCTGTGCACGTCGTTCACGCAGGTCCTCGATCTGCTCGGGCCCGCGGCGCGGGTCCCACCGCAGGGCCAGCGACACGGCGCCGGTCACCTCGCCCCGGCCTGCCAGCCGCAGGTAGGCGGGGAGCGGGTCGGGCAGACCGAGGTAGGGGCCGACCAGGGCGTCCTGCCATGCGGTGATGCCGAGCGGGTGCAGCAGACGCTGGGCCGTGAGCAGCGCGCCCTCCTGCGCCGCCCGGTCCGGTGGGGGGACGTGCCGCCCCACCAGTTCGGCCGCCGCCTCGTGCAGCAGGCCGGTCGGCCGACCGCCGAGATCCCTGCCGATGGCGCCGAACGGCGGGTCCGGCGTGTGCACGCCGACTCCGGCCCGGGCGAGTGCCGTGCTGTTCACGCACGCGTCGTGCAGGTCCGAGCCCAGGAGGTGGACGGGCCGGTCCGGCACGACCGCGTCGAGCAGTTCGGCCACCGGTGTGCCAGGGGGCAGGAACGCCGAGGTGAGGCCGCCCCCGACGATCCACGGCAGCTCCGGGTGTCGCCGGGCGTACGCGCCCACCCGGAGCAGTGCGTCGTCGAGGCCGACGGAGTCACTGAGGTCGCACCAGGACTCGAGCAGTCCGGCCGCCATCGGATGCACATGGGCGTCCTGGAAGCCGGGCATGACCAACCTGCCCCGGGTACGCACTACTCGGGCGTCCTTCCCGACCACGGTGAGCAGGTCCCGGGCAGAGCCGGTCGCAAGTACGCGGTCCCCGCGCAGGACGATGGTGTCCGCGTGGTCATGCCCCAGCACCCGGCCGCCCGTGAGAACGATGTCCATCACGTCATGCCTGTGCTTCCAGTACCGAGGACCGAGGACCCTCGGTGACGGACACGAGACGGAATCCACCCCGGGCCAGCAGGCTCTCCCACTGGACCCGGGTCCGCTCCTGGCCGCCGAGCAGCACCAGCATGTGCAGATCGAGCAGCCCGGCGGCGCCGGCCCCAGCGTTCTCCGGGAGCACATGTTCGACGATCAGCAGGCGGGAGTCGGCGCCCATGGCCTCGCGGCACCGTTGCAGGATGCGCACGGCGTCACGGTCCGCCCAGTCGTGCAGGATCTGCGACAGGACATAGACGTCGGCACCCGGCGGGATCCGCTCGAAGAAGTCCCCCTCGGCGACGGTGGCCCGGTCGGCGACTCCGGCGTCGGCCAACGCCGGGGCCGCAGCGGCCCCCACATGCGGCAGGTCGAACACCGTTCCCCGGAGATGGGCGTTGCCGGTCAGCAACCGGCTCAGCAGAGCGCCGGTCCCCCCTCCGATGTCCACGACGGTGCCGACACCGGACCAGTCGAGGCCCAGCAGCGGCCGCAGCCGCAGCTCGACGAGTCCGGCCTGTCCCTCGTCGAAACGCTTGGCGGCGTCGGGGTGCTCGGTGAGCCACTCGAAGTAGGGCTTCCCGAAGACACGGGGGAACGCAGCGTCGCCGGTGCGCAGCGAGTGCTCCGCGGCCTCCCAGACCCGGAAGGCCTCGCCGCCCATCAGCTCCACCAACTGCCGCAGCGAGCCCGGGGTGTCTGCGCACAGCAGGGTGCCGAGCGGTGTGAGACCGAAGACGTCCGGCGCCACCTCGTCGAACAGGTCCTCTCCGGCGAGCACCCGGAGGAACCGGCCGAGTGCTCCGGAATCCGCCCCCACCGCCGGCGCCAGTTCGGCCACCGGCAACGGTCCGTCCGCGAGGCGGTCGGGGACGCCGAGTTCGCAGACGGCGGAGACGGACCGGGACACCAGGTGTCCCATGATCTTGCGGCGGAGCAACTCGTCGTGCCGGGCCGCGGTTGCGTCTTCCGTTGTCAACGGTCTCCCTTCCCCGCCAGCGCCGGGAACAGCGGTGTCTCGGAGGTGTTCTTCAGGTAGGAGGCACCGGCGGTACCGCCGGTGCCGGGGACCTCGCCGATGATGCGCAGCGTGATGCCCCAGTGGCTGCGCTTCATCCCGCGCCATGAGGTGTCCAGACGCCTCAGTTGCTCGGTGAGCCGGTCCGCTCCGGGGCGAGTGCGGACGTCGCTCCAGACCTCCTGGAGGGTCGGTCCGGTCCACGAGGTGCCCACGGCATCCGACGGTGGGCGGGGCGCGCACGCCGCTTCGATGCGCCGGTAGGAGCGGGACTGGACGGCACTACGGCCGCTGGTGTACCCGCGGATCACCGCGAACGCCTCGATCGGCATGGTGCCCAGCAAGCGGAACAGGGCCGGGAGCACGGTCATCCGCTCGGTCACTGCGGCCAGGGCGTCGGCCGCCTCGTCGAGCCGCCCGTCGAGGAGGGCGTCACGCGATTCCGTGACGGCAAGCCCGATCTGCTCGTACAGCGCCTCGAAGACCTGGATGGAGCGGATGAACATGATCTCGTCGTGCAGTCGGGTGACCGGAAGCACGGAGCGCACGACGGTCTGCGCCACCGTGGGGGACACCAGCTCCAGGACGGTCTTCGCGGCGCGTTCCGATGCCTCGGCGAGCGGCTCCAGGGAGTCCTGCGTCCGAGCCAGAGCCGCGGCCACGTCGGTGGTGACGGACGGGGCGAGCCGGTAGCGGGGGGCGAGGTCGCCGGACAGGACCAGCAGTCGCGCCGTCGCCCGGAGACGGGCGCGGACCGCGGACGCCGTCGCGTCCAGGCCGGCGGCGGCTGCCTCCGTGCGGAGGAGGTCGCCCAGGACCGCCACGGTGAGTTCGTCGAGGCGGGAACGGAGCCGGTCCCGCCCGCTCCCCTGGCCCTGGCCGGCTCCTGCGGCCAGCAGGTGCGGACGCAGGCCCGCATAGGTGACGTACCCTCCGGTCTCCTGGTCGCAGGTCATCGGGAGCCAGGCCGCCAGGAAGGCGTCCTGCCGGTCCGCGGGGACCGAGGAGAGCCGCCGCACCAAGGCCGGATCCGCCTGGCTGCGTCCCACTGCCTGGAAGTGCCTGACCACTTCCAGGTAGGGGAATAACGAGCAGGATCGATTCTCCCAAGTGTCCATGGCCGCATGCGCGTCGGAGCCGACCCGCTGACGGCTGGTGGCGTCCGAGGCGGCCGCGGAGGCCGCCCGCACACCCGTGCCGCGCCCGACGAGTTCCTCGTGTGCCGCCCGGACCTGCTCGCCGATCATGCGGCGTACCCCGCGGAGGCCAGGACGCGGACCGGTTCTCCGCGACTCAGCACGCTGGTGCGGTGCTCACACGGCCCGAGCGCTTCGAGGACCACGTCCACGATGCGCTGCGGATCACAGCGCGTGCCGCAGGTGAAGGCGTCCAGAAACAGCGACCTCTGCTCGGGATACGTGTGCACCGACACATGCGATTCGGCCAGGACGTACACCGCCGTGACGCCGACCGGTTCGAACTCCTTGGTCTGCACCCCGCACAGTTCCGCCCCACTGGCCTCGATGCCCTTCCTGATGGCCTCGAGAATCAGCTCGTTGTCGTTGATCCGTTCGGCGGCGATGCCCACGATGTCGCACAGCACATGGGTACCGGAGAAGGCGTACACGCTCACACCGACCACCTCAGAGCGTTGGAGGCCCATTGGGCACACTCGTGCAGAGCGGCTTCCACCGCCGCGTTGTCAATGCCGCGTACGACGAACGACACAACCGCGTCCGTCGACGCCGTGGCCGCGGCATAGGCGGCGGGGAGCTCGTCGGGCAGGCGGTGGTGCACCGCCGAATCGGGCAGGCGCATGTCCGTGATCTCCTCCAAAGTGCCACGGTGTGGGGGCACGAGGAGCCAGCCGTAGCACTCGGGACCACGGGAGAAGGGGACGTCGCCGCGGCTCAGTCCAGCCTGGTCCCGGAACCAGAGCTCGACGGGGTTGACTCCTGTGCTGAGGGTGAGCGTCTCGTACACGTGCCCGCCGCCCAGGCGCGCCCCGATCTCGCAGAAGTACAGCTCCTCCGTGTCCTCGTGGAGGAACACCTCGAGGTGGAAGGGGGTGAACCCGGTCGGAGGCAGAGCGGCGACAGCTCTCTCGGCGAAATCGACGAGGCGCTTCCCGAGTGGGTCGTGCTCGTCGAGCTGGGCACTGCCCAGGCTCTCTCCGTCCGCGAAGGACAAACACGAGTTGACATAGCGTGAGGGAAGGGCGAAGAGCACCTCGCCCTCGCGCATGAAGCCGTCGACATGGTGGACGGCACCCGGCAGGTAGGCCTCGATCAGAACGTCGTCCGGATCGCGGCCGGACAGCTGGGCCGTCAGCTCGCCGACGTCGTGGACCACGGCGACGCCACGCGATCCGTAGCCCAGCCGCGGCTTGACGACCACCGGCCAGCCGGCCCGCTCTGCGAACTCCTCGGCATCGGCGCGCCCGGTGGGGACGAGGAACTGTGGCGTCGGCACGGCCGCGGCCACGGCGGCCTTCATGGCGTGTTTGTCCCGAAACACCAGCGCGTCCGCGGCAGGGAGTCCGGCGATCCCGTGCCGGTCGCGGGCCCGGGCGAGCCGCAGGATGTCGTCCTCGGTCCCGTGGACGACAGCGGACACCGTGTGCTCGGCGCACAGCCGGTCGACATGGGCGATCACGGCGTCGGAACCGGAGTAGTCGGCGACCGGGATCACCTCGCCGAACTGGCCGGCGTATCCGGGCCCGGCCTCCTCACTGGTGATGAGCACGACCCGGTCCGCCACCTCGGCCAGCCACTCGCCCACCGGCGTGACCTGCGCTGGGATGCGGTGCGCCACCAGAATCAGGCCGTCGTCATGCGTCCGCACCGACGGTCACCTCCGTTCGTCCGTTGCTCGCCGCGGTCTTGCGCCTGGACATCAGCAGTGGCGCGCACACAAAAATCGACAGGGCCATCACCACGAAGTAGGCGACGTCGCCGCCCAGCAGCAGTCCGCCGACGAAGGGGCCGGCGAAGAACCCGAGGTAGCGAATCTCGGCGATGCCGAAGTAGGTGCCCTTGCGGTCATCGCTCGCGAGCTCGTGGACGGCGATGTCGGGCAACGGCAGCAGCACGCCCTCACCGATGGTCCAGAAGACGATGCCCAGGTAGAGCATGAACAGGCCTTCGGTGGCGGCGGCGTAGAAGCACAGGAACGACAGGGCGAACCCGACACAGCCGATGACGACCATGAGGTTGGGCCGCACCTTCCGAGACAGCCACACGATGGGCACCTGGAGCAGCAGCGCCAGGACGGCGTTGGCGATGAAGAGGCCGGCGAAGTAGCGCACGGCGTCCTCGCCCCACTCGCCCGCCATGTACAGCGGGATCATCGACTCCAGCTGGGAGAACACGAAGAAGATGACCAGCCCGGCCGCCGACGCGGCGAGCAGCAGCCGGTCACGCAGCGCGGCCCGGAGCGGGTAACGAGGACCTCTGTCCTCGGCGCTGCCCTCCAGCGCCGCGAGCCGCGTGCGGCGGGCCAGGATCAGCAGCAGATAGCCCGTGTAGAACACGGCCGGAACGGCGAAGAACGCGACGGCGCTGATGCTGTAGAGGACGCCACCGATCGCCGGACCGACGATGCCGCCGAAGCACAGGACCATGTAGCGCACGCGGAAGATACGTCCGTCCTCGTCCGCCGCCAGCGACATCAGCTTCTTGCCGCCGGGCTCGACGAAGAGTCGGGCCAGGCCCAGTCCCAGGAGCAGGGAGACGATCGCGGGCGCACCCTTCGCGACGGTGAGTCCCGCGTAGATGGCCACGTACGCGCAGAGCCCCAGGACCATCATGGGCACGGTGCCGAAGCGGTCCACGAGTGTCCCGCCCACCACGCCGCCCACCGACGCGATGAGCGCGATCGATCCGACGACCGCTCCGATCGCCACCTCGGACAGCGAGGTGCGGGAGGCCAGATAGATCGACGCGAAGGGCATGGCCGCGAAGAACGCGATGGCGTTGAGCAGCGATCCGGTCGCGAGCAGCGCCTGCAGACCGTCGAGCCGCCACAGTGGCAGAGCCTTCGAGGGCTCGCTCACCGGACCGACGCCATCGGCAGCAACGGAAGCATCCGGTCGTCGCCGTCGGTGAGGCCCTTGGTCCTGCGCTTGAGAGCGGTGAACTCGTCGAGCACCTTCTGGTCCGAGGCCGGCGAGAGGTAGTACATCATGTTGGCGTACCAGATCCAGCCCAGCTCGGTGATCCGGAACTCCTCCCGGTCCTCCTCGAGCATTCCCTCGGCGACCAGCAGGGCGAGCTTGTCGGTGAGTTCGCCGGGAATGTGCTCCCAGGCGATGCGGCTCTTGTCGAGCCAGCCGAAGTAGGGCAGGGCCAGGATGATTCCCCGCTCGTAGGGGATGCCGTCACCGACGGTGATGTTGATCTTCACATCGTCGTTCTCCATCAGGTTCTTGACATAGGTGGCGCGGTTCTCGTCATTCATGACGGTGTGGTTGGCGACCTGCGAGATGGCGCTGTTGCCCAGACCGATCAGTTCGTCGTCGTGGTACGACCAGGTGTGGGTGTTGTACAGGTTGAGGTAGTCGCGCGAGATGAAGGGTGTCGTCGGCCTCTGCCCCTCCGGCAGTCGGAGATAGCCGTGCCCGTTGTGCTGCTGGAACCCCGAGGCGCGCATGTACTGGTTCAGGTAGATGGTCATGGCCATCTTGTCGATGAAGCTCAGCGGCTTGAGGCCGCGCGCCTCGTAGGAGCGGTGGAGCGGTGCCTGGGTGACGACGTTGCTGATGGGATACAGCTCCATCGTCGCGGTGCCCAGACTCGTGGCGTACTCGATGTCCCGGGAGAACTGCTCGAACGTCTGGCCGTGCATCCCGTAGATCATGTCGAAGCTCGTGTACTCGAAGTACTTCTTGAACAGTTCGACCGCGGCGTACTCCTGCTCGATCGTCGCGGTGATGTTGAACAGCTCGCGGTACAGCGGGTCGAAGCTCTGCAGGCCGAACCGGACCTTGTTCACGCCGATGTCCCGCATCGCCGCGCACTTCTCCTCGGTCACGCTCTTGACCTCGGCCTCGAACGTGAACTCCTGGAGCTGAGAGAGGTCGAAGTGCTCGCGCATGGCCCGGCCGATGCGGGTGATCTGGTCGGCGGTCAGCGTGGTCGGCGTGCCGCCGCCGAAGAAGATCGCCCGGATCGGTATCGAAGTGGCCTCGGCGTAACGGCCCTTGAGCGCGATCTCCTTGAGCAGGGCCTGGACATACGTCTCGATCTGCTCGTCCCCGGTACTTCCCAGGCCCCGATTGAGGGTGCAGAAGGTACATATCGTGTCGCAGAACGGTATGTGGAAGTAGAGCGCGCGAGAGCGCACCCCCTCCGTCCGCATCCCGGAGTGGAATTCGTGGTGCGTGACCGTGTCCAGCTCTTGGCCCTTCATCGGGTAGAGCCAGTTGTAGAAGGGGAGTTGGCGGTCAAACTTCATCAGCGTCTTGCCGGGCATGAGGTTGATCATTTGAGTTCCAATCGCATGCTTTGGCGGACAGTGCGCAGCAGTGCGTCGACCTCGGCCGCGTCCTGGCCGTGGACGAGCACGAAAGCGGTGAGGGATCCCAGATCGCGGGTGAGGGGCACGAAGTCGCCGGGAGCGACGCTGGGATAGACGGCGTCCACCCCGGCGGTCAGCCGGATCTCGTCCAGACCCGCCAGCTCAGTGAGCACCCCGGGCCGGTCGTCGTTCCGCAGGCAGCAGATGCCCAGCGCCGCGTCGAACCCGAGGTCGCGGGAAAGCAGCCCCGTGTCCTCTCCCAGGTAGGCGGCAAGGGTGTCGTCGTAGGGTCTGATGGTGCTGTGCAGGCGCCAGTGGTCGGTCATGTGCGCGCCGGGAAGCCGGCTGGCCAGCTCCATCAGGCAGGGTCCCGCGGCATCCGTCTTGATCTCGGTGTGACTGGGACCCAGCCGCACCCGGTAGGCGTCCAGCGCCTTGCGGACGAAGCGCTCCGCGGCCGGCCAGTCGGGGTCGTCGGGGCGAAGTTGGACGAGGTTCCAGTACGGCTGGTCGTAGTCGGCGCCGTCCGGCTGCTGGTACTCCCACATGTCCAGCACCCGGTGGCGGCCGTCCTGGCTGAAGCAGTTGACGGCGATCTCCCGGCCGCGCACGTACTCCTCAACCAGCCACTCCGCGTTCGCGCCGCCGAACAGGTCGCGGGCCGGAAGGTCGCCCACGGCTGCCGGATCGGAGAGGACGGTCACCCCGTGCGAGCCCGCACCGCGCTGCGGCTTGGCGATGGCCGGTAAGCCGATCCGCGCCGCCGCCTCGGCGATACGGTCCCGGGAGACGACCTCGAAGGCCGGAACCCGGATGCCCGACTCCACGGCGTGTCGTCGCATCGCCGCCTTGGAGCGCCGGGCCGACGCGGTGACCGCCGGATTCCCCGGCACCCCGAGCAGCTCGCTCAGCCGGTCCCCGATCTCCACCGACGGCTCGGTGGTCGGGACGACCGCGCGGACCGGCCCCGTCAGCAGCCCGGCGGCCTCGTCCGCGTCGGTGGCGTGCAGCACTTGCTCGTCGTCACGCCGGTAGTCGGGGTCGTAGGACGCGAGCAGCGTCTCGTCCAAGGTGTACAGCGAGATGGTCGGCAGAGCCCGACGGCGACATGCGTCCTTGAACGGGTGCCCGGTCATGGCCGGGTCCACCAGGACGACGCTTCCCCCGTGAGCCGAGGTCCGGCTCACCTCGTCACCGCGATGCGCAGTTCGTCGCGCACGCGGGCCAGCAATGCATCGAGTTCCTGCCGGTCGGGGGCCTGGTAGACCACCATGCCGACCCGGTCCATCGAGGAGCGCAGCTCGTGGACCTCGTCGCCGGGTGCCACGTCGATCTCTATCTTCACCACGCCGGGGAGCTTCTCCACTCGCTCCACGCCCTCGACGGCGCTTACCGTGCCGGCCGGAGGCGTCGGGAACCAGACCGAGGCCATCCGTGGCGGGGGCGCGGCAGCGCCGGGCGGCAGGTTGAGCGGGAGTCCACAGGCCGCCGCGACCGCGGCGTCGTAGAGGTCGACGTCAGTGGCAGCCTGGATGACGTCCATCAGGTAGTCGCCGGGCGTGCGGGTGGCGATCTCCACTATGTGGGGGCCGTCGGAGCGCAGGATGAGCTCGAAATGAACGACGCCGGTACGCATGCCCAGCGCCCCGATCACCTGGCGAAGCAGGGTCGAGATCGCCTGCCGGTCGGGCGCGTCGAGACTGGCGGGGACGTGGTGGGCCAGCTCGACCCGACAGGGCGCCACCGTGGTGGTCTTCGCGGTGACGCTTTCGAAGACCGGTGCGCCGTCGACAATCAGGGCCTCGACGCTGAACTCCGGACCGTCGAGGTACTCCTCAACCAGGAAAGCGGCACTCGCGGCCTGCTCGTTCACCCAGGCCCGCAGTTCGTGAGGGTCGGCGACGACCCGCACGCCCAGACTGCCCATGCTGGACAAAGGTTTCAGCACCACCGGGTAGCGGCCCGCCGCGAAGGACTCGGCCGCCCGTACGTCCCGAGCGTGCAGGTACTCGGGCTGGTTGAGCCCGGCCCGGCCGAACACCTCGCGCTGCATCAGCTTGTTGCGGGAGATGACCGCGGCCCGTACCCCGGGGCCCGGCAGACCCAGCTCCTCGGCCAGCATCGCGGCCGCGACGATGTGCGGCTCCGAGAAGCCCAGCACACCGGCGACCGGCCCGTCGGCCAGGGCGGTGGTCGCCGCCGCCAGCCAGCCCTCGTCGTCCGTCGCCGTCACCGGATACCCCCGGTCACCCGGGCCCAGAGCGGCCTTGGTCTCGTCCCACCCCAGTGCGTCGGCGGTGTCCAGGACCGAGACGTCCAGGCCACGCGCGTGGGCCCGCCCCAGATACGGGCGACCCATCCAGCCGCACCCAACCATTAGTAACTTCCCCATGGAATCCCCCAGTTGTCGGGTCTTGTAGACCGCGGCGGCCCCGATCATTCATCACGTCCCAGCCGCCCGGCAAGGCTTGTTTTGTCTCGGCGTGGCGCGTACGTTGAAGCCGAAAGTGTCCACATGATGGACGCGGATGGTCGGCGGGAAGTCCGGAATCGATCGCACGGGGGTGACGATTGACAGGCGGCACCATCGCCGAGGCGCGCCGGAAACGCTGGTGGCAGGACGGCCCCCCGCTGCGCTCCCTGGAGGAGGCGCAGGAGTACATCGAGGATGTCGGCATCTGTCTGCTCTTCGGCGGAGCTGCCGCTCGCTACCCCTCACTCCGCGAGGTCTCGCGCGACGAATCCCTCCCCCGCCTTCCCTCCGGGTGGGGGCAGGACCTGGAAGCGATGTGGACCTGGAAGGACACACTTCCGGTCAAGGGAGGCGCCTGGCTGGGCCGCTACCTGTCCGGCAAGCAGACCCTGCTCTCCTGCCGGCTGCTCGCGGATCTCTACGAGTTCGAGGGCGAGGAGGACGACGTCCTCTCGGCGGCCGGCCTCTCCGAGGAGGCCGGCCGGCTGGCGGGCCTCCTGCTGGACGAGGGGCCGATGTCGACCCGCGCGCTGCGCGAAGCCGTCGGAGTGACCGGCAAGAGGTTCGACCAGGTGCTGACCGAGTTGGGCCGTCGCCTGCTGATCACCAACTACGGTGTCGAGGAGGGCCCCGGCTGGGCCAGCTGCGTCATCGAACTGACAGCGCGGGCCTTTTCCGTGCCGTCGGGCGGCAGCCGTGCCGAGCGGGACGCGCTGGCGGCGGCTCGTTTCGCGGACACGATGGTCGAGGCGAAGCCCGCCGCTGTGTGTCGCGCCTTCGGGTGGTCGCGGGAGAGGGCCGTCGCGGCCCTGGAGTCCTGAGGCGGGGGACGCCGCCTCACCCACCAGGGCCCGCAACACCGGCCCGGCGCCAGAAACCTATGGTGCCCAGGTCCCGATGCGCTCCCCTCGCACGCCCCAGCGCCAGCCGGAACCGAGAAGAAACCTCAGGTCAGCAGCGCAGCGCGCCTTCGGCGCGCGCCGGGGGCGTGGTAAATCCCCCCGAGACCTCCGCATGACGAGGGCCTGCAAGATCATCCCAAGTGATGGTGGGCGGTCGACACGGCGCACGAACAGGCCCCGCCCGCTGCGCGTCAGCGCTTCGCGCTCACGCCGGCGAAAGAGCAGGCACCGTCGGACTCGATCCCGCCCGGCGCACCAAAGTCACGGCAACCCAGCCGTGCGGCCCGTCATGCTCCGAGCAACAGAAAACCCCAAGTCACGGGCTACGTGACCTGGGGCTCAACAGAGCCGCCTTCGGGATTCGAACCCGAGACCTACGCATTACGAGTGCGTTGCTCTGGCCATCTGAGCTAAGGCGGCGCGCTGTCCGCACTATGGTGCGATCAGCAACGTCGGTAAGTCTACACAGTTTCCGGGGGTGCTCCGTACCGGCCCCGGAGCGCGGCGCTCCGGGGCCGGGCGCGGCGCTAGGAGCAGCGCTTTCCGTCCGTGGGCGGGGTGCCGCGGAGGAGGTACGTGATGATCGTACGGTCGATGCACTCGCTGCCGCGGCCATACGCGGTGTGGCCGTCGCCCTCGTAGGTCAGGAGGCGGCCGGAGGAGAGCTGGCGGGCCAGGGACCGGGCCCAGTGGTACGGGGTCGCCGGGTCGCGGGTGGTGCCGACCACGACGATCGGCGCCGCGCCCTTCGCCTCGATGCGGCGCGGCTCTCCCGTGGGCGCGACCGGCCAGTACGCGCAGTTCAGGGCGGACCAGGCGAGGGCCTCACCGAAGACGGCCGACGCCTTCCGGAAGGTCGGCAGGGCCTTGCGCACCTCTTCCGGGGTGTCGAAGGACGCCGGGAGGTCCAGACAGTTCACGGCGGCGTTGGCGTACATCAGGTTCGAGTAGCGCCCGTTGGCGTCCCGCTCGTAGTAGCTGTCGGACAGGGCGAGCAGGCCCGCGCCGTCGTTCTGCTGCATGGCCGCGTTCAGCGCCTCGCGCAGCTGCTCCCAGGCCGCCTCGTCGTACATCGCCGCGATCACGCCGGTGAGGGCCAGCGACTCGGTGAGCCGGCGACCGCTCGCGTCGCCCGTGGGCAGCGGCTTGGCGTCGAGCCGCTCGAAGAACGCCGTGAGGTTCAGGCCGGCCTGTGCCGGCGTCGTCGCACCCTTGCCCCGCAGCGGGCAGTCCCGCTGCCGCACGCAGTCCTTCGCGAACGCCTTGAACGCCGTCTCGAACCCGGTCGTCTGGTCCAGGTTCAGCCGCCGCGACGGCAGCGTCGGGTCGATCGCGCCGTCCAGCACCAGCCGCCCCACCCGCTGGGGGAAGAGCCCGGCGTACGTCGCGCCGAGGGACGTCCCGTACGACGCCCCCACGTACGTCAGTTTCTGGTCCCCCAGCGCCGCCCGCAGGATGTCCATGTCCCGGGCCACCTCGACCGTCGAGACGTGCCGCAGCAGCTCGGGCGCATCCGCGCCGCACCCCTCGGCGAAGCCCTTGTAGGCCTTGACCAGCCGGTTCACCTCGCGCTGGTCGTCGGGCGTGACGTCCGTCTGCGTGTACCTGTCCATCTCCTGGCCGTCGAGGCACTCGACGGGCTCGCTGCGCGCGACTCCGCGCGGGTCGACCGCGACCATGTCGTACTGGGCGCGCACCTGCTGCGGGTAGCCGATGCCGGCGTACGCCTGCAGGTAGTCGACCGCCGAACCGCCCGGCCCGCCCGGGTTGACCAGCAGCGAGCCCAGCTTCCTGCCCGGTCCCGTGGCCTTCTTGCGGGCCACCGCGAGGCGTACGTCGCCGGCGTCGGCTTTGGCGTAGTCGAGCGGTGCCCGCAGCGTGGCGCACTCGAAGCCGGGGACACCGCAGGAGCGCCAGCCGAGCTTCTGCCCGTAGTAGGGCGCCAGGGCGGACGGCGTCGACTGGGGCAGCGCGGCGAGCGTCGCCGCCCGGGCCGCCGGTGAGCTGGCGGAACTCGTCGAGCTCCCGGAGGAGCAGGCGGAGACGACCAGCGCCGCGAGGGCGAGGATCGCGGCTCCGGTGCGGGACCTGGCACTGAACATGGTCCTGGACCTGCGGTGGGTGCGCCTTGTGTACATCCAGCGAGCGTAACGCTGTGCGATGTGTTGGACGCTCTATGTGCTGATCGTGCCTCGCAGGAGTGCGGTCTGTTACCCGGACGAGGGACGCCGTCAACGGGCCCCGAGCAGGGTGACGGCGGTCGCCGACGACCGCGCCGTCGGGGTCGGCCACCGCTGGGCCATAGAGGTGACGGCAGAGGTGACGGCCATGGGCTCGGCACCCTGAGGGCCAGCCGCCGCTGACGGCCGCCGTCGCGTCGCGAAGCCGGCCGGCCCCCTCGTGGCCGACAGGCCCCCTCGTGGCCGACAGGCCCCCTCGTGGCCGACAGGCCCCCTCAGCCGGCTCTGAGTGCCATCGTCATCGCCTCCACGGCGAGCAAGGGCGCCACGTTCCGGTCGAGCGCGTCGCGGCACGCGGCGATCGCCTCGATGCGGCGCAGGGTGGACTCGGGCGAGCTGCTCCGGGCGAGCCGCTCCAGTGCGTCCTCGGCGTCCGTGTTGGCGAGCGCGATCCGGGAGCCGAGCTGGAGGGCCAGGACGTCACGGTAGAAGGCGGTGAGGTCCGTGAGCGCGAGGTCGAGGCTGTCGCGCTGGGTCCGGGTGCGCCGACGCTTCTGCTTGTCCTCCAGATCCTTGATCACACCGGCCGTGCCCCGCGGCATCCGGCCGCCCTGAGCCGCGCCCAGCGCCGCCTTCAGCTCCTCGGTCTCCTTGGCGTCGATCTCCTCGGCGAGCTGCTTGGCGTCCTCCGCCGCCGCGTCGACCAGTTCCTGCGCGGCCTTCAGGCAGCCGCCGATGTCGTCGACGCGCAGCGGCAGCTTCAGCACGGCCGCCCGGCGTTCCCGCGCCGCCGGGTCGGTGGCGAGGCGGCGCGCCCGGTCGACGTGCCCCTGCGTGGCGCGGGCAGCGGCGACGGCCACGTCGGGCTCGACGCCCTCACGCCGTACGAGCATGTCGGCGACGGCCTCCACCGAGGGCGTGCTCAGGTTCAGGTGGCGGCAACGGGAGCGGATGGTGGGCAGGACGTCCTCGAGGGAGGGCGCGCACAGCAGCCAGACCGTGCGCGGGGCGGGCTCCTCGACCGCCTTCAGGACGGCGTTGGCGGACTTCTCGTTCAGCCGCTCGGCGTCCTCGACGAGGATGATCTGCCAGCGGCCGGTCGCCGGCGAGGTGAACGACTTGCGGACCGTGTCGCGCATGTCGTCGACGAGGATCTGCGAGCCGACCGCGACGACCGTGGTGACATCGGCGTGCGTGCCGACCAGCGCCGTGTGACAGCCGTCGCAGAACCCGCACCCCGGCGCGCCGCCCAGCGCGCGGTCCGGGCTCACGCACTGCAGGGCCGCCGCGAAGGCCCGCGCGGTCTGCGTCCGCCCCGCTCCCGGCGGCCCCGTGAACAGCCACGCGTGCGTCATCCGCGACGCCTCCGGCAGGGGGGCGTCGGCCGCTGCGGCAGTGACCAGGGCGTCGGCGTCCCGGGCAGCGGCGGCGAGCTGCTCGCTCACCCGCTCCTGCCCGACGAGGTCGTCCCACACGCTCATGGGTCACGCCGCCCTTCCGTCACACTCCGCGATACGCCCTCCATTGTGCGGGCGCCCACTGACAACGGACGGCTCCGGACGGCTCCACCCTGGCCCCGCCGGTCCGCGCCGCCCTCCGTCACAGCCCGCGCGGCACGCCTCCACCCACCGTGCGGGCCCCGACTGACGACGAACGGCCCCTCGGGCTTTCCGACCCTCTCAGGCTTCCCAGCCCCCGGTCCCTCCGGCCTTCCGGCCTTTCGAACCATCGGCTGCGCCGACGTGCGTCAGCGCCCACGCCCCTTGCCCCGCCTGCCCTGCTCGTCGCCGTACTCGTCGTCCTCGTGCGGTCCGAGCAGTTCGTCGGCCAGCGACGGCAGGTCGTCCAGCGGGGTCTCCTCGGCCCAGTCCGGCCGCGGCCGCCGCTTCGGCCTGCCGTCGGTGTCGAGCTGTGGCAGCTCCCGCGTACGGTCTTCGGTGCCGTCCGTAGCCGCACCCGACGGCTCCTTCCGGAAGAAGCCCGGCGGCACCCGGTCGGCAGGGTCCTCACCCCGCACGGGAGGCAGCACCGCGGTCTCGTCCGCGGCCCCGGGCACGACCGGCGGCAGTACGGCGGTCTCGTCGGCGGCACCCGACGGCTCCCCCGCCCCCGCACCGGCGGGCCCGACAGCCGGCAGCACGGCCGTCTCGTCCGCCGCGCGCGAAGCAGCACCCGGCTGCGGAAGTTCGGCGGTGACCTCGGCGTCGGACCCACCGGCGCCGGCACCGGCGTCCGGCCCCTCGGTCCCGGGCCGTACCGGCCGCAGTACGGCCGTGTCCTCCACGGGCCCGCCCGAAGCGTTCGTCGGCGTCACCACGGGCGTGGGCACGGTCGCCGCGTCCTGCGGCACCGCGGGCGTCGCCGGAGCCGCCGGCCGGGGGCCCGCCGCCGCTGCCGCCGCGGCCTGTTCAGCCGCCCGGCGTGCCTCCTCGGCCCGCAGCAGCGCCTCCTCGGCCTTGCGCTGCTTCTCCAGGCGGCGCTCCTCGGCCTCGGCGCGCAGCCGGGCCTCCTCCTCGGCCTGGTGCCGGCGCCGCTCCTCCTCCGCCTTGCGGCGGGCTTCCTCCTCGGCCCGCGCCTGCTCCTCGGCGAGAAGCCGGGCCCGCTCCTCCTCTGCGCGGCGGCGTGCTTCCTCGGCCCGCTGCCGGGCCTCCTCCGCCTGCCGCTCGGCCTCGCGCCGCTGCGCCTCCTCCAGCTCGCGCCGCTTGCGCTCCTCCTCCTCGGCGCGCAGCCGGGCGAGCTGCTCCTGGCGCTCCCGCTCCAGGCGCTCCTCCTCGGCCTTGCGGGCGGCCTCTTCCTCGGCCTTGCGGCGGGCCTCCTCCTCGGCCTTGCGGCGCGCTTCCTCCTGGGCCTTCACCTCGGCCTCGGACAGCGGCAGCAGCTGATCGAGCCGGTGCCGGATCACGGTGGTGACGGCCTCGGGTTCCTGCCCGGCGTCCACCACCAGGTACCGCCCGGGGTCGGCCGCGGCCAGCGTCAGGAAGCCGGAGCGCACGCGCGCGTGGAACTCGGCCGGCTCCGACTCGAGCCGGTCCGGAGCCTCCGTGAACCGCTCCCGCGCGGTCTCCGGCGAGACGTCCAGCAGGACCGTCAGATGCGGGACGAGCCCGTGGGTCGCCCAGCGGTTGATGCGGGCGATCTCGGTCGGGGACAGGTCGCGACCCGCCCCTTGGTAGGCCACCGAGGAGTCGATGTACCGGTCGGAGATCACGACCGCGCCGCGCTCCAGCGCCGGCCGCACCACGGTGTCCACGTGCTCGGCGCGGTCCGCCGCGTACAGCAGCGCCTCCGAGCGGTGCGAGAGCCCGGCGCTGGAGACGTCCAGCAGGATGGACCGCAGCCGCTTGCCCACCGGCGTCGCCCCGGGTTCACGGGTCAGCACGACCTCGTGGCCCTTGCCCCTGATCCACTCGGCGAGCGCCTCGGCCTGGGTGGACTTCCCGGCGCCGTCGCCGCCCTCCAGGGCGATGAAGAACCCGGAGGCGACGGGCGTCGGCTCCGGATCGTCGCCGCCGAGCAGCGCGTGGCGCAGGTCCTGCCGCAAGGGCACGCCGGAGCGGTCGTCGAGCTTGGCCAGCACCAGGGCCGCCACCGGCAGCAGCAGCGCGCCGACCAGCATCAGCGTGAACGCCGCGCCGCCGTGCGCGAACACGAACTTGCCGTTTTCCAGCCGGTGCGGCCCGATCAGAGCCGCGACCAGGGGCGCGATCAGCGCGCCCAGCGCCACGAAGACCCGCACCACGGCGTGCAGGTGCTCCGTCGTCCGGGGCCGCCGGAAGTCCTCGGCCTCCTGGTCGAGAAGCGCGTGCCCGGTGTTGGCGGCCACGCCCGCGCCGACACCGGCCAGCGCGACGATCAGCAGCACGGTGGAGACGTCCGGGACGAGCCCGGCGGCCAGCAGCGCGAGCCCGGTGAAGGCGATCGCCAGCGCCAGCATCCGGCGCCGCGACAGCGACACGAGCACCTTCGGTGCCGTGCGGACACCGACGGCGACACCGCCGGTGAGCAGGCACACCAGCAGCCCGTACGTCACCGGGCCGCCGCCCAGGTCCTTGGCGTGCAGCACGGACACCGCGACGGCGGCGGCCACCGCGCCGGCGACGGCCGCGCAGGCGAGCACCAGCAGCGGCATCGCGCCCGTACGGCCCTTGTCGGCGCCTTCTGTCGCCCGGGGGCGGCGCAGGCCCTCCAGCGGGGACCGCGCGCGGGGGGTGCGTGTGCCGGGCACCTCCAGGAAGGTCAGCACGGACAGCGACGCGGCGAACAGACCCGCCGCGACGTAGGAGACGAGGGCCGCCTGGTGCTGGGCGAACCAGTCGATGCCGGCGCCGAGGAGGTTGTTGAACAGCGCGGCGACGACCAGTGCGGCGCCCGCGAGGGGCACGGTGACGAACGTCGTCCGCAGCGACAGGCGGCGCAGCGCGTCCATGTGGTCGGGCAGCGGCCGGACCGTCGCGCCCTCCGGCGGCGGTCCGGGCAGCAGCGCGGGGGCGGCGCTCTCGCGGCACACCGTCCAGAAGCGCTCGGCGACACCGGTGACGAACACGGTCACCAGCAGCACGGTGAGCGCGTCGTCCGGCGTCCAGTCGATCCACAGCGGGGCGACGATCAGCAGCGCGAGCCGCAGACCGTCCGCGCCGACCATGGTCCAGCGGCGGTCGAGCGGGCCGTCCTGCGCGGTGAGGGAGGACAGCGGGCCGAGGAGCACGGCACCGAAGAGCAGGGTCGCGAGGATGCGCCCCCCGAAGACGGCCGCCACCGCGAGCGCCACGCCGCGGTACCCGCCGCCGAACGACCCCTCGGCGATCGCCGCCTGCAGGACGAGGAGGACCAGCACCAGGAGCGCGAGGACGTCGCCGATGCCGCTGACGAGCTGCGCGCTCCACAGCCGCTTCAGCTGTGGTCGGCGCAGCAGCGCGCGCACGGCACGCTCGCGGGAGTCCGCGACCAGGGCGTCGTCGGGGGCCGGGTGATGGGCCGTTGGCTGCTCGGCTCGCGTCATGCTTTCAGCCTATCGGGCCGCACCGACACTCCAGTGCGTCTGCCCGAACGTCCGCGCGCACCGGCACCGATGTGGTGCCGGGGTGCGGGATGCGTGAACGCGCGGTGGAGGCAACGCGGTTGCCGACGAGGACGCGGGAGCGGCCCGGTGCGCCGGCCTCCCGGCTCAGTCCTCCGACGTCACCTGAGAAGCCGTCGCCTTCTTGGCGGCAGTCTTCTTGGCGGCCGTCGTCTTCGCGCTCGTCGTCTTCGCGGCCGTCGCCTTCTTGGCCGTGGTGGTCTTCTTGGCGGCCGTCTTCTTGGCGGCCGTGGTCTTCTTCGCCGGTGCCTTCTTGGCGGCGGTCTTCTTCGCCGTCTTCTTGGCGGGCGCCTTGGCGCGCTTCTCGGCGAGCAGCTCGAAGCCGCGCTCCGGCGTGATCGTCTCGACGCTGTCGCCGGACCGCAGGGTCGCGTTGGTCTCGCCGTCGGTGACGTACGGACCGAAGCGCCCGTCCTTGACGACCACCGGCTTGCCGCTGACCGGGTCCTCGCCCAGCTCCTTCAGCGGCGGCTTGGCGGCCGCGCGGCCACGCTGCTTCGGCTGGGCGTAGATCGCCTGCGCCTCCTCCAGCGTGATCGTGAAGATCTGGTCCTCCGACTGGAGCGAGCGCGAGTCCGTCCCCTTCTTCAGGTACGGCCCGTAGCGCCCGTTCTGCGCGGTGATCTCGACGCCTTCCGCGTCCGTGCCGACGACACGCGGCAGCGACATCAGCCTGAGGGCGTCCTCCAGCGTCACCGTGTCCACCGACATCGTCTTGAACAGCGAAGCCGTGCGCGGCTTCACGGCGTTCTTGCCGGTCTTGGGCGTGCCTTCGGGAAGGATCTCGGTGACGTACGGCCCGTAGCGGCCGTCCTTGGCGACGATGGTGTGGCCGGTCGCCGGGTCCGTGCCCAGCTCGAAGTCGCCGCTCGGCTTGGCGAGCAGCTCTTCCGCGAGCTCGACGGTCAGCTCGTCCGGCGCCAGGTCGGCCGGGATGTCGGCGCGCTGGTGCTGCTCGGTGTCCTTCTCACCGCGCTCGATGTACGGGCCGTAGCGCCCGACGCGGAGCACGATGTCGTTGCCCACCGGGAACGACGACACCTCGCGCGCGTCGATGGCGCCCAGGTCGGTCACGAGCTCCTTGAGGCCGCCGAGGTGGTCCCCGTCGCCGTTGCCGGCGTCGGCGGCCACGCCCGCCACGGTGCCCTCACCGAAGTAGAACCGCTTCAGCCACGGCACCGCCTTCGCCTCACCGCGCGCGATGCGGTCGAGGTCGTCCTCCATCTTGGCGGTGAAGTCGTAGTCGACGAGCCGCCCGAAGTGCTTCTCCAGGAGGTTGACCACGGCGAAGCTCAGGAAGGACGGGACGAGCGCCGTCCCCTTCTTGAACACGTAGCCGCGGTCGAGGATCGTGCCGATGATCGAGGCGTACGTCGACGGGCGGCCGATCTCGCGTTCTTCGAGCTCCTTGACCAGCGACGCCTCGGTGTAGCGGGCCGGCGCCTTGGTCGCGTGCCCGTCGGCGGTGATCTCCTCGGCGGTCAGCGGGTCGCCCTCGCCGACCTGCGGCAGCCGGCGCTCGCGGTCGTCCAGCTCGGCGTTCGGGTCGTCGGCGCCCTCGACGTACGCCTTCAGGAAGCCGTGGAAGGTGATCGTCTTGCCGGACGCGCTGAACTCGACGTCCCGACCGTCGGCCGCGGTGCCGCCGATCTTGACGGTCACGCTGTTGCCGGTCGCGTCCTTCATCTGGGAGGCGACGGTCCGCTTCCAGATCAGCTCGTACAGCTTGAACTGGTCGCCGGTCAGCCCCGTCTCGGCGGGGGTGCGGAAACGATCACCCGACGGTCGGATCGCCTCGTGCGCCTCCTGCGCGTTCTTGACCTTCCCGGCGTACGTCCGCGGCCGGTCCGGCAGGTAGTCGGCGCCGTACAGCTGCGTGACCTGGGCGCGGGCGGCGGCGACCGCCGTGTCGCTCAGGGTCGTGGAGTCCGTACGCATGTAGGTGATGTAGCCGTTCTCGTACAGCTTCTGCGCCACCTGCATGGTGGCCTTCGCGCCGAAGCCGAGCTTGCGGCTGGCCTCCTGCTGGAGCGTCGTCGTACGGAACGGGGCGTACGGCGAGCGGCGGTACGGCTTGGACTCGACCGACCGGACGGAGAACCGGGTGTCCTCCAGGGCGGCGGCGAGGGCGCGGGCGTTCGCCTCGTCGAGGTGGAGGGTGTTCGCGCTCTTGAGTTGTCCCAGGGAGTCGAAGTCGCGGCCCTGCGCGACGCGCCTGCCGTCGACGGTCTGCAGGCGGGCGACCAGCGACGACGGGTCCGAGGGGTCCCCCGCGCGGCCGGTCGCGAAGGTGCCCGTCAGGTCCCAGTACTCAGCCGAACGAAAGGCGATGCGCTCGCGTTCCCGCTCGACCACGAGGCGCGTGGCGACCGACTGGACGCGGCCCGCCGACAGCCGCGGCATGACCTTCTTCCACAGCACCGGCGAGACCTCGTAGCCGTAGAGGCGGTCGAGGATGCGGCGGGTCTCCTGGGCGTCGACGAGCTTCTGGTTGAGCTGGCGCGGGTTGGCGACGGCGGCCTGGATCGCGGCCTTGGTGATCTCGTGGAAGACCATCCGCTTGACCGGGACCTTGGGCTTGAGCACTTCCTGCAGGTGCCAGGCAATGGCCTCGCCCTCGCGGTCCTCATCGGTGGCGAGGTAGAGCTCGTCGGAGTCCTTCAACAGGTCCTTGAGCTTCTTGACCTGGGCCTTCTTATCGGCGTTGACCACGTAGATCGGCTGGAAGTCATGGTCGACGTCCACACCGAGGCGGCGGACTTCGCCGGTGTACTTCTCCGGCACCTCCGCCGCGCCGTTGGGGAGGTCGCGGATGTGCCCGACGCTCGCTTCGACGACGTAGCCGGGGCCGAGGTAGCCCTTGATCGTCTTCGCCTTGGCAGGCGACTCGACGATGACGAGTCGGCGGCCGCCCTGTGCGGTCTCGCTGGTCGGGGACAACTTCGCTCTTCTCTCCGGTCGACGCTGGGGCCTCCCCAGGCCTTGCTCCCGGGGTCACGGCACCTTCGATGGCTCACTCGCTGGTGACGCTGCGGAGTGTGACGGTACATCCCGCCCCCGTGTCAAACGGGAAAAGCCCGCAACGGCCACTCGAACGGTAACCCGACTACCGCCATTCCTGCCGCCCGGCGTGTCCACCGACCCGAGCGGGTCGATCCGGAGCGTGTCCTACCGATTACCCCCAGGTGGAACGCGTCCTCGGTCGTCAGACCTGGGTGAGGCACCACGCCCCGAGGGTCAGCGCGATCACCGCGGCGATGCCCGCGAGGGTCGCCGATGCGACCGGGTTCACACCGACGGCGACCGGCTCACGACGGCGCACCCGGGTCACCGTCCACACCAGCAGGGCGCCTCCGAACAGGGCGAACACCACTCCCGCGAAGATTGCCGGTCCGCTCTCCATGGCTTCGCGTGCCCCTTTTCCCGATCGGCGGGTGTCCACTCCCCGGGAGGTTGACACGCACGGGCTGCCTCCAGGCGAACCTGACGTGAACGCGAGGCCGACAAGGCTGTGCGTCTGCTTTCGGCCATGGTCGAATGCGACCCTGTCGGAGATCTTCGAAAATTTTTTCAGCCACTTCCCGAGGACCGTCCTCAGAGCACGGTCCGGTGTCTTCCGGCCATGATCGACGCCCTGGGGATGATCGACGCCCTCGGGCCGCGCGGGCGCGCAGGGCGGCTGCGGGTGCCCCTTGCCAGTCCTGTTTCCTCAAGTCCCACGACCCCCAGGCGCCCCTGGGCTCACTTCGCCGGCTCGAGGAACCCCTGCTCCACCAGTAGCCGGATCTGCGCCGGAGTCCGGTCCCGCAGCAGCACCGGGTCCTCGCCGACCAGTTGCGCGATGGCGTCCAGAATCCGCCCCGCGGTCAACGACCCGTCGCACACGCCCGCGAATCCCGCGCCCACCGTGTCCACCTTGGTGGCCCGCCGCATTCCCCGGTTCTGGCGCAGCACGACGTGCTCGGGATCCTCGGCCCCGGGCAGCCCGACCTGCTCCTGCACCACCTCGACGGCCAGCCGGAAGCGCTCCTCCAGCAGTGCCGCGTCGTCCCGCGACCGCAGATAGTCCAGCCGCTCGAAGTGCGCCCGGACCGTCTCACCGAGCGGCTGTTCGACCGGATGTGGCCACTCCTCCACGGTGATCGAGGGCACCGCGGCGCCCCGCTTGCGCAGGGTGATCCAGCCGAACCCGACCGCCCGCACCTTGCGCGCCTCGAACTCGTCCAGCCAGGCGTCGTACCGCGCCTGGTACTCGGCCACGTCCCCCCGATGGTCGCCCGCGTCGCGCAGCCACAGTTCGGCGTACTGCGTGATGTCCTGCGCCTCGCGCTGCACGATCCACGCGTCGCAGCCGTGCGGCACCCAGGACCGCAACCGCTCCTGCCAGTCCTCCCCCTCGACGTGCTGCCAGTTGGCGAGGAACTGCGCGAACCCGCCCTCGTTCAGCCGCTCACCCGCCCGTTGAACGAGCGTTCGGCACAGATCGTCCCCGCCCATGCCGCCGTCGCGGTAGGTCAGCCGGGCGTCGGGAGAGATCACGAAGGGCGGGTTCGACACGATCAGGTCGAACTTCTCGTCGGCCGTGAGCGGCTCGAAGAGCGAGCCCTCACGCAGGTCCGCGGCCGGCGCGCCGGACAGCGCCAGGGTGAGCGCGGCGATGTGCAGCGCGCGCGGGTTGACGTCGGTCGCCGTCACGCGCGTGGTGTGCTGCGCGGCGTGCAGCGCCTGGATGCCGGAGCCGGTGCCCAGATCGAGGGCCGAGGAGACGGGCGTACGGACCGTGATCCCGGCGAGCGTCGTCGACGCGCCGCCGACGCCCAGCACCACGCCTTCCTCCCGGCGCCCGATGCCTCCGGCACCGCCGACGGCGCAGCCCAGGTCGGACACGATGAACCAGTCCTCGCCGTCCAGCCCGCCGTACGGCCGTACGTCCACGGTCGCCGCGACCTCGTCGCCGCCGGCGCGCCTGAGCCACCCGCCCTCCAGGCACTCGGCGAGGGGCAGGACGCCCTCCACGCGCACGTGCGGCACGGGCTGCTGCAACAGGAACAGCCGTACGAGCATCTCCAGCGGGGTGTCACCGCGCGTCGCCCGGAGGGCGGGGACGATCTCGCTGCGCGCGAGCGCCGCGTAGGCGGGGGCGCCGAGCAGTTCGAGCAGTCCGTCGGCGGTGAACGAGGCACCGAGGAGGGCGTCCCGCAGCCGCGCGGTGACATCGGGACGATCAGTGGCGGGCAGGGCGGAGAGGCTGGCGTGGCTCACGCCCCCATTGTGACCGGGCGCCACGGTCGCCGCGAACGTCAGCCCTGGGTGGCCGACGGCGCGGACGTCGCGCTCTTGCACGTCTCCTGCCGGGCCATCGCCTGGCCGACCTCGCCCTCCTCCAGGGTGGTCAGCGCGTCGTTGCCGCTCTGGCTGAGCTTGTCCAGCTCGGTGGCGATCTCCTTGAGCCCGTCGGCGAACTTGGCCTGGTCCTTGGTGTCCAGGGCGTCGACCTGCTTCTTCAGCGAGGCGTAGGACGAGGAGATGCCGTTGAGTTCCTTGACCGCGTCCTGCTGCTTCTTCGCGCCGTTCTCGACGTCGGGCGCCCCGGCCTTGTTCACGGCGGCGCCGATCGCCTTGTAGGCGTCGGACATGTCCTGGAAGGCCTGCGCGTCGGTCTTCTGGACCTCTTCCGGCGTGCTGTTGTCCGAGGTCTCCTTCTGGATCGCGGAGTTGGCGGCCGCGATCTTCTTGGCCTGCGGCTGTACGGCGTCGCAGACCTGCTTGGCCCAGGCGTCCAGCTTCTCGTTGCTGTCGTCGCCGGCACATCCCGACAGCGCCAGTACCAGTACCGCACCGCCGGACAGTGCGGCCGCGAGCTTCTTGTTCACCGGTTTGGTCCCTTCCATGGCTCTCGGCCCCGGAACATACACGCCATGCGAACAACAAACGCACGACTAAGGTCCGATATTCACCTTATTGCAGTCATTTGCACCAGGAGAGAGAAGGCTCACGGCACGGGCGTGAACACGACGGAGCGGGCGGGTGACGCGTCAATGCGCGCCTCCCGCCCGCCCTTTGGATCGAGCCGGGTGCGACGAGCTACGAAACCACCGCCGACTCCGCCGACTTGGCGGTCGGCTCCGCTTCGTCGTCTCCCATGGCGATGCCGCGCCGCTTGGAGACGTACACCGCCCCGACGATCACGACCAGGGAGAGGACGGCGATCAGGATCCGTACGCCGAGACTCGCGTCGTCGCCGTAGCTGAACTTGATCACCGCGGGCGCGATGAGCAGCGCGACCAGGTTCATCACCTTCAGCAACGGGTTGATCGCCGGGCCGGCGGTGTCCTTGAAGGGGTCGCCGACCGTGTCGCCGATCACCGTCGCGGAGTGCGCCTCGCTGCCCTTGCCGCCGTGGTGGCCGTCCTCGACGAGCTTCTTGGCGTTGTCCCAGGCGCCACCGGAGTTGGCGAGGAACACCGCCATCAGCGTGCCTGCCCCGATCGCGCCCGCCAGATAGGCGCCGAGCGCGCCGACTCCGAGCGTGAAACCGATGAAGATCGGCGCCATGACCGCGAGCAGACCCGGTGTGGCCAGCTCCCGCAGCGCGTCCCGTGTACAGATGTCGACGACTTTTCCGTACTCCGGTTTCTCGGTGTAGTCCATGATCCCGGGCCGCTCCCGGAACTGCCGCCGCACCTCGAACACGACCGAACCCGCCGACCGCGAGACCGCGTTGATCGCCAGTCCGGAGAAGAGGAAGACGACCGCCGCGCCCGCGATGAGTCCGACGAGGTTGTTGGGCTGGGAGATGTCCATCGCCAGCGTCATCGGCGAGCCCTCACCGCTGAGTTTCTCGCCGACGTCCCGCGCGCCGGTGGTGATCGCGTCGCGGTACGACCCGAAGAGCGCCGAGGCCGCGAGGACGGCGGTGGCGATGGCGATGCCCTTGGTGATGGCCTTGGTGGTGTTGCCGACCGCGTCCAGGTTGGTGAGCACCTGCGCGCCCGCGCCCTCGACGTCACCGGACATCTCGGCGATGCCCTGCGCGTTGTCGGAGACCGGCCCGAAGGTGTCCATGGCGACGATCACCCCGACCGTGGTGAGCAGACCGGTACCGGCCAGCGCGACCGCGAACAGCGCCAGCATGATCGACGTACCGCCGAGCAGGAAGGCCCCGTAGACGCCGAGGCCGATCAGCAGGGCGGTGTAGACGGCCGACTCCAGGCCGACGGAGATGCCGGCGAGGACGACGGTGGCCGGGCCCGTCAGCGAGGTCTTGCCGATGTCCCTCACCGGGCGCCGGTTGGTCTCGGTGAAGTAGCCGGTGAGCTGCTGGATCACGGCGGCGAGCAGGATGCCGATGGCCACCGCGACGAGCGCGAGGATCCGCGGGTCGCCGTCCTTGGCCAGGATCGCGTCATCGGTGACGCCGTCGAGCTCGGCGTACGACGACGGCAGGTAGACGAAGGCGGCCACGGCCACCAGCGCGAGCGAGATCACCGCGGAGATGAAGAAGCCGCGGTTGATCGCGCTCATCCCGCTGCGGTCGGCGCGCCGCGGGGCCACGGCGAAGATGCCGATCATCGCGGTGACCACACCGATCGCGGGCACCAGCAGCGGGAACGCCAGACCCGAGTCGCCGAAGGCCGCCGTGCCCAGGATCAGCGCGGCGACCAGCGTCACGGCGTACGACTCGAACAGGTCGGCCGCCATGCCCGCGCAGTCGCCGACGTTGTCGCCCACGTTGTCGGCGATCGTCGCGGCATTGCGCGGGTCGTCCTCCGGAATGCCCTGCTCGACCTTGCCGACCAGGTCGGCGCCGACGTCGGCGGCCTTGGTGAAGATGCCGCCGCCCACCCTCATGAACATGGCGATGAGGGCCGCCCCGAGGCCGAAGCCCTCCAGCACCTTCGGCGCGTCGGCCGTGTAGACCAGCACCACGCAGGAGGCGCCCAGCAGACCGAGGCCCACCGTGAACATTCCGACGACGCCGCCCGTACGGAAAGCGATCTTCATGGCTTTGTGCGACACGAGGGTGAGATCCTTTTCCGGCTCACCCTCCGCCGGAGTCGCTTCCCGGGCGGCCGCGGCTACCCGCACATTGCTGCGCACGGCGAGCCACATGCCGATATAGCCGGTGGCCGCCGAGAACGCCGCGCCGATCAAGAAGAACACCGATCGTCCGGCGCGCTGATTCCAGTCGTCCGCGGGCAGCAGCATGAGCAGGAAGAACACGACGACGGCGAATACGCCGAGCGTGCGCAACTGCCGGGCCAGGTAGGCGTTGGCGCCTTCCTGGACGGCCGCCGCGATCTTCTTCATGCTGTCGGTGCCCTCGCCTGCCGCGAGCACTTGGCGCAGCAGCACGCCGGCGACCACGAGAGCGGCCAGGGCGACGGCCGCGATGACCATCACCATGACACGGTTGCCGTCGGTCAGCACTGCGGCTGCGAAGGTTGTGGAGTGGTCCAGATGGTCCAACCGATGAGGGGTAGAAAGCCCCGCCATTCGTCCTCCTTGACGCTTGGGCTGAGCTCAAGATGTGGACGGATTGTAGGGAGCCGGTCCTGATCTAAACAGGGCGCGGCAAGCGGAATTCGTCGTCCCTTGCTTCACCGCAAATGATCGCAGGAAGCCACCGAACCCGAAAGTGGTAATGCCCTCGACGCGTGGCAGCTTGATCGAAATACGGGGCCGCTCATCAGCCAATTGATCCACCACTGATCGTGAATTACTTCACGAAACCGGGCCCGCTCCGGGCGAAAAACAACGAGGGCCCTGCTCAGCAGGGCCCTCGGGAAGGATTACTCCAGTGGGGTGACGGCGTCAGGGGAGCACCCCGGTCGGCGGCGGCGTGGTCGGCCAGGTCATACGGATCAGCCCGCCGTGCTCCCCGGCGGTGACCTCGACGTCGTCGACCAGGCCGCTGATGACCGCGAGGCCCATCTCGTCCTCCTCGGCCTCCGCGTCGGGGTCGTCGGCGGCGGCGCCGGACGTCCGGACCCCGGTCGGAGCGTGCCGCGCCTCGTCGCCGACCTCGATGGAGAACAGCTTCTCCTCCTCGATCAGCGACACCTTCACCGGCGCCGTGATGCCGCTGACCTGGTGCAGTCCGACCGCACGGGAGCAGGCCTCGCCGACGGCGAGCCGGACCTCGTCGAGGACGGCCTCGTCCACTCCGGCCCTGCGTGCCACCGCGGCCGCCACCAGTCGGGCGGTCCTGACGTGCTCGGGCAGCGCGCTGAAGCGGAGTTCGACGGTGGCCATGCATCCCCCTCGGAGCTACGGGCGTGCTCGGGGGCCGGGCCGCCGAAAGCCCAGCCCCCGTCTTCACATCTGCCGACCCGGGCTCACGGCCCGGGTCGGTGATCAGTCGGTGGCCGCTACCGCTTCCTCGACCGAGGTGTGAATCGGGAACACCTTGGTGAGGCCGGTGATGCGGAAGATCTTCAGAATGTGCTCCTGGTTGCAGACCAGGCGCAGGGAGCCCTCATGGGCACGCACCCGCTTCAGGCCACCGACCAGCACGCCGAGCCCGGTGGAGTCGAGGAAGTCCACGCCCTCCATGTCGACGACGAGGTGGAAACTGCCGTCGTTCACCAGCTCGACCAGCTGCTCGCGCAGCTTGGGCGCGGTATATACGTCGATTTCGCCACCGACCCTGACGATCGTGCGATCGCCGATGGTCTCGGTCGACAGGGACAGGTCCACGGATCCTCCAGCACCTTGCTATCGAGCGGTCGTCCTCAGGACATCTCGGCAGATCCCCCAGGACGGTTCGCCAGCCGCGATGGCATTCAATCACTTACCGGCAGGCGTGCACGACGCCTTGGACCCATTGTCCGTCACGCCGGTGACACACTCGGTGCCGATGGCCAAGAATCACCGATCCGATCGACACCCGACGGACACCGCATCCCGCCCCACGCCGGGCACGGTCCTGGACCGGCTCGCCTCGGGACCGAACAGGGCTTCGCGCATCACTCATACGGAGCACTTGCCCCCGCGCGCGGGTCGGCATGCAGTCTGGCCGGACCGGATCCGATCCGAGGTGCTCGCCGCGGTGCGCGCCGCGGGCATCGAACACCCGTGGGCCCACCAGGCGCGGGCCGCCGAGCAC
This sequence comes from Streptomyces chromofuscus, assembly GCF_015160875.1. Taxonomy (NCBI): domain Bacteria; kingdom Bacillati; phylum Actinomycetota; class Actinomycetes; order Kitasatosporales; family Streptomycetaceae; genus Streptomyces; species Streptomyces chromofuscus. The sequence goes on along the minus strand of NZ_CP063374.1, from coordinate 4,437,121 downwards.
GCGCTGAACGGCGAATCAGTGGTCGTCGCCACCGGCACGGCGTCCGGCAAGTCCCTGGCGTACCTGGTCCCGGTCTTCTCGACGCTCCTGGACGGCTCCGAGGCCCCGAACGGCCGCGGTGCCACCGCCCTCTACCTCGCCCCCACCAAGGCCCTCGCGGCGGACCAGTGCCGAGCCGTGAAGGACCTTTCGCGTCCTCTGGGCCAGGCGGTACGCCCGGCCGTGTACGACGGCGACACCCCGTTCGAGGAACGCGAGTGGATCCGCCAGTACGCGACCTACGTCCTGACCAACCCCGACATGCTGCACCGGGGCATATTGCCCTCCCATCCCCGCTGGGCCTCCTTCCTGAAGGCGCTGAAGTACGTCGTCATCGACGAGTGCCACACCTACCGCGGCGTCTTCGGCTCGCACGTCGCCCAGGTGCTGCGCCGCCTGCGCCGCCTGTGCGCCCGCTACGGCTCCTCGCCGGTCTTCCTGCTCGCCTCCGCGACCGCCGCCGAACCGGCCGTGGCCGCCCGCCGCCTCACCGGCCTCCCGGTCGTGGAGGTCGCCGACGACGCCTCCCCGCGCGGGGAGCTGGTCTTCGCCCTGTGGGAGCCCCCGCTCACCGAGCTCCAGGGCGAGAAGGGCGCCCCCGTCCGCCGTACCGCCACGGCCGAGACCGCCGACCTGCTCACCGACCTCACGCTCCAGGGCGTCCGTACGGTCGCCTTCGTACGCTCCCGGCGCGGCGCCGAGCTGATCTCCGTGATCGCCCAGGAGCGGCTCATGGAGATCGACCGCTCCCTGTCCCGGCGTGTCGCGGCCTACCGGGGCGGCTACCTCCCCGAGGAGCGCCGCGCCCTGGAACGCGCCCTGCACTCCGGCGAACTGCTCGCCCTGGCCGCCACCACCGCGCTGGAGCTGGGCGTCGACGTCTCCGGCCTGGACGCGGTCGTGATCGCCGGCTACCCGGGCACGCGCGCCTCCCTCTGGCAGCAGGCGGGCCGGGCGGGCCGCTCCGGGCAGGGCGCGCTGGCCGTCCTGGTGGCCCGCGACGACCCGCTGGACACCTTCCTCGTCCACCATCCGGAGGCCCTGTTCGACCGGCCGGTGGAATCGACCGTCCTCGACCCCGACAACCCGTACGTCCTCGCGCCCCACCTGTGCGCGGCGGCCGAGGAGCTTCCCCTGGTCGAGGACGACCTGGAGCTGTTCGGCCCCGCCTGCGCGGAGCTGCTGCCGCAGCTGGAGGCCGCGAAACTGCTGCGCCGCCGGACGAAGGCCTGGCACTGGACGCGCCGGGAGCGGGCCGCCGATCTGGCCGACATCCGGGGCGAGGGCGGCCGGCCCGTCCAGATCGTCGAAGCGGGCACCGGCCGTCTGCTGGGCACGGTCGACGCGGGCGCCGCGCACACGACCGTCCACGAGGGCGCCGTCCACCTCCACCAGGGCCGCACCTACCTCGTGCGCTCCCTCGACCTGGACGACTCGGTCGCCCTGGTCGAGGAGGCGAGCCCGCCGTACTCCACGGTGGCCCGCGACACCACGACGATCTCCGTCCTGGAGACGGACGTCGAGGTGCCATGGGGCCAGGGCCGCCTCTGCTACGGCTCGGTCGAGGTCACCAACCAGGTCGTCTCCTTCCTCCGCCGCCGCCTCATCACCGGCGAGGTGCTGGGCGAGACCAAACTCGACCTCCCTCCGCGCACCCTGCGCACGCGCGCCGTGTGGTGGACGGTCACCGAGGACCAGCTGGACGAGGCCCGCATCGGCCCCGAGATCCTCGGTGGCGCCCTGCACGCCGCCGAGCACGCGTCGATCGGCATGCTGCCCCTCTTCGCGACCTGCGACCGCTGGGACATCGGCGGCGTGTCGATCCCTCTGCACCCCGACACGCTCCTGCCGACGGTCTTCGTCTACGACGGCCACCCGGGCGGCGCGGGCTTCGCGGAACGCGCCTTCCACACTGCCCAGGCCTGGCTCACCGCCACCCGCGAGGCCATCGCGTCCTGCGAGTGCGACAGCGGCTGCCCGTCCTGCATCCAGTCCCCCAAGTGCGGCAACGGCAACGATCCGCTGCACAAGCGGGGTGCCGTGCGACTCCTGACGGTGCTGCTGCGGGGCGCGGCGGAGGGGCGGCCGACGGGGCGGGAGGAGCCGGAGGGGGCGGTAGGGACGCCGCCGACGCTGGAGGAGACGCAGCCGGAGGAGCCTGTGGAGCAGGAGGGGTCAATGGAGGAGCAGGGGCCATTGCCGGAGAGGTCAGTGGAACCGGAGGGGCCGGAAGGGACGCCGACGGGGCGGTAGGTGCCGGAAGGGACGCCGACAGAGCCGAAGGCGTCGACCGCCGGCCTCAGCAGTAGTCGGAGAAGCCTCGGAACAGTCCAGGGCCGAAGGGCAGCGGGGAGGGGCCTTAAGGGACAGCGCGAAGCCGTAAAGGGCGGCCGGCGGAACCTCAAGGACAGCCCGGGGCCCATGGGGGAGCCCGAAGGTCTCAGGGCCGGCCCGAGGGCAACTCGGCACCCGGAGGCCCCCAGGGCCGACCCGTTGGGCTACGGGACAACCGAAGAACCCTCGCCCGGGGTCGGCGTCACCGCCTCCGGAGGACCCGCCCGGGCCCTGACCTCCACGGTGAACGGCCCTGTTCCCGACGCCGCTGTCACGTCCGCGATCTCGCCCACCACCACGCACCGCACCAGCCGCGTGCCCTGCGCCCCCGCCGCCCCTGCCGCCCGGGCGCATGCCGCCTCGGTGCCCTCCGCCCAGTGGTCCGCCGCAGCGAGCGCCGCGAGATCCGCGCCGCCGGCCGCGCGGTGCCGGGTCACCGCGGCCTGCCCCAGCGCGAGGATCACCCCGAACACGACACACAGGACGGCGATCGCACCGACACTCCAGACGGTGGCGGACCCCCGGTCCCCGTCACCTCCTCTCACTTGCCACCTCCACCGTCGTCCCCTGGGCCACCGGCCCCCGCCCGGCCACCGGCCCCCGCCCGGCCGCCGTCCCCTCCGCCACGGCCTCCTCCTCCGCCGCCGCGACGGCTTCCTCCGCCACGGCCTCCTCGGCCACCGCGAAGGCTTCCTCCCGCAGCTCGTACGACAGCCGGCCCAGCACCGGTGCCCTGGCCACGACCACGACCCGGACCCGGTCGCCCTCCCGGCTGATCGTGACCTTCGCCCCGCGTGGCGCCGCCTCGCGGGTCACCTCGACGACCGCGTCGTGCGGGTCCTGCCGGGCCGCCGCGCGGGCGCCCGTCCGGGCCGCGTCCACGCACTGGATCTGCGCGGCCACCACGAGCAGCGCCCAGACCAGCCCCATCGCGAACATCACCAGCACGGGCAGGACCAGCGCCGCCTCCGCCGTCACGAAGCCCCGGTCCGCGCCCCGCCCCCGCCACTCACATCCGCGCATTGAGGGCGTCCTTGACGATGTTCTGCAGTTCCGCACTGACCTGCCCGCTCGTCACGACCTTGTAGAGCAGCACCGCGAAGGCCGCCGCCGCGACGATCCCCACCGCGTACTCGGAGGTGACCATCCCCGCATCCTTCCGGGTGCCCCGCATCCGCCACACCAGAGCACGCACGCGTGCCCGCACCGCCTTGCTCATCTCAACCCCTGTGAGGTTCCGTTTTGTTGATCGCAGCTGTTCGTTGATTCAAGATCCGTCGTCGCTCAAGAGCCGTCCGTCCTGGGCAGACCGCACTCCCGTCCTCACCCACCCCTCATCCGCCGCCCCCTCCCAACACCCCACCCGCCAGCCCGATCACCACGGGCAGCACACCGACCGCGACGAAGGCGGGCAGGAAGCACAACCCGACGGGCGCGGTGACCATCACCGCCGCTCGGCGTGCCCGTGCCGTGGCGCCGCGGGCCCAGTCGGCGCGAGCGTCCGCCGCGATCCGCGCGACCGGTGCCGCCGCGGGGAGTCCCGACACGTCGGCCCGTTCCAGCAGCCGGGCCAGGGCGTCGGCGCCCGGCGTGGCGGCCAACCCGCGCCAGGCCTCGGCCGGTTCACCACCGAGCCGAACCTGCGCCGCCCCGCGCGCCAGCGCCTCCCCGACCGGACCGCCCAGGGCCTCGCCCACGGCCTGCGCGGCGATCACCGGACCGGCACCGGCCGCACTGCAGGCGGCCACGAGATCGGCGGCGAGCGGCAGTTGCCGGGTGGCCTCACGCGGGTCGAGAGACTCGCTCGTGGCTGCCGTCGTCCGCCGTCGGCGCCACCGCCACACCCCGACCGCGGCGACCAGCCCCACGACGACACCGACGCCCCCGCCGACCAGCACCCACCCGGCACCGACCACGGCGGCCGTCGGCCACCAGCGCCGTACGGAGTCCGCCGCCACGAAGCGCCGACCCGGGACGGTGGCCGCACAGTCCAGCAGCTCGGCCAGCCGCCTGCGCACCCGGCGTTCCCGGCGTACGCCCGTCGCCCAGCGCACGACCCACACCACGGCCAGCACCGCCCCCAGGGCCACCCCCAGCCTGTGGACAACTTCCGCGCTCACGCCGCCTCCGCTCCCCGCACGATGCGCAGCGCCCACCACAGACCCACGCCTTCCAGCACCGCGCCCAGCAGCAGGCAGCCCAGCCCCGCGCCGGTGTGCAGCAGCACGTGCAGCGGGTCGGCGCCGAGCGCGGTGCCGAGGAGGATGCCGAGCGCCGGCAGCGCGGCGAGCATCACCGCCGTGGAACGGGATCCCGCCAACTGGGCCCGCACCTCGGCGCGCTGGTCGCGTTCCGCCCGCAGGGCGGCCTCCAGCCGGTCGAGTCCGGCGGCGAGACCCGCGCCACGGTCGACCGCGACCCGCCAGCACGCCGCCAGCCCCAGCAGCCCGTCGGCTCCCGGCTGCAGGGCCGCCACCGCGAGCGCCTCCGGCACGTCCCCGCCGAACCGTGCCGCCGCCAGTACCGCCGCCTGCCCCTCACCGAGCCCACCGGAGTCCCGCGCGGCCCGCAGCAGGGCCTCGCCCGGCTGCCGCCCGGCCCTCACCTCCCCGGCGAGCGCCGAGCACAGCGCGATCACCGCATCGCCCCGCCGCTCCCGCGCCCGCCGTGCCTCGCCGGCGAGCCGCACCCGCCGCAGCACCGGCACCCCGGCCGCCCCGGCGACGACCGGCAGCGCCGACGACCCGAGCACCCCGAGCACCAGCCCGACGACCGGCGCCCACCACTCGACGCGCAGCCGCCCCCGGGCCCGCCGCAGCTCGTCGACCCACCGCCGCCCTGCCGGAGGACCACTGCCCACCACGCCGGGGCCGGCCAGCAGCAGTCGCGCCCGTCGTGCGCCGGAGTGCCGGTCGCTCATCACCCACGCGGCCGCCCCGGCGCACACCAGGGCCGCGCTCATCGCCGTCTCACCCATGCCGCTCACCGCTCCTTCCCGGTCCCTGCCACGCGGGCAGTCCCCCCTCGTCCTCCGCGAGCCCCGGTCCCCAGCCGCCACCACAGAGCAGCTCCCGCAGCCGCCCCCACCCCCGCTCCCGCGCGAAGGCCTCCGCGCCCCACCGCAGGGCGGGCACCGTCCGCACCAACCCGGAGTCGTCCCGCTCCAGCACGTGCACCTCGGCGATCCGCCGTGTCCCGGTCCGGTCCCGCACGAGGTGCAGTACGACCGACAGCGCCGCCGCCAACTGGCTGTGCAGGGCGGCCCGGTCGAGCCCGGCCGCCGTACCGAGGGCCTCCAGGCGGGCGGGGACGTCGGCGGCGGCGTTGGCGTGGACGGTCCCGCAACCGCCCTCGTGGCCGGTGTTCAACGCGGCCAGCAGATGCACCACCTCGGCCCCGCGCACCTCGCCGACCACGAGCCGGTCGGGCCGCATCCGCAGCGCCTGCCGGACCAGGTCCTCCAGCGTCACGAGACCGGCGCCCTCCTGGTTCGCGGGCCGCGTCTCCAGCCGCACGACATGCGGATGGTCCGGCCGCAGTTCCGCCGAGTCCTCCGCGAGCACGATCCGCTCGTCCGGCCTCACCAGCCCGAGCAGCGCACTGAGCAGGGTCGTCTTCCCGGTGCCCGTGCCGCCGCTGATCAGGAAGGACAACCGCGCCCGAAGCAACGCCCGCAGCACCCGGTCCCCGCCCGGCGGCACCGTGCCCGCCGCCACCAGTTCGTCGAGGGTGAACGCGCGCGGGCGGACGACTCGCAGCGACAGGCACGTGCTGCCGACGGCGACCGGCGGCAGCACCGCGTGCAGTCGCGTGCCGTCCGGCAGGCGGGCGTCGACCCACGGCCGGGCGTCGTCCAGGCGCCGCCCGGCCACCGCGGCCAGCCGCTGCGCGAGGCGCCGGACGGCCGCCGCGTCCGCGAAGGACACGGACGTCAATTCAAGGCCGCCGCCCCGATCGACCCACACCCGGTCCGGCGCGGAGACCAGCACGTCCGTGACCGAGGGATCGGCGAGCAGCGGCTCCAGTGGACCGCTGCCGACCAGCTCCGACCGCAACTGCTCGGCCGCGCCCAGGACTTCCGCGTCGCCGAGCACCCGGCCCTGCTCGCGCAGGGCCTGCGCCACGCGCGCGGGTGTGGGCTCGGCGCCGCTCTCGGCCAGCCACTGCCGCACCCCGTCCAGCAGGGGCCTCGCCACGGCGCTCATGCCGCACCCGCCTCGACCAGCGCCCGCTCCCAGAACTCGAGGCAGAACCGGGCCAGTAGGCCGCGCCCGTCCGCGCCGGGCGGTGTCCTGCCCTCGGCCGGGCGCAGCAGCCCGGCCTCGACGGGCACCTCGCCGGCCAGCGGCAGGCCGAGCAGCCGGGCCACCTCACGGTCGTCGAGGCCGGGCGCGTACGGCCCGCGCACCGCCACGCGCAGATCGCGCAGCAGCATGCCGGCCACTGACGCCACTCGGGCCGCCGCCGCGACCGCGCGCAGTTCGGCGGGGACCACGAGGAGCCCGATGTCGAGCTGGGCCAGGGCCTCGGCCGTTCCGTCGTCGATCCGCCGCGGCAGGTCGACGACGACCGTGCCGCCCCGGCGCCGGGCCGCGGCCAGCACCGCCCTTACGGCCTGCGGCGGGATGGCGACGCAGTCGCCGCGGTCCCAGCTGAGCACCCGCAGCGAGTGCAGCTGGGGCAGGGACTCCTCCAGGGCACCGCTGCCGACCCGGCCGCGCGAGGCGGCGAAGGCGGGCCAGCGCAGACCTTCGGCGGTCTCGCCGCCGAGGAGTACGTCGAGTCCGCCACCCAGCGGGTCGGCGTCCACGAGCAGGGTGCGCAGTCCCTCACGCGCGGAGGTGACGGCGAGCGCGCAGGCGAGCGTGGACGCTCCGGATCCGCCCCGGCCGCCGATCACGCCGACGGTGAGCGCGGGCCTGCCGACGCCCTCGGTGACGTCGGCGATCCGGTCGACCAGCCACTGCTCGCCGTCGGGCAGCATCAGAACGTGGTCGGCGCCGATCTGGACCGCGCGTTTCCACACGCCGGGGTCGTCCTGGTCGCGGCCGACCAGCACCACCCCTCGTCTGCGCGCGGCTCCGCGGACGCGTCGCGCGGCGTCGTCCCCGACCAGGACCAGCGGCGCTGTGTCCCAGCCGCCGGCGCGGTCGGGCACGGTGTGATGGACCTCCGGTGTGGCTCCGGCCGCCGCGCACAGGCGCAGCAGGTCGTCGAGCAGGTCGGCGTCCTCGGTGACGATCAGCGGTCGGCCCGGCCGCCCTCCGGCGGCGGACGGCGGATCGTGTGTGACGGTTCCGGCCACGGTTTCCTTCCCCCTTCGCTGCTTGTCCGCTTCACTCGCGCAGCCCCTGCGGCCCCGCGATTCGCATACGTGTGAAGAACCGGCAAGCGGCCTCCATATGAACGGCCGACGCAATCCGGCCATGCGCACCCGGCAATCGGAACCGGCCAGGAACTCGCCGCGAGCGGGTCGCGCAGGAATCACGGTGCAGCGATCCCGGAAATCGTGTGGATCTTGGTCGATAACTGTGGACAACTCGGTGGTTGTGAATATCGCCGTCCCCCATACCGGTGAGCCCGGCGCCATCTCCTGTGCGACTTCCGCAGAGCAGTCCACCCGCTACGCAAAGTAACGAATCATGGACATGCAAAAGAGGCGGCCGCGGCCGCCTCGATGCGGCACCGGGGCCGCGAGAGGAAGGGAAAAACCCACCCGGACATGCGACGACCCCCGCCGGGGGGGAGAGCGGGGGTCGTCCCCACGGCCGACTCGGGGGGGGAGGAGTCGGACCGGGTTAGCACGGTCGCGAACGATCCGTGACTTCCATGGTGTACCCGAGAGCCTTCTCAGGCAAACCCACACGCCCCACCTTACGCCGAATGGGCTGCCCCTATGCTCTGGGTCGTGGAAAACCACTCGATGCCCCGCACAGCCGCCTTCTTTGACCTGGACAAGACGGTCATTGCGAAGTCGAGCACCCTCACCTTCAGCAAGTCCTTCTACCAGGGCGGCCTGATCAACCGCCGCGCCGTCCTGCGCACCGCGTACGCCCAGTTCGTCTTCCTCGCGGGCGGCGCCGACCACGAGCAGATCGAGCGCATGCGCGCGTACCTGTCCGCGCTGTGCCGCGGCTGGAACGTCCAGCAGGTCAAGGAGATCGTCGCCGAGACGCTGCACGACATCATCGACCCGATCATCTACGACGAGGCCGCCTCGCTCATCGAGGAGCACCACACCGCCGGACGGGACGTCGTGATCGTGTCCACGTCGGGTTCCGAGGTGGTCGAGCCGATCGGCGAGCTGCTCGGCGCCGACCGCGTGGTCGCCACCCGCATGGTCGTGGGCGACGACGGCTGCTACACGGGCGAGGTGGAGTACTACGCCTACGGGCCCACGAAGGCCGAGGCGATCCGGGAGCTGGCCGAGTCCGAGGGATACGACCTTTCACGCTGCTACGCCTACAGCGACTCGGCGACCGATGTTCCGATGCTGGAGTCGGTGGGAAATCCGCACGCGGTGAATCCGGACCGCGCACTGCGTCGTGAGGCCATCGCGCGCGGGTGGCCGATTCTTGATTTCCACCGTCCGGTCAGACTCAAGCAGCGTCTGCCCGCGTTCTCCGTACCGCCGCGTCCGGCTCTGGTCGCGGCGGCTGCCATAGGCGCCGCGGCGGCCACCGCCGGCCTTGTCTGGTACACCAGCCGGCGCCGGACGCCCTCGCTCTGACCTGCCGCAACACCCAGTGGGTCGGCACACTGACGCCTCTCCTCACCCTGTGGACCCAGAGTAAAGAAGCAGGCCGCCACTTCCGCTTGCCCTTCACCTGGAGTACAAAGGAGACAACGGCCCGCGAGACCAAGGACATCCGAGAGGATCACCCTTCAACCGCATTGGCCCCACGGACCGCGCATGAACACCGGGCACCCACGCGACGTCGACCCGTCGATTACGGGCCAGCCGCACCAGGTGACGGGCAAAGATCCCGGCCTGATGGGCGCATATCGAGGACGCTTGGTAACTCGGTGGGCATGCCAGCGGCGGTACGAGAAATTCGTACCGCCGCAACCCTTTTCCGGACAAGAATCCGCCCAGGCGCGCGTGCGCCCTTCCCGTCGGTCTACGCCGCCCCGCGCTGGAGCGCCTCGCACACCGCCGTCGATTCGCGCGCGCCCAGCTCGACCGCCCGGCCGCAGTGCGCGATCCACGCCGCCATGCCCTCGGCGGTGCCGGAGAGGTAGCCCTCGAACGCCGCCAGGTAGGCCGTGCGGCCCAGCTCGGCGTGTCCAGCCTCGGCCGGGCAGACCGACTTCGGGTCCAGACCGCTGCCGACCAGGACGATCCGCTCGGCCGTGCGCGCGACCAGGCCGTTGTGCGAGACGAAGGGGCGCAGCGCGAGCAGCTCGCCGTGCACGACGGCGGCCGTCACCAGCGCCGGCGCCGAACTCCCCGCGATGATCAGCTCGGACAGCCCCTCCAGGCGCCCGGACACCTCGGCCGCGCTCGGCAGCGGCTGTTCGATCAGCGGCTCGTCGACCGGCTCGCCCTCCTGCCGGGGCCGCCCCACCTGGTCGGCCTTGTCCGCGGCCGCCACCAGGTGCAGCCGGGCCAGCACCCGAAGCGGCGACTGCCGCCAGATGGACAGCAGCTGACCGGCCTCGGCGGTCAGCCGGAGCGCCGCGCCCATCACCCGGGCCTCGCCGTCGCCGCTGAAGTCGGTGCGGCGGCGTACCTCTTCGAGGGCCCAGTCCGCGCCGGACAGCGCGCCGGAGCCGCGGGACCCGCGCAGCGCGGCCTCGGAGGTGATCTCGTTGCTGCGCCGGCGCATGATGCGGTGCCCGTAGACCCGGTCCACGGCCTTGCGCACGGACTCCACGGACTCGGCCACGCCGGGCAGTGATCCCAGGGCGGCTAGCGGATCGGCGGTCGCGCCTGTCGTACTCATGAGTACGACCCTACGCACCCGGCGCGGATACCCCACGAAGGAGTGGTCTTCTTCACGCGTGGCCGGGTCCCGGGGCCGGCACCCCACTACGCTTGATGAACATGAAAATTGCTTTCGTTGGCAAGGGTGGCAGCGGAAAGACCACCTTGTCCTCCCTGTTCATCCGTCACCTGGCGGCCGTCGGCGCCCATGTCGTCGCGATCGACGCCGACATCAACCAGCACCTCGGGGCAGCGCTCGGGCTCGACGAGGCGGAAGCCGCCCGGCTGCCCGCGATGGGCGACCGACTGGCGCTGATCAAGGACTACCTGCGCGGCACCAATCCGCGCATCGGCTCCGCCGAGTCGATGATCAAGACCACGCCGCCCGGCGAGGGGTCGCGCCTGCTGCGGGTGCGCGAGGACAACCCGGTCTACGACGCCTGCGCCCGGCCGGTGGAACTCGACGGCGGAGCCGTCCGTTTGATGGTCACCGGCCCCTTCACGGACGCCGACCTCGGGGTCGCCTGCTACCACTCCAAGACGGGAGCGGTGGAGCTGTGCCTGAACCACCTGGTGGACGGGCCCGACGAGTACGTCGTGGTGGACATGACGGCGGGCTCGGACTCCTTCGCCTCCGGCATGTTCACCCGCTTCGACATCACGTTCCTCGTAGCCGAGCCGACCCGGAAGGGGGTCTCCGTCTACCGCCAGTACAAGGAGTACGCCCGCGACTTCGGCGTCGAGCTGAAAGTCGTCGGCAACAAGGTGCAGGGCCAGGACGACCTCGACTTCCTGCGCGCCGAGGTCGGGGACGACCTGCTCGTGACGGTGGGGCACTCCGACTGGGTGCGTGCCATGGAGAAGGGCCGGCCGCCCCGCTTCGAGCAGTTGGAGGATGTCAACCGCCGCGCCCTGGACACGCTGCGGACGACCGCCGACGGGACGTACGAACGCCGCGACTGGGAGCGCTACACCCGTCAGATGGTGCACTTCCACCTGAAGAACGCGCAGTCCTGGGCGAACGAGCGGCACGGGGCCGACCTGGCGGCCCAGGTCGACCCCGACTTCGTGCTCAGCGAGGGTGTCGTCGAGCCCGCCTGACGCGGCCTACAGTCCGTCCGCCGGCGCGCCGGGCGCACCCTTCGGGGCCGGGGCGGGGCGGGCGGACAGGAAGGACTCCCAGCCCTGCTTCGGGGCCTCGCCGACCTTCAGCGTGCGCAGCTTCTGGAGGGTCTTCGGCTCCTGGGCGTCCAGCCAGTCGACGAGCTGGCGGAAGGACGCGCAGCGCACCTCGGGCTTGGTGCACACCTGCTCGATGACGTCCTCGACTGCACGCATGTAGGTGCCGCCGTTCCAGGACTCGAAGTGGTTGCCGATGATCAGGGGCGCGCGGTTGCCGTCGTAGGCCCGCTGGAAGCCCCGGAGCAGGCCGTCACGCATCTGGTTGCCCCAGAACTGGTACTTGTTCGGGTCGCCCTGGGTGGTGGTGCCGGACTGGTTGATCATGAAGTTGTAGTCCATGGTCAGCTGCTCGTAGCTGTGCCCGGGGAAGGGCACCAGCTGCATGGACACATCCCACAGGCCCTCCTTCTTGCCGGGCCAGACCTGGTTGTTGACGCCGCTGGTGTCGTAGCGGAAGCCCAGATCCCTGGCCGCCTTGCGGAAGTTGGCCTGACCCTCCAGGCAGGGGGTGCGGGCCCCGATCAGTTCCCGGTCGTAGTCGAAGGGCAGCGGAGAGGCGTCCTTCAGGTCGCTGTTGGTCTTCCAGGACTTCACGAACTGCTTGGCCTGGGCGATCTCGTCCTTCCACTCCTCGACCGACCACTGCCCGACACCACCCTCGGGGCCGCAGAAGTGGCCGTTGAAGTGGGTGCCGATCTCGTTGCCCTCCAGCCATGCCAGCCGCAACTGCTTCACGGTGTCGGCGATGCCCTGCCGGTCGTTGAATCCGATGTCGGAGCGGCCCGGTGAGTGCTGCGGCGGCTTGTAGAGGTCGCGCTTCTCCTCGGGCAGCAGGTACACGCCGCTGAGGAAGTACGTCATGGTGGCGTTGTTGGCCTTGGCCACCTCACGGAAGTGGGAGAACAGCCGCTGGCTGTCCTCTCCCGCGCCGTCCCAGGAGAACACCACGAACTGCGGCGGCTTCTGACCGGGCTTCAGCCTTTCGGGACGGGGCAGACGGGGCTGCGCACCGGTGAAGGCGGTCGAGCCGTCCCCGATCAGCCGGACGGCGCTCTTGGGCGCCGGCGCGCCCTCACGAGCCGCGGCCCCTCCCCCCGAACTGTCGGAACCGGCCCCGCAGCCGGCGAGTGATGCGGCACAGACCGCGGCGCCCACGGCGCCCACGGCGATCCTCTGGGTGGCGGCCATCCCGCCCACCTTCCTTCTCCAGTCGATGAGTCGGCAGCGCCGCCAAGGTCGCACGGAGCCCAGAGGGAATTAGTACGACAAGCCGATGAAATGTCCACTTCACTCTCAGAGGTGATTGGTTAACCCATTTGCCCGGAAAATCCATGCTTTACCTTTACTCTGGATTACGATTCGTTTACTGAAAGTTGCTGATCCCGCCACTGCACGCCGTGACCCACGGCCGCGACCCGCCCCCGCCCCGAGCGGGGAACCCCCCGTTCCGCGACCGCGCTGCCCCGGAGGAGACGGGAAATATGTCAGCCTGCGTCCCCACACGAGCCACCGACCCGCACGGGTCCCAGCGAGTCCATCCACCCCACAGCCCGCCGCACCGGCGCCGCCGGTTCCGTATCGCCGGCGCCGACGTCTCGGCCTCGATCGCTGTCTTCCTGATCGCGCTTCCGTTGTCCCTGGGCATCGCCCTGGCCACCGGCGCTCCGCTCCAGGCCGGGCTCGTCGCCGCGGCCGTGGGCGGTCTGGTCGCCGGGCGGCTCGGCGGCTCGCCCCTCCAGGTGAGCGGCCCCGCGGCCGGCCTCACCGTCGTCACCGCCGACCTCATCCACCGCTACGGATGGCGTACGACATGCGCCATCACCGTCCTCGCCGGGCTCGCCCAGCTCGGTCTGGGCTGCCTGCGCGTGGCCCGCTCCGCGCTCGCCGTCAGCCCCGCGATCGTGCACGGCATGCTGGCCGGCATCGGCGTCACCATCGCCGTCGCCCAGCTGCACATCGTGCTCGGCGGCACCCCGCAGAGCGTCGTCCTGGACAATCTGCGCGCACTGCCCGCCCAACTCGCCCATCTGCATCCGGCCGCCGTCATGACGAGCGCGCTCACGCTCGCCCTGCTGCTGGCCTGGCCCCGGCTCCCCGGCCGGGCGGGCCGCATGCTGCGCAAGGCACCGGCCGCGCTCGTCGCCGTCGCCGGGGCCACCGCGGCGGCCTCGCTGGCCGGCCTCACCCTGCCCAAGGTCGAGCTGCCCAACTGGAGCAGCCACGCCCTGGCCGGACTGCCGGAGGGCCCGGTGCTCGGCCTGGTCGCCGCCGTGCTCAGCACCACGTTGGTGTGCAGCGTGCAGTCACTGCTCGGGGCGGTCGCCGTCGACAAGCTCGCCGCGAACCGGCCCGGCCTCGCGGCTCGCGCCCCGCGCTCCGACCTGGACCGTGAGCTGCTGGGTCAGGGCGCCGCCAACATCGTCTCCGGCGGACTCGGCGGACTGCCGGTCGCGGGCGTGGCCGTGCGCAGCACCGCCAACGTGCACGCGGGCGCCGTCAGCCGGAACTCCACGATGCTGCACGGCGTTCTCGTAGTGATCGCCACGCTGCTGATGGTCCCGGTCCTGGAGCTCATCCCGCTCGCCTCGCTCGCCGCCCTGGTGATGGCCGTCGGCATCCAGATGGTGTCGCTCAACCACATCCGCACGGTGACCCGCCACCGTGAGGTGCTGGTGTACGTGGTCACCACCCTCGGCGTGGTGCTCCTGGGCGTCCTGGAGGGCGTGGCGCTGGGCATCGCCGTGGCGGTCGGCGTCGCCCTGCACCGCCTCACCCGCACGCGCATCACCCACGAAGTGACGGAAGGAGTCCATCACGTACAGGTACGGGGACAGCTGACGTTCCTCGCGGTGCCACGGCTCAGCCGGGCCCTGCATCTCGTGCCTCAAGGCGCCGACGTCGTCGTCGAGTTGGACGGCTCGTTCATGGACCACGCGGCGTACGAGACCTTGCAGGACTGGCAGAACACGCACACCGCGACGGGCGGCACCGTGGAGCTGACCGGCCGCCGCGCCGGTGTCCGCATCGCCGAGCCCATGAGCTTCCCCGACCACCGGGGGGAGACCGGTGCCGACGAGCCGGACCCCTCCGCCGCTTGCCGTTGCAGCCCGTGGACGCCATGGCGCAACCACCAGTGCGAGGTGCAGCGACCGCTGCTGCAGGCGCCGGTGGGTGCGGGGCGGCAGGGAGCGGCGGACGGTTCCGGCGAACATGCGGACCATGCGGGCTCTGCGAGCTCTGAGGGTTCCACGAACTCCGAGGGCTCCGATGGCTGGAGGGCCACTGAGGCCGAGGGCTCCGAGGGCCAGGAGGATTCTGGTGGCTCGAAGGGCTCTGACGGCTTGGACGGCTCCGGCTGCTTGGGCGGCTTCGAGGGCTTGGAGAGCTCGACAGGCGCACGCTCGGCAGGTCCGACGAGCTCGGCAGTCGCAATGAGCGCGTCGGGCGCGCAGGGCTCACCACTCGCCGACAGCCGTGCGGACTCCACCGGCTCCTGCAGTCCCCAGGGCTCTGCCGGTTCCGCCCTGCCCTACACCACCGTCGGCGGCTCCGCCCAGTCCGGCACCCCACTGACCCCGTTCAGCCCAGGAAGCACCACCCCCGCTGATACAACTGACCCCTTCAGCATCAGCGCCCCCATCGGTGACCTCTCTCTCCCCGTCACCTCCAACAACAGCAACGGCATCCCCACCACCAACAACTCCCCCTCCGTCAACGACACCCGCGGCAGCCTCCAACTGGCCCGAGGCATCAGCGCCTTCCAGAGCAACACGGCGCCCCTGGTCCGAGGCGAGCTCGCACGGTTGGCCCGGGAGGGACAGCGCCCCGCGCAGCTGTTCCTGACCTGCGCCGACTCCCGTCTGGTCACCTCGATGATCACTTCCAGTGGTCCGGGCGACCTGTTCGTGGTGCGCAACGTCGGCAACCTGGTGCCGCGGCCCGGCGAGGAGAGCGGCGACGACTCGGTGGCGGCGGCGATCGAGTACGCCGTGGACGTGCTGCAGGTGCGGTCCATCACGGTGTGCGGCCACTCCGGATGCGGAGCCATGCAGGCGCTGCTGAACTCCGAGCCGGGCAGCACGCGCACGCCGCTCAGGCGGTGGCTGCGGCACGGGCAGCCCAGCCTGGAGCGCATGGCCGACGCCAGTCGGGCCTGGCCCCGGCTGGCCGGGCGGCCGCCCGCCGACGTGGCCGAGCAGCTGTGCCTGACCAACGTCGTGCAGCAACTGGAGCACCTGCGCGCTCACGAGTCGGTGTCGCGGGCACTGCGCGAGGGAGCGCTGGAGCTGCACGGCATGTACTTCCACGTGGGGGAGGCGCAGTCGTACCTCCTGACCGAGACGGACGAGGAGCAGGTGTTCGACACCGTCCGTGCGGCGGACCTGTCCGCATGACCGGCGGCCGGGCGCCCAGCGTGGGCGGCGCCCGGCCGCCCGCCCATGCCTCCCGCAGCCCACGCCGTCCGCGGTGTGAGCCGTGCAACTCGGCTGAACCGGCTCAGGGTGCCGTCCGTGGGAAGGGATGACCAGGCGTCGGGCGAGGTCCGGGACCGGCCTGGCCGTGCCAGGGGCGTGCCGGGACCACGCCCTCGACAGGTCTAAACCAATATCCCGTCGACCCTTGTCATCGGGCCACCAGGTCTGATGAGCTGTGGCCTGGGACACAACGGACACCCTTCGAGAGGGAGATGTCGTGAGCAACGAGAGCCTGGCCAACCTGCTCAAAGAAGAGCGCAGGTTCGCGCCCCCCGCCGACCTGGCCGCCAACGCCAACGTCACGGCGGAGGCGTACGAACAGGCCAAGGCTGACAGGCTCGGCTTCTGGGCCGAGCAGGCCCGCCGACTGGCCTGGGCCAAGGAGCCGACGCAGACGCTGGACTGGTCGAACCCGCCGTTCGCCAAGTGGTTCGCGGACGGCGAGCTCAACGTCGCGTACAACTGTGTGGACCGGCATGTCGAGGCCGGGCACGGCGACCGCGTGGCCATCCACTTCGAGGGCGAGCCCGGCGACAGCCGCGCCATCACCTACGCCGAGCTCAAGGACGAGGTCTCCAAGGCCGCCAACGCCCTGCTGGAGCTGGGCGTCCAGAAGGGCGACCGGGTCGCCGTCTACATGCCGATGATCCCCGAGACCGCGGTCGCGATGCTGGCCTGCGCCCGGATCGGCGCCGCGCACTCCGTGGTCTTCGGCGGCTTCTCGGCGGACGCGCTCGCGACGCGCATCCAGGACGCGGACGCCAAGGTCGTCATCACCGCCGACGGCGGCTACCGGCGCGGCAAGCCGTCCGCGCTGAAGCCGTCCGTGGACGAGGCCGCCGAGAAGGCGGGCAACGTCGAGCACGTCCTCGTCGTCCGCCGGACCGGCCAGGAGGTCGCCTGGACCGAGGGCCGGGACGTGTGGTGGCACGACCTGGTCGAGCGGCAGGCGGCCGAGCACACGCCGGAGGCGTTCGCGGCGGAGCACCCGCTGTTCATCCTCTACACGTCCGGTACGACGGGTAAGCCGAAGGGCATCCTGCACACTTCCGGCGGCTACCTCACCCAGACGTCGTACACCCACCACGCGGTCTTCGACCTCAAGCCGGAGACCGACGTGTACTGGTGCACGGCCGACGTCGGCTGGGTGACCGGGCACTCGTACATCGTCTACGGGCCGCTCGCCAACGGCGCCACCCAGGTCATGTACGAGGGCACGCCCGACACCCCGCACCAGGGCCGGTTCTGGGAGATCGTGCAGAAGTACGGGGTCACGATCCTCTACACGGCACCGACCGCGATCCGTACGTTCATGAAGTGGGGCGACGACATCCCCGCGAAGTTCGACCTGTCCAGCCTGCGGATCCTCGGCTCGGTCGGTGAGCCGATCAACCCGGAGGCCTGGATCTGGTACCGCAAGCACATCGGCGCGGACCGCACCCCGATCGTGGACACCTGGTGGCAGACCGAGACCGGCGCGATGATGATCTCACCGCTGCCCGGCGTCACCGAGACCAAGCCCGGTTCGGCGCAGACGCCGCTGCCCGGCATCTCCGCGACGGTCGTCGACGACGAGGCGAACGAGGTGCCGAACGGCGGCGGCGGCTACCTGGTGCTCACCGAGCCGTGGCCGTCGATGCTGCGCACCATCTGGGGTGACGACCAGCGGTTCCTCGACACGTACTGGTCGCGCTTCGAGGGCAAGTACTTCGCCGGTGACGGGGCGAAGAAGGACGACGACGGCGACATCTGGCTGCTGGGCCGCGTCGACGACGTCATGCTGGTCTCCGGGCACAACATCTCCACCACGGAGGTCGAGTCCGCTCTCGTCTCCCACCCCTCCGTCGCCGAGGCGGCCGTGGTGGGCGCGGCGGACGAGACGACCGGGCAGGCGATCGTCGCGTTCGTGATCCTGCGCGGTACGGCGGCCGAGACCGAGGACCTGGTCGCCCGGCTCCGCGACCACGTCGGCACCACGCTCGGCCCGATCGCCAAGCCGAAGCGGATCCTGCCGGTGGCGGAGCTGCCCAAGACCCGCTCCGGCAAGATCATGCGCCGCCTGCTGCGGGACGTCGCCGAGAACCGCCAGCTCGGTGACGTGACCACGCTGACCGACTCGACGGTCATGGACCTCATCCAGGCGAAGCTCCCGGCCGCTCCCGGCGAGGACTGAACCCGGCGCAGACGGGGCACCCGGCGAAGGACGCGACAGGCGCGCCGGGTGCCCCATTTGCACGTAAGGTGTAGATCACCTGCCCGGCCCGCCGTATCCAGGTAGGCTGAGGAACGCGTCAACAACGCGACACCGCGCGGGACAACGCTCAGGACAAGCTGCAAAGGTGCGCCGGGAAGTCTGGTCGGCACGTCGTTCGTGCTGCCCATCGACCGGAGGTCTTCCCGTGACCGCGCCCAGCACCGCCCGCAAGGCCTTCGCCCGTCTGTCCCTGCCCGAGCGGACCTACCTCGCGGACGCGCTGCGCACCGAGACGGTCGGCGGTGTCCTGCTGCTGATCGCCGCGGTCCTCGCGCTCGCCTGGGCGAACATACCGGCGCTCGGACACAGCTACGAGACGGTCGCCCACTTCCACATCGGTCCCGCCGCTCTCGGTCTCGACCTCTCGATCGCGCACTGGGCCGCCGACGGTCTGCTCGCGATCTTCTTCTTCGTCGCCGGCATCGAGCTCAAGCGCGAGCTGGTCGCCGGTGATCTCCGCGACCCGAGGGCGGCGGTCCTGCCGGTGGTCGCCGCGCTGTGCGGCATGGCCGTACCGGCGCTGGTCTACAGCCTCACCAACGGACTCGGCGGTGGCTCCCTTGCGGGCTGGGCGGTGCCCACCGCCACCGACATCGCCTTCGCGCTCGCCGTGCTCGCGGTCATCGGTACGTCGCTGCCGAGCGCCCTGCGCGCCTTCCTGCTGACGCTCGCCGTCGTGGACGACCTGTTCGCCATCCTGATCATCGCGGTCTTCTTCACCGACTCGCTCGACTTCGCCGCGCTGGGCGGCGCCGTCGCCGGCCTCGGCGTCTTCTGGCTGCTGCTGCGCAAGGGCGTGCGCGGCTGGTACGTCTACGTTCCGCTGGCCCTGGTGATCTGGGCGCTGATGTACAACAGCGGTGTCCACGCCACCATCGCGGGCGTCGCCATGGGCCTGATGCTGCGCTGCACCACGCGCGACGGCGAGGAGCACTCCCCCGGCGAGCACATCGAGCACCTGGTGCGCCCTGTGTCGGCGGGCCTCGCCGTACCGCTGTTCGCCTTGTTCAGCGCGGGCGTCTCGGTCTCCGGTGACGTCCTGGCGGACGTGTTCGGCAGGCCGGAGACGCTGGGCGTGGTCCTCGGCCTGGTCGTCGGCAAGACGGTCGGCATCTTCGGCGGCACCTGGCTGACCGCCCGCTTCACCCGCGCCTCGCTCAGCGAGGACCTGGCCTGGGCGGACGTCTTCGCCGTCGCCTCGCTCGCCGGCATCGGGTTCACCGTCTCGCTGCTCATCGGCGAACTGGCCTTCGAGGGCGACGCGGTGCTGACCGACGAGATCAAGGCCGCCGTACTCACCGGCTCGCTGATCGCGGCGCTCATCGCGACGGTTCTGCTGAAGGTACGGAACGCCAAGTACCGCTCGCTGTGCGAGGCCGAGGAGCGCGACGACGACCTCGACGGCATCCCGGACATCTACGAGGAGCACGACCCGGCGTACCACCTGCGGATGGCGGAGATCTACGACCGGAAGGCCGCCGAACACCGCCGGCTCGCCGAAGTGAGGGCGGCCGAGCTTGCCGAAGTGGGCGGCGGGGCAGGCGATGAGGGCGACGGTCCGGCATGATCTGACGAGACGGTACAAAAGACGGGACCGTGCACAGTCAGACAGCAGACGGACCCCGTACGCAGAAGTACGCAGAAGAGGGAGACCGCGATGAGCGCACCCGACGGCAGCCCGGTCGGCGCCGAACGCAGCATCGGCCAGCTGTTCGCCTCCGCGACGGCCGAGATGTCGGCGCTGGTGCACGACGAGATCGCGCTGGCCAAGGCCCAGCTGAGGCAGGACGTCAAGCGCGGTGCGACGAGCGGCGGCGCGTTCACGGCGGCCGGCGCGGTGCTGCTGTTCTCCCTGCCGATGCTCAACTTCGCACTGGCGTACGGCATCCACACCTGGACCGACTGGAACCTGGCACTCTGCTTCCTGTTGTCCTTCGCGGCGAACGTCCTGATCGCCCTCGTCCTCGCGCTGATCGGCCTGGTGTTCGCGAAGAAGGCCAAGAAGGGCAAGGGCCCGCAGAGGGTGGCCGCGTCGGTGAAGGAGTCGGCGGGCGTGCTGCAGAAGGCCAAGCCGCACCCACGCCCCGCACGGCCGGAGCTGACCGAGCTTCCGCGGGACCGCGCGCCGGAGGCCATCGAGGCTGTGGCACGCTCGACGTCATGACGGAATCCGGCACCCCCTCGGCGCAGCCCGCATCGGTCGTCCGGCCCGAAGGCCCCTGGACGCACCGGGACGTGGCGGCGAACGGCGCCCGCTTCCACATCGCGGAGCTGGGCGACGGACCGCTGGTGATGCTCGTGCACGGCTTCCCGCAGTTCTGGTGGGCCTGGCGGCACCAGCTGGTCGCGCTCGCCGACGCCGGGTTCCGGGCCGTCGCCATGGACCTCAGGGGCGTCGGCGGCAGCGACCGCACGCCCCGGGGTTACGACCCGGCCAACCTCGCCCTCGACATCACCGGCGTGGTCCGCTCGCTCGGTGAACCGGACGCGGCGCTGGTCGGGCACGACCTCGGCGGCTATCTCGCGTGGACGGCGGCCGTGATGCGGCCGAAACTGGTACGCCGCCTGGTGGTGGCGTCGATGCCGCATCCCCGGCGCTGGCGCTCGGCGATGCTCGCCGACGTGCGGCAGACGGCGGCGAGTTCGCACATCTGGGGGTTCCAGCGGCCGTGGATCCCGGAGCGGCAGCTCGTCGCGGACGACGGGGCGCTGGTGGGCCGGCTGATCCGGGACTGGTCCGGGCCGCGGCTGCCGGAGGACGAGGCGGTGGCGACGTACCGGCGTGCGATGTGCATTCCGTCGACGGCACACTGCTCCGTCGAGCCGTACCGCTGGCTGGTCCGCTCCCTGGCCCGGCCCGACGGCATCCAGTTCAACCGCAGGATGAAGCGCCCCGTGCGAGTGCCGACGCTGCATCTGCACGGCTCCCTCGACCCGGTGATGCGCACCCGCAGCGCGGCCGGCTCCGGCGAGTACGTCGAAGCCCCGTACCGCTGGCGCCTGTTCGACGGACTCGGCCACTTCCCCCATGAGGAGGACCCGGTGGCGTTCTCCAACGAGCTGATCAGCTGGCTGAAGGACCCCGAGCCGGACCGCTGAGATTGGCCCGGGTCTCGCTCATCCGGACGGCGGGCTAAGAGCCCGGGCAGTCGCGCGTCGAC
The DNA here is from genome assembly GCF_015160875.1 of Streptomyces chromofuscus. Lineage (NCBI taxonomy): Bacteria > Bacillati > Actinomycetota > Actinomycetes > Kitasatosporales > Streptomycetaceae > Streptomyces > Streptomyces chromofuscus. The sequence goes on along the minus strand of NZ_CP063374.1, from coordinate 4,415,749 downwards.
GCGTTCGGCATGCGGAGCGGTACGTCTGTACGACGAACTGCCACATGCCTGGCGCATAAGCCAATTGGGCGCCCGGGACGCGGTTATCGACCTTGGGACGGGGCAGACGTCGGGGTATGGGCTGGACGCACGACTACAGTGACGCAGCACGCACTCGCCGCTCGGGCAACGGCTCGAGCTCCCACCGCCGGGGCGCCCCGCAACTGGCGGGCACGGACGATCCGAGGGTGGGCATCCCGCGCATTCTGCGCCGCCGGGCCCGCTGGGTCTCGGTACGGCTGCGTCACCCGCGCGGCTGACCCCCGTACGGCCGGCGGGCCGGCCGTACGCACACCTCACAGGGCGCAGCTGTCGCTGTCCACCTGCTGGTTCGCCGTACGACCCTCGGTGATGTCCTCGCGGATCTCGTCGACGGTCAACGCGTACCCCGTCTCGGCGTCGTCGAGCGACTTCGCGAACACGACGCCGTAGACCTCGCCCTCGGGCGTGAGCAGGGGACCGCCGGAGTTGCCCTGGCGGACGGTCGCGTACAGCGAGTAGACGTCGCGGCGGACCGTGCCCCGGTGGTAGATGTCGGGGCCGTTGGCGGTGATGCGCCCGCGCACGCGCGCGGACCGCACGTCGTACGCGCCGTTCTCCGGGAAGCCGGCGACGATCGCGCTGTCCCCGCTGACCGCGTCCTCGGTGGAGAACTTCAAGGCGGGCGCGTCCAGATCGGGTACGTCGAGTACGGCGATGTCGCGCTCCCAGTCGTACAGGACGACCGTCGCGTCGTACCGCCGGCCCTCGCCCCCGATCTGGACGGTGGGTTCGTCGACGCCGCCCACGACGTGCGCGTTGGTCATCACGCGGCGCTCGCCGAAGACGAAGCCGGTGCCCTCCAGGACCTTGCCGCAACTCTCGGCCGTGCCCATCACCTTGACGATGGAGCGCTGGGCGCGGGCGGCGACCGGGCTGCCCGCGAGGGCCGGGTCGGGCGGCTGGACGTCGGTGATGGGCTCGTTGGCGAACGGGCTGAAGACCTGCGGGAAACCGTTCTGCTTCAGTACCGAGGCGAAGTCGGTGAACCAGGTGTCGGCCTGCCCGGGCAGCGCCTGGTCGACGCCGTGCAGCACCCTGGAGTTGCGCACCTCCTTGCCGATGGTCGGCAGGGTGGTCTGGGCCAGGAGGGAACCGAGCAGCCACGCCACCAACAGCATGGCGGCGACGTTGACGAGGGCGCCGCCGGTGGCGTCCAGGGCGCGGGCCGGCGACCAGGTGATGTACCGGCGCAGCTTGCTGCCGAGGTGGGTGGTCAGCGCCTGGCCGACCGAGGCGCAGACGATCACGACCACGACGGCGACCACGGCGGCCGTGGTGCTCACCTCGGAGTCGGTGAGCGCGTCCCAGACGAGGGGCAGTGCGTAGACCGCGACGAGGCCGCCGCCGAGGAAGCCGATCACCGACAGGATGCCGACGACGAAGCCCTGGCGATAGCCCACGATCGCGAACCACACGGCGGCGACCAGCAACAGGATGTCCAGCACGTTCACCGCTTCTAGCCTCGCCTCATCACTTCGCGATCACTCCTGGTCGGCCGGGGCCCGGCAACAGCACGAAGGTCACCCTGTCATGACCGCCAGTCGAGCGGGACCTGCTTGCCGCGGTCCCACGGTCTCTCCCAGCCCGCGAAGTGCAGCAGGCGGTCGATGATTCCGGCCGTGAAGCCCCAGACAAGGGCCGATTCGACCAGGAATGCCGGACCTCGGTGGCCGCTGGGGTGGGTGGCGGTGGCACGGTTGGCGGGGTCCGTGAGATCAGCCACGGGGACCGTGAAGACGCGCGCCGTCTCGTTCGGGTCGACGACGCCCACCGGGCTCGGCTCCCGCCACCAGCCCAGCACCGGCGTCACGACGAAGGCGCTGACCGGGATGTAGAGCTTGGGGAGCACGCCGAACAGCTGCACACCGGAGGGGTCGAGACCGGTCTCCTCCTCCGCCTCGCGCAGCGCGGCCCGCAGCGGCCCGTCGCCCTGCGGGTCGCCGTCCTCGGGGTCGAGGGCGCCACCGGGGAAGGAGGGCTGCCCGGCGTGCGAGCGCAGCGAGCTCGCCCGCTCCATCAGCAGCAGCTCGGGGCCGCGCTCACCCTCGCCGAACAGGATGAGGACCGCGGACTGCCGGCCCGCGCCGTCCTTCGGCGGCAGGAACCGGCTCAACTGGCGCGGCTCGACCGTCTCCACGGCGCGCACCACGGGGTCCAGCCAGCCGGGCAGCCCCTCCTTGCTGAGCACCACCGGGCCGCCCTGTGTCTCGCTCGCACGTGTCATCGCCACCCCCGTCGTCCTGATGCTTCCAACGCGGCACGGCACCGAGATCGTTCCGGGCAGGGCGGAGGCGTCGCTGCTTCCGTCATCCGGCCCCCAGGGGCGGGGCCGGCCTGCCGCCCGCGTCCAGATACGCCTGCGGGGGCTTCAGACGCTGGCCGGGGAAGCCGCCCTTCTCGTACTTGAGCAGCTTCTTCGCCTTCTCCGGGTCCGTCTCGCCCTCGCCGTACGCCGGGCAGAGCGGGGCGATGGGGCAGGCCCCGCAGGCGGGCTTGCGGGCGTGGCAGATGCGGCGGCCGTGCCAGATCACGTGGTGTGAGAGGTCCGTCCAGTCGCTCTTCGGGAACAGCGCGCCGACGGCGGCCTCGATCTTGTCGGGGTCGGTCTCGTCCGTCCAGCGCCAGCGGCGCACCAGGCGCTGGAAGTGCGTGTCCACGGTGATGCCGGGGCGGCCGAAGGCGTTGCCGAGGACGACGAACGCGGTCTTGCGGCCCACGCCGGGCAACGTGACGAGGTCTTCGAGCCGGCCCGGGACCTCGCCGCCGAAGTCCTCCGTGAGGGCCTTGGACAGCCCTATGACCGACCTGGTCTTGGCCCGGAAGAAGCCGCACGGCCGCAGGATCTCCTCCACCTCCTCGGGGTTGGCGACGGCCAGCTCCTCGGGGGTGGGGTACTTGGCGAACAGCGCCGGCGTGGTCTGGTTCACGCGCAGGTCGGTGGTCTGGGCGGACAGGACCGTCGCGACCAGGAGCTGGAAGGGGTTGTCGAAGTCGAGCTCCGGGTGCGCGTACGGGTAGACCTCGGCGAGTTCGCGGTTGATGCGGCGGGCCCGGCGGACCAAGGCGGTACGGGACTCGTCGCTCGGCGCCTTCGGGGTGACCGTCTTCGCGGGCGCGGCCTTGGTCACGTGGGCGGAGGCCTTCTTGGGAGCTACGGTGGGCTTCTTGCGCCCGAGGGCGGCTTTCTTGACGGGTCCCGCGCTCTTGGCGGTCGCCTTCTTGACGGGTCCCGCGCTCTTGGCGGTCGCCTTCTTGACGGGTCCCGCGCTCCTGGCGGTCGTCTTCTTGGCCGGAGGCTTCTTGGCCGCTGCCGGTTTCGCGGCGCCGGCCTTCCTCGCCGGGGCGGCTTCTCCGGCCGGGGCGGCCTTCTCGGCGGTGGTCCTCCCGGCGGCCGCCGACTTCCTGGCGGTAGCCCGATTTGTCACCTTTGCCGCTTTTCCTCCGCCGCCGGAATCCTGTTCGCCCACAGCGGAATCTCGACGTACAACCACCCGTCAGCCCCCTAGGCCTGTGCTCTCACCGGCGTTTTGGACACCCGGCCAGCCTAAGCCCCGGCACCGACATCCGCCCCGGACCCCGAAGATCAGCGCCCAATTGGACCCCTGCCACCTCCCACGGGTCAGCGGTGCGGCATCCTTGTGACAGATCACACTGTTCGGACGGTCCGGCAAAATGGGCACCAGGGTGCCTTGGTACACCCGGGGAAACCAGATCCCCTGAGCAGGTCGACAAGGAGAGAACTCGTGGACGACGTTCTGCGGCGCAATCCGCTCTTCGCGGCGCTCGACGACGAGCAGGCCGCGGAGCTGCGCGCCTCCATGAGTGAGGTGACCCTCGCGCGGGGTGACTCCCTGTTCCACGAGGGCGACCCGGGTGACCGGCTCTACGTGGTCACCGAGGGCAAGGTGAAGCTGCACCGCACCTCGCCCGACGGCCGCGAGAACATGCTGGCCGTGGTCGGCCCCGGCGAGCTCATCGGTGAACTGTCACTCTTCGACCCGGGCCCGCGTACGGCGACCGCCACCGCGCTGACCGAGGTCAAGCTGCTCGGTCTCGGTCACGGAGACCTCCAGCCCTGGCTGAACGCCCGTCCCGAGGTCGCCGCCGCGCTGCTGCGTGCCGTCGCCCGGCGCCTGCGCAAGACCAACGACGCGATGTCCGACCTCGTCTTCTCGGACGTCCCCGGCCGTGTCGCGCGCGCCCTGCTGGACCTGTCCCGCCGGTTCGGCGTGCAGTCCGAGGAGGGCATCCACGTCGTCCATGACCTCACGCAGGAGGAGCTGGCCCAGCTGGTCGGCGCGTCCCGCGAGACGGTCAACAAGGCGCTGGCCGACTTCGCGCAGCGCGGCTGGCTGCGGCTGGAGGCACGCGCGGTGATCCTGCTGGACGTGGAGCGCCTGGCGAAGCGCTCGCGGTGACGCCCGGCCCCGTCGGGGCGGTGTGGACACCACCGCCCCCCAAGGGCCTCGACGCCGACGGCTGCCTCGCGCGTGAGGGCTCCCTCGCGCGCGTCCAGACCCGTTTCCGACCCGTCGTCGCCGCCGCCCGTGACCGGCTGCCGGAGGTCTTCGGCGCACGGCTGCACAGTGCGTACCTCTACGGGTCGATCCCGCGCGGCACCGCGCGCGTGGGGCGCAGTGACCTGGACCTGCTGGTCGCGCTGCGGGAGGAGCCCGGTGACGCGGACCGGGCCGACGCCCGTGCCCTGGGGCAGGCGCTGGACGGCGAGTTCCCCGAGATCGACGGCGTCGGGACGCTGCTGTACAGCCGCGCGCGGCTGCTGAGCGAGCTGGAGACGCACGACCTGGGGTGGTTCGTCGCCTGCCTGAGCACCCGGCTGGTGGGGGAGGACCTCGCCCGGCTGCTGCCGCGCTACCGGCCGGACAGCCTCCTCGCGCGCGAGACCAACGGCGACCTCGCCCTGCTGCTGCCCCGCTGGCGTGAACGCATCGCGGGCACCGAGGACTCGGACGTGGCCCGGCGTCCACTGGTGCGGTTCATGTCCCGGCACCTCGTACGCACGGGGTTCACCCTCGTGATGCCCCGCTGGGGCGGCTGGACCAGCGACCTGGCGGAGATGGCCGCGATCTTCGGCGCGTACTATCCCACGCGCGCGGAGCGGATGCGCGCGGCGGCCGCCCTCGGACACGAGCCCACGGGTGACCGTGCCGTCCTCAGGGCGTACGTCGACGACCTCGGTCCCTGGCTCGCCGAGGAGTACGCGCGCGTGCACGGCGTCAAGGCGCCGAGGCCCGACTGAACGGGGCCCGCCCGGTGGCCTGCGCCCGTTCGCGCACCGCGATGCGGGCCGGCTTCGTCAGCATCATGCCGTTGCGGACCTTGACCAGGTAGTCCACGGGAAGGCCGTGCATCCGGATGCCGGGGCCCCTCAACGCGTGCCGGTCGAGGGTGAAGTGGGTGCCCTCGCCCCAGGGGAGCAGGGTCATGGCGATGCGGGCCGCGCCGAACGGGTCCGCCGCCGCCTCCAGTTCGAGGCGGCGCCGCGGTTCGCAGATGCGGACGACGCAGATGTCGTCGAGGGTCAGGCGGCCGACGCCGACCCGGACCCGCAGGCGGGCGCCGGCGTTGGGCCAGTGCGGGTCCACGGCGAGGACCTGCTGCGTTCCCGTCACCCATTCCCCGTAGCGGCGGCCGTCGGAGAGCAGGGCCCAGACCTCTGACGGAGGGGTGGGAATCAGACGGCGGTTCCGGGCCACGCCGACCACGCTCCTTCGAGGACACGGACGTCTCCTCAAGGGTGAGGGCGCCACGACGGGGCCCCACCTCGGCACTCCGGCCGCGCACCTCCACCCCGCCGCCGCGCAGCGCTAGATGAGCCCGTGCTCCTCCAGGTAGTCCAGCTGGGCCCGCACCGACAGCTCCGCCGCCGGCCACAGGGAGCGGTCCACGTCGGCGTACACGTGGGCGACGATCCGGGACGGGGTGCGGTAGCCGTCCTCGACGGCCGTCTCGACCTGGGCCAGACGGTGGGCGCGATGGGCGAGGTAGTACTCCACGGCGCCCTGGGCGTCCTCCAGGACGGGCCCGTGGCCCGGCAGGACGGTGTGGACGCCGTCGTCGACCGTGAGGGACCTCAGCCGCCGCAGGGAGTCCAGATAGTCGCCCAGGCGGCCGTCCGGGTGCGCCACGACGGTCGTGCCGCGTCCCAGGACGGTGTCCCCCGTCAGAATCGCCTGGTCGGCCGGGATGTGGAAGCTGAGCGAGTCCGCGGTGTGGCCGGGCGTCGCTACGACCCGCAGCTCCAGGCCGCCGACTTCGACGACCTTCCCGGCCGCCAGCCCCTCGTCGCCGAGCCGCAGCCGCGGGTCCAGGGCCCGTACCTTGGTGCCGGTCAGCTCGGCGAAGCGGGCCGCGCCGGCCGCGTGGTCCGGGTGGCCGTGGGTCAGCAGGGTGAGGGCGACCCGCGTGCCGGCCCGCTCGGCGGTGTCGACGACGTGACGGAGGTGCCCCTCGTCCAGCGGGCCCGGGTCGACCACCACGGCCACCGAGGAGCCGGGCTCGGACAGGATCCAGGTGTTCGTGCCGTCCAGCGTCATCGCGGAGGGGTTGGGCGCGAGGACGTTGACCGCGCGCGGGGTGGCCGGTCCGGTGAGGACCGCACCCCGGGGCCGGCCGGGAAGGGCGCTTGCGTCCGTCATGCGGGGGCTCCACCGTTCGGGATGTGCTTGGTGAACTCGTCGTGGCCCGGCCACGAGAGCACGATCTCGTCGCCCTCCATACGGGCCTGTGCCAGGACGGGCGTCAGATCGCGGCCCGGGGCCGCCGTGAGCGCCTCGGCGGCCGTCCCGTACGCCGTCAGCTGCCGCAGCGTCGCGATCGTGGGCGGCATCATCAGCAGCTCGCCCTTGTCGTACGACGCCGCCGCCTCGGCCGGCCGGATCCACACCGTGCGGTCGGCCTCTGTGGAAGCGTTGCGGGTGCGCTGGCCGCCGGGCAGGGCGGCGACGAAGAACCAGGTGTCGTAGCGGCGGGCCTCGAACTGCGGGGTGATCCACCGCGCCCAGGCGCCCAGGAGGTCCGAGCGCAGCACCAGGCCGCGCCGGTCCAGGAACTCCGCGAAGGACACGTCGCGCGCGACCAGGGCGGCGCGGTCGGCCTCCCAGTCGGGCCCGGTCGTGTCGCCGACGACGGAGTCGGGGGTCGGTCCGGCCAGGAGGACGCCGGCCTCCTCGTACGTCTCCCGTACGGCCGCGCAGACGATCGCCTGGGCGGCCGTCTCGTCGACGCCGAGCCGGTCCGCCCACCACGCGCGCGTGGGGCCCGTCCAGCGCACGTGACGTTCGTCGTCGCGCGGGTCGACGCCGCCGCCCGGGTACGCGTAGGCGCCCGCCGCGAAGGACATGGAGGCGCGGCGGCGCAGCATGTGCACGACGGGGCCGGAACGGGTGTCCTGGAGCAGCATGACCGTGGCCGCGCGCTTGGGGGTCACCGGCGTGAGCGAGCCCGCCGCCAGCGCGCGGATCCGGTCCGGCCACTCCGGGGGGTACCACTGACCGTTCGCCATGGGCGCGAGGCTATCCCGTGGTGAGCGGATGTTCGAGAGGCAGTGATCACCTCGGCTACTACGGCTGGACGAGCTCCACCTGGATCTCGACCTCCACCGGCGCGTCCAGCGGCAGCACCGCCACGCCCACGGCGCTGCGCGCGTGCACGCCCTTGTCGCCGAGGACCTCGCCGAGCAGTTCGCTCGCGCCGTTCAGCACCGCGGGCTGGCCCGTGAAGTCCGCGGCGGAGGCGACGAACCCCACGACCTTCACCACACGCGCGACGCGGTCCAGATCACCGGCGACGGACTTCACGGCCGCCAGGGCGTTCAGGGCGCAGGTGCGGGCGAGGTCCTTGGCCTCCTCCGGCGTGACCTCCGCGCCGACCTTGCCGGTGACCGGGAGCTTGCCCTCCACCATGGGGAGCTGGCCGGCGGTGTAGACGTAGGGGCCGCTCTGCACGGCCGGTTGGTACGCGGCCAGCGGCGGGACGACCTCCGGCAGCGTCAGGCCCAGCTCCGCGAGCCTCGCCTCGACCGCGCTCACGCCTGCTTCTCCCGCTTCAGGTAGGCCACCAGCTGCTCGGGGTTGTTCGGCCCGGGCACGACCTGGACGAGCTCCCAGCCGTCCTCGCCCCAGGTGTCCAGAATCTGCTTCGTGGCGTGGACGAGCAGCGGCACGGTTGCGTATTCCCACTTGGTCATGGGGCGACTGTATCCGCTGCTGACGGCGGTCCTCGCGGCCGACCGGAGTGACGGTTGTCCACAGGGCGCCGATTGGTTCCCGCCCGAACTGGTTACGCTCGAAGACGTGAGCAGGCTCCAGGTCGTCAGCGGCAAGGGCGGGACCGGCAAGACGACGGTCGCCGCGGCCCTCGCGTTGGCTCTGGCCACGGAAGGGAAGCGGACGCTTCTCGTCGAGGTCGAGGGCCGACAGGGCATCGCACAGCTCTTCGAAACGGAGGCGCTGCCGTATGAGGAACGCAAGATCGCCGTCGCCCCGGGAGGCGGAGAGGTGTTCGCCCTCGCCATAGATCCCGAACTGGCCCTCCTGGAATACCTCCAGATGTTCTACAAGCTGGGGAGCGCCGGACGGGCCCTGAAGAAGCTCGGCGCGATCGACTTCGCCACCACCATCGCCCCCGGCCTGCGGGACGTGCTCCTGACGGGCAAGGCGTGCGAGGCGGTCCGGCGCAAGGACAGGTCCGGGCGGTTCGTGTACGACTACGTCGTCATGGACGCCCCGCCCACGGGCCGGATCACGCGCTTTCTGAACGTCAACGACGAGGTCGCCGGGCTGGCGAAGATCGGTCCGATACACCATCAGGCGCAGGCCGTGATGCGGGTGCTGAAGTCCCCGGAGACGGCCGTCCACCTGGTGACCCTCCTGGAGGAGATGCCCGTCCAGGAGACCGCGGACGGGATCGCCGAGCTGAGGGCGGCGAAGCTGCCGGTCGGGCGGGTCATCGTGAACATGGTGCGGCCCGAGGTGCTGGACACGTCCGGTCTGGAACTCGTACGGACCGTGCCGCGCGCCGATCTCGCCCGGTCGCTGTCGGCCGCGGGACTCGGCGGGGCGCGCCGCGGACAGAACGCCGAGCGGCTGGTGGACCCGCTGCTCGCGCAGGCCGAGGAGTACGCCGAGCGGTATCTGCTGGAGCACGAACAGCGGGCCGTGCTGGCCGAGCTGGGCCTGCCGCTGCACGAACTGCCGCTGCTCGCCGAGGGTATGGACCTGGCGGGCCTGTACGAACTCGCCACCGAACTGCGGAAGCAGGACGTCTCATGAGTCCGGACCCCACATCGACGCACCACCGTCTCGCGCCCACGCGCGTGCTCGACATCGACCCCCTGCTCGACGACCCGGAGACCCGCATCGTGGTGTGCTGCGGCTCGGGCGGGGTCGGCAAGACCACCACGGCGGCGGCGCTGGGCCTCAGGGCCGCCGAGCGCGGCCGCAAGGTCGTCGTGCTCACCATCGACCCGGCCCGCCGGCTGGCGCAGTCCATGGGCATCGACTCGCTGGACAACACCCCGCGCCGGGTGAAGGGCGTCGAGGGCGACGGCGAACTGCACGCCATGATGCTCGACATGAAGCGCACCTTCGACGAGATCGTCGAGGTGCACGCCGATCCGCAGCGGGCCGCCGCGATCCTGTCGAACCCCTTCTACCAGTCGCTCTCGGCGGGCTTCGCGGGCACGCAGGAGTACATGGCGATGGAGAAGCTGGGCCAGCTGCGGGCCCGGGACGAGTGGGACCTGATCGTCGTCGACACCCCGCCCTCGCGCTCCGCGCTGGACTTCCTCGACGCACCCAAGCGGCTCGGGTCGTTCCTGGACGGTCGGCTGATCCGGCTGCTGACGGCCCCGGCGAAACTGGGCGGCCGGGCGGGGATGAAGTTCCTCAACGTCGGCATGTCGATGATGACCGGCACGCTCGGCAAGCTGCTCGGCGGTCAGCTGCTGAAGGACGTCCAGACGTTCGTGTCCGCGATGGACACCACCTTCGGCGGGTTCCGCACGCGCGCGGACGCGACGTACAAGCTGCTCCAGGCGCCCGGGACGGCGTTCCTGGTGGTGGCGGCCCCCGAGCGGGACGCGCTGCGCGAGGCGGCGTACTTCGTGGAGCGGCTGGCCGCCGAGGACATGCCGCTGGCCGGGCTGGTGCTCAACCGGGTCCACGGCAGCGGCGCCGACCGGCTGTCGGCCGAGCGGGCGCTCGCCGCCGCGGAAAATCTTGAGGAGCCCCGCATTGTGGATCAGGGGGGAGGGAAAGCTGGACTTCGTAACTCTCCCGACACGTACGGCAGTTCAGATGCGCATGCTTCCCGGACACCGGCTCCCGACGAGGACTCCCCCGCCGCCACGGACGAGGACGACTCCCCCGTCGTCACGGACGAGAACACCTCGCAGAGCCCTGCCGAACAGCTCACCGCGGGCCTGCTGAGGCTGCACGCGGAACGTATGCAACTCATCGCCCGCGAGCAGCGCACGCGTGACCGCTTCACCGCACTGCACCCCGAGGTGGCGGTGGTGGAAGTGGCCGCGCTGCCCGGTGATGTGCACGACCTCACAGGGCTGCGGAACATCGGCGACCGGCTCGCGGCCCACCGGCCGGAGCTGCCCGTCGACGACGTCTGAAGGCGGGCTCCCTCAGGGGGCGCCCGCAGCCTTCAGCTCACCGCAGCCTTCGGTCCGCCACGCGCGATCGGTTCACCGCGCCAACGGTTCACCGCGGCCTTCAGCTCACCGCCGCGTAGTTCTCGTACACCTCGTCGTCGTCGAGGGGCACCAGGCCGGCCCCCCGCTCGTACTCCAGCCGCGCGGTCTCCAGCAGCCGGCGCCAGGAGGTGACGGTCGGGCGCCTGCGCAGCAGTGCGCGGCGTTCCCGCTCGGTCATTCCTCCCCACACGCCGAACTCGACGCGGTTGTCCAGCGCGTCGGCCAGACATTCCGTGCGTACCGGACATCCGGTGCACACCGCCTTGGCCCTGTTCTGCGCTGCTCCCTGAACGAACAGTTCATCCGGATCGGTAGTGCGGCAGGCCGCCTGCGCACTCCAGTCGGTTACCCAGCCCATACCGGCGCCGTCCTCTCCCGAATCGAGGCTCCCCCACGGCGGCAGCGGCATATTCACCGCCGCCAGTTGAGGACGTTACGGAAGGTGGGCACAGCGCAACACCCCCAGCGGGCCCAATCTTGAATGGTCCGAACGGACTATGCGTAGGCGGCAGATCACCCGGGGGAGTGAGCCCGCGACATGCGCGACCAACCCGACATTTCGGGATGGTTCAGTTGCGTCACAACGGACGCCCGGTGACACACAAGGCCGATTCGGACACGCACCCAACACACCTCGGAGAAAAAGGCCGAGGGGATCCGGAACGATTCGGGGTCGCCGGACGTATTGATACGTGGTCCTACTGCTGTGACAGTTGAGAGCAGCTTAGGCCAAGGCATATACGCGTGTCCGGCGAATGAGAACGTAGGCTGCCCTCATGCCAAAGAAGCGCTCGGGCGGTGGTCTGTCGCCAACGCAGCAGGCCGCCAAGTTCCTCGGTGTCAGTGTGCTCGCGGGAGCCGTCATGGCCGGCATCGCGCTGCCCGCCGTCGGCGCGCTGGGCCTGGCGGCGAAGGGTTCGGTGGAGAGCTTCGACGAGCTCCCCGCCAACATGAAGACCCCGCCGCTCAGCCAGCGGACCACCATCCTCGACTCCCGCGGCGACCACATCGCCACGGTCTACTCGCGCGACCGCACGGTGGTCGACCTCAAGGACATCTCGCCGTACATGCAGAAGGCGATCGTCGCGATCGAGGACTCGCGCTTCTACCAGCACGGCGCGGTCGACCTCAAGGGCGTCCTACGCGCCCTGAACCGCAACGCGCAGAGCGGCGGCGTCGCCGAGGGCGCGTCCACGCTCACCCAGCAGTACGTGAAGAACGTCTTCGTGGAGGAGGCAGGCGACGACCCGACGAAGGTCGCGCAGGCCACCCAGCAGACCCTCGGCCGCAAGATCCGCGAACTGAAGTACGCGATCCAGGTCGAGGAGGAGCTGGGCAAGAAGAAGATCCTCGAGAACTACCTGAACATCACCTTCTTCGGCCAGCAGGCGTACGGCGTCGAGGCCGCCTCCCAGCGCTACTTCTCCAAGTCCGCCAAGGACCTCGAACTGCAGGAGGCGGCGCTCCTCGCGGGCATCGTCCAGTCGCCCAGCCGGTACGACCCGGTCAACGACGAGGCCGAGGCCACCAAGCGGCGCAACATCGTCCTGCAGCGGATGGCCGAGACCGGCGACATCTCCCAGGCGGACGCCGACAAGGCCATGCGGCAGCCGCTGGAGCTGAAGGTCAGCCGGCCGCAGAACGGCTGCATCACGGCCGTCAAGGGCGCCAGCTTCTTCTGCAAGTACGTCGAGAAGGTCTTCCTCAACGACCCGGTCTTCGGCAAGACCAAGGAGGAGCGGGCGAAGATCTGGAACCAGGGCGGTCTGACCATCAAGACCACCCTCGACCCGCAGGCCCAGGAGTCGGTCCAGGCCTCGCTCGCCGACCACGTCAACAAGGACGACCAGGTGGCCGCCGCGACCACCCTGGTCGAGCCCGGCACCGGCAAGATCCTCGGCATGGGCCAGTCGAAGCCGTACGGCTACAACAAGAACGAGACGGAGTACAACTACTCCGTCGACTCCGCCTGGGGCGGCTCCAACTACGGCTTCCCGACCGGTTCGACCTTCAAGCCCTTCGTCGCCGCGGCGGCGCTGGAGGAGGGGCGGCCGGCCACGCAGGAGTACTCGTCGCCGTACGACATGGAGTATCCGAGCCCGGTCCAGACGTGCTCCGGCAAACAGTGGCTCAACAACGACAGGGCGACCGTCGAGAACGAGGACGAGTCCGAGGTCGGGCCGTACCGGCTGAAGGAGGCGATGGCCAAGTCGGTCAACACCTACTTCGTGCAGATGATCTCCGACATCGGCCTCTGCCCGGTCGCGAAGATGACCGACAACCTGCACGTCGTGCAGGGCAACGGCGACAAGCTCCCCGAGGTGCCCGCCATCGCCCTCGGCTCCAAGGGCATCTCCCCGCTGACCATGGCGAGCGCGTACGCCGCCTTCGCCGCGCGCGGCATGTACTGCACGCCGGTCGCCATCGAGTCGATCACCCAGAAGATCGGCGACCAGCAGAAGTCGCTGGAGGTGCCGAAGTCGACCTGCTCGCGGGCCATGTCCGAGCAGACCGCCGACACCGTCAACACCCTGCTGCGCGGTGTGGTCGACTCCGGTACGGGCCAGGAGGCCGGCCTCACCGACCGTGACAGCGCCGGCAAGACGGGTACGACGGACGAGCGCCGCAACGCCTGGTTCGTCGGCTACACGCCCAACCTGGCGGGCGCGGTCTGGGTCGGCAGCGCCACCCAGCAGGTCAAGATGGAGAACATCAGCATCGGCGGCGTCTGGCACGACAAGGTCTACGGCGGCCGCGTGCCCGGCCCGATCTGGCGCGACGCCATGACCGGCGCCCTCTCCGGCAAGGAGGCGTCGTCCTTCACCCTCGTCGACATCCCGGACGGCGACGACCGCGAGGACGAGGACGGTGACGGGAACGGCCGTGGCAACGGCAACGACAACGGCAACGGGGACGACAACGGCGGCCTGATCGAGGGGCTGACCAACGGCGGGGACGGCGGGACGTTCCCGGAGCCCACGTTCTCCCTTCCCGAGGGCTGGATCCAGGGCAGCGACAACGGCGGGAACAACGGCAACGGCAACGGCGGGAACTGGCCGTGAGCGGCTGGTGCCCGGCATGCCGTAGGTAGGACCGACGGCACGCCATAGGTGGTGGTACGCCGATGGGGGCGCCCCCGTGAGGAGGGGCGCCCCCATCGGCGTACGGACGTCTGACGCGGTGATCGCCGGTGGCGGGCGGCCTCAGCCCGCGAGGAGCTTCTTCACCGCCGCGGCGACGCGGCCGCCCTCCGCCTGGCCGGCGACCTTCGGGTTCACGATCTTCATGACCGCGCCCATGGCGCGCGGCCCCTCCGCGCCGGCCGCCTTCGCCTCCTCGACGGCCTGGGCGACGATCGCGTTCAGCTCGTCGTCGGACAGCTGCTTGGGCAGGTACGCGGCGAGCACCTCGCCCTCCGCCTTCTCCCGCTCGGCCGACTCGGCGCGACCACCCTGCGCGAAGGCGTCCGCGGCCTCACGCCGCTTCTTCGCCTCCTTGGTGATCACCTTCAGCACCTCGTCGTCGGAGAGCTCGCGCTTCTCCTTGCCCGCGACCTCCTCCTTGGTGATCGCGGCGAGCGTCAGCCGGAGCGTCGAGGAGCGGAGCTCGTCGCGCTCCTTGATCGCGGCGTTGAGGTCTTCCTGCAGCTTCGACTTGAGCGTGGTCATGACGTCGATTGTCGCAGGTGTGCACGGCCGGACGCCCGTTGATTTGGGGGACGGCCGGGCGCGGGGGCACCACGGGGTCTGACACGATGGTCGTATGCGCGCGCGATACGGAGTACCCCTCGGCATCACGGCGGTCGCGGCCGCCGGTCTTCTCTACTCGGCCGGGTTCGAGGCCCGTTCCTTCCGTCTGCGACGGGTGACCGTCCCCGTACTGCTGGCGGGCATGCGCCCGCTGCGCGTGCTGCACGTCTCCGACATCCACATGGTCAGCGGCCAGCGCAAGAAGCAGCGCTGGCTGCGCTCACTGGCCGGCCTGCGCCCCGACTTCGTGATCAACACCGGCGACAACCTCTCCGACCCGGAGGGCGTGCCGGAGGTCCTGGACGCGCTCGGCCCCCTGATGGACTTCCCGGGCGCGTACGTCTTCGGCTCCAACGACTACTACGGCCCCAAGCTGCGCAATCCCGCCCGGTACCTGCTCGAGAAGGCCCAGGGCCGCCACGGCCTGAACGGCAACGCGCCCGCGGTCGGCGTCGTCCACAACCCGTGGGAGGACCTGCGGGACGCCTTCGACGCGGCGGGCTGGCTGAACCTCACGAACACGCGGGGGATGCTGAAGGTCGACGGCGTCTCGGTGGAGATGACGGGAGTGGACGACCCGCACATCAAGCGGGACCGCTACGCGCAGGTGGCGGGCGGCCCGTCGGCCGACGCGGACTTCTCGATGGGCGTGGTGCACGCGCCGTACCTGCGCAGCCTGGACGCCTTCACGGCCGACGGCTACCCCCTGATCCTCGCCGGCCACACCCACGGCGGCCAGCTGTGCATCCCCTTCTACGGCGCGCTGGTCACCAACTGCGACCTGGACACGGAGCGGGTGAAGGGCCTGTCGACGCACACGTCCGAGGGCCGTACGTCCTTCATGCACGTGTCGGCTGGGTGCGGGACGAACCGGTACACACCGGTGCGATTCGCGTGCCCGCCGGAGGCAACGTTGTTGACGTTGGTGGGGCGGGAGTAGGGCGGGGCTGGGGCCTCGGAAGTCGGGGCTGGGTGTCGCGCTCGGGTCTGAGGGCTCGGGTCTCGGGGCTCGGCTTCTGGATCTCGGGGCTCGGCTTCTAGATCTCGGGTCTTGGGGCCGGGGTCTTGGGGCCGGGGTCTTGGGGCCGGGGTCTTGGGGCCGGGGTCTTGGGGCCGGGGTCTTGGGGCCGGGGTCTCGAAGACGGGGTCTCGGAGACGGGGTCTCGGGAGGCGCGGAGGGGTGGCGGCGGAGTCGGCATCGACGTGTCCGCGGCGCGGCACGGGAACCACCCGCACCGCCTCCGAGTCACCCGCACAGCCCACCCGCAATGCCCCATTTGCCCGATCTGCTTAGCGTGAGGGCATGACCGCCCCGATACCCAGGGACATCCCGGATCTCCCCGCGATCCCGGGCATCCCCGCGCCGCTGCCCTCGCCGGTTCCCGCCGCGGCGGTGGTGCCCCCCGTACGCCGCCCCCTGACCGCCGCCTTCCGACTCCTCACCGCGCTGACGGCGGCGGCAGCCGTGACGGTCTTCCTCCTCCTCGGCAGCCCTCTACGGGTCCTGAGCTACTTCACGATCCAGAGCAGCATCCTGCTGGCCCTGGTCCTCACCGCATCGGCCCGCCGGGCCTGGACGGCCCGCCGGCCGGTGCGACCCGCACTGACGGGCGCGGCACTCCTCTACGTCGTGACCACGGCCCTGGTCCATCACCTCCTGCTGGCCAACACGTCCAGCGCTTTCGCGATGACCAGCACCGTGACGGGTGACGCGACGCCGCCGCTGCTGCAATCGATCGCCGACCACGTCCTGCACACGGCCGTCCCGATCGCTGCCGTCCTGGACTGGCTGCTCCTCACGACCCCGGGCAGCCTGCACCTCCGCCAGGCCACCACATGGCTCCTGTACCCCCTGGTCTACCTGGCCTTCTCCCTCGCCCGGGGCGAGTACCTGCCCCTCGACACGCCGGGCCGGTACCTCTACCCCTTCCTCGACGTCGACCAGCACGGCTACAAGAGCGTCCTCGGCAACGCCCTCCTCCTGGGCCTGTCCATCTACGCCGTGGCGGTCCTCCTGGTCGCCCTCGACCACGCCCGCCCGAACCCGGTCCGCCACCGCGGCAAAACCGGATTTCGTCTCCAGCCACCAGTGGGCTAAAGTAAACGACGTCGCCGCGACGAGCAGCGACATCGGGGTGTAGCGCAGCTTGGCAGCGCGCTTCGTTCGGGACGAAGAGGTCGTGGGTTCAAATCCCGCCACCCCGACAGTGAAGTACCAGGTCAGGGGCCTGATCCGCAGTGCGGGTCGGGCCCCTGAGTGGTTCCTCCATCAGCGTGACGGCACCAGCGACGGTCTTCTCCGCCTCGTGCTCGGCCAGCCCCGCCCGGTGCAGCCGCAGCCAGGCGGCCTTGGAGAAGGCGCGTTCCAGGACGGTACGGCAGAGGCACTCAGGCGGCGGCCCTCGGCATCGCAGCGCGGACAACGCCTCGACGAGTGCGGACCGTTCCGCCTCGGCCTGCTTCAGCGCGGAGTCGAGCACCTTCTCGATAACTGTAGCCGCTCGTCCACGTCGGTCAGCTCACCGAGTCCGAAGGTGGCGTCGACCGAGTCGTACGGCTCGCTGGGCCTGCCGTTGAGGACCTTGTCGAGATCCGCGTACGACAGGAAAGGGCTGTAGTCGTTCAGGGCCCGCTCCCACCCGATGTCCGCGCAGGTCCGCCGGCCGTGGCCCGGCCGCCTGAACTCGACCTCGGGGCGGTGACGTCGTCGCCGGGCCAGGTGCACGTCAGGGTGGACAGCCGGGGGGCGCCCGCGACGGCGAGGCGGACCTCGACCTTCGGGTCGGCCCCGTCGTGCAGGTTGCGCCAGTGCCGGCGCCACGCCTCGCCCCGCTGCTTGTCCAGGCGGGCGGTCCGGCCCGTGAGCGCCGTCTCGGCGCCCTCGGCGAAGCTGGCCTTCCCCGAGCCGTTGCGCCCCACGACGGGGGTGACGCCGCGCTTCGCGGTCAGCGGCAGACGCGCCTTGCGGCCGATGCCGCGAAAGCCGCCGACGCTGATGGAGTCGAGGAACACCCGCTGGTCCGGGTGCGGAACGGCGGGCGCGCCGGACTCCGTCGCCGTGGCGCCCAGTGCCTCGTGCCGGAGTTCCCTGGGTGCCTATGCTTCCTCAGCGCCAGTTGGCGGCACGATGGGCAGTTCCGCCCACACCGTTTTGCCCAGTGGGTGACGCGGCGCCGAACCCTGGCGCACAGCCAGGGCATCCACCACGAGCAGGCCTCGACCCGACTCGCCCTCAGGAGCCGACGAAGGCGGGTCGCGGCGGGCCTTTTCGCGGAGGCCGCGTCCGCGACCTCGACGCGGACCAGGCCCGCCGCCGTGTCGAGAGCGAGTCGGAGGCCGAAGTCACGTCCGGGCACACGTCCGTGCCGCGCGGCGTTCGCGGCGAGTTCGGCGACGACGAGGGCGACCGCGCACGACGCGTCCGACGCCGGCGGATACCCCCACTCCTCCATGTGCCGTACGGCGAACCGCCGCCATGGTGGACCGGATCATGCCGAGCGACATCAAGCGGGGGGCGACTGCGTGGAGGTGGCCGACGGATTCCAGGAGGCCGTCGTCCCGTCCATGACAGCACGGTCCCGCACGGTCCGGCGCTGTGCTTCGAAGCCACCGCCTGGGCCGCCTTCATAGGCGAGTTGAAGGCCGGGCACCACCGTCCCTGAGGCGTCCGGGCCCTGGCCGCCGTCCGTCTTCCGGGCTCACCGGACCCTTGTCCGCGAGGGCCCGGCAGGCCGCTGTCCTCCCCAAAGAACCGGGGGAAAGAACCACCCGCCCACCCACCCTCCCCGGCCGCACGGCCCGCGTCACCCGTCCGAGTGACCGGCTTGCAGGCGCGGGACACGGGCGGTTACGTTCGCCGCGACAACCGCACACAGACATCGGCCCTCGGCCGGGACGGGCATCCCGAACGAGGGCCTGACCGATCTGGAAGTGAACCCCTTCCCGATGGCTGACCCGCAGTCTAACGCGCCCCTGCGCGCCGACGCCGGAGTACCGACCTCCGGCGTGATCCACGTCCGCACCCGGCTCACCGCCGACTTCACCGTGATCGCCAACGCCCTCGCGCAACGACGCGGCAGCGCGGTCACGGTCGGCGTCGCGGCGTACATCCTCTCCCTGCCCGACGGCGCTCCTGTGACCATCACCGCCCTGTGCGAGCACTTCACCGAGGGCGAGATCCTGATCTCCCGGGCCCTCAGGGAGTGGGAAGAGGCCGGGTACCTGGAGCGCCGCCGCGAGCGCCTGCCCTCCGGGCAGATCCGTACCCGGACGTACTTCTACGACGTCCCCGGCAGCGACGGAACCGATGGCCCGGACGAACCGGACGGCCCGCCCGAGCCGCCGAAGCCACCCCGGCCGCGCAGGCGGCCCGCCGCCGGGGAGGCCCCGTCGCTTTCGGCGCCCACCACGGAGGCGGCGCCCGCTCCCGCTCCGGACGCCCGGGAGCGGGCCGAGGAACCGACACCACTCGCCGACGCCGACCCGCAGGCAGTCGCCGTACTGTCCGCGCTGCGCCGCGTCGATCCCCGCCTCGTCCTGTCCGCGCGCGAGGCCGCCCGGCTGGCACCCGCCGTCTCCGAGTGGCTGGCGGCCGGAGTCGGAGCGCGCGAGATCACCGAACTGCTCACCACACGACTGCCCGACCGCTTCCGGGCCCGCCCGGCAAGCGTCCTCGCCTTCCGCCTGCGGGAGACGCCGCTGCCCGCGCCTCACCCACCACCCCTCCCGGAGACCATCGAGCGCCCGATCGTGCTGCCCTTCCAGACCTGCGACGGCTGCGAGCGCGCCTTCCGCGCACCGGAACCCGGACGACACTGCCGGGACTGCCGGCGGTCCGAGGAGCGCCTGCCGGCCACCGCCTGAGTCGTCGATTCTGAGCGCTTGACCAGCCGGGACACGAGCATGACACTGGATGTACGACATTTGTCATACACGAGAGGAAGGGAGGTAGGAATGGCTTCGAAGACCGACCCGAAGAGCCGCGCCTCAGGTACCACAGCCAGGAGGCGCACCGCGACCGCGACCCGTCCGAAGCAGGGCGACAGCGGTGCGACGAGCGTGGCCCAGGTGCGGCTGCGCCCCGACGAGCTTGAGGACCTGCAACAGGTGATGCAAACCCTCAAGCTGCACTCGCTGTCCGATGCCTTGCGCGAGGGGCTTCGGTTGCTCTCTCGCGAGGCAACCGAGGTCGCCGCCTCTCAGGAGATCCGCGACTTCTATCAGGGCGCCCAGGCTCCGACTCCCGAAGGCGTTCTTCCCGCGACCGCGGACGAGCTGGCGGCAGCGGACGAGACCGAATGGTGAACATCGGCCCGGCGCTGCGGGGCGAGGTCTGGGGCTGTGCCCTGCCCAACCCCATCGGCCCGCATCCGGTGGTCGTTCTCACGGTCAATCGCGTTGCCGAACCGCTGTCGGCGGTGACTGTTGCGGTGATCACCGGGACACCCGGGCCCGCCTCCACCCATGTCCCGGTCGGCCCCGACTGCGGGGTGACCAAGTACGACGAGTCATACGTGAACTGCACCGACCTGCACACCGTGGACAAACCAAGGCTCCGGCGGCGTCTCGGCCTGCTGGATCCGAGCGAGATGCGGCGCGTGGAAGAGCGCCTTCGAGTGATCCTGGGGCTGGCGTAGTCGCCGCCCGTCCCAGAGCCCTCCATGGTCCGGGCGTTTGCTCCGGCGCGCCGTGTCGGCCGAGACGAGCGACGACCGGTAGGCCGGTGTACCGCGTCACGGGCCCGCCACACAGAGATACGTGTCCGATGAACGGACTTCTCTGTCCGCATAACGGTCCGATGTCGCCACCTCGCACTTTTGCGATGACCACCGGATTCGTGAGCTGCATCACTAAAGATCTGGCAAAGGCCGTGGTAGAACGTCCCAACTCCGCAGGCGGCATGACCCCTCGCTGCTGCGCGGAGCGTCGGCGTGCGCGCCGGCGACAGACCAGGGGCCGTGACGTTCCGAGTCCTCGGACGCGTCATGCCAGGTCACCGATCGGACAACGGCGTTCGCTCAAAGACCGCACTTCCTCCGGCGCAGGTTTCTGCGCCGGTCCCGCGCCACCGAGGTAGCCACAGTGTCACTCGACTCCATCACCACGTCCGTCGACGAGGCAGTCAGCGGATTCTTCGAGCCCATAGCCACATGGCTCGGGGAAGTCGTCTTCTACACAGTCCCCGTAGGAGGGACCGACCTACCCCTGATCGTCGCCTGGCTCGTGGTCGCGGGTCTCGTCTTCACCGGCTGGTTCGGGTTCGTCCAATTCCGCAAGTTCAGACTCGCCGTCGACGTGGTGCGCGGGAAGTACGACGAGAAGGGGTCGACCGGCGAGGTCAACCACTTCCAGGCCCTGACCGCGGCCGTCTCCGGCACCGTCGGCCTCGGCAACATCGCCGGCGTGGCCGTCGCCGTGTCCATCGGTGGCCCCGGTGCCACGTTCTGGATGATCTTGTGCGGCCTGCTCGGCATGGCCACCAAGTTCGTCGAGGTCACCCTCGGCGTGAAGTACCGCGAGGTGCACGCCGACGGCACCGTCTCCGGCGGCCCGATGCACTACCTGCCCAAGGGCCTCAAGGAGCGTTTCGGCAGCGGCGGCGCCACGTTCGGCAAGGTGCTCGCCGTCCTCGCCTCGATCATGGTCCTCTTCTTCGGCCTGTTCGGCGGCAACCTGTTCCAGACCAACCAGAGCTACGCGCAGGTCGTCTCCACCTTCGGCGGCGAGGGCGGCTTCCTGGCCTCCTCGGCCGGTGCCGTCCTCTTCGGCCTGATCGTCTCCGCGCTGGTCGGTCTCGTGCTGCTCGGCGGCATCCGCTCCATCGCCTCGGTCACCAGCCGGCTGGTGCCCGCGATGGCCGGCATCTACATCGTGGCCTGCCTGATCGTCATCCTGGTCAACGTCACCCACGTGCCGGACGCCTTCCAGACCATCCTGCAGGGCGCCTTCGAGGCCGATGGCGTCGCGGGCGGTGTGATCGGTGCCCTGATCATCGGTTTCCAGCGGGCCGCGTTCTCCAACGAGGCCGGTCTCGGCTCCGCCCCGATCGCCCACTCCGCGGTCAAGACCAACCACCCCGCGAGCGAGGGTCTGGTCGCCCTGCTGGAGCCGTTCATCGACACGGTCGTCATCTGCACCATGACCGCGCTGACCATCGTCATCGCCAACCCGGCCAGTTGGGGCGAGGCCCGCGCCGGCGAGAGCATCGGCGGCGTCACCATCACCTCCGACGCCTTCGAGACCGTACTGCCCTGGTTCCCGGTCGTGCTCACCGTCGCGGTGCTGCTGTTCGCCTTCTCCACGATCCTGACCTGGGGCTACTACGGCCTCAAGGCGTGGTCCCACCTGTTCGGCAAGAGCAGGACCAGCGAGACCGTCTTCAAGGCCGTCTGGAGCCTGTTCGTGATCGTGGGCGCCCTGATGTCGCTCGATTCGCTGATCAGCCTCGCCGACTCCGCGCTCTTCCTGCTGTCGGTCTTCAACATCATCGGCCTCTACCTCCTCGCGCCGATCGTCAAGCGCGAACTCGACTCCTTCCTGGAGTTCGTCCGCGCCCGCAAGTCCGGCGAGATCGCCGACGGCAACGGTGACCAGGAGTCGGTGAAGACCACCGTCTGACCGCCCTCGCGGCCCGGCTCCCGAGCGAAGCGAGACGGGGGTACCCCCGGCCGAAGGCTGGGGGAGGGCCCGTGCTCACCTGGCACCTGGGTGAACACGGGCCCGCTCGTCATGCCTTCCACTGCATTTCCGCAGGTGAAATGGCACCTGGCGGAACGGAACGGCGCTGGTTAGGGTGTGAGGAACGCGTCAACACGCAGCCCGCAAGGGCTTGTGACCGACGCGCGGTGTGCCGGGAAGTCTGGTCGGCGTCAGGGGCTCGTGTGCCCGCAAGACGATCCCCGGAGGACTCCTTCATGGCTGCCGCGCCGCGCGAACGTTCACCCTTCCTCGGCCTCCTGCCGCTGCCCGAGCGCACGGCCATCGCCCAGGCCCTGAGGACGGAGACCGTCGGCGGGCTGGTCCTGCTGGGGGCGGCCGTGGTGGCGCTGGTGTGGGCGAACACTCCGTGGGCCGACACCTACGAGCGCATACGCGACTTCCACTTCGGCATACCGGCGCTCGGCCTGGACCTCTCCGTCGGGCACTGGACCGCCGACGGCCTGCTCACCCTCTTCTTCCTCGTGGCCGGCATCGAACTCAAGCGCGAACTGGTCGTGGGTGAGCTCCGCACCCCCGCCACCGCCGCACTCCCGGTCATCGCCGCCATCTCGGGCATGATCGTCCCCGCCACGTTCTACACGATCACCGCGTCCGCGGGAGGCGGCAGCCTGGACGGCTGGGCCGTACCCATGGCCACCGACATCGCCTTCGCGCTGGCCGTGCTCGCGGTGCTCAGCACACACCTGCCCGCCGCGCTCCGTGCCTTCCTGCTCACCCTCGCCGTCGTCGACGACCTCGGCGGCATCCTCGTCATCGCCGTCTTCTTCACCAGCGACCTCAACTTCGCGGCCCTCGGTGGAGCGCTCGCCGGCCTCGTCGTCTTCTACCTGCTCCAGCGCTTCCGCGTCCGCGGATGGTGGTGGTACGCCCCGCTCGGACTCACGATCTGGGCGCTGATGTACAACGGCGGCGTCCACGCCACCGTCGCGGGCGTGGCGATGGGTCTCATCCTGCGCACCACCCGCGACGCGGACGAGGACCGCTCTCCCGGCGAGCGAACCTCCCACCTCCTGCACCCGGTCTCCGCAGGGGTCGCGGTCCCCCTCTTCGCGCTCTTCGCCACCGGCGTCAGCGTCTCGGTCGCGTCACTGAGCGACGTGTTCACCAAGCCCGAACCGCTCGGTGTGGTACTCGGACTCGTCCTCGGCAAGACGGTTGGGATATTCGCCGGAACCTACTTGGCCGCACGCTTCACCCGCGCCCGCCTCAACCCGGAACTGGCCTGGGCCGACGTCTTCGCCCTCTCGGCACTGGCCGGGATCGGCTTCACCGTCGCCCTGCTGATCGGCGAACTCGCCTTCCCCGACCCAGCGGCCACCGGACCCGTCAAGGCCGCGGTCCTCGTCGGCTCGCTGACCGCAGCCGCGCTGGCGGCCATGCTGATCAAGCGCCGCAACGGTGTCTACCGGCGCCTGTACGAGGAGGAGAACCGCGACGACGACCACGACGGCATCCCCGACGTCTACCAAGTCGACGCCACCACCGAACGCTGACGTGCGGAGGGGTGGGGTGTGGAACCTTCGCTCGCCACAGCGCTGATTCTCCTTGCGGTCCTGGTCATCAAGACCGCGGTGATGCAGCTGCGCGACCCCGGCAGCGCGCAACGGGAGTGGGCCTTTGTCACGGACGGGGTCGCATGGGCCGGCGGTGCACTGACAGCTCTCGTCGTCGGCGCCCTGGGCTGGCCGTACGGCGGGAACGGCGTGGTGGCATGAGCTCTGCTCGCCGGTCTCCTGGTCGCCGCCAGGTCATGGGCCGACGCTCGGCACGCGCGGCCCTCGCCGCCCGCCGGCTCAACCCCCGACTGCGCCTGGTGATCAAGCTCTACAACCGCAAACCGGCCGGCACCTGGAAGAACGCCTCGACCAGGCCGCCGCCCTCGCCGCACCCGGTCTGGACCCCGAAGTCCTGGGCACCTCCACCACCGTGTCTTGTTGCTACGTCTTCCTTGGGCCCACCCCAGCCACTGCCCTTGTCATCCGGCTCCGAACATGACCGCTCGGACAGGGTTCACGGTGTTCAGCCGCCCTTCTGGTCACCACCGCCGAGCTGACCCACCATCATGACGATGAGGCCGGCTAGGAGAATTCCGGCGCCGATCAGCGTTCCCGACGGCCGAGCACCGGAATCGCCGATCATCAACCCGAAAACCAGCTGCCAGCACAGCGCAAAGGCCACCACCAGCTGACCCCATCCATACATCCGCGGCGCGCGAACATGGCGCCGGTTCATGGGAAGCACCCAGCCGCTGGTCACCGCCGCAACGCCGGAGGCGGCGATGAGCAGCGCCACCAGGACAAGGGGCACGGCGAGGTACAGCTTCACGGTTTCTCCCCTGCGTACCGGGCCGACGCCCGACGACGTCGTGATCATGACACCCGCTGCATCGCACGTCCATGAAGTGATCGTCCCTGGACCCGGACGGCGCGCACCTCCCGCCGCGCGTCAGGTGGCTCCGTGGCTCGATCCGGACGATCTCGTCCCACCGGATCGATGTGTGGCCGACGAAGGCGGGGCTCCATGCCGCTGGAGGTCAGAAGCGTTCGGCCATATCCGCGGTTGATCATGCAGTAGAGCGAGCCGAGCCAGCAGGCGCCTACCCCGCCGGTCCACCGCGATCGTTCCGTCGGCTCGGTCGGCGCCACCGCCACCGCGAGGCCGGCGAAGACGAGCGTCAAGACGCCGGTCCACCACCAGTTTCTGCGCCGGGCAGCGGCGTCGAGGCCGATCCATCGGTTGGGCAGTCCGTGATGCCCGGCCTGCCCCGACGTACCGCCGAAAGCACCCATGTCAGTGGTCCTGCCTCCCCGCCGCATGACGGGCCTGGGAGTTCGCCGACACATGGCGTGGGTCGGCAGCCCGGTCGATCGCCGTCTCGATCGCGGCGATCCGGTCGGCGAGCAGGCCGAGCGCAGCGACCGCGCGGGACAGGGGCGCGTCCTCAGGACCACCGAGGGCTTGGGAGCGGACGTAGGCAGCCTTCACCTCCGCCCACCTCGACGCCTGGTGCGCCGTCAACGTGCCGCGCAGTTCGCCGAGCTTCAGCAGGTTGGCCTCGGCGCCGCTGGTCAGGGTCTGCGCCTCGGCGGTGTAGTGGTCGTCGATCAGCGCGGCGAGCTCGGTGTCGTTCATGACGGGCTGGATGCGCTGGGCGATCTTGTTCATGTTGCGGTAGGAGCCCTGCAGTTGGATGGGCGGTTCGGTTCGGGTCGCGTCCGACTGGGCCGCCGAGGCGATGTAGGCCGCGTTCACCGCCAGGACCGTCTGCCGGGCGGTGAGCAGGTGGCGCAGAACGGCCAGGATCCGCTCCAGCTCGGCGGGGGCGTACGGGTGGGTGAGGCGGTCGGCACGGGACGACCCGTCGCCTTCAGCCAGGCGGAGGAGGAGGTCCAGGTCGGTACGCTCGCGGCCGGCCAGTGGAGCGAGCACCGGGTTCGACGTCAGGGCGTTCTCGATGAAGCTGAGCGCGAAGGCGTCCTCCCTACCCGTCAGGACGTCGCCGAGGTTCCAGACATCGGCCCGGTTGGCGAGCATGTCGGGCACGCGGAAGTGGCTGCCGGACTCGGTGTAGGGGTTGCCTGCCATGCATACGGCGAACCGCTTGCCGCGCAGATCGTAGGTGCGCGGCTCGCCGTCCCGCACGCCTTCCATCCGGCGGGTGGTGTCGCACAGCGGGATGAACTTCTGCAGCAGCTCCGGGGAGGTGTGCTGGATGTCGTCCAGGTACAGGAGGGTGTTGTTGCCCGCCTCCAGCGCGAAGTTGATCTTCTCGACCTCCTGACGGGCAGTGGCGTTCGGCGCCTCGGCGGGGTCGAGTGAGGTGACGGCGTGGCCCAGTGCCGGACCATCGACCTTCACCAGGAGCAGGCCGAGCCGGTCGGCGACGTACTCCATGAGGGTCGTCTTGCCGTAGCCGGGCGGGGAGATCAGCAGGAGCAGGCCGCCGGTGTCGGTGCGCCTGCTCTCGCCCGTGGTGCCGAGCTGCTTGGCGAGGTTGTCGCCGATGAGGGGGAGGTAGACCTCGTCGATGACCTTGCTCCGCACGAACGCGGACATCACGCGCGGGCGGTACTCGTCCAGGCGGATCCGCGTGCGCTCGGCGGCCACCAGGGCTGTCCGGTGACGCTGGTACGCGCGGTGGGCGGGGAGCTCGTGCAGGTGGAAGTGCCGTGTGCGGGCGAGGAGTTCGTCCACGCGGACGGTGAGCGTGCCACCCGTGATGCGTGGGTGCGTGCCCAGCAATCCCTCGACGGTCTCGGTCAGTGCGGCGTCGGACTCGTACCGGACCAGATCCGGGCAGAGCTCGGCGGCCACCGCCTCGGCCAGGTCGCCGGGCGGGACGTCCAGGCCGGTGGAGGAGGTGTACGAGGAGAGCCATGCCTCGACGAGCTGCTTGCGGGCAGCCAGGTCGTCGAGCGCCATGAGGTCGTCGTCGTAGGCGGACGTGCCCACGGTGCGGCGGAACTTGTCGAGCAACGTGCGGGTGCCGGCGCTGATGACGAAGCCGCCGGGTCCGGTGGTCAGCTCCTCGAACAGGTAGGCGGCGGCGCTGCCCGCGTGCTCGCCTCCGATCGCTTCCGCCAGCTCCGCCCGCAGGTCGGCGATGGCGGGCGCAAGGCCGAAGGTGTCCCTCGCCCGCGCCAGCGACACCGCACGCCTCGTCCAGCTGTCGCGCGCCGCGGCCGTCGTCCCGTGCGCCCAGAACAGCTGGGCACCGGCCCGGGCGACGGGCTCGTGGCGGAGCAGTCCCGCCTCGTCGTGCAGGCGCAGGAGCGCGGTGAGGATCGTTGTCGCGTCGTGGTCGTGGACCCCGCGTTCGTAGCCCTCGTCGTACGCCGTCTCTGCCGCCTGGCGCACGAGGGTGGGCAGGTCGGTCTCCGCCAGGACCTCAGGACCGTGTTCATCCAGCAGGCGGGCGGCGAGATGCTCGGCGCGGTAGACCTCGGGCGACTCCGAGGGCAGGGGGCGGTCCCAGTACCGGCGGGTGGTGGTGAAGTCGGCGTCGGTGACCGGGGAGCGGTAGTCGGTGCCGGTCACCGCGAAGGCCAGGCCGTCGCCGTGGGGGACCAGGGTGAGCTCGAGTGGCTGGGTGTTCACGGCGAAGCGGTGGTGGCCCAGGTGTAGGGCGCGGCCGTCGTCGGAGTACAGCTCGGTGCGGTCGCGCAGGGTGCGAAGTGCCTCTTGCCGGGCGGCCTTGAGGCGGCCGTCCAGTTCCTCGGCCCGCACCTGGTCGCCGAGGTCGCGCAGTTCGTCGGCGATGCGGCGGACCTTGGCGGGCATCGGATCGGAGGTGAAGTAGGCGGTGACCGCGTCCGCGTCCGTCTGGGTGGCGGCCCGGCGGGCCACGGTGGCGAGGACGCGGGCCGCGGAGTCGGCCAGGCGTTCGGCTTGACGGGCGCGGGTGTCGGCCAGGGTCTGCTTGCGCGTGGAGAACGCCTCGTGGATCCCGTCGCGTTTGTCCGCGAGGACGTCGAGGAAGTCGTCGAACTCGGCGAACCTGGATTGGAGGCTCTCCACCTGGGCCAATAGGCGGGCGAGCTGCTCGTCGCACGCGTCGGGGCTGCCGGCCGCGGCGAGGGCCCCGGCGACGGCCTGGCCCAGCACCGCGAGCTCGGCGGCGAACCCCGCCCGGCTCTCCTGGTCGAGGAGAGAGCGTCGGCGGGTTTCGAGGATGGCGCGCGCCCGGTTGACTCCGCCGAGGACCTCGGCGATGCGCTCCAGTACGGCCGTACGGACCGTGGCGTCACCGATGTCGAGACCGGCGACCACCTCGGTCACCGCGCTCATCCCTTCGGCCAGCTCGTCGAGGCGGGCCATCATGGACCCGGTCTCTGCGACGGTGGCGACGGCCTCGGTGTCCTCGATGAGCCGCTCGACGTCCGTGTGGTGGTCGGCGAAGGCGTCCTCGCGTGCCAGGTGGGCGACGGCCCGCTGCCCGAAGACGGTCAGATCGGCCTCGGTGTCGGAGGCGAGTGCGTCGATGCGTGCGGTGTCCGCGTACCGCATCTCCTTGAGGGTCAGTAGGTGACCCTGCGCCTGGCGGAGCTCCGTCAGCCCGGTCACCCAGGCGGCGGCTCCACGCGGCGCCTGACCCCGCAACCCGCGTACGACTGCGGCGACCCGCGCGGCGGCCTCGTCGAGCGCGTCGGCGGCCTGCCGGGTCAGGGCCTGGACGGTCTCGAACTCGGCCAGGACCTGCTCCGCCGTGGCGCGCACCTGTGCCAGCGGGGTCTGGAGGTCGCCGAGTTGGGGGTCGGTCAGCCAGTGGTGAGTGTCCGCCGTCCGGACGCAGGCGGCCACCAGCGCCTCGTACATCTCGCGGGTGGGGGTCGTGTCGGCGACGGCCCCGGTGATGGACAGGCAGTCGGAGATGCCGCGCACCAGGTCGGCGTTGCCGACGCGGCCCAGTGGGCCGGTGCCGACGGGCTGGGCGGCGGCATGGGTGTCGGAGACGTACGGGGAGTGCCACAGCTGCGCGGGGTGGACCCGCTGTGGTTCGCCACCGTCGGCGCGCAGGACCACGAGCGCGCCGTCGTCGAGGAGTGCCCAGCCGTGGCAGGACAGCGGGGCGGCCATCTCCTTGCGGATCGTGTTGTACGGCAGGAGGAGGCTGCGGCCCTCCGCGCGTGCATGGAAGGCGTAGAGCACGTCCTCGCCGTTCGGTGAGCGGATCTCCCGCTCGAACTCCAGCTCCGCCGTGTCACGTTCGTACGTCTTGTAGGTACCGGTGGCCAGGCAGTAGCCGCCGGGGAAGACGATGCCCTGATCGTCCGGCAGGCGGCGGCAGCCCCTGCCGATGTCGTCGAGACGTACGACGGCTCCGGTGCGGGTGTTGTACACCAGATGGCGGTCGGTGTCCTCCTTGTAGGGGCGGATGCGCAGCAGGATCAGGGCGCCCACGCGCGCGTGGGCGATGTCCGCGTCCGCGAGGGACTGGAGCGGCTCGTCGACCGGCTCGCTGTACATGCCCTCAGCGGTCTCGGTGTCGTCATCGGTCTTGACGGTGAGCGTGCCGCCGACCGTGGAGACGAACACCTCGCCGTCGACGGAGACATGGGGATGGCGGCCGAGGACGTGGTCGTCGCGGGTGGCCGGCGTCCAGTCGACGTCGTGGGAGGGCGGCAGGACGTGGTCACGGTCGCCCCGTGCGTCCAGGAACGTGGCCCGGCCGTCGCCGGACAGGGACCACCGCAGGACGCGGATGTCGTCCGTCTTCTCGCCGGTCTGGAAGACGGCGAGCACCTTGCCTTCGACGAGACGCAGTTGCAGGAGACGGGCCTGACGGTAGTAGCGGTGCAGGGCCGCGAACTCCCGGACGAAGGACGGGTCGTCGAGCAGGCCGGGCACGGCGTCGTCGGGCAGTCGCACAAGGGTGCGGTCGTGCAGGGCCAGGGCCTCGCCCACGCCGGTGTCCGCCCCGCGGCTCGGGACGGCGTTGTAGCCGAAGAGCAGCACGTCCCCCACGGCGACGATGTCCCGGGGCACCACGGCGTCATCGGTACGCAGCCGCTCCGTGCGGGCCAGTTCCAGCCGCATCGAGCCGAACTCCTCGCCGCGGCGGGCGTTGAGCGCCTCGGTGCGGCGGGCGAGCTCGGCGGCCTGCGCGGTGAGTCGGTCGCGCAGTACCTCGTACGTACCCGTGTCCAGTGGCTCGTGCGTGCCGGTGTCCAGGCCGGTGGTCATGGATTCCCTCTCAGGAAGTCGCAGGAACACGGTCCGGAGCCGCCGTCCCCTGTGCGGCGGCTCCGGACCGGGGCGGGCGGGTCAGGCGTGGACGGCCTTGCCGTTGCGGGCGGTGAGCGGCTTGTCCGCCAGACCCAGCTCGCCGGCCTTGTCGAGCAGCTGCTGGAGCTGCCCGGAGTCGGCCCCGCCGGTCCGCATCAGCTTCATCAGCAATGCCGAGACGGTCATGTTCTGCACGTCGGCCGTGGAGACAGAGCCGAGGATGCGACTCAGGTCGTCGGTGAAGCTGGAGGCGCCGTCCAGCCAGGGCGCGGCCAGTGCCTGCGCGGTCTCGGAGTGCTGGACGAAGCCGTCGATGCCCTTGCCGAGCGCGATCGATCCGACCAGCCGGTCGAGGAAGACCGACTCGCCGCCGACGATGTTGATGTCGGCGTTTTCCAGCCCGGTGGCGAGCACCGTGGCCTGCGCCTCGGCGACCTGGCGCTGTACGTCCAGGCCCGCGAGCCGGATGTCCTTCTCGGCTTCCAGGCGCAGCCGGTACTCCTCGTGGCCACGGGACGCGTCGTCGAGGGCAGCCATCGCCGCCGCCTTCTCGGTCAGCCCGGCCGCCTCGACCTTGAGCTTCTCGCCGATGCCTTCGGCCTCGGCGAGGGCCCGCGCCTTGGTGCCCTCTGCCTCGGCCCGCATCCGGGCCTGGGTCGCCTCGGCCTCCGCGCGGCCGGCCTTCTCGATGACCTCGGCCTCCTTGTCGCGGACCTGGACCGCCGCGAGCCCTTCCGCAGCCGCCTCGGCCTGGACGCCCTCGGCGAGGCGGAGCTTGGCGCGGGCGTCGAGGTCGGCCGTCTTCAACCGGGCCTCGGCCAGGGTCAGTTCCTCGGCGGCGCGGTGAGTGGCCGACTGCTCGGCAGCTTCAGCGGCCTTGATGTCCTTGACCAGCCTCTCCTGTGCCTCCGCCTCGGCGGCGATGATCACGGCCTGCCGCTGCCGCTCCGCCTCCTCGACGGCGCGCAGCTTCTTGATGGACTCCTCCTGCTCGGCGACCGTACGGTCCACCGCGACCCGCTCGCGGATGACCTCGGCGATGTCCCTCTTCTCCGCCTCGACCTCCTTCTCGGCGGCGATCCGAGTCAGTTGCGTCTCGCGCTCCCTCGCGATGACTTCGAGGAGGCGGTCCTTCTCGATGCGCTCGTTCTCCACGGCGATGACCCGCTCGCGGTTCTTCGCGGCGACCGCGACCTCACGCGCCTGGTTCTCGCGCTGCACGCCGAGCTTCTCCTCGGTGGCCAGGAACGCGCCCTGCGCCCGCAGCCGCTCCTCCTCCACCACCCGCGCCGTCTCGGCCTCCTCCCGGGCCCGTACGGTCGCGATCTCCCGCCGCTGCTTGATCTCCGCGTCGGCCTGCCGGCGCTCCATCTCCAGGATCGCCTCGCGGGCGTCGACGTTCTGCCGGGTGATCTCCTTCTCCTCGGTGCGCTGCGCCTCGTTGGTGCGCACGTGCTCCACGGCCGTCAGCTCCGTGATCTTGCGGATGCCCTGGGCGTCGAGGACGTTGGCCGGGTCGAGCTGGGTCAGCGGCGTCTGCTCCAGGTAGTCGATCGCCGCGTCTTCGAGGTGGTAGCCGTTCAGGTCGACGCCGATGACCTCGATGATCCGGTACCGAAGCTCGTCGCGCTTGGTGTACAGGTCGGTGAAGTCCAGCTGCTTGCCCACAGTCTTCAGTGCTTCGGAGAACTTCGCGTGGAACAGCTCCTGGAGCGTGTCCCGGTCACTGGCGCGTGCGGTGCCGACCGCCTGAGCGACCTTGATGACGTCCTCGACCGTCTTGTTGACCTTGACGAAGAAGGTGATACGGATATCGGCGCGTATGTTGTCCCGGCAGATCAGCCCGTCCTTGCCGGTCCGCGTGATCTCGATGGCCTTCACCGAGATGTCCATCACCTCGGCCTTGTGCAGCACCGGCAACACGACCTGCCCAGTGAAGGTCACATCGACCTTGCGCAGCTTGGAGACGATCAGCGCCTTGCCCTGCTCCACCTTGCGGAAGAGCTGGGAGACGACGAGGACGGCGAGCGCGGCGCCGACGATGAGCACGCCGGCGCCCACAGTGATGGCATTCATGTCATACGTCCTTGTGGCGTGAGGGAGTTGAGGCGTGAGGAAGGAGGGCGGGGCCGCTCTCTGGTGGCGCCGTGCGTCAGGCCGCGTGGTCCATGTGGTCCCGGACTCGGTCCCGGTGCCTGTCCTCTGTCCGGCCGAGGTCGGACAGACGGGGTTCATCGGGGAAGGGACGGTGCAGGGGCCGTACGAACAGGCGGGTCATCCGCCATGCGGCGAGCAGCGCAAGGACCGGCACGACCATGCGCAGCAGTCCGGTGGCGGGGCCGGGCGAGGTGAACACGACCAGGACGAGAGTCCCGCCGACACTGAGGGACCAGGCCAGAACGGTCAGCGAGGAGAGGGCGATCGCCACCGGTACGCCGCCCATGCCCCACGCGCGGAGATCGAGGTCCGCATCGAAGCTGCAGGTGCTGGTGAGGCGCGCGGCAACCAGGACCCAGAAACACAGCACCACGACGAGGGCGGCGGTCAGCAGGATCGTGGGCAGGCCAGTGGCGACCGCCAGCAACGTCCGCATGAGCTCGTCCCCCTTTCCGGCCGCAGTGCTCGTCCGCCGTGTTTCGGTGGCGCATCGCATGCTCCGGGCTCCGGTGCCGGACGCCTGCCGGTGTCCGGCACCGGAATCCCCCGCAGTGCTCCCCGCAGGTCATAGTGCACGGCACTCACCGGCACGCGCATTGCCGATTTCCGGAAGCGTTCATTAGGGTCTGCATGCCGGTGCGCCGCCAAGAAACCGTCATCGGCGCGTCAAAAAAACCGGGGGCGACGTGACGGAACGGGAGATTCCCGAGCAGTATCTGGAGGGCTGTGCCCGGATTCTGGCCGATGTCTCGGCCACGGGGCGGCGCCTCACCCGGGAGGAACTCACCTCCCGTCGGGAGCTCGGTGAGCGGGCCGCGGACGCCGGCCACGGACTGCGCGCCCTGGTCAGCGCCCATCTGACCGCCGCCCGCGCGGCGTGGCCGACCACCCCGGGCACGACCGACTCGGCCCTGGCCGCCCTGCACCAGGTCATAGACGCCTTCTCGGAGGGCTACGAACGCGCCCAACGCCACGCCGTACGTCAGGAGGAGGCCGCCCGCCGGGAGTTCATCGACGACCTTCTCTACGGCCGCAGCGACCTGGGCCGTCTCGCCGAACGCGCCGAGCGCTTCGGTCTGCGCCTGTCACACGCCCACGCCGTGGCCGTCGCCGAAGGTCCCACCGCCTACGACGAGGGCGACCCGGTCCCCCGGCAGGTGGAACGGGCCCTCATCTCCCGCTTCGGCGACCGCAGCATCCTGCTCACCACCAAGGACGGTCGGCTTCTCTGCATCGCACCCGGCCACCAGGACGACGTACTCGCGTACTTCGCCAAGCAGGCCCACGCGGCCACGGAAGGCGGCCGGGTCGCCATCGGCCGTGCGCAGCCCGGACCCGGCGGAGTCGTCCACTCGTACGAAGAGGCGCTCAACGCCTTGGAACTGGCCGAGCGCCTGGAACTGGAGGACCCGGTCCTGCACGCCGCCGATCTGCTCGTCTACCCCGTCCTGACCCGGGATCGGCAGGCCATGGCCGATCTCGTGCTGAACAGCCTCGGCCCGCTCACCACGGCTCGCGGGGGCGCCGAACCCCTCCTCGACACTCTCACCGCATACTTCGACTCGGGCTGCGTGGCCGCCGAAGCGGCCCGACGTCTCTCCCTCAGCGTGCGGGCCCTGACCTACCGGCTGGAGCGCATCCACAAGCTCACCGGCGCGAACCCCGCAGATCCGGCCCACCGTTACATGCTCCAGACCGCAGTGATCGGTGCCCGTCTGCTGGACTGGCCGGCCAAGGACCTCTGATGCACCGAGCCGGCCTCACACAGCACTCGGCAGCGATGGGCAGAAGTCTCACAACGATCCTTGGCGACAAGCGACTTGGGGTTCAACCGCCGGACGTCTGCCCCCGGCGCGGCAGCTGCGGCGACTTCGCAGCCTCGGCCTCCGCCTTGGCGTCGCTCACCGCGGCGGCGGCCTGCTTCCCGGCCTCGTCAGCAGCCGCGGCGGCGTCCAACGACGCAGTCCAGCCCGCATCCAGCTCAGGGGTGCGGCCTTCGTCCGACGTGTCGTCGGCAGCGGCTGTGCCCGCCTCCTCAGGTTGCGCAGTTGTGTGTGGACCCGCCGTCGACTGATCACCGAACGCGCGGGTGACGGTCCGAACAGCCTCGGTCAGCTCCCCTGGGATCACCCAGAACGTGTTGTTGTCGCTGCTCGCCAAGTGCGGCAGCGTCTCGAGGTACTTGTACGCCAGGATCTTCGGGTCGGCGTTGTTGCGATGGACGGCCTGGAAGACCAGCTCCACCGCCTTCGCCTCACCGTCCGCTCGCAAGATCATGGCCTGCTGCGCACCCTGCGCCTCCAGGATGTCCTTCTGCTTCGTGCCCTCCGCGGTAAGGATCTTCGCCTGCCGCTCCCCCTCGGCGTGCAGGATGGCCGCGCGCTTGTCACGCTCGGCCCGCATCTGCTTCTCCATCGCTTCCTTGATCGTGTGCGGCGGATCGATGGCCTTGATCTCGACACGGTTGACCCGGATGCCCCACTTGCCGGTGGCATCGTCGAGGACAGCGCGGAGCCGGGAGTTGATCTCCTCACGCGAGGTGAGCGTCTCCTCCAGGTCCATACTGCCGATGACGTTGCGGAGTGTGGTCACCGTGAGCTGATCGATCGCCTGCAGGTAGTCGGCGACCTCATAGGCCGCCGCCCGCGGGTCGGTGATCTGGTAGTAGAGCACGGTGTCGATGTTCACCACGAGGTTGTCCTCGGTGATCACCGGCCGGGGGTCGGACGAATAGACCTGCTCGCGCACGTCGAGTTTGGTGTTGATGCGGTCCGCCACCGGCACGACCAGGTTCAGGCCGGGTTGCAGCGTCCGGCGGTACCGGCCGAACCGCTCGACGTTGTAGCGGCGCGCCTGAGGGACGATCCGCACACTGGCGGCCAGGAGGAAGACGACGACGATGGCCGCCACAAGAGTGAGGATGACAACTGGATCCACAGTGCCTCCGTTGCTGCGTAATCAGCCGCTTCATGGAAGGAGTTCGCGGGGGTAGACGATGGCCGTGGCGCCTTGGATCTCCATGACATCCACCAGCGCTCCCACCGGGATCACCAGGCTCTCGTCGAAGGCGCGGGCGGACCACTCCTCGCCGGAGAGTTTGATCAGGCCGCGGGTAGCGGTGACCTCCTGCATGACCTCGGCCCGCTTGCCGATCAGCGCGTCACTGCCCTCGTATGTGAGGGGTTGCTGTGCCATGTGCCGCAGCGCCACAGGACGGACGATGAGGAAGCCCGCTGCGGCTGCCGCGCCCAGGGCCAGGAGCTGGCCGAGAAGGCCGACACCCAGACCGGCGACCACGGCGGCAACCAGCGCGGCGCCCGCCAGCAACCCGAAGACGAGCGTCAGAGTGAAGAACTCCGCGGCCCCCAGTACCCCGGCTGCGAGCAGCCATACGAACCACGGCATCGAACCGCCCTCCTTAAGGGGCCTTGTCCACCAAGCTACTCCCGGGTCGCCGGGCCGGAAGGGATACGGCAGCGGTGGTCCTTGATCGTTGGGTGCCTGCCCGGCGGACGGACGCATCAGCGGTCGTCCAGGGGTGCCAACCCGCTCTCGCGAGACCACCTCGACATCACATGAGGGGGCCTGGTGTGCAAGTTGCACCAGGCCCTCTGACGTGCTCGGGGGCCGAACAGAGGGCCGAAGGATGTTGATCAGGCCCCGTCTCGCCGTACTCTTCCTGCCCCTTCCTGGTCATCGGCGAAGCCGACGTCCGTCGCTTCGGCACCCTTCGTCGTCACGGGCCGGAGCTGCTTCCGGCAGAGCAGCGACACGAAGCTGCCGGAGCTCCCGCTGGTCCGCTCCGGCTTCCGTCCGGTCTTCCCGTTCGCAGCGTCGAGCGGTTCGCCGCTCCGGGTCGTGAAAGCGCCACGTCCTCGATGCCGGCCCGTCGATGCGGCGGCCGTCACGTCGGTACGCGTAGGGATGTCAGCCGCCCTTCACGGCCACACCCCCACGCCCCACCGCGGCCGCCGCCTTGTCACAAAGCGGGGCATCGCTCTGTCACTCACTCGGACGCGGAGAAATTGCCATCCGCGCTTATAGCACCCATACCACCCATGACGCTTCTGCCGCCTACATCGCCTCCATTGCCTCCATTGCCTCCATTGCTCACAGCTGCCACACCATCCGTCCCCCATCCGTCCGAGGAACGACATCCCGATGATCAACGCCACGCTCAGCACCGATTACGTGACACTCGGCAGGCAGATCAACGCGTCGGAGATATCCGACACGGCGTTCGCGCTGTTCGACGAGCGGGGGACGGTGATCGCCTGGACGCAGGCCGCCGAGCACCTCGTCGGATACTCCGCCGACGAGGCGGTGGGCCGGTCCGCCGGACTCGTGCTGCCGTCCTTCGGGAAGGCGCCGGGGATGTCGGTGTTCGTCGAGCGGTGCCGTGCCCGCAACGGCTGGTCGGGCGCGACGGCGGTGCGCCACCGGGACGGCCGCGTGCTCGACGTCAACATGCGGCTCTCGCCGGTGCGGGGGCACGAGGGAGCAGCGGGGTGGCTCGCGTCCGCGACCGACATCGGCGGGACGTCCGGGGACGTGCCGAACGCACTGGTGCGGGGGGCGATCCTCGACCGCGCGCCGATCGGCGTCGTCGTCCGTGACCTGGAACTTCGTTGCACCTGGGTGAACGACGCCATGGAGCACCACGACGGCACTTCCCGAGAGCGTCGGCTCGGACGCCGGTTCGACGAAGCGTGGCCCAGTGGCGAGGCCGAGGCGACCGGGGCGGTGATGCGGCAGGTGCTCCAGAGCGGTAGCACCAAGGTCCACGAGTACCGGACGTGGCTGCCGACGAGTCTGGGTGAGGAGCGGCCGTTCGCGGTGTCGTTCACCTGTCTCCAGGGTGCCGACGGCCGAGCCCTGGGGATGTGCACCATCAGCGTCGATCTCATCGAGAGCCGGCGGGAGCGCGAGCGCCTCGCCGTGCTCGGCGAGGCGGGCACCCGTCTCGGCAGGACCCTGGGCGTGATGCAGACCGGTCAGGAACTGGCCGATCTCGCCGTGCCCCTGTTCGCCGACTTCGTGGCCGTGGACCTGGAGCAGTCGGTGCCGTTCTGCGAGGGGCCCCCGGTCCGCGTCGGCCAGGTGGGCGAGCGTCTCCCCGTCTTCCTGCGCGCCGGTCTGGCCTCGATCCACGAGGGGGTCCCGGAATCCCCGTGGATGCGCGGTGAGCCGGTGCCCACGGCCCCGGCCTCACCCGTCGCCGAGGTCCTGCGCACCGGCAGGTCCCGCCTGGAGCCGGTCCTGGACACCGCTCCGGGCTCGTGGATCTCCCAGGACCCGGTGCGGGCGCGAGTGGTCCATGAGAACGGCATGCACTCCCTGATGGTCGTGCCCATCCGCGCGCGGCGCACCCTGCTGGGCGTGGCGGTGTTCGTCCGCAGCGAGGACCCGGTGCCGTTCGGGGAGGCCGATCTGATGCTGGCCGAGGAGTTCGCCAGGCGCGCCGCGATGTCGTTGGACCAGGCCCGTCAGTACTGCCGCGAGCAGACCGCGGCACTCGCGCTCCAGCGCAATCTCCTGCCGCGGCGTCTGCGGGGCGGTGCGGCGGTCGAGACGGCCTCGCGCTACCAGCCCGCCGACATCGACAGGGGCGTCGGGGGGGACTGGTTCGATGTGATCCCGCTGTCCGGCGCCCGGGTGGCCCTCGTGGTCGGCGACGTGGTCGGACACGGCGTCCACGCCGCCGCGACCATGGGCAGGCTGCGCACCGCCGTCCACACGCTCGCCGACATGGAGCTGTCCCCCGAGGAAGTGCTGTCCCACCTCGACGACACGGTCCAGCGCCTGGCGGAAGCGGACGCCGACGCTCCGGACGGGTGCACCACCGTGGTGGGCGCCACCTGCCTGTACGCGGTCTACGACCCGGCCACCCGCCGGTGCACCATGGCGGCGGCCGGACACCCCCCTCCCGCGATCATCGACCCGCAGGGCCGGGTGACCTTCCCCGATCTTCCCACCGGGGCCCCGCTCGGCATCGGGCTGGGGGGCTTCTTCGAGTCCGTGGAGCTGGAGCTGCCCGAGGGCACTCTCCTCGCCCTGTACACCGACGGCCTGGTCGAGACGCGCGAGCACGACATCGAGCAGGGGATGCAGCGCCTGGGCGAGGCCCTCGCGCAACCGGGGCGACCCCTGGAAGAGCTCTGCACCCGCGCGATGGAGCCCTTCAGGGATCAGGCGGCGCACGACGACGTCACCCTGCTCCTCGTGCGCACCCGCTCGCTCAGCCCGGCCCAGGTCGCCTCGTGGTCGCTGCCCAGTGACCGGAGCGCCGTCCGCCGCGCCCGGAACCTGGCCGCCCGTCAACTGGCCGAATGGGGCCTGGACGGTCTGCAGGACTCCGCGATGGTGATCGTCAGCGAACTGGTCACCAACTCCGTCCGCCACAGCGCCGGTCCGATCGGTCTGCGCCTGATCCGGCACCAGGTCCTGACCATCGAGGTGTCCGATGCCAACGACTGCTCCCCGCGCCTGCGCAACGCGCAGACCGCCGACGAGAACGGCCGCGGCCTCGCCCTGGTCGCCCAGCTGTCCCGCAGATGGGGCTCCCGCCCGGTGCGGGGCGGGAAGGTCGTCTGGGCCGAGGCCGACCTTGGGTGAGCGTCCGGGCACGGTGATCACCGAGCGGGAGACGACGGCGCGCCGCAGACCGGAGTCCCGGGCCGCCCGTACGAGTTGCGGCCGGGCGTCTCGCCCGGGGCGAGGGTCGCGAGCACCGTCTCCGAACAGAGGGCCCGGGTCGTCGACCCGGGCCTTCCGCCGTGGCCGGCGATCAGGTCGCCCGCGCCTCGGTCACCTCACGGACCGGCCACCGACTTGATCGTGTACGGGTGGCTCTCCTGCTGCCAGACGACCGTGAACCGCGAGCTCGGGCGGGCGCCGACCTGGGGGACCCGGCCGTCCGAGGTGATCGTCCGGGCGGTGCCGAACGCGCCGGAGGTGGTGATCAGGCGGGCGCTGGTCCGGGTGAAGCTGTACGGCGGCGTCGACTTGGGCAGGACGGTGTGGTGGACCAGCATGCCGTCGCCGTCGTCGTCCAGGGCGATGTCGGGGCGGTCGCCCGCGCCGAGGGCGGTGACGGTGCCGCGGGCACCGCTCGCTGAGAGCCGACGGCCGAGCAACTCGAGCTTGCCGTTGGTGTAGCGGGTCCACACGATCATCGAGTCGCCGTCCAGGTCGGTCGCGAGGGCGTGGTGGAAGCCCACGTTGTCCGTGGAGGCCGAGATGCGCAGCGGTGCCGCCAGGGTGCCGGTGCGGCTCCAGCGCGAGGCCCAGACCTGGGGGCGGTCGCCGCCGCCCGAACGGTAGCTGATGACCGCGTCGCCGTCCCGGTCGACGCCGATCCGCACCATGCCGAAGCCGCCGTACGAGGCGATCGACGAGGTGAGCACCTTCGTCGCGGAGACGGACGTCGACGTGATCCGCTTGGCCACGACGTCCGAGCCGCGGGCCCACGCGACGACGAACCTGCCGCTGCGGTCGACGCCGATGGCCGGCTTCTCGGCCGAGCCGGAGCCGAGGGTGATGGCGGCGCCGATCGTTCCGTCGAGGTTGAGGCGGCGGGCCACCGCGTACCAGCTTCCGTCGCGAATCTCGGTCCACGCCGCCATCGCGGATCCGGACGGCGTCACGGCGACCACCGGGGTGGACGCGGGCGCCGACGTGGAGAGCTTCTGCAGCGGTCCGACGAGGCCGCCGGAGGCCGCGACCCGGCGGCCGACGACCTGACTGTCCTGCTCCCAGACCACCGCTGAGTCACCGGTGTCGTCGGAGTCGATCTCCGGCCAGGCCACCGCGGCGCCGTCCGGCGACAGCGTGCGGATCGCGCCCGTGGTGCCGTTCGCGAACTTCACCCGGGTCTGCACCCGCTGGTAGGAGTACGTCGTCGACAGGTCGCCGGCCGTCCAGGCCAGCAGGGCGTCGCCCTGGCGGTCGACGGAGACCTGGGGCGAGTCGGCGGCGAACCAGCCGGAGGCCGACACGCTCCACGCCGACGTCCACGCGGCCTCGGCGTTCAGGGCCATCGTCGTGGTGACCCCGATCCCGGCCGCCGCGGCGACGGACACCCCCGCGAGCAGGCGGCGCTTCACGGAACGCCGGTGACGTGCTGCACGCGCAGCCATCGTCATCCCCCCTAGTCATAGCTGTCATGGTCGGGACACAGCCGTCACAGGAGTGCCCCACAGAATTCAGCGCAACTCGAGGCTCAAACGTCACAGAGGCGATCCGGAGGTGTGCGTGGGCGTTGCGTGGAATGAAGCGTTCCGGGACGCGACGGTCGACGGCCCGTGAAGGAATGGTGCCGTTAGGGCGACGCGAGCCGCCCCGGGGGCGTTCCACCGGAGCGGCTTGGGTATCAGCCCGGCATGATCTTGAGCGGCCTTGAGCAACGTCGTTCGGCACCGGTCCCTCCCCACGTGGAGACCGGTGCCGAACGACGCGCGCAGGGGGGCTCGGGCTCACGTGTCGGCACCGTCGCGCCCGTCCGGTGACTTCGGCGGAAGTCGACCCGGAACCTACGGCGACATGTGGTGCACGTGGAGCGCTGAGCTGGGGACCTGCCCGGGCGGCGATCGGGTGGTGCCTCGACTGGTCGCGATCCTGCCATCCGGGGTTCCCGGGCGAGGAGATTCCGGCGTCCGGACCACGGCTGAGCCGCAGGTCAGCCGTATACAGTGAGTTTTCCGGTCCGGATGATCGAGGCGCGGCGACGTAAGGGGTGGAGACCTTGGGTTCGGACTCAGGGGCACGCACGGCCTTCGCGGAACGTCTCGCGCTGCTGTACAAGGAGGCCGGCAACCCTCCCCTGAGGAGCGTGTCCGAGGCCGTCGTACGACTGAAGCGGGTGGACGAACGGGGGCGGCCCGTGCAGGTCTCCGCACAGCGGATCAGCGACTGGCGCCGTGCGAAGAACGTTCCGGCTCACTTCACCGCGCTCGCGGCCGTGCTGCACGTACTGATACCGCAGGCACGGCGGGAGCGGCCGGTGCCGGTGTCCGGCGGCCTGTACGACCTGGGGCAGTGGCAGCACCTGTGGGAGCGTGCCGTCGCCGACCCGATCGGTGAACGGGTCCCGGCGGACACCGAAGAGGAGGAGGGGCCCGCGGCCCAGGACGCCCCGGCCGTTCCCGGCGGGGTGTGCCCGTACCGGGGGCTGGCCTCCTACCGCCAGGAGGACGCGCGGTGGTTCTTCGGGCGGGAGCGCACTACGGACGCCCTGGTCGCCCAGTTGCGCGCGGCGGAGCGGACGGGCGGGCCGGTCATGCTCGTCGGCGCCTCCGGGGCGGGGAAGTCCTCGCTGCTGAACGCCGGTCTGGTGCCCGCCCTGCGCGGCGGTCGGGGCCGTGAGGTGGCACAGCTGGTGCCGGGGGCCGATCCGCTCGCGGAACTGACCCGCCGTATACCCGGCCTCACGCCGGTTGTCACCGAACAGGAGCCCGGGAGCGACGGGTTCGCCGACGGCGTGCGGGCGGCCGTCGCGGCGTGGGCGCACGGACACGACGCCCGGCCGGTCCTCATCGTCGACCAGTTCGAGGAAACCTTCACCCTCTGCTCCGACGAGGCCGACCGGCGCACCTTCATCCGGCTCCTGCACGCCGCCGCCTCTCCGGCCGTCCCCGGCGAACCGGCCCCCGCGCTCGTCGTGCTCGGCGTCCGCGCCGACTTCTACGAACAGTGCCTGGGCCATCCGGAACTTGCCGACGCCCTGCAGCACCGGCACATGGTGCTCGGGCCGCTCACCACGGCCGAACTGCGCGAGGCGGTGACGGGCCCCGCCAAGGCCGTGGGCCTGGAGCTGGAACCGGGACTGGCGGAGCTGATTATCCGTGAGGTGAGCTCCGACGGGCCGCGCGGGGCGCACGACGCGGGCGCGCTGCCGCTGCTGTCGCACGCCCTGCTCGCCACCTGGCAGCGCCGCAAGGCGGGCCGGCTGACGCTGGCCGGGTACCGCGCGGCGGGCGGCATCCACGGAGCGGTCGCGGCGACCGCCGAACGGGCCTGGTCCCGGCTGGACCCCGCGGCGCGGACGGCCGCGCGGCTGCTGCTGCTCCGCCTGGTCCGGCTGGGCGAGGACACCCAGGCGACCCGGCGGCGCGGGACGCGGCGGCAACTGGCGCAGGAGTCGAACGACCCCGGCAAGACGGAGGAGTCGCTCGAAGCGCTCGCGCGCGCCCGGCTGGTGACGCTCGACGCGGAGACCGTGGAGATCACCCACGAGGCGCTGCTGCACGCCTGGCCCCGGCTGCGCGACTGGATCGACGAGGACCGCGGCGGCAACCTGCTGCGCCAGCGGCTGGAGGAGGACAGCCGGGCCTGGGAGGCGACCCACCGCGACACGTCCCTGCTCTACCGGGGGTCCCGGCTGGAACACGCCCGCGACTGGGCGCAGTCCGCCGGTGACACCTTCCTGACCCGCAGCGCCGTCGACTTCCTGGCCGCGTCGGTCCGGCTGCGCCGGCGCACGGTGTGGATCAGCCGGGGCGCGGTCGCGGCGCTGGTCGCGCTGGCGATGCTGGCGGCCGGGTCGGCGGTGGTCGCGTGGCAGCAGCGGGACGACGCGGTGTTCGAGCAGGTCCTCGCCGAGGCGGACCGGGTGCAGTACACCGACCCGTCGCTG
Organism: Streptomyces chromofuscus; assembly: GCF_015160875.1. Classification (NCBI taxonomy): domain Bacteria; kingdom Bacillati; phylum Actinomycetota; class Actinomycetes; order Kitasatosporales; family Streptomycetaceae; genus Streptomyces; species Streptomyces chromofuscus. Next base: position 4,372,959 of record NZ_CP063374.1, on the reverse strand, counting down.
TCCGCCCAGCTCGACCTGGTCGCCCACCGCCTGCGCCCCGACGACGAGGGCACGCACAACCGGCTGATGTCGATCGTCAACGCCCCGCTGGCCACCCCGCTGCTCGGCCACACCGGTGCCGTCTACCTCACCACGTTCAGCCCGGACGGCCACCTGCTGGCCACCGCGAGCTACGACCGTACGGTCCGTCTGTGGAACGTGGCGGACCCACGGCGCCCCGAGCCCCTCGGCAAGCCCCTGGCCGCCCACACGAGCTGGGTGAGCACCGCCGTCTTCAGCCCGGACGGCCGGACCCTGGCCAGCGCCTCCGACGACGGCACGGTCCGGCTGTGGGACGTCCGCGACCCCCGTCGCCCACGCCCGCTGGGCCCGCCGTCGACCGGCCACGACGGCACGGTCTACCTGCTGGCCTTCAGCCCGGACGGCCGTACCCTCGCCGCCGCGACCGAGGACCGCGTCGTACGGCTGTGGGACGTGGCCGACCCGGCCCGGCCGAGCCCGCTCGGCGCGCTCACCGGCCACACGGCCGCCGTGCGCTCGGTCGCCTTCAGCCCCGACGGGCGGACCCTGGCCGGCGGAGGCGACGACAACACGGTCCGGTTGTGGGACATGGCCGACCGGCGCCACCCCCGGCCGGCCGGGGGTGCGCTGACCGGCCACCGGGCCCTCGTCCACTCCGTCGCCTTCAGTCCGGACGGCCGCACCCTCGCCAGCGGCAGCGCCGACGACACCGTCCAGCTCTGGGACGTCGCCGACGTGCGGGACGCGGCCCCGCTGGGCGTGCCGCTCACCGGGCACACCGGGCCGGTCTGGTCGGTGGCGTTCAGCCCGGGCGGCTCGCTGCTCGCCGTCGCCAGCGCCGACAGCACGGCAAGCCTGTGGAACGTCGGCAATCCGGCGTTCCCCTCCCAGGTGGGCGAGCCGCTCGCGGGCAGCAGTGGCGAGATGTACGCGCTCGGCTTCAGCCCCGACGGCCGTACGCTCGCCACCGGCACCGGCGACAACAAGGTCCGGCTGTGGTCGATACCGACCTCGGACATGGTCGGCCGGATCGGGGCGTTCCGCCCGGACGGGCGGGTGCTCGCCACGGCCGCGCGGGACCAGCGCATCCGGCTGTGGGACGTGCGCAGGCCCAAGCGGCCGGTGCTGCTGGGCACGCCGCTGCCGCCGTCCGAGGGTGACGTCAAGTCGGTGGTGTTCTCCCCCGACGGGCGCACCCTCGCGGTGCTCGCCGGCAGCCGCTCGGTGCGGCTGTGGAACGTCACCGACCCGGCCCGGCCGGTCGCCCACGGCCCGCCCATGGAGCTGCGCACCCGGTACGCCGGCCCCGACGCGCTGGCCTACGGCCCGGACGGGCGCACCCTCGCCACCGCCTACGACGACCGCACCGTCCAGCTGTGGAACATCGCCGACCCGGCGCAGCCCCGGCGGCTGGGCGAACCGCTGACCGGCCACACGGGCTACGTCAACACCCTCGTCTTCAGCCCCGACGGCCGGGTCCTCGCCAGCGGCAGCGCCGACACCACCATCCGCCTGTGGGACGTCTCCGACCCGGGCCGCGCCACGCGGCTCGGCACCCCCCTGCGCGGCCACCTCGGCCCGGTCAACGCCCTCGCCTACAGCCCCGACGGGCAGACCCTGGCGAGCGGCAGCGACGACAACACGGTGGCGCTGTGGAGCGTCGGCGACCCGCTGAAGGCCGCCCGGCTGGGTTCCGGCCTCAGCGGGCACACCGAGGCGGTGATGTCCCTGACGTTCCGCCGGGACGGGCGCACGCTGGCCAGCGGCGGCAACGACGACACGGTTCGCCTGTGGGACGTCGGCCGCCCGTCCACCGCCTCGCCCATCGGGCAGTCGCTCAGTCCCAACGCCAAGACCGGCAACTTCCTCTCCTTCAGCCCCAACAGCCGCCTGCTCGGGGTGTCGAGCGGCGCGGGCACCGTACGGCTGTGGGATCTGGACGTCAACGAGGCAGTGCAGTACATCTGTTCGACCACCAGGGGCGTGCTGACGCCGGAGAGGTGGCACGAATACCTGCCGCGCTTGTCCTACGAGCCGCCCTGCCGACAGTGATCCGCGTCACAGCGCCTCGACGCACCACATCAGTCGGGTCCCGCGTCGCCATCCACCTTGTTAGTCTTGGCCACAGCCCGATCGCTGGTGCATCCCCCGTCGCCAGCGGTCGGGCGTCGTCGTTCCGGCACTCCGGATGCGGGCCTCACCGCGGCCCGATCTCCTCCGCCAAGGTGATGACGTTCCCGGCCGGGTCGGTGACGGCGGCGGTGCGGAAGCCCCCCGGGGTGTCCTGGACGGTCCCCAGGTCCAGGCCCCGTTCGGCCGCGAGCCGGACCTCGGCCGCCACGTCGTCGACGGCCAGCGTCAGCATGGCGGCTCCCGCGCGGTCGGGTTCGTGGAGCAGCTGGATCGCGCCGCCCTCGTTGATCTGCCATTCCGCGAGGCCGCCCACAGGATCCCGGTCGGCGGGGCGCCCCCAGAGGCGTTCGTACCAGGCGCGCGCCGATTCGAAGTCGGCGACGGGCATGACGGCGTAGACGATGTTGACGGCCACGATGGGTACCCCTTTCATCCGCTTTCGCACCCTACTGAGGTGCCGACCGGATGTCATGGGACGTCAGGGGAGCGCCTCGGCGTCCGTGCGCGAATGGCCGCCGAGGACGACCGGGCGATCCGCCGTGTCCGTGCGGGGACGGCTCGTCAGGTGGGCCGTGCCGCGTTACTCGGTGAACGTGATGGCCTGGGACGGACAGCCTTCGGCCGCCTCCCGGCCGTTGAGGAGGATCACGCCGGGGACGGTGAGGCCAACCACCGGGCCTCCGTGACGGTGCGGCCTCGTTCCGCCGGCGCCCGGCGGGCGGGACGCCGAGCCCCGTCCGGTCGGGCCTGGTCGGCCAGCACGTCGGTCATCGTGCAGTGTCTGCTCCCCCGCACGGCCCGATATGCGCCGCGCGCGCCCGGATCGCCCCGCTCCGCTCAGCCGTTCCAGGTCTCGTCGTACGGGTCGCCGGGCGCCGGCACCGGCCGCGCGGCCGTGACCTCGATGAACGGGATCGGGCCGCCGCCCACCGGGTCCCGCGTCCGCCGCGGGGTGTAGGTGCCGGTGACCTCCAGCCAGCCGTCCGGTTGCAGCACCGGCGGGACCCGGCCGGTCAGCCCGACCTTCACCGGCCGGGCGTCGGCGGCGCAGCAGCTGAGGGTCATCCGCACCAGGTACGGGGTGCCGCTACGGTCCAGCGCGACGAACCCCGTGATGCTGACCCGCCGGTCGCGCAGGGTGCGGCCGGCGTCGTACGCCGCCCGGCTCGCGTAGTCGGCGACGCCGAGGCGGACGGGGTCACCGGCGGGCAGCGGGGCGTAGGCCGGGGGCCGCTGCAGGGCCGTACCGGTGCGCATCGCGCTGTAGGAGCCGAGGGCGGGCGGGGCGATGAGGACCAGCGCGAGGACCGGCAGGAGCAGCAGCCAGGAGACACGGGGTTCGTGACGCCCGGACGTCTCGCCCCGGCGCTCGTACCAGACGGTCGCCACCGCCGCCGCGATCAGTACCACCCCGGCCAGCAGCAGCAACGGCCGCAGCCCGGACTTGACGTAGCGCAGCGACAGATCGGTCGCCCCCGCATGCGTGAGTGACGCCCCCAGCAGGCACAGCACCGCCGCCTGCGCATGCCGGTTCACAGCAGCACCGCCCCGGTCAGGGCGGAGACGCCGACGGCGACGGCGAAGGTCGCCGGCGCGAAGCGCAGGGCGAAGCCCCGGCCGAACGTGCCCGCCTGCATCGCGAACAGCTTCAGGTCGACCATCGGCCCCACCACCAGGAACGCCAGCAGGGCCGTCGGCGAGAACTGGGTCAGCGACGCCGCCACGAAGGCGTCCGCCTCCGAACAGATCGACAGCAGCACGGCGAGCACGGCCAGCGCCAGGACCGCCACCACCGGGTCGGCGGCCGCCGCGCGCAGCCACTGCTCGGGCACGACCGCCTTCAGCGTCGCGGCCGCCATCGCGCCGATCACCAGGAACCCGCCCGCGTGCAGCACGTCGTGCCGCACCGACCCCCAGAACGCCGCTCCCCTGCCCCGCCCCTCGTACGACGGACGCGCCGGCGGACGCAGCCAGTCGGTGCGGCCGAGCCGCTGCCACAGCCAGCCCATCGCACACGCCACGGCCAGGCTCGCGACGAAACGAGCCACAACCAACTCCGGCCGCCCGGGGAAGGCGACCGCCGTCGCCGTCAGCACGATGGGGTTGATCGCGGGCGCGGCCAGCAGGAACGCCAGGGCCGCCGCCGGGGTGACTCCCCGGCGCATCAGCGCCCCCGCCACCGGCACCGAGGCGCACTCGCAGCCGGGAACCACCGCTCCCGCCAGCCCCGCCACGGGTACGGCAGCGGCGGGCCGGGCCGGCAGCGCACGGGCGAAGACGGACGCCGGTACGAACACGGCGACGGCCGCCGACAGCAGCACCCCGAGCACCAGGAAGGGCAGCGCCTGCACGACCACCGCGACGAACACCGTCGTCCAGCCCTGCATCACCGGCGCGGACAGCGCACGGCGGATCGGGGCCTGGGCGAGCAGCAGGAGGAGCAGGGTGACGGTGAGGACGAGAGGCGAGCTGAGGTGCCAGCCGTCGTCCCCACCGGAGGGCGAGGGGGGCGAGGAAGGCGCGGAGGGCGCGGGGGCGGTGGTGGCCGGGGGCGGCTTCGGGGGCGGTGACTCGGGGACGGCGACGGCCACGGTGGGGTCCTTCGGTGCGCGGGGTGCGGCTCCCTTCGATACGGCCGACAGGCAACGGACGTTCAATCAGTTGCTGGAACCATCCGTCTCGTTGGGGCAGTCTTTCCCCTCGTGGCGAGCGTTCCGAATCAGAGCCGGCCGGGCGGCGCGCCCGCGCCCATGGTGGTGTGCGGCGACGACGGGCTCGCGCACCGGCTCGCGGCCGAACTCAGGGGTGTGTACGAGGAGCAGGTGACCCTCGTCGTGCCGCCCTCCGAGCGCCGGGTGCCCCAGCCGGTCGTCGGCCGGGCCCGGGCCGCGTCGGCGGCGCTGCTGGACCGCATGGTGACCGCGGCCGGCCGGGCCGCGGGCAACGGCACCCCGGTGAACGGCGAGAGCACCGGCCCCGTGCGGCTCGTGGAGGCCGCCGAGCCGTCCGAGCCCGTGCTCGCCGACGCCGGCGTGGAGCGGGCGACCGCGCTGGCGCTCGTGTACGACGACGACGAGACCAACATCCGCGCCGCCCTCACCGCCCGCCGCCTCAACCCCCGGCTGCGGATCGTCCTGCGCCTGTACAACCGGCGGCTGGGCCAGCACATCGAGGAACTCCTGGACCAGGCGGCCGCGTTGGCGACGGGCGACCCGCACGGCACGGGCGGCGGCTTCGACGCGTCCACGACCGTGCTGTCCGACGCCGACACCGCCGCGCCCGCGCTGGCCGCGACCGCCCTCGTCGGCACCAGCAAGGTCGTGCAGACCGACGGGCTGCTGCTGCGCGCGGTGGAGCGGACGCCGCCGGCGCCGGGTGAGGTCGCCGATCCGGGGCTGTGCACGCTGGCGCTGCTGTCGGCGACGAGCAGCGATCCCGCAGGCGCCGACGGGTCGGAGGGCAGCGGGGAGCGCGGCCCGCGCCTGCTGCCGGACGAGGAGGAGGTCGCGGCGGCCACCGGGCGCGGCACGGTCGTACTGGAACAGGTGTCGTACGCCGGCTCCTCCCGGTCCACCGGACGCGCGACCGGTGTCGTACCGCCGATCGCCTCGCTGTTCTCCCGGCGGCTGCGCTGGTCGCTCGCCGGTCTGGTGGCGGCCGTGGTCGCGCTCGCGATCGCGCTGACCGTCGTCACCGGCGACCACCCGCTGCACGCGACCTACCTGACGCTGCTCGACATCCTCGGCATCGACGACCCGGCCACCGGCGCGTCCCTCGGCCGGCAGATCCTCCAACTGCTCTCCGCCGTCGTCGGATTACTGCTGCTGCCGGTGCTGCTGGCCGCCGTGCTGGAGGCCCTCGGCACCTTCCGCAGCGCCTCCGCGCTGCGCAGGCCGCCGCGCGGGCTCGGCGGGCACGTCGTCCTGCTGGGCCTGGGCAAGATCGGCACGCGCGTGCTGACCCGGCTGCGGGAACTGCACATCCCGGTGGTCTGCGTCGAGGCCGATCCCGACGCCCGCGGCCTGGCGACGGCCCGGCGGCTGCGCGTGCCGGTGGTCCTCGGGGACGTCACCCAGGAGGGCGTCCTGGAAGCCGCCAAGATCCACCGCGCGCACACACTGCTCGCGCTGACCAGCGTCGACACCACCAACCTGGAAGCCGTCCTCTACGCCCGCTCCGTCCGGCCCGACCTGCGCGTCGTCCTGCGGCTCTACGACGACGACTTCGCCGCCGCCGTCTACCGCACCCTGCGCGCCGCGCACCCACTGGCGCACACCCGCAGCCGCAGCGTCACCCATCTCGCGGCGCCCTCGTTCGCCGGGGCGATGATGGGGCGGCAGGTGCTGGGGGCGATCCCCGTGGAGCGGCGGGTGCTGCTGTTCGCGGCCGTGGAGGTGCGGGGGATACGGCAGCTGGAGGGCAAGACGGTGGCCGACGCCTTCCGTGCCGGCTCCTGGCGGGTGCTGGCCCTGGACACGGCGGCCCCGGGGGAACGCCGGCCGGACCTGGCGACGAGTCCGGCGCCCGCGGGACGAGGCGCGACCGCGCCGGCCTCGGACCTCGTGTGGGACCTCCCGCCCACGTACGTGCTGCGCGCCGAGGACCGGGTGGTGCTGGCGGCCACCCGGCGCGGCCTCGCGGAACTGCTCGGCCGCAGGCGGCGGGAGCGGACCGGGAGCTGATCACCGAGTCCCCGTCGGGGCCCGGCAGCCCGCGGCGCGGGAACTGCCGGACCCCGGCGACGGGAAAGCCGTCAGCTCTGGCTGCCGCCCTTGAGGTGTCTCGCCGCGAAGTCCAGCTCCAGCCGTACCTGCTTGATCCGCTCGTCGACGACCAGGGAGCCGTGCCCCGCGTCGTAGCGGTAGACCTCGTGGACCGCGCCGCGCTCCTCGAGGCGCCCGACGTAGTTCTCGATCTGGCGGATGGGACAGCGCGGGTCGTTGACGCCGGCGGAGATGTAGACCGGGGCCTTGACCCGGTCGACGTACGTCAGCGGCGACGACGCCGCGAAGCGCTCCGGGACCTCCTCCGGGGTGCCGCCGAGAAGCGTGCGGTCCATGGCCTTCAGGGCTTCCATCTCGTCGTGGTACGCGGTGACGTAGTCGGCCACCGGGACCGCGGCGATGCCCAGCGTCCACGCGTCGGGCTGGGTGCCGAGGCCGAGGAGGGTGAGATAGCCGCCCCAGGAACCGCCGGTGAGGATCAGCCGCTCCGGGTCCGCCAGCCCCGAGCCGACGGCCCACTCGCGGACCGCCGCGATGTCCTCCAGCTCGATCAGGCCGACCCGGTGCTTCAGCGCGTCCGTCCAGGCCCGTCCGTAGCCCGTCGAACCGCGGTAGTTGACCCGGACGACCGCGTACCCGTGGTCGACCCAGGCCGCCGGGCCCGCCGCGAAGGAGTCGCTGTCGTGCCAGGTGGGTCCGCCGTGGATGTCGAAGACGGTCGGCAGCGGGCCGCTCGCCCCCACCGGCTTCTGGACCAGCGCGTGGATCCGGCCCCCGGGCCCCTCCACCCACACGTCCTCCACCGGGACCGAACCCGGCGACTTCATGCCCGGAGGGTCGAGCACCACGCCACCGGCCGTCGAGCGCACGGACGACGGCTCGGCGGCCGACGACCACAGGTACTCCACGGTGCCGTCCGGGCGGGCCGTCGCCCCCGACACCGTGCCGGTCGGCGTCGGGACCTTCACCAGCTCGCGCGTGCGCAGGTCGTAGCGGAACAGCTCGCCGCGCGCCTCGTGGCTGTGCCCGATCAGCAGTCCCGAGCCGTCCGGATACCACTCGGCGCTCACGTCGCCCGGCAGGTCCAGCGCCAGGTCGCTCTCCTCGCCCGTGGCGACGTCCCACACCAGCGGCTCCCAGCGGCCGCGCCGCTGGTGCCCGATGAGCAGCCGCGTGTCCCTCTCGACCGGCGCGAAGCCCAGCACCTCCAGGCCGAGCTCGACCGTGCCGCCCTTGGTGTCGTCCAGCTCGGCGACCGGCGTGCCGTCGGGGCGCAGCACGCGCAGCGCGGAGTGCATGGCGTCCCCGTGCTCGGTGTGCTCGACGGCGATCAGCGACCCGTCGTGGGAGAGGTCGCCCACGCCCGCCGACTCACGGTGCCGGTAGATCTCCACCGGCGCCTCGCCGACGCGCGCGAGATGGATGGTCGTACCGTCCTCGTCGGTGGAGCGCCCCACCACCGCCGTGCGCCCGTCCCGCCCCAGCGCGAGCCCGGCCGGGTAGGACGGGTCGAGCCCCGGTACGGCGAGCTCGTCCTCGCCGCCCGCGAAGGCCTGCCGACGCCACACGCCGAACTCGTCGCCGTCCTTGTCGTCGAACCACCAGATCCACTCGCCGTCCGGGGAGAGCACACCGTCCGTGGTGCCGTTCGGCCGGTTCGTCGCCTGGCGCTGCTCACCGGTCGCGCGGTCCCACGCGTACAGCTCGTACGTCCCCGTCGCGTTCGAGACGAACAAGGAGCGGTCGGGGGCGTCCTCCGCCCAGTCGGGCAGCGACACGCGCGGCGCCCGGAAGCGCTTCTCCCAGTCCGGCATGTCCTCGCGCCGCTCGGGCGAGGCGGACCCGTTGCTCTCAGTCATGACCCCATACTGCCTGCCCTCGCCCGCATTCCGCTGCCGAGGTCCCCAGCCTGTGGATAACTTCGGGACCCCGCGCCCCGCCCCTGCCCCCGCCCCCCGTACCTTTGGAGGCGTGTACCGGTTTCTGCTGACGCCCCGATGGTGGGGGATCAACCTCTTCGTGCTGCTCGCCATCCCCTTCTGCGTCTTCATGGGGTCCTGGCAGCTGAGCCGGTTCGAGGCGCGCGTCGAGGATCACCGCAGCGCCGAGGAGCGGGCCGCCGCGGACGAGAGGACGGTGGCCCGGCCGCTGTCCGAGCTGTTGCCGGTGGACAAGGAGACCTCCGGCGACCAGACGACGGTCAGCGGGCGCTACGGGGAGCAGTTGCTCGTGCCCGACCGGGAGCTGGACGGCGAGCGGGGCTCCTACGTGCTGACCCTGCTGCACACCGACGGCGGCAAGGCCCTGCCCGTCGTACGGGGCTGGCTGCCCGGGGCGCCCGGCGCCGTGAAGGTGCCCGAGCCGCCCCGCGGCGAGGTGACCGTCACCGGTGCGCTCCAGGCCTCCGAGAACCCCGGCGAGAACGGCGTCAGCGCGCGCGGCGGACTGCCCGCGGGCCAGACCGCGGCGATCAGCGCGGCCTCGCTGGTGAACCTCGTGCCGTACGAGGTCTACGACGCCTGGGTCACCCTGAACGAGGGCGACTCCGGGATGCGGGCCGTGCCGGTGAGCGCGGCGCCGGACACCGGGCTCGACCTGAAGGCCTTCCAGAACCTGGGGTACACCGGCGAGTGGTTCGTCTTCGCCGGGTTCGTGGTGTTCATGTGGTTCCGGCTGTTCCGCCGCGAGGTGGAGTTCCTGCGGGACGCGGAGATGGGGCTCGCCCCGGCACAGACGTCACCGGTCCCGGCGCAGGCCCCGTCGGACGCCGCTCACGACACCGACAGCACGCCCGTCCGGTAGACCGTCCCCGCGCACGCGTCCGGCACGGTCGCCGACACCGTCGGCGCCCCCGCCTCCGCCGTGTAGGACACGACGACGCTTCCGTCCACCGTGCCGTCCTCGGTCATCAGCTGCGCCGACGTCCCCGTGTCGCCGCCCGTGGAGCTGCCTTCCGTCGTGGCGCCGGGGTTACCCGTGGGGGACGGATCGGGCGTCGGACCGCCGTTGTCACCGCCGTCGTCCCCACCGGGGTCCGTCGGGCAGGTCTCCGAGGGCACCCAGGCGAACCGGACCTCGTAGGCCGCGCCCGGCTGGAGCACCAGCTGCGGGACCTCCTGGCCCGGGTCGGGCAGACCGGCCGCCGCGTCGCCCGCCGCGTGCGCAGCCACGCTGATCTTGGTGGCGTCCGCCGCGCCCTGCGCGAGCGGGGTCACCGTACCGGCGCCGCCGACGGTGCAGCCGGCGGTGGAGACGTTGGTGACCCGGAACGTGCCGTACACCGTGCCGGCGGAGTCGGGGACGGCCGCGGTCGCGGTGGCGGAGCCGAGCTGGTCCGCCGTGCAGACCGGGGCGGCGACCGCACTGGTCGCCGACGGGTAGACGCCGTCGGTGCTGTCGTCGACGACACCGCTGCTCGGGGTGGAGCCGGCGCCCTCCTCGTCCTTCGTCGGGCTGCCCTCGCCCGGGCCCTGGGCCGTGCCCGGGGACCCGCCCGAGGTGCCGCCGGTGCCCTCGGTGCTCCCGCCCTCACTCGCGCCGCCCTGCGCCTGCGAGCCGTGGCCGGCGATGGAGGGGTTGGCGTCGGGGCCGGTGGAGTTGGAGACGTGCACCAGAGCGGGTACGGCGGTGCAGACGAAGAGTGCCGCGGCCGCCATGCCGACGGCGGCCTGCCGCTTGCGCGCCCGACGGGCGGGCACCGCCCGCCGCAGGTGCTCCAGCGTGCCGTCGCGCGGCTCGATCTCCTGCACCGCCTGGTGCAGCATCCTGCGCAGTGCCAGCTCGTCCGAGTCGAGCCCCTCGGAGCCCTGGTCGTCGAGGCCGTGGTTCACAGTTCCGTTCCCAGCGTGCGGTTGCTTCGGTTCCTGGTCGTGCGCCTCGGCCGGCTCACGCGAGGCGTCGGGCGAGGAGTCGCCGGACACCCCCCGCGCCGGGTCCACCCGCGCGGGCTCGTCCCGCTCACGAGGCTCTCCCGTCATGCCGGCGCCTCCATGGCGAGCCGGAGCGCGGCGATGCCGCGGGAGCCGTACGCCTTCACCGAACCCAGCGATATGCCGAGCGTCTCGGCGACCTGCGCCTCCGTCATGTCCGCGAAGTAGCGCAGGACCAGGACCTCGCGCTGCCGGCGCTGCAGTCCCTTCATCGCCTTGATCAGGGAGTCCCGCTCCAGCTGGTCGTACGCCCCCTCCTCGGCGCTCGCCATGTCGGGCATCGGCTTGGACAGCAGCTTCAGGCCGAGGATGCGCCGGCGCAAGGCGGAGCGGGAGAGGTTGACGACCGTCTGGCGCAGGTAGGCGAGGGTCTTCTCGGGGTCACGGACGCGTTTGCGGGCCGAGTGGACGCGGATGAAGGCCTCCTGGACGACGTCCTCGCACGAGGCGGTGTCGTCGAGGAGGAGCGCGGCGAGACCGAGCAGCGAACGGTAGTGCGTGCGGTAGGTCTCGGTGAGGTGGTCGACGGTGGTCCCGGCCGCCACGACGTCGTCGGCGCCGTCACGCTGATTGGGTAGGCGGGCGGGCCGCGCTGCGGGCATGGGCGCGATCACCGGCATGCCGCCGGGCGCCCCGGGCATGCGGGTGCGGACGGGCCGCCGGGGCGGCCGCAGGGCCGTGCCGCCGGCCACCACGGGGAAGTCGAGTACCTCTGCCACGCCAGTTGGACACGTCTCCCCCCGCCAGGGTTGTACGTGCCGGACGTCACTCTCGTTCTCGCGTCAGGCAGCACCACCGACGGTGCCCCATGTGCCCTCATGCGTCCCGCTCTTCCCTATGTCCACATGAACGGGCGTCCCCACGCTCGCTCATCGGCGTCCCCACGCCTTGGATCTACGCGTCCCACAGCCCGGAAGGGCGACCGCAAAGACGCTCCCCGCCCTCCGCGCGGTTGCGGAGGGCGGGGAGGAAATTCTCGAACGCCGGTGGGGCCCGGAACAAGTGGTCCGGACCACGTGTCCGGCTCACCTGGTTTGCACAGCTTCCATGGATCCTACAAACAGATCCGGCCAGCGCCATGATTTTTTCGGTGTCCGTGCACCCCCGACCGAAAATCGTGCGCCCGCTGTCCGGACACGTCACGACATCTCGGCCGCCACCAGTTCCGCGATCTGAGCGGTGTTCAGGGCGGCGCCCTTACGGAGGTTGTCCCCGCACACGAAGAGCTCGAGCGCGGTCGGGTCGTCCAGCGCCCGCCGCAGCCGCCCGACCCACGTGGGATCGGTGCCCACCACGTCGGCGGGCGTGGGGAACTCCCCGGCGGCCGGATCGTCGCACAGCACGACACCCGGCGCCGTGGCGAGGATCTCCCGCGCCCGGTCCACCGTCACCTCGCCCTCGAAGCGGGCGTGCACGGTCAACGAGTGCGCGGTCACCACCGGCACCCGGACACAGGTCACGGCGACGGGCAGCCTGGGCAGGCCGAGGATCTTGCGGGACTCGTCCCGCACCTTCATCTCCTCCGACGACCAGCCGTCCTCCCGCAGGGACCCGGCCCACGGCACGACGTTCAGCGCGACCGGCTCCGGAAACGGTCCGGTGTTGTCCCCCACGGCCCGCCGCACGTCCCCGGGGCTGGTCCCCAGCTCGGTGCCGGCCACCAGGGACAGCTGCTCCCGCAGCGTCCGCACGCCCGCCCGCCCGGCGCCGCTCACCGCCTGGTACGACGAGACCACAAGCTCCCGCAGCCCGAACTCGGCGTGCAGCGCACCCAGGGCGACGATCATCGACAGGGTGGTGCAGTTCGGGTTGGCGATGATGCCGCGCGGCCGGACCCGCGCCGTGTGCGGATTGACCTCCGGCACGACCAGCGGCACGTCGGGGTCCATCCGGAAGGCGGCGGAGTTGTCCACGACCACCGTGCCCTTGGCGGCGGCGATCGGCGCCCAGTGCGCGGCGACGTCGTCGGGCACGTCGAACATGGCGACGTCGACCCCGTCGAAGACCTCCTCGGACAGGGCCACCACCTCGACCTCCTCGCCGCGCACGGCCAGCTTGCGGCCGGCCGAGCGCGGCGAGGCGACGAGACGGATCTCGCCCCAGATGTCCGCGTGCTGGGACAGGATCTGGAGCATGACCGTGCCGACGGCTCCGGTCGCCCCCACGACCGCGAGCGTCGGTCGTCCGGTCATCGGCCGGTGCCTCCATAGACGACGGCCTCGTCGCTGTCCGAGTCGAGCCCGAAGGCGGTGTGCACGGCGCGCACGGCCTCGGCCACGTCGTCGGCGCGGGTGACGACCGAGATGCGGATCTCGGAGGTCGAGATCAGCTCGATGTTCACCCCCGCGTCGCTGAGCGCCTCGAAGAAGGCGGCCGTGACGCCCGGGTTGGTCTTCATCCCGGCGCCGACGAGCGAGATCTTGCCGATCTGGTCGTCGTAGCGCAGCGAGTCGAAGCCGATGCCCGGCTTGTTCTTCTCCAGCGCGTCGATGGCCTTGCGGCCCTCGGTCTTCGGCAGCGTGAAGGAGATGTCCGTCAGCCCCGTGGAGGCGGCGGACACGTTCTGCACGACCATGTCGATGTTGATCTCGGCGTCGGCGATCGCGCGGAAGATCGCGGCGGCCTCGCCCGGCTTGTCCGGCACGCCGACGACCGTGACCTTGGCCTCGGAGGTGTCGTGCGCGACACCGGAGATGATGGCCTGCTCCACCTGCTGTTCCCCTTGCTCGATCGGCTCGCTGCTGACCCATGTGCCCTTGAGTCCGCTGAAGGACGACCGGACGTGGATCGGGATGTTGTAGCGGCGGGCGTACTCCACACAGCGGTGGAGCAGCACCTTCGACCCGGACGAGGCCAGCTCCAGCATGTCCTCGAACGAGATCCAGTCGATCTTCCGGGCCTTCTTCACCACGCGCGGGTCGGCGGTGAACACGCCGTCGACGTCGGTGTAGATCTCACAGACCTCGGCGTCGAGGGCGGCCGCCAGCGCGACCGCCGTGGTGTCCGAGCCGCCGCGGCCCAGCGTGGTGATGTCCTTGGTGTCCTGGCTGACGCCCTGGAAACCGGCCACGATGGCGATGTTGCCCTCGTTCAGCGAGTCCCGGATACGGCCGGGCGTGACGTCGATGATCCGGGCTTTGTTGTGGACCGAGTCGGTGATGACACCTGCCTGGCTGCCGGTGAAGGACTGGGCCGAGTGGCCCAGGTTTTTGATCGCCATGGCCAGCAGGGCCATGGAGATCCGCTCTCCGGCGGTCAGCAGCATGTCGAGCTCGCGCCCGGCAGGGATCGGGGAAACCTGCTCGGCGAGATCGATCAGCTCGTCCGTCGTGTCGCCCATCGCGGAAACCACGGCGACCACCTGGTGGCCGTTCTTCTTGGCTTCCACGATCCGCTTGGCGACGCGCTTGATGCCTTCGGCATCGGCTACGGAGGAGCCTCCGTACTTCTGCACGACAAGGCCCACGTGCGCTCCTCGCTCAGTCCGTCGTATGTTCCGCAGTCCACAGGTACGCATATGCACCGCGGTCGGCTCAGTCTAACGAGCGGCCGAAAATCACCTTCGCGATATCGCATGGTGAGATGTCCCGCCGCCCGCTCCGGAGGGGCACATGCCCGCACGGACCCGGGGCCACTCGGAAAGTGCCCCGCATCACAAAGCTGCACTCGCTCGGACGCGTCGCATCGATGGTCGAGCTCAGGGCGTGGGCCCACTGCCCGTCGAGGCCGACCCGATGTCACCGCCCGCAGCGACGGATCCCCTGCCTGAGGCGTTCACCTGCCCGGGTGGCGGGGTGCCGGGGCGGGGTGCGGGCTGCGGAACCGGGCCCGCCGCAGGCGTACCCCCACCGGTCGACGCGAATCCGATGCTCCCACCTGCCGCGACCGCCCCGTCACCGGAAGCGTCGACCCCCGACCGTGCGCCGCCGAACTGCCCGAGCAACGCGAGCGCGACTCCGACGAGCCCGACGGCCGCGCCCGTCACGCTGGCGATCTGATCGGCTCTGCCGAGATCGACCGCGGCCACCACCACAAGCGTGATCACACCGACCCCGCACAGCCCGATTCCACTCAACAGCAACGGCTTCGAGTTCATCGGGCCATCATGGCGCGTCCGGCAAGCCCGTGACACGGGATTCGCCGCCTGGCGGGGGCAGCGGAGGCGGAAGGTCGTCCTGCATCCGGCGGGTGAGCGACTGGATCTGGGCGTTCAGGGCGCGTACCCCGTCGGCGGAGACGTCGTCGTCCATGACGGAGACGATGAGGAGCAACGCCTGGGCCATGAACAGCATGGGTGCTCCCGGGCCGAGGTGCCGGGTGGCCGTCGCGACCGCCTCTCTCGCATGCATGACAGCCCCGGCGGAGTCCTGCTTCATACCGTGCAAGGCGACAAGGTGCAGTCTCGCGGCGATGGTGTCGGTGTGCCCAGGGCCCAGCACCTGCTCGCATTCGGCGAAATGTGCCTCGGCCGGCACAAGTTGTTCCTCGGCCCATGCGCGCGCCTCCTCCAGGGACACCTCGTCGGCCATCCGGTCGAACAGCTCCTTGAAGCCCTCGCCGGATCGCTCCTGAAGGACGGTCACCATCTCCGACCCCATGGTCGTCATGAGGTCGCCGGGGCCGGCCATGCCGCCGATACGGCCTCGTACCTCGAGGGTCAGCGGATGCCGAGCACCCAGCGCGCGGACGCAGTCGGCATGTACGTGGCTCAGGCCGTCGAGCGCTCCCTTGATGTCTCCCAGGACCACCTGGATCGAGGCGAGATCGGCCCGTGCCCGCAGAGTGTGCGGATCGGGCGCTGATCGTTTCGGGATGGCGGTCACCCAGCACGCTGTGGCACAGGTCGGCGTGCCGGGTGGCCTCCTCGACGGACGCCGGGCCGAGATCTATCAGCCGGCTGCGCACGGTCAGTGCAGAGAGGTGCTCGGGCCCGACGAGGCGTACCAGGCCGGTCTCGGCACGCAGGAGGAGTTCCCTGGCGCGGGTCGGCATGCCTTGGCCGGCGGCGAACCAACCCGCGCGGCTGAGCGCCCGTGCCAGGTCCTCGGAGTCCGCCTCCGGAGGGCGGAGCACCGCCATGGCCTCGACGTGCGGCAGCAGGGCACGCCAGGTGGGCCAATCGGCCGGGTCGTCAACGTCGTCGGGCAGCGCGGCCACCAAAGCGCTCGCCGCCCGGTCCCGCGCCCGGTCCACCTCCTCCGGCGAGCGGTGCGGTTCACCGGCCTTGCGCGAGACGGCCTGGACCAGACCGTGCACGGACAGCGTGCCGGTGTCCCGGTGCACCTTGATCATGCTGTGCGCGGCCAGTCGGCCCACGGCACTGCGCACGGTCAGTTTGTCGCCGAAGCCGTCGAGCAGGGAGCGGGGGATGCCGTCCGGGGCGTACCAGGCGAGGAGGAGCAGGATCGCCACGGCCGTCGGGTCGGGGGCGAGGCGGTCGAGAGTGATGTGCCAGACGCGGGCGACGGTGCGCTCCGGATCGCGCCCTTCGGCCGTCGTGGCGTACACCTGGCCGGGGACTTCGGCCAGCAGTTCGAGGTACTCCTGGGCGCTCGTGCCACTTGCCTCGCAGTACGCCGCCGCCTGGTGGACGGCCAGCGGCAGACAGCCAAGCTCCGCGCAGATCTCGGCGACGCCTTCCCCGGCATCGGGGCAGATTTCCAGGAACAGATCGACGGCGTCCTCGTGGTCGAGTACGTCGACCGGCAGGGGCTCGGCGACGCCCCGCCAGCCAGTAGCCCTTCTCGTGGTGATCAGAAAACGGCCGTGTGCACCCGCGCGAGCCATCAGAGGAGAGATGTCGGCCGGCTCGGAGACGTCGTCGAGGACGAGCAGCCAGTTGTCGTGGGAGGCCAGCCATTGCAGGGCCCAGGTGCTCAGCTGCTCCTGCGAGAAGACCGTCGCCAGGGCGGGGTGCAGCTCCGCGGCGAGCGATGCCAGTCCCGCGTCGATGGCGGCCGGGCTGTCGGCGGTGATCCACCACACCAGGTCGCACGTCACGCACTCGGCCACCCAGTGGGCGGCCAGCGTCGACTTGCCGATGCCCCCCAGTCCGTGCAGCGCCTGCGCGAAAGGACCTTCGCCGGATGCGAACGCGTCGCTGAGGAGACGGAGTTCGCGCCCACGTCCCTTGAACAACACACCCGGGCGCTCGAAGACGTTCGTCAGGCGGGGCGGGCAGTCCACCGAGGCCGCCTGTGGGTGGATGGGCGGCGCCAGGAAGTTGGCGGTCCCGATGTACTGCGTACCGATCGCGCCCGGCGCGGTGACGGCGGTGCCTATGTCACCGCCCGCCGCGACCGACCCGTCCCCCGAAGCGGTCACCGCGGGCCGCCGCTCGAACACGCCACTCATACGTCACATGATGGCGCCCGACGGGCACGACCGTCAGGCAAGTGCGCACATTTGAGGCGTCCGCCGCCCGTGTCGCCCGGCTACTTCACCCGCAGGCCCAGCGGCCCCGCGATCTCCTGCTGCATCACCTTGCCGGCCTCGATCTCGAGCGTGTCGTCGCCCATGCCGTGGTCGGTGTCCAGGCCGTCCAGCTCCTCCAGGGGCTGGTTCAGCCGGACGTGGATGAGGACCGACTGCAGGGCGCGCAGGACGGCGGAGGCGGTGGGGCCCCAGTTGGAGAAGTAGGAGAACTGCCACCACCACAGGGCCTCCGTGACGCGGCCGGCGCGGTAGTGGGCCATGCCGTGGCGGAGGTCGGTGATGATGTCGGCGAGGTCGTCGGAGATGCGGGCGGGAACGGGGGCCTTGCGGGGCTCGTAGGGGTCGAAGACCTCGGAGTAGACGTCGATCGGCTCCAGCAGCCGCGCGAAGTTCTCCCGGAGTCCGTCGACGTCGGGCTCGGGGCCGAGGTCGGGTTCGTAGCGCTCCTCGGGGACGATGTCCTCGTGGGCGCCCAGGCGGCCGCCGGCCAGGAGGAGTTGGGACACCTCCAGCAGCAGGAAGGGGACGGCCGAGGCCGGCTCGTCTCCCCTGGCCACCTCGGTGACGGCCACCAGAAAACTCTCGACCTGGTCCGCGATCTGGACCGCGAAGTCGCCCGGGTCCCGTGTCGTGGAGTGCAGCGTGGCGTCAGACATCTAGGAGTCGTCTCCCCTCGAAGGCGCGACCGAGGGTCACCTCGTCCGCGTATTCCAGGTCCCCACCCACCGGGAGGCCGCTGGCCAGGCGGGTGACCTTCAGGCCCATGGGCTTGATCATGCGGGCGAGGTACGTCGCCGTGGCCTCGCCTTCGAGATTGGGGTCGGTGGCCAGGATCAGCTCGGTGACCGTCCCGTCGGCCAGCCGGGCCAGCAGCTCCCGTATCCGCAGATCGTCGGGGCCGACGCCCTCGATCGGACTGATGGCGCCGCCGAGCACGTGGTAACGGCCGCGGAACTCACGCGTGCGCTCGATCGCCACGACGTCCTTGGGTTCCTCGACCACGCAGATCACCGCCGGGTCGCGGCGGCTGTCGCGGCAGATGCCGCACAGCTCCTCCTGGGCGACGTTGCCGCAGGTGGCGCAGAAGCGGACCTTCGCCTTGACCTCCAGGAGGGCGTGCGCGAGCCGGCGGACGTCCGTCGGTTCCGCCTGCAGCACGTGGAAAGCGATCCGCTGGGCGCTCTTGGGACCGACGCCGGGCAGCCGCCCCAGCTCGTCGATGAGGTCCTGGACCACGCCTTCGTACAACGGACTGCCGCCCTTCCTGGGTCTCGTTCAGTACGTACGGTAGTTTCCCGCAGTCCGGCTCAGAAGGGCAGACCGGGGATCCCACCGCCGCCCAGGCCCTGCGCCAGCGGGCCCAGCTTCTGCTGCTGGAGGGTCTGCGCGTTCTCGTTGGCCGCGTGCACCGCCGCCACGATCAGGTCGGCGAGGGTCTCGGTGTCCTCCGGGTCCACCGCCTTCGGGTCGATCCGCAGCGCGCGGAGCTCACCGGCGCCGGTGACCGTGGCCTTCACCAGGCCGCCGCCCGCCTGGCCGTCGACCTCCGTCTGCGCCAGTTCCTCCTGCGCCTTCGCCAGGTCCTGCTGCATCTTCTGGGCCTGCTGCAGCAGCTGCTGCATGTTGGGCTGGCCACCACCGGGGATCACGATCAGCTCCTCTTCGGCGCTCACGAGGCACGGGGTTTCCCGCTCAGCACGAGCCTACGTGGTCCACGCGGCCGTCGCCCCAGCACTCTTTCGAGTGAGAGGACTCCGTTTCCTATACCTGATCAAGGCCCACTTCCGGGCGGAAAACAGGGGAAAGCAGGCCTTCGCCACCCATTGGGCGGTAGGAAGGGTTCCGGCGCATCGGCGTCACCATCGGGCGGGACGTCGTGGCGACGCGGGCTCCGCCCGTACGACGTGTCACGCACCGTGATCAGCTGTGGTCGATAGGGAGTGCCGGGTGGGTCAGCCGGAGATGCAGCCCGAGGGGCCGCCTCAGGACGGGCGGGGCGAGGGCGCGGCCGGACTGCGGCCGGGCGATCTGACCGGGCGGGCGTTCCCGCCCGGGGACTGGGCGGAGCCCGCGGTCCGGCTCGACGAGCTCTACCGGTGGGTGGAGCGCGGGGCGCTGGAGACGGCGGCCTGGTACCTCGCCGACCGGGTGTGGAAGCGGCGCAGTGCCCGGGTGCTGCGGGGCGGGGCGGCGGTGGGAGCGGTGACCGGGGCCGCGCTGCCCTTCCTCGACCTGACCGGTGTGGTGGGAGGCGTGGCGCCCTGGGGGTACCTGGCGCTGCTGCTCGGGGTGTCGTGTGTCGCGGTGGACCGGTACTTCGGCGTGACGTCCGGGTGGATAAGGGACGTGGCGACCGCGCAGGCCGTCCAGCGCAGGTTGCAGGCGTTGCAGTTCGACTGGGCGTCGGAGAGCGTGCGGGAGGTCCTGGGGCCCACCGAGGGGACGGCCGGGGAGGCGGCCGAGCGGTGCCTGGGGGTGCTGCGCAGGTTCTCGGAGGACGTGACGGAGCTGGTGCGCACGGAGACGGCGGACTGGATGGTGGAGTTCCGGACCGGGTCGGCGCCGCTCGGCATCCAGTCGGCGCTGGCCTCGGGAGGGCGGCCGGAGGGGGCGGGCGGGCAGGGGAGGTTTCCGTTGCCGCCGGGGGCCGGGGCGCGGCCGAACATGCCTCGGCAGCGGCCGCCGGAGCCGAGGTGAGGTGACGGCGGGGGGAGGGCGTGCGGTGACCCGGGGTGCCTGCCCACCCGGCGTCGGGGTGTCGGGGGTGGGGTGCGCAGCCCGGCGCCACGGGGTGCCGCCCGTGTGGGACGCATGTGTCCTCCTGGGCCGAGACGCCGCTTGCGCGGTCCATGGGCGCACTATTGCCGTGACCACATCAACAGCCCCGCATGGGGGCCCGGAGGGTCGCCCGCGTCACCCACGCGGCGCTCAGCAGCCGGGCCATGGGCGAGAACATCCGCTGCTTCTCGTCCGGCTTGGGGGCGCTGTTGCGGTGGACCTTGCCGTCCCGCAGGCCGCCGATCAGCTTCACCTCGCCCTCCGCCGGACCGCCGGAGAGCAGCACGAGCAGCTTGAAGTGGTCGCCGGGGTTGAGCGGGACGCGCGGGATGGTCACCGTGCTGCCGATGTGCTCGAAGCCGTTGGCGCCCGTGAAGTGGCTGTTGAGGTGCTCGATGCCGGAGGGCTGGGTGACCGAGACGGCCTGGACCGTGCGGCCCGTGAACTCGGCGGTCAGGCCGTGGACCTCGGAGGAGGTGTAGTCGTTGTCGGCCACGCTCTGCGATCCGTCGTTCTCGATGCGCAGCAGGACGAGCGAGGCGTCGGCCATGTTCGGCACGTCGAAGTCCCCGAGCCGGGGGTTGGACGACCCGTCGCCTATCGGGCTGTCCATCTGCACGCGGTAGCCGATCAGCTTGCGGCGCGGCACCCGGCGGTCGTACAGGAACATCGCGATGGGCACGAGGAGACCGAGGACGGACGTGCCGATGGCGATGACGCTCTCGATGTTCAGCCACTCCACTGGTGGTCCCCCGCCACTCCCAGAGCCCGGATGGTGGGGTCACCGTACGTCTGACCGAAAGGCCGGTCAGGGCGCCGGCATCAATGTTCGCTGTCCGTTCAACTTCCTCACGGGAAAGGGGAATTCGGCCGTGACCCGGCACGCGTCACTGGTGCCGGTAGGTCAGTTTCTCCCCCGTGGTCCCGTTCACGCGCTGGAGACCGCCGTCCGGCAGCAGGGTGATCTCGGTGGCCGCGCCCGGCGTGCAGGCGGTGGGCGGTTCGCCGACCGTCACCGTGGACGGGCCGACCCGCACCGGACCGTCCGCGCCGGGCTCCTCGGTCAGCTCCGCCTGGAAGACGCAGTGGTAGCTGCCGCCGCCCTCGGCGGGTCCGTCCGCGACGAGGGACAGGACCGTGTCGCCGACCTCGCCCTGCTGGAGGATCAGCCGCCGGGTGTGCAGGCCGCTCGCGTTGTCGATGGTCGTCGTCCAGGTGCCGAGGTAGTCGCCGGGTATCGCCCCGTCGGCGGCCGCGGACGAGGCCGACGGGGAGGGCTCCGGCGCCGGCGTGGACGCCTCGGGGGTGACCGGGGCGGAGGATTCGGCGGACGCGGAGGTCGTGGGGCCGGGCTGCGGACCCTCGCCGCCGTCCATCAGCGCGTACACCGACCCGCCGGCGGCGAGCGCGACGACCACCGCGATGGCGACGAGCGCGGCGGTGGCGCGCCCGCTTCGGCGGCCCGGCTCCTCGGAGGTGACGACGGCGGGCGGGCCGTAGGGCGGGGTGGGGCCGAGACCCCCGTAGGCGCCGCCGGCGTACGGGGCGGTGCCGTAAGGGCCGTGGGCGTGGGGGCCGGACGGGTAGGGGGTGCCCGCGTACGGGCCGTGGCCGCCCGGGTACCCGCCGCCGGTCGGCGCGCCCCCGTTGGGGGGTCCGTACGCGGGGGCGTACGGCGGTGCGGGCGCCGGGGCCGGCGCGGAAGCAGCTCCCTGCGGCTGCTGGGGATGGCCGTGCCCCTGCTGCAGGGAGCCGTACGCCGGATGCGGCGGGGCCGCCGGGGCGGCACCCCCGGGCGCGGCCACCGTGGGCATCCGGTTCAGCGGCTGCGGCCCCGGCTGTCCGGCGGCCGGCGGTGCCGCCTCGTCGGCGGCCGACGCGTGCTCGGGTGAGGCCCCCCGGTCCGTGTCCTCGCCCCCGGCCCCCTCCGGGTCCTCCGTCTCCAGCAACTGCACCGCGTGCCGGCCGAGCTGCGCCACCAGCGCGCCCGGCAGCCAGGGTTCCCGGGACCGGCCGCCGGTGACGGTGTCCTGCGCGCCCGTGCGCTCCAGGATGTCGTCCAGCGTCGGCCGGGCGGCCGGGTCCTTGCGCAGGCAGTGGCGTACGAGGTCGGCGATGCCCTCGGGGACGCCGTCCAGGTCGGGTTCCTCCTGGGCGATGCGGAACATCAGGGCGTGCACCCCGCTGTCGGCGCCGCCGAAGGGGAGGGTGCCGGTGGCGGCGTAGGCGAGGACGGAGCCGAGGCAGAACACGTCGCAGGCGGGCGTGATGCGGTCGCCGCGCACCTGCTCGGGCGCCATGAAGCCGGGCGAGCCGACGAGCGCGCCGGTCCGGGTCAGGCCCCCGTCGGTCACGGTCTCCATCGCCCGCGCGATCCCGAAGTCGATGACCCGGGGTCCGTCGATGGTGACGAGCACATTGGACGGCTTGAGGTCGCGGTGCACGATTCCGGCGGCGTGGATGTCCTTCAGCGCGTGCGCCAGCCCGGCCCCCAGGATCCGCACCGAACGCTCGGGCAGCGCCCCGTGGTCCCGCCCGACGACCTGCTGCAGACTCGGGCCGGCGACGTACCCGGTGGCCACCCACGGCACGGCCGCCTCGGTGTCGGCGTCGAGCACGGGAGCCGTCCAGTGACCGCCGACCTGCCGCGCGGCCCGCACCTCCTGCCGGAACCGCGCGCGGAACTCCTCCAGCGCCGCCAGCTCGCTGCGCACCAGCTTGACCGCGACGGTCCGCCCCCGGTCCGACCGCGCCAGATACACGTGCCCCATCCCGCCGGCGCCGAGCCGCGCCAGCAGCCGGTAGGCACCGATCCGCGGTGGATCCCCAGGCCCCAGTCTCTCCACGGCGAATCCGCCTCCCCCATCCGCCCCTGTGCGTTGACCGAAGAATAATGCGGCGGTACGGGGAGACGGCCGGCCCGCTTTCCACGGTTCCGTAACGGAATCCGAGGCTCTGGTGACGGTCCGCGCCCGCTACGGCTCCACGGCGGCCGTCGGCATCCCCACCTCGTCGAGCACCCGCGACAGCCGCTCCAGCGCGCGCACCGCCTCCTCGAACTCCTCCTCCCCCAGCGCCCGCGCCAGCCGGTCCGCGAACTCGGCGTGCCCGGGGTCGATGCGGCGCACCGCCGCCAGGCCCGCCTCGGTGGGGGCCAGCAGTTTGGCGCGGCGGTGGGCGGGGTTGGGCCGGTATTCGGCCAGGCCCCGCTGCACCAGCAGGTCGGCGACGCGCTGGACGCTCTGCCGGGTGATGCCCATCGCGCGGGCGATCCCGGCGACGGGCAGCGGCTCGGGCAGCACCGCGCCGAGGACCTGCCACCAGGCCGCCGTGAGCCCGGCCGGGCGGGCCAGTTCCTCCGCGACCGCGAGGAACTGGCCGTTGAGCCGGAACACGCCGAGCGCGCCCCGGCTGAGCAGGTCCTGCCGCCGGCGGCTCACCGTGCACCCGCCTGTTCGAGGACGGCGTACGCCTCGGCGTCGGAGTCGTGGAACAGCCGGTACCAGGCGTCGAGCACCTCGCCCTCGTACACCCCGAGCAGCCGGAGGACCTCCCGGGCGAAGGCGACCGGCTCGGTCGGCCCGGCGGTGATCAGGAGTCCGTCGGTGACCGCGTCGGCGTCGACGTACCGTGCGCCGCCCCGGTAGCCGGTCGCGGCGAGGTAGAAGGAGACCGCGCTGGTGTGGGCCCGGTCGTCGAGCAGGCCCTCGCGGGCGAGCCCGGCGGTGGCCCCGCAGATCGCGGCGACGGGGACCCCGGCGGCCAGGAACTCCCGCGCCTTGCGGGCCATCGGCGCCAGTTCGTCGCCCGCGTCCCAGAGGTCGGCGCCCGGGAGGATCAGCAGCGCGCTGTCCTCGGGCCGTACGTCGTCCAGGGCCACATCGGGCTGGACGCGCAGGCCGCCGATGCTGGTGACCGGGTCGGTGGTGCGGCCGACGGTGCGGATCGGGTGGCCGGCGCGGGCGAGGAACGCGGTCGCGTGCCCGGTCTCCCAGTCGGCGAGGGTGTCGTAGACGGCCAGGTGGACGGGCTTGCGGCTGCTGTTCATGACTCCTCCTCGGGCCATGCGGCGAGGCGAGGACCGCCTCATGACAGGATGCTGTCATTTTCGACAGCATCCTGTCAATGACTGGCCCGGGCGATCCGGCCGAGGCCGTCGACAATCTGTCGCGGAATGCGCCAGAGCCCATACAGGACGCCGATGTCGCGTCCGCATCCCGGACACCTACGCTCGGCCGCATGACCCCTCAGCCCCGTCCCGCCGCCGGCGCAGCCGTGAAGGCCGCGGACCGCGCGCACGTGTTCCACTCCTGGTCCGCGCAGGAGCTCATCGACCCGCTCGCCGTCGCCGGTGCGGAGGGGTCGTACTTCTGGGACTACGACGGCAACCGCTACCTCGACTTCACCAGCGGGCTCGTCTACACGAACATCGGCTACCAGCACCCCAAGGTCGTCGCCGCGATCCAGGAACAGGCCGCGACCCTGTCCACGTTCGCGCCCGCCTTCGCCGTCGAGGCCCGCTCCGAGGCCGCCCGGCTGATCGCCGAGCGCACGCCCGGCGACCTCGACAAGATCTTCTTCACCAACGGCGGCGCCGACGCCGTGGAGCACGCGGTGCGGATGGCGCGGCTGCACACCGGCCGCCCCAAGGTGCTGTCGGCGTACCGCTCGTACCACGGCGGCACCCAGCAGGCCGTGAACATCACCGGCGACCCGCGCCGCTGGGCCAACGACAGCGGCGCGGCCGGTGTCGTGCACTTCTGGGCACCCTTCCTGTACCGCTCGCGCTTCTACGCCGAGACGCAGGAGCAGGAGTGCGCCCGGGCGCTGGAGCACCTGGAGACGACGATCGCCTTCGAGGGCCCGGCGACCATCGCCGCGATCATCCTGGAGACGATCCCGGGGACCGCGGGAATCATGGTGCCGCCGCCGGGGTATCTGGCGGGCGTCCGCGAGATCTGCGACAAGTACGGGATCGTCTTCGTCCTGGACGAGGTGATGGCGGGGTTCGGGCGGACCGGCGAGTGGTTCGCGGCGGACCTGTTCGGCGTCGTTCCGGACCTGATGACCTTCGCCAAGGGCGTGAACTCCGGTTACGTGCCGCTCGGCGGCGTCGCCATCTCCGGGGAGATCGCCGCGACCTTCGGCAAGCGGCCCTACCCGGGCGGGCTGACGTACTCCGGCCACCCCCTGGCCTGCGCCGCCGCCGTCGCGACGATCAACGTGATGGCCGAGGAGGGCGTCGTCGAGAACGCGGCCCGGCTGGGCGCCGAGGTCGTCGAGCCGGCGCTGCGGGAGCTGGCCGAGCGGCACCCGTGCGTGGGCGAGGTGCGCGGCACCGGCATGTTCTGGGCGCTGGAGCTGGTGAAGAACGAGGAGACCCGCGAGCCACTGGTGCCGTACAACGCGGCCGGTGCCGCGAACGCCCCGATGGCGGCCTTCGCGGCGGCGGCCAGGGCGGGCGGCATCTGGCCGTTCGTGAACATGAACCGGACGCACGTCGTACCGCCCTGCAACGTGACCGAGGCCGAGCTGAAGGAGGGCCTGGCGGCGCTGGACGCGGCCCTGTCCGTGGCCGACGAGCACACCGAGTAATCACGGCCCGGCATCCGAACGCGTAAGGTGGCGTGCTCGTGGACCCGTACCACGAACACGCCACCCGCACGTGACGAGGAGACCCCCCGCCCATGCCCGGCAACGGCGCTGTGACCCGCAGCACCCTGCGGCAGCAGATCGCGGACGCGCTGCGCGACGAGGTGCTGGCCGGACGGCTCCAGCCGGGGCAGGAGTTCACGGTCAAGGAGATCGCCGACCAGTACGGGGTCTCCGCGACGCCGGTGCGCGAGGCGCTGGTCGACCTGTCCGCGCAGGGCCTGCTCGACGCGCTCCAGCACCGCGGCTTCCGGGTGCGCGAGTACTCCCGCGCCGACTTCCGCGGGCTCGTCGAGGCGCGCAGCCTGGTCGTCGACGGCATGTTCCACGCCCTGGAGGGGGGCCGGGGCGGGCCCGCGCACTACCGGGACACGGCCGATGCGCACGCGCTCGCCGCACTCGCGGGCGTGCGGCGGCGCGGCGAGGAGGCGCAGCGCGCCGCCTGCGCCGGGGACCTCACCGTGCTGATCGGCTACGACCTGCGTTTCTGGCGGGAGCTGAGCGGCCTGTTCGGCAACCCCTACCTGGGGGACTTCCTGCACCGGTTGCGCGTGCAGTCCTGGGTGTGCACGGTGCAGCACCTGCGCCGGGCCGGTGATCTGCGCGGCCAGCTGTGGGCCGAGCACACCGAACTGATCGACGCGCTCGCCCGGCGCGACACCACCGCCGCGCGCTCCATCGTCGCCGCGCACAACGCGCACGCGCTGGCTCTGATCGAGCGGCTGGCCACCCGCTGACGTGGGTATGGGACCTGCACGCGGGGCCCCGCCCCGCAGCACACGGATTACCCTTCTTCGACCAACGCGCTGTGCGCCGCCTGTGTGGTGAGGAGCCCTCTTTTGGCCTGTGACCTGTGGCTGGTACCGCTCGTCGACGTGTTGTGCCACACCCCCGACAACCCGTTCGCCGAGGAACTCGCGCAATACAACAAGGTGCTCGCCGAGGCCGGGCTGCCACCGGTGCCGGTGTACCAGTACATGCCGGGCCTGTCCGGCGAGGTCGCCCCGGTGGCCGGCTTCGACTACGACGCGCTGCACTTCCTGCGCCGCGCGTACCTGCTGCAGGTGTGCGGCCTGCCGGTGACACCGGTCGACGAACTGGGCGGCGACTACGAACAGCTGCTGGAGATGTTCGAGACGACGGCCCAGCAGTCCCACCTGGTCTGGCACTACGACCACGCGGGGGCGTACGTCCCCGTCGACTTCCCGCACCCGTTGTCCGACGAAGAACTCCTGGCCGGCGGCGGCCCGTTGGGCTCCGCGCAGGCGCTGCTGCGCGAGCTGGAGTTCGTGGCCCCCTCCATCGGCATCGACCCGGCCAACCCTCCGGCGGCACCGCAACCTCCCCCCGGTCCCACGGAGTTGGAGGAGCCCGCCGTACCCGCCCCGTACGACCCGAGCCCGTTCGCCCGCGAACGTCACGTCTGGCTGGGCCTGCACGCGGCGGCGACCCGGAGCCTGGCGCAGGGGTCGATGATCGTGTTCAGCTGAGACTTTCGGGCGGAGAGGGAGCCAGGGGCTCCGGCCCCCTCCCCGACCGGGGTCACCGCTGGTGCGGCAACCTGATCGTGCGAACGAGGGGCATGTCCGCGTACCGCTCGGGCTCGACGGTCAGCACGTGCCGGCCGTCCGGCCAGTCCGGGCATTTCACTCGGCGGAGTGAAGGACGGCGAGCGGCAGCCGCGGGTGCGCCGGGCGGTCTGCGGTCAAGCGCAGGAGTCGCGGTGGGACAGGTGCGGGAAGAGGCTTTCCCACTGGCCCTCCGGGACGCTCAAGGGGTACGCCTCGCACATCTCCTGGTAGAGGTGATCGGTGTCGAATTCCAGGAGGTGGGTGTTCCGGTCGTCGAGAGAGCTGCCGAAGGTGCGTTCCACGGTGACCGCCAGCCAGTCGGGGCCCTCGGGCGAGTCGGAGCGGGGCACGTGGACGTCCTCGGCGTTCGCCAACTCCACGAACTCCGGGAAGTCCCACCTGCCGTCCGGGCCGACGGTCCAGATGCGGTACGGGGTGCCCGTCACCACATGGCGGCCGTCCGGGGTCATGGAGATGGAGGAGACGGCGCGGTCGAGCCGTAGGTCCCGCTTCTTCTTCGGACGGGCGGGATCGGTGACGTCCCAGAACTGGACGGTGCCGTCGCTGAGTGCTGTCGCCAATTCCCCGTCGACGGTGGGGAAGTAGTTGCCGGGAGCAGCCGGGACGCGGGCGCCGCCGTCCGGCTGCGTGGGGTGGGAAAGGTCCCACACCCGGATCACGTGTGCGACGTCCTCGGTGACGAGTTGCCGGGACCCGGCGTCGTACATCGAGCTCTTCATCAGCGCCACGCCCTTCACGCGCCCGCCCTTGTGGGGCCGGGCCGGGTCGGAGAGGTCCCACAGGACGAGATCCTCACGGTTCTCGACGGTCGCCAGGGCGCGGTCCCCGGCGAACCACAGCTCTCCTGTGGCGAAGAGATCCCCGTTGATCGGTGCGTCGACCGTGCCGACGCGCACCGGCTTCGCCGGGTCCTCGATGTCGTACAGGGCGATGCCCTGCTCCTCCGCCGAGCCCGCGGCCAGCAGCCGGCCGTCCGGGCTCACCACGACGCGCGGGACGTCGGCGGTGAGGCGGATGCTGCGGCCCCTGGTCGGCTCGCCGTCGGCGTCGAACGTCCAGAACTGGAAGGTGTGCTCCAGTCCCTCGGTCCAGTAGTGGGCGAGGAGTACGGGCTTCTTGTGGCTGTTGAGGAAGTAGTTGGCCTCCCAGCCCCTCGGCAGCGTGTAGCGGACCCTCGGGGCGCGGGTGTCGCCGATGTCCCACACCCGGGTCCGGGTCGTGGAGTCGGCGTTGTAGGTCTGCGCGAGGACCAGCCTGCCGTCGCCGCTGAAGGCACTGGTGCCCGCCTCGACGAAGGACGGCACGGTGCCTTCGATCGCGGGGGCCGAACTCCGGCCGGGCCACAGCCGAATCTCGCCCGCCACGTCACCGGCCGCCAGATACCGGCTGTCCGGGCTGAAGACGACCGACTGTGCGGGCTCGCCCGACGGCAGTGGGGAGAGATCCTCCCAGTTCGCGACGTCCGAGATCTTTCCGGTCACATCGCCGCGGTGCACGCCGTTGTCCCGGTCCGCTCCCGCGAGGAGCCTGCCGTCCCCGCTGAAACTGAGCGAGGGGATGCCGTCCGGGTGGCTGCCCCAGTAGTCGCGGTAGTCCTCCACCTCGACGCGCCGCAGTTCCCGGCCGTCCACCAGCTCCCACCAGGCGACCTTCCCACTGGCCCCCGTCGCGACCACCAGGTCGCGCTTCGGGTGCGCCGCGACCGCCATGACCGTCTCGGCCCGCTCGGTGTCCCGCAGCGCGGGCCGGTCCGGGTGGGTCAGGTCCCACAGCCGCACCTGAGCGGGCTGCTCGCTGTCCCCCTGCCCGTTGCCGTTGCCGGTGATCAGATGACGTCCGTCGCGGGTGAACGCCAGCGAGATCACCTCCGCGTCCGCGATCGCCCGCTCCACGCGCAGCGCGGGGTGCGACGGGTCGCTCACGTCCCACAGCCGGAGCCGGCCCGCCTCGCTGCCCGCCGCGAGCGTCCTGCCGTCCGGGCTGAACGCCAGGGTGAAGGTGGTGCCCTCGGCGATGGGCATCCGGGCCACCCGCCGGGGTGCGCGCGGGTCGGTGGCGTCCCACAGCGTCAGCGACTTCGCCGTCTGCGCGGCCAGCAGCCGCTTGCGCGGGTGGTGGGCGATGGCCCCGCTGCCGACCAGCTCGAACTGCCCCGCCTCCACCGGGACCGAAGGCTTTGTGACGTCCCACAGCCGCACCCTGCCGCCTCGGTGAGCGGCGGCCAGCACCTTCCCGTCCGGGCTGTAGGCGAGGTTGAGCACCGGCTCACGCTTGTGACCGCCGGGCGAGAGATGGGTGGGTGCGACCGTCGTCGCCGCCGAGTAAAGGCTCGACCGGGTCTCCGGTGTCGGCGCCGTGCGGTACGCGGCGAGGCTGAGCCGCAGGGCGGTCTGCGGGTCGCGCTCGCGCATGATGTCGGCCTGGGTGGCCAACTCCCGGGCGATCAGGCTGCGTTCCCGGTCGGCCGCCTGACCGTTCTCGTACAGCGCCCAGCCCGCCAGCACCCCGGCCACCAGGGCGAGGGCCGACAGCCCGGCGATCCAGGCCCGGGTGACCGACCGTCTGCGCCGCTGCGCCCGGTCGGCGGCCGTGACGAAGTCCCGTACCACCTGGCGGATGGGCAGTCTGGCCGACCGTTCGGGTCCCACCAGCGCCCTCGCCTCGTCCAGGCTCGTGCCCGTCCACAGTCCGCTGCCGTGCTCCGACCAGGACTCCGCCGCGTCCGTCAGCCGCCGCAGCCGGAGCAGATCGTCGCGCACCTCGTCGATCCAGTCGTGCAGCCGCTGCCAGGCGTACAGCAGCGAGTCGTGGCCGAGCTGTGCTCCGCCCTGCTCGTCGACGACGACGAGGCGGGCGTCGGCGAGGCGGCGCATCAGGTCCTCGGCGCCGGCCAGCTCCTCCCGGGGCACCCGGCGGCGCACCAGCCGTCCCTCGCCGTCGGCCACGTTGACCATGGCCAGCGTCAGCTCCCGCAGTCGGCTGCGGCCATCGTCGTCGAGGTCGGCGTGGATCCGCTCGGCGGTGCGGGCGACGGCGTCGCGGATGCCGCCGGCCTCCTGGTAGGCGGCGTAGGTGAGGGTCGCACCGCGGCGCCGGAGCCAGATCTCGCGCAGGACGTGCGCCAAAAACGGCAGCGCGGCCGCGTCCCCAGGGCCGCCGCCCGCCCGTTCCTCGCTCACCTCGCGCCGGAGGATCTGCGGGACGCCCGGTTCCCACTCCAGACCCTCGTACCGCGCCGGTCCGACGATGGCCGCCTCGATCTCGGCGTCGTCGAGCGCGGGCACGGTGAAGTGCTCGCGCGCCACGAGGGGGCCCAGATGACGGTCGCGCAGGGCGTCGTCGTGGTAGTCGGCGCGCAGCGCCAGTACGATCCGGGGACCGTGGTCGGCCGTGAGCGCGGCCGCGAAACGCCGCTGCTCATCAAGGTCGGCGGCGTGGGTGAAGTACTGCTCCAGCTGATCCATGACAAGGACGCCGGGCGACGGTACGTCATCGGCACCGAACACCCCTCGTTCCAGATCCCGTACCACCTCCGGGACCGGCCGTCCCACCGCCGCCGCCCAGGCCTCCGCGAGGGCACGGAACGGATGTGCCCCTGGTGCCGCCACGATCCGTACCGGACCCAGCTCCGCCTCCTCGGCCGCCACGGTCAGACCGGCCCGCAGCAGCGAGGACTTGCCGACGCCCGAGGTCCCGATCACCACCAGTGGCTCACCTGGCCGGGTTCGCTCCACGCGCCGCAGCAACTCGCGAGTCACCTCGTCCCGGCCGAAGAAGAGGTGATGCTGCTCGGGCAGAAAGGGCACGATGCCCGGGTAAGGGCTGACCGCGTCCGGGTCCGCGGCGGTGACGGCGGCCTCGGGGCCGGGCGCGTAGCGGCGGTTGACGGTGAGGACCAGTTCCGCCATCCGCGCGGTGCCGCCGCCGTACGGCCGGGCGGGGCCGCCCTGGAGGCGCTGGTCGAGGAGCCGGTAGAGGCTGCCCGGCGTCAGCAGGCGGGGCCCGCCCGCGTCGCCCTCCCGCAGCAGGCTCAGCAGATGGCCCGTGAACAGGGTGAACTCGGCGCCCTCGGGGGCGTAGGCGAGGGTGTCGCGCAGCGCGGAGGCCAGCAGATAGCTGCCCTGGGGCCGGCTGCCGCCGAACGGGTCCGAGGTCGTCGGACGGCTCGGCTCCCGCGCGTTCCCGGCGAAACAGCAGTCGAGCACGATGAGCGGATCGGCGGACCCGTCGCTCAGATAGCGCTCGATCTCGGAGTACGGCACCGAGTGTGCGGTGTCGGTGAGGGAACTCGTCGCGGCCGTCGCGAGATACAGTCGCCCGCCCGGGCCGCGCAGTCCGTGGCCGACGTGGCAGAAGACGACGACTCCGCTCTCGTACCGCCCCTCGACGGGCCCGGCGCGGTCCACCGCCTCGGCGAGCGCCGCGAGCACCTCGCTCGGCGACTGCGGGTCGCACAGCAGCCGTACCCGGTCGCCCATGCCGCACTCCGTGGCCAGCACCTCGGCCAGGGCCCACGCCGACGGCACTGCGGAGGGCAGCGGGTGCAGCAGGTCCCCGGGGTGATTTCCGGTGCCCACGACCACCGCGTGGCAGCCGGGCCCGGTCAGGTCCGGTCTCCCCCGTAACGGCACGGTCAGTCCTCCTGCCCGGCCGGGCGGCCGGTGCCTTCCTCCCCGGAGTCGGGGGCCGGCGGCTGCCGAAGTGCTTCCGCCACCCGCTGGGCCAGGTCACTGGTGCCTTCGGCGGTCAGACCGCGCACCTTCTCGGAGGTGACGACGATCTGGGTGCCGTCGGGCTGGTTGATGGTGACCGTCTGGTTCCCCCGGCGGTTCTGCAACCACATCACGACCGCCGCCCCGACGGCCGCCGTCGGTCCGCCCGGGGCCAGCAGCAGGCTGAGCACCTCGCTCCACGCGCCGCCCATCGCTCCCGCCGGAGCGCCGACCGGGGACTCCCGCCGGACCAGCCCCTGCAACTCGGGGTCCTGACGCAGCCAGTCGTACAGGTCGTCCGTGGCGCCCGCGCTGTCTCCGGTCCCCGTCTCGACAGCCAGTGTGATGCGCACCTTGCTCCCTCCGGAGAACACCAGTACCCAACAGCAACTGCCGCTACGAAACTAACATCCCCAACTGCCCGCGCGAACCGAACAGTTGGGGATGAGTGGTGAATGACCGGAGGTCAAGGGGCCGAGGTCAGAGGAACGAGTTGATCTCGATCGTCTCGTCCCGGCCCGGGCCGACGCCGATCGCGGAGATCGGGGCGCCGGACATCTCCTCCAGCGCCTTGACGTAGTTCTGGGCGTTCTTCGGCAGGTCGGAGAAGGACTTGGCCTTGCTGATGTCCTCCGACCAGCCCGGCAGCATCTCGTAGACCGGCTTCGCGTGGTGGAAGTCCGTCTGCGAGTACGGCAGCTCCTCGACCCGCCGGCCGTCGATCTCGTACGCCACGCAGACCGGAATCTGCTCCCAGCCGGTGAGGACGTCGAGCTTGGTGAGGAAGAAGTCCGTCAGGCCGTTCACGCGGGTCGCGTACCGGGCGATCACCGCGTCGAACCAGCCGCAGCGGCGGTCACGGCCCGTGGTCACGCCCCGCTCGCCGCCGATGCGGCGCAGCGCCTCGCCGTCCTCGTCGAACAGCTCGGTCGGGAAGGGGCCCGCGCCGACGCGGGTCGTGTAGGCCTTGAGGATGCCGATGACCCGGCTGATCTTCGTGGGGCCGACACCGGCGCCCGTGCAGGCACCGCCCGCGGTCGGGTTCGACGACGTCACGAAGGGGTACGTGCCGTGGTCGATGTCGAGCAGCGTGCCCTGGCCGCCCTCGAACAGGACGACCTTGTCCTCCTCCAGCGCCTGGTTGAGGACCAGGACGGTGTCGGCGACGTACGGGGCGAGCTTCCCGGCGTAGCCCAGCAGCTCCTCGACGACCTGCTCGACGGCGATCGCGCGGCGGTTGTAGAGCTTGGTGAGGATCTGGTTCTTGACGTCGAGCGCCGCCTCGACCTTCTGGGTCAGGATCGACTCGTCGTACAGGTCCTGCACCCGGATGCCGACGCGGTTGATCTTGTCCGCGTAGGTCGGGCCGATGCCGCGGCCGGTGGTGCCGATCTTGCGCTTTCCGAGGAAGCGTTCCGTCACCTTGTCCACCGTCACGTTGTACGGCGTGATGATGTGCGCGTTGCCGCTGATCAGGAGCTTGGACGTGTCGACGCCACGCTCGTTCAGCCCGCTCAGCTCGGAGAGCAGGACAGACGGGTCGACGACGACGCCGTTGCCGATGACCGGCGTGCAGCCGGGGGACAGGATTCCGGAAGGGAGCAGGTGCAGTGCGTACTTCTGGTCGCCGACGACGACGGTGTGGCCGGCGTTGTTGCCGCCCTGATAGCGCACTACGTAGTCGACCGACCCGCCTAGCAGGTCCGTCGCCTTTCCCTTGCCTTCGTCACCCCACTGAGCACCGAGCAGCACAAGTGCGGGCACGCGCGTACACCCCTTCCGGGCGGGGCATGTCCAGGGTCAGGGGCATACGCGGTGGGTCGTGCCGCCGCGTGCCCCGCGGCCGTCGTTGGCCGCGACCGTCGGACCGGGTGCCCCGGAATAGACGAAGCCCCTGGCGCAATAGCGCAAGGGGCTCTTGCACAAAGATGCTACCCGAGGAAGCGAGGCATGACCGAGGTGGCGACTTCCGCGATGTCCGATCCGCTGCTGGTGATCATCGATCCGGTCGCTCGGAGGACGGACGGGGAGTCCGTCCGCATCGCGAAAGACGTGCTCAGCGCGGGTGCGGCCACCAAGGTGTGCCTGCCGGACGGACCGGAGGAGTTCGCCCGGGCACTGCGGCGCAGGGGGTCGCGGCGGCCGGTGGTGATCGGCGACGACCGGACTCTGGTGCGCACGGTGTCCCAGTTGCACCGGCAGCGGGAGCTGGCCGGAAGTGTGCTGTCGGTCGTGCCCGTGGGGCCCTCCCTCGGGCTCGCGGCGGCACTGGGGGTGCCGACGAGCGCGGTGCCGGCGGCGCGGGCGGTGCTGGAGGGGGTCGAACGGCGGCTGGACCTGCTCGTCGACGACAGCGACGGGGTGGTGCTGGGCGCGCTGCGCATCCCGGCGGTCCCGCCGGGCGAGGGCGGCGCCGCATCGGCGCGGGGGCCCTGGCTGCGGACGTGCCAGTCCCTCGTACGCACCCTGGCGGCGGCCCGTCCGGTGCGGGTGGCGTCGGTGTCCGCGCCCGGCCCCGCCCGGCTGCGGATCGAGGTCGACGGGACGACCCTGGTGGATCTGGACCAGCCGGTCGAGGCCGTGTCCGTCGCTCCCGACGGCTCCGGCGCGGCGGAGATCGAGGTGCGCCCGCTGTCGGTGGGCGCGGAGGCCACGCCGCTGCGGGCGGAGGGGCGGACGGTGACCGTCTCGGGAGCGGACTTCCGCTACCGCTCGGACGCCGGGGTGAGCGGACCGGTGCGGACCCGGACGTGGCGGGTGCGGCAGGACGCCTGGGGCCTGATGCTGCCGCACCCCTGAGCATTGCGCTTCGTCGGCGGGACGGCGTTGTCGGCGCGGTACGCCGGCCCCCGGTCGGTCGGGTCGGTGCCGACCCGGGGCCGGCGGTGGGGCGGGGTGGGCGGGCGGTGTCGACCGGGGTCGCGTGACGGTGGCCGGGCGCGGGGTCAGTCGCGGCCGAAGAGTCGCTCCCGGTGCGCGTGCCAGCGTTCCATCAGCGCCGCCAGCTCCCCCTCGAGGTACTCGAAGAAGGCGAGGGTCTCGGCGAGCCGGCGGCCCGCCGGGGTGTCGGGGCCGAGGCTGTCGACGCCGTCGCGCAGGGCGTCCTCCCAGCGCTTCAGCACGGCCTCGCGATTGGTGAGCGCCTCGTACCACTGATCCCCGCGCACCCGGTAGCGCTCCCGGCGCGAGCCGGGCTCCCGCTCGCGCGAGACCATGTGCACCTGCGCGAGGTAGCGCACCGCGCCGGAGACCGCGGCGGGCGAGATCCGCAGCTGTTCGCCCAGCTCGGCGGAGGTGAGGGCACCGGCGTCGGAGGCGAGCAGCGCGGCGAAGACGCGGGAGGGCATCCGCGGCATCCCGGCCTCGACCATCTGCGCCGCGAAGTGCTCGACGAAACGGGAGATGGACTCGGGACTGCGCCGGTTCGCCCCGTTGGCGTCCGCCCACTCGCCCGCGCTCCCGCTCGGTTCCGTCATCCCCGCATCGTCTCCCCTGCTCAGCGCCCGCTCCCCGAGTGTACCGACGATTTATACGCTTCCTTAACTTCACAAATTTCTGAAGTACGCGTACGTTCGTGGGTCATGACGAAGGCAATCACCGTCTCCGGCCTGTACAAGTCCTTCGGCCGGACCCGAGCGCTCGACGGCCTCGACCTGGACGTCGAGTCCGGTGAGGTACACGGCTTCCTCGGCCCGAACGGCTCCGGGAAGTCCACCACCATCCGCGTCCTGCTCGGCCTGCTGCGCGCCGACTCCGGCGCCGCCCAGGTCCTGGGGGGCGACCCCTGGGCGGACGCCGTCGCGCTCCATCGCCGGATCGCGTACGTCCCCGGCGACGTGACCCTGTGGCGCAACCTCTCCGGCGGGGAGGTCATCGACCTGTACGGCAGACTGCGCGGCGGCCTCGACGAGCGGCGGCGGACGGAGCTGGTCGAGCGGTTCGAGCTGGACCCGACCAAGAAGGGCCGCACGTACTCCAAGGGCAACCGGCAGAAGGTCGCCCTCGTCGCCGCGTTCGCCTCGGACGTCGACCTGCTGATCCTGGACGAGCCGACGTCGGGCCTCGACCCGTTGATGGAGGAGGTCTTCCAGCGGTGCGTGGCCGAGGAGCGCGAGCGCGGGCGGACGATCCTGCTCTCGTCCCACATCCTCAGCGAGGTCGAGGAGCTGTGCGACCGGGTGAGCATCATCCGCAAGGGCCGGACGGTGGAGACCGGTTCCCTCGCCGACCTGCGCCACCTGACCCGCACCAGCGTGACCGCCGAGCTGGCCGGGCCGCCCAACGGGCTGTCGCACCTGCCCGGCGTGCACGGCCTCGACGTACAGGGCCGCCGCGTCCGGCTCCAGGTCGACACCGACAAGCTGAACGACGTGCTGAAGTCCCTCAGCGACTCCGGCGTGCGGTCCCTGACCTCGACGCCGCCCACGCTGGAGGAGCTGTTCCTGCGGCACTACCAGGACGAGAGCGACGGGACCGCCGGGGCCGGCGACCCCGGCGACAGGAGCGGGGTGGCCGCGCGATGACCGCCACGGCCTTCGCCGTACGGGGCACGGGGTCCCGTCAACTGGCCGGTACCGGCACGCTGCTGCGCTTCGCGCTGCGCCGCGACCGGGCCCTGATCCCGATCTGGGCCGGCGTGACCGCCCTGATGGTGCTGTCCATGCCGAACACCCTCCAGGGCCTGTACGGCACCGCCGCCGAACGCGCCGACCTGGTCCGCCAGATGGAGACCAACGCCTCCCTGCGCGCCATGATCGGCCCGGTCTTCGACGACTCCCTCGGCGCGCTGACCGCGTGGCGCGTCGGCGTCTACGCCGGTGCGCTCGCCGCGGTGATGAGCCTGCTCGTCGTCGTACGGCACACGCGGGACGAGGAGGAGAGCGGCCGGCAGGAGATGATCTCGGCCGGGACGGTGGGCCGCCGCGCCCCGCTGACGGCCGCGCTGCTGGCGGCGGCGGTCGCCAACGCCGTGCTCGCG
This sequence comes from Streptomyces chromofuscus, assembly GCF_015160875.1. Lineage (NCBI taxonomy): Bacteria > Bacillati > Actinomycetota > Actinomycetes > Kitasatosporales > Streptomycetaceae > Streptomyces > Streptomyces chromofuscus. The sequence goes on along the minus strand of NZ_CP063374.1, from coordinate 4,336,005 downwards.
CTGCTGGTCATCGGCGGCCTGGCCGGTCAGGGCGCCGGCGGGGCAGTGGCCTTCGGCCTCGGGATCGCCGGCGTCGGCATGGTCTTCGCGACGATGGCGGCGATCGTCGCCCAGTTCACCGAGAGCGCGCGCCTGGCCCGGGGACTGACGGCCGGGCTGCTCGGCGCGGCCTTCGTGCTGCGTGCGGCGGGCGACTCGGCGACGGACGACGGTTCGTCGGTGCTGACCTGGGTGTCGCCGCTCGGCTGGCTGGAGAACCTGCGGTCGTTCGCGGACGAACGATGGTGGGTACTGCTGCTGTTCGCCGGGGCGGCGGTGGCGCAGGGGGCGGTGGCGTACGGGCTCGCCGGGCGGCGGGACGTCGGCATGAGCTTCCTGCCCGGCCGGCCGGGACCGGCCGAGGGGCGGCTGGGCACGGCCGGGGCGCTGGCCTGGCGCCTGCAGCGGGGCGGTGTGCTCGGCTGGAGCATCGGCTTCCTCCTCGCCGGTGTGGTGTACGGCGGGATGACGGAGGGCGCGGCCGACCTCGTCGGCGCCAACGACAGCGCCCGGGAGATCTTCCAGCGCATGGGCGGCCAGTCCGGCCTGACGGACGCGTTCCTCGCGGCGATGGTGGGGATGCTCGGCCTGGTCGCCGCGCTGTACGTCGTGGCGTCGGTGCTGCGGCTGCACGGCGAGGAGACGTCGGGGCGGGCGGAACCGGTGCTGGCGGGCGCGGTGAGCCGGCTGCGCTGGGCGGCCGGGCACCTGGTCGTGGCCTTCGGCGGGTCCGTGCTGCTGATGCTGCTCGCCGGGGTGGGCCTGGGACTCGGATACGGCCAGAAGTTCGGGCCGATCCTGGGCGCCTGCCTGGTGCAGCTGCCGGCGATCTGGGTGGTCGGCGGGGTCGCGGTGCTGCTGCACGGGATGTCGCCGCGGGTGGCGATGGGGGCGTGGGGAGTCGCCGGGGCGGTGCTGCTGATCGGCTGGGTCGGGCCCGCGCTGGACGTACCGCAGGCGGTGCTGGACGTGTCGCCGTTCGGCCATCTGCCGAAGCTGCCGGGCGGGGAGATGGAGTGGGGGCCGGTGCTGGTGCTGACCGGGCTGGCCGTGGTGTTGGTCGCCGGGGGGCTGGCGGGGTTGCGGAGGCGGGATGTGATCAGCAGCTGACGGTCGGCTCAGTCGAGGTACTTCTTGAGTCCCTCGGTGTCGAGACCGATGTTGACGGGGGCCGGGAGGGTGACCTTGGCGCCGATCGTCACCGTATGGATGTCCCGGTACCTGCCCTCCGGAGCGGGGTCACTGTGCACGAGCACCGCGAAGTTCTCCCGGTCGATCAGCATGTAGACGGGGATTCCTGCCTGAGCGTAGGCGCGAGGCTTCTCCACACGATCCCGGCGGTGCGTGTCCGAGTCGTACGACGTGATCTCGACCACCATGAGTGCGCCCTGAGGATCGGCCCAATCGCCCTGACCGACGAAGTGATCGACAGGAGCAAGCACGGCGTCGGGCAGGGCGCGCCCTATTCGGTAGGCCTCCGCCTTCAGCCCCTGCGTGGGGTTCAGGTCGAGTTCGGGCCGGGCCTGCATGCACTGGCGGATCAGCCACATGATGATCGCGCCGTGGTTGCTGTCAGTCACCTTTTTGAGTCCGATCCGTCCCTCCATGAACTCGAACCTGACGGTCTCGTCCTCACGGGCGGCGAATGCGGCGATCCGCTCGAACATGTCCACCGACAACTGGGACGACGCGCGCTCTGCCATAACCGTCATGGTGCCTCCCTCCGCAGGCACGCACCAGCTTGACGAGCCGCCGACGACCATCGATCGGAATGACTCGGTGATCATCCAAACGAGTGATCAAGGGGTTTCGACGCTCAGCCCTTCCAGCCCGCGGATCACAAAGTTCGGCTTCCGCTGCGGTTCCGCCGCCAGCCGCAGGGTCGGTGCCTTCTCCAGCAGCGCCCGCATCGACGCCGCCAGCTCGATCCGGGCCAGCGGTGCGCCGATGCAGTAGTGGATGCCGGCGCTGAAGGAAATGTGCGGGTTGTCCCCGCGGGTGAGGTCCAGGCGGGCGGGCCGGGCGAAGACCTCCTCGTCGTGGTTCGCGGAGCCGAAGAGCATCGCGATCTCCGCGCCCCGGGGGATCGTCGTGCCGTCGATCTCGATCTCGTCCAGCACCCACCGTTCGAAGAGCTGGAGCGGGGTGTCGTAGCGCATCAGCTCCTCGACGGCGGCGGGGACGAGGGAGTGGTCGGCGCGGAGGGCCGCCAGCTGGTCCGGGTTTCGGAACAGCGCCCACCAGCCGTTGACGGTGGCGTTCACCGTCGCCTCGTGACCCGCGTTCAGCAGCAGCACCGCCGTCGAGATCATCTCCTGCTCGGTCAGCCGGTCGCCCTCGTCGTGCGCCGCGATCAGACCGGAGACGAGGTCGTCGCCGGGCTCCTTGCGGCGCTCGGCGATCAGCTCCCGCAGGTAGTCGGAGAATTCGACGGAGGCCCGCACCGCCTTCTGTGCCGTCTCCTGCGACGGGTTCAGCTCGTACATCCCGCAGATGTCCGCCGACCAGGGGCGCAGCGGGGCCCGGTCCGCCTCGGGGATGCCGAGCATCTCGGCGATCACCGCGACCGGGAGGGGTTCCGCCACGTCCGTCAGCAGGTCCCCGCCGCCCGCCTCGACCAGCGCCGTGACGAGATCGCCGGCCAGCGCTTCGACGTAGGGCTTCAGCCGCTCCACCGTGCGCGGGGTGAACGCCTTCGACACCAGGCGCCGGATCCGCGTGTGGTCCGGCGGCTCCAGATCCAGCATCCCGTGGTCGTTCAGCGTGTGGAACGGCTCGTGCTCCGGCGGGGGCGGGGTCCGGCCGAAGTCCTCGTGCGTGAACCGGTGCTGGTAGGTCCGGCCCAGGCGCCGGTCGCGCAGCAGCGCCGAGACGTCCGCGTGGTGGGGGACCAGCCACTGGTCCGTGGGCGCGAAGTACAGCACACGGCCCCGGGAGCGCAGCTCCGCGTAGGCGGGGTACGGGTCGGCCAGGAACGCCGGGTCCCACGGGTCGAAGGCGAGGTCGCAAGCAGGTGCCATGACCGGACGCTAGCTCGGGACCCCGCCGTCCGACCAGGGGTGTCCCGTAGGCGGGCCGGCCGCTCAGCCCGGCGTGACCAACCGCGCCTCGTACGCGAACACCGCCGCCTGCGTGCGGTCCCTCAGCCCCAGCTTGACCAGGATGCGGCTGACGTGGGTCTTGATCGTCGACTCGGCGACCACCAGCCGCCCGGCGATCTCCGAGTTCGACAGGCCCTGGGCGATCAGCACCAGTACCTCCGTCTCCCGCTCGGTCAGGTCCCCGTACGCCGCCTGCGCGGTGGCCGGTATGCCCGGTGCCTCGGACAGCTTCGAGAACTCCGTGATCAGCCGTCTGGTGACGGACGGGGCCAGCAGGGCCTCGCCGGACGCCACCACCCGCACCCCGTCGGCGAGCTGCCGCGCCGAGGCGTCCTTCAGGAGGAAGCCGGAGGCTCCCGCCCGCAGCGCCTGGTACACGTACTCGTCCAGGTCGAAGGTGGTCAGCACCAGCACCTTCGCGGTGCCGTCCGCCGCGATGATCTCCCGGGTCGCCTCGATGCCGTTCAGCTCGGGCATCCGGATGTCCATCAGCACGACGTCCGGGGCCAGTTCGCGGACCTTCTCGAGCGCCTCCCGGCCGTTGACCGCCTCACCGACGACCTCGATGTCCGGCATCGCGTTCAGCAGCACCGAGAAGCCCTCGCGGACCATCATCTGGTCGTCGGCGACCAGGACGCGGATGGTCATGCCTCACCTTCGCTCACCGTGGCCGCCGGCAGGAACACCGTCACCTCGTAGCCGCCCTCGTCCGTGGGGCCCGCCGTCATCTCGCCGTTCAGCATGGTGACGCGCTCGCGCATCCCCGTGATGCCGTGGCCGGCGCCGGGCGAGGGCTTGACCAGGGCCGGGTGCGGGGGCGGGCCGTTGACTATGCGCAGGCCCAGACCGCCGAGGACGTAGCCGATCTCGACGCGGGCGGTCGCGCCGGGCGCGTGCCGCAGGGTGTTGCTCAGCGCTTCCTGGACTATCCGGTAGGCAGACAGCTCCACGCCCTGCGTGAGCTCCCGCACGGCTCCGGTCACCGTCTTGTCGACGGTCAGGCCCGCGTCGCGCACGTTGGCGAGCAGCGCGTCCAGGTCGACGAGCGTGGGCTGCGGGGCCTCGGGCGCCTCGTAGTCCTCGGCGCGCACGACGCCCAGGACGCGGCGCAGCTCGGTCAGGGCCGCCACCGCGTTCTCCCGGATGGTGGCGAAGGCGCGCTCCAGCTCCGGCGGCGGGTTCTCCACCCGGTAGGGCGCCGCCTCCGCCTGGATCGCGACGACCGACATGTGGTGGGCGACGACGTCGTGCAGTTCGCGGGCGATCGTCGTGCGCTCCTCCAGCAGCGTGCGGCGGGAACGCTCGTGTTCGGTCACCGTCTGCTGGGCGGTCACCTCCTGCCTCGCCTCCCGGCGCACGTGCAGCACCGCGACGAACAGCAGGATGATCGCCGACAGGATCAGCATCGGGCCGGTGTTGGTGTCGTAGTAGCCCGCGCTCAGGACGGCGTCCGCGAAGAGCCCGTAGACCAGGGTCAGCACCCACATCCACGCGGCCGTACGGGGCCGGGTGCGCACGGCGACGACCGTCAGCACCGTCAGGTGCGCCACGAAGCTGCCGGGCGGCCACGGCCACTCGTACCACCCGCCGTAGAACATGCCGGAGACCGGGGTCGCGACCAGGGAGGCCCAGAAGGCGCCGACCGGTCGGACGAGGGTCAGCAGGACCGGGGCCAGCGCGAGGAGGCCGACGAACAGGCTGAGGTTCTCGCCGCGGCTCGACTCGTACCCGACGAGCATCGCCAGCAGTCCCGCCGACACCACCACCGCGTGCGGCGTCCACGCCGCGTACTGCCGCGCCCGGCCCCCGAGCCGGCGGCTCACGGGGCCGTCGACGCTTCGGCGGGGCAGCGGCCGGTAGGCGAAGGCGTCGTGGAACAGGTCCTGGCGCAGCCCGCGCAGGGCGTCCAGGGCCAGCCGGAACTCGGGGCTGCGCGCCGTGGCACCGCCCGGCGGCGTCGGCGGCCTGTGCGTCTGGGTCGTCTCGGTCACGTTCGACACGGTACGGCCGGGCCGGGGTCGCGGTCGTCACCAGTGAGAGGGGTCGTTCGGGGTCCCTCTCAAGTACTACGGGTCCCGTCAGGGCGGTCTCAGGTGCCACCCGGTGCTTCCCGGTGCTTCCCGGTACCCCCGGTGCTCCCCCGCGCCTCTGCGGCGCCGTTCCTTTCACATTCCTCAGTAGCCGGAGGGCCGGACCAGGCCCGACTCGTACGCGAAGACCGCCGCCTGCGTACGGTCACGGAGGCCCAGTTTGACCAGGATGCGGCCGACGTGAGTCTTGACCGTCTGTTCGGCCACCACCAGGCGCTGGGCGATCTCCGCGTTCGACAGGCCCCGGGCGATGAGCGCGAGCACCTCCGTCTCCCGTTCGGTCAGATCACCGACGCGCTCCTTCAGCGGCGCACGGGGCGACCCGTCCAGCCGGGAGAACTCGGCGATCAGCCGCCGTGTGATGCCCGGCGCGAGCAGCGCGTCACCGACGCCCCCGTGAGCAGCAGCGCGGCCGCCGCCACCCGCGTCCCGCCAGGGAGCTCTTCCGGCAGATGGCTCTCAGGTATTACGGGTATGAGAGGGGCTCGCCCCTAGGACATCAGAGGGCTCACCATTGCCGGCATGAGGGGCACTCACCAGGCCAACTGCGCGATCTCCTCCGCCACGACCGCGCAGGCGTCCGCCGCCGGATCGATCAACGGGAAGTGACCGACGTCCTCCAGCAGCGTCAGCCCCACCACCTCCCCGGCCTTCGCCGCCGCGTCCGCGTACGACTCGGCGACGGCCTGCGGGACGTCCCTGTCCGTACGCCCCTGGACCAGCGTCGTCGCGATGCCGGTCGGCAGCAGGAGCGCCGGGTCGGCGTACGGCCGGCGCTCCGCGAAGTGCTCCTCGCCACCGAGGAGTTGACGTGCCGCTCCGCCGCACACGTCGAGCTTCTCGGCGACCGCGAAGTCGGCGATCGGGGCCAGGGCCACCACGCCCCGCAGCGGCGCGGGCCGGTCCGTGCGCCAGGGCGCGTCCGCCGGGAGAACGTGCCGGGCGGCCGCCCACAACGCCAGCTGCGCGCCCGCCGAGTGACCGGTGATCACCATGCGGCGGGAGTCGGCCTGCGGCAGGACCTCCCGTACGAGCGCGGGAAGCGCGTCCAACGCGGCGGCGACGTCGTCGAAGGTCTCCGGCCAGCGACCAGCTACCGAACGCGCGGCCGACCCGGCGTCCCCGCCCGGTATCCCGGCTCCCCGCCGGTACTCGACACTCGCCACGGCGAACCCCCGGCGGGCCAGGAAGTCCGCGAACGGGCTGACGTGCCGGCGGTCGTACGGCGCGCGCCACGCGCCACCGTGCAGCACGACGACCAGCGGGGCGGGGAAGGCGGGTCCCGCGGGCTCGGTACCGCGCGGGGCGTAGAAGTCGATCACCTGGTCGGGGTGGTCGCCGTACGCGGCCGTGGCGTCGGGGGCCACGGCCGGATGCGAGAAGGCGGACTCCTCCTCGGCGGCGGCCCGGGCTGCTGCGGCGTCGTCCGGCATGCTCCAACCTCTCAGCGACGAAACGGGTTTGGCGGACCAGGGAGGAAATCGGCCGTTGGCGGGGACGGTATCAGGCCGGTGACGTGCGGCTGCACGGGGATGTCACGCTGGGTGAGGGGGTCCAGCCCGGCGGGCGCACCGCACGCGCGTGCGTGCAGCCGTCCTGCGGGTGGCTGGGGACGTCCTGACCGAACAGGGATTCGCTCATCTCGACCTCGCGGACATCGCCCGCCGCGCGGAAGTGGGCAAGACGACCGTCCACCGCCGGTGGGGCCCGGTGGCGGGTCCGGTCGCCGACCTGCTCGCCGACATGGCCGAGCAGTCGCTCCCGAGGGAGGAGACCGGATCCGCGCTGGGCGACCTGCGGGCCAACGCGGCACTGGTCCGGCGAACGTTGGCGGACCCCCGGCAGGGTGCGCTGTTCTGCGCCGTCATCGCCGCCGCGACCTGCGACGAACGTACGGCGCAGGCGTTGCAGCGGTTCTACGAGGTGCGGGTCGCGGAGTGGGCGCCGTGCGTGGAAGAGGCCGTCGCCAGGGGCGAGTTGCCGAAGGGCACGGACGCGGAGACGGTCGTACGGGCGGTGTCGGCACCCCTCCACCACCAGTTGCTGACGACCGGGGTGGTCCCCGACGCCCCCGACGCCGAGCGCGCCGCGCGGGCCGCGCATGCGGCTGCCGCGGCGGGGGTGTACACCGGTTAGCGCAGCTCCTCCGCCAGCACCCGCGCCGCCCGCTCGACGTCCACGAACCCCACGTACAGCGGCGTGAAGCCGAAGCGCAGGACGTCCGGGGCGCGGAAGTCGCCGACGACGCCCCGTTCGATCAGCCGCTTCATGACGTCCCCGGCGTCCGGGCACCGCAGCGCGACCTGGCTGCCTCGCTCCTCGTGGGCGACCGGGGTCACCGACTCCACCCGCCCGCGCGGCACGTACTCCGCCACGCACTCCAGGAAGAAGTCCGTCAGAGCGAGGGACTTCTCGCGCACGGCCTCGATGGAGACGCCGTCCCACACCTCCAGCGCCGCCTCCAGGGCCAGCATCGAGAGGATGTCCGGCGTACCGACCCGCCCGCGCAGCGCACCCGACGCCGGCTCGTACGCACCGCGCATCCCGAAGGGCTCCACGTGCGAGTTCCAGCCCGGCAGCGGCGAGTCGAAGCGGTCCTGCAGACCGGCGCGCACATACAGGTAGGCCGGTGAACCCGGCCCGCCGTTGAGGTACTTGTACGTGCACCCGACCGCCAGGTCCACCCCGTGCTCGTCCAGCCCCACGGGCAGCGCGCCCGCGCTGTGGCACAGGTCCCACACGGCCACCGCGCCCGCCGCGCGCACCGTGGCGGTCAGTCCGGGCAGGTCGTACAACCGGCCCGTCCGGTAGTCGACGTGGTTCAGCAGCACCGCGGCCGTCCGCCCGGACAGCGCGCCCGGCACCTCGGCCGGCGTCACCGCCCGCAGCGAGCACCCCGTCATCCGTGCCGCCGACTCGGCGATGTACCCGTCCGTGGGGAAGGTGGTGGCGTCCACGAGGATCTCGTCCCGGCCGTCACCGGCGATCCGCACCGCCGCCACCAGCGCCTTGAAGACGTTCACGCTGGTCGAGTCGCCGACGACGATCTGCCCGGGAGCCGCGCCGACCAGCGGGGCGATCCGGTCGCCGATCCGCTCGGGCGCGGTCCACCAGCCGCTCTCCTCCCAGCTACGGATCCGCAGCTCACCCCACTGACGGCGGACGACGTCCTCGACGCGGCCGGGCACACCGGCCGGCAGCGCGCCGAGCGAGTTCCCGTCCAGATAGACCACGTCGTCGAGGACGAACGCCGACCGCTTCCCGGCCAACGGGTCGTCGGCGTCCGAGGTGACCGCCCGCGCGGAGAGTCCGGACATCGGCTCAGACATACGACCGCGCCGTCCACAGCTCGGGGAACACGCTCTTGCGAGCCCGCTTCTCCAGCCAGGCCACCCCGGCCGAGCCGCCCGTGCCGGGCTTGGCGCCCATCGCGCGGCGGGTGGCGACCAGGTGGTCGTTGCGCCAGCGCCACACCAGCTCCGCCACATCGGTCAACGCCTCGCCGAGCCGGACGAGTTCGGCGTCCTGGTCACCGGAGTAGAGGGCGGCCCACACCTTCTCGACCTCGTCCGACGCCTCGTACCGCTGCGACACGTCCCGTCGCAGCACGGACTCCGGGACGGCATGCCCGCGCCGCGCGAGCAGCCGCAGCACCTCGTCGTACACGCTCGGCTCGTACAGCGCCTTCTCCAGCTCGGCGTGCACCCGGGGCGCGCCCCGGTGCGGCACCAGCATCGACGCCGACTTCTCCCCGAGCAGGAACTCCATCCGCCGGTACATCGCCGACTGGAATCCGGAGCCCTCGCCGAGGGCGGAGCGGTACGAGTTGAACTGGGCCGGCGTCAGCTGCCCGAGCGGCTTCCAGGAGGCGTTCAGCGCCTCCAGCTCGCGGACGGATCGTTTCAGCGCCGCCACCGCCACCGGCACGTCGTCCTCGCGCAGCGCCTTCGCCGCGGTCTCCCACTCGTGCACGACGACCGTGAACCACAGCTCCATGACCTGGGTGGTGACCAGGAAGACCATCTCCGCGGGATCGTCGGAGAGGGTGTGCTGGAGATGGGTGAGCACGTCCGCCCTGACGTAGTCCTCGTACGGCGTCGTGCCCTCGAAATCGAGATGCGGGGTCTCGGGCTCCTGCTTTTCGTGAGCCTCATGGGACATCGCTGTCTCCTGTTGTAACTCCGGGTAGCGGTCCGCCCCTGCCGTTATCGACACGGGGGCCCCGGTCCCCACCAGGCATATTCAGGGATGCCCCGGAACATCGCAAGGCCCGCCTGATCACAGGCGGGCCCGCGGGACGCACGGCTAACCGAGGGTCTGCGCCGCCGTCGGCGACGAGTCCTTCAGGAACTGGGTGCAGCGCTCGTACTCCTCCTGCTCGCCGATCGCGCCCGCAGCGCGGGCAAGGGCGTGCAGCGCGCGCAGGAAGCCGCGGTTCGGCTCGTGCTCCCAAGGCACGGGCCCGTGGCCCTTCCAGCCGTTGCGGCGCAGGGCGTCCAGACCGCGGTGGTAGCCCGTACGGGCATAGGCGTACGACTCCACGACGCTGCCCCGTTCGAACGCCTCGTCGGCCAGCTGGGCCCAGGCCAGCGAGGACGTCGGGTGCTTCGCCGCGACCTCGGTGGGCGCGGTCCCGTTCGCGAGCAGCTCACGCGGCTCCGGGTCGTCGGGGAGGTGGGTCGGGGGCGGCCCCCCGAGGAGGTTCTCGTGAATCGTCATGGCTCCCAGTCTGGTGCATCGCGGCGCAACGGGAGCAACGCCGGTCGCCCAGCCGCACCCCGGCCGCCCCGGCCACCACGCGCCACCGCAGGAGCGGTCGCCGTTGCCTACCCGTGCCGCGGGCGCTCCAGTGGCGGTGCGATCACGTTTCCGTGCCTGCGGCACTCGGGCCGCTCGCAGCCCGGAGCAGGCCGGCGTACGAACGCGAAGGCCAGCGCCGACCCGGCCACCAGGACGACCGCGCACACCACCATCGCCCGCCCGAACGCCGCGTCGAAGGCGACCGGCGAGCGGTACGCCTCCGGACCCATGCCCGCCAGCAGGGGCAGCGCGGCGACCGCCAGCAGGCCCGCCGCCCGCGCCGCCGCGTTGTTGATGCCGCTCGCCAGGCCGGCCCGCGTCGCGTCGACGGAGGCCAGGACCGTGGCGGTGAGCGGGGCCACCAGGGTGACCATGCCCAGGCCCAGCACCAGCAGGGCCGGCAGGACGTCCGTCAGGTACGAGGCGTCCGGCCCCACCCGCAGCATCAGCAGCACGCCCGCCGCGCACAGCAGCGGACCGACGGTGAGCGGAATGCGGGGGCCGATGCGTTCGCCCAGTTCGCCGGAGCGGGCGGAGAACAGCAGCATCAGCGCCGTGGTCGGCAGCAGGGCCGTGCCGGCGGCCAGGGCCGAGTAGCCGGACACCACCTGGAGCTGGAGCGCGGCGAGGAAGAAGAAGCCCGCGAAGGCCGCGTACACGCACACGGTGACCGCGTTGACCGCCGTGAACTGGCGCGAGGCGAAGACGTCCGGCGGCATCATCGGGTCCGGGCGGTGCCTCTCGACGTACACGAAGGCGACGCCCGCCGCCACGCCCGCGATCGCCGTCACGGCGACCACGAGGGTGCCTTGCGTGGCCTCGATCAGGGCGTACGTCACCAGGGCCAGCGCCAGCGCGCCCAGGGTCGCGCCGAGCACGTCGAAGCGGCCATGGGCCCGGCCGTCGGCCGATTCCGGCACGTGCCGCAGGGCCACCGGCACGCACACGAGGGCGAGCGGGACGTTGAGCAGGAAGACCCAGCGCCAGCCGGGGCCGTCCACCAGCCAGCCGCCGACGAAGGGGCCGACGGCCGCGCCGATGCCGCCGAAGCCCGACCACAGGCCGACCCCCCGTCCCCGGTCGTCGGGATGGAAGGACGCCTGGATGAGGGCCAGCGAACCCGGTGTGAGCAGGGCTCCGCCGACGCCCTGGAGGGCCCGCGCCGCGATCAGCACCCCGGAGCTCGGGGCGAGCCCGCACAGCAGCGAGGCCGCCGCGAACCACACCACCCCGATGACGAACACCTTCCGGCGGCCGTAGGTGTCGCCCAGCGAGCCGCCCAGCAGGATCAGCCCGGCCAGCGTGAGCATGTACGCGTTGACCGTCCACTGGAGCGCCCCGAGGTCGGCGTCCAGGTCTTGGCCGATGCGCGGCAGGGCGACGTTGACGACGGTCGAGTCCAGCATGGCCATGCTGGAGCCGAGCACGGTGGTGAACAGGATCCACTTGCCCTGGGACGAGCCCAGCCGGACATCGGGCATGTCACCAGGTATACAGCGGGCCCGGCGCTGTCGCGCCGGGCCCGCTGGTGAAATCGGGGTGCTACTTCAGCTTCGTACCGGCCGACCGCAGGTGCCGGCAGGCCTCGGTGACGCGCGCCGCCATCGACGCCTCGGCCAGCTTGCCCCAGGTCCGCGGGTCGTAGGTCTTCTTCGAACCGACCTCGCCGTCGACCTTCAGGACGCCGTCGTAGTTCTTGAACATGTGGTCGGCGACCGGACGCGTGAAGGCGTACTGCGTGTCCGTGTCGATGTTCATCTTGACGACGCCGTTCTCCAGCGCGGTCAGGATCTCCTCCTCGGTGGAGCCGGAGCCGCCGTGGAAGACGAAGTCGAAGACCTTGGCGTCGGCGGGGCGGCCGTACTTGGCGGCGACGCCCTCGTTGAGCTCCTTCAGCAGCTCGGGACGCAGCACGACGTTGCCCGGCTTGTACACGCCGTGCACGTTGCCGAAGGACGCGGCCAGCAGGTAGCGGCCCTTCTCGCCCAGGCCCAGCGCCTCGGCGGTGCGGATCGCGTCGTCGACCGTGGTGTACAGCTCGTCGTTGATCTCGTGCGTGACGCCGTCCTCCTCGCCGCCGGTCGGCGTGATCTCCACCTCGAGGATGATCTTCGCGGCGGCGGCGCGGGCGAGCAGCTCCTGGCCGATGGCCAGGTTGTCGGCGAGGGTCTCGGCGGAACCGTCCCACATGTGGGACTGGAAGAGCGGGTTCTCGCCGCGGGCGACGCGCTCCTCGGAGACCGCGATCAGCGGACGGACGTACCCGTCGAGCTTGTCCTTCGGGCAGTGGTCGGTGTGCAGAGCCACCGTCACGTCGTACTTGGCGGCGACGACGTGCGCGAACTCGGCCAGGGCGACGGCGCCGGTGACCATGTCCTTGTTGTGCTGGCCGCCCAGGAACTCGGCGCCGCCGGTCGAGATCTGGACGATGCCGTCGCTCTCGGCCTCGGCGAAGCCGCGCAGAGCCGCGTGCAGGGTCTGGGACGAGGTGACGTTGATGGCCGGGTAGGCGAACTTGCCTGCCTTCGCCCGGTCGAGCATCTCGTTGTAGACCTCGGGGGTTGCGATGGGCATCTGTCCGCTCCTTGTATGTGCGGGTTGGCGTTCTGCGTACTTACGGCCCTGACCTAGACCTTGGGTGCGACGTCATCGTCGGCCCCATCTTTCCAGACGGGACGGGATGCTCTAAGAGGCGCTCAGTCCAGATCGAGCTCGTCCTTCGAGTACGCGTACAGGTACGGCACCCCCGCGCCCTCCTGGATCTTCTCCGCGGCGCCGGTCGCCCGGTCGACGATCGTCGCGACGGCCACCACCTCGGCGCCCGCCTCGCGCACCGCCTCGACGGCGGTGAGCGGGGAGCCGCCGGTGGTGGAGGTGTCCTCGACGACCAGTACGCGGCGGCCGGCGATGTCCGGGCCCTCGACCCGCCGCTGCAGGCCGTGCGCCTTCGCGGTCTTGCGCACGACGAACGCGTCCAGCCTGCGGCCCCGAGCGGAGGCGGCGTGCAGCATCGCGGCGGCGACCGGGTCGGCGCCCATGGTGAGGCCGCCGACGGCGTCGAAGTCCAGCTCGGCGGTCAGGTCCAGCAGCACCTGGCCGACCAGCGGGGCGGCCTCGCCGTCGAGCGTGATGCGGCGCAGGTCGACGTAGTAGTCCGCCTCCAGGCCCGAGGAGAGGGTCACCTTGCCGTGCACCACGGCCTTGTCCTTGATCTGCTGCAGCAGCGCGCCGCGCACGTCCGTCGTCATACCGGCCAGCTTAGAGCCGCCTCCAGCGCCAGGTCGTCGTGGCCTCCAGCGGCTCCAGGGGCGTGACCAGGCGCGGCAGGGTGTTCAGCCCGTTCGGCGGCCCGGTCTGCGGCTCCACGCAGACGGCGGCCTCCTGCTCGTCGTAGACCACGACCCACTCCTCGGGGCTGGTGACCTTCAGCTCCAGCCGCCCCGGCCAGGTGAGGGTGACGTCGACCCCGCCGGGCATGCCGAAGCAGTCGTCCCAGGGGCCGGGCTTGGGCTCGAGCCGGTTGCCGGTGGGCAGGTGGTCGTCCCCGCGCTCCTCCTGCCAGGCGGGGCTGAAGTCGAGCTGCGCGTCGGCCCCGCCGAGGTTCCGGTTGAACCACGGGTGCCAGCCGATCTGCGCCGGGAAGGAGTCGTCGTACGTCTCGACGGCCATGGTCAGCGTCAGGGACTCCGGCGTGAGGGCGATCGCCTGGGTGACCCGGCCGGTGTAGGGCCAGGGCTCCACCAGGTCGTACGTCAGGACCACCTCGTCGGCGGTGACGCGGGCGGGGTGCCAGGCGCCGTCGCGGGTGGTGCCGTGGATGGCGTGCGGCGGGGCGTTGAGCGGCATCTGGTGCGAGACGGCGCCGTTGCGGAACCGGCCCTCACGGATCCGGCCGCACCAGGGGACCATCGGGAAACAGCCGAAACGGTCGCCCTGGCGGAGGAGTTCGGTGCCGCCGACGCGCAGGCCCGCGACACGGCCGCCGTTGTCCGGCCGCACGGTCACTTCCGCGTCGCCCGCGGACAGCGTGATGGGTTCGTTACTCACGGGACGACCCTACTGGGAGGATCAAGGGGGCCTGTCCGGTCGCGGTGGGTCACTGGCGGCGGCGCAGGGCGCGGCCCAGGACGATGGCGCCCGCCACGACCAGCGCGGCGGCGGGGGCCGCCCAGCGGAGGGTGGGGTTCTGCGCGATCGTCTGCGGGGCCGGGACGGGGGCGTAACGGCCACGGGGCGGGGCGTGGTCGACCTCCTCCGCGCTGCGGCCGATCATCGTGCGGCGCGCGTGCGCGGCTTCGGCGGGAGGCTCGGCTGCCTCGGGGAAGTCCCGGGCGGGGGCCGCCTCTTCCGCGCCGTCCTCGGCGAGGCCGGGTTCGTCGGCCACCGGCTCCGGGGAGGCGGGCGGTACCTCGGTGTCGGACTCGGGCGAGGACTCCTCGGCGACGGCCGACGCGCCCTGCTGCCGCTCCTCGCCGGGCTCCGGCGCCCTTTCCGCCCGCTCCTCGCCGGCCTCGGGCGTTCCCCGGCCGGGCTCGGTGGCCAGGTTCTCCGCCGTGCGGTTGAGCAGGCGGGTCACGGCGGAGTGGACCGTTTCCCCGGGCAACTCGGTGATACGGCCGTCGGCCGCCGCGGTGCCCTGGACGGTGACGGTGGTGCCGCCGTCGGTCTCGCGTAGGCGGACGGTGAGCGCGAGTTTGACCGAGCCGGTGCCGCGCGTCTCGGTGGCGTCGCCCTCGACGGCGTACGACCCGTCGTCCTGCGCGGTGACCCGTACGGTGCCGCGATAGGTGATGGAGTGGCTGCCCACCCGCACCTTCAGCCGACCGGCGACGGGTTCGGCCCCCGCCTCCTGCTGGAGCCCGGGAACCGCCCGGGCGACCCGCGCGGGGTCGGCCAGCGCCTCGCCCAGCCGAGCGGGGGAAACCGGAACGAACACCTCATGCTCCATGCCGACGGAGCCTACCCGGGGGTGACCGGAACTACTCTCCCCTCGACGGCAACTCGCCCGGCCGAGGCGTCCACACCCTCAGTACCTCGGATGCACCAACGTCGACGCGGGCAGCCCCGTCACCCGTGTCGTCAGCGCCTGCTCCGCGGCGGCCAGGGGCGGCGTGCCCCGCGGGGCGGCCAGGACGAAGCCCCAGTCCTGCGGGGTGCGGGACGGGCCGGGGGCGCGGTCGGCGGTGGACGCGGAGTCGCGGCCGAAGACCCGGTGCGGGGCGGTGTGCAGGCCCGCCGCGCGGATCGTCGTCTCGACCGTCCAGAACACCCGCGGGCGTGTGTGGACCGGTCCCGCGTGCACGGACAGACGGCCGCCGTCCGCCAGGACCCGCCGGACCAGGCCGTAGAACTCCAGGGAGTACAGCTTGGTGCTGGCCGTGATGCCCGGGTCGGGCAGATCCGCGATCACCACGTCGTACGCCGCCCGCGGCGCGCCCCGCAGCCAGCGGAAGGCGTCGACCGTGGTGACGTGGACGCGGGGGTCGTCGTACGCGTGGTGGTTGAGTTCGGACAGCGCGTCGTCCCGGCCCGCCAGCTCCACCACCGCCGGGTCGATCTCCACGATGTCGACGTGCCGCACCCCCGGGTGCCGCAGCACCTCGCGCGCGGCCAGGCCGTCCCCGCCGCCCAGGATCAGCACGCGCGCGTGCGTGCCGTTCATCGCGGGGTGCACCAGCGCCTCGTGGTACCGGCGCTCGTCGCGTCCGCCGGCGCGCAGCCGGCCGTCGATGAAGAGGTCGAGGGGGCGGCCCTCGGTGCCGCCGGTCAGGACGATCTCCTGCACGTCCGACTGGAGGGCCACGCGGACGTCCCCGCCGTAGACGGCGGTGCGGGCCGCGCGTTCGAAGTCGTCGACGAGGACGGCGCCCGTGGCGAGGAGGCCGAGGACGGCGACGTTGGCGACGACCAGCAGCCGGCGGGCGCGACGCGTCAGGTCGCGGTGGAACAGGCCGAGGACTAGGCAGCCGCCGGCGACGACGTTGACCGCGCCGGTGAGCAGGGCGCCGGTCAACTGGCCCAGGAACGGCAGCAGGAGGAAGGGAAAGGCGAGACCGCCGACCAGGGCGCCGACGTAGTCCGCGGCGAAGAGGTCGGCCACCGCGCCGCCCGCGTCCTGGCGGCGGACGCGCTGGATCAGCTCCATCAGCAGGGGGATCTCCGCGCCGATCAGCAGGCCGATGGCGAGGGAGAACGCGACCAGCAGCCAGCGGGGGCCGTCGGCCCACGGGCCGCCCCAGTCGCCGGTCCAGGCGAAGACGGCGTAGAGGGCCATCGCGCTGCAGCCGCCGACCAGGGCGAGGGTCGCCTCGACGGCGCCGAAGCCGGCGGCGGCGTGGCGGCGCAGCCGCTTGGCGGCGAGGGAGCCGACGCCCATCGCGAAGACCATGACGGACAGCACGACGGACGCCTGGGTGACCGAGTCGCCGATCAAGTAGGAGGCAAGGGCGACGAGCTCCAGTTCGTACACCAGTCCGCAGGCCGCGCAGACGAACACGCCCGCGAGGACCAGGAACCGTCCGGTCGACTGCCGTACGGGGATCCGGGCGGGGGCGCGCCAGGGAGGCGGGGTGCCGGGTGGGGCTGGCGCGTGCGGGTCGATCACGACTGCGACGTTACGTCACGGGTGCGGTGCGCTTCGTCACCCACACGTGTGGAACCGCGTGTTGCGAGGCTCGCGGCGTTTGGATCGACGTCGCCGGGGTCGCACCCGCCGGACCCCGCTTACGGCCTGAAGGCCTCGTCCTCAATCTTCCCAGCGGGGCCCCCGGACGGGCTTGTGGAAGACGCCCGGCGTTTACGGCTCACCGCCGCTCTCACCCCCACCCGCGTCCGCGTCGCGACCAACTGGCCGTCCTGCGGGTAGGCGTGCCAGGTCCGCCAGTGGACCTGGCCCTCGTGGTGCTGGGCGAGCAGGGCCGTGAAGGCGTGCGGGCTGCCGGGGAAGACGCCGACCAGGCCGTTGGGGTGGTCGGAGACGAGGGCCAGCAACTCCTGCGCGCGGCCCGCGAAGGAGCCGGGCGACAGTGCCTCGACCCGTGCGGCGAACTCGTACTCCCAGTCCCCCACTCGTTTGGCGACGCCGAGCGGCAGGGGCGTGCTGCTGCCGGGGATGCACGCCACGGTCTCCGAGCAGTTGCTCCGCTCCTCCTCCAGGAGCACCTGGTGGGACGCGCCGAGCAGGCGCAACTGGAGCTTGGCACCGGCAAGTTCGAGGTCGAGGGTGGCGAGCGCGGGCAGTGGTTCACGGCCCAGCGCCCAGGCGAGGTCGGCCGCGCGCGTGTCGGTGTAGGAGGTGTTCAGGGTCGTGAGCATGGATCGGCTCCGCTAGCACGCAAAGAAAGGCGGTGTGGGTCCGGCGCGCCCCGGTCGGCACCGGGGGATCGGCCCGGCGGCCTGTCAGGAGTCCGGTCGGTGGCGGGGTCCGCAGGACGTCAGAGGGCCGCGTCGGTGTTGTAGAGCGAATCATGAACTGGGTCTGTGGCACAGCGTTTTTACCCAACTTCGCTGGGTTTCCATCCCTCAGTGGGTTCTTCAGCTCAACTGTTCAACCAGGGCGTACGCCTGAGCGAGGTCGGCGCACGCCGGAGCGAGCGCGAACGGCGGGAGACGGGCGCGCGAACGGCGCCCGCCCGGACCGGAGTCCCGGCGGGCGCCGCGCGGCAGGGATGCGGTTCCCCCTTCACGAGCTCAGCTGCCCCGTGTCAGCTGCCTCCCCCGCATCCACCGCCGCCGCCTCCGCACGACGAGCCGCCCCCGCAGGACGAGCCGCCGCCGGAGTCACCCCCGCCGGCCCACGAGCTGTCGCCGCCGCCTCCGCCGTACGAACGGCTGCGCCGGCGCGACCGGCTGCCTCCGGTGCTCCGGCCGCTGCGTGCCGCGGCCACGATGCCGACGAGCACGAAGGCGATGAACAGCGCCAGGATGATGCCGAAGACCATGGCGTCACCCTCCTTCCGTTTCCCCCGAAGCGGCCCCCCGTGGGCGCCTCGTTCGCTTGCGTGCGGAGGGGATGCCCGGCGGCGAACGGGCCCAAAGCAGAGTTGAGGAACTCCAGAGCTTGCGCGCAGGATGGCCGGCATGACCTCCACCGCGCGCCCCTTCCTCAACCGCCGCCTCGCCGGGTTCGGCACGACGATCTTCGCGGAGATGTCCGCGCTGGCCTTGAGCACGGGGTCGATCAATCTGGGTCAGGGCTTCCCCGACACCGACGGCCCCCAGGAGGTCCGGGACGCGGCCGTGCGGGCCCTGCGCGAAGGGCGCGGCAACCAGTACCCGCCCGGCCCGGGCATCCCCGAGCTGCGCACCGCCGTCGCCGCGCACCAGCAGCGCCGCTACGGGCTGTCCTACGACCCCGACACCGAGGTCCTGGTCACCGCGGGTGCCACGGAGGCGATCGCCGCCGCACTGCTGGCGCTGGTCGAGCCGGGTGACGAGGTGATCGCCCTGGAGCCGTACTACGACTCCTACGCGGCCTGCATCGCCATGGCGGGCGGCGCCCGGGTGCCGGTCACGCTGCGCCCGCACGTCGAGGGCGGCGCCTCGTTCCGCCTCGACCTCGACGAACTGCGCGCCGCCGTCACCGACCGCACCCGTCTGCTGCTGATCAACACCCCGCACAACCCGACCGGCACCGTGCTGACGCGCGCCGAGCTGGCCGTGATCGCCGAGCTGGCCGTCGAGCGGGATCTGCTCGTCGTGACCGACGAGGTGTACGAGCACCTGGTCTTCGACGACGCCGAACACGTGCCGCTGGCCACCTTCCCCGGCATGCGGGAGCGCACCGTATCCATCTCCTCCGCCGGCAAGACGTATTCGTTCACCGGCTGGAAGGTCGGGTGGGTCACGTCCTCACCGGGCCTGGTCACGGCGGTGCGTTCGGCGAAGCAGTTCCTGACGTACGTCGCCTCCGGGCCCTTCCAGTACGCGGTCGCCGAGGCCCTGCGCCTGCCCGACGCCTACTTCACGGCCTTCCGTGACGACCTGCGCGCCAAGCGGGACCTGCTCAGCGCGGGCCTCACCGACGCCGGCTTCACCGTCTTCCGGCCGACCGGCACCTACTTCGTCACCACCGACATCCGCCCCCTCGGCGAGAGCGACGGCCTCGCCTTCTGCCGCACCCTGCCTGAGCGGGCGGGTGTCGTCGCCATCCCCAACGCCGTCTTCTACGACCACAAAGAGGCCGGCGCACCATACGTCCGGTTCGCGTTCTGCAAACGCGTCGAGGTACTGGCGGACGCGGCGGAACGGCTCCGCAAGACGTTCGCGCACTGACCGCCGCTCCATGGGGCCAGTCGTCCTTGGCGCGGCCGTCCTCCGACTCCGGTCGGCCCGCCACCGTTCGCCCGTGCGGAAGGCAAGGTGAACCGGGCCGCGGCTCTGATTTCTATCGCGCGACGTGGAGAGCAGCCGAAAGCCCCACTCCTGTGACAGGACCACGCCCCGCGACGCCGCTGCTGCGCCGGCAACGAGTTCACCGGGGGAACCGACCTGGCCCGACGCGGAACCAGGAAACAGATGGAGAGTCATACCGGCCCCGGAAAATACGAACCCGAGCTGGGCTCTACACGGAAGCTGATGGGCGGGCAGTAGCCCTCCTTGGCCAGCCGGGCCCGGGCCCGGCCGCGCCGGCGCTCATCGCGGAACCGGTGGTACCGGCTCCAGGAGCACTCGTCACCGGCAAGGACGTCCTTGAAGCGCCGGAAGGCGCCCCGCCCACCGATGGCGATCCGCAGCCTGTCGGCAAGCGCGGCGTCCTCGACCTCTTCGATGAACAGCTCCATGTCCCGGTAACCGGCCCGGGACCCCAGAGCCGGCACGTACAGCCATCGCTCGGGATCGTCGTCGTCCTCGGCCTCGGGCCCAGGCCCCAGCTCATCGGTGAACGCAGGCCGGCACTCACCGGTGGACAGATCGATCCGGCCACCGGACTCGGCCGGGTCGCCCTCCAGCAGCATGGCGAGCATCTCCGGATCGACCGCGAGCGGGCGCAGGAGGGGGATCGCCGCGTCTCCCGTGGCCGCGCGCAACCGGTCCACCAGCTCCTCATCACCCCGGAAGCCTCGCTCCTGGAGCGCGCCGAGAAACAAGGCCGCCATCTCCGCGGCCCCCGGCAGGCCCTGCGCCGCGGCACCAACCACACCATCGCCGGCCAGCTGCAGCACCTCACGCACGGGTCCACGACACAACGCCGCAAGCAACGCCACTCCGTCCTGCGCGTGGAGCGCGCCACGCAGGGCCCGTAGCCCGTCCTCGTCCCATCCCTCGACCACGACTCCGACGGTGACGCGCCACCGAGGACGTACGACGCCGGGACCCATCAGTTTCCTCCGCCCGGCTCCGTGTCAGTGCCGACGCACCCGGCGCCTGGGGGCAGACGGTGTTGCCCAGTCAGCGGCGCCGCTTGCGGCCGCTCCTGCCTGAAGAGCGCCGCGCCTTCCGGGCACGGCCGACGCGGGCGCCGTGGGTACCCAGTGCCCGGGCCGCAAGCTGCCTGAGCTCGTCGAGTCCGGCCCGGTCCGGGTGCGCGGAGTCCAACGCGGCGGCAACCGCGTCCCTGGCCTGGGAGCCCTGGGCGCGCAGCGTCTCCTCGGCGCCGTCCCCGCCGCCCGCCAACTCCACGAGCTGAAGCAGGCTCTCGGCGAGCACCAGCAGCGACTCTGCATCGGTCATGTCCTCTGGGGACAGCAACTCACGGTGCGCCAGCGCGTTCAGCGCCAGCGGCGCCAGCTCTGTGTCTCGCCGCAGCGTGCGCAACAGCCGCTCGCCCTCACCGTCCGGCAACGCCGCAAGGAGCACGTCGAGCATCGCCTGCGCGCGTGTGCGGAAGGTCATGGCCCTCACGGCGTCGGTCAGTTGCCGCAGAGCACCTTCCCGCTCGCCGCGGGCCGTGATCCAGCCGGCCAGCTCCGTGCGGGCGGCGTCCGGGTCGTAGTCCTCGGCCAGCACCCCCAGCAGGCCGGCCGCCGACGCCTGGGCCAGTTCACCGACCAACGGTGCGTCCCTGCCGGCCGCCAGCAACCGCTGTCGTACGGCCCGGGTACCGAGTTCGGTGAGACGGATGAGCTCGACCGGCCCGGTGGTCAGCTCCTCTCGCCGGGCATCGGCACGCTCCCGCGCCGCCGGGTCCGTGGCCGCCCCCGCGACGCCCAGCAGCTCCGCGAACTCCGGCGGCATGTCCGCGAGCCGCTCGGGACCGGCATCGGAAATGTCGATGTCGAGGAACACCGGATCGGCCATCCCACGGTCACGCTCGATCGCGCCCAGGTCGTCCAGCAGGTCGAGCACCGCGCGCAGGTCCCGGTCGGCGTGCTCGAACCACATCCGGTGCTGAAGGTCCAGCCCGGCGTCGAGCTGGAAGGAGCTCCGATAGGCCAGGTGTACCGTGTCGCGCAGCCGCGGCCAGGGCATCGGGTACGGCAGGCTGTACAGCGTGTTCAGCACGTCGTCCAGGACGTCCTCGTAGACGTCGAAGAGCATCGACTCGACGTGCCAGCCGCTGCGTGCCCCGATCAGGGCCTGCCGCAGCTCGAAGCACGCGTCGAATACGCGCAGCCACAGCCGGAGCGTGTCGGCCAGCACCGGCCGGGCCTTGGCCACCGCGTACAGACGCCCCTTGACCACCCGGACCAGCCGCGCCTTCTTCGCCCACTCCACCAGCAGTCCCAGCCGCGGCAGGTCGGCCGAAGAGCGCACGCCCTCGATCTTGTCGCCGGTGCCGAGTGCGTCCACCAGCTCGCGGGCCTCCGCCATCCGCAACCGTCCCGTCGCCGTCACCGGGCGGCCGCCCTGCCCCGCCCATTCGGCGAGTCCGCGCAACTGCGCCACAGTCGTCGACGCCTCGGCCCGGCGGCGCAGTTCACCATCCGGGGGAAGCACCACGGGCAGTTGCGGCTCGGCCCGGGCCGAGCCGGACAGCGCGCGGTCGGCCAGCCGCCGTTCCATAATCGCGTCGAGGGTCCGCTGATCGTAGGCGACCTCCCCGAGCCGCGCCCGCTCCGCAAAGCGCTGCAACGCCGCCCCATCAAGGACGTCCACGCCCTGCTCGGCGGCCGTCATCGCCCAGAACTTCGCCAATCCCCAGCGAGTGCGGTCCGTCATCGCCGCCAGATGCTGTTCCGCGACCCTGTCGACCGCGGCAAGCGAATCCTGGAGTGAGGGGCCGCGCGGGTCCGCCAACTGTGCGGCGTGCAGATAGCGCAGCAGCGTGCGCAGTGTGCCCGGGGCGTCGGCGCGTTCCTCCCCGGGAAGCTCAGTGACCTGCTGGGGAAGCCAGGAGAGCAGTAGCTCCTCCACATGGCGCGACTCCCACAGCCCCAGGCGGCCGTCGGCAGTCGCCCGGTGTCGGTAGTCCAGGGCCGCCTCGGCAGTGAATTCGTCCACCGGCAGCCTCTGCTCCCCGGCCCACCGGACCAGCCGGTCGACCAGCAGCACACACGCCGTCTCGAACTCCTCCTCGGCCTCGGGTTCGAACCGCATCCGCATGAAATTCGTCCAACCTGTCAGCAGCAGTCCTTGCCGTGCCACGCTATCGCCGAACCGGGGTCGGCACCTCGGCCGAGGACGAGCGGGCCCGCTACCTCAACGGCAGTACGTGGTGGTTGTCACCCGCAGCAAAACGCGGCCTTGAACTTCCTTGCGCCGAACCGGACTTCGTCGTACGGACTCACGACGCAGAACGCCACGCTCCGTGGCCGATCCGATCGACGAACGGCCAGGCCGTCCCAGTCGGCTGCCCCGGCCAGGAACGGCCAGGTCCGGCGACGGCGGTGCCGACGGCACGGGCCTGACCAGCGGGGAGTCCCTCGTCAGCGGGTGTCCGCCTCGGGCTCCGGGCGCGGGAGTTCGTCGAGGTCGAGGGTGAAGGTGCGGCCGTCGGCCAGGGGAATGGGGAGCTTGCCCGTGCCGTACTTGTGGGTGTGCGCCGCGATGTAACCGGTGGCGGTCGGCTGGGTGTGGAGGACGACTTCCTGGGCGTAGGGGTCCACGACCAGGTAGATCGGGACGCCGTAGCGGCCGTACTTCGCGGTGCAGTCGTCGTAGTCCTTGCGCGCGGAGGAGGTCGAGACGACCTCGGAGATCAGCAGGACGTCCTCGAAGCTGTAGCGCTTGCCTTCCTTGCGTGCGTCCTCGCGCAGGATCGCGAGGTCGGGGGCGGAGTTCTCGTCGGCGGGGAAGTCGATGTAAACGTCGGAGGTGACCTTCGCGTGACGGCCGAGGGCAAGAGCGGAGTCGATCTGCATCGACCTGATGGTGCTGGAGTGCTCTTCGCTCTGCGGGGTCATGATCACCTTTCCGTCGGCCCCGAACAGGACCGTGTACCCCTTGGGGAACTCGGTGTGCACGATCGCGTCGACGCTCATGGACGGCTCCTTCCCGTGTGTGGTCAGGATACGACGGACAGTGCCGCGTCACCGAGCCCGTCGGTACGGCCGGCAGAGCGGTCCGGACAGGCTGTGCGGCCCGCTCACCGCCGGTGCCGGAGATCCGCAGCGGGGCCTGTCGCACGACATGGGAATAGGCAGGCCAACGACGTGTGGGCTGGTCTCCTCCGCGCCGGGGCCGGTGACGGCGGCGCGGTCGGCGAAGCAGTACCTGACGTACGTGGCGTCCGGGCCGTTCCCGTACGCGGTCGCGGAGGCCCTCGCGCTGCCGGACTCGTACTTCACCGCGTTCCGCTACGACATGCCGGCCAAGCGGGACCTGCCGGCGGCGGGCCTCGAGGAGGCGGGCTTCGCGGTCTTCGAACCGGCCTGCACCCCCTTCGTCACCACCGACATCCGTCCCCTCGGGGAGAGCGACGGCTTCGCCCTCTGCCGCGCCCTGCCGGAGCGCGCGGGCGTCGTCGCCATCCCGGACGCCGTCTTCTACGACCACCGGAAGGCGGGCGCACCCTGCGTCCGCTTCGCGTTCGGCAAGCGGCCGGCGGTGCTTCGGAAGGCCGTGCAGCGGCCGAGGACGCCGACGGTGTGAGGCCGCGAGTCCCGCACACGGCAAGAGCCCGGCCGGGACGCGGGACCGGGGCGGTCCGCGCCCTCGCCGGGCTCTGCGTCACTCACGGGGCGTGTCCGGTCGTACCCGGGGCACGCCGCCGCGGCCGGAGGACTCTACTCTTCGTCCTCGGGCTTGTCCGCGTCGTTGATCTCCTTCTCCAGGCCGAGCTGCTCGACCAGCCAGCGGTCGAACTCGATGGCCGCGCGTACCCAGCTGACCGTCGACGAGACGAAGAATTCCAGGTTCACGCCGGTGCCGATCAGCATCTGTGCCTCACCGATGAGGCGGACGGTGCCGTCGTCGTGGGTGTGGCTGTACACCTTCGGCCACAGGGTCCGCCGGTTCCAGTCGTCGACGGACTCCAGCAGCTGCGGCTTGTCGTCGATCGGGTGGGGGCGGTCGTAGAACGTCCGCACCGAGAAGACCTGCTGGTCACCCTCGCCGCGGAACATGAAGTACGTACGGAACTGCTCCCACGGCGCCGCGAGGTCACCCTCTTCGTCGACGACGTACTTCAGCTCCATCTGGTCGAGGAGCTGCTTCACAAGGTCCTGATCCGGGACGACGGGGCCCGCCGGTCCTTGGGGCTGCGGCTGGGGCTTGCCCCCGAAGTTCGGAATCGAGGACGGGTCGATGGTCACCGTGAATTTCCCTTCGTACGGATTCCGCCATCCTCCCCCATGCGGGGAGGGGGGTGGCAAGCCCCGGCCTGGCCTGTCGGCCGCGTATGACAGGATCCGGCCGGTGGGAGACGGACCGTGGGGGTGCACATGCCGGAGGGACGGAACGAGGCGCGGGTGCCGCGGGGCGGGACGAGGTGGCGGGTGTTCGCCGCGGTCATGCTGCTGCCGGGACTGGCCCTGGCCGGTGTGGTCGTCCTGACGGCCCTGTTCGCGCTGAGCGACGACCCGCTGGGCGGCGGTCCGGCGGAGGTGCCCTGCTCCGACGTGCTGCACTTCGGCGGGGCCGAGCTGCCGGACGGCGCGCGGGTCGTCGGGGTGTGCGAGGCACAGGGCTTCCAGGACGTCCATTACAGCGCCACCTTCCGGATGCCGCGCGCGGACTTCCGCGAGTGGCTCGACCGGACGTTCCCGGGCGCTCCGGCACCGGAGACGGAGTTCTGCGGCGCCCCGGACGTGGATCTCTGTTTCGCCACGGACCAGGTCGGACCTCATCCCGGCGCGGGCGCGCACAGCGTGCGCATGACCGTCTGGTACGAGGGGGCCGACGCCGTCCGGGTGTACTTCTCGGCGTTCACGCTGTGACGCCGAGAAGCACACCCTCGGCGACTACAGCGTCTTGCCGGTCGTCGCCGGGCCCACGATCAGCCCGTCGCCGAACGTGTCCACCCGGACCGTGTCGCCGTCCTTGATCTCGCCGGAGAGGATCTCCTTGGCGAGCCGGTCGCCGATGGCGCTCTGGACCAGGCGGCGCAGCGGGCGGGCGCCGTACGCCGGGTCCATGCCCTCGTCGGCCAGCCAGGCCAGGGCCTCGTCGGTGATCTCCAGGATGAGCCGGCGTTCGGCGAGCCGCCGGGCCAGCCGGTCGATCTGGAGCCGGGCGATCCGGCCGAGCTCCTCCTTGTTCAGCGCGGAGAAGACGACCAGGTCGTCGAGCCGGTTGAGGAACTCGGGCTTGAACGACGCCCGGACCACCTCCAGCACCTGCTCCCTCTTCTCCTCCTCGCTGCTGATCGGGTCGACCAGGAACTGGCTGCCCAGGTTGGAGGTGAGCACCAGGATGGTGTTGCGGAAGTCGACCGTCCGGCCCTGACCGTCCGTCAGCCGACCGTCGTCCAGCACCTGGAGCAGAATGTCGAAGACCTCCGGGTGCGCCTTCTCCACCTCGTCCAGGAGCACGACGCTGTACGGCCGGCGCCGCACCGTCTCCGTCAGCTGGCCGCCCTCCTCGTAGCCGATGTACCCGGGCGGGGCGCCGACGAGCCGGGCGACGCTGTGCTTCTCGCCGTACTCGCTCATGTCGATGCGGACCATGGCCCGCTCGTCGTCGAAGAGGAACTCCGCGAGCGCCTTGGCGAGCTCGGTCTTGCCGACACCGGTGGGGCCGAGGAAGAGGAAGGAGCCGGTGGGCCGGTCCGGGTCGGCGATACCGGCGCGGGAGCGCCGTACCGCGTCGGACACCGCCCGCACGGCCTCGGTCTGCCCGATGAGCCGCTTGCCGATCTCGTCCTCCATGCGCAGCAGCTTCTGCGTCTCGCCCTCCAGCAGCCGGCCGGCCGGGATGCCGGTCCAGGAGGCGACGACGTCCGCGATGTCGTCGGAGCCGACCTCCTCCTTGACCATGGTGTCCTTGGCGACCTCCTCCTCGGCGGCGGACGCGGCCTCCAGGTCGCGCTCGACGGCCGGGATCTCGCCGTACAGCAGCTTGGAGGCGGTGTCGAAGTCGCCGTCGCGCTGGGCGCGTTCGGCCTGCCCGCGCAGTTCGTCGAGCTTCTCCTTCAGCTCACCGACCCGGTTGAGGGACTGCTTCTCCTTCTCCCAGCGGGCGTTCAGGCCGCGCAGCTCCTCCTCCTTGTCGGCGAGGTCGCGGCGCAGCTTGTCCAGGCGTTCGCGGGAGGCCGCGTCGGTCTCCTTGTCGAGGGCCAGCTCCTCCATCTTCAGCCGGTCGACGGCGCGCTGGAGTTCGTCGATCTCGACGGGCGAGGAGTCGATCTCCATGCGCAGCCGGGAGGCGGCCTCGTCGACGAGGTCGATGGCCTTGTCGGGCAGGAAGCGGGAGGTGATGTACCGGTCGGACAGGGTCGCGGCGGCGACCAGCGCGCTGTCCGCGATCTGCACCTTGTGGTGGGCCTCGTAGCGGCCCTTGAGCCCGCGAAGGATGGCGATGGTGTCCTCGACGCTCGGCTCGGCGACCAGCACCTGCTGGAAGCGCCGCTCCAGCGCGGGGTCCTTCTCGATCCGCTCGCGGTACTCGTCGAGGGTGGTGGCGCCGACCATGCGCAGCTCACCGCGGGCCAGCATCGGCTTGAGCATGTTGCCGGCGTCCATGGCCGAGTCGCCGCCGGCCCCGGCGCCCACGACGGTGTGCAGCTCGTCGATGAAGGTGATGATCTGCCCGTCGGAGTCCTTGATCTCGGCGAGCACGGTCTTCAGCCGCTCCTCGAACTCGCCGCGGTACTTCGCCCCGGCGACCATGGCGCCGAGGTCGAGCGCGACGAGCCGCTTGTTGCGCAGCGACTCGGGCACGTCGCCCTTGACGATCCGCTGGGCGAGCCCCTCGACGACGGCGGTCTTGCCGACGCCGGGCTCACCGATCAGCACCGGGTTGTTCTTCGTCCGCCGGGAGAGCACCTGCACCACCCGCCGGATCTCCTGGTCCCGCCCGATGACCGGGTCGAGCTTGCCCTCCCGGGCGGCGGCGGTGAAGTCGGTGCCGAACTTCTCCAGGGCCTTGTACGACCCCTCGGGGTCGGCGGTCGTCACGCGGCGTCCGCCCCGCGCCGCCCGGAAGGCCTCCAGCAGCTTCTTCGCGTCGGCGCCCTGCCGGGTCAGCACCTCGCCGGCGGGGCCGCCCTTCGCGGCGACGCCGATCAGCAGGTGCTCGGTGGAGACGTACTCGTCCCCGAGGTCCTGGGCCCTGGCCTGGGCGTCGGCGATCACGGCGAGCAGGTCGCGGTTGGGCTGCGGGGGCGCGACGGTGGAGCCGGTCACGCTGGGCAGCTGGGCGAGGACCTTCTCCGCGCCGGCGCGCACGGCGGCCTGGTCGGCGTCGACCGCGGCCAGCAGGTCGGTGATGTTCTCGTTGTCCTGCCCCTGGAGCAGAGCGAGGAGCAGGTGCGCGGGGGTGAGGTCGGGGTGCCCCTCGGTCACGGCCCGGTTGCCGGCCGCGTTGATCGCATCCCGGCTCCGGTTGGTCAGCTCGGCGTCCACGTTCGCGTTCTCCTCCTTGCGTGAGCCTCTGACTCAGGCAACGTCCACAAAGTTGAGTCTATTCCACTCAAGGAGCACAGTGGGAGTCACCCTGGACTCGTAGGGAGTACCCGCAGGAAGCCTGGAACGCGCCATCGACGGCGAGCGGCTCTTTTCGGCCACACTCGAACGGCATCCGAAAGGCAGTGATAGAGGGAAATATCCCCGCAAAACTGCAGCGGCGTCACCGTGTTCAGGTCACGGTGACGCCGCTGCGGGGGGAAGCACCTGAGCGATCTTTTACGACGGGGGAATCGCGTCAGGCACTGCGGGGGGTGGCAGAGAAGGTCAGGGGATCGGCGGTCTCCGGCTCCGCCAACCGGTGATCCCGCTGGTCCAGGTTCACAAAGATCATGCCGTACCGGATGGCGCACCGGACCGGCTGCGGCGCCCCCCGAGGCCGCCGCAGGCACCGGTACGCCCGTACGTCTCCGTCCTCGTCCCGGGTCACCACCACGGGCTCGCCGAAGACGGTCACCATCAGCGAGTCGCCGTCGTGAGGGATGGCGGTGGCCAGGTCGATGAAGTGCCAGCCGGAGCGGTAGGCGGTGGCCATCTCGCGACGGAAGGAGCGGTCGTCAGGAGGAGTCGTCATATCAAGACCAGATGCTGTCGTCCGTGCCGAGACGAGTGTCCTCGCCGACGGGCTCCGCAGACACTGCCCCCTGTGACCAAATACTGTCGGCTGGCGCGGCATCCTTCGCCGGGGAGAGGCCGCTCAGCGTTCCGACGGCCACAACGGCGGAGAAGGCGGCGACAAGCACCGAGCGAAGCATTCTCTTACGCATAGTCGGCTTCGTCCTCACTTGAAGGTCCCCTCTTCCCCCGTCGGATAAGACGATGGCTCATTCAGGCACGTCATGGCCACACAATCAGTGCATCATGTTCCTGCACGTTCAGGACCCTGGGGGGTGGAGACTTGACAACAAATCAGACCAAAGCGACACATCCCCACCCCATCACTGAACTGTGCGATGAGGGCGGACTCCTCTATGCGAACGCCCTGCGCACAGGACGTATCGCCCGAGCGGACGTGGAGTCGGCTCCCTGCCTCATGGAGTTCGCCCTGCTGCACCCGGATCCTGACGACGCCAACTGGCTTCGCCCGGTGCCTCCCTCGGTCGCCTTGGCGCAGAGGCTCAATCCGATCGAGCGCGAGATCTCCGAACGCAGGCGCACATCGATCGAGCTGGCCGACGTCTTCGAACCGTTCATGGCGCTCAGCGCCCAGGCCGCGGCTCCCACGCACTCGATCACGGTGCTGGAGGGTCTCGACCGCATCAACGCAGCCCTGGACCTGGCCACCGCCCAGTGCCGGCACGAGATGCTCACGGTCCAGCCGAGCGCCCGCCACCCCGAGCGCAGGGTCATCGAAGGCCTGGAGCGCGACAAGACGCTGATCGAGCGGGGCGTGCGGATCCGGACCCTCTACCAGCACACGGCGAGGTACAGCCCCGAGCGGCTGGCCTACGTGGACCGCTTCGCCAGCGGGAGGGCGGAGTACCGCACCATCGACGAACTGGTCGAGCGTCTCATCATCTGCGACGAGACCGTCGCCTTCATCCCCATACGCGACGACCGGCAGGTCGCGCTGGAACTGCGCCACCCCGGCCTCGTCGGCTACTTGGTCAAGGTCTTCGAATTCATGTGGGGCCGCGCGGTCCCACTGAGCGCCGGCGCCCCCTACGAAACCGCCCCCGACGGCATCACCGACATCCAGCACTCCATCGCCAAGCTCCTCGTGGAGGGCCACGTCGACGAGGCCATAGCCCGCCGCCTGGGCATGAACGTGCGCACCTGCCGGGCCCACATAGCCAAGCTGGCCACCGCCCTGGGCAGCGGCAGCCGTGCGCAGCTCGGCTATCTGATCGCGCAGTCGGGAATCCTGGAGCGGGACCACTGAGTGCCGAACCGATGACCCCGTGGCCGCATCCGGAGCACGGCGTGGCAGACCTGTGCGACGCGGGCACGCGCCTGTACGAACGGGCCCTGCGCGAGGGGCACCTGGACGGCCCGGAGGCCGACGCGACGCCCTGTCTCGCCGAGTTGGGCCTGCTGCAGCCGGCCGTCACGGACCCGCGCCGGCTGGAACCCGTCCCGCCCGCCGTCGCCCTTCACCGGCTGCTGCGGACCTCGGAGGAGCGGATCGCCGCCGAACGGCGCCACGAGGCCGCGCTGGCCGAGATGTTCGAGCCGCTGATGCGGATCGACGGCCGCCGCACCGCGTCGGCCGGCACCCCGGCCATCAGCCTGCTGAGCGGGATGGAACGGATCAACCGGGCGATCGAGGAGGCCATGGCCGCGGCCTCCGGGGAGCTGCTCGCCATCCAGCCCTCGGCCGGCCACGGCACCGCGACGCTGGGCCCGGCCCTGGACCGCGACCAGGCCCTGCTCGACCGGGGCGGCCGTATCCGGACCCTGTACCAGCACCCCTACCGCCACTCCCCCGTGATCCGCACCCGCTACGAGCGGCTGAACGGCGACGTCGAGGCCCGCACCCTGGACGAGGTCACCGAGCGCCTCATCGTCGTCGACCGCGCGGTGGCCTTCATCCCCGCCAGCGAGGACCGCACCCTCGCCCTGGAGGTCCGCCACCCCGCGCTGATCGGCTACTTCGTCACCACCTTCGACCGCCTGTGGTCCCTGGCCACCCCCATGCATCCCCAGTCGGTGCAGCCACCCGCGCTGAACGGCGTCACCGCGCGCCAGCGGGCCATCGCCGCCCTCCTGGTCGAAGGCCACACCGACACCGTCATCGCCGGCCGCCTCGGCATGAACGTCCGTACCGCGCGCGTGCACATCGCCAAGCTCGCCGCCACCCTCGGCAGCGAGAGCAGGGCCCAGCTCGGCTACCTCATCGGGCAGTCGGGGATCCTCGGTCAGGAAGGGTGAGGTCGGCGGCGGACAGGGGACGGGCCGGGCCGTCCAGGCCGACCTGCGCTATCCGCACGCCCAGCTGCGTACGGCTCGCCGCCCCCAGCGTCTCGGAGAGGCGGGCGATGTGGGCCCGGCAGGTGCGCACGCTGATGCCGAGCCGCTCCGCGATCACCGCGTCCTGGTGCCCCTCCGCCAGCAGGGCCGCGATCGACTGCTCCCGGTGGGAGATGCCCTCGATGCCCGTGTCGGGCAGCGGCGCGGTGAGCGGGATCGCCAGGCGCCACAGGCGTTCGAAGACCGTCACCAGGTACTCCACCAGAGCCGGGTGACGCAGTTGCAGGGCCATGGAGCGGTCGGCGTTCGCGGGAATGAAGGCGACCGTGCGGTCGAAGAGGATCAAGCGGTCGATCACCTCGTCCAGCGTCCGGGCCTCGACGGCGTCGCCCATCAACTCCAGGTAGTTCAGCAGGCCCTGGCCGTGCCGGGCCACGTGGTTGTACAGGTCCCGCATCCGCACGCCCCGCCCGCGCAGCGCCAGCGCCCGGTGCAGGCCCTCCGACAGTTCGTGCTCGCGCCGGATGCCGCCGGGCTGCACGGTGAGCACCTCGGTCGTGCACGCCGCCGTCGCCTCGTCCAGCGCCGCCTGGATGCGTGAGGGACCGTCCAGCACCCGGATGGCCATGCCCTCCGAGGAGGCGGACGCCGGGCCGCCGAGACCGGCGTACCACTCGAAGGCCGCCACCGCCGAGCCCACCCGGCGCTGGCTGGTGCTGATCTCGTCGTACACCCCGCGCAGCAGCCGGGTCATGACCTCCTGCGGGGAGGTCGGCACCAGCCAGTCCATGTCGTCGGGGTCGGGGTGCAGCAGGGCGAGTTCCAGCAGACAGGGCACCGGTTCCGCGTCGCGGCGCGGCACACGGCCCCGCCGTACGGCCCGGGAATACACACGATCCCCGGCCTCGCACAGTCGGTCAGCACCATGCGGATGCTCGTCCGTCCCGTGCCCGGCCATGGCCCATTCCACCCCCGGTTCCCGCCTCTTCCGCAGCGCAACTATGCGCGGACCGGACCTGCTCCGCAACACGGCTCCCTCCCGGGCGACCGTGGGAAACCACCGGTCTGAGCGGATTTCTCCCCACCCTCGTCCGTCACCTTGCACCAAGCTGACGGCGGTCGTGTTCCGGCCCCGACAGGGCCTCCGTCCGCCCGGTGGGGGCGCCCGCGCGCCCGGACGGCGCTCCGCGGCACGCGCGGAAGAATGACCGGAAGAATGACCGAAGGGGCGGCGCGCCGCGAGCGCGCACCGCCCCTGCACCCGTGCGCCGAACCGGTTCGCCCGGACGTCGAACCGGCCCGCCGCCGCTACTGGAGCCCGAGCTCCGCGCAGGCGTCCTTGTACTCGGCCGTGCAGATCTCGGACACCTTGTGGATGCCGTCCGCGACCACCGTGTCCTTGATGTTCTCCCGGGTCAGCGCGACCACCGACACCAGCTGGGCCGGGATGTCCTTGTCGGTGGGGCTGTCGACCCGGTCGCGGGCCAGGGCGTCGAACTGGATGTCCTTGCCCTGCACCTTGGCCACGGCCATCTGGGCGGCGGCCTCGGCCTCCTGCGGGTAGGACTTGTACACGCTCATGTACTGCTCACCGGCGACGATCCGCTGCACCGCCGCGAGTTCGGCGTCCTGCCCGGTGATCGGGGGCAGGTCGCTCACGCCGGCCGCCTTCAGGGCCTTGATGACGCCACCGGCCATGCCGTCGTTGGCGGCGTACACGGCGGCGATGTTGTCCTTACCGATCTGCTGGATCGCCTGGGCCATGTTGGCCTCGGCGTTCTCCGGCTTCCAGTCCTTGGTGTCGAAGGACTGGGCGATCGTCACCTTGCCGGTCAGCTCGGACAGCGCGCCCTGCTTGAACTGCTTGGCGTTCGGGTCGGTGGGCGAGCCGTTCATCATGACGATCTTGTCGGCGCTGTCGAGGCCTTCGCCCAGCTCGTCGATGAGGGAACGGCCCTGCACCTCGCCGACGAGTTCGTTGTCGAAGGAGATGTAGGCGTCGATCGGCCCCTCGGCGAGCCGGTCGTAGGCGATGACCGGGATGCCCGCGTCCTTGGCCTTCTTCACCCCGTCGGCGATCGCGTGGGCGTCCACGGCGTCCAGCAGGATGACGTCGACCTGCTCGTCGATCATCTGCTGCAGCTGGGCGGCCTGCTTGGCGGCGTCCGCGTCGGCGTTGGCGTACTGGACCTTGCCCTGGTTCTTGGTGAGCGAGGCCACCCGCTCCTTGATGATCGGGTAGTCGAACTTGTCGTACCGCGTGTTCGCCGTCTCCGGGAGCAGCAGACCGACGGTGATGTCGTTGCCCTTGGTGGGGCTCGCGTCACTGCTGTCGCCCGTCGCTCCCAGCACGCCACAGCCTGCCAGTGACAGGGTCAACGACGAAGCGACCACGGATATGGCGATACGACGACGCATGGAGGAGCCCACTTCTGCTGCTTTCCGGAGGTGGCCGCGACGCTGCGGCCCGCATGACTGAAAAGC
Source organism: Streptomyces chromofuscus (assembly GCF_015160875.1). Taxonomy (NCBI): domain Bacteria; kingdom Bacillati; phylum Actinomycetota; class Actinomycetes; order Kitasatosporales; family Streptomycetaceae; genus Streptomyces; species Streptomyces chromofuscus. The sequence goes on along the minus strand of NZ_CP063374.1, from coordinate 4,302,639 downwards.
CAACGCGTCGACGCCCCTCAGCGTCAAGGGAAATCACTTAACGAGATGGCAACATCACGTTCCGCTTAGTCCGTGAACACGCCGCGAAACCCTTCCCGAGACCCTTTACGCCCCCTCCACACAACGGAGTTGGGGTACACGCACGGAACCGCGCAACCATTCCCTTTCGCCACGAGTCGTATGACGAGCGCCCACCGCGGCGCGCTCCGCGCTCCCGCGCTCCCGACAGAGGACCGAATGAACCCAGCCACCTCCCCTGAAGCGGCAGTTCTACGCGAACACCACCTTCTCGGGGAGAGGCGGTCACCACGCCGGCCGTCCGACGGTGCGAAGCGAGGCGCCGGGAGGCGGCGCGCCGCCCGGCACGGCAAAGGGCCCGGAGATCCAGGCGGATCTCCGGGCCCCTCGTGCCATGTGGTGCCGTCAGTCCGAGGACTGCTGCCGCTTCGGCCGCCACACCACCAGCGCGCTGGTCTGGTGGGCCTCCTGATACGGCACCAGGTCACGCCGGTAGGACGCGTGCACGGCGGCCTCGCGCTGCTGCATCGCCGCCGCGGCGCCGTCCAGCGCGCTCTGCAGCTCCGCGACGCGGGACTGGAGCGCCGCGACCTGGTTCTCCAGTTCGATGATGCGCTTGATGCCGGCCAGGTTGATGCCCTCGTCCTGCGACAGCTGCTGCACCTGGCGGAGCAGTTCGATGTCGCGGGCCGAGTAGCGGCGGCCGCGGCCGGCCGTGCGGTCCGGAGACACCAGCCCCAGGCGGTCGTACTGGCGCAGCGTCTGCGGGTGCAGGCCGGACAGCTGGGCCGCCACCGAGATGACGTAGACCGGAGTCTCCTCGGTCAGCTCATACGGGTTGCGTCGACGGCCGTTGGTGTCCATGGCTTGACTCATGCTCCCTTCGCGGCCTGGAACAGCTCCGCCCGCGGGTCCTCGTCCGCGGTCGCCTCGCGATACGCCTCGAGTGCGTCACGAGCCTTCCCCGTCAGGTCCTTCGGGACACTCACCTCGACGGTGACCAGCAGATCGCCGTGGGTGCCGTCCTTGCGGACCGCGCCCTTGCCCCGCGCTCGCATCGTGCGGCCGTTCGGTGTGCCCGGCGGCAGCTTGAGCGTGACCGAGGGGCCGCCCAGGGTCGGGACCCTGACCTCGCCGCCGAGGGCCGCCTCGGCGAACGTCACCGGGACGGTGACGGTGAGGTTGTCGCCCTTGCGCCCGAAGACGGGGTGCTCCTTGACGTGGACGACCACGTAGAGATCGCCCGCCGGACCGCCCCGCTCACCCGGCGCGCCCTTGCCGCGCAGGCGGATGCGCTGCCCGTCCGACACCCCGGCCGGGATGCGCACCTGCATGGTGCGGGAGGACTTGGCGCGTCCGCTGCCCTTGCAGACCTCGCAGGGGTTCTCCGCGATCAGACCGCGGCCCTTGCAGTCCGGGCACGGGTCGGTGAGGGAGAAGCCGCCGCCGGAGCCGCGCGCCACCTGGCCGGTGCCGACGCACGTCGGGCACACGCGCGGTGTGCCGTTGGCGTCGCCGGTGCCGGAGCAGGCCTTGCACGGCGCCTGCGAGGACATCCGCAGCGGGACCGTCGCGCCCTCGATCGCCTCGGTGAAGCTGAGGGTGACCTCGGACTCGATGTCCTGGCCGCGCCGCGGCTGGGTCCGGGTGCCGGTCGCCCCGCCCCGGTTGAACAGGCCCCCGAAGACGTCACCGAGTCCGCCGCCGAAGCCGCCGCCCGCTCCCCCGCCCTGGGCGCCCCCGAAGAGGTCGCCCAGGTCGAAGTTGAACGAGCCGCCGCCGGCGCCGGGGCCCGGGCGGAAGCCGCCGTTGCCGAACAGCGCGCGGGCCTCGTCGTACTCCTTGCGCTTCTTGGGGTCGCCGAGGACGTCGTTCGCCTCGGAGATCTCCTTGAAGCGTTCCTCGGCCTTGGCGTTGCCCTTGTTGGCGTCCGGGTGGTACTCGCGGGCGAGCTTGCGGTACGCCTTCTTGATCTCGGCCTCGGTGGCGTCCTTGGGGACGCCGAGGACCTTGTAGTAGTCCTTCTCGATGAAGTCCTTGGTGCTCATCCTCGACGTCCCTCCTTCCTCATCCGTTCAACGTCAGCCCTCGTCCGGGCCACCGTTCTCCTTGTCGTCGGCCTGCGTGTCGCTCTCCTCGGCGGGCTTCACGGTCTGCGCGCCCGGCTGGGGCTCGGCGACGGCCACCCGCGCGGGGCGGATGGTGCGCTCGCCGATGCGATACCCCGGCTGGAGGATCGCGACGCAGGTCGTCTCCGTGACGTCCGGCGCGTACGAGTGCATCAGGGCCTCGTGGATCGTCGGGTCGAAGGGCTCGCCCTCCTTGCCGAACTGCTGCAGGCCCATCTTGGCCGCCACGGTCTCCAGCGACTCGGCGACGGACTTGAAGCCGCCGACCAGCTCGCCGTGCTCCCGGGCCCGCCCGATGTCGTCGAGCACCGGCAGCAGCTCGGTCAGGAGGTTCGCGACCGCGATCTCCTTGACCGTGATCCTGTCCCGCTCCACTCGCCGGCGGTAGTTCTGGTACTCGGCCTGCAGGCGCTGGAGGTCCGCCGTGCGCTCACCGAGCGCCGTACGCACCTGGTCCAGCTGTGCCAGCAGACCGGCATCTGCGCTTGCGTCCCCGGCCGGGGCCGCTCCTTCTTCGCGAGCGGCCTTCGGCTCGGCGTCGTCAGGGGTGGCGCCGGAGGGGACGTCGGGCTTCTCCTCGAAGCCCGGGGTCTCCTCCGTCACGCGGCACCGTCCTTGCGCTCGTCGTCCACGATCTCGGCGTCGACCACGTCGTCGTCGGCCTTGGGCTGCTCGGAGGCGCCGCCCGCGGCCGCCTGGGACGCCTGGGCGTCGGCGTACATGGCCTGGCCCAGCTTCTGGGACACGGCCGCGACCTTCTCCGTGGCGGAGCGGATCTCGGCGGTGTCCTCGCCCTTGAGCTTCTCCTTCAGCTCGGCTACGGCGGCCTCGACCTCGGTCTTGATCTCGCCGGGCACCTTGTCCTCGTTGTCCTTGAGGAACTTCTCGGTCTGGTAGACCAGCTGCTCGCCCTGGTTGCGGGTCTCGGCGGCCTCGCGGCGGCGGTGGTCCTCCTCCGCGTACTGCTCGGCCTCCTGGCGCATCCGGTCGACCTCGTCCTTCGGCAGCGAGGAGCCGCCGGTGACGGTCATCTTCTGCTCCTTGCCCGTGCCCAGGTCCTTGGCGGTCACGTGCATGATGCCGTTGGCGTCGATGTCGAAGGACACCTCGATCTGCGGGACGCCGCGCGGCGCCGGGGGCAGACCGGTCAGCTCGAACATGCCGAGCTTCTTGTTGTACGCCGCGATCTCGCGCTCGCCCTGGTAGACCTGGATCTGCACCGACGGCTGGTTGTCCTCGGCCGTCGTGAAGATCTCGGAGCGCTTCGTCGGGATCGTGGTGTTGCGTTCGATCAGCTTGGTCATGATGCCGCCCTTGGTCTCGATGCCGAGGGACAGCGGGGTGACGTCGAGCAGCAGGACGTCCTTGACCTCACCCTTGAGGACACCGGCCTGGAGCGAGGCGCCGATGGCGACGACCTCGTCCGGGTTGACGCCCTTGTTGGCCTCCTTGCCGCCGGTCAGCTCCTTGACGAGCTCGGCGACGGCGGGCATGCGGGTGGAGCCGCCGACGAGGACGACGTGGTCGATCTCGTTGATGGAGACGCCGGCGTCCTTCATGACGTTGAAGAACGGGGTCTTGCAGCGCTCGAGCAGGTCGGCCGTCAGCTGCTGGAACTGCGCCCGGGTGAGCTTCTCGTCCAGGTGCAGCGGGCCCTCGGCGGAGGCGGTGATGTAGGGCAGGTTGATCGAGGTCTCCGTGGAGGAGGACAGCTCGATCTTCGCCTTCTCCGCGGCCTCGCGCAGGCGCTGCAGCGCCATCTTGTCCTTGCTCAGGTCCACGCCGTGGCCGGACTGGAACTGCTTGACCAGGTAGTCGACGACGCGCTGGTCCCAGTCGTCACCACCGAGGTGGTTGTCACCGTTGGTGGCCTTCACCTCGACCACGCCGTCGCCGATCTCCAGCAGCGAGACGTCGAAGGTACCGCCACCGAGGTCGAAGACGAGGATGGTCTGGTCGTCCTTGTCGAGGCCGTACGCCAGGGCGGCGGCGGTCGGCTCGTTGACGATGCGGAGCACGTTCAGACCGGCGATCTCGCCGGCCTCCTTGGTGGCCTGGCGCTCGGCGTCGTTGAAGTAGGCCGGGACGGTGATGACCGCGTCGGTCACCTTCTCGCCCAGGTAGGCCTCGGCGTCCCGCTTCAGCTTCTGCAGCACGAAGGCGCTGATCTGCTGCGGGTTGAAGGGCTTGCCGTCGAGCTCGATCTTCCAGTCGGTGCCCATGTGGCGCTTGACCGACCGGATCGTCCTGTCGACGTTGGTCACGGCCTGGCGCTTGGCCACCTCACCGACCAGCACCTCGCCGTTCTTGGCGAAGGCGACGACGGACGGCGTGGTCCTGGCGCCCTCGGCGTTGGTGATGACGGTGGGCTCGCCGCCCTCCAGAACGCTGACGACGGAGTTAGTCGTGCCCAGGTCGATGCCGACCGCACGTGCCATGGTTGATTCCTCCAGCTGACTTGAGTGGAACAGGCTCAAGTGTGCATGACGGCCAGGCCGGGGTCAACAGACCTGAGCCAACGAGACTCAAGTCTTATCCGTTCCTTACACGCAAGGGCCCTGTGACCTGCAAGGACGCGGCGGTATGCGGGGAAGTCGGCGTCAGCCGACCGCGCGTCTTCACCCGCAGCAGCCCGAGAACGAGGACCAGCGCGGCACCCGCCACCCCGAGCACGGCACCGTCGCCGGCCCACCCGGCGTGCACCAGGACCCCGACCAGCACGCCGCCGAAGGCGAGGGCGCCCAGCACGACGGTCACGCCCTGCGGGGTGAGGCCCAGCCGGCGCAGCCGGTGCGCGAGGTGGTCGGGCCCGGGCGGGCCGGTCAGCCGCCGCGCCAGCAGCACGATCACCACATCGGCGCTGGCCACCGCGGTGAACGCGAACAGCACGCCCGCGGAACTCCCGGGTGCGTACCCCGCACGGGTCAGCACAACCGCGGCGGCGAGCAGGAACCCGGTGAACAGCGACCCGCAGGCGCCGAGCGCGATCCGCGCGGGGTGCAGGTTGTGCATCAGGAACCCGGTCAGGGCGGCCGCCAGCACGCTCAGCAGCACCGCCAGCCCGTCCATCACCTCGACCGCCGCGCACACCCCCACCCCGAAGGCGGTCACCACCCCGACGGTCCCCGCCAGCGCGTCCGCGTGATCGAGCGCCCGGAAGGCCACGGCGACCGCGGCGATCCATCCGACGGCCACCACCCCGCCGACCACGCCCACCTCCTCGTACGGCACGACGCAGGCCGCCGCCACCGCCGTGCCGCACAGCAGCAGCCGCGCCCGCAGCCGGCACGCGTCCGCCACCAGCCCCAGGAGCGCGACGGCGGCGGCGGCGACCAGGAGCCCGCCGACGCCGGCGCCGAGCGGGGCGACGCCGGTCCACTCGCCCACGCCCGCGACGGCGAGGGTGGCGAGCACCACGGCCACTCCGCCGAGCAGCGGCACGCGGCGGTCGCGGCGGCGGCGGTCGACGAGGCCGAGGCGCAGGCCGGGAGCGCGGAGCAGGGCCGCGAGCGTCGAGGCGAGGAAGAGGGCCGCGACAGCGGCGGCGATGCCATAGAGCACCGTCTTAAATTAGGCGCCAATCTATCAATTTGGTACGAATAACACGTTCGGTTGGCGAGGTAACACGTTCAGTCCGTGAGGCCACCCTCAGCGATCCAGATCACCCCATGCCTGGCTACAGTGCGACGAGGGATGCGGGTAGTCTCAGACGGACTGGGTAAGTTACCGCTTAGTAATCTCCCTCGCAGGCCCGAGGAGCCCCAAATGCAACTCGCCGCGATCATCGTGTCGCTGGTCCTGACCGTGGTCGGTGTCGCGCTGCTCGCACGCGCCGTCGGCCAGTTCGTCAGGCACTTCAGGCTCGGCCAGCCCGTGCCCGCCGGCAGCCGGACCGACAACCCCTACCAGCGCAGTGTGACGCTGGTGCGGGAGTTCCTCGGTCACACGCGGATGAACCGCTGGGGCGTCGTCGGCGTGGCCCACTGGTTCGTGGCCATCGGCTTTCTGACCCTGCCGCCGACCCTGGCACAGGCGTTCGGCCAGCTGTTCCAGGCCGACTGGGTACTGCCCGTCGTCGGCACCTTCCTGCCGTTCGAGATGTACATCGAGTTCATCGGCGCGATGACGATCCTGGGCATCGCCGTGCTGATCGTGATCCGCCTGCTGAGCCTGCCCTCCCGGGCCGGCCGCAAGTCGCGGTTCGCGGGTTCCAAGGCGGGCCAGGCGTACTTCGTCGAGTACGTCATCCTCACCATCGGTCTGGCGATCTACGTGCTGCGCGGCCTGGAGGGTGCGCTGCACCACGTGGAGCACTACGAGGCCGCGTACTTCGCCTCGTACCCGCTGGTCCTGGCCTTCGAGGGCCTGAGCGTGGGCGTGCTGCAGAACCTGGTCTACCTGGTCGCGATGATCAAGATCGGGACGTCGTTCGTCTGGATGATCGTGGTCTCGCTGAACACGAACATGGGCGTGGCCTGGCACCGCTTCCTGGCCTTCCCCAACATCTGGTTCAAGCGCAACGCCGACGGCTCCACGGCCCTCGGCGCCCTCCAGCCGATGACCTCGGGCGGCAAGCCGATCAACTTCGAGGACCCGGGCGAGGACGACGTCTTCGGCGTCTCCCAGGTCGAGCACTTCTCCTGGAAGGGCCTGCTCGACTTCTCCACCTGCACCGAGTGCGGCCGCTGCCAGTCGCAGTGCCCCGCCTGGAACACCGGCAAGCCCCTCTCCCCCAAGCTCCTGATCATGTCCCTGAGGGACCACGCCCACGCCAAGGCCCCGTACCTGCTGGCCGGCGGCGGCAAGACGGCGGAGGGCGAGGAGAAGGCGTCCGAGGAGCAGCTGGCCGGTGTGCCCGCCGCCGCCCTGGCGGAGGCGGAGCGTCCGCTGGTCGGCACGCTGGAGGAGAACGGCGTCATCGACCCGGACGTGCTGTGGTCCTGCACCACCTGCGGCGCCTGCGTCGAGCAGTGCCCGGTGGACATCGAGCACGTCGACCACATCGTCGACATGCGCCGCTACCAGGTCATGATCGAGTCGGCCTTCCCCTCGGAGGCGGGCACGATGCTCAAGAACCTGGAGAAGAAGGGCAACCCCTGGGGCCTGGCCAAGAAGCAGCGCCTGGAGTGGCTCAAGGAGGTCGACTTCGAGGTCCCGGTCGTCGGCAAGGACATCGAGGACCTCACCGAGGTCGAGTACCTGTACTGGGTCGGCTGCGCGGGCGCCCTGGAGGACCGGGCGAAGAAGACCACCAAGGCCTTCGCCGAGCTGCTGCACATGGCGGGCGTGAAGTTCGCGATCATGGGCGGCGACGAGAAGTGCACCGGTGACTCCGCCCGCCGCCTGGGCAACGAGCCCCTGTTCCAGGAGCTCGGCATGGAGAACGTCATGTCCCTCAACGCCGCCTTCGGCGAGGAGATGGACGACGACGGCAAGGTCACCGAGGAGTCCCGCAAGCCGAAGTCGGCGAAGAAGATCGTCGCCACCTGCCCGCACTGCCTCAACACGCTCGGCAACGAGTACCCGCAGCTCGGCGGCGACTACGAGGTCATCCACCACACCCAGCTGCTGCAGCACCTGGTGGACGAGGGCAAGCTGATCCCGGTGACCCCGGTCGAGGGCATCATCACCTACCACGACCCCTGCTACCTGGGCCGTCACAACAAGATCTACACGCCCCCGCGCGAGATCATCGGCAAGGTGCCGGGCATCCGCAACGAGGAGATGCACCGCCACAAGGAGCGCGGCTTCTGCTGCGGCGCCGGCGGCGCGCGGATGTGGATGGAGGAGCGGATCGGCAAGCGCATCAACAACGAGCGCGTCGACGAGGCCCTCTCCCTCAACCCGGACATCGTCTCCACGGCCTGCCCGTTCTGCCTGGTCATGCTGACCGACTCAGTCAACGGGCGGAAGAACGAGGGGACGGCGAAGGAGTCCATCCAGGTCGTCGACGTCGCCCAGTTGCTGCTGGAGTCCGTCAAGACGCCGGTGACGCCGGAGGGTTCGGCGGACGCGGAGAGCGAGCCGGAGCCGGAGCCGGTGAAGTAACCGGCCCCAGCCGCGGCTTTCGGCGCCCCCGTCCCCCACGGACGGGGCGCCGGTGTTTCCGCCCGGTTCGCCGGGGTCGAGATCGTTTTGCGAGGGTGTCGAGCCGGCGGGACGCTGGTGGTGTCAGGGGCGATCTCGTCCGCCTTCCTCCGGGAGGTTCGCATGGAGACTCCGACCTTGGAAGCCATGAGGACCGCTTTGCGCGGGCCGGTCACCGGGCCCCGGGACCCCGGCTACGACGAGGCCCGCAAGATCTACAACGCGATGATCGACAAGCGTCCCGCCGCTCTCGCCCACTGCGTCGACGCCGGAGACGTCATCGCCGCCATCCGGTTCGTCCGCGAGCAGGGGCTGGAACTGGCCGTCCGCGGCGGCGGGCACAGCGGCCCCGGTCTGTGCCTGGTGGACGGCGGCGTCACCCTCGACCTGTCCCCGATGCGCTGGGTGCGCGTCGATCCCGCCGCCAGGACCGCCCAGGTCGGCGGTGGCACCCTGCTCGGCGACCTCGACCACGCCACCCACGCCTTCGGGCTCGCGACGCCCACGGGCATCATCTCCATGACGGGCGTCGGAGGGCTGACGCTGGGCGGCGGCCACGGCTACCTGACGCGCAAGTACGGCCTGACGGTGGACAACCTGCTGGCGGCGGACGTCGTGCTGGCGGACGGCAGTTTCGTCACCGCCAGTGAGACGGAACACCCGGACCTGTTCTGGGCCCTGCGCGGTGGCGGCGGCAACTTCGGCGTCGTGACCTCGTTCACCTACCGCCTCCACGCCGTGGACACGGTCGGGTTCGGGGTCACCGTGTGGCCGGTCGAGCGCACCCGCGAGGTGCTGACGTGGTACCGCGACTTCCTGCCGCAGGCGCCGGAGGACGTCTACGGCTTCTTCACGCTGTTCACCGTCCCGCCGGGCCCGCCGTTCCCCGAGGAGATCCACGGCCGGAAGGTGTGCGGCGTGGTGTGGTGTCACACCGGTGAGCCCGGCCGTTTCGAGCAGGACCTCACGGCGGTGCGCGACCCGGGGCCGCCGGCCTTCCACTTCACGTCGCCGGTGCCGTATCCCGCGCTGCAGGGCGCCTTCGACGAACTGATCCCCACCGGGTACCAGTGGTACTGGCGCGGCGACTTCTTCGACAGCATCCCGGACGCCGCCATCGGCGTGCACCTCAAGTACGGCGAGAGGCTCCCGACCCCGCTGTCGCTGATGCACCTGTACCCGGTGAACGGCGCCGCCCACCGGGTGGCTCCCGAGGACACCGCCTGGGGCTACCGGGACGCCGTCTGGTCCGGCGTCTTCGCCGGTGTCGATCCCGATCCCGCCCAGGCCGGGACCATCCGGCGCTGGTGCGTGGACTACTGGGAGGAGATGCACCCGTACTCCATGGGCGGCTCCTACGTGAACTTCCTCGGCGAGGACGAGGCCCCGGGCCGGGTCCGGGCCACGTACCGCGACCACTACGACCGTCTCGCCCTCGTCAAGCGGACGTACGACCCGGACAACGTCTTCCACGCCAACCAGAACATCAGGCCGGCGTCGACGGCCGGGGCCGCCTGAGCCGACGGGTGGCGGCGCGGCGCCGGGTGCCCGGACGGGGATCGGCGTGCGCGTCACCGGCCCCGGGCCCGTGGGAAGGGCGTGGCGGACGCCGTCACCTTCCGACTGCCGCCCGGTTCACCGGAGTCGAGCCCGTGACGGCGGTCGGTGCGAGCGCGGGGCGGGGACCGGCCCCGGAGCCGGGACGCCTGCGGTCGCCGGTGCGCACGGCCCGTCGGCGGGGCGTGCCAGGAGCCGCGTCATGGTCTCGGCGGCGCGTACGGCGGCGTCCGCGCAGCAGTTGTTGAACAGGACGTGCAGCCGCTCCACCCGCTCGGCGAGGGTACGCAAGCGCGGCACCCACTCGGCGAGTTCGTCCTCGCCGTACGCGTACCGGAACCGGTCCTCCTTGCTCCCCGTCCCCCAGGCGGCACTGCGCCCGTGGAACCGTACGACGGACAGCCGCGGCGAGGTGACGGGCGTGACCGGCGGGATGGACGACGGCAGCGTCCGGTTCATGTCGACGGCGACGGCGGCCATGCCGTGCCGGGCGAGCAGTGCGCACGTGTCCTCGGCCCGCTCCGGACGCCACCACGCGGGGTGCCGGAACTCGACGGCGACGGACCATCCCTGCGTCCGCCGGGCGGACTCCGCCAGGAACGCCTCGGCCCGCGCCCCGGGCCGGAACCACGGCGGGAACTGGAACAGCACACTGCCCAGCCGCCCGGCCTGCCGCAACGGCGCGATCCCGGCCGAGAACCGCGCCCACACCTGGTCGAGGACCCCTGGGTCCCGGGCGTCGGCGGGCAGTCCGTCCGGCATCACCGCGCCGCGGGTGGGATGCCCGGTCAGCAGGGAGAAGGCCTTCACGTCGACCATGAATCCGTCCGGCGTCCGCTCCACCCACAGGCGGCTGTTCCGTTCGGCGGGCAGGGCGTAGTACGCGGCGTCGACCTCCACGACCGGGAACCGTTCGGCGTAGTGCCGTAACCGCCCCTCGGCGTCCCGCCGTCCCACCGGGTACCAGCCGCTGCCGACCAGTGCCCGGTCGGTCCACGAGCACGTGCCCACGAGGATCTCGCCCATGGGGTGCGGTTACCCACGTCCCCCGCGGGCAGACCGACGCGGAACCGCCCATGGGTCGAGGTCACTTCTCGGGGCCGTGGGCCGCGGAGGCTAGGATCCGGGCCATGGCGCTGACGGTGAACGACGTGGACCGGTTCGAGGCCTCCAGGCCGCGCCTGGAAGCCATCGCCTACCGCCTGCTCGGCTCCGCGAGCGAGGCCGAGGACGCCGTGCAGGAGACGTTCCTGCGCTGGCAGGCCGCCGACGTCGGCCGCGTCGACGTCCCCGAGGCCTGGCTGACGAAGGTCCTCACCAACCTGTGCCTGAACCAGCTCACCTCGGCGCGCGCCCGGCGCGAGACGTACGTGGGCCAGTGGCTTCCCGAGCCGCTGCTCGCCGGGGACCCGATGCTGGGCCCGGCCGACACCGCCGAGCAGCGCGAGTCGGTCTCGTACGCCGTCCTCGTGCTGCTGGAACGCCTCTCCCCGGGCGAGCGGGCGGTGTACGTGCTGCGGGAGGCCTTCGCCTACCCGCACCGGGAGATCGCCGAGATCCTCGACATCACCGAGACCGCCAGCCAGCAGATCTACCACCGCGCCAAGAAGCACGTCGCCGACGGCAGGGCCCGCACCGAGGTCGACGAGGCCGCCGCCCGGCGGATCGTGGAGGAGTTCCTGGCGGCCGCCACGAGCGGCCGGACGGAACCGCTGGTACGGCTGCTCACCCAGGACGCCGTCTCCATCGGCGACGGCGGCGGGAAGGTCCCGGCCCGCGCCAGGGCGTTCGAGGGCGCCCTCGCGGTCGCGAAGTTCCTGCGGGGCCTGTTCACCCCCGGCAAGGCCAAGCGCGACCTGGTCGGCGGCACGGCCGAGATGTACGCCACGACCGCCAACGGCGAGCCCGCCGTCGTCGCGGTCGTCGGCGGCCGGGTCGTCGGCGTCATGTGCCTGGAGGTCACCGCCGAGGGCATCGCCGCGTTCCGCAACCAGGTCAACCCCGACAAGCTCGAACGCGCGACGCGGCACTGGGCAGCCACCGACCACGGCGACCCGCTGTTCCACGCCTTCTGACGGTCCGGCCGACCGTCCGGCTCCTGTGTGAGCCGCTTCACACCGCATTCCTGTCAGCTATCGGCGGCCTGCCCGGTTCAAGGGGCGAACCCGCCGAAGACAGGAGTACGGACATGCAGCACCGCATCGTCGTCCTCGGAGCCGGATACACCGGAGCCTCCGCCGCCGGGCGTCTCGCCAAGCGGCTGCACCGCGAGGACGTCGCCATCACCCTCGTCAACGCCGAGGACGACTTCGTCGAACGCGTCCGGATGCACCAGCTCGCGGTGGGCCAGGACCTCAGGCCCCGGCCGTTCAGCGAGATGTTCGCGGGCACCGGCGTCACGCTGAGGCTCGCGAGGGTCACCGCCGTGGACGCCGACCGCAGGACCGTCACCGTCGCCGACGCGAGCGGCGCCGCCGAGGAACTGGCGTACGACACCCTGGTGTACGCCCTCGGCAGCGGCTGGAACGACCAGGGCGTCCCCGGCGCCACCGAGCACGCCCACGAGATCGCGAGCCGCGCGGGAGCGCTCCGCCTGCGCGAGCGCCTGGCCCGCCTGGACGCCGGACAGCCCGTGGTCGTGGTCGGCGGCGGCCTCACCGGCCTGGAGGCGGCCACCGAGATCGCCGAGGCCCGCCCGGACCTCGACGTCGCCCTCGCCGCCCGCGACGGCCTCGGGGACTGGCTCGCCCCCAAGGCCCGCCGGCACCTGCGGCAGGTGTTCGCCGGGCTCGGCATCACGGTGCACGAGCACATGGCGGTCACGGCCGTCGGACCGAAGGACGTCACCACCGCCGAGGGCACGTCCGTCCCCGCCGCGGTGACCGTCTGGACCACCGGCTTCGCCGTCCACCCGATCGCGAAGGCCACAACCCTGGAGGTCACGGACACCGGCCAGATCGTGGTCGACGGCACCATGCGTTCGGTCTCGCACCCGGAGGTGTACGCCGTCGGCGACGCGGCGCGGGTGATGGGCCCCGGTGACAAGCCGCTGCGCATGTCCTGCGCCTCGGGCGTCCCCACCGCATGGCAGGCCGCCGACGCCATCGCGGCCCGCCTGACCGGCGGCAAGCTCCCCGACGTGCCGCTGCGCTACTTCAACCAGTGCATCTCGCTGGGCCGCAGGGACGGGCTGATCCAGTACGTCACCGCCGACGACCGGGCGATCGGCGCGGCCCTGACGGGCCGACTGGCCGCCGTCTACAAGGAACTGGTCTGCAAGGGCGCGGCCTGGGGCGTCGCCAACCCGACACTGGGCCTGCCGACCCGCCGCCGCCGTGTCGTCGGGGAACCGCTCCGAGCGGGCACGACGGCGTCCTGACCCACCGAGCGAACCGGGCGCCCGCCGGGGGGCGCCCGCTTCGCTGTCCGGCGGCTGCGGAGGCCGGCCGCGGGATCGGCGGTGTGTCACCGTCCCACGATCGGCATCAACGCGCCGCGCCTACCGCTTCCGCGCTCGGTGACGGCGCATCAGCGCGGTGATGCACGCCGGGTCCGCCGGGCCGTTGAGCTCGGCCAGGAGATCGTCGGGGCACAACTCGTAGAAGTCGCCGCACCATCGGCGTGCGCGGTTGTCCCAGATCCGGTATCCGCCCGGCACGCCACGGGCCACGTGGCGCCTTCTGCTCACCGGGAGGTGTTCACCGGCGGCTCACACGGTTGCGGCCGCCCCGGGTCACGCCGTGCCCATGCCCGCGGCGGCTTCCTGGGCGTCCTCGAACGCGGAGGTCTCGTCCACCCCGAAGTCCGGGGCCTGGAAGGGGTTGGTCGCCGGAGGCGGCGATGCCGCGGCGGGGCTGCGGGGTGCCCCTTCCAGAGCGGAGAACAGCGAGGTCGGATCGATGAGAGGTCTTCCTTTCGTGCCAGGCCCCGCGAAGGGCCCGGGACGCCGTGCCCGGGCAACCGGGTGCGGCGGCTCACAGCTTTGGGTGCGGCGGTCTTACAGCTTGGTCATCTTGGCGTACGGGCTCAGGATCCGCCTCTGCGACGAGCCGAAATCCACGAGCGCCGCGATCCCGTCCTCGATGCTGATGACCCGGCCGAGGCCGTACATGTCGTGTGTGACCTGGTCGCCCACGGCGAAGTGCTTGGGTGCCGGCGCGACCGGGGCCTTGAAGGGGCTGGTGGGCAGATGACGCTTCGGAGCAGCAGGCTTTGTCATTGCCCCCAGTATGCGCCTGCGGGCATCCGGTTCCCAGCGGTCTGCCGCACACCGGCTGTTCGGCACGGACCCGGCCGGCACCGTCCGCTTCGGGCGAGGGCCGGGGCCTCGCACCGGTGACCTGCGGCTTCGGTGCCCGGTGCGAGCGGCGGGACACGACGGCAGGCCCCCTGGCCGACCGTGGCCGATCTTCGCGTTCGGAGCAGTGTGGCACGGGTCTCAGCCGACGACGGTGGGCCAGAGGACGTCCGGCAGGGGACGGGCCCGGACGAACCGTGTCGTCCGGGCCCGCGGTGCCGGCTGCGAGGGCGGGCTCAGAAGAGGCCCTTGTACCCGTGCCAGCCGGTGGCGATCTTCGTACGGCCGCCGAAGGACCCCTTGCCGTTGCCGTTGTTGCGCCACACGTTGCCGTACGTGTCCCGGGAGACGATGTCGGGTTGGTGAACAGCAGGTTCGGGGGCCGAACACTCAACGTCTGCGTCGCCGCGGTGTTCTCCGGGTGCGGTGCGGAGCCCGAGGCCCTGCGAGAGGAGGATCGACGGCAGGCACGCCCCGGCGGGCACCTGCCGGCTGGCCGGACTGCGAGTGCGGACACCGCATGGAGCACCTTCCGACCATCACCGGCGACATCCAGTGGGGCGACTGCGGTGGCGTCCACTTCTCCCATTGCCGCCAGTGCCCCGGCCTGCCGTGGGACTGGCGCCTCGACCGCCGCTGAGAGCCGGCGTCGGTAAAACGGTCTTCGGTGCCTTGAACCCCGTAGTGTGCGCTCGACGCGGGTTCGAGATCGGTTTCGCCTGTCCACGACCTCGTGGGCACATGTCGGAGTCGTACGTGCTCGCCCCGCCCGTGTCCGTGCCCCGTGGTCAGCTCGGACCGGGACGGGAACTGTCGGACGCCTCGTTCGCGGCGCGGCGGTACTCGGCGTTGATGCGCTGAGCTTCCTCCAGCTGGTCCTCGAGGATGACGATGCGGCACGCGGCCTCGATCGGGGTTCCCCTGTCCACGAGCTCGCGGGCGCGCGCGGCGATCCGCAGTTGGTAGCGGGAGTACCGGCGATGTCCGCCCTCCGAGCGCAGCGGAGTGATCAGACGAGCCTCTCCGATGGCTCGGAGGAAGCCCGGGGTGGTGCCGAGCATTTCGGCCGCCCGGCCCATCGTGTACGCGGGGTAGTCGTCGTCGTCCAGACGATCGCTGAGTGGAGTGTCTGCTGCCATGTCACCTCGTTGTGCAACGCGTCGAGGGGCCCTGGTGCCGTACGGCACCAGGGCCCCGAAGGAAATTCAACACCATCCGTCGGCCCTCATGCTGCGCCGACCTTCTGTTTCCGCTACCCGGCCCGGCGACGGGAGGGGTGCGGGGATCGCGGCTGCGTGACCGGGGACCACCATCCATTCCGGGGTCTTGCGGTACCCGGACCGAGAGCTCTCGGGCCGGGCGATCCTGATGGCGTCTGCTCCTCCGTCCTTCCTCTGAACCAACCATGTGGTGAGCGGGTATTGCGGTACTGCTCGGGTACTGCTCGGTGATGCTGTGGCAGCCCCTCGACCTGCGGGCCGCCCAGTGCGACTCTCAGCACCGTCACCCGTCCTGCGAACACCTTGGCTTCGGAACTCCAGAGCCGCACTGACCAGCGAACTTCGCATACTGCTACCCGCCAGTTCGTGTCTGCCGGGCCTCACTGACCGTGTCAACGAGAAAGAGATTAACCCTGCCAGCGACCAATGTCTACTCTGGCAAAGATAGATTTTGGCGCCCACTACCCAAAGGTTTCCTGTGCCCTGCGACAACGGAGGGAGCGGCTTGTGGATGCGGGTGAGGAGCCTTCGCGCGGACGGCGAGGCGGCGATGCGACGGGTGAGGGTCCTGCCGACGCGCGTCGGCAGGACCCTCAGGGTGCTTCGTGGCCGGTGAAGCCGTGGCTGGTCATGGACTGGGCAACTTCGTCGCTGGTGACGTTTCGCGTCAGTCCTGTCGGGTGATGACCTGGCCCACTCGCTCGACCGGGTGGCGGCGGCCGACGGCCACGGACTCGCCCGTGACGAGCTCGGGCCTGACGCCCTTCGCCGAGGCCGGCGCCCTTCTCCTGGTCGGCTCGAACGGCCGAGCGCCGGGCGAGGTGAACGGTCCGTCGAGGCCGTCCCGTGGACGCAACCGGTCCGTGTACGTGGGGCTGTCGCGGAGAACGGCGAGCCGGGCCAGGCTGATCAGGACCGTGCTCAGGTCGTCCCCGTCGCACAGGACGAGGTGATCGACACGGGCACCGGCCATGAGGGACAGAGCCACCTCGACCGTCACGTCGTCACAGACCCGCGGTCCGGACGCATCCCCGCCGTCGACCACGGCCTTGGGGGAGGGAACCACCGCCTGGTGCTGGATCTGATCCGGCGTCATAGGTGTCCCTGCGCGAGAGGGGTGGGTTCGCGATCAGCGGGGCTCCAGGCGGCCGAGCCGAAGCCGGCCCGCCGCTCTGTCCTGCGGCGCGTCACAGGGGGCGGTCGTACGGGGTGGGGCGGGGAGGCCCAACCCCGGCGATCAGGGGGTGCCGCACACCGGGCACACTGTGCCGGACCGGCAGCCGGGCGTCGGCTGCCGGTCCGTCCACGCGCCTACTCGGTGAGGTGCTCCTCCAGGTCGACGAGGACCTCTTCGGCGGCCGTCACGCCGAGGCCGAGGTACCAGGTCTCGTCCGGAACGTCGTACGCGCGCCCGGCCTTGACTGCGTCGAGGTTCTTCCACAGCGGGTTGCCCTGCGCCGTCGACTGGTCCGTGGCCTTCGGGTCGCCGTAGACACCGGTGAAGATGTAGTCGGCGTCGGCCTGGTCGATGTTCTCGGCGCTGATCTCGGTGGCGAGGTCCTCGATGTCCTGGTTCTTCGGACGGGGGACCTCGAGGTCCTTGAGGATCGTGCCGATGAACGAGGCGTTCGCGTAGAGGCGGATCACACCGTCCGGCAGGTAACGCACCATCGAGACGGTCGGCTTGTCGGCGCCGAGCTTCGCCTTCAGCGCCGCCACCTTCTCGTCGTACTCCGCGAGCTGCGCCTTTGCCTCGGCGGTCTTGTCCAGGGCGGCCGCGTTGAGGAGGTAGTTCTCCTTCCACGTGAAGCCCGGGCGCAGGGAGAAGACGGTCGGTGCGATCTGCGACAGCTCGTCGTACTTGTCGGCGGCGCGCAGCTGGCTGCCGAGGATCAGGTCGGGCTTGAGTGCGGCGATGGCCTCGAGGTTGAGGTTGTTGATGGTGCCGACGTTCTTCGGGCTGCCCGCGTCCTTCTTCAGGTACGAAGGCAGCTCGGGAGAGCCCTCGGTGGGGGCGAGACCCACCGGCTTGATGCCGAGCGACACCACGTTGTCGAGCTCGCCGACGTCCAGGACGACGACGCGCTTCGGCTGGGCCTTGATCTCGGTCTCGCCCATGGCGTGCTCGACGGTCCGCGGCCACTCACCCGCCTTGGCGTCGGTGCCCATCGCCGCGGTCTGCTCCGCCGCCTTCGAGAAGTCCTCGCCACCCTGGGCGACCGCCTTCTTGTCTTTGGCTCCGGCGGAGCCACCCGCGGACTTCTCCTCCCCGCTTCCGGAGGAACCGCCACAGGCCGTCAGCGAGAGCGCGGCGGCGAGGGCGAGGGCTGCGGCGGCGGTACCGCGGCGACTGGCAGACATGGGAAGACTCCCGTCGTACGAATAACTTAGGTGAGGCTAACTTTATGAGATGCCTGTGCGTCCGGAGCATCCGGAACATGTGGCTCCGATCACGTCGCCGGAGTGGTCCCAGCGGTCTGCCCGGGTACGGCCCTCTCGGCCGGGGCCGCCCCGCGCGGCGGCCCCGGCACCACGAGCGGATCGCCCGTCACCGGATCCGGTACGACGACCGACGCCAGCCCGAAGACCTCCTCCACCAGCTCCGCGGTGACGACGTCGGCCGGCGCGCCCTGCGCCACGATCCGTCCCGCCTTCATGGCGACGATGTGGTCGGCGTAGCGAGCCGCCTGGTTGAGGTCGTGCAGCACGGCGACCACGGTCCGGCCCCGCTCCCGGTTCAACTGCCGAACCAGGTCCAGGACTTCCACCTGGTGGGCGATGTCGAGATAGGTCGTCGGTTCATCGAGCAGCAGGACGTCGGTTTCCTGGGCGAGGGCCATCGCGATCCATACGCGCTGGCGCTGGCCGCCCGAGAGCTCGTCGACCGGCCGATCGGCGAGTTCGGCGGTCCCGGTGCGCTCCATCGCCCGGGCGACGGCCGTCTCGTCCGCATCCGACCACTGCTGCCACCACTTCTGGTGCGGCTGCCGGCCGCGCGAGACCAGCTCGGCGACCGTGATGCCCTCCGGTGGCACGGGCGTCTGCGGCAGCAGGCCGACGGCCTGGGCGATCCGCCGGGTGGGGATGCGGGACAGCTCGGTGCCGTCGAGCAGCACCGCGCCGCGCTGTGGCTTGAGCAGTCGGCCCAGGGCACGCAACAGGGTTGATTTCCCACAGGCGTTGGGCCCGACGATGACGGTGACGTTCCCGTCCGGGACCTTGAGGTCCAGGCCGTCGACGACCGTGCGGTCCTCGTAGGCGAGGGTGAGCCCCTGGGCGGTGAGGCGGTTGCCGGTCACGCGGTTCCTCCGGAACGGCTGCTACGGGAGCTGACGATCAGCCACATCAGATACGGGGCGCCCACCAGCGCGGTGAACACGCCGACCGGCAGCTCGGTCGGCGAGAAGAGCCGACGGGCCAGCAGGTCGGCGACGGTCACGATCAGCGCGCCCATGAGCGCCGAGCACAGCAGTGGGATGTGCGGGGTGCGGGTGAGCCGACGGGCGATCTGCGGGGCGAGCAGCGCCACGAAGTCCACCGGTCCGGCGGCCGCGGTGGCCATGGACGCCGACACCACGCCGAGCGCACCGAGCCCCAGCCGGTCCCGGTCGAGCCGGGTGCCGAGGGCGGTGGCGGTGTCGTTGTCGAAGGCCACGCCGCGTTGGGCGCGGGCCGCCCACAGCAGGAACGGCACGAGCAGCAGGAGCACGGTCGCGAGCGGTGCGGCCTGGTCGTAGCCCCGGCCGTTGAGGGAGCCGGTGAGCCAGACCTTGGCCTGCTGGGCGACCAGGTAGTCGCCCTTGGTCACGAACAGCCGCGTCAGGGAGCCGAGGGCCACCGAGATGCCGATGCCGACGAGCACGAACCGGGCGGCGTGCAGGCCGCGCCGCCAGGCGAGCAGATAGACGAGCAGCGCCGCCGCGAGCCCGCCGCCGACGGAGACGTAAGGGAGTACGGCGTACGAGGTGATGCCGAACGTCATCGCCGCGACCGTCGCCGCGCCCGCTCCGTGCGTCACGCCGATGACGTCGGGGCTGGCCAGCGGATTGCGGGCGACGGTCTGGATCAGCGCGCCGGAGACCCCGAACGCGGCACCCACCAGCAGCCCGGTCACCAGACGCGGCAACCTGAGCGTGCCGACGACCAGTTCGTCGGGACTGGGCAGACCCAGCAGCACGCGGACGACCTCACCCGGCGCGACGAACGACTCCCCGATGCACAGGGACGCCACGACGGTGGCAGCGAGCAGGGCGGTGAGGACGACGGCGACGAGCAGGCTCCTGCGGTGGAGCAGGAAGCTGCTTCTCCTGGCGCGCAGGACGGTATGCCCCGGCGGACGGAGCATGGTCCGGGTCATGCCGCCACCACCTTCCTCCGCCGCACCAGCACCACCAGGAACGGCACCCCGGCCAACGCGGTCATCACGGCCACGGGCACCTCCGCCGGCCGTACGACGACCCGCCCGAGGACGTCCGCGAGGAGCAGCATCACCGGTCCCAGCACGGCGGCCATGGGCAGCAGCCAGCGGTGCCCGGGGCCGACGAGGGCCCGGGCGATGTGCGGGACGGCGAGGCCGGTGAAGGCGATCGGACCCGCGGCGGCAACCGCGACGCCGGTGAGCACGGTCGCGCCGAGGGCGCCGGTCGCGCGCAGCAGCGCCACGTTGCGGCCCAGCCCCCGCGCGATGTCCTCGCCGAGCGCGAGCGCGTCCAGCCCTCGGGCCATGGCCAGCACCAGCAGCAGCCCCGCGACCAGGAAGGGCCAGGTCTGCCCGACGATCGAGGCGTCCCGGCCGGCGATCGAGCCGACGTCCCAGAACCGGAACTCGTCCAGGGCGCGGGCGTCGGTGGTGAGGATGCCGGCGACGACGGAGGCGAGGAAGGCGTTCATGGCGGCGCCGGCGAGCGCGAGCTTGACCGGCGAGGCGCCCCCGCGTCCGCTGCCGGCGACGACGTAGATGCACACCGCCGCGACGGCCGCGCCCCCGAAGGCGTACCAGACGTATCCGTTCAGCGTGTGCACCCCGAAGAAGGCGATGGCGCAGACGACGCCGAGTGAGGCACCTTGGCTGATGCC
Organism: Streptomyces chromofuscus; assembly: GCF_015160875.1. Taxonomy (NCBI): domain Bacteria; kingdom Bacillati; phylum Actinomycetota; class Actinomycetes; order Kitasatosporales; family Streptomycetaceae; genus Streptomyces; species Streptomyces chromofuscus. The sequence goes on along the minus strand of NZ_CP063374.1, from coordinate 4,282,255 downwards.
GAGGATGCCGGGCTCGGCGATGGGGTTGCGGGTGATGCCCTGAAGAACCGTTCCGGCAACGCCGAGGGCGACCCCGACCAGCACACCGACGACCGTCCGCGGCACCCGCAGCGCCCGTACGACCTGGGCGTCGTCGCTCGTGCCGCCGTGCAGCAGTGCGTCCCAGACCGCCGAGGGGGCCATCGTGCGGCTGCCGACCGCGAGGCTCAGCACCACGGCCAGCAACAAGAGAAGAAGGGTGACGGCCATCCATCCGACCCGTCGGCTCGCGACTCTGGACATTCGCCCTTCCCGTTTCCATTAGCTAAGGCTTCCCTAAGCGTACGTGGTGAGGGGAGCGCGTCCTCGGCCGACTCCGCGGCCGACCGCGTGCGGCGACCGTGTCGCGATCCGGATCAGGTTGTCGCAGGTCTCGGCGAAGACGGCGGTGGTGACGGGGCCCATCGAGTGCGCCGTACACCACGGACGTCACCCCGAGCATCCTGGTCGTCGGGCTGCCGGAGACGGCCTCGCAGACCACCTACAAGGCACAACTCGTCTGTACGTCCTCGCTGTGCGGGACCGAGCAGGTCAGCGTGGGCACGGTCACCCCGACCAGCGGCGTCAGCGGCACCACGGCCACGGTGACCGTGACGGGCACCGCTCTGCACGAGGACGACAAGGTACGGATCAGCCTGTCCGGCAGGACGCTCGAGTCCACCACCACCTCGGTGGCCGCCGACCGGAAGTCCCTGACGGCCGTTCTGGACCTGACGGGACTCGCCCCGGGCGAGTGGTATCTCAGCGTCATCACCCACAACGGCTGGCAACACCTGCGTGGCACCTTCACCGTCACCCCGGCCCCACTGAAGAACACCGCCGCCCCGACCGTCACCGGCACCGCCCTGGTCGGCTCCCGGCTCACCGCCAAGCCCGGATCCTGGACGCCGACCCCGGACTCGTACACCTACCAGTGGAAAGCCGACGGCCAGGTGATCTCGGGGGCCACCGCCTCCACGTACCTGGTGCCCGCCGCGCTGCGCGGCAAGAAGCTGACCGTGGCCGTGACCGCCCGCAAGAGCGGCTGGCAGAGCACGACGGCCGAGTCCTCCGCACGCGTCATCGCGGCGGCGCCCAGAGACCACGCAGGCGCCGGTTCGGTGCCGGACGGCGTCGGGGATCTGCTGACGCTGAACTCCACCGGCACGCTCTCCTTCCAGCACGGTTCCGGTACGGGGGTCTTCTCGGGCAGGACCAGCGGCTCGGGCTGGTCGACGTCCATCAAGGCGGTGCCGTTCGGGGACGTGAACGGCGACCGGTGCAACGACGTGCTGGTGCGGATGGCCGACGGCTCCCTGCGGGCGTACCGGCCGGGCTGCGGGAAGGCGGTCACGCCGTCGACGCCGTACGTGTCTCTGGGCACCGGCTGGAACCAGTACAACGTGCTGACCTCGCCGGGGGACATCACCGGTGACGGACGGGCGGACCTGATCACCCGTAACTCCTCCACCGGCGCGGTGTACCTGCACAAGGGCACCAGCGACGGGAAGCTGGCGGCGCGCGTGAAGCTGTACGACAACTGGAAGGGCTACAAGAAGATCGTCGGGGTCGGCGATCTGAACGGCGACGGCCACGGGGATCTGCTCGCGCAGGACGCCTCGAACGAGCTGTGGCGCTACAACGGCACGGCGACGGGGAAGTTCGTGGCCCGGGTGAAGGTGTACGACAACTGGGGTACGGCGTACAACGTCGTCGTCGGCGTCGGGGACATCACCCGTGACGGGAAGGCGGACCTCGTCTCCCGGGACACCTCCGGCAACCTGTGGCGCAGCAGCGGCAACGGCAGGGGCTCGTTCTCCGCCCGGGTGAAGATCGCCACCGGATGGCAGGGCTACAAGGCGCTCTTCTGATCCGGCGTCGTGAGAGTACGAGGCAGGCCCCGACCGCGAAAGGTTCGGGGCCTGCCTCGTACTCGGAGCTTGCTCTTCGTCGGCGAGAAGGGCGCACCGGACACACGCTCTCAACCCGCTCGGGCGCCGCCCCTCCCCTGCCGATGCCCGCAGCCGGGTCAGCGCCAGGGCCCGCGGCCGGTTCTCCGGCACCTCGCGCAGGGCAGTGTTCACGGTCTGCTGTGAACGCGCCTGCACCCGGGAGCAATTGAGCCACGATCCCGCGTGGTGGCCGAACTGCGGGCCACTCCGCGATCTCCTTCCCCGACGCCCAAATGGGCCTGGGCCTGCTGCTACTCTCGTGCCGCTGTGCGGGGGCAGTTGGGGAGCCGGTCATTTTCGCGGCACCGTCGACGCGTGCCTGATAGGCCGTCGGCCGTCCCGTCGCGCACCGTTCTGCTGAGAAGCCCAGGAGGCGACGATGGCCCGTCGTACCACCGCCCGCGGCGTCGTCGCCGCGCTGGCATTCCTCACCGTGACCGCCGGTCCCGGCCCGCTCGCCGTCACAGCCGACGCGGACAACGGTGTCGCGAGCACCGCCCTCACGGCGGAGAAGGTCTTCCAGGCGGACCGCTACATACCGCGCGGGGACCGGATCCACAGTGCCGGCCCCCGTGGCTACCTGCATGCCCAGGAGGGGCGTTCCGGCTACCTGTGGACGTCGTACGACACCGGTACGACGACCGAACTGGGCGACCTGGCCCGACTCGAGGTCCCCGCCTACCTGGGATCGTCGTCCGATGTCGTGGCCGATGTCATCTCCCCCACCCAGAAGGTCGTCCTCAGAGACCTGTCCGCCGGCACCACCACGGACGTCGCCATCACCCACGGCGCGTACGCGGCCACCTTCGGCACCCATGTGCTGACCCAGGCCCGGGACGCCGACGGCAACCGCGTGCTGTGGCTGTACGGCGACGGCGCGCGCGCCGACGGCACCCTCGTCGACGGCTGGCCGAGCGGAATCACGGCCGACTTCAGGGTTCTGGGCGGCGACAGCGGCACCGCCGTGATCGGCTACGCGCTGGGAAACGGCGAGCGACACCTGGCGCTGGTCGACCTGGCCACCGCGAGGGTCACCGGCGATGTGGCCGTACCTGTCGCCCCGACGGGCGTCGCGCTGAGCACCGACCGGCTGGTCTGGTGGTCCGACCTCAAGACGGCGCACGTCCTGGACCGCGCCGACCTCTCCGCCGCCGGGACGACGGTGACGCTGCCCGGCACGGAGGGCACCCCGTCCGTGGGCATCGCCGGGCGCTGGCTGGTGGTGGCCCGTTCCGTGCCGTCGGACCCGTACAACCTGGCCGACATGTCCGGCCAGCGGCTCATGGCCGTCCCCCTCACGGGCGGTGGCCCGCTCACCCTGCTCCGGCACGCGAACAGTTCCCTCGTCTCGGCACCGGACGGCAGTCTGCTGGCCGTCGGCGGCACCGACGCCGGGCACTGGGCGGTACGCAGGGTCACCGACACCGGGGCGGACACTCCGACGCTGACGGAGCTGACCGCTGTACCGCCGGTGGCAGCGAAGATCGACCGACTGTCGCTGCAGAACGGCACCCTGGCCACCCAAGAGGCCGACAGCAGCTTCATGGCCGCCTACTACACCCGGCGGATCGCCGCCGACGGAACGCCGAGCGCGCCGACCCAGCGGAGGTGGTACTGGGACGGCTTGCGGGTGGGCCCGTACGCCACCGGGGACGGCCGTGCGGTGACGTTCACCGCCACACCCGACCCCGTCGGCTCGTACGTCCAGTCCCTCGACGAGAACGACGAGGCCGGTTTCTTCTACCTGCCCTCGGCCTCCGGAACCGTCCTCGACGTCACCGGCCGCTACGCGATCGTCAACGGTTCCTCCCCTGCCAAGCAGTACGTCGGCGACCTCGGCGTCCACAGAGACCTGCGGCCCGTCGTCACCCGCTCCGTCACGGCCGCCTCCGTCTGGGGGACCAGCCTGTGGACACCGGGTTCCGGCACCGGTGTCGTCACCGCGAAGGACCTGAAGACCGGCAACGTCACCGACACCGTCAGCACCGGCGCCCCGTGCGTCCCCAAGGAGCTTCAGGTGGTGGGTCGCTGGATCTACTGGTCCTGCGGCCCGACCGCGACGGCCGGCGTCTGGGACCGTACGGCCAAGACGAACATCCCCGTTCCGTCCGGCCAGGCGCTGCTCGGTGACGGCTACCTCGTCCGGCACGACACCTCGGCCGGAGCGCTCCTCCTCACCGCCTTCTCCGACGGCACCGCGACCACCCGCACGATCGGCGACCTCGCGGCAGGCAGCTCCAGCCTGCGCGGGGTGACCTGGACCGTGGACAAGTTCGGCGGTCCCGCGGCCTATGTGGACGCGGACGAGCGGATCCACCTCGTCCCGAGCGGGGTCGCCGCCCAGCGGCTCTCCGTCGTCGAGTCCGAGGCGACCGACAACGCGTGGGAGAGCAGCGCGGCCGGCAACCCGTGGTGGCAGTGGCGCGGACTGCTCTCCAAGCCCGCCGCCTCCTGGACGGCCACTCTCACCAGCAAGGCCACCGGCGCCGTCGTCCGTACGTACTCCGGCGGCGAGGTGGACGGCACCCTGACCGCACGGTGGGACACGCGCGACAGCAAGGGCGCACTCGTACCCAACGGCACGTACGCCTTCAAACTGACGGCTCGGCCCGCCGACGGTTCAGGACCGGCGCTGACGGTGTCGCAGACGGTGAGGGTGTCCACCGGAGCCGCCGTACGCCATGACTTCATCAACAGCGCCACCTGGGCGCCCGACGGGATCGGCGACGCGCTGACCCTCACCTCGTCCGGCGTCATCAGCTACCGGCCGGGCAACGGGACGGGCGCTTTCGGCAAGAGCATCTCGGCCTCGGGCTGGCCCTCCTCCGTGACACTCGTCCCGTTCGGCGACGTCAACGGCGACCGCCGCAGCGACATCCTCGTCCGGTTCAGCAGCGGCGAACTGCGGGCGTACCGGACCATGCGCGGGCAGGCCTTCCTCACGAGCACTCCGCGCACCTCGCTGGGCACCGGCTGGAACCAGTACAACGTGCTGACCTCACCCGGGGACATCACGGGTGACGGGCGTCCCGATCTGATCGCACGCAAGGCGTCGACGGGAGAGTTGTTCCTCTACAAGGGCACGAGCACGGGGAAGCTGTCTGCACGGGTCCGGATCGCGGCGAACTGGTCGGGCTACAAGAAGATCGTGGGTGTCGGGGACTTCAACGGTGACGGCCGCGGTGACCTCCTGGCCCAGGACCGCTCCAACGCTCTCTGGCGCTACGACGGCAACGGCTCCGGCAGCTTCAAGTCCCGCGTGAAGCTGGCCTCCGGCTGGGGCTCGTCGTACAACGTCGTCGTGGGCGTCGGCGACATCACCGGCGACGGCAAGGCGGACATCGTCTCCCGCGACACCTCCGGCAACCTGTGGCGCAACAACGGGAACGGCTCGGGGTCGTTCGGACCCCGCACGAAGATCGGCTCGGGGTGGCAGGCGTACAAGGGCGTGTTCTGACGTCCCCGCCCGCGACGGCGGCGGAGCGCCCGCGGGCCCGGCGGGTCTTCGATCCGGCGCGGCCGGGCTGCTGAGGCGCCAGGGACGTCGTCGACCCGGACGATCACACCCTGTCCGCCCGCTCAGGCATCCTCTTGCCGCTCGTCGTCGGAGTGATGGTGAGGAACGTTGCCTGACGCGGCACTAGACTAGGTCGCCGCGAGCCTCGACGCCATGGTCAGGAAGGCTCGCGGCCGACGCCACGAAGCCGAAGCCCGAGGAGCGTTCTGGCACGAATCTGGCACGCGGCGACCGATCACCACGGACAACACCAGGGCCCAGGTCTCTGACCTGGGCCTTCTCCATCGAGCGGGTGACGAGAACCGAACCCGCGCTCTCAGCTCGGGAAGCGCCGCGCTTGCGCGACCACACGGCTATTGACCTGCGTAGATTCGCTGTGCTTCGCTCGGCGTGAGGCCTGGTGGCACCGCTGTCGACTGTGGTTGTCCGCCCTGAAGGGCACACCGAGGGCACGGGTGGCGTGCGGGGGCGGATCAAGGGGGCATGAGGTGTCTCGGGACGTTGGGAGACTGATCGCATGCGCGGGCGAAGCGACCGCATCGCACCTGCGCACACCTCGACCGGTCCTGCCCCGGCAGTGGGCGCCACGAGGCCGATGCTCCTTAGGGGACGGCCTTGTACTCCCTGCCGCTGCCGGCCCATAGCGGTCTTCGTACGTCCGCCGAACGAATCCCTTGACGTCACCGCTGTGGCGGGGCGGATTTCCACGGACGTGGCCCGGAACGACGCCCGATGAATTGACTGACGGCTGCCTCAGTGACCTGTGGGCGACCAACAGGGCGAAGATCAGCATCAGTCGGGCTGTCACCGGCGGAGCGGGCTGTGCGGATACGCCGACGGAACCCGGGCCGTGACCTTTCCGTCTAGCGGTGACGAGCGAACCAGCCCTGCCACGTCCAACATCGAGCAAAGCAGTCAAAAATTGAGATACATACCACCGCAGGACTTTCCACCGATGGACCCGAGAACCGCGTTCTCCGTGTGGCGCCAACCACGGGCGAGATTCTGGGCCGTAGCGGGTGTCGTGGCCCTCGGATTCCTCATTGCGCTGGAATTCGCCGCGCGTCGCTACGGCCTGCCAGGGCCGATCACCAACCAGGCACGGGAGGTGATATTCGCCCCCAAGTCGGGCGGTCTGTTGTACGCCGCTATGGCGTTGATGATGGTGGTACTCACCTGGCGGCAACGATTCATCGCGGCGGCTGCGGCGATCGGCGTCGATGTCGCGTTCCTGGCGGTCCGGTGGGCGATCGACTACAAGGTGACCGACGGCCACCCCTTCGGCAATGGCGCGTTGTGGGTGATGCTCGGCTGTGCGGTCGTCGCTGTCACTCGCCGCACCGGCCGGGAACGTGTCCTGCTGCTGAAGGGCGTCGGGCTGGGCCTGCTGCTGGTGGCCGGCCGCAAGACAGGCGACACCTGGCTGCTCATCACCTCGAAGACCCGCCCAGCGGTGCTCGACCAGTACGTGGCAACCGCCGATCATGCGCTGGGCGACCCGTCGTGGCTGGTGGGCCGGATCGTCACGGCCACCGGCCCCATCGGCTTCAATTTTCTCGACACCGTCTACGGCCAGCTCGCGGTGGCCGCGGTCATAGCCGCGCTCTACCAACTGCGCAACGTGGCGGTCGAGCGCCGCTTCCCGCGCCACCACCTGGTGCGCACCTTTCTGGTGATAGGCCTCCTCGGGCCGGCCTTCTACATGATCTACCCGGTGGTCGGACCGGTCTTCGCCTACGGCACCGGCACCGATCACTGGGCGGCGGTCAGCCTTTGGGCGGAGGACATTCCTTCCAGCGCGCGCTGGGCGGTGGCCGACCTGTGGCCGCATACGCCGCCGCCGATCACTGCGCCGCAGCACATGCCGTTCGACGAGATCACCCCAAGGAACTGCATGCCCAGTCTGCACACGGCGTGGGCAACCGCGATCTTCATCCATTCCCGCAAGGGCCCACGGATTCTGCGCTACGCAGGCACGTTCTGGCTGATCGCCACGCTCACCGCAACGCTGGGGTTCGGCTACCACTACGGCGCGGATCTCATAGCCGGCGTGGTCTTCACGCTCACGATCGAGGCAGCTCTGCGTGCACACGACCGCGGCTGGGACCGTTCCGGCATCCGACTGGTCGCTTACGGCGCGACGGTCTTCGCTGCGCTCTTGGTGTCCTACCGCCATCTACCGCTGGAGATGGCCCAGCATCCCTGGGTGTCCGGACCGCTTCTCGTGCTGGCGATGGCCTCAGTGATCTACGGCTACGTACGGACCACCGCCCTGTGGGAACCGAGCCCCGCCCCAGCCCGGCAACCGGAACCCCAACCGGAACCGATCTGAATCGCTACGGCATCAGGTTGTCGGCCGGGCACTGCCCGAGCGAGACCGGGGCGAGGGGGCGTTGGACTGCTCTGCGTCGGTGAGAAGGGTGCGGCCACGGCCGCGCATCTCCTTCGGCCGGAAGCGGTCGCGCGCGAAACACCCCATGGACGCCCCCACGCACCAGCGCGCCCGGAACCCGCCGGCAGAGACAAGACCCCCGGGCTGTTGGCGGGTTCCGGAGGTCCCGCGTACTTGGCGAGTGCGGTCTGGCCGAAGCCGCCCTGCGGAGCCCGGGTCAATGGCGTGCGCCAGGACCGGGCAGCGTTGGTTTGGCGCCACGCTGGTCCTGCGGCGTTCCATCGTCCCGCCTGGCCCCCGAACTCCCGCGTCGGGCGACGCGGGAATCAGAGGGGGCCGATGCAACCGGCCGTCAGGCCGGGTCCAGGAGCACCGAGGTACGGGGGTCGGGGAGCGGCTGGGGAGGATTCGGAGAGGTCGGGACGAAGACCGGGGCGTCCTGCTGGTAGAAGATGTCGATGTCGGCTTCCTCGCCACCGACGATCAGCGTGTCCCATGCGCCGCTCTCCTGGAGCGTCCGCAGGGTCGCGGGCGCCAATGTGGAGAGGTGGGCTCGGAGTACGTTGTCGTCGGGCAGACCCGGCATTCGGGATGCCAGTCGTTCGCGAATGCTCCGCATGCGGTCCAGAAGGATCTCCAGGTCGGCGCCCGCCGAGGTCGAGACCGAAGCTGGTGCCGCAGCCGGACCGGAAGGCTTCTGCTGTGCGGCACCGCCTGCCTCCGGCTTCGCCGTGACGTCCATGCTGGCGTCGATGATGTCCTTGATCGCCCGAGTCACGCCCCGTTCATCCGTCGTGACCATGGCATTCCAGGCACGGCTCTTGTGCCGGTACTGGAGCATCGACATGGCCGCCTCGTGTCGGATGAAGTCGGCGTCGCGCAGCGGTCGTCCGCGCCAGACCCGGCTGAGGGAGCGGGCGAGGGAGACGGCTGAGGCGAGGCCGCTGTTGAGGCCGCGTCCGGGCCAGAAGTGGATGGCGTTGGCCGCATCCCCCAGGAGGAAACCGTACGTTCCCGGGTGGTCCGCGGTCGGGCGGGTGAGCTGGGCCGTGAACCGCGGTCGCTGCACCATGTCCAGGCGGAACGAGGTGATCGCGCTGAGGTCTTCTTCGGGGACGTCGAACAGCCGCAGCCCTTCCAGGATCCGCTTCCACAGCGGTGAGCTGCGCAGTAGCGCCGGGAGGAACAGCGTGCCGTGGGTCGGGCAGGCGAATTCGTTGTCCTCGTGGCGGCTCATCAGGCACGGCCGGGCCGCGATGCACTCCTCGAAGACCTGCCGTACCGGGTCAATGCCGATGACGTTGCGGGCCTCCTCGCGGGTGAGGCGCATGTTCAAAAAGCCCTCACCGCGCAGCGAGTTGAGCAGGAACCGATTTTGTGCCACGGTCAGCAGCACGCTCATCGGGTCCGACAGGCGGGACTTGACCTTGAGGCCGAGTACGACGTCCTGGAGATGCTCGCCGTCAAGTGAGTAGATGGAGGCGTCGGCCATGCCGAAACGGTCGGCGAAGTGTTCGCGGGTGCGGGAGCGGCCGCCTTCGCTGATGACCAGGACGTGGTCGCGGGCGATGAGTTGTCCCTGCTCCGTGGGGTCGAAGCGCTTGGGTACCAGCCGGATGGCCGGTTTGCGGTTGGCCAGTTCGAGGAGCTGGTCCTCGATGTAAGCGATGCGTATGTTGCGGGGCGGTCGTCCGTCCACGGAGTCGGGTCCCAGCGGCCACATCTCGGCGAAGTGACTGCTGTCGCCGAACATCGCCGTCTGCATCTCTTGTGTCAGTGCCAGGTACTGCCGACTCTGGACGGTGACGACCTGCTGGCGGCGGACGTTGCCCTGGGCGGCGTCCTTCCAGATCACCGAGGTGCCGTCGCGGACCCACCGGCCGTCGTACACGGTGATCGCGACTCGTCCGGTCAGTGCTTCCTCCAGCAGCAGCGCGAAGGCGAGGCCGACGGGGCCACCGCCGGTCACCGTGACACGGAGCACTCCCGGGTCCACGACCGCATTGGCGCGCGGCAGGTCCATCTGGGAGAGGTCCATGACCGTCTCGACGGCTTCCTGAGTTTCGAACAGGAACGTCTCGTCGCCGATGCGTATGGTGTCGCCGGGGGTCAACTCATGTCGCTCGACGCGCTGTTCGTTGACGAAGGTGCCGTTTCTGCTACCGCGGTCGTGCAGCACGTACATGCCGTTCTCGGCGACGATCTCTGCGTGGAAGCGGGAGGCGCTGACGCTGACGATAATGACGTCGTTGTCGCTCTTGCGGCCGAACGTCAGCGGAGCCTCTCCGAGGACCACGCTCTGACCGGTGAATGGACCGGTGCGTCCCACGATGACCGACAGCACGGAAACTCCTTAGGGAGACAGATTGGTCCAATTATGACCGACATGGCGCTGTGTCACTCACCATTTGGTCGGCAAGTGATACTGAACGGCACAGAGTTGGACTTCGTGCCGAACGGCGACTTGATCTCCACGGCCATCGCGCTCTTCAAGGTTCCCTCCTGCGCCCACGTCGACAGCCGCACCGTCTCCGTCTTGCTTGTCGGATCACCCTCACGGAACGACAGAGTCCGCCACTCCCGGTCGACCACCGCACCGTTGTCGGACACCCACCGGTACGAGAACTGCACCGGCGCCCGGTCTGTCGTGAACGTCGCGGTGAACCAGGGCGCCTGACCGTCTCCGCCCGGGCAACTGCCGTCGAACGTGGTGGCCTTTCCGGTGACGGCAACCGACACCGGCTGGGACGCGCTGCCGGCGCTGGTCGTGTCGGCATCCTTGGCGGCCTTGTCGTCATCCCGACTCATGAACGTGTAGCCGAGGCCTGTGCCGGACACGACCAGGACGATCGCCGCCGCCCACACCAGATAAGCCCTACGACGCCTGCGCGAGGCAGAGGCGGACGCGGAATCGGTGTCATGGGCGATGCCGGCCGCGGCGGCCGGTGCGGCCACGCTGGGTCCGAAGGCCGCCCTGTTCGGAGGAGGCCCGAACGTGCCCAGCGGCGCGGGCGCGGCCTCGGGCACCTCTGTCGCGGCGGTCGCCGCCACGGTCTCGTCGGTCGAGGTCTCCGCCGCGGCCGTGACGGCCGCGGTGACCGCGGCCGTGATGCCGCCTGTCGCCGAAGCCGCAGTCACCGCCGAGGCGGCGGCCTGCGCCTCGGGCGCCGCGGCCAACGCCTGCGCAGCTCGGGAGAGTTCCACCATGGCCCCCTCAGGCCCCATCCGCTCCTCGGGATCCTTGCGCATGAGACCCTCGATGACCGCCGTCAGCGGCCCGGCCCGGTGCGGCGGCGGAAGCTCGTCGTCCACGACAGCGCGCAGCGTCGACAGGGCGCTCGTCCGACGGAACGGCGAACGGCCCTGTACGGCCGTGTAGAGGAGCGCCCCGAGCGACCAGAGATCGGAAGCGGTGCCCGGCGTTTGGCCCAACGCCCTCTCGGGGGCGAGGTATTCGGGTGATCCGACGACCTCACCCGTCATCGTGAGCGCGGTGCTGCCCTCCACGCTGGCTATGCCGAAGTCGGTGAGCACGACGCGGCCTTCATCGGCCAGCAGCACGTTGGCCGGCTTCACGTCGCGGTGCAGTACGCCGGCGCTGTGGGCCGCGCGCAGAGCCGCGAGCACCTCGACGCCGATGCGCGCGACCTCCCTGGGCGCCAGGGCGCCCTCGGCGGTGATGGCGTCGGCGAGGGAGCGACCGCGGACGAGTTCCATGACGATCCACGGCCGGTCGTCGAAGTTCACCACGTCGTAGACGGTCACGACTCCACGGGCGTTGACCCGTGCTGCCGCCCACGCCTCCCGCTCCAGCCGGACATGCATCTGCTTGCTGCGTTCGGCGGGCAGCTCGATGGAGGCGCGTACCTCCTTGACCGCGACGTCGCGGTGGAGCACTTGGTCGCGGGCCCGCCACACGGTGCCCATACCGCCCTCGCCGAGCACGGAGAGCAGTCGGTATCTGCCGGCGACCAGCCGTGCGTCGCCGACCTCCGATGAGGCCTCGTCCTGGTTGTGCATCAGGGTCAACTCCCTTACTCCGCCACCTGCCGGGCTCAGTATCCTGAATAGGACGGTGATCACTAAATGTGCAGCGTAAGAGCCGGACAAAAACAAACCGGACAGCACTGTGACATTCGTGAACCGATGACGACCGAGCCGCCCGCACCCGTCGCATCCCGCGCCGGGGCGATCCATGGCCCAGTGGCTACAGCGCGGCCGTGACCGGACTGGCCCCGGGCGCTTCGGGCGTGCCCCTCGGCATGGCCCTGCACGGCAGGGTCGTCCCCGCGATGGGCGACAGCGTGGGGCTCCGCCTCCCCGGTTCCGTCATCGCCGTCTACAACGGGGCCGAACTGCTCAGCTCGCACTCGGCGGCCCGCTGATCGTCACCCCGGGTCCCTCCGACCCCCACCGCAAGGAGCGGCGGGAGTCGGTTGGCGACGCGTCCGCGCTGCGTGCACGCAGGGGCAGTCGGTGGTGATACCGCAAGGGGAGGAGAGAAAAGCCGACGACGCCGAGTCGTCGCTGTGAGAGCAGCGGGTGACTCGGCGTCGCGTTCCCGTGGAAGGGGCACCAGCGGGCTTACGCCACCTCGTGGGCCCGGTCCGGTGTCGTGGCAGCGGTGCTTCCGGGTGTGTCTCGTGCGGTGCGGGGCAGCACGCGGAAGAGGCTCCCCGGCCACCAGAACCAGCGGCCCAGGTCCAGGGCGAGGGCGGGCACCAGGACCGTACGGACGAGGAAGGTGTCCAGGAGGACGCCGATGCCGACGAGGACGCCCATCTGGGCCATTGTCACCAGGGGCAGCCCCGCGAAGATCGCGAAGGTCGCGGCCAGGACGATGCCGGCTGAGGTGATGACGCCCCCGGTGCTGGTCAGACCCTCCAGGACACCGCGCTCGTGACCCAGCCTTCCGGTCTCTTCCCGCACGCGGTGCATGAGGAAGATGTTGTAGTCGATGCCGAGGGCGACCAGGAAGACGAAGCCCATCAGCGGGATCGACCAGTCGACGCCCGCGAAGTCCAGGACGTGCTCGAAGATCAGGTTCGAGGCGCCGAGGGCTGCGAAGTACGACAGCACGACCGTGGCCAGGAGCAGGAACGGGGCGACCAGGGCTCGTAGCAGGAGGATCAGGACGGCCAGGACGACGAGGAGCACGATCGGGACGACCGTCGTCAGGTCGCGGTCGGCGGCCCGCTGGGTGTCGAGGGTTTCGGCGGTGGTGCCGCCGACAAGGGCGTCCATCGGGTGCACGGCCTCGCGGAGGTCGTCGATCGTGTCCTTGGCCGCCTGGCTGTCGGGTGCGTCCTCCAACACCACGGTGAGAGCGGTCAGTTCGCCGTTCGGCGTGCGGTCGGTGTCGTCCTCGACACGGGCCACCCCGTCCACCGCTGACGCGGCTGCCCTCACCACGACGGTCCGGTCGGCAGGGGTGATGATGTCCGCCGGGTCGGCGGCGCCCGACGGGTAGTGCGCCGAGATCCTCTCCTGGGCCACGACCGACTCGGGCTTGTCCTGGAACATCTCCGCCTGCGTCAGGCCCATGTTGATGCCGACCGCACTGAGCGCGAGCACGCCGGTGACGGCGACCGACATCAGCCACGACCAGCGGGGGCGCCGGGCGACGGTGGCCCCGACACGGGACCAGATCGTGCGCGGCTTGCGGGCAGGCGTGCCGTCGTGCGGGACGAACGGCCAGAACACCCAGCGGCCCACGACGACCAGCAGCGCGGGAAGCACCGTGACCATCGCAAGGAAGCCGCAGACCACGCCCACCGCGCCCACCAGGCCCAGCGAGCGGGAGGAGTTGATGTCGGCGAACGCCAGGCAGGACAGGCCGACGGCGATGGTGGCGGCGGAGGCCAGGATCGCCGGGCCGGAGCGGTGCAGCGCGATCCGCATCGCCTCGTGGCGGTCCTCGTGGCGGTGCAGTTCCTCGCGGTAGCGGGCGATGAGGAGCAGGGCGTAGTCGGTTCCGACGCCGAAGACGAGGACCATGAGGACGCCTGCGCTCTGCGGGTCGACGGGCAGTCCGGCGTGCTTGGCCAGCAGGTAGGTGGTGGCTTGGGTGAGGACGGCCGCGAAGCCCACCGAGATCAACGGCAGCAGCCACAGGACCGGGCTGCGGTAGGTGAGCAGCAGCAGGATCGCCACCACCACGCCCGTGGCCAGCAGCAGCGTCGTGTCGAGGCCGTCGAATACCGCCACCGAGTCGGTGAGGGACCCGGCCGGGCCGCCGACCTCGACGTCCACGCCGGGCGGCGCGTTGGCGCCGGCCACGTCACGCAGTTCGTCGACCTTGTCGGTGAGCTCGTCCTCGATGTCCAGCGGGACGATCGTCATCAGGGCCTTGCCGTCCTCGGACGGGATCGGCTGTGAGACCTCCTGGCCTGCGGGGACGTACCGCGTGAAGGCGGCACGGTCGGCGGTGGCCTTCGACTGAGCCTTCGCGCCGTCGCCGGTGTAGACGACGACGGCCGGCATCACCGTGTCCGTACGGAACTCCTCCAGCTCCGTGTTGACCCGCGCGGACTCGGCGCCGCGTGGAAGGAAGGCGTTGGGGCCGCTTTCCTCGACGTCGCCGAGTTTGCCGGCCAACGGGCCGAGGGCGACGGCCAGGATCAGCCAGACGGCCAGGACCAGCCACTTGCCGCGTCGCCCGCCGGGCGCGCGGGCGACGCGCTGGAGCAGCGCACGCATGAGTAGTCTCCTTTACGTAGGGAGCGCGCCGCCGATCCGTATATCGGCCGGCATCAGGGCGCACGGGGCCCGCACCACGGCGCTTGCAGGTGTGACGACCTGCCGTGATGTACGGGTGGGTGTGTCCGGGGTGTGTTCTTCCTCGGTACGGCCGGGAGTTGCCGCTCCCGGCCGTACGCACGCCGCCGGCGTCTATTCGATCTCGCGCATCATCTTCTCCATCGAGGACACCGAGAGCCGGGTCTGCGTCAGCTCGTCGAGGGTCTGGCGCTGTTCGTCGGCCATCCGGCGCTGCAACTCCACGGTGTCCTCCAGGAGCTGGGCGTACTTCGCCGCGAGGTCCTTGTACTGCTGCTCGCGCGCGGCCAGCATCCGGGCCCGCCAGGTGGCAGCCACCTGCCAGACGATCACGATCAGCAGGGTGAAGAGCCCGGCCGCGCCCACGGCCCCGACCAGAGCGCCCACCACGTCGCCGCTGTCGGCGAGCGTCACCTGTTCCTCATTCACTTCGCTTCCTCTTTCTCGGCCTCGGTCTTCTCGGCCTCGGTGAGCGTGGCGGCCGCACGGGCGATGACGCCGGGTGTCAACTCGTAGAAGAACGGCGTGACATCGAAGTACTTCATCGCCTTGCCGTCCTCCGCGAGTTCGAGCGTGCCGACGACCAGACCCGCCGCCTCCAGTCGCTGGAGGTGCATGTGCAGCAGCGGGCGGCTCATGCCGATCTCGCGAGCCAGCGCGCTGACGTAGTTCCGGCACTCCAGCAGCGCCGCGACGATCCGCATGCGGTGCGGATTGCCGAGTGCGGAGAGCACCTTCAGCAACTCGTCGCCCGTCGGTGCCGGAGGCGGGACCTCGGGCATCGCGGCCCCTTTCCGTCGTCCCTGTCAGAAAAGGCTGACAGGACCCGCGGACACCTGTCAAAGATTCCTGACACATATCCGGGGTGGATGGGGGACAGATGGGGGAGGCATGGGGGATGTCTCAGGGTCGGCTCAGGGGTGCGTGCGGATGAACCTCGTCCCGGGGCCGGAAGCCAGCCGAGGGCTCATGGTGCGGTTGTGGTGCGCCAGCCGCCCCGTGGTCTAGACAACAAAGAACCCCCGGGTCTGTGACCTGGGGGTTTCGCATGGAGCGGGTGACGAGAATCGAACTCGCGCTCTCAGCTTGGGAAGCTGATGTTCTACCATTAAACTACACCCGCGTAAGACGCCGACCGAGATCGGTGTCCGAACGCTCGCTTACTGTACCTCATCACAGGCCCCCGGTGTTTCCACCGCGGGGCCCGCTGTCGTTCGGGGCGTGGATGCGGCTGCGGGGGAAGGGAGTTGGGGCGTACGGTGGAGGCTCGGGACAGGGGCTGGGCGGGGTCGGAGTGCCGCCTGGAGGGGCGTCCCATTGATCCCGTAATGTGGCCTTCCTCGTCAGGGCATCAGCCAGACGCGGCTCTTTGGGGAAGGGACTTCAGGACTTGATGGAGCGCACCGTCGTCCGATGTGCCGATGGGCACGTGTTCAGCACCGCTTCGTTCCCGATGCAGCAGGCCGAGCGCCTCGGCCCCGGTCGGCTTCTGCGCTGCCCGCGATGCGCGCGCTTGCGCAGCGTCGTGCCGGTGAGTCTGCAGAAGCGGTAGAGAAACAGAAACAAGCGGGTTCGCCGTGGGCGCGTGGAGTCGTCGCGATTGTGGTGGCTCGGCGCGCCTTGCGTATCCTCGGGGCGTGCTTCTCTCAGACAAGGACATCCGGGCCGAGATCGACGCCGGACGGGTACGGATCGATCCCTATGACGAATCCATGGTGCAGCCGTCGAGCATCGACGTGCGGCTGGACCGGTACTTCCGGGTGTTCGAGAACCACCGGTACCCGCACATCGACCCCTCCATCGAGCAGGCCGACCTGACGCGCCTGGTCGAGCCCGAGGGCGACGAACCGTTCATCCTGCACCCCGGTGAGTTCGTGCTCGCCTCGACGTACGAGGTCATCACCCTGCCCGACGACCTCGCCTCCCGTCTGGAGGGCAAGAGCTCGCTCGGACGGCTCGGGCTCGTCACCCACTCGACCGCCGGGTTCATCGACCCCGGGTTCTCCGGGCACGTGACCCTGGAGCTGTCGAACCTGGCGACGCTCCCCATCAAGCTCTGGCCCGGCATGAAGATCGGCCAGCTGTGCATGTTCCGGCTGAGCTCGCCCGCCGAGTTCCCGTACGGGAGCGAGCGGTACGGGTCGCGGTACCAGGGACAGCGCGGGCCCACCGCCTCCCGGTCCTTCCTCAATTTCCACCGGACGCAGGTCTGAGGTCTGGCCCGTTCCGAGCCGCGCGACTGGCGTGTGACAAGTGACGTGAGTGACAGAAATATGAGTTCCGTACGAGAGAACCTCAGCTACGAGCAGTTCGGCGTCGCCGTCCGTGAGCTCGCGCAGGCCGTGGCCGACGACGGGTACGAGCCCGATGTCGTGCTCAGCATCGCCCGCGGCGGCGTCTTCGTCGCCGGCGGGCTCGCCTACGCGCTCGACTGCAAGAACATCCACCTGGTGAACGTGGAGTTCTACACGGGTGTGGGCACGACCCTCGAGATGCCGGTCATGCTCGCTCCCGTCCCCAACGTCGTCGACTTCTCCGACAAGAAGGTCCTGATCGCCGACGACGTCGCCGACACCGGCAAGACGCTCAAGCTCGTGCGCGACTTCTGCCTCGACGCCGTCGCCGAGGTGCGCTCCGCCGTCATCTATGAGAAGTCCCACTCCCTCGTGCGGTGCGAGTACGTCTGGAAGCGCACCGACGAGTGGATCAACTTCCCGTGGTCCGTGGAGCCGCCCGTCGTGAGGCGGGCCGGGCAGGTGCTCGACGCGTGAGTCGCCGCCCCGCGGTGACGTAAGGCCCCCGGCGGTGACACCGGGGGCCCTTTTCGTGCGTCGGCCGGATGGCCGTGCGGCTTTCGTGCGGTCGGCGGCCCGGCCGTGCAGGCGCCCGGCGAAGTGCTACACCGTGCCCAGCTTCACGATCGACAGCAGCGCGATCAGCTGGATCGCCGACGCGCCCAGCGCCTTCGGCCACGGCAGGTCGTGCGACTTCGACACCATCAGCGTCAGCAGCGCGCCGCCCGCGACCCAGGTCGCCCAGCCGAGGATCTGGACGAAGGGGGCGTCGCCGCCCAGGAACGTCGCGACGAGCAGCCGGGGCGCGTCCGTGATGGACATGATCAGCATGGAGAGGCCGACGGTGGGCTGCCACGCGCCGTTGCCGCCGAGCTGACGGGCCAGGGTATGGGTGACCACGCCCAGGACGAACGCGCTGAGCACCATCGCGACGGCCGTCGTCAGGACGATCGGGATGGCGTTGGAGAGGGTGGCGTTGATCGCGTCCTCGCGGGCGCCGTCGAAGCCGAAGACCGCGATCAGGCCGTAGAGGAAGGTCACGATGAGGGCCGGGCCCCACATCGTGTAGTCGCGCATCTGCAGGAACGTCTGCTGGGGCTCGAGCACGATGCCGCGCAGCAGGGCCTTCCCGTGCAGCCGCGGGCCGACCGGGGCGGCCGGGGCCGCACCGGCATGGTAGGTGCCGCCCTGGCTGTACGGGTCCTCGCCGACCGAGAAGGCCTGGGTGTGCCCCGGGTTGTTCGCGGCGTACGGGTCCGGCCCGCCCTGGTGGTACGCGCCGTCGTCGCCGAAGTACTCCGGCTCGCCGCCGCCGGGACCGCCGTAACCGCCGTTCGTCTGCGGCCAGGGCGCGTTCCCGTAGCTCCGCTGCCCGGGGTACGGGTGCGGCTGCGGGGCCTGCGGGTAGCCGTACGACGGCCCCTGCGGCGCCTGCTGTCCGTGCGGGGGGTGTTGCGGTCGCGTGTGCGGGGCGCGGTCGTTCCGGCCGCCGCGTCCGATCCTGAATCCAGCCACGTCATCGAACGTACCTGGTCTCGGAGAGCGGTGGGCCGGGCCCCGGGTTCCGGGCCCGGCTTTGCGGCCGAGCTGTGACATCCCTTACGGACCGGACCCGTTGATCCCCTAGGGAACCGCCCACGAATCCCTTGCGGGCTCTCCCGTCGTTCCCTGCGGTTGGCCCGGGGCACACCCGCGGCGTTCCGCGCGTACGACGTGGCGCCCGACCTCCTGGGGGTCGTGGACGTCCTCTCGCCGGGGCACCGGGCAGGATGGAGGCATGAGCGTAGTCAAGATCAATGTGCTGACCGTGCCCGCCGAGCAGCGGGAGGTTCTGGAGAAGCGGTTCGCCTCGCGCGCCCACGCCGTGGAGAGCTCCGACGGTTTCGAGTGGTTCGAGCTCCTGCGCCCCGTCGACGGCACCGACAACTACCTGGTCTACACCCGGTGGCGGGACGAGGAGTCCTTCCAGGCCTGGATGGAAGGGCCCATGAAGGCGGCCCACCAGGGCGCCGGGGGCGAGGAGGGCGGGGACCGTCCCAGGCCCGCGGCCTCCGGCTCGACCCTGTGGTCCTTCGAGGTGGTCCAGCAGGCGGCGCCCAAGGGCGCCTAGGTCCGTGCGGCGGCCGGGGACGGCGACCGCTCGCCGCTCGCCACCCCCGCGTCAGCGGCCGCCGGCGGGTGTGCCTCCGGCGGTCCCCCTGGGGCGGCCGGCCCGTTTCCCGTAGGTGATCAGGGCGGTGACGGCGGCGGTGACGGCGAGGCTGCCCACCAGGACCATCGTCACGCCGACCATGAACAGGCCGCTGGCGTCGTCCGACCAGTCGAGGAAGGCGCAGGCGGTCAGGCCGAGCGGGACGCCCAGCACGGCGGCGAGGGCGTGGCGCCGGGACGCCGCCCAGTACACCGGCGGCAGCAGGGTCAGCACGAGCCCGATCACCTGCCACGCCTCGTACGGTCCGGTCGTCGTGCCGTCGCCGCGCACGTCACGATGCTGGTCCCAGCCCAGCCAGGCAGCCCATGCCGCGGCCGTCAGCCCGGCCAGGGCGAGTCCCGTCAGCAGGTCGGAAGCAGTTCGTGGCAGTCGTCGTTCCATACGTCGAGCGTCCCGGATCGCGCCGTGGCCGAACAGGGCGCCGGTACTCAGCTTGGCCCGAGTACGGATACGGCTGCCCGAGTCGGGCCGTTCGTGGTCAGCTGGGGGTGTGGAGTCCATCGTCGCGAGTGCCATAGCCGTCCTGGGCACCCTGCTCGGCTCGGGGCTGACCCTGGCGTTCCAGCAGCGCACCACCGACCGGAGCCACCGGTTCACCCGCCGCGAGAAGCTGCGTCAGGAACGGCTCGACGCGTACTCCGCCTACGCCGGCGCGCTGGTCGAGTACCGGCGCTGCCTGGTGCACCTCTGGTTCTGCGCGCACGAGCAGCCGCCGCCGGAGGACCCCGACGGGGTGCGAGTCCGCGCCTATGATCTGCGCTCCAAGGCCCAGGAAGCCCTGTTCCGCGTGCAGATGCTGACCGACGACGAGGCGCTGACCCAGGCCGCGGAGGCCGTTCCGGCCGACGTCACGGCGCTGTCCAGGACCGCGAGCAGGGAAGATCTCGACGAGCGCAGAGTGCGTACGCGTGAGGAGATCGGCGCGCTCGTCAGGGCCGCCAAGCGTCATCTCTGACCCACCGGGGCGGTCGTCCTCGACGGGCGTGAGCGGTGGGTTCCCGAAAGGTCGCCGCGCCGTCCCGGGTCCCGTCCCCGTGGGACGTTCGGCTGTCGGGGTGGTTGCCGGGGAGCGGCGGTGGCGCGGTCGGCGGGGTGGGGACGCCGCGTCAGGACGATGGGGGCGTTGAGCCGCCGTGAGGGCACGGTGGCACGTACCCCCGGAGAGCCCGTGACCGACCAGGCACCGACCACCGACGCCCCGCCCGCGCGCTACGACGACCTGCGTGCCCTCGTCTTCAACTGCACGCTGAAGCGGTCACCGGAGCGCAGCAACACCCAGGGGCTCATCGACCGCAGCGCGCGCATCATGGAGTCCCAGGGCGTCCGGGTCGACGTCGTGCGCGCCGTCGACCACGACATCGCCACCGGAGTGTGGCCCGACATGACCGAGCACGGCTGGCGCAGCGACGCCTGGCCGGCGCTGTACGAGAAGGTCATGGCGGCGGACATCCTGGTGCTGGCCGGGCCGATCTGGCTCGGCGACAACAGCTCCGTCACCAAGCAGGTGATCGAACGCCTCTACGCCTGCTCCAGCCTCCTCAACGACGCGGGACAGTACGCCTACTACGGGCGCGTCGGCGGCTGCCTGATCACCGGGAACGAGGACGGCGTCAAGCACTGCGCCATGAACGTGCTCTACAGCCTCCAGCACCTCGGGTACACCGTCCCGCCGCAGGCCGACGCCGGCTGGATCGGCGAGGCCGGCCCCGGGCCCTCCTACCTGGACCCCGGTTCGGGCGGCCCGGAGAACGACTTCACCAACCGCAACACCACCTTCATGACCTGGAACCTGCTGCACCTGGCCCGCCTGCTGAAGGACGCCGGCGGCATCCCGGCCTACGGCAACCAGCGCACGGCCTGGGACGCCGGCTGTCGCCGCGACTACGAAAACCCGGAGCACCGCTGACAGGCCCCGGACCGCGCGGCGACGCCGAGCGACGACCGGCGGCCGACCACCCCGTCGGTGCGCGACTCGGCGTCACCCGGGCCGGGCGGAGTGCCGACCGGGGCCGTCGCGGTCAGACTGGGAGGGACGACCGTACAGGGCCGGCGGGAGAAACGGTCGATGATCATGAATGATGGGGCAGACAGCGGCCGCGGGGCGGCGGGAGCCGGGCGCGGCGAGGCGGACAGGGCGTCCTTCGTCGTCGACGGCGAAGGCATCGTGGTGGCGTGGAACGCCGCCGCCGAGGACCTGCTGGGCCATTCCGCGCAGGAGGTCCTCGGCCGGTCGGCCAAGGACCTGGTGGTCACGGACGCCACGGTGGACCGGCGGACCGCGGACGTCGTGCTGCGGCACCGGGACGGCCACCACATCGGCTGCCGGGTGCGCGTGAACGCCGAACCCGCGGCGGAGACGGTGCTGCGCTGGAGGATCGGGCTGGTCCCCGCCGAGGAGGAGCTGGCCGCCGCCGTCGACCGGGCGCTGGTGCAGGCGTTGTTCACGCGCTCCCCGGTCGGCCTGTTCGTCCTGGACCCGCACCTGCGCCTGCGGCGGTACAACGCCGCGGCGGAGGGCATGCAGGGCATCCTGGCGTCCGACGGCATCGGGCTGCGGCCCACCGAGGCGTGGCCCGACTTCAGCGCCGAGATGGCCGAGCGGGTGATGAGGCAGGTGCTGAAGACCGGCCGGCCGGTCCTCTCCTTCGAGAAGCGCGGCCGTCCGCCCGGTGACCCCGGCCGCGAGCACGTCTACTCGGCGTCCGCGTTCCGGCTGGAGGACGACGACGGGCGCGTGCTCGGCGTGGCCGACGTGGTGGTCGACGTCACCGAACGCCACCGCGCCCAGCAGCGGCTGGCGATGGCCGCCGAGGCGGGTGCCCGCATCGGCACCACCCTGGACGTGCTGCACACCGCGGGCGAGCTGGCCGACGTGGTGGTGCCGCGGCTGGCCGACTGCGTGACCGTGGACCTGCTGGAGCCGGTGCTGGCCGGCGACGAGGTGCCGGAGGGGCCGGGCCGGGCCGGCTGGGAGCTGCGGCGCGCCGCCGCCCGGTCGCTGTCCGCCGACCCCGGCGCGGGCGCGTACGGGATCGGTGAGGTCGGCAGCTACCCCGCCACCGCGCCGGCCGCCGCGGTCCTCACCGACCGCAGGCCGCGCCTGGTGCCCGTGGTCGACGCGGACAGCCCGTGGATGAGCGGTGACGTGGCCTGTGGCGGGCGGTCGCGGCAGAAGTGGATCCACTCGCTGATGGTGGTGCCGCTGCTGGTGCGCGACGGTGCGCTGGGCCTCGTGTCCCTGTACCGGTGGACCGACCGCGGGGCGTTCCAGGACGACGACCTCACCCTGGCCAAGGACCTCGCCGCCCGCGCCGCCGTGGCCCTGGACAACGCGCGCCGCTATGTGCGCGAACGCAACGCGGTGCTGTCGCTGCAGCGGGGTCTGCTGCCCCACAGCCTGCCCGCCGCCGACGCCGTGCAGGCGGCACACCACTGGGTGCACTCGGGGGCGGGCGGCGACTGGACCGACGTCATCGCGCTGCCCGGGGCGCGCGTGGCGCTCGTCGCGGGCAGTGCCCCGGGGCGCGGTGTGCGGACCGCCGCCACGATGGGGCGGCTGCGGACGGCCGTGACCACCCTGGCCGCCCTCGATCTGGCGCCCGACGAGGTCATGGCCCGCCTGGAGGATCTGGTGCGTCAGATGGACGCCGAGACCGCCGGCCCGACGACCCACAGCCCCGTCGGCACCAGCTGTCTCTATCTCGTCTACGACCCCGTCACTTGCCGGTGCACGGCGGCCGCGGCGGGCGCCCCGGGGCTGGCGGTGGTGGACGCGGCCGGCACCGTGTCCTTCCCGGACGTCCCGGCCGGTCCGGCTCTCGGCCGGCCAGGACCGGCGTTCGCGAAGACCACCCTGCGGGTGCGTGAGGGGACTCAGCTGGTCCTCTTCACCCCGGGGCTGTTGCAGGGCCTCGACGACGAGGCCCGCCACCGCGAGCTGGCGCGAGCGCTGTCCGAGTCCTGCGACTCCCCGCAAGACCTGTGCCTCAGGCTCACGGAGGCGCTGGTTCCCCCGGATCCGCCGCACGACGCGGCGGTCCTGGTGGCCCGCACCCGGCCGATCGATCCCGCGCGCGTCGCCACCTGGGTGCTGCCCGCCGACCCGGCGGCCGTGGCCACCGCCCGCTCGCTGACCGCCCGTCAGCTCAGCACGTGGGCCATGGACGACGAACTCTTCGCCACCGAGCTGATCGTCAGCGAGCTCGTCACCAACGCCATCCGGTACGCCGAGCCCCCGGTGCAGCTGCGTCTGATCCGCGACCGGACGCTGAGCGTCGAGGTCTCCGACGGCAGCAGCGCCGCGCCGTACCTGCGGCACGCCCGCACGACCGACGAGGGCGGTCGCGGACTGTTGCTGGTCTCCCAGTTCGCGCACCGCTGGGGGACGCGGTCGGAGGACCGCGGCAAGACCATCTGGGCCGAGGAGCCGGTCACGTCGGCGGCCTGACGACGGGCCGTCGCACCGGAGGACGCAAGGACCAGGTCACGATGACGTGGAACCGGTCCGGCGGCGCGGGCGCGTGCCGAAGACCCACGCCCGGAAGAGCAGGAAGCGCAGCAGCGTCGCCGTCAGGTTCGCGGCGATCAGCACGGCGAGTTCGACGCGCGGCCCGGCCGACGGCGCCGTGACGTGCAGTACGGCGAGCGAGCCGCTGGTGAGCGTCAGGCCGAGCAGGAACACCGCCAGCCCTCTGGCCTGGTGGCGCAGCACCCCGCCGGGGCCGCGGATGCCGAAGGTGAGGCGGCGGTTGGCGGCCGTGTTGCCGATGGCGCAGATCAGCAGCGCGAGCGCGTTGGCGGCCTGCGCTCCCACCACCGGACGCAGCAACGTGTACAGCAGCAGGTGGGCGAGGGTGCTCACCGCTCCCACGGCGGCGAAGCGCACCAGTTGCATGACCAGCCCGCCCGACGGCTCGTCGCCCTCGCTGCGCCGCAGTTCGGCCGGGGGGAGGGTGCCGCGCGCCAGCGCCGCGCCGATCCGGGCGATGCCGCGCAGGTCGGCCAGTGCCGTGGCGACGATGTCGACGCGGCTGTCGGGGTCGTCCACCCAGTCGACCGGCACCTCGTGGATGCGCAGGCCCGCCCGCTCGGCGATGACCAGCAGTTCGGTGTCGAAGAACCAGCCCGAGTCCTTCACCAGGGGCAGCAGCCGCTCGGCCACGTCCCGCCGCACCGCCTTGAAACCGCACTGCGCGTCGGAGAAGCGCACGGCGAGCGTGGAGCGCAGGAGCGCGTTGTAGCAGCGGGAGGTGATCTCCCGTTTGGGGCCGCGGACGACGCGGGCGCCGCGGGCCAGGCGGGTGCCGATGGCTATGTCGGAGTGCCCGGATATCAGCGGGGCGACGAGCGGGAACAGCGCGGCCAGTTCCGTGGACAGGTCGACGTCGACGTACGCGAGCACCGGGGCCTGCGAGCGGGACCAGGCGGTGCGCAGGGCCCGGCCGCGTCCCTTCTCGTCGAGCCGCAGCGCCTCGACCTCGGGCAGTTCACCGGCGAGCCGGGCGGCGATCTCCGGGGTGCCGTCCGTGCTGGCGTTGTCGGCGATGGTGATCCGGAACGCGTAGGGAAAGGTGTCGCTGAGGTGCGCGTGCAGCCGCCGCACGCCGGGCTCCAGGTCCGTCTCCTCGTTGAAGACGGGGACGACGACGTCCAGGACGGGATCCGGGTGGTCGGTCGGGACCGGGGTGCGTTGCGGCAGAGGGTGTGCGTCCTTCAAGGCGGCGGTCCCTTGTTCTCTCACTGGTTCGTCCTTGTCCGTGCTCCGGCGCAGCGTATGCCGACGGTACGCGGCGGACGGCGCCCGCGGGCCGCCTGCCGCCATACACCCGTTGCCCGTGATCCGGATCACACCGACATCGGCGTCGAGAGGGATGTCCGATCTTCATCCGTGTCGCGGAATGTAAGGCGAGTCATCAGTTAATTGCACACGAGACGGCCCTTTCATTGCCCCGGCCGTTCACCCGATTGCTACGCATCCGGCGGAATGGGGTGCCGTTAGTTTGGATATGACCAAGGCAACCAGGGACGGTTTTTTCGGCCTGTTGGCGAGTCAGCAGCGAGGGGGCGGGGCTGCGGGACATGCGGTGACGCTGGGTCCCTACACGTACATTCCGGCCCCGGCGCACTGCTCGGCGAGTGTCGGCGGGACACTCACCAAGGACGGCCCTCCGGTCACCCTCCGGGCCACCGAGCCGATTCTCCGCCATTTCCTGGACGTCATGGCCGAACTGGAAGAAGATCTCGCCCGGCGGTGGATCGGATCGCACAGCGCATCCGGTTTCACGCCGACGAAATAGCGAGAATTCGCCATGTATGCGCAGGGTCATGGAACGGGCCGGCATCGAGGTCCGGCCGAAGCGTTCTCGAAACCCCTGGTTCCGCCGGACTCCGCCTGGGATCCCGCCGAGGAGCTGGCGTTCATGCTCCAGGACGCGATGGCGGAGGAAGCCGCCGGCGTTCCCCCGGTCGACGCCTCGGTCACCGATCCCGCCCCCGGCACACCGCTGGGCAACCTGCAGGAGATCACGGCGGAACTGCCGCCGCTGAGGGATTCCCCGAAGGGCCACCGCAAACCTCGCCGGCGCACCGGCCGGAACGCGCTGCGGGCGGTCAGCCGGTTCCTCGCCACGCTCGCGGCGGTCATCGCCTGCGGCGTCAGCTTCTTCGGCGGACTGGCCGTCTACGAGCCGCTGCGGCTTTCCGTCTCCGGTACGGGCCACGGGATCGTCTCCCTGTGGCCACTGCTGATCTACGGCCCGTGGCTGGTCGCCTCGCTGTCCGTCCTGCGCGCCGCGCTCCATCAGCGCCGGGCCGTGCACTCCTGGTGCGTGATCCTCTTCTTCTCGTCCGCGGCGATGCTCTTATGTGTCGCGCAGGCGCCGAGGACGGTCGTCGACACCGTGACGGCGGCCTTGCCGGGTCTGGCGGCGCTGGCCTGCTTTCAGCAGCTCGTACGGCAGATCACCCTGACCCGGCCGCCCCGGCGGACGCTGCCCCGCCACCGCTCCCGGCCGTCCTCCCCCTCCACGGGCGACGAGCGGGGCGTCTCCGGGACCCAGGGGGGCCGCCGGGAAGGCCCGGGCCGCACGTCCGGTCCGGAGCCGCGTGACCGGAGTTCCTCGCCGCGGTTCATCCCGAGGCAGGGCGCCACCTCCCGGTAGGCGCCCCGCCGTCGGCCGGATGTCAGACCAGGCGCTTGCGCGCCCACAGGAAGAGGAACGCCGTGACGGCGGCGGTCAGCGCCAGCAGGATCGCCGCGCCCAGCCACTGCATGCCGGCCATCTGGGAGATCGGCAGGTAGTCCACCGACCAGCCGATCACGTCGGCCTGCCGCAGGCACAGCTCGCGCGCCTGCTCCGTCTCCTCGTCGACGCAGGTGCTCCAGCCGAGCAGCTCCCCGCTGCCGGTGAGGTACCACTGGTCGAGCTGGTGCGCGGCGTCCGGCAGCGTGGGGAACGAGCCCTCCGCGAGGACGCCCTTGTCCGTGGTGACCGTGACCACGTCGCCGAGCTCGAGGCGCAGCCAGTTCCAGGCCAGTTGGACGGCGACGGCGAATCCGAAGGCGACCACCATGGCCGCCAGCGTGCGCCGCAGCACCACGCCGATCGCCACACCGCCCACGACGGTGAACAGAGTGAGCGCGGCGGCCACCGGGCCCGTGGTGTCGAAGGCGGCGCCGGACGTCCAGTCCAGGACCGTCGCCTCCTGCTTGAGCGGCTCCCACCACCAGCCGAACGCGATGGACGGCGCCACCGTGCTCACGGTGATCACCAGCGCGGTCAGGCCCAGCTTGGTGGCAAGCCAGCGGGTGCGGCTCACGGTCTGGGCGGCGACGAGCTTGGCGGTGCCGTGCTCCAGGTCGCCCGCGAGCAGCGGGGCGCCGACGAACACGCCCAGCACCACGGGGATCAGCCCCAGCGCGGTGCTGACCGGCTGGAAGGCGGCGGCGTACGGCTCGAACTTCGGGCCCAGGGTCTCGACGCCGTTGGCGGGCCAGCCGTAGCCGGTGAGGAAGTCGAGCATGCGGTCGCGCTGGAAGACGGTCCACGCCACCAGGAGCACACCCGCGCCGAGGACGGTCAGGTACGCGGCCCGGTGCTGGCGCCAGACGAGCCAGGTCACGCCGGTGAGCAGGGGGCGGCGCGAGGCGGGTGCGCCGGTGTCGCCGGTGACGGGCGTGCCGGTGAGGGTGCTCATGCGGCCACCGCCCGGGAGACCCGCGCCTGGGCGGTGGGGGTGATCAGTGCGGGCGCCTCGGCCGAGCGCAGGTGGGCGAGCAGGAGTTCCTCCATGGTCACGGGGGCGGTCTCCCAGGGGCCGGTGACCGGGCCCTCGGGACGTACGAGGGCGGTGAACTGCCGTCCGGTGACGCGGGATTCGACGACGGTGTGCCGCTCGAGACCGGCGGGCGGCCCCCCGTCCTCCTGGACCCCGGTGACCAGGGTGTGCACGGCGAGCAGTTCGTCCACGTCACCGGCGAGCCGCACCGCGCCCGAGGACACGACGACGAGGTAGTCGCACACGCTCTCCAGCTCGGCGAGGACGTGGGTCGACATCAGCACGGTGGTGCCGCGCTCGGCGGCCTCGGCCATCAGGGTGCCCATGAGTTCGTGCCGCACGACCGGGTCGAGGTCGGACATCGGCTCGTCGAGCAGCAGCAGGTCGGGCCGCTTGCCGAAGGCGAGCGCGAAGGCGACGCGGGTGCGCTGGCCGCCGGAGAGGGTGCCGACCCTGGCGTCGAGCGGCACGTTGCCGGCTCGCACGATGTCCTCGGCGGCCCGCTGGTCCCAGCCGGGGTTCAACTCGCGCCCCAGCCGCAGCGTCTCGGCCACCGTGAAGCGCCGGTACAGCGGCTTCTCCTGGGCGAGGAACGCCGTACGCCGGCCGGCCTCCGCCGAGCCCGGGGCCGCGCCGAACACCCTGAGCGCGCCCTCCGTCGGCCCCAGCATGTTCGCGGCGACGCCCAACAGCGTCGTCTTGCCTGCGCCGTTGGGGCCGACCAGCCCGCAGATCCGCCCGGCCGGCAGCCGGAACGAGCAGTCCCGCAGCGCCCAGCCCCGCCGGTAGCGCACACCCACCCCGTGCGCTTCCAACGCCGTGTCACCGGCGTACTGTCCGTCACCCACGCCATCCACCACCATTTAACTACTTGATTAGTGGAATGATGATGGAAGCCGGCGCCGCTTCTGTCAACGCCCATCCGCGGGCCGGGGGTTGCGCCGGGCGTCGCCTTGGGCCGTCCGGGGGTGGTCATGGAACTTCGGGGAGCGGGCAGGCGTTGCCCGGGAGACGGGTGCGCACGCACGCCGGCGAGCGGAACGACACGGCTGAAGCCGAGGTGGCACGGATGGCTATGTGGGATCGGATCAAGGACCAGGCCAAGAACCTGCAGCAGCAGGCCCAGGGCGCGCGTGGCTCCGGCGCACAGGGCGGACACGGCGGCCACGGCCCCTACGGCGGTCCGGGCGGTCACGGCAGGCCGGGTCCCGGGTCCTCCGGCGGCTCGCGCGCCCAGCTGGTGAGCACGCTCAAGTCGCAGCTCACGTCCCTGAAGACCGAGCTCAAGAGCGGTGCCTTCCGGGACGCCAGCATGGCCATGTGCGCCCTGGTCGCGGCGGCCGACGGGCATGTGGACCCGACCGAGCGGCAGCAGATGGAGTCGCTGATCCTGAGCAACGACGTCCTGCAGAACTTCCCGCCGGAGCAGCTGCGGCAGCGGTTCAGCATGCACGTCGACCAGCTGGCCTTCGACTTCCCCCAGGGCAAGACGCAGGTCCTCCAGGAGATCGCCAAGGCGGCGAAGAAGCCGGCCGAGGCCCGCGCGGTCGTCCAGACCGGCTTCGTCATCGCCGGCGCAGACGGCTACATCGCGCCGGCCGAGGAGCAGGTGCTGCGCGAGGCGTGCTCGGTGCTCGGTCTGTCCCCCCAGGAGTTCGGCCTCTGACCTCGCGTCTGGCGGCGCGATGCCGCACGGGGGCGATATCTGCCGTGACCGGAGCAGATATCGCCCCTCTTTCCGGCTAGGGTTTTTGCGTGCCCGCCGATCGTTCCCCCGCTGTCGACAACCTCGATGACGACGACTACCCCGCCTACACCATGGGGCGGGCCGCAGCCGTCCTCGAGACGACACCCGCCTTCCTGCGCGCCCTCGGCGAGGCCAGGCTGATCACTCCGCTGCGCTCGGAGGGCGGCCACCGCCGCTACTCCCGCTACCAGCTGCGCATCGCCGCCCGCGCCCGGGAACTGGTCGACCAGGGCACGCCCATCGACGCCGCCTGCCGCATCATCATCCTCGAGGACCAGCTGGAGGAGGCCCAGCGGGTGAACGAGGAAATGCGTCGGCAGAACGCCGAGTCCCGGGCGGACCAGCAGCGCTGAAGCCCGTTCCGGGCGCCGAATATCTGTCGCGGCCGATGCAGGATTTATGCCCCTGATGCGGGAATTCGCGCGCCCCGGAAACGACAAGCCGAACGCCGGGAGCTGTGCTAGCGTGATAGAGGTTGCAGTTTTTGCTTCCAGAGACTTTGGAGAATGAATATGGCATCTGGCACCGTGAAGTGGTTCAACGCGGAAAAGGGCTTCGGCTTCATTGAGCAGGACGGTGGCGGCGCCGACGTGTTCGCTCACTACTCGAACATCGCCACCTCCGGCTTCCGCGAGCTTCAGGAAGGCCAGAAGGTGACCTTCGACGTCACGCAGGGCCAGAAGGGCCCGCAGGCCGAGAACATCGTTCCCGCCTGACGCTGACGCGTCCTGCGAGATCGGGGCCCGCACTCCTCGGAGCGCGGGCCCCGCATCGTTTCCCGGCACCTTTTACCCGGCGCATTCCCGTTGCCCCGGGTGCGTACGGATTTCCCGCGCCGGGAGTATTTCCCCGGTGCGTGCCGCGGCGAGGAACGTCCGGCGGGTCACTGCCCTCGGGCGCCCCTTGGCATAGACTCCGCACCCATGTCGCACCCCGATGACTTGCTCGTCGGCATCGCCGAGACGGTGGAGTCGGAGCAGAACAGTCAGATGTCCCTGACCGTCGTGGTCCCCGGAGCCGTCATCACGGGACGGCTGGCGCCGGAAGCCCTGTGGCGGGAACGCGTGGCGGAGGTGCTGCGCGACTCCGAGCGACTCGGCTCCTTCTCGGCCGCCTTCGTCCCGGCGCACCGTCCCGGCGAACCGCGCGAGCCCCGCCCCCGCCCCACCCACCTGCACTTCCACGTCGCCCGCATCCTCCAGGGCAGCTTCGGCATCCCCGACACCGGCGGCATGTACCGGGTCGCCATCGCGGACGTGAACGCCTGGACCGTGGGGGACATCGGCTACTCGGACCAGTGACGGTCGGACGAGGCCGGCCACTGCCTGGCGCGTCGCCCCGGCGGTCAAAGCCTCGCCGGGCAGCCTCCTCGTACCCCCGTCGGCCCGCCGTCACGGCGAGGGCGAGCGGTCCTGTGCGCGTCGGCCGGACGATCGCCATGTCGTCGACCCGGCCGTGGTCGCCGTTGCCCGCTCCTTCGGCCACCGTCCACCCGCCGGGACGCCCGCCCGGGCGCGGGCGTCCCGGTGGCGTCGCGAGCCGGTCCGCGAAGCGGGGCGCGCCGGTCCCGGGTCGGGGCGTCGCCCAGGACGATGGCGCGGGCAGGTGGCCGGGGCCGGCGCCCGGCCCAGGGCGTGGCCGCCCGCTGCTCCTCGGCCGTGTTCACCCGCGTCCGGCTGGAAGCAGTACGTGCCCGCACCGCCGCCGCTAGGATCCACGCATGGTGGAACTGGCCGAGATGATCCGGGAGTTGAGGCACGAGCTGCACGCCGCGCTGGCCGGTGGCGGCGACGGGCCGGTGCGGTTCGAGCTGGGGCCGGTCGAGATCGAGGCGACCGTCGCCGTGGGGCGGACGGGCGGGGCCGGCGGGAAGGTGCGGTTCTGGGTGGTGGAGGCGGGCGGTGAGGCGCAGGTCGAGTCGTCGCGGACCCACCGGATCTGCCTGACCCTCCAGCCGAAACTCGTCGCGCCGGACGGCACCCGCCACGACGTGCTGATCACCGGCGACGAGGCGGAGGGCGAACGCTGAGCCCGGGACGCTGTTCGACCCCCTGACGTGGGGGGACGACTGGCCGTACGCTGGTCGGCACTGTCAGTGGTAACTCAGGCGGGACTGGTGGCGGTCGGGAGGTCACGGGGGTGGATGGGCGCAGCCCTGCGCGGGTTCGCAACGAGCTGGTGGCCGAAGTCGTCGACGTGCTGCAGGAGTCGGCCACCCTGCGGCACACGACCAGCGCGGACCTGCTGGTGACCATGCTGGGCCAGGAACTCGGCTCGCCGGTGGAGCCGTTGCGCGGCGAGGCCTTACGCCCCTGGCTTCTGCACCTGGTGGAGAAGTGCGCGGGCGTCCCGGACGGGCTGCCGTCGCTGGTGCGCTGCCTGGGGTACGTCGAGCAGCAGTCGACGGCCGTGACGGCGCTGCGCCGGCTGGTGGACGAGTGGGAGGCCGTCGACTTCTTCGACGGTGCCGACCTGCATCCGCTGCGGCCGCTGCTCCAGGAGATCCGCTCCGCGTCCACGCTGGCGGCGATGGCCCGCCGGGCGAGCCGTTCGCGCACCCAGGAGCTGCCGCCCTGGTGCGACACGGGCTGGACGGTGTTCCTGCGCCTGGCCGGTGACAACTCGGCGGCCAAGGAACTGCCGGTGAGCATGGCGTTCGTGTCCCTGGCCGCCGACCAGCTGGTCGAGGACGGTCAGGCGGACACGGCCGAGCGACTGCGCCGCTGGAACCGCCGGCAGGCCCGTGCCTGGGGCCTGGAGGACAAGATGGCGGAGTGGCAGCGCGGCGGCGGCGTCGCCGAACCGGTGACGTCCTCGCTGATGCCGGCGTATCTGATGATCCAGTTCGAGCCGGACGGCGTGGACCGCGACCGCTACTACCTCTCCCACTGGCGGCAGTCGGACGCCGAGGGCTGGCACCCGGTACCCGGGGAGACCCTGCACCTGCACCGCGACGAACTCCCCTCCGAGGTCGAACAGCTCATCGAGCAGACGGAGGAACGCTGGTCGGATCTGCGTCAGCCGGTGGTGCTGGAGTTCATCCTTCCGTGGGAACTGCTCGGGGAACCCGTCGAGTGGTGGCACAAGGAGTCGGCCTCGCCCTCCCCAACCCCGCTGGTGATGGACTACGCGGTCCTGGTGCGCAGCTTCGAACGGCTGCGCAGAGCGGCCTGGCACCGCCCCTGGCACAACAAGTGGCGGCACTTCAAGGAACGCCCGGCCGACACCCACTCGTACTGGAACCGGCCCGGCCACTCGCACTTCCATCTGGAGCGCGAGCTGAAGGAGGACGAGCACGCCGTCTGCCTGGTGCTCAGCGAACCGCCGGGCACCGACTCGCTCACCGGCCGTCAGGAGTACCTCGCGGGCCTGCGGGCGGGCGTTCCGGCCATGATCTGGCACCGCGGGGACTGCTCCGACCCGGCCTTCAAGGAGGCCGTCGCCGACATCGTGCAGGACCGCGGGCTGGCCGGTCTGCTGGAGCGGACCGGAAGATGGCGCAAGGAGGCGCTGGCCATGGGGCCCGAGGGGTGGGACAACCACGTGGGACGCCATCTGGCGATCCTGCTCGACGACCCGGAACGCCGGCCCGTGCCCCCGGGACCCGACCTCGCGCGGGGTGACCGGGCGACCGGGTCAGAGGTGCACCAGAACGCCCGCCCGCGAGCCGAAGGGTGACACGAATTGAACGAGCGTGCGCGTTTCCGCCCGCCTGTGTCTCAGGTCGGCCCCACTGCTTCCGGCATGCTTTCGCGTACACCCTGCGCGAGCCCCCGTGCGCACTTGCTTCACGAGCGGAACCGCTGCAAGGCTTTACCCGTGGCTGTCACGCATGGCGGGGGTGTGCGGGACTCCGCGACCCGCTCATCGTCACTACGACGCCTCGAGGGCACGCATGCATGATGACGATGGCCAGCGACCGGGAGAGTCCGCACGGGCACGCCGTGAGGCCGCTCACGTCCTGAGCCGGCTCGGTCGGCGGCCGGGCGGGCCCGAACGCGCGGAAGCGGTTCTGGTCATCGACACCCACCCCACCATGCGGGTGTGGTACGAGACGGTCCGCGAGGACCTGGTCGAGGAACTCGAACGGACGGGCGCCTTCACCCGGGTGCGGGTGTTACGGCTGCTCGGCACCGACGAGACCGACCCCGCCCGGGTCAGCCCCGAGGAACCCCTCGGCCCGGCACCGCAGGACGCCCGCCGCGTGGTGCTGGTGCTGACCGACGCTCTCGCGGCCGGCTGGCGGCTCGGCGCCGTCCAGCCGCTGCTGCGCGGCTGGGGGCGCACCTCCCCGGTCGCCGTGGTACATCTGCTGCCGCAGCAGCTGTGGTTCCGCACCGGGCTCGACGTGCACCGGGTGCGCATCCGCGCCCCGCACGGCTGGGCCGCCAACAGCGCCTGGGACTGGGAGGAACGCGAACCCCCGACCGGGCTGCGCGACACCGACGAGACCGGCGAGGAGCGGGACGGCGCCGCCGTCGTCGTCCCCGTGCTGGAGCTGACCCGGCGGTGGGCGGCGGCGCTCACCCGGCTGGTGTCCGGGCCGGAGCCCGAATGGCTGGATCTGTCCGCCATCCAGGCCCGCGAATGGAAGAGCAGGCCCGACGCGGCCCGCGCGCTGCCCTGGGCGCAGGAGCTGCCCGACCCGCTCAGCACCCTGCCCGCCGCCGAGCGGGTCTCCGACTTCCGCGCCGTGGCCAGCCCCACCGGGTTCGCCCTGGCGACCCGGCTGGCCGCCGCGCCGCTGAGCCTGCCCGTCCTCCGCAGGATCGTCGCCATCACCCCGGACGCCGGGCCGGTCCACGTCTCCGAGCTGCTGATCAGCGGCCTGGTACGGCCCACCTGGGACCACGGCGAGGGGCCG
The DNA here is from genome assembly GCF_015160875.1 of Streptomyces chromofuscus. Taxonomy (NCBI): domain Bacteria; kingdom Bacillati; phylum Actinomycetota; class Actinomycetes; order Kitasatosporales; family Streptomycetaceae; genus Streptomyces; species Streptomyces chromofuscus. Next base: position 4,248,205 of record NZ_CP063374.1, on the reverse strand, counting down.
GCGGACGTGGTGTTCACGTTCGCCCCGGACATCCGCGAGGAGCTGCTGGCGCTCGGGCGGCGCAGCGCCACCGCGCGGGTCCTGCGCGAGGTGCGCGCCCTGTTCGCCGCGGACGACACCGCCCGCCTCCTGCTCCCGGCCCCCACCGAGCCGCTGGACACCCTGGCGATGCCGCACGTCGGCAGCCGCAACATCGCCTTCCACCGGGTGGAGCTGACCGCCCTGCGCGCCCTGTCGGGCCGCTACGACCAGCGTGCCGCCATGCTCGCGCAGGTGCTGAGCTGGCACGATCGGCGTTACGCGGTCAGCCTGGAGAAACCACGACGCGCAGTGACGGGGCCGGTACCGTCCGATGCGGCCTCCGCGGCGGCCGAAGCCGCCACCGGCCCCGACCCCCGGACCGCCTCCGAAGGAGCCTCGCAGATGCCGACATCACCCCAGCGGACCGTGGAGACGGGCGACCGCACGACACAGCCGCGGGTCTGGGGGAACCTGCCGCCGCGCAACCCGAACTTCACCGGTCGCACCGAGCTGCTGGAACTGCTCGACCAGCGGCTGCGCGAGGGCACCACCACCGTGCTGCCGGAGGCGATCCACGGCATGGGCGGCGTCGGCAAGACCCAGCTCGCCATCGAGTACGCCTACCGCCACCAGTCGGAGTACGACATCGTGTGGTGGATCCCCGCGGAGCGGCCCGGCCAGATCGGTCAGGCCCTGGTGGAGCTGGCCCAGCGGCTCGGCCTGGTGACCACCACCGAGGCCAACATCGCCGGACCCGCGGTCCGTGAGGCGCTGCGCGAGGGACGGCCGTACTCGCGCTGGCTGCTCATCTTCGACAACGCCGACAACCCCGAGCAGGTCCGCCACTACTTCCCGCAGGGCGGCAACGGCACCATCCTCGTCACCTCCCGCAACCGGCGCTGGGGCCAGGTCGGCGGCTCGCTGGAGGTGGACGTGTTCACCCGCGAGGAGAGCAAGGAGCTGCTGCGCCGCTCCGGCCCGCCGCTGCGGGAGGACGAGGCCGACTCGCTGGCCGAGGCGCTCGGCGACCTGCCGCTGGCCCTGGAACAGGCCGCGGCCTGGCGGGCGGAGACCGGCATGCCCGCCTCGGAGTATCTGCGGCTGTTCGAGAACAAGCGGATGGAACTGCTCGAAGTGGCCCCGCCGCCGGACTACCAACTGCCGGTCGCCGCCGCCTGGAACGTCTCCCTCGACCACCTGGAGACCCGCAGCCCGGCGGCGCTGCGGCTGCTGCAGCTGTGCTCCTACTTCGCGCCCGACCCGATCTCCCGGTCGATCTTCTCCGGTCTCGGCAACAGCAGCATCTTCCCCGAGCTGGACGCGGCCCTGAACGACCCGATGCGGCTCGCCCGGGCGATAAGGGAGGTGAACCGCTACTCGCTCGCCCGCATCGACCACCGTACGAACTCCATCGAGATGCACCGCCTGGTGCAGCTCGTCCTGAACAACCGCATGACCCCGGAGGAGCAGTCCCGCATGCGCAACGGCGCCCACACCCTGCTGGCCGCCGCCGACCCCAAGACGCCGCAGAACCCGGCGAGCTGGCCCCGGTACGCGGAGCTCTACAGCCACGTCATCGCCTCCGACGCGATCAAGTCCGACCAGCCGTGGGTGCGTCAGCTGGTCCGCAACATCGCCGAGTACCTGTACTTCTGGGGCGACCACGACGTGTCGGTCGACTTCTCGGAGCAGGCCTGGGAGTCCTGGCTGGCGATCTTCGGCGAGGAGGACCAGCAGACGCTGCTGATGGGGCAGTGGCTCTGCTACATGTACTGGGTCGTGGGCCGGTTCGACGACGCGGCCCGGCTGGTGGCGCACCTGCGGGAGGTGTACGAGCGCACCGCGCCCGCCGACCAGGAGGACACCCGCGAGGACGCGCTCGACGCGCTCCAGTACGAGGCCGCGGTACGCCGGGTCGAGGGCCGCTTCGCCACCGGCGCCGACCTCGACCGGACGGCCTACGAGCGCGCCCACCGGGCCTTCGGCGAGGAGGACCCGACCACTCTCAACATCGCCCACAACTTCGGCGTGAGCCTGCGTCACGCGGGTGACTTCCGGCAGGCGCTCGCACTCGACCAGCGCACGCTGGCCCTGAAGCTGCGGCTGTTCGGCCGGGAGGACCGGCGGACCCTGATCACCGAGAACAGCGTCGCCATCGACGTGCGGGAGACCGGGGACTACGTCGGCGCGCGCGCCCTGCAGGAACCCGTCCTCGTCACCTGCCAGGACCTGTTCGGCCACGGCAACCCCGCCACCATCGAGACGATGCGCCAGCTGAGCGAGGCCTGCCGCAAGGCGGGCGACCACCTGCGCGCGCTGGAACTGGCCACCGAGGCCCACGCCCAGTTCACCCGCCGCTACGGCGACACCCACCCCCAGTCACTGGCCGCCGCCCTCACCCTGTCCGTGGCACTGCGGCAGAACGGCGACCTCCAGGCGGCCCGGACCCGGGGCCTGAAGGCCTGCGAGGGCTACCGGCAGATCTACGACCAGCACCACCCGCACGTGCTGTCCGCCGACGTCGACCTCGCCGTCACGCTGCGGCTGCTCGGGCAGCCGGAGGAAGCCCGCCGTCTGGACGAGACGGCGCTCGCCTCCCTCGCCGACCGGCTGGGAGCGGGCCACCCGCTCGCCCTCATCTGCGCCATCAACCTGGCCAGCGACCTCGCCGCCCTCGGCCTGCACGAGGAGGCCCGCCGCCGTGGCGAGGACACCCTGGCCCTGTGCCGGTCCACCTTCGGCGAGGACCACCCCACCACCCTGATGTGCGCGGCCAACCTGTCGATGGACCTGGCGTCGGTCGGCGCGGACGCCGAGGCCGCCGCCCTCCGCCAGGACACCCTGGACCGCATGATCCGCGTCCTGGACGCCCCCCGCATGGAATTCGCGTCGGGCACGAGCCACCCGGCGACGACCCAGTTCCAGGACGGACAGCGGGCGAACTGCGACATCGACGCGCTGCCGTTGTAGTCCGGCCGTGGCCGGGGCGCCGGGACGGGCGGGCGGTCAGTCCGCCAGGTCCTGCCCCAGCCAGCCGGCCAGCCGTACGGGATCGGCGGTACGGCCCGTCGTGGCGACCAGGGCGTCCTGGACCGCTCTCGCGCGTTCCGGGTGGCGCAGGAGGAGGTGGGACGCCTGCCGCCGGGACGGGTCCGCGGTGAGGGCTCGACCCAGTCCCGCCCAGGCGGACACGGGGGCGTCCTTGCCGGACAGGCGGGTGGCGTAGGCGTCCCGGGCACCCTCGTGGCTGCCGGCGACCAGGAGGACGTCGGCCGGTTCGGCGCCCTCGACCGCCCCGGCCGCGGCACGCGGGGCGCCCTCGGGGTCGGTGAGGTGGTGCCGGGCCAGGACGGCCGCGGTGTCCAGGAAGCGCACCTCGGAGTCCGGGACCAGGGCGGGCGGGGCGGCCAGGGCGGACGGAGGTCGCGCGGCACCCTGCTGCCAGGCGCGTACCGCCTCCTCGACGGCCGCCGCGGGCGGGCGCATGTGGTGGGCGCGCCAGCGGGCGAGGTGGTCGGCCGAGGCCTCCTCGGCCAGGCGGAGCGGTCCGGCCGGGACCTCCTCCGTCATCCACCGCGCGCAGCGCTCGGCGAGGCTTTCGAGGACGTACCGGCCCAGCGGGGTCAGCAGCACGTGGCCGCGCACCTCGTTCAGCACCGACCACACCTGTCCGCGCCACAGGGCGAACTCGAAGTGGGCCAGCGGGGCGTACGCCGGATCGGCCGTGTGGCGGTGGGCCCGCCATAAGCGGGCGACGCCGAAGAAGGCGTAGATGCCCTGGAGGAGCCCACCGAGCGGACGGGGGTCGTCGCGCCAGGGCGCGTAGAAGAGCTCCTGCGACGACCCGGGACCGCCGGGCGGCTCGGTCAGCGGGCCGAGGTTGATCAGGGCGCCCAGCTTGATGTGCTGGAACTCGTGCACCAGGGTCGCCGCGAGCTGGGCGGCGTCGTCCGGGTGCGAGGCGACGACGCCGCCGAACGCGGCCGCCGACGTGCAACTGTACGGCCGAAACCTTTCTCTCGCCGGGCACGGAGCCACCGACATCAGGCCCCGGCGCATCGCCCCGGCGGTCACCGGATCGTCGCGCCGCACGATCTCCCAGGCATCCGCGAGCAGTGCCGCCCAGGACGCCGCCTCCCCCTGCGGCATCGGCCGGGGCTCGCTCGGCCGGGGGAACGTCCGGTACGGGTCGAGTTCTTCCAGCACAAGGGGCTTCGCCGTGCCGTCGGCGCCGAGTGTCAGCCGCCGCACCGGCAGCCAGTCCGCCCCGCGCACGTCCCAGCCGGGCGCGACCGCGACGTCCGCGCCCGCCCCGGTGATCCGCAGCCGGCCCGCGTGTCCCGTCACCCGGGCGGTGCTCCACGGCCGGTGCTCCGGCAGGACGGCGCAGCCCAGCGTGGGCAGCGGCACCAGCCCGTGCCGCACCGGCACGGTGATCGAGAAGTCCAGCCCGGCCCGCGTGCCCGCGGCCGCGGCCAGCGCGGACAGATATCCGGTGACGACCCACCCCGGCGCGTCCTCCTCGCCCGCGGCCCGTCCCCGGGCGGTGCGCACCGCGAGGGAGACCCACATACCGGTGGTGGGGCACATCAGGACGTCCTCGAACACCTCGGGCGCGGCCCGCTGGGCGCGTTCCAGCAGGGCCCAGGCGTCCGCGTGCGACAGGGGCGCGGTGTCGTCTCCGGCGAGCGCGTTGTCCAGGGCCCGCATGAGCAGCAGGCGCCGGCTGCGCTCCGCGCCGAGCAGCGCCCCCACCACCGCGTCGTCGCCCTCGCCGCAGGCCAGGGCCTGGACGCCGGCCGCCGAGAGCCGGTGGAAGGGCAGGTGATCCCCCGTCGTCGTGGCGTCAGCGGCCACGGATCCCCCACCGCACGCCGGTCACCCCGTCGAGCCGTCGAACCGGGAGCCGTTGAAGTTGGAGGCCGTGAGGCCCTGGGGGCCGTCGACGTGGTGCAGCAGCCGCTCCAGCGACTCGGTGAAGTCCGGGCCGTCCAGGGAGCGCAGCGCTTGCAGGGAGACCCCCGACAGATCGACGAGACAAGACTCGACGGCAGGCATCGTTTGCTCCACGGCTGCCAAGTCCCCTCCCGTGCCCGCGAGTCCGCGCTGTCGGCCGGCGCTGTCGGCTCCCAATCATCATGACCCAGCGGGCCACAAGTCGAAACCCCACATCCGGCCGCCCGTGAGAACGTCAGCGGTAGCGCCCGGCCAGTTGGGCGGCGGCCCGGTCGACCCGCTCCACTTCCGGCGAGGGGCCCTCCAGGAGCCGTACCGCTTCCAGGAGTTGGTCGAGTGTGCCCGGGTAGCGCAGGCAGGTGCGCAGGATGCCGTAGACGTCCATGCGCAGCCGGGGGTCGCGGGGGCTGTTGGCCGCGATGCGGTCGCTGATGCTGTCCAGCAGCAGCGTCGTGCCGTTCGGGCCGCGCAGCAGGGGGAGGGCCGTGAGAGCGTCGACGAGGTCGACCAGTTCGCGCAGGGGCAGTTCGCCGGGCAGGCCGGTCAGGGGTGGGACCGGGCGGGAAGCCGTGGTGTCGCCGGTGAAGCCTAGTTCCGCACGCGGGGGCAGTGCGGCGTACCGTCCGAACCGCTCCAGCGCGGCCGGGGACAGGGCGTCGTACCAGCGCTCCACCCGCCGGGCCGCGAGGCGCCCCAGTCCGTCCGCGCGGTGGTGCACGCTCACGACACCGATCACGGCGCCCCCGCACCACACCGCCGCGCCGGACATGCCCTCCCACGGCGAGCGTTCGGGCTCGACGTCGGCGGGCGGGACGACGACGGCCAGTTCGAGCGTGCCCTCGCGGCGGTTGGACAGGACGGAGACGGTGCCGGACACGTGGCAGGAGTCGCGGTACTGGCTCGGCGAACCGTCGTCGAGGAGCCGTCCGGTGTCCTTGCGCAGCTTGAAGCGGGGGAAGCCCACGGCGCTGAAGGGCAGCACCGCGTCGGCGTCGGGGACGGCGGCGTAGCGGGGCGGCGGGACGGCGGGGATGCCGGGCGGGGCGCCGGTCAGCTCCAGCAGGGCGACGTCGGCGGCCTCCTCGCGCAGGACGACGCGGGCGTCGGCGCTCCACTCACCGGGGCGGTCGGCGTCGAAGCGCACGCGGATCCGGTCGGCGGGTGCGGCCACGACGTGGGCGGCGGTCAGGACGCAGTCGGTGGTCACCCGGTATCCGGACCCCCGCCGCCCGGGCCGGCCGCCGACGATGATCTCGGCGACCCGTGCCGCGTCCAGCCCCTGCTCCCCCCGGTCCGTCACATCGGGTCCCCTACCCGTGGGCCGCGCGGCGTACGCCGGAGCGACCGGCGAGGAGGGCCTGGCGGCCCATGGCGACGATGTGCTCCCGCAGACGCTCGGTGAACAGCCGCATGTTCTTCTGCGCGACGTCGGTGTCCGGGTAGCGGCTGGCGAGCTGGAGGCCCTCGTGGAGGCGGGTGAGCCAGACGCAGACCTGGTCGCCGTACGACACCCGGATCAGGCCGTAGGCCTTCAGGTCCTGCCAGCGTTCGGAGCCGGTGGTGGCGCGGGCGTCGACGAAGGAGACGATCGAGTACAGGTCGGGGGAGGTGGGGCGGAAGTCGGCGCCGAGGAGCTTCAGGACGCGGGCGATGGGCTTGCGGGACAGCGGGCGGTTCTCCCGCAGGGCGGTGCGGACCATGCGCAGGGCGCCGTCGAGGTCGGCCGCCTGGGCGACGGGGACCTCGATCGGGGCGCCGCCGACGTACCAGCCGACGGAGTCCGACCACTGGGAGCGGACGCGGGTGTGGAAGGGCACGACCGTGCGGTACACCTCCTGGCCGCCGATCTCCCGGACGACGAGGGCGGTGGCGGCGAGCACGCCGACCAGGCTGCCGCCGTACGGCCGGCAGTACGCCTCGAACGCCGCGGCGTCGGCGTCACCGACGAGCATCTCCTGCATCAGGTTCTGCGCGGGCAGCGGCCCTTCCGGGTCGAGGCCCAGCTCCACCGGGAAGTTGGGCAGTTTGCCGTCGCACTGGACGATGAACTCCCGCCACCGGGCGACGATCTCGTCGGTGCCGTCGAGGCGGTCGGCCTCGGTGCGTTCCAGGGCGCAGAAGTCGACGTAACTGGCGACGGGGGCGCCCCCGTCGAGGCGGTGGCCGGCGAGGGCGGACGCGTACAGCTCGTGGATCTCGGCCGGGATGCGGTAAATGGAGTGCGCGTCGACGTTGCTGTGGTCGAACGCCATGTAGACGCTGGTGCCGTCGTCCCGGACCACCGCGCTGAAGATGAAGTTGGGCCAGCTGAGCGCGTCCGCCACGGTGTCGAAGCGGTCCTGCAGGTACCGGGTCAGCTTGGCCGGGTCGCCGAAGACGCCCCGGTCCTCGCGGCACAGGACGACCGCCTCCGGGTCGAGCGTGAAGCGCCGCATGTCGTCACCGATCCAGCGGAAGCCGCTGCGCAGGGTCTCGTGCCGCAGCGTCCAGGCCCGCAGGGCCTGCTGGAGCGCGCCGAGGTCGACCGGGCCCGGGATGTCGAACGCCGCGCCGAGCCAGGTCGGCACGAACAGGCCGTCCTCGCGCACCGAACGCGCGGTGCGCACGTGCGACTCCTGGACGTACGCGGGCGGCCGGGAGTCCTCCGGCATGTCGGCCGCGGCCCGGACGGCCGCCGGATGCAGCGTCCACTCCACGAGCCGCCCGGGGCGGACCTCGCAGCGCTGGATGTCGGTCATTCGCACAGCATTCTCCGTTCGCCTGCCCACGGGAGACGACCGGCTCGGCGACCGCGTCTGCTGGGCATCGCTCAGTGCACAAAGGGACCAACGCTCAGGGGTGGCGGAGGAAACGGCGGGGCGCACAGGTGAACGCCCCCGGCGCGCGGGCCGGGGGCGTCCGTCGAGCGGTCAGGGGGCGTCGGTCACGGGGCGTCGATCAGGTGGTGCGGGGGCACCTGGACCGTGCGGGCGCCCGGCTCACCGCCCAGGACCACCTTGCGCAGGGCGACGTTGTTCTTGAGGTCGGTCTCCTGCAGCCGCTTCTCCGGGTTGGCGATCACCTGGATGTAGTACGTGCCGTTCGGCAGGTCGGTGATGTCGAAGGACTGGCCGGGACGGTACTGGGTGTACGTGTCGCCGGAGCCGACGTCGAGCACCTCGCGCACCGAAATCGAGTTCTGCTGGCCGCATGCGGTCGACAGGTCCGTGTTGTAGGGGTGCCAGTTGGCGTTCTTCACCGTGTAGTCGACGGCGTCGGTGTTGGCCAGGCAGAACGCCTCCTTGCCGCTGCGCACCTCCTTCGTCTTGTCCTCGCTGAGCAGGCGGTAGCTGGCGAAGTCCGTGAAGTGCCAGTGCTCGTGCCCGATCCGCGGGTCCCACTCCATGGTGCCGGTGGGCGTGTACCCGACCTGCTGGCCGTTGGCGTCGTAGAAGTACTGGTACGCGTCCATCAGGTCCGCGCCCGGGCTGCGGAACCCGTCCACGACGAGCGGCGCCGGCCCGGCGTTCCACACGTTGGCGCTGAACGCGAGGTAGTCCTTGCCGGGCACGTCCCCGTCCTCGCCGTCGGTGATGGCGATGTCCCACGCCGGCAGCGACCGCAGGTCGGGCTTGGGCACGTCGGCCGGGACTCCCGCGCGCCCGGTGGGCCGCTTGGCGTGGGGCTTCAGCGCGGGCGCGATCCGCGAACCGTCGGTGTGCCCGGGCCCGTCGCCCAGGTGCGAGGCGCGGCCCCGGTCCTCCAGGGCGTGCGACAGCTGCGGCGGGGTGGGCGCGTCGGCGCCGCGCGGGCCGTAGTGGTGGGCGGTGCGGGCGCCCTGCGCAGCGGCGCCGTGCCCGCCGTGCGCGCCGTGACTGCCCTGACCGCCGTGCCGCGCGCCGGAGCGCGAGGCGGCGGCGCCCTCACCGCCGCCGTCACTGATCTGCCGGACGGTCACCTTGACGGTCGGCTGGTCGTTCGGGATGCCGAACAGGTCGCGGTACTTCTTGGCCACCGCCACCTTCGCCGTGTACTCACCGGCCGGCAGGTCCACGGGCTTGTCGTAGTCGACGGTGCTGGAGTTGGACGCCCACCCCTTCTCCACGCCCCACACCGAGCCCAGCGTCCACGGGTTCGTGGGGCAGCTCTCCGGGTAGTGCGAGGTCGCGGGGGCGTCCGGGCGGATCCGGCCGGAGGCGTTGTTCGGGCAGAAGGTGCCCTTGGACTTCGCGACCTCCTGGCCGGCCGCGTTCTTGACCGACACCTCCAGGAAGCCGGGCAGCCCGGAGAAGTCCTTCACCAGCCCGGCGGGCAGCTTCCTGGTCTGGACACTGTTTCCGTTGCGCAGGATCTGCTGGGCGACCACCGGGTCCTTGTACGACTTCCGCGTCACCTTGAACTCCAGCGGCGCGTTGTCGACGCTGACGTACGTCCCGAGGTCCAGGTGGACCCCGGGCTCCCCCTCCCAGCGGTCCAGCGTCACGGACTTCGACGCGGCGATCAGTTTGAGCTGCGGCTTGCCGGGCGTGGTGCTCGCCGGGTCGGCCCCGGAGGCGACCGCGGCGCCGCCGACGACGACGGTGAGCGCGGTGCCGGCGGCGAGCGCCGAACGCCTCAGGCGATTGCGGTGTTGCTGACTGGTCATCGGTTCCTCGTCTTCGCGTGCCGCCCGTGGACGGCATCGGACCGGACAGCCCACGTCGACACGGCCACCGCTGTACCGACGCTCCCCACGCGCCCGGGGACCGCGAGTCCGTGAGCATCCTGTGAGAAGGCAAACGTGGGGCGGGGGTTGCCTGTTGGGGGTGAAGTTCCCCCGAAGAGGGAGCATGCGGGGCAGTCCGGGCCCCGGCGAATCTGTGCAGGAGTGTCACACGGGCTGCACACGGCGGCCGGGATCCGTCGTTAGCGTTGCTGGCCGTTCGGGGGGCTGTCGACTCAGGAGTGCCGCACCGATGAACTACGGGCAGATGGACTACTGCTCCACGTGCCGACGGCATCTCAACGGCGCCCTGGTGTGCCCCGGATGCGGCGCCTACGCGCCGGACATCGCACCCGACGCCCGGCGGGAGCCCGAGCCGGAGCCGGTGCGCGCCGTGCCGATGCCGGAGTCCGAGGAGGCGCCGGTCCCCTTGCCGGACGGCCGCGCGTCCCGGCGACGGCAGCGGATCCGCTGGAAGAAGGCGCAACGCCGGGCCCTGGTGGCCTCGGCCGTCGCCTTCGTCGGCGGTGGGCTGACGCTCACCACGCTGAACGGCGGCGGCTCCACCGACCGTGCGCAGGCCGCCGCGGCACCGGACGAGCTGACCCTGGACAGCACGCGGCGGAAGCCGACGGAGCCCACACGTCCCACGGCGTCCCGACCGGACGAGCACCGGCCCGCGCCCCGGTCGACGGCCCCGCAGTCCCCGGACTCCGGCTCCGCGGCGAGCCGCTCGCGACCGCGCCCCACGACGCCCGCCCCGCACGGCGCCGGCCTGGAGACCCCGATCTCCGTCCCGGCGGCTCCACGGCTCCCGCAACAGGAGTCCCTCGTCCCCGCGCCCCCGGCGGACGCGGCCCCCGGCACCACCGCCCCGCAGCCGACCCCGCCCCCGGCCGACACCGGCGCGCAGCCCACCGCCCCCGAGACGCAGCCCCCCGCACCGACGACGCCCCCGCCCACGTCCCCCCAGCTCTGCGTACTGGTCCTCTGCCTGGGCTGACTCCGGTGGCCGCACCGCCGGTTGCCGCCTCACGGGGCCGGGTGAGCGGGTACGGCCCGGGGCGGGCGGGAACGACCCGGCGGGCGGGCGAGATGACCCCGCAGGCGACGCCAACCCCGCCGGTGAGCGGGAGCGACCTCACCGGCGCGGGCGACAACGACCTCGCCGTCTCGGCGCCGACGGCCTCCGGCGCGGGCCCGCCTGTCCCATTCGGTGGCATGTTCGTGGCATGCCCATGGGACGCGCACGAGGGTGAGTGAACGGGAGCGGGACACGCGGGCCGCGTCGGCCGGGTGGGACCGGGCGCGAGCACACGGCGGGGCGACCCCGGCGACGCCCCGTCAACTGCCCGTCCGGCGGACGCGTTGACGTGCGGCGCCCGCACCCGCGCCCGGAGCGCCCCTCCGCGGGCGCTCCACCGCCCCCCGCGCCCCCACACGCCGAGGTTCACCATTCCGGGGTTGTGGACAAAGTCCTCGTATCGTCCGGCGCAGAGCAGCCCGACCCCAGAGGAGCCCGAGTGACCACTCCCGACCTCTCCCCCAAGAGCCCCGACTGGTGGCGCCAGGCCGTCATCTACCAGGTCTACCCCCGCAGCTTCGCCGACGCCGACGGTGACGGCCTCGGCGACCTGAGGGGCATCACGCACCGCCTCACCCATCTCGCCGCCCTCGGCGTCGACGCCCTCTGGCTCAGCCCCTTCTACCCCTCCGAACTGGCCGACGGCGGCTACGACGTGGCCGACCACCGCGACGTCGACCCCCGCCTCGGCACCCTCGACGACTTCGACGCCATGGTCGCCGAGGCGCACCGCCTGGGCCTGAAGGTGATCGTCGACATCGTCCCCAACCACACCTCCCACCAGCACGTCTGGTTCCAGGAGGCACTGCGCGCCGGCCCCGGCTCCGCCGCCCGCGACCGGTACGTCTTCCGCGACGGCCGCGGCGCCCAGGGCGAACTGCCGCCCACCGACTGGCAGTCCGTCTTCGGCGGCAGCGCCTGGCGCCGGGTCCCCGACGGCCAGTGGTACCTGCATCTCTTCGCGCCCCAGCAGCCCGACCTCAACTGGGAGAACGAGGAGGTCCGCGCCGACTTCCGCACCACCCTGCGCTTCTGGTCGGACCGGGGCGTCGACGGCTTCCGCGTCGACGTCGCGCACGCCCTCGCCAAGGACCTGGACGAACCCCTCCGCGACCTCGGCGCCCCGGAACTGAGCGACGAGGCCGCCCTCGCGACCATGCCCCCGGGCAGTCACCCCTTCTACGACCGCGACGAGGTCCACGAGATCTACCGCGACTGGCGCAAGATCCTCGACGCCTACTCCCCGCCCCGCATGGCGGTCGCCGAGGCCTGGGTGCCGGGCGCCCGCCGGGCCCTGTACGCGCGCCCGGACGAACTCGGCCAGGCCTTCAACTTCGAGTACCTGAAGACCGGCTGGGACGCCGGGGAGCTCCGCGAGGTCATCACCGCGTCCCTGGCCACCGCTCAGGCGGCCGGCGCCTCCGCCACCTGGGTGCTGTCCAACCACGACGTCGTCCGCCACGCCACCCGCCTGATGCTGCCGCCCGGCACGGACACCGACGCCTGGCTCCTGTCCGGCGGCAGCGCCCCCGCCGTCGACCGGGCGGCCGGGCTGCGCCGGGCCCGCGCCGCCACGCTGCTGATGCTGGCGCTGCCCGGATCGTCGTACGTCTACCAGGGCGAGGAACTCGGCCTGCCGGAGGTGGCCGACCTGCCCACCGCCGTCCTGCAGGACCCCATCTGGGAGCAGACGGGCCACGTCCGCAAGGGCCGCGACGGCTGCCGGGTGCCGCTGCCGTGGACGACGAGCGGTCCGTCGTACGGCTTCGGCGCGGGCGGCGCCTGGCTGCCGCAGCCGGCGGGCTTCGCGTCGTACGCCGTCGAGGTGCAGGACGGGGCGGAGGGCTCCACCCTGGAGCTGTACCGCACGGCCCTGCGCCTGCGCCGCAAGCTGCTGGAGAGCGAGTCGCTGACCTGGGCCGACGACACCCCGCCCGGTGTCCTGCACTTCGTCCGCTCCGACGGCTGGCGCTGCCTGGCCAACCTCTCCGACCGCCCCGTACCCCTGCCGCCCGGCGAGCCGCTCCTGTCCAGCGCGCCCCTGGAACCCGACGGACGCCTGGGCCCGGACACCACGGTCTGGCTCGGCCGCTGACCCTCCGCCCCGCCCGGCCGGTCTCCCCTTGACAAGCCGCGGCCCTCGGCTTACCCAGGGCTCGTGGGCACAGCTGGCAATCACCCACCGTCACAGGGGTGGGCGAGGAGGTGGCCCGGATGACCGGAACCCAGGCCTCCGGCGGGAGCGTCCGCGCGGAGCTGGCCGAGCGCACCGCCGACCTGCAACGCGTGAAGGCCGAGTACGACAACTACCGCAAGCGGGTGCGGCGGGACCGGCTGGCCGTGCGGGAGATCGCGGTGGCCAACGTGCTGCGCGGGCTGCTGCCGGTGCTGGACGCGGTGGACCGGGCGTGCGGGCACGAGCCGATGACACCGGGGCTGCGGGAGATCTCCGAGGCCCTCGAGGCGCAGACCGGCGCGCTGGGCCTGGTGGGGTTCGGGGAGGTGGGCGACGCCTTCGACCCGTCCCGCCACGAGGCGCTCGCCCACCACGTCTCCCCGTCCTGCACCCACCCGATCTGCACGGCGATCCTGCGCCCCGGCTACCGGGTCGGCGACCACCTGCTGCGTCCGGCGTGCGTGGAGGTCACCGGCCCGGAGTAGCGCCGCACGCCGGGGGGAGGACGTCACCGGCCCGGAGTAGCGCCGCACGCCGGGGGGAGGACGTCACCGGTTCGGAGCGGGCCCGCGCGCGGGGAACGACGTCACCGGTTCGGAGCAGCGCCGTGGGGTCACTCCACGACGGCCATCTCGTGCGGCGTGCCGTTGAGCCGCCGCACACCGTCCCGCGTGCACGTCACGATGTCCTCGATGCGGACCCCGAACCGGCCCGGCAGATAGATCCCGGGCTCCACGGAGAAGCACATCCCCGGCACGAGCGGCTGGGTCTCGCCCTCGACGACGTACGGCGGCTCGTGGGTGGTGACGCCGATGCCGTGGCCGGTGCGGTGGATGAAGTACTCGCCGTACCCGGCCTCCTCGATCACCGCCCGCGCCACCCGGTCGATCTCCTGGCACGGCACCCCGGGACGCACCGCCCGCACCGCCGCCTCCTGCGCCACCCGCACGATGTCGTGCACCGTGCGCTCCTCGGCGCTCGGCTCGCCCACGTGCACGCTGCGGGTCGTGTCGGAGCCGTACCCGTCCTTCAGCCCGCCGAAGTCGAGGACGACCATGTCCCCCGGCTCGATCACCCGGTCACTCGCCTCGTGGTGCGGATTCGCCCCGTTCGGCCCGGAACCGACGACCGTGAAGTCGACCTGGCTGTGCCCGTGCTCCAGCAGCAGCCGCGCCAGGTCGGCGGCCACGTCCGCCTCCCGGCGCCCCGCGAACCGCACCCCGAGGATGTCCCGGTACGCCGCGTCCGCCGCCGCCCCCGCCGCGGCCAGCCGCTCCACCTCGTGCGCGTCCTTCACGGCCCGCAGCATCGGCAGGACGACGCTCAGCGCGCGGTACGTCGTCAGCGGCAGCGCCTCCTGCAGGCCGAGCAGGTGCAGCGCCCAGGTCGCGTCCGCGACGCCGTACCGCCCGTCCGGCCGCAGCAGGCCCGCGGCGGCGGCGTACGGGTCCTGCCCGTCCCGCCACTGCGACATCCGCACGGCCCCCGCCCCCGGCGCGGCCGCGGCGTCCGGCCGCTCCAGTGCCGGGACGAGGAGCCGGGGATCGCAGTCCTGGGCGAGGACGAGAAGGGTGAGCCGCTCGGTGATCGCGGTGGGCCGGTACCCGCACAGCCACGCCATGTCCGGGCCCGGCGTGACCAGCAGCCCCGACAGCCCGGCGGCGGCCGCGTCCAGGGCGGCGCGGCGCATCCGGGCGGCGTAGTCGTGCTCGGTGAAGGCGATGGGGTCATGACCGCCGCCGGTGTCCACCGGGGTGGTGGCCGAGGGCGTCGAGGTGGCCGGCAGAGGGGCCGGTGTGGTCGGCGGGGCGGGAGTGGTGGGAGTGAGGGGGTGCGCCGGAGTGTGGGGCGGAGCGGCCGGGTGCGCGGGCAGCAGCGGGTGCGTCGGGTCCATCGGGTGCACCGGATCCCACGGGTCGACCGGGTGCGTGGGATCCATCGGATGCACCGGGTCCAACGGGTCCGCCGGCCGCACCGGGCCGACCGGGTGCGCCGGATCGGTCGGATGCACCGGATCCATCGGGTCCACAGGTCCCGCCGTGTCGCTCATCGCTGTCGCCTGCCGTCTGCCGCTCGTCACCTGTCGGCTGTCGTCCGTCGCCCGGCCGTGGCCGTCCGTCGCGGTGCCGTGCCGTCCTGCCCCGCCCGTCCATGGGAACGGCGGGGCGGGGCCGGTGCGTCCGGGAACCGGCCGTACGGGTGGCCCGCCCGGCCGGGCCGTCTCCGTCCGTCAGTACCGCACCGCCCGCTCCACCTGCGCGCTCACCTCACCGGACAGGCTGTGCGTACTGCGGGCCGTGCCCTTCCCGGTCTGTCCCGCGGGCACGTCGGCCACGGTGACGACGACGGCGTCCCTCAGTCCCCCGCCCGGGTCGGTGAAGTTCACCTGCACGGCGAAGGACTTGGCACCGCCGGCGGTGTTGCGCACGCGGACCTCCGCGGTCGTGCGCCCGTCCTGCCCGGTCGCCGTCGCGCCGAGCGTGACGTCCTTCGTGACGTCGACGCCGCCCTTGATCTCGTCGAACCTGCGGTCCGCCTCCGCCGTGGCCGACGCCCACCGGTCCGTCGCCTCGGAGGCCGCCGACCGCAGGGCCGAGGCCGCGTCACTGGCCTGCGCTCCCGGCCCGTCCTCGCCGCCCCCGCACCCCACGACACCGGCACCGACGGCACCCACCAGCGCCGCCGCGACCGCCCACCGACTCCGGTAACCGGCCATGCCGCCTCCAGCACTCCGGAATCCTTCCTTCCTCCAGTGAAGGCCGAACCGGACGCCCCCGCATCCCCGCAGGCCGGGCCAGGACCTAGCTAGTGCCGCGACAGGCAACGTTCACCCCGTCCCGACGCTCCTTGCCGGGCAAACGTTGCCTGCCGCGGCACTAGCCCTCCACGGTCGCGAGCCACAGCTTCACGTACCGGTCCTCGTCGACGTCCAGCGCGACGTCCACGAGGGGCTGTTCGCGCGACTCGCCGTGGATCTCGGCCTCACCGGGCCGCGGGCGGAGATCGACGACGGTCTGCCCCCGGGTCGGCCCCGGCCCGAGGGAGACCTCGACCGGCAGCGCACGCGTCGTCAGCCCCGCGGGGTCGGCGACCGCGCACACCGCGCCGGCGTCGCCGAGCCCGCCCGCCGGATCCTCCTCGGTGCCCGGCCCCCGATGGGCCAGCAGCTCGCCGCCGAGCCGCGCACCCGGCTCGGAGCTGGACCGCAGCCGCCGTACGTCGGAAGCCGGCACGACGACCCGCGTGAACACGTCCAGCCCGTACATGGTGATCGGCACCCCGGCGGTGAGCAGGATCGCAGCGGCCTCCGGGTCGTGCCACACGTTGAACTCGGCGACGGGCGTGGCGTTCCCGACGGCCACCGCACCGCCCATGAAGACGATCCGCTCGATGTTGGCGGTGACCTCCGGGTGCGTCCGCAGCAGCAGGGCGACGTTGGTGAGCGGGGCGGTGGGAACGAGGGTCACGGGTCGCGGCGAGGCGAGGATCTCGCGGCGCAGCAGCGTCACCGCGTCCACGTCCACCGGCGTACGGGCCGGCGCGGGCAGACCGAGGTCGCCCATCCCGTCGTGCCCGTGCACGTGCCGCGCGGAACGCGACGCCTCGATCAGCGGCCGGGCGGCGCCCCGGGCCACGGGGACGTCCCCGGCGCCGGCCTGTTCCAGCACGGTGAGCGTGTTGCGCACGACGCCGTCCACGTCGGTGTTCCCGGCCACGCAGGTGACCGCGCGCAGATCGATCGCCGGGTGCCGCACGGCGAACAGCAGGGCCAGGGCGTCGTCGACGCCGGTGTCGCAGTCGATGACGACCGGAATGGGCTGACCGTTCACGCCGGGCTCCTCTCACCGGGCCGCTACGCCCCTGCATACGCCAGCGACCTTACGCGGAGGCCCCGACAGGGATCCGCGAGCCACCGCCCGGTGGACGATCCGGTGCACGGCCCCCGCGTCGGGGCGCGGGGCTCGGCCTGTCGGGCGAGGGGGCTCACCCTTACGGGCCCGACCCCCTGCCCCTTACGGCCCGGCGTGCTGGTGTGCCGCCGGTCGGGGTGATCCCGTGGACACAGCCACGTCGGCAGTCCCCCTGGAGGCACCCCGATGACCCCGCGCCCCTCCGCCCGCTTCCTCGCCGTCTCCGCCCTGTCGGCGGGTGGGCTGTTCGCCGTCGGCGCCTGTTCCGGGCTCGCCTCCGACGTCGCGCGCCACGCCCCCGACTTCTCCTCCGCCTCCCCCGACGTGTCCCCCACGGCGCCCCGGGCCCCGCAGGCCCTCACCCGGGCCCAGGCCGAGGCCGCGCTCATCACCGAGGCCGACCTCGGGGACCCCTGGGCGCCCACGCAGGGCGTCGCCACGTGGCGCGACGGGTTCCTCAAGGCGTCCGCGCCCGCCGGGTCGCCCGACTGCCAGCGACTGATCGACGCGCTGTACAGCGACGAGCTGCTCGCCGCGCCCGCCCGCGCCGTCGTCGGGCTCGACGACGGGTACGCCGACGCCCAGCTGCGGTACCAGGTGTCCGCCCAGCGGTCGACGGACGTCGACCGGATCCTGGTCTGGCTGCGGACCCTGCCGACGCAGTGCCGGCAGTTCACGGCGACCACGGCACGCGGGGTGGTGCAGGGCGTGCAGGTCGCCGACTCCCGGCTGCCGGCGATCGGCGACGCGCGGCAGGGGCTGCGGATCACGGTCACCCGTGCGGACGCCGGTGAGTCCGTCACCCTCACCCTCGACGTCGCCGCCGTGCGCGTCGGCCAGGACGCGTTCACCGTCGCCAACGGCGGACTCGGCGAGGTGTCGACGGAGGTCACCCGGGCCGCGGCCGAGCTGGGCGCGAAGCGGCTGGCGGAGGTGCGCAAGCAGGGGCGGGTGCAGGTGTGAGACGCCGGCCCGGCCGACGGGACACCCGCTAGTCCGGCTCGAACCGCTTGCGGTGTGCGACCACGTCGTGCGCGACGTCGAGCACGGTCCGGCCCCGCGCGAAGGCGTGTCCCCGCAGCCGTGCCAGCGCCTCGTCCTCACCGACGCCCAGCTGCGCCATGACCATGCCGATGGCCTGGTAGACCTCGTCGTGCTCGGTGGCCAGCTCGCTCAGCCAGAGGCCGCCCGGAAGGTGGCCGCCGTTCTCCTCGCCGGTGGGCAGGGCGATCAGGGCGACCGTCATGACGCCGGCCATCAGGTAGGCGGTGCGCAGTTCGCCGGGACTGAGCATGCCGGGTACGTCGCGGTAGAGGTCGAGCGTGCCCAGGCATCCCGCGTTGTCGCCCAGCGGCAGCGCGTACACGGCCCGTACCCCGAGGGACGTCGCCTGCTGGGCGAAGACCGGCCAGCGGCCGGCGTCCTGGCCGGCCGCCAGGTCGGCGGCGAGCACGGGCGCGCCGGTACGGGCGGCCTGCAGACACGGCCCCTCGCCCAGCGTGGCCTGGACCTCCATCAGGTACGCGGCGCGGTCGTCGCTCGCGCTCAGCGGCACGGGCATCCCCTGGTTGCACAGCGACACGCTCGCGCGGGCCACCGGCAGCAGGCGGACGGCGACATGGCACAGCCTGCGCGGTATCTCGCGGGGTTCGGCACCCCGGATGCCGTCGGCGATGGCGTCGGCGGCCCACGCCCGCTCCGGTTCGTCCATGGGCCGCACGGCGACTCCCTCCTCCGACGCCTCCTCGGGCGACGTCAGCGGCGTGATGCGCCGCGGTGCCACGCGCCACGAACCGCCCGAAATGAGGCCCGACTACCCGTGCCCGGCCGACCGAAACCGCGTCCCCGCCCGCCGGGACGCCCCGGACGGCCGGCGGCCCTCCCGGATCGGCTCGCGGCCGGGCACGTCGTCCGCCCGGCGCCGGGCCCGACCAGCCCTACTGCCGGCCCTCGGGGGAGGTCTGCACCGAGATCTGCGCCCGTTCGGGCTCCGAGGCCCGCGCCGGTCCCGCGTTCGCCGCGGCGATCAGGGCCGTCGCCGCGACGACCGCCGCGGCGAACGCCCGGGCGTACCGGGCGGAAGGGCGTCCGTGAGGAGCGGATTCGGGTCCGTGCACGGCAACCTCGCAACGACAGTGGGGGATTAAGCAGCCTTAATCTTGTTCCTAACCTAGGGGGTTCCGCGGACCGGCCGAAAGGGGTCCGGCGGCAGTTGGCCGATCCGGCTCGCCCCCCGGCGGCACCGGCCGACCCGTCCCCAACTGCGTCGCTTCCTTCCCAACCACCCCCGGCGTAAGTCAATTTACTGGCATGATTAAGCCCATGGCGAAGCGGGACGACCCGGAGACCATCGGGCGCAGGGTGCAGCAGCTGCGGCACGAACGCGGCCTCACCCAGCGGCAGTTGGCCGAACCGGCCTACACGCCCGCCTACATCTCCACCCTGGAGGCCGGCCGGGTCCGCCCGTCCGACGAGGCGCTGCGGCATCTCGCCGACCGGCTCGGCGTCGCCTTCGACGAGCTGGCCACCGGCCGCCCCGCCCGCCTCGCCACCGACCTGCGGCTGCGGCTGACCGAGGCCCGGCGCACCTTCGCCACCGGGGAGGCGGCGGAGGCCGGGGAGCAGTACGCCGCCCTGCTCGCGGAGGCGGAGACGTACGGGCTGATGGACGAGCAGGCCACCGCGCTGCTCGGTCTCGGCGAGTGCGCGCTGGACACCGGTGACCTCGCCGCCGCCCAACAGCATTTCGAGCGGGCCGAGCAGACCCTCCGGGACGCCCCCCTTCCCGCCCGCGTCCCCGCGCTGCGCGGCCGTGCCGTCGCCCACTACCTCGCCGGTGAGCTCCGGTACGCCGTCTACCTCCTGGAGTCCACCCTCGACGAGCTGAACAGCGGGGGACTGCACGACCCGGACGCCCTGCTCCTGCTCTACGCCTCCGCCATCGGCCCGTACATGGACATGGGCGCCCACGCCCGCGCCGCCCAGGCCGCCGAGTTCGCGCTGGCCCTCGCGCCGCAGGTCGGCGACCCCGCGCTGGTCGCCCGGATGCACCGGCAGGTCGCCCGCACCCTGGTCGCCGAGGGCCGCCTCGCCGAGGCCGACGCCTCGCTGGCCAAGGCCGCCGAGATGTACCGCCAGCTCCAGATCCGCACCGAACTCGCCAACTGCCACTGGATGCGCGGCTACGTCCACGCCCAGAACGGCGACCTGGAGCACGCCGAGACCGAACTGCGCGCCGCCCAGGACATGCTCTCCGCGAAGCGCGCCGCCCTCTACAGCAGCCAGGTCGCCGTCGAACTCGCCGACGTGCTGCACCGGCGCGGCAAGTCCGAGGAGGCCTCCGCCCTGCTGCACGAGGTGCTCGGCGATCTCTCCTCCGAGCGCGGCGCGGTGCACGCCGCCGCCGCGCACCGGCTGCTCGGCCGGATCGCGGAGGACGCCCGTGACACGGAGTCGGCCGAGGAGCACTACGTCCGCGCCCTGAGCCTGCTGGAACGCGCGGGGGCCACCGGTGACCTCGCCGACCTGTGCCGGCTGCTGGGCGACCTGCTGCGCCGCACCGGCCGGGTGGAGGCCGCGCTGGACGCGTACCGGACGGGTCTGGGCCACCGTACGGCCCCCGGCACCACCACCCTCGGACCTGCGCCCGCACAGCCGCCCCTGTGACGACGCCGAGCCGACGCACAGCGACGCTGGTCAGCGCGCCGTAGCCGTCGGTCGGCCGAGCGCCGACGCGGCTGCTCGCGCGGGAAACCGCGCCCCTTCGGGGCTCTGGCGTCAGTCCGGCAGCGCCCTTCTCAACGCCGCGTCCAGGCGCTGGGCCAGGACCGCGTCGCCCGGTGGGCTCTCGCCGAACAGGGCGCCCAGCTGGGTGGTGAAGGTCCGGGTGAAGGCGCCGTACAGGGCGGTGCGCGGGCGTTGCACGGCGCCGCGCAGGGCCGGGAGCAGGATGCGGCGGGCGTAGGCGGGGCGGCCCGCGCCGTCGCGGGGTGTGCGGTCGGCGCTCTCGCCGGACGTGGACGGGGAGGCCGTCGCGACGGTGCAGCGGACGGCGTCGTCCGTGTACGCCGACACCCGCGTCGCCGCGAACCCGGCATCCAGCAGACAGCGCTCGCTCTCCTTTCCGGTGAGGTACCTGATCAACTCCAGCGCCTTCGCCGGCCGCTGCGAGGCCCCCGTCACCGCGAGGTTCTGCCCGCCGAGCACGGCCCGGCCGGGCAGTGGGGCGACGCCGAGCTGCCCGGCGGCCAGGGTCTGGTGCAGGGTGCGGTAGGCGTACGGCCAGTGCCGCAGGAACGCGGTGCGGCCCTCCGCGAAGTCGCCGAGGGTCGCGGCCTCGTCGGAGTGGACGGCGTCCTGCAGGAGGTACGGCGCCTGGGTGCGCCGCCTCAGCTCGGCGACGCCGGCCGTCAGCTCGTCCACGGAGGCGCCGTAGTGGCCGTCGGTGTCGGAGAGCGCGAGGCCGGGCACGGCCGACGCGAACGCCTCGACGGCGTTGACCGTGCGCCCCTCGTAGGCGGCGAGCTGGGTGGTCCAGCCCTTCTCGTAGCCCTCGGGCGGGTTCTCGTCGAGGGAGTTGGCCATGGCCTCCAGCTCCGGCCAGTCGACGCCGCCGCTGAGGTCGGTGCGCTGCACTCCGCCGTCGCGGAGGTGGTCGCGCCGGTAGTAGAGGAGCCCGACGTCGCTGTTGAACGGCACGGCGTACACCCGGTCGTCCCAGCGGGCCGTGCCGGCGACGGACTCGACGACGTCCGTGTCGAGCACCTCGCCGGGCAGCGGGCGGACCAGGCCGGCGGCGGCGAACTCCGGCACCCAGGTGACGTCCAGGATGACGACGTCGTAGACGGCGCTGCCGGACTGGAGGGCGCCGAGCAGCTGGCTGCGCTGTTCGTCGGCGCTGCCGGGAAGTTCGACCAGCCGCGCCCGGTAGCCGGTGCCGTCCCGCTCCTGCTGCCGGTTCCAGGCGTCGATGAGCTGCTGCCGGATGCCGTTCTTGCCGGTGACGTCCCGCCCGCCCGCGACGACGATGTCGCCGGGCACGTCGGCGGTGGGCGCGGCCCGCGGGCCGTCCCCGTCACCGGTGCACGCGGCGAGCAGCAGCACGACCAGCAGGGCCGCGAGCCGTCGGATCATCACTCCCCCGTTCCGGTGCGGGCGACCTCGGCGCTCAGCCCCGAGCCCGGTTCGTCGTCGGCGTCCAGGCAGCGTCCGCCGCTCGCCGTCGAGATCAGGGCGTCCGGCCTGCCCGCGGCGCAGCCGCCGTTCGCCAGCGACACCGTCGTGATCGGCACGTCCGCCAGGCGTGCCCGGCTCAGCAGGTCCTCCAGGCGGGCGCCGGTCAGCCGGCCGACGTCCTCGTCGTCGGTGATGTGCACGATCAGCTGCGGGCGGTCGTCGGCGGCGCCGCGCTCCGCCATGTCGTCGAGCGCGGCCACCAGCGCGGCGTAGGGGTCGGCCTCGGCGTCCCGGACGCGGGCCCCGGCATCGATGGCGGCCTCGGCGGAGCGGCGGCTGTGGGGGCCGAAGGACAGCAGGGTCTCGTACGCGCGGCCCCGACCGTCCGCGACCGCCCACACGCCGTACTCGTCACGCCCGCCGAGCCCGCCCAGCGACTGTTTCAGCAGCCCCGGGCCGCCGCTCGGCCCCCGCCACAGCCCGGCCATCGAACCGGAGCTGTCGAGCAGGAACAGCACCCGCCCCGGCCCGCGCGCGTCGCGGTACCTGCGCAGGGCCGTCTCCATCGCGTCCCGCCCCGCGGACTCGATGAGCAGGGACGGAGCGGGCAGCACCCCGGCGGCGGCCTCGTCCGCCTCGAGCAGGGCCCGGTCCGCGGTGGCGGCACGGAACCCGGCCGCGCCGAAGGCGGCCCGCCCGCCCTCACCGGCGAGCCAGGCACGGAAGCCGTCGGCCGCCTCGTCGCGGGCGGCCCGGTCCCGGTCGGCGCCCTCCCAGCGGACCCGGACGAAGACGGGCTCAAGACCCGGTACGTCGCCGGGGTACTGGGCGGTGCGCGGGCTGCGGGTCGTGCGGTCACAGCCGACGCCGCTCTTCAGCAGGAACTCCGGTACGAGGGCGGCGGTGCGCTTGTCGACGGCGTCGTCGTCGGGCAGCGCGCACAGCAGGTCCGCGGCGGTCGGGGCGGGCGGGCCCGGCGGAGCGAGCCGCTGTTCCACCCGGCCGGGGTCGGCGCCCGTGCCGTACAGGCCGATCGTGGCGAGCAGCGCCGCGTCGGTGAACTCCGGGTCGGGGCGGCGCACTTCGAGGTGGTCGTGCCGTTCCCGCAGGGCGTCGACCATCCCGGTCAGCGGCCCGCCGACCCGCTCGTCCAGGGAGGCGGCGGCGAGGCTGGTGGGCACGGCGAGCACGATCGGCGAATACGCGAGCGCTCGGTCGTCCGGTTCCAGGCGGGCCAGCGCGTCCGTGTCCTGTCCGCCGGTGACCCGGGGGACGTCCGCCCGCGAGGCGGGGATCCACACGTCGGGCTGCGGGCCGATGTCGCGCTGCGGGTTGAGGTCCTCGTCGCGGGGCTCGTGCCAGGCGCCCGTCTCGCTGCGCAGCGCGGTGACCGCGTCGGCGGAGCCCGCGCTGTACACGGTGATGCCGCTGCGCCGGCAGCCTTCGCCGGTGGTGTTCGCGGCCGACGTCAGATACGCGTCCGCCGCCGCGCCGACCGTCGCCTTTAGGTCGGGGTCGGTCAGGACGCGCAGTTCGAGGGGCGGGGCACAGGGGGAGGAACCGCCGACGAGGGTCGTCAGGCCGTACGCCCCGAAGCCGGTGGCGGTCAGGGACAGCAGGACGGTGATCCAGGCGACGGACCGGCGGGGCGACCGGAGCTTGCGTGGGGGCCGCTGTGGCTTCTGGGGCTGATCGAGCTGTGCGGGCTGCCGAGGCCGGCCGGACCGCGGCCGGGGCTGCTGACCTGGCTTGGGCTGGGGCTGACTCGGCTTCGGCTGGGGCTGACCGGGGAGCTGCCGGGACTTCCTCTGGGACTGCTGCGGCTGCTGAGTCCCGTGAGTCGGCGGTGGTGCCTGCTGTGTCTGCTGTGTCTGCTGAGGCCCATCCGCGGGTCGGCGTCCACCCCCTGGGCGGCCCGGCGACACCACCGGCTCGGTGACCGGTGTCGCACGAGGCCGACGCACGGGCGGCGGTACGGCACCGAGGCGGGGACCCGTGAGCCGTAAGGACCGCTCCCCCCGCACCCCCCGCGCCGACAGCAGCACGTCCTCGTCGTGCTCCGCCCGGCTCTGCGGCGTCCACGCCTCCCCCCGCAGCGTCTCGTGCCGCCCTTCGGCCATCCGCTTGCGCAGCGCGTCCGAGACCTCCCGGAACCCCGACTCGCCGGGCACGTCGAGCAGATGCAGCAGCTCGGCGGTGAACGGGGTCGGCGTCCCGCCGTCGCCGGCGTCGGTGCGGTGGTTGGCCTGCACGCTCATCAGCAGCAGCACGCGTCGCTTGTCCCGGAAGTGCTCCCAGATCCACGCCGCGTTGCCCGCGAAGCAGCAGTCGAGGATCACCACGATCCGCTCGGCGTGACTGCTGGCCAGCCAGGTCAGCACGGTCGTGAACATCTCCGCGCCGGGGAAGACGGCGTGCCCGCCCGCTATCACGCTGGCGTTGCGCATCTGCAGGAACAGCTCGTCGCCCGCGCTGGGGATGGCGCCGTGCCCGGCGAAGTACAGCAGGAGCAGTCCCTGGGCCTCCTCGGCGGCCGTGCGCAGCGCGCGGTCGAAGTCGTCCAGCGACGGCGAGGGTTCGACGGTGATCTCGTCCTCGCCGAACACCCCGCCCCGGGCGAGGACGTCCCGGAGCCGGTCCAGGTTGTGCTCGACGGCCGGGAGGTCGCCGGGCACACCGTGCGGCGGATCGGTGAAGTCGTACGTGGAGACACCCACCAGCAGTGCCCGGTTCACCCGGCCCCGCGGGTCGAAACGGGTCACCGGCCTACCCGTCGAGGTCCACGGGGTCCACGCTGCCCTCGGGCGGATCGCCGTCCTCCACCTCGCGCCGGTTGTCCCGCCAGGCCTCCACGGCCCGGCCGACCTGCGCCACCAGCTGGTTGAAGCCGACCGTCGCGGCGGCGCTGACCAGCGCGACGACGATCTCCATGCCGACGCCCATGGGTGCGCCGGTCTCGTCGGTGCGGCGCCGCTCGTGGATGCGGAGCCTGCCCGCCCGCACCATCTCGTCGAGGCCCTGCTCGCGCTCCAGCCACTTGCGCAGCGCGCCTATGTCGCTTTCGGTAGCGGTGTCGTCCAACCGGACGCGGATGACTCGGCCCGCCACTCCGTCCCCGTCAGCCATGACTCATCATGATGGCACCCGGGTTGACGCCTGGGGAGGGTCCGGACGCGGAGGGTGCCGTTCAGTTCTGCGTCTGCAGCTGCCGCAGCTGCCGCCGCACGTGGTCCAGCGCGCCGACCCGCCGGCCCGGCACCCGGCCGCGCACCTCGGCCAGCAGCGGCCCCAGTTCGCGGGCCCGGACCGGGTCGCGGATCTCGCCCCACTGGTGGTGGGCCCGGTCGACGGCCGCCTCGACGGCGGGCGCGTCCGGCGCCTGCCCGGCGGCCAGCCGCGTCGACGCCACCGCCAGCCAGGTGCGGCAGCTGCGGGCCGCGTCCCCCGCGAACATCGCCAGGTCCGCCCGCACCTCCGTCCAGTGCAGCGCCTCCTCGGAGGCGGCACCGTGCGCCCGCGCGGCCGCCTGCTCCCAGCGTGCGGCGAGTCCGTCGGCGTCGGCGTGCCGGCCGGCCCGTACGGCGGCGGAGACGGCGGCGTGCGGATCGCTCACGGCGGGTGGCCCGGCGGCGAGCACGATCCCGGGTCGCTCCCCCGTGATCCGGCTCAGCGCCTGCTGGTGCAGCTGCCCCACGGGCGGCCGGTGCCCGCTGCGCAGGAGGGTCGCGACGGCCTTCATGTACGACGGGTCCGCCACCGTCCGCCGGTGGGGCGGCGGCGCGATCCGCCCGTACACGGCGCAGTTCCGGCCGGAGTCGAGCGGTGTGCCGCGCAGGTGCTCCCAGCTCTCCGCGTCGGCGTGCAGGTCGAGGAAGAGGGTCGTGGTGCCGGCCGCGCGCAGCCGCAGCTCCTCCCGGAGCCAGTGCCAGGGGAAGCCGGTGTAGCGCGCGGTGGCCGGCGTCGTACGCGCCAGCGCCAGGTGCGGCAGCCGCTGCCGCCGATCCAGCAGGAGCTGCCCGGTGACGAACACCGTCAGCGGCCCGACGGTCCCGGCGGCCGCCCTGAGCCGGGTCAGCACGGCCTGCGGCTCCACCGGGTCGGCCAGCTCCACGACGTTCGCGGTGTCCGCCCCGGCCAGCACCGCGGGCGCGACCGCCGCCAGCACGGGAAGCACCGCCGCCGCATCCACCAGTCGCCCCTTCCCCACGGGCGAGGCGGCCACCAGCAACACGGTCCCCGGCATGGTCCCTCCCTGTCGATCACGTACGTCAGCACCGTAACCGCTGCGCCGTCCGCCGGGCCCGGGACGGCGGACGGCGGCCCGAAATGGTGGCCCCCGCGACGTGCCGCCCACACAGCGCCCGCTCACGTCCGGCGCACGGCGAACACCGTCGTGTCGTCCGCCAGGCGCCCCCGGGAGTGCCGCAGCACCCCGTCGCGCACGAGGGCCACCAGCCGCCGGGGCCCCGCGGTGCCCGGGTCCGTGCTCAGGGCGCGGGTCACCTCGGCGGTCAGCGCGTAGAAGGCGCCGTCCGGGCCGCGGGCCTCGGTGACGCCGTCGGTGGTGAGCAGGAGGGTCTCGTCCGCGGAGAACGGGAACCTGCGCACCGGGGGCAGGGTGGGCACGCCCGGGGGGACGAGGTCGCCGAGGCCGAGGGGGAGGCCACCGGTGGTGGGGAGGGTGCGCACGCCGTTCGGGCCGGCGATGAGCGGCGGGTCGTGGCCGAAGTTGACGACGTCCACGGCGTCCGTCGCGTCCGGGGGGAAGCCGAGCAGCACGGCGGTGGCGAAGCGGTCGCTGTCCGCGTGGCCGAGGGCGGCGACGTGCTCCCGGTGCCGCCGGATGCGCACCTCCAGGCGCTCGGCGACCGTGGCGAGGTCCGGCTCGTGGTAGCCGGCCTCGCGGAAGGTGCCCAGCAGGACCGCCGCCGCCTCGACGGCGCCGAGCCCTTTGCCCTGCACGTCGCCCACCAGGACCCGGGTGCCGTGCGGGCCGGGCTGGATGTCGTAGAAGTCGCCGCCGACCCGTGCCTCGGTGTCGGCGGCGAGGTACACCCCGGCGTGCTCCAGTCCGCCCCACGGCTCCGGCAGCGGGCGCACGACGGTGCGGCGGATCGTCTCGGCGATGCTCCGGATGCGCACGACGTGCTCCTCGCCGCGGACGCGGACCGCGCAGACCGCCGTGGCCAGCAGACCGCCCAGGCCGATCAGGATGAAGTCGGGCAGCCCGGCCCGGAGCTCGTCGGGCCAGGC
This sequence comes from Streptomyces chromofuscus, assembly GCF_015160875.1. Lineage (NCBI taxonomy): Bacteria > Bacillati > Actinomycetota > Actinomycetes > Kitasatosporales > Streptomycetaceae > Streptomyces > Streptomyces chromofuscus. The sequence continues at coordinate 4,220,948 of NZ_CP063374.1, read as the reverse complement.
GTTGTCCACGACCAGGTACGCCAGCAGCGACAGCACCGTGAAGGCGGCCGTGCCCCACGCCCCGCAGATCGCCGCGGCGATCCCGGGCACCAGCACGATCCAGGAGATGATCCGGAAGTCGCCGGAGGTGTTGGCGTCCACCACGGCGATCCCGAACAGCAGCAGCAACGGCGGCACCCAGGCCACGCTGCGGCCGCCGACGCGCAGCATCTGGTACCGGGGCAGAACCTCGCGGCGTCCGGCGCGCGGGTACCGGTGGAGCAGGCTCTGCCCCCCGCCTCCCCCGGTCACGGGCCTGGTCATGCACCACAGCGAAACACGCCCCCGTGCCGTGCGCATCCGAACTCCGGCCGACCGACTTGCCGCCCGGCCTGCCGCGGTGTGCCCTGGAAGGCGGGGGCGAGGAGAGAGGAGTGCTCCCATGGCTCACGCGGCACCCGCGCCCGGCGCACGTCCGCCCGGCGCACCCGCGCCCGCGACCCGCCCGTACGGCGAACCCGCCACGCGGCCCGGCACCACCCGCACGCCCGACATCTTCAGCCCGCGCACGCACGCGATCGCGCACTGGGCCGTACCGGTGGGCCTCGGGCTCGTCTACGGCTACTGGGCCGCGGCCAACCTCCGCGACGCCGGGCCCATCACCGGCTGGAACGTGCTGTTCGGTTTCGTCGCGGCGCTCGCGTTCGTGCTGGTGTACGCCGCCGTGCGGGAGGCGGCCAAGCGGCTGCCGCCCGTGGGGCACGCGATGGCCTGGGCGGCCTTCGCGGGCGTCGCGTTCGGCTTCCTGTACAGCCTGACCGGCTACAGCGTGCTGCGCTGCGCCGTGATGTCGGCGGTGATCGCGGCGGCGTTCTTCGTGGTGCTGTTCTACTGGTACTACACGCACGAGGACACCGCGTAGGGCCGTCGGCCCGCGAGCGGACACGCGTGGACCCCGGCATGGTGGCCGGGGTCCACGCTCTCCCTCATCCCTCCACTCACCGGACCACGGGCAGCAGGTCCCGCTCGTCCGACGAGGTCCCGAAACGCTTCAGTTCCAGGAAACACCCGTTCGGGCCAACCCTCCACCGGAGCGGGAAGCCCCGTCTCCGCCAGGACTTCGGACCGGGCGTCACCGGTACGGCGCACCACATCCACCCGATCGCAGTCGCACCGCTCGCACGGCGTGCCGCCGGGCGGTTGCCTGGAGGCGTGTCCCCCAGGCCAGCACACGCCCCCCGGCTGCGCGGCGCCCTGTCCGCCGCGCTGGTCGCCCTGTGCTGCCTGCTGGTCCCGCCCGGCGCGCTGGCCGTCTGGGCGGCGCACGGCCTCACCGACACCGGCCGTTTCGTGCGCACCATGGCGCCGCTGGCCGGTGACCCGGCCGTGCGGGAGACGGTCGCGGACACCGTCGGGGACGAGGTGGTGCGGCGGATCGACGGGACACCGGGGGTGACGGGCCCGTTCGTGCGGGACGCGGTGCTGTCGTTCACGCAGACCGACGCCTTCCGCACGGGCTGGGACACGGCGAACCGGGTCGTGCACGAGGCGGTGCTGCGTGCCCTGCTCGACGACGACCGCCCGCGCGCCGCCCCGGTCACCGTCGACCTCGCCCCCGTCACCACCCGCATCAGACACCGGCTGGCCGACGACAACCCGCCGCTGGCCCGCCAGATCCCGGTCCGCCACATCGAGGTCGCCGTCCTCGCGCCCGACGCACTGGACCGGCTGCGAAAGGGATACGAGGTGCTGAAAGTCGCCGCTCTCTGGCTGCCCGCCGCGGCCGTCGTCCTCGCCGTCGCCGGCATCTCCGTCGCGACCTGCCGCCGCCGCGCGATCACCGCCACCGCCCTCGGCACGGCCCTCGGCGGCGCCCTGCTCGGCACGGCCGTGGCGGTCGGCCGCCGGCTCACGCTGTCCGACCTGCCCGACTCGGTCTCCCGGCCCGCCGCGGCCGCGGTCTACGACGCCCTCACCGCGACGCTGCGCACCACGTCCTGGCTGCTCGTCACGCTCGGCCTCGCGGTGGCCCTGACCGCGTGGCTCACCGGTCGCTACGGCCCTGCCCTGCGACGTCGGCCAGGAGCCGTGCCGCCCGCTCCAGTTCCGCCTCAGCAGCCGACGCGAGCCCGAGCCTGACGGCGTCCGGCGTCCGGTTGGCGCCGACGGCGAAGGCGGTACCGGGGGTGACGGCGATGCCGTGCGCGGCGGCGGCCGCCGTGAAGGTGTCGGCCCGCCACGGCGCCGGCAGCTCCCACCAGGCGTAGTAGGCGTGCGGGTCGCTCCGTACGGCGAAGTCGCCCAGCCACCGCCGGACGATCCGCTGCCGCCGCGCCGCGTCCGCCCGCTTGGCCGCCACCAGCCGCCGAACCGTGCCGTCCTCGATCCACCGCACCGCCGCCTGGAGTGCGAACCGCCCCGCACTCCACCCGCCGGAGCGGATCACCGCCGCCACCGCGTCCACCCGCTCGGGCGGTACGACGAGGAACCCGACGGTGAGCCCGGGCGCGACGCGTTTGGACAGGCCGTCGACGACGTGGGTGAGGTGCGGCGCGTGGACCGCGAGCGGCGGCTCCGGCCGCAGGAACGACCAGATGCGGTCCTCGACGATCGGGATCCCCAGGTCGCTCGCCGTGCGGGCCAGTCGGCGTCTGCGCTCCTCGCTCGTCGTCAGCGAGGTCGGGTTGTGCAGCGTCGGCTGGACGTAGAGCGCGGACAGGGGCGCGCGGCGGTGGGCGTCCGCCAGCGACTCGGGCAGCAGTCCGTCCTCGTCCGTGGCGAGCGGCACCAGCGTGATGCCGAGCCGGGCGGCGATCTCCTTCACCAGCGGATACGTCAGCTCCTCGACGCCGGCCCGGCCACCCGGCCGGACCAGGGAGGCGAGGGCGGCGGCGATCGCCTGCCGGGCGTTCCCCGTGAACAGCAGCCGCGCCGGTTCGGGGCAGCCGAGCAGCGCGGCGGCGGCCTCGCGGGCGGCGGCGGTGCCGGTGGCCGCGGCCGGGCGGAGGGCCTCGCCCAGGGCCTCGGGGTGGAGGAGGGGAGCGAGGGCGGGGGCGAGGAGGCCGGACTGGCCGGGGGCGGTGGGGTAATTGAGTTCGAGGTTGACCGGCGCGATCGTCGAGGGCTCGGCGAGCGCGCGTCCCCCTCGCGCGTCTGGCGCGGCCCGGACGAACGTCCCGCGTCCGACCTCGCCCACCACCAGTCCCCGGCGCACGAGTTCGCCGTAGACCCGCCCGGCGGTCGACGCGGCGATCCCGCGCCGTCGCGCGAACGCCCGCTGCGGGGGCAGGCGTTGGCCGGGCCGCAGCCGGCCGGCGGCGATGTCGGCGGCGATGCGGTCGGCCAGCGTCAGATAGTCGTCCACGATCGCCCCGCCCTCACCGGATCCGCATTGCACCGAGAGCAAAGATCTTATTGCACCGAGGAGTTGGGCGGACCTAGGGTCGATCGCATGAGCCCCTTCCTCGCATATGAGGACAAAGGCGCCGATTCCTCGTCCCGGCTGCCACTCGTCCTCCTCCACGGCCACCCCTTCGACCGCACGATGTGGGCGCCGCAGATCGAGGCGTTCGCCGCCGAGCGCCGCGTCGTCGCGCCCGACCTGAGGGGCTACGGCGCCTCCCCGGTCACGCCCGGCATCACCCCGCTGCCGCTGTTCGCGCGGGACGTCGAGGCGCTGCTGGACGAGCTGGGGGTGGCGTCGTTCGTGCTGGCCGGGCTGTCGATGGGCGGCCAGATCGCCATGGAGTGCTGTGCCCGCTTCGGCGACCGCGTCCGGGGCCTGGTCCTGGCCGACACCTTCGCGGCGGCCGAGACACCCGACGGCAGACGCGCCCGCAACGCGATGGCGGACCGGCTGCTGCGGGAGGGCATGCGGGGGTACGCCGACGAGGTGCTGGACACGATGGTCGCCCCGTACGCGTCCGCCGGGGTCAGAGCCCACGTCCACCGGATGATGACCGGCACCCCGCCCGAGGGCGCCGCGGCGGCCCTGCGCGGCCGGGCCGAACGCCCCGACTACCGCGATCTGCTGACCCGCGTCACCGTCCCGGCCCTGGTGGTGGTCGGCGCGGACGACACGTACACGCCGGTGTCCGACGCCCGGTCCCTGCACGCGGCCCTGCCCGACTCCGCCCTCCACGTGATCGAGCGCGCCGCCCACATGCCGAACCTGGAACGCCCCCAGGAGTTCAACGCGGCACTGGCGGCGTTCCTGTCCCGGGTGGAGCGGGCGGAACCGGCCGCGCCTGGCCGGAGGTGATCAAACGGCGATAATGGCCCCATGGCCCGTGAGTTCCCCGTCAGCCTCACCCCGCCCGACTGGCTGGTCAGGAACCTCCGGGCGCAGCAGGCGCCGGTCAACCGGGCCGCCGCCGCGCGGGCGGCCGTCGCGCTGACACTGCCGCTGGCCCTCGGACTGGCCTTCGACATGCCCGCCTACGGCGCCCTCGCCGCCATGGGCGCCCTGAACGGCGTCATCAGCGACACGGCCGCCGCGTACCGGCTGCGGGTGCTGAACATCGCCGTGCCGCAGTTCTTCGGCGCCGTCGGCGTCACCCTCGGCACCCTGGTGTACGGGCACGGCTGGGTCGCCGTCGCCGTCGTCACCGGCGTCGCCCTGGTCTCCGGGATGATCTCCACGATCGGCGCGGTCGCCTCCGTGTCGGGGCTGCTCCTGCTGCTCAACTCCGTCGTCGGGGCGGGACTGCCCCTGCCGGGCGCGTGGTGGACGCCGGCGCTGCTGACCGGCGGCGGCGGACTGCTGGTCCTCGTCCTCGCCCTGCTGGCCTGGCCGCTGCGCGCCGGGGTGCCCGAGCGGACCGCCGTCGCGAACACCTACCGGGCCGTCGCCGACCTGCTCGCCGCCTGCTCGGGCGAGTCGGAGGTGGCCTACGACGACTCCCGGCACGCCGTCACCGACGCCCTGAACAACGCCTACGACCTCGTCCTGTCCCACCGCTCCCGCCACCACGGCCGCAGTCCGGAACTGACCCGGATGATCGCACAGTTGAACGCCGTCACACCGATGCTGGAGGCCGCCCCCGCCGTCCGCCTCAGCGGCAGACCGCTGCCCGCCGAGGTCCCGGCGGCCGTCCGCGCCATCGCCGACGCGGTCGACAGCGACCGCACCGAGCCGCTCACGCTCCGCCTGCCCACCCCCACCACCGAGACCGGCCGCGCGGTGGACCACGCCCTGCGGCACGCCGCCGCCGTCGTCACCGCGCCGGACGTCGACCCGCGCGGCATCGACGACCGCCTCGGCGGCCCCGCCGCGCTGAGCGTGCGCACCGCCCGCGCCGCCCGCAACGTCGTCCTGTCGGCCAACTCCTGGCGCTACGGACTGCGCCTCGCCCTGTGCATCGGCATCGCCCAGTGCCTGGTGTCCCTGATCCCCGTCCCGCGCTCCTACTGGGTCGCGCTGACCATCACCTTCGTCCTCAAACCCGACTTCGGCTCGGTGTTCTCGCGCGCCCTGCTGCGCGCGCTCGGCACGGTCGCCGGGCTGGTCGTCGCGGCGGCGGTGCTCTCTCAGGTGCCGCGCGGCTGGTGGGACGTACCGGTCCTGCTGCTGCTCGCCCCGCTGATCCCGACGCTCACCCCCCGCGGGTACGGCTACCAGACCGCGGCGATCACCCCGGTCATCCTGCTGCTGTCCGACATCCTCAACCAGCAGGGCACCGGCCTCCTGCTGCCCCGGCTGGTCGACTCGCTCATGGGCTGCGCGATCGCCCTGACCGCCGGCTACCTGCTGTGGCCGGAGAGCTGGTACACCCGCGTCGGCGCCCGCCTCGCCGACGCGGTCGCGGACACCGCCCGCTACGTCGAGACGGCCTTCGCCGCCACGGCCGACCCCTCGGCCCGCGCCCGGATGCGCCGCCGGCTGTACCGGGACCTGTCCGGGATCCGCACGGAGTTCCAGCGCGCGCTCACCGAACCCCCGCCCACCGGCCGCCGCGCCGCCGCATGGTGGCCGCTGGTCGTGGCCGTGGAACGCATCGTGGACGCGACGACGGCGGCACGGGTCCGCGTGAAACACGGAGCCGTGCCGCCGTCGAAGGCGGAGATCGATCAGGTCACCCTGCAGCTCAGAGAGCTCTCCGAGGGCCTGCGCGAGGCGGAGACCCTCACTCCCGTCCGCACCGACCTGACGGGTCCGGCGGGCAGCGTCCTGGAGCCGCTGCGCCAGGAGGTGGCGGCGGCGCGAGCGATCGCGTCACCGCACTCCTGACCTGTCGCTCAGACGCCGATGTCGCAGCCGTCCTCGCGCCACACGGCGACGACGGCCGGACGGTTGATCCTGCCGGGCCCGTCGGGCCAGGCGCTCAGGGGCTTCTCGGCGGTCGCGCCGTCGAGCTCGCCCGGGTGCTGCACGGCGACCAGGACACGACGGTCCTGGACGATCGGGCCGCAGGTCTCCGCGCCCTTCGGCACCGTCAGGAACTGCTTCAGCTCACCCCGCCGGTCACCGCGCGTGGCGACACCGAACAGACCGTCGTGCGAGCCGAGCTGCGCGCCGTCGGTGGAGATCCACAGGTTGCCGTACGCGTCGAAGGCCACGTTGTCCGGGCAGGAGATCGGGCTGACGTCGTCCTTGGGGAACCCGGCGAAGTAGGTGGCCGGGTCGTTCGGGTCACCGGCGACCAGGAACAGCGTCCAGGCGAACTTCGTGCTGTCGGCCCGGTTCCAGCGCTCGGTCAGCTCCAGGACGTGCCCGTGCTTGTTGGCGTTGCGCGGGTTGGCCTCGTCCGCCTTGGCGTTCGTACCGACACCGCGGTTGGAGTTGTTGGTGAGCGCGACGTACACCTTGCCGGTGTGCGGGTTGGGCTCGACGTCCTCGGGACGGTCCATCTTCGTCGCGCCGACCTTGTCACCGGCCAGGCGCGTGAAGACGAACACCTCTTCGGCGGTCATGCCCTCGACGTGGGAGACCGCGCCGTCCGCCGTCGCGGTGGCCAGCGGGATCCACTCGCCGCCGCCGTCGAACTCGCCGTCGCTCGGGAGCTTGCCGGTGCCGTCGATCTCGATGGCCGGGGAGTCGCCGGTGAGCTTGGCGACGTAGAGGGTGCCCTCGTCGAGCAGCGAGAGGTTGTGCTCCCGCACGGCGCGGGAGTTCCCCTTCTTCATCCGCTTGGTGCCGACGAACTTGTAGAAGTAGTCGAACCGCTCGTCGTCACCGGAGTACACGACCGGCCGGCCGTCCTCGGTCAGCCGCACGGTCGCGCCCTCGTGCTTGAAGCGGCCGAGCGCGGTGTGCTTGCGCGGCGTCGAGTCGGGGTCGTACGGGTCGAGCTCGACGACGTACCCGAAGCGGTGCACCTCGTTCGGCTCCTGCGCGACGTCGAAGCGCTTGTCGAAACGCTCCCACTTGCGCTCGCTGGCGCCGGTGCCGATGCCGTACCGCTTGTCGGTGGCCCGGCTGCTGTTGGCGAAGTACTGGTTGAAGTTCTCCTCGCCGTGCAGCGTGGTGCCCCACGGGGTGACGCCGCCGGCGCAGTTGTTGAGGGTGCCGAGGGCCTTGGTGCCGGTCGGGTCGGCGGAGGTCTTCAGCAGGTCGGAACCGGCGGCGGGGCCGGTGATCCGGAACTCGGTGGTGGCGGTGACGCGCCGGTTCAGCGGGTGCCGGGTCACGGGCGTGAGCTTGCCGGTGCGGCGCTCGCCCTCGACCACGACGGCGGACAGGCCGTGGGCGGCCCAGGCGATCTCGACCTGCTCCTTGGTCGGGTTGGCGGCGTCGTAGCCGCGGAACATCAGGATCTCGTCGGTGTACTCGTGGTTGGCGACGAGGAGCTGACGGCCCGGCTCGCCGGGCAGCGGCAGCAGCGCGAGGAAGTCGCAGTTGTACCCGAACTGACCGGCCTGGGCCTTGGCGGTCTGCTTCTCCGGGTCGAAGGCGGGCGCGCCGCGCAGGATGGGCTCGCCCCAGCGGATGACGACGTTCTGGTCGTACCCGTCGGGGACGGTCACGGCGTCGTGGGTGTTCGGCGCGACGGGCGCGAAGCGCAGGCCGCGGGCGGCCTTGCCGCTCGGCTTGTGCCGGCCGTCGGCGACCGCGGCCCGGGCCTGCGGGGCGGCGGCGGCGCTCACGGCGGTGCCGGCGGCGGCGGCCGCGGTGACGACGGCGGCGGCGCGCATCACGCCACGGCGGCTCATGGCGCCGGCGATGACGTCGCCGACGTACGGGTTGGCCGTGGTGTTGGGCACCTCGTGGAAGCAGGCGTCACCACAGCGGAAACGGCAGGTCAGAGCGGATCGTCCACCCTGGTGAGAGTCATTCGTTCTGATGATAGGCAGAAGATTGCGCACCTTTACTCCCCTAGCTTCCCCTTATATGCAGCGTGACGGACGGTAGGAGCACGTTTGTGCGGGAGCGGAGCCAAGGAGTGAACGCCGCGTGAACCGGAGGCATCCGTCGGGGAGTTGAGGTTTACCCACATCACGGCTTGGTCCGACCCTTGACGCGGACGCCGTCGGCCCTCTCAGGACCGCTAACCTTACGTGTCCGTCCTGGCCAGGGATTGACGGGATCAACTCACGCGAAGGGTTGCGCACATGGGCATTCTCACTCTCCTGCGGAACGCATTCGGCCGCTCCCGGAAGGGCCGCACGCCCGAGGCAGAGGGTGTCCCCACGCAGCCCCGACCAGCCTCGACGACCCCGGCCCCGGCCCCGGCCGCCTCGGACCCCACCCCGCAGATGCCCGAGCCGCGCGAGGAGCGGGGGGAGCCGCGCGAGGAGCGGAGTGAGCCGCGCGAGGAGCGGGGGGAGCCGCGCGAGGAGCGGGGGGAGCCGCGCGAGGAGCGGGGGGAGCCGCGCGAGGAGCGGGGGGAGGCGCGCGGGGAGCACGAGCTGGTGGCGGAGGCCTTCGACAAGGTGACGGTGCCGCGGCCGACGACGCCCTCGGACAGCCCTTCACTTTCGGCCGCGGACGCCAAGGGGGAGGAAAGCCGCATCTCCCCCAATCCCTCGACGCCAGTGCCTTCGGCCGAGCACGAGGAAGAGCCGACGGCTGGACCCGCCTCCGGGGAGCGGGGGGCGCAGCCGCAGGCCTCGGAGACAGAGACTGAGCCTCAGGCCGAGGCCGAGGCCGAGGCTGACACGAAGCCGGAGACCGAGGCCCAGGCCGAGGCTGAGACGAAGCCGGAGACCGAGGCCGAGCCGGAGGCTGAGACGAAGCCGGAGACCGAGACCGAGGCCGAGCCGGAGGCGGAGGCTCTCGCCACGCCGGTGACCGAGGCAGACGCGGAGCCCGAGACCGAGGCGGAGCCTCAGGCCGACACGGACCCGCAGGCCGAAGCAGACGCCACACCGGAGCCCGCAGCCGAGGCGCAGCCGACGCCCGAGTCCGGGATTGGCACCGAGCCGGAGGCCGTACAGGACACCGAGCCGACGACAGAGCCCGCACCGGCAAACGAGGCAGGGGTCGCGGCAGAGCCGCAGCCCGAAACGGACACCGAGCCCACCCCGCAGCCCGCCCCGGCGGCCGACACAGAGGTCGCGGCAGAGCCGCAGCCCGCCCCCGAGGCCGAGACCAGCACCGAGCCCGAGGCCGAGACCAGCACCGAGCCCGAGGCCGCAGCAGACGCCACGCCGGTAACCGAAGCGGAGGCAGGGCCGACGCCGGAGCCCGAGGCCGAGACCACCAGCAAGCTCACCGAGCCGCAGGCCGAAACGGACACGGAGCCCACCCCGCGGCCGGAGCCGGAGACCGAGGCCTCCGCCCCGGTCGACTCGTCCGAGCCGGAGCAGCCGTCCGCCACCCCCGAGCCCGAGGCCGCACCGGACCCGGCAACGGAACCCGCCTCGGCCGCCGCCCTCACCCCCGCGCCCGAAGCCGCCCCCGCACCCGCCCCGCATACGGAACCGACCGCCGAGCCGGCGCCGGAACCCGCCACGGCAGCCGCACCGGTCGCACCCGCCACGGCCGCCGCACCCTCCGACGGCGAGGACGCCCCGCAGGGGCCACCCGCTCCCGGCGACGAAAGCCGCACGGGTGGTGCCGGTGGGAACGACACCCCCGTACCCCCCACCCTCCGCACGGCCCACACCGCAGCCGCCACCACCCTCAAGGCCCACAACCTCCCCACCCCCACCAAGATCTACCTCGTCCTCGACCGCTCCGCCTCCATGCGCCCGTACTACAAGGACGGCTCCGCCCAGGCCCTCGGCGAGCAGACCCTCGCCCTCGCCGCCCACCTCGACCCCGAGGCCACGGTCCGCGTCACCTTCTTCTCCACGGAGGTCGACGGCACCGGCGAGCTCACCCTCCCCGACCACGAGAACAAGATCGACACCCTGCACGCCTCCTTCGGCCGCATGGGCCGTACCAGCTACCACGTAGCCGTCGAGGACGTCCTCACCCACCACGACAGGACGACCACCCCCGGCACCCCCGCCCTGGTGATCTTCCAGACCGACGGCGCCCCCGACGCCAAGACCCCCGCCACCCAGGCCCTCACCGACGCCGCGAAGACCCACCCCCACGTCCACTTCGCCTTCGTCGCCTTCGGTGAGCACGACAACAAGGCCTTCGACTACCTCCGCAAACTGAAGACCGACAACACGTCGTTCTTCCACGCGGGCCCCACCCCGAAGGAACTCACCGACGCCGAGTTCTACGAGGGCGTCCTCGCACAGTGGCGCCCGTGACCACCCCGTAAGCAGCCGTAAAGACCCGCACCACCCCCCACCCCCGGCCGCCCGCCTCTCACCCCGTAAAACGGGAAGCGGGCGGCCCACCCATGTCGGCTACGATTTCAAGGTTCGAAAAACAACCGACCTGGGAGCAGCCAAGCCATGGCTCGACACCTCATCACCAGCGCCCTTCCGTACATCAACGGGATCAAGCACCTGGGCAACATGGTGGGGTCCATGCTCCCGGCCGACGTGTACTCCCGCTACCTCCGCCAGCGCGGCCACGACGTCCTGTACATCTGCGCCACCGACGAGCACGGCACCCCCGCCGAGCTCGCCGCCAAGGAGCAGGGCCTGCCGGTCGACGAGTTCTGCGCCCAGGCGCACGACGCCCAGAAGGCGGTCTACGACGGCTTCGCCCTCGCCTTCGACTACTTCGGCCGCAGCTCCTCCTCGCAGAACGTCGAGATCACCCAGCACTTCGCGCGCAAGCTCAACGAGAACGGCTTCATCGAGGAGCGCGCGATCCGCCAGGTGTACAGCCCCACCGACGGCCGCTTCCTCCCGGACCGCTACGTCGAGGGCACCTGCCCGCACTGCGGCTACGACAAGGCCCGCGGTGACCAGTGCGAGAACTGCACCCGGGTCCTGGACCCGACCGACCTGATCAACCCGCGCTCGGCGATCTCCGGCTCCACCGACCTGGAGGTCCGCGAGACCAAGCACCTCTTCCTGCTCCAGTCCAAGCTCCAGCACGAGGTCGAGGCGTGGGTCGCCCGGCACGAGGCGGACTGGCCGCAACTGGCCTCCTCCATCGCCCGCAAGTGGCTGAACGAGGGCCTGCACGACCGCGCCATCACCCGTGACCTGGACTGGGGTGTGCCCGTCCCGGCGGACACCTGGCCGGAGCTGGCGGCGGAGGGCAAGGTCTTCTACGTCTGGTTCGACGCGCCCATCGAGTACATCGGCGCGACGAAGGAGTGGGCGGACCAGGACCCGGAGAACCGCGACTGGAAGTCCTGGTGGTACGACGCGGACGACACCGTCCGCTACACCGAGTTCATGGCCAAGGACAACGTCCCCTTCCACACCGTCATGTTCCCGGCCACCGAGCTGGGCGTGCGCGAGCCGTGGAAGAAGGTCGACTACGTCAAGGCCTTCAACTGGCTGACGTACTACGGCGGGAAGTTCTCCACCTCGCAGAAGCGCGGTGTCTTCACCGACCAGGCGCTGGACATCCTCCCGGCCGACTACTGGCGCTACTTCCTGATCGCCAACGCCCCGGAGTCGGACGACTCGTCCTTCACCTGGGAGCACTTCACCGCCACGGTGAACAAGGACCTGGCCGACACCCTCGGCAACTTCGTGAACCGGGTGCTGTCCTTCAGCAAGAAGCGGTTCGGCGAGGAGGTCCCGGCCGGCGGCGAGCCCGGCGAGGCGGAGGCGCGTCTGGGCGAGGAGATCGCCCGGCTGCTCTCCGAGTACGAGGAGCAGATGGAGGCCCTCCAGTTCCGCAAGGCCGCGGCCGCGCTGCGCGCCCTGTGGTCGGCCGGCAACTCCTACCTGGAGGAGAAGGCCCCCTGGCTGGAAATCAAGACGGACAAGGACGGCGCGGCGCTGACCCTGCGCACGGCGATGAACCTGATCCACCTGTACGCGGTGGTGTCGGAGCCCTTCATCCCGGCGACCTCCGCGGCCATGCGCCAGGCCTTCTCCCTCACCGACGACACCGCCTCCTGGGTGTCGCAGGACGAGGCGAAGTCCCTCCCCTCGGTGCCCGCCGGCACCCCGTTCACCGTGCCGCCGGTCCTCTTCGCCAAGCTCACGGACGAGGACCTGGCCGCGTACAAGGAGCGCTTCGGCGGGGAGCACGCGTAGCGGACAGGCATCCGTGAGTGGGCCCGGTGACGTCGTACGGCGTCACCGGGCTCCTGCGTTGTGCGGGCGACGACGACTGGGCTCCCTCAGCGAGCAGACGGGGCAATCAGCCCGACCCGGTTATGACCGTCCATTCCGCACCTGGACTTTTACGACGGCCGGGACCGACGCCGAACACCTCGCCCCCGGCGTCGCCGCCTGGCTGGGGCGCGACCTCACCCCCGCCGCCGTACGCCAAGCCCTGACCAGCGACCTCCCGCCGCAACCCCTGGTCCGCCCGGCCGCCTTCCTGGCCCACCGTCTGACAGCCAAGCTGCCGCCGCTCCCGCCGTACCGCGCCCCGAACCGCCACCGGCCCGCGGTAGGGGTCGACCCGGCTCAGCCGGTCCGCGTCCCGTGGCCCGATCCTCTCCAGCGCGCGGGCGAGCGCCTCGCCGTGCTCGTACGAGCCGCGCAGCAGGGTGTCCCCGACCGCCCCTTGCGGCTGTGCCGTTCCAGCGCAATTCCCATGGCCGAAGCTTCGCAGGGCGTACTCAGCACCGATACGGCCGGGTAACAGCCCTTCTCGTCCCCCTCACCCACCGGATATACCTGGTCCAAGATCACGTGACCGGCCAAGGTCACGCGACGTTCGAGTGGGGGGTCCTCTCATGGCTCTTTTCGGCAACGCGCACCCGATCGACCCGGCGCAGGCGGCGCAGGACTACGCCCGGCTGCTGGGCCAGGGCGAGCAGGTGCACGCCGCCTACCTGCTGATCCGCGACACCATCCTGCTGACCGACCGCCGCCTGATCCTGGTCGACAAGCAGGGCATCACGGGCAAGAAGACGGAGTACCACTCCATCCCCTACCGCAGCATCACGCACTTCGCGGTGGAGACGGCCGGCACCTTCGACCTCGACGCAGAGCTGAAGATCTGGGTGTCGGGCGCCCAGCTGCCGATCACCAAGACCTTCACCAAGGGCGTCGACATCTACGAGGTCCAGGCGATCCTCACGCAGTACGTGGCCCGCTGATCGCCAGGTAGGATTCGGCCACTTGTGCGGGGGCGCGGGCCCTCGCTGGGGAGGGTTCTCACGTGGGCAGATTCGCCCCGAGACGGGGCGGTCTGACCGTATCCGTCTCCTCGCTCGTGGTCGCCATGGCGGCGACGTCCCTCGTCGTCCTTTCACCGAAGGACGGCGAGGCCACGGAGTCCGCCGCCGCGGACACCACCGGGATCACACTGACCGATCCCAGCACCACCCAGGCACGCACCGAACGTCCGTACGTCGTGGGCGACACCGGCTTCCTGCACCGCCATGCCGGCCGGGACGGGCTGCTGTGGACGGACTACGCGACGGGCCGGACCGTCACCGTCGGGGACGCGAACGGCGTCTACACGCCCGACACCGCCTGCGCCGACGTCGATTCGGCCTGCCGCGACGCCTGGTACGGCTCGGACAGCGATGTGATCGCGCTGCCGAAGACGGCGTCCGACGCCCAGGCCACCTTGTGGGACCCGGCGACGGGCACCACCAGGAAGGTGGAGTGGAACGCCACGGACCACGGCTACTACCGGGCCCTGGCGGGCGACACGATCCTCACCACCTACTCCCTGCTGGACGAGGTCGACGGCACGTGGCGCACCCGTCCCATCGGCGGTGAACCGACGAGCGTGCAGAGCACGGACGTACGCGCCGCGGACTCCTCCGGTGTCCTCGTGGCGTACGGCAACTACGGGCTCGCCCACATCGACGTCGAGACGGCCACGGCCACCGTGGCGTTCAGCGGCACGCAGTACCGCCCGAAGACCGTGATGAGCGAGGACCGCGTCGGCTGGTACGACACCTACAGCGGCTACCTGCACCTGAAGTCCCGCGACGACCTCGCCGCCGGGGAACAGCTGGTCCCGGTGCCCGAGCTGTCCTACGGCCTCGACGGCGAACCGGTCCTGGTCGGCGACTGGCTGCTGCTGCCGCACTACGTGAACGCGACCACCACCAGGCTTCTCGCGGTCAGCCTCATCGACCCGTCCGTGAAGCAGACCCTGCTGCCCAGCGCCGGCGAGTACACGCTCGCGAGCGGTGACGGCTCCGCGCTCGTCACCGGCGGCAGCGCGATCACCGACCGGTGGGTCCAGCGGGTGAGCCAGGCCGCGGACGGCACGCTGAAGCTGGAGAAGGTCTACCAGCCCCCGGCCCTGGAGAACACCAAGACCGGCATCGCGCTCAGCCGCGGCAGCCTGCGCGTCGCCGCGGACGACCCGGCGAGCACCACCACGGACACCACGTCCGTGCGCACCCTGACCACGAACGGCTCGACCACGCTGACGGCGTCCGCCGCCACGGCGAGCGGCTCGATGTACGAGCCCGTGTGCCCGTACCCCGGCACCACCTGCTCGGCGCTGTGGGGCAACGTCGACGGCCACCACGTCTATCTGGACACCAACGGCGGCACCGGCGAGGGCGGCACCGGCGACGACGACCGGCTGGTCGCGATCGGCGGCCACGAGCTGGACTTCGGCACGCGCGGCGGCTCGATCGTCGACGTCTCCGACGAGTACGCGGTCTACGACGCGGCCGGCACGCAGTACGTCGGCCGATTCGGCTACGGCCAGCGGCTGCAGCGGTCCGCCCGTGCCGCCGCCCTGAACGGCACCACGCTCTGGAGCGCGAGCACGCTCGGCACGATCTCGTCGTACGACCTCGTCGCGATGAAGACGCTCGCCACGGTAACCGTGCCGGGCCTGGCCTGTGTGCCGAGCGAGCTCCAGGCGGCCGGCCGCTGGGTGTACTGGGCCTGCGGCACGGCCTCGGCGGGCGTGTACGACACCAAGGCCCGGACGACGAAGGCCGTCGCCCCCGGTGACGTGCTGCTCGGCGACGGCTTCACCGTCCGCCACGACCACGGCACCGACGAGCTCGTCCTGACCGAGGCGGCCACCGGCGCCACCCGCGTCGTCGCCTCCGGCCTGCCCGACACCGGCCTCGCCGCCGACCGCCGCTACCGCTGGACGGTCGACGAGTACACGGGACTGGTCGCCTGGTTCGACGGTTACGAGCGCACGCACGTCGCCACCACCGGCATCACGCCGTCCGCCGTGACCGCCATCGAGTCGGAGACGGAGAGCTACACGCAGCCGTCGACGTCGGCGCCGTGGATCGGCCAGTGGCTGCTGTCCCGCCCGGTCACCTCCTGGTCCCTGACCTTCACCTCCGTCCAGAGCGGCGCGAACGGCAAGGCCACGCGCACGATCACCGGCGGAGCGACCCCGGCCCGCGTGGCGGTGCGGTGGAACGGCCTGGCGTCCGACGGAACCCGCTTCCCCAACGGCCACCTGACCTGGGCCCTCAAGGCGACCGGCGTCGGCAGCGCCTCCGTGAACACGGTGGCCACGGGCGGCGTCTTCCTCCAGCGGGGCATGCCGGTCCGCCGCGACTTCGTCAGCCCCGACGGCCCCGACGGCCGCGGCGACCTGCTCACCCTCGGCTCCACGGGCGCGCTGACGTTCCACTCCGGCACGGGCACGGGCAAGCTGGGCGAGCGGACGGCCGGCACCGGCTGGCCCACCTCCATCACCGCCGTCCCCTTCGGCGACCTCAGCGGCGACCGCTGCAACGACGTCCTCGTCCGCCTGTCCAGCGGCGCCCTGCGCCTCTACAAGCCCGGCTGCAACGCCGCGCTCAGGCCGTCGACGCCGTACACCACACTCGCGACCAGCGGCTGGACGACGTTCGATGTCCTCACCTCGCCCGGTGACGTGACCGGCGACGGCCGCCCCGACCTCCTCGCCCGCAAGGCGTCCACGGGCGCGGTGTACCTCTACAAGGGCCTCAGCACGGGCAAGCTCTCCACCGCGGTGAAGCTCTGGGCGGACTGGCGCACCTACAATAGGGTCGTCGGCGTCGGCGACATCACCGGCGACGGCCGCCCCGACCTGATCGCCCAGGACAAGGCCAACGCCCTCTACCGCTACGACGGCAAGGGCAACGGCACGTTCGCGGCCCGCGTGAAACTGGCGTCCAACTGGGGCAGCGGCTACAACGCGGTCGTGGGCGTCGGCGACCTCACCGACGACGGCAGGGCCGACCTCGTCGCCCGCGACACCAGCGGCTACCTGTGGCGCCTGTCGGGCACGGGCAAGGGCACGTTCGCGTCACCCGTGAAGATCGGGACCGGCTGGGGCGCCTACAAGTCCCTGTCCTGACCGATGAACACGTCGAGCAGCTGATGCACGGGCAGTGCCCCGCACCCGGTCACGACCAGGTGCGGGGCACGACAATTGAGGGGTCAGTTTCCGGACGCGTACGCCACGAAGTCGGCCCACGCCTTTGGCGCGAGCGCGAGGCGAGGGCTGACGTCCGGGTACTTGGAGTCGCGGACGTGGATGGTGCCGGGAGCGTGGGCGACCTCAACGCAGGAGTTGCCGTCGTTGCCGCCGCTGTAACTGCTCTTGAACCACGCCAACTCGGAGGTTTCCCCAACAGTGGCCTTGCGGATCATGTTTCTCCCAGCAGTTGCTCGATGAGGGTCAGCGACTCCCGAGGCGAGAGCGCCTGAGCCCGGATGGTGCCATACCGCAGTTCGAGGATGCGCAAGTGCTTGGGGTCGTGGACCGGCCGACCGTTGAACGCACCGTCTGAGCGGCCCACCGCCGTACCGTCCGCGAACTTCAGCAGCTCGATACGCCCGTCCAGCCCGGAGTGGGTGTCACAGTTCATCGGCATCACTTGCAGTACGACGTTGTGCAACCGCCCCACCTGATGCAGCCGTTCGAGCTGCTGACGCCACACCATTCTGCCCCCGATGGGGCGCCGCAGCACGCCCTCTTCCAGGACGAAACTGAGCGCAGGTGCCGGATCGCGTTCGAATACCGACTGCCGTGCCACACGAGCCGTGACCATGCGTTCCACGTCATCCGGCGAGTACGGCGGCTGCGTCGCCCCGATGACGGATCGAGCATGCTCCTGCGTCTGCAACAGCCCAGCGATGATGTTGCACTCGTACAGCGCGATCTCAACCGCCGTGGCCTCCATCTTCGCCAAGGCCCGCACCTTCTTCGGATACCGAACCTTCGCCACATCCTCCTTCATCGCCGAGAGCAACCCACCCGCCCCCAACACCTCGTCCGCCCTGTCCAGAAACTCCGGCCGGGGAATCCGCTTGCCGCTCTCGATCTTGTAGACGAGGTCCTCGCCGTACCCCACGGACTTCCCGAAGTCGCCGGCGCGCATCCCCACGGCCTCGCGCCGCAGCTTCACCTGCCGCCCCACGGTGGCGACAACGGCCACGCCCCACTCGTCGTCCGGGTCCACCTCCCACCCCGGCTCGTCAGCCTCGGTCCTCAGCTGCCGAACCTCGCCGTCCACCGACATGCGCGCCCCTCCGTCGTACGTCTCGTCCCAGCCGCGCCCTACCCGTACGCCCCGCCCCGACAAGCCCGGACACCACCGGACAAGCGCTGGACAGTCACCGTACGCAATCGCGACGTCACTGCCCACGGTAGGCACTTCCGGCCACGCTGAGTGACGTGAATCGGAAACTCCCCCAACCCAGCCGGCCCGTCCGCAACCTCAGCGTCCTGCTGTCCCCCACACCCCGAGGCGCACGCCTCGCCCGCCTGCTCGCCACGGAACAACTGCGGACCTGGGGCCTGCCCTTGGACCCGGCGCAACTCATCGTGGCCGAACTGGCCAACAACGCGGCGACCCACGGCCGCGTCCCCGGCCGGAACTTCCAGCTCCTGCTCTACGTGGTCGGCCGGACCCTCCGCATCGAGGTCACGGACACGCGCGGTGACCGGCTTCCGCAGCGCCACCTCGCCGACCCGTGCGACGAGTCCGGCCGTGGTCTCACCCTCGTGGCCGCCCTGGCCGACCGCTGGGGCGTGATCCAGGGACTGCCGCCCCGCAAGACGGTCTGGGCCGAACTCACCCTCACCGCGCCGCAATCACCGGCACCCGACGGCCCACGCCCCGGCCCACCCTGCGCTCCCCATGCACTACCCACTGGGGACAAAGAACCCCACCAAGCCCCACCCCTCCCTCCCGCAGGGCAGGCTCACTCCCGCGAGTGAATATGCCCAAGTGGGCTGGATTTCGGCCCGGTTGCCCCGGGTCGTGGACGGCCCGCGGTTTATGCCAGGGGGCGAGCGCTGCGGAGATGGCCCGGTCAAGGCCGATCTTGCGGGCGGTTTCGACCAGCAGGACCGAACCGGCCTGCGAGACCACGGCTCGGCCGTCGTCCCGGACACGGACATGGGGGTAAGACCCGGTAGGCTGCTTCACCTGAAAAGTGCCTCCGACAGGGGCGGGAACAAGGACCTCAGCAATCCTCATTCTCGCTGTTCAGAGGCACTTTTCGCTTACCTGACCGCCTGTCGGACAGCCGCTTCATGAAAGCGCGAAGCTAATGTGCCCGCGTGACCTCAACAGAGACGTCCTCGCTGGTACTGCACGGCAGACGCCGTGTCTCCATCCGGCTGCGGGACGGGGTGGTGCTGCTGGAGGCGGACGGCGTGCGGCGCCGGATACCGGTGGCGGCGATAGAACGGGTCGACGTTCACGGCCCCAAGGGCCGGCGGCTGACCGTCGTACTGACGGGCGACGAGCCTGTGGCGTACCTCCTCAGGTGCCGCAGTGCCCCCGCCGTGCAGGAGTTCGCGCACGCCGTCCGCCGTGCACTGCCCGTACGGGACGCCGACGAGCCGCGGCCGGACGGGGCGGGGCTGGTGACCGAGGAGCCGCTGGAGCGGGCGGCACCGAAGGTCCGTTTGCTCTGGTGGGGCCTCGGGGGCGGGTATGTGCTGGTACTCGTCCTGCTGATGCTGAAGGGCGCCGGAGTGGTCCCGGGGGTCCTCTGGGCGGTGGCCCCCGGCCCGATCGCTGCCGGGGGGCTGGGCGTGTACGCCGGATGGCAAGTGTTCCGGGAGGCCTGGGTGCTGCGTATCCGGGGGATCACCGTGGAGGGACAGCTGCAGCGGTCCCACTGGTACAACGGCGTCGAGCAGTACACCTACGCGTACGTCGACAGCCAAGGCGTACGGCGTAAGCGCACGGGCTCGGACGGGGGTGCCGAGCGGGCCGAGATCACGTACGACCCCGCGGACCCCGAGACCACCAAGGCCGGTCGCCGTACGACGGGACAACTCGTGTTCGGCGCGGTGCTCATCCTGCTGCTGGGCAGCCCTGTCTTGCTGGCCGGTGTCGCGTTCGTGGTGGTGGGGGTGGTGGCGCTGGTCATCTGATCGTGTGCCGGGAGCCCCGAGAGAATGCCCTCCGGGCTCTCTCTGTTGTGGGGCAGCAGCCAGATCATCTGAATCAGCGACCTGCGAAGTACGGGGCTAGAAGGGGGTCGCCAAGGAGTACCCGTGCTCGCCCACAGGGATGGGCTTGGACTCGGCGGCCCGCTGCTCGGCCACCGTGGGGTGGACGGCGATCGCTTCGGCCGCCTGCCCAGGTCGGCCGCAGAACAGAGCCCTACCGGAGCCCTACGCGCTGCCGGATGTGCCCCGTACGGGCGGTTCGCCGTACGGGGCCACCTGTTATCCGGCGACGAGCACACTCTCGGTGACAGCGTCCTGGAAGGCGTCACCGCCTTCGTATACAGCGCGGTAGCGGGCTTCTCCGCTCCCCTCGAGGTCCGCGAAGAAGTAGTACCCAGAAGTGGATGTCAAAGGCCCCGGACCATGAGCGGTCCGGGGCCTTTGCCTGGAGCCCCGGCAACCTGCGACACCCGCTTTAGGAGAGAGGCGGGGGAGTGGGGGCGCTGACCTGGCGCTTCGATACTCGGTCAGGCCACCGAGAACTCGACCGCGAGACACCCCCATTGACCGTGGCTGACTCTTATATCTGGCATGCCTGTGGCACGGGCTGCCCCTGAACCTCCTCAGTTCGCCGGGATCAGGTGCGCCCAGACGGTGCCGAGCCTCTTGAGCAGGGCACGCTGCTCGTCGATCCAGCCGCGGTCCACTTCGAGGGAGAGGGCCAGCCTGGTGGTCTGCTGGTCTGCGATGGTGACCGTGATCCCATCATGGTCGTCCTCCCGCCAGTTCAGGCGGATGCCGATCTCGGCGACTCGCGCAGCCTCACGCCAGACGGCGTCGTGTCCCGCGGCGACCTCGTCCAATACGTGTGCCCAGCCAGCCAGGTCTCTTGGATCCACATAGGTGTCGAGGACACCGGCCACGAAATCGTTGTGGACCAGGAGCTGCCCCGTCACGTCCGGGATGCCCGGGGCATAGGAGTCGTTCAACTCGACCACAACACTGCCGCGGTACTTACCAGTGATCCGCATCAGTGCGAAACGCTCGGTTTCCTTCATGTCCCACCCCTGGGTGTTCGGTCCAGCGCTGATGCCACGCACCCTAAGTGGCACCACTGACGATGCCTGCTGCGCTCACCGTCTCAATGGGTGACTCACGACCTGTCTTCTTGCCCTGGGTCTTGCCGGGGATCTTGGTGACCTGTGTTTTCCCTGTTCAGGGACGGTGGGCTTGTGTGCCTGGTGGTCGTCGTTGGTCATCTTCGGCCGCTGTTGAGCGGCCTCGGACGGCCCAGAGACGGCCCAGCGTTGCCGCGCTTGCCTGAGGGGCGGCACCCTCGATGCACCCCCGGTCTGGCTCTGTGCCAGGCGGTGGGAGACCACAAGCCGTGCACAGAGCAGGGGGGTCTGCTGTACGCGAGGGAATGCACGGGTGCGCCGACGCCGCCACCCCGTAGCAGCACGGCCCGCAGTGCACGATGCTCGTGATCAGCTGCGCCAAAACCCCAACCGACGAGGCAAGGCACGGTAGTAGCCTGCGGGAATCGCTCAAACTAGGACGCTGGGGGCAGCACATGATCGTTCGGACTATCGCGCCAGAGGGTATGCCGCGCCCGACGGGAGATGAGGGCCACGCCCTCCTCGACGCGATCTGGGCGTACTTCAGCGAGCACCGTCGCTGGCCGGTTTTCGACGACATCGACCGCACGTTGTACGCGCAAGGCCTGCAGTTCGAGGAGGTCGTACAGCAGCTGTGTCCTGCACTGCTGCTCGGAGTAGCCTCCGACCTCTCGCAGTTGCCGCAGGGCTCACAGGATCTGGCCCTGACCATCGCTGGCGCTGCGAACTGCACCGGCACCGGACTGGCCATCGACCAATTTATCAAGATGGTGCAGACAGCGGCCGACATGGAGCTTGCCTGGCTTCCCGCGGACCGCGGTGATCTGCCATGGATGCAGCCCGGAGACATTGGGTGCCGCCTCCCGACGAGCCTGACGGCCGAGATACTGCTCGCGGAGGCCGCGTTTACCGCCGCCGCGATCGGGATGCGTGAAACCTGCTTCCGTGGTGGAAGCATCAACCGGGAGCAGTTGGATTGGTCGCTCAACTTCGACCGGGGCATCCGGCCGTTCGCTGACGTACAGCGGCTGGAGGACTACTGGCGCATTCGCGAGCAGGTGTTGGGGCCCGAGCGGACCGAGGCCGACAATCGGCCCTTCTCGATTCAGCCCGCTTCGCACAACCTGGCGGCTTGGTCGCCAGGAACGCCAGCCATCCCGGGCCCTGCCGAGGAGTCACCGAAGCCGCTGACGGTCGAGTGCGTCCTGCACCCCCTGATTGCGGAGGTCGCTGCCGAGCGGTACGCCCGAGGCTCCTACAACGACGCGGTGATGAGTGCATACAGGGCAGTGGAGTACCGCATACAGACGCTGCTCGGCAGCCATGTGGTCGGCATGCCGCTGATGAGCGATGCGCTGGCGGGCAATCCACCGAGGATCAAGGTGACCCGGTCTACAAACCCAGGCTCGCTGGACAGCGAGCGGAAGGGCATGCACTTCTTGTTCATGGGCGCTGTGGGCGCACTGCGCAACCCTCGGGCTCATGGTCCGGACGAGGCGGACGACCGCGACGAGGCCGACGAGATGTTGGCGTTCGCCAGCTTCCTCATGCGGCGCCTCGACATCGAGGAGGCGGAACGCCAGAAGGCCGCCGAGGTGGAGGCCGAGTCGGCGCAGTGATCAGGCACCAACTCGTTAGAAGCGCGACCACCGATTTAGGAGTTCGACCGCTCCTCGGCACTGTCGGGGAGCCACCCGGCTACGCCGGCCGTGCAGGACCGCCCAGGAGCGCTGGTGTCCGGGGTCGTTGATGTCACCTGTGGATGTCAGAACGGTGCAACCGCACGCGCTCGCCGGCACGATGATCCTGTGGTTGACCTGGAGCGCATCAGAGCAGAGAGCATGGCGTACTTCCGATCTCTTGATGAGGGGGCCACCCTGCGGCATCACTTTCGCCACGCCGACGAGGAGGGCGGCTTGTGGTACTTCGGGGCCGTACCCGACCGTGGTGAGTTGATCGTCATCAAGCAGGCCGAGCTGACTCCGGCCGGCCGACTCCACCGGTACAGCTGGGAGCACTTGGAGGACCACGGGTTCCTGACGGACCAGGCGCTCCACCCTGAAGAGGACCCGCTGGAAGCCATCCCGGCCGAAGAGTTCCAGCGGGTGTGGACTCAGTGACAGCGTTGGACAACCACTTGAGGAGAGAGGCTGAGCCATAGAGCGGCTGACCTGCGGGTTGTGGGTCTGCTCAACTCACTGGACATTCGTCGGCTGAACACCGTTGTTGACCGTCGTTGACCCCTGCATTTGGCACGATCGCTGCTTCGGCATGGAGCTCAGGTCTCCAGTCACGTGTCGGCCCGTTCGCACGCACATGCTGCACCAGCCTCAGCCGTGCTGGGTAGACGCTGAGTTGCAGCGCGACCAAGCCCCGTGGAAGCTCGATGTCGACCATGAGCGAGGGACAGAAGCGGGACTCTCAGCTTGGGAAGCTGCGATCATTTGCGGGCCGTTCAAGCGCTGACCTGGGCGAATGGTCTGGACGCTGACCTGTCGGCCTCGGCGGCATTCACCGTGGCTCCCCGCTGTTCCCCGCTCGATCTGATGCGCTTGTGGTGCTGTCGTGCTCACCCGCGTTACAAATACGGAGACGACGCCTCCGTGATGGCTGCAGGCTCCTTGACGGCCGATGGAGTTTGACGGCCAACCGTCTGCGTACTCGTAGCCCTGATACGTCCAGTGCACCGGCGTGTACGTAGCGGACGGTGTTCCAGAGCTTACGGGCGGATCCTCGTCATCATCGTTCCTCCGTGACCAACTCCTCCCGGCGCCAGCGGCGGAAAAAGGCGTAGACCCGGGCCCAGTGCGGGAAGTCCGCCGGTATCGCCCGCCACGAGATACCGCCCGCCACCAGGTAGCGGATCGAGCGCTGAAGAGCCGCCCCTCAGGGCACAGCCCCGCCAAGGCCAGCCTCGACCCGCGAACCCCGCTCACTCATCCGCATCCACCGCCTCCACCCCCTCCCCACGGCGCCTGCCCCACAGCCCCTCACGCCCCCGCACCGGCTCCCCTAACCTCGGGCGATGCGGCAGGAGTTCGCGTACGGTCGCGTCGCCCGCGCCCACGATCGGGAGCAGGTGGGCGTACGGATCCGCCGCGGCCGGGACGGGAGGCTGCGGGAAGCGCAGGAGGCTGGCCATCGCGGACAAAGGGTCCGGGTCGGCGGGATGGCCGGCCGCAGCCGCGTGCTCCTCGCTCGTCTGGACGGCACGCGCATGTTCCTCCCAACCGGTGCGGTACCACCGGAGGTTGGTCTGCTGCATCTCGTCTTCGGTGAGGATGCGGACGCCGTCGGGACCCGCCCGCCGCACCTTCTCTCCCAGCTCGATCAGCAGCCCGCCCAGCAGGTGCGCAATGCGCTCTTCGTCCGAGCCCTCGCCTGTCTCGCCGGTTCTCTCCGCGTCACGGTTCCGGTCGCCCCCCTCGCCATCCATGTGCGCACTCCTTCACACCCCCGCGTACCGGCTCTCCCCTAAGAGCCGTCCCTAAGAGCCGTCCGGCAGAAACTGCCGCGCCACCTTCACGAACAGCCCGCACAGTTCGGCCGGCACACCCATTCTCCGGGCAGCCTCCTCAGGGCTGAGCCGATCTGGTGGTACCCCTTCGCTCGCACTCCGACTCACCTCCAGCGGAAGATCCTCTTCGGACAGCCGCCCGGAGCGGATCAGCATGTTCCGCAGCGGTATGTCGAGTACGGCGGCCAGCCTCCGCATTGTCTCCAGGTCCGGCATGCTCTGCCGCTGCAACAGCCGGGTCACCGCGGCCCGGTGCACCCCGGCGTCATCGGCCAGTTTCGACTTGCCGCCGCCGCGCGGCCCGTCGATGACGTACCCGCGCTCTCGCATCAGGCCCTCCACCCAGGCGGCGAACTCGTCGAGCCCGTCCGCGCGTGTTCCCCCAGGGCGAGGCCGCACGGGGCCTTCCTCGGGGTGGCGCTGGTCATTGCGGGCACTTGCCCACGAGCTGGAACTCATGTCCTGCTCTCCCCTCGTCGCGGGGGAAAGCGTACCGATCGCGCACGCACCATAGATGTGCGCGCTCGCGCGTATCGGTGAGGGAGCCGGCCAAAGGTGCGCTATACGCGCGTAGTTGGCCAAGCGATGCAGGCACGGCCGCACACCTCACTCCCTCGATGTAGTCACTTGCGCACGCGCGCGCATCATGCGAATCTGATCGCGCGTTCGCAACATTCGAACTCATGTTCCCATGCTTGGGGAGGGGTTGCACGTGCTCGAGCGAAAGAGAACATCCCAGGAAACGTCGAAGAAACGGCCCAATGGGCCATCCGTTCCTGCCTCCATCAGGCAGTTCAGCGATCACCTCACACAACTCCCGCCCTCCGACGAACGGCTCGACTGGCGGCGCGGCGCCGCCTGCAGGCGCCTGCCCCAGCACGTCGTCTTCACCCGGATCCCCTCCGTGGCGGCCCCGGCATTGCGCGCCTGCAACCAGTGCCCGATCGTGGCGGAGTGCGAGACCGTCGTGGATCCGGTGCGGTCATGGTTCGACGGGGTGTGCGCGGGGCGCCTGTGGCGCAACGGGCGGGTGGTCGCAGACTGCCACACGGCCGCGGGCGACGACTTCGCCCCAGAGGGGGGCGACCTCCACGGCGGCCGGGCCGACCGGGTGTACGCACGAGAGGCGAAGGCCGCATGACGACTCCGGGCTACATGCCGGGCGGCGCCGCCCGCTGGATCGACTCCCTCATCCACCGCTTCCCCGAACTGATCGAGGAACTCACGCCGAGTCACGGCAGCCGGCCGGCGAGCCCGGTCCGCGGGCCACGCGCCTCCACCCCGGGTGCTCCGCCCGTCCGCCTCTTCGTCTCCGACACCCTCCGCGACATCACGGACGGCGTGGTGGAGTTGGAGGAAGCCGTACGCGAACGAGTCGGCCTGCGACCGGTCCGCCCCGTCCCCGTGCCCGAACGGTTACGCCGCATAGCCGGGCTGCTCGACAGGATCGCAGCCGACGCCGACCTTGCTGTGCACGTCGAGGCCGAGACGCGTCGGATGGCACTCCGCTGCGCCCGCGCCCTGGGCGACCCCGAACAGGTCGTGCGGATCGCGGGCCGCTGCCCTGCCTGCGACTCCGTCTCGCTGCGCGCGTTCCCGGAGCGCGCCGAGGTGCGATGCGTCAATCCCGTATGCCGCCACGTCCTCGAACCGGAGGGTGCCGCTTCGTGAACCCCGCTTTGATCACCGCCGAGTTGGCTGCCACCGAGGCCGGCGTCACGGCCGCGACGATTCGCAAGTGGGTGCAGCGGGGGCACTTGCGGACCGCGGGACGGCAGGGGCGACGGCAGTTCTACCGGCTCGAGGACGTCTTCGCGGCCGAGCGCACCACCTACTACAGCCGCCGCCACGACTGACCGGTCCGCGCCATGCAGCCGTACGGCCGCTTCACCACCTACGTACACCCAAGGGCCCCGTCGCACACACCGCGACGGGGCCCTTCGTGCACCCTCCACGTGCAACAACCTGTCCTGACATACCGTCAGTTGCGGCCGTAGGGGTCACCCGTCACACTGAATGCAGCGGCAGAGCTGCGCCCACACACCGGGCGGCGGACCTGCCGCTTTGTGCTGCCCGGGGTCCTCTCGTCGCGACCGGGCTCCGTCTCTCGTTCTCCGTCCTCCGCCCCTCCGAAGGGAGCGTCCATGTGGCCATCCTGACCTTTCCCGACGCTGAACGGCTCGTCGTCGACTTCCTCAAGAACCGGACCGAACTGGCCGGGACCACGGTCGACAACCGGCCGCCCGCCGGGTTCGACGGCACCCAGAACGTCGTGCTCGTCTCCCGCGTCGGCGGTGCGTGGATCGACGACGCGCATCTCGACCAGCCGCTGATCGACCTGGAGTCGTACGGCCCGGACAAGACCGCGGCCCACGCGGTGGCACTCGCCGCACGCGCCTGTGTCCAGGAGCTGGCGGGCACGACCTACGGCGGGGCCGTCGTCTCCGACGTCGAGGAGGCCGACGGGCCGCGCTGGCTGCCGGACTACAACCATCCGGCGGGCTACCGCTACCTCGCCACGGTGCGGCTGTGGCTGCACATTCCGTGACACGACTGACGAGGCTTCTACCGGCGTCTCCGTCTCGCCATCGCCATCTCCGTCTCCATCTCGTTCTCGCTCTCACCGAACCACCGAACTGAGGAGTAATCCCCATGGCAGGAAACAAGGGTTCCGAGATCCGCGTCGCCGGATCCGGCCGCGTCCTGGTCGCCAAGACCGTCGCCAACAGCGGCCCGGCCTCTCCGGCCGACACCTCCGCGGCCTGGCCGGCGGGATGGACGGAGCTGGGCTTCACCACCACGGACGGCATCAAGGTCGCCAAGAAGGACAAGATCGACCCAGTCGACACCTGGCAGTCGGTCAGCCCGGCCCGGTTCATCTACTCGGACCGCGACCTGACCGTGAAGTTCCAGCTGCTCCAGATGAACAAGGACACGCTGCCGTTCTTCATGGGCGGCGGCACCACCCCGGCCGCCCCCACCCCGGCGGAGGCCGGCACCTTCCAGTACAACCTGCTGACCAACCCGGCACCCGACGAGCGTCAGCTCGCCTTCGACTTCACCGACGGCGTCGGCACGGGCGCGGTGGCGTACCGCCTGATCATCCCGCGCGGACAGGTGACGGACACCGAGGAGCTCTCCTTCACCCGCACGGGCGCTGTGCGCCTCGGGGTCACCTTCACCGCGATCGGTCTGGACGACCCGACCAAGACCACGCTGGCCACCTGGCTGATGAAGGACACGGCGTACGCGTAAGCCCTCGCCCCTCCCAGGGGTGCCCGGCGCGCAGGCGATGCGCGCCGGGCACCCGCCCGCCCCACACATTCAACAGGAGCCCCACATGGCAGGATTCAACGTCAACGCCGCCCGCGCCCAGCGCCTCGAAGCGCTCGGCCGCGCCTGGACCTTCGAGCTGGACGACGACTCGTTCGAACTGCCCACCGAGCTGAGCCGCGCCACCGCGCGCAAGCTGCGCGACCTCGACGACAACGACGTCGACGGACTCCTCCGACTCCTCCTCGGCGAGCAGCAGTTCGCCCTCTTCGAGCGGCACGAGGTCACCATGCAGGACATCGCCGCGATCCTGGAGGCCTACGGCAAGGAGACGGGGCTGGGCCTGGGGGAAGACTGAGCCTCGACGCGCTCGTCGAAGAGCACGCCGAGGCCATCGAGGCCGACCTGCTCCGCCACTACGGCATCGACCTGCTGGACTGGCACCGCGGCCGGCTCTCCTCGCGCCGGCTCGCGGTGCTCGTCCAGCACATGCCGCGGGACAGCGCACTCGTCCGTGAACTCAGCGGCGAGGCCGCCGACTGGGGAGTGACGGACTATCTCCTGGCGCATGTCGTCGACCAACTCCAGGACGCCAACTGGATGTTCGCGACGGTCAACGCCGATGAGGACAGCGACCCCCTCGACCACCCGGAGCCCGTCCATCGCCCCGGACAGCCCCACGAGCCGGACCAGACCGCCGGGAACACGCCGGAACACTCGCTGCCGTCTCCTGAGGAGCTCCAGCGGTTCTTCGCATGAGGAGGCACGGCTCCACCATCGCATGCCGGGTCACAGCAGGTTGACGCCCCCGAGCGCGGCCGAAGCCGAGCCGATCACCACTGCGGTGAGGGCGACCGGCCAGAGCCGGGCTCGCGGATAGCGGCCCGCGGGATAGAAGAACAGCTGATAGCCGGGGTCGAAGTCGATGAGAACCCGGTCCCCGGCCGAAAAATTCGGATCGGTGAATGTGCGGGGGGTCCCGGAGTACTCCTTGGCGGTGACGCTCGATTGCGCACCGTCTGTCACCGCGCCCACAGGCGTGAATCGGTACGAAACACCCGTCGGCAGCTGGACGGAATCCAGAATCTCGACCTCTTGCGTGACTTTCCGCTGGTGTTCCCGCAAGCCGTGCGCACCGAGATTCACCCCCCAAACCACGGCGCCCAGACCCGCACAGAGTTCGAAGACCGCTGCAATGACCCCTAGGTTCACAGGGCGACGATATCAAGATCGCAACGGAAGGGCACCTCATGGCCGATAAATCCCCCGCCGAACTCGAAAAAGAGATCGACCGACTGCGGGCGGAATTGCACACGAAAGCCAACTCCTCCAGCCTGGCCGGACTTACCCGGAAAAATGACATTGAATCCGCCGCACTCAAGTCGGATAAAGAGGTCCTGGCGACACAGAGCTGGGTGCAGAACGAAACGAAGCCCAAGCTGTGGGAAGCGATCAAGAACCCCGAAATCCTGGGCTTCGTCGCTGCTTTCACCATCGCCAAGCTGGAGCTCACCCCGCTCATCAGTCTGGAGCCAGCGATCGAGAAGTTCTTCGAGCGCAAGGGAATCGAGCGGAACAAGTGGGGGATCCTGCGCCGGCTCAAGGCAGATGAGCTGGAGCGGCGGCGGCAGGAGGCAGCGGCCGCGGAAACCCGGCTGACGCGCCTGGAACAGGGAACCGCCAGACTTCAGGACAACACCACCAGCGCGCACAACAAGATCGCCAACTCCAACCGGCGCATCCAGACGCTCGAGGGCAAGGTCGCCGGTCTCGTACGGACGGACCGCAAGACCCGGCGCAATGTGCGCGAGAGTCTCAGCTCACGAGATCTGGCGACCGCCCGCGACCGGGTCAGCGCTCTGGAGACCCGCGTTAACGCGCTGACCGTGGCTCTGGGCTGACGCGCTTTCCCCCACTCGGGAAGGAATCACATGAACCTGAAACAGTCTCTGCTGAACGCGTCCGCGGGCCTGGACCGTTTGCGCTCCCGCGCCGGTGCGTCCGCTACGTCCGTGTCCAGTCTCAAGGACGCGACCGCCAAGAGCGGGAGCGCGCTCAACACCCTCCGTGGCCGGGCCGCCGGTGCGGACCAGGCCGTGGCCAAGTCCCGGAGCTCCACCGACAAGTTCAAGTCCTCCCTCGACAAGCTCAAATCCTCCTCCGGCAAGGCCGAGACCGCCCTGCGCGACGTCAAGCGCCAGTCCGACGCCGTAGAGAAGTCCGTAGGCAAGGCCGGCAAGAACGCCGACCGGGGCGGGAAGTCCATGGGAGGTCTCGGCAAGGGGCTCAAGGGGGCCTCGCTGGCTCAGAAGGGGCTCAACCTGGCCATGGCGGCCAGCCCGTTCGGGCTGATCATGACGCTGCTCGCGCCGCTCATCGCGAAGTTCGTCAATATGGACAAGGTCACCGCCGCCCTCGCCAAGGGCACCAAGTGGGCCTTCAACGCCGTCGTCGGCGCCGTCCGGTCCTCCGCCGGGCCCATCAAGTCCATCCTCAAGGGCATCATCAACTCCTTCACCGCCCTGCCCCGCGCCTACATCAGCGGCATCAACCTCATGATCGGCGCCCTGAACCGCGTCCACGTCAAGATCCCCAGCTGGGTACCGGTCATCGGCGGCAAGGACTTCCGGATCAACATCCCGAAGATCCCCAACATCCCCACCCTCGCCCAGGGCGGCATCGTCCCCGCCCGCGCCGGCGGCCGACTCGCCGTCATCGGTGAGGGCGGGGAACCCGAGGCCGTCATCCCGCTCTCCAAGCTGGAGCACATGATCGGCTCTGGCGGCGGACTGCGCCGCCTCGCCGCCGCCGTCGAGAAACTTGCCGAGCGGCCCGTCCACGTCGAGGTGGACTCCCAGACCATCGCCCGCGCCGTCTTCATCGGACAGCGCCAGCTCGCCCGGAGGTGAGGAACACATGGCCAGGAATCTGTGGATCGGCAAGCCGGGTCTGCTGCGTGAGATGAGCCAGGCCGCCAAGAGCTGGGACCGCAGCGCCGAGCTGAACGTCAGCGAGTTCAAGTCGCTGGAGGGGCAGATCACCACGGTCGCCCCCGCCCGCAGCACCCGTCGACTCAAGTTCTCCTGGGAGTGGCTGGAACCGGCCGACGCCCAGCACCTCGTACGACTGGCGCGACGCGTCAACGGCCCCGGAATGCAGGGCGACTGGCAGGCCGCGTACGGCCCCGTCGCCCTGCTCGACCCGGCGTCCGTGAACCTTCTCGACCCGTACCAGGCCGCCGCCCAGAGCAGCCTCGCGGGCGGCGCGGACCACTGGTTCACCGTGACCGGGGCGATCACCATCAGCCCCTTCGTCGGCGACGTCGTCCTCGGCGACTGCCAGGACCCGGCCACCAGGATCGGGTGGCGGCACGGTGTCTGGGCCGGCTGGCCGGTCATGCCCGGCATGCAGGTCTCCTGGATGGTGCCGCCGGACTGGAACGCGGGCCTGTGCACCGCCCAGCTCGACTGGAAGGACCGGGACGGCGCGTATCTGAGCAGCACCTCCGCCAACGCCTCGGTGGTCACCGGCACCGCCCCCGCGGGCGCCGCCTTCGTCACCCCGATCGGCGGCCCCGGCCAGATCGGCATCACAGGGCTCGCCGGGGCCTGCCTGACCATCGGCGAGGCACCGACCGCCTTCGCCCTCGGCGACGGCTGCCCCGCCATGGCGGTCACCTCGTTCAGCGACGCTCCGGCAAGCAGGCTGCCGTACCGGAACATCAGCATCGATCTGGTGGAGGTGCACGGTGCAGCCGTCTGACGAGGTGCTCGACGCCGCCCTGGCGGCCCCCGAGCGCACCCCCGTCCACTCCACCCGGCTCGGCGGCAAGGATCTCGGCCCCCAGGTGCAGTCGTGGAAGGTGGAGCGGGCCTACAACACCGATCTCCCGGAAGCCATGCGGGCGTTCAGCGGCAGCGCCGCCGCGCAGTTCGAGGCGCAGCTCGCGGGCGCGGACGGGGTTCCCGCCCCGCGCCTGTACTCGGCCTGGGCCGGCCGCGCCACCGGCGACGCCGTACGCCCCAGCCAGTCCGTCGTGCACAAGACGGGTGTCAGCGGCCACACCTTGCCGGCCTTCCGCGGCACCGTACGCTCCCGTACCGCCGCGTCCGGCAGCGACACCGTCACCATCCAGGCCCTGGACGGTGCCGAGCGGCTGCGCGGTCCCGCCTCGCTTCCGCGTCCTTACCACGGCGTTCTGACCGGCCGGCGCGTCGCCACCGCCGTCTGGTGCGTGGACGAACTGCTGCGCCAGGGCGGCATCGACACGTGTCCACCGCCGCGCGCCCCGCTCGCCGACACCGACGACACCGCCCCGTTCACGGTGCTGTACGCCTCCTTGCACGGCGGCGTCAACGCCAGCTACGGCCAGCCCGAGAACGTGCCGTGGGTCGGGGACTACGACTGGATACGTGACGGCGCTCCCTTCGAAATGGCGCTGATGCCGAAGGCGGCCGGCCTGAACGCCTCGTGGATGCCGCGCTCACGGTTCCTCACGCCGGGCGATGTCTTCCAGGTCGAGTGCTGGGTCAACACCGCCATGACCAGGGGCAACAAGATCGAGCTCAAGGCCGTCTTCGACCGCAGCGGAGGGGCGTACGGCTTTGTGAGCGGAGTCTTCGACATCTCGACGGGACAGGTCAGTATCCACTCCGGCACGCTGAACGGCACGAGCACGTACTTCTACTGGACCTCCAGCAAGCTGGCGGCCCTGCGGGGCACCTGGCATCTCGGCTTCATGGTCGACACCAGGTCGTCCGGCAGCAGCGTGTTCCCGACCGTACAGCCCCGGATGACGGGGCCCGACGGCTCGTACTTCGTCGGCGGCATGGCCACCTTCACGGATCCCGCGGCGAGTCAGCCCCGCGCCGAGCTCTACCGCGTCGACATGACCACGGACATGGCGGTGGAGTGCCTTCAGGTGACCGACCGGGTCTGGACCGACACGGCGACCTATCCCACGGCGGAGTGGGAACAGCGGGACAAATGGATCAAGGGTGCGGTGCTCGACGACGCCGACCTGCCCCTGTACGACATCCCGAAGGTGTCGGGTTCGCAGTGGGACGTGATCACCGAGATCGCCCGTGCCAGCATGTCCACGGCCGAATTCGACGAGCAGGGCATCTTCCACTGGAGGGGCCCGGCCCGGTTCGGCACAGTGCCCACCGAACCCGATCTCACCGTAACCACCCGCCGCGACATCGCCTCGCTCACCATCAGCGAGGAGATCGACGCCTGCCGCAATCACTGCGAGCAGCCGTACAAGGACTGGTCGGGTGTCAGCAGCGCCGCCGGCGCCGTCGTGGACGACACGGTGATACGGGAGCTCAAGCCGGGCATCCCGGTGGAAGTGCCCTACGCCATGGCGGAGGACGAGTACGACATCGGCCCCCTGGTCACCGTCGACGACTCGGTGGTGAACAACGGCCACCGGGTGCGCTTCGGCACCCTGGCCACCGGTGGTACGGCGGTCAAGGGTGTGGTCACGGTCAGCTGCCGTCGCGAAGGCCCGTCGTACATCGCCCGTTTCACCAACACCGGGACCACGAGCCTGTGGACGGTCACCTCGGACGGCAAGCCTTCCGTGCGCGTCGTCCCTCAGAAGGCGACGGGCGAGGCGAAGCAGCGCAACTGGGCCTGGTGGAACACGACCAGCCAGCAGTACTACGGCAAGCAGCAGTTCACGGCTCCCGCCTCCGACTGGGTGCAGAACAGCGCCACCGCGAGCACCCTGTCGAAGACCATGCTCAACGCCGGCCGCTATCCGGTGCCGGTGCTGGGAGAAGTCGAGGTCCTGCACGATCCCCGCATCCAACTCGGCGACGTAGTACGGGTGGTGGACACGTCGGGGGCGCAGCTCGACACGCTCGCCTGGGTGGTCGGGATGCGCACCTCCTTCACCGCGGGCAGCGCGCCGCAGCAGACACTCACCCTGCGCGGCACCTCGTACAACGGTGTCCCGCTGGACGCGGATCTGACCCCGGACGGGCCGCTCGATCCTGCCTACGGCACACAACGTCTGTACGCGCAGGTCACCGCCCAGTACGCCACGCTGGCCGACCTGATGGCGGGCGAGCCCCACTACCGGGCGCTGCTGACGGCCACGGGAGGTGCGTGATGAGCGAAGCGCCCGTCGAGCCCTCCGCCGAGCTCTTCGTCGAGCCCTCCGCCGAATCGCCCGCCGCGCTCTTCGTCGAACCCGCCGCCGAGCCGCCCGTCGGATTGTTCGCTGAGCCGTCCGTCGGCCCCACGGCCGAGCCGCCCCTGGACCCGCCCGCCGGCGTCCCCGTGCCCATCGACAGTCCCGTCGTGCGCTCGGGCGATGAGAGCGCCGGACCCGTGGTCCTGCCGCCGCTCTTCGAAGCCTGAGCCCGCCGCCCACTCCCTCTCCGTACAGCACCGCCGCCAGGAGGTCTCCCTGTCATGTCCCTGTTGACCCCGTTGGGGAATCTGCCCTACCCGCAGTCCACCGACGCCGCCAACGTCCCGCTCCACATCCAGTCGCTCGCCGAGGCGGTGGACGGCCGCACCGTCCTGCGCTTCGCCGACGCCGCCACCCGGGACGCCAAGATCACCGCCCCGGTCGCCGGCATGCTCGCCTGGCTCACCACGCCGGGGCGGCTGTACTACTACACGGGCACCCTCTGGGCCCTCGTGTCCCCCGGCCCGGTCCACAAGGCCAACACCACGACCGGCACCACCACGTCCACCGCCTACGTCGAAACCCTCACCGGCTCCACGGGGGACCCGACGGCCGTCTCCTTCACGGCCCCGCCGTCCGGCACCGTGCTCGTCTCCGTCGGTGCGAGGGGCAACAGCAGTGCCGCGACGTCCTGTTTCGTGTCGGCCAACGTACGGCTGGGCACCACGGTCACCTCGGCGGCGGCGGACACCCGTGCCGCGGTCGTCACCGGTACGAGCGCCGCCTCGGCGCACACCCAGTACCAGCTCACGGGCCTCACCGTGGGCGGCGCCTACACCGCGACCCTCGCCTACAAGTCGGCCGTCACCACCAGCACGGCCACGTTCACCAACCGCTTCGTGACCATCACCCCCGTCATGTGAGGACCCGCTCATGGCAGCACCCCTGACCGCAGACGCCTTCGTCCGCGCCCTGCGCGGCGAGGGCGTCCGCTTCGTGGAACACGGAACCTGGAAGACCCACAACCGCAATCACAAGGGCCCCTGGGGCCCGGTCCACGGCGTGATGCTGCATCACACCGCCGGCATCAACAGCCTCACCCTGTGCCGTGACGGCACCGCGGCGCTGCCCGGCCCGCTGTGCGTCGGGCTGATCGCCAAGGACGGCACGGTGCATCTCGTCGGATACGGCCGTACGAACCACGCCGGATCCGGCTCCACAGCCGTACTCGACGCGGTCGTCGCCGAGCGCACGCCGCCGTCCCCGGGGCCGGACGCAGTCGACGGCAACGCCCGTTTCTACGGCTTCGAGATCGAGAACCTCGGCGACGGCCGCGATCCGTACCCGGCGGATCAACTCGCCGCCGCGGAACGGGTGTCTGCGGCGCTGTGCCGGGCCCACGGCTGGTCGGCCGGGAGCGTGATCGGCCACAAGGAGTGGACCCGGCGCAAGATCGACCCGTCGTTCTCGATGGCCGGGATGCGCTCGCGGATCGAGGCCCGGCTGGGGACCAGGCCCGTCCCCGCGCCCGCGGCCTGCGCCCCCTTCCCCGGGGCCGCCTTCTTCGTGCCGGGCCGGCGCAGTGCGCTGTTCACGGCCGTCGGACAGCGCCTGGTGGCCGAGGGCTGCGGTCGGTACGCGGTCGGTCCTGGCCCGGTCTGGGGCGAGGCCGACGTCCGCTCGTACGCGGCGTGGCAGCGCAAGCTCGGGTACGCCGGTGCCGGGGCCGACGGCATACCGGGCCGGGCGAGTTGGGACAGGCTGCGTGTCCCGGCCGTGCCCGGCACGGGGTCATGACCCCGACGGAGGCCGGCGGAGTGGCCGTGGAACTGGAACGCCTGCGCCGCTCCGTGGACGTCGGCTTCGCCACCACCCGCGGTGACCTGGCCCTCCTCCTGCAACGCGCCGACCAGACCGACAAGACCCTCGCCGACCACGAGGAACGCCTCGACGCCCTGGAACGCACCCGCTGGCCCCTGCCGTCCCTGGCGGCAGCGACGTCCTGCACGGCACTCGCCATCACGCTGTGGGAGACGGTGGGACGTTGAGAAGCTGAGAAGGCTGCAGAGCGGACGTAGTGGCACGTATGTGGCACGACCCCGGATACGACGAAGGGCCGGCCTGGGAGGAAACCCGGATCCACATGGCTGACCACCGCCTTCCAGAGCCCAGATCCCCCGTCACCGTCACCTCCCACCCGTGCCGCCAGGCATCCGCGGCCCGGCCGATGTCCTCGGCGCGCAGTTCGACCCGGACGCGTCGCTGACGCTGGGTTTCTTCGTGGAGGAAGGATCCAAAGATCGTCGAGGGAGTGTTCTGAGCCCTCTGAGCTGATCTACAACCCTCCGGGGCGCTGAGTGGTCCCCTTCTCCGGCTGTGTGTCGAAGAAGGGGACTTCTCATGCGTGGATGGGGTGGGGCCGCGGTCGTGGCCGCCTCGGTGATCGCGGCGACGCTGGCGCCGGCCGGGTCGGCCGCCGCCGTGCACGGGGCAGTGCCGGGGGACTTCAACGGCGACGGGTACCGGGACCTGGTGCTGCCGGTGCCAGGGGCGGATATCGGCCCTTACGACAAGGCGGGAGCCGTCGTCGTGGTGTACGGCTCGGCGAACGGCGTCTCGACGACGAGCCGACGCCAGACGATCACCGAGGACTCGCCCGGTATCCCTGGGCACCTGTTCGAGGGGGACCGGTTCGGCACCACCACGGCAACGGCCGACCTGAACCGGGACGGATACGCCGACCTGGTCGTCGGCTCCCCGTACAGCATTGCGGACCGGCAGGTCACGGTGCTCTGGGGAAGCGGGAGCGGCCTGGCCAAGGGCACCCGGCTGCCGCAGCAGTTGCACCAGGGCGACAACGGCCTGGACGTGGCCGCGACCAGCCTGGGGACCGGCTCCAAGACCAAGATCCTGATCGGCGGCGACGTGTGGACGACCGTCTTCAAGGGCCCGTTCGCCACGGGCGGCTCGTACGGATCGAGCGTCGAGACCCGGATCGACAACGCCGTCGGCTCGGTCGCCCTCGGCGACTTCAACCGCAGCGGCAGCCCCGACCAGGTGGCCTTCGGCGCGCTCCGGCCCGAGCTGAGCGGCAGCCCGATCATGGTCAACCACGGCGGCACCGAGACGTGGCCGGAGCCGCTGGAGCAGGGCAACGGCCTGCTCGCCGCCACCGGTGACGTCAACGGCGACGGCTACGCCGACCTCGTGGTCGGGGACCCGCTGGAGCCCGTGACGCCTGGCGTCGACGGCGAGCTCGGCGGGCGTGTGCTGGTCTACCGCGGTTCGGCGAGGGGTATCAACCGCGAGCAGAAGCCCGAGGTGATCACCCAGCAGACCTCGGGCGTCCCCGGTACCAGCGAGAAGGGCGACGCCTTCGGCGGGGGCCTGGCCGTGGCCGACCTCAACCGGGACGGCGCCGCCGAGATCGTCGTCGGAGCGCCGTACGAGTCCGTCGGCGCGGCGGAGCGGGCGGGCACCGTCACCGTGGTCCCCGGCCGCCGCTCGGGCGCGCTCGGCACCGGCGGGTACTCCTTCCACCAGGACACCGCCGGAGTCCCCAGCGGCAACGAGGCCGGTGACTTCTTCGGCACCACGGTCGCCGCGGGGGACCTGAACCGGGACGGCAGGCCCGAACTGACCATCGGCGCGGCCGGTGAGAACAACGGCAACGGCGCGGTCTTCGTGCTGCCCGGTGGCTCCTCGCGCCCGACGGGCACCGGCAGCCGCGTCTTCACCCTGGAGTCGCTCGGCATGGCACAGGCCGAGGGCTGGCTGGGCGGCAAAGGCCTGCTCAGGCTCCTGTGACGGCCTGTCGCGACAATCTCCGTACAAGGTGACGTAACCAGCCGTACAACCGACCGGCGCCGTGACAAGTCCCCTTTCTCAAGGGCGTTGGGGAAGGGGAAAGACATGGGCAGATGGAGGGCGGCCGCACTGGTGGCCGCCGGACTGGTCGCGGGGCTGCTGGCACCGGCGACCCCCGCCGCGGCCATCCACGGTGCCGTGCCGGGCGACTTCGACGGTGACGGCTATCGCGACGTGGTGCTGCCGATCCCGGGCGCGGACATCGGTACGCACTCCCGGGCGGGTGCCGTCGTCATCCTGTACGGCTCCGCGAACGGGGTGACGACCAGGAGCCGGCGCCAGGTCATCACCGAGGACTCACCCGGCATTCCGGGGGAGATCCGCGGCTACGACCGGTTCGGCACCTCAACGGCCACCGCGGACCTGAACCGGGACGGCTACGCCGACCTGGTCGTCGGGACACCCTACGAGGGCGGCGGCGGCACGGTGCAAGTGATCTGGGGCGGCAGGAGCGGCCTGGGCAAGGGCAGCTTCCTGCCGATCGTCGCGGACGGCGCCGACTGGCACGGCGTGGACGTGGCGGCGATCAGTGCCGGACCCGGTGACAGAACCAAGGTCCTGGTCGGCGGATCGCAGCACACCGTCGTGTACAAGGGCCCGTTCAGCAGCACCGGCAACGCCTTCGCCTCGGCCTATCAGATCGGGTGGAACAGCACCGTCGGGTCGGTGGCGTTCGGCGACTTCGACCGCAACGGGACTCCCGACCAGGTGTACTTCGGCCCCCGGCGGGCCGATGTGACGGGCAGCGACATCGTGCTGGTCAAGGACGGCTTCACGGGCGGCCGGGACACCTTCCAGCAGGGCAACGGGTTCATCGCCGCGACCGGGGACGTCAACGGCGACGGCTACCCCGACCTCGTGGTCGGCGACCCGCTGACGCCCGTGACCCCGGGCGTCGACGGCGAGCTGGGCGGGCGGGTGCTGGTCTGGCGCGGATCGGCGCGCGGCCTCGACCCCTACGCCAAGCCCGAGGTGATCACCCAGGAGACCGAGGGCGTGCCCGGCACCAGTGAGAAGCAGGACACCTTCGGGGCCGCCCTCGCGGTGGCCGACCTCGACCGGGACGGTGCCGCCGAGATCATCGTCGGGGCGCCGTACGAGGCCGTCGGCGCGGTCCGGCGTACGGGCATGGTCACCGTGATCCCGGGCCGCCGCTCGGGCCCGCTCGGCCCCGGCGGGTACTCCTTCCACCAG
Organism: Streptomyces chromofuscus; assembly: GCF_015160875.1. Taxonomy (NCBI): domain Bacteria; kingdom Bacillati; phylum Actinomycetota; class Actinomycetes; order Kitasatosporales; family Streptomycetaceae; genus Streptomyces; species Streptomyces chromofuscus. The sequence goes on along the minus strand of NZ_CP063374.1, from coordinate 4,182,102 downwards.
GACACCCCCGGTGTCCCCAGCGTCAACGAGACCCGCGACTGCTTCGGCACCACGGTCTCCGCCGGAGACGTGAACCGCGACGGCAGACCGGAGCTGTTCATCGGCGCGGCGTGCGAGAACCACTACAACGGCGCTGTCTTCATGCTGCCCGGCGGCTCCTCCCGCCCGACCGGCACCGGCAGCCGCGTCTTCACCCTGGACTCGCTCGGCATGCCCCAGTGGTACGAGGGCTGGCTGGGCGGCAACGGACTGTTCTGGGTCATCTGACGCAGCCGCTCCGGTGAGTGCCCCCCATACGCCAGTGGCCCGGAACCGGCGTCGGTTCCGGGCCACTGGCGTGAGGTGCCTACTTCGGCTGCGGCTTGCGCACCGTCAGGTGCAGCTCCTTCAGCCGGGCCTCCTCCAGCTCCGTCGGGGCGCCCATCATCAGGTCCTGGGCGTTGCCGTTGAGCGGGAACGCGATGGTCTCGCGGATGTTGGGCTCGTCGGCGAGCAGCATGACGATGCGGTCGACGCCGGGCGCGATGCCACCGTGCGGCGGGGCGCCGAAGCGGAACGCGCGCAGCATGCCGGCGAACTTGTCCTCGACGGTCTCCCGGTCGTACCCGGCGATCTCGAAGGCCTTGAGCATGATCTCCGGCTCGTGGTTCCGGATCGCGCCCGAGGACAGCTCCACGCCGTTGCAGACGATGTCGTACTGCCAGCCCAGGATGTCCAGCGGGTCCTGGGTCTGCAGCGCCTCCAGGCCGCCCTGCGGCATGGAGAACGGGTTGTGCGAGAAGTCGATCGCGCCGGTCTCCTCGTCCTTCTCGTACATCGGGAAGTCGACGATCCAGCAGAAGCGGAAGACGCCCTCCTCGAAGTGGCCGGCCCGCTTCGCGGCCTCGACGCGCACCGCGCCCATGATCTTCGAGACCTCGTCGAACTCTCCCGCGCCGAAGAACACCGCGTGACCGGCGGCCAGCGACAGCCGCTTGGTCAGCTCGGCGACGTTGTCCTCCGTGAGGAACTTCGCGATCGGACCGGACAGCGTGCCGTCCTCGCCGACCCGCACCCACGCCAGGCCCTGCGCGCCCAGCGAGACGGCGTACTCGCCGAGCTGGTCGAAGAACTTCCGGGGCTGCGCGGCGACGTCCGGCACCGGCAGCGCCCGCACGTGCTTGCCCGCGAACGCCTTGAACGCGGAGCCCTCGAAGATGTCGGTGATGTCGACGAGTTCCAGCTGGGCGCGCAGGTCCGGCTTGTCGGAGCCGTACTTCAGCATCGCCTCGCGGAACGGGATCCGGGGGAACGGAGAGGTGACGTGGCGGCCGCCGCCGAACTCCTCGAACAGCTCGGTCATCAGCTGCTCGACGGGCTGGAAGACGTCCTCCTGCTCCACGAAGGACATCTCGATGTCGAGCTGGTAGAACTCGCCCGGCGAGCGGTCCGCGCGCGCGTCCTCGTCGCGGAAGCAGGGCGCGATCTGGAAGTAGCGGTCGAAGCCGGAGATCATCAGCAGCTGCTTGAACTGCTGCGGGGCCTGCGGGAGGGCGTAGAACTTGCCCGGGTTCAGGCGGGAGGGGACGACGAAGTCGCGGGCGCCCTCGGGAGAGGTCGCGGACAGGATCGGCGTCGCCATCTCGTTGAAGCCCAGCGCCGTCATCTTGTGCCGGATCGCCGAGATGACCGCCGTGCGCAGCATGATGTTGCGGTGCATGCGCTCGCGGCGCAGGTCCAGGAAGCGGTACTCCAGACGCCGCTCCTCGTTGACCCCGTCCTCGGTGTTGATCGTGAAGGGCAGCGGGGCGGCCGCGCCCAGCACCTCGACCTCGCCGACCTCGATCTCGATCTCGCCGGTGGGCAGCTCGGAGTTGATGTTCTCGGCGCCACGGGAGACGACCTGGCCGTCGACCCGGACGACGGTCTCCTTGGAGAGCTTGTCCAGCGCCTCGTACGCGGCCGTGTTGGGCCGGGCGACCAGCTGCGTGATGCCGTAGTGGTCACGCAGATCGATGAAGAGGATGCCGCCCAGGTCGCGCCGATTGTGCAGCCAGCCACTCAGCCGGACGTCGGTGCCGACGTCAGAAGCGCGGAGCTCGCCGCAGGTGTGGGACCTGTACCGATGCATCGTCGTTCATCCAGCCTTCGCAGATCGGGGTTGTTTCACGTGAAACACCCCCAGGGTACCGGCCGCCCGGGAAGGCCTCTTCACGATGACCGGTGTACCGACATGGGTGGCAGCGTCCGATCACCTGTTCTTAGAGTGGGGCAATGCGCACTGGTGAGCCCCTGCCCGCCGTGGGGCAGGTTCTCACTGCCCTCGCGACCGGCCTGTGGCACTGGGACACGGCCACGAAGCTGGTCACGGTGGACGCCGAGGCCGCTCGGCTGCTCGGCCTGCCCGCCGAGCAGGCGACCTTCACCGAGGCCCGGGTCAGGGCCCGGCTGCACCCCGTGGACTGGAACGAGATCGTCAGCGTCGTCGGCCTCGCCGCCGCCGAGGGCACGCTCGCCGAGGTGCGCGTGCGGATCATGGACGAGCGGGGCCGGGTGATCCGTACCGTGCGCAGCCGGTCCAAGCCGAGCTACGACCGCACACGCCGGGCCTTCCAGCTGATCGGCACCCTCCAGGAGGTCACCGACCCCTCCCCGGGCACCCCGGCGGGCCGCCGAACGGTCACCGGCGACTGGCGGCGCTCCAGGGAGGCGTTCCTGCTGGACGCGGGCCGTGCGCTGGCCGAGGCACGGTCCACCACGGAGGTGCTGCGGGTCGCGGCCGGGCTGTCGATGCCGGGCTTCTCCCCGGACGGGCTCGCGGTCTTCGGCGTCGAGGGCGACCGGCTGACGATCATCGGCCACCACGGTCAGCGGCCCGGTGACGAGGACCCGTTCCTGGACATGGCCCTGGCGACGGACTATCCGGCGGCGGAGGTCGTGCGGACCGGCCGCGCCGTCTACCTCTCCTCGCCCGAGCAGTACAAGTCTCGTTACCCGCTCACCTGGCATCTCGCCGAGCAGTTCGGCCGCCAGTCGTGGGCCTTCCTTCCGCTGACGGTCGCCGGGCGGACCATGGGCGCCTGGATGGCGGCCTTCGCCTATCCGGTGACGTTCACACCGGACGAGCGGTCCGTGCTGACCACGGTCGCCCGGATGCTCGCCCAGGCCCTCACCCGGGCCGGCGCCGCCGAGTCCGAGCGGGAGCTGACCGACGGCCTCCAGCGCTCCATGCTGCCCACCCTGGGCCCGGAGATCCCCGGCATGAGCGTCGCCGCCCGCTACGTCCCCACCGGCGGCGGTCTGCAGGTCGGCGGCGACTGGTACGACATGATCCCGCTGCCCGGGGGCACGTCCCGGACGACGTCCGGGGGAGGCAGGTTCGCCCTCGTCATCGGCGACGTCCAAGGGCACGACGTGCGGGCGGCGGGCCTGATGGGCCAGCTGCGGATCGCCCTGCGGGCGTACGCCTCCGAGGGCCACCGCCCCGACGCCGTGCTGTCCCGCGCCTCCCGCTTCCTGCACGGCATCAACGCCGCCGGCGAGGACCCCGCCGACCTGCGCTTCGCGACCTGTCTGTACGTCGAGGCCGACCCGGAGACCGGTGTGCTGGAGATCGCCCGCGCCGGGCACCCGGACCCGGCGATCAGGATGGCGGACGGCACGGTCCTGAAACGCCCGACGGCCGGCGGGCTGCCCCTCGGCATCGACCCGGACGCCGACTACCCCACCACCGAGCTGGTCCTCGAACCCGGCGAGACCATGCTGCTGTGCACCGACGGCCTGATCGAGACCGGCGGGCACGACCTGGACACCGGCTGGGCGCGCGTCCGCACCATCCTGGAGGAGCACCAGGGCGACCTGGACGAGCTCGCCGACTCGCTGGTCCAGGCCGTGCACGGGCCGTCGTCCCACCACACCACCGGTCCGCTCGTCGACCGGCGCGAGGACGACATCGCCGTCCTGCTGCTGCGCAGACAGGTTGAGGGCTGCGGCGGCGACACGGCGCCCGCACCGCCGCGGCGCCGGCGCACGGTGCTGACGGTCGCCCAGGCCGAGCCGGAGCGCGTCGCCGAAGCCCGGCAGCACTTGCGCGAGCTGCTGCACGACTGGGGCTCCGCCGACCAGGTCGACTCGGCGGTGCTGCTGCTGTCCGAGATGCTCACCAACGTCCTCGTGCACACCGACAACGACGCGCTGCTGGTCGCAGAGGTCACCGAGGTCGCCGGGGAGCCGGGCGCCCGGCGGATGCGGGTGGAGGTCACCGACGCCAGCGACAACCTGCCGCACAGGCGCCGACCCGGGGAACTGGCGTCCTCCGGGCGCGGCCTGATGCTGATCGAGCTGCTGGCGCACGCGTGGGGGGTCGATCCGCGGGGTGAGGGCAAGAGCATCTGGTTCGAGCTGAACGAGGCCGACGCGTCGGACGGCGCCGCCGGGACCGACGGCCACCACCCCTGACGAGGGCGCGCCCGCCCGCCGGCTACGACTCTGCGGGCTCCGGAGGTGCTCCGCTGCGCGACCGCAGCTCGTGCACGACGGCGAAGGCGGCGGCGGTGAGCGGCACCGACAGCAGGATGCCCAGGATCCCGGCGACCGACGCCCCGGCGGTGATCGCGAGCAGCACGATCGCCGGATGCATGTGCACGGTCCGGCTCTGCACCAGCGGCTGGAGCACATGCCCTTCCAGCACCTGCACGGCGAGCACCACCCCGAGCGCCCACAGCGCGATGACGAACCCCCGGTCGGCGAGCGCGACGAGCACGGCCACGGCACCGGAGAGGAACGCGCCGAGGTAGGGGATGTACGCGGCGACGAAGACCAGCGCGCCCAGCCCGACCGCGCCCGGCACGTCCAGGATCAGCAGCCCGACGGTGATGCACACGGCGTCGATGAAGGCGATGAAGGTGGTGCCGCGCATGAACCCCTCGACGGCCCGGAAGGCCCGCCGCGCCATGGCCTCCACGGTGTCGGCGGTGCCGCGCGGCGCGAGCGTGCGCAGGCCGTGCGCGGCCCGGTCGGAGTCCCGCAGGAAGAAGAAGACGAGCAGCAGGGCCAGTACGGCCATGGCGATGGTCTCCCCGACCACGCTGACCCCGCTGATCACTCCCGAGGCGGCCGTGCCGCCGAACCTCCGCAGCAGTTCGCGGGAGTTGGAGGCGAGGTCGTCCAGCGACGTCCCGGCCGCCCCGAAGTACTTGGCGATGTCCTGGGCCGCCCGCCGCAGCGAGGCGACGATCTGGTCGCCCGACTCGATGAGCGCGGCGACGACGATGTAGAGCGCACCGCCCACCACCGCCACCACGGCGACGCAGGTGAGGGCGGCGGCGAGGGACCGGTTGACGCCGACGTCGACGAGCCGCCGGTACAGCGGACCCAGCAGCGCGGCGCCGAGCAGCGCGAGCAGCACCGGCACGACGGCCGTGCGCAGCTTGCCGCAGAGCAGGACCCCGAGGTACCCGACGGCGGCGGCCAGCAGCACGACCGCGCACCAGGCGGCGAACCGCCGGACGGGAACGGGAAGCAGGTGCACGCTTCCCACCCGACCATGCGACGGCCGGGCTGTCTCGCGCGGACAGCCCGGCCGGGTGACGGTGCGTCAGGACGTCAGTCCTGCGGGCCGCTCTCGGTCATGCCGTGCACCGCCGGGATCGTCCCCAGACGGCCCTTCTGGAAGTCCTCGAAGGCCTGCATCAGCTCGTCCTTGGTGTTCATGACGAACGGGCCGTAGTGGGCCATCGGCTCACGGATCGGCTGTCCGCCGAGCAGGACGACCTCCAGGTCCGGCGTGTGCGAGTCCTGCTTCTCGTCCGCGCGGACGGTCAGCGCGGAGCCCGCGCCGAACACGGCGGTCTGCCCGAGGTGGATCGGCCGCCGCTCGGCACCCACCGCGCCCCGCCCCGCCAGCACGTACGCGAGCCCGTTGAAGTCCTCCCGCCACGGCAGGGTGATCTCCGCGCCGGGCGCCAGCGTCGCGTGGATCATCGTGATCGGGGTGTGGGTGATGCCGGGACCGGCGTGACCGTCCAGCTCACCGGCGATGACACGGAGCAGCGCGCCGCCGTCGGGGGACGTGAGCAGCTGGACGCTGCCGCCGCGGATGTCCTGGTAGCGCGGCGCCATCATCTTGTCCTTGGCCGGCAGGTTCACCCACAGCTGGAGGCCGTGGAAGAGGCCGCCGGACATCACCAGATGCTCCGGCGGGGCCTCGATGTGCAGCAGGCCGGAGCCCGCGGTCATCCACTGGGTGTCGCCGTTGGTGATGGTGCCGCCACCGCCCTGGGAGTCCTGGTGGTCGAAGATCCCGTCGATGATGTAGGTGACGGTCTCGAAGCCGCGGTGCGGGTGCCAGGGCGTGCCCTTCGGCTCTCCGGGCGCGTAGTCCACCTCGCCCATCTGGTCCATCATGATGAACGGGTCGAGGTGGCGGTAGTTGATCCCCGCGAACGCCCGGCGCACCGGGAAGCCCTCGCCCTCGAATCCGCTCGGCGCGGTCGCGACGGCGAGCACGGGGCGTGCCACGGCGTCGGCCGGCGCGGTCACGCGGGGCAGCGTCAGCGGGTTCTCGACGGTCACTGCGGGCATGTCGGTACCTCCTTGGGCGACGTGCGTTTCAGTTTAGTTGAGCGTTGAACTTTCTGCCACCCCACAACGCCGACGGCCCGGAGGCCATTCCCTCCGGGCCGTCGTCGTCGCACAGGTGCGCCGGTTGCTTGGGTCAGCTGCTTCAGTTGCTGAAGTAGAGGTACTTCCACGAGCCGTACGTCGTGGAGTTCACGGAGTCGCCGGACGAGCCGTTGACGTACACCGAGCGCATCCGGGCCCGGATGCCCGACTCGTCGGGCGCCCCCAGGCTCACGGCCGACTTGCCGGCCGTACCGAGCGGGAAGTACTGCGACTCCGCGGAGTACCAGGTGCCCTGGTAGTAGACCTGCAGGTCGAACCGCTGGTGACGGCCCGGGTAGTAGGTCATCGTCGTGGTGAGCAGCGGGTCGGTGCTCTTGTGGAACCAGTAGTAGAGCGTCGTGCCGATCTTGGCCGTCTTGTAGTGCTTGGAGACGGCGGTGGAGATCCGGACCCGGGCGAACGCGGTCGACTTCACCGTCTTGGGCTTGTAGCGGGCGTCGCCTCGGAAGACCGCGGTGACGGTGGTGTCGCGGGTCATGTCCACCCAGGCGGCGATGTTGCCCTGGGAGTCGACCGTGCCGAGCTTGATCCGCGTGTTGGGCTTGTCGGCGCCGAACGGGTCGGCGTAGATCTCGACCGAGCGGTTCTTGTACGTCGTGCCGAGGTGCGCGACGAACCGGACGTCGGCGCCGTAGTTGTACAGCTTGCCGTTGTTGTTCAGGGTCAGCGAGGTCGAGGCGCGGGACACCTCGACACTGTCCGAGGCGCTGACGGCCGTGTGCCCGGAGTCACCCGCGTAGGCGACCTTGTAGGTGACCTTGCCGCCGGCCGGCGGGATGTCCGTGAAGGAGTACGTCCCGTCCGCCTTCACCGCGACGGAGGCCAGCGCCTTGCCGGCCGGGCTCTCCAGGTCGGTCCGGGTGACCGACAGCCTGATCCCGGTGGGCAGCGGCACGGTCGCCGAAATCCTGCCGGTGACGGTGAGCTGCTTGGCGCGGGTGGCCGTGGCGGGAGCGTTGACCGTGAGGGTGGGGACGTTGAGGGTCGGCTGGGTCAGCGGCTTGAGCGTGTAGCCGCCGGCCGACGGGACCAGCGCGAAGATCCGGGAGGAGTCCGGCGCCCAGGCCACCGCGGCCGCTGCCTGGGTGCCCATGCTGTACGTCCGTACCGGCTGGGTGGCGTTCGGACGGTAGACCGCGACCTTGGTGCCCGAGATCTGGGCGATCATGCCGCTGAGCCCGACGTCGGCCCGCTGCCCGGCCGGGTAGGCACCGGCCTCGGTGAGCGTGCCGTTCGCATAGGCGTGCCGTTCGGTGCCGTTGATCAGCACCTGGTCGCCGCCCGCGACGAGGTCGATGTCCCCGACGCCGTCGTTCAGCTGGTACGAGCTGTCGTGCCAGGCGGTCAGCACCGGCGTGCCGCTCGACACGTCGAAGACGGCCTCGGTGCCCGTGGAGTCCCCCGTCTCGCCGACGGCCAGCAGGCCGGGGCGCAGCGGGTCGGTGTCCAGCAGGGCCTGCCCCCACATCCCGGACCCCGTGCCCTCGGCCGGGATCTGGGCCAGCGCCACCGGGTCGGCGCCGCTCGCCGGGTCCACCGACGGGTCGACGGAGCCCAGGTCGCCGTCCCACTGGTCGCCGTAGCTGAACCAGACCTTGCCGCCGGCGAACTCGACATACGCCGGACCGGCGTTGGTGGCGACCGGGTAGCGGGCCTTGATGTCCAGGGTGGCCGCGTCCAGGGCCACGATCTCGTGGCTGACCCGCGCGGTGGCGTACAGGGTGCTGCCGTCGTCGGAGAGCGCGAGGTCGAAGACGCCGTTGATCCCGCTCACCGAGTCGACCCGGTTGCCGTTGTAGTCGGCGGCGATGATCTGCCCCGTCGCGTCGTCACCGAGGTAGACCCGCCCGCGCGCCCCGTCGACGACCATGCCGCCGTACGAGCCGACCGTGGCCGTCACGGCCGAGGCGGGACCGGCCGCGACCACGCTCAGCACCGCCGAGCTGAAGAGGACCGCGAGCGCCGTCGCGGCCGAAGTGCTGCGCATACGCACAGTGATGAGACCCCCACAGGAAATCCCGGCGGAGCCGGGAGGTGAAAGCGCCGCGCGGCACCCGGGAGGACCGCGGGGGACGCGGTGGCACACGGGGCGCGGCTGCCGGGGCAGCATATGGCATGACTGTGACAGTTGAGCAGGCAATTACGGGCGGGCGATCAGCCCGTGCCCGGCCGGACTCCAGGCGTCCTCAGCCGTACATCCGCCGCATCGCGAAGTCGACCATTTCCTCCACGGCCTTGGCGTCGAACACCATCCGGTGTTCGCCCTCCATGTCGAGGACGAAGCCGTACCCGGTCGGCAGCAGGTCGATCACCTCGGCGCCGGTGATCACGAAGTACTTCGACTCCTTGCCCGCATAGCGCCGCAGCTCCTTCAGCGAGGAGAACATCGGGATCACGGGCTGCTGGGTGTTGTGCAGGGCCAGGAAGCCGGGGTTGTCACCGCGCGGGCAGTAGACCTTGGACGTCGCGAAGACCTGCTGGAAGTCCTCCGCGGTCATCTGCCCGGTGGTGAAGGCGCGCACCGCGTCCGCGAGCGACGGCGGCGACGGCTCCGGGTACAGCGGCGGCTGCTGCCCGTAGCCCCCGGCGCCGGGCATCTGCTGCTGCGGCTGGGCGTACTGCTGCCCCACGCCCGCGCTCTGGTCGTAGCCGTACATGCACGCAAGAGTACTGACCGACCACGAGGGCTGAGTCACAGATGCCCGGATCGGGGTTGCTTCTTATTACCGACGGGTAGCATCATCTCAGTCACCAGTTGGTACGTGTACTTGGGCGCGAGGTCCGTGCCTCGCCGATCTCTCTCAACGGAGCCAGTCGCCATGGGGCACTACAAGTCGAATCTCCGCGACATCGAGTTCAACCTCTTCGAAGTACTCGGGCGCGACAAGCTGTACGGCACCGGCCCGTTCGAGGAGATGGACGTCGACACCGCCAAGAGCATCCTCGACGAACTGAGCCGGCTCGCGGAGAACGAGCTGGCCGAGTCCTTCGCGGATGCCGACCGCAACCCGCCGGTCTTCGACCCGGAGACCAACACCGCGCCGGTCCCGGAGTCCTTCCGCAAGAGCTACCAGGCCTTCATGGACTCCGAGTACTGGCGCCTGGGCCTGCCCGAGGCCATCGGCGGTACGACGGCTCCCCCGTCGCTGATCTGGTCGTACGCGGAGCTGGTCCTCGGCTCGAACCCGGCCGTGTGGATGTACTCCTCCGGCCCGGCCTTCGCCGGGATCCTGTACGACGAGGGCAACGACGTACAGAAGAAGATCGCGCAGATCGCCGTCGAGAAGCAGTGGGGCTCGACGATGGTCCTCACCGAGCCGGACGCCGGCTCGGACGTGGGCGCGGGCCGCACCAAGGCCGTGCCGCAGGAGGACGGCTCCTGGCACATCGAGGGCGTGAAGCGGTTCATCACCTCCGGCGAGCACGACATGTCGGAGAACATCCTCCACTACGTGCTGGCCCGTCCCGAGGGCGCCGGCCCCGGCACCAAGGGCCTGTCCCTGTTCCTCGTCCCGAAGTACGTCTTCGACTTCGAGACCGGCGAGCTGGGCGAGCGCAACGGCGTCTACGCCACGAACGTCGAGCACAAGATGGGCCTGAAGGCCTCGAACACCTGCGAGATGACGTTCGGCGACAAGCACCCCGCCAAGGGCTGGCTGATCGGCGACAAGCACGACGGCATCCGGCAGATGTTCCGGATCATCGAGTTCGCGCGGATGATGGTCGGCACGAAGGCGATCTCCACGCTGTCCACGGGCTACCTCAACGCGCTGGAGTACGCCAAGGAGCGCGTCCAGGGTCCGGACCTGGCGAACTTCATGGACAAGACCGCGCCCAAGGTCACCATCACCCACCACCCCGACGTGCGCCGCTCGCTGATGACGCAGAAGGCGTACGCGGAGGGCATGCGCGCCCTGGTGCTCTACACGGCGTCGGTGCAGGACGCGATCGCCGTCAGGGAGGCCGCCGGCGAGGACGCCTCCACCGAGCACGCGCTGAACGACCTGCTCCTGCCGATCGTCAAGGGGTACGGCTCGGAGAAGGGCTACGAGCAGCTCGCCCAGTCGCTGCAGACCTTCGGCGGCTCCGGCTTCCTCCAGGAGTACCCGATCGAGCAGTACATCCGGGACTCCAAGATCGACACCCTGTACGAGGGCACCACCGCGATCCAGGGCCAGGACTTCTTCTTCCGGAAGATCGTCCGCAACCAGGGCGCCGCGCTGAACTCCCTCGCCGAGGACATCAAGAAGTTCCTCGCCCTCGGCACGGGCGGCGAGGAGCTGTCCGGCGCCCGCGAGCAGCTGGCCAAGGCGGCCGTGGAGCTGGAGTCCGTCGTCGGCCTGATGCTGACCGACCTCGCGGCCACCGAGCAGGACGTCAAGAACATCTACAAGGTGGGCCTGAACACCACCCGCCTGCTGATGGCCTCCGGAGACGTCATCGTCGGCTACCTGCTGCTGAAGGGCGCCGCGGTCGCCGCCGAGAAGCTTCCGACGGCCTCCGCCAGGGACAAGGCGTTCTACACCGGCAAGATCGCGGCGGCGAAGTTCTTCGCGGCCACCGTCCTGCCGGGCGTCACCCTGGCCCGCAAGCTCGCGCAGGGCGTCGAGCTGGACCTGATGGAGCTGGACGAGGCGGCGTTCTAGCCGGCCCGCCCGGTCGGCGACCGGATTTCCACACCGCTCTCACGAGGGCCCGCTCCCGGCAAGGGGGAGCGGGCCCTCGTCCGTCGTTAAGGTGAACCCATGAGCGAACCCTCCCGCTTCGACCGCGGCCACACCGACGACCTCATGTCCTTCCTGGCGGCGAGCCCCTCTCCGTACCACGCGGTGGCGAACGCCGCGGAGCGGCTGGAGAAGGCCGGCTTCCGGCAGGTCGCCGAGACGGACGCCTGGGACGGGACGAGCGGCGGCAGGTTCGTGCTGCGCGGTGGCGCGATCGTGGCGTGGTACGTCCCGGAGGGCGCCGCCCCGCACACCCCGTTCCGGATCATCGGCGCGCACACCGACTCCCCCAACCTGCGGGTCAAGCCGCTGCCCGACACCGGGGCGCACGGCTGGCGCCAGGTGGCGGTGGAGATCTACGGCGGCCCGCTGCTGAACTCCTGGCTGGACCGCGACCTCGGCCTCGCCGGCCGGCTGACGCTGCGCGACGGCACCACCCACCTGGTCAACGTGGACCGGCCGCTGCTGAGGGTGCCGCAGCTGGCCATCCACCTGGACCGCTCGGTGTCCTCGGAGGGCCTCAAGCTCGACAAGCAGCGCCACCTCCAGCCCGTCTGGGGCCTCGCGGGCGACGTGCGCGACGGCGACCTGATCGCCTTCCTGGAGGCGGAATCGGGGATCGCACCGGGCGAGACGACCGGCTGGGACCTGATGGTGCACTCCGTCGAGCCGCCCGCGTACCTCGGCCGCGACCAGGAGCTGATGGCCGGGCCCCGCCTGGACAACCTGCTGTCGGTGCACGCGGGCGTGGCCGCGCTGACCGCCGCCGCGACCGGCGGTGAGGACCTGTCCTCCATCCCGGTGCTGGCCGCCTTCGACCACGAGGAGAACGGCTCCCAGTCGGACACGGGCGCGGACGGCCCGCTGCTCGGCGGCGTCCTGGAGCGCTCCGTCTTCGCCCGCGGCGGCTCCTACGAGGACAGGGCGCGGGCCTTCGCCGCCACCGTCTGCCTGTCCTCCGACACCGGTCACGCGGTCCACCCGAACTACGCCGAACGCCACGACCCGACCCACCACCCCCGGGTCAACGGCGGCCCCATCCTCAAGGTCAACGTCAACAACCGCTACGCGACGGACGGTTCGGGCCGCGCGGTCTGGGTCGCGGCCTGCGAGAAGGCCGGCGTCCCCTTCCAGTCCTTCGTCTCCAACAACTCCATGCCCTGCGGCACCACCATCGGCCCCATCACGGCGGCCCGGCACGGCATCCGCACGGTCGACATCGGTGTGGCGATCCTGTCGATGCACAGCGTCCGTGAACTGTGCGGCGCGGAGGACCCCTACCTGCTGACGCGGGCGCTGGTGGCGTTCCTGGAGGGCTGAGCGGACCGCGCCCCGGGCGAGTTGACGGGCGGTGAGGACTGCATGCCGGGCGCGCGGGTACCCGAACCGCACCGGAAGCTCCGGAATCACCGGACCGGAACAGGGAGGCAACGCTCATGGGCCTCGGCGGGTGCATCATCCTCATCGCCGTGGGAGCCATCCTCACGTTCGCTACCGACTGGAACATGGAGGGGGTCAACCTCGATCTCGTCGGCGTCATCCTGATGATCGTCGGACTGATCGGGGTCACCACGTTCAGCAGCATCGCGCGGCGCCGCCGCGTCGTGATGCCGCCCACCGCGCCGGTCGTCGAGGAGGAACGGCCCCACCACCGGCGCGACGGCTACAGCGACGGGTACGGGGTGTGACACCCCGCGCCGTCAGCCGTCCAGGCCGGCCAGGACGAGGGGCAGGCGGGCCGTCCCCTTGTCGGTGAGGCGGACCGGGACGCCCCAGTCCTGCTGGTGGACATGGCAGGCGGGGTATTCGTTCGCCGGATCGTCGTCGCACGAGGCGGCCATCGCGGAGACGTGCAGGACTCCCTCCGGCACCGCGGGGTCGAGTTCCAGGGCGCGGGACAGGTCCGTTCCCGCGCCCTCGCCGTGTGCCAGTAGCTCCGGTGGCGTCGAGGAGACCAGCAGGCGGGTCGAGGGGCCGTAGCGGGTGTCGAGTTTCTGGCCCGCGGGCGCCTCGAAGATCACGTCCAACTGGAGCCGCCCGGGGGCGACTTCGGTGGCCGCGCGCTGCGTGCGGTGGGCGACCGCCTCGACGCGGACCGCCTCCTGAGGCAGCCGCAGCCGGGTCAGGCGGTGCCGGGCCGACTCCACGACCACGATGTCGTCGCCGACCAGCACCGCGTCGCTCGGCTCACGCAAGTCCGTGGCCAGGGTGGTCACTTCGCCGGTCGCCGGGTCGTAGCGGCGCAGGGCGTGGTTGTAGGTGTCGCTGACGGCCACCGAGCCGTCGGGCAGGGCGGTGACGCCCAGCGGGTGCTGCAACAGGGCCTGCTCGGCGGGTCCGTCGCGGTGGCCGAAGTCGAACAGGCCGGTGCCGACGGCGGTGTGGACGGTGCCGTCGAGGCCGACCCAGCGCAGGGCACTCGTCTCCGAGTCCGCCAGCCACAGCCGCTCGGACGTGGCCGAGAGGCCGGACGGCTGGGCGAACCAGGCCTCGGCGCCGGGGCCGTCGACCAGCCCTTCGTTGGTGGTGCCGGCCGCTACGGCGACGGTGCCCGCCGCCGGGTCGTAGGTCCACAGCTGGTGCACGCCCGCCATCGCGATCCACACCCGGCCGCCGAAGAGCGCCACGTCCCACGGCGAGGAGAGGTTCACCTCCCGACCGGGGCCCGACGTGGAGTCGCCCTGCATCCACTGCCTGCCGGTCCCGGCGAGCGTGGTGACCGCACCGGTGGTGAGGTCCAGGCGGCGCAGCGCGTGGTTGACGGTGTCGGCGACCACCACGGAGCCGTCGCCGAGGAGCGCCGGCCCCTGCGGCTCGTTGAAGGACGCCGACTCGGCCGGACCGTCGGCGAACCCGCGCGCGCCGGACCCGATGCGCCGGACCACGCTCTCCCCGTCCTCCGCCAGCTCCACCAGCTGGTGCCGGGTGGTGTCGCTGACCAGGAACGTCCCGCCGGGCAGCAACAGCGCCTTGCCCGGGAAGCGCAGCACCGTGGGCTCCGGCTCCGGCGCCACGTACGGCCCGTCGCCCCGCCGCAGCGTGCCCTTCGCCGTGTGCTCCGCCTCCAGCTCGGTCACCAGCCGCTCGATGGCGTGCACATGCCCCTCACCGGCGTGCTGGGCGACGACGTACCCCTCGGGGTCGATCACCACGAGCGTCGGCCAGGCCCGTACGGCGTACTGCTTCCAGGTGCCGAGCTCGGGGTCGTCGAGCACCGGGTGCTCCACCCCGTACCGCTCCACGGCGTCCGCCACCGCCGCGTGCTCCGCCTCGTGCACGAACTTCGGCGAGTGCACCCCGATGACCACGACCGTGTCCCGGTGCTTGGCCTCCAGCTCGCGCATCTCGTCGAGGACGTGCAGGCAGTTGATGCAGCAGAACGTCCAGAAGTCCAGCAGGACGATGCGTCCTCGCAGGTCGGCGAGGGTGTACTGCTTCCCGCCCGTGTTCAGCCAGCCACCCTTGCCGATCAGTTCGGGGGCGCGGACACGGGCGCGGCGGCGGCTCGGGGCCGGGGCGGAGTCGGTCATGACTCCAGAGTGCCACTCACCACTGACAGTCACCGCACCGGCCGCCCCGCGACCCAGAGTCACCCCAGCGAGTGGCCCGTGGTCGCGTCCACGTGGTCGGGTACGTCGTCATGGCGGTCGCCGACCGTGAGGGTGCCGGTCGGTTCGAAGAGGAGGAGCGCGGTGGGGACGGGGGCGTACGGCTTGTGCTCGGTGCCGCGCGGCACGGTGAACACGGAGCCCTTCGGCAGCACGACCGTGCGCTCGCCGCCGGACTCCCGCAGGGCGATGTGCAACTCGCCCTCGATGACCAGGAAGAACTCGTCGGTGTGGTCGTGCGCGTGCCAGACGTGCTCGCCCTCGACCTTGGCGACGCGTACGTCGTAGTCGTTGACGGCGGTGACGATGCGGGGACTCCACCGCTCGGTGAAGGAGTCCAGGGCCTGGGTCAGCGAGATGGGTTCCATGCGGTCATCGTCCGGGGTGGTGTCGCACCCGCACGAGTGCTAGGAATCGCACATGCCGCAACGATCCTCTCAGCAGCCGGGACCGCACCGCGTCGTCGTGATCGTCGACGAGAACTCCAACCCCTTCGAGATGAGCTGCGCGATCGAGGTCTTCGGGCTGCGCCGGCCCGAGCTGGGGCGGGAGCTGTACGACTTCCGGCTGTGCGCGGCCGGAGAGCGCACCCGGATGCGGGACGGCTTCTTCACGCTGACGGACGTCGCCGGGCTGGAGGCCGCGGACGAGGCGGACACGCTGATCGTGCCGAACCGGCCGGACACCGACACCCCGCGCGCGGGTGCGGTGCTCGACGCCGTACGCCGGTCACACGCGCGTGGCGCCCGGCTGGTCGGCTTCTGCTCGGGCGCGTTCACGCTCGCCGAGGCGGGGCTGCTGGACGGGCGGCGGGCGGCGTGTCACTGGATGTGGGCGGAGACGTTCCGCGCGCGCTTCCCCCGGGTGCGCCTGGAGCCGGACGTGCTGTTCGTGGACGACGGGGACGTCCTGACCGCCTCCGGCAGCGCCTCGGCGCTGGACCTGTGCCTGCACGTCGTACGCCGGGACCACGGCGCCGAGATCGCCAACGCGGTCTCCCGGCGCCTGGTGTTCGCCGCGCACCGGGACGGCGGCCAGAAGCAGTTCGTGGAGCGGCCGTTGCCCCAGGTGCCGGACGAGTCCCTGGGTCCCCTGCTGGCGTGGGCGCAGGAGCGGCTGGGCGAGCCGCTGAGCGTGGCGGACCTCGCGGCGCGGGCGGCGGTGTCCCCGGCGACCCTGCACCGGCGCTTCCGCGCCCAGCTCGGCACGACCCCGCTGGCGTGGCTGACCGGGGAACGGGTGGCGCTGGCGTGCCGGCTGATCGAGCACGGCGAGGAACGGCTGGACGTGGTGGCCGCGCGCTGCGGCCTGGGGACCGCGGCCAACCTGCGGGCCCGGCTGCGGCGCGCGACCGGCCTCAGCCCGTCGGCCTACCGGCGGCGTTTCGGAGCGGCCGCCGGGGAACCGGTCATGGCATGAGATTCCTCGTGCGCGAACGGCTCCTCGGATTCGGTGACGACTACTGGATCGAGGACGACCGGGGCAACAGGGCCTTTCTGGTCGACGGCAAGGCGATGCGCCTGCGGGACACCTTCGAGCTGAAGGACACCCAGGGGCGGGTGCTGGCGGACATCCGGCAGAAGATGTTCGCCCTGCGGGACACCATGCTGATCGAGCGGGACGGCGAGCCGCTGGCCCGGATCAGGCGCAAGCGGCTGTCGCTGCTGCGCAACCACTACAAGGTGATCCTGGTCGACGGCACCGAACTCGACGTCAGCGGCAAGATCCTCGACCGCGAGTTCGCCGTCGAGTACGACGGCGAACTCCTCGCCGTGATCTCCCGGCGCTTCCTGCACGTGCGGGACACCTACGGCGTGGACGTGGTCAGGGACGACGCGGACCCGGCGCTGCTGATCGCCGTGACGGTGTGTGTGATCCACCTGGCGGACAAGGAACGGGAGGACGACTAGGGCCGTCGCGGGTCGCGCTGCTGGTGCGCCCCGTCGCTCAGCGTCGCCGGGGCCGGTCCAGTCCCAGCACCCGGTCCTTCAGCACCGGGAACTGCTCCCGGGTCGCCGCCACCTTCCCGGGGTCGAACTCCACGGTGAGCACCTCCTCCCCCCGGCCGGCCTCCGCCAGCACCTCGCCCCACGGGTCGACCACGAGCGAGTGACCGGCCTGCGGAACTCCCGCATGCGTCCCGGCCGTTCCGCAGGCGAGGACGAACGCCTGGTTCTCCACCGCCCGCGCCTGGGCCAGCAGCGTCCAGTGGGATCGCCGGCGCTCCGGCCACCCCGCCGGGATCACCAGCGTCTCGGCGCCCGCGTCGACGAGCCCGCGGAACAGCTCGGGGAACCGCAGGTCGTAGCAGGTCGCCAGCCCCAGCGTCGTCGCGCCCGGCATCCGCACCGTCACCAGGTCGTCACCCGCGCCCATCAGCACGGCCTCGCCCTTGTCGAAGCCGAAGCGGTGGATCTTGCGGTACGCGGCGACCAGATCACCGGTAGGGGAGAAGACGAGCGAGGTGTTGTACAGCGGCCCGTCGCCCGCGGGTGAGCCGCCGTCGGGCTCGCCCCGCTCGGGAATCGAACCCGCGTGCAACCACACGCCCGTGTCGCTCGCGGCCTTGGCCATGGCCTCGTGCGTCGGCCCTTCGAGCAGCTCGGCCTCCGGGCCGAACTCCTCGTAGGCGAACGCCCCCGTCGTCCACAGCTCCGGCAGGACCACGAGGTCGGCACCCGCCTGCTCCCGTACCAGGGAGACCGCCCGCTGTCGACGTTCCGCGACCGATTCGCCCTCGTCTACGGCGATCTGGATCAGAGAGGCGCGCACACTACCACCGTCCTGGCGTTCGAGCCGTCCATACGGGCCTACGATCGTCACACGAAAGCACTGCCGGGGTGCCTCACAGCAGCGTAACTTGGGGGTCCTCCCTGTTCGAGCCCAGCCGAGAACCGGGGGAACCTCAAGACACCCGCCGAGTGCAGCCACCTCCCACTGGCAACGCCGCCACAACCTGCCCGTGTACCGACCGCCGAGGGGTCCCGTTCCGTGAGTCTGCATCCCACCCTCCAGCCCTACGCCGACGCCTGGACCCACTCCATCGAAGCGATATCCGAGCTGGTGCAGCCCCTTGTGGAGGGCGAGTGGAACCGGCGGACCCCGTGCCCGGGCTGGTCCGTGCGGGACATCGTGTCGCATGTGATCGGCCTGGACTGCGAGATGCTCGGCGACCCGCGCCCGATCCACACCCTCCCGCGCGACCTGTTCCACGTCACCAACGAGCAGCAGCGCTACACGGAGATGCAGGTCGACGTGCGCCGCCACCACACGGCGCCGGAGATGACCTCCGAGCTGGAGTACACGATCATCCGGCGCAACCGGCAGCTCCGCAACGAGTCGCGCGACCCCGGCACCAAGGTGCGCGGCCCGCTCGGCAAGGAGCTGACGCTGGAGGAGTCGATGCGGACCCACGCCTTCAACGTGTGGGTGCACGAGCAGGACCTGCGCGCCGCCCTCGGCAGCCCCGGCAACCTCGACTCCCCCGGCGCCCACGTCGCCAGGGACGTCCTGCTGTCCGAACTCCCCGACGTCGTCGCCGCCAGGGCGAACGCGCCGCGCAGCTCGGCGATCGTCTTCGACGTGCACGGCCCCGTGGAGTTCCTGCGCACCATCCGCGTCGACATCCAGGGCCGCGGCACGCTGGAGACGGCCCCCGCCCTGGGCCCCGCGGCCACGCTCACCCTCGACTGGGAGACCTACGTCCGCCTGGCCTGCGGCCGCGTCACGCCCGAGGCGGTCGCGGACCGCGTCAAGACGGAGGGCGACCCGGATCTGACGGCGGCGATCCTGCGCAACTTCACGGTGACGGCGTAACGCCGGCCGGCAGGTCACAGCCGGTCCGGCATAGGAGGACGAGGCCCGTTCAGGGCCGGCGCGGGGGTCTGGGGGCGTCAGCCCCCAGGGCGCCCACCCCGGCCCCGACCCCGACGCCGGGCGCCTGCGCAAAAACGCGCACCGCGTACGCAGGAACGTGCACCGCCTACGCAGGAACGTGCACCGCCTCCACGCGACTGGCCACCAACCGCTCCCGCTCCCGCCGCGCCGCCCGCCTGCGCAGCCGCAGCACCTGCGAGACCCCCAGTGCCTGGAGCACGAACACGGACGAGAAGGCCACGGTGTAGTCGCCGCCGGTCGCGTCGAGCAGCGCTCCCACCGCGAACAGCGTGGTCATGGAGGCGACGAAACCACCCATGTTGGTGATCCCGGACGCCGTCCCCTGACGCTCCGGCGGATTCGCCGGGCGGGCGAAGTCGAAGCCGATCATCGAGGCCGGCCCGCACGCGCCGAGCACCACGCACAACACGATCAGCAGCCACATCGGCGCCCGGTCGGCCGGATGGAACACCGTCGCGGCCCACAGCAGCGACGTCGCCCCGACCGTGCCGAGCGCGAGCGGCAGCCGAGCGCCGTGGTGCCGGGCGACGATCTGGCCGTACACCAGTCCGATCGCCATGTTCGACAGCACGACCAGGGTCAGCAGCTCACCGGCTGTGGCCCGGGACAACCCCTGCGCCTCGACCAGAAACGGCAGTCCCCACAGCAGCAGGAACACCATCGCCGGGAACTGGGTCGTGAAGTGCACCCACAGCCCCAGCCGGGTCCCGGGCTCGCGCCAGGACGCGGCGATCTGCCGCCGTACGTACGCGGCCCCCATGTGCGCCACCGGCTCCGGTTCGTAGCCCTCGGGGTGGTCCTTCAGGAACAGCAGGAGCGGCACCAGGACCACCACCCCCGCGAGCGCGCTGCCCGCGAAGGCGGCCGTCCAGCCGATGCCGTGCAGCAGCCGGGCGAGGACGAGGGTGGAGACCAGGTTGCCCGCCATGCCGACCAGCCCGGCGAACTGCGCGACCAGTGGGCCGCGCCGCGCCGGGAACCAGCGGGTGCCGAGCCGCAGCACGCTGATGAACGTCATCGCGTCACCGCAGCCGAGCAGCGCGCGCGAGGCGAGCGCCATGCCGTACGAGGGGGAGAACGCGAAGCCCAGCTGCCCGGCCGTGAACAGCACGACGCCCAGCCCCAGCACCTTCTTGGTGCCGAGCCGGTCGACGAGCAGGCCGACGGGTATCTGCATGCCGGCGTAGACCAGCAGCTGGAGGATCGAGAACGTCGACAGGGCGGAGGCGTTCACGCCGAACCGGTCGGCCGCGTCGAGGCCGGCGACCCCCAGCGACGTACGGAAGATGACGGCGACGAAGTAGACCGAGACACCTGTGCCCCACACGGCGACGGCGCGGCGGCCGCCTGGGGGTGCCCCCTCGGGGGGAGGGTCGCCGGGCAGGGACACCGACGGGGAGGTCATCGGACCTCACCCCGTGCGAGGTGGGAGAACCAGCCGATGTGCCGGTGGACCACGTCGACGGCCGCGTCGGGGTCACCGGAGCGCAGCGCCTCCAGGATCTCCTGGTGCTCCGCAAGGGTCTTGGCGATCCGGTCGGGGTGGGAGTGCATGACGGCGACGCCCATCCGCAACTGCCGGTCGCGCAGCTGGTCGTACAGCCGGGACAGGATCTCGTTGCCGCCGCTGCGCACGATCTCGGCGTGGAAGCAGCGGTCGGTGACGGCGGCGGCGGCCAGGTCTCCGGCGGCGGCCTGCTCCCTCTGCCGCTCGAGGAGTTCCTCGAGGCGCCCGATGAGCCCGGAGGACGCGGGGACGGCCTTGCGCGCGGCGTGTTCCTCCACCAGCAGGCGGGTCTCGACGACGTCCGCGATCTCCTGCGCGGAGACCGGCAGCACCAGGGCGCCCTTCTTCGGGTACAGCTTGATCAGGCCCTCGACCTCCAGCCGCAGCAGCGCCTCGCGCACCGGCGTGCGCGAGACCCCGACGGCGTCGGCCAGCTCGCCCTCGGTGAGGAGGGTGCCGCCCTCGTAACGGCGGTCCAGGACGCCTTGTTTGACGTGGGTGTAGACGCGGTCGGCGGCAGGGGGTTGCTTCACGGCGGCCATGGTCATGCCGACAGGATAGATACAACACGTACGCATGGCCCGCACCGTCCACCATGCGGACCCGCCCCCGTACCGCGGACCACGTCCGGGCGTCTCTCGAAAATTCCCCCGGTCGGACCAAGTTCCCGCGCAACCATCCGCGCCACTCGCGTGTCACATACATGCGGCCTGCCGTAGTCCCGTTCACATCGGCCGCGTACAGGGGCATTTCGACGTATTCGGGGTATCTCAGTTGATAACCGCCATCAAGGGCATCCGTATTCGCAGAGCCGCCGCCGCCGCCATGACGACCGGCGCGGTGCTCGCCGCCGGAGTCGTCACCGCGGCTCCCGCGCAGGCGCTGACGACGCCCACCATCACCGCCAAGGGCGGGTTCCTGATGAACAGCGCGACCGGCGCGACGCTCTACACCAAGTACGGCGACACCAGGAGACTCACCGCCTCCACCACGAAGATCATGACTGCCAAGGTGGTGCTCTCTCAGACGAACCTGAACCTGGACACCAGGGTCACGATCAAGAAGGCCGTCAGCGACTACATGGTCGCCAAGGGTTACCCCTCGTCGGCCCGCCTCATCGTGGGCGACAAGGTCACTGTCCGTCAGCTGCTGTACGGGATGATGCTCCCGTCCGGCTGCGACGCCGCGATGGCCCTCGCCGACAAGTTCGGTACCGGCACGACGGTGAGCGCTCGCGTGAACTCGTTCATCGGCAAGATGAACACCATGGCCAAGAACCTGGGCATGACGAACACGCACTTCGACTCGTTCGACGGCATCAGCAACGGCTCGAACTACTCGACGCCGCGCGACCTGACCAAGCTCGCCCGCAGCGCCATGAAGAGCACCACGTTCAGGGCCGTCGTGAAGACCAAGTCGTACACGGCGAAGACCATCACGAGCAGCGGTTACACGCGCACGATGGCGCCCTGGACCAACACCAACACCCTGCTCGGCTGGAACGGCACGCTCGGCATCAAGACCGGCTCCGGCACCCAGGCCAAGTACTGCCTCGTCTTCGCCGCCACCTACAACGGGGAGTCGGTGATGGGCACCGTCATGACCTCGGCCTCCGCGGCCGACCGCACGACGGACGTGAAGAAGCTCATCAACTACGGCTACGCCAAGATCAGCTGACGCTCGGCAGGTCCCGCCCGCACCGGCGGGGAACGTGACAAGGGGCGGCCACTCGACAGTGGCCGCCCCTTTCGCTACCGCCCGTGGCTCACGCCCAGGTGATCAGCCGCTTCGGCTGCTCCAGGATCGCCGCGACGTCCGCCAGTACCTTCGAGCCCAGTTCCCCGTCCACCAGGCGGTGGTCGAAGCTCAGCGCCAGCGTCATGACCTGACGGGGCTTGACCTTGCCCTTGTGGACCCACGGCTGGAGCTTGATCGCGCCGACCGCGAGGATCGCGGACTCGCCGGGGTTGAGGATCGGCGTGCCGGTGTCGACGCCGAAGACGCCGACGTTGGTGATGGTGACGGTGCCGCCCTGCATCGCCGACGGGGAGGTCTTGCCCTCCCGGGCCGTGGCGACCAGTTCACCGAGGGCCGCGGCCAGTTGCGGGAGGGTCTTCTCGTGCGCGTCCTTGATGTTCGGCACGATCAGCCCGCGCGGAGTGGCCGCGGCGATGCCCAGGTTGACGTAGTGCTTGAGCACGATCTCCTGGTTGGCCTCGTCCCAGGACGCGTTGACGTCCGGGTTGCGCCGGATCGCCACCAGGAGCGCCTTGGAGATGAGGAGCAGCGGGTTCACCCGCAGGCCCGCGAACTCCTTGTCCTCCTTGAGCTCCTCGACCAGCTTCATCGTGCGCGTCACGTCGACCGTCACGAACTCCGTGACGTGCGGCGCCGTGAAGGCCGAGCCGACCATCGCGGCGGCGGTGGCCTTGCGGACGCCCTTGACCGGGACACGCGTCTCGCGAGCCGTGTCGTAGGTGGCCGCCGGGGCCGGGGCGTGGGCCGCGGGTGCCGCGACCGGCGTCGGCGCCTGCGGCTCGGGCACCGTCACCGGCGCCGCCGCCGCGTGCACGTCCTCGCGCGTGATGATGCCGTCCGGGCCGCTCGGGGTGACCGTCGCCAGGTCGACGCCGAGGTCCTTGGCCAGCTTGCGCACCGGCGGCTTGGCGAGGGGGCGCTGCTGCGACGGCACGGCCGCGGAAGCCGGGGCGACCGGTGCCTGCGTGCCCTGGCCGACGTGGCCGTTCAGCTCGGCCTGCACGGCGGACGAGGCCTGCCGGACCGACACCTCGGGGCCCCTGCGCGGGCGGCGCTTGGTGGCGGCGGTGGACACGCCGTAGCCCACGAGCACCGGCTGGCGGCCCTCCGGCTTCGGCTCCTCCTCCGGCTCGGCGGGCGCCTGAGGCGCGGGCGCCGCGCCGCCGCCGACGTCCACCGCGATGATCGACGTGCCGACGTCGACCGTGGTGCCCTCGGGGAAGTGCAGCTCGCGGACCACGCCGTCGTACGGGATCGGCAGCTCGACCGCCGCCTTCGCCGTCTCGACCTCGCACACCACCTGGCCGTCGGTGACCGTGTCACCGGGCTTGACGTACCACTTGAGGATCTCGGCCTCGGTCAGTCCCTCGCCCACGTCGGGCATCTTGAACTCGCGCACGGACGCTTCCGTCATCGTCGTCACGACCCTCTCCCTCAGTACGCCAGCGAGCGGTCGACGGCGTCGAGCACGCGGTCCAGGCCCGGCAGGTACTCCTCCTCCAGGCGGGCCGGCGGGTAGGGGGCGTGATAGCCGCCGACCCTGAGCACCGGGGCCTCCAGGTGGTAGAAGCAGCGCTCGGTGATCCGGGCGGCGATCTCCGCGCCGGAGCCGAAGAACACCGGCGCCTCGTGGACGACGACCAGGCGGCGGGTCTTCTCGACCGACGCCTGGATGGAGTCGAAGTCCAGCGGGGAGACCGAGCGCAGGTCGAGGACCTCCAGCGACCTGCCCTCCTCGGCGGCGGCCTCCGCGACCTCGTGGCAGAGCTTCACCATCGGGCCGTACGCGGCGAGCGTGAGGTCGGTGCCCTCGCGGGTGACCCGCGCCTTGTGCAGCGGGCCGGGGATGGCCTCCGTGCTGACCTCGCCCTTGTCCCAGTAGCGCCGCTTGGGCTCGAAGAAGATCACCGGGTCGTCGCTCTGAATGGCCTGCTGCATCATCCAGTACGCGTCCGAGGCGTTGGACGGGGAGACGATCTTCAGGCCCGCCACGTGCGCGAAGAGCGCCTCGGGGGACTCCGAGTGGTGCTCGACCGCGCCGATGCCGCCGCCGTAGGGGATGCGGACGACGACCGGGAGCTTGACCTTGCCCAGCGAGCGCGCGTGCATCTTGGCGAGCTGCGTGACGATCTGGTCGTACGCCGGGAAGACGAAGCCGTCGAACTGGATCTCGACGACGGGGCGGTAGCCCCGCAGGGCCAGGCCGATCGCCGTGCCGACGATGCCGGACTCGGCGAGCGGGGTGTCGATGACGCGGCTCTCGCCGAAGTCCTTCTGCAGGCCGTCGGTCACGCGGAACACACCGCCGAGCTTGCCGACGTCCTCGCCCATGACGACGACCTTGGGGTCGGCCTCCAGGGCACGGCGCAGCGACTCGTTGATCGCCTTGGCCAGGGCCATCTTCTCCACGGCCATGTTCAGACCCCCTCTACGTCCGCGAACGACGCCTGGTAGGCGGCGAACTGCGCTCGCTCCTCGTCGACGAGCGCGTGCCCGTCCGCGTACACGTTCTCGAAGATGGCGAAGTGGTCCGGGTCCGGCATCGCGCGGACCGCTTCGCGCACTCGCCTGCCCAACGCCTCGCTCTCCGCCTCCAGTTCCGCGAAGAATCCCTCGTCCGCGTGGTTTGCGGCCTCCAGGTGGCGGCGAAGACGCAGGATCGGGTCCTTCGCCTCCCAGGCGGCGCGCTCGTCGTCGTGCCGGTAGCGGGTCGGGTCGTCGGAGGTGGTGTGGGCGCCCATGCGGTAGGTGTACGCCTCGACCAGCGTCGGGCCCTCGCCGCTGCGGGCCCGCTCCAGCGCCCACTTGGTCACCGCGAGGCAGGCCAGCACGTCGTTGCCGTCGACGCGGACGCCGGGGAAGCCGTAGCCCCGGGCGCGCTGGTACAGCGGCACGCGCGTCTGCCTCTCGGTCGGCTCGGAGATCGCCCACTGGTTGTTCTGGCAGAAGAACACCACGGGGGCGTTGTAGACCGCCGAGAAGGTGAACGATTCGGCGACGTCGCCCTGGCTGGAGGCGCCGTCGCCGAAGTAGGCGATGACCGCCGAGTCCGCGCCGTCCTTGGCGACGCCCATCGCGTAGCCGGTGGCGTGCAGCGTCTGGGAGCCGATGACGATCGTGTAGAGGTGGAAGTTGTTGCTGTTGGGATCCCAGCCGCCGTTGTTGACGCCGCGGAACATGCCCAGCAGGTTGGTCGGGTCGACGCCGCGGCACCAGGCGACGCCGTGCTCGCGGTAGGTGGGGAAGACGTAGTCGTCCTCGCGGGTGGCCCGGCCGGAGCCGATCTGGGCGGCCTCCTGGCCGAGCAGCGAGGCCCACAGTCCCAGCTCGCCCTGGCGCTGCAGGGCGGTGGCCTCGGCGTCGAAGCGGCGGGTGAGCACCATGTCGCGGTAGAGGCCGCGGAGCTCGTCGGGGGTGATGTCGTCGACGAACCGCTCGTACTCGGCGTTCTTGACGCGCTCACCCTCGGGCGTCAGCAGCTGTACGAGTTCCGGGTCGGTGTCCTGGGGGGTGTTGCGGGTGGTGCGCTTGGTGCCGGCCTTGCCTCCGGCGCTGCGTCGCGGCTTGCGCGCGGCAGTGCTCTCCACGGTCACGTGTGCTCCTCCGTCGGTCCGGCCCCCGGGATTGCCGGGAAAGCCAGTGCGGCTCACCTGTTCCGTCCCGTGCACGGGGTGGGTGCCGCTCGGCCGGAACAGGCGTGACAGGTGCCCCGGCGAGCGCCCTGCAAAGGTGACATTACCCAGTGCTCCACATTTCTGTGAAACCCCTCCTGACCTGCGTTTTTGCTTGGAAATCCAAGTAAATCGAAAAGCCGGGAAGGGGCCCTGGTCACAGCCTTGCAGGGGGCCGGAACACCGGCACGTTATCCCGCGCACCCAGGTCACGGGAAGAGCCGGTGTGTGAGACTGACGACGTGGGCGAAGACGGAAAAATCAGGGTATTCCTGCTCGACGACCACGAGGTGGTCCGGCGTGGCGTGCGCGAGCTGCTGTCGGTCGAGGACGACGTCGAGGTGGTCGGCGAGGCCGGCACGGCGGCCGAGGCGCTGGTGCGGATCCCGGCCACCCGGCCGGACGTCGCGGTGCTCGACGTACGCCTACCGGACGGCAGCGGCATCGAGGTGTGCCGCGAGATCCGCTCCCGGGACGACACGGTCCGGTGCCTGATGCTGACCTCGTTCTCCGACGACGAGGCACTGTTCGACGCGATCGTGGCGGGCGCCTCCGGATACGCCCTCAAGGCCATCCGGGGCAGCGAGCTGCTGTCGGCAGTCCGGGACGTCGCGGACGGGAAGTCCGTGCTCGACCCCGCGGCGACGGCCCGGGTGGTGGAGCGGCTGCGCGGCGGCGACGGCGGCGCCAAGGGCGACGAGCGGCTCGCGCGGCTGACCGAGCAGGAGCGCCGGATCCTCGACCTGATCGGCGAGGGGCTCACCAATCGGCAGATCGGCGGGCGCCTGCATCTCGCGGAAAAGACGATCAAGAATTACGTGTCCGGCCTGCTGTCCAAGCTCGGCATGCAACGGCGTTCCCAGGCTGCCGCATTCGTGGCGCGCATGCAGGCCGAGAAGCAGTGAACGCACTTGTGGCCACTCTTGTGACCGAAAGCGACCATCGGCGACTTCCTGTGACAACGCCCAGCTCACGGGCCCGGATTCGTGCCCTAGCATCTGGCGCGTGCCGCGCCCTTGTGTACCACCCCCCGCACCCCATGCGCCCCCGCTGAGCGCCCTTCTGCGCCAGTACGCCGCCGGTTCCGCCCTCACCTGCGACCCGGTCGACCAGGGCCTGCTCAACCGGGGCTACCGGCTCCGCACGACCCGCGGTCGCTACTTCCTCAAGCACCACTTCGACCCCGACACCGCCGACCCCGCCGCCATCGAGCGCCGGCACCGGGCCACCCAGCGCCTGGCCGACCTCGGCGTCCCGGTGGCCCCGCCGCTGACCGGGCGGGACGGGCGCACGGTCGCGGTGGTGGGCGGGCACGCGTACGCCCTGCACCCCTGGGTCGACGGGCGGCACCGGCACGGCGGGCAGCTCAGCACCGGCCAGTGCGGACGCCTGGGGGCACTGCTGGGAGCGGTGCACGCCATCCTCGAGCGCGTGATGCCGCCCAAGGGGCGCACACCCCCGGCCACGAGCCCGCACCCCGTGGAGAGCGCCGACCCCGCCGACACGTTCGACCTGATCGACGACCTCCTCGCGCGCGTGCGCCGGCACCGCCCCGCCGACTCCTTCGACGAACTGGCCCGCCACCGCCTGCTGGAGCGGCGCGACCTGCTGGAGCGGCACGCCGACCGGCGTCCTCCGCGCGGCGCCTCGGTCGGCTGGGTGCACGGCGACTTCCACCCGTTCAACCTGCTCTACCAGGGGGACGCGCCGGCCGCGATCGTCGACTGGGACCGGCTCGGGGTGCAGCCCCGCGCGGAGGAGGCCGTACGCGCCGCCGCGATCTTCTTCGTACGGCCCGTGGGGACCCTCGACCTGCCGAAGGTGCGGGCGTACGCGCGCGCGTACCGGCGCGCCGCCGGTGCCACGCCGTCGGAGCTCGCGGCGGCCGTGCACCGCGTGTGGTGGGAGCGGCTGAACGACTTCTGGATGCTGCGCTGGCACTACGAACGCGGCGACACCCGCGCCGACCCCCAGTTCCCGGCCGCCTCCGCGCTGGCCGTGTGGTGGACGCGGGAGTACGACGCGGTGTGCGGGTCGTTCGTGGACTGAGCCGGCGGCCCGCCGGCAACGGCACGCGCGCGTGGAGCCCGGTCGGGGCCGCACGCGCGCGTGGGGGGCTCTGTCGGCGGAACGGGGCCTCGGATCAGCCGCCCGTGGTGCCCTCGGTGACGCCGCCGACCGTGCCGCCCGTCGGCTCCGGGTCCGTCGGCTCGGGGTCCGAGGGCTCCGGGTCCGTCGGCTCGGTCGCCGTGGGCTGGGTGTCCGTCGGCTCGGTGTCCGTCGGCTCGGTGTCCGTCGGCTTGTCGGTGGGGGTGTACGACGGCGTGGACGAAGGGGTGTACGACGGCGTGTAGTCACCCCAGTCGGAGTCCGAGTTCCCGCTGTCCTCGGTGGACGTGTCCGTGGACTCGTCGGTCGGCTGGTCGCTCGGCGACTCGCTGGCCGTCTCGTTCCCGGTGCTCTGCGAGCTGGTCGGCGTCGGCGTCGTGCCGGTGCCGCCCTTGCCGTCGCCGCCGTCGTTCAGCGCCAGCGCGACACCGGCCGCGATGGCGATCACCGCGAGGACGGCGAGGATCCACAGCTTGCCGCGGCCGCTGCCCCTGTTGCCGTGCCCCTCGAAACCGCCGTCGTCACGGCCGTCGTAGCCGGGGATGATCGGCTGCGGGATCTGCGTGGTGCCCTCGGCCGAGGTCGCCGGCACGCCCGTGCCCGCCATGCCCATCGCCGGGGTCTTCCCGGCGTCGTGCGCGGCGACGGGACCGGTGTTCCAGGTGCCGGTGTGGCCGCCCTGGTCGTACAGCATCTGCAGGCCGTACTGGACCAGCCCGCGCATCTCCTCGGCGGTCTGGAAGCGGTCGTCGGGCTCCTTGGCGAGCGAGCGCATCACGAGCCCGTCGAGCTCCGGCGGGGAGCCCTCGTGGATCTCGGACGGCGGGGTGGGGATGTCCTGGACGTGCTGGTAGACCACCGACAGTGGGGTCTCGCCGACGAACGGCGGACGCAGCGCGAGGAGTTCGTACAGCAGGCAGCCCGTGGCGTACAGGTCGGAGCGGTGGTCGACGGCCTTGCCGAGCGCCTGCTCCGGGGAGAGGTACTGCGGGGTGCCCATGACCATGCCGGTCTGCGTCATCGTCGTGGACGCGCCGTGCAGGGCGCGGGCGATGCCGAAGTCCATCACCTTGACGGCGCCGTTGTGGGTGATGATGACGTTCGCGGGCTTGATGTCGCGGTGCACGATGCCGTGCTGGTGCGAGTAGGCGAGCGCCTCCAGGACGCCGGAGACGATGATCAGGGCCTGCTCCGGGCCGGGCGCCTCCGCGTTGTGCAGCAGGTCACGGATGGTGCGGCCCTCGACCAGCTCCATCACGATGTACGGCACCGACTGGCCGCCCACGAGGTCCTCGCCGGAGTCGTACACGGCGACGATCGCGTGGTGGTTGAGGCCGGCCACCGACTGGGCCTCGCGCGTGAAGCGGGCCTTGGACACCGGGTCCTCGGCGAGGTCGGAGCGCAGCAGCTTCACCGCCACGGTGCGCCCGAGTCGTACGTCCTCGGCCGCGAACACCTCGGCCATGCCGCCCCGGCCGAGTCTGTGGGTCAGCCGGTACCGGCCGTCCCCGACTAGCCCTCCGTTACCCCACATTTCCGGCGCATCTGACATTCCGCCGCCAGTCGCCTCGGGGTCGGACGGGCCCTGAGCGCGCTGCTGCTGTGCCATCGGTCCTCGCCGTCGTTTCTGCCCGCGGTGCGCGCGGTGTTGTTACGGTCTCCGTCGGCCACGCTACAGCCTTCACGCAAGCCGCCGGTCCGCAATGGATACCGGGACCGGTCCGGGACGGACGGGCCGTCGAACCGGTCATCAAACCCTCGTGCCGTCGCGTCGTGCAAATCCCGTGTACCGGCCGTACGCCCGCTGTAACGCTTCCGCGACGCTTCTTTCGCGTACGGTCACGGAACGGGCACCGCGCTTGACGTGTCGGTGCCCTGGGGCAGACTTGGCCGGGAATAGCACTCTGGATCAACGCGCCTGAAGGCCGACGGGGGATACGGGAACATGAGCCAGGACGGCGCACAAGGCCGGTACACGGGGCGGTCCCTGGCCGGCGGCCGGTACCAACTGCGCGACTTGCTCGGCCAGGGCGGCATGGCCTCGGTGCACCTCGCGTACGACGCGGTGCTCGACCGCCAGGTCGCGATCAAGACCCTGCACACCGAGCTGGGCCGCGAACAGGCCTTCCGCGAGCGTTTCCGCCGCGAGGCGCAGGCCGTGGCGAAACTCACGCACACCAACATCGTCTCGGTCTTCGACACCGGCGAGGACACGCTGTCCGACAGCGGCTCCGCCGCGGGCGACGGCATGCCGACGCCGTACATCGTCATGGAGTACGTCGAGGGCCGCCCGCTCGGCTCGGTGCTCGACGAGTCCGTAGGGCAGTACGGCGCGATGCCCGCCGACAAGGCGCTGAAGGTCACCGCCGATGTGCTCGCCGCGCTGGAAGTCAGCCACGAGATGGGGCTGGTGCACCGGGACATCAAGCCGGGCAACGTGATGGTGACCAAGCGCGGTGTGGTCAAGGTCATGGACTTCGGCATCGCCCGCGCCATGCAGTCCGGGGTCACGTCGATGACGCAGACCGGCATGGTCGTCGGCACCCCGCAGTACCTCTCGCCGGAACAGGCGCTCGGCCGGGGCGTGGACGCGCGCTCCGACCTGTACTCGGTCGGCATCATGCTGTTCCAACTGGTCACCGGACGGCTGCCGTTCGACGCGGACTCGCCGCTGGCGATCGCATACGCGCACGTGCAGGAGGAACCGCCGGCCGCGTCCTCGATCAACCGCTCGCTGCCGCCGGCCGTCGACGCGCTGATCGCCCGCGCGCTGAAGAAGAACCCCAACGAGCGTTTCCCGACGGCCGAGTCCATGCGCGACGAGTGCCTGCGCGTGGCGGCCTCCTTCCAGGCGGCAGCGCCGAGCATCGTGCCGGGCGCACCGACGCAGAGCGGCGCGGGCGTCGGCTCCGCGGTGTTCCCGCCGGTCGACCAGGCGGCGCCGCCGCCCCAGAGCAACGTGCAGACGCCGTACCAGCCGCACCCGACGCCGAACCCGTACGGCACGCCCACGCCTTCCCCGGCGTACGGCTATCCGCAACAGGGCGGCTACCAGACGCCGCACGCCGCGTACGGGCCGCAGCCGACGTCCAACACGCCGCCGCCGTACACCATCTCGCCCCAGGGGCAGACGCCGGCGAGCGGGGGCAGGAGCAACAAGCCGGTGATCGTCGGCTCGGTCGTCGTCGCCGTCGTCGCGGTCGGCGCCCTGGTCACGGCCATCGCCCTCAACGGCGGCGACAGCGGCAACAAGGGCGGGGGCAGCGGAACTGGCACCTCCGCGTCCGCGTCGTCGACCGACGTGCCGGGCTACCGCGGACCGGACACGACGAAGACGATCGAGAAGGAGGAGTGCACGGAACCGGAGGAGGCCTACAACGACCCCGACAAGGTCCGGATCCCGAACTTCCAGTTCAAGAACCTCACCTCGGTCAAAGAGTGCCTCCAGGCCGCCGGCTGGCAGCTGAAGACCAAGGAGGTCGACGAGAACACCTACGGCAAGGACACGGTCATGAACCAGTTCCCGTCCGCGGGGACGGACGTGAACCCGAGGGACATGCCGGAGATCCTGCTCGAGGTGTCGACGGGCTACCCGCCCTCCTGAACCGTGGCCCGCGCGGTAGCCGCGGGAAGAAGGAAGCGACGTCGCGGCCGGACGACGCCGAAGGCGCGGCGTGAGGTGGCCGTCGTCACGGCGAGAAGACAAGAAGAAAGGGCCCGGCGTGTGCCGGGCCCTTGTGTCGTTTCCGGGCTTTTGTGCCGTTTCGGGGCCCTTGTGTCGTTACCCGACCCTGTCTAGAGGTACGGGCCACCCGAGCGGCCGCCCGTGCGGGGGTCGTCGCCCTCCGCGGTGATGCCCGGCGGGAGCGCGCGGCGCATCTGCTCCAACTGGGCCCGCGCCGCCATCTGCTGGGCGAACAGCGTGGTCTGGATCCCGTGGAAGAGTCCCTCCAGCCAGCCGACCAACTGGGCCTGCGCGATCCGCAGTTCGGCGTCGCTGGGGGTCGCCTCGTCGGTGAACGGCAGGGAGAGCCGCTCCAGCTCCTCGACGAGCTCCGGCGCCAGGCCGTCCTCCAGCTCCTTCACCGAGCTCGCGTGGATCTCCTTGAGCCGGACCCGGCTGGCCTCGTCGAGAGGAGCCACGCGCACCTCCTCCAGGAGCTGCTTGATCATGCTGCCGATCCGCATCACCTTGGCCGGCTGCTCGACCTGCTCGGTCAACGGAGTCTCATGGGAGTCGTCGTCCCCACCGCCACCGCCGAGCGCCATGCCGTCCTGGCCCACGACCAGGATCTTCTGGGCGTTATCCGACGACCGTTCGTTCCTCGGCATCTCCATGCCGTCATTCTCTCGCACACGTCCACCCCACCACCGAGGCGCCCCCCGTGCAGCGCGATACGCCGATTACGACCACTTGGCGGCATCCGGAATGCCCCGATCGTCCGCTGATGTGAGGATCGTTCCGTCGATTGTGGCGACCTGTTTCCGGGAGGGGTCACCGACGTGACTTCAAGGCGGCGCGTGAAGCGTCCGACGGGGATGGTTGTGCTGGGGGTGGCGCTGAGCACGGCCCTCCTCGCATGCGGGGCCGTGCTGCCGCACGACGCGGACGTCCCGTCGTACGACGCGGGCACCCCGTCGTACGACGGCAAGGCGCCGTCGGCGAGTGGTGAGCCGTCCGGCACCGCCTCCGCCTCCGCCTCCGCCTCCGCCGACCCAAGCTGGGCCGGGAGCCGGGCCGGGGAGGGACGGATGCGGCCGGGGCGGCCGGAGGAGCCGTGGCCCGGGACGGCGACGGCGCACCCGAGCGGGACCGGCGCCGAGGTACCCGCGTCGCCATCGGCGTCGGACCCCGGGGCGGGCGCCGACGAGGATGCGCAGCAGGCCGTGCCGGGCTCGGACGCGTCCGGACCGGTGCTGCGCGTGCTGCCGCTGGGCAGCGGGCTGGTGCTCATCGGTCTCGGGCTCGGCATCGCCTTCGTGGCGCTGCGGGTGCGCCGGGCGCAGGAGTGAGTTCCTTGCGCGCTCCCCCGGCGCCGACGGCCCCTTCGCTACGCCGTGACCAGCAG
Organism: Streptomyces chromofuscus; assembly: GCF_015160875.1. Classification (NCBI taxonomy): domain Bacteria; kingdom Bacillati; phylum Actinomycetota; class Actinomycetes; order Kitasatosporales; family Streptomycetaceae; genus Streptomyces; species Streptomyces chromofuscus. Next base: position 4,149,096 of record NZ_CP063374.1, on the reverse strand, counting down.
GACCTTTCCGACGTGGCCGCTCTCCTCCAGCAGGCGGTGGGCGGCCGGCGCGTCCCGCATGGGCAGCTCGCGGTCGATCACCGGACGGACGTGGCCCGCCTCGAGCAGTGGCCAGACGTGTTCGCGTACGGCGGCGACGATGGCCGCCTTCTCGCCGAGCGGGCGGGCGCGCAGCGAGGTCGCGCTGATCGCGGCGCGCTTGGTGAGCAGGGCACCGATGTTCAGCTCGGCCTTGGCGCCGCCCTGCATGCCGATGATCGCGAGCCGGCCGTTGACGGCGAGGGCCTGGACGTTGCGGTCGAGGTACTTGGCGCCCATGTTGTCGAGGATGACGTCGGCGCCCGCGCCGGCCGTGGCCTGCCTGATCTCCTCGACGAAGTCCTGCTCGCGGTAGTTGATCAGGATGTCGGCGCCCAGCTCCGCGCAGCGTTCCAGCTTCTCCTTGGTGCCCGCGGTGACGGCGACCTTGGCGCCGACGGCCTTCGCGAGCTGGATCGCCATGGTGCCGATGCCGCTGGAACCGCCGTGCACGAGCAGGGTCTCGCCGGGGCGCAGCTGGGCCACCATGAAGACGTTCGACCAGACCGTGCAGGTCACCTCGGGCAGGGCCGCGGCCTGCGGGAGGTCGAGGCCGCCGGGGACGGGGAGCAGCTGGCCGGCCGGAACGGCGACCTTCTCGGCGTACCCGCCGCCGGACAGCAGCGCGCACACCTCCTCACCGACGGACCATCCGGCGACGCCGGGGCCGAGCTCGGCGATCCGGCCGGAGCATTCCAGGCCGGGGTAGGGAGACGCGCCGGGCGGCGGGTTGTAGAAGCCCTGTCGCTGAAGGATGTCGGCCCGGTTGACGGCACTGGCCGCCACCTCGACCAGCACCTCGCCCTCTCCGGCGACCGGATCCGGGACCTCGTCCCACACCAGCGCCTCGGGCCCACCAGGTTCGGGAATCGTGATCGCATGCATGAGGGGGACGCTACTCCTCCGCCTGCGGGCGAAGACCTCTCCGTCGCCGGTCCGGTCGGCCGGGAAATTCCGGTGCGCGACCGATGAGTTCGCGCGACGGTGAAGGTCTGCCCATGCGTAGCCCACGTACGCGGAAGGACACCCCAACCATGAGCCAGCAGACGCCCGGTCTGGCCATCGAGACCGCGGGCCTGGTGAAGACGTTCGGCGAGACGAGGGCCGTCGACGGCGTCGACCTGGCCGTGCCCACCGGCACGGTCTACGGCGTCCTCGGTCCGAACGGCGCCGGGAAGACCACCACCGTGAAGATGCTCGCCACCCTGCTCAGGCCGGACGGCGGCGAGGCCCATGTCTTCGGCCACGACGTCGTCCGGGAGGCGGACGAGGTACGCGGCCGGGTCAGCCTGACCGGGCAGTACGCGTCCGTGGACGAGGACCTGACCGGCACCGAGAACCTGGTCCTGCTCGGCCGTCTCCTCGGTCACCACAAGAGGGCCGCGCGGGAGCGCGCCGCCCAGCTGCTGGAGGCCTTCGGACTGTCCGACGCGGCCGGAAAGCAGGTCAAGAACTACTCCGGCGGCATGCGGCGGCGCATCGACATCGCCGCGTCCATCCTGAACACGCCGGACCTGCTGTTCCTGGACGAGCCGACGACCGGTCTCGACCCGCGCAGCCGCAACCAGGTGTGGGACATCGTGCGCGCGGTCGTCGCCCAGGGCACGACCGTGCTGCTGACCACGCAGTACCTGGACGAGGCCGACCAGCTGGCCTCCCGGATCGCCGTCATCGACCGCGGCAAGGTGATCGCCGAGGGCACCAAGGGCGAGCTGAAGGCTTCCGTCGGCGCCGGCTCCGTGCACCTGCGGCTGCGCGAGGCGGAGCAGCGGCCGGAGGCCTCCCGGGTGCTGCGGCAGGTGCTCCAGGCGGACGTGCAACTGGAACCGGACCCGGTGGCGCTGACCGCGCGCGTCGGCGCCGGTGCCCCGGGCGGCCGGGGCGCCGCCGAGCAGGCCGCCGCGGCGCTCGCCGAACTGGCCCGCGCCGGCGTCGTCGTCGACAACTTCTCGCTGGGCCAGCCCAGCCTGGACGAGGTCTTCCTCGCCCTCACCGGGCACGACACCACGGTGCACGACGAGCCGCAGGCTCACGACGCGAAGGACGGGGCAGCCGCATGAGCACCGCTACCAGCACCGAGACCAGGGAACTCGCCCCCGTCAGCACCGAGTCGCTGGCCGCCCTGCTCGTGGGCGGGGAACGGCCGCCGCGGCCGAGCGCCCTGTCGGCGTCGCTCACCTTCGGCTGGCGGGCGATCCTGAAGATCAAGCACGTCCCGGAGCAGCTCTTCGACGTCACCGCCTTCCCGATCATGATGGTGCTGATGTACACGTACCTGTTCGGCGGGGCGCTGGCCGGTTCGCCGCGGGAGTACATCCAGTTCCTGCTGCCGGGCATCCTGGTGATGTCGGTCGTGATGATCACGATGTACACGGGTGTGTCGGTCAACACGGACATCGAGAAGGGCGTCTTCGACCGGTTCCGCAGCCTGCCCATCTGGCGTCCGTCGACGATGGTCGGCTATCTGCTCGGCGACGCGCTGCGCTACACCATCGCGTCCGTGGTGATGCTGACCGTCGGGATGGTCCTCGGATACCGGCCGGACGGCGGGCTCGGCGGCGTGATCGCCGGGATCGTGCTGCTCGTGGTCTTCTCGTTCGCGTTCTCGTGGATCTGGACGATGTTCGGGCTGCTGCTGCGCACCGAGAAGTCGGTGATGGGCGTCAGCATGATGGTGATCTTCCCGCTCACCTTCCTGTCCAACGTCTTCGTCGACCCGCGGACCATGCCGGGCTGGCTCCAGGCGTTCGTCAACAACAGCCCGGTCACCCATCTGGCCTCCGCGGTGCGGGGACTGATGGCCGGAGAGTGGCCCACCGACGAGGTCGCCTGGTCGCTGGGGTGGGCGGGCGTGTTCGTGCTGGTCTTCGGACCGATCACGATGCGGCTGTACAACCGCAAGTAGGTTGGCTCGTCCACCGGCGCGGCTCGTCCACCGGCCCTCTCATCCACCGGCGTGAGCAGGCCCGCTCGCGCGCCGGCTCACCGCTGCGGGCCGCGCCGGTTGTCCGGTGCGGCCCGCGGCACGATGGTGATCACCCGGTCCGTCAGTTCCAACGTGTGGACGGCCGGATCGTCGTAGTGCAGCACCCGGTGCCCGCGGACGACGCTGATCACCAGGTCCTCCGTCTCGCGCGGGCTCAGGCCCACCTCGGCCCTGGTCACCGGCCGGTCGACGACGTCGAGCCCGCTGCCCTCGCGGATGAGGTCCTCCATGACCAGGCCCGCGGCGGGGCTCAGCACGGACAGACCCAGCAGGCGCCCGGCCGCGCCGGCACTGGTGATGACCTCGTCGGCGCCGGACTGCCGCAGCAGCGGCGCGTTCTCCTCCTCGCGCACCGCGGCCACGATCGTCGCGCCCTGGTTGAGCTGCCGGGCCGTCAGCGCCACCAGGACGGCCGTGTCGTCGCGCTGGGTCGCGATGATGACCCGCAGCGCCCGCTGCACCTCGGCCCGCTTCAGCACGTCGCTGCGCGTGGCGTCCCCGAGCACGGCGGCGTATCCGGCGGCCGTGGCCGCGTCGATCGCCTTGGCGCTGGGGTCGATCACGACGACCTGTTCCTTCTTCAGCCCCGAGGCACAGACCGCGTGGATCGCGGCCCGGCCCTTCGTACCGAAGCCGACGACGACGGTGTGGTCGCGCAAGGAGAACCTCCAGCGTGGTGTGCGGGCCATCGGACCGGGGTACGGCGCCCGGACGTCGGGTCCGACGCTACCGACCGACCCGGTGGGAGCCCACCCCGGTCGGCGCGTCAGCCGGGGGGCGCGGAGACCGCGCCGGACGCCGTGCGGAACGATGGACCCGACTGTCAGGACGACGCCGCAGGGGGCCAGCGATGAAGGACGACGAGCATCCAGCCGCGAAGCGGGCGAGGTCCGCACTGCTGCGGTCCCTCTGGAGCCGCTCACGCAAGGAGGCCCGCGCCGACGCCGAGGCGGGCCGCGCCATCACCATGCCGGTGCAGAACGTCGTGCCGCCGCTCCAGCAGGTCCTCAAGCGCCTGTTCATGGCGACGGCGGTGCTGATCGTCACCGTGCTGATCGTCTATCTCGACCGCGAGGGCTACAACGACAACTCCGACGGCTCCCTCGACCTGCTCGACGCCGCGTACTACGCCACCGTCACCCTCTCCACCACCGGATACGGCGACATCACCCCGGTCAGCGACTCCGCCCGGTTCACCAACATCTTCGTCATCACACCCCTGCGCGTGCTGTTCCTGATCATCCTGGTCGGCACCACCCTGGAGGTGCTGACCGAGCGCACCCGCCAGCAGGTCCGCATCCACCGCTGGCGCTCACGCACCCGGGATCACGTCGTGGTGGTCGGCTACGGGACGAAGGGACGGCACGCCGTGCAGACCCTGGTCGGGCAGGGCATCGGCAAGGACCGGATCGTCGTCGTGGACGCCCAGCGCAAGACGGCCGACGCGGCCGGTGACGACGGGCTGGTGGCGGTGACCGGCGACGCCACCCGCTCGGAGACCCTGCTCAAGGCCGAGATTCACCGCGCCTCCCGCGTGATTGTCGCCCCTCAGCGCGACGAGACGGCCACCTTGATCACTCTCACCGCGCGCCAGCTGAACCGGCACGCCACGATCGTCGTGGCGGTCCGCGAGGACGAGAACGTGCCGCTGCTCAAGCAGAGCGGCGCGGACACCGTCGTGACGAGTTCCAGCTCGGCCGGCCGGCTGCTCGGTAAATTCACCGCGAGCCCGGCCGTGGCCCGGACGCTGGAGGACCTCATGACCCTGGGCAGCGGCATGGACCTCATCGAGCGGCCAGTGACCGCGGAGGAGGCGGGCCGGACCCCCCGGGAGTGCGCCGACCTGGTGGTCGCGGTCGTCCGGGACAGGAAGATCCTGGACTACACCGACGCGCGGCGGACGGAGCTCCGGTCGGGGGACCGGGTCATCACGGTGAGCCGACCGGTCCCCGCGGTGTGACGGGCCGGAGGGGTGACTGCGGTGCGTGGCCGATGTTTCACGTGAAACGCCCGCGGACCCCTTCCGTGGCCCACGGCAGGCGCAGGATCTCCGCCGACTGACCGGGCCGTGCGCCGCCCGGCGGCACGACCGCGAGGGCGTCGGCGGCCGCGACGCCGCGCAGCATGGCCGGACCGTTGTAGTGCAGCGGCACGGCGCGGTCACCGCGCAGGACGACGGGAACGAGCCGGGTGTCGTACGGGTGCCCGTGCACGGCTTCCTTCAGGGGCAGCGCGTTCGCTTCCTGCGGCGCACGTCCCGCGAGCGTGCGCAGCAGGGGCTCGGCGAGGGTGAGCAGACCGGAGACGGCGGCCAGGGGGTTGCCGGGCAGACCGACGAGGTGCTGGTTCTGCCTGGTGCGGGCCAGCAGCATGGGGTGGCCCGGTCGCACCTTGACGCCGTCGACCAGCAGCTCGGCGCCGATGCGACGCAGGGTGGGGTGGACATGGTCGACGGGCCCGGAGGCGGTGCCGCCGGTGGTGACCACGAGGTCGGCCTCGCTGGACGTGATCGCCTCGTACAGGGCGTCCGCGTCGTCGCCGATCCGCCGCACGCCCGTGACCTCGGCGCCGAGCGATCGCAGCCAGGGCGGCAGCATGGGGCCGAGGGCGTCGCGGATGAGGCCGTCGTGCGGCAGCCCCTCGGTGAGCAGCTCGTCGCCGAGGACCAGGACGTCGACGCGGGGCCGCGGGACGGCCGTGAGGGCGTCGTATCCGGCGGCCGCGGCGAGCCCGAGCACAGCGGGCGTGACGAGCGTGCCGGACGGCAGCAACTGGTCGCCGCTGCGGCACTCCTGGCCGCGCGGGCGGATGTCCTGGCCGTGACCGGGCTCGCGGGTGGCGTGCAGCCTGCCCCGGTCGTCCACCCGGCCGTGCTCGCTGCGGAGCACCGCGGTGGTGTCCGGCGGGATCCGGGCGCCGGTGGCGATCCCGACGGCCTCGCCGTCGTCGAGGGGCGTGCGCGCCGCATGGCCCGCGAGCACGCCCTCGTCCCGCAGCCTCCAGGGACCGGGACCGGCGACCGCCCAGCCGTCCATCGCGGAGGTGTCGAACGAGGGGAGGTCGGTGAGCGCGGTGAGTGGAGCGGCCAGGGTGAGGCCGAGGGCGGCGTCGAGCGGGAGCGGGGCGGACTCGCGGCGGACGCCGCCTCGGGCTGCACGGGTGGCGATGTCGCGGGCCTCCGGCCAGGGGGTGGCCTCGTGGTGCCGGTCGGAGTCGGCGGCGCGGGAGTGGGCGGTGCGGGCCCAAAAGCCGGTGGCGCGGGGCGGCTGCGGGGCGCCGGGCGGCTGTGGCTGGGTGGTGCCGGACGGTGACTGCTGGGCGGACGTACCCGGGTCGGCGGGCCGGTCGGGGGCGCCCGGACCGTCGTGGGCGGGGGTGTGACCGGAGCGGGGGGCGACGTGCCGGTCGGCGGCGCTGCCGCGGTGGGGTGTGCTGTCGCGGTCAGGGATGCGGTCCTGGTGAGACGCGTCGGCCCTCACGGGGGCACCGTCCCCGGGGGAGGCGTCGGCCCTGCCGGGGGCGCTGTCCCGCTGACGGGTCCTGTCCCGGTCCTGCCTCACGAGTGCCAGTGCCTCCTCCACGTCCCGGTCCTCGACGTCCTCGCCGTCACGGATGCCGGGGGCAGTCATCCGGCGTCCGGGTGGGCTTCGGTCGCGGCCCCGGTGTCGGTGGCGGCGCCCTCGGCCGGGCCGTCCTCCTCCGCCCAGCGCAGCGCCAGGGCGGTGGCCTTGCGCGAGGCCTCCGCGACGGCTTCGGGGCCGCCGCCGGCGCGGGCCGCGGCATAGCCGACGAGGAAGGTGGTCAGCGGGGCCGCGGGGCGTGCCACCCCGTGCGCCGCGTCGCGGGCGAGGTCGAGCAGGACACCGGTGTCGACGTCGAGGTCGATGCCCAGCTCGTCCTTGACTGCGGAGATCCATTCATCCAACACGAGCCCATGCTCCCTGATGCGTGCCCTGGCAGTGGCGATGTCGTCCCAGGTGTCGCAGTCGAAGGACGCGACGGGGTCGGGGACGCGGGTGAGGTTCAGTTCGGCGGTGAGGAGCCTCAGGGGCAGGCCGGTGAGCCCGCCGTGCTCGGCTCCGAGGTGCGCGAGGGTTCCGCGCAGGCGTGGTGCGCGATAGGCGGCGACGAGTGGCTGGTCCCGGCCGCCGGGATCGGTGAGCAGCACCCCGTCGGCCGTGCCCGCGTCCAGCTCGGCGAGCAGTCCTTCGACCGTCGGCTCGCCGAGGAAGGGCAGGTCCGCGGAGAGGACCACCACCCGGTCGGTTCCGGTCAGCGGCAGGCCGGCGGCGAGGGCCGCGAGCGGGCCGCCGCCGGGCGGGTCCTCCCGCACCCAGGTCACGGGCCGGGCCGTCGGCCTCGGATCGGCGACGACCACGGTGGTCCGGGCGTCCGCGCAGGCGGCGAGCACCCGGTCCAGCAGCGGGCGCCCGCCGACGCGTACGCCGGGCTTGTCGGCCCCGCCGAGCCGATGCGCGGCCCCGCCGGCGAGCACGACCGCGTCGTAGCCGCCGACTTGGCCGGCCGCGGGGCCGGCAGGCTGGTTGTCGCTCACCCCCTGAGTATGCGGTCCGCCCGCCGTCCCGGGGAATGCGGGCGCACCGCCCGATCACAGGGTGCGCAGCAGCACCGCCGGCTGTTCCACGCAGTCCGCGACATAGCGCAGGAAACCGCCCGCCGTGCCGCCGTCGCACACCCGGTGGTCGAAGGTGAGCGACAGCTGCACGACCTGCCGCACCGCCAGTTCGCCCTCGTGGACCCACGGCTTGGGGACGATGCGGCCGACGCCGAGCATGGCCGCCTCGGGGTGGTTGATGATCGGCGTGGAGCCGTCGACGCCGAACACGCCGTAGTTGTTCAGCGTGAAGGTGCCGCCGGTCAGCTCCGCGGGGGTGAGGGTTCCGGCCCGGGCCGCCTCGGTGAGCCGGGCGAACTCCGCGGTCAGCCCTTCGGCGTCCCGCGCCTGCGCGTCCCGGACGACCGGCACGACCAGTCCCCGCTCGGTCTGCGCGGCGAAGCCGAGGTGCACCCGGTCGAGGCGGACGATCTCCCGGGCCGCCATGTCGACCGTGGAGTTCAGCTCCGGGAAGCGGGTGAGCGCGGCGGTGCAGATCCGGGCCAGCAGGGCGAGCAGGGAGATCTTGGGACCGCCGGCCGCGTTCATCGCGGTGCGCGCCCGCATCAGCTCCGTCGCGTCCGCGTCCACCCAGCAGGTAGCGTCCGGGATCTCCCGCCGGCTGCGGGAGAGCTTGTCGGCGACGGCACCCCGCACGCCCTTGAGCGGGACGCGGACGCCGTGCGCGGGGGCGGAGGTGACCGGGGCGGGCGCCGGTGCGGGAGGCGCGGTGACGCCGTCCGCGGCGGGGGCCACGCGGGCGTGCGGCCCGGCCTGCACCGGTGCGGCCATGTGTGCGGGCGCCTCGGTGCGCGGCTGGGCGGAACGCCCCTGCGCGGCGGCGGCCCGCAGCGCGTACTCCACGTCCGCGCGAAGGATCAGCCCGTCCGGTCCGGAGCCCGTCAGCTCGCGCAAATCCAGCCCGTTCTCGCGGGCGAGCCGCCGCACGAGGGGGGAGATGACGGGCACGGGACCCTCGCCACGGGCGGCGTCGCCGTTGGCGCGGGTGTCGAGGGGCGATCCGGGGGACGCCGGGGACGTGGCAGCCCGCGCCTGGGCAGTCGTGGAGGCCCTCGGGGGAACTGTCGGGGCCTGGGGCCGCACCCGGCGGCGCCGCGCCGGAGGGGCGCCCGTGCCGTAGCCCACGAGGACGTTGCCGGACGCGGTGTCGGAGCCGCCGCCCGTCCGCGTGCCGGAGCCGTTGACCGAAGAGACGGCCGTACCGTCGGCAGCACCTGATCCGAGGCCCGTGCCCTGCGCCGAACCCGGCCCCGGCTCGGCGGCCACGCTCCGGGCCGGCCCGGAACCCGCGTCCGTCCCGGCGCCCGCGTCACCCGGGGCCCCCACCGCAACCGTCAGCAGCGGTGCGCCCACCGGGAGTTCCGTGCCCTCCTCGCCGAAGCGGGCCGTGACCACGCCGCCGTAGGGGCAGGGGACCTCGACCATCGCCTTGGCCGTCTCCACCTCGACGACCGGCTGGTCGACGGCGACGACGTCGCCGACCTGGACCAGCCAGCGCACGATCTCCGCCTCGGTGAGCCCTTCTCCCAGGTCGGGGAGCTTGAACTCCAGCACCTGTGCCATCAGCTCTCGGCCTCCCATTGCAGACGCGCCACGGCGTCCAGGATGCGGTCGACGCCAGGGAGATGGTGCCTCTCCAGCATGGGCGGCGGATAGGGGATGTCGAACCCGGCCACGCGCAGCACCGGCGCCTCCAGGTGGTGGAAGCAGCGCTCCGTGACCCGGGCCGCGATCTCCCCGCCCGGTCCGCCGAACCCGCCCGACTCATGGACGACGACCGCTCGCCCGGTCCGTCGTACCGAGGCGCAGACCGTCTCGTCGTCGAACGGCACCAGGGAGCGCAGGTCGACGACTTCGAGGTCCCAGCCCTCGGCCCGGGCCGCCTCGGCGGCTTCGAGGCAGACGGGTACCGACGGGCCGTACGTGATGAGCGTGGCGCTCCGGCCGGAACGCCGCACCACCGCGCGGCCGATGGGTTCAACGCTTTGCGGCTCGTCCGGGTTCCAGACGTCCTTCGACCAGTACAGGCGCTTGGGTTCCAGGAAGACGACCGGGTCGTCGGAGGCGATGGCGGCGCGCAGCAGGCCGTAGGCGTCGGGGACGGTCGCGGGCGTGACGACATGGAGCCCCGGAGTCGCCATGTAGTACGCCTCGGAGGAGTCACTGTGGTGTTCGACGCCGCCGATGCCGCCGCCGTAGGGGACGCGGATGGTGATCGGCAGCGGCATCTTCCCGCGCGTGCGGTTGCGCATGCGCGCCACATGGCTGACGAGCTGCTCGAACGACGGGTAGGCGAACGCGTCGAACTGCATTTCGACGACCGGCCTGAGCCCGTACATCGCCATGCCGACGGCCGCGCCGAGGATGCCCGCCTCGGCGAGCGGGGTGTCCGTGCAGCGGTCCTCGCCGAACTCCTTGGCGAGCCCGTCGGTGATGCGGAAGACGCCGCCGAGGGTGCCGACGTCCTCACCCATGACGTGCACGGACGGGTCGGCGGCCATGGCGTCGCGCAGCGCGCGGGTGAGGGCCTGGGCCATGGTGGCGGGCTTCACGGCGACCGTCGTCATCACAGCTCCCCTTCCTGCCCGGCCGCCAACTCGGCCCGCAGCAGGGCCTGTTGCTCGCGCAGTTGCGGGGTCGGCTCGGCGTAGACGTGGTCGAACAGGTCCATGGGGTCGAGCTCGGGATCCTGATTCAGACGGGCGCGCAGGTCGGCGGCGAGCGCCTCGGCGTCCTCGCGCGCGGCCCGGACTCCGGCCTCGTCGAGCCAGCCGCGCTCGGTCAGCTCCCGCTCCAGGAGCGCGATCGGGTCGTGGTCCCGCCAGGCGTCGACCTCGGAGTCCGCGCGGTAGCGCTTGTCGTCGTCCGCGTTCGTGTGGGCCTCCAGGCGGTACGTCACCGCCTCGACGAGCGTCGGACCGCCGCCCGCGCGCGCGTGACGTACGGCGTCGGTGAGGACCTCGTGCACGGCGGCGGCGTCGTTGCCGTCCACCAGGCGACCCGGCATGCCGTACCCGACGGCCTTGTGGGCCAGGGAGGGCGCGGCGGTCTGCTTGGCGAGGGGGACGGAGATCGCGAAGCCGTTGTTCTGGACCAGGAAGACGACCGGCGCCTGCCAGACGGCGGCGAAGTTCAGCGCCTCGTGGAAGTCGCCCTCGCTGGTGCCGCCGTCGCCGACGATCGCGAGCGCGACCACGTCGTCGCCCTTGAGGCGGGCGGCGTGCGCGAGGCCGACGGCGTGCGGCAACTGGGTGGCGAGCGGGGTGCACAGGGGGGCGACACGGTGGGCATACGGGTCGTAGCCGGTGTGCCAGTCGCCGCGCAGCAGGGTGAGGGCCTCGACGGGGTCCACGCCCCGGACGACGGCGGCGAGGGTGTCGCGGTAGCTGGGGAAGAGCCAGTCACGGTCCTCGAGGACCAGTGCGGCGGCGACCTCGCAGGCCTCCTGGCCGGTGCTGGACGGGTAGACGGCGAGGCGGCCCTGCTTGGTGAGGGCGGTGGCCTGCGCGTTGTACCGGCGGCCGATGACCAGCTGTGCGTACAGCCGGCGCAGCAGCTCGGGGTCGGCCTTGCCGGCCGTCTCGGTGCCGAGCACGCGGTACGGAGCCGCGTCGGGCAGCAGCGGCGTGGGGTCGGTGCGGGGCTGCCAGGCGGGCGGTGGCGACGGCCGATACGCGCCACGCTGCTCCATGACCGTCATGACGGCACCTCCTCGTGGGAGCGGCTTCGGGGAGGCGCGGTCTGTGATGCGCCTCACCTACCGATTGTTCGGTCGACGGCACATTTTGGCTACAGGCGGCCCCGGGCTGTGGACAAACGGTTCTCCACAACCTGAGATGGACGCATTACGTCCATGGTAGAGAGGCGGGGGGACATGGCATCTGAACAAATGGCCGAAGGGACGGAGGCCGGTGCTGTCCTGCCGCCGCGTCCCCTCGACGCGATCGACCAGGACATCCTGCGGATGCTCCAGGCCGACGGCCGCGCGTCGATACGGTCCGTCGCCGAGCGCGTGCACGTCTCGCGGGCCAACGCCTACGCCCGCATCAACCGGCTCGTCGAGGACGGCGTCATCCGTGGATTCGGGGCCCGCGTCGACCACGAACGCGCGGGCCACGGGACGTCGGCGTACATCACTCTGAAGATCGTCCAGAACTCCTGGCGCACCGTGCGCGAGCAGCTCAGACAGCTGCCCGGCGCCTCGCACATCGCCCTCGTCGGGGGCGATTTCGATGTGCTGCTGCTGGTGCACACCCCGGACAACCGGGCGCTGCGCGAGCTGGTGCTCACCCGGCTCCAGGCGATTCCCGAGGTGCTGAGCACACGCACGTTGCTGGTGTTCGAGGAGGAGGACCTGGAGCCGCAGGGCTGAGGGCCCGTCAGTCGGCGGCCGGGCTCGCCTGCCGCCCGGCCGGGGCGGCGCACCATCGCGGTGCCGGGCGGCGGCGTGAACGCCACGGGGAGCGGCGCGCAGCCGGGCCCGGGGCCGTGTGCCGCGACCCTCGGTCCGCGCCGTTACCGGCGGTGCGGCACCGGAAGGAGGGTCAACCCGTCCTCGCCGCGTCCGCCCGCGCCTCGGGCCGACGTCAGGCCGCCCGGCGCAGTCCCCCGAACACCAACTGCACGACCGCGTCGGTGACTTCGCGCTCCCCCATGCCTCGCCCGTCGGGCCGGTACCACTCGACGATCGAGTTGATCATGCCGAAGACCAGCCGCGTGGCGAGCCGCACCTCCACGTCGCCGCGCACATCCCCGTCCGCGGCGGCCGCCTTCAGCAGCTCGGCGACCCGGTGGTCGAAATCGCGGCGCCGCTCCAGCGCCCACCGCTCGGTGCCCGTGTTTCCCCGCACGCGCAACAGCAGGGTGACGTAGGGCAGTTCGGTGATGAGCACCTCGACCATGCGCCGCACGACGTACTCCAGCCTCTCGGCGGCGCGCCCCACGCGCGCGTGCTCCTCGTCGAGGATCCCGAAGAGCTCGTCCAGCGCCCGGCTCACGGCCCGGCGCAGCAGCTCCTCCTTGCCCGTGACGTGGTGGTAGATCGACGACTTGGAGATGCCGGCCGCCTTGGAGAGGTGCTCCATGGAGGTGCCGTCGTAGCCGCGCTCGATGAAGACCTGGACGGCTACCGACAGCAGCGTCTCCGGGGTGTACGTGTCGCGCTTGGCGGTGGTCATGACGTGCTGCCCTCCCGCTTGTCGGTGGCGTACGCGTGGCGGTAGAGCGCGAGGGAGGGCGCGTAGCGCCCGGAGGGGTCGCGCAGGTGCAGGTCGTCGAGGAGGGCGTACGCCCAGCTGCGGCCGAGGCGGCGGCTCCATTCGAAGGGACCGAGCGGGTAGTTGACGCCCAGGCGCATCGCGGTGTCGATGTCCTCCTCGGTGGCGACGCCCTTGGCGACGGCGTCGTACGCAAGGTCGACGATCCGCGCGACCGTGCGCGCGACGATCATGCCGGGGACGTCGCCGATCACGCTGACCTTCTTGCCGAGCGCCTGGAACAGGCCGGTGGCCTCGGCGAGGGTCTGCGGGGAGGTGTCCTGCGACGCCGACAGGGCGACACGGGTGGCCCGGCGGTAGTCGAGGGCGAGGTCGAAGTAGACGACGTCCCGGAACTCCACCGACGTCTGGCCGTCGGCGAGCGCCAGCTGACCGCCGCCGGGCAGCACCAGCCGGGTGCCGTGGTCCTCGTCCTCCTCGCGGACCTGGATGCCCGCCTCGCGGATCAGCGCGAGCAGCTCGGACGCGGGCCCCAGGTCGCCCTCGGCGACGACGTACGCGGGGGGCCGGGCGGCTTCCGCGGTGTGCGGTTCGGCGCGCTCGGCGCCGTCGCGGTAGTCGTACCAGCCCTGGCCCGACTTGCGGCCGAGCCGGCCCGACTCGACCAGGCGGCGCTGGGCCGCCGACGGCGTGAAGCGGACGTCTTGGAAGAAGGCCTGCCACACGGAGTGCGTCACGGACTCGTTGACGTCCTGCCCGATGAGGTCGGTCAGTTCGAAGGCGCCCATCCGGAAGCCGCCGCACTCGCGCAGTACCGCGTCGATGGTGGCGGGGTCGGCGCCGTGCGCCTCGTAGACGGCGAAGGCCTCGGCGTAGAAGGGCCGGGCGATGCGGTTGACGATGAAGCCCGGGGTGTCCGCGCAGGCCACCGGCGTCTTGCCCCAGGCGCGAGCCGTCTCGTAAGCGCGCGTGGCGGAGGTGACGTCGGTGGCGAACCCGGAGACCACCTCGACCAGCGGCAGCAGCGGGGCGGGGTTGAAGAAGTGCAGGCCGACGAAGCGGCCCGGAACGCGCAGGGCGCCGCCGATGGCGGTCACCGACAGGGAGGAGGTGTTGGTGGCGAGCAGACAGTCCTCGGCGACCACGTCCTCCAGCTCGCGCAGCAGGTCCTGCTTGACGTCCAGCCGCTCCAGGACGGCCTCCACGACAAGGGCGCAGTCGGCGAGCTCGGCGAGGCTCTCGGCGGGCAGCAGGCGGGCGCGCGCGGCGTCCCGGTCGGCGGCGGTGAGACGTTCCTTCTCGACGAGCCGGTCGAGCCGGGCGCCGATCGCCGCGGCGGCTTCGCCGGCGCGCCCGGGCACGGCGTCGTACAGCCGTACGGGGTGGCCCGCGACCAGCGCCACCTGGGCGATGCCCTGACCCATGGTGCCGGTGCCGACGACGGCCACGGGGCTGCTGAGGTCGAGTGCTGTCATGGACGCGATCCTCCCGCACGGGGTTTTCCACAGATGCGGCGGACCCCCTTGAACCGACCGATCGTTCGGTTACTCTAACTCTGACCGCCTGATCCTGCCCATGTTTCTGCCCAGGTCATGAGCTCGACGGAGAGCTCACAAGACGAGGAGTTGGTCCCGCATGGCCGCCGAACTCACCGCCCACGAGCTGATCGCCCAGCACCGGCCCACCCTCGATCAGGCGCTGGAAGCGATCCGCACGCGCGCGTACTGGTCCCCCCACCCCGAGCACCCCAAGGCCTACGGGGAGAACGGCAGCCTGGACGCGGCCGCGGGCAAGGCCGCCTTCGACGCCCTGCTCGGCACCCGCCTCGACCTGGACCAGCCCGGCACGGACGACTGGGTGGGCGGTGAGGTCTCGCCGTACGGCCTCGACCTGGGCGTCAGCTACCCGCACGCCGACCTCGACGTGCTGCTGCCCGCCATGCGGGCCGGGCAGCGCGCCTGGCGCGACGCGGGCCCGGAGCTGCGCGCTATGGTCTGCCTGGAGATCCTCAAGCGGATCAGCGACCGGACCCACGAGTTCGCGCACGCGGTCATGCACACCTCCGGCCAGGCCTTCATGATGGCGTTCCAGGCGGGCGGCCCGCACGCGCAAGACCGCGGCCTGGAGGCGGTGGCGTACGCGTACGTGGAGCAGGTCCGCACCCCCGACACCGCCGAGTGGACCAAGCCGCAGGGCAAGCGCGACCCGCTCGCGCTGACCAAGCGCTTCACCGCGGTGCCGCGCGGGATCGGCCTGGTGATCGGCTGCAACACCTTCCCGACGTGGAACGGCTACCCGGGCCTGTTCGCCTCGCTGGCCACCGGCAACGCGGTCCTGGTGAAGCCCCACCCGCGCGCGGTGCTGCCGCTCGCGCTCACCGTCCAGGTCGCGCGCCAGGTGCTCACCGAGGCCGGCTTCGACGCGAACCTGGTCGCGCTGGCCGCCGAGCGCCCCGACGAGGGCATCGCCAAGACCCTCGCCGTCCGCCCCGAGATCCGGATCATCGACTACACCGGCTCGACGGCGTTCGGCGACTGGCTGGAGGCCAACGCCCGCCAGGCGCAGGTCCACACGGAGAAGGCCGGCGTCAACACGGTGATCGTGGAGTCGACCGGCGACTACAAGGGGATGCTGTCCAACCTGGCGTTCTCGCTGTCGCTGTACAGCGGCCAGATGTGCACCACCCCGCAGAACCTGCTCATCCCCCGCGACGGCATCCGCACCGACCAGGGCCCGAAGTCCTACGACGAGGTGGTCGCCGATCTCGCGCAGGCCGTCGACGGGCTGCTCGGCGACGACGCGCGCGCGAACGCGCTGCTCGGCGCCATCGTGAACCCGGACGTCAAGACCCGTCTGGAGGCCGCGGCCGGTCTCGGCGAGGTCGCCCTCGCCTCCCGGGTGGTCACCAACCCCGACTTCCCGGCGGCGGTGGTCCGCACGCCCGTCATCGTCAAGCTGGACGGCGCCAAGCCGGACGACGAGGCCGCCTACATGAGCGAGTGCTTCGGGCCGGTCTCCTTCGCCGTCGCCGTCGACTCCGCCATGGACGCGGTGGAGCTGCTGCGCCGCACCGTGCGGGAGAAGGGCGCGATGACGGTCGGCGCGTACACGACCGACGAGGACGTCGAGCGGGCGGTCGAGGAGGCCTGCCTGGAGGAGGCCGCGCAGCTCTCGCTGAACCTGACCGGCGGGGTGTACGTCAACCAGACCGCCGCCTTCTCCGACTTCCACGGCTCGGGCGGCAACCCGGCGGCCAACTCCGCTCTGACCGACGGAGCGTTCGTGGCGAACCGCTTCCGGGTGGTGGAGGTACGCCGGGAGGCGTGACCCTTCAGGACGCGGCGCCCCCGGTCGCGCTCCAGTGGTACAGCGTCATGGCCACGCTGGTCGCGAGGTTGTAGCTGGAGACCTGGGGGCGCATCGGCAACGCCACCAGATGGTCGGCACGCGCGCGTACGGCCGCCGAGAGGCCGCTGCGCTCCGAACCGAACGCGAGCAGCGCGTCGTCCGGCAGCTTCAGGCCGCGGATGTCCTCGCCCTCCGGGTCGAGGGCGAACAGCGGCCCGGGCGGCAGTTCACCGACGTCCAGCCGCTCCACGGCGGTCGCGAAGTGCAGCCCCGCGCCGCCGCGGACGACCGTGGGATGCCAGGGGTCGAGTGTGCCGGTCGTGACCACGCCGGTCGCCCCGAAACCGGCCGCCAACCGGATCACGGCCCCGGCGTTGCCGAGGTTGCGCGGCTGGTCGAGGACCACGACAGGCGCGCCGCGCGGCGTGCGGGCCAGCGCCCGCAGGTTGCCCTCGCGCGAGGGCCGTACCGCCAGTGCGGCCACGGCGGTGGGATGCGGGCGCGGCACCAGGGAGGCGTACGTCGTCTCCGGGACCTCGGTGAGCAGCGCGGCCAGGGCCTGCCGTACGTCCGGGGCCAGCTCGTCGGCGAGGGCGAGCGCGGCCTCGCGGTCGGCGGTGACCGCGACCGGCACCTCGGCTCCGAAGCGCAGGGCGTGCTTGAGGGCGTGGAAGCCGTCGAGCAGCACGGCGGTGCCGGCGAGGCTGCGCCAGACGCTCACCGGCTGCTGCGCGAAGCCACTGGAGCCCCCGCCCACGGGGTCGTTCATGCCCTGAAGCCTACGTGGGCCTGCTCGGCGTCCTCGCCGCGTTCGGCGGTGTCCGGGGTCCGCTGCGCCGGGACCTTCGGGCGACCGCGCCGGAGCAGCCGCGCGCGCGTGCGTGCGGCCCGGTCGCCCAGACCGCGCAGGAACGGCGTCGGCAGGAAGACCGCGTCCGCCGCGATCATCGCCAGCGAGAAGAAGGGCAGCCCGAGCACCACGGCGATCACGGCGTGCTCGGTGATCATGACGGCCAGCAGGACGTTCTTGACCCGCCGGTTGAACAGCGTGAACGGGAAGGCGACCTGGACGGCCACGGTCCCGTACGTCACGAGCATGACCACGGTGCCGCTGGCCGACAGCAGGTCGGCGAGGGCGGGCCAGGGCGAGAAGTACTCCAGGTGCAGGGGGTAGTAGACCGCGGTGCCGTCCTGCCAGCGGGAGCCCTGGACCTTGTACCAGCCGGCCGTGGCGTAGATCAGGCAGGCCTCGGCCATGATCACGACCAGGGCGCCGTTGTGCAGGATGTTGGCGACCACGTCGAGCAGGATGCGCGGCTCACCGGTGCGCGTGAGACGCCCGACGAGCCACCACAGGGCCTGCGCCACCCAGACGCCCCACAGCAGCGCCGGCACCAGCCAGTCGCCGTCCAGGCGGCCCACCGCGGTCACGACGGACAGCACCAGCCCGAGCACGCCCCACAGCAGGGGGCCGGTCCGGTCGGTGAGGCGCTCCCCACGCGCGTGTGCCTGCCGTGCCCGCCGGGCGCGCCGCGCGTCCAGCGACCACACCTGGCCGCACCGCGTGAACACGAGGTACAGGGACATCAGGTGCAGGACGTTGTCGCCGCCGTCGCCGACGAAGACGCTGCGGTTCTGCAGCGACAGCACGCCGACCATGAAGAGCACGGACATGGTGCGGGTGCGCCAGCCCAGCGCCAGCAGCAGGCTGGCGAGCACGCCGAACGCGTAGACGGTCTCGAACCAGAGCTGCCCGTCGGTCCACATCAGGGCGCTGAAGGCGCCGTTCGCGGCGATCAGCTGCTCGGCGAGGTCCCAGCCCCACGGGCCGTCGGGGCCGTACAGCTCCTGGCGGTGCGGGATCTCGCGCAGCAGGAAGAGCAGCCAGGTCACCGCGAGGCCGATACGGATCACGGCGGTCTGGTACGGGCCGAGGGCGGACTCGGTGATCCGGGCGATGCCCCGGGAGAGGGCCAGGGCGAAGCGGTTCACCGGGCACCCCCCTGGGCCTCGTCGACCGGCACCGGCCACCAGGGCAGCAACCGGTCCACCGGCTCGAGCGAGATGCGCTCCTCGCTCCACTCGGGCGGTCGGACGTTGGTGGTCCGGGAGCGGACCTGGACCCGGTCGACGACGGCGCCCGGTTCCACCGCGTCCGCGCGGTGAAGGCGCAGCACGACGATCCGTCGCAGGTAGGTCTCGCTCAGCGCGCCGCGCATGCCCGAGGGGCGGTTGTCGCCGTCGTGGGTGGCGCTGAAGAAGTCCCAGGCGCGGCGCAGCTCGTTCTGCTGGGCGTGGCTCGGCAGCAGGTTGCCGTCGATGGCCCGGCCGTCCTGCGCGGTCAGGTCGTACCAGCCGGTGGTGCGGCTGCCGCCGTCACCCGTTCGGATCTCGGCCCGGACCTGTACCGCGATGTTCTGCTGCAACGGGTTCGGCGCGAACAGCTTCCAGTTCTGCTCGAACTCCG
The DNA here is from genome assembly GCF_015160875.1 of Streptomyces chromofuscus. Taxonomy (NCBI): domain Bacteria; kingdom Bacillati; phylum Actinomycetota; class Actinomycetes; order Kitasatosporales; family Streptomycetaceae; genus Streptomyces; species Streptomyces chromofuscus. Next base: position 4,130,365 of record NZ_CP063374.1, on the reverse strand, counting down.
GGTAGATCCACTCCTCGACCGCCTCGCCGTGCTGCTTGGTGACCGTGTTCGACGGCGCGACGTGCAGGAAGACCATCCCGAGGTGTACGCAGACGGTGACCGCGACGACGGCGAGGGCCAGCACCACACCGATCTGGTAGCGCGGGGAGAGGGCGGCGACGCCGGTGCGGGCGGAACCCGGCACGGGCTCGCGCACGCCGTCGGGCGCGCCCCGCCCGCTGCGGGCGTGCGGGACGCTTGCACCACCCCTGTCGTACGTGTCCTTCGCGCCCTGCGCGTCCATTGCGCCCCGATTCCGATCCCGGTCCGTTCCGTCTCCGCCGCCCGGCAGTCCCCTCGCAGGCGAACGGTACTCAGGCCGACCCGGCGGGCACAGCCCGTTCGATCAGCTCGTCCACAGCCGCGCCGACGGGTTTTCCACAGCGGTTGACACCTTACGGCGCTCGTCCGACCATGGATTCGCACGAACCGAACGATCGGTCGGGAGCAAGCTCCGGGCAGACCCAAAGGTCGAGGGGGCCTCATGGCGACAGCAGCCGCGCAGAAGACGGACCGCACCGCGTCGTACGGCGACGGGGACGGCACAGCCGCCACCGCCGCGTACGAGCGCGCCTTCGACGCCGCGGTCGCCGCCGACGAGCGCATCGAACCCCGCGACTGGATGCCCAACGCCTACCGGGCGACGCTGGTCCGGCAGATCGCCCAGCACGCCCACTCCGAGATCATCGGCATGCAGCCGGAGGCCAACTGGATCACCCGCGCGCCCTCGCTGCGCCGCAAGGCCATTCTGATGGCCAAGGTCCAGGACGAGGCGGGCCACGGGCTGTACCTGTACAGCGCGGCGGAGACGCTCGGCACCAGCCGCGACGAGCTCCTCGACAAGTTGCACAGGGGCCGCCAGAAGTACTCCTCCATCTTCAACTACCCCACGCTGACCTGGGCGGACGTCGGCGCGATCGGCTGGCTGGTGGACGGCGCCGCGATCACCAACCAGGTGCCGCTGTGCCGCTGCTCCTACGGGCCGTACGCGCGCGCGATGGTCCGCATCTGCAAGGAGGAGTCCTTCCACCAGCGCCAGGGGTACGAGCTGCTGCTGGCCCTCAGCCGCGGCACCCCCGAGCAGCACGCGATGGCGCAGGACGCGGTGGACCGCTGGTGGTGGCCGTCCCTGATGATGTTCGGCCCGCCCGACGACGAGTCGCAGCACTCGGCGCAGTCGATGGCCTGGAAGATCAAGCGGCACTCCAACGACGAGCTGCGCCAGCGCTTCGTGGACATCTGCGTCCCCCAGGCCGAGTCCCTCGGGCTCACCCTCCCCGACCCGGACCTGCGGTGGAACGAGGAACGGGGGCACCACGACTTCGGGCCGATCGACTGGACGGAGTTCTGGGAGGTCCTCAAGGGCAACGGCCCGTGCAACGAGCAGCGCATCACCCAGCGCAGGCGGGCGCACGAAGAGGGCGCCTGGGTACGGGAGGCGGCCGCGGCGTACGCGGCCAAGCACAGCGAGACGGGAGCTACGCGCGCATGACGAACACCGACTGGCCCCTGTGGGAGGTCTTCGTGCGCTCGCGCCGTGGCCTGTCCCACACCCACGCGGGCAGCCTGCACGCCCCGGACGCGGAGCTCGCCCTGCGCAACGCGCGCGACCTGTACACGCGGCGCGGTGAGGGCGTCTCGATCTGGGTCGTGCCCTCCTCGGCCGTCACGGCGTCCTCCCCCGACGAGAAGGACCCGTTCTTCGAGCCGGCCGCGGACAAGCCCTACCGCCACCCGACGTTCTACGAGATCCCGGAGGGAGTGAAGCACCTGTGACGACCACGGTTCCCACGACGGCCGCCCTCGCCCTGGGCGACGACGCCCTGGTGCTCTCCCACCGGCTGGGGGAGTGGGCCGGCCACGCCCCCGTCCTGGAGGAGGAGGTCGCCCTCGCCAACATCGCACTGGACCTGCTCGGCCAGGCCCGGGTGCTGCTGTCGCTGGTCGGCGACGAGGACGAGCTGGCGTACCTGCGCGAGGAGCGCGCCTTCCGCAACCTGCAGCTGGTGGAACAGCCGAACGGCGACTTCGCCCACACCATCGTCCGCCAGCTGTACTTCTCCACCTACCAGCACCTTCTCTACGACCGCCTGGCGGCCGGCGACGGCCCCTTCGCCCCGCTCGCGGCGAAGGCCGTCAAGGAGGTCGCCTACCACCGCGACCACGCCACGCAGTGGACCCTGCGGCTCGGCGACGGCACGGACGAGAGCCATGAGCGGATGCGGCGGGCGTGCGAGGCGCTGTGGCGGTACACCGGCGAGATGTTCCAGCCGGTGGAGGGCCTGGACGTCGACGGGGAGCAGCTGAGGGCGGCCTGGCTGGAGTCGGTCGGCGAGGTCCTGCGCCGCGCGACGCTCACGCTCCCCGAAGGACCGCGCTCCGGTGCGTGGAGCGCGGGCGCGGGCCGGCAGGGCGTGCACACCGAGCCGTTCGGCCGGATGCTCGCCGAGATGCAGCATCTGCACCGCAGCCACCCGGGGGCGTCATGGTGACCACCACCGCCCTGGAGGAGGAACTCGTCGCGATCGCCGGCTCGGTCCCCGACCCCGAGCTGCCCGTGCTCACCCTGCGGGAGCTGGGCGTGCTGCGTGCGGTGCGCCTGCGCGGCAAGGACGCGGTCGACGTCGAGCTGACCCCGACGTACACCGGCTGCCCCGCCCTCGAGGCGATGTCCGCGGACATAGAGCGCGCGCTGCACGAGCACGGCATCCGGGAGGTCACCGTCCGCACGGTGCTGACGCCGGCCTGGTCGACCGACGACATCACAGCGGAAGGCCGCCGCAAACTGCGGGAGTTCGGCATCGCACCGCCCCGCGTACGGACGGACTCCGGGCCGGTGCCGCTGGAGCTGGGCCCGACGCGCACGCTCACCGAGGAGCCGGAGCCCGTCCGCTGCCCGCACTGCGGGTCCGCCGACACCGAGCTGCTGAGCCGTTTCTCCTCCACCGCGTGCAAGGCGCTGCGGCGCTGCCTGGCGTGCCGTGAGCCGTTCGACCACTTCAAGGAGCTGTGATGGCCCGCTTCCACACGCTCCCGGTGACCGCGGTCGACCGGCTCACCGACGACTCCGTGGCCGTCACGCTCGAGGTCCCCCCGGAGCTGCGCGAGGAGTTCCGGTACGCGCCCGGGCAGCACATCGCCCTGCGGCGCACGGTCGACGGCGTCGACATCCGGCGGACGTACTCGATCTGCTCCCCCGCACCGAGGGACGGCGAGGGGCCGCGCAGCCTGCGGGTGGGCGTGCGACTGGTGGAAGGCGGCGCCTTCTCCACGTACGCCCTCAAGGAGATCGACATCGGCGACGAGCTGGAGGTGATGACACCGGCCGGCCGCTTCACCCTCGACCCGGCGCCCGGGCTGTACGCCGCGATCGTCGGCGGCAGCGGGATCACGCCGGTGCTCTCGATCGCCGCGACGCTGCTCGCGCAGGAGCCCGGAGCCCGGTTCTGCCTGATACGCAGCGACCGTACGACCGCCTCGACGATGTTCCTGGAAGAGGTCGCCGACCTGAAGGACCGCTTCCCCGAGCGCCTCCAGTTGGTGACCGTGCTCTCCCGGGAGGAGCAGCAGGCGGGGCTGCCGTCCGGGCGGCTGGACCGGGAGCGCCTGACGGGCCTGCTGCCGGCGCTGCTGCCGGTGGGCGACGTGGCGGGCTGGTTCCTGTGCGGGCCGTACGGGCTGGTACAGGAGGCCGAGCGGGCACTGCGCGGCCTGGAGGTGCCGCGCGGCCGTATCCACGAGGAGATCTTCCACGTGGACGCCGCCCCGGCCGCCGCCCCGGGGCCCGGTCCCGCGCACAGCACGGTGACCGCTCGGCTCGACGGCCGCGGCGGGACCTGGGCGGTGCAGCACGGCGAGTCGCTGCTGGAGACCGTGCTGCGCAACCGCCCCGACGCGCCCTACGCCTGCAAGGGCGGCGTGTGCGGCACCTGCCGGGCCTTCCTGGTCTCCGGCGAGGTGCGCATGGACCGCAACTTCGCGCTGGAGCGGGAGGAGACGGAGGCCGGATACGTGCTGGCGTGCCAGTCGCACGCGGTGACGGAGAAGGTGGAGCTGGACTTCGACCGGTGAGGTCCCGCGGGCGCCCCGCGGCCATTGCTGAGCCGTGGGGTCGCACGCCGGTGTCTCCGGCCGGGGCCCGTGCGCCTACGAGGACGCCGCGCCCCGCCGGGTCCTCAGCCCGGGCGACGGGCTCAGACCACCGCTCCCGGCTCGCCCGCGTCCGTGACCACCGGACGCCCGAGGGCCTCCCACGCCTCCATGCCGCCGGCGACGTTGACGGCGTCGACGCCCTGCTGGTTGAGGTACATCGCCACCTGCGCCGAGCGGCCGCCGGAGCGGCAGATCACGTGGACGCGGCCGTCCTGCGGGGCGGCCTCGGTCAGCTCGCCGTACCGGGCCACGAACTCGCTCATGGGGATGTGCAGCGCCCCGGCGGCGTGGCCGGCGTGCCACTCCTCGTCCTCGCGGACGTCCAGGAGGAAGTCGTCGTCCTTGAGGTCCGTGACCCCGACCGTGGGAACAGCTCCGAAGTTCATGTTCCCGACGCTACCGGAAGCGTCCGCGAGGACGGTTCCCAGGCGGTCCGGGGACGGCCGACGCCGACCGACCGCCGACCGGCCTCCGACCGCTCACTGCCCGATCAGCGCCGCCAGCTCCGCCTCGCGCTGCGCGACCTCCGCCAGCAGCCGCTCGGCGATCTCGTCGAGGAGGCGGTCCGGGTCGTCCGGCGCCAGCTTGAGCATGGAGCCGATGGCGCCCTCCTCCAGCTCCCGGGCGACGACCGTGAGCAGCTCCTTGCGCTGGGCGAGCCAGTCCAGGCGGGCGTACAGCTCCTCGCTGCGGCTCCAGCGGCGCTCCTCGGGCACCGGTCCGGCCGCCCACTCCTCGGACAGCTCGCGCAGCGCCGCCGCGTCGCCACGGGCGTACGCCATGTTCACGCGGGTGAGGAACTCCTCTCGCCGCTTGCGCTCGTCCTCCTCGCGCGCGAGATCGGGGTGGGCCTTGCGGGCCAGTTCGCGATAGATGCGGCGGGCCTCCTCGCTGGGGCGCACCCGCTGCGGGGGCCGGACGGGCTGGTCCGTGAGCATCGCAGCGGCCTCCGGGAACAGGCCGTCGCCATCCATCCAGCCGTGGAACAGCTCCTCCACGGAGGGCATGGGCAGCACCCGGGCCCGCAGCTCCCCCGCCCGGCGCAGGTCCTCCGGGTCGCCGGTCCGGGCCGCCTTCGCCTCGGCTATCTGCGCGTCCAGCTCCTCGAGGCGGGCGTACATCGGGCCCAGCTTCTGGTGGTGCAGCCGGGAGAAGTTCTCGATCTCGACGCGGAAGGTCTCCACCGCGATCTCGTACTCGATCAGCGCCTGCTCGGCCGCCCGCACGGCCCGCTCCAGCCGCTCCTCGGGGCGGAGCGCGCCGTCCTCGGGGCGGAGCGCGCCGTCCTCGGGGCGGGAGGCGCCGTCCTCGGGGCGGGAGGCACCGTCCTCGGGGCGGGAGGCACCGTCCTCGGGGCGGGAGGCACCGTCCTCGGGGCGGGAGGCACCGTCCTCGGGGCGGGAGGCACCGTCCTCGGGGCGGGAGGCACCGTCCTCGGGGCGGGGCGCGCCGTCCTGGGGCGTCGCCCGCCCCTCACCGGCGACACCACCCTGCTCAGCTTCCGGGGTCGTCACCCGACCAGCGTAGGCCACGGCCGCTCGCCCCCGATCACTTCCGCCGCCCGGGGCTTCACACCCCCGTCTCCGCCGCGACCTTCCCCGCCCTCACCGCCGCCACCAGCGCCGCGTGATCCGCCTCGGTGACGTCGGCGTAGGCGGTGGCGAACGCGGCCACCGCCTCGTCCAGTTCCTCGTTCTTGCCGCAGTAGCCGGAGATCAGGCGGGGGTCGGCGCTGTGGGAGTGGGCGCGGGCGAGGAGGGCGCCGGTCATGCGGGCGTAGTCGTCGAGCTGGTCGGTGGAGAGCGCCGCGGGGTCCACGCTGCCCTTGCGGTTGCGGAACTGCCGGACCTGGAAGGGGCGGCCCTCGACGGTCGTCCAGCCGAGCAGGATGTCGCTGACCACCTGCATCCGCTTCTGCCCGAGGACCACCCGGCGGCCCTCGTGGTCCACGGGCGCCGCCTCGAAACCGGCCGTCAGCAGATGCGGCAGCAGCGCCGAGCCTCGGGCCTCCTTCACCTGGAGTATCAGCGCCTCACCGCGGTGGTCCAGGAGCAGGACGACGTACGAACGCAGGCCCACGCTGCCCGTGCCCACGATCCGGATGGCCACGTCGTGCACCGCGTGCCGGGAGAGCAGCGGCAGACGGTCCTCCGACAGCGTCGCCAGATAGTCCTCCAGCGACGCCGCCACCGCCGCGGCCTCCGCGTCCGGGACGCGGCGCAGCACCGGCGGCGCGTCCACGAACCGGCGTCCGCCCTCCTCGGTCGGCTCGGTCGACCGCGCCGCGAACCGCCCACTGGTGTTGGCCCGTGCCTTCTCCGAGACCCGCTCCAGCGTGCCGAGCAGGTCGTGGGCGTCGGTGTAGGAGACCAGCTCCTCGTCCGCGATGGCGTTCCACGCGTCCAGCACCGGGAGCTTGGCCAGCAGTCGCATGGTGCGGCGGTAGGCGCCTGCGGCGTCATGGGCGGCCGCCCGGCAGGTGTCCTCGTCGGCGCCCGCCTCCCGCCCGGCCAGCACCAGCGAGGCGGCAAGCCGCTTGAGGTCCCACTCCCAGGGGCCGTACACCGTTTCGTCGAAGTCGTTGAGGTCGATGACCAGGCCGCCGCGCGCGTCGCCGTACAGGCCGAAGTTGGCCGCGTGGGCGTCGCCGCAGATCTGGGCGCGGACGCGGGTCATGGGTGTGCGGGCGAGGTCGTGGGCCATGAGGCCCGCCGATCCGCGCAGGAAGGCGAACGGCGTGGCCGCCATCCTGCCCACCCTTATCGGCGTGAGCTCGGGGATGCGGCCCCGGTTGGACTCCTCGACCGCGGCCACCGCGTCGGGCCGGGCGCCGTCGAGGTCGAGGGTGGCGTGGGCGCGCCGCGGGATCCGCTCACGCAGGGCCTTCCCCTCCGCCTTGGGCGAGCGCGCGCCCTGGGGCGACCACTCGGCGAAGCCCTGCACCCGTGGAATCCGCACCGTCCCGGAATCCGCGTCCCGCACACCGGCCTCGGTCACCATGACCGCCTCCCCCGCGACTCGCACGAACATCAACTCGTGCCGACGGTACAACCGGCCGTCGTATCCCGTCAGACCCTGTGGACAACTCCCCACCTGTGGACAACCCGGCCCACCGAGGCGGCCGGCAGGGTCGTCGGCCTCCGTGGGCTGCGGCTCCGCGGTGCGCCCGTCCGACCCACCGTCACCCGGGCTTGTCCAGCGCTCGGTAGTTCCGGTGGCCGAAGTCGTGGCGCACGCAGGCAAGGGCGAAGGGGAAGCGGAAGGGGTTGTCGGGGGAGGTCGTGCAGTGGTCGGTGACCAGTCGAAGCCGTAGGCGCTCCGCGCGCCCCGGTCGGCACGGGCCGCGAAGAAGCCGCGTCCGTACGAGACCACGGTTCACGGTGACACGGCTTCGCGGTCGACGGCCTCGCAGCGAGGCCGCGCCCGTCACACGCCACATCGCGGCCGCCCCGTCAAGCCGACCCTAGGCCGCGCCCGTCACACGCCACACCGCGCGCCCGTCAAGCCAACCCGAGCCCGCGCCCGTCACACGCCGCGCCCGTCAAGCCAACCCGAGCCCGCGCCCGTCAAGCCAACCCGAGCCCGCGCCCGTCAAGCCGACCCGAGCCCGCGCCCGTCACACGCCACACCGCGCGCCCGTCAAGCCAACCCGAGCCCGCGCCCGTCACACGCCACTTCGCGCGCCCGTCACACGCCACTTCGCGCGCCCGTCACACGCCACATCACCCCCGTCACACCCCCGTCAAGCCGACCCGAGCCCGCGCGCGTCGGCCGCCTCGCGCCCCGCGTCACGCCCGCAGATAGGCCAGTACCGCCAGCACCCGCCGGTGCGTCTCGTCCGCCGGTGGCAGGTCGAGCTTGGTGAGGATGTTGCTGATGTGCTTGCCGACGGCCGCCTCGGACACCACCAGTTCGCGGGCGATCGCGCCGTTGGACTTGCCCTCCGCGATCAGGGCCAGGACCTCCCGCTCGCGGGAGGTGAGCCGCTCCAGCGGGTCCCGGCGCCGGCGCAGCAGCTGGCGCACGACCTCGGGGTCGACGACCGTGCCGCCGTCGGCGACCTCGCCGAGCGCGTCGACGAACTCCTCGACCTGGCCGACCCGGTCCTTCAGCAGATAGCCGATGCCGGTTCCGTCGCCGGAGTCGAGGAGTGCGGAGGCGTACGTCCGCTGCACGTACTGGCTGAGGACGAGCACCGGGAGTCGAGGGCGCCGTTCGCGGAGCCGGACCGCCGCGTGCAGGCCCTCGTCCTGGAAACCGGGTGGCATCCGTACGTCCGTCACCACGATGTCGGGTTCGTGTTCCTCGACCGCGGCGACCAGCGCCTCGGCGTCGCCGACGGCCGCGACCACCTCGTGGCCGCAGCGGCCGAGCAGGCCGATCAGCCCCTCCCGCAGCAGCACGCTGTCCTCGGCCAGTACTACGCGCAGCGATCGGTCGGCCGGCAGGGGTCGCAAGGAAACTCCACACGCAGCAGGGTCGGTCCACCCGGCGGACTGGACAGGGAGAGTCTGCCATCGAGGACCGACACCCGGTCGGCGAGTCCCGTCAGCCCGGTGCCCGCCGCCGCGTCGGCGCCGCCGCACCCGTCGTCGCGCACCTCCAGCACGAGCCGTCCCCCGCCGTGCCCGCCGCTCACCTCGGCGCGCGCGGCCCCGCTGTGCCTGCCGACGTTGGCGAGCGCCTCGCAGACCACGAAGTACGCGGCGGCCTCGACCGCCTGGGGCAGTCGGCCCGGCAGTTCCAGGTCGACGTCGACCGGGACCGCCGAGCGGTCGGCGGCGTCCAGGACGGCCGCTTCGAGGCCGTAGTCGGCGAGCACCTTGGGATGGATGCCGTGGATGAGTTCGCGCAGTTCGGCGAGGGCCTTGCCGGCCTCCTCGTGGGCCTTGGCGAGTTGGTCGGCCAGGGGGCCGGGCGGGGCGTCGAGGCGGGCCAGGCCGAGGGTCATCGTCAGGGCGACGAGGCGTTGCTGGGCGCCGTCGTGCAGATCGCGCTCGATGCGCCGCCGCTCGGCCTCGAAGGCGTCCACCAACCGCACACGGGAGCGGGTGAGTTCGACCACCTTGGCGTCGAGTTCGGCGTCGCGCGGGGCGATCAGGAGGCGGGTCAGTTCGGCGCGGGCGCCGGCGGCCAGGCCGAGGAGGTAGGCGCACAGCGTCATGAGCAGCAGCCCGAGGACGGCGACACCGAACGCGGTCGGCCAGGTGGTGACCGTCCACTGCTTGAGCACCTTCGCCTCGCCCTCGCCGATCGTGGCCATCCACAGCGGGGTGACCACCATGGACAGCGGGAACAGCAGCGCGACGGTGATCACGAGGGCGTCGACGGGCCAGAGCAGGCCCGCGAACAGCACGGTGTAGCCGAGTTCCCGCCAGGTCACCTGTTCCCGGAGCCGGGCGGTCAGCCACGCCCACAGGCCCCGGGCGGCGGGCGGCTGGTGCTGGTGCAGGTCGAGTGCCGGGTCCAGGTCGACCAGGCGCAGCCTGCGTCGTTCGCCCCACGCCACCGGAATGCCGACGAGGGCGAGGACGACCAGCAGCGGCAGGCCCACCAGCACGATCGCGAGGGCCCCGCCGAGCGCCGCCAGAACCACGACGGCCACCAGCGCGAACAGACCGGCCACGGCGCCGGTCAGCAGATAGCCGACCGACCGCCAGGGCCACGCCGACAGCAGGAAGTCCGGCCGCGACATGGCCTGCCAGACGTTTCGGGGGTGCATGCGGCCACCGTAGAAGGGGCGCCGCGGCCGCTGCCATGGGTCCAGGGGGCGGACAGGGGGTGTGGCAGGCCCTACCCAGGGCGGTGGGCCGCAGGTCAGGCCGTCGAGGGACACCGCCGCTACTCCTCCTGCGGGGGTGGCGGGTCACGGTCCGCCGGTTGCCGGCTCTTGCCACCGCAGCCAACTGCCGCATCGAAGGCGCGATTCCGCCGGCTCCGGCCCAGCCTTGGCCGGACAACGACGCTTCGGCGTTCCGCGACGGCCCGGCCACACCTGGTGCGTCCGCGGCCGGACGAGGTGGGGAGTCGCACGTGGAATTCCGGTTGCTCGGACCGGTGGAGGCGAGGGACGGGGCGCGGCGCATCGCTCTGCCGGGCTCGAAGGTGCACACGATGCTCGCCGTGCTGCTGCGGTCACACCCATCGGTACCGGCCCAGGAGGCGGTGCCCTTCCAGGGCATGCCCCGCACGGCACTTGACGGGCACCCCTGCCCCGACGCAAGCCGACGCACGCCCCCTGATCCAGCGACAGATCCTCGGGGATGGCTGCAGCGAGCCTGCCGGGTATGCCTGGCCCTACCCCACGTCTCGTCCCTGCCGCAGTGCGTCGCCCTGCCCCCGCACGGTTTCGTGGAGGCATCGAGAAGACGAGAGAGGCGGCACCGATGACGGCTTGGCCGGCGGAGCACGGGGCGGCGCACGGCGGCCTCGGCATCCTCGCCGTGGTGCTGCTGCCCGCGCTGGAGGCCGCCCTGCCGGTGATCGGCACGCCGCTGCCGGGGCAGACCGCGGTGGTGGTGGGCGGGATGCTCGCCCGGCACGGCCATGTGCCGGTGGAGGCGGCGCTGCTCACCGCGCCGGCCGACGCGGTCCTGGGCAGCCTGGCCGGCTACGCGGTCGGACGGCGCCGGCGGTCCCGCGTGCCGGCCCCGCTGCGGTCGGGGCCGGGCCGGCGGAAGTACACCGATCGGGCGCTCGGTCTGATCGAGCGGCGTGGCGCGGGCGCGGTGTTCGTCGGGCGCTGCACGGCCGTGCTGCGCACGCTCGTGCCGACGTTGTGCGGGGCGACCCGCATGCCGCTGCCGCCGCGCTACCTGCTCAGGTCGGTGGTCGGCGGCGCGGTGTGGCCCCCGGCGTTCGTCCTGATCGGCTACGCCATGGGCCCCGCCGACTTCGGCTGAGCCACCCGGCCCGCCCGCCCCGCAGCCTGCTGCCACGGCAGTCACCTGCCACCCGCGACACCCGGTCCGGCACGCCGGCCGAACCCGGAACGGCCGTACGCCGCCGTTCCCCGAACACTCCGTCCCGCCCAGGTGCGCGGGAGGACCGACACCGAACGAGTGGGGACAGATGAACAACGACGCCATCCGATTGCACCACGTCAGCAGGCGGTACGGGGCGGGCGGCAACGCCGTGACGGCACTCGACCAGGTCTCGCTCTCCTTCCCACGGGGCACGTTCACCGCGGTCATGGGCCCCTCCGGGTCCGGCAAGTCGACCCTGCTGCAGTGCGCGGCGGGCCTGGACCGGCCCACGTCCGGCTCGGTCACCGTCGGCGGCACCGAGCTGACCGAGTTGAGCGAGACCGGGCTGACCCTGCTGCGCCGTGCGCGCATCGGCTTCGTCTTCCAGGCGTTCAACCTGCTGCCCTCGCTGACCGCGGAGCAGAACGTCGCCCTCCCGCTGCGCCTGGCCGGCCGGCGCGTGCCGAAGGCCCGGGTCCGCGAGGTGCTGGCGCAGGTCGGGCTCGGCGACCGGGCCCGGCACCGGCCGACCGAGATGTCCGGCGGCCAGCAACAGCGCGTGGCGCTGGCCCGGGCCCTGATCACCCGCCCCGAGGTGCTGTTCGGCGACGAACCGACCGGTGCCCTGGACTCGCAGACCAGCCATGAGGTGCTGGCGCTGCTGCGCGGCATGGTGGACCGCGAGGGCCAGACGATCATCATGGTCACGCACGACCCCGTGGCCGCCGGCTACGCGGACCGCGTCGTCTTCCTCGTCGACGGCCGTGTCAACGGCGAGCTCGTCGGGGCGGGCGCCGACGACATCGCCGCCCGGACGACCAAGCTGGAGACCGGGGCGTCCCGGCCGCAGTCCGCGCCGACCTCCTCGGAGGCCCTGCCGTGCTGAGCGTCGCCCTGCGCACCCTGCGCATCCGCTGGGTCACCTTCGTCGGCAGCTTCGTCGCGCTCTCGCTCGGCGTCGCACTGCTCGCCGTGATGGGCCTGGCCCTCGCCTCCTCGCTGGACGCGCCCGAGCGGCAGCCGGAGCGGTTCGCCGAGGCGCCCGTCGTCGTCAAGGGCCAGGACACCTTGCGGGTGCCCACGTCGAGCGGCGAGCGCACCCACCGGCTCGCGCATCCCCGCCCGGTGCCCGCCGCGACAGTCGCCGAGCTGGAGCGACTCGGCACCGTGGTCGAGGACCGGTCCTTCGCCGTACGGGCCCGGGGCGCGCCCGGCGAGCTGGTCGGCCACCCGTGGTCCACCGCCCGCTTCGCGCCGTACGACCTCACCTCCGGGCGGGCCCCCCGGGCCGACGGCGAGGTCGTCGTCAGCGGCGAGTGGGCCGAGCCCGGCCGGCGGGTGACCACCGGCCGGGGCTCCGTCCTGGTCGTCGGCACGGTCGCCGACCGCGGCTTCGAGAACGCCGTCTTCTTCACCGACGCGCGCGCCGCCGCGCTCTCCCCGAGGAGTACGCAGCTCGTGGTCGACGCCGACGCGGCCGACGTGCGCGCGGCGGTGAGCGGGGCGGAGGGCGTCCGGGTGCTCACCGGCACCGACCGCCGGTACGCCGACGCCGATCCCGACCGGGGCAGCGAGGCGCTCACCGCGATGAACGCCATGTTCGGCACGGCGGGCGGCGTCACCGCGTTCGTGTCGGTGTTCGTGGTGGCGTCCACCTTCGCCTTCGCGGTCGCCCAGCGGCGCCGGGACTTCGGACTGCTGCGCACCGCCGGCGCGACGCCGGGGCAGCTCCGGCGGATGGTGTTCGCGGAGGCGTTCGCGGTGGGCGTGCTCGCCTCCGCGGCGGGCTGTGTGCTCGGCGCGTACGGGGCGCCGCGGCTGGCCGACTGGGTGGTCGACGGCGGTCTGGCGCCGGCCTGGTTCGAGATCGGCGACCACGGCTGGCCGTACCACATGGCGTTCTGGACCGGTCTGCTGGTCGCGTTGTGCGGTGTGCTGGCCGCGTCCTGGCGGGCCGGCCGCACCGGCCCCACGCAGGCGCTGCGCGAGGCGTCCGTGGACAGCCGGGCGATGACCTGGGGCAGCCGCCTGTTCGGCACAGCCCTGCTGCTGACCGCCGCCGTGACGCTGAGCCTGGCCCTGGCCACCGACCCGGGCGAGCTGCTGCACCGCAAGACGTACGTCAGCCGCCCGATGCTGCTGATCACCGCGGTGGCGCTGCTCGCGCCGGTGGTGGTGCGCCCGCTGACCCGGCTGATCGCCTGGCTGCCGGCCCAACTGCCCGGCGCGGGCGGGATGCTGGTGCGGGAGAACGCCGCCGCCGGGGTGCGCCGTACGGCCGCGATCGCGGCGCCCGTGCTGGTCACCGTCGCCCTCACGGGCTCACTGCTCGGCGCCACCGCGACGCTGAACGAGGCGAAGGCCACCGAGACCCGTGAGCAGACCGCCGCCGACTTCGTGATCACGCCGGCCGGCGACGACGGCTTCGACGCGGCCACCCTGGCGAAGCTGAAGGCGGTGCCGGGCGCCGAGGTGTCGGCGACCTCGTCGAGCGCGGTGTACGTCCTGGAGGAGGGCGTGGCGCTGATCCGGTCCGACGCCCGTGCCGCGCAGGCCGGTCCGCCGGCCGCGGCCCTCCATCTGCCGCTGGCCGCCGGGAGGGTGAGCGACCTCGACGACGGCTCGATCATCGTGAACGAGGAGTGGGAGCGGCACGCCGTGGGCGAGCGGGTCCAGGTGTGGCTCGGCGACGGTACGAAGAAGTCGCTGCGGATCGCCGCCGTGATGACCACCGGCACGGGCGACAGCGGCGTCTGGGTCACCGCCGCCAACGCCCCGGGCGCGCCCGTGGACCGCGTCGACGTGAGCGTCGCGGCGGGCGCGGACACGGCGGCCGTGGGCGCGGGCCTGCGCGAGGCGGCGGGCGGGGCCCGGGTGTTCACCCGGGACGAGTGGGTGCGGGCCAGTTACCCCGAGACCAACCGCACGACCCGCTACGGCTTTCTGCTGGTCCTCGGCATCGCCCTGCTCTACACCGGCATCTCCCTGGCCAACACGATGGTCATGGCGACGTCCGACCGGATCCGCGACCTGGCCGTGCTGCGTCTGGCGGGGGCCACCACGTGGCAGGTGCTGCGGCTGGTCGGCGCCGAGGCGCTGATGGTGGTCGCGGTCGGCGGGGTGCTGGGACTGCTCGTCGCCGGGCTGAACCTGGCCGGCATGTGGAGCGCGCTGGGCCTGCTGTCGGTGTGGAGCTCGATCGAGATCCCGTGGGCGGCGCTCGGGGCGGCCGTGGGCGCGTGCGCGGTGCTGGCGGTGGTGTCGTCCGTCGTACCGGCCGGCCTGGCCATGCGGCGCCGTGCGGTGGAACTGGCCGGCATGAAGGAGTGACCGACCCCCTCGGACCGGCGCCGGTCGGCACGTCCCCGGCCGGCGCCTCGCTCCGCACCGCGCGGCATCCGAACCCCCGCGGCCACACCGTTGCCACCGCCTCACGCACGCCGCGCCGGGAGTGCAGCATGAGGCCAACGCACGCTGGACGCCCACCTGCTGAGACATCCGTCACACACGATGCCCATCACGGCACCACCCCCGACAACGCGAAAGCCCCGCAGGTCCGAGACCTGCGGGGCTTTCAGCCGGTGCGCGAGGGGGGAGTTGAACCCCCACGCCCTTGCGGGCACTGGAACCTGAATCCAGCGCGTCTGCCTATTCCGCCACCCGCGCATTGGGTGTGTCCTCCGGCTCCGCCCCTTGGGGCCGGCGCCTTCCGACACCCAGAACATTAGCACGGTGGACGGGGTGGGTTCACATCCCTTGTCGGGGGCAGGGACACCCTCGTAGGGGCACGCCGACCGGCCCGGGAGCCCCTCGCACGTATCAACCTCGTACCGGTCCGGGCCGTAGGCCCAGGAGCCGGGCGGAGTCCACAGCCCGGTGCGGGACACTTGTTTGCGACCCCCTCTACGATCCATGCCAGAAGTTCGAAGGGGAGCGCCGCAGGGAACTTCGTCAGGCGTCGACACCCGTCGACCGGGCTGACAGGGGGAACCAGCCGATTAACCGGGGCGTGGATACGATCAGTAAGCAGTACCGGGTAGGCAGTACACAGAGCAGTACACGCAGCAGTACACAGGACCGCAACACCGGAGGAGGTGCCCCATGGGAGTCCTGAAGAAGTTCGAGCAGCGTCTCGAAGGTCTGGTCAACGGCACCTTCGCCAAGGTGTTCAAGTCCGAGGTCCAGCCGGTGGAGATCGCCGGCGCGCTGCAGCGCGAGTGCGACAACAACGCCACCATCTGGAACCGGGACCGGACCGTCGTCCCCAACGACTTCATCGTGGAGCTGAGCGCCCCGGACTTCGAGCGCCTCAGCCCTTACTCCGGCCAGCTCGGCGACGAGCTCGCCGGCATGGTCCGCGACTACGCCAAGCAGCAGCGCTACACCTTCATGGGCCCGATCAAGGTCCACCTGGAGAAGGCCGACGACCTGGACACCGGTCTGTACCGGGTGCGCAGCCGTACGCTCGCCTCCTCCAGCAACCAGCAGGGCCCGGCCCCCGCGGCCGACGGCGCCCGCCCCGCCGCCGGCGGCTACGGCTACCCGCCCGCGGGCGCCCCGCGCAGCCCGCCGGCGCTCCGCCCATGCCGCGGCGCCCCGCCCGGGGCCCTCCCCGGCGGGTACGGCTATCCGCAGCCGGCCCAGCCCGCCGCCCAGCGGCCCGGCGCCGGGCCCGGCGCCGCCGCCGGCTCGCGCACCCGGTACTGGATCGAAATCAACGGCACCCGCCACCAGATCTCCCGCGCGACGCTGGTGATGGGCCGCAGCACCGAGGCCGACGTGCGGATCGACGACCCCGGCGTGTCCCGCCGGCACTGTGAGATCCGGACCGGAACGCCCTCGACGATCCAGGATCTCGGATCCACCAACGGCATCGTGGTGGACGGGCAGCACACCACCCGCGCTACGCTCCGCGACGGCTCGCGGATCGTCGTGGGCAGCACCACCGTTATCTATAGGCAAGCCGAAGGGTGATCCGGGGGCAATGTCAGAGCTGACCCTCACGGTCATGCGGCTGGGTTTCCTGGCCGTACTGTGGCTGTTCGTGATCGTGGCCGTGCAGGTCATCCGCAGCGATCTGTTCGGTACCCGCGTCACACAGCGCGGATCCCGGCGGGACGCGGGCCGGGCGCAGCAGGCCACGCGCCAGGCGCCCCCGCAGCAGCGCCAGCAGCCGGCCGGCGGCCGGGCGCGCCGCAACGCCCCCACCAAGCTGGTGGTGACCGAGGGCACACTCACCGGCACCACCGTCGCGCTCCAGTCCCAGACCATCACCCTGGGCCGCGCGCACGACAGCACGATCGTGCTGGACGACGACTACGCCTCCAGCCGGCATGCCAGGATCTACCCGGACCGGGACGGCCAGTGGATCGTCGAGGACCTCGGGTCCACGAACGGCACCTATCTCGACCGGACCCGCCTCACGACCCCCCTGCCGATTCCGCTGGGTGCACCGATCCGCATCGGCAAGACCGTCATCGAGCTGCGGAAGTAGTACGACAATGAGCGAGCGGAGCGAGCACGCAGTGGCGGCCGGCACCCCGGGCCGCGGCGCGCTCCCGACCGGAGGGTGGGCAGTGTGGCTCGACACGACCGGCTGTACCGGGAGCAGCCGACGGGCGAGGTGCGCATGAGTCTGTCACTGCGCTTCGCCGCCGGTTCGCACAAAGGCATGATCCGCGAGGGCAACGAGGACTCCGGATACGCCGGTCCTCGCCTGCTCGCCATCGCCGACGGCATGGGCGGCGCCGCGGCCGGCGAGGTCGCCTCCTCCGAGGCGATCTCCACCATCGTCCAGCTCGACGACGACATCCCCGGCTCGGACGTCCTCACCTCGCTCGGCGCCGCAGTCCAGCGCGCCAACGACCAGCTGCGCCAGATGGTCGAGGACGACCCGTCGCTGGAGGGCATGGGCACCACCCTCACCGCCCTGCTGTGGACCGGCCAGCGACTCGGCCTCGTCCACGTCGGCGACTCGCGCGCGTACCTGCTGCGCGACGGTGTCCTCACGCAGATCACCCAGGACCACACGTGGGTGCAGCGTCTGGTCGACGAGGGCCGGATCACCGAGGAAGAGGCCACCACCCACCCGCAGCGCTCGCTGCTGATGCGCGCCCTCGGCAGCGGCGACCACGTCGAGCCCGACCTGTCGATCCGTGAGGTCCGGGCCGGCGACCGCTACCTGATCTGCTCCGACGGGCTGTCCGGGGTCGTCTCCCACCAGACGATGGAAGAGACCCTCGCCAGCTACCAGGGCCCGCAGGAGACCGTGCAGCAGCTGATCGAGCTGGCGCTGCGCGGCGGCGGCCCGGACAACATCACCGTCATCGTCGCCGACGTCCTCGACCTCGACACCGGCGACACCCTCGCCGGGCAGCTGTCCGACACCCCGGTCGTGGTCGGCGCGGTCGCCGAGAACCAGAACCACCTGCACGACAACGGCATCATGCAGACCCCGGCCGGCCGCGCCGCCGGCCTCGGCCGCCAGGTGCCCGGACAGGGCGGCGGGGGCGGCGAGTTCGGCCCGCCCGGCTCCGGCGACACCACCGGCTACATCCCGACGGACGGCTTCGGGGGCTACGGCGACGACGACTTCGTCAAGCCCCGGCCCCGGCGCCGCTGGCTGAAGAGATCCGTCTACGGCATCCTCGCGCTGGCCGTCGTCGGCGGCGGTCTGTACGCCGGTCACCGCTGGACGCAGACCCAGTACTACGTCGGCACCAACGGCGAACACGTGGCGCTGTACCGGGGGATCAGCCAGGATCTGGCCTGGGTGTCGCTGTCGAAGGTCGAGAAGGACCACCCTGAGATCGAACTCAAGTACCTGCCGCCGTACCAGCAGAAGCTGGTCGAGGCCACGATCGCCGAAGGCGGGCTGAAGAACGCCCAGGCCAAGATCGACGAGCTGGCCGTGCAGGCCTCCGCGTGCAAGAAGGAGGCGCAGCGGCGCGCTGCCGAGAGCGAGAACTCCGCGCAGACCGGCCAGGGCGAGGCCGGCGGTACCACGGGAACCACCCGTACCTCCCTCACGTCCAAGGCAACGCCGACCCCGTCGGCCACCGGATCCCAGACCCCGACCCAGTCCGCGACCGCGCCCACTCCCAGCCCCGGCCCCAGCCTCTCGGAGGAAGAGCAGAAGGTCGTCTCGCTGTGCGGTAAGCAGTAGGCAAGCCGTGAGAGGCCCCGTCACACGATGAGCAGTACTACCAACACGTCGTCGCAGCACACGTCCACGATCGGCTCGATCGGCACGCCGAGCCGGCGCAACACCGAGGTCGGTCTCCTGGTGTTCGCCGTCGTCATCCCGGTCTTCGCCTACGCCAACGTCGGCCTCGCCATCAACGACGCGGTACCGGCCGGCCTGCTGAGCTACGGGCTCGGCCTGGGCCTGTTGGCCGGCATCGGCCATCTCGTCGTCCGCAAGTTCGCGCCGTACGCCGATCCGCTGCTGCTGCCGCTGGCCACCCTGCTCAACGGGCTGGGCCTGGTCGCCATCTGGCGGCTGGACCAGTCGGAGCTGCTGCAGGACATCGGCCAGGCCGGGACCGCCGCGCCCCGCCAGCTGCTGTACACGGCGATGGGCATCGCGCTGTTCATCGTGGTGCTGATCTTCCTCAAGGACCACCGCGCCCTGCAGCGCTACACGTACATCTCGATGGTCGGCGCACTGTTCCTGCTGCTGCTGCCCCTGGTGCCGGGCCTCGGCCAGAACATCTACGGCGCCAAGATCTGGATCTCGGTCGCCGGATTCTCCATCCAGCCCGGTGAGTTCGCGAAGATCGTCCTCGCGGTCTTCTTCGCTGGCTACCTGATGGTCAAGCGGGACGCGCTCGCGCTGGCCAGCCGCCGCTTCATGGGCCTGTACCTGCCGCGCGGCCGCGACCTCGGCCCGATCCTCGTGGTCTGGGCGATGTCGATCCTGATCCTGGTCTTCGAGACCGACCTCGGCACGTCGCTGCTGTTCTTCGGAATGTTCGTCATCATGCTGTACGTCGCCACCGAGCGGACCAGCTGGATCGTCTTCGGTCTGCTGATGTCCGCGGTCGGCGCGGTCGGCGTGGCCTCCTTCGAGGTGCACATCCAGCAACGCGTGGCCGCCTGGCTCGACCCGATGCGCGAGTACACGCTCTCCCGCGAGGGCGTCATCGGCCACTCCGAGCAGGCCATGCAGGCGCTGTGGGCGTTCGGCTCCGGCGGCACCCTCGGCACCGGCTGGGGCCAGGGCCACTCCGAGCTGATCCGCTTCGCCGCCAACTCCGACTTCATCCTCGCCACCTTCGGCGAGGAGCTGGGCCTGGCCGGCGTGATGGCCCTGCTGCTGCTGTACGCGCTGATCGTGGAGCGCGGCGTGCGCACCGCCCTCGCCGCCCGCGACCCGTTCGGCAAGCTGCTCGCCATCGGCCTGTCCGGGGCCTTCGCCCTCCAGGTGTTCGTCGTGGCCGGCGGTGTGATGGGGCTCATCCCTCTGACCGGTATGACGATGCCGTTCCTGGCCTACGGCGGTTCCTCCGTCATCGCCAACTGGGCGCTGATCGGCATCCTGCTGAGGATCAGCGACACCGCGCGCCGCCCGGCGCCCGCCCCCGCACCCAACCCCGACGCCGAGATGACCCAGGTGGTCCGCCCGTCATGAACAAGCCCCTGCGCCGGATCGCGATCTTCTGCGGACTGCTCGTGCTGACGCTGCTGATCCGCGACAACTGGCTCCAGTACGTCCGGGCGAACGAGCTGGCCACCGACACCAAGAACCGCCGGGTGGCCATCGAGCGGTACGCCACCCCGCGCGGCGACATCATCGTCGACGGCAAGGCCATCACCGGCTCCAAGCGGGCCGCCAGCGGCGACTTCGAGTACGTCCGCACCTACAAGGACGGCCCCATGTGGGCGCCCGTCACCGGTTACGCCTCCCAGGCCTTCGGCACCAACCAGCTGGAGAACCTGGAGGACGGCATCCTCACCGGCAACGACGACCGGCTGTTCTTCCGCAACACCCTGGACATGCTGACCGGCAAGAACAAGGCCGGCGGCAACGTCGTCACCACCCTCAACGCGGCCGCGCAGAAGGCGGCGTACGAGGGTCTGGCCGAGCGCGGCAAGGGCGCCGTGGTGGCGCTGGACCCGGAGACGGGCGCGATCCTTGCGCTGGCGTCCTACCCGTCGTACGACCCCTCGACGATCGCCGGGTACTCCGACGACGACCAGAAGGCCTGGAACAAGCTCCAGAAGAAGAAGAACCCCAACGACCCGATGCTCAACCGGGCGCTGCGCGAGACCTACCCGCCGGGCTCGACCTTCAAGGTGGTCACCGCGGCGGCGGCCCTGGAGCACGGTCTGTACACGGACGCGGACGCTGCGACCAAGACGCCGCTGCCGTGGACCATGCCGGGCACCACCACGGAGCTGAAGAACGAGGGGAACATCCCCTGCAAGAACGCGACGCTCCGGGTCGCCCTCCAGTACTCCTGCAACACCGTCTTCGGCAAGGTCGGCTCCGACCTCGGCAACGACAAGATGCTGGAGACGGCGAAGAAGTTCGGCTTCACCGAGGAGCAGTTCACGCCGGTCCGCGCCAACGCGTCCGTGTTCTCCGACGACATGGCCCCCTCCGAGGTGGCGCTGTCCTCCATCGGCCAGTTCAACACCGCCGCGACCCCGCTGCAGATGGCCATGGTCGCCTCCGCGGTCGCCAACGACGGCACGCTGATGAAGCCGTACATGGTCGACAAGCTCCAGGCGTCCAACGTCGACACCATCGAGCAGACCGAGCCCCAGGAGCTCAGCAAGCCGCTGTCGTCGGACAACGCCCAGATACTCCAGTCGATGATGGAGACGGTCGTCGACAAGGGCACGGGAACCAACGCGAAGATCGAGGGCGTCACCGTGGGCGGCAAGACCGGTACCGCCCAGCACGGTGTCGACAACAGCGAGAAGCCGTACGCCTGGTTCATCTCGTACGCCAAGCTCGGCGACGGAAGCTCGCCGGTCGCCGTGGCCGTGGTGGTCGAGGACGAGCAGGCGGACCGTGGCGACATCTCCGGCGGCGGCCTCGCCGCACCCATCGCGAAAAGCGTGATGGAGGCGGTCATCGAGAGCAAGAAGTGAGACACCCGTCACGTCGTCTTCACATCGGTGCACGTTGCGATACCGGTCCTGTATCGGCTGACGGGCTTGGCCAGGTCATACAAAGCGAGCCGGGTACGGTAGGCCCGGACGGCAGTCTCCGGCCGCACGACATGCCGGCCGGGACCGACGGAGAGGGCTGGTAGGTAGCTTATGGAAGAGCCGCGTCGCCTCGGCGGCCGGTACGAGCTGGGCCCGGTGCTCGGCCGTGGTGGCATGGCGGAGGTTTACCACGCGCATGACACCCGGCTGGGACGCCAGGTGGCGGTGAAGACGCTGCGCGCGGACCTCGCGCGCGACCCGTCGTTCCAGGCCCGCTTCCGCCGGGAGGCCCAGTCGGCCGCCTCGCTCAACCACCCCGCGATCGTCGCGGTCTACGACACGGGCGAGGACTACATCGACGGGGTCTCGATCCCGTACATCGTCATGGAGTACGTCGACGGCTCCACGCTCCGTGAGCTGCTGCACTCCGGCCGCAAGCTGCTGCCGGAGCGGGCCATGGAGATGACCATCGGCATCCTCCAGGGCCTGGAGTACGCCCACCGCAGTGGCATCGTCCACCGCGACATCAAGCCGGCCAACGTCATGCTGACGCGCAACGGCCAGGTCAAGGTGATGGACTTCGGCATCGCCCGCGCCATGGGCGACGCCGGCATGACGATGACGCAGACGGCGGCCGTGATCGGCACCGCCCAGTACCTCTCCCCGGAGCAGGCCAAGGGCGAGCAGGTCGACGCGCGCAGCGACCTCTACTCCACCGGCTGCCTGCTGTACGAGCTGCTGACGGTCCGCCCGCCCTTCGTGGGCGACTCCCCCGTCGCGGTCGCCTACCAGCACGTGCGGGAAGAGGCGCAGCCCCCGTCGGTCTTCGACCCCGAGATCACGCCGGAGATGGACGCGATCGTCCTGCGGGCGCTGGTCAAGGACCCGAACTACCGCTACCAGTCGGCCGACGAGATGCGCGCCGACATCGAGGCCTGCCTCGACGGCCAGCCGGTCGCGGCCACGGCCGCGATGGGCGCCGTGGGCTACGGCGGCTACCCCGACGAGCAGCCGACGACGGCCCTGCGCTCCGACGGCCACGGCCACGCGGGCGCGACGACCCTGCTTCCCCCGGCCAACCCGGACGACGGCGGCTTCGGCTACGACGACCGCCCGGACCGGCGCCGTCAGAAGAAGTCGAACACCTCGACGATCCTGCTGGTCGTGGCCGCGGTCCTGGTCCTGTTCGGCGCGATCCTGATCGGACGGTACGCGTTCGGCGGGGACGGGGTGAGCAACGACAAGGTGCCGGTGCCGAACTTCGTGGGACTGTCCCAGGAGGACGCCCAGAAGCAGGCGGAGAACAGCGACCTCGTCCTCGAGGTCGAGAACAAGCCCTGCGAGGACCAGAAGAAGGGCAACGTCTGCTCCCAGGACCAGGCGCCCAAGACCGAGGTCGACAAGCAGACCACCATCAACGTCGTGGTCTCCACGGGTGCTCCGAAGGTGGCCGTGCCCAGCGTGATCGGTCTGTCCATCGACGAGGCCACGTCCAAACTCGAGGGCGAGGACTACGAGTTCAAGATCAAGACGGAGACCCGGGTCTCGTCGGAGGAGCCGGAAACCGTCCTGGATCAGAACCCGGCCAGCGGCAAGGAGATCGAGAAGGGCTCCACGATCACGCTGATCGTCGCCAAGGCCGAGGCGAAGAGCACCGTCCCGTTCGTGGTCGGACAGTCCTGTGACGACGCCAAGAAGCAGCTGCAGGGCAGCAGTCTCAACGGTGAGTGCACCGAGGTGCCGACCAACGACCCCAACCAGGACGGCAAGGTCATCGAGGTCACGCCGACGCCCGGCTCGCAGGTCGACAAGAACTCGACGGTGAACCTGAAGGTCGGCAAGCTGCAGAAGCAGAAAATCAAGGTCCCGAACGTCGTTGGACGCACGGTGGGCGAGGCCAAGCAGATCCTGAACGGGGCCGGCTTCAGCAACATCCAATTCGAGGGCGGCAGCGACCAGAGCGACACGGCGTTCGTCACCGCGCAGAACCCGCCGGGCGACCAGGACGTCGACGACCCCGCCGCGACGCAGATCACCCTGCGAACCGTGAGCTTGGGCGGCAACGGAGGCAACGGCGGCGGCTTCTTCGGAGGCGGCGACGGCGACTGACCGCCCCGCGTCCCACGACGGAGCCCCGGCACCCTCTCCAGGGTGCCGGGGCTCTGTCGTACGTGCCGTGCGGGCTAGCCGCGCAGTTCCGTCGGCGGGGTCCGGTCGCCGTCCACCTTCTCCACGCGCTCCAGTTCGCCCCAGACGACGTACCGGTAGCGACTGGTGAAGACCGGCGTGCAGGTGGTCAGGGTGATGTACTTGCCGGCCTTCATGCGGCCGGACTCCTTGGGGATCGCGTCGAGGACCTTGACGTTGTACTTCGAGGTCTCGGGAAGGACGGCGTAGACCTTGTAGACGTACCACTTGTCCTTCGTCTCGAAGACGATGGGGTCGCCCTTCGTCAGCTTGTGAATGCCGTGGAACTTCGCGCCGTGGCCGTCGCGGTGCGCGGCGAGCGAGAAGTTGCCGTTCTTGCCGCTGGTGGGCAGGGTCGCCTTGACCGGGTCGGTGTAGTAGCCGGCGACGCCGTCGTTGAGGAGCTCCGCGGACGTGCCCTTCTTGATGAGGATCTCGTCCTTGGTCATCGCGGGCACGTGCAGGAAGCCGATGCCGTCCTTGGTGTCCAGCTCGCCGGGGCCGGACGACTCGGAAGTGGCCCAGTTGTCGCGGACCTTGTCGCCCTCCTGGTGCGCCTTGCGGTCGGCGAGGACGTTCGTCCACCACAGCGAGTAGACGACGAAGAGGCCGAGCACCAGGCCCGCGGTGATGAGGAGTTCACCGAAGACACTGACCGCCGTGGCGATCCGGCCGGGGCCGCGGCGCCGTGGCTCGGGCGCCCCGGGGACGGCGTCGGTGTGCTCTTCACGATCGGTGGTCGCTGCCACGTGTCATCTGCCCTTAACTGACGAGCGCATCCGGCTTGCCCTTGCTGCGCGGCCGTTCCTCGACCATCTTGCCCCAGACGATCATCCGGTACTTGCTGGTGAACTCCGGCGTGCACGTCGTCAGTGTGATGTAGCGGCCGGGCTCGGTGAAGCCCGACCCCGGGGGGACCGGGTCGAGGACGCTCACGTTGCTCGGCGAGGTCACCGGCAGGATCGACGCCATGTCGTAGACGTAGTAGGTGTCCTGGGTCTCGACGACGATCGGATCGCCCGGCTGGAGCCTGTTGATGTACCGGAAGGGCTCGCCGTGCGTGTTGCGGTGGCCCGCGAGCCCGAAGTTGCCGGTCTTGTCGTCCGGCATGGCGGTCTTCAGCGCGCCCTCGGCGTAGTGGCCGACCATGCCCCGGTCGAGCACCTTGTCGTTGCTGATGCCCTCGGCGATCGGCACCACCACGTCCAGCTTGGGGATGTGCAGCAGCGCGAAGCCCTGGCCGGGCTCGAAGGCGCCGGGGTTGCGCTTGCCGTTCGCCCAGTCGTCCTGGAGTTGACTGGCCTCGTTGCCGGCCTGCGCGTGCGCCCGGACATTGGTCCACCACAGCTGGTAGGTGACGAAGAGCAGCATCAGCACGCCGGTGGTGATGAACACCTCACCGATCAGCCGGCTGGCGATCACGGCGGGGCCGGGCTTGCGCGCCCGTGCGAGCCGGCGCGCCTCCACACGGGACAACGGGCGGCTCTGGCGGGCGTCCTGCGACGGGCCCGCGGAGGGAGCGGGGCGACCGGCATGCCTGCCGTGGCCGGCGTGACTCCTGTGACCGCTTGGGCTGCCGTGATCGGTGTGATCGGCGGGGTCGGCGTTGCTCGCGTGGCGTCGGTGACGGCGCTTGGCGGCCTTTCTGCGGGCCGCACGGCCGCCAGGTGTGACTCCGGTGCCTGCCGGTGCCGTTGGGGCCCCTGCGGCCGTCGTGGCGGTTCCGGCGGTGCCCGCTATGGAGTCGCCCTGCAGATCCGACGTCCGCAGGGCCATCGTCTCCTCTTCCACCGGCGCCCCGCCCGCCGGTGCCGCCCCCACATACCCCATGGGCCCCACCGGCCCCTGGTACGGCTGCTGCCCGTACCAGTCCCCGAACGCGCCCGGCGCCTCGTACGGCTGCTGCCCGTACGAGGTGCCCTGGTCGCCGGCGCCGCCGTGAGCCGCGGCGCCGGACTCGCGCTCGGGGCGCAGCGCGGTCACGCCGTGGCCCTGCCCACCACCGGGGCGAGCCCCGCCGACCTCGCCACCGCGCCCTCGTCACCGCACTCGGCCAGCCAGTTGGCCAGCATCCGGTGACCGTGCTCGGTCAGTACCGACTCGGGATGGAACTGCACGCCCTCGACCGGGAGTTCGCGGTGCCTGAGGCCCATGATGATGCCGTCGTGCGTGCGCGCCGTGACCTCCAGCTCGGCCGACACCGTGGGCGGCTCGGCGGCCAGGGAGTGGTAGCGGGTCGCCGTGAAGGGCGAGGGCAGTCCCGCGAAGACGCCCTTGCCCTCGTGCTCGACCAGCGAGGTCTTGCCGTGCAGCAACTCGGGCGCGCGGTCCACCACACCGCCGTAGGCCACCTGCATGGACTGCATGCCGAGGCAGACGCCGAAGACGGGCACGCCGGTGGCGGCGCAGTGCCGGACCATGTCGATGCAGACGCCGGCCTGCTCGGGGGCGCCGGGGCCGGGTGACAGCAGGACGCCGTCGAAGCCGTCGCCCGCGTGCTCGGTCGAGACCTCGTCGTTGCGCAGGACCTCGCACTCGGCGCCCAGCTGATACAGGTACTGGACCAGGTTGAAGACGAAGCTGTCGTAGTTGTCGACGACGAGAATGCGCGCGCTCACTGGTTGTCCACCGTCACATCGTTGAAGGGAAGCAGCGGCTCGGCCCATGGGAAGACGTACTGGAACAGGACGTAGACCACGGCCAGGATCAGTACCAGTGAGATCAGCGCCTTGACCCACGCGTTCCCCGGCAGATGCCGCCAGATCCAGCCGTACATGCCGTCCCTTCCGTCGCACCACGGCACCAGAAACCCACGCCGTACTGCACCAGACTAACGGCGCAGGGCGGCTGGTTTCCCGGCCTCCACAGGCTGTGTGGAATCCAGACGCGCCCAGACCACCAGGCGGTGGCTGTGGCCCCACTCCGGCTCGCACGTGGTCAGGGTCAGGTAGCGGCCCGGGCGCGTGTACCCGGACTTACGTGGCAGCGGGTCGATCACCTCGACGTCCGTCGGCACGGTCTTGTACGGCCCCTTGTCGATCCGGTACGTGAACCAGGTCGTCCCGTCCGTCAGCACCACCGCGTCACCGGCCCGCAGCCGCGGGAAGTCCTTGAAGGGGTCGCCGTACGTCCGCCGATGCCCGGCGACGGAGAAGTTGCCCTTCTGCCCGAGCCGCGCGGTGACGGCGTAGTGGCCGAGGCCCTTCTTCAGGGTGCCGGTGTCGGTCCCCTCGAGGACGGGCTTGTTCCACGTGAAACCGAGCCGCGGGATGTACATGATCGCGAAAGGCTCGCCGTTCTCGTACGTCGCCGGCTCGGAGGGCGCGGCCGGTGCGCCCGGGGCCGCCGGGCGCGTGCTGTCCTGCGCCCATCGCTCGCGGAGCCGGTCGATCTGATCGTCCATGACGGTGTCGGCCCGCACGCCGGTCCAGAAGAGCACGTGGACGACGAAGAGCACGATCACGGCGCCGACGGTGACGCACAGCTCACTGAGGGTCCTGACGACCAAGCGCACCGGCGGCTCCCGAGAAGGCGCTCACTGCACGGGCTGGGCGTATCGCAGATCCACTGTGCCGGAATAGCCGGGCAGCGTCACCGTCCCGTTCTCCTCGACTTTCCAGCCGAGGCCGTAGACGTTGACGTACACCATGTAGTTCTGGATCGCCGGGGAGGCGGAGAGCGCCTGCTGGAGCTTGTCGGGGTCACCGACGGCGGTGATCTTGTACGGCGGTGAGTAGACGCGGCCCTGGAGGATCAGGGTGTTGCCCACGCAGCGCACGGCGCTGGTGGAGATCAGGCGCTGGTCCATGACCTTGATGCCCTGGGCGCCGCCCTGCCAGAGGGCGTTCACCACGGCCTGGAGGTCCTGCTGGTGGATGACCAGGTAGTCGGGCTGGGGCTCGGGGTAGCCGGGGAGCTTGGCCGTGGCGTTCGGCGGGGCGTCGTCGAGGGTGACGGTGATCGCCTCGCCGGTGAGCTTGTGCGTCCCGGCCTGCTTCTCCAGGGCGGCGAGCTTGTCGTCCTCCGCTTTGGTGCTGCCGTCGTCCCGCTCGGCCAGGGACTCCACGTCCTCGCGCAGGGCGGCGTTGGCCTCGCCCAGCTCGCCGTTGTTGCGGCTGCGCTCGTGGATCAGGTCCGAGAGCTTCAGCAGGGACGTGTCCGTGCGGATGTTGGTGCCCTTGGCCGTGTGGAAACTGGTGAAGAAGATGAGGCCGGCCAGCGCGAAGACGCCCACCGTGAGGACCCGAACGGGCCGGAAGGCCCACCGGCGGCCGGCGCTGGACCCCGTCCCGGGGGAGTCGGCAGAATTGCTCAACGTACCCTTATCTCCTTCGGCGCCGTGGAAGCACTACGCTAACGGACGCCCGGGGGAGCGCTCAGTGTCCCCTTGTACGCTGCCCCGAGCCCGACCCAGTTCCCTGCGCGGCCACGCAGCGCATCGACAGGAGAGACCCTCGTGCCGAAGTCACGTATCCGCAAGAAGGCCGACTACACGCCGCCGCCGTCGAAGCAGGCGACCAGCCTCAAGCTGAACAACCGCGCCTGGGTCGCACCGGTCATGCTCGCCTTGTTCCTCATCGGGCTGGCCTGGATCGTGGTCTTCTATGTGACCAACAGTTCGATGCCCGTCGAGTCGCTGGGCAACTGGAACATCGTGGTCGGATTCGGCTTCATCGCGGCCGGGTTCGGCGTCTCCACGCAGTGGAAGTAGCCGGCCGAAGGACAGGCCACCGGGCGGTGAACAGACCTCTGCCCACGGCTATCCGCTGAGTTATCCACAGCCCAGGGTCAATTTCCACACCTGACCTGGGGAAAAGACGACGATCTGTGGATAACCCATCGGGCGTTGACACCGGTACGACCGTCGCACGATCTCGCGAAAGCACGTTCGCCCCCTGTCTGACCTGCGGAAACGCGGGTCGATGACAGGGGGCACAGGTGTTCCCGCACAGCGTGCACAAGATCCGCCACACGCTGTGGACAACTGTCGAGCTCAGTGGATAACCCCGCGGCTCAGCTGAGCTGGGCCGTTCGCAAGAGCGTCACACCGACTACCACGACCAGCGTCAGCGCACAGACGCCGTACTGCACCAGCGCCCGCCGCTCGCGCGGGGCGTGCACCATCGCGTAGCCGATCACCAGGCCCCCGACGAGGCCGCCTATGTGCGCCTGCCAAGCGATGTTGGCCCACGTGAAGGTGAAGATCAGGTTGATCGCCAGCAGCACGACGACGGGCCGCAGGTCGTAGTTGAGCCGGCGCATCAGGACGGCCGTCGCGCCGAACAGCCCGAAGATCGCGCCGGAAGCGCCCAGGGAGGCCGTCGTGGGGCTCGCCAGCAGATAGGTCAAGGCGCCGCCCGTCAGGCCCGAGATCAGGTAGAGCGCGAGGAAACGCGCCCGACCGAGGGCCGCTTCCAAAGGGCCGCCGAGCCACCACAGGCTGAGCATGTTGAAGGCGATGTGCCAGATCGCCTCGTGGGTGAACATCGAGGTGACCAGGCGGTACCACTCGCCCGCCACCACCCCCTCCGTGGGGGCCAGGGACGCCGGCGGCCACTCGCCCCTCAGTACCAGGTCGTACAGAACCAGCGGGCGGATCTGGACGAGGACGAACACCGCGAGGTTGATCCCGATCAGGATCTTGGTCAGCAGCCTGGGGTCGGCGGTGACCGTGCCGCCCGCGATGGTGCGGGGGCGGGAGGCGCCCGGCGCGTGACCGGTGCCGACGGCGTCGCGGACACATTCGGGGCACTGGAAGCCGACCGAGGCGCTGACCATGCACTCGGGGCAGATAGGGCGCTCACAGCGCGTGCAGCGCACGCCGGTCTCGCGGCCCGGGTGGCGATAGCAGACGGGCGCGCTCTGCGCGTCCTGCTGGCTGCTCTGCGCCTGGTCCATGAGGTCCCCTCAGTCGTCGTGGCACTGCAACGCCCCGCTCATCTTTACGGACGAGCGGGGCGTTTGGTTCCCAGCGGGAGGTCCCGGACTCAGGCCTCGCGGGACTCGACGACGACCGTCTCGATGACGACGTCGTTGAGCGGGCGGTCGGTCCGCGGGTTGGTCTGGGCGCTCGCGATGGAGTCCACGACCTTCTGGCTGGCCGCGTCGGTGACCTCGCCGAAGATGGTGTGCTTGCGGTTCAGCCACGCCGTCGGGGAGACGGTGATGAAGAACTGCGAGCCGTTGGTGCCCGGGCCGGCGTTCGCCATGGCCAGCAGGTACGGCTTGTCGAACTGCAGGTCCGGGTGGAACTCGTCCGCGAACTGGTAACCGGGGCCGCCCGTGCCGTTGCCCAGCGGGTCGCCGCCCTGGATCATGAAGCCGCTGATGACCCGGTGGAAAACCGTGCCGTCGTACAGCTTGGCCGCGGACTTCTCCCCGGTGGCCGGGTTGACCCACTCACGCTCGCCCTTGGCGAGCTCGACGAAGTTCTTGACCGTGTTCGGCGCGTGGTTCGGGAAGAGCCGAACAACGATGTCGCCGTGGTTGGTCTTCAGGGTGGCGTAAAGCTGCTCAGCCACGATCTGCCTTCCGTTGTCTTCCTGTGACCCCACGATCCTCGCACGGTCCACGTCCGGCGTCGCCCGACGCCCTCTGTCAAGCGCGTATCCGGGCGTTTCTGTTGCGAAATCTCCGTCGGTCGTGTCCGGACACGGGCGCCGGGCGCCGATCCGTGGCATTGTCGACGACAAGCTCCCTGTTGCCCCGTATTCATCCGCTATCGCACCGCAACCGTGACCCGGTTGCCCGCCCGCGCATGCCGCATCGCTCTCCGGCAGGCATGATCCGTAAAAGGGTGGAAAGTCGAAATACCGTACGCCACCGAGGAGGAGGAACCCGTGACCCGCATCGACAGCGTGCGCGCCGCGACCGGCTCGGCGAAGGACAGCGTGCTGCACGCCGCGGAAGTGGTGGCGCCCTACGCCGACACGGCCAAGGACCGGGCCGCGCACTACGCACACGAGGCACGCGTACGGCTCGCGCCCAAGGTGTCGCAGGCCGCGGGGCAGGCCCGCGTCCAGTACGCGTCGTATCTCGCGCCGCATCTGGAGCAGGCCCGCTACCAGGTCCGCGCCCACGTGCCGCCGAAGGTCGACCACGCCGCCCACGAGGCCGCCGTCCGCGCCCGCGAGGCCGCCCGGCAGGCCACCGAGTACTCCCGGCCGAGGATCGAGCAGGCAGTGGCCGCGGCCGGGCCCGTCAAGGACGAGGCGGCGGCCCGGGCCGCCGCCGTACTGGCCGCGCTGCGCGGCCAGATCTCGCCCGAGGAGATCCAGAAGCTCGTCCGCAAGCACGAGCGCCGGGCCAAGGCCGGTCGCGCCGTGAAGGCGCTGGCCGTCGTCGGCCTCGCCGCGGGCGGTGCCTTCGCCGCCTGGAAGTGGTGGGACAAGCAGGCCAACCCGGACTGGCTGGTCGAACCCCCCGCCGCGACCGAGGTCCCCGAGTCCGGCCGGCTGACGTCGGTCGACGGCAGCGGCCAGTCCGTGCTCGATCCCGAGGTGGAGGCCAAGCAGGCCGAGGACGAGGCCACGCACCGCGACGACCGCGACTGAGGCCGCGCCGGCGGGGCGGATCGCCTTCACGACGGTGGGGCGGGTGACCGGAGGGTCACCCGCCCCACCGTCGTGTTTCACGCGCGCCATGTTTCACGTGGAACCAACGAGGGTGCGCGTCGGGAGCCAACGCGGCTGTGCGGCTGCGGACTTGGCGCCGACGTGGCAGTGTGCGACCAACCGTGATCGCGAGCGCAATGCCGAGCCGATCTCGGCCCTTGTCACATTGCGGCTGAGGAGAGCGGGCGGGGTTTGCGCAAAGCGGGGCGGTTTCCCGGCCCTCCGCCTCGACAGGTGGGGACCGGTCCAGGCCAAGCGGGTTGTGGGGCGGGTCGGGTGCCACCGACATCCCTGCGGTCGACAGCGCGTGCACCTGTACCGGAACCCGTGGTGGAGCCACTCGCCGCCGGGTGACGGACACGACAGCGCCGGTGCCCACGGGCCGTCCGAGGGCGCCGTGCCGCGTCCGCACCGGCCGTCGCCCGTCGGCGGTTCCGGACTCGCGGCGCGCGCGCCCACCGGCCGGCGCGGTGCCGGACGCCCGCGACGCACAATGCCCTCCGAACCGCGTTTCCGCAGTTCGGAGGGCATCCGAGGGTGGAGCCTAGGGGAGTCGAACCCCTGACATCTGCCATGCAAAGACAGCGCTCTACCAACTGAGCTAAGGCCCCGGGAAGAGGGACATCCGCCGGAAGGACCGCGTACCGGCAGGCGCCGCAGACCAGAGTAGCGGGTCACCCCCGGTATCTCGCAAAAAGATTGGGGGGTCCCCGTGAACGACCACTCTCCGTAAGATGCTCGGCGTGGTTCGCTACAGCGAACCGCCGTTTAGGGGAAGCGATGGGGAGACGCAATGGACGCCGCACAGCAGGAAGCCACCGCAAGAGCGCGGGAACTGCAGCGGAACTGGTACGGGGAGCCGTTGGGGACGCTCTTCCGTAAGCTCATCGACGATCTTGGTCTCAACCAGGCTCGTCTCGCCGGGGTGCTGGGACTGTCCGCACCGATGCTGTCGCAGCTGATGAGCGGGCAGCGGGCGAAGATCGGCAATCCGGCCGTGGTGCAGCGGGTGCAGCTGCTCCAGGAGCTGGCCGCGCAGGTGGCGGACGGCAGTGTGAGCGCGGCCGAGGCCACCGACCGGATGGACGAGATCAAGAGGTCGCAGGGGGGATCGGTGCTCAGCAACACCACGCACACGACGAACAGTTCGGGGGCGCCGACGGTCAAGCGGGTGGTCCGTGAGATCCAGTCCCTGCTGCGCTCGGTGGCCGCCGCGGGCGACATCATCGACGCCGCGGACACCCTCGCCCCGACCCACCCGGAGCTGGCAGAGTTCCTCCGGGTGTACGGCGCCGGGCGCACGTCCGACGCGGTCGCGCACTACCAGGCGCACCAGAGCTGAACTGCCGTCCCACTCTTCGCAGGGCACGCAACGGGGGAAGCCCTGGAATCGAAGGGAACACAAGGGGACTGAAGCTGACCCGAGGGGGAGGAGCGGCGCACAGCGATGGGTGAGGTCTTCGCCGGGCGGTACGAGCTGGCCGACCCGATCGGCCGCGGTGGAGTGGGCGCCGTCTGGCGCGCCTGGGACCATCGCCGCCGCCGCTATGTGGCCGCCAAGGTGCTGCAGCAGCGCGACGCGCACTCCCTGCTGCGTTTCGTCCGCGAGCAGGCGCTGCGGATCGATCATCCCCATGTGCTCGCACCGGCCAGCTGGGCCGCCGACGACGACAAGGTCCTGTTCACGATGGATCTGGTGGCCGGCGGTTCGCTGGTCCACCTCGTCGGGGACTACGGCCCGCTGCCACCACCCTTCGTCAGCACCCTCCTCGACCAGCTCCTGTCGGGTCTTGCCGCCGTGCACGCGGAGGACGTCGTGCACCGTGACATCAAGCCCGCCAACGTGCTGCTGGAGGCCACCGGCACCGGACGGCCGCGGCTGCGGCTGTCCGACTTCGGGATCGCCATGCGGCTGGGCGAACCCCGTCTGACCGAGACCAACCTCGTGGTGGGGACACCCGGCTATCTCGCGCCCGAGCAGATGATGGGCGCGGAACCGGACTTCCCGGCGGACCTGTTCGCCGTGGGGCTGGTGGCCCTGTACCTGCTGGAGGGCGCCAAGCCGGACGCCAAGGCGATCGTCCAGTACTTCGCCGACCACGGGACCCCGGGCGCGCCCGAGGGCATCCCCGAACCTCTGTGGCAGGTCGTGGCCACGCTGCTGCAGCCGGATCCGGTGGCCCGGTTCCGCACGGCCACGGGGGCGCGCAAGGCGCTCGCCGCGGCGGTCGAGCTGCTGCCGGAGCCCGGTCCCGACGACGAGCAGATCGAGATCTTCGACCAACTCGGGCCCCTGCCACCGGGCTTCGGACCGGACGGACCACGGCCGCGGCCCGGCGGGACCCGACCGGCGGGGCGATCGACCGAGGCCACGGGTGATGGAGGGGTCGGGGAAGCATCCGGGACGTCACAGGCCGGGCACGACGGAACGCCCGAGACGCCGCAGACCGGGCGGGACGCGGAACCGCCCCAAGCGCCGCAGACCGGGCGGGACGCGGAACCGTCCGGAGCGCCGCAGGTCGGAAGGCACAGCGGGACGTACGGGGCACCACGCGTGGAGAGTGGCGGCATACCTGTCGCGAGCTCCTCGCGCCCCGGCACGGCTTCCGCGGCAACCGGCACCGCCGGCCCGGACGTATCCGCCGACCCACGGCATCGGCAGGCGGCGCCGCCCCCGCAACCGGCCAACATGTCCGACACCGGCAGCTTCCACCTGCCGCCGCCCCAGCCGACGGTCACCACCCGCCGACCCCCCACGGCACCACCGTCATCGCACGGAAGCACACCGCGACCCCAGCACTCCCCCCCACCGCATTACCCCCCGCAGGCACAGCCGCCGCTCCACCCCGCCCCCGCCCCCGCGCAGCCCGGCATCCCGCACCGCCCCGACGTCTCCACTGCCTCCTACACGGCGCAGGACCCGCAGGTACCCCCGCTTCCCCGGCCGCCCACCGGTCATCGCCGCACCAGCGGACGCTCCAGCCACCGCACCAGTCCCCGCGGCGGCCGCCGCGCCAGTCGCCACCCCGGCCCGCCCGCCAAGGCGGTGGTCCCGCTGCTCCTGCTGGCGCTGGTCTGCTACGCGGTCGGGTTCTGGGCACTGACCCGTATCTGACGACGGCCGACCACCGGCAGGCCCCCTACCCGGCGACCCCGGCCCTTCGCCGTGACACGGCCGTCCACACGCCGAGCCCCACGAGGATCGCGCTGCCCGCGCCGATCCCGCCCGCGGCCAGCGCGGTCATCGCCCCGTCACGACCACCGACGTCGCCGTCACCACCGGTCACAGCCCCGAGACCGTCCGCCAGACCCCCTCCCCAGACCTCGAACAGACCCTTCGGCACCGACTGTCCGGCGTACGCGGGCCCGTCCTGCGCCGCGCCCCTGACGCCCACCCGCAGCGTCAGCCCGAACGGCCCGTCGCCGAACCTCTCGGCCACCTCGGTGGAGAGATGCACGACGAGGTAGTAGGACCCCGCGAAGCGCATCCCGCTCACGCGGCCGGTGAAGGAGTGACGGTTGGCGTGGTCGACCGGCGGCAACGAAGCGAGCGCGGCGGCCCGCTGTTTGCCGTCGTAGCCGACGCCCTTGTCCGCGACGAACGCGCGCACGGGGTTGTAGAGGGAGACGTCCAGGGCGCCGGCCGCGTAGCCGGAGCCCTCGGTGGCCGTCCCGAGTTCGGCGGTGGCGGACAGTTGGCGGCCCCAGTCGACCGGGACCCGGTAGAAGAGCGTCTGCCCGGGCGCGATGTCGTCGGTCCACACGCCCTGCCCCACGGAGGCCGCCGTCGCGAACCCGGCGCCGCCCTGCCGTCGCTCGGGCTCGTCCGTGGGCGGCGCGGGCGTGGCGGAGTTCCAGGCCTGCGGCGCCTTCGACTCCTCGGCCTGCGCCAGTCCCGGCTCCTCGACCACCGCCAGCTCCAGGTCCCAGGGGGTCGGCGCGGAGTCCGTCGTACCGGCGCGTTCGACGACCGCGTAATACGTGCCCGCGCCCTGGCAGCGGGTCCCACCGGCCTCACGCGCGCCCGCCGCCGCGATCGGGTGCGGGCTGCGGGCGGCGCCGAAGGTCGTGGTGTCGGTGGAGCAGGACCTGCCGTCGGCGTCCTGCACGGACACCTTGACGCCCTCGATCGCGGAGACGGTGGCGTCCGGACCGGGTACGGCGGTGGCGGAGACGTACGCGTTCGAGGTGGCGTCCAGTACGAGGCGGTAGTACGCCGTGCCGCCGGCCGGGAGGCTACTGCGGTACGTCTCGCCGGGCTCCAGGCGCACGGCGTCGGCGGTGCCCACGGCGGCGGGGACGGTCCGGGCGTCCTCCGCGAACGCGAAGGAGACATCCGAAGAACCGGAAGAGGCAGAAGAAATGGACGCGTCTTCCCCCGACGTCGCCCCAGTCCCAGCAGCCCCGGCAACCCCCGACAACCCCCAGGGTCCGGGCACCACCAGCGGCATCACCCCCGGCAGCAACACCGCCACCGCACGCCCCCACGCCGTACGCCGCCGCCCGATCACGCGCCCACCCACCCCCGGGAGTTGTCGCCTTCGAACCGTCCGTGCCCTGACTCATCCTGCCCCGCGGGTCCCGCACGCGGCATGCGTAAACACGCAAAACCCCGACCGCGACGCGGCCGGGGTCTGTTCAGTCTCGGTTGTCGGTACTCACGAACCCGTGGGCACGGAGTCAGTCGCCTCCGTCCACAGATCCTGCTCGGCGCGATCCGCCTGGATCTGGCGGTACACGAGGAGCCCGCCGATGGCGGCCAGTGCGACCAGGAGAAGCTTCTTCACCGCGCGACCTCGTCTTTCCTTGACGTAGGGGACCTCTGGCGCCCGACTATACACACCGACCTATATCGATCGGTGACCTGCGCCAGGCCCCAACTCCCCACCGGGATCCCGCACTCGAAGCGGCCCCGGCACCGGACGCGGAGAGGGCGACGCCACTCCGACCCGAGGGTGATCACACCCCTACGGAGGGTGAGAGTTGCCCCGCCTTCGCCGCTCTTCCCTCCCTTTCCAGGCTTTTCGGGCCCCTTGCACCCATCCGAGTGTTGTTCATCCGAAGATCGCCGCGCCACGGGCGTCGGTCCACCACTTCGCGAGCCCCATACACATCATGAGGAAAGTACGCAAATCGCCCGACCCGAAAGTGAGGGGCCATGGCCCGGAACAAGGTCATGAAGCTGTGGAACGTCGTCGTCACCGCCTTCCTCGCGCTGTTCACGGCGCTCGGACTCATCACCACGTCCGCCTCCGCGGCGGTACCGCAGACCGAGCCGGCTCGCAACAGCACCGCACAGCCCACGGTTCCGACGATGTCTCCCTGGTCCAGGTCGCACGCCAGGTCCCTGCCCCCCACGATGAAACAGCGCATTCGGGCCGAGGCCCACGGAAAGTCGCCGAGCTGCCGCCACCGTCCGCTCACCGAGACCGACCAGATCGCCACCGCGGCCACCACGCCCGTCACCGCCGCGGCCGAGCCGGCCGAGGACTGCGAGGCGGAGCCGCCCACAACCGCCGGCCACGTGTCGATTCCTCTCCAGCGCTGAGATCCCCCCTCTTACCCCGCTCTCCCTTTATCCCTGTCCTCTCGGCGAACTTGCGTACATCGCCCTCGAACCAAGGCCCGGCCACTCCCCACGTGGCCGGGCCTTCGCGCTGCCCCGTCCGGCCCCGGAAAGGCCCACGACTCGGCGCTACCGGCTCCCGCCCCTGTCCGCCCGCACCGCCCGTATGTCCCGCACGAGGACATGTACCGACAGAAGCACGAGCCCGATCCCGGCCGCGGCCCAGTACACGGAGCCTCCTTCCCGGTACTCACGCACGCCTGCGAAGGCCAACATCGAGGCCGGCAGCAACGACAGGACCGATATCCCCACACTGACACGTCTGCTCACGAGCCCATCATCTCTGGGAAAATCGAAGCGACGCCTTCGTACGACCGCCCCTGACGACCGACCACCCCCCATCGCGTGGAGAGGGACGCTCGTGGACTTCGACGCCGTCGCCGACGAGTTGTACGGGCTGCGCCCGGAGCACTTCACCACCGCCCGCGACGCCCACGCGGCGGCAGCCCGCAAGGCGGGTGACCGCGCCCTCGCCGAGAAGATCGGCAAGCTGCGCCGCCCGAGCCTGTCGGCGTGGGCCAGCAACATCCTGGTCCGCCGGCAGGCCGACCAGGTGGAGCCCCTGCTGAGGCTCGGGGAGGGCCTGCGGCAGGCCCACCTCGACCTGGACGGCGCCCAGCTGCGCGAGCTCATCCGTCAGCAGCGGATCCTGATCACCGCCCTGTCGCGCCAGGCCGGGCGCCTCGCCGCACAGGCGGGTCGCCCGATCACCCCGGACGCCCAACGGGAGGTCGAGAGCACTCTGCACGCCGTGCTCGCCGACCCGGAAGCGGCGCGGCAGTGGGCAGCGGGCAGGCTGGTCAAGCCGCTGGACGCCGCGGTCGGGTTCCCGGCGGTCGCCCAGGATGCCGTACCACGTGCTCCCGCCGTTGCCGAGGCGCCGCCGCCGGCCGCTCGCCGCAGGAGCGCAGCGGAGGAGACCCGGCGCGCCCGTCTGGCGAAGGCGCGCACGGAGGCCGAGCACACCGAGGCCGACCTGCGGGCCGCGGAGGAGGAGGCGACGGCGGCCACCCACGACGTGGAGAACGCCAAGCAGCGGGCGGACCGGCTGGAACAGCGCGTCAGCAGTCTGGCCGAAGAACTGCAACGGGCCGAGGAGGAGCACCGGCAGGCCGTCGCCGGTGAACGACAGGCCAGGGAACGCGCCCGCTTCGCCGACCGCCGTGTGACCGAGTGCCGCCGCCGCGCCAGGGCAGCGGCGTCCCGCCTGCAACGCCTGACCCCGGACAGCGACTGAACCAGCGGACGGCCGATGTCCGTCTGCCGGCGGAGCGCTGCGCGGTGGGTGGTGAGTCTCAGTCCCCGGAAGAACCGAAGAAGCCGACACGGGTGGGTTCGCTGCCGGTGTACGGGACCGCACAGACGCCGGTCCAGCTCATCCGGTGCTCACCGAGCAGAGTCGTGTCCTCGACCGTGGGACGCCCCGTACGCAGGGCCTCATGGGCCTGGGCCATCGCGTCTTGGTACTGCTGCACGGTCGGGCGGTCCGTGCCGAAGTGATGGACAAGTCGGGCGGTGGGAAGCGGGCGGAGCGTGAAGTAGTCCGCCTTCCACTGCCGCGGGGACTCGGTCGTCCCGACTGTGCGCTGCACGTCCAGAATCGAACTGACTCGGACCCAGCGTGCCCGACGGGTCGGCACAGTCCCTGCGACTCCCCCGGCCACGCTCACGCGGGAGCGCCCCGCAGCGTGTGGCTGCGGGGCGCCGAGTCACTTTCGCAACAGGCCCCAGTGGGGTTTAGTCGACCGTCTGCCCGTCGTACATACCGCCCCTGCAGGTCGGGAGCACGGGCGTCGACCGATCGATCGTTCCGCCGCCGTCCGTGCATTCACCCGGGGTGACGCTGCCGACCGCGGTGACGCTGCTGGCGGTGGCGGTGGCGGCGCCTGTGAGGCCGAGTCCGGCGAGGGC
Organism: Streptomyces chromofuscus; assembly: GCF_015160875.1. Lineage (NCBI taxonomy): Bacteria > Bacillati > Actinomycetota > Actinomycetes > Kitasatosporales > Streptomycetaceae > Streptomyces > Streptomyces chromofuscus. The sequence goes on along the minus strand of NZ_CP063374.1, from coordinate 4,091,711 downwards.
TGCCGTGGCGATGACTGCGGCGAGGATTCGTCGAATGCGCATGTGGTTCGCCTTTCACGGATTGCCTCGGTTGGGGCACTAATCAGCTTCATGTTCACCCATGTGGGTGGCACGTCTTATTGGGCCATTCGGGTGACAGTGCTGTCGGGTGCGGGGTCGGTGACGCGACCCGTCGGACAGGCCCCGGAACAAAGAGACCACCCCGGCCGGATGGGTGGTCTCTTCGTTGTTCCGGAGGGGGCAGCGTCCGCAACCATCGTCTTGGCCGTGGGCCGCTCTATGCGGTGATCGACTCATGGCCACCGGCCCATCCACATGTGGGCGCGCGTCGGCGCAGCCGGGGCGGAGCGGGCCGAAGGCAGGAGCGGCGCCCGGAGCGGAGCCGGGAGCCCGCCCGGCGGAGCGGAGCGCAGCCGGGTGCTTGACGAGGCAGAGAAATCTGTAACAGCTCCCGCCTGGGTCAAGCCGAAGGCGCGTCAGTGTCAGGAGTCGGCTCGTGAATCCGGCCTGCCCGACCCCAACGACACCCCGGAGGCAACCTCCCTCGTGCTCGCCCAGTGGACCTACGCCGGAAGGAGCAGGACCATGACCTGATCTTCTCCGCGGAGCACGGCGGCACGATCGACCCGGTGGGCTTCTCCAGGACCTTCGACCGGCTCGTGCAGCGCGCCGGGGTCCGCCGGATCACGGTCCGCCTCGCTCGGCACACCTGCGGAACCCCGTTGGCCTTCCTGAAGGTACATCCCAAGGTCGCCCAGGCGATCCTCCGGCACAGTCAGCATGACCATGGACGTCTACACGCACGTGGTCGGCGACAGCGAGCGGGAAGCGGTCGGCATGCTCGCCGAACTTCTGGAAGATCCACTCATCGGTTGATGTCACCGTGGATGTCAAAGACCCCCGGCCCAAGTGGACCGGGGGTCTTCATGTTGGTGGGGCTAACAGGATTTGAACCTGTGGCCTCATCCTTATCAGGGATGCGCTCTAACCAACTGAGCTATAGCCCCGCCGCGCTCTGCGGTGTGTGTCCCGCGCGCTGACTCCTGAAGATTAGCGCACGACCGGGGCAGTCCCAAAATCGATAGTCGCGGGACGTTTGAGGGACCCGTCACTCGTCCTCGGCCAGCGTCAGCTCCACTCCGCCGACGAAGCCCGCGGAGAGGTTGTAGATGAACGCGCCGAGCGTCGCCAGCGCCGTCGCCAGGACGACGTCGATGACCGCGATGATCGCGGTGAACATCAGGACGTTGGGCAGGGACAGGAACGCCTGCAGGTCGAAGCCGTTCGACTCGTTCGAGCCGGTCGCCTCGGAGATCGTGCCGCCGACCGTGGAGAAGACGCCCATGGCGTCCATGACCATCCACAGCACCGCCGACGCCACGATCGTGCAGATGCCGAGCGCGATGGAGAGCAGGAAGCTGACCTTCATCACCGACCACGGGTCGGCCTTGGCCACCCGCAGCCGCGCCTTGCGCACGCGCGGCGTGGTGCGCGCCCCGGTGCGCGGCCGGCGTACCGCGTTCCCGGGAGCGGGCGTCTGGTAGGCCTGCGGCGGGTGGTACGGCCCGGAGGGCTGCTGCTCCGGCTGCCGCTCCCCGGGCAGCGGGGAGACCGTCTGCTGTGCTCCCGCCGCCGGGGCGGCCTGCGGCTGGGCGCCCGGAGCGGCCGAGCCCGCTCCAGCCGCGTACTGCTGGGTCTGCGGGCCTCGGGTGTCCGTCACAGTTCCCCCCTGGGATCCATGAGTGTCAGGCGAGTTGGAGGGCGTCTGCGCATCCTTGGCGGGTGACTTGATCGCCCGTAGCTGGGTGGTGTGCGAGTCCGTCGCAGGCGCGGCGGAGCCACGGCCGCCGCCGTCCGTCTCCGCGCCGGTCGAGGTACCGGCCGGGATACCGGTCGATCCGGCGCCCGTGGCTCCGCTCACGCTGACTCACTCCTCGTGCTACTCGGCCGAGGGCGCCTCGCCCTCGTCCGTGCCGGTGGTGACGGCACTCTCGGCGGTCTCGTCGGCGGCCAGATCGCCGTCGACCTCCTCCGCCTCGCGTCCCGCTTCGGCGTTACGTGCGATGCCGACGACGGCATCGCGCTTGCCCAGATTGATCAGTTGGACGCCCATGGTGTCACGGCCCGTCTCCCTGACCTCGTTGACTCGCGTGCGAATCACACCGCCGGACAGCGTGATGGCGAGGATCTCGTCGGTCTCCTCGACCACCAGCGCGCCGACGAGCGAACCACGGTCCTCGACGATCTTGGCAGCCTTGATGCCGAGGCCGCCGCGACCCTGGACGCGGTACTCGTCGACAGCGGTCCGCTTTGCGTACCCGCCGTCGGTGGCAGTGAACACGAACGTACCGGGTCGAACAACATTCATCGAGAGCAGTTCGTCTCCCGCACGGAAACTCATGCCCTTGACGCCCGATGTGGCACGTCCCATCGGGCGAAGAGACTCGTCCGTCGCGGTGAACCTGATCGACTGCGCCTTCTTGCTGATCAGCAGAAGATCGTCGTCAGGCGACACGAGTTCGGCTCCGATCAGTTCGTCGTCGGAACCGTCCTCCCGCTCACGCAGGTTGATCGCGATGACACCACCCGAACGCGGGGAGTCGTAGTCCTTCAACGAGGTCTTCTTCACCAGGCCGCCCTTGGTGGCCAGGACCAGGTACGGCGCCGCCTCGTAGTCGCGGATCGCCAGGATCTCGGCGATCGCCTCGTCCGGCTGGAAGGCCAGCAGGTTGGCGACGTGCTGCCCACGCGCATCGCGGCCCGCGTCGGGCAGCTCGTAGGCCTTCGCGCGGTAGACCCGGCCCTTGTTGGTGAAGAACAGCAGCCAGTGGTGCGTGGTCGACACGAAGAAGTGGTCGACGATGTCGTCTTCCTTCAGCTTCGCGCCGCGCACGCCCTTGCCGCCGCGCTTCTGCGCCCGGTAGTCGTCCGTCTTGGTGCGCTTGACGTAACCGCCGCGGGTGACGGTGACGACGATGTCCTCCTCGGCGATCAGGTCCTCGATGGACATGTCACCGTCGTAGGGGATCAGCTGGGTCTTGCGGTCGTCGCCGTACTTCTCGACGAGCGCGGCGAGTTCCTCGCTGACGATGCCGCGCTGGCGGACCGGCGAGGCCAGGATCTCGTTGTACTCGTTGATCTTCGCCTGGAGCTCGTCGTGCTCCTGGACGATCTTCTGGCGCTCCAGGGCGGCCAGTCGGCGGAGCTGCATCTCCAGGATCGCGTTCGCCTGGATCTCGTCGATCTCCAGGAGGTCCATCAGGCCCGTGCGGGCGACCTCGACCGTCTCACTGGCCCGGATCAGCGCGATGACGTCGTCGATGGCGTCCAGCGCCTTCAGCAGGCCGCGCAGGATGTGCGCCCGCTCCTCGGCCTTGCGCAGCCTGAAGCGCGTGCGGCGGACGATGACCTCGATCTGGTGCGTCACCCAGTGCCGGATGAACGCGTCCAGCGACAGCGTGCGCGGCACGCCGTCGACCAGCGCCAGCATGTTGGCGCCGAAGTTCGTCTGCAGATCGGTGTGCTTGTAGAGGTTGTTCAGCACGACCTTGGCGACCGCGTCCCTCTTCAGCACGATGACCAGACGCTGACCGGTGCGGGAGCTGGTCTCGTCCCGGACGTCCGCGATGCCGCCGATCTTGCCGTCCTTCACCAGGTCGGCGATCTTCTGCGCGAGATTGTCCGGGTTCGTCTGGTACGGCAGCTCGGTGACCACCAGGCACTGGCGGCCCTGGATCTCCTCGACCTCGACCACCGCGCGCATGGTGATGGAGCCGCGGCCGGTGCGGTACGCCTCCTCGATGCCCTTGCGGCCCACCACCAGGGCGCCGGTCGGGAAGTCGGGGCCCTTGATGCGCTCGATGAGCGCGTCGAGCAGCTCCTCGTGGCTGGCCTCGGGGTGCTCCAGGTACCACTGGGCGCCGGACGCGACCTCGCGCAGGTTGTGCGGCGGGATGTTGGTCGCCATGCCGACCGCGATGCCGGCGGAGCCGTTGATCAGCAGGTTCGGGAAGCGGGCGGGCAGGACGGTCGGCTCCTGGGAGCGGCCGTCGTAGTTGTCCGTGAAGTCGACGGTCTCCTCGTCGATGTCGCGGACCATCTCCATCGACAGCGGCGCCATCTTGCACTCGGTGTAGCGCATGGCCGCCGCCGGGTCGTTGCCCGGCGAGCCGAAGTTGCCGTTGGAGTCGACGAGAGGCATCCGCATCGCCCACGGCTGGGCGAGACGGACCAGGGCGTCGTAGATCGAGCTGTCGCCGTGCGGGTGGTAGTTGCCCATGACGTCGCCGACGACGCGGGCGCACTTGTAGAAGCCGCGCTCGGGGCGGTAGCCGCCGTCGTACATCGCGTACAGGACACGGCGGTGGACGGGCTTGAGGCCGTCCCGGACGTCCGGCAGCGCGCGGGAGACGATGACGGACATCGCGTAGTCGAGGTACGAGCGCTGCATCTCCGTCTCGAGCCCGACGGGCTCGACGCGGAGGGTCTGGCCCTCGTCCTCGGGCATGACAGGAGTGTTCTCGTCGGCCATGGCTGGTGAAGATCCTTCCTGGTGCGGTCAGCTGGGACCGACTCAGATGTCGAGGAAGCGGACGTCCTTGGCGTTGCGCTGGATGAACGCGCGGCGGGCCTCGACGTCCTCGCCCATGAGGACCGAGAACAGTTCGTCGGCCTGTGCGGCGTCGTCGAGGGTGACCTGGCCGAGGACGCGGTGCTCCTGGTCCATCGTGGTGATGCGCAGCTCCTCGGCGTTCATCTCACCGAGACCCTTGAAGCGCTGGATCGAGTCCTCCCTGACCCTCTTGCCGCGCTGACGGCCCATCTCGATCAGCGCGTCGCGCTCGCGGTCGGAGTACGCGTAGTCGACGTCCTCCCGGCCCCACTTGATCTTGTACAGCGGGGGACGGGACAGGAACACGTGGCCCGCCTCGACCAGCGGCCGCATGAAGCGGAACAGGAAGGTCAGCAGCAGGGTGTTGATGTGCTGGCCGTCGACGTCGGCGTCCGCCATCAGGATGATCTTGTGGTAGCGCAGCTTCTCGATGTCGAAGTCCTCGTGCACGCCGGTGCCGAAGGCGGAGATCAGCGCCTGGATCTCCTGGTTCTGCAGGATCTTGTCGATCCGCGCCTTCTCGACGTTGAGGATCTTGCCGCGGATCGGGAGGATCGCCTGGTACTCCGGGTTGCGGCCGGACTTGGCCGAGCCGCCGGCGGAGTCACCCTCGACGATGAAGATCTCGCACTTCGTCGGGTCGTTCGACTGGCAGTCGGAGAGCTTGCCCGGCAGCGACGCGCTCTCCAGCAGGCCCTTGCGACGGGTCAGGTCGCGCGCCTTGCGGGCCGCGACGCGCGCGGTGGCCGCCTGGATGCCCTTGCGGACGATGTCCGCGCCTTCGTTCGGGTTGCGGTCCAGCCAGTCGCTGAGGTGCTCGTAGACCACCTTCTGCACGAAGGTCTTCGCCTCCGTGTTGCCCAGCTTGGTCTTGGTCTGGCCCTCGAACTGAGGCTCGCTCAGCTTGACCGAGATGATCGCCGTCAGACCCTCGCGGATGTCGTCACCCGTGAGGTTGTCGTCCTTCTCCCGCAGCAGCTTCTTGTCGCGCGCGTACTTGTTGATCAGCGAGGTCAGCGCGGCGCGGAAGCCCTCCTCGTGCGTACCGCCCTCGTGGGTGTGGATGATGTTGGCGAACGAGTAGACACCCTCGGTGTACCCGTTGTTCCACTGCATCGCGACCTCGAGGGAGAGGTTCTTCTCCTTGTCCTCCGCCTGGAGGTCGATGACGGACGGGTGCACCACGTCTCCCTTGCGGGAGTTGAGGTAGGTCACGAAGTCGACGATGCCGCCCTCGTAGTGGTACGTGACGGTCTTGGGCTCCTGCTTCTCGTCCGCACCCGCCTCGTCCGCGCCCGCCGTGGCCTTGGCCGACTCGCGCTCGTCGGTGAGCTTGATCGTCAGGCCCTTGTTGAGGAAGGCCATCTCCTGGAAACGCCGGGAGAGCGTCTCGAAGGAGTAGTCGGTGGTCTCGAAGATGTCGCCGTCGGCCCAGAAGGTGACCGAGGTGCCGGTCTCCTCGGTGGCCTCGTGCTGCGCGAGCGGGGCCGTCGGGACGCCCATCTTGTAGTCCTGCGTCCAGCGGTGGCCGTCGGTCTTCACCTCGACGGCGACCTTGGAGGACAGGGCGTTGACGACGGAGACGCCCACGCCGTGCAGGCCGCCGGAGACCGCGTACCCGCCGCCGCCGAACTTGCCGCCCGCGTGCAGCACGGTCAGCACGACCTCGAGGGCCGGCTTGTTCTCGGACGGGACGATGCCCACCGGGATGCCTCGGCCGTTGTCGACGACCCGGATGCCGCCGTCGGCGAGGATCGTGACGTCGATGGTGTCGGCGTATCCGGCCAGCGCCTCGTCGACGGAGTTGTCGACGACCTCGTACACCAGGTGGTGCAGTCCTCGTTCGCCGGTCGAGCCGATGTACATGCCGGGTCGCTTGCGGACCGCGTCCAGACCCTCGAGGACGGTGATGGCGCTGGCGTCGTACGAGGCCGTGACCTCGCCGTTCGATGCGTTGGCCGCGGCGTTCACGCCGGCGTCGGTGGACGGAATGTTCTCGTTGGGGTTGCCGGAATCGGCCACGAAGCGCCCTTTCTGGCACAGCACGAGCCGGGCTCGTCGGCGGGTTGCCGGAGCGGCTGCGGCATGTTGCGTTGGTCAGCCTTGTTCAGCGTTGCTCAGCTTTTCCCGGACGGTCCCCACGTTCGGGGCGGGATTGCCTCCCAGTCTACCGGTAGCGCCGACAGTGATGGGGGTTTGCCGGTACCTGAGTACGCATGTGCCGCCCTGAACCGTCCTCGGCCGGGTCCCGATATGTGGAAGGGGGCTCCAAGAGGCTCACAGCGGCACTCAGCGCTTCGAGGCGTCAACCCTTCGCTACTCCAGGGTCAGCTCAGGATTCGCAACCGCGTGCGGTCGTACGACGATCAGTCCGCGCCTGTGGACGACGCCGACCGCCGGGCACCGAGAACGTGATGTCGGTCACCCGCGAGACGTGACGCAGCTCACCCTCGGCGGTGGCGATCCGGGGGCGCGTCAAGGGGCTCGTGGTCGCGGCTCAGCCGTCGGCGCTCACCCGTAGGTGTCGCCGGGCCCGGTGCTTCCGGGGGCGCGCAAGGGGCCGTAGCGACGGGCGGGGCCGCCGGGGCCGAGCACTTTGATCGCCTTGACGGCGCCGTGGCCCAGGTCCTCGTTGAGCCGGGCCACCAGCGTGGGGGCCAGCAGGCGCAGGTTGGTGGCCCAGGCGGTCGAGTCGCAGCGCACGACCAGCACCCGCTCGTCCTCGTCGTACTTCTCCGGGACGCAGTGCTTGGCGACGTCGTCGCCGACGATCTGCGGCCAGCGGCCCATCACGCCGCCCACCGCGGCCGGCGCCTCCCAGCCGCGCTCACTGATCAGGCGGTTGATCGCGGCGCCGAGCGCCAGGGGATCGCGGCCGTCGGCGCGCGCGCCGGAGCGCAGGCCACCGCGGCGCGCCTGCCTCTTCTGCTGCACCGCGTCCCCACGCGCGCGTGCGGCCTCCTTCGCCGCCCGCAGCGCCACGCGCGCGAGGTCGACGCCGGAGGGCTGAGGCTGCTCGGGGGCCGGTCCGTCCGCCGTCATGCGCGCTCCACCGTCCCGTCGGCCACGGTGTACCGCGCCCCCACCAGCACATGCGGTACGTCGTCGTCGACCGCGGCCGTCACGAGCACCTGCTCACCAGGCGCGACCAGCTCGGCCAGCCGCTCGCGGCGGCGGGTGTCGAGCTCGGCGAAGACGTCGTCGAGGATCAGCACGGGCTCGTTGCCCTCGGCGCGCAGCAGGTCGTACGAGGCGAGGCGCAGCGCCAGCGCGTAGGACCAGGACTCGCCGTGGGAGGCGTACCCCTTGGCGGGCATTTCACCGAGCATGAGGGTGAGATCGTCCCGGTGCGGTCCCACCAGGGTCACGCCCCGCTCGATCTCCTGCTTGCGGGCCTCCGCGAGCGCCGCCATGAGCTGTTCGAAGAGGGCCTCGCGCGTGTGGGCGTCGCCCGGGGACGACGGCTTGTACTCCAGGGCGACCGGGCCGCCGCCGGGGGCCAGCTGCTCGTACGCCTTGTCGGCGAGCGGCTGGAGCGCGGAGATCAGTTCGAGGCGCTGTGCGAGCACCTCGGCACCCGCGCGCGCAAGGTGCTGGTCCCACACGTCGAGGGTGGACAGGTCCATCGAGCGGCCCCCGTGGCGGCGTGCCAGCGCGGCCGACTTCAGCAAGGTGTTGCGCTGCTTGAGGACCCGGTCGTAGTCGGAGCGCACGCCGGCCATGCGCGGGGAGCGGGCGGTGATCAGCTCGTCGAGGAAGCGGCGCCGCTCGCCGGGATCGCCCTTCACCAGGGCGAGGTCCTCGGGGGCGAACAGCACGGTCCGGACGATGCCGAGCACGTCGCGCGGCCTGACCTGCGAGGACCTGTTGATCCGGGCGCGGTTGGCACGGCCCGGGTTCAGCTCCAGCTCGACCAGTTGCTGCCGGTCGCCCTGCCGGACCTGGGCGCGGACGATCGCCCGGTCGGCGCCCACGCGGACGAGGGGGGCGTCGGAGGAGACACGGTGGCTGCCGAGGGTGGCGAGGTAACCGACGGCCTCGACGAGGTTCGTCTTGCCCTGGCCGTTGGGGCCGACGAAGGCGGTGACGCCCGGGTCGAGCGGGACCTCGACCCGGGCGTACGAGCGGAAGTCGGCGAGCGACAGATGCGTGACGTGCATGGTGGTGCGCCGACCTCCTCCCGTGCTCCAGGTGCTGGTTACTTCTTCTCGACCGCGTGGCCGCCGAACTGGTTCCGCAGCGCCGCGATCATCTTCATCTGCGGGGAATCCTCCTGGCGCGAGGCGAACCGCGCGAAGAGGGAGGCCGTGATCGCGGGCAGCGGCACGGCGTTGTCGATGGCGGCTTCCACAGTCCAGCGGCCCTCACCGGAGTCCTGTGCATAACCGCGCAGCTTCTCCAGGTGTTCGTCCTCGTCGAGGGCGTTGACCGCGAGGTCGAGCAGCCAGGAGCGTATGACGGTGCCCTCCTGCCAGGAGCGGAACACCTCCCGGACGTCGGTCACCGAGTCGACCTTCTCCAGCAGCTCCCAGCCCTCGGCGTAGGCCTGCATCATGGCGTACTCGATGCCGTTGTGGACCATCTTCGCGAAGTGGCCCGCTCCGACCTTGCCGGCGTGCACGGAGCCGAAGTCGCCCTCGGGCTTGAGCGCGTCGAAGATCGGCTGGACCCTGGCGACGTTCTCCGCGTCGCCGCCGTACATCAGCGCATAGCCGTTCTCCAGGCCCCAGACGCCGCCGGAGACACCGCAGTCGACGAAGCCGATGCCCTTGGCGGCCAGCTCCTCGGCGTGCTTCTCGTCGTCCGTCCAGCGGGAGTTGCCGCCGTCCACAACGACGTCACCGGGCTCCAGCAGCTCGGCCAGCTGGTCGATGGTCGACTGGGTGGGGGCACCGGCCGGGACCATCACCCACACGACGCGCGGGCCACTGAGCTTGTCCACAAGCTCTTCGAGGCTGTGGACGTCGGCGAGGTCCGGGTTGCGGTCGTATCCGACGACGGTGTGGCCCGCGCGGCGGATCCGCTCGCGCATGTTGCCGCCCATCTTGCCGAGGCCGACGAGACCGAGCTCCATCAGTTGTGTTCCTTAGGTTGCGACAGGTGTTGCGAGATGGCGTGGTGGCACTTTCGTACCTGCGTCCGAGCCTAAACCCGGACTGTCGCGCACATCTGTGGGCATACGCGCTCACGCGTACCGCCCTCACCTGCGGCTTCGGCCACCCGGTGATCCACCGCCGCGAGGGCCGTGGATCACCGGCCTGCTCGGCCCGCCCGTGTCAGCCGCTCAGGCGCACCGGCATGATCAGGTACTTGTACGACTCGTCCGCTTCGGCGTCCAGCGCCGGCTTGCCGCTGAGCAGCGCGGGCTTGGTGGAGGTCGTGAAGGACAGCTGGGCCACCGGGGAGTCGATGGCGCTCAGGCCGTCCAGCAGGAAGGTCGGGTTGAAGGCGATCGAGATGTCGTCGCCCTCCAGCTGCGCGTCGACCCTTTCCACAGCCTGTGCGTCGTCGCTGGAGCCGGCCTCCAGGATGAGCACGCCCTGCTCGAAGCTGAGCCGCACCGGAGTGTTCCGCTCGGCGACCAGGGCCACACGCTTGACGGCCTCGACGAACGGGGCGGTCTCGATGACGGCGATGCTGTTGAACTCCGTCGGGAACAGCGTGCGGTACTTCGGGAGGTCGCCCTCCAGCAGGCGGGTCGTCGTACGCCGTCCGGCGCCTTCGAAACCGATCAGGCCTTCGCCCGCGCCCGAGCCGGACAGCGCGAGCGTCACGCTGTCGCCACTGGTCAGCGACTTGGCGGTGTCCAGGAGCGTCTTGGCGGGCACCAGGGCGACCGCCGAGGCGTCCGGGTTCTCCGGCTTCCACAGGAACTCGCGGACCGCGAAGCGGTAGCGGTCGGTCGAGGCCAGGGTGACCTTGTCGCCCTCAATCTCGATGCGCACACCGGTGAGCACCGGCAGCGTGTCGTCCCGCCCGGCGGCGATGGCGACCTGGGCCGCCGCGGCGGCGAAGACCTCGCCGGGGACCGTGCCCGTGGCGTTCGGCATCTGCGGCAGCGCCGGGTACTCCTCCACAGGCAGGGTGTGGAGTGTGAACCGCGAGGAGCCGCACATCACCGTCGCCCGTACACCGTCTGTGGAAATCTCCACCGGCCGGTTGGGGAGGGCGCGGGAGATGTCGGCGAGCAGGCGGCCGGAGACGAGGACCGTGCCCTCCTCCTCGACCTCCGCCTCCACCGACACGCGTGCGGAGACCTCGTAGTCGAAGCTGGACAGGCTCAGCTGGCCGTCCTCGGCCTTCAGCAGCAGGCCGGCGAGGACAGGCGCCGGCGGGCGGGCCGGGAGGCTGCGCGCCGCCCAGGCCACGGCCTCCGCGAGTACGTCGCGTTCCACCCGGATCTTCACTGTTGCCGCCTCCTGCTGTTGCCGGCGCTTCTCGCCCTGCCTGGCTTCGTGGTCTGTCTCGGTGTCACCGGCCCATGGGAAGGGAAGGACACCGGGACCAGTCTGACGCACCGCACTGACAGTAGGTGCCTCTCGGGGTCAAGTCGTGACGAGGGGCAGCCGGGCACCGCAGGGCGAGTTGTGCACAGGACCCCCTTCGAAACGAATTCCCCGCTCTCTATGGTCGGGAGTAGTAGTAGGGCCTGTGGATACCGTGGATAACCTCGTTTGCGCAGCTCAGAGCCGAGATTTTGTCCACGGGGCCTGTGGGCGGCGGCGGTGGACAACCGGGGCCGTCTGTGGAGAAAAGAAAGTTCTGCACACCCCGTGCACAGGGGGAGGCGACTTCTCCCCAGCGCCGTCCCCAGGTTTACCCACCTTTCCCACAGCCCAACCCGGCACCTCGGTGTGACGCCTTTCACTCGCCCCGGTGAGCAGGCGCGTCGGGTTGCCGAACAGTGGACAGGGCTGTGGAGAAGCTGGGGATCGCTGGGGACAACCGCCTCCAGCCTGTGGGTTGCCCGTGGACAACTCCGTGCACAGGTTGTGGATCCGTCATCTGTCCACAGTCTGTGGAGAGCGTTCGTCCACCAATCCACAAGCGGTTGACCTGGGTTGATGGTCTGTCGACAGGCGCGCCTGTGGACGCGATCTGGACAACTCGGCAGTCCCCAGCATGTGGACGGGAAAAACTTCCCGAATCTGTGGAGGGAGGCCGTAACGTGCCGCGCATTCGAACACCCCCTGTCGGCGGAACGACGAAGGGCGCCCCGGGGATCGTGTCCCGGAGCGCCCTCGGCGGCGTACGGCGGCTGCTGTCAGCCGTTCTTGATGCGGTTCGTCAGCTCGGTCACCTGGTTGTAGATGGAGCGCCGCTCGGCCATCAGATTGCGGATCTTGCGGTCCGCGTGCATCACCGTCGTGTGGTCGCGGCCGCCGAACAGCGCGCCGATCTTCGGCAGCGACAGATCCGTCAGCTCACGGCACAGGTACATGGCGATCTGCCGGGCCGTGACGAGCTGGCGGCCCCGCGAGCTGCCGCACAGGTCCTCCACCGTCAGACCGAAGTAGTCGGCGGTCGCGCTCATGATGGCCGTCGAGGTGATCTCCGGGGTGGAGTCCTCGCCGCCGGGGATCAGGTCCTTGAGGACGATCTCCGTCAGCCCCAGGTCCACCGGCTGCCGGTTGAGCGAGGCGAACGCCGTCACCCTGATCAGCGCGCCCTCCAGCTCACGGATGTTCCGTGAGATCCGCGAGGCGATGAACTCCAGCACCTCCGGCGGGGCGTTGAGCTGTTCCTGCACCGCCTTCTTGCGCAGGATCGCGATGCGCGTCTCCAGCTCCGGCGGCTGGACGTCCGTGATCAGGCCCCACTCGAAACGGTTCCGCAGCCGGTCCTCCAGCGTCACCAGCTGCTTCGGCGGCCGGTCGCTGGACAGCACGATCTGCTTGTTCGCGTTGTGCAGGGTGTTGAAGGTGTGGAAGAACTCCTCCTGCGTCGACTCCTTGTCCGCCAGGAACTGGATGTCGTCGACCAGCAGGATGTCCATCTCGCGGTACCGCTTGCGGAAACTGTCGCCCTTGCCGTCGCGGATGGAGTTGATGAACTCGTTGGTGAACTCCTCCGAGCTCACGTACCGCACGCGCGTGCCCGGGTACAGGCTCCGCGCGTAGTGTCCGATCGCGTGCAGCAGGTGCGTCTTGCCGAGACCCGACTCCCCGTAGATGAACAGGGGGTTGTAGGCCTTCGCCGGCGCCTCCGCGACGGCCACCGCGGCCGCATGGGCGAAACGGTTCGACGCCCCGATGACGAACGTGTCGAAGAGGTACTTCGGGTTCAGCCGCGCGGTCGGCTCACCGGGACCGGTCGCCGGCGCGGGCTGCGCGGCCAGCGGGCCGGGGGCGCCGCTGGACACCGGCGGCGCGGCGCCGACCGGGCCGCGGTGCACCTGCCCGCCGCCGACCGACTGCTCGGGCAGCTCCCGCCGGGCGTCGCGCTGGTCGTAGTCGCCGCGTGACGGATCGTATTCGGAGCGCTGCTGGTCGTACGGCCGTTCCCGGCCCGGCGGGCGGTAGTCCTGCGCGGGCGGGCCGTAGGAGTCGTGGGACGGGGGGCCGTAGGAGTCCTGCGGGCCGTACGAATCCTGTGAGCCGTAGGAGTCCTGAGACGGCGACGCGTACGGGTCCCGCTCCGGGAAGCCCAGACGCGGCTGCTGCCAGCTGTACTCGTCCTGGGACGGCCGCGGCCAGGCGCCCGGCTCGGGGCGCTGGTACTCCGACGGATAGGCGGGGCGCGGGTTGGGGAGCTGGTCGCCGGGCGAACCCGGGCGCTGCTCGGCGCGGTGGCGCCCGTACCCCTCGTACGGACCGGACGACGGAAGCTCGTGCTCCTCGTAGCGCGGCTGGGGCTGGGCGGGGAGCGCCGGCGGGGACGGCGGGGGCTCGCCCGCGGAGTCGTCGACGGTGATCGCGATCCGGATGGGGCGACCGCACTCACGGCTCAGCGTCTCGCTCACGACCGGTGCGAGGCGTCCCTCCAGGACACCCTTGGCGAACTCGTTGGGTACGGCGAGCAGCGCGGTGTCGGCGACCAGCGCGAGGGGCTGGCAGCGCCGGATCCAGTGCTCGTCCTTGGCCTCGACACCCTGCCCACGGCCCTCACCGAGAAGCTGCTCGAGTACGCGTGGCCACACTGCGGCAAGATCGGCAGGTACGTCAGCCACAGGGCACGCTCTCTCACGGGTCCCACGAACGTGTGGTTGTGGGACGGGTCGGGATGTAAATCGGGTCGGGCGGGGATAAGGGAACGAATCGGAGTCCAGCCACGGTAGTCAGGGCGACGGGTGCGGTTCAAGTTGTTGTCCCCAGGCTGTGGACAGTGTCTCCCCGCGGCCCCTGGTTTGACCGGATGGCGTAGCCGCGCGTACCGTAACCAGGTCGAGTTGTCGATGGCTGCTGCCGCCTGCCTCCGATGGGCACAGATCGCGTCAAGGTGATCGGAAAGCGGTGCACTCGGGCGTAACGCGAGCTACTCGTGGGCGCACGGTGACAGCCAGGACGGCACCCCGCAAACCCCGATTTCTTACTGGAGCCCCCGAGTGAGCAAGCGCACCTTCCAGCCGAACAACCGTCGTCGCGCCAAGACCCACGGCTTCCGGCTGCGTATGCGCACCCGTGCCGGCCGCGCGATTCTCGCGTCCCGCCGTAGCAAGGGTCGCGCCCGCCTGTCCGCCTGATCCCGATCAGGTCATGACGTCGTGCTGCCCACCGAGAACCGGCTGAGGCGGCGCGAGGACTTCGCGACCGCGGTACGACGAGGGCGCCGGGCCGGACGCCCGCTCCTCGTCGTCCACCTTCGTAGCGGTGCCACGGACCCGCACGCGCCTGGGGAGAGCGCTCCCCCGACGCGTGCGGGTTTCGTCGTCAGCAAGGCCGTGGGCGGAGCGGTCGTGCGCAACACAGTGAAGCGCCGACTGCGCCATCTGATGCGTGACCGGGTCGACCTGCTGCCCCCCGGTAGCCTGGTAGTCGTACGAGCGCTGCCCGGTGCGGGCGACGCCGACCACGCACAGCTGGCCCGAGACCTGGATGCCGCCCTGCAGCGGCTGCTGGGAGGGGGCGCGCGATGAAATACCCGCTGCTGGCGCTGATCAAGCTCTACCAGTGGACCATCAGCCCACTGCTCGGGCCGGTGTGCAAGTACTACCCGTCGTGTTCCCACTACGGCTACACGGCCATAGACCGGCACGGTGCCCTCAAGGGCACCGCACTTACGGCCTGGCGCATCCTGCGCTGCAATCCGTGGTCGCTGGGCGGTGTGGACCATGTCCCGCCGCGCAAGCGTCCGCGGTGGCACGAGTTGCTGCGCAACGCATGGCGCGCACGCAAGGGCGGGCCCTCCGCCGCCGAAACGGCCACCGAAGAGAATGTTCCTCCGAGTCCTTCGAGCGACATTCCTTCGAGCCCGGCCGCAGAGACCCCGTCCCATGCCCAAGGAGCATGATTAGTGGACACGATTGCCAGCCTCTTCAGCTTCATCACCACACCCGTTTCGTGGGTCATCGTCCAGTTCCACTCGCTGTACGGTGCGCTCTTCGGCCCTGACACGGGCTGGGCCTGGGGCCTGTCCATCGTGTCGCTGGTGATCCTGATCCGCATCTGCCTGATTCCGCTCTTCGTGAAGCAGATCAAGGCGACCCGGGCCATGCAGACGCTCCAGCCCGAGATGAAGAAGATCCAGGAGCGCTACAAGAACGACAAGCAGCGTCAGTCCGAAGAGATGATGAAGCTGTACAAGGAGACGGGCACCAACCCGCTCTCCTCGTGCCTTCCCATCCTGGCGCAGTCGCCGTTCTTCTTCGCCCTGTACCACGTGCTCAACAGCATCGCCTCGAACGACACCATCGGTGTGATCAACGAGCGGCTGCTGGAAAGCGCGCAGAAGGCGCACATCTTCGGCGCCCCGCTCGCGGCGAAGTTCACCGACAACGCGGACAAGGTCGAGGCGCTCGGTTCCTCGATCCTCGATGTGCGGATCGTCACGGCGATCATGATCGTTCTGATGTCGCTGTCGCAGTTCTACACGCAGCGCCAGCTGATGACGAAGAACGTCGACACCTCGGTGAAGACGCCGTTCATGCAGCAGCAGAAGATGCTGATGTACATCTTCCCGGTCATCTTCGCCGTCTTCGGCATCAACTTCCCGGTCGGTGTCCTCGTCTACTGGCTGACCACCAACGTGTGGACCATGGGCCAGCAGATGTACGTCATCCACAACAACCCGACCCCGGGTTCCAAGGCCCAGGCCGCCTACCTGGACCGGCTGTACAAGCACGTCACGCACCACGGCAAGACCCGCAACCGGCGCGAGCGTGCCATCGTCAAGGCCATCGTCGCCAAGGGCCGGGACCGCAACGACTACGAGCGCAAGTTCATCAACGGCCTGAGCAAGGCCGGTCTCGCGGCCCAGACCGACGGCACCGTCGCGAAGAGCGAGACCGCGGTGGCCACCGTGACCGAGGACGGCACGCCGACCACCGCGGCCGCCCCGAAGCGTCAGCAGCCCAAGCGGCAGCCCAAGTCCAAGCGCCAGGCCACCGGTGGTCCCAAGCCCGCGGGCGGTGCCGAGAAGACCGGTGCCGAGACGACCTCCGCATCGTCGACCTCGCTGAGCAAGTCCGACGAGCCGCAGGACGCCAAGCCGGCGGAGTCGGCGAGCAAGGCGGCGCCCAAGTCCGGTGGCGGGGGCCGCAGCCGGGCCCAGTCCGGCCAGCGCAAGGGGCCGCAGCGGCCCAAGTCCTCGTCCAAGAAGTAAGAAGGAGTCCATCCCGTGACGGAAGGCACCACCTCCGCCGCTGCCGAGGGTGCAGACACCCTGACCCGCCTGGAGCAGGAGGGCGAGATCGCGGCGGACTACCTCGAAGGTCTGCTGGACATCGCCGATCTTGACGGCGACATCGACATGGATGTCGAGGGTGACCGCGCCGCTGTCTCGATCATCAGTGACGCGGGGAGCCGTGACCTGCAGAAGCTGGTCGGCCGGGACGGTGAGGTGCTGGAGGCGCTCCAGGAGCTCACGCGCCTGGCCGTGCACCGGGAGACCGGTGACCGCAGCCGGCTGATGCTGGACATCGGGGGATACCGCGCCAAGAAGCGTTCCGAGCTCTCCGAGCTGGGCGCCAAGGCGGCCGCCGAGGCCAAGAACAGCGGCTCGCCCGTGAAGCTCAAGCCGATGACGCCGTTCGAGCGCAAGGTCGTGCACGACGCCGTCAAGGCCGCGGGGCTGCGCAGCGAGTCCGAGGGCGAGGAGCCGCAGCGCTTCGTCGTCGTGCTGCCCGCCTGAGCGGCCCCACGCTCCACCGGCCCCGTCTGTTGCGCAGGCGGGGCCGATCTTTGTCAGCCTGGTAGTCAGCGCGCGTGCGCTGGAGGGTACGGAAGGACGGTCCCCGTGACGGAGGCAGCGGAGCTCCCCCCCGCTCCCGAGGAGGCCCGGGCGGTATTCGGCGATCGGTTCGCGGACGCGGTGCGGTACGCGGAGCTGCTGGCCGAGGCGGGCGTACAGCGAGGTCTCATCGGCCCCCGGGAGGTGCCCCGGCTGTGGGAGCGGCATCTGCTGAACTGCGCGGTGCTCTCGGAGGTCGTACCCGAGGGCGTCACCGTTTGCGATGTCGGCTCCGGTGCCGGTCTGCCGGGTATTCCCCTGGCCCTGGTCCGTGAGGACCTGAAGATCACGCTGCTGGAGCCTCTGCTGCGGCGGACGAATTTCCTCACCGAGGTCGTCGAGCTGCTCGGCCTCGACCATGTCACCGTCATGCGTGGACGGGCCGAGGAGGTCATGGGCAAGCTCCCGCCGGTCCATGTGGTGACGGCGCGGGCGGTGGCCCCGCTGGACCGCCTGGCCACCTGGGGCATCCCGCTGCTGCGGCCCTACGGCGAGATGCTCGCGCTCAAGGGCGACACAGCGGAGGAGGAGCTCAAGGCCGCCGCGACCGCGCTCAGCAAGCTCGGGGCGGTGGGGACCTCCATCCTGCATGTGGGTGAGGGCGTCGTGGATCCCATGTCCACGGTGGTGCGCGTCGAGGTCGGGGAGAGTCCCGGCGGTGTGCGCTTCGCGGCGAAGCGGGCCAAGGCGGCGCGGACGGGACGGACGCGCCGACGGCGCTGATCCGTCCTGAGGACGAGACGTACTCCACACAAGCTGGCAAACCTACGCAACCCGGAGTGTCGCGACAGTCCGGGTTCGGCGGCTGTGCATCGTGTTTCACGTGAAACGTCGCTCACTGCTGCACGGCATTATCAGCCGCGGTCGCGCCGCGGCCGAACCCCGCGACCGTAAGCCTCTTGGCTCACTCGGCGAGGCTCCGGGCGCTTCCGATGACAGTCCGGCCCCCTCAAGGGGCACGGAGTTGTCCACAGAGGTGGATTTCTCCACAGAACACCAGGCCTCACTGGTTCACGACCCCGAAGGCATGGGAGGCTCTGTTCATTGCGAGCCTGAAGTCGAGGAGAGTGAATCCTTGCGGTCCGACGCCAACATCGCGGGACCGATGACCGATCCGGTCCCCGGTCCCCGTACCGAGTCGCCGGGGGAGGATGTTTCACGTGAAACACCGCCCCCGATGGACGACACTCCCATCGGTCGTGCTGCCCAACTGGCGGTCGAGGCTCTGGGCCGGGCCGGTGAGGGTCTGCCAAGACCTGAACAGACCCGTGTCATCGTCGTCGCCAACCAGAAGGGTGGGGTGGGCAAGACGACGACGACCGTCAATCTGGCCGCTTCGCTGGCTCTGCATGGCGGCCGTGTCCTGGTGATCGACCTCGACCCGCAGGGCAACGCGTCCACCGCTCTGGGGATCGACCACCACGCGGAAGTCCCGTCCATCTACGACGTGTTGGTCGAGAGCAAGCCGCTCTCGGAGGTCGTCCAACCGGTTCCCGATGTCGAGGGTCTCTTCTGCGCCCCTGCCACGATCGATCTCGCCGGTGCGGAGATCGAGCTGGTGTCCCTGGTGGCGCGGGAGAGCCGTCTCCAGCGGGCGATCCAGGCCTACGAGCAGCCGTTGGACTACATCCTCATCGACTGTCCGCCCTCGCTCGGCCTGTTGACGGTCAACGCCCTCGTGGCGGGCCAGGAGGTCCTCATCCCGATCCAGTGCGAGTACTACGCGCTGGAGGGCCTGGGCCAGCTGCTGCGCAACGTCGATCTGGTGCGGGGGCACCTCAACCCCGCGCTGCATGTCTCGACGATCCTGCTCACCATGTACGACGGCCGGACGCGACTCGCCTCCCAGGTCGCGGACGAGGTGCGCAGTCACTTCGGCGACGAGGTGCTGCGGACGAGCATCCCTCGCTCGGTCCGCATCTCGGAGGCGCCGAGCTACGGGCAGACGGTTCTGACCTACGATCCAGGATCGAGTGGTGCCCTGTCCTATCTTGAGGCGGCACGAGAAATCGCGTTGAGGGGTGTGGGCGTCAGCTATGACGCTACGCACGCCCATATCGGCGCCCAGAGCGACAGAAGCATGGTGGAGGGGATCCAGTGAGCGAGCGACGGAGGGGGCTGGGCCGTGGTCTCGGGGCACTGATCCCTGCGGCCCCGACCGAGAAGACGCCGGCCCAGGCTGCGGTGGGAGGTGCCGCATCCCCGTCTCCCACGGTGGTGCCGGTGCTGACTTCCGAACGCGGCGTGGCTGCGGCGAAGGTGGCCACACTGCCGCCTGTTTCACGTGAAACCGAAGAGCCGTCGGTGCACGGCGTCGTGGACATGCCCGCACCTCCCATGGGCGCCCACTTCGCCGAGCTGCCTCTCGACTCCATCAAGCCGAACCCCCGGCAGCCCCGTGAGGTCTTCGACGAGGATGCGCTTCAGGAGCTCGTCACCTCCATCAAGGAGGTCGGTCTCCTCCAGCCGGTCGTGGTACGCCAGCTGGGTCCCGCCCGCTACGAGCTCATCATGGGCGAGCGGCGCTGGCGGGCCTGCCGCGAGGCAGGGCTGGAGGCGATCCCGGCGATCGTGCGTGCCACGGAGGACGAGAAGCTCCTCCTCGACGCCCTGCTGGAGAACCTGCACCGGGCGCAGCTGAACCCGCTGGAAGAGGCGGCCGCCTACGACCAGCTGCTGAAGGACTTCAACTGCACGCACGACCAGTTGGCGGACCGCATCGGCCGGTCCCGTCCGCAGGTGTCCAACACGCTGCGTCTGCTGAAGCTCTCGCCGGCGGTTCAGCGCCGGGTGGCGGCGGGTGTGCTCTCTGCCGGACACGCGCGTGCTCTGCTCTCCGTGGAGGACTCGGAGGAGCAGGACCGGCTGGCCCATCGGATCGTGGCCGAAGGGCTTTCGGTGCGCGCGGTCGAGGAGATCGTGACCCTCATGGGGTCGCGGCCCACGACGGCTCAGCGTTCCAAGGGTCCGCGGGCCGGCGGGCGGGTCTCTCCGGCGCTGACCGACCTGGCGACCCGTCTCTCGGATCGCTTCGAGACGCGGGTCAAGGTCGACCTCGGGCAGAAGAAGGGCAAGATCACCGTCGAGTTCGCCTCCATGGAGGACCTGGAGCGAATCCTCGGCTCCCTTGCCCCGGGCGAGGGGCCAGTCCTGCAGAGAAGCCTGCTGGACGGCGGCGACTCCGAGGAGTCGGACGGCTGATGAGGAGGCCCCGGTCGGCGAGGTGATCCCGCTCGACGGGCGTTCGTGCGGGCCGTGTCCGGTGTGTACCGGAACACGGCCCGCACTTTGCTTTCTGGCGGTATCGATGGAATCGCATCATGGATACGATGCGTTCGGGTATGGCGCAGCGACCTGGCAGTTGGTCTACGGCACGTCTATGGGGAGGCGGGGGCCATGCGAACGATGAGCCGGGCCGGACTGCTGAGCGCGGGACTGGGCCTGGGCGCGGTCGGCGGGTTCGTCGGCAGCCTGCTCAGGGAACGGAGTGCTCTGACTGCCGCCCGCGATGCGGCGGGCGAGGGAAGCGAGGAACAGCCTTTATGGGGCGTCGGCTCGTACCGCTCACGCTGGACAACCTTCAGGACCTTCCCCGGCGCTGTCGCATGTGTGTCTTCTGGGAGCTGGACCCAGTCAGCGGCGAGGCCGCGGTAAAGGCGGGCACGCCCGCGCTGGAGAAGGAAGCCTGGATCTCGGCCGTCCTGCTGGAGTGGGGTTCCTGCGGGCGGGTCGTCTACGTCGACGAGGCGCCGGTGGGCTTCGTGCTCTACGCGCCCCCGGCCTACGTGCCCCGCTCGACGGCCTTCCCGACGAGCCCCGTCTCACCGGACGCGGTGCAGCTGATGACCGCGTTCATCGTGCCGGGGTACCAGGGTCAAGGGCTGGGCCGCGTGATGGTCCAGACGGTGGCGAAGGATCTGCTGCGGCGGGGCTTCAAGGCGATCGAGGCATTCGGAGACGCCCGCTGGAAAGAACCCGCCTGTGTCCTCCCCGCCGAGCATCTGCTCGCGGTGGGCTTCAAGACGGTCAGGCCGCATCCCACGTATCCGCGGATGCGACTGGAGCTGCGGACGACGCTCTCCTGGAAGGAAGACGTGGAGATGGCACTGGACCGGTTGCTCGGAGCGGTTCAGAAGGAACCGGCCCTGCGACCGCTGTGAACAGGGTTACCGGCACGCGACGCCGGTAAAGCGAATGGGCCAACCCGGTGGGGTTGGCCCATTCATGTTTCACGTGAAACATGCGCTGCGCCGTCGGCTCGACGGCGCAGCCCTCTTACTCGGCGATGAAGTCCTCGAGGTCGCGCAGGATCGCGGCCTTGGGCTTGGCGCCGACGATGGTCTTGGCGACCTCGCCACCCTGGTAGACGTTCAGGGTCGGGATCGACATGACACCGTACTTGGCGGCCGTGCCCGGGTTCTCGTCGATGTTCAGCTTGACGATCTCGATCTTGTCGCCGTACTCGGCGGCGATTGACTCGAGGGACGGCGCGATCTGACGGCACGGACCGCACCAGGCGGCCCAGAAGTCCACCAGAACGGGCTTGTCGTTCTTGAGGACGTCCTGCTCAAAGGAGTCGTCAGTCACATTCTTCAGGGTGCCGGCCACGGCGGGCTCCTTAACTGGTTGGTGCGTGGGGGTGGGGAAGGATCAGACAGTGGTCTTCTCGGGCTCGGCCTTCTCCTCGTCCGCGAGGGCGGCGAGGTAGCGCTCGGCGTCCAGCGCGGCGGAGCAGCCGGTGCCGGCCGCGGTGATCGCCTGGCGGTAGGTGTGGTCCACCACGTCGCCTGCGCCGAAGACACCGGTGAGGTTCGTCCGGGTGGACGGGGCGTTGACCTTCAGGTAGCCCTCCTCGTCCAGGTCGAGCTGGCCCTTGAACAGCTCGGTACGCGGGTCGTGCCCGATCGCGATGAACAGGCCGGTGACCGGCAGGTCCGAGAGCTCGCTGGTCTTGACGTTGCGCAGCTTCAGACCGGAGAGCTTCGGGTCGCCCTGGATCTCCGCGATCTCGCTGTCCCAGACGAAGGTGATCTTCGGGTCCCCGAAGGCACGCTCCTGCATCGCCTTGGAGGCGCGCAGGGTGTCCCGGCGGTGGACGACCGTCACCGACTTGGCGAAGCGCGAGAGGAAGGTGGCCTCCTCCATCGCGGTGTCGCCGCCGCCGATCACGGCGATGTCCTGGTCCTTGAAGAAGAAGCCGTCACAGGTGGCGCACCAGGAGACACCGCGGCCGGACAGGGCGTCCTCGTTCGGCAGGCCGAGCTTGCGGTGCTGCGAGCCGGTGGCGACGATCACGGCCTTCGCACGGTGGACCGTGCCGGCGGTGTCGGTCACGGTCTTGATCTCACCGGTCAGGTCGACGGAGACGATGTCGTCCGGAACGAGCTCGGCACCGAAGCGCTCCGCCTGGGCGCGCATGTTGTCCATGAGCTCGGGGCCCATGATGCCGTTCTGGAAGCCAGGGAAGTTCTCCACGTCCGTGGTGTTCATCAGGGCGCCACCGGCGGTGACGGCACCCTCGAACACCAGCGGCTTCAGCGACGCGCGCGCGGTGTAGAGCGCCGCCGTGTAGCCGGCGGGCCCGGAGCCGATGATAATCACGTTACGGACGTCGCTCACGGCTTGATTCCTCGTCTCTGGACTGCGTCGGTCGACCGGTGGGAGCCCCTTTCAGAACTCTCACCCCACCCAACGGATCCTAAGGGGCGCGCATTCCCGCTGTGCCCGGGCACACGGAGAGCCGTCCCTGGAGCTGATACCCGTGGGAGAGCGGACCAGACGAGGGGTGCAGGTGCGTCCTCAGCCCTGCCGGTAGGTGTGCTCCAACAGGACCTCGGCGGAAGCCGAAGGCGCCTCCTTCACGCACGTGGAATCAACGACGTACGCCGTGACCCGTGAGGGGGCCGAGGTGTCGGGCATGACCACGAGCAGAGCGCTGGTCCCCTGATATGTACCGGACTCGGTCGCCAGGGCGTCGTCATCGCGACCGATGCCCTTCCGCACGCACTCGGGCACCGGGACCGTGGGCCTGGTGAGGATGCGGGGACCATCGCTGCCGGGCACCGACTCCGCACCCGGATCGCGGGGGGTACGCGACGTGCCACCGGACTTGTCGCTCTGGGTCAGGAGGTCCGCGACCTTCTCCTCGAGCTTGCCCGAGGAGAAGGTGTCGGCAGCCGCGGACTGCCGTTCCTGGGCGGTCGTGCCCCGGTTGTCGTCCATTGAGGACACCAAGAGGGAGGCCAGCCCGAGGGCGCCGACGGAGAGGACGGTGCCCAGAACGGCGACCCTGCGGCGCCCTCCGCGCCCGCGGCCCTTGCGCCCCGGCCCTGTGGTGGAGGTGTGGGCATGACCCGACGGGCGATCCGCCGCAGTCGATGTTTCACGTGAAACATGCGCGCCGTCGTCCGTGTGCGCTGTCTCCACGGACACCGGGGCGCTCGGCGCCTCGGGCGCCGTGGCATTGAGCAAGGCCTCCGCGGCGAGGGCGGCGTCGATCCGCTCGGCGACATCGGCAGGCATGCGGGCCGGGCCCGGCAGCGTGCCGAGCAGCCCGCGGATCTCCTCGAGCGAGGTGAGGACATCCGCGCAGAGCTCGCACGCGTCCAGATGGCGCCGCACATCAGCGGTCCGGGACGGGGGAAGCAGGCCTTCGGTGAGGTCGGAGATCTCCGTGACGTCCGGGTGCCCCGCCGTGTCCGTCGTGGAAGTCACGCTCGCCCACCTCCGCCCTTCACAGCAGCTGAATCGCTTGGTCCTGCATGCCGCGGGCCCGCGTCGTGTGGTCCCGCTGCCGGTGGGACGGATGTCCTCTGCGCCCGGTTCCGTCCGGCGGCCGGCTCTTCGGTGTCGTCGGCCTGCCCCGGTCGCAGATGGGTGAGCAGCGGCAGGAGCCGGGCTCTGCCGCGGGCGCAGCGGCTCTTCACCGTCCCGGTCGGGACATCGAGGAAGCGGGCGGCCTCGGCGACCGGGTAGCCCTGCATGTCCACCAGGACGAGGGCGGCGCGCTGGTCGGGAGGGAGTGTGCCGAGTGCTTCGAGGAGCTGGCGGTGCAGATCGTTGCGCTCAGCGGGCGCGGAGGCCGACTCGTGCGGCTCCAGCAGCTGCTCCAGCCGCTCCGTGTCGTCGACGGGGGACGTCTTGCGGGACGCCGCCTTGCGGGCGCGGTCGAGGCAGGCGTTCACCGTGATGCGGTGCAGCCAGGTCGTGACGGCCGACTGACCGCGGAAGGTGTGGGCGGCCCGGTAGGCGGAGACGAGAGCGTCCTGGACCGCGTCAGCGGCCTCCTCGCGGTCGCCCAGTGTCCGCAGCGCGACCGCCCAGAGCCGGTCGCGATGGCGGCGTACGAGCTCAGCAAAGGCGTCTCTGTCTCCCGCGACATGGTGCGCAAGGAGATCGGCGTCCGACACATCGGCTCGGCTCGATCCGCTATCCACACATATCCCCCGACTCCCTAGGGGAGGCAACCGTGATGCTGTCAACCCGATTCGTAAGCCTGAGCGCCAGAATGCCACACAGTGGCCGGCCGATGGTCCGACTGTGCCGTGAAAGAGGGTCAGGCTGTTGCTTTAGGAAGTTCAGCTGTGCGCTCACTGTGAGTAGACTCCGCGCGTTGATCATTTTCTTCGCGGGCACAGCGCTGCGTTTCTGCGGGATAACTAGGGGAGGGACAAGTGAAGCGTCGCATCACGGCGGCGGTGCTCTCGGTTTCTGCGGCGTTCCTGGCGCTGCTGCCGACGAACGCGTCGGCAGCCACGTACACCAACTGCCCGAGCGGTAGCCGGTGTCTGCAGCTCTACTACAACTCGGCCTGGTCCGGGTCGCACACAGCGTTTACGAGCTCTGTGTCCGACTTCGCGGGCTACACGTTCCTGAGCTCGGGCAACGGCCAGGGGCAGACGGTGAAGAACAACGCGGCCTCTGCCTCACTGCTCACGTACCCGGCGAACGACGTCAACGCCGCGATCTTCTTCTACAGCGGTTACGGGGGTGCCTGCGACTTCCTGTACGGGTATGGCGACGGCTCGTACAACGACGTGAAGCAGTTGGGCCCGACGTACAACGAGAACGCCTCGTTCTACTTCACGGGCAGCGGCCCCACGACGAACTGCGCGGTCTGGCGCTGACGTCGGCAGGTCCTTCGGCGGGTGAGGTTCGTTCCTCACCCGCCGTTCCGTTGTAGGCAGGGATCAAGGAATCAACAGGTGGCAGGTAGAACACTTTGGTCCTGGGCTCCCGCGAGCGTCGCGCTGGTCGGCCTGAGCCTCACCGCTTTCGCGTGCTCGACCGTCTCGGAGAGGAGCACGGAACACGGCGGTACGGGCACCCGCGCCCCTCAGGCCGTTCCCAGCCCCGCGGGTGTCGCGATCGAGCTCCCCATGGACCGGTACCGGCTACAGGGGAGCGACCTGGCGTCCGTTGAGGGTGCCGTGACCGAGGTCACCAGGACGTGCATGAAGCGCCTCGGCTTCAGGTATCGGCCAGCCAACAGCGAACCGCGTGAGTGGGGCGCGGAGGAGAACCGGCGCTACGGCATTCAGGATCCGGCCCGCGCGGCTGCCTATGGCTACCGTCCGATCTCGGTCGTGCATCCGCCCGAGGAGAGCAAGACGGAGTACTCGGACGCCGAGGTGGCCGCCCTGTCCGGCAGGGACAAGCAGGGAAAGGCTCTGGCCCAGGGAGCCAAGGCGTCGAACGGCGAACCCATCCCCAGCGGCGGGTGCAGCGGTGAGGCGGATCGGACCGTCCGGGTTCCTTACGACTACGCCAAGGGCGTGGCGGCGGCTCGGACTGTCGACTTCGACGGGTTCGAGACGTCACTCACCGATCCGGAGGTGGAGAAGGCTTTCTCCGATTGGTCGTCCTGCATGAAGGCCAAGGGGTACACGTATGCCACCCCGCTGGCGGCCATGGGGAGCGCCGAGTTCTCCAAAGGACCCATCTCCGACCATGAGCGTGCCGTGGCTCAGCGCGACGTGGAGTGCAAGAAGAAGGTGGACCTCATCCGTCGCTGGAACACGGCCGAGTCCGCGATACAGAGGAGCCTGATCAAGAAGAACAAGGTGGTTCTCGACCGGTTCCTGGATCTGCAGACCGCCAAAGTGGCTGCCGCTCGGAAGCTGCTCGGTACGGACGACTGAAGCGGTCGGTCCGCGGCCTTGAACGGTTGCGGACCGACCTCGTCGTGTGGAGCTTCAGCTGGTCACCTTGACGTCGATCATCCTGCCGCGCCACTTGCCGTCGTCCGCCTGTATCGGCAGCTCGGTGAGCCACACCAGCAGGTACCGGGAGGTGAGGGTCTTGCCCGGCTTGAGCGTCACCGTCGTACCCGAACCCTCGGCGACCTTGCTGTAGCTGTCGAAGGACGTCGGCATTCCGCTGGTGTCGCCGGAAGCGGTGCGGAGCTCGACCGACGTACTTCCCTTGAAGGCGACGGTCACCTTTCCGACCTGCTGGGCCTTGCCGAGGTCGAGGATGACTCCGACGCCCGGCTTCAGGTTCCCGAAGTTGGCGCCCTCGTAGTAGCTGGTCTGCCAGTACGTACCCGGAGTGGTGTCGTAGACCTTGTCCACGTCGTCGGGGTACTCCTCGCCGTCGCTGCCCAACGGGTCGAAGTCATGGGCGCTCTGGATGGCGATCGGCTTGCCGCTCGTCGGCTTATCAGGGCTCTTGTCGTTCCCGTCCGTCGTCTGCGACTTGTTCGGGTCGTCCGACTGGTTGCCGCGCTCCATCAGCGCATCCGCGAGCTGCCAGCTGCCCAGCCCCAGCGCGGCGATGAGCAGCGCGGACACGGCCCACTTCAGGGCCTTGCCGGTACGGCTCTGCAGCGGGGGCGGCGGGGACGGCACCGGCTGGGTGGCGCCGGGATGCGGTGCGGGGCGGCCGTACGTGCCCTGCTGGTACGTGGTGCGCTGGTAGTCCGGCGGCGCCGTGAAGGCGGGCTCCGGCGGGCGGATGCGGGGCATCTCGCCGATCGCCTTCACCAGTTCCTCCGGCGTCGTGCAGGGCGACTCGTGACGCGAGGCGGTGGCACCGTCGTTGGCGAGGGCGCGCATGGCGAGCTCGGACAGGCCGCGGTGGACGCCGGCCCGCACCTGGTCCGGGGGGATCAGGCCGATGTCCTTGGGCAGCCCCGACAGGCCGTAGGCGTCGCTCTCGTAGGGCCAGCGCTGGGTCAGCGACGCGTAGAGCAGGGCGCCGATCGCCTCGGTGTCCGTGCGCTGCGGGGTGTCGGAACTGATGCCGCGCAGGGCGGCGTTCACGGCCAGGCCGCGGATGCGCCACTGTCCGGTGGACGTGCGCAGGACGGCGTTGGGGTTCAGCCGGAGATGGCCGAGGCCCTCGCGGTGGGCGGCGGCCATGGCGGCGGAGACCTGACTGACCATCTGGTAGGCGTCGTGCGGTTCCAGCGGCCCGGAGGCCAGGAGGGTGCTGAGCTCCGTGGCGTCCGGCAGCCACTCGTGTACGACGTACACGAGGTCGTTCTCATCGACGGCGTCGAGGACCTGGACGAAGCGGGGATCGCCGAGCAGCGCCGAGGAGCGGGCCGCGGCCAGCACGGAACGGGCCCGGGCATGGTCGGCGGGCAGGACGTGCACGCCGACGGCGCGGCGCAGCTTCTCGTCCACCGCACGCCAACTGCTGAAACCGTCCAGACGGGTGACGCAGTCCTCGAGCCGGTAGCGTCTCGCGAGCTTGTGACCGCTGTGCAGTTCGGGCGGCGAGGCCTTCGCTCCGGGACGCTCGGTCCCACCACTCCCCTGTGCCACGTCGTGTTCCGTGCCCCACTCCGGGTTGTTGGCCACCCCGTCGGCCGTGGACTGGTCCGCCTGGTCCGCCTTGGCGGTCAGCGGCTCTTCGCCGCTGTTGTCTGCCACGTCGACGGCAGCCGTGCTACGTTCCGCCACCGTCGTTCCTGCCTCCCCATCCATAGCGCGCCGGCCGAACCCCGTTGCACGCCGTCCGACGCCGAAACCAATTGTGCCCACAGTCCGCCGCTATGCACGACACGCGGCGGCGGACGATGGTTGTGCGCCTACCCCCCGATTCAGCGGCCCAGACGCCCCCGGACCATACCGACGAGCGAGTTCAGCTCCTCGATGCGCATCCGGCGGGCGGCGACGTAGAAGATGCCCAGCAGGACGGCTCCGCCGGCCACCAGCGCGGCGAGGGACGCGAAGACGCCCTGTCCGATGGCCTGGATGATGTAGTAGCAGGCCGCGCCGCTCAGCAGCGCCGCCGGTACCGAGGCGATGCTCAGGCGGGCGTACGTACGCATCACGCGGGCGCCGTCCAGGTCGCCGCCCAGCCGCTTGCGCAGCCGGCGCCAGGCGACACCGACGCCGATGACGTAGGCGAGGCCGTAGGAGGCGGCCATGCCGACGACGGCCCAGCGGGCGGGGAGCAGGACGTAACACAGGCCCGACGCCCCCGCGTTGACCGCGGCGACGATGACCGTGTTGTAGAAGGGCGTGCGGGTGTCCTCGTAGGCGTAGAACGCGCGCAGGACGACGTACTGCACCGAGTAGGGGATCAGGCCGAGGCCGAAGGCCATCAGCATGTAGCCCATGTTGGTGGCCGCGGTGGTGCCTGAGGAGCCGAAGATCAGGGTGCACATCGGGACGCCGAGCGCGAGGAAGCCGAAGGCGATCGGAACGATCGCGACGGCCGTCGTGCGCAGGCCCTGGGAGATGTCGTCGCGGACGGCGCCCGCGTCCTCCTCGGCGGCGGAGCGCGAGATGCGCGGCAGCAGGGCGGCCATCAGGGAGACCGTGATGATGGCCTGCGGGAGGCCCCAGATGAGCTGGGCGTTGGCGTAGGCGCTGAAACCGGTACCGGCGATGCCCTTGTCGGAGACGGCGGCGGTGGCGAGCTGGGTGACGACGAGCGCGCCCGCCTGGTTCGCGAGGACGAACAGGATCGTCCACTTGGCGAGCATCGTGGCCTTGCCGAGGCCGTGGCCCTTCCAGTCGAAGCGCAGGCGGAGCCTGAACCCGGTCTCGCGCAGGTACGGGATCATCGCCAGTGCCTGGACGACGAGGCCGAGCAGGATGCCGACGCCCAGGAGCCGCTCGCCCTCCGGGGGGATGTTCGCGACCGTCATCCCGGAGTCGGCGGCGCTGCCGTACACCCAGAGGAACATGCCGAGCGTGACGATGATGACGATGTTGTTCAGGACCGGCGTCCACATCATCGCGCCGAACCGGCCGCGGGCGTTGAGGATCTGACCCATCACCACGTGGATGCCCATGAAGAAGATCGAGGGCAGGAAGTAGCGGGTGAAGGTGACCGCGGTGTCGTTGGCCGCGGGGTTGCTGGCGACGGGGACTGAAAGCGCCCGGACCAGCAGCGGCGCGGCGAACATGGCGAGCACGGTGAGGGCGCCGAGGATCACCATGACCAGGGTCAGCAGTCGGTTGGCGTAGGACTCGCCGCCGTCGTCGTCCTCTTTCATGGCGCGGACGAGCTGGGGGACGAAGACCGAGTTGAGACCGCCGCCGACGGTCAGGATGTAGATCATCGTCGGCAGCTGGTAGGCCACCTGGAAGGCGTCGCCCAGCAGGGCGAGGCCGAGGGCCGAGACGATCATCGCCGACCGGATGAACCCGGTGAGGCGGGACACCAGGGTGCCGGCCGCCATGACGGCGCTGGACTTCAGCAGGCCCCCGGCCCGTCCGCCCTTGGCCGGGGCGGCGGGAGCGGGAGCGGGCCGTGGGGCGGACGGCTGGTACGGCTCGGCGGACGCCTGGGCACCGCCGTACTCAGCCTCCGGTGCCTGCCCGGGTGCCTGAACACCGCCGTACTGGCCCTCCGCGGCGTGCGTCCCCTCGTACTGTCCCGCCGGGCCGTACCCGGTTCCCGGGGCGGGGGCCGGGCCCGGCACGCCCGCGTAGTCCATCGGCGGGCGGACGCCGGTCTGCTGCTGGTCCCGGAACAGGTGCGCGAAGGCGTCGGGCTCGTGGCGCTGGTCACCGGCCTGGGTGACCAGGTCGTCGACGCCCACGTACTGGGTCGTGCGGGGGTCGTCGCCGAACGGCAGGTGCTGCGTGGGACCCGCCGGCTCCGGGGCCGGCGTCTGGGCCCACACCCGCGGGTCGGGCGCGTACGGCGACTGGGGCGGCTGGGCGTACAGCTGCTGCGGCGACTGGTACGTGCCCGGGGGCGGCGGCGGGTGTGCCGCGCGGTCGTAGAGCGCCTCGGTCACAGGGTCCTGGGCGGCGAGGTCCTGCGCCCGGTAGGGGTCCTGTTCGTAGGCGTCCTGGAGGTACATGTCCGCGGGGTGCTGCGGCGGCACCTGGCCGTGCTCGGGCGGCGGGCCCTCGGGGTGACCCGAGCTGCCCGCGGCCTGGCCGCGGTCACCGTCGTACGGCGCGTTCATGGTTACCCCACCTCATCGTCCCGGGCCCACCGGCCACGACATCTCAACGGTCCACTCTCTCACCCGTCGCGGACGGGTCTGCGCTTTCCGCTGGGGTGTCCGGCCCAGGGTCACTCGGCTGCTCCGGGTCGCCTGCCCCGTGCCGGGGACCGGACTCCTCCCTGAGACGGTCCGTGGACCCTTCAGGGTTCTCCGGACCGTCGGCGGGCTCGTCGGCCGTGTCCGGGATGTCCTCCTCCGCCTCCCGGGCGGCCGCGCGCTTGCGCTGGGTGTACATCCGGAAGCCGGCGAGGACGAGGAGCAGAACGCCGCCGCCGATCACCAGCATCACCGTGGCGGTGATCTCGGTGACCTTCACGTCGAAGTAGACGGGCGGTCCGTAGGGCTTGCCGTCCTGCGTGAACAGCTGTGCCTTGACGGTCACCCGGCCGTTGGCGTTCGCGGACGTGGCGAACTTCACCGACTGGCTATGACCGCCCGAGACGGTGACGGGCTGTTCGGCGTAGCCCTTGCCGACGATCTCCAGTCGGGTGGGGCTGGTCGAGGTGAGCCGCAGGACCAGGTGGTCGACGTCCTGCACCAGGTTGTTCTGGACGGTCACCGGGATGGTGGCGCTGCGGCCGGAGAGCTTGGTCTCCGACTTGTCGATCAGGGTGACTCCCGCGGCGAGGCCGTCGAGGTAGTCCTCCACGCCGTCGCGGTAGTTCTGGCCCTCGGCGGCCCGGCCGCGCCAGGAGCTGGACATCTCGCGGTTTATGGCGCGCCCGAAGGGGGTCACCACGCGGGACTGGTCGGTGAGGATCACCCTGAAGCTGTCGAGCTTGACGTGCGTGCGCGCGATCTGCTCGAAGGCCCAGCGCGGCAGTTCCTGCTTGCGCAGCGAGGACGGGTACGCGGAGGCCGACGGCACCTTCCGGGTGGCCGCGGGGTCGGGCTTGGCCTTGGCGGCCGCGCCGAGGTTCTGGGACTCGCTCCAGCCGCCGGTCTGCAGTGCCGTGATCGCCTCGGCCATGGCCTGGGCCTGGCTCGCGGTCGGCATGCGCTGCGGGGCGACGACGATGCTGCGCTGCTGGTTGGTCTGCAGGTTCAGGGCGAGGCTCTGGGCGAGGAAACGCTGCACGGACAGCGTCTTGACGGAGGCCTTCGTCAGATCGCCCTGGAAGGCCGTCGACAGCCGTGCGTCCGCGACCACCGCCGTGGTGCCGCCGCCGATGGGACGGGCCGCGGACGGCGTGTACGACAGGTCGCCGGTCTCCTCCAGGCTGTCGCTGCGGGCGATCACCTTGTCGGCGCCGGCGGAGGTGGCGACCTTGACGATCGACGGGTCCACGGCGCCGTCGACGGGCCAGGCGAAGTCGGTGTTCGGCTTCACGTGGAGGATCGGCTCCACCGTGTTGGCGACGACGTCCGTGGCCTCCTTGAGGCGGCTCAGCGAGCCGGTGACGTTCGTCCCGTTGTGGGCGAGGGATGCCAGGTCCGGGTCGGCGTAGGGCAGGGCGACGACCTCCTTGTCGGCCACCGCCTTCTGCAGGTTCGCCAGCCACTGCTTGGCGGCCGCCTGGTGCGTGCCCGGCGCGGTGGTGTCGCCCTCGCCCTGGACGCGGTAGCCGCGGGCCATCGCGTCGACGGAGGCCAGGAGGTCCGGGTCGATCACCCAGGTGACGTCGAGGTCCCTGCCCAGCGACACGAGCTGCTCCAGGCGGCCGCCCGGAGCGATCTCCTTGGCCAGGTCGTCGTCGCGGAAGACCGGCGTCTGCTGTTCGTTCGACCCCGTCTCCGCCGTCATGTGCGCGGTCGACACGAGCGGCCACAGGAACGTCGTCTTCGTCTTCGTGTCCGCCTCTTCGGGCTGCCACGGAAGAAACGTCCGCTGGATGCCCAGCACCTGGTCCCAGGGCTGCGCGGACGTCTCGCCCGACAGGGCGACGCCGAGCTGGTAGACGCCGGCATCGCCGAGGTCCAGCTCGTCGACCGGCACGGAGATGCTGAAGCGCTGGGCGACGCCCGGCGTGAGCTTCGCGAACTCCTGGCGGTACGTGTCGTCGACCTCCGTGCCGTCGGAGCCCGGGGAGTGGCCGGTGCGCTTGGCGACGCTGTCGATCGACGAGCGGGTCGTGATCTCCGGGCCCGTGCGCAGGTCCACATGGGCGTCGGTGACCGCCTGCTTGCCGTGGTTGGTGACCGTGCCCGAGATGGTCAGCGTGTCGCCCCCGGTGGGAGCGGTGGGGCTGAGCGAGTCGAGGGCGACGGTCACTGTGCGGGAACCGGAGGCCTGCCGCGCGGAGGACTGCCCGGCGGCGTCCGCTGCGGGGGCGGCGGGCAGCTGGACCAGTCCTGCCAGCAGCGGCGCCCCGGCCAGCACCGCCCCGGTGCGCCTCAACCACCGGCGGGCAGGTGAGGGACTCGTCCCCTGGAAGTCTGCCGCCTCGGCCACGCGCTCGCCCGTCCCTCGTCGTCAGTGGTCGTCGGAATGTGCGTCCACGCATGGTAACGATGCCCGCTGAGGGGAAGTGCCGCGGTCTGCTCCTGGAGATCGGGGGAGCGGGGGCCGCTGTCCCGAATGTGCGCCTATGAAGAGGAACACTTCCGTACGCCGTGAGGGCGTGCCTTGTGCCGTATGCGACGCGGGTGTTCGTGCCCCTGCAGACGCGGGTGTTCGCCCCCCTTAATCGAGACGCTCGCGGTCGTCCGGGCCACGTACCCTGTTCTGTTGTGCCGAACGCCAACGATGACACCCGTGCCCTGAGTCAGGTGCCGCCCGCCGCGCCGAGTGAGCCGCTGCGGGTCGCGCCTGTCGCCGACGACCTCGCCCGCCGCTTTCAGGAGGCCGGGTTCTCACTTGCCCTGGTCGGCGGTTCGGTGCGGGACGCGCTGCTCGGCCGGCTCGGCAACGATCTGGACTTCACGACCGACGCCCGTCCCCAGGACGTCCTGAAGATCGTGCGGCCGTGGGCGGACTCCGTCTGGGACGTCGGGATCGCCTTCGGCACGGTCGGCGCCCAGAAGGACGGCTTTCAGATCGAGGTGACGACCTACCGGTCGGAGGCCTACGACCGGACGTCGCGCAAGCCGGAGGTGTCGTACGGCGACTCCATCGAGGAGGACCTCGTCCGGCGCGACTTCACCGTGAATGCGATGGCCGTCGCGCTGCCGGAGAACAAGTTCATCGATCCGCACGGCGGACTCGACGATCTGGCGGCGCGCGTCCTCCGTACGCCGGGCACTCCGGAGGAGTCCTTCTCGGACGATCCGCTGCGGATGATGCGGGCCGCGCGCTTCGCGGCCCAGCTGGACTTCGAAGTGGCGCCCGAGGTCGTCACGGCGATGAAGGAGATGGCCGGGCGCCTGGAGATCGTCTCGGCCGAGCGGGTCCGGGAGGAGCTGAACAAGCTCATCCTGTCCCGGCACCCCCGCAAGGGTCTGTCGCTGCTGGTCGACACCGGACTCGCCGATCATGTGCTGCCGGAGCTGCCGGCCCTGCGGCTGGAGCGTGACGAGCACCACCGACACAAGGACGTCTACGACCACACGCTGATCGTCCTGGAGCAGGCGATGGCGCTGGAGGAGAACGGCCCCGACCTGACCCTCCGCCTGGCCGCGCTGCTGCACGACATCGGCAAGCCGCGGACGCGCCGCTTCGAGAAGGACGGGCGGGTCTCGTTCCACCACCACGAGGTGGTCGGCGCGAAGATGACCAAGAAGCGGATGACGGCGCTCAAGTACTCCAACGAGCTCGTGAAGGACGTCTCACGCCTGGTCGAGCTCCACCTCCGCTTCCACGGTTATGGCACCGGCGAGTGGACCGACTCGGCTGTCCGTCGCTACGTCCGGGACGCCGGGCCCCTCCTCGACCGGCTTCACAAACTGACCCGCTCGGACTGCACCACGCGGAACAAGCGCAAGGCGGCGGCACTGTCGCGGGCCTACGACGGTCTGGAGGAGCGGATCGCTCAGCTCCAGGAGCAGGAAGAGCTGGACGCCATCCGTCCCGACCTCGACGGCAACCAGATCATGGAGATCCTCGGCATCAAGCCGGGCCCTGCGGTCGGTCGCGCCTACCAGCACATGCTGGAGCTTCGTCTGGAGAACGGCCCGATGGAGCACGACGACGCGGTCGCGGCGCTCAAGGAGTGGTGGGCCGAGCAGGGCTGAGGCCGTGGGACGTGCCGATGTTTCACGTGAAACACCGGTCCGCCACACGCCCTCCCCGAACGCGAAGAGGGGCGATGTTTCACGTGAAACATCGCCCCTCTTCGCTGCGTCCGATCAGACGTCCCCGAGGCAGAGCAGGAACTCGGCCCCGTCACCGGTCTCGGCGTAGAAGCCCGTGGCCTCCTTGACCTTGCGGCATTCGGTCTCGGCGGTGATCTCCGAGTAGTTGCCCTCGACCTTCTTCAGGACCTTGGCCTCAGCCTCGGAGGACGTGCACTCCACGACCTCCATACGGTCCGAGGAGGACGAGGCGGACTTCAGGCAGTCACCCACGGCGGCCTGATCGGCGTCGTCCCGGCTGGCGATGTAGCCGCCGATGACCGCGGTGAGGACCGCGATCACGATGACCACGTTCTTGATCGTCTTGAAGCCGAACTTCCGGCGCGGCTGCTCCGGCGGGACCGGAGCGTACGGGGCGCCCTGCTGCGGGAAGCCGGGCTGCTGGGGCTGGCCGTCCCGGGGCGGGTACGGAGCCTGGGGCTGGCCCTGCGCGTAGGGGTTCTGGCCCTGCGCGAACGGGTTGCCCTGGGGCGGCGGAGTGGTCACTTGGGGGTCCCCCTGGATACGTAGACGTGAGAACGCGCGGAACGTCGCGCGTAAGACCCACGTAAGCTACAGCGCCCCACTGACAACGCCACCACTCAGAGCCGCTCTGTGGCTCTGATGTGACACTCACCGGAGTTCAAAGCGGGCCATAGTCACCGCAACCGTTCCGTAGATCACCGCCACCGTCAGGACCAGCGGGACCGAGCGTCCGTCCGGGGGCAGCATCAGGGCGGCCACTCCGGCGGCGGCGACGAAGGCGACGTTGAACAGGACGTCGTAGAGGGAGAAGATCCGTCCGCGGAAGCCGTCGTCGACCGAGGACTGCACGATCGTGTCCGTGGAGATCTTGGCGCCCTGGGTGGTCAGGCCGAGGACGAATGCCGCGGCCAGCATGGGCTCGGTGGCGAAGGGAAGTCCGAGCACGGGCTCCAGGACGGCGGCGGACGCCGCGCAGACGACGATCCAGCGGCCGGGGCCGAACCGGCCGGCGGCCCAGGGCGTCAATACGGCCGCCGCGAAGAAGCCGGCGCCCGCGATGCCCACCGCCAGCCCCAGCAGCGCGAGTCCGTCGTCGGTGTCGGTGGTGAAGGCGTAGCGGCAGAGCATCAGCAGAGTGACCGTCAGGGCGCCGTAGCAGAACCGCATCAGCGTCATCGACGTGAGCGCCCAGGCGGCCTCCCGTCGTGCGGGAGCGGCGAGATGGCGCAGCCCCGCCACGAGATCGCGGGCGGTGCCGGAGACCGCGGCCCGCAGGCGCGGCTGGATCAACGCTTGGTCCGGGCCCAGCAGTTCCTGTCCGATGCGCAGCGACGCCATGGCGGAGCAGAGGTACAGCGCGGCGCCCACCAGCACCACGGCGGCGTCCGAGTCCGCGATCAGCAGTCGTACGACGAAGGCGAGGCCGCCGCCGGCGGTCGCGGCGAGTGTCCCGGCTGTCGGGGACAGGGAGTTGGCCATCACCAGCCGGTCCTCGTCGACCACGCGGGGCAGCGCGGCGGACAGGCCCGCGAGGACGAATCGGTTGACGGCCGTGACGCACAGGGCGGAGACGTAGAAGAGCCAGTCCGGTACCGGCCTGATCATCAGGACCGCCGTCGCCGAAGCCAGCAGGGCGCGCAGCAGGTTGCCGTACAGGAAGACCTGGCGGCGGCGCCAGCGGTCCAGCAGGACGCCGGCGAACGGGCCCACGAGGGAGTACGGGAGCAGCAGGACCGCCATGGCCGAGGCGATCGCGGCGGGTGAGGTCTGCCGCTCCGGGGAGAAGACGACGTAGGTGGCGAGCCCGACCTGGTACACGCCGTCGGCGCCCTGGGAGAGCAGCCGTACGGCGAGCAGGCGCCGGAAGTACCGGAAGCGGAGCAGGACGCGTAGATCACGTACGACGGCCATGGGCACAGCCTCACATACGGGGAGGACCCCCGGGCGCACTGCCTCGGGGGCCCTCGGCCCGAAAAAGAGGTGAGACCTAGCGCTCGACCTCGCCCTTGATGAACTTCTCGACGTTCTCGCGGGCCTCGTCGTCGAAGTACTGCACCGGCGGGGACTTCATGAAGTAGCTCGACGCGGAGAGGATCGGGCCGCCGATGCCGCGGTCCTTGGCGATCTTCGCGGCGCGCAGGGCGTCGATGATGACGCCGGCCGAGTTCGGGGAGTCCCAGACCTCGAGCTTGTACTCCAAGTTCAGCGGGACGTCACCGAAGGCACGGCCCTCGAGGCGCACGTACGCCCACTTGCGGTCGTCGAGCCAGGCGACGTAGTCGGACGGGCCGATGTGGACGTTCTTCTCGCCGAGGTCCCGGTCGGGGATCTGCGAGGTGACGGCCTGCGTCTTGGAGATCTTCTTGGACTCCAGGCGCTCGCGCTCGAGCATGTTCTTGAAGTCCATGTTGCCGCCGACGTTCAGCTGCATCGTGCGGTCCAGGATGACGCCCCGGTCCTCGAACAGCTTCGCCATGACGCGGTGCGTGATGGTGGCGCCGACCTGGGACTTGATGTCGTCACCGACGATCGGGACACCGGCCTCGGTGAACTTGTCCGCCCACTCCTTGGTGCCGGCGATGAACACCGGGAGGGCGTTGACGAAGGCGACCTTGGCGTCGATGGCGCACTGGGCGTAGTACTTCGCTGCGTCCTCGGAGCCGACGGGCAGGTAGCAGACGAGGACGTCGACCTGCTTGTCCTTGAGGATGTGGACGACGTCGACCGGCTCCTCGGCGGACTCCTCGATGGTCTGGCGGTAGTACTTGCCGAGACCGTCGAGGGTGTGGCCGCGCTGGACGGTGACACCGGTGTTGGGCACGTCGCAAATCTTGATGGTGTTGTTCTCGGATGCGCCGATGGCGTCCGCGAGGTCGAGGCCGACCTTCTTCGCGTCGACATCGAAGGCGGCGACGAACTCCACGTCACGGACGTGGTACTCACCGAACTGGACGTGCATCAGGCCGGGGACCTTGGACGCCGGGTCGGCGTCCTTGTAGTACTCGACTCCCTGCACCAGCGACGCGGCGCAGTTGCCCACGCCGACGATGGCTACGCGAACCGAACCCATTCCGGTTGCTCCCTGTGTGTACTCGGTGAGGCCCTGACGGGGACCTCACGTGGCGGTGTCGTCGGACGAATCCGGCCGGGAGGTGTCCCCGGGCCGGGGCAGGTCGCCCGACGCTCCAGATGTGGTGTCCTGCTGAGCGGACCCCCCGGTGGCGGAACCGCGAAGGTCCCGACCGGCCCGCTCGCTCTCGATGAGCTCGTTCAGCCAGCGCACTTCGCGCTCCACGGACTCCATTCCGTGGCGCTGGAGCTCGAGGGTGTAGTCGTCGAGGCGCTCGCGGGTGCGGGCCAGGGAGGCGCGCATCTTCTCCAGACGCTCCTCCAGCCGGCTGCGGCGCCCCTCCAGCACGCGCATGCGTACGTCACGGGAGGTCTGGCCGAAGAAGGCGAACCGGGCGGCGAAGGTCTCGTCCTCGTACGCGTCGGGGCCCGTCTGCGCGAGCAGCTGCTCGAAGTGCTCCTTACCTTCCGGCGTCAGCCGATAGACGATCTTGGCGCGACGGCCGGCGAGCGGAGCGGCGAGGGCGTCCTCGGTGGTGTTTCCCGGCTCCTCGATCAACCAGCCGTTTGCGACCAGCGTCTTGAGGCAGGGGTAGAGCGTCCCGTAGCTGAACGCCCGGAACACACCCAGTGACGTGTTGAGTCGTTTGCGCAGCTCATAGCCGTGCATCGGAGATTCGCGGAGCAGGCCGAGTACGGCGAACTCGAGGATGCCGGAACGCCGGCTCATCGTCGCCTCCTCTCTGCTGCGGTCGGGCCGCCACGGTCATTATGTCGAGCTGATGTATCGACTCGATACATCACGACGATAGAACGGCGCTGCGAATGCGACAAGGGGCGGAATCGTGAGCGGCGTCACATCACCGATTCGTTGGGGGCGAGTTGCCTGTTTTGGGGTGAACTTCAGGACTAGGTGCGTTTTGGTGCTGCGTAGTCTGTGCGGCATGCACACCACCGGGAACCGAGTTGCGTCTGGGGGCGTCCTTGTCCCTGGTGCAGTACGGGTGAATGCGGAACGGACCGCATCCGTACTTCGGGGGGACCGGAAACCAGCCGCCGTTTCCAGGCGCGCCATGGTGCGCCTGCCCTAGGAGTAGTCGTTCGATGAGCGAGCACCGTCGCAAACCGCCACAGCCGCAGGGAGGCGGACGTGCCGCGGCCCGACGCGGCACGTCCGGTTCGTCCTCCGGCCGCCGTGCGGCACCGCGAGGCGCCACAGGGTCTCCTTCCGACGCGTACGGGTCGGGTTCCTACGAGTCCGGAGGCGAGGAGCGGCCCTACGGCGGCCGCGCCGAGGCCCGGCGCGCGGCGCAGAGAAGTGGTGGTGGCCGACGCAGAGCACCTGACCCCGGCCGGGGCAGCCGGCGCGCTGGCGCGACCGGGCCGGGCCGCGGACGCGCGCCAGCCTCCGACAGCAAGCGGATCATCGACTATCCGCGCGCGGGCCGGTACGGCTGGCGCCGTTGGATGCCGTCCTGGAAGCTCATCTCGGGCCTGTGCCTCGGCTTCTTCGGCAGCATGATCGCCGTCGCGGGCATCGGCTACGCCATGGTGGGCGTCCCGAATGTCGCGCAGGCCGCCAAGGCGCAGAACAACGTCTACTACTGGGCCGACGGCACCGAGATGGTGTCCACGGGCGGGGAGACGAACCGGCAGATCATCAATCTGTCGCAGATCCCCAAGAACATGCAGTACGCGGTCATCTCGCAGGAGAACAAGACCTTCACGACGGACAGCGGCGTCGACCCGAGGGGCATCGCCCGCGCGGTGTTCAACATGGCTCGGGGCGGCGAGACGCAGGGTGGTTCCACCATCACCCAGCAGTACGTCAAGAACGCCATGCTGGACGACCAGTCGCAGACGATCAGCCGTAAGTTCAAAGAGCTCTTCGTCTCCATCAAGGTGGGCGCCTCCGTCCCCAAGGACGACATCATGGAGGGCTACCTCAACACCGCGTACTACGGCCGCAGCGCCTTCGGTATTCAGGCCGCGGCACGCGCCTACTTCAACAAGGAGGCCATCGACCTGAACGCGGGCGAGTGCGCGTTCCTCTCGGCCATGCTCAAGGGCGCCACGTACTACGACCCGGCCGGCGCGACCTCCATCGACCCCGCCGCCACGCCCGAGGACAACAGCAGGCGGGCCCTGACCCAGATGCAGGACACGCTCGACAAGATGGTCGAGTACGGCCACCTGAGCGCCACCGAGCGAGCCAAGTACACGACGCTGCCCAAGGTCGAGAACCCCCGGGCGAACAGGGCGCTGAGCGGCCAGATCGGTTACCTCGTCGACCTGGCCAACGGCTACCTGCTCAACAACAGCGACAAGACCCAGGTCACCGAGCGCAAGCTCCGGGAAGGCGGCCTCTCGATCCACACGACCTTCGACAAGAAGAAGGTCAACGAACTCGAGAAGGCGGTCAAGAAGGTCCAGAAGGCCAACATCGACCCCAAGAAGCGTCCCGACACGGACACGCACGTCCAGTTCGGCGGCGCTTCCGTGGATCCGGCGAGCGGGGCCATCGTGGCCATCTACGGCGGTGAGGACGCCACCAAGCACTTCACCAACAACGCGAACGAGACCGGCGCACAGGTCGGATCGACGTTCAAGCCCTTCGTGCTCGCGGCGGCCATGAACTGGGGCGTCCGCGATCCCGAGCTCGGCCCCACGCAGGCCCAGGACGAACGCACCGTGGTCTCCCCCAAGAGCCTGTACAGCGGCAAGAACAAGCTCAAGATCAAGCAATACGACGGAACGGTCTGGCAGAACGACAAGGGCGAGGAGTGGCTGCAGGTCAACGACGGTGACCAGACGTACGGCGAGGCACCGAAATACCAGATCGACCTCCGTGAGGCGATGCAGCACTCGGTGAACTCGGCCTATGTGCAGCTCGGCATGGACGTCGGCCTGGACAAGGTGAAGGAGGCGGCCGTTCGGGCGGGCGTTCTGGAGTCCAGCCTGGCCGGCATCGACTACCCGTCGTTCTCCCTCGGCATCTCCGACCCCAGCGCGATCCGCATGGCGGGCTCGTACGCCACCTTCGCGGCCAGCGGCAAGCAGAACGACCCGTACTCCGTGAACAAGGTGACGGACAAGGACGGCACGCTCTACGAGCACGCGACTAAGACCGAGCAGGCCTTCACCGCGAAGGTCGCCGACAATGTCACCGACGTCCTGAAGACCGTCGTCGAGGACGGCACGGGTACCAACGCCCAGCTGACGGGCCGGGAGGTGGCCGGCAAGACCGGTACCACCGACGGCAACAAGTCGGCCTGGTTCGTCGGCTACACCCCTCAGCTGTCGACCGCGATCAGCATGTTCCGATACCCGGACGACGAGAGCATCAAGAACCGCACGTTCCTGGAGATGTACGGCACGGGCAACCAGAAGTCGATCCACGGTGCCTCGTTCCCGGCCGAGATCTGGCACGACTACATGGAGCAGGCCCTGAAGGGCGAGCCGGCCAAGAAGTTCCCGACTCCGCAGCCCATCGGTGAGGTGATCAACGAGGCCCCGTCCCCGACGCCGACTCCCACGATCACCGAGACCGAGGAGGAGAGCCCGACCCCCGCGCCGACGCGTACCAAGCCCAAGGACAACACCCCCTCGCCGTCGGCGAGCGGCACCTGTGAGCCGTTCGACTGGAACTGTGAGGAGAACGGTGGCACGGACAACGGCGGCACGGACAACGGTGGCACCGACGGGGGCGTGACCGTCTCACCCGAGCCCACGGAGACGGGCGCGGAGACCACCGGCGGCAACGGCAATGGCAACGGCGGCAACGGGGGCGGCCTCTTCGGAGGCACGACCTAGCCTCCGTATCGCCCGTAGAGGGGTGTTTCACGTGAAACCGAAATGACTGTTTCACGTGAAACAGGGCCGCCGCACCGGTCAGGTGCGGCGGCCCTCGGCGTATTCCCAGACTCGTACGGCAGGATGTGCCCCATGCCCAGTGCAGAGACGACGCAAGCGAGCGCGCACGAGCCGGACCCGGTGCGGCCCACCACGGTCGACGAGGTCGCCGCGAGCGGCAGTGAGCTGATCGGTGGTCCCCTGGGGCGACGCGCCCTGCTCGGGACGTCCTGGTGGACTCCCGTGCGGGTGATCGTGCTCGTGGCGGTGGGTATGTTCGCCCTCGGACTGGTCCAGAAGGCGCCCTGCTACAACGGCGCCTGGTTCTTCGGCGCCAGTTCGCAGTACACGCATGCGTGCTACTCGGACATCCCGCACCTCTACAACGGGCGCGGTTTCGCCGATGGGCTCGTGCCGTACTTCGACAGGCTCCCCGGCGACATGGAGTACCTCGAGTATCCGGTGCTGACCGGCGTCTTCATGGAGGTCGCCGCCTGGATCACGCCCGGCAGCGGCAGCATCCAGGACCAGCAGCAGTGGTACTGGATGGTCAACGCCGGGATGCTGATGGTCTGCGCGGCCGTCATCGCCGTCTGTGTGACCCGGACGCACGCCCGGCGCCCCTGGGACGGTCTGCTGGTCGCCCTGGCGCCCGCCTTCGCGCTGACCGCCACCATCAACTGGGACCTGCTGGCGGTCGCTCTGACGGCCGCGGCGATGCTGATGTGGTCGCGGGGCCGTTCCGTCGCCTTCGGTGTGCTCCTGGGGCTCGCCACGGCCGCCAAGCTCTATCCCCTGTTCCTGCTCGGGGCGCTGTTCGTGCTGTGCTGGCGGGCCGGCAGGTGGCGGGACTTCGGCAAGGCACTCGCCGGCGCGGTCGTCGCCTGGCTGGTCGTGAACCTGCCGGTCATGCTCTTCGCCTTCGACGGCTGGTCGAAGTTCTACACGTTCAGCCAGGAGCGAGGTGTCGACTTCGGGTCCTTCTGGCTCATCCTGGTCCAGAACTCCAGTGATCCGCTCAGCACCGACACCGTCAACACGCTGGCCACGCTTTTGATGCTGCTGTGCTGCGTCGGTATCGCGGCACTCACCTTCACCGCGCCGCGCCGACCGCGCTTCGCCCAGCTGGCCTTCCTGATCGTGGCGGCCTTCGTCCTCACCAACAAGGTCTACTCGCCGCAGTACGTCCTGTGGCTGGTCCCGCTGGCCGCGCTGGCCCGGCCGAAGTGGCGGGACTTCCTGATCTGGCAGGCCTGCGAGGTGGCGTACTTCCTGGGCATCTGGATGTACCTCGCCTACACGACCAGCGGAGACGCCCACAAGGGTCTGCCGACCGACGGCTACCACTGGGCGATCGGCGTGCACCTGCTGGGCACCCTGTACCTGTGTGTCGTGGTCGTGCGCGACATTCTCATGCCGGACCGGGACGTGGTCCGCCGCGGCGGCGAGGACGATCCCTCCGGGGGCGTGCTCGACCGCGCTGCGGATGTGTTCGTCCTGGGACCCGCGGCCCGTCCGCCGCAGCAGGCGGCGCAGTTCGAGGTGCCTCACGTGGAGTGGGGCAGCGGCAAGGAGAACACCGGTTCGCCCTGAGCGAACAACGCTCTGGGCGTCGTAGGGGGGAGCCGGACGACGAGAAGGCCGTACACGGAGATCCGTGTACGGCCTTCTCGTCGTCGTACGTCGCCGCCGTCAGCGGTCGACGAGACGGTCGAACTGCGTGGTGGTGTGCCGCAGATGGGCCACCAACTCGTCACCGACCTTCGGTTCCGGCGCGTCCGCCGGCACGAACAGGATGGATACCTGCATGTGCGGCGGCTCGGCGAACCAGCGCTGCTTGCCGCCCCAGACGAACGGCGAGAGGTTCCGGTTGACCGTGGCGAGGCCGGCGCGGGCGACGCCCTTCGCGCGCGGCATGACGCCGTGCAGCGCCTTGGGGGCCTCCAGGCCCACCCCGTGCGACGTGCCGCCCGCCACGACCACCAGGTAGCCGTCCGAGGCCGCCTTCTGCTGCCGGTAGCCGAACCGGTCGCCCTTGGAGACGCGCGTGACGTCCAGGACCGCACCGCGGTACTCGGTGGCGTCGTGGTCCCCCAGCCACAGCCGCGTGCCGATCCGGGCGCGGAAGCGCGTCTGCGGGAACTGCTGCTGCAACCGGGTGAGTTCCTCGGCCTTGAGGTGGCTGACGAACATCGTGTGCAGCGGCAGCCGGGCCGCGCGCAGGCGGTCCATCCAGCCGATGACCTCCTCGACGGCGTCCGAGCCGTCCGTGCGGTCCAGCGGCAGGTGGATGGCGAAGCCCTCCAGCCGGACGTTCTCGATGGCGGAGTGCAGTTGCGCCAGATCCTGCTCGCTGATGCCGTGGCGCTTCATCGAGGACATCACCTCGATGACCACACGGGCGCCCACGAGGCCGTAGACGCCGTCGATCGACGACACCGAGCGGATGACGCGGTCGGGCAGCGGTACGGGCTCCTCGCCGCGCCGGTACGGCGTCAGCACCAGCAGGTCACCGCCGAACCAGTCCTTGATGCGCGCGGCCTCGTACGTCGTGCCCACGGCGAGGACGTCGGAGCCCAGCCGTGTGGCCTCCTCCGCGAGGCGCTCGTGTCCGAAGCCGTAGCCGTTGCCCTTGCAGACCGGGACGAGTCCCGGGAACTGCTCCTGCACGTGCTTGTGGTGCGCCCGCCAGCGCGCGGTGTCGACGTAGAGCGTGAGCGCCATGGCCGGACCTGGAACCTTTCTCGTGGCTG
Source organism: Streptomyces chromofuscus (assembly GCF_015160875.1). Taxonomy (NCBI): domain Bacteria; kingdom Bacillati; phylum Actinomycetota; class Actinomycetes; order Kitasatosporales; family Streptomycetaceae; genus Streptomyces; species Streptomyces chromofuscus. The sequence goes on along the minus strand of NZ_CP063374.1, from coordinate 4,047,424 downwards.
CGGTGTGGCAGAGGGATGGAAGCTGGGGAAGCGGACGGCGGGCTCAGCGGCGCGACATGTAGATGTCGAGCGCCTTGTGGAGCAGCTTGTTCAGCGGGAAGTCCCACTCGCCGAGGTACTCGGCGGCCTGCCCGCCCGTGCCGACCTTGAACTGGATGAGTCCGAAGAGGTGGTCCGACTCGTCCAGCGAGTCGGAGATGCCGCGCAGGTCGTAGACGGTGGCGCCGAGCGCGTACGCGTCGCGCAGCATCCGCCACTGCATGGCGTTCGAGGGGCGCACCTCGCGGCCGATGTTGTCGGAGGCGCCGTAGGAGTACCAGACGTGCCCGCCGACGATGAGCATCGTCGCCGCGGAGAGGTTCACGCCGTTGTGGCGGGCGAAGTACAGCCGCATGCGGTTGGGGTCTTCGTTGTTGAGGGCTGTCCACATGCGCTGGAAGTACCCCAGCGGGCGGGGCCGGAAGTGGTCGCGCACGGCCGTGATCTCGTACAGCCGCTGCCACTCCTCGAGGTCCTGGTAACCGCCCTGGACGACCTCGACGCCGGCCTTCTCGGCCTTCTTGATGTTGCGGCGCCACAGCTGGTTGAAGTCCTTGTGGACCTCCTCCAGGGAGCGGTTGGCCAGCGGCACCTGGAAGACGTAACGGGGCTGCACGTCGCCGAAGCCGGCCCCCCCGTCCTCGCCCTGCTGCCAGCCCATGCGCCGGAGCTTGTCGGCGACCTCGAAGGCGCGTGGCTCGATGAAGTCGGCCTCGATGTCCCGCAGGCGCTTGACGTCCGGGTCCTGGATGCCCCGCTTGATGGACGTGGCCTCCCAGCGCCGGATGATCACGGGCGGGCCCATTTTCACGGAGAAGGCGCCCTGCTGTTTCAGGTGGGCCAGCATCGGCTGGATCCAGTCGTCCAGATTCGGCGCGAACCAGTTGATGACCGGGCCTTCGGGGAGGTAGGCGAGGTAGCGCTTGATCTTGGGCAGCTGGCGGTAGAGCACCAGGCCCGCGCCGACCAGTTCGCCGGTCCGCTCGTCGAACCAGCCGAGGTTCTCCGAGCGCCATTCCGCCTTGACGTCCGCCCAGGCCGGGACCTGCATGTGACTCGCCGACGGCAGGCTCTGGACATAGGCCAGATGCTGCTCTCGACTGATGGTCCTCAGGGTCAGGCTCATTCGGGGCGCTCCTCGGGCTGGTGTGTCCCCATGGGTTCAGGGGCTCCGGCTCTCGCGCCGAAGCCTACTGCGCCCCACGAGCGCCCCGACTGGGCGTGCGCAACCTTCTCCTCGGCCTGTCGCGGCCGCGGCGGCGAACACCGAGCCCCGAAGGGCTCGGTGGGTGTGGGACGAGTGTGACCGGGTGGGTCGGAAGAGGTCAGAAAAGCCCGCCGAAAAGCCCTCCCTGGGCCATGCCCAGGAAGAAGCCGACGGCCGAGGCACCGAGGCCCAGCACCAGTCCGAAGCGTTCGCGGGTCGTCTCCGAGATCCACTGACCGTAGGCCCCGGTGAGGATGCCGGCCAGGCCGGTCCAGGAGCTGATCAGATGGAGGCTCGGGAACATCGCCGTGACGAACGCGACCACTCCGAGGACCAGCGTCACCGCGAGCAGTGCGTGCTGGACGGGATGGGGCCTGCCGTCCGTGGCGAAGAGGGATCCGGCGGTGTTGGGTCGCAATGCTTGTGCCATGGGGCACCTCCTGCGGAAGGCGGCGCATCGTAGCGCCATACACACCCGATGTGTACAGATTGACGGTCACGGCGGCCGGATTTCAACCGGAAGCCGGTGTGCGGGTACTCTGTACCGTCTGCACCGGTGTCTGCCCAGACCACGGCCGGAAGCCCGCACAGGGCCCCCGATTGTCAGTGGTGGCCGATACCGTTGCGTACGCATCACGACCCTCCTGCCACGGAACGACCGTGGCCGCTGAGTCCAAAGGAGGTGGGTTCCACATGCGTCACTACGAGGTGATGGTCATCCTCGACCCCGATCTCGAGGAGCGCGCTGTCTCCCCGCTGATCGAGAACTTCCTTTCTGTCGTCCGTGACGGTGGCGGAAAGGTCGAGAAGGTCGACACCTGGGGCCGTCGTCGTCTCTCGTACGAGATCAAGAAGAAGCCCGAGGGCATCTACTCGGTCATTGACCTGCAGGCCGAGCCTGCGGTCGTCAAGGAGCTCGACCGCCAGATGAACCTGAACGAGTCGGTCCTCCGGACCAAGGTCCTCCGTCCCGAGACCCACTGAGCTCTCGCTCAGCCGATCCCGGGACTCGAGTAGCACCACAAGCAGCCAGCAGCAAACCCGCCGAGAGGTTCCCCCATGGCAGGCGAGACCGTCATCACGGTCATCGGCAATCTTGTCGACGACCCCGAGCTGCGCTTCACCCCCTCCGGTGCGGCGGTCGCGAAGTTCCGTGTCGCGTCCACGCCCCGCACCTTCGACCGTCAGACCAACGAGTGGAAGGACGGCGAGAGCCTGTTCCTGACCTGCTCGGTCTGGCGCCAGGCGGCGGAGAACGTCGCCGAGTCGCTCCAGCGAGGCATGCGCGTCGTCGTGCAGGGCCGGCTGAAGCAGCGGTCCTACGAGGACCGTGAGGGTGTCAAGCGCACGGTCTTCGAGCTGGACGTCGAGGAAGTCGGCCCCAGCCTGCGCAACGCCACGGCCAAGGTCACCAAGACCGCCGGCCGGGGCGGCCAAGGCGGTTACGGCGGCGGCGGTGGCGGCGGTCAGCAGGGCGGCGGCTGGGGCGGTGGCCCCGGTGGCGGCCAGCAGGGCGGCGGCGCTCCTGCCGACGACCCGTGGGCGTCCGGCGCTCCCGCCGGTGGCGGCCAGGGTGGTGGCGGCTGGGGCGGTGGCTCCGGCGGCAGCGGTGGCGGCTACTCGGACGAGCCCCCCTTCTAGGCCTCACGGCCGAGGGTGGCCCGTACCCACACTTCTTGATCACACAGGAGAAACATCATGGCGAAGCCGCCTGTGCGCAAGCCGAAGAAGAAGGTCTGCGCTTTCTGCAAGGACAAGGTCACGTACGTGGACTACAAGGACACGAACATGCTGCGGAAGTTCATTTCCGACCGCGGCAAGATCCGTGCCCGCCGCGTGACCGGCAACTGCACGCAGCACCAGCGTGACGTCGCCACGGCCGTCAAGAACAGCCGTGAGATGGCGCTGCTGCCCTACACGTCCACCGCGCGATAAGGGAAGGGTGACCGACTCATGAAGATCATCCTCACCCACGAGGTCTCCGGCCTCGGTGCCGCGGGCGACGTCGTCGACGTCAAGGACGGTTACGCTCGCAACTACCTGATCCCGCGGAAGTTCGCTATCCGCTGGACCAAGGGTGGCGAGAAGGACGTTGAGCAGATCCGTCGTGCTCGCAAGATCCACGAGATCCAGACCATCGAGCAGGCCAACCAGGTCAAGGCCCAGCTCGAGGGTGTGAAGGTCCGTCTGGCCGTCCGCTCCGGCGACGCCGGCCGTCTGTTCGGTTCCGTCACCCCGGCCGATGTCGCCTCGGCGATCAAGGCTGCCGGTGGCCCCGAGGTCGACAAGCGCCGCATCGAGCTCGGCACGCCGATCAAGACGCTGGGCGCCCACGAGACGTCCGTGCGTCTGCACCCCGAGGTTGCCGCCAAGGTCAGCATCGAGGTCGTCGCTGCCTAAGCGCTGCGCTCGCTGAAGCAGAGAGTGGGGCCGCACCCTTCGGGGTGCGGCCCCACTCGCGTGTGGCTTGCGGATGATCGTGGATCGCTCGCGTGTGGCAGGCGGCGGGTGGTGCAGCGCGGTGGGTGTTTCACGTGAAACACGGGCTATCGGGAGGTGTTTCATGTGAAACGCCGAATCGGGCTGGGGAGCCACTCCCGCGTCCTGTTTCCGCTGACGACTTGCTCAGCGCGTGGCGCCCGTGACGAGCCAGCGGCCTGAGCGTGCGCGCAGCCACAGGGTGAGCATGCGGACCGTCATCATCAGCGTCATGGCCGCCCACAATGCGGTGAGCCCGCCACCGACGGTGGGTACGAGCAGCGCCACGGGAGTGAAGACGGCGAGAGTCAGGAGCATCGCCCAGGCGAGGTAGGGGCCGTCACCGGCTCCCATCAGGACGCCGTCCAGGACGAAGACGACACCGCAGATCGGCTGGGAGAGCGCCACGACCAGCAGGGCATGGAGAGCGGCGTCCTTTACCGCGGAGTCGCTGGTGAACAGAGGGAGGAAGGCCGGGCGGGCCACGACGACCAGAGTCCCGAGGAGGAGACCGACCACGACGCCCCACTGCATCATGCGTCGGCAGACGTCACGGGCTCCTTGTGGGTCGTCGGCGCCGAGATACCGTCCGATGATGGCCTGCCCGGCGATGGCGATGGCGTCGAGTGCGAAGGCCAGCAGGCTCCAGAGGGAGAGGACGATCTGGTGGGCCGCTATGTCGGCGTCGCCCAGGCGGGCTGCGACGCCTGTCGCGATCATCAGGATGGCTCGCAGTGAGAGCGTGCGGACCAAAAGGGGTGTCCCGGCCTGTGCGGACGCCCTGATCCCCGCGACGTCCGGGCGCAGTGAGGCGCCGTGGCTGCGGGCTCCCCGCACGACGACCACGAGGTAGACGGCGGCCATGCCCCACTGGGCGATCACGGTGCCCCAGGCGGAGCCGGCTATGCCGAGGCCGGCACCGTAGACCAGGGCCACGTTCAGGACACCGTTGGCGACGAAGCCCGCGACAGCCACGTAGAGCGGCGTCTTGGTGTCCTGCAGACCGCGCAGGACGCCGGTCGCGGCGAGGACGACGAGCATGGCCGGGATGCCGAAGGCCGAGATCCGCAGATAGGTCGTCGCGTAGGGAGCCGCTGTGTCGGAGGCGCCGAAGAGTTCCACAAGTGACGGTGCCGTGGGCAGGACGACGGCGATGACGCCGGCGCCGAGCAGCAGGGCCAGCCAGATTCCGTCCATGCCCTGCCGGATGGCCGCGGGGAGGTCACCAGCACCGACCCGCCGGGCCACGGCCGCCGTGGTGGCGTAGGCGAGGAAGACAAAGACGCTGACGGCGGTGGTGAGGAGCGCCGAGGCGACGCCGAGCCCGGCGAGTTGGCCCGTGCCGAGGTGGCCGACGATCGCACTGTCGGCCAGGACGAAGAGGGGCTCGGCGACCAGTGCGCCGAAGGCCGGGACGGCCAGGGAGACGATCTCGCGATCGTGTCGTCGCCGAGCGGTCCTGGGGGGCGCGGGAGCCTGTGTCATGAGCATCAATCTAATCTTCCACAGGTAAGAGACACAAGGTCTCAGTGACCCTTACTCGGGTCGTAGCGGAGCGTAGCGTCGGGCACTGTTCGAAGCGAACTTGGGCCGACTGGGAAAGTTTTTCTTCTGCACAGCCAGTGGATGGGAAAGGTGCAGGTCAGCGGCAGTTGCGACGAGACGGTGCGGGCTTGTTCACAGCGCTGTCCACCGTGTCGTGCACAGGTTTCGCGGAGTTCTCCACAGCATAGGGGCCGTCGTCCACATGGCCTGTGGATAACCAGATTGGCTGACGGTGCCCGGGGGCCTAACGTGGTCCGGCGCCCGCTCCCCCCGCCAGGCCGTGAAACCGTCACAAAACCGACGCGTCAGTACCGGAGTTGGGCCTCTCAGTTGTCAGTGCCGTGCCGTAGAAATGAGGGGCACGGCGAGGTCCGCTCGGCGGACGGGAGGAGGTGGCTCGGTGAGCATTTCCGAGCCCTTGGACGACCCGTGGGCCGACAGCGGTCCCAGCGATCGTCTGCCCTCCCGCCGACGCGGGGACGGTGGCCGCACACGCGAGGACCAGCATGATCGGGGCCGGGACAACGGCGCCTGGGACGGCGGAGGTTCGTCCTTCGAGCGGGTCCCGCCGCAGGATCTCAACGCCGAACAGTCCGTCCTGGGCGGCATGCTGCTGTCCAAGGACGCCATCGCCGACGTCGTGGAGATACTCAAGGGCCACGATTTCTACAAGCCCGCGCACGAGACGATCTACCAGGCGATCCTCGACATCTACGCCAAGGGCGAGCCGGCCGACCCCATCACCATCGCGGCCGAACTCACCAAGCGCGGTGAGATCAACAAGGTCGGCGGCGCCTCCTATCTGCACACGCTCGTGCAGACGGTGCCGACGGCGGCGAACGCCGAGTACTACGCGGAGATCGTCCACGAACGGGCCGTCCTGCGCCGCCTCGTGGAGGCGGGCACCCGGATCACCCAGATGGGATACGCGGCCGACGACGACGTCGACGAGATCGTCAACCGCGCCCAGGCCGAGATCTACGCCGTCACCGAGCAACGCACGAGTGAGGACTACCTGCCGCTCGGCGACATCATGGAGGGCGCGCTCGACGAGATCGAGGCGATCGGTTCGCGCACCGGCGAGATGACGGGCGTGCCGACGGGTTTCACCGACTTCGACTCGCTCACCAACGGCTTGCATCCGGGCCAGATGATCGTCATCGCAGCACGTCCCGCGATGGGCAAGTCGACGCTCGCACTCGACTTCGCCCGGGCCGCGTCGATCAAGCACAACCTGCCGAGCGTCATCTTCTCGCTCGAAATGGGGCGCAACGAGATCGCGATGCGTCTGCTGTCGGCCGAGGCCCGTGTCGCGCTGCACCACATGCGGTCCGGCACGATGACCGACGAGGACTGGACGCGGCTGGCCCGCCGGATGCCGGACGTCTCCGCCGCCCCCCTCTACATCGACGACTCCCCGAACCTGTCGATGATGGAGATCCGCGCCAAGTGCCGTCGCCTCAAGCAGCGCAACGACCTCCGACTGGTCGTCATCGACTACCTCCAGCTGATGCAGTCCGGCGGTTCCAAGCGCGCCGAGAGCCGTCAGCAGGAGGTCTCGGACATGTCCCGGAACCTCAAGCTCCTGGCCAAGGAGCTGGAGATCCCGGTCATCGCGCTCTCCCAGCTGAACCGTGGCCCCGAGCAGCGCACCGACAAGAAACCGATGGTCTCCGACCTGCGTGAGTCCGGCTCCATCGAGCAGGACGCCGACATGGTCATCCTGCTCCACCGCGAGGACGCCTACGAGAAGGAGTCGCCCCGTGCGGGCGAGGCGGACCTCATCGTCGCCAAGCACCGAAACGGCCCGACCGCGACCATCACGGTCGCCTTCCAGGGCCACTACTCGCGGTTCGTGGACATGGCGCAAACCTGATCCGCGGACGCGGGACAGGGTCGCGAACGCGCGGCGAGGGCGCGGGCCTCGTGGCCGGTCGCCGGCGGGTCGCCGCGTGCCGGGAAATGTGCTCGACGTGCGTCCCCCGGCCGGATGAACTGGGGGCATGACGACATCTCAGGAAGAGCTGCTCCCCGGGACGCGCAGGGCTTTGCTGCACCGGCTGGCCGTGGCCCAGTCCGAAGGGCGCGCGCCGTCGATGGTCGCGGCGGTCGTGCGGGACGGGCGCGCCGTGTGGCACGGGGCCCGAACGTCGGTGGACGGGCAGATGCCGGACGAGAACGTGCAGTACCGGATCGGTTCGATCACCAAGACCTTCACCGCGGTTCTCGTGCTGCGGTTGCGCGACGAGGGCGTCCTCGACCTCGGCGACCGGCTCGAGAAGCATCTGCCGGGCACCCGTGCCGGTGAGGCCACCATCGCCGAACTCCTCGCGCACACCAGCGGGCTGGCCGCCGAGTCCCCGGCACCCTGGTGGGAGCGGAGCCCCGGGTCCTTGCGCCCGGAGCTGGCCGACGTGCTGGGTGACCATCCGTTCCTGCATCCGGCCGGCCGGCGTTTCCACTACTCGAACCCCGGCTACACCCTGCTCGGCGCGCTCGTCGAGAGACTGCGCGCTGCCCCCTGGGAGGAGGTGCTGCGGCGCGAGGTGCTCGAACCCATCGGCCTCGACCGGACGCGTGTGCGCCCCTCCTCCCCGCGTGCAGGTGGCTGGGCGGTGCATCCCTGGGCCGACGTCCTGCTGCCGGAGCCCGCCGAGGACCTCGGGCGGATGGCTCCTGCCGGTCAGCTCTGGTCGACCACCGGGGATCTGGCGAGGTTCGCCGTGTTCCTCGCGCAGGGCGACGAGCGGGTGCTGAGCGAGGAGACCGTACGGGAGATGCGGGCGCCCGCGGCGCCGGCCGAGGCCGCGGACGTCGCCCAGGGAGTGACGTACGGACTCGGACTGCAGATTCAGCACTGCGACGGACGGCTGCTCGTGGGCCACTCCGGCTCGCTGCCGGGCTTCCTCGCGAATCTCACCCTGAGCGTGGCGGATGACGTCGGGGCAGTGGTGCTCGCCAACTGCACCTCAGGGCCGCTGCTGTCGACGGTGGGCGCCGACCTCGTACGCATCGTCGCCGAGGCCGAGCCGCGGATTCCCGAGCCGTGGCGCCCCTTGCCCGAGGTCGACCCGGTCGTACTGGAGTTGGCGGGCCAGTGGTACTGGGGGACGTACGCCTTCGGTCTGCGGCTGACGGGAGGCGGCGGGGTGACGCTGGAGCCCTTGTCGGGGAAGGGCCGTGGCGCACGCTTCCGGGCCAACGGTGACGGCACCTGGACGGGGTTGGAGGGCTATTACGCCGGAGAGTTGCTGCGGCCCGTACGGCGGGCTGACGGCTCCGTGAGCCATCTGGACCTCGGGTCGTTCGTGTTCACACGTCAGCCGTACGACGAGACAGCGGAAGTGCCGGGCGGAGTGGACCCGGAGGGGTGGCGGGGGATCGGTTAGGCGGTACACGGGCAAGACGCGCGGCGGAGGGGCGGCCGTCTCAGCGTGCGGAGGAGAGGCCGCCCTAGGGTGGGGAGGGGCCAGGGCGTGAAGAGTAGAGGCCGCCTCACGGCATGGATGAGGGCTGTCTGAAGCGCGAAGCAAGGGCCGTGTTTCACGTGAAACACGGCTTCCGCTGCGGCGCCCGTTCGCATCCCGCGGGCCTAGAGCTGAAGCTTGAAACCCACGTGGGACGCCGTGAAGCCGAGCCGCTCGTAGAAGCGGTGGGCGTCCACGCGGGAGGTGTCGGAGGTCAGCTGCACCAATTGGCAGTCGTGTCGCCGGGATTCCTCGATCGCCCACTCGATGAGCTGTGCGCCCAGCCCGCTCCCGCGTTCGTCCGCATGGATGCGGACGGCTTCGATGATCGACCTGGTGGCTCCACGGCGGGAGAGTCCGGGAATGACCGTGAGCTGAAGCGTTCCGACGATGCGGCCCTCACGAACGGCGACGACGAGGTGCTGGTTCGGGTCCGCGCCGATGCGCTCCAGTGCGGCCCGGTACGGGATCAGGTCGTCCGGTGACTCGCGCTGCGCACCCAGGGGGTCGTCGGCGAGCATGCCGACGATCGCGGGGAGGTCGTCCGTGACCGCGGCTCGTATCTCAAGATCTCCCATGTCCGCACCCTAAGCGGGCACGCTCGCCGACTCCACGACGCGGACCAGTGGGACCAGCTCAGGGTTCTTGGCCGCCTCGTCCAGCGCCTCGCGCAGGGCGGCGTCATTGGTCGGCCGCGCCTCCGCCAGCAGCTTCAGGCCCGCCTCGGTCACGTTGGTGTAGATGCCGCGGCGGTCGGTGGGGCACAGGTACCGCTCCAGCAGACCGCGGTCCTCGAGCCGGGTGACCAACCGAGTGGTGGCGCTCTGGCTGAGCACGACCGCGTCGGCGACCTGCTTCATCTGCAGATGCCCCCCGTCGCCGTCGTGCTGTCGGCTGAGGACGTCGAGCAGGGAGTACTCGCGCACGCTCAGGCCGTGCCTGGCCTGCAGGGCGCGCTCGATGTGCGCCTCGATCCTCCCGTGCAGCAGGGAGAGGGCGCACCAACCCTGGGCGAGGGCGGTGAGCGCGGGGTCCGTCGCTGTCATTGGGGTCTCCTCCGTCCGGAGCGGCTGCATCCAGGATAGAGCAGCGCCGCAATTGTCGGCGGTTGCATATAGCCCGCGTCTGCAATTATTGTGGATGCACGCAAAGCGCTCCTGTAATCATCTGGGAAGGTGTATCCCCCATGCCTCTCGCGCTTCTGGCCCTCGCGATCGGGGCCTTCGGCATCGGTACCACCGAGTTCGTGATCATGGGCTTGCTGCCCGAGGTCGCGACCGACTTCGGGGTCTCCATTCCGACAGCCGGTTTCCTGGTGACCGGCTACGCGCTCGGCGTGATGTTCGGCGCCCCGCTCATGACCGTGCTCGGCACGAAGATCTCCCGCAAACGGATGCTCATGGTGCTGATGGGGCTGTTCATCGTGGGCAATCTGCTCTCCGCCCTCGCTCCCGCCTTCGCCGTGATGCTCATCGGCCGGGTGGTCGCCTCACTCGCCCACGGTGCCTTCTTCGGCATCGGCTCGGTGGTGGCCGCGGAACTGGTCGCCCCGGACAAGAAGGCCGGAGCGATCGCGATGATGTTCACGGGCCTGACCGTCGCCAACGTCGTCGGCGTTCCGCTGGGCACGCTCGTCGGGCAGTCCCTGGGCTGGCGCGTCACCTTCACCGTCGTCGCCGCGCTCGGTGTCATCGGCCTGGCCGGTATCGCCAAGCTCGTCCCCGAGATGCCCAAGCCCGAAGGCGTCCACCTGCGGCATGAACTGGCCGCCTTCAGGAACGTCCAGGTCCTGCTCGCCATGGCGATGACCGTGCTCGGCTTCGGCGGCGTCTTCGCGGCCATCACCTACATCGCGCCGATGATGACCCACGTCACCGGCTTCGCCGAGGGCTCCGTCACCTGGCTGCTGGTCCTCTTCGGCCTGGGCATGGTCGGCGGCAACCTCGTCGGCGGCAAGTTCGCCGACCGCGCGCTGATGCCGATGCTGTACGTCTCCCTGGGCGCCCTTGCGATCGTGCTCGCGCTGTTCACGCTCACGGCTCACGACAAGGTCCTCTCGGCCGTCACCATCGCTCTGATCGGCGCCCTGGGCTTCGCCACGGTGCCGCCGCTGCAGAAGCGCGTCCTCGACCAGGCGCACGGTGCGCCGACCCTTGCCTCCGCCGTGAACATCGGCGCCTTCAACCTGGGCAACGCCCTGTCCGCGTGGCTCGGCGGCATCGTCATCGCGGCCGGCCTGGGTTACACCGCCCCGAACTGGGTCGGCGCCGTCCTCGCCGCGGCCGCTCTGCTCCTCGCCGTCCTGTCGGCCGCGCTGGAGCGTCGTGCCGGCACGACGAGTGCCGTCGTGGCGGCCGGCGTCCCCACCGAGGAGCGGACCGCCGTCCACCACTGACCGCCCCGGACGCGGCGGACCGTATGCCCCGCCGTTGGTCCCGCACCGTCCGCTCGCCACTCACCCCGACCCGGGCCGGCGTGGGGCCAGGGCCGTCCCCGCGCCCACCCGGCCGTTACCCCCACCAGCGACATACACAAGGAGAAACACACGCCATGAGCACCACCACCGCCGTCGGGCCCCTGACCGTCCAGGACGCCGACCTCCTCGTCACGGCCGCACAGCGGGCCGCCGAGGCCGCCGGAGCGACCGTCAGCGTCACCGTCCTGGACGGCGGCGGGCACCTGCTCGCCTTCCGGCGCGACGACCGGGCCGTGCTGATCTCCGGTGAGACCAGCACCCGGAAGGCGTACACCGCTCTCCAACTGAACGCGCCGACCGCCGACCTCGTCGACGCGGTCAAGCCCGACGGGCCGTTCCACTCCCTCCAGACCGCGCTCGACCGGCCGTTGCTGTTCATCGCGGGGGGTCTGCCGATTCACCGTGACGGACGGCTGATCGGTGCGATCGGAGTGGGCGGCGGCGCCCCGGAGCAGGACCACGGGTTCGCCACGGCCGCCGTGGAGGCGCTCGGCTGACGTCGGATCCGTCAGCCGCGACAGGACGCCGGTGCCCCAGCGGACCGGCGTCCCCCTGTCGTATCGGACTCAGCCCGCGGCCACCGTCAGCGGAGCGAAGCGCCGACTCCAGTCACCCGGAAGTTCCGACATCCCGTACGCCATCACCGCGTTGAAGGCGACCGATGCCAGGCCGCGCTCCTTCGCCCACGCCAGCAGTTCCTCGTGCCGGACGTCGATGTCGGTGCGCAGAGGGCGGTCGGTGTGGGCCGCGAGCGAGGCGATCAGCGCCTTCGCCGTCTCCGTGTCCCGGGCGATCAGTGGGCCGACGACATGCGTGTCCATGTTGGGCCAGGCGGCCGCGTAGCCGATGATGCGGCCGTCCTCCTCGGCGACACGCACCTGGTCGGCGAAGGCGGGCAGGCGCGTGACGATGTGCGTGCGGTCGGTGCCGAACACCTCGGCGTCGATGCGAAGGATCTTGGGGAGGTCCTCGCCGGTGGCCGGGCGGGTGGCCACATCGGGCTCGGGTCCACTCGGCACGAAAAGGCCGCGCAGCATCTCTGCGCGGCCGGTGACCTTGAAGCCGAGTTCCTCGTAGAGCGGGCGACCGTTCGGCGTCGCGTGCAGGGTGAGAGGCGTCGTGCCCATCAGAGACACCACATGCTGCATCAAGCGGCGCCCGACGCCTTGGCGTGCGTGCCGCTCGGCGACCAGCACCATGCCCACGGCTCCGAGTTCAGGGCGTTCCAGCGGTCCGTACTCGGTGACCGCGCAGGCGGCCACGAGCCCTCCTTGGGGGTCGTCGATGCCGTATCCCTTCCCGGCGGTGAGGAGGAAGCCCCATTTGTGCTCCTCGCGTGGCCACCCCCGGTCCTCGGACAAGTCGGCGCAGACCTTGAGGTCGCGACGGGTCAGGCGGCGGATCGGCAGAGCAGCGAGGGCAGGAGTAGGCACGCAGGTCAGGCTGTCTGACCGGTGCCCTTGACGTCCACCTGTTTCGGCAGAGACGTAGGTCCTTTTGGCCAACTTGAGGGGCCGGGCGGGATGCATGAACAACCTAAGGGTGTTTCACGTGAAACACCGGCGAACGGCGAGCGTCCATCAGTCCCGCCGATCATGCCGCCGATAGTCCGGCGCCGGCACTAGCCTCCAGTGCCATGGCGAGACTTCATCTCTTCGATCTCGACGGCACTTTGCTCCACGGCACCTCGGCGCCCGTGGAGATTTCCCGGCAACTCGGTCTGGAATCCGAGACGGTGGCCCTCGACCGGGAGATCGCGGCGGGGTTGATCGGCCCGCCGGAGTATGCGCAACGCGTGCACGCACTGTGGGCGGGTCTCACCGAGACGCATGTGTCGGCGGCTTTCGACGGTGCGCCGTGGCTCAGTCGAATCCGTGAGGTCTGGGCGGAGATCCGGCGCCAGGGTGATTACTGCGCGGTGGTGTCGCTGTCTCCCTCGTTCTTCGTGGAACGGCTCACGGGGTGGGGTGCGCACGCGGCGCACGGCTCGCTGTTTCCCGCTGTGCCCTTCACCCGGCCCGTGGATCCCGCCGGCGTACTCAGCGCCGCGGCGAAGGTAGTCGTCGCCGACCGGCTCTGCCAGGAGTTCGGGGTGACGCGCGCGGACTGCGTCGCATACGGGGACTCGTCGTCCGACACGGAGCTGTTCGGGGTCGTCCCAGTCTCCGTCGCCGTCAATGCGGACCGGCATCTGAGGGGACTCGCGACCCACACGTACGCGGGGAAGGATCTGTGGGATGCCTATGAATTGGTGCGGCACGTCCAGTAGTTGGGGGAAACGCTGGATCTCCGCACAGTCGAATTCGCGGCCGTGGAAGGAGGGACTTGTGTGCGGGCCGGGGGCCGGTAGGGTCGACTCCGGTTCCCGCACGGGACACGGAGCACTCTTCCCGTAGGGGCCGACAGCAGGGCATTGCAGCCTAACGGGACGGAGAGATCGAAGACCCGCATTCTCGGTTGAGCGGCCAGGGCGTCCAGGGGAAATGGGACGCTGCAATGAGAACACTGCGGCCAACGTCACACTCTCGTCCTACTTGTTCGTACGCACAGCGAACAAGAGTTGACTACGGCTGCGTCGGCCGCGACGCGGAACGGGGGCAGCAGCCGGCTGCGGGGAAAGCAGGCACCTTCCCGCCGAGGAAGTGCGCAGACCGACCGAAAGATGTTCGAGGCGAGGCACACCATGGATGCTCCCACCACCACGTCGTCCGACCACGGCGCTGCGAACGGCGGGGGCGGCTGGTTCACGGCGCGCAAGACACCCGTGGCGACTGAGGGGACCGCGCGGGAGACCGGAGAGGGCCGCCGCCTGGCCGGCATGCGCCCGGTCGGCAGGGGGACGCCGGCCGACGACCCGGGCACGCCGACGGACGAGGCCGCGTCCGGCACGACCTCTCAGGGCGGGCAGCCACACGGACGTCCGGTAGCCGACGGGTCCCTTGCCCGGCCTTACGTCCCCGAGGCCCTCAAGCAACGCGCGACGGACCCGGCCGCCGCCGGCGAGGCCCGCCCCACCTTCGGGGCCCCGCGCGCCGGTGAGGCGGCTGACGCCGAGTCGGCGCCGCAGGCACGCGGCACGGGGGCGCCGTGGGCGCGGCAGCCGGACATGCCGAGCGGGGCCACTGCTCAGGGTGCCTTGACCGGATACCGGCCCCCGGAGCGGCACACGCGAGCACAGGACGCGGAGCAGCCCGGGTGGACTCGGGAGCAGGGGCAGCCCGGCCGTTCGCAGGGTGCGGATCAGACCGGGCGTGTTCAGGGTGCGGGTGAGCCCGGGTGGCAGGGTCCGCGGGCGGCGCCGTCGGAAACCTCCGCCACCTCTCCCGTCCCTGGCGCCGGACCTGCCGTCACCGGCATCCCGGCCGATCATGAGCGAATAGGCCGGGCGGCCGCACCCACGCCCGCGCCGCCCTCGCCCCGCAGCACCGAATCGCCGGCCTCGGACCAGCGTGCGAGAGCCACCGCCGAGGCCCCGCCGGCCGCACACCGCGTGCCCACACAGCGCCACGCCCCGGAAGACCGCAACGAGCCGTCCCTCCTTACGTCCGGCGGGCCCTCCACCGCTCCGGCGTCCCATACCGCTCCGGCCGTGCATGCCGAGCCGCCCCCCGCGCCGACGGCCCCGCGCTCCCACCCGCCGAGCTCCGTCTCGCAGGCGCCCAGCCCGGCCCCGGCCCCCCGCGAGGACGCCTCCCCGGACGCCGTCCTGATCCGGCGCACCATGGCCACGGTCGCCCCCGTCGCCGACAAGGTCACGTCGTACTTCTACGCCCTGCTCTTCGTACACCACCCCGAACTGCGCCCGCTCTTCCCCGCCGCGATGGACGCCCAGCGGGACCGCCTGCTCAAGGCGCTGCTCACGGCTGCCGAGCACATCGACAACACCGGCGTGCTGGTGCCCTATCTGCAGAACCTCGGCCGAGGTCACCGCAAGTACGGCACAGAGCCCGCGCACTACCCGGCGGTCGGCGAGTGCCTGATCGGCTCGCTGAGCAGGTACGCCGAGTCCGTCTGGAGCGACGAGACGGAGGCGGCCTGGGTGCGGGCGTACACGACCATCTCCCAGGTCATGATCGACGCGGCGGCCGCGGACGAGCTGCGCGCCCCGGCCTGGTGGCATGCCGAGGTGGTCGCGCACGACCTGAGGACTCCTGACGTGGCGGTCGTCACCGTCCGGCCGGACCAGCCGTATCCGTTCCTCGCGGGGCAGTACGCCAGCGTGGAGACACCGTGGTGGCCGCGCATCTGGCGGCACTACTCCTTCGCCTCGGCGCCCCGATCCGACGGACTGCTCAGCTTCCATGTGAAGGCGGTTCCGGCGGGCTGGGTCTCCAACGCCCTGGTGCACCGGGCCCGGCCCGGTGACGTCATCCGCCTCGGCCCGCCGGCCGGTTCCATGACCGTGGACCACAGCACCGACAGCGGGCTGCTGTGCCTGGGCGGCGGCACGGGCATCGCGCCGATCAAGGCCCTGGTCGAGGACGTCGCCGAGCACGGGAAGCGGCGACCGGTCGAGGTGTTCTACGGGGCCCGCACCGACCATGACCTCTACGACATCGACACGATGCTCAGGCTCCAGCAGACGCACCCTTGGCTCTCGGTGCGCGCGATCGTCGACCAGCAGGCGAACGTCCAGCTCCCCGACGCCATAAGGGAGTACGGGCCCTGGAACGAGTTCGACGCCTATCTGTCGGGTCCGCCCGGCATGATCCGCAGTGGCGTGGACGCCCTGCGGGGCGTCGGCATCCCGTTTGAGCGCATACGGCACGACTCCGTCGAGGAACTCGTCGCCACCGGAAGCTGATGGCCGGCGGGGCGGGACCACGGCCGTGAAGCGAAAGCAGGCCCCGTCGACCGGCCGCCGACTCAGCCGAGGTCGGGCGCGTGCATGGCTCGAACGCCCTCGATGTTCCCGTCGAGGTAGTGCCGCAGGGACAGCGGTACGAGATGCACGGAGGCGATACCGACGCGGGTGAACGGCACGCGAACGATCTCGTACTCGCCCGAGGGCTCCTCCACTTCCGGACCGTGTCTCAGTGACGGATCCATGGATTCGAGCCGGCAGACGAAGAAGTGCTGCACTTTCACGCCGGTCGCGCCGCAGTCATCGCCGATGTGCTCGACGGTGTCCACGAAACAGGGAACGACATCAGTGATCTTGGCGCCCAGTTCCTCGTACACCTCGCGGTGCAGGGCGTGGACGACGGTCGGGTCGCCGGGTTCGACCCCGCCACCAGGAGTGACCCAGTAGGGATCGACACCGGGCTTGGTGCGCTTGATCAGGATCAGGTCGTCACCGTCCAGGAGAACGGCGCGGGCGGTGCGCTTGACCACGGGTCGGACGGTCATGGGAGAAATGTGGCCCGCCGTGTTCCACATGAAACATCGCGGAACGTCACCCTCCGGGCCCGGTGAGTGAAGCCGCCGGTCACCCCTTTCAGCACCAGTCGGCGGCCGACCGCTGGAGCCACTCGTGCGCCCGCGCGATGTGCGGCATGGCGAGCGTTCCGGTGCGCACCACCAGGAAGTACGTCCGCAGCGGCGGCACCGTGGGTTCGTGCAGCGCGACCACCTGCCCGCGGTCCAGGGCGGGCGCGCACAGGTACCGGGGCAGCACCGCGAGCCCTCCGCCGGCGGCGGCGCAGGCGAGGACGGCGCGCAGATCGGGGACGATGACGGTGCCGGACGCGGCGGGGCGGGAGTCGAAGACGGAGGCCCAGTAGCGGGCGACGAATGGCAGCGTCTCGTGCACCTCGACCACGGGGAGGTTCTCCAGGGCGGGTGCCCCCTTGTCGCGCAGCGTCCCGGCGTCGATCTCCCCGGCCCAGCGTGGGGCGGCGACCAGGACGTGCTCCTCGTCACAGAGCGGAGTCGCGGTGAGCAGGGCGCCGCGCGGGCGGGCCGTGCTGATGGCCAGATCATGATGTCCGGCGGCCAACCCCTCCAAGGTCTCCTCCGCGTTGCCGAAGGAGGTGCGCAGGGCGAAGCCCTGGCCGTCCTCCCCGGTCAGCTCCACGAGCGCGGGCAGCGCCCGCTCGGCGGTGAACTCCGGAGGACCGGCCAGGTGCAACGTGCGTAAGGAGGACTCGTCGTCGAGTCCTCTCTCTGCGATCTCCACCAGTGCGTCCAGATGCGGAGCGGCCTTGTGCGCGAGCTCGTTGCCGATGCTCGTCGGCGTCACCCCGCGCGCCTGCCGCAGGAAGAGGGGCCGCCCCAGTTGCCGTTCGAGTGTGCGGATCTGTGAGGTGACGGCAGGCTGGGAGAGGCCCAGCAGGGCGGCTGCCCGGGTGAAGGAACCGGCCCGGTGCACGGTCACGAACGTGCGCAGCAAGGCCAGATCCATTGGGCGCCCACCCCCTCCGTGCGCTGCTCCCACCCCGAGGCAGGGACCAACTATAAATAAGTCGATAGGTCTCTGTCGCTACGGTGATTGGACACTGACAGAGAGTCAACTAGCCTTGGTCGCGCGGTTCTTCGCGCGCGGAACCGAGGACGGTCCGAGCCACGAGGGGGGAGGCTCGGACCGTCCGTTCTCCGTAGGCCGGCCCTCACGGGACGTCCGGGGAGCGGTCAGCGCGCCGACTCGTGCAGCGCGCGCAGCACATCCGCCACCAGGTCCTCGGGATCCTCGGCACCGACCGACAGCCGGATGAAGCCCTCCGGCACCGCGTCCCCGCCCCAGCGTCCCCGCCGCTCGGCCGTGGAACGCACGCCGCCGAAGCTCGTCGCGTCGTCCACGAGCCGCAGCGCGTCGAGGAAACGGTCCGCACGCGCACGCGTGGGCAGCGTGAAGGACACCACGCACCCGTAGCGGTGCATCTGCTGCGAGGCGATCTTGTGCGACGGGTCGTTCGCCAGCCCCGGGTAGCGCACCCCGAGGTCCTCGTGCCAGCCGCGCAGCGCCTCGGCCACCGCCAGGGCGCCGGCGTTCTGCCGTTCGACGCGCAGCTGGAGCGTGGCGATCGACCGGTGCGCGAGCCATGCCTCCATCGGCCCCGGGATCGCCCCGACGATCTTGCGCCAGCGCCGTACGGCGGTCATGGCCTCGCCTTCGCGGCCGACGACATACCCCAGGAGGACATCTCCGTGCCCCGTGAGCTGCTTGGTGCCGCTGGCCACGGAGAAGTCCGCGCCGAGCTCCAGCGGGCGCTGCCCGAGCGGGGTGGCGAGCGTGTTGTCGACGGCGACGAGGGCACCGCGCGCGTGTGCCGCCTCGGCGAGCCGCCGGACGTCACACACGTCGAGCCCGGGGTTCGACGGGGTCTCGATCCACAGCAGCTTCGCACCGTCGAGGACATCGAGCTGGGCGTCGCCGCCCGTCGCAGCGGTGCGCACCTCGATGCCGTACGCCTCCAGCTGCGCGCGCACCAGCGGCAGCACCTGGTAGCCGTCGCTGGGCAGCACGACCGTGTCGCCCGCGCGCAGCTGAGAGAAGAGGACCGCCGAGATGGCGGCCATCCCGGAGGCGAACACGAGCGTCTCGACGCCGTCCTGACCGGGCGCCTCCAGCTCGCCGATCGCCCGCTCCAGATGCGTCCAGGTCGGGTTCTCGTCACGGCCGTAGGTGTACGGGCCCGTGGGGTCGCCCGGCAGATGGAAGTGGGCGGCGAACACCGGACCCGGCAGGGTCGGCTCGTGCTTCACCGGCTCGGGCAGGCCCGCCCGCACCGCGCGCGTGCCCTCGCCGACGCCTGGCTCCGCACCCGTACCGCCTGCAGACCCGCTCATGCCGCCCGTCCTTCCACGTGCTCGCGTACCGCGGCGAGCAGTCCCGCGCTCGCCGCCTCCACCATCTCAAGGCACTCCTCGAAACCTTCGTCGCCCCCGTAATAGGGGTCCGGGACGTCGAGGTCGTCGCCGGCGGCGGGGTCGTACGAACGCAGCAGGCGCACTTTCGCCGCCTCCTGTTCGGTGGGCGCGAGACGGCGCAGCGCCTGCAGGTGCCCGGAGTCGAGCGCGACCACCAGATCGAGCCGGGAGAACCACGACGGCTGGAACTGCCGCGCGACGTGCTCACTGTCGTAGTCGTGGTGCCGGAGCACGGCCACGGTGCGCGGGTCGGCCGGCTCGCCCTCGTGCCAGCCGCCCGTGCCGGCGCTGTCGACCTCCACACGGCCGCTCAGCCCTGCTTCGGCCAGGCGGGCACGGAAGACGGACTCGGCCATCGGGGAGCGGCAGATGTTGCCGGTGCAGACGAAGCAGACGCGGTAGGTCATGGTGCTCAGTCCCGGTCGGGCAGGACGACGTTCAGCGCCCAGGAGACGATCGAGATGATCAGACCGCCCAGCACGGCCGTCCAGAAGCCCTCGACGTGGAAGCTCAGGTCCAGCTTGTCGGCGAGCCACGAGGTCAGCAACAGCATCAGCGCGTTGACGATCAGGGTGAACAGGCCGAGCGTGAGGATGAGCAGCGGCAGGCTCAGAAGCTTGACTATCGGCTTGACCAGGAAGTTCACCAGGCCGAAGATCAGCGCGACCAGGAGCAGGGTGCCGACCTTCTTCCCGGTGCTGTCGCCGGTCAGGGTGATCTGGTCGAGCAACCACACGGCGACCGCCAGTGCGCCCGCGTTGGCGATCGTCTTGACTACGAAATTCATCATGTGTCTGATCGTGGCAGACGGAATCGGACACGAGCACGGGTGCGAGGGCAACGAGACGATGAAGGCATTCCGGCTGGACGAACTGGAGGCGGAGCGCGCCGCCCATGACGGTGCCTACCTGCAGTTTCTGCGCGAGCGGAACATGTCGGTCGGTCTGTACGCGCTCAACGCGGGCGAGCACGATCCGCAGAAACCGCACCATCAGGACGAGGTGTACTTCGTCGTCAGCGGCCGCGCCGCGATCACCGTCGGCATGGAGACCACCGAGGTGGCCCGCGGCAGCGTGGTCTACGTCCCGGCCGGGGTGGCGCACAAGTTCCACCACATCAGTGAGGACCTGCGTGTGCTGGTGGTGTTCTCTCCGCCCGAGAACTGACGTGCGGGCTCGGGGTTCACGGCTTTCCCGCCCTCGGATTCCCTAGGGGATCGGTCAGGGGAGGACAAGGGCTGCGAGGCGCCCGCCGGGCCCCTTGCCGGCCCTAGCATCGAGGCAGGACATCACAGGACCTGGCGGGACCGGAAGGCTCATGGGGAGCCGTGCGGCCGGTGGGCGGAGAGAGAAGGACGAGGGCGATGCGAGAGATCTTCGCGGGTCTGCCGTGGTGGGTTAAGTGGATCGCGGTGCCGGTCATCGCCCTGGTCGTGTTCGGAGGCGTGATAGCCAGCGTCGTGGGCTTCGTGATCGGCCTGCTCTTCAAGCTGCTGGTCTTCGTGGCCCTGGTCGGCGGACTCATCTACGTCGTACGGAAGTTCACGACGAACTCCTCCTCGCGTGGCGAATGGTGACAGCTGTGGGTGACGGGGACCGGTAACAGGAATCGCCGGTTCCCTCGGGGGAGGGAAGTTTCCGGGCGGACCGGTCTGCGAGCGGTGGCAGGCCAATAGAGTCCGGAACCCGACGCGGGGGTGACCCCGCGAGCGGCGTACACACCTGTACACCCCTCCCGTGTTCACCCAGCACGGGCTGCCCCCCTCGCGCTTCGGGAGTGACCCTTGGCCACGGCAGACACCGCACCCGCAGACCCATACGCACCCCCCACGCCCCGGCACAACGCCACGCTCATCGGGTCCGTGCAGCGCGCCATGCGCCTGCTGGAAGCCGTAGCCGAGCGCGAGCACGGCGCACCCGCCAAGCAACTGGCCCGTGAGACCGGGCTCGCCCTCCCCACCACCTACCACCTGCTGCGCACCCTGGTGCACGAGAGGTATCTGCGCCGGGAGAAGGGGCTGTTCTTCCTCGGCGAGGCGGCCGAGCGGCTGAGCAGCAGCGGGGCACAGCAGAAACGTCGCAGCACGGTCAACGATGCCCTCGCACGCTGGCGGGACTCCATCGGCGTACCCGTGTACTACGCGATCTACCGCGACGGCGAGATCGAGGTGATGTGCGTCTCCGACACCCCCGGCAACCCGGCGGTGGAGGAGTGGGCCGACTTCCGCGAGACCGGCCACGCGCACGCCATCGGGCAGTGCCTGCTGGCCCAGGTGGACGAGCACACCCGCCGGGACCACCTCGACCGCTATCCCGTGCAGTCGATCACTCCTTACACCGTCAGCGACAGCCGCACCCTGCTGCAACGACTCGAACAAACGAGCCGGATGGAACCGGTGACCGAGCGCCAGGAGTACGCGCTCGGCACGGTCTGCGCGGCCATTCCGATCACTGTGGGTGAGACCGCCGGGACGATGGCCATCTCGCTTCCCAGTCATCAAGCGGATCGACTGCTGCCCGCGGTACGGCAGTTGCAGACCGAGGTGGGTCGTGCGCTGGGGTCGCTGGCACTCTCTATCAGTATCTGAAAACTCACTCCTTGTGATCTGGTGTGTACGTTCAGCAAGATGCCACCAGGTATCAGAGGTTCATTCCCGGCCAATCGAACGGCAAGTGACGGGGTAGGCGATGCGCGAGTCCGTACAGGCAGAGGTCATGATGAGCTTCCTCGTTTCCGAGGAGCTCTCCTTCCGCATCCCTGTGGAGCTGCGCTACGAGACGCGTGATCCCTACGCAGTGCGGCTGACCTTCCATCTGCCCGGGGATGCCCCGGTGACCTGGGCCTTCGGCCGGGAGCTGCTGATCGACGGGGTCGGGCGGCCGTGCGGCGAGGGCGATGTGCGGGTTTCCCCGGTCGAACCGGAGTCGCTGGGCGATGTCCTGATCCGGCTGCAGGTCGGCAGCGACCAGGCGCTGTTCCGCTCCTCCACCGCCCCGCTGGTCGCCTTCCTCGACCGCACGGACAAGCTCGTGCCGCTGGGCCAGGAGGGCTCTCTCGCCGACTTCGACGCGCATCTCGACGAGGCGCTGGACCGGATCCTGGCGGAGGAGCAGAGCGCGGGCTGAGGCGCACGGTGAGGCGGGCGGAGGCGTAACGCTTCGCCTGGTGCGGTCGGTGCCGGTGTGGCCGGCTCTCGATGGCTTCCTCTGCCTCCTGCTGCTCCCCCCCTGCTGCCTCAGGGCAACGGCTGTGCGCGCGATTTCCCGGCGGGATGACGCGGGCGGTAGTCGTTGCGGTCGGGCCTGGGTCGGGTCCGGTTGGGTCCGGTTGGTTGGGGGCGCGGCGGGCGCGGCTGTCGCGCAGGCAGATCCTTCGGGGGCTCAGAGCGTGTGAGCGCGGTTGAAGGCAGGCCTGCAGGAACGCTTCTGCCCGGGGCCGGTACGGAAGCCCCCTTCGAACCCCGGGAGGTCGGGTTCCACCAGGGGTGGCCGACGTGCACTGCGGCTCAGGGTTCGTGCCGCCGGTGTCCGCCGAGGCTCGCGCCCCTGGCGCCCCACGCTCCTGTCGCGGCGCTCAGCGCTTGCGCCGCCGGCCCTTCCCTCCGCGGGCCGGTACCGGCACCTCGTGGCCGTCGCCGCCGGTCGCCGACGCCATGGCGGGCTCCTTGCCGGGGCGGTCGGCCGACACGACGAGAGCCGCGAGGGCCGTGGTGACCGGCACGGAGGCCACCAGGCCGATCGAGCCGACAAGCGTGCGCACGATCTCCTCCGCGACCAGCTCACTGTTGGCGACCGTTCCCACGCTGCTCTGGGCGATGGAGAACAGCAGCAGCAGGGGGAGCGCGGCGCCCGCGTAGGCGAGGACGAGGGTGTTGACGACGGAGGCGATGTGGTCGCGGCCGATACGGATGCCCGCCCGGTACAGGTTGCGCCAGCCCATGGCCGGATTGGCCTCGTGCAGTTCCCAGACCGCCGAGGTCTGCGTCACCGTCACGTCGTCGAGCACACCGAGCGAACCGATGATGATGCCGGCCAGCAGCAGTCCGCTCATGTCGATCGACGGGTACAGGCCGTGGATGAGGCCGGTGTTGTCGTCGGTGTTGCCCGTGAGCGCGGCCCAGTCGATGAACAGCGAACCGAGAATGCCGATCAGCAACAGTGAGATCAGGGTGCCGAGTACGGCCACAGATGTTCGGGCCGACAGACCGTGGCACAGATACAGCGCGATCAGCATGATGGCGCTCGATCCCACCACCGCCACGACCAGAGGGTTCGAGCCCTGCAGGATCGCCGGGAGGATGAAGAAGTTGAGCACCAGGAAGCTGCTGGCCAGCGCGATCAGCGCCATGACGCCGCGCAGTCGTCCGACGGCCACGACGGCCAGTGCGAAGAGTCCGGCGAGCACGGCCATGGGCAGTCGGCGGTTCACATCGGTGACCGAGTACTGAAGGTCCTCGGGTGCGGATGGCTCGTAGGCGACCACGACCTTCTCGCCCTGGTGCAACTGCCGTGACTGGTCCGGCTGCACGATCTCGGTGAACGTCCGGCCGGTGTCGTCGCCGGTGTCGATGCGGATCGTCGCCCGCTTGCAGGCGCCGTTCGCCTGCTGCTGGGCGGACGAGCCCTCGGCGGTCGAGGTGTCGCCGTTGGGTGTGGGCGCCGAGGGGTTGACCGAGTCGCAGGGCAACTCCTCGATCCTGGTCACCGTGGCCTGCTGGGTCTGCCGGTCGAAGCCGACGCCGGTGCGCTCGTGCGGCGGGGCACCGCCGGGCCACAGCACCACGAGCCCGGCCACCACGGCGACGGCGAAGGGGATGAGCACCGCCGCGATGACCTTGCGCAGGTGCGTGGAGACGGGGGCCGCGGGGCCGTGGGCGTGACTGTGCGAGTGACCGTGGCCGTGTCCGCCGCCGGATCCGTCGCCAGTCCCGCCGCCGGCACCATGCCCGTGTCCCCGGCCGCCACCGGACCCGGAGGGCCCGTGACCGCCGCCGGGCCCCGAACCGTGGCCTCGACCACCGCCGGTACCTGGACCGTGTCCTTCACTGTCCCCGAAGCCGGGCCCGTGGCCCTGATCACCGCCGAAGCCGGGACCGTGGCCCTGACCACCGCCGAATCCGGGCCCGTGTTCCTCACCACCGCCGAAGCCGGGACCGTAGCCCTGGCCGCCGCCGTGCCCCGCACCCTGTCCCCAGCCGCCCCCGGGGCCAAGGCCAGGACCAGGGCCATACCCTTGTCCGCCACCCGCCCCGACACCGGGAGTGTCACCCCGGTGGCCCATGCCGCCGGCGTCACCCCGGCCTCTGTCGGACCCCATGCCTGAAGCGCCACCCCCACCCCTGCCCGAGCCGCTTCCCGACCCCATGCCGGAGCCGGTTCCGCGCGGCGGTTCGTGCGGCGGAAACGGAGGCTGCTGATTCGTGGTCACTGACCGATCATCGCAAGAACGACCGGGGCCCTCTGTTCACCGCGCCCGAATTGACGCTAGCGTGGGGGGACCTTTGTACACGCGGGAGCTCGGAGCACCGGGCTGAGAGGGCGCTGACCTCCGTCTTCGCGATGTTTCACGTGGAACGTGACTCGGCCCGAGTGATGTTTCCCATGAAACGCCGGCAGACGGAAACCGCTGCGTCGACCGCCGAACCTGTTACCGGGTAATGCCGGCGTAGGGAGATCGGTCTCATGGCCAACAAGGACGCACGCACGCCTGCCTCCACCCAGAACGCGACCGAGGACGCGAGCAACGGGGAGGCCG
The DNA here is from genome assembly GCF_015160875.1 of Streptomyces chromofuscus. NCBI lineage: Bacteria > Bacillati > Actinomycetota > Actinomycetes > Kitasatosporales > Streptomycetaceae > Streptomyces > Streptomyces chromofuscus. Next base: position 4,022,649 of record NZ_CP063374.1, on the reverse strand, counting down.
GGAAGTCCATCGGCTGGCACAAGGCGTACGTCGAGGGCTCGCGCCCCGACCTGCGCGTGCCGGTCCGTCAGGTGCACCTCACGAACGGGCAGTCGGTCACGCTGTACGACACATCAGGCCCGTACACCGATCCACTGGTCGACACCGACGTCCGCCGCGGACTGTCGCCGCTGCGGGAGAACTGGATCACCGCCCGCGGCGACACGGAGGAGTACGCGGGCCGTCCCGTCCGACCCGAGGACGACGGGATCAAGCACACCTCGCCGCGCGGCGGGCTGCGCAACCTCGACGCGGTCTTCCCCGGCCGCCCGCGCCTGCCGCGCCGCAGCCGCGACGGCCAGGCGGTCACACAGCTCGCGTACGCGCGCCGGGGCGAGATCACGCCCGAGATGGAGTACGTGGCCCTCCGGGAGAACGTGGCGCCCGAGGTCGTACGGGAGGAGATCGCGGCGGGCCGGGCCGTGCTGCCCGCGAACGTCAACCACCCGGAGATCGAGCCGATGATCATCGGCAAGCGGTTCCTGGTGAAAGTCAACGCCAACATCGGCAACTCCGCGGTGACGTCCTCCATCGAGGAGGAGGTCGAGAAGATGACCTGGGCGACCCGGTGGGGCGCCGACACGGTCATGGACCTGTCCACCGGCCGCAACATCCACACCACCCGCGAGTGGGTGCTGCGCAACTCCCCCGTGCCCATCGGCACGGTCCCGCTCTACCAGGCGCTGGAGAAGGTCGACGGCAGGGCCGAGGAGCTGACCTGGGAGATCTACAAGGACACGGTCGTCGAACAGGCCGAGCAGGGCGTGGACTACATGACGGTCCACGCCGGCGTGCGCCTGGCGTACGTGCCGCTCACGGCGAACCGCAAGACCGGGATCGTCTCGCGCGGCGGATCGATCATGGCGGCGTGGTGCCTGGCGCACCACAAGGAGTCGTTCCTGTACGAGAACTTCGCGGAACTCTGCGAGATCCTCGCCGCCTACGACGTCACCTACTCGCTGGGCGACGGCCTCAGGCCGGGCTCGATCGCGGACGCCAACGACGAGGCCCAGTTCGCGGAACTGCGCACTCTCGGGGAACTCAACCGGATCGCGAAGAGTTTCCACGTACAGACGATGATCGAGGGCCCGGGACACGTCCCGATGCACAAGATCAAGGAGAACATCGACCTCCAGCAGGAGATCTGCGATGAAGCCCCGTTCTATACGCTCGGCCCGCTGACGACGGACGTCGCCCCGGCGTACGACCACATCACCTCCGGCATCGGTGCCGCGATGATCGCCTGGTGGGGCACGGCCATGCTCTGCTACGTCACGCCCAAGGAGCACCTGGGCCTGCCCAACCGCGACGACGTCAAGACCGGCGTCATCACTTACAAGATCGCCGCTCACGCGGCCGACCTGGCCAAGGGGCACCCCGGTGCGCAGGAGTGGGACGACGCGCTGTCCGACGCCCGGTTCGAGTTCCGGTGGGAGGACCAGTTCAACCTCGCCCTGGACCCGGACACGGCCCGTGAGTTCCACGACGAGACCCTCCCGGCCGAGCCCGCCAAGACGGCGCACTTCTGCTCGATGTGCGGGCCGAAGTTCTGCTCGATGAAGATCTCCCAGGACATCCGCCGTGAACACGGCGGCACGCAGGCGGAGATCGAGCAGGGCATGGCCGAGAAGTCGAAGGAGTTCGCGGCGGCCGGCAACCGGGTGTACCTGCCGATCGCGGACTGACGTATGCAGGGGCGGTGCTCGCGGCCCGATCCCGGAGCAGCCCGCACACGGCAACGCGTCCACGGCGCCGGATCTCCGGCTTGCGCACCCCGGGCGACGGGGGCGCAAGCCGCAGGTCATTCCGGCTTGTGCTCCGGGCCTCCGAAGTCCGGGCTGGTGTAGTCCGGGCTGGAAAAGCTCGGGCGCGCGCCCGACGGGCCGTCACCGGGGCTGGTGAAGCCCGGTCGGTCGTAGCCCAGGTGCGGCATACGACTGGTCGGGATCGTCGGGGCCGTACGGTGCAATGCGGCCGGGCCGGGGGTGGTCAGCGCCTCCCGGAGGAACGGCAGGATGCCGTTCTCCAGCAGGGCATGTCGCCAGGCCTCCCTGGCCCTGGCCACCTCGCTGCTGAGCTCGCTGTACGGTCCGGCTTCGAGTGAGGGCCGGTTGCGCAGTGCGGTGAGCAGCAGTCCGACGGCGGCGAGCAGGATCGCGACCGCGGTCAGGGCGCCGAACACCCAGCCGGTGGTGACCAGGGTCTGGGCGATGCCCGGCTCGGGGGCGAGCATCTTCAGGATGTAGCCGACGAGCAGGAAGATCGCTGCGGCCGTTCCGGCCAGGACGGGTGCCAGGACCGCGAGGACGGCGACGGCGCCCGCGCCGACGGTCTCGGCGGCGGCCTCTCCCATGGTGGTGGCGAGCCCCACGGCGCCCGTGCCCGGCTCGGTGGAGCCGGACTCGCGGGCGGTCGACGGGGTGGACGGCGCCGGGCGGCGCAGTTCCTCGCGGACCTTCACGTAGTGCTGGTACTCGGTCGCCGCAGCCGCCGTGATGAGTGCGGTGGCGTTGAGCGCCATGGTGCGCAGCTGTTCGGGGTTGAGCCGCTGTCCCACAGCGGCCAGTTCAGGGCGGTGGTGTGCGGAGCGCAGCGCCTCATCGAGGAGCCGCTCGTATTCCTGGCGGTCCTCACTCAGCAGGTGCTGCGGAACGCTGTTCATGTGCATCCCCCGATGCTCCGTAGGGCTTGGGGCTCGCACGCTGACGAGCCGTCGGGCAGAAACGGAGGGGAGCCTGCTACGGATAAGGCGATGGTAGAGCGGTGACGGTGCGCCGTGACAGGGGGTTTCCAGAAATTGGCCCCTGTGCCGCGCCGTCGTGCGCCGGTCCGCCGTCCGGGTACGTCTGCCCGGGGAACGCTCAGTTATCCAGGGGAAGTTGCTGGACCAGCAGTTTTCCGGCCATGGTCACGCCGCCGTCCATCGCGATGGCGAGGCCGTCGGCGTAGACGTGCGGTCCTTCGACGAGGGGGCCGGTGCCGTCCTCGCCGTCCTCGGAGCCGACCTCGCCGAGCAGGTAGGGAATGGGGCTGTGGCCGTGAACGATGCGGGTGCCGCCGTACGTATCGAGCAGTGAGCGAACGGCGTCGGCGCCGCCCTCGTCGCGGAAGGAGAAGCGCTTGGTGAACTTGCGGAACAGGTCCCAGACCTCGTCCGCGTCGTTACGGGTGAGGGCCTCGCGGACGTTGTCGTTGACGGCCTCGATGGAGTCGCCGTAGTCGAGGTAGGCGGTGGTGTCCGAGTGCACGAGCAGATGGCCGTCGGTCTCGGTGAGCGCGTCGAGGCGGGCCATCCACTGCAGGTGGTGGTCCTGCAGCCGGTCCATGTCGGTCTTCTGTCCGCCGTTGAGCAGCCAGGCCGCCTGGAAGGTGGCGGTGCCCGCGCCGGAGTTGACGGGCGTGTCGCCGAACCGCTTGGCGCCGAGCAGCAGCAGTTCGTGGTTGCCCATCAGTGCCTTGCAGTAGCCGCCGGCCGCGGCGGCCTCGGCGGACAGCCGCATGACGAGGTCGATGACGCCGATGCCGTCCGGACCGCGGTCGGTGAAGTCGCCCAGGAACCACAGCCGAGAGGTTCCCGCGCACCACTGCCCGGCGGCGTCGATGAGGCCCTTCTCCCGCAGAGCGGCCACCAGCTCGTCGAGGTAGCCGTGGACGTCGCCCACGACGTACAGGGGCCCGGGGCCCGTGGCGGGCTGCGGCTGCGGGGCCGGCACGGCCTGCGGATCGACGGTTACCTGAACCGTGTCACCCCGGTTGATGACGGGCAGGTCGCGCTCCGTGGGCGTGTACTCCTCCGGATAGTCCACCGGCTCGGCGACGGGGCTGGTGACCTCGCCGGGGTGCGCGCCGTGGAGGTACGGACCGGTCTCGTGGACGTAAGCGGGCACCCGGAAGTCGCGCAGCGTCGCCGTCCGCTCCACCTCGGGTCCCTGACCGGCCCCCTGAGTCATCGACCCCTCCACCATCGCGCCGCATCTGCACCGCATCGGACTGCCTGGTCGCAGCGGCCCGCGGTGTCGTGCGCCCATCATAGGAATGCGGATCGCGCCGTGTGATGACCCAGGGGTGGTGAATCGGATCAGGAGTCCGGTTCACCGCGGCTTTCGCCCCGATTGGACCTGGCTTTCGCCGGCCCGGTGACCGTTTCGCGTCACCCCTGTGGCGGTGCCCTAACCCTTGTCGGGCGTGCGCGGAGGGCTGACCGTGGTGCGCGGGGAGCGCCGCTGCGATGACGTGCGCACGATCAGCTCGGTCGGTATGACCTGCTCGACGGGCTGCTCCGACTCGACGCCCTCGATGGCGTCGATGAGCAGCTGGATTACGGCCGTGCCGATCCGGCGCGGCTTGAGGGAGAGCGTGGTGATGGGCGGCTCGGTGTTGGCGTACACGGTGGACTCGCTGCAGCAGACCAGCAGCAGATCGTCCGGTACGCGCAGTCCGTAGCGGCGGGCGGCGGCGAGCAGGTCGGTGCCGTTCGGGTCGAACAGACCGTAGACGGCGTCCGGCCGGTCGGGCCGGGCGAGCAGCCGGTCGGCGGCGACGGCGCCCGCACAGGGGTCGTGCGCCGGGTACGCCTCGTACACCGGGTCCTGGCCGACCCGTTCGCACCAGCGCAGGTACGCCGTGGTGGACAGGTGCGTGTAGGTGTCGGTGGTGGTTCCGGTCAGCAGTCCGATCCGGCGGGCGCCGGCCTCGGCGAGGTGGTCGAGGATGCCGAGGACGGCGGCTTCGTGGTCGTTGTCCACCCAGGCCGTGACCGGCAGCGGGCCGGCCGGGCGGCCGTCGGAGACGACCGGTAAACCCTGCCTGACGAGTTCGCTGACGACCGGGTCCTGGTCGGAGGGGTCGATGACGACGGTGCCGTCGAGCGCGACGTTCGACCACACGTCGTGGCGGGAGGTCGCGGGCAGGATGACGAGGGCGTAGCCGCGGGCGAGCGCGGCCGAGGTGGCGGCGCGGGCCATCTCGGCGAAGTACGCGAACTCCGTGAAGGTGAAAGGTTCATCCCCGTACGTCGTGACGGTGAGACCGATCAGTCCGGACTTGCCGGTACGGAGGGTCCGGGCCGCGGCCGAGGGGCGGTACCCCAGCCGGTCGGCGACCTCGCGGACATGGCGTCGGGTGGCGTCCGGGAGCCGGCCCTTGCCGTTGAGGGCGTCGGAGACGGTCGTGATGGAGACTCCGGCGGCGGCGGCCACATCTCTGATGCCCGCCCGGCCCGGCCGACTTCCTCGACGAGAGGTTTCCGCGCGGCTCACCTGGTGCTTCCCTGCTGCTGTCATGGCGAGCCGATAGTAGGGCTCACGCGGTGGGGTAGTGCGGACGCATATGCACCCGTTGACAGGCACGTTTCTGCAAGGTCATAAGGGGTCGAAAACCTGGGAAGTCAAGGGAGTTGCACCCCACTGACGCAGTACGTGGCTTGTCGACGCGCACAGGCCTGCCAAGGCCCCGATGTTTCGAAGAGGTCTCAACTCACCTGACCGGGGGATGCGCGCCACGGCGTGAGCCACCGGCGCGTAGATATATGTTCGGCGCGCCCCCGGATTCGTACGCCTTCATGCGGTGATGCCCCTGTTGCCAGTGTGACTGATGTGGTCGGGCCTCACCCATACGCAGTCGCCCCGAATCCTCATAAGGTGAGAAGCATTGGAAGCCGACGGCAGCCCAGGGCCGTCGGTGGTCGCGAGGAGGACTGCGGTGAGCGAGACGAGCCCCAAGCTGCGCGCCGAGCTGGAGGGAATTCCCACCTACAAGCCGGGCCGGCCCGCGGCGGCCGACGGGCCGGTCGCCTACAAGCTGTCCTCCAACGAGAACCCCTATCCGCCGCTGCCCGGCGTGCTGGAGAGCGTGACGGCCGCGGCGTCGTCCTTCAACCGCTACCCGGACATGTTCTGCACCGACCTGGTGAACGAGCTGTCCGACCGTTTCGGTGTCCCCGCGTCCCACGTCGCCACCGGTACCGGCTCGGTCGGGGTGGCCCAGCAACTTGTGCAGTCCACAAGCGGTCCCGGCGACGAGGTGATCTACGCCTGGCGCTCCTTCGAGGCGTACCCGATCATCACCCAGATCAGCGGTGCCACGTCCGTGCAGGTGCCGCTGACCTCGGGTGCCGTGCACGACCTGGACGCGATGGCGGACGCGATCACGGACCGGACGCGGCTGATCTTCGTCTGCAACCCGAACAACCCCACCGGCACGGCCGTCCGGCGGGCCGAGTTGGAGCGCTTCCTGGACCGGGTGCCGGGTGACGTGCTGGTGGTGCTCGACGAGGCGTACCGCGAGTTCATCCGCGATCCCGAGGTCCCGGACGGCTGCGCGCTGTACCGCGAGCGGCCCAACGTGTGCGTGCTGCGGACGTTCTCGAAGGCCTACGGGCTGGCCGGACTGCGCGTCGGGTTCGCCATCGCCCATGAGCCGGTGGCGGCCGCGCTGCGGAAGACGGCGGTGCCGTTCGGGGTGAGCCGGCTCGCGCAGGAGGCGGCGATCGCCTCGTTGCGTGCGGAGGACGAGCTGCTGGGCCGGGTCGGGTCGCTGGTGTGCGAGCGCAACCGCGTGGTCGACGGGCTGCACGCCCAGGGCTGGACGGTGCCCGACACCCAGGCCAACTTCGTGTGGCTGCCGCTGGGGGAGCGGACGGTCGCCTTCGCCGCGGCATGTGAGCAGGCGGGCGTGGTCGTGCGGCCGTTCCCGGGCGAGGGCGTGCGGGTGACGATCGGCGAGACCGAGGGGAACGACATCTTCCTGAAGGTGGCGGAGGGGTTCCGCAAGGAGCTCTGAGCCAGCCGCGGGGCGGCACCCGCGACAGGACCACGAGAAGGCTCTGAAGCCGGGCTGAGGTGTGCCTGCGGCGGGACGGTCGAGGGGGCTGCTCCGTGCGGGGTTGAGGTGTGCCTGCGGCGGGACGGTCGAGGGGGCTGCTCCGTGCGGGGTTGAGGTGTGCCTGCGGCGGGACGGTCGAGGGGGCATCTGCGTCGGACGAAGGCGACGTCCGCGGCAGCACAGTCGAAGGGGTGGTCGCCCCGAGGCGGAACAATCCCCGCCCTCTCGTCGGATCAGGCGGCTCGCATCAGGTGATTTCCGCGATCTCCACCCGGATCGGGTCATCGTCCTGGACCGTCGCCAGGAGGCGGGGATCGCCGTCCACGCGGCCGAGGACATTGCGCGGGACGGCGAGGCGACACTCGTCGCCCGGGATGGGCGTAGGTCCGTAGAGGAGTGCGAGGGCGTCGCCGTCGGTCCAGAAGGCCACCGTGCCGGGCTCGACGACCTGCCGAGCGTCGGTTTCACGTGAAACGGCGACGCGCGTGTCGAAGAAGACCTGCTTGCCCAGGCGTGCGCTGGAGGCGAGTGGCAGTGCCTTGGCGAGGGCCCGGATGGTGGGGTGCCGTCGGGGTTGACGTGAGATAGGGGACCCCCCTGTAGAAGTCGGACAGATGTGCGTCATAATGGCTTGTGAATGTGAACGCGTTCACAAGCGCGCCGATTGCCTGCGGTTTGAAGGGCAAAAGGGGCACCCAGTCGTACTGTCCACGGCGATGTAAGGAGAGGCGACGTGGAATTGGCTTTGGCGCCGGAGACTCTGGCGCGATGGCAGTTCGGCATCACCACCGTCTATCACTTCCTGTTCGTTCCCCTGACGATCTCGCTCGCCGCCCTCACGGCCGGCCTGCAGACCGCCTGGGTGCGCACCGAGAAGGAGAAGTACCTCAGGGCCACCAAGTTCTGGGGCAAGCTGTTCTTGATCAACATCGCCATGGGTGTCGTCACCGGCATCGTGCAGGAGTTCCAGTTCGGCATGAACTGGTCCGACTACTCGCGCTTCGTCGGTGACGTCTTCGGCGCGCCCCTCGCCTTCGAGGCGCTCATCGCCTTCTTCTTCGAGTCCACCTTCATCGGCCTGTGGATCTTCGGCTGGGACAAGCTCCCCAAGAAGATCCACCTGGCCTGCATCTGGATGGTCTCGATCGGCACGCTGTTGTCGGCGTACTTCATCCTCGCGGCGAACTCGTGGATGCAGCATCCGGTCGGCTACCGGATCAACGAGGAGAAGGGGCGGGCCGAGCTCACCGACTTCTGGGTCGTGCTGACCCAGAACACCACGCTCAACCAGGTCTTCCACAGCTTCTCGGCGGCCTTCCTGACGGGCGGCGCCTTCATGGTGGGCATCGCCGCCTTCCACCTGCTGCGCAAAAAGCACATCCCGGTCATGCGGACTTCTCTCCGGCTCGGCCTGGTCACCGTGGCGGTCGGCGGCCTGCTCACCGCGGTCAGCGGAGACACCCTGGGCAAGGTCATGTACGAGCAGCAGCCGATGAAGATGGCCGCTGCGGAGGCACTGTGGGACGGCGAGGAGCCGGCGCCGTTCTCCGTGTTCGCTTACGGCGACGTCGACGAGGGGCACAACAAGGTGGCCCTGGAGATACCCGGGCTGCTGTCCTTCCTCGCCCACAGCGACTTCGAGTCCTACGTGCCGGGCATCAACGACACCAACAAGGCCCTCCAGGAGAAGTTCGGGCCCGGTGACTACAAGCCCATCGTCCCCGTCGCCTACTGGGGCTTCCGCTGGATGATCGGCTTCGGCATGGCGTCCTTCTCCATCGGGCTGCTGGGGCTGTGGCTCACCCGGAAGAAGTTCCTGCTGCCGGCCGCGTGGCGAACCGGTGAGGACGAGGTCCCGCACCTGGTGCTGCTGAGGAAGCCGCTCCGACCGCGGCTCACCCGCCTGTACTGGCTGGTGGCGGTGTGGACGATGGCCTTCCCGCTGATCGCCAACGCCTGGGGCTGGATCTTCACCGAGATGGGCCGCCAGCCGTGGGTCGTCTACGGTCTGTTCCAGACCCGCGACGCGGTCTCCCCCGGTGTCTCCCAGGCCGAGGTCCTCACCTCGATGATCGTCTTCACCACGCTCTACGCCGTCCTCGCCGTGATCGAGGTCAAGCTGCTCGTGAAGTACGTCAAGGCCGGCCCCCCTGAGCTGACCGAGGCCGACCTGAACCCGCCCACGAAGATCGGCGGCGACGCCCGTGACGCCGACAAGCCGATGGCCTTCTCGTACTAGGCCGAGGGAGCTGCACAGTCATGGAACTGCACGACGTCTGGTTCGTTCTGATCGCCGTTTTGTGGACCGGCTACTTCTTCCTGGAGGGCTTCGACTTCGGCGTCGGTGTCCTCACCAAGCTGCTGGCCCGCAACCGGCCCGAGAAGCGGGTGCTGATCAACACGATCGGCCCGGTGTGGGACGGCAATGAGGTGTGGCTGCTGTCGGCCGGTGGCGCCACCTTCGCCGCCTTCCCCGAGTGGTACGCCACGCTCTTCTCCGGCTTCTACCTGCCGCTGCTGCTCATCCTGGTCTGCCTCATCATCCGGGGCGTCGCCTTCGAGTACCGGGTCAAGCGGCCCGAGGAGAACTGGCAGCGCAACTGGGAGAACGCCATCTTCTGGTGCTCGCTGATCCCGGCCTTCCTGTGGGGTGTGGCCTTCGGCAACATCGTCGGAGGCGTGAAGATCGACCGTGACTTCGAGTACGTGGGCAGCCTCGGGGATCTGCTGAGCCCGTACGCGCTGCTCGGTGGCCTGGTGACGCTGACGCTGTTCACCTTTCACGGCGCGGTGTTCACGGCGCTCAAGACGGTCGGGGACATCCGGGAGCGGGCCCGCAAGCTGGCCTCCCGGGTCGGTCTGATGACGGCCGCGCTGGCGCTGCTCTTCCTGCTCTGGACGCAGGTCGAGAGCGGGAACGGCAAGAGCCTGGTCGCCCTGGTGGTGGCGGTGGCCGCGCTGGTCGTCGCCCTGTTGGCGAACCGGGCCGGGCGTGAGGGCTGGTCGTTCGCGCTCTCCGGCGTCACCGTCGTCGCCGCGGTCGCGATGCTCTTCCTGTCGCTGTTCCCGAACGTCATGCCGTCCTCGCTCAATGAGGACTGGAGCCTGACGGTCACCAACGCCTCGTCGAGCCCGTACACCCTGAAGATCATGACCTGGTGCGCGGGGATCGCCACGCCGCTCGTCCTGCTCTACCAGTCGTGGACGTACTGGGTCTTCCGCAAGCGGATCGGTACGCAGCACCTGGCCGAAGCCGCTCACTGAGTCCGGCCGGGGTGTGTTTCACGTGAAACGCACCGCATGGGCCTGAAGGGCATGTTTCACGTGAAACCCATCGATCCGCGTCTCCTGCGCTACGCCCGCGCCACCCGGCTCTTCCTGGTGGTGCTCGTCGGTCTGGGTACCGTCGGCGCCGCGCTCGTCATCGCGCAGGCCATGCTTATCGCCGAGACGGTCGTCGGCGCGTTCCAGCACGGGATGTCCGTCGCTGACCTGCGTACTCCCCTCCTGCTCCTGCTGGCCGTCGCCTGCGGCCGTGCGGTCGTCTCCTGGCTCACCGCACTCGCCTCTCACCGGGCCAGTGCGGCAGTGAAGTCGGAACTGCGCGGACGGCTGCTGGAGCGTGCCGCGCAGCTCGGCCCCGGATGGCTGAGCGGTCGGCGCACCGGATCGCTGGTCGCCCTCGCCACGCGCGGAGTCGACGCCCTCGACGACTACTTCTCGCGCTATCTGCCGCAGCTGGGCCTCGCGGTGGTCGTGCCGATGGCCGTGCTGGCGCGGATCGTCACCGAGGACTGGGTCTCCGCCGCCATCATCGTCGGCACGCTGCCGCTCATCCCGGTCTTCATGGTGCTGATCGGCTGGGCCACCCAGTCCCGGATGGACCGTCAGTGGCGGCTGCTCTCCCAGCTGTCCGGGCACTTCCTGGACGTGGTCGCGGGACTGCCGACCCTCAAGGTGTTCGGCCGGGCCAAGGCGCAGGCCGAGTCGATCAAATGGATCACCGGCGAGTACCGGAAGGCGACGATGCGGACGCTGCGCATCGCGTTTCTGTCGTCGTTCGCGCTGGAATTGCTCGCCACGATCTCGGTGGCCCTGGTCGCGGTGACGATCGGTATGCGGCTCGTGCACGGCGAGATGGACCTCTACATCGGCCTGGTCATCCTGATCCTGGCGCCGGAGGCGTATCTGCCGCTGCGGCAGGTGGGCGCCCAGTACCACGCGGCGGCCGAGGGGCTCGCCGCCGCCGAGGAGATCTTCTCCGTGCTGGAGACGCCGCTGCCGCCGTCCGGCACCCGCACGCCGCCGACGGGTGCGCTGTCCTTCGAGGGCGTGAGCGTCCGTTACCCGGGCCGGGCCGCGGACGCGGTGTCCGAGGTGACCTTCGACGTCGAGCCCGGGGAGACGGTCGCCCTCGTCGGGCCGAGCGGTGTGGGCAAGTCGACGCTGCTGAACGCGCTGCTGGGCTTCGTACGGCCGAGCACGGGACGGGTGCGGGTCGGGGGAGTGGATCTCGCCGAGGTCGATCTGGACCAGTGGCGGGCGCGGATCGCGTGGGTGCCGCAGCGACCGCATCTGTACGCCGGGACGATCGCCGAGAACGTACGGCTGGCGCGGCCCGACGGGGACGACGCGGCCGTACGGCGGGCGCTGGCCGACGCGGGAGCGCTCGCGTTCGTGGACGCCCTCCCGCAGGGCGTCGACACGGTGCTCGGAGAGGACGGGGCCGGGTTGTCCGCGGGTCAGCGGCAGCGGCTCGCCCTGGCGCGGGCGTTCCTCGCGGACCGTCCCGTGCTGCTGCTCGACGAGCCCACGGCCGCGCTCGACGGGGAGACCGAGGCCGAGGTCGTCGCGGCGGTACGGCGGTTGGCGGCCGGGCGCACCGTGCTGCTGGTCGTGCACCGGCCGGCGCTGCTGGGCGTGGCGGACCGGGTGGTGCGGCTGGCGGGGACCGACCAGGTGGTGCGGCAGATGGAGACGGACCGGAGGACGCGGCTGCACGACGCCGTCTCCCCCGCCGGGCCGACGACGCCGACCACCCGTCCGGCCGTTACGGGCCCGGCCCCCGCAGCCCCGCGCTCGACGCGCGAGACCGAACCCGGAACGCGCGGCGCAGGTGGCGTCCGCGCCCTGTCGGCGGCCCGGCGCGGACGGCTGTGTCTGGCGCTGCTGCTCGGCAGCCTCGCCCTCGGCAGTGCCGTCGGGCTCATGGCCACCTCCGGCTGGCTCATCTCCCGGGCCTCGCAGCAGCCGCCCGTGCTCTACCTGATAGTGGCCGTGACCGCGACCCGTGCCTTCGGGATCGGGCGTGCCGTGTTCCGGTACGCCGAGCGACTCGTGTCGCACGACGCGGTGCTGCGGATGCTGGCCGACACCCGGGTCGCCGTCTACGGCCGACTGGAACGGCTGGCGCCCGCCGGCCTGAGCCGGGCCCGCCGGGGCGACCTGCTGGCGCGGCTCGTCACCGACGTGGACGCCCTGCAGGACTACTGGCTCAGGTGGCTGCTGCCCGCCGGTGCCGCGCTCGTCGTGTCCACGGCCGCCGTCGGTTTCACCGGCTGGCTGCTGCCCGAGGCCGGAGCGGTGCTGGCCGCCGGACTGCTCGCGGCCGGCGCCGGCGTCCCGGTGGTCACCGCCGCCGTGGCACGTCGCGCGGAACGCAGGCTCGCCCCCGCCCGAGGAGTGCTCGCGACGCGCGTGGCCGACCTGCTCACCGGCACCCCGGAACTCACCGTGGCCGGTGCTCTGCCCGCGCGTACGGCCCAGACCCGGCGGGCCGACTCGGCCCTGACCCGGATCGCCTCGCGCGCCACCACCGCGACCGCGATCGGCGACGGGCTCACCGCGCTGATCTCCGGCCTGACCGTCACGGCCGCCGCCCTCGTGGGCGCTCAGGCGGTCGCCGCCGGACGGCTGAACGGCGTGGCCATGGCAGCCGTCGTGCTCACCCCGCTGGCAGCGTTCGAGGCGGTGCTGGGAATGCCGCTCGCCGCGCAGTTCCGGCAGCGGGTGCGCAAGAGCGCCGAGCGGGTGCACGAGGTGCTGGACGCCCCCGACCCCGTGCGCGAACCGGAGCGGCCGCGGCAGGCGCCCGTGTCGCCGTTCCCCGTCGTGGTCAAGGGTCTGACGGCCCGGTACCCGGGGCAGGACCGGGACGCTCTCGCCGGGCTCGACCTGAGGCTCGACAAGGGCCGGCGGATCGCCGTGGTCGGCCCCTCCGGGTCGGGCAAGACGACGCTCGCGCAGGTGCTGCTGCGCTTCCTGGACGCGGACGCCGGCGCGTACACGCTGGGCGGCGTGGACGCGTACGCCCTGGACGGCGACGACGTACGGCGGCTGGTCGGGCTGTGCGCCCAGGACGCGCACCTCTTCGACAGTTCGGTCCGCGAGAACCTGCTGCTGGCGCGGCGGGACGCGACGGAGGACGAACTGCGGGACGCGCTCGCGCGGGCGCGGCTGCTCGACTGGGCCGAAAGCCTGCCCGACGGTCTCGACACGCTCGTCGGCGAGCACGGGGCACGGCTGTCCGGCGGGCAGCGGCAGCGGCTGGCGCTGGCCCGCGCGCTGCTGGCCGACTTCCCCGTCCTGGTCCTCGACGAGCCCGCCGAGCACCTCGACCTGGCGACGGCGGACGCGCTCACCGCGGACCTGCTGGACGCGACCGAGGGTCGTACCACCCTGCTGATCACGCACCGGCTGGCCGGGCTGGGCGCCGTGGACGAGGTGATCGTGCTGGACGAGGGCCGCGTCGTGCAGCGCGGGCCGTACGCCGAGCTGGCCGTCGAGGCGGGGCCGCTGCGGGCCATGGCGGAGCGGGAGGCGGAGACGGAACTGCTGGTCGGGGCGAGGTAGCCGGGAAGGGGTCGCTTCCGGGTTTCCGTAACACATCCGGATCCATAGATCGGGGCATGTCCGCAGCGTCGTCGTCCGCTCCTGTGCCGCCCTCCCCGGGGCCGGCCGGCGGGCCGGCGGAGCGGGTGCAGCAGTTGCTGGAGGCCATGCGGTCCGTCGGCAGCGGGCTGGAGCTGCACTCCACGCTGGACCGGATCTGCGAGACGGCGGCGTCGCTCGCGGACGCGCGGTACCCGGCGATCGGAGTGATCGCCCGGGACGGCGGAGGGCTCGCCGACTTCGTCTTCCGGGGCGTCGACGCCGCGACCGCCCGACGCATCGGACGGCTGCCCGACGGGCATCATCGGGGACTGCTCGGCGCGCTCATCCGGGATCCGGAGCCGGTCCGGCTCGCCGATCTGACCGAGAACCCGCGCTCCTGCGGCTTCCCGGCCCACCATCCGCCGATGCGTACCTTCCTCGGGGTTCCATCCGCGTCCGGGGCGAGATCTACGGCAACCTCTCCCTCGCCGGGAAGTGCGGCGGGGAGCCGTTCAGCGACCACGATCTCGGCATGGCGCAGGTGCCGGCCACCGAGGCGGGCATCGCGAACGGCAACGCCCGGTTGTACGAGGCCGCGCAGCAGCGTGAGCGCTGGATCGACGGGTCGGTCGCCGTCACCACCGCCCTGCTGTCCGGCGGTGACACGGACGACGCGCTGCAGGTCGTGGCGGAACAGGCCCGCCGGTTGTCGGGTGCGGCGGCCGGGCTGGTGCTGCTGCCCGCCGACGGGGGCGGCCTGGAGGTGGCGGCCGTCTCCCCGGACCGGCCGTCGAACGCCCTCGGTTCGGTCCTCCCCGTGGACAGCCCGATCGTTGCCGAACTCCTCGACGGCCGGGCGGTGTTCCTGGCGGACGCCGCCGCGGACAGCCGTATGGTCACGGCACTCGCCCGCGACTTCGGGCCGACGATACTGCTGCCGCTGCAGAGCGACGGCCGGGTGGTCGGCGCCCTCGTCACCCCACGGGCGCGCGGCGAGCGGGCGTTCAGCGATACCGAGCGCACCCTCGCCGTCCAGTTCGCCTCGCAGGCGGCGCCGGCCCTGATGACGGCCGAGGCGCAGCGCGACCAGGAGCGGCTCGCGGTGTACGAGGACCGCGACCGTATCGCCCGCAATCTGCACGACCTGGTGATCCAGCGGCTGTTCGCCACCGCGACGACACAGGACGGCGCGCGGCGCGCGTCCCAGGTGCCCGAGGTGCGCGAAGGCGTCGGCAAGGCCGTCGACGCACTCGACGTCACCGTCCAGGAGATCCGCAGCTCCGTCTTCGCGCTCCGCCACGGCCCGTCGGAGGCGCCGCCGGGGCTGCGCACGCGGGTGCTGCGCGAGATCAACACGGCGGCCGTGCCGCTGGGCTTCAGGCCCTCGCACCGCTTCGTCGGCCCCGTGGACACCGTCGTCGACGAGCTCACCGGCAAGAATCTCGTCGCGGCCCTGCGCGAGACCCTCTCCAACGCCTTCCGGCCCGCCGCCGCCTCCCGGATCCACGTCGTTGTCGACGCGACCGCGAAGCTGCCGGACGGCCGCCGCGCGGTACGCCTGACCGTCGCGGACGACGGCGTCGGCATCCCCGAGGGCGGGCGGCGCAGCGGGCTGAGGAACCTCAAGCGCCGCGCCGAGTCGCTCGGCGGCGACAGCCGGCACGGGCCGGGCATCGGGGAGGACGGCGGCGGCACGACGGTGGTGTGGCAGGTGCCGTTCTGACCGACGGCTCGTCACCCCGGGCGGCAGGTGCACCCTGTTCGGCCGTAGCGCTGCTCCATCCGTGCGCGTCGGTTACCCCATGCGTACGACTTCGACAGGACCGGCGACGTCCGTGCGGGACAGGATCGCTGACATGTCGTCATCCTGTCGCCCCAGTTGGCTCGTTCCGGCGCTGCTGTGCGCGCTCGCCGTGCTCGCGGCCCGCCCCGCCGAGACACCTGGGAGGAGCCCGGCCCGGGGTGGCGCCGAGCTCGGGGTCAGCGCCCAGGTGGCGCGGCTGTACGAGGAGGCGGCCGTGGCGACGCGGCAGTACGAGGAGGGGCGGCGCGCGGCCGAGACCGAGCGGACGCGCGCCCGGCAGCTGGACGAACTCCTCGACCGTGAACGCAAGCAGCTCGCCGTCCTGCACAAGGACCTGGGCCGGATCGCTCGCGCCCAGTACCGCAGCGGCGGCGACGTCCCTCTCACCGCGCGCATGCTCCTCACGGACCACCCCGAGGAACTGCTGCGCAGGCAGCACGCGGTGTCGCGGGCGGACCTCGCCGTCACCGACGCGATCAGACGAAGCCGGAGCGCGGAGGCCAGGCTCGCGGCCGACGAGGTGAAGGCCGCGGCGCGGTGGCGGGCGCTGGAGCAGCGGAACGTCGAGCTCGTGGCGCTGAAGGCGGACATCGAGGCGAAGCTGGAGGAGGCCCGCCGGAGATTGCAGGTGCAGGCCGACTCCTCCACCGCGTCGGGCACCTGCCGGGGCGCCGTCCGGCTCGACCAGCCGCACAAGTCGGTCAGGCGCGCGTGGGTCGCGCCGGTGCGGGAGTACGAGTTGTCCGCGCCGTTCGGCAGCGGTGGGGCCAGGTGGGCGAACCGGCACACCGGGCAGGACTTCGCGGTGCCGATCGGCACGCCCGTGCGGTCGGTCGGCGGCGGCCGGGTCGTGAGGGTGTCCTGCGGCGGCGCCTTCGGCATCCAGATCGTGGTCGCCCACCCCGGCGGCTACTACACGCAGTACGCGCACCTCGCCTCGGTCGCCGTCGACCAGGGGGAGCGCTTGGTGCCGGGGCAGTGGATCGGTCAGTCGGGCACGACCGGCAACTCGACCGGCCCGCACCTGCACTTCGAGGTACGGGTCACCCCGGAACTGGGATCGGGCGTGGACCCGGTGCCGTGGCTGGCGGCACGAGGAGTGCGCCTCTGACGCCGACAGCCCGGCCGCGGCGACGTGCGGGCTGTTCCCGACCGCCGAGTACGGATGACGACACGCGGGCGGACCTGCACTCCCCGTGGACCGTCAGAGGCGCTCCGCCAGCATCCGCTCGATCACGACTGCCACCCCGTCGTCGTTGTTGGCGATCGTCCGGCCGGACGCCGCGGCGATCACCTCCGGGTGGGCGTTGCCCATGGCGTACGACTGGCCGGCCCAGGTGAGCATCTCCACGTCGTTGGGCATGTCGCCGAAGGCGACGACCTCCTCGTGGGAGATGCCGCGCTCGGCGCAGCACAGGGCGAGCGTGCTGGCCTTGGAGACGCCGGGGCCGCTGATCTCCAGCAGGGCGCTGGGGCTGGACCGGGTGACGTTGGCGCGCTCGCCGATGGCGAGTCGGGCCAGGGTGAGGAAGGCGTCCGGGTCGATCTCGGGGTGGTAGGCGAGGATCTTGAGTACGGGTTCGCCCGCCCCGGGCGCGTCCGGTGCCAGCAGACGCTCGGCCGGCGCGAGCGTGTCCGGGATCTCCATGTGCAGCTTCGGGTAGTCCGGCTCCTGGTAGAAGCCGTACGTCTGCTCGATCGCGTACACCGTGCCGGGCGCCGCGTCCCGCAGCAGCCGTACGGCGTCCAGCGCGTTCTCCCGTGCCAGCTCCCGGACCTTCACGAACCGGTGGGTGCCGGGGCCGCCGTGCAGGTCGACCACGGCGGCACCGTTGCCGCAGATCGCGAGGCCGTGACCGTGGACGTGGTCGCTGACGACGTCCATCCAGCGGGCCGGGCGGCCGGTGACGAAGAAGACCTCGATGCCCGCCTCCTCGGCGGCCGCGAGGGCGGCGATCGTCCGCGGGGACAGCGACTTGTCGTCGCGCAGCAACGTGCCGTCGAGATCGGTGGCGATCAGCCGAGGCGGAACCATGGGGGTACCTCCCTGCTCGAGCGAGGTCGAGCGCTGTGGGGAGGCCGGGGTCTCTGGCTGTCTCGTCGCTGGATTCACCCGGCCATTCTCGCGCATATGCCTGCACGGGCGTGCGGAAGTCCGCACATGTGAGTGGATGCCGCCGCCCACACCGGTGCGCCGGCGTTTCGCAGGCTCGCTTCGGAGGAGCCGGCTCACACCAGCTGTGCCGCTGCCTCCATCGCGATCCGCTCGAAGACCTTCTCCTGCGCGGCGAAGTCCGAGTCCGGGATGGGCCAGTGGATCACGATCTCCGTGAAGCCCAGTTCCTGGTGCCGCCCCGCGAAGTCCACGAACGCGTCGAGGGACTCCAGGGGCCGGCCGCGGTCCGGGGTGAACCCGGTGAGCAGAATCTTGTCCAGGCGGGCGAAGTCTCGGCCGCTCGCGGCGCAGGCGTCCGCGAGCCGCTCGGTCTGCCGGCGAATGGCCTGAACCGACTGTGCGGGGGTGCCGTCCTCGTACAGCTTGGGATCGCCGGTGGTGACCCATGCCTGCCCGTGGCGCGCGGCGAGCGTCAGTCCGCGCGGACCGGTGGCGGCCACCGCGAACGGCAGCCGGGGGCGCTGCACACAGCCGGGGATGTTGCGTGCCTCGTGCGCCGCGTAGTAGTCGCCCTGGTACGACACCGTGTCCTCGGTGAGCAGCCGGTCCAGCAGCGGCACGAACTCGGCGAACCGGTCCGCACGCTCCCTCGGGGTCCAGGCCTCCTGCCCCAGCGCGGTGGCGTCGAAGCCGGTGCCGCCCGCACCGATGCCCAGCGTGATCCGGCCGCCGGAGATGTCGTCGAGGGAGATCAGTTCCTTCGCGAGCGTCACCGGGTGCCGGAAGTTCGGCGAGGTGACCAGGGTGCCCAGTCGCATCCGGTCGGTGACGGCCGCCGCGGCGGTCAGCGTCGGTACGGCACCGAACCAGGGGCCGTCGCGGAAGCTGCGCCAGGACAGGTGGTCGTAGGTGTACGCGGTGTGGAAGCCGAGCTGCTCGGCGCGCTGCCAGGCCGATCGGCCGCCCTCGTGCCAGCGGCGGTACGGGAGGATCACAGTGCTCAGACGCAGACTCATGCATCCGAGCGTAAGCGGCACCCGCCGTTTCACGTGAAACGGTGACCGTGCGTGGCGACGTCAGTGCCGCTCGGCGAAGCGCACGTACTGCGGCGGTACGGCTCGCGTCAGCCACACCCCGTTCGCGCTGACCTGGAACACATGGCCGTCGCGGTGCATCGCACCCGCGTCGATCGTCAGCACCACGGGGCGGCCCCGGCGGGCGCCGACCCGGGTGGCGGTCTCCAGGTCCGCCGAGAGGTGCACGTCGTGGCGGTTCATGGGCCTGAGCCCTTCGGCGCGGATCGCGTCCAGGGCGCCGGCCACGGTGCCGTGGTAGAGGTACGGCGGCGGGGTCGCCGGGGGCAGTCCCAGGTCGACCGTGATGCTGTGGCCCTGACTGGCGCGGATCCGGGTGCCCTCGATCGCGAAGCGCCTCTTGTCGTTCGTGGCAACCACGTGGTCCAGTTCCTCGCGGGTGAAATGGAACCCGTGCGCGGCCGCCGCCGCCACCAGCGTGTCGATCTCGACCCAGCCGCCCTCGTCGAGCGTGAGTCCGATGCGCTCGGGTTGGTGTCGCAGATGCTTCGAGAGGTACTTCGACACCTTCACGGTGCGTCTTTCGTCCATGTCCTCAGCGTGCCGGGAGAGACCTGGATCACGCACTTGATTTTGCGTCACAGGTTTGATCCACAACCAACGGCAGTTATCCACAGGCGTACGGGTGGAACTGTGGACAACTACTCACCCGCCTTGGCCCGATTGGTGGTCGTTCGGACGGTCCGCCCCATGCGAAGCGAGGCGATCCAACGCACGCGCTCGCACCTCCCGTTCGGCGGCGAGCGCGACGAACGTACCCGCCTCCTCGGCGCCGACCAGCTCCTCCACGGCCCGCAGGGTGTCCGCCGGTATGCGCACCAGCCGCGTCTCCTCCTCCGCCAGGCCCGCTCCGCTCCCGCCGAGGTGCCGGCGCAGTTGCCGGGATGCCGACACACGCATCGCGCGGGCGAGTTCCGCGTCCACCGTCTGACGCGCGAGGGGACGCAGTCGTCGTACGAGCGAGGCCGCCTCCGCCGCGTCCGCGTCCGTCGGGCGGCGCGGTCCGTCCAGGTAGCGGGCGAAGACGTGCTCGGTGGTGAACTCCAGGAAGCGGACGGCGATGTGCTCGACCTGAGTCCTCAGCTCCCGCAGATGGTCGGCGATCGCGGACAGCGGCACCCCCGCCGCGTGCAGCTCCACCGCCACGGCCAGCTCCTGGGGACTCGGCACGACGAACAGGTCATCGTCGCCCGGCACCGGCTCCAGGACGCCGAGAGCGACGGCCTGGGCGATCGCCGTGTCGTCGGGAGTGCCGCCGAAGCGTTCGGTCAGTTCGGCGCGGGTGATCCGGGAGGGCTGCTCGTCGGTCCACGGTCCGTCCACCTCGGCCACCAGGCCGAGCACCCCGCCGAGGCCGCGGCCGGTGTCGTGTGCCTCCAGCAACTCCTTGATCGAGGCCAGCGTGTAGCCCCGCTCCAGGAGGTCGGCGATCTGCCGGAGGCGATGGACGTGCGCGTCCGTGTAGGCGTTGGCCCGGCCGCGGCGCTCGGGGCGGGGGAGGACACCGCGGTCCTGGTACGCGCGGATGGTGCGCACGGTCGTGCCGGTGAGGTGCGCCAGGTCCTCGATGCGATAGGTCGGCCCGCTCATGACCGTGCCCCGCTCACAACCGCGGTTCCACCCGGGCGAGCCTGCGCAGCGCGCCCGGCAGGAACCGCGACAACAGATAGGCGCCGCGGGCCTCGGGGGTCACCGGCGCCACCGCTTCGTTGCGCACGACCGCTCGCAGGATGGCGTCGGCGACCTTCTCCGGCGGATAGTTCCGCAGCCCGTACAGGCGTGCGGTCCGCTGCCGGCGCCGCTGCTCCTCCGCCGCGTCCACGCCCGCGAACCGTGCCGTCGCCGTGATGTTCGTGTTGACGATCCCGGGGCACACGGCCGTGACGCCGATGCCCTGTCCGGCGAGCTCCGCGCGCAGGCACTCGCTCAGCATCAGCACGGCGGCCTTGGAGGTGCTGTAGGCGGGCAGCGCCCGTGAGGGCTGGAACGCGGCCGCCGAGGCGGTGTTGACGATGTGGCCGCCCTGCCCGCGTTCGGCCATCTGCCGGCCGAACAGCCGGCAGCCGTGGATGACGCCCCACAGGTTGACGTCGAGGACCTTGCGCCAGTCCTCGGGGGTGGTGTCCAGGAACGAACCGGACAGACCGATCCCGGCGTTGTTCACCAGCACGTCCACGACGCCGTACTCGGCCGCGACTCTTTCCGCGAGTTTCACCATGGCCTGTTCGTCGGAGACGTCGACCGCCTCGGCCCAGGCCACGGGAGCGCCCATCAGGCGGGCCGTCTCCGCGGTCCGGGACGCACCCTCCGCGTCCCGGTCGACGGCGATCACCCGCGCGCCGGCCTCCGCGAACGCGAACGCCGTGGCCCTTCCGATGCCGCTGCCCGCCCCCGTGACGAGCACGAGCTGTCCGCCGAAACGGTCCGCGTACCGGCCGGGCGCCTCGATCACCGGCCTGCCTTCCTCGTTGGCGAGCACGAACTCCTCGATCCAGGCGGCCAGCTGGTCCGGACGAGAGCGCGGGATCCAGTGCCTGGCGGGCAGCGTGCGCCGGGTCAGTTGCGGAGCCCATCGCTCCAGGTCGTCGTACAGCCGCTCGGACAGGAACGCGTCGCCCAGGGGTGTGATGAGCTGCACGGGCGTGTGTGCGTACGCGTCCGGGCGTGGCCTGCGCAGCCGGCGCCGGACGTTGTCCCGGTACAGCCACGCCCCGTGCGCCGCGTCGGCGGGCAGCGACGAGGTCGGGTAGGTGTCGGACGGGATCTTCTCGACGCGCTCCAGGATGCGCGGCCAGTGGGCGCCGAGCGGGCCCCGCCAGACCAGTTCGGGCAGGGCGGGCGTGTGCAGCAGGTACACGTACCAGGACTTGGCGCCCTGGCCGAGGAGCTGGCCGATGCGGCGCGGGGTGGGGCGCCTGAGCCGCCGCCTGATCCAGTGGCCGAAGTGGTCCAGGGACGGTCCCGACATCGAGGTGAACGACGCGATCCGGCCCTCGGTGCGAGGGACGGTGACGAACTCCCAGGACTGCACCGAACCCCAGTCGTGCCCGACCAGGTGCACCGGGCGGTCCGGGCTCACCGCGTCCGCGACGGCCAGGAAGTCGTCCGTCAGTTTCTCCAGCGTGAACCCGCCGCGCAGCGGCCGCGGCGCCGTCGAGCGGCCGTGGCCCCGGACGTCGTACAGCACGACGTGGAAGTGTTCGGCGAGGCGGACCGCGACCTCGGACCACACCTCCTTGCTGTCCGGGTAGCCGTGCACGAGGACGACCGTGGGCTGCTTCGGATCCCCCAGCTCGGCCACGCAGAGCTCGACCCCGCCCGTGCGCACCCGGCGCTCCCGCGCGTCCGCCAACATGGTCACCTCTCCTCCGCCGGGCGCCGCGGTCCCCCACGGCCCTTCAGGGACTGCGTGCCGCACCCGAACGGCCGCAGCGACGATCGGCGCTCGCGCACCTCGCGCAGGATCAGCCCACGGTGTGCCCTCAGGTCGGCCATCAGCATGTTCCGCACGGGGTTGACGCCGAGCGAGCCCGAGCAGCCGATGTCCGCGGCGCGGTCGCCGAACCAGGCGAACGGCAGATGGAACCTGTCCCCCACGCCCCGCTCACCCAGCCACTGGCGCCGCATCCGCGCCGCCTCACGCTCCGTCACACCCGGCTTGAACCGGGCTGCCACGGCCTCCCCGCACGCGCAGGCGAGGCGCTGCACCGTGCGGAACCCGCGCAGCTGCACCGAGCGTTCACTGGTCACTGCCGTCGCCATGGCACCCCGTCCACCGGTTGCGGTACGTGCTCGTCATGTGACATCGGTGAATGTGACAGTTGTTGGAGGCTGCGTCAACAGGCGTGTGCTGGCCTGTGGACAACCGGGCCTGTGGACAACCGCGCGGACGGGGACGAACGGGAGGCGCGCCGTTCGACCTCAGGGGGACCCTCAGGGTCCCGTACTACTCGAGGGTGACTCGAATACGGCTCTGCGGTCTGACGACCGGCGTGGCGCGGATCACTACCGTCTGAGTCGTGACTGTGATCGCGACCGAAAGCCTGAGCAAGCGGTTCCCCCGGGTGACCGCGCTTGACCGGCTCTCCGTGGACGTCGGGCCCGGTGTGACCGGACTCGTCGGAGCCAATGGAGCCGGCAAGTCCACACTGATCAAGATCCTGCTGGGTCTGTCCCCCGCCACCGAGGGCCGCGCCGAAGTGCTCGGACTCGATGTCGCCACCAAGGGCGCCGCCATCCGCGAGCGCGTCGGGTACATGCCGGAGCACGACTGTCTGCCGCCCGACGTCTCGGCCACCGAGTTCGTCGTCCACATGGCGCGCATGTCCGGCCTCCCGCCCGCCGCCGCGCGTGAGCGCACCGCGGACACCCTGCGCCACGTCGGCCTGTACGAGGAGCGCTACCGCCCCATCGGCGGCTACTCCACCGGCATGAAGCAGCGCGTCAAGCTGGCACAGGCCCTCGTCCACGACCCGCAGCTGGTCTTCCTGGACGAGCCGACCAACGGCCTCGACCCCGTCGGCCGGGACGAGATGCTCGGCCTGATCCGCCGCGTCTGGACCGACTTCGGCATCTCCGTGCTGGTCACCTCCCACCTGCTGGGCGAGCTGGAGCGCACCTGCGACCACGTGGTCGTGGTCGACGGCGGCAAGCTCCTGCGCTCCAGCTCCACCACCGACTTCACGCAGACCACGACGACCCTCGCCATCGAGGTGACCGACTCCGACGAGCACCCGGACGGCACCCGCGCGGTGCGCGACGCGCTCCACGCGCGCGGGGTGACCGTCGCCGCCGGCAGCGGACTGCCCGGCGCCGGGCACGTCCTGCTGCTCACCGCGCAGGGCGAGGAGACCTACGACCTGGTCCGGGACACGGTCGCCGACCTGGGCCTCGGCCTGGTGCGCATGGAGCAGCGCCGACACCACATCTCGGAGGTCTTCACGACCGAGACCGGTACCGAAGCCGGCAGCAACAGCACCGGAACCGGCCCCAACGGCACCGGCACCGGCCCCGACGAGCAGCGGAAGGAGGCGGTCCGCCATGGCGGTTGAGCAGCCCGTACCCACGGCGCCGGGTGACCAGACCCGCATCCACAACATCGGCTACCGCACGTACGACGGCCCGCGCCTGGGCCGCGCCTACGCCCGCCGGTCCCTCTACTCGCAGTCCCTGCGCGGTGCCTACGGCCTCGGCCGCTCGGTGAAGTCCAAGGTGCTGCCGATGCTGCTGCTCGTGGTGATGTGCGTGCCCGCGGCCATCATGGTCGCCGTCGCGGTCGCCACCAAGGCGAACGACCTGCCCGTCGACTACACGCGCTACGCGATCATCATGCAGGCCGTGATCAGCCTGTACGTCGCCTCGCAGGCACCCCAGTCGGTCTCTCGCGACCTGCGCTTCAAGACGGTGCCGCTGTACTTCTCGCGGCCCATCGAGACCGCGGACTACGTCCGTGCCAAGTACGCGGCGCTGGCCTCGGCGCTGTTCATCCTCACCGCCGCGCCCCTGCTCGTCCTCTACGCGGGCGCACTGCTGGCCAAGCTCGACTTCGCCGACCAGACCAAGGGATTCGCGCAGGGACTGGTCTCCGTGACACTGCTCTCACTGCTCTTCGCCGGCATCGGCCTGGTCATCGCGTCGGTCACGCCGCGCCGCGGCTTCGGCATCGCCGCCGTGATCGCGGTGCTGACCATCTCCTACGGCGCGGTGTCCACCCTCCAGGCCATCGCGGACGCGCAGGGCACCTCCGACTCCATCGCGTGGATCGGCCTGTTCTCGCCCATCACCCTCATCGACGGAGTGCAGTCCGCCTTCCTGGGGGCGCAGTCCGCGTTCCCCGGCGGGATCGGCCCCACGAAGGGCGAGGGCGTCGTCTACGTCGTCGTCGCGCTGGGCCTCGTCGCCGCGAGCTACGGCCTGCTGATGCGCCGCTACAAGAAGGTGGGCCTGTGACCACGCTCTCCCTCGACCACGTCTCCCGCTGGTTCGGCAACGTGGTCGCCGTCAACGACATCACCATGACCATCGGCCCGGGCGTCACCGGCCTGCTCGGCCCCAACGGCGCCGGGAAGTCCACCCTGATCAACATGATGGGCGGCTTCCTGGCCCCCTCCACCGGCACCGTCACCCTCGACGGGCAGCAGGTGTGGCGCAACGAGCAGATCTACCGGCACATCGGCATCGTCCCCGAGCGGGAGGCGATGTACGACTTCCTCACGGGACGCGAGTTCGTGGTCGCCAACGCCGAGTTGCACGGCCTCGGTGCCAAGGCCGCGCAGCGGGCTCTGGCGACGGTCGAGATGGAGTACGCGCAGGACCGCAAGATCTCCACGTACTCCAAGGGCATGCGGCAGCGCGTGAAGATGGCGTCCGCGCTGGTCCACGACCCGTCGCTGCTCCTGCTGGACGAACCCTTCAACGGCATGGACCCGCGCCAGCGCATGCAGCTGATGGACCTGCTGCGGCGGATGGGCGACGAGGGCCGCACGGTGCTGTTCTCCTCGCACATCCTCGAGGAGGTCGAGCAACTCGCCTGGCACATCGAGGTCGTGGTCGCCGGCCGGCACGCCGCCAGCGGCGACTTCCGCAAGATCCGCCGCCTGATGACCGACCGGCCGCACCGCTACCTGGTGCGTTCCAGCGACGACCGCGCCCTCGCGGCCGCGCTGATCGCCGACCCGTCGACGGCCGGCATCGAAGTGGACCTGACCGAGGGCGCGTTGCGCATCCAGGCCGTCGACTTCGGCCGTTTCACCGCCCTGCTGCCGCGGGTGGCCCGGGACCACGGCATCCGTCTGCTGACGGTCTCGCCGTCCGACGAGTCCCTCGAGTCCGTGTTCTCGTACCTGGTCACGGCGTAGGAGGCCGAAGATGTACGACCCCACAGTCGCCCGGCTCACCTACCGGGCCCTGCTCGGCCGGCGCCGGGCCCTCATCCTCGGCGCGCTGCCCCTGCTGCTGATCGTGATCTCCGTGGTCGTGCGCGCCCTCACCGGCGCCGACGACCAGACCGCATCCGACCTGCTCGGCGGACTCGCGCTCGCCACCATGGTGCCGATCATCGGAGTCATCGCGGGCACGGGCGCGATCGGCCCGGAGATCGACGACGGCTCGGTGGTGTACCTGCTGTCCAAGCCGGTCAAGCGGCCGACGATCATCTTCACCAAGCTGATCGTGGCGATCGCGGTGACCATGGTGTTCTCGGCGGTGCCCACCCTCGTCGCCGGGTTCATCCTGAACGGCAACAGCCAGCAGATCGCCGTCGCGTACACGGTGGCCGCGCTGGTCGCCTCCATCGCTTACGCCGCGCTGTTCCTGCTGCTCGGCACGGTGTCCCGGCACGCGGTGGTGTTCGGTCTGGTGTACGCGCTGGTCTGGGAGGCCCTGTTCGGCTCCCTGGTGGCCGGGGCGCGCACGCTCAGCGTCCAGCAGTGGTCGCTGGCCGTGGCCCACAAGGTCGGCAACGGTGAGCTGGTGACCTCCGACGTCGGGCTGCCGACGGCGACGGTGCTGCTGGTCGCGGTGACCGTGCTCGCCACCTGGTACGCCGGGCAGAAGCTGCGGTCGCTGACGCTCGCCGGCGAGGAGTGAGGGACCGGGCCCCCGACGGGGCCCGGACCTGACGACGGCTTGACCTCCGTCCGAGCACACTGGGCGGAGGGGAGCACCGCACGAACGGGAGGACGGGGATGGCCGACGGGACGTCGCAGCACGAGGATCGCGGACCGTCGGGGGACGACGCCTGGGACGACCTGGTCCTGGACGACGACTTCGTCCGCGCGGCCGGCACGTCGGAACCGTCGGCGCGCGCCCGCATGCTGGGCGCCCGCTGGCGCCGCGAGAAGCCCGAGCCGCAGCCGTGGCGTTCCGACGAGCCGCCGGCGGGCTGGTTCTTCAGCAAGGTCCGTCGGCGCAGGTGGCGAAGGCGGTAGCGGGACTCCGGCCGTCCTTTATTCGGTGGCGCCCAACTCGGCGTACAGGCATGCTGGTTGTGTCCACGACGCCGGACCTGGCCGGCGCCACGCACGGGGAGAGGAGCCGGACGATGTCCATGCACGGCAGTACGTCCAGCTCCCGTCAGGGCAGCCCGAGGCGGACTCCGGAGTAGCCGCTACCGCTCCGTAGAGCCCGCCCCCCACGGGGAGCTGCCCGGGGCGGCCGCTTCGAGCACGCGATGTCGCTCTCGCGTGGGCCGCCCACCCGGAGGATTGGCCGAGTGGTAAGGCACTGGCTTGCTAAGCCATGGTCGGGCCTGGAAAGCCCGCGCACGTTCGATCCGTGCATCCTCCGCCAGACGCGGTCACCGGACCGACCCAAGGGGCGCGGGGAACTGCGCGACCGGCCACATGCGGCCCGCGGTTCACCGACGACCTCAACCCAGCAGACGCTCCAGCACCATCGCGATCCCGTCCTCCTCGTTGGACGCGGTCACTTCGTCGGCCACCGCCCGCAGTTCCTCGTGGGCGTTGGCCATCGCCACGCCCCGGGCCGCCCAGGCGAACATCGGTATGTCGTTGGGCATGTCGCCGAAGGCGATGGTGTCCGCGGCCTTCATCCCCAGGCGCCGGGCCGCCAGCGACAGGCCCGTCGCCTTGGACAGGCCGAGCGGGAGGAGCTCGACGATGCCCTGGCCCGCCATGGTGACGGTGACGAAACCGCCCGCGGTGCGCTGGGCCGCCTCGGCGAGCTCGTCGTCGGTCAGGGTCGGATGCTGGATGTAGATCTTGTTCAGCGGCGCCGACCAGAGGTCGGCGGCCTCCGTGAGGGGGGTCGCGGGCAGGCCGCCCTGGAGCGCGTAGCCCGGCCCGACCAGCACCTCACCCTCCAGGCCGGCACGGCTCGCCGCCAGGTGCAGCAGACCGACCTCCGCCTCGATCTTGGCGAGGGCGACCCCCGCCAGCTGCCGGTCCAGGGTCACCGACGTCAGCAGCCGGTGCTCACCGGCGTCGTAGACCTGTGCGCCCTGGCCGCAGACGGCGAGGCCGGCGTAGCCGAGGTCGTCGAGGATGTGCCGGGTCCACGGCACCGCGCGCCCGGTGACGACGATGTGCGCGGCGCCCGCCGCGGTGGCCGCGGCGAGCGCCTCACGGGTGCGCCGCGAGACCGACTCGTCGGAGCGCAGCAGCGTGCCGTCGAGGTCGGTCGCGATCAGCTGGTACGGGAACCCGGCGGTGCCTGCCGTGTCGCTCACTTGGCCACCGGCTCCAGGACCTCCCGGCCGCCGAGGTACGGACGCAGCACCTCGGGCACGCGCACGGAGCCGTCGGCCTGCTGGTGGTTCTCGAGGATCGCGACGATCGTGCGCGGCACGGCGCACAGGGTGCCGTTGAGCGTCGCCAGCGGACGCACCTTCTTGTCCTCGCGCACGCGGATCGACAGGCGGCGGGACTGGAACTCGGTGCAGTCCGAGGTCGACGTCAGCTCGCGGTACTTGCCCTGCGTCGGGATCCACGCCTCGCAGTCGAACTTGCGTGCGGCCGAGGAGCCGAGGTCACCCGAGGCCACGTCGATCACGCGGAACGGCAGCTCCAGCGAGTTCAGCCACTGCTTCTCCCACTCCAGCAGGCGCTGATGTTCGGCCTGCGAGTCCTCGGGAGCGACGTACGAGAACATCTCGACCTTGTCGAACTGGTGCACGCGGAAGATGCCCCGCGTGTCCTTGCCGTGGGAGCCGGCCTCGCGGCGGAAGCAGGGCGAGAAGCCCGCGTAGCGCAGCGGGAGCCGCTCGGCGTCGAGGATCTCGTCCATGTGGTACGCGGCGAGCGCGACCTCCGACGTGCCGACCAGGTACAGGTCGTCGTCGGCGAGGTGGTACACGTCCTGGGCGGCCTGGCCGAGGAAGCCGGTGCCGGCCATCGACTGCGGGCGGACCAGCGCCGGGGTGAGCATCGGGGTGAAGCCAGCCGCCGTGGCCTGCGCCATCGCGGCGTTCACCAGTGCGAGTTCCAGCAGCGCGCCGACCCCGGTGAGGAAGTAGAAGCGCGAGCCGGAGACCTTCGCGCCGCGCTCGACGTCGATCGCGCCGAGGATCTGGCCCAGTTCCAGGTGGTCCTTGGGCTCGAAGCCCTCGGCGCCGAAGTCGCGGATCGTGCCGTGCGTCTCCAGGGTGACGAAGTCCTCCTCGCCGCCCACGGGCACGTCCGGGTGGACGAGGTTGCCGAGCTTGAGGAGCAGTTCCTGGGTCTCGGCGTCGGCCGCGTCGCGCTCCGCGTCGGCGGCCTTGACGTCGGCGGCGAGCTGGCTCGCCCGCTTCAGCAACTCGGCCTTCTCGTCGCCGGAGGCCTTGCCGATGAGTTTGCCGAGGCCCTTCTGCTCGTTGCGCAGCTCGTCGAAACGGACGCCGGACGACCTGCGCCGTTCGTCGGCGGACAGGAGAGCGTCGACGAGCGCGACGTCCTCTCCACGGGCGCGCTGGGAGGCGCGCACACGGTCGGGGTCCTCACGGAGCAGGCGAAGGTCAATCACGCGCTCAAGGCTACCGGTGCGGCGTGAGGCTCCACGACTCACTATTCCGTGCTGCGGCTCACGTTGCGTCGCGCGGGAATTGCCGGCTGTCGCGCATCCCCGTCAATAACGATCTTCCATGTCCCTTGATCGAGGCAGTCGGGACGTGACCGGTTGACTGGATTTCCTTGCGGGAAACGGGACTTGAGGTTTCGGTTGTCCACAGGGATCCGTGCCCTCGGGAAGGTTATCCACAGGGTGTGGGGAAGATCTGTGGATTCGGAATTGATCAATCCGGAGGGTGCCGATGGATCTTTGGATTGCCAGGGGAAACCTCCCCCTACGCCCACTTTCGAGTGGAGATGCATCGCTCCGAAGAGTTGCCTCAAGGAAAAGAGTGGACGAAGGGCGACCTGCGCACCGGTGGACGCCGCGATGCCTTCTGCGGCGATTTGTCGACAGGGTCATGGTCCACTGTCGACTTGTCCCCAGGTCGAGAAGCGGACCTGTGGATAACACCTGTGGATAACGAAAATATACAGGTAGGACCGGCGGTCGACGGGCTAGAACCGACCGTCCTGGCACCGGGCCACCCAGTCGGCCGCCGCCGCGAACTCGTCGTCCGACGTGCCGGGCCGCGGGGGCCGCACGTCCCCAGGCTCGATGTCGGCGCGCGGGTAGGAGCCGAGGAAGCGCACCTGGAGGCAGATCCGCTTGAGCCCTGTCAGGGCCTCGGCGACCCGGCGGTCGGAGATGTGCCCCTCGGCGTCGATGCAGAAGCAGTAGTTGCCGATGCCGGCGCCGGTCGGGCGGGACTGGAGCAGCATCAGGTTGATGCCCCGGGTGGCGAACTCGCCGAGCAGGTCGCGCAGGCCGCCGGGGTGGTCGTCACGCTGCCACAGCACGACGGACGTCTTGTCCGCCCCGGTCGGCGCGGCGGGCCGGGCGGGCCGGCCGACCAGCACGAACCGGGTCTGCGCGTTCTCCGCGTCGTGGATGCCGGTCTCCAGGGCGGTCAGGCCGTACCGGGAGGCCGCGAACTCGCCCGCGAAGGCGGCGTCGTACCGGCCCTCCTGGACCAGGCGCGCGGCATCGGCGTTCGAGGCGGCGGACTCCCACAGCGCGTCCGGGAGGTTCTTCCTCAGCCAGTTGCGCACCTGCGGCTGGGCCGCCGGATGCGCGGAGACCGTCTTGATGTCCGACAGTTCGGTGCCGGGCCGGACCAGCAGCGCGAAGGCGATCGACAGCAGCACCTCGCGGTAGATCATCAGCGGCTTGCCCGCGACCAGCTCGTCGAGGGTCGTGGTGATCCCGCCCTCGACGGAGTTCTCGATCGGCACGAACGCGGCCTCCGCCTCACCCGTGCGCACCGCGTCCAGCGCGGACTGCACGGACACGTACGGGACGAGTTCGCGGGTCGCCGCCTCCGGCAGCGTTCGCAGAGCGACTTCGGTGAAGGTGCCCTCGGGACCGAGATACGCATAGCTCGCTGGCATGTCCTCACCCTAATGGGCTCCCGCGCACCCGGCTCATGCGTCTCACGAGAGCCCCCTCCCGTGAGTGAACGCGCCCCCTCCCAGGAGTGATCGGGACAGAGGGCGCCGGTCCCTGTGGTGGGTGAGGTGGTCGTGCGGGGCACCTGTGCACCAGTCACCCCTCCAGCAACGCCTGCCCCACGTACTCGCCCTCCGCCGCCCCACCCGGCACGGCGAACAACCCGCTCGCCTCATGCCGGATGAACCGCGACAGCGCGTCCCCGCGGTCCAGCTTCCGCTGCACGGTCACGAACCCCCGCAGCGGGTCCGCCTGCCAGCAGACGAACAGCAGACCCGCGTCCGGCACCCCGTCCCCGTCGAAGCCGTCGTGGTACGAGAACGGGCGCCGCAGCATCGCCGCGCCCCCGTTCTGGTCGGGCCGGCTGATCCGGGCGTGCGCGTTGATCGGGACCACCAGGTTCCCCTCGGCGTCCGTCTTCTCCAGGTCCATCTCGGTCGTCTCGGACCCGCCCGACAGGGGCGCCCCGTCGGACTTGCGCCGCCCGATGACGTCCTCCTGGTCCTTGAGCGACAGCTGCTCCCAGTCGTCGAGGAGCATGCGGATGCGGCGTACGACGACGTAGGAGCCGCCCGCCATCCAGGCCGGGTCGGCCGCGCCGGAGTCCGGAACGAAGATCCGCCGGTCGAAGTCCGCCTCCGTCGGCTTCGGATTCCGCGTGCCGTCGACCTGGCCCATGAGGTTGCGCGCCGTCATGGGGTGGGACGTGGCGCCCGGCGACCGGTTGAAGCCGTTCATCTGCCAGCGGACACGGGCCGCGCCGCCCGTCTCCTTCTGGATCGCGCGCAGGGCGTGGAAGGCGACCAGGGCGTCGTTCGCGCCGATCTGCACCCACAGGTCGCCGTCGCTGCGCGCCTTGTCCAGCTGGTCGGAGGAGAAGGCGGGCAGCGGATCGAGGGCGACCGGGCGCTGCTTCTCCAGACCCGTCCGGGCGAAGAAGCCGTGCCCGAAGCCGAAGGTGATCGTCAGCGACGACGGCCCGGCGTCCCGCGCCACATCCGTGTCGCCGTCCCTCGCGGGCTCACCCGCCATCAGCCGCCGGGCCGTCTCCGACCAGCGGCGCAGCAGTGCCGCCGCCTCCTTGCGGCCCGCGCCGGCGGCGAGGTCGAAGGCGACGAGATGGCCCCGCGCCTGCATCGGCGTGGTGATCCCGGGCTGATGTTTCCCGTGAAACATTACCTGGGCGTCGCCCAGCGAGGTGAGCGGCGTCTCCTGCGCGGGCGCGGCGGCGTATCCGACGGCGCCGCCCGCCGCGCCGAGCACCAGCCCGGTCGCGCCGGCGGTACCGAGGAGCGTCCGCCGCGATATGCCCTCCCCGCGGAGCCGGTCCGCCGGAACAGTTCTCATGGGAGGCGTACCGGGTGTCTCGGCGGTACGCGTACCTGCGGGGGACTGGTCAGCCGTGTGGTCAGCCGTGTGCTCAGCCATGGGGTGTTCAGCCGATCTGCGCGTTCTTGGAGACGGTCACCTGGTCGATGTCGGAGGTCCGCACGGTCACGGCGATTTCCCATTCGCCGGCCATGGGGATCTGCACTCCGCTCGCCGACCAGTGTCCGGTGGTGATGTGGTCGGGTACGACGGGCAGCGGCCCGAGGTTCTTGGACTCCAGGGTGAAGGCGACCTTCACCTCGGGGATGTCGAAGGCCCGCCCGTTGGGGCGCTGCACGTAGACGTGCATGTCGTTGCCGCCGACCCGGGCCGGGTCGATGTCGAGCCGAACGACGCCCTTGCCGTCCTCGCCGCCCGTGTCGAAGGCCATGTCCAGCGTGACCACCCCGGTGGCCGAGGACGCGACGGACGAGGAGGACGCGGCGGCCGCCTCGGCCTCCTCCACCGTGCGCCCCGGCTCGGCGGAGGTCAGAGCGGTCGTCACCGCGAGCAGGACGACCGCGACGCCCGCCTCGGCCAGCACCGAGCGGCGCAGCCCGTACCGGTTCGGATCCGCGTCCCGCTCGCGCTTCTGCCGGGCCGCGTCCACGGCGGCCCGCTGCCGCGCGAGCTGAGCGGCCCGCTGGGAGTCGCCGGAACCGCCCTGCGCGGAGTCGCCCGAACCGGCGCCGGCGCCGGACCCCTTGGCTCCCGCGGCCCCCGACCGCACCGCGCCCTTGGCCCCACGGCCCCCCGACGGCGTCCCGGCCTCGGCGTTCTCCCTGTCCCGCCGCTTCCCGGCGCCACCGGCGACCACGGTGTCCGCCAGCCGCCCGGTCCACCGGCGCGAGATCCATGCGACGCCGACCAGCAGCGCCACCAGCCCGACCTTGACCAGCAGCAACTGGCCGTAGCGCGTCCCGGTGAGCGCCGACCAGGAACCGACCTGCCGCCACGACTGGTAGAGGCCGGTCACGACCAGCGCGATCACGCTGCCGAAGGCGACCTGCGAGAACCGCCGCACCGCGCTCGCCTCCAGCGGAGCCTCGGCGGGCGCCCGGTACAGCGACACCAGCAGCGCGCTCAGCCCACCGAGCCAGGCTGCCACCGCCAGCAGATGGACGACGTCGACCGGCATGGCGATCCCCGGCTGGAGCCCGCTGGACGCGTGCTCCGCCATCGCCCACGTCGCGGCGATCCCCGCGGCCACGACACCCCCGCCGAGCGCCAGCCCGAAGGTCAGGTCCCGCTTCTCGTCGTCGTCCCGCTTCTCGTACGCCCCGAAGAGCACGGCGATGAACAGCGCCGCCGCGGCGAGCAGCAGCAGCCGTGAGACGAGCGCCGCCCCCGTCTTGGTCTGGAGGACCTGTCCGAGCAGTTCGAGGTCGAAGACGTCGCCGAGCGAGCCGGACCGGGTGTACGAGCCGCGCAGCGACAGCAGGCCCAGCGTCGCGGCCGTCAGCGCCACCCACCCCGCGACGACGAGCCGCTGCACGGTCCGCACGCCGGAGCCGCGCGGCCAGCAGGCCAGCACGAAGGCGGCCCCACCGGCCAGCACGACGAACCCGGCGTACGACACATACCGCCCGAAGCCGTACAGCCACCCGACGACCCCGCCGCCGGCCGTCTGACCGGTCACCGTGACGGAGGTCGACGAGGGCGCGCCGATGGAGAAGGTGAAGGCGCCGGAGATCGGATGGCTGTCGGCGGAGACCACCTGATAGGCCACCGTGTACGTGCCGTCGGGCAGGCCCGAGTGCAGTTTCACGGCGTACGTCGTCCCGCTGACGTTGCTCGGCCCGCCGGTGTCGGCCCGCTCGCCCTTGGGGTCGAGCACCTGGAGCGAGTCGTCGGAGAGCGAGACGGCCTCGGAGAAGGTGAGCGAGACCTGCGCCGGGGCCTTGTCGACCACCGTCCCCTGCCGGGGGTCGCTGCCGGTCAGCGCGGCGTGCGCGGAGGCGGTCCCGGCGGCGCCGAGAAGCAGCGCGGCGGCGGCCAGGATCAGCAGCGCCAGGCCACGCAGGCGGGCAGCGACGGTCGGTGTCACGGTGGTCCCTCCCTCAGTGCCCGGAATCCGGGGTGTACGTCGCGGACTTCACCGGCATCTCCACCGTGACGCGGCCGGACTCGGCGAAGTGCAGTTCGACGGAGACCGTCTCGCCCTGCTTCGGCTTGCGCTTCAGCTTCTCGAACATCAGGTGGTTTCCGCCGCTCTCCAGCACGAGTTCACCGTGCGCGGGCACCGGCAGCCGTGTGACCTCCCGCATCGCCGAGTCCACCGTCCGGTGCACGGTCACCTCGCCGATGTCGCTGGTCACGGACGTCAACGCGTCCTCCGTGCCGCCCCGGTTGGCGACGGTCAGGAAGCCCGCCGCCATGGTGTCCGAGACGGGCTGCGGCATGTAGGCGGCGCTCACGGACAGGTCCGCCTCCGAGTCGGAGCCGCATCCCGCGAGCGCCAGCGCGCCCGCCAGCAGGGCCGCCGTCACGGCCGTACGCCTCACGGCCTCTCCCCCTTGACCAGCTTGGGGAGGTCCTTGATGTAGTCGTCGACGGTGGCGTCCTCGCCGTAGAGCACGTACCCGGCGTCGGTCTTCGGGGAGAAGGCGACGACCTGGGTGCCGTGCGCGGAGACGATCTTGCCCTTCTCCTTGTGCGGCGCCTCGATGGAGATGCCGAGGGTGCGGGCGGCGGCCTGGACGGTCGGGAAGTCGCCGCTCAGGCCGACGACCCGGGGGTCGATGCCCTTGAGCCACTTGCCGAGCGCGGCCGGGGTGTCCCGGTCCGGGTCGGTGGTGACGAACACGATCCGCAGCTCGTCCTGCTGCGCCTTGGGCAGCTTGGTCTTGGCGACGGCGATGTTGTTCATCGTCAGCGGGCAGACGTCGGGGCAGTTGGTGTAGCCGAAGTAGATCAGCGTCGGCTTGCCCGCGGTCTCCTTGCGGAGGTCGTACTTCTCGCCGTCGGTGTCCGTCAGCACCAGGTCCGGCTTCTCGAACGGCTGGTCGAGGACGGTGCCCGCCTTGTCGGAACCGCCCTCCTCGGAGACCACGGCGACGGGCGAACCGCCGTCGTCGCCGGTGCCGCAGGCGGACAGGGTCAGGGTGGCGGCGGCGAGCAGCGCGGCCGCCGCGAACGTCTTCTTGCGCATAGAAAAATGTCCCAGATGTGAATTCTTCGGTGCGCACCGGGGCCGTACGCCCCGGCACACACCGTCGGAGCGGAGGCGTCAGGCGGTGTCGCGCCGACGGCCGGCCAGCACGCCGTACGCCACACCGGCCGCGCCGACGACGATGCCGACGACGCCGAGGACACGGGCGGTGGTGTCGGTGCTGTCGGCCGGCTCGACGGCGGCCTCGGCGGTGGTGTCGGCGGCGGCGGCCGAGGCGTCGTCGGAGGGCTCCTCGGAGGCCTGCCCGGACGCCGACGAGCCGTGGTGGTCGTCCTCGGCGGCGGTCAGCTCCAGCACGGGCGCCGGGTTCTCCGGCTCCTCCTGGCCCTCCTGCGGCACCTCGATCCAGCGCACGACCTCGTCGTTGTCGTACGTCTGGATCGCCTTGAAGACGAGTTCGTCGGCGTCCTCGGGCAGCGCGCCCACGGAGACCGGGAACTTCTGGAAGAAGCCGGGCTCGATGCCGTCGCCGTCGGCGGTCCAGGTGACCTTGCTGACTGCCTCGGTGATCTGCCGCCCGTGCACCTCGAGCGGCTTGTCCAGCGTGGACTTGGTCACCTTGACGTCCCAGCCCGGCACCGGCTCGGGCAGCACCGAGGACAGTGGGTGCTCGGTCGGGAAGTTGATCTCCAGCTTGGTGGTCGACGCGTCGTCGCGCTCGTTGGGGACCTTGAAGTCGACGACCGCGTAGCCGCCCTTGGCGGCCGTGCCCTCCGGCTGCACGCTGACGTGCGCGAGGGCGGGGGCGGACAGGACGACGACGGCCGAGGCGGCGACAGTGGTGGCGGCGGCGAGACGGAAGGCCTTCATGGCGATGAGCACTCCACTTCGAGTGAGGTTCCGTTGGCGAAGAGGGGTACGCGCGCGTGACGGTGCCCGTTGAGGCCCTGCGGTGATCGGGACGCACGCATGCGTGCCGCGCGACGGCGGCGGCCCACGGAAGGAAGTGGCGGAGCGCGGCGCGTCAGGCGGCGAGAACG
The DNA here is from genome assembly GCF_015160875.1 of Streptomyces chromofuscus. Lineage (NCBI taxonomy): Bacteria > Bacillati > Actinomycetota > Actinomycetes > Kitasatosporales > Streptomycetaceae > Streptomyces > Streptomyces chromofuscus. The sequence continues at coordinate 3,986,387 of NZ_CP063374.1, read as the reverse complement.
AGCACGGCGGCAGGCGGCCCGCGCCGGATCACGGTGTGCTGGAGTGCGGTGGTGCGAGGCTCGGGGATCACGTGTGCGGGAGCGCGCCGGATGCCCGGGCGGACGTCCGGCGCGCCGGGGAGCCCGGCACGCAGGGCGCGCGCCAGCGCGAACGCCGCGCGCAGGGATCGTACGGGCGCGCCTTCCGCGACCGCATGCGCCGAGAGTTCGGCGATCCGCAGCAGGGCGAGGTCACCGCGGCGCAGCAGCCACCCCGCGACGACCGCCGCGAGGACGTGGCCGAGCAGCATGGGCAGCGACGGCAGCAGCGCGGTGGAGGAGTCGGCGGCGGTGGACATGGCGTCCGCCGGATGATGCGCGGCGTGCGTTGCCGGGTCGGTACCCGGGTAGAGCCGGGCGTCGACGAGGATCCGCTGGGCCTGCGCCGGACTGAGCGCCGCCGCCGTGGCTCCGCACACCAGCCGCGCGGCCTGCGCGACGAGCGCCGCGTCGGACGCCGCGCCGGTCACCGGGGGAGCCGCGGCGGACGCGGCCGCCGTACTGTGCTGACCCAGCCCGAACAGCGTGTGCAGCACGGTCTGCCCGGCCGCGAGCAGCGCCGCTATCGCCGGCAGCGAGCGCTCCCGCCCGGCGAGGGGCGCCGCCACCAGGAGCACTCCCAGGAAGCCGGCGCCCAGCGTCCACAGCGGAACCGTGGCGCAGGAGGCGATGGCGTGCCCGGCCCCGGACAGCACGACGCAGACCGCGGCGAAGACCGCGGCCCGCGGGATCCGGAGCCCTGCTCCGGTGCGCACCGTGCGCGGGTGGGGGGCAGACATGGCGGGCTCATCATCGCACTGGGCTCGTCGCCGTCATACGGCAGGTCCGCAAGATTCCGTACGGTCCACGAATTCCGTTCGGTCCGCAAGAATGCGTACGGTCCGCAACTTCCCTACGAGTCCGGAACATCCACGTCTGTACCGGCAGGCCCGGCGCGCCTGCCACCGCCGGTCACCCGTCCGGAAGACTCCGGCCCCACATACACCGTTCGCCACCGTGAGCGCATCCCCCGTATGGGCGGCATCACGTTGAATCCGCGCTTACATACGCCTACGCGCGGTAATAGGTAACGGTATGTCGAGCCGCGGCCAGGAGGCTGGAGCATGAGCATCTGGTGGTCACTCCATCTGCGGCGCGAGGCCGCGAGCGTGCCGCTCGCCCGGCGTCTGCTGCTCGGCACGATGGAGACGGCCGGAGTCGACCCGGACGTCTCGTACGACCTCTCCGTCGCGCTCACCGAGGCCTGCGCGAACGCCGTGGAGCACGGCGGGGACACCGCGCACGGCCGCTCCTGCGAGGTGTACCGGGTCACCGCCTACCTCGACGGCGAGAAGTGCCGCATCGAGGTCACCGACTCCGGCCCCGGCTTCACCCGCCCCCACCCCCGTACGCCGCCGGCCCGCACGGACGCCGAACACGGCCGGGGCCTCTGCCTCATCGAGGAACTCGCCGATCACGTCCACATCGGCAACCACCCCGGCCGGGACGGGGCCGTGGTCAGCTTCGACAAGATCCTCAAGTGGAGAGAGGACGCGCCGCTGATGGCGGTGTAGCGCTGCGGGACACGACGTTCCCGGCCGGTGAGAGCGAACGACGACGGCCGGACACCCCGCTCGGCGTCCGGCCGTCACGCCTCATTTCTCGAGGCACGTCGTCATCCTTCGAGGCTCGTCCTCACCCCTTGAGGGAGGCCATCCACTCCTCGACCTCGTCCGCCCGCCGGGGCAGCCCGGCGCTGAGGTTCCGGTTCCCGTCCTCGGTCACCAGGATGTCGTCCTCGATCCGGACGCCGATGCCCCGGTACTCCTCCGGCACGGTCAGGTCGTCGGCCTGGAAGTACAGGCCCGGCTCGACGGTCAGGCACATCCCCGGCTCCAGCACGCCGTCGACGTACGTCTCGGTCCGCGCCGCCGCACAGTCGTGGACGTCCATGCCGAGCATGTGCCCGGTCCCGTGCAGCGTCCAGCGGCGCTGCAGCCCGAGCTCCAGCACCCGCTCGACCGGTCCCTCGACCAGCCCCCACTCGACCAGCCTCTCGGCGAGCACGCGCTGAGCCGCGTCGTGGAAGTCCCGGTACTTCGCCCCCGGCTTCACCGCCGCGATCCCGGCCTCCTGGGCGTCGTAGACCGCGTCGTAGATCTTGCGCTGGATCTCGCTGTACCGCCCGTTGATCGGCAGCGTCCGCGTCACGTCCGCGGTGTAGTACGTGTGCGTCTCCACGCCCGCGTCCAGCAGTAGCAGATCACCCGACCGCACCGGCCCGTCGTTGCGCACCCAGTGCAGCGTGCAGGCGTGCGGGCCGGCGGCGCAGATGGAGCCGTAGCCCACGTCGTTGCCCTCCACGCGCGCGCGGAGGAAGAACGTTCCCTCGATGTACCGCTCGGAGGTCGCCTCGGCCTTGTCCAGGACGCGCACCACGTCCTCGAAGCCCCGCACCGTCGAGTCGACGGCCTTCTGCAGCTCGCCGATCTCGAACTCGTCCTTCACCAGGCGCATCTCGGAGAGGAACACCCGCAGTTCCTCGTCCCGCTCGGCGGTGACCTTGTCGTTCAGCGCGGCCTCGATCCCGGCGTCGTACCCCCGAAGGACCCGCACCGGACCGGTCGCCCCGCGCAGCCGGTCGGCCAGCTCACGGACGTCGGAGGCGGGGATGCCGTACAGCTGCTCCGCCTCGGTGAGCGAGTGCCGGCGGCCGACCCACAGCTCGCCCTGGCCGTCCAGCCAGAACTCGCCGTTCTCGCGGTCGGAACGGGGCAGCAGGTAGATCGTGGCCTGGTGGCCGCCCGCGGTCGGCTCCATGACCAGGACGCCGTCCTCGGTCTGGTTGCCGGTGAGGTACGCGTACGCGACCGACGCGCGGAAGGCGTACTCGGTGTCGTTCGAGCGGGTCTTGAGGTTTCCGGCGGGGATCACCAGGCGGTCGCCGGGGAAGCGGGCGGAGAGCGCGGCGCGGCGGGCGGCCGTCTCGGCGGCCTGCGGGATCGGCTGCAGGTCGCGCAGCTCGGTGTCGGCCCAGCCGGACTTCATGTTCTCGGCCAGCTCGTCGGACACGCCCGGGTACAGGCCGTTCTTGCGCTGCTTGATGGGCTCTTCCTCAGAAGCCTCAACCGGGGTCTCCGGGAGCTCTTCGGCCACGGTCATCCTCCTAGATACGGCACTGGACCCCCTCCATCGTACGGTCGCACGAAAGGGGGCCCGGGGCCGGAAGACCGTCCCGGGCGTCGGCGTGACGCCGGGGTCACTCGAAGCGCGCCGCCAGCAGCACCACGTCCTCCTCGCTGTCCGCCGAGTGCAGTTCGTCGGGGAGCACTGTCCGCAGGACGTGGTCGACCAGCGCGTCCGGATCACGGCGCTTGGCCCGCGGCAGGCAGGCCGCCGCGGCGTGCAGCCGGGCGAAGGCGCGGTCCACGGGGTCGCCGGTGCGCTGGAGCAGCCCGTCGGTGTACAGCAGAACCGTCTCTCCGGGCTCCGCCTGCACCTCCACGCTGGGCGCCTCCCAGCAGGCGAGCATGCCGAGCGGCGCCGAGACCGACGTCTCCACGAACTCCGTGCGCCGCTCCCCGATCAGCAGCGGCGGGCAGTGCCCGGCACCGGCCAGCGTGATCTTGTGCAACGCGGGTTCGACGTAGGCGAACAGGGCGGTGGCGGAGCGGGCGGGCTCGGTCAGCCGGAGCAGCAGCTCCAGGTCGGACAGGACGGCGACCGGGTCCTCGCCCTCCATCACGGCGTACGCGCGCAGGGAGGCCCGCAGCCGTCCCATCGCGGCGACCGCGCTGGGCCCCGACCCGGTGACGGACCCCACGGCGAGACCGAGGGCGGCGTCCGGCAGCGGCAGGGCGTCGTACCAGTCGCCGCCGCCGCGCGGTCCGGTGCGGTGCCGGGCGGCGAGCTGGACACCGGAGACGCGGGGGAGCCGGGACGGCAGCAGTTCCTCGGAGATGGTCGCCATGCACGCGCGCGTGCGCTCGACTTCGAGCAGCCGGGCGAGGTGTTCGCCGGCGTAGCGGGCGTACAGGCCGACGAGGTGCCGCTGCCGTTCGACCGGTTCGGCGGGTTCGTCGTAGAGCCACACGGCGGCGCCGAGGCGGCCGGCCTCGGTGGCCAGGGGGAGGGCGTAGCTGGCGGCGTAGCCGAGGCGGCGGGCCACCTCGCGGTGGCGGGGGTCGAGGCCGTCCTCGGCGAGCAGATCGGGCCGAACGATCTCCCGGACGCCGCCCGGCGGCCCGACCGGGGCGTCCAGCAGGTCGCCGTATGGCATCGAACCGCGCGGCACGGTCTCGATGTGGCCGAGATCCGCGGGGGCGAGGCCCAGCCCGACGGTGCGGCGCGGGCCGAGACCGTCGGCCGGTTCCAGTACGACGAGACCGCGCCGGGCGCCCACCAGGGCCGCTCCGGCGCGCAGCAGTTCCCGCAGCGCCTCGGCGAGTGTGCCCGTGCGGGCCAGGCGTTCGGTGAGTTCGTGCAGCGTCGTGAGGTCCGAGACCCAGCCGGCGAGGCGGTCCTGGAGGAGGGCCCCGGGGCCGGTGGTGACGGCGGAGGCGGTCGGGGAGGAGGGCGCGACAGTGTGTGCGGGTGCCGGAACCGTCGGATCGATTCCAGCCACTTTCGGAGGGTGCGGGGCGTTCATGGCGTCCGGCTTTCCGACCGGCGCGTTTTGCTCAGAAGCATCGCAAACCCCCATGTCATTTTGCGCCGCTAGCAGTGTCTCCACATGTACACGCACTCGTGAGGAGATGTCCAGCATTGTCCTGCTGGGATTACTGGTGTCCGTGGGTCTGTCGTGGTTTCCGGGCGGGATGTCCCGGGATCTCTTGCGGAAAGCGGAAGTTGGCTGAAAACTGCTTCGGGTAATGCCCCATTGCGGTCGACTGGGCTTGCTCCACGGAGCGTCACAGCGGTCGTGATGGGTACGTACTCGGTGAAGGCCAGGGGTGGTTGGGGGGCACCCGGAACCTGGTGACGGACCCGGGCGTCTTAGCCACCGACGACCGAGCCCCATCCTCCCGTGACGGCGGCGAAGAGAAATGCGCGGCACGGCAAACGCCACACTTCGCCACCCCACGCCACGCCCATGCTCGAGATGGACGCAGTATGGACGCGGACGCAGCCAACGATCGGCCCATAGGGGTTCCCCGTGCTCGATGGCCCGGGTGTGATGCGCCAACAGGTACGCACAGTGAAGTGATCGACACATGATGTGATGTGGACCACGGTGTTGCCAGGCGTGCAACGGAAAGGAACGAGCGCTCATGCGCGAGATCCTCGGAAGGCGACGCAGGCTCCTGTCCAGGCGGAACGACGGGAGGCCTGACGTGATCAGCGCGGCCCTGACCTTCGCGACGGAATGGAAATGGCCCGTACTCCCGGGCGTCATGGCGGACCCGCAGGGCCGGGCCGGCTGCGGCTGCCCCGACCCCGAGTGCACGGTGCCCGGCGCGCACCCCTTCGACCCCGGGCTGCTGGCGGCCACCACCGACGAGCGCATGGTGCGCTGGTGGTGGACCAACCGGCCGGCGGCGCCGATCATCCTGGCCACCGGCGGCACGGCACCCTGCGCGGTCAGCCTGCCGGCGCCCGCGGCGGCGCGCGCCCTGACCGCGCTGGACCGCACGGGCATGCGCCTCGGCCCGGTCCTCGCCTCCCGCACCCGCTGGGCGGTGCTCGTGCGGCCGTACTCCATGGAACAGCTCGGCGAACTGCTCTACGCCAAGGACTTCGTCCCCGGCTCCCTGCGCTTCCACAGCGAGGGCGGCTATCTCGCGCTGCCGCCGTCGGAGACCGGTCAGGGGCAGATCCGCTGGGAGCGAGCGCCGCTGCCCGGCTCGGCCGCGCCGTGGGTGCCCGACGTCGAGGCCGTGGTGGACGCCGTGGTCGACGCCCTCACCCGTACGGGTGTGAGCGCGCCCGAGTTCTGAGGGTGTCGGGCGCGCGCGGAACCCGGCGCCCGGTGCCGGTCGTTATCGTCCCCTCATGAATGTCCGCCTGCTCGCCCTCGCGGCCGTCGCGACGTGCGCGGTGGCACTGCCGCTGGCCATGGCGTCCGCGGGGCCCGCGGACGACGACCGGCAGACCGCTGCCGTACGGCTGTCGGAACGTGACGCCAAGGCCCAGGTCGCCGAGGAGCCCGCTGTCGGCGCCGACGCCCCCGACGGGGAGGCCACCGAGCCCGACGCCGCCCGCTCCCCCCACCTGCTCGGCCTCGGCCTGGCCACCGCCACCCGCTGCGGCCCCGAAGTCACCTCGCCCGACGGCATCGAGGCGCAGACCTGTGTGCTGACGCAGGGCGAGGAGACCTGGGCGCGCACCTACTACCGCAACGCGACCGGCGAGACCCTGGACGCCGTGCTGAGCCTGATGGGACCGGGCGGGCGGACGGTGCAGATGCGCTGTCCGGTCGGCGCGGAGGACGAACCGGCCAGTTGCGAGACGCCCCGGGAGCCGACGGGGGGCGAGCCGACGGCCTACTCGGCGATCGCGGAGTTCGGCGCGCCGGGCGGCCGGGGTCCGGCACTGCTGCGCACGGGGAGCAACTCCACGGCGCCTACGGGCAGTTGACCGACGGCGGCGTTGCGTGAGCGACTCCGCACAGGGAAAGACCCGGTTGCTGGCGACGGGGGATGCACCAGCAACCGGGCTCCTCGAACGGTAACAAGAGATCGGCGGTTAGCAAATTCGATCTCTTGCTTTCCCCGGCTATTCGGACACCGACTGGCTTACGGGCAACGGGAGTTGCGACTGGAGTCACCTGCTTCGGTGAACCCTCGGCTGACCGACCGGTCAGCCGAGGGCCTCTGCGGCCGCCGTGTGCCGGCGGAGCCGCTCAGCCGCAGCCGTGGGTCAGTTGAGGGTCACCTGACGGTTGGTCAGCCCTCCGCGCGCGCGGCGCTCGTCCGCGGTGAGCGGCGCGTCCGTGGCCAACGCGGCGGCGAGCCGCTCGGCGAACTCCGCCGCCGGCTTCTCGATGTCGTCGGCGGTGACACCGCTCGGCAGGTCCCACACCGGCACGGTCAGACCGTGCGCCCGGAACGAGCCGACGAGGCGGGTGCCCTCACCGAGGCCGGCCCGGCCCGCCGCGTGCAGCCGCGCGAGAGCGTCCAGAAGCTGCTCCTCCGGGTGCGGCATGACCCAGCGCAGGTGGTTCTTCTCCGGCGTCTCGCACCAGTACGCCGCCTCCACGCCCTGGAGCTTGACCGTCGGGATGGCGGCGGCGTTGGCCCGCTCCAGGGAGGCGGTCACGTCCGGCGTGGCGCTCTCCGGGTCCGGCACCCAGAACTCGAAGCCGGAGTGCACCACGGGCTCGAACGGGGCCTTCGGGTCGAGCAGGTCCTGCAGGCGGGGGCCGTCGGCGGGGGCGCGGCGGCCCTTCACCGGGGTTCCGGGCTGCGCCTGCAGCGCGCGCGACAGGGTGTCGGCGAGGTCGCGGCTGAGGTCGCCGGACGAGGTGTCGTTCTGCAGGCCGAGCAGGACCGAGCCGTCGTCGCGGCGCAGGGCGGGCCAGGCCATCGGCAGGACCGTGGCGAGCGTGACCGACGGGACGCCCTCGGGGAGACCGTCCTTCAGGGTCAGCTCGGCGGTGGCCGCCGGGACCAGCTCGCGCAGGGCGACCCAGTCGCACTCGCCGGGCAGCCCTTCGAAGGGGCGGTGCACCAGCTCGGTCGCGGCCTGTGCGGCGGCCCGGCCGTGGCACGCCTTGTAACGGCGTCCGCTGCCGCAGGGGCAGGGCTCACGGGCGCCGACGACCGGGATCTCTCCGTCCGTGAGCTGCGGGCGCGTGGCCTTCGTCTGGGGTCGCTTCTTGGCCATGGTGGGTGTCTCCCGGTTACGGCTCGTCTCGTACGGCGGGAGCCTAGCCGCTCGTGAGCGGCAGGACGGGACCCTGTGGACGACGGGAGCGTTGTGGACGACGGGGCCGGCGGGGCGGCGGGCCCGAGGTCACCCATGTGTGCGGAGAACTCGGTCACCCGTGGCCGGCTCTGGCCGGCCCGAGCCCGGCCGCCGTGGTCTCAGTCCAGGTCGTCGAAGGCGTCCGCGAAGTCCAGCTCGGTAAGGGCCGAGACGGGCGGTGCCGTGACACGCGTAGCGAAGTCCTCGCGGCGGTGCGCCGCGGCCGGATCGCGCACGCCGTCGTGGACCACCACCCAGACCGTGACCTCGCCCTGCGTGTCGTCCCGGACGCCCCAGTCGTCGGCCAGTGCCGTGATGATGTTCAGGCCGCGGCCGCCGTGCGCGGTGACCGAGGGCGTCGCCGGGGCCGGACGCGTCGGTCCGCCGCCGTCCGTCACCTCGACGACCAGCCTGCCACCCGGGTCCAGGCGCCACGCGGCCCTGACGTCACCGTCGCCGGCCAGGGCGTTGCCCAGCGGCCGGCCGTGTTTGCAGGCATTGCTCAGCAGTTCGGAAAGGACCAGTACGGCATCGTCGATGACCGATTCCGCCACGCCACCCCTGCGCAACTGGTCGCGCATCCGGTGCCGCGCCTTGCCCACGCCCGCAGGACCATGGGGTACGGCCATGCTCGACGACGTGGGCACCCCCTGTGCCACCACCAACGCCACCCCCGAGACCTCCTTCGCCCCACGCCACGGTGTGGATGCCCCATTGGCCTGAACCGGAAACCGGCCAATCAACGTCCGGAGACGCATTCGCAACGATCGAACACGGACCGAACGCGCCGGAGCACTCCCTGTAAGGGTCCGGTCGGCAGGTGGCTGGATTTCGACGGTGTAGCCGTGACCGGAGGATGATGCAGTCCCCCTTCCTGGTCAAGGTTCGTTTCATGGGTCAGCGACCCAGTTGCTCCAGCACCGCGCGCGGTCGGTTGGTGATGATGGCGTCGATCCCCAGGTCAACGCAGAGATCCACGTCCGCGGTCTCGTTCACGGTCCACACGTGCACCTGGTGCCCGGCTCGCTTCAGGCGCTCGATGTACAGGGGGTGATTGCGCACGATCCGCATCGAGGGGCCCGCGATCCGGACACCCGCGGGCAGTCGTCCGTCGCGCAGCCGTGGTGAGAGGAACTGCATGAGATAGACGATCGGCAGCGTCGGCGAGGCCGCCCGGACCCGGTGCAGGGAGCGTGCCGAGAAACTCATGACCCGTACCGCGGACTCCTCCGGCGAGGCCGGAGCGTCCAGTCCGAACCGCTTCAGGAGCAGCAGCAGCCGCTCCTCCACCTGCCCCGCCCAGCGTGTGGGGTGTTTGGTCTCGATCGCCAGCTCCACCCGCCGCCCGGAGTCCGCGATGAGGGCGAGCAGCCGCTCCAGCGTGAGGACGGAGGTCTCCGCAGGATCCTCCGGGCGGTGCACCCAGTCGGGCTCCTCGTCGCGGTGGTGCAGTGAGCCGCGGTACTTCCAGGAGCCGAAGTCCAGCGCGGCGAGGTCGGCCAGCTCCAGGGCGGAGACCGCGCCGCGGCCGTTGGACGTGCGGTTGATCCGGCGGTCGTGGACGCACACGAGATGCCCGTCGGCAGTCAGCCGGACATCGCACTCCAGGGCGTCCGCCCCGTCCTCGATCGCCTTCTTGTACGCGGCCAGGGTGTGCTCGGGGGCGTCCTCGGAGGCACCGCGGTGGGCGACGACCTGGGTCCGGTGCTGTCGTGCGTGCGTCACCCGCGTCATGGTGCCACCGACAGGGGGTAGCCGTGGGGGCGGAGGTAATTCGGCTGCAGTGGGAATGCGCCCTTTTAGTATGACTGGTCCCATATAAAGGTACGTCGCGCACCCACAGCGACCGCTTATCGTGCTCTGACGTCCCGTGGGAAAAGCTGACGGCATACATATTTCACAAGCGAGCACAGGTACAGCCGCATCGCGCCTGACCGACAGCAGTGACCGAGGAGAGAAGCTGTGAGCACCGAGAACGAGGGCACTGCGGTACCCCCGGCCCCGTCCGCACCTCCTGTGCCGGTGGACACCCCCGCAGCCTCCCCGCAGCAGCCCGCGCCCCCCTACGCCCCCGCCGTCGACGCGCCGACGACGCCCCTGCCCACCACGCCTCCCCACAGCGCCCCCGGAGCGGCGGAGCAGCCGTCGCACGCCCCGGGCGCTCCCGCGTACGCGTCGGCGCCGCAGGGCGGCTCCCCGGACTCCGCGCCCGAGGGCGGCTGGCCGCCCCCGCCGCCGCCCACGCACGCGTACCCCACGCAGGGCGCCGGCGGGGCGGGTGACGGCTCCGGCTGGGGAACCGCGTACGCGCAGCCCGAGCCGAAGCCCCGGGGCCGGCGCGGTGGCCTGCTCGCCGCGGTGCTGGTGGCCGCGCTGGTCGCGGGCGGTCTGGGCGGCGGCCTCGGCTACACGCTGGCCAAGAACGACGACGCGAGCTCCACCACCGTCTCCGCCTCCGAAAGCGGCGGCGACATCAAGCGCGATCCCGGTACGGTCGCCGCGGTGACCGCCAAGGCGCTGCCGAGCACCGTCACCATCGAGGCCGAGAGCAGCAGCGGCGAGGGCGGTACCGGCACGGGCTTCGTCTTCGACACCGAGGGCCACATCATCACGAACAACCACGTGGTGGCCGAGGCGGTCGACGGCGGCAAGCTGACGGCCACGTTCCCGAACGGCAAGAAGTACGACGCCGAGGTCGTCGGCAACGCGCAGGGCTACGACGTGGCGGTGATCAAGCTCAAGAGCGCCCCCTCGGACCTGAAGCCGCTCACCCTGGGCGACTCCGACAAGGTGGCCGTCGGCGACTCCACGATCGCCATCGGCGCCCCCTTCGGCCTGTCGAACACGGTCACGACCGGCATCATCAGTGCCAAGAACCGCCCCGTGGCCTCCAGTGACGGCACCGGCAGCCAGGCGTCGTACATGAGCGCCCTGCAGACTGACGCCTCGATCAACCCCGGCAACTCCGGCGGCCCGCTGCTGGACGCCAAGGGCAACGTCATCGGCATCAACAGCGCGATCCAGTCCAGCAGCAACGGCGGCTTCGGCACCGGCCAGTCCGGCTCCATCGGCCTGGGTTTCGCCATCCCGATCAACCAGGCGAAGTATGTCGCCCAGGAGCTGATCGAGACGGGCAAGCCGGTGTACGCGAAGATCGGGGCGTCCGTCTCCCTGGAGGACACCACCGACGGCGCGAAGATCACCGACACGGGCGCGGGCGGCACCGACCCGGTCGAGGCGGGCGGTCCCGCCGACAAGGCCGGCCTGAAGCCCGGCGACGTCATCACCAAGCTCGACGACACGGTGATCGACAGCGGCCCGACCCTGATCGGCGAGATCTGGACCCACAAGCCCGGGGACAAGGTCACGATCACCTACGAACGCGACGGCCGCACCAACACCGTGGAACTCACGTTGGGCTCCCGCGTCGGCGACAGCTGATCCCGCGTCCCCCTCCGCACAGGGGTGTCCCTCGACGGGGGCACCCCTTCCGCGTCGCCCGAGTCCCCCGCGTCCCGCGTCGGGCCGGTACTCTGTACCCGCTCCGCCACTGGTGGGCGGCGCGAGGTGGGTTGCCCGAGCGGCCTAAGGGAACGGTCTTGAAAACCGTCGTGGCGCGAGTCACCGTGGGTTCAAATCCCACACCCACCGCAGATGAACGGCCCCTGACCAGGAACATCGGTCGGGGGCCTTCACCTTGCGTGGTGCCCGCTAATGACCGTGATTCCCCGTGAGTTCCCGGTCGATCGGGCACGGATGGGGCACGGGCTTCAGTCGCCCTGAAACCACAGATAGCTGCCTGGGGTGCCGGCGCACTGCTCCAGCAACCTTGCAAGATCGTCCAAGGCAGCGAGCTGACGCTCATCGGTGCACCGTTGCCGTAGATCGGGGATCTCGCCGAGAGCAAGGACAACCTCCTGCTCGTTCATCAGAGCATCCCCGTACGGATCCACAACGGTCAGCCGCCCCGGCACTCCGAGCAGCCGAAGCGAGCCGATCGCATCGGCCAACGCGTCACCGTGCCCGTACGAACTCTTCAGCAGCGTCGTTCGGGACTTGCGCCAGTTACGCGCTGGCCGTGCTGAGTGCAGCTCCACGTCTATCCCCACGGGTTCATGATGCCTGCTACAGAGGCTCAGCATCTGATCCGTAGCTCTATGCGGAGCGGCTGTTGGTGGTCATACCGGTCCTGACGCGGCTATCGAGGGTGCTACCGGTCGGGCTTGGTTGCTGGGGTTGCTGTACTGCGCTGCTGTACTCGCTACAGGTTGATCAGTCTCGGGTGGGCACCTGGACGCCCGTACGCCAGGATGCGCGACAGCACCTCGCGCATGCGTGCCACGTCGACCGCCGGCGCCCGCAGCAAGGCCTCGACGATGGGGTCGGCCAAGCCGAGCGCGTCCAGCGACGAAGGGTCCAACGTCACCCGAAGCACGTCTCCGTCCAGTTCCACCTCACGCACACAGCCATATGCGGTGCCCTGATCCGGCGTGACAAGACAGTGGGTGTCCATCCCCAAGGACACTTCCTGCGCGTCGGGCTCCTCAAAGTCGCACATGAACAACAGGGAGAACCCATCCTCGTCGTCCGACTCGGCCACACCCGCCATCACACAGTCGTCTTGATCCGGATCATCGAACCCGCAAGCGATCTGCGCCGTGAATCTGTACGCCATGCGGGTGTTTCTAGCACTCGGGCCTGACAGTCTCGATCACTCGGGGGACCCCAGACAAGACAACGGGAGCGGCGCACCCCTTGCCAGGTGCACCGCCCCAGTTGTATGGCGCTATGGCCTCATCCTTATCAGGTCGATCACAGGGGACCGCTGGCGTCGGTCGACCGGGCCAGCGCCCCGGTCGATTGTCCCCTGAGGTTCGGCGCCGACCGCTGCTGTACGTGCTTGTTGGTGTCAGCCGCTGGTGTCAGCCGCCGCACGCAGCCTTGACAAGCGTGGCCATTCTCTCGGGCCTGGAGCACCAGTTTGGAAGACGCCGTATGCGGATGACGGCTGGCCTGGGCACTCCCTGAGATGGTGTCCCGCCGAGTGGTGTAGCAGCGATCTCCGCATAGCCCCTGGTCATGAGGCGGCCATCGCGCAACTCTCCGAGTAGCGAAGCTCGTTGAGAGAGGTGACACGATGGCCTTGTCCCAGCATGACTTACTCCGGCTGATGGAGTCACTGCGTACGGCGGACGGAATCGAGTTGATCAGGATCCTGGCCCAGCGGATCCTGCAGGAACTCATCGAGGCCGAGGCCACCGCCCACATCGGCGCGGAGCCCGGCGAGCACGTCGTGACCCGTACGACCTGGCGCAACGGTCACCGCGACAAAGTGCTGACCACGCAGGCCGGAGACCTGGACCTGGCCATCCCCAAGGTCCGCACCGGCACCTTCTTCCCGAGCCTGCTCGAACGCCGCCGCCGGATCGACCAGGCCCTTTACGCCGTCATCGTTGAGGCATATGTCCACGGAGTGTCCACCCGCAGCGTGGACGACCTGGTCAGGGCCCTGGGTGCGGACACCGGGATCTCCAAGAGCGAGGTCTCCCGGCTCTGCGCCGGACTGGATGCTGAACTCACCGCTTTCCGCACCCGCCCGCTGGACCACACCCGCTTCCCCTACATCTACCTGGACGCCACCTACTGCAAGGCCCGGGTGAACCACCAGATCGTCTCCCAGGCCGTGGTCATCGCCACCGGCATCACGGAGGACGGCGGACGCGAAGTGCTGGGACTGATGGTCGGCGACAGCGAGACCGAAGCGTTCTGGAGCGAGTTCCTACGCTCGCTGCGCGAACGGGGCCTGAACGGGGTCCGCCTGGTCATCGCCGACCACCACTCGGGTCTGGTCAAGGCCGTGCGCAAAGTCATGCTCGGCGCCGGCTATCAAAGATGCCGCGTTCATTTCCTGCGCAACGTTTTCGCGGTGATCCCGAAGGACTCCGCGGAAATGGTGGCCGCGACCGTCCGCACGATCTTCACCCAGCCTGACGCCGCAGCCGTCCGGGCCCAGCTCGACACCGTCGCCGACATGCTCGGCCACCAGTTCCCCAAGGTCAGGGCCATGCTCCTGGAAGCGAAGGAGGACCTGACCGCGTTCGCGGACTTCCCAGATCGGCACTGAAAGAAGATCCAGTCGACCAGCCCGCTGGAACGGATCAACCGCGAGATCAAACGCCGGACCGACGTCGTCCAGATCTTCCCCAACCCCGCCGCCCTCGAACGACTCACCACTGCCGTGCTCATCGAGATGCACGACGAGTGGATCGCCTTCCCCCGCCGCTACCTCCCCGAAGGCAGCATGGACAAGATCTACCCCAACAACGACCAGATCGGTCCGGCTACACCACCACAGGGGACATGACCCTCCCTGACCTGGGCCGAAGCATGGTTGGCGCCCTTGTTCCCCGTGAGTCCCCGTAATGTCCCGCCGGAACGGGCACGCAGGGGGCACGGCCATGAGGACCGTCTACACCGCTCGGCGCAGTCGAAGCTCGCCAAGCCATGCGAGTACCTGCTCGTCGTCGTGCAGGAAGCCGCCCGTGGCGCTCGCAGGAAGATCAACGCCGTGCAAGAGGTTGAGCGCCCACCATTCAAGATCACCCCAGGCAAGGTCGCTCTTGGTCACCCAGTGTGCCGCCCATCGATCGGCGTCGTCCCGGCTCAGCCGCCCCTCGACAAGAGCAACAAATCGGTCTTCGATCTCGTCAAGCGTCGGCTGAACATCCATACTCCGAGCCTACGGGCAGGGCCGACGAGTTCTTCTGGAAGTGGTGCGCCACGTTTCCCACCTGCACCCTTCTGCCCCCAGGCCTCGTTGATCTGCGTCGACTTGGTGGTTGGCTGTCATCGGTGGTCAACGCTGGTTCCCCTCGGACGGCCCCGTGACGGCCCGTGCCGCCTTGTATGTCCGATCAGCGAGACGTGGCTTGGCGTCTCCGCTCCCGCCACCGGCGTCCCGCTTCGGAAATCGGCCCGCCAGTCATCATCAAACCTACGAAAAACGCACAGTCTGCGAGGCCCTTGTCCATATCCAGCAGTCGCGCTATGCCCCACGACACGAGCGTCAGCAATGGCCAGGTGACCAGCACTGGGCCCGCCATTCTCCGCCACAGCGGGCGCTCTTCTTCCACGTGTCGGAGGGTACCTGGCCGGTGCCGCACGGTTCTTACGCGGGCGGCGTGGAGAGGCTTTGGCACGCGGGTCGCTTGCTTACCTGCACCACAGACGACCTCGCTGGCGAGTCCCTACTCAGCGATCGGATCGCAATTCCTAATCAGCAGCCGAGTCGTCGGGGGTGTCGGGCGGCGAATCGTAGGAAGCCACGGACGGCAGACCACTGAAAGCCACACTCGACCCCCCTGGGTGAGCCAACCCTACGAATGGCTCGCTCATCCCGATCAACAAGGTAGGGACCACTGAACCCCTTGAAATCGATCATCCAGCCAGATCAAGGCGGAGCCAAGGCCCCGCGCTGTGCCTGCCCCGGATCGACGTCAGAGGGTCGTGGTCACTGGTGCGTCGCTGTTGTTGGTGAAGTGTTCAACCGATGTTCTGACTCCGTAACAGCGAACCTTTCCCCTGTTCAGGTGGCCATGCGGGTTTTACGCTCCTCGCGTCATCAAGATCCCGTCAGGCGGAGTCCGGCGGGCTTAGGTGGGGGACACCAACGTGCGTATTCGCTCCTTTGTGGGTGCCGTCTGCGGCGCCCTGGCTCTTTCCGCGCTGGTCGCTCCGGCGGCCCAGGCGGAGGAGAGCCCGATCACGTTCTCCAGCATCGCGATCAACAGCGGTCAGCCGCTGGTCGTGGGGACGGGCACGCCCCGGACCTTCCGCGTGTACTACAACGTGCACCACACCCACAAGCTCTACTTCACCGAGGCGACCCTGTACGCGGGGGCTTCGATGCCTGGAGCGCCCGGAGCCGACCCGTGGCGGACGCATCCTGCCGGGACCTGAGCGCCACTGTCGCGCGCTGCGTGCAGAGCCTGGCGATCGACCCGAAGACGTTCGTCGGCAACGGCGTCGCGGGCACCTGGCACGTTTACCTCAAGGCGGTGGACAGCGACCACAACGTCGTCGGCAAGGGCGGCCTGTATCCGACCACGGTGAAGCGCGCCTCCGTCCTGGCCTACACCACCGCGGGTCCGGAGCCGGTGGTGAAGGGCCAGACCCTGACCGTCACCGGCAAGCTGACGCACGCGGACTGGAACACCCAGACGTACGTGGGGCAGTCCGGCAAGGCGGTGGAACTGCAGTTCCGGCCCGACGGGGGCTCCTACCGCGTGGTCAAGACGGTGCAGACCGGCAGTGGTGGCGCGCTGAAGGCCACGGTCACGGCCTCCGTCGACGGCGCCTGGCGGTGGGCCTACAAGGGCGACTCCACCACCGGCGGCGCGATCGCGGTCGGCGACGCGGTCGACGTCAAGGAGTAGTTGCGCGGTAAACCGTGAGGCGCCGGGCCACCACTACGGGGGTCCGGCGCCAACGTTTCTCGTCGATCGACGGCGGCCTTCAGACGGCCGCTGAGCAGGACAAGGCGTATGCGCAGTCCGTTGCGACACAGCAGCGCCATGAAGGCGTCGAGGTGCTTGGACACGTAACCCTTGTCGCCGACGATCGACTGTCCGGGGTGGGTGGTCAGCAGGTCCGGGTCGCCGGTGAGCATGTCCGCCAGTACCTCGCGTTCGTCGGCTTTCGGGTTGGCCAGGCCCAGGCGATCGGTAGCCCGCCGGGCGTGCACATCAGGTGCAGGCGCAGGCCCTAAAAGAACCGGGAGTGCGAGGGCAGTAGCCGTATCCGGCCCAGCCGGCCAGGTCGGAGCGTTTGACGGCGGCCGTGAGCGGGCGCATTCCACCGGGGTGGAGTTGACGATCCACCCGTCGTCGTGCCACAGGTCACTGTCGCGGGCGTGGGTGCGGATGAACCTGCTGATCAGGGTGTTGGCGGCCCGCAGGCGTTTGTTGTAGCCGGACTGGCCCGGCAGGTAGGGGGACTCGGCTGCCAGGTGGACGCGGGCGAACCGTAGCCAGCGGGCCTCGGGAGGGGCGCAGTGCCAGCCATCCGTCATCCGCCAGAACACAACGAGTCCGTGCGTCCGGGGCCCGCCGTCCAACCCAGCCCCGTCCGCGGTCCAATGGAGGGCGGTCCCCCGCGCCTCATCCCCTTGCTCGTCCGGCGGGTAACCCACGCCATCGAGGGCGTCGACGACGGCCGTGACATATCGACGCATCTCCGCGTGCCCCAGCAGTTCGGTGCCATCCGCGGACGAGGCGTCCGTCGCGTACATGGTCGGCAGCAAGCAGACGCAGCAAGCAGCGAGACCAGCAGCCGGCGGACGGTCCCGGTCTAGCGGTTGCGCGCCGTGATCCAGCGAAGCGCCGCGACAACCAACCCCACCATGGCGACGCATGTGACGACCATGGCGGTCTTGGTTCCGGCGTCCACCGTCCCGAACATGTGCGTCTCCCTCGTCGATCGGCCGCAGTTGCCCGCGGGCACCCGCTCGCGTCCTTGTGTGGGATGACCATGTCATGCCGTGCGGCGCCCGGAACGGACTAGCCGGAAGAACTGAGGATCTTCTGAGCTGCACCGTACGCACGGGTACGGGACCGGGAACCGGGTCAGAGCTCGTAGTCCTGCGCCAGCCGTTCCCACGCCAAGCCCAGCAGCCCCGCGTCGGCCTCATGCCCCGACGGCACGTCCGGTGTCGCCTGGAACCACACCACCGTGAGCCGGGACCGGTACTGGACCGGGTCATGGGCCTCGTCCACCGAGGTGGAGTGGAACGCCCCGACGCACCCCACCGCCGGCAGCACCTCCACGGGCCCGAACGCGCCAGCCCCTTCGTCGGGATACTCGCGCGGCGGCGGGATCAGGTGCACCCGCGTCGTCGGGTACGCCCGTTCCGCGCCCCGCACCAGCGCGTTGATCTTCATGTCGTTGACCGGCTCGCAGGGATGGCCCTCCAGCATCCCGCCGTACGTCGACGACATGCGCAGCTCGGTCAGTTCGATCGAGCGGCCGGAGGACAGGACGACCCGGGTCAGCGACATGGGCCACACCCTAGGGCGGAGTCCCGGGGCCGTTCACCCCGGTTTCACGGCCGGTGGCCCGTCAGCCGCGCCGCCGAGGCGATCGTCGCCCGCGCCTCCCGTTCGCCGAGCCCCGTCGCGCGGGCCGCCTCGACCAGGGCGGGGACCAGGTCCGGGGCCAGGCCGTTCTCGTAGGCGCGGCAGGCCGCCCAGAACAGGCGCGTGTTGCGCTGCCCCTCGTGCGCGGCGAGCACGAACTGGACGAGGCCTTGGCCATGGCTCCCGGAGTGCCCGGCCCCGCGGTCCGGCGTGGTGGGCGTGCGCGGCGGCGGGAGCAGGAGGCGCAGCAGGGCCGGTGGGCAGGGCGCCGGGGCCAGGTGGGCGGTGCCCGGCGCCGTGCCGTACACCCCGTGGTCGGTGCGGGAACCGGGGCCGACGAGGTAGCCGCCGGCGCCGCGGACGTCGATGCCGGGGGCGAGGCGGCCGGCCGAGTTGGGGACGGCGACGTCCGGCGGTCCGGTCAGCCACAGGTGCCGGCCGCCGCTGGGAG
The DNA here is from genome assembly GCF_015160875.1 of Streptomyces chromofuscus. Taxonomy (NCBI): domain Bacteria; kingdom Bacillati; phylum Actinomycetota; class Actinomycetes; order Kitasatosporales; family Streptomycetaceae; genus Streptomyces; species Streptomyces chromofuscus. The sequence goes on along the minus strand of NZ_CP063374.1, from coordinate 3,967,880 downwards.
TGAGGACGACGACGGTGTCCGGGATCGTGAACAGGTGCCGCAGCGCCAGTTCGCGCAGGGCGGCCGTGGAGTCCGTACCCGACTTGGTGTCCAGGTCGATGCCGACGAGATGGTGCGGGGGCAGCCCGCAGGCGATTCCGTAGCCGGTGGCCCAGGGCGCGGCGGCGAACAGTTCGCGGATCCGGCGCGGGTCGGTCGAGGCGTCGTACACCCCGTGTCCGAAGCGGCCGCACTCGCCGTGGCAGGCGGGGGCCGCCGGGTCGGCGCGATGGGGGGAGCGGAGGGCCGGGAGCTTGGTCCGGGACAGGGGGATGACGGCCAGGCCGCGCTCGGCGGCTGTCAGGGCGTGCGCGAGGGCCAGCGTCGTGGCCTGCCGGTCGATGGTGGCCATGCCCTCATTTTCGTACGAATGTTCGATGAGGGGAAGAGGGCGTCTGCTCGACGCGCCGGTGACCAGGAGATTGTCGGAAAAGTTGCCGGAACGCTTCACCTCTTGTGCCGCTTGGGATGGAGGCGTCCTGTGTGCCCTGATGCGAGGGGTCGGAGTGACCTAAGGGGTTTATCGACATGTCATCACGCTTGAGGGCGAATGACGGCTTCCGGGATGGTTCGCCGGGGATTCGGTGGGCAATCTGATCTCGCGACGTCGTGCTCACACCACCGGGGCGGTCGGCCAACTGCCCTGGTGAAAGCCGTACTTCACGCTCAAGGCCGTCCGGCCCGGGGCGTCTTTGCTACTGGAGGAACCGAACATGGCAAGCATCCGTACCGCTCGCGTTGTCGCCGCAGTCTCCGCCCTTCCGCTCGCAGCCGCCCTCTTCGCCGGTGTTGCGACGGCGGACAACGGCTCCTTCGCGGACAACGGATCGACCGCCTCCGTCACCAACGCGTTCGCGGGCATCATCGGCAGCGGTGTCGGCGACGACAACAACGGCAACTCGTCCACCACGCAGCAGCAGGCGGTCGGCTCCGGCGCCTCGAACCAGAGCAACACCGCGCAGGTCGACGACTCGGCGTACACGGCCGTCCAGCAGGGCAACGAGAACGTCGCCGTCAACTTCTACCCGTGGTGGTGATCTGAGGGGGCCGGCGCACCGGCGCCGGTCCCCTCGATCCCGAGTGGGGCGTGTTCATTGGGGTGAACAAGGTCAGTCCGCGCGGCGGTGCTCCGGCACCGCCGCGCAGGCGTTTCCCCTACGCAGCCCCCATGGCTGAGCTGTGGGCGTACCCTGACGGCTCGTGAGGTGAGCCCCCGTTGTAGCCCCTAGGGGACACCCCCGCAGGAGGAAGCTCCACCCCTCGTCCACCTCCAGGAGGTGCAGCCAACCCCACCTCTACACCCTGAGGGGGATCCCGCTTCGGGACCTGCGGGCGATCCGCGCGTGGGGGCCCCGAACCTAGCGTGGAGCCATGACCCCACCCGTCTGCACCACCGCCTCGGACGCGGCCGCACCTCGGACGCAGACCCTCACGTACCCGTCCTTCGCGTCGTACGTCCGGGCCCGCCAGCCCGTGCTGCTGCGCACCGCGCGGTCGCTCACGGCGAACCCGAGCGACGCGGAGGACCTGCTGCAGACCGCGCTGGCCAAGACGTACGTCGCCTGGGAGCGCATCGAGGACCACCGCGCGCTGGACGGCTACGTCCGCCGCGCGCTGCTGAACACCCGTACGTCGCAGTGGCGCAGGCGCCGGGTGGACGAGTTCGCCTGCGACGAACTGCCCGAGCCCGAGCCGCTGCCCGGCGGCGACGACCCGGCGGAGCGGCAGGCGCTGCGCGACGCGATGTGGCGGGCGATCATGAGGCTCCCGGCCCGGCAGCGGGCGATGGTCGTCCTCAGGTACTACGAGGACCTCAGCGAGACCCAGACGGCCGAGGTGCTCGGCGTCTCGGTCGGCACGGTGAAGTCGGCGGTGTCAAGGGCGCTGGGCAAGCTGCGCGAGGATCCCGAACTCGGCCTCGTCCGGTGAGATGAGCTGGGCGTTGTTCGATCCCGAGCCGTTGTGTCCGGCATCGTGAGGTGATCGATCACCCGGATCTAGTGACATACCGCGCGGTACGTGCGCAGAATCAGCGCACACTTACCGCCGCGTAGGCAATGTCGCCCCGGGAGGACGCCGTGCTGAGCACCATGCAGGACGTACCGCTTCTGATCTCCAGGATCCTGGCCCACGGGTCCGCGATCCACGGATCGTCGCAGGTGACCACCTGGACCGGCGAGGGCGAGGCACACCGCCGCTCCTACGCCGAGATCGGGGCCCGCGCCGCCCGGTTGGCGCACGCGCTGCGCGACGACCTCGGGGTCGAGGCCGACGAGCGGGTCGCCACGCTGATGTGGAACAACGCCGAGCACGTCGAGGCGTACTTCGCGATCCCCTCCATGGGCGCGGTCCTGCACACCCTCAACCTCCGCCTGCCTCCCGAGCAGTTGGCCTGGATCGTCAACCACGCCGCCGACCGCGTGGTGATCGCCAACGGCTCGCTGCTGCCGCTGCTGGCCCCGCTGCTGCCGCACCTGAAGACGGTCGAGCACGTCGTCGTCTCCGGTCCGGGCGACCGCTCCCTCCTCGCCGACGCCACCGCCCAGGTGCACGAGTACGAGGACCTGCTCGCCGGCAAGCCGACCACGTACGACTGGCCGGAGCTGGACGAGCGTCAGGCCGCCGCCATGTGCTACACCTCCGGCACCACGGGCGACCCCAAGGGCGTGGTCTACAGCCACCGTTCGGTCTACCTGCACTCCATGCAGGTCAACATGGCCCAGTCGATGGGCCTGACCGACCAGGACACCTCTCTCGTGGTGGTCCCGCAGTTCCACGTCAACGCCTGGGGCCTGCCGCACGCGACCTTCATGACCGGCGTCAACATGCTGATGCCGGACCGCTTCCTGCAGCCCGCCCCGCTCGCCGAGATGATCGAGCGGGAGAAGCCGACGCACGCCGCCGCGGTGCCCACGATCTGGCAGGGCCTGCTGGCCGAGCTGACCGCGCGGCCCCGTGACGTCGCGTCCCTCACCCAGGTCACCATCGGCGGCTCGGCCTGTCCGCCCTCGCTCATGGAGGCGTTCGACGAGCTGGGCATGCGGGTCTGTCACGCCTGGGGCATGACCGAGACCTCCCCGCTCGGCACGATCGCCCGCCCGCCGGCCCACGCGGTCGGCACCGACGAGGAGTTCGGCTACCGCCTCACCCAGGGCCGCTTCCCGGCCGGAGTCGAGGCCCGGCTCACCGGTCCGGGTGGCGAGCGGCTCCCCTGGGACGGCGAGTCCGCCGGTGAGCTGGAGGTCCGCGGCCCCTGGATCGCGGGCGCCTACTACAACGGCCCCGACGCCGAACCCCTGCGTCCCGCCGACAAGTTCAGCGAGGACGGCTGGCTGAAGACAGGAGACGTCGGCACGATCTCGCCCGACGGCTTCCTCACTCTCACCGACCGCGCCAAGGACGTCATCAAGTCCGGCGGCGAGTGGATCTCCTCGGTGGACCTGGAGAACGCCCTGATGTCCCACCCGGACGTGGCGGAGGCCGCCGTGGTCGCCGTCCCGGACGAGAAGTGGGGTGAGCGCCCCCTGGCCACGGTGGTCCTGAAGGAGGGCGCCACCGCCGACTTCGAGACGCTGCGCGCCTTCCTCGCCGAGGAGGGCAGGATCGCCAGGTGGCAGCTGCCGGAGCGCTGGACCGTCATCGCGTCGGTCCCGAAGACGAGCGTCGGCAAGTTCGACAAGAAGGTGCTGCGCAGGCAGTACGCGGAGGGCGCGCTGGACGTCACCCGGCTCTGACCGGCGGGTGCGTGCCGGACGGTGGCGGCCGTCGTCGGCGGTGGGGGGCGGGTGCCTCCCCAGTACGGCGATGGCTGTCACCGGCTCTGGGGGCGGCCGTCCGTGTGGTGGTGGCTGTGAGCGGGCTTGCGGGGGGTGGCCGTCCGTGTGGTGGTGGCTGTGAGCGGGCTTGCGGGGTGCGGCCGTCCGTGTGGTGGTGGCTGTGAGCGGGCTTGCGGGGTGCGGCCGTCCGTGTGGTGGTGGCTGTGAGCGGGCTTGCGCGGCGGGGACGTCGTGAGGCGGCGGCCGTCAGCGGGGTCCGCGCGGTGCGGTGCGGGACTGGGTGGAGAACGCCCACCACGTCGTCGTGGCCGCCCCGGTTCGCGAGGAGGAGACCAACCGGCGCGAGTTCGACACGGGCGCCTACCGCTTCCTGACGGACCGGACGGTCACGTTCCGCACGGACGACGTCCTCTGGTCCGCCCCGCGCGCCGACCGGTCGCTCGACGAGGGCTTCGCCCTGACCGTCCCCGGCCGGCGCGTCCACCGCGCGAGCGGCAACCGCGTCGAGCGGACCACCGGCTACGCGCCCCGCCTGGAGCGCGGCCACACCTGTCTGCTCGCCGTGCGCTGGACGGCCGACGGTTGGGCCGTCCTGGGCGAGGGCGCCGCCGTCCCGTTCGACGACCGCACGGCCGGGCGGGGGGAGTGGTGCGGGCGCGTCCTGAGCGTGCGGCCCCGGCGGCGTGGTCCGCGGGCAGGCCCAGCGCGTCCGCCGGCTCCGCCCGCGCCGCACAGGAGGAGGTGGCGCGCGGCGAACGCTTCTCCCGCCGGGCTGACGACAGCGTGGAGGAGGCCGTGCACGGCCACGACGAACAGGCGGTCACCCGCGCCCTCGAGAACGCCACCCGCCGCTGACCGTCGCCGCCTCGCTGAAGGCGCCCCGGTGAAGCCCCGAGCCGGCACTCGACCGGCGTCACTCGCGGCTATCCGCCGACCGGCGTCATCCCGGGAACCCGCTCACCGAGGTCACCCCCGGAAACCACCCACCGGCGTCACCGGTCACACACCCCGCCCTGCGTCGCTCAGTTCGTGCCGATCCGGGACAGCAGGTCCACGATCCTGTCCTGCACCTCCGCACTCGTGGACCGCTCCGCGAGGAACAGCACCGTCTCGCCGGAGGCGAGCCGCGGCAGGTCGGCCTGGTCGACGGCGGCCGTGTAGACGACGAGCGGGGTCCGGTTGAGCTGCCCGTTCGCGCGCAGCCAGTCGACGATCCCGGCCCGGCGCCGATGCACCTGCATCAGGTCCATCACCACCAGGTTCGGCCGGAACTGCCCCGCCAGCGTCACCGCGTCCGTGTCGCTCGCCGCCCGCGCCACCTGCATGCCGCGCCGCTCCAGCGTCGCGGTCAGCGCCAGCGCGATCTCCGCGTGCTCCTCGATGAGCAGCACGCGCGGCGGGTGCTGCTCACTGTCCCGGGGCGCGAGCGCCTTCAGCAGGACGGCGGGATCGGCGCCGTACGCCGCCTCGCGCGTCGCCTGCCCGAGCCCGGCCGTCACCATGACCGGCACCTCCGCCGCCACGGCCGCCTGCCGCAGCGACTGCAGCGCGGTCCGCGTGATCGGCCCGGTCAGCGGGTCCACGAACAGCGCCGCCGGGAACGCGGCGATCTGCGCGTCCACCTCCTCGCGCGAGTGCACGATCACCGGCCGGTAGCCGCGGTCGCTGAGCGCCTGCTGCGTCGACACGTCCGGCGCGGGCCACACCAGCAGCCGGCGCGGGTTGTCGAGCGGCTCCGGGGGCAGTTCGTCGTCCATCGGCTGCGGGCGCGGCGGGTCCGCGACCTCCACGGCCCCACCGGGACCGTCCAGCGGCTCGGGGCCCTCGGCGGCGTTCTCGTCCGGCGCGCCTATGGCGTACGACCGTCCGGCCCCCTCACTCGCCGGTCCGGCGAGCCGCGACTGCCCCGCCAGGGAGGGCTGCTTCGGCTGGGCGGCGACCGGCTGCTCGCCCTGCGGATGCGGGCGCGCGGCGGCCGGTTCCGGCGGTGTGCCCAGCTTGCGGCGCCGGCCACCGCCCGTCGACTGGTGCGGTGGCGGCGTCGCCCCGGCGGACGGCTGCTGCACCTGCGCCGCCTGCCGCGTGAACGGCACGCCCTGACCCAGCGTCCGCACACTGATCGCCCGGCCCTGCGTGGAGTTCGGGTCCACGGGCGCGGCGGCACCCGCGGCCTCGGCGGGCAGCGGCTGCGCAAGCCGTGCCTGGGTGGTGGTCGTCGGACCGGCCGCCGCCTCGGGAGGCAGCGGGGCAGCGGGTGCCGTGGGCTGCGGTGCCGGGGGCGCCTGCTCGGGCGCCGGAGCCGGAGGCACGGGGGCCGCCCCGGCGGCGTTCGGCGGCACGCCGGCACCTGGCGGGGGTACCGGGGTGCCCGCACCGGGCGTCTCGTCGGCACCGGCGCTGGCGGGCCACTGCTGCGGAGGCGGCGTGGCGCTCGCCGGAGCCGCCTCGGCGGGCAGGGGCATGCCGGGCGCCGGGGCCTGCGGGGGTACGGCGGCCTGAGCCGGCTGTGGCTGAGGCGGAACCGGCGGGCCGGGGGTCGGCTGCGCCTGGCCCGGCTGAGCGGGCACGGGTCGGCCCGGCATCGGCTGGGCCGCACTCTGCGCGGGGACGCCGACCTGCCCGGACGGCTGCTGCGCGGGAACGCCGGGCCGGGGACCCATCCGGGCCGGAGCAGCCTGGGGCGCCGGAGCCACCGGCGCACCGGGGGCAGCCGGCACCGACTGGGACTGGACCGCGGGCTGAACCTGCGGCTGGCCGGCCGCCTGCACCGGAGACACCTGGGACGGGATCGCCTGCGCGGGCACCCCGTTGCCCTCCGCCTGCGGGGCGGCCACCCGACGACGGCGTCCCGTGGGCGCGCTCGCCGGGTGCGGCTGGGGCGGGGTGTGGTCGTCGGACTGGTCGTGCGGTACGGCGTCATGCCGGCCGTGGTCGTCGGCGCGCCCACCGGGGGCGCCCTGGCCCGGCACCGGCACCGGCGCCTGGACCGGAACGGGCTGCGGGACGGCCTGTCCCGGCACCTGGACGGCCACCGGCCCCGGACCCTGCGGCTGGGCGGGCGCGGGGGCCGCCGCCCGGTCCGCTCCCCGGTCCGCATCGGCGGGCGGCAGCGCGAACACCGTGCGCGGCCCCGCCTCCTGCGCGGCCGCCCGCTCCTGCGCAGCGGCGAGCGCGCGCCGCCGCCGGCCGGTCGACTGCTGCTGCGCCTCGGCACCGGCCCCCGCCGGAACGACCGACGCGGACGCCTCCGGCCCGGGCGCGGGCACCGTACCTGCCGGAGTTCCCGACGCGGCGGCGGGCAACGCCGCCGGCAGGGCGTGCTGTTCTCCGGTCGCCCGCCGGGCCCGCCGTCCGCCGCCGGACGCGGGTACGCCCTGCGGCGGCACCGCCGCGCCCAGTCCGTTCGCGGCCGCCGCGGTGCCCGCGGCGTGCTCGGCGGCCGTGACGACGGCGCCCTCGGAGACTCCGTCCGCCGCCGCGCCGTCCGCCAGGGCGAGCTCGGCGCCCTCCGCAGGCCGTCCCCGTCGGCGCCCGGTACCGCCGCTCGGCTCACCCGCGTCGGCCGGCGCGGGCGCGGGCGCTTCCGCGCCCGTGGGCGCGGCCCGGCGCCGCCGCCGCCCGGTGGGGGCGGCGGCCTCCAGCTCGGCGGCCCTGCCCTCCGGCAACCCGCTCTCCAGGAAGGCGTCCGTGGAGGCCCGGCGCGCGCGCCGACGTCCTCCGCCGGAGGTCTCCTCGGCGGTCTCGGGCGCGGCTTCCGGCGTGGCCTGCGGCGCGGGCGGAGGGGTGACGGCTCCCGCCCCACCGCCGAGCGGCACCTCGAGCACATAGGCGCTGCCGCTCATGCCCGGCACCTCGTGCGTCTGGAGCACGCCACCGTGCGCGCGCACGATCCCGCGCACGATCGGCTCGTGCACCGGGTCTCCCCCGGCGTACGGCCCGCGCACCTCGATCCGTACGACCTCGCCGCGCTGCGCCGCCGCGACGACGACGGTGTTGTCCATGTAACCGCCCGCTGAGACGGGCGCGTTGCCGGTCGCGTCGACGCCCGCGACGTCCGCGACGAGATGCGCCAGCGCGGTGGCGAGCCGCTGCGGGTCGACCTCGGCCTCGATCGGCGGCGCGTGGACGGCGAACTGCACGCGCCCCGGCCCGACGAGCTCGACGGCCCCGTCGACACCGGCCGCGACGACCGCGTCGAGCATCACCTTGGTCCGCGTGATCGCCTCGGTGCCCGCGTCGATGCGCTGGTAGGCGAGGACGTTGTCGATGAGCTGGGTGATCCGCGAGTACCCGGCGGACAGGTGGTGCAGCACCTGGTTGGCCTCGGGCCACAGCTGCCCGGCGTCGTCCGCGGCGAGGGCCGCGAGCTCGCGGCGCAGTTCGTCGAGCGGCCCGCGCAGCGAACGGCCGAGCAGTGTCAGCAGCTGCTCGTGACGCCCGGCCAGGGCCTCGTACCGGTCCTTCTCCCGCTCGGCGAGCGCGGCGTAGCGCTCCTCGTTGGACGCCACTTCCTCGGCGTGCCGCTCGAGCAGTTCCTCCAGCTCCGTGACGTGCTGCTGGCGCAGGGCGGTCAGGTCGGAGGCGTGTTCCTCGGAGAGCCGCTCCAGCTCGTCGGCGTGCTGCTTCTCGACGGCGGCCTTCTCGTCGGCGAGTGCGTCGTACGGCCGCCGGTCGGTGAAGGTCATCACGGCGCCGACGAGCTGGTCGCCGTCCCGCACGGGCGCGGTCGTGAGGTCGACGGAGACCTTGTCCCCGTTCTTGGACCACAGCACCTGCCCGCGTACCCGGTGCTTGCGACCGGAGCGCAGGGTGTCGGCGAGCGCCGACTCCTCGTACGGGAAGGGGGAGCCGTCGGCGCGGGAGTGCAGGACGAGGGTGTGCAGTTCCTTGCCGCCGAGTTCGCCGGCGCGGTAGCCCAGGATCTGGGCGGCGGCCGGGTTGACGAGCACGATGCGGCCGTCGGTGTCGGTGCCGACGACGCCCTCGGACGCGGCGCGCAGGATCATCTCGGTCTGCCGCTGCGAGCGGGCGAGCTCGGCCTCGGTGTCGACGGTGCCCGAGAGGTCCCGCACGACGAGCATCAGCAGCTCGTCGCTGGCGTAGCCGTAACTGCCGTAGGCCTGCTGGCCGTTCTCCAGGTTGGCGCTGGTGACCTCGACGGGGAACTCGCTGCCGTCCGTGCGCCGGGCGATCATCCGGGTCGGCTTGGTCCGGCCGCGAGGGTCGATGTGGTCGGGCCGGCGCATGGACCCCGGGATGAGCTTGGAGTCGAACTGCGGCAGCAGGTCCAGCAGGCCGCGCCCGACGAGCGCGGTCCCGGGCGCCTCGAAGGCCTCGAGGGCGATGGTGTTCGCGTTGACGACGGTCCCGTTGGCGTTGACCAGCACCAACGCGTCGGGCAGCGCGTCCAGTATGGCTGCGAGGCGAGCAGCGCCTCGGGATGGCCTGCTGCTCACGAGACGCTTCCCTCCTGTTACCGCACCTTGCCGACCGCTTGGGCCATCTTGCCAACCGGCCCGCGACGTGTCACGCGAGGGAGTCTAAGGGCTGGGCTTGTGCGCGCGACGCGGGATGAGAGAGAGGTCGCACGACGAAGTGACAACGAACGGACGTGCGTCACACGACCCCGCACACCGACACCACGCGCCGTCCGCGCCCTCTGCGCCGGACCTTCACGCCGGCCGGGTGTACGCCGCGGAGGGCAGCGGCGCGAAGACGCTCGCACGGATGTCGGGGAGGACGCCTCGAGGGGCGATGTGCGGGTCTCGGGAAGGACGGCGCGAAGGGCGACGCGCGGGTTCAGCGGAGGGGGCCCGAACGGCTGCGCGCGGGTCAGGGCACAGGGGCCTGAAGGGCTCCGCGCGCGTTCGGGCGAGAAAGCCCTTGAAGGGCTACGCGCGGGCCACGGGCAGCAGGGGCACCAGCCGGTCCCAGCGGGCGATCTCGCAGCCGTTGCTGCGGTCGAACGCGGCATCGACGGAGCGTCCGGCCCACGTTCCGGTGACGCGGGCGGTGCCGGGGCCGCCGTACTGCATCGTGCACATGGTGTCCCCGGGCACGGGCGCGAAGACGTCCTGTCCCCACCGGCTCTCCCTCTCCAGCGCTCGGCACGCGCCGTCGGCGTCGGGGTGACGCCCGCCACTCGGGTGGCATCGCACCTCGAAAGTCCCGTCGGCACCAGTGTTCACATCGCGGACCGTGACGGTGAGGTGATCACTGTCGCCGCGATGATGGCCGGCGGAGAGGGAGGGCCCGGCGGCGGCCGCGGGGGCGGCGGACAACGAGGTGAGCGCGGCGAGGGAGGCGCCTGCGGCGACGGCGAGACGCGGCAGCGTGAGACTCATGACCTGCAACATGGCCTGACTAACGCGGTACGCCGCCGGACGTTGCGCGCCCCGTGCGCCCCCGGCGTCCGGCACCCGCCCCGACCGGTGGGGAAGCCCTTTGCCCTGCGGCCCGGCTGCCTAGTACCGTGGGGGGCGATTGGTGACAGCGCGCTCGACTGTGTCATCATCTGCACACACCACTCGCGCCCGCGTGAGTGGCTGTGCTGGAGGCGTCGCCTAGTCCGGTCTATGGCGCCGCACTGCTAATGCGGTTTGGGCCTTAAAGCCCATCGAGGGTTCAAATCCCTCCGCCTCCGCGCATCACCGAAGCCCCGGTCCCTCGGACCGGGGCTTCGGTCGTTCCTGATCGAGGTCCCACAGCAGCCGCAGGATCCCCCTGAAGGGCGTTTTCGCAGGTCGCAAGGGGTGCGGCTAACGGATTTCACATGACGGCGGCAGTCATGTAATGTTCTTCCTGTCGCCGCGAGCGGGCCGGAAGGAACGGAAGCGGCGGTACAACAGAACACAGACAAGCACTCGTAGCTTAACGGATAGAGCATCTGACTACGGATCAGAAGGTTGCAGGTTCGAATCCTGCCGAGTGCGCAGCACACCGGAGGCCCTGTGGATCATTCCACGGGGCCGTCTGGCCTTTTTCCTTGACGGCCGTGTTTGACGGCAATCGCCTCGCGGGCGGTGGGATGGCCGCCCTCGGGTCGGTTCGGGGCGATGGCGTTCAGGATCGCCGATGCGACGTGGTCGGCGGCGTTGCGGTGGCCGCGGGCGTTGGGGTGGACGACGGCTGGGCGGCTGTAGTCAGATCGCCCTGGGTCTTCGAGGAAAACACCCGGCTGCTGGCCAACCCGCTCGCCTCGCCCGAGGACATCGAGGACCTGGATGGCTGGACCCTGCACCAGCTGCGGCACACCGCGCTCACGCACGACGCGGAGGGCGGCACCTCCACCCCGATGCTGCTGGCCCGGTCCCGCCATGCCTCCGTCCGCTCCCTGGAGCGGAACGCCCGCCCCGGCGTGGACGCCGTCGCCCGACACGTCGCCGAACGCGACGCCGCCGCCCGCAGGAAGCGCTGACCCTTCCAAGATCAACTAGGGGCGGCTTCTGGGTTCACCTCGGCGATACCCCACCTACGCCCTGGGTGGCGCCCCGTCCGCCAGCTCCTACCCGGCGTCCTTCCCCTACGCGCACACCTCGGGCTGCAGGACGCCAGCAGCTCCAACGGCAGCTCCGGCGGCTCGTACCTGTGCACCGGCACCACCGGCTACGACGGCCCGTCCGGCCTCGGGGTCCGAAACGGCACCGCCGCGTTCACCGGCTGAACACCCCTGCGGACCGAGCCGGTCCGGTCGTGTGCACTGCACCGCGCGGTGTACACGACCGGACCGGCCTGCCGTCACGTGCCGGTGATCTCCTTCAGCTTCCCCTGGCTCTTCAGGTCCCCGACGATGGTGCTCGTGTAGTACTGGGTGCCGAGCCCGGGCTGGTTGAACCAGGGTCTGGCCGGGCCGGCCTCGACCGTGAAGTCCTCGGTGACCTCGTAGAGGTGGTAGTTGAACGGAGGGTCGGAGGCGTTGTACTCGTCGAGGTTGCTCGGAGGGATCGCGCGCTTGGCAAACGGCGTGCCCTTAGGTGCGAGGAAGTGGCCCGCGTCCCCCCTGCCGAAGAGGTCGATCAACTGCCCCTTCCGGAGGGTCAGCGAGCGTTTCACGGGTCGGCCGTTGCGGAGCACGAACCCGTTGTGGTCCGGGAACCACCAGCCACCGACCTGCGGGTCGTTCTGCGGATTCGTCTGCCAGTAGCACCCGAGGAACCAGTACCCCGAGGTGGGGCCCTCCGGGCGGTAGCCCTGCAGCATCCTCCCGATGGGGCCGGTGCGGGGGAGCACCTTGGGGCCGAGACGCCAGTCATTGCCGTAGTAGGCCTCCAGCTGCGGGGATGGCGCCTTGGTCGTCGCGGTGTCCCGATGCTGGGTCGGGCAGGTGACGCCGTTTCGGGTCTCGGCCGCCGCGGCCTGGGCGGTGGCGGGCGAGATGCCCACCAGCAGGAGCAACAGAACGGCGCTCCCTGCGATTCTGCGCGGTACGCGCATCCGACCTCTCCTTGACTGTGGCCCCCTCTGTGGACGCCGTTCAGTGCACCCGCTCATCCTCAGGGCTCTGCGGAAGCAGTCACGGGTGGCCACTCGAATGGCGGGGCAAGTACGCACTGGCAGCCGACAGCACTCCGGCATGCCGCAGACGGCCCAAGCGGGACACGACCGGGGAGCGGACGTTACGCCGAGCACCTCCACCACGGTGTCGGGAGAGTGACTTTTCCGGTCGTGCGCACGATGCACCGGACGAGGCGGGGATCGACGTTCTCGACGGTGGACCTCTGTCGTCGGCCACAGGCGCGACAGGAATGTCGCCGTGCTTCGCTTCCCTGTCATCGGAGAAGACCATGAAGTTCTACAAACGCGGCCGTGCGAGCGGTGCAGTGCTCCTCATGGCTGTACTCGGCATGCTCACCGCGGCAGTACCGGCCGCTCCGGCCACGGCTCCCCGCCCGGCTCCGGTGCCGATGGAGCCCGGCACCCCGGAGGCCTTCGCGCTCCGCTGGGGCGACGACCGGCAGACCCAGGCCCGCATGCTCAGAGAGGCCGTCAACCCGAACGGCGCGCGGGTCATGGTGGGATCCATGCTGGACGCGGCCAACCGAAACGCCCGGACGCAGAACAACACCGGCTGCCGCAACAGGGCCACCGGCAGCGGCGGTGCCCTGCGGGGCGTCCCCTTCGCCGCGCTCTACTGCCTGAACTCCCAGGACACCACAGACGACGACTGGACCCCGCAAGGGATCAGCGGCACCGAGGACGCCCAGCCGGGGGCCGGCACGGTGGACCGGCACAAGGCCATCGTCTTCTCCTGGCACGAGGGTCGTCCGGGAGGTTCGGGAATGGGAACCCGGCTGAGCTTCCTCGACACCGCCACCAACAGGTACATCCACGCTCTGCTCGTCGAGCCGAACGAGGCCGGCAACGATTACGACGAGGTGTCCGTCCACGCGGGCGGCATCGTCTGGTACCAGAACTACATCTTCGTCGCGGACAACCAGCGCGGGATCCACGTCTACGACACGACGAACCTGCTGCAGCTTGCGCGCAACCCGAAGGCAAGCACCAGCCCGCAATGCCCGACGGGACGTCAGCCTGGGCCCAACGGCAGGTACTGCGGGCGCGGGTACGACTACCTGCTGCCCGAGATCGGCCGCTGGAACAACCCGAACTCCTCCACCACCCGCTACGACTCGATGTCGCTGGAGCGCAACCCCGACGACCCCAGCTTCGCCCCGGTGTTCATCACCAGCGAGTACCGGACCTCGCGCGTCGGCCAGGTGGTCCGCTGGAACAACGCCGACATGACCAGCTTCCGTGGCACCATTCACCCGTTCAGGGCATGGATGCAGCCCGTCCGCTACGTCCAGGGCGCCTTCTCGCGCAGCTGCTACTACTTCAACACGGGTGGCGGAGGAAGCGGCAACCGCGATCTGGTCATCGCCAATGCCAGCGGCAACAGAACACCCAAGTCGCAGATCGGCGGCCGGGGGCTGCAGGACCTCTACTGGCTCCGCTCGGTCAATCAGCTGTGGACCCTCACCGAGCACGCGGGCGAGGGCAACCGGGTTCTCTACGGGGTGACCAGGCCAGCCTGCCCCTAGGAAGCCTTCTGCCGCGAGGAGGCCGATGCGGGAGGTGACGTGCTCCCGACCGTCGGCGGGACAGTGAACGAGGCCCGCCCATCACCGAGGGTGAGACCCAGGGCCGGAATCGTTGATCACCTCACGTCCCGTCAGGGATCCTGGCACCGTCGCGCGCGGATCACGCCGACGGATCAAGGAGCGGGCGGTGCCCACCGACTTTCTGAGCGAGGAACAGCACAGGAGCTTCGGCCACTTCACCGCGGACCCGGACGAGGGACAGCTCGCCGGCTCCTTCCTGCTGGACCAGACCGCACGCCGCAGGGTGGTGGCCGCCCACGGCGCGCGGAACCGCATCGGCTGGGCCGTTCAGCTCGGCACCATCCGCAAAGGCCCTTCGGGACGATCCGTTGACTTCGACGCGGCCGGAAAGGTGGTTCTGAGCACCAGACGGCTGCGCCGGCCGGAGGGTGCCCGGAATGCGATGTTCAGGGCACCCCCGTGTCGGCCGGTCAGTACAGGGCCTTTGGCCGCGGTTCCGTTCCTTGCGGCCGAGCAGCGGGAAGATGATCTTCAGGCCCTGCTCGCTGTCCGGTGCGGACACCACGAAGGACGAGTTGAGCACCCGTTCCTTGATGTCCGTGCGGACGAGTCCGGCGCGCGGAATCGTCATCAGGTGCTCCTCCGGCCGGGCGAACACGGGGTTCCCCCGGAAGACGAGGATGCGCCGGTCCGTCATGGCCAGGTACATCGGCGTCGGCGACGGGACCACCGCCATGCCGCCGCCGCTCACGATCGCCGAGGCCACCGCGAACGCCGCCGTCCGGCGCACGGAGACGGAGCTCAGGTTCACGACGGCCGTCACCTCGACCCGCTCCTGCGGTTCGAGCACGGGCTCGACGGCGGCCAACAGCAGTCTGCGGCGCTTCCCGTTCATGGGTGGTGCTCCGTGGGGTTCGGCGGAACCGGACGGGACGCTTCCGACCGGCGGGCGGACTCGCTCGCGAGGCTCGGCGGCGTGAGTCGTCGGCATACCTTGCCACCCACGATCACCGGTTCCACCCCTGGTGGGCGACGCCCAGCAGCAGGGCCGCCAGGGACAGGGCGAAGTACGCCGACCAGGGACCCAGCCGCAGGTCGCGGACCCGGACGTGGGCCCACAGGGCGCCCAGGAAGTACAGGACCAGGCCGGCCGCGGCGAGGACGCCCAGCGGGGGGACGGCCAGGCCGGCCAGGAGGCCGAGCGACGCCGCCGCCAGGACGGTGCCGAGCGGACGGATCCAGGAACGGGGGACGCTCAGCCGGTCCGCCTGGGTCTGCGGGTAGTCGTGCCCGATCAGGTTGGCGACGGCCGCGGAGGTGGTGGCCGCGGCGGTGAGGAGGGTGGTCACGAGGTAGGCGGTGAACATGGGCGCTCCTGTGCTGTTCGGCGGTCACTTCCCCGGTCACTTCCTCGACGTTGCGGGCGGCCGGGAGGTGACGGCCCGTGCGGGCGACGTTGTCAGTGGGTGCGCCTACGCTCGAAGGCGATGGCAGACGTGTGGAAGTGCTCGGGCCTGCGGTGGTCGGACGGCGAGCCCGTGCTCGGGTGGAGCGGAGAGCGCCGAAGTCCGCTGGGCCGGGGGAAGCGGGTGGCCTTCGGGGTCGTGGACGGGGGTGTCCGCCGGTGTGTGGGGGCTCGGGGGCACGTGTGCCCTGTGGGGGCCGCCGTGGCGGGACGCAGCACCGGGGCCCGGTGCGAGGAGTGCGCTCGGCTGGATCGGGCGCACTCCGTGGCCGCCGATGCCGTCCCGGACGATCCGCGGGCCTATCGCGTGTACCTGGCGTGGTTCGGGCCGGGCCTGGTGAAGGTCGGGATCACGGCCGTCGAGCGGGGGCGGGTCCGGCTGCTGGAGCAGGGGGCCGTCTGCTTCAGCTGGCTGGGCGCCGGGCCGCTGATGGCCGCTCGGCGGGCCGAGGAGATGGTGCGGGCCGCCCTGCGGGTGCCGGACCGCATCCCGTACGCCGCCAAGCGGGCCGTGCGCGCCGGGCTGCCCGGGACGCCGGCCGAGCGGGCGGCGGAGATCGAGGAGTTGCACGGCCGGGCCACCGCGGTCGCCGGGTGGCCGGAGTCGTTGGCGCGCGAGCCGTTCCGGGCCGTCGACCATGTGCGGGCGTTCGGGCTGGAGGGGGTTCCGCGCGCCGTCGGGGAGGTGAGCGAGCTGGTCGCCGGAGGCGGGGTGAGCGGGGAGCTGGTGGCGGCCGCCGGGCCCGATCTCCACCTCGACGTCGGCGGGCGCGTCGTGGTGCTGGACACGCGGCTCATGACCGGATGGGAGCTGGTCTCCTCGCCCGGGGGCCCGGGAGGCGGCTGCTCCTTCCCCGTGCGGGAGTTCCGGGAGTCGCGGAAGGCGGGGGTCCCGCAGGACGGGTTGTTCTGACCTGCCGGTAAGTGGGTCCCAGGCGCCGCCTGTCAGGCCCCTGTGGATTTCTCAGGCACATCACAGGTTGCCGGAAGGGAACTCTCAGAGGCGGACGACAAGGTGTCCGCCATGACCACGACTTCGCCCCAGGGGGGCACCGAACTGCTGAGGCCGGACGGGAGCCCCGTCCGGGTGCTCGTGGTGGACGACGAGCTGTCGATCACCGAGCTGCTGTCCATGGCCCTGCGCCACGAGGGCTGGCAGACACGCAGCGCCGACGACGGCCAGGGCGCGATCCGGACGGCGCGGGAGTTCCGGCCCGACGCGGTCGTCCTCGACATGATGCTGCCCGACATGCACGGGCTGACCGTGCTCGGCCGGCTGCGGCGGGAGCTGCCGGACGTGCCGGTGCTGTTCCTGACCACCAAGGACGCCGTCGAGGACCGCATCGTCGGGCTCACCGCCGGCGGGGACGACTACGTCACCAAGCCGTTCTCGCTGGAAGAGGTCGTCGCGCGGCTGCGCGGGCTCATCCGGCGCTCCGGTGCCGGCGACCGGCGCTCCGACTCCGTGCTCGTCGTCGGCGACCTCACCCTGGACGAGGACAGCCACGAGGTGACCCGGGCGGGGCAGAGCATCCACCTCACCGCCACCGAGTTCGAGCTGCTCCGCTTCCTCATGCGCAATCCCCGGCGCGTGCTGAGCAAGGCGCAGATCCTGGACCGCGTGTGGTCGTACGACTTCGGCGGGCAGGCCAATGTCGTCGAGCTGTACATCTCCTACCTGCGGCGGAAGATCGACGCCGGGCGGGAGCCCATGATCCACACCCGGCGCGGGGCCGGTTACCTGATCAAGCCCGCCGCCTGATGAGCCGGCGGCGACGGCCAGCGCACACAGTGGTGGCGAGTGGGACAGCCGCGCACCCTGCGTACACGGCTCGTCGTCTCCGCGGTGACGCTCGTCGCGGTGGCGTGCGCCGTGATTGGCACGGTGACGACGCCGGCGCTGCGCTCGTATCCGTACGAGAAGCTGGACGGGCAGGTCACCGAGGCCGCCCGGCGGGTGGCGGGTCCTCCGGCCGGGGTGCTGCCGGACGACCGCGACCCGGAGCCCGGTGATTTACAGGCGGGTACTGCAGGTCGAGACGGCCCCCGAGCGGCTGGACGACGTCGTCGGCAAGGGCCCGACGCAGGCCGACACCGTCGCCGCCGTCGTGGGCGGCGACGGCACGATCACCAAGGCGGTCGTCGCCGAGGAGGAGTCCTCCACGAGCGGTGGGTTCGAGCGGAAGAAGGGCGTCGAGGCGACACCTTCCCCGGCGGCGTCCCGGGACAGCACAGCCAGGGCGGCGGCATGGGTGCGGTCGGCGGCCTCCTCGACCGGCGCCACCGTCACCGACGAGGCGAAGGACCCGCTGGAGAAGGACGCCGGGGACTGCACATGGGTCGCCGCCGACTTCGTCGCCCGCGGCATGGGCGGTGGCGGAGCGGGCGGTTCCGGCGACGGCACGTCGTCGCAGGCCGACCGGGGCCTGCCGTTCGGACCAGGGCGCAGACGAACGACCCGCCTAGTCCCCCTCGACCAGCCGCGCCGGGAACCCTCCCGTGGCCACCGGTCCCCACCGCTGCGGTGTCACCCGGATGATCGACTTGCCCTGCTTCACCATGGCCTGGCGGTACTCCGCCCAGTCCGGGTGCTCCCCGGCGATGTTGCGGTAGTACTCGACCAGGGGCTCCACCGAGTCGGGGGCGTCGATGACCTCTGCGGTGCCGTCGATCTGCACCCACGGCCCGTTCCAGTCGTCGCTCAGGACGACGAGACTCACCCGGGGGTCCCGCTTGGCGTTGCGGGTCTTGGCGCGCTCCGGATAGGTGGACACCACGATCCGCCCCGAATCGTCGACCCCGCAGGTCAGCGGTGAGGCCTGGGGGCTGCCGTCGGCGCGGCGGGTGAGCAGCAGGGCGTGATGGCGGGGACGGACGAAGTCCAGGAGTTCGTCCAGCGAGACGCGGGTGTTGGTCGCGATGTTGGGTGCCATGGACGGCAGCCTAAGGGGGAGCGGGCCCTCCGAGGCTGACCCTGTCAGGGGTAGGTTCCCGCGGCGAGCGCCTCCGTCAGGTCGGCGTACACCGGCACGTCCCGCCGTACACCGGTCACCTCCAGAACCCGGTTCGGTACGCCGTCGGGGGCCGCCACCACCCGGAGCCGGACGTGCCGCGGCAGATGGTGGCGGACGTCCGAGACCAGGCGGGCGCCCTGGGAGTCCATGAACTCGGTCTCCGTGAAGTCCAGGACCAGCAGCCGCAGTTCGTCGGCGCGGGCGTCGGCGGCGGCGGCGACGGCGGCGTGCAGGGCGGCGCCGTTGCCGAGGTCGATCTCGGCGGGCAGGGCGAACAGGATGCAGCCGGGCAGATGACGCACCCGGCAGGGGCTCGGGAAGGGGGTCACGGCACTCACCTGGCAGACGGCATGGGCAGACGGCAGACGATCGTCCGGTTCCGAAATCCGAAGAGGCCGCTTCCTGACCCGTCGGCCCATTCCATCACGCCCGGGGCCGGGTTCATAGGTGTCCGGAAAGACCGTCAGCCGGGCGTCACCTCAGTGCAACGGAGCAGATAAAGTGCTGTCCGTCCTGTGCTCGCAGTCGGGAATGTGCTGCGGAGCTCTCCTGCGCACGGCCTTGTGGTCGCGCTCGCTGAAGAGGTTCGTGGTGACTGCGTCCGACTTTTCTGGTTTGCCCCGTTTTCCGGCTGGTTTCGAGCTGGCCGAAGCACTGACGGTGGCGGCGCAGCAACTGCACGACACCGTCACCCCGGACACCACCCTGGACTCCGCCGTCAGGCTCGCCGTGCGACTGCTGCCGGGTGCCGAGTACGCCGCGATCTCCGTGATCGAACGGGACGGCCACCGGCGTACCGTGGCCTGGAGCGACGAGCTGGTCGGCGCCGACGAGGGGCCTGGGGGCGACGGGGCCCGGCCGCCGTACTGGACCCGGCTGTGGAACGCCCCCGTGGTCCGGCTCGCGGACGCGGAGGACGAGGAAGGCGGCGACGGCCCGGCCGGTCTCGGGCTGCGCTCGGCGCTGGCGCTGCGGCTGAGGGCCGACAAGCGCAGCCTGACCGTGCTCACCGCCTACGCCCGCAAGCCGCACGTCTTCGACGACGCGGCGACCCGGATCGGCCGCCTGTTCACCGCCCACGTCAGCATCGCCCTGGAATCGGCTACCGTCCGCGAGCAGCTCACCGAGGCCATGCGCACCCGCGACCTGATCGGCCAGGCCACGGGCATCCTGATGGAGCGGATGAACATGGACGCGGCGGAGGCCTTCGAGAGCCTGGTGCGGGCGTCGCAGCGGGAGAACGTCAAGCTGCGCGACCTCGCCCGCCGACTCGTGGACGCGCATCCCCCGGCGTGAGGTCTCATGCCGCCGGCAGCGACTCCCCCTGCACCGCCTGCACGTCCAGCTCCACCTTGAGCGTCGTGCCGATCGCGGCGATGCCCGCCTGCACGACCTGGTTGTCGTGCAGGGCGAAGTCCGCGCGCCGCAGCTCGGTCGTCGCGCGGAACGCGGCGCGGGTGCCGCCCCACGGGTCGCGGCCGGTGCCGAGACAGGCGAGGTCGAGGTCGACCGGACGGACGACACCGTGCAGGGCGAGGTCGCCGTGCACCGTCCAGCGGTCCGCGCCGGCCGCCGTGAGGCCCGTCGACCGGTAAGTGATCTCCGGGTGCCGCTCGACGTCCAGGAAGTCGGGGGAGCGCAGGTGCTCGTCCCGCATGCCGTTGCCGGTGTCGATGGACGCGGCCCGGATCACCGCCGTCACCCGGGACTTGGCGACGTCGTCCGGGGCGATCTCGATCGTGCCCGCGAAGTCGGTGAACCGGCCGCGCACGCTGGAGATCCCCAGGTGCTGGGCGACGGCGGCCACGCCGGAGTGCGCCGGGTCGATCGTCCACGGCCCCGGCGGCGGCAGCTCCGTACCGCCCTGCCGGGCCGGCGTCACCGTGCCGACCTCCGCCCTCCCTCCCCCACTCTCGGCTTCGCTCGAGCGGGAGGTGCCCCCACCGGTGACGATCGCGCCGGCGGCGGCGGGCGCGTACCCGACCGCCGTGACGACGACGGTGTACGGCCCCGGCTCCAGCGGCGTCGCGTCCCGCACCGCGCCCTCGGCGTCCGCCTCGGCCCGCAGCACCTGCGCGCCCCGGGCGTCCGTCACGGTGACGACCGCGTGCGACACGGCCCATCCGTCCCGGGTACGGATCCTCGCGGTCAGTCCCATGTCCTTCGCAACTCCCTTTAGTGGAACGGCCCGTGACGGGGACACCCGCCACGGGCCGGGATGGATCTGTGAGAACTACTCGACGGAGTGGGCGAGTTCGATGTCGTGACCGTCGACGCCGGTACCGGTGACCGTCAGCGCGGTCGCGACCGGCGGGTAGCCGGTCGCGATCACCGTGTACTCGCCGCCGTCCAGGTCGGTGAAGGCGTACGCCCCGTCGGTGCCGGTCGTCGCGGTGCCGACGACGTTGCCGGCCGCGTCGACCAGGGTCACGCGCGCGTCGGCCAGCGGCCCGTGCGGCGCCCGTACGACGCCCTGGACCTGCGCGCCCGCGTCAAGGTCGACCTCGATCCGGGTGACGCCGGTGGCGCCCACCTCGACGGGCAGCGCGCGCGGCCGGAACCCGGCGGCGTTGACGGCCACGGTCACCGGGCCGGGCACCAGCTCGGCGAAGCCGAACTCGCCGTGCTCCCCGGTGGTCTGGCCGGCCAGCAGATCGCCGCGCACATCGGTCACGATCACCATCGCGTCCTTCACCGGCAGCGCGCTGTGGGCGGCCCGCACCACACCGGTGAGCCCGCTGGTGCCGCTGAGCAGGATGTCGAACGCCACCGGCTCGCCGTTCACGACGACCGTGGACGCCTGCGGCTGGAACCCGTCGGCGGAGGCGATCAGGACGTACGAGCCCGTGCCCGGCGCGTCCACCGCGTAGGAGCCGTCGGCCTGTGCGACCGAGCGGCCGAGCTGACGGCCCGCGAGCGAGATCAGCGTGACGGCGGCCTGCGGCACCGGCGCGTTCTCGGCGCCGCGGACGTGGCCGCGGACCGGGATGCCGCCGGAGACCGGGGGCTCGGTGGCCACGGCGACGGCGGCCGCGAGCGGCTGCGTGCCGGCGGGACCGGCCACGGTGTCCGCCACGACCGCCCGGCCCGGGACGGTCTGCCCGGCCGGAGCGGGGGCCTCGGCGGAAGCGACGGCCTCGGCCGGGGCCGACTCGGCGGCCGCCTGTGCCGTCGCGCCCCTGGTCTTCAGCGGGACCTCCTTGATGAACAGCGAGCACAGCAGCGCGAGCAGCGCGACCGGCGAGGCGTAGAGGAAGACGTCCGCGATGCCGTGGCCGTACGCGCTCTCCAGCAGCGTGCGGATGGGCAGGGGCAGGGCGTCCAGGTCCGGGATGGCGCCGCCGGAGGAGTTCGCGGCCAGCGCCGCGGCCGACTTCGGGTCGAGACTGGAGGCGCTCTCCTCGACGTAGTGCGTGATCCGGTGGGTCAGCACCGCGCCCAGCGCGGAGACGCCGACGGCGCCGCCGAGCGAGCGGAAGAAGTTCACCACCGAGCTGGCGGCGCCGAGGTCGCTCGGGACCACCTGGTTCTGCGTGGCGAGGACCAGGTTCTGCATCATCATGCCGACGCCCAGGCCGAGCAGCGCCATGTAGACCGCCACGTGCCAGTACTCGGTGTCGTACCGGATCGTGCCGAGCAGGCCGAGTCCGCCGGCCACCAGCACACCGCCGGCCAGCAGCCACGCCTTCCAGCGTCCGGTGCGGGTGATGACCTGGCCGGAGACGGTGGAGGAGACGAACAGGCCGCCGATCAGCGGGATGGTCAGGACGCCGGACATGGTCGGTGACTTGTCGCGGGCCAGCTGGAAGTACTGGCTGAAGAAGATGGTGCCGGCGAACATCGCGACGCCGACGAACAGCGAGGCGAGCGAGGCCAGCGTGATGGTGCGGTTGCGGAACAGCCGCAGCGGGACGATCGGCTCGCCGGCCCTGGTCTCGACCAGCAGGAAGATCAGCAGCAGCGCGACGGTGCCGCCGACCAAGGCGTACGTCTGCCAGGACGCCCAGTCGTACTTGTCACCGGCGAAGGTCACCCAGATCAGCAGCAGGCAGACCGCGGCGGTGATGAAGAAGGCGCCCGCCCAGTCGACCTTGACCCGCCGCTTGACGACCGGCAGGTGCAGGGTGCGCTGAAGGACGAGCAGGGCTATGACCGCGAAGGGCACGCCGACGTAGAAGCACCAGCGCCAGCCGAGCCAGTCGGTGTCGGTGATGACGCCGCCGATCAGCGGGCCGCCGACCATGGCGGTGGCGAACGTGGCGCCGAGGTAGCCGTTGTAGCGCCCGCGCTCACGCGGGGAGATCATCGCCGCGAGGATGATCTGGGCCAGCGAGGACAGACCGCCCATGCCGATGCCCTGGACAGCGCGGAAGGTGATCAGCATCGCCGGGTTCTGCGACAGGCCGGCCGCCGCCGAGCCCAGCACGAAGACCACCAGCGCCAGCTGGATCAGCAGCTTCTTGGAGAAGAGGTCCGCGAGCTTGCCCCACAGCGGGGTGGACGCGGTCATCGCCAGCAGCGACGCGGTGACCACCCAGGTGTAGGCGCTCTGGCCGCCGCCGAGGTCCTTGATGATGTCCGGCAGGGCGTTGGAGACGATCGTGGACGACAGGATCGCCACGAACATGCCGAGCAGCAGCCCGGTCAGCGCCTCCATGATCTGCTTGTGGGTCATCGGGGCGTCCGAGCCGTGCGAGCCGTGGGCGCCTCCTCCGTGCCTCGCGTGGGCCCGCACACCGGCTGGTGTGGATGTTGCCATGGGCTTCCTTGTCTCTCACGTGTTTGCGGGTGTACGGGTGCAGTCGTCGAAGCTCGCCCGGAGCCGGGTCATCAGCCGGATGAGCTGACCGAGCTCGTCGTCGGTCCAGTCGTTCAGCCGCTGGGCGAGCAGGTGTGTGGTCCGCCGGTACAGCTCGTCGAGCTTGTCCAGGCCGCTGGGCGTCAGGCGCAGGATGCGGGAGCGCTTGTCCGCCGGGTCGGGGGACCGCTCGATCCAGCCCCGCTCGGCGAGGTGCGCGACATGGCGGCTGGTCACCGACATGTCCACGCTGAGCAGCTCGGCGAGCCTGCTCATCCGCATGTCGCCGTGCCGGCCGAGCAGGGTGAGGACGGCGGCCGAGCCGCCGGGGCACTCGGGCGGCAGGATGCGCCCCATCTCCCGCTTCACGGCGCCGAAGGCGCTGAACTGACGCGCCAGTTCCTCGTACTGCGCCCGCTCTGCCATGACCTCTCCCAGTTCAGTTGCTTAAAGCAACCATAGGAACGTTGGTTGCTGCAGGCAAATGAAATCGGGGGTTCGGCCATAAAACCTTGGCAAAGGCAAGTATTGCGACCGTAAATGTGCAGGTCGGGTGCTGTGCGCCCCCCACTTGGGCAGCCCCGGCGTTTTCGCTAGGGTCTCGGACCATGGCTAACAACCAGGGTCCCCAGGGCAACCACGACCCCGCAGGCAGCACCCAGATGTTCCGCGCCTTCGTCGACGAGGCGCCTCAGGCCCGGCAGCAGGCGGCCGCGCCGGCGGGCCCGCGGATCGGCCTGATCGTCGGCATCGTGGCCGCCGTCGCCATCGTCGCCGCGGTCGCCTGGCTCGCGCTGAAGTAACGGGGCGGGCGGATCGCCAGCCGCGTCGGAGCGACCGCCTTCTCACTCCCACCGGACCGAGACGTCCCGCGTCTCGCTGCGCATGCCGGGCGGCGCCCGCCGGGAACGCCGATGATGTGCGGTCGAAGGCCACCGTGCCCGAACGCACGTGAGTTGAGTCGCTGTCGTGGAGGCACGGTCACCGCGGTACGGGCGTGCCCCACGGTCGGCTCGGCGGGCTCGGTGTCGTAGGACCGGCAAGCGCGCCGTCGGCGTGCCCGGTCGGCGCTCTCCGGGCGGCCCGGCCGTTGCCGTCCCGACGGCGCAACTCGCCGCGCAGCCGGGTGGAGTTGACGCACGCCCGCGCACACGGAGGCCGCCGCGGTACCCGGCGAGGCACCACGGCGGCCTGGCGACCGTGTCCCGAACGCAACCCGGTGCCCGACGCGTCGCGCCGGCGTGACGGGCGACGACTCCGTCGGGACAGAGGGTGTGTCAGTCGGAGATGAGGCCCTCGCGCAGCTGGGCGAGCGTGCGGGTGAGGAGGCGGGAGACGTGCATCTGGGAGATGCCGACCTCCTCGCCGATCTGCGACTGGGTCATGTTGGCGAAGAAGCGCAGCATGATGATCCGCCGCTCACGGGGCGGGAGTTTGGCCAGTAGCGGCTTGAGGGACTCGCGGTACTCCACGCCCTCCAGCGCGCTGTCCTCGTAGCCCAGCCGGTCGGCCAGGGAGCCCTCGCCTCCGTCGTCCTCGGGGGCCGGGGAGTCCAGCGAGGAGGCGGTGTAGGCGTTGCCGACCGCGAGGCCGTCGACGACGTCCTCCTCGGAGACGCCGAGCACCGTGGCGAGTTCGGTGACCGTCGGGGAGCGGTCCAGCTTCTGGGACAGCTCGTCGCTGGCCTTGGTCAGGGCCAGGCGCAGTTCCTGGAGCCGGCGCGGCACCCGCACCGACCACGAGGTGTCGCGGAAGAACCGCTTGATCTCGCCGACGACGGTCGGCATCGCGAACGTCGGGAATTCCACGCCCCGTTCGCAGTCGAACCGGTCGATGGCCTTGATCAGGCCGATCGTGCCGACCTGGACGATGTCCTCCATCGGCTCGTTGCGGGAGCGGAAGCGTGCCGCCGCGTACCGCACGAGGGGGAGGTTGAGCTCGATCAGGGTGTCCCGGACGTACGCCCGCTCGGGGCTGTCCTCGTCGAGCGCGGCGAGCCGCAGGAACAGGGAGCGGGACAGGGTGCGGGTGTCGATGTCCGCCGAGGCCTGCACGGCCGGGACGTCGGCCACCGGAAGGTCCGGGGCCGGCGCGGCCGCCAGGGCCGAGACGTCATCGATGGGGTCGAGCGCGTCGTGCGCGTCGAGCGCCTCGGGCGCTGTCTCGCTCTTGGTGAGCGTGAGCACCTTCGAGCTGCCCTGGTCTGCGGACATGCCACCCCCTTTGGGTCGCGGGACGGTCGCGGCGTGACGCTCCTCGTGAGGAGCGCAGCCTTCACCTGAATACCGGAGCCGGGGCACCGGCAAACGCGCTTCCCGCAGAATGTCACATGTCGGCAACACGCTGTAGTGACATGTCGACATGCGAGATGCGAATAGGCCCTGGATAGAGGGGGTCTGACGGTTCTTCGGGGCGTATCCGTCGGCAAAGCACCTGGTGAGCGATTCGCCCTCCGAGGTGATGCGTCGCTCCCGCTTTCGGTTGTGCGCCGGTTCGCCGCGCGGTCGCGCAGTGAATCCCCATGGCGGTTGCGCCGAGCGGGGTTCAGCGGTTATGCGTCGATGCGGTTCGCCGAACGCAGGCGCTGGAAGCTGCGCGCGAGCAACCGGGAGACGTGCATCTGGGAGACGCCGAGCTCCGCGCTGATCTGTGACTGGGTCAGATTGCTGTAGTAGCGCAGCAGCAGGATCCGCTGCTCGCGTTCCGGGAGCTGGACGAGCAGGTGCCGGACGAGGTCGCGGTGCTCGACGCCGTCCAGGGCCGGGTCCTCGTAGCCGAGCCGGTCGAGCAGTCCGGGCAGCCCGTCGCCCTCCTGGGCCGCCTCCAGCGAGGTGGCGTGGTACGAGCGCCCCGCCTCGATGCAGGACAGCACCTCGTCCTCGGTGATGCGCAGCCGCTCGGCGATCTCGGCGGTGGTGGGGGAGCGTCCGAAGGCGGTGGTCAGGTCCTCGGTGGCGCTGTTCACCTGCACCCACAGTTCGTGCAGCCGGCGCGGCACGTGGACGGTGCGGACGTTGTCCCGGAAGTACCGCTTGATCTCGCCGACCACCGTCGGCATCGCGAACGTCGGGAACTGCACGCCCCGGTCCGGGTCGAAGCGGTCGATGGCGTTGATGAGGCCGATGGTGCCGACCTGGACGACGTCCTCCATGGGCTCGTTGCGGGAGCGGAACCGGGCGGCCGCGTAGCGCACCAGCGGCAGGTTGGCCTCGATCAGCGCCCCGCGCACCCGGGTGTGCTCCGGCGTGCCCGGTTCCAGGTTCTTGAGCTGGGCGAACAGCACCTGGGTGAGGGCCCGGGTGTCGGCGCCCCGGCTGCTGCGCTGGGGCGCTGGTTCGGGCGCTGGTTCGGGCGCGGGGGCGGGTTCGAGGGCGGGTTCGGGAGCCGATGCGGATGCTTCTGGAGCCGGTGTCTCCTGGGGCGGTGCTTGAGGCGCAGTACTGGCCGGCACGGTCAACTCCACCTCGTGATCCATCAACTCATCCGTCAAAAGCGGTCATAGCATCACAAGACATGTGCACTGTGTGCAAGCACCGCATAATGCCGTGTTGAGGGCAAGTTGGGGCATAAGACGCATGAGAGCCCCCTGCCGTTCCGGCGGGGGGCTCGTCGGTCGTGCGTCCTAGAACTCGTAGTCGGCAATCACCCACGTGGCGAACTCCCGCCACAGCGCGACCCCCGCCTGGTGCGCCGGGTGCTCCAGGTACCGGCCCAGGGCGGCCGGGTCGTCGAACGACGAGTTGATCGCGAAGTCGTACGCGATGGGCCGGTCGCTGAAGTTCCAGCCGAGTTCCCAGGTGCGGATCTCCGGGATCGTGCCGTCGAGGGCGCGGAAGGCGGCCACGCCCTCGACCACGCGCGGGTCGTCGCGTTCGACGCCCTCGTCGAGCTTGAACAGGACCAGGTGGCGGATCATGACTTTCCTCCGTTGGCGACCCAGGTCATGAAGTCGCCGATGGCCTGGGCGGCGTCCGATATGCCCTCGAACCCTATCTGGACGTAGTCCGCGGCCCCCTCTGGATCGGTGATGATCACGTAGAACACGAAGACCACGACCACGTAGACGGCGAGCTTCTTCGAATTCACCGCCACCGCGGCCTCCCCTTGCCCCTGCTGTGCCCGTTGGAACGCCTGTTTGCCGGCCGTGAGTGTAGCTTCACGTCGTATTTGACGACCAACGGCACGCTGAACGGCGCCGGACGACTCGCCGGCCCACGCCGGCGGTGAGCGACGTGCGTCCGGCACGGGGAGGCAGCCCGGCGGTCGGCGCGGGATCATCGGTGCATGGACGTCACCCTGCACCTCGCCCAGGACCCCGAAGCCGATGAGCTGCTCGGCCGCTCCCCGCTCGCCGCGCTGGTCGGGATGCTGCTGGACCAGCAGATCCCGATGGAGTGGGCGTTCAAGGGCCCGTCGGCCATCGCCCGGCGGATGGGCGCCGACGACCTGGACGCGCACGAGATCGCCGCGTACGACCCGGAGGCGTTCGCCGCGCTGCTCTCCGACAAGCCGGCCGTGCACCGCTACCCGGGGTCGATGGCCCAGCGCATCCAGCAGCTGTGCCAGTACCTCGTCGAGCACTACGACGGCGACGCGAGCGCCGTCTGGGAGGGCGTCGGCGACGGGCGGGAGCTGCTCAAACGGCTTCAGGAGCTGCCCGGGTTCGGCAAGCAGAAGGCGCAGATCTTCCTCGCGCTGCTCGGCAAGCAGCTCGGCGTGACCCCCGAGGGATGGCGGGAGGCCGCGGGCGACTACGGCGCGCCCCGGTCCTTCCGGTCCGTCGCCGACATCACCGGACCCGAGTCGCTGGCCAAGGTGCGGGCGCACAAGCAGGAGATGAAGGCGGCGGCGAAGGCGGCCAAGGCCGCGAAGGAGTAGCGCCCGGCGTCAGCCGACTGGCCCGCTCCGGCGTGCGCCCGGCCCGGTCGCGTTCCCAGCATGGAGCATGACCGAGCCACCGAGCGGGTCTCCCCGGGGACCGGTGTTCGACGACCGGCACGTCCACGCCACACGTGACCCGCACACGCCGAGGCCCCCGTACGAGGGGCCCGAACCGCCCTTCGAGGGCCCGCTGCACCTGCTGTCCCGGGCGGCCTGGCAGGCCGTCCTCGTCACGGGCATCGCATCCTTGGTCCTGGGCGTCCTGGTCCTGGTCTGGCCCGGTCCGTCCCAGGTGGTCGCGGGTGTGCTCTTCGGGCTCTACCTCCTGCTCAGCGGCGTCCTCCAGCTCGTCTCCGCCTTCGGCACCCACAAGACGACCGCACTTCGGGTGCTGGCGTTCATCAGCGGCGCCCTGTCGATCCTGCTGGGCCTGTTCTGCTTCCGCGGCGCCATGCAGTCGCTGCTGCTGCTCGCGCTGTGGATCGGGATCGGCTGGCTGTTCCGCGGGATCACCCAGACGCTCGCCGCCGCCTCCGACCCGGCCATGCCCGCGCGCGGCTGGCAGATCCTCCTGGGAGCGGTCACCGCCCTCGCCGGCACCGTCCTGATCGTCTCGCCGCTCGAGTCGGTCGCCGTCCTCACCGTGGTCGCCGGCTGCTGGCTGGTCGCGGTGGGCGTGGTCGAGATCGTCACGGCCCTGCGCATCCGGACCCGCGCCCGCCGGATCCCCCGCGAGGTGTGAGCGCCGTGTCCGACTGCCCCTGCGCGTCGCCGCGCCCGTCCGGCATATCCCCGTGCCCGACCGCCGCACGGCGGTGTGTGCCCGGTACCACGCCGTGCGCCCCCGGCACACCGCCGCGTCCTGACGGCACACGCCCGTGCCTCCTCGGCACACCGCGGTGTGCCGGCGTCGCGTGGGCGCGCCGCGTCGCTACGCCGAGCGAGCGGATTCCACCGGCCGTGCGGCGGACACCGTACGGGCGCCGGGGAGATGACCTGCTGTGAGCACGTTCCCGCGGTCCCGCCGCTCCGCAGCGCGCCGTCGCGCCTGGTCCCGCGTGGTCGTCCTGCTGCTCGTGCTGGTCCTGCCGGTCGCGCACACGGAGGCGGCGGCGGCGCCCGTCGCGGCCCTGGCGGGGGAGGTGGTCGAGGCCGACGTCCTCGACACCGCCCTGCGCCCGCCGGGACGGGGCGCGCACCGGCCCGTGGTGCCCCAGCGTCCGGTACGGCCGGCCTCCCCCGTCGTGGGGAGCGCGCCGGTCCGCGAGCCACAGGCGCCGACCGGGCCGCCGTACCTACTGCGGACCCTGCGCTCGGTGGTCCTGCGTTGCTGACAGACCGCCCTGTCCCCAGGTCAGTCGGTACGACGCAAGGAGCCACAGCCATGCCCTCGGATCCGTACGCCGTTCTGCGCGCCCTGGTGCGCGCGGAGGCCATCCGTAACGCGAAGCCGGAACTGAAGGACGCCAAGCAGCCACAGCAGCCGCCGAAGGAACGGGGCCGCTGAGCCGACGGCGGAGGCGGGCCTACCGCCTCCGCCTCGCTGTGCCGAGGACCGAGCGGGTGATCTCCCGCCCGACCTGGGTGCCGATGGAGCGGATCGTCGGAGGTGAGGAAGGCGACGACCGCGCGCAGGTCCTTGAGGTCGATCAGCTCCAGGCCCTTGGTGTCGGCGTAGTGGAAGATCAGGCCGAGGGACTCCCCCTGGGTCCGGTTGAGCCGGAGCACCTTGGCGAGCAGGACCGGACCGAAGCTGGTGACGGTGGCGCGCAGCGGGATGCCGTGGCCCATGCCGCCCAGGGCGTGGAACCGGGCCGGGAAGCCGGTCGGCGTCCACTGCCGGCGCACCTCGGCGGCGCGGGAGCGGATCTCGTCGTTCGCCAGGCCCGGCGCCGAGATGCCCGACGCATCACCCTTGACGTCCGCGAGGAAGACGGGGACGCCGTGCGCCGAGAGCTGCTCGGCGATCAGCTGGACGGTCCTCGTCTTGCCGGTACCGGTGGCGCCCGCGATCAGCCCGTGCCGGCTGAGCATCGGCAGCGGGACGCGAAGCCGGGCCTCCGGCAGGCACCGGCCGTCCCACAGCAGGGCGCCGAGATCCAGCGCGGGACCGGTGAACGCGTAGCCGTCGGCGATCCTCCGGGCCTCCTCGGGGAGGGCGGGAGCGCTGCCGGATGCCTCGGGGCCGGTGGCCGCGGGCCCGGTCTCGCCGTCACTCATGTCGGACCCCTGTTCCGTTTCACCCCGGTTCACGGCATCTTTTCCAGCGTTGCGCTCCCTCTCCATGGCTGCGCCCGGAACGTCTCGACCGGTAGGCTTTCCGTGTGATCTTCAAGCGCATCGGAAACGGCCGGCCGTACCCCGACCACGGCCGGGACAGCACCCGGCAGTGGGCGGACGTCGCGCCGCGCCCGGTCCGCCTCGATCAGCTCGTGACGACCAAGCAGCAGCTCGACCTCGAGACCCTCCTCGCCGAGGACTCGACCTTCTACGGCGACCTCTTCGCGCACGTCGTGAAGTGGCAGGGCGACCTCTACCTGGAGGACGGCCTGCACCGCGCGGTGCGTGCGGCGCTCCAGCAGCGCCAGGTGCTCCACGCGCGCGTCCTCGAGCTGGACTGACACCCGCGGTCGTCCCCGTCAGCCGCACCGGCCGGACACGGCTTGGCCCTTTCGGGTTCTCCTGAGCGGTGTCTGATGATCATGTAGTAGGCATCGCCGCCCGGGCGCACTACGCTGCGCTCATGAGCATGCTGACTCCTCCCGGCATGGGCGGCCAGTACCGCATCACGGGGGACAAGTACCCGCGGATGCGTCCACCCCGTCGGCGCGGCAGGCTCGTACTCGTCGTCACCGCGTCCGTCGTCGTGATCGGCGTCCTCGGCTGGGGCACCCTGCAACTCGTCGACGTCTTCACCGGCGGCGGCGACGAGGCCTCGGCGGTCGGCACCAAGGCGGGCTGCGCGACCAAGGCGAGCCCGTCGCCCAGCGCGACGGCGACCGCGCCCCGGCCCGGGGCCGTCACCGTCAACGTGTTCAACGCCACGACGCGCAGCGGGCTCGCCAAGAAGACCGCCGACGAGCTGAAGAAACGTGGCTTCAGGATCGGCGAGGTGGGCAACGCGCCGAAACAGTGGGACAAGAAACTCAAGGGCACCGGGCTGCTGATCGGGCCCGACTCGGCCCTGAACACCTCACTGCCGGTGCTCGCCACCCAGCTGCCCACCGCCGACCGCCGCACCGACCCCGCCCGCAAGGGCGCGGCGATCGACCTGATCATCGGCGACGGCTTCAAGGAGCTGGCGAAGAAGCCGACCGCCGACCGCGCCCTGGCCCAACTGACCACACCACGACCGACGGCGACCGGCATGAAGGAAGCCTGCTGAGCGGGCCTCGGCCGGGCGGGTGATCGGGGCCCGGCCGAGCCCCTTGACCAGGGGTAGTCGGCCGGGCTGGTGCCCAAGGGGCCGCCGGGCTGGCGACCCGGAACTCCGCCGGGCCGGCGACCAGAACTCGGCCGGGCTGGTGACCAAGGGTCCGCCGGGCGGGTGATCGGGCGTCGCCGAGCCCTCCAGCGCGCGTGACCCAGATACTGAGTTCACGCCGCGGGCGCTGCTCGGCGCGCGTGACCCAGATGCTGAGTTCACGCCGCGGCGCTGCTCGGCGGGCGCGGCCCAGCTGTTGAGTGCGCGCCGCCGCGCTGCTCAGCGGGATGATCGTGCTGCTACCGGGGCCGTGTCCGAGGCATTCTCCGGTGGCCGGCCGAGCGGCTGAGCGGTGGGCGTGGGTGAGCTGCAGGGCAGGCCGTGCCGAGACGCTCGGTGGGCACGGGGCAACCGCCGGGGCACTGGCCGACTTGCTCGGCGGACGGGCAAGGAGCGCTGCTTGGTGGGCGGGGCCCAGTCGGTTACTGCGCTGCCGCCCCGCGCGGTGAGCGGGGCCGAGCCGTCGGGTGGACGAGACGGTCGTGCCCGCCCCGCCACTCGTTGGTCCTACTCCGCCGCCCCGTACATCCGGTCCCCCGCGTCGCCCAGGCCCGGGACGATGTAGCCGTGCTCGTTGAGGCGCTCGTCGACCGAGGCCGTGACGACCGTGACCGGGGTGCCGGCCAGCTCGCGCTCCATCAGTTCGACGCCCTCGGGGGCGGCCAGCAGGACCACGGCCGTCACGTCGTCGGCACCCCGCTTGATCAGCTCCTGGATCGCCGCGACCAGGGTGCCCCCGGTGGCCAGCATCGGGTCCAGGACGTACACCTGGCGGCCGGAGAGGTCCTCCGGCATGCGGGTGGCGTACGTGGAGGCCTGCAGCGTCTCCTCGTTGCGGATCATGCCCAGGAAGCCCACCTCGGCGGTCGGCAGCAGCCGCACCATGCCGTCCAGCATGCCGAGGCCGGCCCGCAGGATCGGCACGACCAGCGGACGCGGGTGGGACAGCTTGACGCCGGTGGTGGTGGCGACGGGGGTGGCGATGTCGACCTGTTCGGTGCGCACGTCCCGCGTGGCCTCGTAGGCGAGCAGGGTGACCAGCTCGTCGGCCAGCCGGCGGAAGGTCGGCGAGTCGGTGCGGCGGTCGCGCAGCGTGGTGAGCTTGTGGGCGACCAAGGGGTGGTCGACGACGTGGAGACGCATGAGCACAACAGTAACCGCGCTTCGCGGCCCGTACTCCCTGGCGTCAAACCCCCCGTCCGGGGGAAGGTGAGAGGGACGGATAGGGGTGGTGTGCCTATGCCTGACCTGCCAGAGCTGCCCGACCGCGCGTCCCGGGCGGACGCGAGGGCGCCGGAGACCGACTCCGAGCGGAGGCGGCGCCGGGCCCAGTTCCTGAGGGAACTCGCCGAAGCCCGTGCACTGCGTGACCGCGTTCAGCCGCGCCGCGCCAAGGCCGCCCGGCTGCGCCACGCGATGCGCATGCGAACGTTTCGCTGGTAGCCCCCGCGGCGCGTGCCGGTGCGGGAGGATCCGCGCCGCGCCCGGTCGTTGTGGGGGTGGGCGTGCGCGGCTTCGGCCTCGGGCCGCGTACGATCCGCAGGTGGCGGCAACGAGTGTGCGGGTGAGTCGTTCGCGTACGCGCGATCAAAACAGCCGGACACAGCGGGCCGAAGACGTCCCCTGAACGCCTTGTTTCTGCCACGATTCCGAGTGGGTGGGACTCGGAGCCCGAGCTCTCCCCGCCCGCAGCCTCCGCCGGGGGGACCCCCAACCGGCACGCCTAAGACCAGTGGGAGAGTCACGGTGTACTTCGCCGCACTGCTCGCGCGCACCGAAGACGGGTGGGAAGCGAGCGACACAGAGCTCGACGATGTGGAAACCCTGTCGGATCTGGCCGACCTGGCCCGGGAAGCCTCTCCCGACGAGGACACGGTGCTCGTCCTGATCGAGCAGGAGGGCGGGTGGTTCGGCGTCGTCCGTGTGGACGGCGAGGACGACCCCCGGATCTACGTCTCGGACGCCGCCGCCGCCGCGCGCAGCAGCTACGGCGAGATCCTGCTCACGGACGAGCTGCTCGGCCGGGAGCCGGGCGACGACGCCGCCGACCTGGACGCCCTCGACCTGGACGGCACCGAGGACGGCGAACCCGAGGACGACGCCGACGACGGCGAGGAGGGCGGTGGCTCCGCCGAGGCGGTGCCGCACGGCCCGGTCGGTGACACCGGCATCCTCGACGACCTCGGCGTCAGCGAGAAGGAGTTGCTGTCGCTGTCGGAGGACGCGCTCACCGAGATCGCCGAGGCCCTGGGCGCCTCGGAGACGCTGGAGACCGTCCGCTGACCCCGTCCGACCCGAGTACGACCCGGGACCCGGTGCGCGACCCCTGGCGGGCCGCGATACGGCTCGCCCTGGACGAGGCCCGGCGGGCGGTCCGGGGCGGCGACGTCCCCGTCGGCGCGGTCGTCCTCGCCGCCGACGGCACGACCGTGCTCGCCGCCGGGCACAACGAACGCGAGGCCACCGGCGACCCGACCGCGCACGCCGAGGTCCTGGCGCTGCGGCGGGCGGCGGCCGAGCTGGGCGAGTGGCGACTGACCGGCTGCACGCTGGTCGTCACCCTGGAGCCCTGCACGATGTGCGCGGGCGCGCTCGTGCAGTCCCGGGTGGACCGCGTCGTCTACGGGGCCCGCGACGACAAGGCCGGCGCGGCCGGCTCCCTCTGGGACGTCATACGCGACCGGCGTCTCAACCACCGGCCCGAGGTGATCGAGGGCGTGCTCGCCGAGGAGTGCGCCGGGCTGCTCACCGACTTCTTCCGCGCCCGCTGACGGCCCGGCGCCGGGGACCGCTCGAAACGGATTTCTGAGCACGCCCCACCGTGCTGTAAGGTCTCCCTCGGTAGCGTGTCCGAGCGGCCGAAGGAGCTCGCCTCGAAAGCGAGTGTGGCGCAAGTCACCGAGGGTTCAAATCCCTCCGCTACCGCTCTCAGCCGAAAGGGCGGTCCCGATGGGACCGCCCTTTCGCGTTCCTTCCACACCCGATGCACCCGGTGCACCCGGTCGCCGGGCGAGGGATCAGGTCTCCCGCCAGTACCCCAGCGCGTGCACCCGCTCCTTCGGCACGGCCAGTTCCTTGCGGACGTAGGACGCCAGGGTGCGGGTCGTCGCGGTCTCGCAGGCGATCCAGACGTACGGGTTCGGCGTGGCCGCCAGCAGTGCGGGCAGCGTGGCCCGTACGTCGTCGACCAGGCCGGTGCCGGTGCCGGTGCCGGTGCGGGGCATCTGCCGTATCTCGTGCCGATCGGTGTTTGCGTGGCACGGCAGGCCGTCCAGTTCGCCCTCGAACCAGATCGTCGCGGGGGCCGATCCGAGGGCGTCGACGAGGGAGTTGAGCGCGGGCAGCGAGGCCGGGTCGCCGATCGCGAAGACGTGCGAGGGCTCGGGCCGGGGATGCTGGAAGCCCGTGCCCTGGACGGTCGCCTCGACCGTGTCCCCTTCCTTCGCCGCCCGCGCCCAATCACTGGCGCACCCCTCGTGGAGTGCGAACTCGAGGCTGAACGTGTTGGTCTCACGGTCCGGGTCGACCAGCGTGTACGCCCGCTGGTGCGGCTTGCCCGCGTTGTCGAACCACAGCCGGACCCACATCGTGGGGTGCACCCCGTAGGCGGAGAGCAGGCCGCCGTCGGTGAAGTGCAGCCGGCGGTACTCCGGGGTGACGTCCTCGGCCCCGGTGACGGTGAGGACGAAGTCCTTCGCGCCCATCAGCTTCAGGACCGCGCCCTGCCAACCGTGCCCCTGCCCCATGGCGCGCCTTCACCTTTCGCGTAGCATTCCGCCACGACAAACTTAGGGAAGCCTAACCTAAAGCTCAGAGGGATGACAGGGTGATGACCAGGTGACCATCGAGACCTATCGCGACGCCTGGGGCATCCCGCACCTGCGCGCCACGGACGCCCGCGAACTCGCCCGCGCCCAGGGCCGGGTCACCGCCCTGGACCGGGCCTGGCAGCTGGAGGTCGAACGCCACCGCGCCCGGGGCACCTCCGCCGCGTTCCTCGGACCGGCCGCCGTGTCGTGGGACGTCCTGGCGAGACGGGCGCGGCTGGCGGACACGGCGAAACGTTCTTTCGACGCCCTGGACCCCGGGACGGCCGACTGGGTCCGGGCCTACGTCGAGGGAGTCAACGAGGCTCTCGCCGAAGGCGCCCGCCGTACCCCCGAGTTCACCGAGACCGGCCTGACGCCCGGCCGCTGGGAGCCCTGGACCCCGCTCGCCGTCTGGCTGTCCACGCACATCCTCTTCGCGGGCTTCCCGGCGAAGCTCTGGCGCGAGCAGGTGATTCGGCGGCTGGGGCGGGAGGCGGTGGCGCTGTTCGCCACGGACGGCCCCGGCACCTCCGGCAGCAACGGCTGGCTGGTCGCCGGGGAGCGGACCGTCACCGGGAAGGCGGTGATCGCCGGTGACCCGCACCGGTTCATCGAGGAGCCGGGCGTGTACCAGCAGGTCCGGTTGAGCTGCCCGGAGTTCGACGTCGTCGGCCTGGCCGTCCCCGGCGTCCCCGGCATCGCCCACTTCGGCCACACCGGCACCGTCGCCTGGGCCATCACCAACGCCATGGCCGACTACCAGGACCTCTACCGCGAGCGGCTGCGGCGGACGGGCGCGGGCGTGGAGGCCCTCGGCCCGCACGGACGCTGGGAACGCGCCTACCGGGACACCGAGTTCGTCGAGGTGCGCGACGCGGAGCCGGTGCCGGTCGAGGTGATCGAGACCGAGCGGGGACCGGTGATCGCCGGCGGTCCGGAGGGCCTCGACGACGGCACCCTCTTCCCGGGCGATCCCGAGACCCCCCTCGCCCTCAGCCTCCGTTACCCGCCCCGCGTCACCGCGGACGTAGGTTTCGCCGCCCTGCTCCCGCTGCTGCGCGCCCGCACGGTCGCCGACGTCGACCGCGCCTTCGACGCCTGGGTGGAGCCCGTCAACGTCGTGCAGGCCGCCGACACCGAGGGCGGCACCCTGCACCGGGTGGCGGGCCGGGTGCCGGTGCGGGCCGAGGCCAACCGGGTGCGGCTCGTGGCCGCCTGGGAGCCCGGCCACGAGTGGCGCGGCTGGCACGAGACGCCGCGAGCGGGTCTGACCGACGGCATCGCGGTGATGGCCAACCAGCGCGGCCCGTCCACCCCGCTCGGCGTCGAGTTCGCCCCACCGCACCGCGCCGACCGCATCACCGCGCTGCTGAACGAGAAGGACCAGTGGTCGGCGGCCGACATGCCGGCGATCCACATGGACACCCACCTCGCCTCCGCCGCTCCCCTCCTCGCCCTCCTCGCGGCCCTCGACGGCCTGGACCCCGAGGCCGCCCGCCTGCGCGACCGGCTGCTGCGCTGGGACCACCGCATGGACGCGACCAGCGAGGAGGCCGCCGCCTACGCGGCCGTCCGCAGCGCCGTCGTCCGCCGGCTCGCCGCCCACCCGGCGTTCACCGCGCTCACCGAGCCGCCCGCCTACCCCGAGGTCCTGCTGCCCTGGCTGGGCCTCACCGCGCGGATCGCGTTCGCCCTGGAGAACCTGCTGAAGGCCGGGGAGCTGTACGGCATCGACCGTCCGGCGATCGTCCGGGCGGCCCTGGAGGAGGTCGTGGCCGTACCGGCCGCCCGCACCTGGGGCGACACCCACCGCCTCGCCCCGTGGCGGGCGCTGCCCGGCACGCCGTACTCCACCGGGGGGACCGACGCGCACCCCGAACCGGCCCTGTCCGGCGACCACGACTGCGTGCTGTGCACCTCGGCCGTCCCCGGCCTCACCGACCTCGCCGCCCGCGGCCCGGCCGCCCGCTACGTGTGGGACCTGGCCCGCCGCGAGGACAGCCTGTGGGTGGTGCCGCTCGGCACGTCCGGTGTGCCCGGCTCGGCGCACCACCGCGACCAGCTCCCGCTGTGGACCAGGGGAGACCTCGTCCCGGTCGTCACCGACTGGGCCCGCCTGACGAAGGAGACCGACGATGACTGACCCCTACGCCGACCGCACCGCCGTCCACGAACAGGTGGTCGACGGCTTGGGCACCGTGCGCGTCCTGCCCCTCGACGCGCAGGGCGACGCCGAGGTGGTCCACGGCTGGGTGAGCCAGGAGCGGGCCGCCTTCTGGGGCATGAACGGGCTCACCCGCGACGACGTCGCCGGCATCTACGCCCACATGGACACACTGGACACCCACCACGCGTACCTGGTGGTGAAGGACGGCGAACCGGCCGCCCTGTTCCAGACCTACGAGCCGGAGGCGGACCGCGTCAGCGAGTGCTACGAGGTGCGGCCCGGCGACATCGGTGTCCACCTGCTGCTCGCGCCCGCGCACCCGGGCGGCGCCCGCGCCGGCTGGACGGCCGGCCTGCTGCTCGCCCTCACGTCGTACGTGCTGCTCACGCTCGGCCGGCAGCGGATCGTGGTCGACCCGGACGTGCGCAACGACAAGGCGATCGACCGTTTCCTGCGGCAGGGATTCGTGGCGGGGCCGAAGGTCGTCCTGCCGGAGATCAACCTGCCGGACGTGCACCTGCCGGAGAAGCACGCCCAACTCGCCTTCCTGCCCCGGGCGGTCGCCTTCCCGGCGTGACTCCCGAGCACCTCGTCGCGCTCTCCCGCGCCCGGCTTCGCTCGCGCGGGGCGACGCGTGTCGCCATGCAGCCGATTCCCCGCGAGGACGGCCTGTTCCGCCGGTAGCCTTCGCCGCGTGACTCCCGAGGACCTCGTCGCGCACTACTCCATGGAGCCGATCCCCCGCGAGGGCGGCCTGTTCCGGCAGACCTGGGCCGGACCGGACCGCCCCGACGGACGCCCGGAGGGCACCGCCATCGTCGCCCTGCTCCGGCGGGACGACTACTCCGCCCTGCACCGCCTGCCCACCGACGAGGTCTGGCACTTCTACCTCGGCGACCCGCTGGAACTGCTGCTGCTCGCGCCCGACGGCACCTCCCGCACGGCCGTCCTCGGACCGGACGTGCTCGGCGGCCAGTACCCGCAGTTCACCGTGGCGGCCGGCACCTGGATGGGCGGGCGGGTCGCCGAGGGCGGTTCCTGGACGTTCTTCGGCTGCACGATGGCGCCCGGTTTCACCTTCGCGGGGTACGAGCACGGCGACGCCGCCGAGTTGACCGCCCGGTATCCGGACCGGGCCGAGCGGATCGTGGAACTGTGCCGGCCATGAGGCTGCTGGAGGGCCAGACCGCCCTGGTCACGGGCGCGGGCGGCGGAATCGGCCGGGGCATCGCCCTGCGGTTCGCGGAGCAGGGCGCGGCGGTCGCGGTGCACTGCCGTACGGCGGTGGAATCGGCGCGTGCGGTGGCGTCCGCGATCGAGGACCTGGGCGGCCGGGCGGTCGTACTGCGGGCGGACCTGACCGACGAGGACGCGTGCCGGCGCGTGGTGCGCGAGGCCGCCGAGTGGGCGGACGGGCGACTGACCGCGCTGGTCAACAACGCCGCCGTGCAGCCGGTGCGGGAGCTCGCCGGGATGACGGCGGCCGAATGGCGGACGGTCGTGGACACCAACCTGACCAGCGTCTTCGCCTGCACCCAGGCGGCCGTCGAGGTCATGCGGGAGCGGGGCGAAGGGGGCTCGGTGACGCACATCGCCTCCATCGAGGCGAGCGCGCCGGCGCCGGCGCACGCCCACTACTGCGCCTCCAAGGCGGCCGTCGTGATGCACGCCCGGTCGGCGGCGCTGGAGTACGGGCGCCACGGGATCCGCGTCAACACCGTCTCGCCCGGGCTGATCGACCGGGAGGGGCTGGCGGAGGGCTGGCCGGAGGGCGTCGAGCGCTGGCGACGCGCGGTGCCGCTCGGCCGGCTGGGGCGGGCGCAGGACATCGGGGACGCGTGCGTGTTCCTGGCCTCACCACTGGCGTCCTGGGTGACGGGGCACGACCTGGTGGTGGACGGCGGGGTGTCGGCGCGGCCCACGTGGTGAGGCTGCGGAGGGGTGGGGAGGCCGGCGGGCGGGCTCGGCGGGTTCCGTCGCCGTGGTGCGCTCGTGGTGGGCCGGGTTTCCTGTCGGTTCTCGCCGGCCGGCCGTGTTGCTCGTTCCGTTGATCCCGGGCGGTGGTGGTGCCCGATGGGCCGGTTCCTCCGGCGGTGACCTCGTCGGCCGGCCGCACTCGGCCGTCCAGTCGGCCCCGACCGGTGGTGGTGCCCGACCGCCCGTCGCTCATTCCGGCGTGCGCTGAGCACATCGGCCCCCGCATCCGTACGTAATCCGGAAGCGGATGCGACGACGGAGCGGCGATGGGGATGCGCGATGGCGGAGCACGGCACGGCGGCGACGGCGGCGCCTCCCCACGACCCGGACCGCACCGGCGACTTCCGCGGCTGGTGCTGCTGGGCGCCGTGCTGGTCCTGCTCCTCCTCGCCGGTGCGGCCCCCGCGTCCGCGCACGCCGCACTCGGCCGCACCGACCCCCGCGACGGATCCGTCCTCGACTCCGCCCCTCGCCACATCACCCTGACCTTCACCGAGTCGGTCGGCCTGCTCGACGACTCGGTACGGGTGATCGACCCGGACAACCGCCCCGTCGACACCGGCGAGGCCGCACACCCGGGCGACCGCGCCGACACCGTCCGGGTCGGCCTGCCCGCGGACCTGGCCGACGGCACGTACACGGTGGCCTGGCGGGTCGTCTCGGCGGACAGCCACCCCGTCTCGGGGGCGTTCGTCTTCTCGGTGGGCGAACCGTCCGCGACGACCGCCGCGGTGACCGGCCCGGCCGAGGACCCTGCGACCGCATCCCTCTACAACGTCGCCCGCTACGCCGCGTACGGCGGCCTCGCCCTGGTCATCGGCGTCGCCGTCTTCATGTCCGCCGCCCTGCGCGGCCCCACCGACGCCCTGCGCCGACTCGTCCCGGCCGCCTGGCTGACCCTGGTGATCTCCACGGCCGCCCTGCTCCTCCTGCGCGGCCCCTACGAACGCGGCACGGGCCTGACGGACGCCCTCGACCCGACCGTCCTGGGCGCCACGCTCACCACCCGGCCAGGGCTGGCGCTGCTGGCCCGGCTCGCCCTGCTGGCGGCGGCCTTCGTCCTGGTACGCCGCCCCGCTCGCCGTTCGACCCGTCCCGCACCCGGCATCGCGCTGTCCGTCGCCCTGGCCGTCACCTGGGCCGCCGCCGAACACGCCTCCGCCGGCATCCAGGTGCCGGTGGCGATGGCGTCGTCCGTGCTGCACCTGCTGGCCATGGCGGTCTGGCTGGGCGGCCTGACGGCCCTGCTCACCGTCCTCCACCGGGCCCCGCACGACCTCACGCCCGCCGCCGTGACCCGCTTCTCCCGGCTGGCTCTCGCCTCGGTGGTCGTCCTCACCGCCACCGGCGTCTACCAGTCCTGGCGAGGCCTGGGCTCCTGGGAGGCCCTCACCGGGACGACGTACGGCCGCGTCCTGCTGGTCAAACTGGCCGCCGTCGCCCTGCTCCTCGCGGCGGCGGGCCTCTCCCGCGGATGGACGCGCCGCTGGGCGGCGGGGGAACCGGCGCGGGCGGAGGCCGCGGCGCGGGTGCTGGAGACGGTGGGCGGGCCGGCGGAAGTGGGCGGGTCGGCGGAAGTGGGTGTCGGCGCGGGGGCCGAGAGGGCCGAGGGGGCGGTGAGCGGGCACGGGGGAGTGGACGTGAGCGACTCCGCCGTCACCGAGCATGGGCCTCGGGACGGCCAGGAGTCCAGCGACCACCATGAGCATCGGGAC
This sequence comes from Streptomyces chromofuscus, assembly GCF_015160875.1. Taxonomy (NCBI): domain Bacteria; kingdom Bacillati; phylum Actinomycetota; class Actinomycetes; order Kitasatosporales; family Streptomycetaceae; genus Streptomyces; species Streptomyces chromofuscus. The sequence continues at coordinate 3,926,694 of NZ_CP063374.1, read as the reverse complement.
CACCACGACCGGCACCGCCGAGCCCTGCGCCGTTCCGTCCTCGCCGAGTTCATGACCGCCGTGCTGGTCCTCGTGATCGCCACGCTCCTCACCATCACCCTCCCCGGCCGCGCCGCCACCGAGTCCGCAGCGGCGGCGACGGCCGCCGACCCGGGCGAGCCGACCGCGTCCAGCAGCCTGGTGCCCTTCGACGTGGGCACCCCGAACGGCCACGGCAAGGTCCAGCTCGACCTCGCGCCGGGAAAGGTGGGCCGGAACCAGGTCCAGGCCGTCGTCTTCGGCCCCGACGGCGGCATCGTCACCGTCCCCGAACTGCGCCTCACCTTCACCCTGCGGGCGCAGGACGTCGGCCCGATCGACGCCGAGTTGGAGAACCGGGGCGGTTACTGGGGCACCGACAAGCTCCGGCTGCCGCTGCCCGGCGTCTGGACCATGAAGATCACCATCCGGACGACGGACATCGACCAGGTCACGGTGGAGAAGGACGTCCGCGTCGGGTAGGGGACGGCTGTGGCCCGCCGGTCCCGCCGTCCCGCCGTCCCGCCGTGGGAGCGCGTCGGCCCGGCGTGCCTGGAGGTGAGCCATGCCAGAACTTCCGGACGTCGAGGGCTTCCGAAGGGTGTTCGAGTCCTGCGCGATGAGCAGGGTCGTCCGGCGCGTCGACGTGCGGGACGCGGGCGTGCTGCACGGGGTCAGCGCGCGGCGGCTGCGCGAGGCGCTGGAAGGCCGCCGGTTCACCGTGCTCGACCGCCACGGCAAGTGGCTCCTCGCCCGCACCGGCGGCGGCCACACCCTGATGCTGCACTTCGGCATGACCGGCCGGTTGGTCTGCGAGCATCCCGACGTCGCCGTCGCACCCCACGACCGCGTCCTGTTCACCGTGGGCCGCGACCGTCAGCTCCGCTTCCGCGACCAGCGCAAGCTGCAGGGCCTGTGGCTGGCCGACGACGCCCAGGTCGCGCGGCTGCTGGACCGCCAGGGTCCTGACGCGATGGCGGTGCGCCGCGAGGAGTTCGAGGCCGCGCTCGCCGCCCGCCGGGGCGCCCTGAAGACCGCGCTCACCGACCAGTCCGTGCTGGCCGGGCTCGGCAATCTGCTCGCCGACGAGATCCTGTGGCGCGCGGGCCTCCGCCCCACCGGCCGGGCGGCCGACCTCACCGAGGCGGACCGCCGGCGCCTGTACACCGAGATGCGCGGCACCCTGCGCTCCGCGATCACCGCGGGCTGCGTCCCACCGCGCGACTCCTGGCTCACCGGCCACCGCGACGCCCCCGACCCGCACTGCCCCCGCTGCGGCGCGCCCCTGCGCCGGTCCCGGCTGGCGGGCCGCACGACGGTGTGGTGCCCGCGGTGCCAGCCGGGGGCTCCTGAGGAGGAGCCGGGATCGCGGCCAGGGACGGTCTGGGACGGTGGCGCAGGGGCCCGGTAAGGGCGCGGCCTCGCAGGCACCGTCCCGGCGACCAGCCCGGCAATCTCCTCCCGGAGTTGCCGCGGGTGGTCGCTGACCTCCTCCGTGTCCGCGGCGAGGTCGCGAGGCTCCGGCGACGGTACGTAAGGACGATGCGGCGGATAGTAGCCATAGCGACGGGTAGGGATGGATGTGGTGGTGCCGGCGGCCGTGACGGCGCCACAGCTCATGGAACGCTCCCTTCCCTCCTTCCACTCTCCGCGACATCTGGTGCTGGCGCACCTCGCCCGGCGGGCACGCCGGCAGTCCGCCCAAGCACCTCAGCTTGGAAAGCTGGGGTCTTCCGGCGGCGATCACTGCACTGATTTCCCCGCACGATCCGGCACGCGAATGGCACGGCCGTGCTCTGCCTCGGCCGGGGACAGGCGATGCTGGGCCCCGACGCACGAGGCCAACCCAGCACCGATCCCCTCCGCTACCGTGGCAGCCCATGGCAGTCCTGATCATCGGTGGCAGTGGCTTTCTGGGAACCGAACTGGTCCGTCAGGCCGCCGCGACGGGGCACGACACGGCCGCGACGTCCGCCTCCCGGCCCGGCAGTGCCTCGGGTGTCGTCTGGCATCCGCTCGACGTCCGGCATCCGGCGTGTGTCGCCGGGCTGATCGCCGACATTGCCCCGTCGGCCGTCGTCAACGCGTCCAGCGGCCAGTCTCAGCGACCAGGGAGTCGGTCGCAGGGGTGCCGGTCTGACGCCGTCACGCCATCACATCGGTCATCCGCCTCGGCCGTAGCGGCGGGGCGGACGGCTGTCCGTGGTCGTCCCCGCGTGTCCGGGGCCGCCACGGGCCGGAAGGGGCGGCGCGCGGTGTCACGATGCCCGTGAACACCGGATATGCGTGAAACCGTGCCGAGGACCGCAGGGAGCAGACCGATGAGTGGAAGCGTGGAGACGGTGTGGCCGTTGACCGGGGCATCGCCGGGACACATCGTGGTGCTCGCCCGGTGGAGCCCTGCGCCCGGCAGCCAGGAGGACATCCGCGCCCTGCTCCCGGACCTGGTCCGCGCCTCCAGGTCGGAGCCCGGTTGCCTCGGCTACCAGCTGTTCCACCCCGAGGGGGACGGCGGGGACATCCTGCTGGTTGAGCGCTACGCGGACCGCGCGGCCATGGACGCCCATCGGGCGAGTCCGCATTTCCGTGATCTCGCTCTGGGGCGGATTGTGCCCCTGCTGCGGGACCGTCACATGGTGGTCACCACCGTCGGGTGACGCCCCGCCACCCCACCCGTGCCCCGTGCCCCGTGTACCGGGACGCCACGAGCTCCTGCGCCTACGTGCGGTGCACCGCCGACGGCTGCATCGGCGGTCGCGGAGCGCTTGCGGCCACGTGTACGGCGACAGCCTGGCCTGGCACCAGCGTCCTATCCGTATCCCCGTGCAGGCCCATCAAGCGGTCCGCGAGGCTGCCTCTCCAAGCGCCGGGAGACGTTCGCTGCCAACCGACGCGCCATATCGGCGCATACGTTCCTTCACGCCGAACCATCCAGATCCTCTCAGAGCCTGCTCAATATTCGCTTCACTTGCAGTGACCGGCCCTCGGTCACTCTTTGCCGTCCGTTTCGCCTTGACTCCTGAGGTACGCGGCTGGTGTAGCGCCATAGAACGATTTGAAGTGCCTGATGAAGTGACTCGCGTCCGCGAAGTGCCAACGTGCGGCAATTTCGGACACCTTCGCTGCCTTGCCGTGTCGCATGAGCTCGGCGTGAGCCTTCTGTAGGCGCCGCCGACGGGTAAAGGCCATGATCGAGTCATTCGACTCCGAGAATGAACGATGCAGCGTCCGGACGGATACACCGACCAACTGGGCGATCATCGCTGGGGAAAGGTCATGCCGGTCGAGATTTCCCTCGATGACATTCTTCGCGGCCTTGACGGTGGCATTGGGGTGATCGTGCACTACCCCATGAGGCTGATTGGTGAGCATCCCGGAGAAGAGAGCTGCGCAGGCATCCATCGCAATGCTCCGAGCAGGGCACGAACGGTCTAGATCGTCACTGCTCTTTTCGATTGCTTCGAGAAAGTTGACGAGGAACCGGACCTCGGGGGCAGCGACATCCGAGAGGTAGGACTGATTAAAAACCCCCAGTGATCCACGCCCGGAGAAAACCAGGTGCCGAGGGATGGATACGACGCGTACGCGAGTACCCGGTTCGCATACGAAGTCCCACGACGCCTTCGTGTCTCGAATGCATATCTGGCCGGGGTTGACGACGTGGGACGCCTTCTTTCTCGAGAAGGTAATCCGTCCGGAGGTCACCAGGTCGGCAACGATGGGATCTCGATCGAGGTCGTCCCCCGAAACGCCGGTCAGGGCGTCGCAGTAGACCTTTACGGACAGCAGCTCCTCGAAGAGATGACCGTTCGCCGCAAATTTGAATCCAGCACCACTGGATTGCTGGGGGATGGCAAGGCGTCTGAGGTGCGAGAAGGGCCCATCTTTCCAGTCGTGGAAGACGTTTTCGGACTCTCGTGCTTGCCGGGCGGTGAGACTCATGTAGGTCTTGAAGTCAGTTTTACGTTCCCGCTCCCGCGGAGAGTCTGCGATATCTTCCAGCTTTGGGTCGCTCATACGCGCTTCTTTTCAACGCTCTGCAATAGGAATGGCGAGGGAGTAGAGCCGTCCACGGAAGCGTGCACGGTCTGCGAAGTAGGTGACATCGGCGTCCCACACGAACATCCTATTTTACTCGGTTGGATCAGAGGCTGTCGAAATGATCAAGCGGTCACGGCATCGCTCTTCTATTCAGTGGCTCTGTTCTTCCACTGCCGGATATCCTGTGACGCTACGTGTTGAATCGTTCACGGCAGAGGGCTGGTCGGGCCACTGATGCGAGCAAGGCACGAAGGCGGCGTTGTTCCCGGGGCCGAAGTGGCCCACTTCGGATGGGTGACTGCCGCAGATTGCCCGTAAGTTGTGCCGCTCGCTGCGTGTCCTGTCGAGAGGCGACCGCGCGCATCTCCATTACCGCGGCAGCGGCATCACTCTCGAACGGCGCCTCTGCTGATACCGGACTCCGAGCTTTTTTGGGGCTGCCTTCCGATCGGGTGGTGCCCGGGAGGCGCAACGCGACCTGCGTCCTGCAGAGTTGACGAGATCTCGGATGTCCCCACCACACTGCTGGGCGATCGTTGCTCATCCGTCCTGCCGCCCCCGTCCTGCCGCATGCCCTGGCGGAGTGGGTCACCATGCTCGCGCGCCGGGCGTCGCGCGGTCGGACTGCCCGTTCCGCTGATCAAGCTTCTGCGCCAACACAAGGAAGAGCAGGAGCGGGAACGGATCGCTGCCGGTGCCGACCGGGAGGACCAGGGGTACGTCTTCGCCACACCGACCGGCGCTCCCCTCAGCCCGAACGCCGACTTCCACGTCGGGAAGCGTCTGCTGCGGGACGCGGGCGTACGAGACGGCCGTCTTCATGACGCTCGCCCACCGCCGCGACGGTTTTGCCGATCCTCGGCGTCCCGGACGTCGTACTCGACTCGATCATGGGCTGGGAGCCCTGGGGGAGCGGCACGCATGCGAGCCCGCCACATGCAGGTGACGGGAGCCATGCTCCGCAAGGTCGCGCAGCAGGTCGGAGACGCCGTCCGGGAGCGACGGGGAGCCGGCCCGGAAGCCAACGGAGACGGAGACTGAGACGGACGAACGCCAGAGGGCCGGACCACTGATGCGGTCCGGCCCTCTGAGCCGGCGGAGGATACGAGATTCGAACTCGTGAGGGGTGCCCCCAACACGCTCTCCACATGTTCGGCTGGGGGTTCTGGGGCCTACGGGAGCGTTCTGACCTGCGGTGCAGCGGGTGCCGGCGGGACTTCTGAACGGTGCTGTACGCCGGTGAATGCCACCAGAACTGCAACCACGGAAGTGGAGCAGCGTGAGTGTGTCCAGCTTCTGTTCGTGGCTCCTGGTCAGCGGGGAATCGCCTCCTTACTCCCCGTTCTGCGACCAGGCCGCTGTGAGCGCGGTGACCGGGTCACTGTCGGCCGGTGCCGCGGGCCACCATTCGCCGTCGTCGTCCTGGAGGTAGGGGTACCAGCGGGCGTCGGGGCCCAGACGCAGCTGGATGCCGTGGTGGGTGAGGGTGAGGCGGTTGCGCCAGGCTCTGAGGTGTGTGGGGGAGTCGGTCATCTCGGCGAGGGCCGCGTCCAGGGCGGTGCGGGCGGCCTTCATCACCGTCGGGTCGGGGGTGTGGGGCTGTTCGGCGACGGTGATGCCCGTGGGGCCGCCGTGGCGCCAGGCGCGGGTGAGGCGGGCGAAGGCAGCGGGTTTGATGCCTGTGTTCTGGATCAGGTGGTGGAACCACTCGGGTCCGGGGTTGCTCGCGGCGGTGCGGACGGCGTCCTGGTGCTGGGTCAGGTACAGGTCGGCGCTGTCGCCCGCGAGGAGCCGGGCGGCGCGCGCGGTGGCGTCGGCCATGAGGCGTTCCAGGTCCGCGGCAGCCAGGCCGGTGCCGGGTGGCGGGGCGACGGGCAGCGCTGTGGTGTGGGCGGCGGGTTCCGGGAGTTCGGGCAGTTCGGAGGGCGCTTCGGCCCAGTGGGCGTACGCGGCGGCAGCCGGGATGCCGGCCGGTGCCGGTGGCGCGGCGGTCTCCTGTGCTGCCGTACGGAGTGCGCGCAGCTGGGCGAAGACCTCCTCGCGACCGCGGCCGCGCAGCGCGAAGAGCACGAAGGGGTCGGTGTCGGTGGTGGCGGCGATGGCGTAGCAGAGCGCGGCGGCGTGCTTGCAGGGGTATCCCCAGTCGGGGCAGGAGCACTCCGGATCGAGCTCGGTGGGCAGTGGGAGCAAAGGGACGCCTGCGTGCCGGGCGTCGTCTACGAGTTCGGCGGGCATCTCGTCGTCGAGAAGTGCCGCGAGATGTCCGGCGCGGGCCGCGATCGTGTCGAGCAGGGTGTCCCACTGAGGGTCGGTGAGGACGGGCAGGTGGACTGAGGAGCGGTACGGGCGCGGGCGGCTGCCCTGGACAGCGGCAGTGACCTTGCCCGGAGCGACGGTGACCGGGCCGACCATGCCTTTGCGGGCGTAGGTGCGTCCGCGCGAGAGCCGACCGGCGTCCAGGGTGGAGTCCTCCAGGGCGGCTACCCATGCCTGTCCCCACCAGGTCGCGGCGAAGGCTCGCTTGCCGCGGGCGGGCGCACGGCGCGGGCCGGGGACAGCGGGGCTCATGACTGCCTTCCCAGGGCGACGAGTTCGGCGAGGTCGGCGTCGGACAGTTCGGTCAGGGCTGCCTCGCCGGAGCCGACGACGGCGTCGGCGAGGGCGCGCTTGGCTTCGAGCAGTTTCGCTACCTTGTCCTCCACGGTTCCCTCGGCGAGGAGCCTGTGTACCTGGACGGGTCTGTCCTGGCCGATGCGGTAGGCGCGGTCGGTGGCCTGTTCCTCGACGGCCGGGTTCCACCAGCGGTCGTAGTGCACGACGTGAGTGGCGCGGGTGAGGTTGAGTCCGGTGCCCGCCGCCTTCAACGACAGCAGGAACACCGGCACTTCGCCGCGCTGGAAGCGGTCCACCATCTCCTCGCGCCGCGCGACGGGGGTGGCGCCGTGCAGGAAGAGAGTGGGGACGCCGCGCTCGGCGAGATGCCGCTCCAGCAGAGCCGCCATCTGTTTGTACTGCGTGAAGACCAGCACGGATTCGCCTTCGGCGGTGATGGTGTCGAGAAGCTCGTCGAGCAGGTCGAGCTTGCCGGAGCGGCCCCGCAGGGAAACGGACTGGCGCAGGCTGTGCTCTTTCAGATACTGGGCGGGGTGGTTGCAGATCTGCTTCAGCGCGGTGAGCAGCTTGAGTACCAGGCCGCGTCGGGCGATGCCCTCCGACTCCGCGATCTTCGCCATGGTCTCGCGGACCTGTGCCTCGTACAGACTGGTCTGCTCGGCCGTCAGCGGGACGACGTGGTCGGTCTCGGTCTTGGGCGGCAGTTCGGGCGCGATGCCGGGGTCGGACTTCTTGCGGCGCAACAGAAAGGGACGTACGAGACGGGACAGGCGCTCGGCTGCCTCGGGATCCTCGCCCGCCTCGATGGCGCGGGCATGCCGGTCACGGAAGGCGGTGAGTGTGCCGAGGAGCCCGGGGGTGGTCCAGTCGAGCAGTGCCCACAGCTCGGAGAGGTTGTTCTCCACGGGGGTGCCGGTGAGAGCGACGCGGGCGCGGGCGGGCAGGGCGCGCAGTTCGCGGGCGGCGACGGCGTAGGGGTTCTTGACGTGCTGGGCCTCGTCGGCGGCCACCAGCGACCAGGCTGTCTCGGCGAGCACTTCGCGGTCGCGGCGCAGCACCCCGTAGGTGACCAGGACGATCTCGTCGCCGGCCAGGTCCCCCAGGTGGCGGTCGCCGCCGTGGTAACGGCGTACGGGGGTGAGCGGTGCGAATCTGGCCGCCTCGCGCTGCCAGTTGCCGAGCAGGGAGGCCGGGCAGACGACAAGGGTGGGGCCCGCGGTGGTGGGGTCGCTCTGGCGGTGCAGGTGCAGAGCGAGCAAGGTGATGGTCTTGCCCAGGCCCATGTCGTCGGCGAGACAGCCGCCGAGGCCGAGTGCGCACATCTCGGCCAGCCAGGCCAGGCCCCGCTTCTGGTAGTCGCGCAGCGTGGCTTTGAGCGCGGCGGGCTGCGCGGCGGGGGTGCGGGATGCGGGGTCGCGGATACGGGCGACGAGATCGCCGAACTGGCCGATGGCCGCGCAGGGGACCGGCTCGCCGTCTCTTTCCGCCTCGCCGGTCAGCGCGGCGCCGAGCGCCTCCATGGGGGTGAGGGGTTCCATCCGGCGGCGCTTGGCGCGGGCCACCAGCTTCGGGTCGGCGACCACCCACTGGTCGCGGAGCCGGACGAGGGGACGGCGTGACTCTGCGAGAGCATCCATCTCGGCCTCGGTGAGCGGCTCGCCGCCAAGGGAGACCTGCCAGCGGAAGTCGAGGAGGGCCTCAGTGTCCAGCAGGCCGCCCGCGGTGGAACCGGGGGCGGTGCGCTGCCCGATCTCCGCGGTCGCGGTGAGCGCCTTGACCAGGTCGCGCGGCCAGTGCACGTCGACACCGGCCGCGCGCAGCGCGTCCGTGGCGTCCCCGAGGAGATCGAAGGCTTCGTCGTCGGTCAACCGGAGCTGATCGGGAGCGGCATCGTCGAGCAGCCTGCGCAGCGGGGGCCAGGCTCGAGCGCCGCGGCGCAGGGCGAGCAGGGTCTCGGTCTCGGCGCGCGGGCCGAGCAGTCGCTCCACTTCGGTCGGCTCGCTCCACAGCCGTGCGGCCTCGATGACGAGCGCCGGGTCCGCTGCGGTGTGCAGCTGCAGGACGGCCCGGAACTGCCGTCGGCGTCCTTCGGGTACGTCGACGCGCAGGGAGACACTGACCTCGGCGGTGAGCGCCACCTGGGTTTCCTCGGCCCACTCCCGCAGGGCGGGCACGGCACGGGCCTCGCGCCAGGCGTACGGCAGCACTCCCATGGCGAGCGGCGCGGCCGGCGTACGGACCAGATCATCGGCGACCGCGTCGCAGAACTGGCGTACCAGCGCAGCCGGTTCGACGATCCGTACCGGAGCAGGGCCCGGCTCGGGCAGGCAGTGGGCGTGTGGCGGGAAGGCGGCGGCCAGGGCATCCAGCGTCTGGCGCTGGGCGGCGGTGCAAGGACCCACCTGCCAGGTGTCGTAACCGGCGGGGGTGAGCGCCGGGTGGAGGCGGCCGTCGGCGAGCAGCCGCAGCGCGAAACGAGTGGCGGCCTGCCAGGCGACGCCGGAGGGATGCGTCGGCTCCGCATCGGCCAGGGCGGAGACAGCGACGGCGACAGGCAGCGCGTAACCTTCGACCCTGCGCCGCCTGACCGAGCGGCCGTGCGGCAGGACCAGCTCCACCGCCTCGGTCTCAAGGCCGGTGGGCGCCGTACTGCCTCCGGCTGATGCCCCGGTCGGCTTCCACAGCAGCAGCCGTCCAAGGCGGGCGGGCTCATCGGGCAGGAACACCGCCGCCCAGCCGGCGCCGAGCAGTTCCCTCACGAAGGCGGATGTTTCCTGCCGGGCCAGCGGCGGTGCGCTCCTCGTGCCCGTACTCGGCTCTCGTACGACGACTCGTGCCACTCTCTTCCGCCCTGTCGCTTGCCGGGCCCTCCCCTGGGCCGCTCACTACCGAACCCCACCAGGCAACGTCACACGCTGGCAACCGCGAGCCTTGACTTGACTGCCGGCGACGGCGCCACGACGGATACGCCGCTGTTGAACACACCGGTCCTCCGCCGTACGGTGCAACGCTAGGTGAGGCCATGAGCACTTGGACCCCAGCCGCGCTGGAGGCGTTGATCGAAGAGGCCACCATCGACGCCTACGGTGAGGATGAGCAGCTCACCGGCTTCTTCACGATGATCGAGGAGAGCCTTGCCGTGCCGTTCACCACGACCGTTCTCGGCGTCGAGGTGAGCGTGGTCGGGGTCGACCTGACCGACGACGGACGCGTGGTCGCACACCGCGCCCGGGGGGCGGTCCGACAGGACATCGGAATTCTGGACCTGCCGCTGCCGGAACCCGCCCCCGAGGGCTCGCAATGGATCGAGGCATACCGCTACTGGGCCCGCTGAACTGGCGCGTCAAGCAACTGCCCAGCTGAGTCCCTGCTCGAACGGACACTCGCCCCGACTGCCGCTGACAGGACCGACTGCGAGGAACAGACAGCACGTAGTGCGCATACCGCAGTATGCTTGAGGCTATGGCTGACACCACGCGCATCACGGTGACACTCCCCACCGAGCAGGTGGCGGAGCTGAAGAAGATCACGGACAACATCTCCGGCTACGTGGCCGAAGCGGTCGCCAGGCAGATCCGGCACCAGCTCCTGGGGGCCGACCTGCGCAGCCACACAGACGATCATGGGGCCTTCAGTGAGGAAGAGCTGGCCGAGGCGCGGGCGCGGATCTTCGGTACGACGCAGGCCGCCGGCGGCGCGAGCGCCGCGTGAGCGGGCACATTGAGACCGTCGTCCTGGACAGCGAGGGGCTGTCGGCCTGGCTGGCGCAGGACCGGAAAATTCTGGCGATGTTCCAGGTGTTCCACGACATGGGAGCGGACCTTGTCGTCAGCGCCAACACCATCGTGGAGGTGAGCCATGCCAGGGTGAACCTGCCCCGACTGCAATGGGCACTGTCCCGGGTCAAGGTGGAGCCGGTCACGGAGGCGGCGGCCAAGTCGGCGGCCCAACTACTCAAGGGCGCCGGTCTGCACGGACACAAGTACGCGATCGACGTCACCGTCGCGGAAGCCGCCTTGCGTCAGCCTGGCCCGGTCGCCATCCTCACGTCGGATGCCGATGACATGGCCCGGCTGTGCGGCAGCAAGGTCCGGATGATCGGGCTATGACCGGGACGTCGTCCCGGGATCATCAGCAGATCCGCGTGGGTCCGCAGAAACCAGAGTCGCCGCAGGTCAGCCCGCGGTGGGTGAACGGGGCATGACCGCGTTCGGTGTCAAAGCTCCTCAGGCTGAGACGAAAAATGAGACGGAGAACGTCGAAGGGCCCCACCGTGAACGGTGGGGCCCTTCGACATCGTGCCCGGTGAGGCACTGGCGGAGGATACGAGATTCGAACTCGTGAGGGGTTGCCCCCAACACGCTTTCCAAGCGTGCGCCCTAGGCCTCTAGGCGAATCCTCCGCCGGAAACATTACATGACCGAGAGGAGTGCTCGCGAACTCGTTGCCGCACCTCGGCATCGGGTAGGCTGTGCGAAGCCCCTCACGCGGCGCTATCTGACTGAACTCCCCCAGGGCCGGAAGGCAGCAAGGGTAGGTTGGCTCTGGCGGGTGCGTGGGGGGCGTTTGCGTTGCCGGGCGGGGAGGGCGCAGGTCCGGAGGCCGGGGGCCTCGTTCGGGCGGGGCCCGTTGTCAGTGGGCGCCTATAACCTCGTATGCGTGTCGTCTCTCGCGTTGTACCGCCGCTACCGCCCGGAGTCCTTCGCCGAGGTCATCGGGCAGGAGCATGTCACCGACCCGCTGCAGCAGGCGCTGCGGAACAACCGGGTCAATCACGCGTACTTGTTCAGCGGTCCGCGTGGATGCGGCAAGACGACCAGCGCGCGGATCCTGGCGCGGTGCCTGAACTGCGAGCAGGGACCCACGCCGACTCCGTGCGGCGAGTGCCAGTCCTGCCAGGACCTCGCGCGCAACGGCCCCGGATCGATCGACGTCATCGAGATCGACGCCGCGTCGCACGGTGGTGTGGACGACGCCCGTGAGCTGCGGGAAAAGGCCTTCTTTGGGCCGGCGAGCAGCCGGTACAAGATCTACATCATCGACGAGGCCCACATGGTCACGTCGGCCGGCTTCAACGCGCTCCTGAAGGTCGTCGAGGAACCGCCGGAGCATCTGAAGTTCATCTTCGCCACCACCGAGCCCGAGAAGGTCATCGGGACGATCCGGTCGCGCACCCATCACTATCCGTTCCGGCTCGTGCCGCCCGGGACGCTTCGGGACTACCTCGCGGAGGTGTGCCAGAAGGAGAACATCCCGGTCGAGGACGGCGTCCTGCCGCTCGTCGTGCGCGCCGGCGCCGGGTCCGTGCGTGACTCCATGTCGGTCATGGACCAGCTCCTCGCGGGCGCCGGGGCGGACGGTGTGACATACGCCATGGCCACCTCCCTGCTGGGTTACACCGAGGGATCGCTCCTGGACTCCGTCGTCGAGGCTTTCGCCACAGGGGACGGGGCCGCCGCCTTCGAGGTCGTCGACCGCGTCATCGAGGGCGGCAACGATCCGCGGCGGTTCGTCGCCGACCTGCTGGAGCGGCTGCGCGACCTGGTGATCCTCGCGGCGGTTCCGGACGCCGTGGAGAAGGGGCTCATCGACGCCCCGGTCGACGTACTGGAGCGGATGCAGGCGCAGGCGGGCACCTTCGGCCCCGCCGAGCTGAGCCGCGCCGCCGACCTCGTCAACGAGGGCCTGACCGAGATGCGCGGCGCCACCTCCCCGCGTCTGCAACTGGAGCTGATCTGCGCACGTGTGCTGCTGCCGGCCGCGTACGGCGACGAGCGGTCCGTGATGGCTCGCCTCGACCGGCTGGAGCGGGGGGTCAACTTCTCCGCGGGGGCCGGAGCGCCCGCCATGGGCTACGTGCCCGGGCCCGTTGTTCATGGGGGAGCTCCCGCGGGCGCCGCCGACGCGGGCGCGGCCATTCCGCCGGGCGGCGGGATGGCGGCGGCTCGGGCCGCGGCGCGCGCCTCCGCGCCCGGGGGAGGCGGAGGCGTCCCGGAGACGACGGACGCCGTGCCCGGCGGACACGGCGGGCAGGGTGCGCCCACGGCCCCCGGTCCCGGCCGCCCCGCCGCCGGGGACCAGCAGGGCGACGCACGTCCTGTCGGCGGCCCGGGTGCGCCCACGGCCCCCGGTCCCGGCCGCCCCGCCCAGCAACCGCCCTCCGCCCCCGCACCGACCGCACCGGCGGCCCGCGCCCCCGTACCTGAGGATCCCGAACCCGCCCCGGGCCCCGCAGCTCCCGGCGCCTGGCCCACCGCGAGCCCTGCCGGTGCCGCCGGCCGACGCCCCGGCGGCTGGCCCACCGCCGCGCCTCCTGGCGGCGGCGCCCGGCCCCAGGCGGCGCCCGGCCCCGCCGCGCCCACACCGACGACACCGCCCGCGCCGCCCGCGGCGGCCACGCCCGCCTCACCACCCCCGACCGGCGGCCTCGACCCCCGCTCCCTCTGGCCGAACATCCTCGAAGCGGTGAAGAACCGCCGCCGCTTCACCTGGATCCTCCTCAGCCAGAACGCCCAGGTCGCGGGCTTCGACGGCACCACCCTCCAGCTCGGCTTCGTCAACGCCGGCGCCCGGGACAACTTCGCGAGCAGCGGCAGCGAGGACGTACTGCGCCAGGCGCTGGTCGAGCAGTTCAACGTCCACTGGAAGATCGAGGCCGTCGTCGACCCGTCGGGCGGCGGCTCGGCTCCGCCGTCACCGGGCAGCGGTGGCGGTGGGGGCTACGGCGGCGTGGGGACGCCCGGTGGGTACGGCGCCGGTGGCGGCGGTGCCCCCGGCGGCTACGGCGGTGGCGGCACCACGAGCGGGTACGGCGGCGGTACGCCGGGAGGCACCGGCGGCAGCGGTACGCCCGCCCAGCGCCCGGCGTCGACGCAGCCCACGTCGGCCGCTCCTCCCCAGGCCACCGCGGCCCCGGCAGCGACACCCGCGCCCGCCCCGATGCCGCCCTCCGCGCCGGAGCCGCCTCCCGTCTCCATCGAGGACGACATCCCCGAGGACGACGACCCCGACCTCGACGAGTCGGCCCTCTCCGGCCAGGAACTGATCGTGCGGGAGCTGGGGGCGACGGTCATGGAGGAGTTCTCGAACGACTGACGGCCGCGGCGGCGCTCCGCGGTCACGCCGACGCCCGCACTGCCGCCGCTCGGGCGTGGTGACGCCGCCCGCAGCGCGCCGTGCGGACTGCTGACGCCGTGGCGGGCCGGCCGGGCGGGCTGATGCCTTGGCGGCGCGGCCCGGCGTACTGACGCCCCAGCGACGCCGCGCCGACACGGTGACACCACGACGGCGCGGCTGGGGGCACGCTGACCCCGAGGAGACGCCGCTCGGCCACGCCGTCCTCACGCCACGCCCCGGCCACCTCACCTCTCCTCACGAGGCACCGGGGTACGCCCTCGCGCCGCCACGCCTCTCCTCACCAGGCACCGGGGGTACGCCCTCCCGCCACCATGCCCCAGCCACCCGTCTCACGAGGCACCCGGTGTACGCCCTTCCGCCGCCAGGCCCAGACCGCCCGTCTCACCAGGCACCCGGTGTACGCCCTTCCGCCGCCAGGCCCAGCCCGCCCGTTCAGGCACGCTCAGCGTGTCCGCCCCAGCACCACCGGCCCGGGCAGGCCCGCCTTCCGCCCAGGCACGCCTTCCAGGCACCCTCACCCCGCCACCCGGGCGCGGCCCCCCGGACCCTTCCCGACGGAAGGCCCCGACCCCCATCCGGAGCCCCACACCGAGCCCACCCCCCCATCCCGCGCCGCCCACTCCCTGTTCCCGCCGCCCCGCCCCCTCCCCATCCCGAACCACCCCCTCCCTCGGAGAAACGCACAACACCCCACCCCCCACCCCTTCGGCATCCCCCACAAACCCGCCCGGCCCGCTCCCGTTAGGCTGACCCCGTGAAGGTCCTCGTCATCGGTACCGGCGCCCGCGAACACGCCCTGTGCCGCTCCCTGTCCCTCGACCCCGCCGTCACCGCGCTCCACTGCGCCCCCGGCAACGCCGGCATCGCCGAGGTCGCCGAGCTGCACACCGTCGACGCCCTGGACGGCGCGGCCGTGTCCGAGCTGGCCGCTCGGCTCGGTGTCGACCTGGTCGTCGTGGGCCCGGAGGCCCCGCTGGTCGCGGGCGTCGCGGACGCCGTGCGCGAGGCGGGCATCGCCGTGTTCGGCCCGTCCAAGGAGGCCGCGTTGCTGGAGGGGTCCAAGGCCTTCGCGAAGGACGTCATGGCCGCGGCCGGCGTCCCGACCGCCCGCTCGTACGTCTGCACGACGGAAGCCGAGGTCGACGAGGCGCTCGACGCCTTCGGCCCGCCCTACGTCGTCAAGGACGACGGCCTCGCCGCGGGCAAGGGCGTCGTCGTCACCGCCGACCTCGGCGCCGCGAAGGCGCACGCCCGCGCCTGCGAGCGCGTCGTCATCGAGGAGTACCTCGACGGCCCGGAGGTCTCCCTCTTCGCCGTGACCGACGGCGAGACCGTCCTCCCGCTCCAGCCCGCCCAGGACTTCAAGCGCGCCCTCGACGACGACGAGGGCCCGAACACCGGCGGCATGGGCGCGTACTCCCCGCTGCCCTGGGCCGACCCGAAGCTGGTGGACGAGGTCCTGCACAGCGTCCTCCAGCCGACCGTCGACGAGCTGCGCCGCCGCGGCACCCCCTTCTCCGGCCTTCTCTACGCAGGCCTGGCGATCACCGGCCGGGGCGTGCGGGTGATCGAGTTCAACGCACGTTTCGGTGACCCGGAGACCCAGGTGGTCCTGGCCCGTCTGAAGACCCCCCTCGCCGGCATCCTGATGGCCGCCGCCACCGGCAACCTCGCCAGTCTGGAACCCCTCCGCTGGAGCGACGACGCGGCCGTCACCGTCGTCGTCGCCTCGCACAACTACCCCGGCACCCCCCGCACGGGTGACCCCATCACCGGCCTTGACGCGGTGGCCGTGCAGGACGCCCCGCACGCGTACGTCCTGCACGCCGGGACGAAGCGCGACGGCGACGCCGTGGTCAGCGCGGGCGGCCGGGTGCTGTCCGTCACCGCGACGGGCGGCGATCTCACCGAGGCCCGCGAACGGGCGTATCGCGCCGTCTCCCGCATCCGCCTGGACGGCTCCCAGCACCGTACGGACATCGCGGCGAAGGCGGCGACGGGCGCGTAGCCCGGAACGGGCCGGACCCGTCCGACCCCCGCGATCAGCCGCCTGAGCAGGTACTTCACAGGCCCCGGACTCCCCTCGGATCCGGGGCCTGATCCTTGCCCTCCGTCATCCACCTCTCCCCAAGGCCATTCCATCGAGTGACCGATGTCCTATCCGGCTGACGAGGGCCGGGGCCCCAACTAGGGTGCGGCGCAAGCGTTCCGGCACTTGGCCCACCGGCATTGCGATGTCAGTGGTGGGTGCCACAGTGGGGGAGTGAGCAACACCAGGACAGCCAAGGACAGCCAGGACGGGAGGGGGTGAGTTCCGGACGTGACCGCTATGGGTGTGGAGACGGGAGCGCAGAGCGCGCGTGCCCGGGCGCTGGCCGTGCTGCGGGTCCGCAGCCGGGCGCTGGCCGTCGCCGTGCTGCCCGCGGCCCTCGCCGTGGTGCTGCTGGCGGGCGGTTCCGCCGGCCACCTCGCCGGCCGTGGCTGGGACGTCGCCCGCTGGGCGGTGAGCGCCGTCGCGCTCCTCGTGCTGCTCGCCGCGGCCGGCTTCGCCCTGGTCCTCACCCGCGCCCGCCCCGCCGTGAGCCCGACGGTCCCGATCGCCGAGGAAGCGGCCCCCGACCTGTACCGCCTGGTGCGTGACCTCGCCGACCGCCTCGACGTCCCCGCACCCTCCGCCATAGCGCTCACCCCTGACTGCGACAGCTGGCTGGAGGACCGCACTCATCCGGCCCACGGCCCCCCACCCGCGTCGGAGGAACCGGACGAGACGGCGGGTCCGGCACGACGGCACGTCCATCGCCGTACGACATCCAGTCCGGTCCTCGTCATCGGCTCCCCGTTCCTGTGGTGGATGCGCGTGGGCGAACTGCGGGCGGTCCTCGCCCCGGTCGTCGCCGGTACGGGACCCTCGGCGCACCCCGACATAGCCGCAGCCCGGCGCTTCGTGCGGGGCCTGGACGCGGCGGTGGCCGTGGCCTCGGCACCGGGCCGCCGCCCCGTCGTTCGTACGGTCTACGCGGGCGTCGGCCGGCTGGCCCGCCTGCTGCTGCGCGGCTGCCGGGCGCACGCGGCCGAGATGGAACGCGGGGTCGCCACCGCGGCGGCCGAGCGTGCACAGGCTGTGGATTACGGGCTGCGGATCGTCGCGCAGGAACAGGTCGGGCTGGCGTACGCCGGCTGGGACCGACTGCTGACCCGGGTCGCGCTGCCCGCCTGGCGGATGGGCCGCTGGCCGTCCCGGCTGGACGCGGGCGTCGTCGCGGCCCTGACCGAACTGTCCCGGCGGGACCGCCTGGCCGAGGGCTTCACCTCCCGCCTCGGCGAGCGTCCCGCCTGCGACCTGCTCGACGAGCCCGGCCTGGTCGACGAGGCCACCTCCCTGCTCGCCGCCCGCCTCTTCCACGGAGGGCCGGCCGAGTCCGGCCCCGACTGGTCGCCGGTGAACTGGCAGGAGTATCCGGACGAGGTGGTCGACCGCAAGTGGCGCAGCGACGCCGCCCGCCTCCACCGCGTCCTGGACACCCTCGGCGTCCGCCGCACGACCCGTGACGCCGACCACGGCCCGACCTTGGCCCGCGTCCTGGACCACCTCACGGAACCGTCCACGACCCCCGAACCCGGCCACGACACCGAGACCGGAGGCAGGCACCCGGCAGCGGACACGGGCACGGCCCGCGACACGGCGCTCCCCGTGGGCACAGTCCCGGACCCGGGCACGGCCCCAACCGCAGACGCGGGCACAGACCCTCGCACGGACACAGCACCGGACAAGGGGGAGGCCGCAGATCCGAGCAAGCCCGGAGGCGCCGCCCCGGACCTGAACACCGCCCCGGACTCGAACACGGCCGAAGGCCCCGCCCGGGCCCCGGGCACGGCGGAGTTCCGTGCGGCCCGAGGTACCACCCCGGACCTGGGCACTGCGGACCGGAACACAGCCCACGGCGCCGCCCCGGACGGGGGCCCCATTCCAGCCCGGGACACGGCCCGGGAGAGGGTGCGAAGCATCACCCCGGACTCAGCCACGGCCCCGCCCACAGACACCACCCCGGACAGCGGCACGCCGGCAGCCCCCGGCACAGGGCCGAACACCACCCCACCCCGGGCCACCTATCCGGACACGGCCGCAATCCCCACCAACGGCTCGGCCTCCCATGCCCCCGGCACCGACCCCGGCACCGAGTTCGACGTCGACCTCGACGCGGAAGAGGCCGCACCCTCCGACCCCCGCAGCGCCGCCCTGGCCGCAGGCCTCAGCGCGGAACTCGCCCGCGAGGAGGCAACCGGCGCCCCACCCCGAGCGGCCGCGCCCACCCCCGCCCCCGACGCCCTCTGGGACGACGGAGCCCTGCCCCTGTTTCCCCTCCAGCCCGCGCGCACCCCCCGCGAACTCCTCGCCGACCACGTCACCGCGATGATCTGCTGCGCCGCGATGGACACGGCCGGGGCCACCCCCGGCCTGGACTGGCTCGACGGCCCGTCCCTCCTGGTCAAGGGCGAACGCGCCACCGACCTGACGCCCAGGGTCCTCAGCCTCATAGAGGACGGTGATCCGGCTCCGCTCAGGGCCTGGCTGGCCGAGGTCGGCATACGCCCGGAGAAGCCCGTACGACTCGTCTGAGCCGGGAAGGCCGCCCGGCCACCGCGGCGAGTCACCCGCACCGCCCGGCACCCGGAACCCTCCGGCCACTCCACAGCCCGACCCGGACTCCCCTCAGGCCGCCTCGCCCACCGCCCGGCCCGACATCGGCACCCGGCTCTCAGCGCCCAACCCCGGCGCCCGCCCTCAAGCCGGAGCCCATTCTTCCGCTTTCGGTCAATTCACAACGAACCGTGACGGAGTCCGTGCAGAATGTGATGTGCTGGGTGTTGAACGCGCACATGGCAATCGCACACGACATAAGACAGTCGTACGAACGCCGCAATGCCCATCACCTCCGGCACGCTCACCACAGACAGCCACACCCGCACCATCGCCGAACGCCACACCGGCAACCACATCCGAACACCACCGCCGAAGAACAACCGCACCACCACAACAGAACGGCGCCGAGGGAGGGGAAGCGACCATGGGGCCGGAGCAGATTCGCCGCTGGGAGTCAGGAGCACTGGCACACGCCGTGACGGATCCTTTCGGCCAGGGCCCGCTTCCCTGGCTGCGCGGCAGCGAGACGTACTTCGACGACACCGGCCAGGTGGTCCCTTGGTACGTGGACCCGGCCCTCGGCGCCCAGCAGCCCTCCGGCACCGCCACCGGCCGAGGCCGTGTCCCCGCGCCCCGCTCCGGCGGCCCCCGCGCGGCCGACGACGTGCGCCGCCAGATCAAGGGCTTCGTCTCCACCGGCGCGGTCGCCCCCGGCGAGGCCCTCGACTTCCACGTGACCGTCGACCCGCCCCAGGAATTCGCCGTCGACATCTACCGCATCGGCCACTACAACGGCGACGGCGCCGCCAAGATCACCACCAGCCCGCGCCTCTCCGGCATCGTCCAGCCTCCCCCGCTCACCGCCGACCGCACGGTCTCCTGCCACCACTGGTGGCTGTCCTGGCGCCTGCAGATCCCGTCGTTCTGGAACGTCGGTGCGTACGTGGCCGTCCTCACCACCGCCGACGGCCACCGCTCCCACGTGCCGTTCACGGTCCGCGACGACCACCCGGCCGACCTGCTGCTGTTGCTGCCGGACATCACCTGGCAGGCGTACAACCTCTATCCCGAGGACGGCCGCACCGGGGCGAGCCTCTACCACGCCTGGGACGAGAACGGCCGCCTGCTCGGCGAGGCCGACGCGGCGACGACCGTCTCCTTCGACCGGCCGTACGCCGGCGCCGGCCTGCCGCTGCACGTGGGCCACGCCTACGACTTCATCCGCTGGGCCGAGCGCTACGGCTACGACCTCGCCTACGCCGACGCGAGCGACCTGCACGCCGGCCGCGTCGACCCCACCCGCTACCGGGGCCTGGTTTTCCCGGGCCACGACGAGTACTGGTCGGCGAACATGCGCCGCACGGCGGAGCTGGCCCGCGAGCACGGCACGTCCCTGGTCTTCCTGTCCTCCAACACCATGTACTGGCAGGTGGAGTTGGGGCCGTCCCCGTCCGGGACCCCGCACCGCCTCCTCACCTGCCGCAAGCGCAAGGGCCCGGGCAGGCCGGTGCTGTGGCGGGAGATCGACCGCCCGGAGCAGCAGCTGATCGGCATCCAGTACGCCGGCCGGGTCCCCGAGCCGCACCCGCTGATCGTCCGCAACGCCGGCCACTGGCTGTGGGAGGCGACCGGCGCGCACGAGGGCGACGAGATCGAGGGCATGGTCGCCGGCGAGGCCGACCGGTACTTCCCACGCACCCCGCTCCCCGACCACGACGAGCGCATCCTGCTGGCCCACTCGCCGTACACCGACGGCGAGGGCGTCGCCCGCCACCAGGAGACGTCCCTCTACCGGGCCCCGTCCGGCGCCCTGGTCTTCGCGTCCGGAACGTTCGCCTGGTCCCCGGCCCTGGACCGCCCCGGCCACGTGGACCCGCGTATCCAGCGCGCCACCGGCAATCTCCTGGACCGCATCTGCAAACGCGACTGATCGCCACGGTCCGGAGCACGACCGCTCCCCACGACGCCACGACCCGCTGTCCGCACCCGTCCCGGCATACGGGAGAATCGACCCACTTGGACAGAACCACGGGGAGGAACCGTGTCCGGATTCGTCGAAAAGCCCGAGCCGACCGAGGTTCCGGGCCTGGTGCATCTGCACACCGGCAAGGTGCGCGAGCTGTACCGGAACGAGGCGGGGGACCTCGTCATGGTCGCCAGTGACCGCATCTCCGCCTACGACTGGGTGCTGCCGACCGAGATCCCCGACAAGGGCCGCGTCCTCACGCAGCTCTCCCTGTGGTGGTTCGACCAGCTCGCCGACCTGGTCCCCAGCCACGTCCTGAGCACGGACCTGCCCGAGAACGCCCCCGCCGACTGGGCGGGCCGCACCCTGGTCTGCAAGTCGCTGCACATGGTCCCCGTGGAGTGCGTCGCCCGCGGCTACCTCACCGGCTCCGGCCTGGCCGAGTACGACGAGTCCCGCACGGTCTGCGGCCTCGCCCTCCCCGAAGGCCTCGTCGACGGCTCCGAGCTGCCCGCCCCCATCTTCACCCCGGCCACCAAGGCCGAGGTCGGCGAGCACGACGAGAACGTCTCCTACGAGGAGGTCGCCCGGCAGGTCGGCGCCGACACCGCGGCCCGGCTGCGCCAGTCCACCCTCGCCGTCTACTCCCGCGCCCGCGACATCGCCCGCGACCGGGGGATCATCCTGGCGGACACGAAGTTCGAGTTCGGCTTCGACGGCGACGCCCTGGTCCTCGCCGACGAGGTCCTCACCCCCGACTCCTCCCGCTTCTGGCCGGTCGACCGGTGGCAGCCGGGTCGCGCGCAGCCGTCGTACGACAAGCAGTACGTCCGCGACTGGCTGACCTCGGCCGAGTCCGGCTGGGACCGCAGGAGCGAGCAGCCCCCGCCCGCGCTGCCGCCGCACGTCGTGGAGGCCACCCGCGCCAAGTACGTGGAGGCCTACGAGCGTCTGACCGGCACCAGCTGGTCGTAGCGGAACGGAAAAGCCCCCCGGCCGGAACCGGGGGGCTGATGCGGAGCGGACGACGAGGCTCGAACTCGCGACCTCAACCTTGGCAAGGTTGCGCTCTACCAACTGAGCTACGTCCGCATGCGCCGTGGCGCGACAGCAACTATACCCAACCTCGCTCCCGAGCGAGACGCACAGCCGCATGCCGGTTCTCCACCCCGAGTTTCGACACGGCCGACGACAGGTAGTTCCGCACGGTCCCCTGGGACAGCGCGGCCCGCTCGGCGATCTCGGCGACGGGCGCCCCGTCCGCGGCCAGCTCCAGCACCTCCGCCTCCCGCGCGGTGAGCGGCGAGTCCCCGGCGGAGATCGCGTCGGCGGCCAACTCCGGGTCGACGTAACGGTTACCGGCGTGAACGGTCCGGATGATCTCGGCGAGCCGCTGCGCGCTGACCGTCTTCGGCACGAACCCGCGCACACCCGCCGCCAGCGCCCGCTTCAGATGCCCCGGCCGGCCGTGGCTGGTGACGATCAGCACCCGGCAGCCGGGCAGTTCGGCCCGCAGAGATGTGGCGACCTTCACACCGTCGGCGCCGGGCATCTGGAGATCCAGCACGGCCACCTCGGGCTCGTGGGCCCGCGCCATCGCCAGTGCCTCCGGCCCGCTCGCCGCCTCGGCGACCACCACCAGGTCGTCCTCCAGCGACAACAGGGCGGCCAGCGCACCCCGGATCAGATGCTCGTCGTCGGCGAGCAGCACACGCACCGTCACGACGCCACCGCCTGCACAGGAGATGTCAACGGCACCTCGGCCATCAGGCGGAACAGCCCGCGCCCGGCGGGCCCGGCCTCCAACGTCCCCTCGACCGCGGCCAACCGCTCCCGCAGCCCCGCGAGACCGGAGCCACCGCCCCCTTCGCCGACGGCCGTCACCCCGTCGTTCTCCACCGTCAGCACCACATGACCCTTGAGCATCCGCAGTCCCACAACGCACCGTTCGGCATTTCCGTGCCGCAGCACATTGGTGGTCGCCTCGCGCACCACCCACCCCAGCGCCGACTGCACCTCGTCCGGCAGTCCCGCGGCGGCTTGCTCCCCGGACACCTCGCAGGCGATCCCGGCCGCCGTCAGCACGCCCTGCGCACCGGCGAGTTCGACCCCGAGGTCGGCCTCCCGGTAGCCCCGGACGACATCGCGCACCTCGCGCTGCGACTCCTGGGCGATGCGCTGTACCTCGATCATCTGGTCCACCGCCTCGGCCCGCCCCCGCCGCGCCAACTGCACGGCCAGCTCGCTCTTCAGCGCGATCACGGCGAGGTTGCGCCCCATCACGTCGTGCAGGTCCCGCCCGAACCGCAGCCGTTCCTCGGCGACGGCGAGCCGGGCCCGCGTCTCGCGGGCGGCGTCGAGTTCGTAGACGGCGTTGAGCAGCCAGACGGAGAAGACGGAGGTGAAGGCGAAGAAGCCGGTGCCGAACAGCGTCGCCAGCGCGGTGACCAGCGCCTGCAAGGCGGGGCCGCCCAGCGCGAGGACCACCAGTCCGGTACCCGCCGAGATGCCGAGCACGAGGCCCAGCACCCGGCGCCGGTCGCGGATGCCGAGCGCGATCGCGCTGACGCCGAAGGCCAGCAGACCACCGGTCGTCGTGCCCAGCGTGGTGGCGGCGTCCTCCTCCGGGGAGCCGTGGTCGACGACCAGGAGCACGACGGCGACGGACACCGCGCTGGCGATCCCCAGGCCCCACACCAGCCGCAGGGGCTGGGGACGCAGGCCGCGCGTCCAGTCCAGCGCCCGGGATCCGACGAGCGAGCAGAATGCCGCGTGCGCGCACACCATCAGGAACAGCTGTACCGCGAGCGGCAGCGGCACCGCGCCGAAGAGCGGCAGACCGAACAGCCCGACCTCGATCAGCGGGAAGAAGTGGAACGACCACCGCGTGTACGTCTCCACCTTCGCCGGCGTGCTCTTCCTCCGCCACCATCTGCCCGGCCCGGACACCCGACCGCCACCCCCTCCGTCAACGCCGCGGCTCCCAGCGGAACCAGCGCTGTACAGCAAACACGGCGACGGCAGTCCAGACCAGCGCGACCGCCACGGCCCCCAGCGCCTCGGACGCCGGCAGCTCCCCGGTCCACGCCCCGCGCACCAGCGTGATGACCGGCGTCAGCGGCAGCAGCTCGCACACCGCGGCGAGCCGGTCGGGCAGCAGTTCCAGCGGGATGGCCACACCCGAGCCGAGCATGGACACGAACAACAGCGGCAGGCTGGTCACCTGGGCGCTCTCCGCGGTCCTGGTGAACGTGGCGGTGACCGCCGCCAGCGCCCCGCACAGCACGAGCCCCAACAGCACGCCCACGACGGCGAGATGAGGTGCGGGCGGCGCACCGAGGTCGAGCAGCACGGTGCCCCCCGCCGCCATCAGCACGCACTGCACAAGCCCGATCGCCGACGCCGGCAACGCCGCCGCGACCAGGATCTCCCGGTCGCGCAGCTCCCCGGTGCGCAGCCGCTTGAGGACGAGTTCCTCGCGGCGCACGACATAGGCGCTGGTCAGGGCCGCGTACACGGCGAAGAGCAGGGAGAAGCCGATGGCGGCGGGCAGGATCACCGTGCCGACCGTGAGCCCGGCGTCCGCCAGGTCCATCCCGTCGATCGCGGACCGCACGCTGAGCGGCAGCAGCAGGGGCACCGCCACCGCCGTGACGAGCGTCGCCCGGCTGCGCCCCAGCAGCGTCAACTCGGCCCGGGCCAGCGCGGTCATCCGGCCCGCCACAGTGGTGCCGCTCACGCCGCCACCTCTTCCTTCTCCGCGGCGACGGCCGAGGCCCGCCCGGCGATCCGCAGGAACGCCTCCTCCAGCGAGGCGGACCGCACGTCCAGCCCGCGCAGTTCGACACCTGCCTCCCGGGCCCACACCAGCAGTTCGGTGGCGGTCCGCTGCACCTCGTGCGTCCGCAGCCGTACGACCCGACCGTCCGTCTCGTGACCGACGACCCCGAGCTCTCCGAGGGACGGCAGATCGCCGAGGAAGTAGCTGTCGGGCAGTTCGAAGGAGATCCGGGCCGGCTGGGACGCGGTCACCTCGGCGGGCGTCCCGGCCGCCGCGATCCGCCCTTCGTGCAGGATGGCCAGCCGGTCGGCCAGCCCTTCGGCCTCCTCCAGGTAGTGCGTGGTCAGCAGCACCGTCGTCCCGGTGTCCCGCAGCCGCCGGACCAGTTCCCAGGTGTCGCGCCGCCCTTCGGCGTCCAGCCCGGTCGTCGGCTCGTCCAGGAACAGCACCTCGGGCTTGCCGAGCAGTGCGAGCGCCAGGTCCAGCCGCCGCCGTTCACCGCCGGACAGCTGCTTCACCCGTACGCCGGACCGCCGGCCCAGCCCCACCAGTTCCAGCGCCTCCTCCACGGGCCGCGCCCCGCTCGTGCAGCCCGCCCACATCCGTACGGTCTCCCCGACGGTCAGCTCCGACGGAAAGCCGCCCTCCTGCAACATCACCCCGGTGCGCGGCCGTACGGCGGCCCGCTCGGTGTAGGGGTCGTGCCCCAGCACCCGCACCCGTCCCCCGGCCGGCGCGGCGAGGCCCTCCAGCAGCTCGACGGTCGATGTCTTGCCCGCCCCGTTGGTGCCGAGCAGCGCGAAGACCTCGGCATGTTTCACGTGGAACGTGATCCCCCGCACCGCCTCGAACCCGCCCCCGTACACACGCCTCAGGTCAGTGACCTCAATCACGTGTTCGTGTTCGTTCGTCTCCATGGCTTCAGCATCCCGGCGGCGAACAGCGGGGAGCAGTGCGCGCTGTCATCACTGCACATGACAAATGTCAGAAGCCCGGCGCAGGCGCGCAGGTTCGGCGCATGGGCGAAAGTCGACCGGCTGTCCACACATCGACCGCGCACATATGCCGAAGGCCCCGGTCATTGACCGGGGCCTTCGAGGAGAGAGCGGACGACGAGGCTCGAACTCGCGACCTCAACCTTGGCAAGGTTGCGCTCTACCAACTGAGCTACGTCCGCATTGCCTCCGACCGGCTTTCACCGATCGGTGCGAGCACCAGCCTACCTGATCCACAAGAGTGGTCGGTACGGCGATGCAGAGCGGGTGACAGGAATCGCACACTGCGCCTTCCCCCTGGAAGGGGGATGTTCTACTACTGAACTACACCCGCATGTACTCCGTGAGCTGGGCTTTTCCGCCCCGCCCTTCGGCGTGCTCCAGACTCTAGCTGATCACCTGGGGTGCTGTGCAAGTCGGTTGCTCCGAGGGCCGGCTGAACGCCCGTCGGCCCCGGCTCACGGAGTCGGGTGCGGCGACCGGCTCACTGGGCCGCGGCGAACGCCTCGTAGACCTTCTTGGGGATGCGGCCCCGCGCGGGGACGTCCATCTTGTTGGCCTGCGCCCAGGCCCGCACGGCCGCCGGGTCGGGGGCGACCTCCGTCTGCCGGTAGGCCTTGCCCGACTTCGACCGCTTGCGGCCGGCCTCCACGTAGGGCGCGAGCGCCTTACGCAGTTTCTTGGCATTGGCTGGATTCAGGTCGATCTCGTACGACTTGCCGTCGAGTCCGAAGGCGATCGTTTCCGCCGCTTCCGAGCCGTCGATGTCGTCAAAGAGAGTGACCACGACCTTCTGCGCCACGAATATCGGTCCCTTCGTACGGCACGTCTATCCAGCTCAGCTGCGACGACATGCCGAGTGTCGGCTATTGCCAATTCATTTGTACAGTGCCCGGCAAAGCATTGTGAAGCCCGACTAAATCTCTCCGCGTGTCCCAACGCAATAGCTGCCGCGGGTGGATCTCGGATCTTTCCCGGAACTTTTCGTGAACGCACCCCGCCGATGCTCGACCGTGACCATCGATCCGTAGCTTCCTACAACTCTACCCGCGTAGAAATTTTGTGCGGGTAGTCTGAAGGAACCTGCTCAGCACCACACACCGGGAGTGCCAGTGGCACGCGTCGTAGTCGACGTCATGCTCAAGCCGGAGATCCTCGACCCCCAGGGCCAGGCGGTGCAGCGCGCGCTGCCGCGCCTCGGTTTCGACGGCATCTCCGACGTACGTCAGGGAAAGCGATTCGAACTGGAAGTTGACGGACCGGTCGACGAGGCCGCGCTCGCCCGCATCCACGAGCTCGCGGAATCCTTCCTCGCCAACACCGTGATCGAGGACTTCACCGTCAAGGTGGAGGAAGTCGCGGAGGCCGTGAAGTGACCGCTCGTATTGGCGTCGTCACTTTCCCGGGGAGTCTCGACGACCGGGACACGCAGCGCGCGATCCGTATCGCCGGCGCCGAACCCGTCGCCCTCTGGCACAAGGACAAGGACCTCAAGCAGGTCGACGCGGTGGTGCTGTGCGGAGGTTTCTCCTACGGCGACTATCTGCGCGCCGGAGCCATCGCCCGCTTCTCGCCGGTGATGGAGTCCCTGATCGAGCAGGCGAAGGCCGGCCTGCCGGTCCTCGGCATCTGCAACGGCTTCCAGATCCTCACCGAGGCCCACCTGCTGCCCGGCACGATGCTGCGCAACAACCACCTGCACTTCATCTGCCGCGACCAGAAGCTGCGGGTGGAGAACGACCGGACCGCCTGGACCAGCGACTACAGCGCCGGCCAGGAGATCCACATCCCGCTGAAGAACATCGACGGGCAGTACGTCGCCGATGAGCGCACGCTCGACGAGCTGGAGGCCGAGGGCCGGGTCGCCTTCCGCTACCTGGACGTCAACCCCAACGGCTCGCTGCGCGACATCGCCGGCGTCACCAACGAGGCCGGCAACGTCGTCGGCCTGATGCCGCACCCCGAGCATGCCGTCGAGTCCCTCATCGGCACCGGCCGCACCGACGGCCTGCCCTTCTTCACCTCGATCCTCAAGAAGCTGGTCAACGCATGAGCAGGACGCCTCTGGACACGGTCGAGCACGCGGCCGCGACCCCCGACGTCGAGCTGCCCTGGGCCGAACTGGGCCTGAAGAAGGACGAGTACGAACGGGTCGTCGAGATCCTCGGCCGCCGCCCGACCGGCGCCGAGCTCGCCATGTACTCGGTGATGTGGTCCGAGCACTGCAGCTACAAGTCCTCCAAGGTGCACCTCCGCCAGTTCGGCGAGAAGGCGCCGCAGAGCGACGCGCTGCTGGTGGGCATCGGCGAGAACGCCGGCGTCGTGGACGTCGGTCAGGGCTACGCGGTCACCTTCAAGGTCGAGTCGCACAACCACCCGTCGTACGTCGAGCCCTACCAGGGCGCGGCCACGGGTGTCGGCGGCATCGTCCGCGACATCATCGCGATGGGCGCCCGCCCGGTCGCGGTGGTCGACCCGCTGCGTTTCGGCGCCGCCGACCACCCCGACACCAAGCGCGTCCTGCCCGGCGTCGTCGCCGGCATCGGCGGCTACGGCAACTGCCTGGGCCTGCCCAACATCGGCGGCGAGGTCGTCTTCGACGCCGTCTACCAGGGCAACCCGCTGGTCAACGCCGGCTGCATCGGCGTGATGCGGCACGAGGACATCCACCTCGCGAAGGCGTCCGGCGCGGGCAACAAGGTCATCCTGTACGGCGCCCGGACCGGCGGCGACGGCATCGGCGGCGCGTCGATCCTGGCCTCCGAGACCTTCGACGACGCCAAGCCCTCCAAGCGCCCCGCCGTCCAGGTGGGCGACCCCTTCCAGGAGAAGCTCCTCATCGAGTGCACCCTGGAGGCGTTCCGGGAGAAGCTGGTCGTCGGCATCCAGGACCTCGGCGCGGCGGGCCTGTCCTGCGCCACGTCCGAGCTGGCCTCCAACGGCTCCGGCGGCATGACCGTCGTCCTCGACGACGTACCCCTGCGCGACTCGACGCTCTCCCCCGAGGAGATCCTGATGAGCGAGTCGCAGGAGCGGATGTGCGCGGTCGTCGAGCCGGGCAAGGTCGACCGCTTCCTGGAGATCTGCGAGAAGTGGGACGTCATCGCCACCGTCATCGGCGAGGTGACCGACGGCGACCGGCTGGAGATCTACTGGCACGGCGAGAAGATCGTCGACGTCGACCCGCGCACCGTCGCCCACGAAGGACCGACGTACGAGCGCCCCTACGCCCGCCCGTCCTGGCAGGACGAGCTCCAGGCGGACGACGCGGGCAAGCTGCCGCGCCCGCAGACCGCCGAGGAGCTGAAGGACCAGGTCCTGAAGCTGGTCGGGTCCCCGAACCAGGCGTCCAAGAAGTGGATCACCTCGCAGTACGACCGCTTCGTGCAGGGCAACACCGTCCTCGCCCAGCCCGAGGACTCGGGCATGATCCGGATCGACGAGGAGACCGGCCTGGGCGTCGCCATCGCGACGGACGGCAACGGCCGGTACGCCAAGCTGGACCCCTACACGGGCGCCCAGCTGGCCCTCGCCGAGGCCTACCGCAACGTGGCCACGACCGGCGCCAAGCCGCTGGCGGTCTCCGACTGCCTCAACTTCGGCTCACCCGAGGACCCGGCGGTGATGTGGCAGTTCGCCGAGGCCGTGCGCGGTCTGGCGGACGCCTGCCGGCAGCTGGGTACGCCGGTCACCGGCGGCAACGTCTCGCTCTACAACCAGACGGGCGAGGCGGCCATCCACCCGACGCCGGTCGTCGCGGTCCTCGGCGTCATCGACGACGTCGCCCGCCGCACGCCGGTCGCCTTCCAGGAGGAGGGCCAGCTGCTCTACCTCCTCGGCGACACGCGTGAGGAGTTCGGCGGCTCGGCCTGGTCCCAGGTCGTCCACGACCACCTCGGCGGACTGCCGCCCGAGGTGGACCTGGAGCGCGAGCGCCTGCTCGCCGAGATCCTGATCTCCGCCTCCCGCGACGGCATGATCGACTCCGCGCACGACCTGTCGGACGGCGGCCTGATCCAGGCGGTCGTCGAGTCGGCGCTGCTCGGCGGCAAGGGCGCCCGCCTGGTCGCCCCCGACGGCCTGGACGCCTTCACGTTCCTCTTCTCCGAGTCCGCGGGCCGCGCGATCGTCGCCGTCCCGCGCTCCGAGGAACTGCGCTTCACCGACATGTGCGGCGCCCGCGGCCTCCCGGTCACGCGCATCGGCGTCGTCGACGGCGCCACGGTCGACGTCCAGGGCGAGTTCGCCCTCTCCCTGGAGGAGCTGCGCGAGGCGCACGAGGCGACCATCCCGGCGCTGCTCGCGTAGTCCCGGCACCCCGTGAAAGGCCCCGCCCGGCACCGGGCGGGGCCTTCCACCCTGCCTCCCTCGTGCCTTCCCGTGCCCGGCGGTCGTCCCGGCCGGCCCGGAACCGTAGGCTCACGGCCATGTCACCGGCCAAGAAGCGCCCCCGCGCCTACGACCCCGCCAAGACCCGCGCTGCCGTGCTGGCGCAGTTCGGGGCCGTCCGGGAAGCGGTCCGCGGGCTCACGCCCGAGCAACTCGCCCTGCCCACCCGGCTGGGGGACTGGACCGTGCGGGACCTGGTCGCGCACATCGGGATGGCCCTCGCGGCCGTCAGCCGGCTGGTCGACGAGGCCGAGCCCCGGCGGCAGGACGCGGCGCCGACCGACTGGCCCGCCGCCATCGCCGCCGACGCGCCCGCCATCGCCGAGACCGCCCGCTGTCTCGCCGGGCAGCACGCCGACGTCGACGCCCACCTCGCCGACGTCGAACGGCGCTTCACCGCCGCCTTGGACGCCCACCCAGGCACCCGCCTGCTCGCCACCAGCGCCGGCGCGCTCCCCCTGGCCGACTACGTCGTCACCCGTACGGTGGAACTCGTCGTCCACACCGACGATCTGAACGCCGCCGTCCCGGGCCTCGACGTCCCCTACGACCGGCAGGCCCTCGCCGCGGCCACCCGGCTCCTCGCCGACGCGCTCGCCGCGAAGGCCCCCGGCGGTTCGACCGAGGTGCGCATCCCGCCGTACGCGGTGGTGCAGTGTGTCGAGGGGCCGAGGCACACCCGCGGCACCCCGCCCAATGTCGTCGAGACCGACCCGCTGACCTGGATCCGGCTCGCGACCGGCCGCCTCACCTGGACGGACGCCGTCGCACAGGCCAGGGTGAGCGCCAGCGGCGAACGGGCCGACCTGGGGAAACTCCTCCCGCTGATGGCCTGAGGGCCCGCCGATGGTCCGAGGGTCCGAACGTCTGGGGGTGGGGGGAACCAATCACCCCACCCGTCCCGTCGAACCGGCATGTACAGGCAGAAGCAGCGCATCACCCGCACCGCGGCCCTCGCTCTCCTCCCCCTCGCCGCCGCCTGCGGCACCGAGCAGGCGGGCAGCACGACGGCCGACGCAGGCAAGCCCGTCACGGGCGTCCACTGGACCGTCGACAGCGTCACCGTCGACGGCACGGAGCACGACGCCCCCGCCGACGCGTACGTCACGATCGACGACAGCGGCAGGGCGCAGGGCAACTACGGCTGCAACCACTTCAGCGCGCAGGCCACCTTCGACGGCGACCGCGTCCGGCTCGGCGACGCGACGGTGACAGAGATGGCCTGCGAGGAAGGGCCCATGACCTTCGAGGAGAACCTCGCCCGCACCCTCGCCGACGGCCCGCTGCGGACCGAGGTCAGCGGCGACCGCCTGACCCTCACCACGGAGGCCGGGGACACCGTCCGCCTGACCGAGGAGCGGGCGGCCCCCCTGTACGGGACGCGGTGGACGGTCACGACCCTCGGCGAGGGCGGCCCGGACGGGGTCGCGGAGCCCCTGCCCGCCGGCGCCGAGGGCACGGCGCACCTCACGTTCGACAAGGCCGCGGGCTCCGTCGGCGGCCGGCTCACCTGCAACAAGGTCAACGCCGACGCCACCGTCCGCGACGGCCGCATCACCCTCGGCCCCGCGTCCACCACGCGCATGATGTGCGAAGCCTCACTCATGGCTACCGAAAAGCGTCTCCTGCGCCTCTTCGACAGCACGGTGAGCTACCGCCTGGAGCACCGGACCCTCACGCTGACCAGCGAAAACGGCGAAACGGTGACCGCCACCGCCGAGCGGTGATCCGTTACTGACCGGTATCCCCAATTCGGACCAGTGGTCGACCTCGCCTACACTCGGGGGCGTGCCACGTGGTGACGGTCGACTCAATCACGATCTGCTTCCCGGCGAGAAGGGCCCCCAGGACGCATGCGGCGTCTTCGGTGTCTGGGCTCCGGGCGAAGAGGTCGCAAAGCTCACGTACTTCGGGCTCTACGCCCTCCAGCATCGGGGCCAGGAATCCGCGGGAATCGCGGTCAGCAACGGCTCCCAGATCCTCGTCTTCAAGGACATGGGCCTGGTCTCTCAGGTCTTCGACGAGACCTCGCTCGGCTCCCTCCAGGGTCACATCGCGGTCGGTCACGCCCGCTACTCCACCACCGGCGCCTCGGTGTGGGAGAACGCCCAGCCGACGTTCCGGGCCACCGCGCACGGCTCCATCGCGCTCGGCCACAACGGCAACCTGGTCAACACCGCCCAGCTCGCCGAGATGGTCGCCGAACTGCCCAAGCAGGACGGCCGCACCACCCGGGTCGCCGCAACCAACGACACCGACCTGCTGACGGCGCTGCTCGCCGCCCAGGTCGACGCCGACGGCAAGCCGCTGACCGTCGAGGAGGCCGCCCCGGTCGTCCTGCCTCAGGTCAGGGGCGCCTTCAGCCTCGCCTTCATGGACGAGCACACCCTGTACGCCGCCCGCGACCCGCAGGGCATCCGCCCGCTGGTCCTCGGCCGCCTGGAGCGCGGCTGGGTCGTCGCCTCGGAGACCGCCGCCCTCGACATCGTCGGCGCCAGCTTCGTCCGCGAGGTGGAACCGGGCGAGTTCCTCGCCATCGACGAGAACGGCCTGCGCACCTCCCGATTCGCGGACGCGAAGCCCAAGGGCTGCGTCTTCGAGTACGTCTACCTGGCCCGCCCCGACACCGACATCGCCGGCCGGAACGTGTACCTCTCCCGCGTCGAGATGGGCCGCCGCCTCGCCAAGGAAGCGCCCGCCGAGGCCGACCTGGTCATAGCGACCCCGGAATCCGGCACCCCGGCCGCCATCGGCTACGCCGAGGCCTCCGGCATCCCGTTCGGCGCCGGTCTGGTGAAGAACGCGTACGTCGGCCGTACGTTCATCCAGCCCTCCCAGACCATCCGGCAGCTCGGCATCCGCCTGAAGCTGAACCCGCTGAAGGAAGTCATCAAGGGCAAGCGGCTGGTCGTCGTCGACGACTCGATCGTCCGCGGCAACACCCAGCGCGCCCTGGTGCGCATGCTCCGCGAGGCCGGCGCCGCCGAGGTGCACATCCGGATCTCCTCGCCGCCCGTGAAGTGGCCCTGCTTCTTCGGCATCGACTTCGCCACCCGCGCCGAGCTCATCGCCAACGGCATGACCATCGACGAGATCGGCACCTCGCTCGGCGCCGACTCCCTGGCGTACATCTCCACCGACGGCATGATCGAGGCGACCAGCATCGCCAAACCGAACCTCTGCCGCGCCTGCTTCGACGGCGAGTACCCGATGGAGCTCCCGGACCCCGAGCTGCTGGGCAAGCGGCTCCTGGAGACCGAGCTGGCGGCCGGCCCGGCGGCCACCGCCGCGGCGGACGCGATCCGCCGTCCGTAGGCGCCCGAGCCTCAGGGGGCCTGGGGGTGTCCCCCAGACAACCCGTTACCAACCCGAAAGATCTCAGGCAATGTCTGCTGCAGACAATCAGTCGCCTCCGGCGACGGGTCCTGTCACCGGTGCTTCCTACGCGGCCGCCGGTGTCGACATCGAGGCGGGCGACCGCGCGGTCGAGCTGATGAAGGAGTGGGTGAAGAAGACACAGCGCCCCGAGGTGCTCGGCGGCCTCGGCGGTTTCGCCGGCCTCTTCGACGCCTCCGCCCTCAAGCGCTACGAGCGTCCCCTGCTGGCCTCGGCCACGGACGGCGTGGGCACCAAGGTCGACGTGGCCCGCCAGATGGGCGTGTACGACACGATCGGCCACGACCTGGTCGCGATGGTCATGGACGACATCGTGGTGTGCGGCGCGGAGCCGCTGTTCATGACCGACTACATCTGCGTCGGCAAGGTGCACCCCGAGCGTGTCGCGGCCATCGTCAAGGGCATCGCCGAGGGCTGTGTGCTGGCCGGCTGCGCCCTGGTGGGCGGCGAGACGGCCGAGCACCCCGGTCTGCTGGGCGAGGACGACTTCGACGTCGCCGGCGCCGGTACGGGCGTGGTGGAGGCCGACCGGCTGCTCGGCGCGGATCGCATCCGAACGGGTGACGCCGTCATCGCCATGGCGGCCTCCGGTCTTCACTCGAACGGGTACTCGCTGGTCCGGCACGTCCTGCTGAACCAGGCCGGGCTGTCCCTCGACGCCCACATCGACGACCTCGGCCGCACCCTCGGCGAGGAGCTGCTGGAGCCGACGAAGATCTACTCGCTGGACTGCCTCGCGCTCACCCGTACCACCGAGGTGCACGCCTTCAGCCACATCACCGGCGGTGGACTCGCGGCCAACCTGGCCCGTGTCGTCCCGGACCACCTGCACGCGGTCGTGGACCGCTCGACCTGGACGCCGGCGCCGATCTTCGACCTCGTCGGCAGCACGGGCGAGGTGGAACGCCTGGAGCTGGAGAAGACGCTCAACATGGGCGTCGGCATGATGGCGATCGTCCCGGAGGAGTCCACCGAGGTGGCCCTGGCGACGCTGGCCGACCGTGGGGTCGAGGCCTGGGTCGCCGGTGAGATCACGGACCGTGGCGAGCACACCACGGGCGCGGCCCTGGTGAGCGACTACGCCGGCTGAGACCCCGCGGGCAGCACAGAACCCGGTCGGTGACCGAGGTCACCGACCGGGTTGCTGCTCAGTGCAAGGTCAAGCGCCGCGACGGTGGCGCGAGGAATCGTCGTCCTCGTCCTCGTCGTCGTCCTCATAGAGGTCGGCGTACCGTGCGTACAGGTCGTCGTCGTGCTCATCGTCCTCGAACCGGTCACCGTTGGTGTTCGGTGACGTGTTCGACGTCGATGCGCCCAGCTCCTCAGCCAGGCGTGAGAGGTCCGTCCCACCGCTGTTGTACTTCAGCTGGCGGGCGACCTTCGTCTGCTTGGCCTTGGCCCGGCCGCGCCCCATGGCTCGACCCCCTCAACGACGGGGCTCGACGGCCCCAGAGTCTTGACACGCGTTCATGATCCGGAACGGGCTCTCCGTGGAGAGACCGGTCCGTAGGGCTTCCACGGTACCTGAGCCCGCGCCCATACGGTACGTCGCCCGCAGCACGCGCGTGTGCCCAGAACCTTTGAGGCGCCCCGTCCTCGCTGGTCAGTGGCGATTTTAACCACTTATCGGCGCACGACCCGCCGGTCGAAGTGAGAGTTCTCTCCAACTGTCGACCGGCAGGTACCGCTCGAACCTCCGGACGGGCCCCGCGGAACGTCACCATCCGCGCGCCGCGCGACCCTCCGCCATCCGCTGCTCGGCGATCCGGTCGGCCGCGGCGGCCGGCGGAATCCCGTCGTCCTTCGCACGTGCGAATATGGCCAGCGTGGTGTCGTAGATCTTCGCCGCCTTCGCCTTGCACCGGTCGAAGTCGAAACCGTGCAGTTCGTCGGCGACCTGGATGACCCCGCCGGCGTTCACCACGTAGTCGGGCGCGTAGAGGATCCCGCGGTCGGCGAGGTCCTTCTCGACACCCGGGTGGGCGAGCTGGTTGTTCGCCGCGCCGCACACCACGCGCGCGGTCAGCACCGGCACGGAGTAGTCGTTCAGCGCCCCGCCGAGCGCGCAGGGGGCGTAGATGTCCAGGCCGTCGACGCGGATCAGCGCGTCGGTGTCGGCGACCGCCTTGACGCTCGGGTGCCGCTCGGTGACCCGGCGGACGGCGTCCTCGCGCACGTCCGTGACGAAGACCTCGGCGCTCTCGGCCATCAGGTGCTCCACCAGGTGGTGACCGACCTTGCCGACACCGGCGATGCCGACCCGGCGGCCGCGCAGCGACGGGTCGCCCCACAGGTGCTGGGCGGAGGCGCGCATGCCCTGGTAGACGCCGAAGGCGGTGAGGACGGAGGAGTCGCCGGCGCCGCCGTTCTCGGGGGAGCGCCCGGTGGTCCAGCGGCACTCGCGGGCCACGACGTCCATGTCGGCGACGTACGTGCCGACGTCGCAGGCGGTGACGTACCGGCCACCGAGGGAGGCCACGAAGCGGCCGTAGGCGAGCAGCAGTTCCTCGGTCTTGATCCGCTCGGGGTCGCCGATGATCACTGCCTTGCCGCCGCCGTGGTCCAGCCCGGCCATGGCGTTCTTGTACGACATCCCGCGCGCCAGGTTGAGCGCGTCGGCGACGGCATCGGCCTCGTTGGCGTACGGGTAGAAGCGGGTACCGCCGAGCGCGGGGCCCAGGGCGGTGGAGTGGACGGCGATCACGGCCTTCAGGCCGGTCGCGCGGTCCTGGCAGAGGACGACTTGCTCATGACCGCCCTGGTCCGAGTGGAACAGGGTGTGCAGTACATCAGCAGGTGCGCCGGTTACGTCGGTCACGGTGGTGACTCCTGAGGTAAAAAGCGGCGATGGGACGAGGGCCCCGTGCGGGTGGCGGGACCCGTGAGCACGAGATTAGAGCCTCTGGGCCGCGCCGACGGGGCAGTGCTCAGGATCACCTCCGCACGGAGTACGTCCGTGCGACGATTTGCATAGTTTTCCCGCGCGTTTGTGGGCGGGTTCCGCGGTTTTCCCCGGCAGGTGGCGGGGGAGGGAGCAGGCGTGCCCAAGGTGTCCTCGGTGATCGTTCCGTATGCGGCCTACCTGCGCGTGTACGAGCCGCTGGCCGCCTTCCCGGAGCCGGAGCGGGAGTACTGGGCACGCTACGCGCGCCGCCCGGACCGCCCCTCGTACCAGGACGAACTGCGTCGCTCACTGGCCGACTTGCTGCCCACCCCGCCCGTGCCGGTACCGGTGCACGAGAGCCGTGACGCCTTCGTGCTGGGGGCGCACGGAGTGATCCACGTCTGCCCCTGGCGGACCCGGCTGCGCGGCTGGCAGGCGCTCGGCGACCTCGCGGAGGAGCTCCCGCCGCCGCTGCTGGACGCCGTGCTGCCGCCGCTGGTGCGCCACCAGGCGACCCAGGACTACGAGCGCTGGCTGGCCGGCAACCCCGACGCCCGCCCCTGGATCCGCACGGCGACCTGGCAGGTGCCGCTGACCTGGTTCGTGCTCGTCTCCGACGAGGAGCGGGAGTACGACAAGGGCTCCGGAGGCACCGACGACGCCCCGCCGGTGCTGCGCTACCGCACCCCGATGGTCCAGGCCAGGCGCAGGGTGGCCCGCGGGCTGCGCACACTCAAGAACGCCATGGACGAGGGACCGCTGATCGACGGCCTCGTGGACGTCGGGCGATGGCTGGAGGAATTCCATCCCCGCTCGCTGGTCGAGCTCGACTACGGCGGGCTGGTGCACGCCCTGCCGGAGGGTGAGCTGGAGGGCGACCACTCCGCGGCCGACGTGGCCGAGGGGATCGAGGCGCTGCGCATCGGCGACGGGGTCACGGCCGGTGAGGCGTACGGCCGGCTGGTGGAGCGCTGGCGGTCGGTGCGGGACCTGCGTTCGGCGAACTGACGTACTGTTCTGTGACGTACCTTACGGACCTTACGGGGCGTCAACAAGGGACTCGGAGCGCGATCTGGGCGTATGTGTCAAGTGTGTGATGCATGCGACAAGCGTGACGGAGCGCACGTACACGTCTCTTGCGTCCCTTGCCCGCCCTCATGCCAAAATAGGACAAGGAGTCCGGGGAGGACTCTGTCCGTCCCGGTGCGTCCGGCAGTGGGCGGAATCTCTGCATTGCACGCTTTGGGGGGTCTGGTGACTCCTGATCGCCCTGTGACTGATCGTCACAGTGGCGTGACTGTCCGCTATGGCATGGTCCATCGGCATCCGTCGCTGATGAACACCTGGGAGGGCAATTCCATCGGTTTGGCCGACGCGGCTGGACAGATGGTGTAGTTGTAGTGCCGAGGACAAGCCGTTCGTCCTATAACCGACTCGACTCGCGTCCGCCATTTCGGGCAACGCGGGTCAAGGTGCAGAATTTAGAGGAAAGAACCGAGAAGGTTCGGTTCTCCCGAGGAGGCCGCTCATGACCGCTCGCACCCCTGATGCCGAGCCGCTGCTGACCCCGGCTGAGGTCGCCACGATGTTCCGCGTCGACCCGAAGACGGTCACGCGGTGGGCGAAGGCCGGCAAGCTCACTTCCATCCGCACGCTCGGCGGGCACCGCCGCTACCGCGAGGCCGAGGTGCGCGCTCTGCTCGCGGGCATCCCGCAGCAGCGCAGCGAGGCCTGAACAACTGAATAACCGGGCGAACCGGCTGGTCCCCCAACCCGCCGAGACGTCCGAAACACAGCTCCAAGCGACGCGGGTTCTGCCCCAACAGGGCCTACACCCAAGGCTTTCAGGCAACTGACAGGGTGCGTCGTCGATCGCGCTGGACTCCGCCGGGTCCAGCGCGATCTTTTTTGTGCGCGGGGCGGCGAGTCTGTGGGCGGGCTTGTCGGACTCTGGGGAGGGGTGTCGGAGCAGCCGTGAGGAAGCCCTGGGGGAGGGTGCAATTGCACATATTAAATTGACCGGTTGTAGGAGCTGGGTAAGTACCGCCGTTTCAGAAACTCATGCGGTGACTCCCGTCACATGCCAGTGTGCTTGTTGCCTCTGGCCTATGTGCGATAGGGGAGTTGGGGTCATGAGGGGTCATGTGCCGGTGGGCCGCTCACCCTCGGCGCCGTCCTCCGGGGGGTCCGCCGGGCGGGGCGCGGAGTCCATGGCGAGCCGGAGGAGCCGATGGCAGACCGGGCAGTGCCGGGTCAGATGCCGGTACGACGACGCGGCCGACAGATGCGCACGCAGCAACGCCCGCGTCTCGTGCCTCGCCGATGCCGCCATACGCCACCTCCGGGGGCCCGCGGGCGTGTTGCCCTGGTTTCTGAGTACCGACCGAATGTGACGCCGTCAAGGCGGCGCAGAGGGCCACGGACACCGGGCCAGGGGCCCGGCCCGCACAACGGAGCCCGGGTTCCGAGGAACCCGGGCTCGCCGACGAGAAACGCGATCAAGACTGAGGCCCGCTCCCTTGCGGGGCGGGCCTCAGTCTTCTTGCGGTCCTGACGGGATTTGAACCCGCGGCCTCCACCTTGACAGGGTGGCGAGCACTCCAAACTGCTCCACAGGACCAGGTTTCGCGGCGCGATTTCTGCGTTGCGCTGCGAGAAGAGACTGTACAGGAGCCGCGGCGCCTGGTCGAACTCACTCAGCGTGCGGGTGCCGTTACGGCGCCGCCGCGTCGATCGCCTTCACGATCCGCTTGTCCGACACGGGGTACGCCGTGCCCAGCGCGTGCGCGAAGTAGCTGACCCGGAGCTCCTCGATCATCCAGCGGATCTCCAGGACGGAGGCGGGCACCGGGCGGCCCTGCGGCATCTGCTCCAGCAGCCACGCGTACTCGTCCTGCATCTCGTGGACCTTCTCCATGCGCGTGGTGTCCCGCTGCACGTTCGTCGCCATCTGCTGCAGGCGGCGGTCCGCGGCCACCAGGTAGCGCATGAGGTGCCCGAGGCGGCCCAGGCCGCTCTCCGTCACGAAGCCGGGCTTCACCAGGGCGTCCAGCTGCTTGCGCACGTCCTGGAGGTTCGGCAGCAGCGCGGGGCTGCGTACGGCCTTCAGACGGCGCTCACAGGCCTGCCAGGCGGCGAGGACCTGCTGGACCTGGTCCACCGTCCGCACGGTCGTGTCGACGATCTCGGCGCGCACCTTGTCGTAGAGCTTGCGGTACGACTCCTCGTCCCACGCCGGCCCCCCGAAGTCGGCGATGAGCTTGTCCGCCGCCGCCGTGGCGCAGTCGTCGAACAGGGCCTGGATGGAGCCGTGCGGGTTGGCGGAGAGGGCGAGCTTCTGAGCGTTGGTCAGCTTCTCGGATGCGAACTTCGCGGGATTGACCGGGATGTTGCGCAGGATGAGCCGGCGCGTGCCCTTCCACATCGCCTCCGCCTGTTCCGCCTCCGTGTCGAAGAGGCGTACGGAGACCGTGTTCGCCGCCGGGCCGTCGTCGACGAGCGCCGGGTACGCCTTCACCGGCTGGCCGGCGCGCCGGGTCTCGAAGACGCGGCTGAGGGTGCCGATGGTCCAGTCGGTGAGGCCCCCGCGCTCGACGGACTCGCCGCCCTGGCGCTCCGCGGTGGCCGCGGCGGCCTGCGACAGGGCCTTGCGGGCCTTGGGCTTCAGCTGGAGCTTCAGCGCCTCCAGGTCCTTGTCCTCGGCGAGCTTGCGGCGCCGCTCGTCGACGATGCGGAAGGTGATGCGCAGGTGGTCGGGGACCTTGGACCAGTCGAAGTCGTCAGCGGTGAAGGGCACACCGACCATCCGCTTCAGCTCGCGCGCCATGGTGGTGGTGAGCGGCTCCTGGAGGGGCACCGCCGTGTCCAGGAAGCGCTTCGCGAAGTTCGGCGCGGGGACGTAGTTGCGCCGGATCGGCTTGGGCAGGGAGCGGATGAGTTCCGTCACCACCTCCTCCCGCAGGCCCGGGATCTGCCAGTCGAAGCCCTCGTCGGTGACCTGGTTGAGGACCTGGAGCGGGATGTGGACGGTCACGCCGTCGGCGTCCGCGCCCGGCTCGAACTGGTAGGTGACGCGGAACTTCAAAGGGCCCTGCCGCCAGGAGTCCGGGTAGTCGGCCTTGGTGACCGCCTCCGCCGACTCGCGGATGAGCATCTCGCGCTCGAAGTCGAGGAAGTCGGGCTGCTCGTGCCGCTTGCGCTTCCACCAGGAGTCGAAGTGCGCGCCGGAGACGACGTGTTCGGGGACCCGCTGGTCGTAGAAGTCGAACAGCGTCTCGTCGTCGACGACGATGTCCCGGCGCCGGGCGCGGTGCTCCAGCTCCTCGACCTCGCTGAGGAGTCTGCGGTTGTCGGCGAAGAACTTGTGGTGCGTGCGCCAGTCGCCCTCGACCAGGGCGTTGCGGATGAACAGCTCGCGGCTGACCTCGGGGTCGATGCGACCGTAGTTGACCTTGCGCTGCGCGACGATCGGCACGCCGTACAGCGTGACCTTCTCGTACGCCATCACGGCCGCCTGGTCCTTCTCCCAGTGCGGCTCGGAGTACGTGCGCTTGATCAGGTGGCCGGCGAGGGGCTCGACCCACTCGGGCTCGATCTTGGCGTTGACGCGGGCCCAGAGGCGGCTCGTCTCCACCAGCTCGGCGGACATCACGAAGCGCGGCTGCTTCTTGAAGAGGGCGGAGCCGGGGAAGAGCGCGAACTTGGCGTTGCGGGCGCCCAGGTACTCGTTCTTGTTGCCGTCCTTCACGTCCTTCATGCCGATGTGCGAGAGCAGACCGGCGAGGAGGGAGACGTGGACGCGGTCGGCGGGGGCGTCGTCCTCGTTGAGGTGGATGCCCATCTGCTTGGCGACCGTGCGCAGCTGGGAGTAGATGTCCTGCCATTCGCGGATGCGCAGGAAGTTGAGGTACTCCTGCTTGCACATGCGGCGGAAGGACGACGAACCGCGTTCCTTCTGCTGCTCGCGGATGTACCGCCACAGGTTGAGGTAGGCGAGGAAGTCGCTCGTCTCGTCCTTGAAGCGGGCGTGCTGCTGGTCCGCCTGGGTCTGCTTGTCGGCGGGACGCTCGCGCGGGTCCTGGATGGACAGCGCGGCCGCTATGACCATGACCTCGCGGACGCAGCCGTTCCTGTCGGCCTCCAGGACCATGCGGGCCAGGCGCGGGTCGACGGGCAGCTGGGCGAGTTTGCGGCCGGTGTCCGTGAGGCGCTTGCGCGGGTCCTTCTGGGCGGGGTCCAGCGCGCCCAGTTCCTGCAGGAGCTGGACGCCGTCGCGGATGTTGCGGTGGTCCGGCGGGTCGATGAAGGGGAACTTCTCGATGTCACCGAGGCCGGCGGCGGTCATCTGGAGGATGACGCTCGCCAGGTTGGTGCGCAGGATCTCCGCGTCCGTGAACTCCGGGCGGGCCTCGAAGTCCTCCTCGCTGTAGAGGCGGATGCAGATGCCGTCGCTGGTGCGTCCGCAGCGGCCCTTGCGCTGGTTGGCGCTGGCCTGGGAGATCGGCTCGATCGGCAGGCGCTGGACCTTGGTGCGGTGGCTGTAGCGGCTGATGCGGGCGAAGCCGGGGTCGATGACGTACTTGATGCCCGGGACGGTGAGGGAGGTCTCGGCGACGTTGGTGGCCAGCACGATCCTGCGTCCGGTGTGCGGCTGGAAGACGCGGTGCTGCTCGGCGTGGGAGAGGCGGGCGTACAGCGGCAGGATCTCCGTGAAGCGGTACTGCTTCCTGGTGAGCGCGTCCGCGGTGTCCCGGATCTCGCGTTCACCGGAGAGGAAGACGAGGACGTCGCCCTTGCCCTCGGCCATGAGCTCCTCGACGGCGTCCGTGATCGCGGTGATCTGGTCGCGGTCGGTGTCCTCGGAGTCCTCCTCGAGGAGAGGGCGGTAGCGCACCTCCACGGGGTACGTCCGGCCGCTGACCTCGATGATCGGGGCGTCGCCGAAGTGCCGGGAGAACCGCTCGGGGTCGATGGTCGCGGAGGTGATGACGACCTTGAGGTCGGGCCGCTTCGGCAGCAGCTGCGCGAGGTAGCCGAGCAGGAAGTCGATGTTGAGGGACCGCTCGTGGGCCTCGTCGATGATGATCGTGTCGTAGGCGCGCAGCTCGCGGTCGGTCTGGATCTCGGCGAGCAGGATGCCGTCGGTCATCAGCTTCACGAAGGTGCCGTCCGGGTTCACCTGATCGGTGAAGCGGACCTTCCAGCCGACGGCCTCGCCGAGGGGGGTGTCGATCTCCTCGGCCACGCGTTCGGCGACGGTGCGGGCGGCGATACGGCGGGGCTGGGTGTGGCCGATCATGCCGCGGACGCCCCGGCCCAGCTCCAGGCAGATCTTCGGGATCTGCGTCGTCTTGCCGGAGCCCGTCTCGCCGGCGACGATCACGACCTGGTGGTCGCGGATGGCGTCGGCGATCTCGTCCTTCTTCTGGCTGACCGGGAGCTGCGGCGGATAGGTGACCGCGGGTACGCGGGCCCGCCGGTCGGCCATGCGTGCCACGGCCTTCTCGATTTCCGCCTCGATCTCGCCGAGGACGGCGGCCCGGGCCTCCGGCTTGCGGACCTTGCGTGCG
Organism: Streptomyces chromofuscus; assembly: GCF_015160875.1. Taxonomy (NCBI): domain Bacteria; kingdom Bacillati; phylum Actinomycetota; class Actinomycetes; order Kitasatosporales; family Streptomycetaceae; genus Streptomyces; species Streptomyces chromofuscus. The sequence goes on along the minus strand of NZ_CP063374.1, from coordinate 3,884,263 downwards.
CCTTCCAGCCTGCGTCCGAGCCGGTGCGCGTCGCGCAGGGAGAGGTCGGTCAGGCGGGCGGCGAGGGCAGGCTGCGTAGACATACGGCTTCCAGGATCTCATCCCCGGGAAATCCCTGGCGAACGATTTCATCCGGGGCCTGGGGCCCGTTGCGGGGGGATGGGCGGAGGGCGCGGGCTGGCCGTAGGGGCCGTCCGTACGGTGGAGCCGTTCCTCACCGGGTGCCGACGCGTGGCTGGGCCGTTCCCCCGCCGACCGGGTGGGCCTGGGCCATGGCACAGGGCCGATGCCGCCCTCCAGGGTCGTGCGGTGTTCAAAACGGGGGTTCCAGCGGGCGAGGACCTCGTTGGCGAGGTGCGGGCCGGCAGGATGTCCGCGTCGTAGCGCACCCCGATGCCGGGGGCCGGCAGCTGCGCGGTCTGCGCGAGCGGATCCGCCGACGACCGCTGCACACCTTTGACGTGGGCGGCGTGAGAAAGCCCCTCCCCGGTCGTATCGGGCAGGGGCTCGTGTCACGGACCTGATCACACCGCGTGCGGACGTGCTGTGCCGACTGCCGGTGTCCGCCGCTGCCGGCGTACGCCCGGAAGCGACTGCCCACGGCGGCGGACGAGGGCAGCAGTGTCCCTGGGCCCCGGACCGCCTTATGGCGTGCGCGGTGCTACCTCTTCGGCAGGAGCTCCGGCCTCAGCATGAGGTCACGCAGCTGCTCACGTCCCAACGGCGTCGTCTTCAGCAGCGGACCCAGCTTGTTCTTCCCCTGGAATCCGGAACTGTCACGGACCGCGAGGATCCGGCCGTCCGGGAGTGTCAGGCGGCCGACGAGTTCCGGTCCCCAGGTCGGGTAGCCCGTGGCGACGGGGCTCACGGTCGGGGAGACGCCGCCGGGGCTCGTGCTCGGGGAGACACGGCCGGGGCGGGCCGTGGCGTCTTCCCGCCAGATGGTGAGGACACGCCCGTCCGGCAACTGCTCGCGCACGCAGTCGATGCGGCCGCCGTCCGGTCCGCAGAGGTCGGACGGCATTCCCTTGCCGCCGGTCTTGGCGTCGATGTACTCGTGGGTCATGATCCTGATGTGCAGGTAGCCGACACCCCCGTCACGGCGAACCGCGTACTCGCCGTCCAGCGGTCCCACGTGCCGCCCCTCGGCGTGCTTGGCGTCCGCCTGCTTGAGCAGCACCGCCCAGGAGACTTGCTCGATCTTCCCGACTTCCGGGGGCAGCAGCTTCGCCAGCTTCTTCGCCTGGCCGCTGCCGCCCGTCAGTTCGGTCGGCGCGGCCACCGACGCTTCGCCGGACTCCTGTCCCACCGTCCCCGGGACGATCGCCAGTCCCGCCGCGACGACGGCGAGTGCCGCACCGCTCACCACGGCGCGGCGCCGCCACCGGATGTGGGAAGCCTTCGTGTAGACCGCGTCCGTCGTGACGGCGGGTCGCCCCGCTTCGTCTGCGGCCCGCCCCAGCAGCGTCCGTACCTCTGTTTCGTTCATGCCCATGCCATCTCCTCCCGCATCTCGGCGCGCAGCGCCGCCAATCCCCGAGCCGCATGGCTCTTGACCGTGTTCACGCGCATGCCGAGCAACTCCGCCGTGGCCTCGACGCTCAGGTCCTCCCAGTAGCGCAGCACCAGCACGGCGCGCTGCTTGGGGGTGAGGCGGGCGAGGGCCGCACGGACCATCAGGCCGGTGTCCGCGTCGGCCGTCGGTGAGGCCCGGTCGGGTAGTTCGCCGTATGCGTGTTCGCGCCGCCAGAAGCGGCGCCGGGCGGCGATGAAGGTGTTGACCAGGGTCTTGCGTGCGTACGCCTCGAGGTTGTCGAGGCGGCCCAGACGCCTGCCGCCGAGCACCACCTTCACCAGGGTCGTCTGCACCAAGTCCTCGGCCTCGTCGCGATCACCGCAAAGCAGATAGGCACTGCGGAAGAGCGCCGTACGCCGACCCTCGACGAAGGCGCGCAGCGCATCATCGCCGGTCACCATCCCGCCCCTTTCCCGGTCCGCCCGCGCGGACCGTCCCACTACTCCAGTGCGGTGGGACGGCCGGGGGGTTGCGTGAGCCGGGAGGCGAGTCTCGGAGCAGCCCCGCGCACGGTCCGGCTGACCGCTGGACGCGGCGACCGGCATCGCAGCCACCGACCTGCGCTCGCGTCGCACTGGACGCAGTGCGGAAGGTCTTCGGTGGACTGGGCGACAGTCGGCCGACTCGTCGGCCTACGGACAGCAAAACGCCCGCTCCGAGGACCCTCGGAGCGGGCGTTTTCCCTTTTCGGGCTGTGGCTGGGGCCGGGGTCGAACCGGCGACCTTCCGCTTTTCAGGCGGACGCTCGTACCAACTGAGCTACCCAGCCACGGGGTTTGTGAGACCCCGAGCGGTCCTGACGGGATTTGAACCCGCGGCCTCCACCTTGACAGGGTGGCGAGCACTCCAAACTGCTCCACAGGACCAGGCTGTTGCGTACGACAGTGTCGCACACGGCGATGTGGGTCTCCAAAATGAGTGGAAGAAATCCGCCGGGAGTTGGCTTCCCTTTGGCTGACCTGCACTTTCTTGGTGCCCGATGTCGCTGGATCAGCATATCAGAGGGTGGGTGGTGCCCTGTACCGGTTATTTCCGCGGCGGCCGACGAGGCGGGTGTGGCGGGCGTGGCGGGATCTTGTGCGGGGCGGGTGGGTGCCGCGCGGCGTACGACAAAAAACCCACTCCCGTGCCGGGAGTGGGTTCATGCAATGCGTCTGCGCTGGTGCCCCCAACGGGATTCGAACCCGTGCTACCGCCTTGAAAGGGCGGCGTCCTAGGCCGCTAGACGATGAGGGCTATCGGCCCGCCTGGGCGCTTCACAGCGCGTCGGGGACGAGAGAAGCATATGGGATGGCGGGAGGGATCGCCAAAACGGTTTACGGACTGCGCCGGGGAGACGGCGTGGGGGAGGGGGACGGCGAGCGGGCGGCCCCCGGCTGGTTCTCCTCCACCAGGTGGCGGCTGACCTCCGCCGTCGTGAGGCCGAGGCCGCCCAGGCGGATCGCGTCCCAGGCCTGGAGGCGGCGGGTGTCACGGTCGAGGTAGAGGATCGACGCCTCGATCGGGTCGGGGTGCTTGCCCTCCACCGCGCGCAGTCCGCTGCCCCCGGTCGACCCCTCGACGCGCAGCCGGGTGCCGTACGGCAGCACCTCCATCTCCTGGTGGTGCACATGACCCGCCAGGACCAGCGGCACCTCGCCGTCCGTCTGCCGGGCGGCCTGCGGTTCGTGGGCCACCGCCACGTCCACCGGGGTGCCGGCGGCACGCTGGTCGCGCAGGGCGGTGGCCAGGCGGGCGCCGGCCAGCTCCTGGGTGGCCTCGGCGCCGGCCTTGTTGGTGCGGTCCGGGGTGAACTGGGGATCGCCGATGCCCGCGAACCGCAGGCCCGCGACGGACACCGCCCGGCCGTCGTCCAGGACGTGCACGTTCTTCAGGTCGTCCAGGTAGCGCTGCGTGATCCGGGAGTCGTGGTTGCCGCGGACCCAGACGTACGGGGCGCCGAGGTCCTCGATCGGGTCCAGGAAGCCGTTCTCCGCCGACGTGCCGTGGTCCATGGTGTCGCCGGAGTCGACGATCACGTCCACCTCGTACTGCTCCACCAGCGAGGCGACGATCTTCCAGCTCGCCGGGTTGAGGTGGATGTCCGAGACGTGCAGCACGCGGATGGTCGTCGGGTCCGGCCGGTACGCGGGGAGCGTGGAGGTGGCGTCGTACAGCTTCGTCACGTTGGTCACCAGGCGCGCCAGTTCCCGTTGGTAGACGTCGAACTCGGTGACGATGCTGCGGGCGTCGCCGACCAGGGAGGGGGCGGAGGAGAGCAGGCCCGAGAACCTCGGTTCCAGCACCGACTTGGGGTTCCAGGTGGCGTACGCGGTCGCGCCCGAGGCCGCGAGCAGGGTGAGCGCCAGGCCGCCGGCCGCGAGGGCGCGGCCCGGGCGGCGGTAGACGGCGAGGCCGAGGGCGGTCGCGCCCGCGACGACCGCCACGCAGGAGCGCACGGCCAGGTCGAGCGCGCCGTGGCCGACGTCCCGGGCGACCTCGTCCTGCAGGCCGGAGAGGCGTTCGGGGTGGTCGACCAGGGCCTGGGAGCGGTCGGGGTCGAGCTGGTCGACGTTCACGTCCAGCCGGACGGGGGCGATGTGGCTGTCCAGGTGCAGGGCGCCCAGCGGCGAGATGTTGATCTTCGTGCCGCCGGTGAGGGACGGGCGCAGGGTCATCGTCGTGTCCATCGGGCCGACGGGGACCCGGACGTTGCCGACGACCAGCAGACCCAGCCAGGCGCCCAGCAGGACGACGGCCACGAGCCCGAGGGCCCGGGTCCAGCGGTTGGCGGGTGGGGGGACGAGTTCGACTCGGGCGGCGGGACGGGGACGGCGGGTGGGTCGCAGACGGCTCATCGTGTTCCGGACGGCGGCGGGGACGCGGGCCATTGGTCCCGTATGCCCATGTCCCCGGGTGGATATGCGAGCCCGGGCGGGTCGTACGGGCGGTGGTGGCTGGGTCTCGTTCGGGGTGTCGTACCGGACAATGGGCCTGTGCTGGAGATGACGCGCGAGGAGTTCGAGGAACTGGTCGCCGAGGCGCTGGACCGGATCCCGCCGGAGCTGACGCGGCTGATGGACAACGTCGCGGTGTTCGTCGAGGACGAACCGCCCGCCGACGATCCCGAGCTGCTCGGGCTGTACGAGGGGACGCCGCTGACCGAACGCGGGGAGTGGTACGCGGGGGTGCTGCCGGACCGGATCACCATCTACCGGGGGCCGACGCTGCGGATCTGCGAGTCCCGCGAGGACGTCGTCGCGGAGACCGAGATCACGGTCGTGCACGAGATCGCCCACCACTTCGGTATCGACGACGCGCGGCTGCACGCGCTGGGATACGGGTAACGGGGCGCGTGTCCTCTTGTGGGCGGCGGGAGTTGGGCAGGTTGACTCCATCACCCCGCCTCGGAGGTGGCTGCTCGTGCGCCCCTTGTACGTACCTGTCCGCCTGGCCGCCGCCGTCGTGGCCGTCGCCGCTGCCGCCGGCTGTATGAGTGTGGGTGACGACGACGGCGACCGGGCCAGGCCGTCGCACTCGGCGGGATCCAGGGGCGGCGAGGCCCCCGACGGATGGTCGGGCGGGTCCGGCGGCGGTCTCGCGGGCGGCGGGGCCGCGGGCGGAGGGCAGGCCGGGCGTGGCAAGGACGCGAAGGGCGGCCGCTCGGCGGGGCCGGGTGAGAAGCCCCAGCCGTCCGGGTCGGCGAAGGCGCCGGGGGCGAGTGCGCCGGCGTCGGTCCCGGCGAAGCCCGGGCACACTCCCGAGCCGGGCGACCCGCCGCCTCCGTCCGACCCGCCGCCCACCCGCACCACCCCGGCGTCGGAACCGCCCCCGCCGTCGCCCGAACCGCCGTCCTCGCCGGAGCCGACGGCCGCGGAGCCGTCCTCGTCGGCGCACGAGGAGACGGGACCGCAACTGGTCCACCGCGAGCCGGCGCCGGAGGCGGGGGCGCCGGTGTAGGTCGGGCCGACGGCGGGGGGTGCGGCCGACGTCTCGGGGTGCGGGCCGAGCTCTCGGTGCGGGTGTGCGTCCGCGGTGTCGGGACGCGGTGCGGTGCGGCCCGTGCGGCGTGTGGCGGGGCCCGTACAGCGGTGCGGCGAGAGCCCGTGCGGAGGCAGGTACGGGCAGCCGGAGTGCGCCGTGTGACGCGGTCGTCGCGGACCCGGTTTGCGTTTCGGGGTGGTGGGTGCGTATGGTGGTAGATCGTTTGATCCCATTTGCCCGGCGCCACCGCAGAGCGCGCCGTGTGGCGCGTACTCTCCCTTGCCGTGGCGGACCGCATTGAGGCGGTCGTGTGCGAATCACGGAGTTGACGGGCGCGTGCCGATGAGACTCCGGAAGGTTTCGCATACGTATGTCCATCGCCAGTACTGATCACTCCGTCGTGCCCGCGGGCGACGACCAGTCCCCCGAGATCACCTTCGCCGACCTCGGCCTGCCCGAGGGCGTCGTGCGCAAGCTCGCGCAGAACGGCGTGACCACGCCCTTCCCGATCCAGGCCGCGACCATCCCGGACGCCCTGGCCGGCAAGGACATCCTCGGCCGTGGCCGCACCGGCTCCGGCAAGACCCTCTCCTTCGGCCTGCCGGCCCTGACCCGGCTGGCCGGCGGCCGCACCGAGAAGCACCGTCCGCGCGCCGTCATCCTCACCCCCACCCGCGAGCTCGCGATGCAGGTCGCGGACGCGCTGCAGCCGTACGGCGACCAGCTCGGCCTGAAGATGAAGGTCGTGTGCGGCGGTACCTCCATGGGCAACCAGATCTACGCCCTGGAGCGCGGTGTGGACGTCCTGGTCGCCACCCCCGGCCGGCTGCGCGACATCATCAACCGCGGCGCGTGCTCCCTGGAGGACGTCGAGGTCGCCGTCCTGGACGAGGCCGACCAGATGTCCGACCTGGGCTTCCTGCCCGAGGTGACGGAGCTGCTGGACCAGGTCCCGGTGGGCGGCCAGCGGATGCTGTTCTCCGCGACGATGGAGAACGAGATCCAGACCCTCGTCGACCGGTACCTGAACGAGCCGGTCTCCCACGAGGTCGACGCGGCCCAGGGCGCGGTGACGACCATGTCGCACCACATCCTGATCGTGAAGCCCAAGGACAAGGCGCCGGTCACCGCCGCGATCGCCTCCCGCAAGGGCCGCACCATCATCTTCGTCCGCACCCAGCTGGGCGCCGACCGCGTCGCCGAGCAGCTGCGCGACGCCGGTGCCAAGGCCGAGGCGCTGCACGGCGGCATGACGCAGGGCGCCCGGACCCGGACGCTGGCCGACTTCAAGGACGGGTACGTCAACGTGCTCGTCGCCACCGACGTCGCGGCCCGCGGCATCCACGTCGACGGGATCGACCTGGTGCTGAACGTCGACCCCGCCGGTGACCACAAGGACTACCTGCACCGGGCCGGCCGTACGGCGCGCGCCGGGCGCACCGGCACGGTCGTGTCGCTCGCCCTGCCGCACCAGCGCCGCCAGATCTTCCGCCTGATGGAGGACGCGGGCGTCGACGCCTCGCGCCACATCATCCAGGGCGCCGGTGCGTTCGACCCCGAGGTCGCCGAGATCACCGGTGCCCGGTCGATGACCGAGGTCCAGGCCGAGTCCGCGGGCAACGCCGCGCAGCAGGCGGAGCGCGAGGTCGCCCAGCTGACCAAGCAGCTGGAGCGGGCGCAGCGGCGCGCCGCCGAGCTGCGTGAGGAGGCCGACCGGCTGGTCGCCCGGGTCGCCCGCGAGCGGGGCGAGGACCCGCAGGCTGCGGTGGCCGAGGCACAGGCCGCGGTCGCCGAGACGGCCGAGGCGCCGGACGTGATCGAGGTGTCGGTGCCGGAGCAGGCGGCGGCGCGGGACGTCGAGCGGTTCGAGCGGCCGGAGCGTGCGGGGAGCTCCTCGTCGTACGAGCGCCGGGACCGTCGTGACGGTGACCGTGGTGGCTTCCGCCGGGACGAGCGCCGGGACAACGACCGTGGCGGGCGTTCCTTCGACCGTCGTGACGGCGAGCGCGGTGGCCGTTCCTTCGAGCGTCGTGACGGTGACCGTGGTGGCTTCCGCCGGGACGAGCGCCGGGACAACGACCGCGGTGGCCGTTCCTTCGAGCGTCGTGACGGTGACCGTGGTGGCTTCCGCCGGGACGAGCGCCGGGACAACGACCGTGGCGGGCGTTCCTTCGACCGTCGTGACGGCGAGCGCGGCGGTCGTTCCTTCGAGCGTCGTGACGACCGCGGCGGCTTCCGCCGGGACGAGCGTCCCGCCCGCTCCTTCGACCGGCGTGACGAGCGCGGCGGCCACCGGGGCAGCGACCGTCCGTTCAACCGGGACCGTCAGGGCGACCGCCCCGGCTTCCGCACCGGCGGTCACGAGCGCCCGTACGGCCGTCGTGACGACCACCGTGGCGGCGGCTCCTTCGGGCGCCGTGAGGACAAGCCGCGCTGGAAGCGCAACGGCTGACGCCGCCTGAGCACCGTCAACGCAGCACCATCACACGCCGTGGCCCCCACCGATCCGTCGGTGGGGGCCACGGCGTTGTCCGTGGACGAACAGTTGGTGATCCCTCCCCAGGCTTTCCCCAAAGGTGCGTTGGTGTCAGCAGGATCAGCCGACTTGCGAGACGGGTGTGACGGCCGGGGGGCCACGGGCGCCGTGGGGCGCCCGGACCGTCTCCGCTTCCCGGGGAGGGACTCACTTGGCTCGCCATGGCCACAGACGCCTGCGTTTCGTCGCCGCCTGCGCCGTCCTGGCGGGCGGACTGACCCCGCTCCTGCCGGGTAGCGCCGTCGCGGACACGCCGCAGGAAACGGTGGTGCCGGCCACGCTGCGCAGCACCTACGTCTCGGCCGACCTCTACGCCAACTCGACGTACGCCGGTCACGACGGTGCCGGTGCGCAGGGCGTCTTCCACACGCTGGAGGGCCAGGGGCTGGTCTGGACGCGGTACTCCGACGGCAGGTCCGTGCCCGTGCCCCCGTCGACCGGTGCCGCCTCCTGGTACACCGCGGCGAGCGGTGACACGCTCCAGTACCGCTACCCGGACAACCGGGTCGTCGACCTGTGGAACGCGGTCGACGGCACCAAGCACACCCTCCAGGTTCCCGAGGACCTGGGGCTGCTCACCGCCTACGAGGACCTGGCGATCGCCTACCGCAACGTGACCGACGCCCATGGCGTCGCCCGGCGGGAGATGCACCTGCTGTTCCCGGACGCCGACGGTGGCACGCGGGACGTGCCGGTCACCGGTGTGCCCGAGGGCGTGAACCTCGGTCAGCCCGTGGGCGGGGACGCGGACGGGCTGCTGTTCCGCTCGGGGAAGGACGGGCAGTACCTGACGGTCGAGGCACCGCCGCGGCGGACTGGAAACTGACCGTGCGCGACAGGGTCACCGGCCGGGTCGTCGAGGTGGACGAGGGCGGACCCGCGCGCGGCGAGATGACCGTGGGCTGGGACGGCAACGGCGACGACCGCATCGCCAACGGCACCTACGACTGGACGCTGACGGTCCTCCCGGCGGACGGCGTCGGCGGGCCGCTGGAGACACGGGGCACGGTTCGGCTGTACGACGGCAGCCCGGTGCGCCGCGACCACGTGGGCGCGTCGGGCATCCCCGACGGCGTCGGCGACCTGCTCAGCCTGAACTCGTCCGGGCGGCTGAGCTTCCACCAGGGCACGGGCCGCGGCGGGTTCGCCGAGCGGACCGACGGCGCCGGCTGGCCGGCCGGCGTGAAGGCCGTTCCCCTGGGCGACCTGGACGGCGACCGCTGCAACGACGTCCTGGTCAAGTACAGCGGTGGGACGGTGCGGCGGTACAAGCCGGCCTGCGGCGCCCCGCTGACGCCGTCGACGCCGTACACCACGATCGCGACGGGCACCGGCTGGAACCAGTACGACGTCCTCACCTCGCCCGGCGACGTCACCGGCGACGGCCGGCCCGACCTGATCGCCCGTACCGCCGCCACCGGCGACGGTCTACCTCTACCAGGGCACCAGCACGGGCAAGTTCGCCACCTGGGTGAAGCTGTACGACAACTGGAAGACGTACAAGAAGGTCGTCGGGGCCGGTGACCTGAACGGTGACGGCATCGGTGACCTGGTCGCCCAGGACACGACGAATGCGCTGTACCGCTACTACGGCACCGGCACCGGCACCGGCACCTTCGCCTCGCGGGTGAAGCTGTCCGCGAGCTGGGGCGTGTCGTACAACGTGGTCGTCGGGGCCGGCGACATCACGGGCGACGGGGCGGCCGACCTGGTCGCGCGGGACACCGCCGGCGCGCTGTACCGGATTCCCGGTACGGGGAAGGGGTCGTTCGGGACGCGGGTGAGGATCGGGACGGGCCGGCAGGGTTACAAGGGCCTCTTCTGACGCCCGGGACCCGATCCGCCTGTTGCCGCCGATTGTGACGTGTGTCACGCCCCCGGCGAGGGAATTGCTGGGGGCATGACAGATGACGCGTTGCGCGGCGGGCCGACGGACGAGGAACGTCTGGCCCAGCTCGGTTACACCCAGGTCCTCGCCCGCCGGATGTCGGCGTTCTCCAACTACGCGGTCTCCTTCACGATCATCTCCGTCCTGTCCGGCTGCCTGACCCTGTACCTGTTCGGCATGAACACCGGCGGCCCGGCGGTGATCACCTGGGGCTGGGTCGCGGTCGGTCTGATGACCCTGTTCGTCGGCCTGTCCATGGCCGAGATCTGCTCGGCGTACCCGACGTCGGCGGGCCTGTACTTCTGGGCGCACCGGCTGGCGCCGTCGCGCACGGCCGCCGCGTGGGCGTGGTTCACGGGCTGGTTCAACGTGCTGGGCCAGGTGGCGGTGACGGCGGGCATCGACTTCGGCGCGGCGTCGTTCCTGGGGGCGTACCTGAACCTGCGGTTCGGCTTCGAGGTCACCCCGGGCCGCACGATCCTCCTCTTCGCGGCGATCCTGCTGCTGCACGGACTGCTGAACACCTTCGGCGTGCGCGTCGTCGCCCTGCTGAACAGCGTCAGCGTGTGGTGGCACGTGCTGGGCGTGGCCCTGATCGTCGGCGCGCTGACCTTCGTGCCCGACGACCACCAGCCGGCGTCGTTCGTCTTCGGCGAGTTCGTGAACAACACGGGCTGGGGCAGCAGCGCGTACGTGGTCCTCCTGGGCCTGCTGATGGCCCAGTACACCTTCACCGGCTACGACGCCTCGGCCCACATGACGGAGGAGACGCGGGACGCCTCGACGGCGGGCCCGAAGGGGATCGTCCGCTCCATCTGGACGTCGTGGATAGCCGGGTTCGTCCTGCTGCTGGGCTTCACCTTCGCGATCCAGTCGTACGAGGGGGCGCGCACGTCACCGACCGGAGCGCCACCCGCGCAGATCCTCCTGGACGCGCTGGGCGCCACGGCGGGCGAACTGCTGCTGCTGGTCGTGATCGGCGCCCAGCTGTTCTGCGGCATGGCGTCCGTGACGGCCAACAGCCGCATGATCTACGCCTTCTCGCGCGACGGCGCGCTGCCGTTCTCGCGCCTGTGGCACACGGTGAGCCCGCGCACGCGCACGCCGGTGGCGGCGGTGTGGCTGGCCGCGCTGGGCGCCCTGGCCCTGGGCCTGCCCTACCTGATCAATGTCACGGCGTACGCGGCGGTGACGTCGATCGCGGTGATCGGCCTGTACATCGCGTACGTCATCCCGACGCTGCTGCGCCTGCGCAGGGGCGAGGACTTCGAGCGGGGCCCGTGGCACCTGGGCCGCTGGTCGCGTCCGGTCGGGGTGGTGGCGGTCGGCTGGGTCGGCGTGATCACGGTGCTCTTCATGCTTCCGCAGGTCTCCCCGGTCACCTGGGAGACCTTCAACTACGCCGCCGTCGCCGTCCTCGTCGTCCTCGGCTTCGCCGCCACCTGGTGGCTGGCGTCGGCCCGGCACTGGTTCCTGAACCCGGAGCACGAGCGGACGGCGGCGAGGGAGGCCCGACGGGGGCCGGCCCGGCTCGCGGGACAGGGGGCGGGGCCCGGTCCCGAGGCGCCGGGGACGCGCGAACCGGTGGATCCCTAACACTTCGGGATCCTTCCGCCCCGCGGACGGCCCCGTCCCGCGGATACCCAATCGGCGATGCGGCCTCCTCCGGCTATGCTCGTGGAGGCAACATCGCCTGGGCCCTTAGCTCAATTGGCAGAGCAGTGGACTTTTAATCCATTGGTTGTGGGTTCGAGTCCCACAGGGCCTACCGGTCACGCGAGCAGGGGACTGCCGTTCGACCTGTCACCAGCGCCCCGCCGGGTCTCCACCGGGCGGGGCGCTGTCGCGCGTTCGCGCCTCAAGTGCCGCACGCCGCACGGTGTCAAAGCGGCCCCGCTCGCCCGGGCCACCCGGCTCACCCCGCGTTCAGCTCCGCGAGCGGCAGCGTGTGCCGGGTCTGGAGGACCTTGGCGCGCAGGTAGCGGATGTTGTCGGCGGTGGCGAAGACGCCGGTGGGGACGCGGTCGTGGACGGTGATGCCCAGCCCGCTCAGCTGGTCGGCCTTGTCGGGGTTGTTGGACAGCAGGTCCAGGTCGGTGATGGACAGGGCCCGAAGCATCTGCGCCGCCGCCGTGTAGTCGCGGGCGTCCTCGGGCAGGCCCAGCGCGGCGTTGGCCTCGTACGTGTCGAGGCCCCCGTCCTGGAGGGCGTACGCGTCGAGCTTGTTGTAGAGGCCGATGCCGCGCCCCTCCTGGCGCAGGTAGAGCAGCACGCCGCCGCGGGCCGCGATGCGCTCGACCGCCTCGCGCAGCTGGGGGCCGCAGTCGCAGCGGGCGGAGCCGAAGAGGTCGCCGGTGAGGCATTCGGAGTGCAGGCGCACGAGAGGGCGCGGGCCGGGTTCGCCGAGGACCACGGCGACGTGCTCCTGGCCGTCGGCCAGACCGTGGAAGGTGACCAGGTCGGCGTCGACGCTGTAGCCGTCGTGGAAGCGCAGCGGCACCCGGACGCGGGCGCGCGGTGTGGCGGCGGGGAAGTCGGGCATGCGGGTCTCCGGGTGAGTGTTTCAGTTTTGAAGCAGCTCCTGATCGAAATCCTACTGCATGCTTTAAAGTTCAAGCAACGGAATTGCGGTCCGGCCCCGGCGGCCCCGCGAGGCCGGGGCGCCGCGTCGTCAGGAGCAGGGCGACGACCGGCGCCGCCACGGCACGTCGGCCACCGCGCCGCCCTCGTCGTCCCCCTGGAGGGCCTGCGCGATCCCCGTGAAGATCTCCTCCAGCTGTTTCACCTGATGCGGCGTCAGATGGTCGAACAGCGCCGCGCGCACCGTCTCCACGTGTCCCGGCGCCACCCGCTCCACCGTGGCCATCCCCTCGTCGGTCAGCGCGGCCACGCTCCCCCGTTTGTCCCAGTGGCACTCCTCGCGCCGCACCAGCCCGTCCTTCTCCAGCCGGGTGACGGCGTAGGTCAGCCGGCTGCGGGTGATCTTCAGCCGCTCCGCGAGATCGGTCATCCGTAGTCGGCGTTCCGGGGCCTCGGAGAGGTTGGCGAGGATGGAGTAGTACATGTGCGCCATGCCGGCCTCCTGCTGGAGCTGCCGGTCGAGCGCGTCCTCCAGCAGAAGGGTGGCCCCCATGTACGCGCGCCACGCGCGCTGCTCCTGCGGGGTGAGCCAGCGAGTCGTCATGCCGCCAGTGTAATTTTGCTTCAAACTTAAACCAAATCGCCGGTCCGGCCCCGACCCCCGAGGTGAAGTGCGTCCATGCCCTACCCCTACGTCCTGCTGTCCGCCGCCGTCTCCCTCGACGGCTACCTGGACGACACCGGCCCCGACCGTCTGCTCCTGTCCGGCCCGGCCGACTTCGACCGGGTCGACGAGGTACGGGCGTCGTCCGACGCGATCCTCGTCGGCGCCGGCACCATCCGCGCCGACAACCCCCGGCTGCTGGTCAACTCCCCCGAGCGGCGGGCGGCCCGGACGGCGGCCGGAAAACCGGAGTATCCCCTGAAGGTCACGGTGAGCGGCTCCGGCGACCTCGACCCGGCCGCCAACTTCTGGCACACGGGCGGCGAGAAGCTCGTGTGCACGACGACGCGGGGCGCCCGGCGCCTGGTGGAGGCGCCCGTCGCGGCGGACGTGGTCGCCCTCGGCGACACCCTCGACTGGCGGGCGGTCCTGGCGTACCTGCACGACGTACGCGGCGTCCGCCGCCTGATGGTCGAGGGCGGCGGCACGGTCCACACCCAGCTCCTCCTGGAGGGCCTCGCCGACGAACTCCAGCTCGTCCTCGCCCCCCTCTTCGTCGGCGACCCGTCCGCTCCCCGGCTCTTCGGCCCCGGCCGCTACCAGTCCGGACGTCTGCGCCTGGTCGAGACCCGGCCCGTCGAGGACGTCGTCCTCATGCGCTACGAGCCCACCGCCCCGGGCACCGGCGCCCTCCCCTCGGCCGCCGACGGCCGCTGGCTCGCCCTCGCCTGCGAGCTGGCCGCGCTGTGCCCGCCGTCGAGGACGGCGTTCAGCGTGGGCGCGGTGGTCGTGGCCGAGGACGGCACGGAACTCGCCCGGGGCCACTCCCGGGAGGGCGGCGACCCGGTCGTCCACGCGGAGGAGGCGGCGCTCGCGAAGATCGACGCGGCGGAGCCACGGCTCCCCGGCGCCACGGTCTACACCAGCCTGGAGCCGTGCACCCACCGCGCCTCCCGGCCCCGCCCCTGCGCCCGGCTGATCCTCGACGCCGGGGTCGGGCGGGTGGTGACGGCCTGGCGCGAGCCGGACACGTTCGTGCGGGGGGCCGACGGGAGCGGACTGCTGGCGGGGGCCGGGGTGACGGTGGTGGTGGTGCCGGAGTACGAGGCCGCGGCCAAGGAGCCCAATCGTCACCTGGTGGGGTGAGCCGGCGGGGTGGGGTGCCCTGCGGTGCGGGCAGTGGATGCGGTGCGGGGCGATGCGGTGCGGGGAGGACGGGGCGGCGGCTGGGGTCGGTATGGCTCCCGCACCGGCGTCCCGCCGAGTCCGGCGCGCCACCCGCGCCCCGCGGAGGGGGGCTCCGGCGCTCCTGTGCCGGCACCAGCGCGGGTGGGGTCGGTATGGCTCCCGCACCGGCGTCCCGCCGTGTCCGGCGCGCCGCCTGCGCCCCGCGGAGGGGGGCTCCGGCGCTCCTGTGCCGGCGCCGGCGCGGGGTGGGGTCGGTATGGCTCCCGCACCGGCGTCCCGCCGTGTCCGGCGCGCCGCCTGCGCCCCGCGGAGGGGGGCTCCGGCGCTCCTGTGCCGGCGCCGGCGCGGGGTGGGGTCGGTATGGCTCCCGCACCGGCGTCCCGCCGAGTCCGGCGCGCCGCCTGCGCCCCGTGGAGGGGGCTGCGGCGTCGGCGCTCCTGTGCCGGCACCAGCGCGGGTGGGGTCGGTACGGCTCCCGCACCGGCGTCCCGCCGAGTCCGGCGCGGCACCCGCGCCCCGTGGAGGGGGCACCGGCGCCGGCGCTCCTGTGCCGGCACCAGCGCCCCGCCTCGCCCGCACCGGCGCCCGCGCCCCGCTAAGCCGCCTCGAACAGCAGCACGGCGTTCTGCCCGCCGAACCCGAACGAGCAGCTGATGCCCAGGCCCGCGTCCACCGGCCGCGGGCGCCCGGCCACGACGTCGAGCTTGTGGTCGCCGTCCTGCCCATCGAAGTTCGCCACCGGCGGCACACTCCCGTGGCGCAGGGCGAGCACCGTGTACGCCGCCTGGATGGCGCCGGCCGCCCCGAGCGCGTGCCCGATCACGCCCTTGGACGCGGTGACCGGTGGCCCCCCGTCCCCGAAGACCCGCCGCAGGGCCGTCGCCTCGGCCGCGTCGTTCAACGGCGTCGAGGTGCCGTGCGCGTTCACGTGGCCGACGTCCCGCGCCGCGCAGCCCGCGTCCGTGAGGGCGGCCCCGAGGGCGAGGACGGCACCCGCGCCCTCGGGGTGCGGGGCGACGGGGTGGTGGGCGTCGGCGGTCGCGCCGTATCCGCGCAGCAGGGCGAGGACGGACGCCCCGCGGGCCCGGGCGGCGGAGGGCCGCTCGAGCACCAGGACCCCCGCGCCCTCCCCGAGCACGAACCCGTCCCGCGCCGCGTCGAACGGCCGGCTGGCGAGGTCGGGCCGCTCGCGGCGGCGGGACAGCGCGCGCATGCGCGTGAAACAGGTGGCCGTCATCCGGGACCGGGCCGACTCGGCGCCCCCCGCCAGCACGATGTCGCACGCTCCCGACCGCACCAGATCCCGCGCGACCCCGATCGCGGTCGCCCCCGAGGCGCAGGCGCTGGACGTGGTGAAGCTGGGGCCGCGCGCCCCCAGGTCGATGGACACCTCCCCGGCGGCCATGCTCGGCACGCTGCGCGGCAGCGCGAGCGGCGACACCCGCTCCGGGCGCCCCGCGCTGAGGTGGCCGAACTCGGTGACGTACGTGCTCAGGCTGTTCGAGCCGACCCCGAGGACGACCCCCACCCGCTCGCCCCGCCAGGTCAGCGGATCGAGCCCGGCGTCGGCGACCGCCCGCCGGGCGGCGACCAGGGCGAACCGCAGGAAGCCGTCCATGCGCCGGGCGAGCGGACGTCCGAGCTCCCGTTCGGCGTCCAGCCCGGTCACCTGGCACGAGAAGTCGACAGGCAGGCCGGCGAGTTCGGGATCCGGGGCGGCCAGCGAGCGGCCCCGGCACAGGGCCGACCAGTTGTCCCCGGCGGTCAGCCCGGCGGGTGTCACCAGGCCGAGCCCGGTGACCGCGACGTCAGGCCGCATCGCGGAAGGCCCGGGCGGCGTCACCGAGGGTGGAGGCGGGGGAGAGGTCCAGCGCCTCGTCGGGCAGCACGATGCCGAACTCCTCCTCGGCGGCCACGACCAGCTCCATCAGGGACAGCGAGTCCATGCCGATGCTCGCGAAGGTCACGTCGGGCGTCAGCCGGTCCCGGTCCACCCGCACTTCCAAGTGGTGGGTGATCAGCTCGACCAGCCGCTCGGGCAACTCGGTCCGTTCCGTGGCCTGGGTCATACGGTGGTCTCCTGTTCGGTCTGCGGTCGGTGCGGCACCAACGGGGCCACCGCTCGCGTTCCTGCGCTGGTGGGGTCCGCGGACGCGCGACGGCCCGCGCCCTCGGCCGCCCCCAGCTGGGATGAACGCGCGAGAACGGGTGGCCGGCTACCCGTCAATCGGGTGGTCCCCGGCCCCCGTACCCGGCCCCCGTAGCCGGCGTCCGGCCGGAAACCGCCTGCTCAGCGGGGGTCGGGGGAAACCGTGGCGCGTCGGGCCCCGCGCATGCCGTACACTGGTGTCATACCGACGCGGGGTGGAGCAGCTCGGTAGCTCGCTGGGCTCATAACCCAGAGGTCGCAGGTTCAAATCCTGTCCCCGCTACTGAAGGCCCGGGGCCGGAATCCAGATCATGGGTTCCGGCCCCGAGTCGTTTCCGGTCCTCGCCCTCTCCTCTCACTCTCTCCCCTCATCCGGTCGGCCCATCCGGGCTGGTCCCGCGCGCCCACTGCGGGAACGCTGGACAGGTGCGGTGACCGTCGTGGTGGGAGAGGACAGTGCGGCCTGCGGAGGCAGAAGGAGAGCGGCCGTACCCCGGAGCCGGCGGCGGGCTCCCCGAGGGCGGGGCTCCCGGCTCGGGTCGCCCCCGTGACTCCCCCGCGCTCGCGCGCCCCGAGCCGCCCGAGCCGCCCACCGAGGAACGGCCGGTCTTCTTCGCCCGCACCTTCGTCCGCGCCCTCCCCGCCCTGCTCGTCGTCATCGGCGGCTGCTACGACTACCTCACCCCCCGCGGTTTCAGCGCCGCCCCGCTGTTCACCGCCGCCCCGCTGATCGCCGCACCGCTTCTTTCCCGCCGGGCCACGCTTCTCATCGGCGTCGCCGCCGTCGCCGTGGGCATGGCGGTGGACATCCGGTACGGCGACCTCCTCCAGGTCGAGGCGCTCACCGAGCAGGTCACCGTGGTGACGGTCGCCGCCCTCGCCCTGCTGATCAACGGGCTCGTCCGGCGCAGCCACGCCCGTCTCCATTCGGCCTGGGAGATCGCCGAGGCCGCCCAGCTGGCGGTACTGCCGGAGCCGATGGAGCGGATCGGCGGCTTCGAGGTCGCCGCGCGCTACGAGGCCGCGCAGGCGGATGCCTTCATCGGCGGCGATCTGTACGCGGTGCAGGACAGCCGGTACGGCGTACGGCTCGTGGTGGGGGACGTGCGCGGCAAGGGCATGGGGGCGGTGGCGGCGGTCGCCGTGGTCGTCGGGGCGTTCCGGGAGGCCGCCGAGCACGAGGCGACGCTGGAGGCGGTGGCGCGGCGGCTGGAGCGGGCGCTGACGCGCGAGGGCACGCGACGGGACGCGATCGACGCCTTCGAGGGGTTCACCACCGCCGTACTCGCCGAGATCCCGCACGAGGACGGTGTCGTCCGCATCCTCAACCGCGGCCATCCGCCGCCGCTGATGCTCTACGCCGACGGCACGGTGCGCCCGCTGCCCGCCCGGCAGGCGGCGCTGCCGCTCGGCATGGGTGAGCTGGCCTCCTGGCCGGACCGCGCGGAGGAGTCCCGCTTCCCGGGCGGCGCGACGCTGCTGCTGTACACGGACGGCTTGTCCGAGGCGCGGGACGCCCGGGGCGTCTTCTACGACCCGGCGGCCCGGCTGGCCGGCCGGACCTTCGGCGGGCCCGCCGAACTGCTCTGCGCGGTGGCCGAAGACGTTCGCCGGCACAGCGAGGGCGGCACCACCGACGACATGGCTCTGCTCGCCGTCCGGCGACCGTCACCAGGGGTGATGGAACAAACGCCCTCCGCATGACAACTGACATGCAGTCAGAAATGGGTACGGTCCTGACCGGAGGTCAACTCGCCCGATTTTCGTCGTTGATGGCCCGTACGTCCTGGCGGAAAACCTTAATGATCAAGTGGAACGGCTTGGAAATCAGGCCCTGGTTCTATTAACGTCCGATAACGCAGCGCGGTCGTCCCAGCCGTCACAAGAGGCGGCTCCGTGCGCACGCGCCGAATCCCGCGCGAGGCCCTTACCGGCCGCACAAGGGAACCGGGGAACCACCACCTTGGGGTGAATCGGGCGTATGCCGCCGTAGTGGTACGGCTGGTTTACGCGCGTAGGAGACCTTCCTGCTCCGAACCCGTCAGCTAACCCGGTAGGCGAGAAGGAAGGAAAGGAGTACGCCCACGTGGCGTCCAACCGGCCTGCCCCACAAGCCCCGTTCGTGCCTGGCCAGCGCGCCGCCGACAGCACCGACACGTTCGTCTACGGCGCGCAGCGCACCGACGAGGGCCCGTGGGAGGAGTGGAATCCCACTGCGGAGACCATCCGCCCCGTACGCGGTCGGCACCGTGTCAGCAAGCAGCGCGGCGGTGGACTCGCCCGCAGCTCCACCGTTCTCGGCGTCGGCGTCATAGCCGCGGTCGGCGCGGGCGGCATGGCCAGTGCGAACGCGGGCAAGCCGCCGGTGTCGATCTCCATGCCCGACCTGCCCTCCGTCGGCGCGCTGATGTCCGACGACGAGGACGCAGACTCCACCGAGCCCCAGCTCGCGAGTGCCCCGCTCAGCAGCCTCGGCGCGACCCCCGCGGAGACCGCGGAGGGCACCACCGACGCCGGTGAGGCGTTGCGTGCCCGCATCATCGCGCAGGCCGAGCAGCAGCAGGAGCAGGTCGAGAGCAAGGCCGCAGCGGAGGCCGCGGCCGCCGCCGAGAAGGCCGCCGCCGAGGCCGCGGCCAAGGCGGAGAAGGAGGCCGAGGAGAAGGCCGCCGCCGCCAAGGCCCTCGCCGAGGAGGAGGCCCGCAAGAAGGCCGAGGCCGAGCGGCTCGCCGCCCTGGCCAGGCAGTACGCGCTGCCGACCTCCTCGTACACCATCACCTCCACCTTCGGCCAGGCCGGCGCCCTGTGGTCGTCCGGTTACCACACGGGCCTCGACTTCGCCGCGCCCACGGGCACCCCGATCAAGGCGGTGCACAGCGGCACCATCACCGAGGCGGGCTGGAACGGGTCGTACGGCTACAAGACCGTGCTGACCCTCGACGACGGCACCGAGATCTGGTACGCCCACCAGTCGTCGATCGGCGTCAGCGTCGGCCAGAAGGTCACCACGGGCGAGGTCATCGGCCGCGTGGGCGCGACCGGCAACGTGACCGGCGCGCACCTGCACCTGGAGGTGCACACCGGCGGCGGCGGACTCGACCCGCTGGCCTGGCTGCAGAGCAAGGGCCTCACCCCTTAAGGAACGCGTTCCCCCTCCAACCCCGGCGGTCCTGACGGCAACCCCCCGACGTCAGGGCTGCCGGTTTCGGCTGTCCGCGGCCCTCTGGTGTCCTACGTGGTGTCCTACGACCGGCAGTCCTACGACCGGTACGGGTTGTACACCGGGTAGGGCGCCGTCGGCCCGTGCGCCGGCGCCCAGCCGTACACCGGCGGCATCATCGCCGGCATCGGCGGGGCGGTCACGCGTGCCGCGTACTCCAGGGCCGGCCGGGCGATCTCACGGCGGTTCCACAGTTCCCTCAGCAGCTCGCGTTCCCGCACGACGAAGTCGGTCCGGGCCCGGCCGCGGCGGCCCCGGTGCCGCAGGAAGGCCAGGGACGTGGCGTACGCCTCGTACTGCGCGACGGCCCGCGCGGCCGGTTTGCCGAGGTGGTGGCCGGCGTACTCGCGGGCCAGGCGGCGGGCCCGCATCGAGCCGAGGGCGAACGGTTCGGCGGGCGAGAGCCAGCCGGCGACGACGTAGGCGGGCAGCTCCTCGCGGACGGTCCGCAGCTCCCGCTGCCGCGTCCAGACCACCAGCCAGGTCAGCAGGCCGAACGCGGGGACCATGAAGCCGCCGTACACCGCGAAGAAGCCGAAGTCGCCGAAGGTCGCCGAGCCGTTCCACAAGGCGTGCATGCCCATCGCGAGCAGCAGCCCGGCCGGCGGCAGCAGGATCCGGCGCAGCCGCTGGCGTTCCCCGGCGAGCGCGGCGATGCCGAAGGCGATGCCGGTGAACACGGTGAACAGGGGGTGCGCGAACGGCGACATGACGACCCGCACGAAGAAGGTAGCGGCGGTCACGGAGGCGATCCCGCTGTGGCCGGCCAGCTGGTCGGTGCCGAAGGCGGTGCCGAGGTAGAGGATGTTCTCGGTGAAGGCGAAGCCGGTGGCGGTGACGCCGGCTATGACGACGCCGTCGAGGATCCCGGTGAAGTCGCGGCGCCGGAAGAGGAAGAGCAGCAGGATCGCGGCCGCCTTCGCGGACTCCTCGACGACCGGGGCTATGACCGTGGCGCCCCAGGTGTCGGCGCTGGTCGGGTCGGCGGTCGCGGTCGCTATCCACTGGGTGGCGAAGCTGTTCGCGACGATGGCTATCAGCGCCGCCGCGCACGCTCCCCAGGCGAAGGCGAAGACCAGGTTCCGCCAGGGCCCGGGCTCGACCCGGTCCAGCCACCGGAAGGCGGCTGTCAGCAGCGGCACGGGGAGGACCGCGAGGCCGAGGCCGACCAGGAAGCCCTCGGTGCCGGTCTGCTCGCGGACCAGGGCGAGGATCACCAGGCCGGACAGGGCGAGCAGCGTGCTCAGCGCGCCGTACCGCACCCACCGCTTCTGCCACCAGTGCGCGTGCAGCAGGGGGCGGCCGCCGGGAACGCCGGGGTTCGTCGGATACGGGGGACTGATCGCCACGGCATTGACCCTAACGAGGGGAGAGTCGAACGAGGGAAGGGTTTTACGGCCGACCGTCGCGCGGACGCTGGTCCTTCACCGCCGGTCCGCGCGCCGGTCGTCGTGCGGTACACGGCGGAAGAGCAGGTCGTTCACCTCATGACCCTTGTCCAGCCCCTGCCCCTCGAAACGGGTGAGCGGGCGGAAGTCGGGGCGCGGGGCGAAGCCTCCGTCGGGCCGGGTGTTCTCGAAGTCGGTGTGCGCGGTGAGCACCTCGAGCATCTGCTCGGCGTACGGCACCCAGTCGGTCGCGCAGTGCAGGATCCCGCCGGGCCTGAGGCGGCTCGCGGCGAGGGTGAGGAAGTCCGGCTGGATCAGCCGCCGCTTGTGGTGCCGCTTCTTGGGCCAGGGGTCGGGGAAGAAGACGCGCAGCCCGTCGAGGGAGTCGGGGGTGAGCATCTCGCGCAGCAGGATGATGGCGTCGCCGTTGGCCACCCGGACGTTGCCGAGGCCGGCCTGGTCGGCGAGGTTGAGCAGGTTGCCCTGGCCGGGGGTGTGGACGTCCACGGCGAGGATGTTGGTGTCCGGGTCGGCGGCGGCCATCCGCGCGGTGGCCTCGCCCATGCCGAAGCCGATCTCCAGCACGACGGGGTGGTCGTTGCCGAACAGCTCGGCGAGATCCAGGACCCGCCGCCCGTCGATGTCCAGACCCCACTTGGGCCACAGCCGCTGCAACGCGTCCGCCTGCCCCGCTGTCACCCGGCTCCGCCGCGGCTGGAAACTCCGGATCCGCCGCTCGAAGTGCGAACCGGCGGGGTCGGCCTTGGGGCCGTCGGGAAAGCGCGGCTCACCCTTGGCCCGATGCCGACGGACGGCGCTGTCACGGGTCGGGTGGGAGGCTTCGGGAATGTTCAGGGAGTCAGACACAGTGGCTTCGATGTTACGGGGTGCGGGGTGACGCGGACGGGGGTGCGGGCCGGAGGCGGGCGGGGCCGGGTCGCGGGCGCGAGGGGGAGGGGGAGGGCCGGAGTATGACGGGCAGGGGTGTGGGTGGAGGTCTGGCAGGTGTGGGCTGTGGACGCGGGTGCCGGGTCGGGGGCCGGGCCGGCGTGGGATGCGGGCGCGTGGGCCGCGGACGCGGGGGCGAGGAGCGGGGCCGGGTGGGCGGGGGCTGTGGACGGGTGAGGGCGTGACTGGGGGGTCATGTGCGGCTCAGTGCTATCAGGGCCCTTCGGGCCACCTCGCGGCCGATCGGCAGGGAGGCCGTCGCCGCGGGGGACGGGGCGTTCAGGACGTGCACGGCCCGCGCGCCCTCCCGGATCAGGAAGTCGTCCACCAGCGTGCCGTCCCGGAGTACCGCCTGGGCCCGCACTCCGGCCGCCGTCGGGACCAGGTCCTGCTCCGTCGCCGCGGGCAGCAGCCGCCGCACCGCCCTGGCGAACGCGGCCTTCGACACCGACCGCCACAGCTCCCCGCCGCCGTACCGCCAGTGCCGGCCCGCAATCCGCCAGGCTCCGGGCCAGGCCAGCGTCCGGGCCAGCTCGCGAGGCCGGACCACGCCCCAGC
Organism: Streptomyces chromofuscus; assembly: GCF_015160875.1. Classification (NCBI taxonomy): domain Bacteria; kingdom Bacillati; phylum Actinomycetota; class Actinomycetes; order Kitasatosporales; family Streptomycetaceae; genus Streptomyces; species Streptomyces chromofuscus. Next base: position 3,861,608 of record NZ_CP063374.1, on the reverse strand, counting down.
CGTAGCCCTCGCGGGCCAGCGCCGGCACCGCGTTGGGGCCCACGTGGACGCCGCCGTCGATGCCGCGCGTCAGATGCACGCCGAGGAACGGGAACGCCGGGTCGGGCACCGGATAGACCAGGCCGCGCACCAGCTCCGGCCGCGCCAGCTCGTAGTACTCCCCCCGGAACGGGATGATCCGCATGCCGGGGTCGTCCCCGGTCATCCGGGCCACCTCGTCGCAGTACAGCCCGGCGCAGTTCACCAGCACCCGCCCGCGCACCACGGTGCCGTCCGCCGTCCGCACGGCGACCCCCCGCTCCGGGCGCCGGTCGACGTGCAGCACCTCGGCGCCGTACCGGATGTCCGCTCCGGAGGCCTCGGCCAGCTGCCGCGCGACCGCGCCGAAGTCGCACACCCCGGTCGTCCCGACGTGTATGGCCGCGAGGCCCCGGACCTCCGGCTCGTACTCCGTGATCTGTGCCGCGACCAGCTCCCGCACCGGAATGCCGTTCTCCCGGCCGCGCTGCACGAGCGCGTGCAGCCGGGGCAGCTCGGAGCGCTCGGTGGCGACGATCAGCTTCCCGGTGACGGCGTGCGCGATGTCGTACTCCGCGCAGAACTTCACCATCTCGGCTGCGCCCCGCACCGCGTACCGCGCCTTGAGCGAGCCGGGGCGGTAGTAGACCCCGCTGTGGATCACACCGCTGTTGCGTCCCGTCTGGTGCCGGGCGGGCCCCGCCTCCTTCTCCAGCACGGTCACCCGCGTCCCCGGCGCGGCACGTGTGATCGCGTACGCCGCCGACAGCCCGACGATCCCGCCGCCGATCACCAGCACGTCGCAGTCGTAGGCGATCGTCCGCACCCGCACCACCTCCCGCTATCGATAGTGCACTGCGCCACTGACAACGCCTTCAAACGCGGGTCCGCACCCACGCCGCGTCAGGGGGCCGCGGCGAACCGCGCGACCGGCCGCGCACGGCCCGGGCCGCCCAGGACAGCACCAGCAGGGCAGACGCCCGGGGACCCCGTCCTACGCCGGGGCCATCAGCAGTGGCCGGGCCCGCTCCCGCAGCTCCACCACGCGCGGCTCGTCGCCGTACGGCTCCAGCCGGTGCAGCAGGTCCCTCACGTACTCCGTGGTCCGCGCGGACGATATGCGCCCGGCCACCTCCACCGCCCGCACTCCCTGCTCGCACGCCGCGTCCAGGTTCCCGGACTCCAGTTCGGCGACGGCGGACACGACGAGCCGCAGCCCGTGCGAGCGGACGAACTCCTCCGTCGGCTTCGACAGCGCCTGCTCGGTGAACCGCCGCACCTGCCGCGGCGCCTTCAGGTCCCGGTAACACTCGGCGGCGTCGGCGGCGAAACGGTCGTACGAGTAGAAACCCAGCCAGGACGGATCGTTGTCGCCGTCGCGGGACCGCTCCAGCCAGCCCTCGGCCGCCTTCAGGGCCGCCCCGGCCGCCTGGGCGTCACCCGCGCGCGCGTGCGCCCGTGCTTCGACGAGACGGAAGAAGCTCATGGTGCGGGCCGTGGCCAGCCCCCGGTTGCGCTCCAGGGCGGCCTGGGCGAGGTCGACCCCCTCGTCGCCGAAGCCGCGGTAGGTCGCCTGGAGCGACATCGTCGCCAGCACGTAGCCCCCGAGGGGGACGTCCGCGGCGGCCCGGGCCAGGCGCAGTGCCTGGATGTAGTACCGCTGCGCGGCCTCCTGCTGGCCCGTGTCGAACGCCATCCACCCGGCGAGCCGGGTGAGTTCGGCGGACGCGCCGAACAGGGCCCGGCCGACCTCGTCGGAGTAGGAACCGAGCAGCAGCGGCGCCGCCTCCACCCGCAGGCACTCCGGCACCATCGACGAACGCCAGTCGCCGCCGCCGTACTTGGAGTCCCAGCGCCGGGCGTCCTCCGCGGCCTCCCGCAGCTTCTGCACGTCGCTGTGGCCGACTCTGACCGGTGCGCCGGAACCTTCCGCCGGGTTCACCTCGCGCGCGACCGAGCTGTCGGCCGGGGTTATCAGCCACCGTGAGGCGGGCGTGGCGTACGCGCTCACCGCGAACGACCCGGCGAGCGACTGCCAGATGCCGCCGGAACCGGCCCGTCGGCCGGCGAGGTCGAGGCGGTACAGCTCCGTCGCCGACCGTACCGCCTGGCCGACGTCCCGGGGGAAGGCGAGGCCGACCTCCGGTGCGGGGTCCGCGTCCGCCAGGCCGATCTCGTGCAGCGGCACCGGGCGGCCCAGCTTCTGGCCGATCGCGGCCGCGATGAGGTGCGGCGCGGCACCCTGCGGCACCATGCCCTTCGACACCCAGCGCGCCACCGACGTCTTGTCGTAGCGAAGCGTCAACCCGCGTTGGGCGCCGAGGTCGTTGACGCGCCGCGCGAGTCCGGCGTTGCTGATTCCCGCGAGGGCGAGAACGGCGCCGAGCTTTTCGTTCGGCCCGCGTTGCTCCCTGGACATGCGCCACCCCTCGACACAGACGGCTGCCGCACTGGCATAACCATGCGGCATTCGTAAACCCAGCGTAGTTCGCCGCATCCCAAGCGTTAAGGGGCATTGTTCCGGATGGCGGGATTGTGGTCCGTACGGAAGTACGGTCCCGGTACGCACAGTTGTGGCGTGCTCCCGGTGTGTGGCCGTGCGCCCGCCCGTGCGCTCTACTCCGGCCATCTCGGGAGCGGTTCCATGGCTCTTGCGTGGGTCGGCCCGCTGTACTGGACCAGTGGGCTGGGGGATACCGCCGCCTCAATCCCCGCGGGCGGCGGACCGGTCCGGGAGGCGAACCCGTCTCCCGGACCGTGCGCCGACAGAGCGGTGCGCAGAGCCTGTACAGAGCGTGCACGAAACGTATGCACGTGCACTTGCCCGGAATCGTTTTGGCCGAAAAGCGACCCTGCTCCGTGCGCGTGATTCCCGCGTCCACCACGGAGTTTGAGGGCGCGTTGGGGGTCGACGGGGGGCGTATCGAGGGCGCATTCGCGTCGCAGTTGCCCTGCGGCAAGCCGCTGTTGGGGCGCTCCGCGGGGCGTCGCCGGGCGGCTCGCGGGGTATCTCCGGGGTATCTCGTGGTGGCGCGAGGCAGTGCGCGGGGCGCATTCGAGGGATCACAAGCGGCACCGCCGCCGCTCTGCGGCGCGTTCTTCGTGGCAGCATGGTGAACCGGTTCGTACGGTGCACTGGTTGTCCACAGCCTGTGGAGGCGTCGATGCGGTGGTTGGTGGGGTGGAGCAGCACCGCCGCGGGAGCCGCCGAGATCGGCTCGGCGGGCGCGACCGGCTACGACGGCGAGACCCTGCACCCCGTCGGCTCCCAACTCCTGTGGGGCGACCCGGATCCCCTGTGGGCGGTCGGCGACTGGCGCCCCGACGAGGTCCGACTCGTCACGGCCGACGCCCAGACCCGGATCGCGGTCCTCGGCACCTGCGGCGCCACCGACGAGGAACTGCGCCTGGGGCTGTTCACCGCACGCGGAGGGGCACTTCGGCACCTGACGGCCTGGCCCGGCAGCTACACGGCGGTCGTCCAGGTCGGCCGGCGCATCACCGTCTGCGGCGATCTGGCGGGCGCCAGACCGGTGTTCCACACCCCCTGGGCCGGCGGCACCGCCTACGCGACCGCCGCGCTGCCGCTGGCCGACCTCATCGAGGCCAACCTCGACTTCGGGCACCTCGCCGCGCTGCTGGCCGCCCCCGACGTCCCCGCCGCGCTGCACGACTCCACCCCGTACGACGGCGTGCGGCGCATTCCGCCGGGGCATGCCCTCATCCTGCGCGCCGGGGCGCGTGAGGTCGCCGGGTACGATCCGGTCGCCTCCCTCGCTGTCGCCGCCCCGCCCGCCGACCCCGACCGCGCGCTCGACGCCGTCCGCGACGCCCTGGTCGACGCCGTCCGGGCCCGCCTCGCCGCCCCCCGACACGTCCCCGGAGCCGACATCGACCCCGGGCCCGTCCCGGGCATGGGCCCCGCCGAACGCCGTGCCGCGCGCGGGATGCCGGTGCCCGGCATCGGGGCGGACCTGTCCGGCGGGCCCGCCTCGGGAACGCTGGCGCTGCTGGCGGCCGGGCTGCCGGGGATGCCGGGCACCGTGCTGGGACACGGCACGGGCGCGGGGGAGCGGCTGCTGGCGGTCACCTTCAACGATCTGGCGGTGGGCGGCCGGGAGGCCGAGCTGGAGCGGGCGGGCGTGCTGGCCGCCAACCCGCGCTTCCACCACGTGGTGGTGGCGGGCGGCGAGGAGACCCTGCCGTACGCCACCCTCGACGGCCCGCTGACCGACGAACCCGGCCCCAGCCTGGTCACCGCAGTCCGGCACCGTGCCAGGCTCGCCTCCGGCAGCGCGGACCACCTCACCGGCTACGGCGCCCGTCAGGTGCTGGACGCCCACCCCGCCCGCCTCGCCGACCTGCTGATGGACCGGCAAAGACGCCACCTGGTCCGCCCGGTGGCCGCCCTCGCCAAGGCCGACGGGTCCGTACTGGTCCCCGCGCGCGTGTACGCGGCGGCCCGGCGCCTGGCCCGCATGCCGTACGGGTCGGGCCTGGAGAGCCTCGCCGAGCGGCTGCTGCAGAAGCGCTTCGAGGAACCCGGGGGCGCGGTCGGTGCCTCGCTCGCGGCGCTGACCTGGGCCGGACCGGGACCGGCGGCGCGCTGGCTGACGGGGGAGGCACTGGCTGAAGTATCGATTCGCTTGCAGGGGGCCACACATCGCTCCGGGCTCGGACCCGGTCAGCGGCCGGGCGACTTCCGCGCGCGGGCCGCGCTCGCCCGTACGGCGGCGGACGTCCGCGTGCTGGAACAGGCCGCCGAGATCCGCTTCCAGCGCCTGCACGCGCCGTTCCTCGACAACCAGGTCGTACGGGCCTGCCGTGCCCTGCCCGAGGCCCTCCGGGTCAAGCCCGGCGCGCGAGCGGCGATCCTGCGCACGGTCCTGCAGGGCGCCGGCATCACCGACCTCCCGCCCGGCTGGGGCGCTCCCTCCCACGTACCGGCCGCCGCCGCCGCGCGGGCCGGCCTGCGGGTGGCGGTCGACTCGCTGATGGCGCTGTTCGACACGCCCCTGCTGGCGGAGGCGGGCCTGGTGGAGGCCCGGGTCGTGCGCAAGGCCCTGCGCGCGGCGGCCCAGGGCGAGCCGCTGCCGCTGGACGGCCTGGCGGACCTGGTGTCCCTGGAGCTGTGGCTGCGACGGCTGCTGGCCCGGCGGGGCACGTGCTGGACGGGGACACCCGCACGCGCGCGTGCGGTGCCCGCGGGCATCACACCGCGTCGAGGGGCGCTCGCGTCCGGCGGGTAGCGCGGCACGCCGTCGGACGGGCGACGCGGCACGTCGTCAGACGCACCTGAACTCCGACTCCGCCCAGTCAGCCACGGCCACGTGGTCCAGGGGAGCGAGCGGCTCCACGACCAGGCGCACCGTCCTGCGCCCGGTCAGGTCCACGTGCACCGGTGTCGCCGCGTCCCCGCCCCTGACGAGGTCGGACTTCCAGAGCCTGGCGCCGTCGGCCCAGACGGAGAAGTACACCCTGCCCAGGCCCAGCGTCGAGTCGTCGATCCCTACCAGCGCGTCGTACGACGCGCACGGGCGGTTGAGGTCGACGGTGACGGACGAGTGGGCGTGGACGCTGACCCCGCGCGCGTACGTCGTCCCGCCGATCGGCAGGCCGTGGCGCGGCCAGACCCAGCTGCTCGCGCTCAGTCGCAGTTCGGGCGCGTTGCCGTCGCCCGTGACGTCGTAGGAGAGCTCGTCGAGCAGGTACGAGGCGGGCGTCGGAGCAGGGGTGGGGGTCGGTGCCGGGGGCTGCGTGGGGGCCGGCGTGGGCGTGGCCGGCGGTGCGGTGGTCGGGGTCGGCCGCGGCTTCGGGGCGGGTGCGGGGGCCGGGCTCCCGGGCGGTGACGGGGCGGGCGTCGGGGTCCGGTCCGCCGCCGGGACGACGGGGGACGGGAGAGGTGGCTGCGGGTCCGGTCGCGACGGGGTGGGGGTGGGCGGTTCCGGCTGGGCGGCCGGGGCCGACGCGGGGGGCTTGGCCGACGGCTTCCGGTCCTCGGCCGGCTGGTCGTCGCCGGCCAGGGCGATGGCCACGACCGCGATCGCCGTGGCCACCACACCGGCCGCGAGACCCGCCTTCACCGGCGCGCCGAGCCCTTCCGAGGCCATCGCGCCACCGCCGCCCGCGCCCGCCCCACCGGCCGAGCCGCCTGCCGCCGTGCCGCCCGCTGCCGCCCCTGCCGAGCCGCCTGCCGCCGCCGAGCCGCCCGTCGCCGAGGTCGCGCCCGCCGCGCCCGCCGCCCCGCCTGCCGCCGCACCGCTGCCCGCTGAAGCACCCGCCGTCGCCCCGCCTGCCGCTGCCGAGCCGCCCGTCGCCGAGGTCGCGCCCGCCGCGCCCGCCGCCCCGGCTCCCGCGCCGCCCGTGCCGCCCGCGAGGATCCCCACCGCCTTGGCGTACCCGGCCGCCCCGAACCAGCCGACGACCGCAACCGGCACGACCGCGGGGATGCTGCTCGCGAGGTCCTCGATCTGGCCGGCGGCCAGCCGGCACCGCGCACATTCCTCCAAGTGCTTGCGCAGCCCCCGCTCGGCCCGCGTGCGCAGCCTGCCGCGCGCGTACGTGCCCAACTGGTCGGCGTAGCGGGCGCACTCCTCGTCGCTGGTGAGCGCGGCGCTGACGTGGGCCTGGAGATACGCCTGCCTCAGGCCCTCGCGGGCGCGACTGGCGAGCACGCGCGTGCCGTTGGCGTCGAGCCCGAACAGCGTGGCGACCTCGCTGGGCGACTCGTCCTCCACCTCGGTGTGCCACAGCACGGCCTGCCAGCGCTCCGGCAGCGAGCGGAACGCCCGCATCGCCAGGGACTGCTCGGCCGCGTGCATGGCGCGCACGTCCGCGCCCAGGTCGAGAGCGTCGGTGTTCGACACCTCCGACGCGCGGGCGGCCTGGGCCGCGAACACCGCGAAGTCGTCGACCAGTTGCTCGCGCCTGGTCGAGGTCGTCCAGCTTGCGGCCACACGCCGGACCGTGGTGAGCAGATAGGCGCGTACGGCGTGCTCGGGGCCGTGGCCGCCGCGAACCGCCTGCAGGACGCGGGCGAAGACCTCGGCGGTGAGGTCGTCGGCGGTGTGCGGATCGCGGCAGCATGTGCGCGCGTACCGGCGTACGGCCTCCGCGTGGCGGCGGTACAGCTCCTCGTAGGCCGTGTCGTCGCCCGCGCGCATCCGGCCGACCAGCTCGGCGTCGGACGGCGGCAGCTCGATCGGCGGCGGCAGGACGCCGTCCTCCCGCCGGTCGCGCTGTGCCGGCACCTGGGGTGCGACCGGGCCGTCGGCCCCGCCGCCCTCGTCACCGAGTGACTCGTCCCGCCCGTCAACGCCCATCGCGGAAAGCCCCCGCCGCCTGCCAACAGTCCCGAACTGGGGCCAGGTTGCCACATTGGCTTTCGTTCAGGAGGTGGTCGTACCGACCATCCACCCGTCCGGGGAGGCCCGTCGTCAGCCAGTGCTAGTGCTCAGTCGTGCGAGGCGGGCGACAGCAGGCCCCCGTGGGCACGGTTCGGGCGGGCCGGGCGTGGGCGCCTGGCGCCCACGCCCACCGTCACACCGGCCGCGACCGCAGGCCCTCCAGGAGGATGTCCAGCAGCCGTGCCGAGGCGGCCGCCTGCTGGGCCGCGTCCGGCAGCGAGGGCGCCGCCGTGGCGATCACCAGCAGGACGTCCGAGACCGACACGTCCGGCCGCAGCTCGCCCGCCGCGCGCGCCCGCTCCACGAGCCGGCCCACCACGTCGAGCAGTGCCGCGGCACCGGCGTCGTCCTCGTCCGCCACCGGCGCCTGAGGCACCAGCCGCAGCTCACCGCCGCCCGGCTGCGTCCGCTGCTGCGGCACGCGGGCCTCGTCGGCCTCGCCCTCCTCGGCGACGCCCACCCGCAGCACCTGCGGCGGCAGCAGCCGCCCGGCCCCGGACGCCACCGACGTGCGCAGGAAGCGCGACAGGGCCGACCACGGCTCGTCCTCCTGGCCGAGCGCCGCCCGGGCCTGGTCGGTCAGCCGGGAGGTCTCCTCCTCGGCTATTCGCCGCACCAGGACGTCCTTGCTCGGGAAGCGCCGGTACACCGTGCCGACACCGACCCGCGCGCGGCGTGCCACGTCCTCCATCGGCGCGCCGTACCCCAGCTCGCCGAAGACCTCGCGCGCGGCCCGCAGTACGTGTTCGAGGTTGCGCTGTGCGTCCACCCGCAGCGGCGCGGTCCGCGGGCCGTCCCCGCGTCCGTTGCCCGCCGCCGCGCCGACCGCGCCGCCAGGTGCGATGGCAGTCGCGGATGACCAACGAGAGTCCTGAATCTGCATAAATCCCCCGGTAATGACGTCTCCCCCCGGAGACACTCCCCGCCATAGGTAGCCGGAGCGTGGAGGAACAGGCCCCTACCGAGAGCCGCCCCGCCGGGCCGCCGGGCCCGCCCGTCGCGCACCCGAGAACCGACGAGCGCATCCCCCTACACCCCGTCGACACACGAACATAGTTGAGAGGCAGTCAATTCAGAAGGGGCAGATTCCGCACGGAGCGCCCCCCGATCGGAGTACGGGTCGTATACGTCCCGATTGCACCCCCTTACTCCGCCCGGCACACACCCGTTGACCTGCACGACTCCCGCACGCCGGAGCGTTTCGGCCAACCATGGGCGCGCTCCCGGCCCGGTCACACAATTTGTCGGGGCTGTGGACAAACGCAAGCGCCGGGTGCGTCATGGGATGGTGAAGGAACGTGCGCGCATTCTCGTTGTCGGCGGCGGCTACGTCGGGATGTACACGGCCCTGCGCCTGCAGCGGAAGCTGAGGCGGGACATCGGGCGGGGCCGGGCCGAGATCACGGTCGTCACACCCGACCCCTACATGACGTACCAGCCGTTCCTCCCCGAGGCGGCCGCCGGCTCCATCTCCCCGCGCCATGTCGTCGTGCCGCTGCGCCACGTCCTGCCCGACTGCCGGGTGATCGTCGGCGAGGTCCGCTCCATCCGGCACGCCGAGCGCCTCGCGACCCTCACCACCCTCGCCGCCGAGGAGGGCGCCGGCGCCGAACAGCTGCCGTACGACGAGCTGGTCCTCGCCCCCGGATCCGTCTCGCGCACCCTGCCCGTCCCCGGTCTCGCCGAGCACGGCATCGGCTTCAAGACCGTGGAGGAGGCCATCGGCCTGCGCAACCACGTCATCGAGCAGATGGACATCGCCTCCTCCACCCGCGACCCCGCCGTGCGCGACGCGGCCCTCACCTTCGTCTTCGTCGGCGGCGGCTACGCAGGCGTCGAGGCACTCGGCGAACTCGAGGACATGGCCCGCTACGCCACGCGCTACTACCACAACGTCCGCCCCGAGGACCTGAGGTGGATCCTGGTCGAGGCCACCGACCGCATCCTCCCCGAGGTCGGCGAGGAACTCGGCCGCTACACCATCACCGAACTGCGCCGCCGCAACATCCAGGTCCTGCTGGAGACCCGCCTGGAGTCGTGCGCCGACCGGGTCGCGGTGCTCAGCGACGGCCAGCGCTTCCCCACGCGCACGGTCGTCTGGACGGCCGGCGTCAAACCCCACCCGCTGCTCGCCGCCACCGACCTGCCGCTCACCGGCCGGGGCCGCCTGAAGTGCACCCCGGAGCTGGCGATCGAGGGGCACGCGCACGCGTGGGCCGCCGGCGATGCTGCCGCCGTCCCCGACGTCACCGCCGACGGGCCCGGTACTCCCGGCGCGTCCGGCGCGGAGTGCGCCCCCAACGCCCAGCACGCGCTCCGCCAGGCGAAGGTCCTCGGCGACAACATCGTCCGCTCCCTGCGCGGGGAGCCCCTCGAGACGTACGCCCACCAGTACGCCGGTTCGGTCGCCTCCCTCGGACTGCACAAGGGCGCCGCCCACGTCTACGGGCGCAAAGTCAAGGGCTACCCCGCGTGGTTCATGCACCGGGCCTACCACCTGAGCAGGATGCCCACGGTCAACCGCAAGGCGCGCGTCCTGGCCGAATGGACCCTCTCGGGCCTCTTCAAACGGGAGATCGTCTCCCTGGGTTCACTCGAACATCCCCGAGCGGAGTTCGAACTCGCGGCCGGTGGAAAGCATCCTTACGACCCGAAGGGGTCGACCTGACTCTCCCGAGGAACTCTCGCGGCCACCCCGGCGTCTGACGGATGTCGGCCCGGTCGGCCACCCTGCCAGACTGGTCCCCGCGTCAGGGCGGACCGCCGCCCACCCTGCCCACCGAACCCACGAGGCTTTTCCCAAGTGCTGCACTTCCCAGGGGTCCCGACACGGCACGGCCACCGCCGCGCCACCCCCGGGGGACCGGGCCGGGTCCGGAGCCGGTCGACGACGACTACACGAGGCAAGGATTCGTGAACTTCACGCGCTGGAGCGCCCGGCTCCCCGGAACGCAGCGCCGCACCGCGGCGCGGACCGACCAGGCGGTCGCCCAGGACCGTCGGGGGGACGGCTCCGTCCCCGCGGCCCGCGCCGAACAACTGACCGACGACCCGCCGTCGGCCCCAGCCGTCGACGAACTGCCCGTACGCGCCGTCCTCGAACGCGTCCCCGCACTCGTCGCCCTCGTCCACGGCCCCGACCACCGCCTCGCCTACGTCAACGACGCCTACGCCACGGCCTTCGGCGGCCGCCCGGTGGGCGAACCGGCCGCCGGGGCCCTCCCCGAGCTGCGCGACCTGGGCCTGCTGCCCCTGCTCGACCAGGTCCTGCGCAGCGGCAAGCCCCGTACCGTCAAGTCCCGCAAGGCCCCCGACGGCCGCTCCTACACCTTCACCTGCACCCCCGTGGCCGACGGCGCCGGAGCCGGGGTCCTCATCTTCGCCACCGACGTCACCGACCACGCCGAGGCCGCCGAACGCCTCAGAGCCAGCGAACGCCGCCAGCGCGAGACGGCCGTGACCCTGCAGCGGTCGCTGCTCCCCCAGGAGCTCGAGCAGCCGGACGACCTGCGCATCGCCGTCGCCTACCAGCCGGGCGGCACGGAGGCCGCGGTCGGCGGCGACTGGTACGACGTGATCACCCTCGGCGGCGGCCGCACGGCCCTGGTGATCGGCGACGTCATGGGCCGAGGCGTCCGCGCGGCAGCGGTCATGGGCCAGCTCCGTACGGCCGTCCGCGCCTACGCCCGTCTCGACCTCCCCCCGCACGAGGTCCTCCAGCTCCTCGACGGCCTCGCCACGGAGATCGACCCCCACCAGATCGCCACCTGCGTCTACGCCGTCCACGACCCCAACGAGGGCCGGCTGGTGTACGCCTCCGCCGGCCACCTCCCCATCCTCGTCCGCGACGAGAACGGCACGGTCCTGCGCGCCGACGAACCCACCGGACCGCCCCTGGGCACCGGCGGCTGGATGCACGCCTCGGGCTCGGTCCCGCTCGCCCCCGGCTCCGTGGCCGTCCTCTACACCGACGGCCTCGTCGAACGCCGGGACGCCGACCTCGACGAGGGCATCGAGGCTCTCAGGCAAGCCTTCGCCGGTGCCACCGGCACGCCCCAGGTGATCTGCGACCGCCTGCTCCGCTCGGCCGGCGTCACCGCCGACCACGACGACGACGTGGCCGTCCTGGTCCTCCAGCACCCTGCCCGCACCGGCGCGGACAGCGACCTCTTCCGCAACGCCGCCCTGGAACTCCTCGGCGGTGTCGAAGCGGCCCCACGCGCGCGTGCCTTCGCCTCCGGCGTCCTCACCAGCTGGCGCTTCGCGGCGGACCTGCACGACCTGGGCGTCCTGGCCGCCAGCGAACTGGTCGCCAACTCCCTCCAGCACGGCACCCCGCCCATGCGCCTGCGGCTGCGTCGCACCGACCGCCGACTGATCATCGAGGTCACCGACGGCGACGACCACCTCCCCCGCCGCCGCCGGGCGGAGCCGGGCGACGAGTCGGGCCGCGGCATCGCGATCGTCGCGACGATCGCCTCGGCCTGGGGCTGCCGGAGAACGCCCGGAGGCGGCAAGGCGGTGTGGTGCGAGTTCGCACTGCCGAACAAGTAGCCGCGACGGCGGGGCCGCGGACCCACGGCTACGCCTCCGCCGACACCGGCTCCGCGGCCCCGCCCCGCGTCACCACGCGGCTGCGCACGAGCCACGGCTGGTCCTGCGCCTCGGTCAGCCGCCGCCCCAGCCGCACGGCGAGGACGGTGATCCCCAGCGAGAACAGCAGGAACGTCACGATGTACGGCGCGTGCAGCGAAGCCCCCATGGGACCGCCCACCGCCGGTCCGACAGCCAGCGCCAGCTGCTTCACCAGGGCGAAGGCCGAGTTGTACTGCCCCGCCATCCCCGTGGGCGCGAGATCGGCGACGAGCGGAGCCACCGTGGGCGACAGCATCGCCTCACCGAGGCCGAACAGCGCGTACGTGGAGACGAACGCGGCCGTCGCCGTCTCCTGACTGACGTGCCCCAGCCCGGCGTACCCCGCCACGATCCAGGCAACGGCCCAGATCAGCCCCACTGCGGCGATCACCCGCGACCGCCGGCGCCGCTCGACGAACTTCAGCACCACGAACTGCGCCACGACGATCACCGCGGTGTTGGCGGCCAGTGCCGTCCCCAGCGCGGACGTGGAGATCCCGGCAGCCTCGACACCGTAGGCGCTGAGCCCCGACTCGAACTGCCCGTAGCAGGCGAAGAACAACACGAACCCGAGCACGCACAGCTGCACCATCGCCCGGTTCCCCAGCAGCTGCTTCCAGCCGCTCCTGGCGGCCGCGGCCGCCGACGGCGCCTTGCCGATGCGCGGCGAGTGCGGCATCCGCACGGTCGCCATCACCACGACCAGCAGCAGGAACATCGCCGCCTCGATCGCGAACAGCAGCGTGAACGACGACACCCGCGTCGCGTCGACGAGGTGCCCTCCGATGAGCCCACCGACACCGAGCCCGAGGTTCTGCAGGAAGAACTGCGTGGCGAACGCCCGCGACCGCGTCTCCGCCGACGAGCACTCCACGATCATCGTCGCCAGCGCCGGCTGCATCACGGCCTGCCCGGCACCCAGCGCCGCCGCCGACAGCAGTACGGCGGTCGCGTTGCCCGCGAGGCCCAGGCTCAGCGCCCCGAGCGCGGCGGTGACCAGGGCGGTAAGCAGCACCGGCAGCGGGCCGCGCCGGACGATGGCCCGTCCGGCGAACGGCAGCACGATCAGCGCGGCCACGGCGAAGACGGCAAGGACGAGCCCCGCCGTCACGGCCCCCAGTCCCCGCACCTGCGCCACGTAGACGTACAGGTAGGGAACGGTGAAGCCGAGCCCGAAGGCGCTGAGTGCGTTACCCACGTGGATCCGGCGCATCGCTGCGCCCATCGCCCTGGTCACGTTCACCTCTCTCGAGATCGCGAAGCGTTCAGACGTTAGGACTGAAGACTTAGAAACTAAACTTCGAAGCTAAAGAGTACATACAGAAGGACTTCAACGCCAACGGCCTCCGTGTCATACTTCGCCCATGGGCGACACCCCCGGCGTCACTGAGCCGACCCTCGAAGAACAGATCGCCGCCTACCAGCGCGAGTTCCAGGACCTCGATCCGCAGGTCGAGCAGATCGTCTCGGCGCTGTCCCGGCTGAACCGCCGCATGAACGTCGCCTACGGCCGTCAGACCGCCGCGCTCGGCATCAGCAACGCGGAGTGGGAGGTCCTCAAGGCCCTCGTCCTGTCCGGCGCCCCTTATCGCCTGGGGCCCAGCGACCTCGCCAAGCGCCTCGGCCTCACACCGGCCGCCATGACCCACCGGATCGACCGTATGGTCGCCGAGGGCCTGGTCACCCGGGAGCGGGACGAGAACAACCGCGTACGGGTGATCGTCGAGCTGACGTCGGAGGGCCGCGGGAAGTGGCTGGAGGCCATGCGCATGGCGTCGGTCTTCGAGGAGGACCTCCTTCAGGACCTCTCCCCGGACGAGCGAACGGCCCTCGGCGAGGTCCTGACGAGGCTCCTGCGCAGGGTCGAGCACGCCCAGCCGGACGCGGGCGGCCGCCTCAGCGACCTGGACTGAGCCCGCTGACCTGGGGCGGAAGCGGACAGAAAAGATCTTGACAGGGGATGCTTGACAGCCCCCTCGCGGATCCGTAGAGTTCTTCGGGTTGCCGCGGAGCCGTAACGGTTCTCCAGCAGCACCTCTCGCCGTGAAA